>NZ_OZ245776.1:3842500-3850000 GCF_965227735.1 Larkinella sp. | reverse complement strand
GCCGTTTGAAAAGTTGAATAATCCTGAATTCCGAAACCAATCAAGCGCGGATTCTTTATTTTCATGGCTTCGATCCGGCTGAAATAGGCTTTCATTTCGTCCGTGATTCCCTTTTGTGAGCCTGTCGTACTGGCCGATGAGACCATGTAGATGAACCCATTCGTTAACTGATCAATCTGGCGAATGCGGTTTTCAGTCGTCTGGGGCGTTATCAGGAAGATATTTTGCAAACCATACTGATCGAAAATGGCCTTGTACGCCCGTTCGTATACATCAATTGGCAGATCCGGCACAATGATTCCATCGACACCCACCTCGGCACATTTCCGGCAAAATGCTTCCACTCCGAACTGAACGACCGGATTTAGATAGCCCATCAATAGAATTGGCACCTGAACTTTCTGCCGAATTCCCTGCAGTTGCTCGAACAGAACCCGCAGCGACATCCCGTTCTGTAGCGCCTTCTGGTTGCTTTGCTGAATGGTTTCTCCATCGGCGACCGGATCCGAATACGGCATTCCGATCTCGATCAGGTCAACACCGGCTTCCTGCAAGGTCTCCAAAATCGTTGCGGTATCGTGCAGTTGAGGAAAACCGGCGGTGAAATAAACGTTCAGAATCTGTTCGGACTTCTTTTGAAACAATTCAGTAATGCGGTTCATGGCAGTATTCTTTAGGGAATGGAATGCTTTCCCGCCAGCTTTTACCTGGCGGAAGATTACAGAGTATATGGGATGGTTATTCCGGAAGACGCGTCGTGTAGGCGGCTAAATCTTTATCGCCACGGCCTGAAAGGCAAATGACGACGGTTTCGTCCGGGCGAGCTTTCAGTTTGGATAAACAGGCTAAGGCGTGTGATGACTCCAGGGCCGGAATGATTCCTTCCAGACGGCTCAGTTCAAAGGCCGATTCCAGCGCTTCCTCGTCGGTGATGGCGTAAAACCAACCCCGGCCGGATGAAAACAAATGAGCGTGTAAGGGTCCAATACCGGGATAATCCAAACCGGCCGAAATTGAATACGGTTCAACGACCTGACCGTCTTCGGTTTGCATCAGGATGGTACTGCTTCCGTGCAAAATGCCGGGTTTTCCCAGGGCGGTTGTCGCGGCAGAATGGCCCGACTGTACACCCTGACCGGCGGCCTCGGCGGCAATCAGTTTCACCGACGGTTCGTCCAGATAATGGTAAAAAGCACCGGCGGCATTACTCCCTCCACCCACGCAGGCAATGACATAATCGGGGTTGGCCTGACCGGTTTTTTCCAGCAATTGCTTGCGGGTCTCTTCGGAAATAATCGACTGAAAACGAGCAACCATGTCGGGATAGGGATGCGGCCCAACGACCGAACCGATCACGTAATGTGTATCGACCGGATTATTGATCCAATGCCGCATGGCTTCGTTTGTCGCATCTTTCAGGGTTTGGCTTCCGCTTGTGGCCGGAACAACGGTTGCTCCCAGCATCCGCATCCGATCGACGTTGGGCTTCTGGCGCTCCATGTCGATGCTACCCATATAAACAATACACTCCAGCCCCATCAGAGCGCAAACCGTCGCCGTGGCAACGCCGTGCTGGCCCGCACCAGTTTCGGCGACGATCCGTTTTTTACCCAATCGCTGGGCTACCAGAATCTGGCCGACGGTATTGTTGACTTTGTGAGCACCCGTATGACACAGGTCTTCACGCTTCAGGTAAATCGTTGTATTGTAAGCGGCTGACAGGCGACGGGCATGAAAAAGCGGGGTTGGACGACCCACATAATCGGTCAGTAAATCCCGCCATTCCTGTTGAAAAGCCGGATCGGAAATTATAGAAAGATAATTTTGGCGTAGTTCCTCTACGTTTGGATAAAGCATTTCCGGAATGAATGCGCCACCGAATGTGCCGTAGTATCCCCGTTCGTCGACCTGAAAAGCTGATTTTACTTCTGTAGTTTCCATTGTACTCAAAAACAAGTATGCAGTAACTGTAGAACCGCACCGATTACCGGGCAATTTTCGATTACTATCTATTTAAATAAGGCAGAAAAGCCTGGAAGACCGCAAAATGCGGTCTCTGAATGTATAAATATCTCAATAGTTTTCGGGTTAAGCGACGGTTTCCTCTTCTTCGATGGGTTTCAGTCCGGTGATGATCGCTTTGACCAGTTCGATGTCTTTCAGACCGGGACTCATTTCCACTTTGCTGTTGATATCGACGCCATACAGCTTCAGGTGTTTGAGTTTATCCAGGGCGTCCAGACTTTCCGCATCGATGCCGCCACTGATAAAAAACGGTTTGTCGTTATCGTAGCGATTCATCAGACTCCAGTCGAACGAGATGCCGTTGCCGCCAAACTGATCGCCTTTTGCATCAAACAAAAAGAAATCGCAGGACGGTTTGTAATTGTTCAGCATGCTGAAGTTGAACGTTCCATCAACCGAAAAGGCCTTGATGACGCTAACACCCCGGTTTCGCAGATTCCGGCAGAAGTCGGGCGTCTCGGTTCCGTGCAACTGCACGTATTGAAGGTCGTACTTTTTCACGCTGCGCAGGATATAATCCGGGCTGGCGTTGACAAATACACCCACTTTTTTCGTGCTGCGCGGAAATGATTTCAATAGTTCAGCGTCCAATTCTTCACCAACAAACCGCAGTGATTTGTCGTAAAAAATAAATCCCATAAAATCGGGTGCCAGGGCGAGCAAATCACGGATGTTGTCGGAATCCCGCATTCCACAGACTTTTACTTTCATACGATATAGTGTTTTTGAGATAATGGATGCAACTGGTTCAATTCATCGAGTAAGTGCTGCAAAGCCTGTGCCGGGTCGGCGGTTTTCATAAACGTTTCGCCGATCAGAAAGCCCTGATAACCGACTTGCTGAAGCGCCAGAATGGATTCGGCCTGCTGCAAACCGCTTTCGGAAATTTTGACGAACGACTCAGGAATCAAGGTTGAAAGCCGGACGGAAGTTGAAAGGTCGGTCACAAACGTTTTCAGATTGCGGTTATTGACACCCACCAGATCGACGGTTTCGGTCAGATGGCTGGCCAATTCCTCCTCATCGTGGACTTCGAGCAGCACTTCCAGCCCTAAATCGTGCGCAACCTGACTGTAATTCTGAACTTGTGCGGGGGTAAGGCAAGCGGCAATGAGCAAAATAAAATCCGCACCGATTGCTTTGGCTTCTACAATCTGGTACGGATCGATGATGAAATCTTTCCGGATAATCGGGGTGGATGGATTGGCCTGTCGCGCCTGGATCAAATCGGCGGACGTACCGCCAAAAAAAGGCTCGTCCGTTAAAACCGACAGACAGGCGGCACCGGCCCGGACGTAACCCGCCGTGGTGTCGGCCACCAGAACCTGATCGTTGATGATGCCTTTGGAAGGAGATTTTCGCTTGAATTCGGCAATAATACCCGATGAACCGGGTCGCCGAAGCGCGTCATGAGCACTCAACGACTGCCGACTGAAAAGCGGCCGTTGTTCCAGTTCCCGTTGGGATACGACGGTTTTTTGATAATCTACTTCGGTTCGCTTGCGCTCAATAATCCGTTCAAGTACGTCCATTCTATTCTTTATTCCGGTGGTATTGCACTTTGTAATATTCTTTACAACCGATTTACTCCTACTTTAAGCCTTAAGCCGCCAGCAATTTTTTAAGACTGTCCAACGCCCGCTTGCTTTCCAGCGATTCCCGCGCCTGCTGAATGCCTTCCTCAACGGTTTTCGCCCGTTCGGCGGCTACCAGAGCCATTGCGGCATTGGCAATAACCGCATCCGTTTGGGCAGAAGTTGCTTCGTTGTTCAACACATTCATAAAAATACGGGCAGAATCTTCGACGGACTTACCCCCGGCCAATTGTTCAGGCTGAAGTTGGGGCAAACCGATTTGGTGCGGAGTCAGCACTTGCTCAGCGTGTGCGGTGATCGTTTTAAAGACGCCGGTCAACGACACTTCATCATAGCCATCCAGAGCGTGTAGGATCATAAACCGCTTAGGCGTTTGCTGATAAAGATACGCATACAATCTGGCTAATTCAAGACTGAACACGCCGACGAGCTGTTTTTTCGGGAAAGCCGGGTTCACCATCGGCCCCAAAACGTTAAAAAATGTCTTTACACCCAATTCTTTCCGAATCGGCCCGACATTTTTCATCGCCGGGTGGAAGAGGGGTGCGTGCAGAAAACAAATACCGGCGGTTTCGACTTTTTTCCGCAGCACATCATAGTCATTCGTAAACCGGTAGCCCAGAAATTCCATCACCGTCGACGATCCGCACATGGACGAAACGCCGTGATTGCCGTGTTTGGTAATCCGCTGCCCGGCACCCGCCACGACAAAAGCCGACAAGGTTGAAATGTTGAAGGTATCCTTGCCATCGCCACCGGTTCCGCACAGGTCCATAACGTCATATTCCGACAAATCGACAGCCAGACACAGTTCCAGCATCGCATCGCGAAAGCCTTCCAATTCCTCGACGGTAATACTTCGCATCATGTAAACCGTCAAAAAAGCAGCAATTTGCGAGGTATTGTATTGTCCGGTACTGATTCCGATCAGCACCCGCCGGGCTTCTTCTTTGGTAAGGGTCTTGTATTCAAACAGGTGATTCAGTATTTCTTTCATGAAGGTATCGAAATAGAATGCGATTGTTATGTTAACGATTCAACCAGTTTTCCAGCATCTGTTTTCCGTGCTGCGTTAACACCGATTCGGGGTGAAACTGAACGCCCCGCACGTCATATTCTTTGTGAGCCACACCCATCACCCGCCCTTCTTCGTCGACCGCCGTAACCGTCAACTCGGCCGGAATGCTTTCGGGAATAACCGTCCAGGAGTGATACCGCCCCACCAGTAACTCTTTTGGCAATCCATTGAACAACCGCTCGGAGGTATTTTCCACAAAAGTCCGATGCGCAACGCCGTGGTAGACATCTGTCATGTTTTCCAGCGTCGCACCAAACGCTTCGCTGATTCCCTGGTGGCCGAGGCAAATGCCTAAAATGCTTTTGGTAGGCGCATAGGTTCGAATAATTTCCTGCATAATCCCCGCTTCCGACGGAATTCCGGGACCGGGCGACAACAATATTTTGTCATAAGCATCTACCTCTTCCAGCGAAATTTTGTCATTCCGATACACATCAACGGTATGGCCCAACTCACGAAGGATGTAGACGAGGTTGTAGGTAAACGAATCGTAGTTATCGATAACCAGCACTTTCATAAAAACCGTTGTTTTAGATTGTTTCAGCCTGTTTCATGGCCGTCCGCAAGGCCATCAATTTGTTATGTACTTCCTGCAATTCACTTTCCGGATTCGATTTGGCAACCACACCGGCACCAGCCTGATAATGTAACGTATTGTTCTTGCTGAGGAACGTCCGGATCATGATCGCCTGGTTGAAATCGCCACTAAAATCCATGAAACCAATGCACCCGCCGTAAAAACCACGGCTCGTTTTTTCGTACCGATCAATCAACTGCATTGCCATGTGCTTGGGAGCGCCCGACAAGGTTCCGGCTGGAAAGGTCTCGCCTACAATCCGCAACGGTTTTGTATTCTCATCCAGTTCACCCACGACTTTCGACACCAGGTGAATGACGTGCGAGTAATACTGAACCTCTTTGAAGGTTTCGACTTTAACGGTTTTACAATTGCGACTGAGGTCATTGCGCGCCAGATCGACCAGCATCACGTGCTCGGCGGTTTCCTTCGGATCGTTGTGCAGTTTTTGCGCCAATTCCGCATCCGCTACATCATTACCCGTCCGACGGAAGGTGCCGGCAATGGGATAAATGATGGCGTTCTGGCCCTTAATGACAATCTGAGCTTCCGGCGACGATCCGAACAATTTATAATTGCCGTAATCAAAATAGAAAAGATAAGGCGACGGATTCAGTGAACGAAGAGCACGGTAGACGTTGAATTCATCCCCCCGAAAAGCGGTAGAAAACTTACGGGAAAGCACAATCTGGAATACGTCACCCCGGTGACAATGGTCAATTCCTTTTTGAATAATTTCCAGGAATTGCTCATCCGTAAAATTAGACTGCTCATCCTGCGTAGTTTGGAAGGAATAAGACGGAAAATTGCGGTTTTTAATGAGGGTTTCAATGTAATCAAGGTTATGGGGAGCGGGCTCCTGACCTTCTTCCAAATACGAATGCTCAAAAAGATAGAGTTCGTCTTTAAAATGGTTGATCGCAATTACATACCGAAATGCCTGGTAAACGACCAGCGGCACATCGTTTTCGGCTCCATCCGCTTTCAACGAAATATCTTCAAAAAACTGAACCGCATTGTAGCCAATGTGACCAAAAAGGCCATTGGTAATAAACGGAAACGGGAATTTCTGATACTGAAATCCGGCTCTAAAGTTTTCGATTTCCGTCAGCAAGTCATCTTTTGGAGAAATCTCGACGCATTTTGACGTAGCGTTTGGATAGTCAATTTTTATAGAATTACCATCAAATTCAAATTTGGCAACGGGATCAAAACAGATGTAGGAATAGCTGTTGTCATTCCCGTGGTAATCTGAACTTTCGAGCAGAATACTGTTGACAAACTTATCTCTCAGGCGAAGATAGACACTGACAGGTGTCAAGGTATCGGCCAGCATTTTACGGTAGGAGCTGGTCACCTTGAAGGCCGGTTTTTGTTCTTTAAAGGGTGCAATCATAATTGAAAAGGAAATGGTTAGAAAACAAAAAAAGCCCACTGGTTTGAACAGTGGGCTTTCGAAAGAACCAATAGGATCGGTTTTACAAAGCATGCGCTGACTGTTCAACTTCGATTGAAGAAGAACGCCACCAAAGATTAGAAGATATCAATCCAAAACGCATGGTTACAAATGTTTTTTAAGTCGGGGTGGCGGGATTCGAACCCACGACCTCTACGTCCCGAACGTAGCGCGCTACCGAGCTGCGCTACACCCCGATAGGCAAAGGTAATTATTTTATAAAAAATCAAAAAGAAAAAAGTATACCCATCTCGGTTTATGGAGATGGGTACATTGTAATCTGTGGTGGCGGCAACCTACTCTCCCGGAAGTGACTCCAGTACCATCGGCGTAACGGGGCTTAACGGCTCTGTTCGGTATGGGAAGAGGTGTTCCCCCGCACCCTTGCCACCATCCCAGCTCTTGGGTTGACTTAGCTTCCCGGCTTGGATTCGGGTTGATCTGTCAACGCTGGTGTCTTGGTGTGTATCTTTAAGAAAAAAGGAAATCACAAACCTGCTGCAAGCACTCTCAAGTCGTCGTATCCTGCGACCTTCAGGTCATTAGTACGGCTCGGCTCTAGCGCTCTCACGCCCTGCACCTGCCGCCTATCAACGTCATCGTCTCTAACGTCCTTCATAGAAGACTCATCTCCGGGCCGGCTTCGCACTTAGATGCTTTCAGCGCTTATCCAAACCCCACGTAGCTACCCGGCCGTGCCGTGGGCACAACAACCGGTTCACCAGCGGTGAGTCCACCCCGGTCCTCTCGTACTAAGGGCAGCCCCCGT
>NZ_OZ245776.1:0-3837500 GCF_965227735.1 Larkinella sp. | reverse complement strand
GAAGTTTGATCGACCAGTTCGATGGTTTGTTCAAAATTATCGGGATGATAGAGATAGATGGTCAAAACCGGGCCGAATATTTCCTCACACATCGTTACATACAGCGGATTGGCCGCAACCAACACCGTTGGTTCCACAAAATACCCGTCGGTTTTGTCCACATTTCCTCCCGCAATGATTTCGACGGTCGGATCAGCTTTCGCATCAGAGATGTATTTGCTGATTTTATCGAAGGATTTTTCGTCAATGACGGCGTTGACGAAATTCCCGAAATCTTCGACACTCCCCATTTTAATGGCCTGCAAATCGGCGACGATGTACGCCCGGATCTGTTCCCAAAGGGTTGACGGAATGTACGCCCGGGATGCCGCCGAGCATTTCTGCCCCTGGTATTCAAAGGCTCCGCGAACCAGGCCGGTAGCAGCGGCTTTCGGATCGGCCGACTCATGAACCAATACGAAGTCTTTTCCGCCGGTTTCGCCCACAATGCGCGGATAGGATTTGTACCGATGGATGTTCTCGCCAATCGTTTTCCAGATCTGCTGAAAAACACCGGTGCTACCGGTAAAATGTATTCCCGCAAAATCCGGGTGTTTGAAAATCACTTCCCCCGCCAATGGCCCATCCACGTAAATCAAATTAATGACACCATCGGGCAAGCCGGCTTCTTTCAGCACTTCCATGATGACCTGTGCCGAATAGATTTGCTGGTAAGCCGGTTTCCAAACCACCGTATTTCCCAACAAAGCGGGCGCGGTGGGCAGATTGCCGGCAATAGCGGTGAAGTTGAACGGCGTCAGGGCAAAGACGAAGCCTTCCAGCGGACGGTATTCCAGACGGTTCCAGACACCAGCCGACGATTTGGGCTGCTGGCTGTAGATTTCCGTGGCATAATGCACATTAAATCGCAGAAAATCAATCAGTTCGCAGGCCGAATCAATTTCGGCCTGATAAGCATTCTTGGACTGACCCAACATCGTTGCTGCATTGATTTTGTAGCGATACGGTCCAGCCAGCAGTTCAGCGGCTTTCAGAAAAATGCTGGCGCGGTGTTCCCACGACAGATTCGCCCACTCCTCTTTCGCATTCAGTGCCGCCGTTATGGCCTGTTCAACATGCGATTGATCTCCTTCATGAAAATGCGCCAGAATCTGGTGGCGGTTATGCGGAGCAACTAATTCCTTCTGAACATCGGTCCGAACTTCGTCTGCACCGATGTACATCGGAATATCAACGGTTTTCGAAGAAGCCTCGGCGAGGGCGGCTTTTAACTTTGCGCGCTCGTCGGAACCGGGACGATACTCTTTAACCGGCTCATTTTGTGGAATCGGAACCTGAAAAAAGCCTACTGACATACGTTTGTTGATTTTTGAAGCTGCTAATCTAGATAATTGAATGTAACCGATTTAGGTTCCCACTGGTTTATACCACAGTTTTTGTCATTTGTCGATTTAATTGTTCGCTTAACGGTTTGGGGTTTCGTAACTTGCGGCAATTTTTTAGCTCCTTACCATGAAGTTTTACAGTACAAATAATCCTTCTGTCCGGGTTTCGATGGAAGAAGCGTTGCTCCGAAGTTTGCCAGCAGACCGGGGCCTCTATATGCCGGAAACGATCCCAGCGATGGGCGCGGATTTTTTCAATTCCATTTCCGGCGGCTCACTGGCCGATATTGGCTTTCAAATCAGCTCGGCGCTTTTTAAAGACGCTATTCCATCCGCTCAACTGGAAGAACTGGTTCACCACGCTTTTCCTTTCGATACGCCGGTGGTGGCGCTCGAAGACGGAAAAACGCACGTTCTGGAGTTGTTCCATGGGCCTTCGCTGGCTTTTAAAGACGTGGGCGCCCGCTATATGGCGGCCATGATGGGCTATTATCTGGAGAAATCGAACCGGGAAGTGCATATCCTGGTCGCTACGTCCGGTGATACGGGTGGCGCCGTGGCCATGGGCTTTCTGGGTGTTCCAGGTATCAAGGTGACGATATTGTATCCCACCGGTCGGGTCAGTGAGTTGCAGGAAAAGCAATTGACGACCCTGGGTCAAAACATTACGGCCATTGAAGTAGACGGTTCATTTGATGACTGCCAAGCACTGGTAAAAACCGCCTTTACCGATTCTGAATTGAATCAGCAGTTTAGCCTGGCGTCGGCCAATTCCATTAATATCTTCCGTCTGATCCCACAAAGCTTTTACTACGTCCGGGCCTACGGACAAGTGAAGCATCTGGGAAAACCGGTGGTTTTCTCGACGCCCAGCGGCAATTTCGGCAATCTCAGTGCGGGGGCGTTAGCCTACAAAATGGGCCTGCCCGTTCAACAGTTCATTGCGTCGACGAACCTGAACTATGTGGTTCCGAAGTATTTGGAAACGGGCGTATACGAGCCAAAACCGTCTGTCGAAACGATTTCAAACGCGATGGATGTCGGAAGTCCAAGCAATTTTGTGCGGTTGGCTCACTTGTTCGATGATAATTTTGAAACGTTGAAGCACGTTTTGTCCGGATATTTTTTCGATGATGAACAGACCAAACAAGCGATGTCGGCTGTTTATCAACAATTCAACTACATGATGTGCCCACACACGGCAGTGGGTTACCTCGGTTTGCAACGTTATCAACAAACCAACCCGGATGTGTGTGGAATAACGCTGGCTACAGCTCATCCGGCCAAGTTTAAAGAACTGGTCGAGTCAGTTATCCACACGCCTGTGGATATTCCGGCAGCTTTGGAAGAACTCATGAACCGACCGAAAAGCAGTTTTAAAATGAAGGCTGATTTTGCGGAGTTTAAAGATTTTCTTTTGCAAACCGCCTGAACATCAAAAAGACCCGCCGAGAAGCGGGTCTTTTTGATTAATTGATGGTATCTCCCCGCAAGGACCGAAACCGCTTTCGGGCGTCGGCTCCGAAAATACTCCCCGGATACTTCTGCAAAAGCTGGTTGTAGAGTTCCATCGCTTTGGGTTTATCCTGCTTGTTCTCCTCGTACGTTTTGGCCGTTAGAAACAGCGCATCGTCGCCCAGCACGTCTTCTCCGTAATTGGCCGAGATTTTTTCCAGATCCTGCAAAGCTTCATCGATCTTATTCTGTTTGATCAGCGTATTGGCCCGCAGCCACAAAATGTTGTCGGCCAGACTGTGATCTTTGTATTTGGCATACAATTGATTGAGTTCCAGCGCGGCCGAATCGACTTTGTTCTGGAACAACATCAGCTCAATGGAAGCGTATTCTTTCATGGCGGTTTCGTTGCTATCCGAATCCATGCCGGTGTTGTCCATAATGAGCAAACTCAGCGCCCCGGCGTCGTTGGCAATTTCCCGGCTTGTGGCTTGTTTCAGAATGTCTAACACATCTTTCGACAGCTCAAATTCGCCTTTGTAATAATGCAACCGGGCATTCCGCAGTTTGGCTTCGTAGCCCAGCAACTCTTCTTTTTGCGATTTTTCAACCTGCGAATACAGCAACGTGGCTTCCCAGGGTTCGCCTTTCAGGAGGTAGATATCGCCCATGTCCAGTTTGCACCGGTCGATAAACCCTTTTTCGTTTTTGCTGATTTCGGTGGCCAGTTGCAGAATCGTTAAAGCCGTGTCTTTTTCATCGAGGTAAAACGCGTACAGGCTGGCGGTGCTTCGGAGGGCTTCCAGCGTCCGGTTATTTTTGCCCAGTTCCTGAAACATCTTCTGATAATCGGCAATGAGCTTCCTGATTTCCAGGTTATCTACCGGATAGGTGTTCTTCACCTGCTCCTCCCGGGCCTTGATCACCAGCCGCCTGGCGAACGGATAGAGCTGCCCCTGGGGATATTCCTTCGCTACGTACTCAAACATGGCCGCTGCGTTCTTATAATCCTTGTTCTGGAGTGCAACCGCTCCCAGGTCATAAACGCGAACACCGGTCAATTTTAAGCGTTTGTCGAGGGCGCGTTCCTGAATGAATGCTTTATAAAACTCCTTCTTCTGCGTTAGGTACCAGACGAGCATCTCGGTATAAAACATCTCGTTCGGATTTTCCTGCACTTTCTTGTACAGAACCGTCTCCAGCATCTTCTGATCAGCGTCTTTCAGGTTGTCCTGCAAAATGGCCTGCACATTGTCACGATTGCCCGGGATGAGTCCCCAGTGCAGCAATTCGTCGATCATGTTTTCCTTTTGCCCGACGGCACCATACAGGCGCGCCAGTTCGCCGGCATAAGCCAGCGGTTCCCGACTTTGCTCGCGCCCCTTCTTCAACACTTTGATGGCCCAGGTCTGTTTGCTTTGCTCGGTAAAATCCTGAGCCAGTTCCGGCAAACCGTTAATTGCATTTCCTGCAACGGCGATAGCTTTGTTAAAGTAAACATCTGCTTTAGCTGAATCACTCCGGCTCTCTTCGAGAATGCCGGCCTGCAGAAGCACATACGGATTTTTGTCGTCCGACTTCACCAGCTTCCTGATCAACTTCTCCGCTTCCGGTATTTTATTCAACTTGACCGAGCTCTCCACATAGCGGCTGATGATTTGCTTGCTGGCTCCGGGCTTCATCAATTTCTGGTAGATCGTGTGCGCTTTTTCGAATTCACCTTTTTTGAAATACTCGTCTGCCAGGTCCGCTCCTTCCTGCGCAAATCCATTCAATGAGCCCACCAACAGTAGCATCATCAAGAGTCCTACTATCTTCTTCATTTTCTTTTTTTATTAATTAAAGAATAAAAGGATTTAAAGGATTGTTGCCTGTGGATATGTGGACAACTTCTTTATACACATTTCTTCTGGAATACTGTGGATAATAAAAATGACTTATCCACAACGTTAACATATTTATCCACATTGAAATTATTGATTTTCAATAGGTTATTTATTTATCAACATTCTTGTCCTGGAATAAACCGCCCTTTTAGACACATTTCCACAAGATACACTATAAACATTTCCACATGTTGATGAAGGTAAGAATAAGTTGTGGAAAATAGCAGAGTTATACACGATCCACACTTTACTTTTTTCTTATCCACAGCCGGAACCCGTTTGTCCACAGCAATTTTTGTACCCCGTCACATTTTATCCACACCCTTTATCCACTTTTCCACGTACTTTTCCACCGATAACTTGTGTTTTTTTAATTTCACATTGACCTTTCAAAAGGCGTCTATATCCGCATTAACGTCGAAGTTCTGCTTGATGGGTATGATGCCTTTGTTGTTGGTGAAGAAAAAGATGGGTTCAGGAAAGCGGTTTTCGGTCACGTTTCCACTGTCCCACCGGCCGTTTCCGTTTTCATCGATGATGATACGGAGCCGGTAGCGGCCCGGTTTTATGTTAACGAATCGATAGGTCGGGTTGTTTAGTTGCTTCTCGACCAGCTTGAAATTCTCATCCAGTAATTCCACAATAAACTGCTTTGCCGAGGTATTTGCCCGCCCCGTCAGGACGCCATATTTCTCGGGATCACGGATGGTATAATTTAATTCCGTGCGTGCCGTCGAGTCAGTAAGGGCACTGATAAATGCTCCTCTTCCCAACCGGAAAATGAGGTTGTTCCGGGCGGTGGTCGACTTGGTCAGCACAAAACGGGTTTGATTATTCTCCCATCGGTAATCCTGCTGGGTCAGTGGAATGCGGTTTGTACTGTCACTATAGAGCATCAACGAATCCGGGGTGATCTGTTTCATCGGTTTTGAAAACTCCAGCTCCAGTTTCAGATCGCGGTCGCTATCTCCGTTGTCGGCTGGCTTGGCCGTAATCGTTACCGGCTCCGGTGTTTCACGGCGCGTGGAGGTCCGGAACTTGAATTTCTGGGTAAGCTCCGTCGTGTTTTTTAGGGAATCCGTTACTGTAATCTTCACCCGAATCGTGTCTGATGTTGCCTTCGCATTGAAGAAGGTCAGCTCCGTCGGTGTTCTGAAATACGAGGGAATGCTGTCCTCCGGATTGTTAAAACGGATGGAATACTTTTCAATTCCCCGGTCAAATACATACGTGTAGGTGTTGACCATTTGCTGGGTTCGGACCGATCGCGGAGGGGTGTTGTAAAACGAAAATAACTGCAAATTCAGGGTGTCATTATTCGCCGTCAGGTCAAGATCACCTTTCAGAAAAGCCACTTTTTCCGTGTTTGGATTCAGGATAAAATTCAGGTTTTTATCGTCAAACGCGAATAATTTATAGCGACCGTCTTTCACGTTTTCCAACAAAAACACCCCGGCTGTATCGGTGCGCGTGAAGTAATACGGTTTGCTTTTGGTGGGGGTCAGCGTATCATTCGGAATATAGAGGCCCACCAATGTATTCAAGGTAGGCTGGCCAGTCTGGATGTCGGTCACCTTCCCTCCTACCCTGAGCGAATCGATGGTGCTGCCTGTACTGAAGACCAATTTGAGGCTCAGCGCCGGGTTGTTTTCGGTCACGTCTTTTACGGCATCCGTGAAATTGAAGGTGTATGTCGTGCTATCTTTGAACGGTTTGTCGAACGAAAGCCGTAGGCTCGTCGGTTTAATTTTAACTTTAAAAGGAGCTTCCGGTTCCGGCGTGATCAGGATTTTCTGGTTGGCATTCTCCACCCGGATGTATTCGTTAAAGAAAACCTCGACGGTTTTTCCTTTGAAATTCTTCTGCTTGTTGATGGGTGTGCTGACCACCAGCACGGGTGCCAGGGTGTCCTTTTTGCCCCCAATCGGCGCGGCATATTGGGAACAGGAATTCAGAAAAACGACGATAATGGCGAAGAGAGCGAGTGCTTGTTTCATTTTAGGCAATAAAAAACCCTGAACAGTTTCCTGATCAGGGCATGAGAAATGATTGATTATTGGGCCTGAGCGACGTAAATCAAGCTTGAATAATTTCCTCCATCCTGATAGGCTGACCAATTAGAACGAATTCCATTCCAAAAACTTTCAAGATAAGCCGGCTTTCCGTCCCGGTTTTTCGTACTGAGCATGTTCACATAGAACGCATCAAATACCATCGGTCGCTGTTCTTTCAGTTCAAAACCGTATCGTTTCAGCAACGTTTTCATGGTGTCGGGCGAAAAGTGGTAGAGGTGCCGGGGTACATCATAAGCCGCCCAGAATTGTTTGTAATGCCGGGCATCCCACGAGTGGTAGTTTGGAACGGCAATCACCAGATACCCTTTCGGGCGACTGTGACTCCGTATCCATTCCAGGGTTTCCTGCAATTCATGAACGTGTTCCAACACGTGCCACATCGTAATCACATCAAATGGCTCCTTAGTCTCAAGCTCAAAAATGGATTTTCCAAGCTCCGCTTTAGTCCGTTCTGCGGCTTGCTGTCGCGTGTTGACATCCGGTTCGGTACCCCTGATTTTCCAGCCCGCTTCCTGACTGGCTGCCAGAAAATAGCCGGAGCCGCAGCCGATGTCCAGCAACTGGCCTTTCCTTGGAGACAGCCCCGTAATCAGCTTTACCTTCTGCTGAACGGTTATTTTTCGTACCGTATGGTAGAGCTGACTAACGATTCCTTTTCGCGTATCACTGTGCGAAATGTATTCTTCCGATTGGTAATACTGCCCGATTTCTGCTTCTACCGGCCGTGGATTTGTCGCCTTAAAACCGCATTTTTCACAAAGCTGGATGGTAAATTCGTTCTTTGAAACCAGAAAATCCGTACAAGTCATCCAGTTGGAAAAGGACTGATTTCCGCAAACCGGGCATTCTACAAGGTGCTCAACCGTCATGTTTACCGGCCTAAATAAATCATTAAAATGGAAATATCCGAAGCACTCACACCACTGATGCGTGACGCCTGGCCAATGGTTTGGGGACGAATCCGCTTCAACTTTTCACGCCCTTCGAACGACAAAGCGGAAAGCCGGTCGAAGTCAAAATCGGGACGGATAATCAGGCTTTCCAGCTTCTCCGTGCGTTCCACTAACATCCGCTCCTTCTCGATATAGCTTTCGTATTTCACCAGAATCACGGCTTCCTCTACGGTTTCTTCATTGAACGCGTTGAGGTAATCCGCAACATTGTCGCCCAGCATGGTCAGTTCTTTGCGGTTAATTTCCGGTCGTCTCAACAGCGCATAAGGCGATGTTTTTTCCCGAATCTGTGCACTTCCCAGCGAATCCAGCAGGGTGTTAATGGTTTCTGGTTGCACCCGCATCTGTCTCATTTCGTCCAGAATGGCCGTTACATTGGCCTGTTTGGTTTGCATGAGATCGAACCGTTCCTGCGAAGCGAGGCCAATTTTATATCCTTTTTCGGTCAGGCGCAGGTCGGCGTTGTCCTGCCGAAGAATGGTTCGGTATTCGGCGCGGGACGTAAACATGCGATACGGTTCTTCCGTCCCCTTCGTAATCAGGTCATCAATCAGCACGCCAATGTAGGCTTCGGAACGCTTCAGCGTGAATTCGCCGAGTTCCTTTGCGGTATTGTGGGCGTTGATTCCGGCCATCAAACCCTGGCAGGCGGCTTCTTCATAACCGGTTGTTCCGTTGATTTGACCGGCAAAAAATAGCCCGTCGACCAACTGCGTTTCCAGCGTTTGCTTCAATTGGGTCGGTGGAAAGTAGTCGTATTCTACGGCGTAGCCGGGGCGAAACATCTTGGCATTTTCGAAACCCGGTATTTTTCGCAACGCTTTTATCTGCACATCTTCCGGTAAAGAAGTCGAAAAACCGTTGACGTACACCTCAACGGTATCCCATCCTTCCGGTTCTACGAAAATCTGGTGGCGATCTTTGTCGGCAAACCGGTTGATTTTATCTTCTACGGAGGGGCAATACCGGGGGCCTAAACCCTTAATCCGGCCCGTAAACATGGGTGAGCGTTCAAAACCGGTCTTCAAAATCTCATGAACTTCCGGGTTGGTATACGTGATCCAGCAGTGCCGTTGTTTGGTTAAAGCGGCTGTATGGAGGTAAGAAAACTTGCCCGGATTTTCATCGCCAGGCTGTTCTTCCATCAAATTATAATTTAAACTGCGACCGTCAACCCGCGGTGGCGTCCCGGTTTTCATCCGGCCTGCTTCAAATCCGAGTTGAACGAGTTGTTCCGTTAAACCGGTGGCTGATCGCTCGGCGGTCCGCCCGCCCCCAAAGGTTTTCTCTCCGATGTAGATTTTTCCGTTCAGGAATGTTCCGTTTGTAAGTACAACGGAGTCAGCCAGGATTTCCATACCCATGCTGGTTTTCACACCAGCGACCCTTTTGTCTTTCACGATGATTTCAGTCACCATATCCTGCCAGAAATCCAGATTGGGTGTTTCTTCCAGGGTTTTACGCCACTCAGCAGCAAAAACCATTCGGTCACTTTGACAACGTGGACTCCACATTGCGGGACCTTTGGAGCGATTAAGCATTCGGAATTGAATCATGGACTTATCGCTGATAATGCCCGATTGGCCCCCTAATGCATCGATTTCCCGAACGATTTGACCTTTTGCCACACCACCCATTGCCGGATTGCATGACATTTGAGCAATCGTTTGCATGTTCAT
Source organism: Larkinella sp. (assembly GCF_965227735.1). NCBI lineage: Bacteria > Pseudomonadati > Bacteroidota > Cytophagia > Cytophagales > Spirosomataceae > Larkinella > Larkinella sp. The sequence goes on along the minus strand of NZ_OZ245776.1, from coordinate 3,828,067 downwards.
TGTAATCAGTAAGACGGACGAACCCATCGTTGCGGCTGCTGTGGCAGCTTCGCAACCGGCATGACCCGCTCCTACTACAATAACATCATACTTATTGAACATTGATTTGAGATTTTACAATTTTGAAAAAATGTTCCACGTGGAAACATTTCACAACGCGACAAAAAAGAAATACAAAAATAGAAATAAAACAAGCGTAAAGAGAAGTATAGCTAAAATCAACGTATGCCAGACTGAAAAGATTCAAAAGAAAAAAGGGGCCGAAGCCCCTTAACTTACTTTAACTTTTTGAGGTACGAATCCACTTCGCGTTTGTAGAAAGGTGAAAAGTCGGGTGGAACCGAGCGCAACAATTCAACTTGTTTTTGCTTATCCTTCACCAGTTGTTCGTATTGTGGAGGTGGTTTCCGCATAACCGGCTTGGCCGATTCCGCTTTCCGCTGCATATCTTCCTCCTGCTCTTTAATCGCTTTTTCAGATTCCAGCAAACGAATTAACATCTCCTGCTGCCGTTTAATGGTGTTCTGTGTGACACGTTTGTTGACCAGATCGGTTTCTGTCTCGTCCATTTTATTCATGATGTCATTCATTTCACCACCCAATTTCTTGCCCAATTCAGTACCTTTTTGGGCGTCCTGAAGCTCTTTGAGCATTTTTCGCATCATGGCCTGTTCGGCAGCCAGGCGTGAAAGCTCTTCCGACATGCCGCGTCCGCCTTTTCCTCCCTGCCCCTGCCCTTCTTTCATGAGTTTTTGCATTCGCTCGTTTAGTTGCTTTTGCATTTCCCCCATCGACATGCTCTTACCTTTGCCTTTTTTCTTGCCTTTCCCCGAACCGGATGCCGACATTTGGCTCATTTGCTCCTGCATTTGCTTGAATACATCGCTGAGCATGAGGGCCAGATTGTTGATGGAAGTCATCGCAAATTGCTGCTTCGATGTAGCGACATTTAATCGACGTTCGCGAATGTATTTAACACTTTCATCCATGTATCCTTTCATGCTGTTCAATTCCCGGGTCACAAATGACTGAATTTGCAGAACCCGATTGGCCAGTGCATACAGGCTGTCTTCAATGATTTTGGCGTCATCCTGGAGCTTCAATTGATCCTGAGCGAGTTTTACGAAGCGGGGATCCTGCAACGAAACCGCCTTGAAATCTTTCATGACGCGTTCCTGATCAAATGAGAGTTGAATCAGATTTTCGAGAATGTCCCGCAAATCATCCATGTTTTCCTGCGACTCTTCCATCTCCGCCGACTGTTGTTGTTGCTCCAGTTGCTGGCTCAACTCTTTCATTTGCTTGGCGGCTTTTTTCTGCGATTTTGACGCTTTATCGTTTTGTTTCTGATCGAGTTGTTTCTGACTCTCTTTTTGCTCGTTGCTGATGTCCTGTTGAAGATCTTCACGCGTGTCTTTTTCCTGCGGATTTTTCATCTCCTCCGCCATTTTTTCAATCTCTTTCAGATCTTCACGGGTCTTCTCAAACTCCTTATTGAGCTCCTCCTGCTTCTTGCTCAACTCCGCATTCTCATCTTTTTTAGCGTTATCCTCTTTTTTGGAATCGCTGTTCTGCTCCTTCTTGTCGCCGTTTTCATCCTTCTTCGACTGGGCTTTCTCGTCCTTCTTCGAATTCGCATCGTCTTTTTTCGATTGAGCTTTGTCGTCTTTTTCTTTCTGAGCTTCCTGCTTCTCGGTTTCGTTCGCCAGTTTCTCTTGTTTTTCGGCTTGCTTCTCCAGATCTTTGATGGCATTCTCCATCTTCTGTTCCATCTGAAGCTGCTTGAAAAGCTCCAAGGCGCGCTCTAATTCCTTCTCCAGATTCTTCTCTTTATTCTTCAGCCGGTCGAGCATATCGATCATTTTGTCGTCCTGCTTCTGCTCCAGCATCTTCTTCAGTTCTTCATACAGCTTCTGCGTTTCCGGATCCATCAACTCGTTCATGAGCTTCTGGAGCTGCTCAAATTTCTGGAGCATTTCCGGATTCTGGTTGTTAAACCGCTCCTGGCGTTCGTTGTTGGTCTTGTTCTGTTCCTGCAGTTCTTTCAATTCCTGCATCAGTTCTTCCCGCTTTTTCAGCAAATCTTCGGCTTGTTTTTTGTCCTGAAAATCCAGATTCTTCTTCGTTTGCAGGCGGTTTTCCAGTGCATTCAGATCCTTTTTGAGCTGCTGTGCTTTCGTCAGCGTTTTGCTGATCTGGTTTTCGGTTTTCTGGGCCGACTGCTCGGCGGCCTCTGCCAGCTTGGCCTGATCAGGAACGGCAAATTGAGCGAAGCTGGAACGGGCGCTTTTGAAGCCATTCACCACGTCATTATCCCACACCTGAACGAAATACTCAAGCCGGTCGCCGGGCTGCATTTTCAGGCTGTCGAGTCCCCACTGGTAATAAAAGTTTTGGGTAGCTGCTGATCGGTTGAACGGAACCGCGCGGGTTAGGAATTTATCCGGTGAGTTTTGACCCGCCCGGATCACTTTGTACATCACTTTCAGGTTGGAAAAACCGTAGTCGTCGGTGATAGTTCCTCCCAGCATGACGTAATTATAGAAGGTCGTATCCTTGAAATTTTCCAGTGAAACCTGCGGAAATTTGTCATTGACGACGTTCAGTGTGTACTGAATATTGTCCCGGCTGGCCGCTACTTTGTTCTTCAGGGAAATGGAATACGTCGAGGATTTCTTCACCACGCGCGAAAATTCGAACTCATCCGACGATTGTTTATCAGCCACCAGCCCCCTCGGCTCGTTGCCAAACCGCACCAAAACCGAGTCGGTATTGGCCGCCGAAAACCGCCAGGTCACCTGCGTTCCTTCGGGAACGAGCAGATTGCCGACGTTCGAAAGTTGCTCTGACGGTTTGTTGAGATAGGACGGATACACCAGGCTGACGTCGAAAGCCAGCAAACCCGGGCGATCCAGAACAACCAGTTCGTAGCCCGGCGAGTTGAATCCGACGGCCTCAAAACGGAACGGAATATCGCGTTGAACATTGTCGAACGTGTACGTGAAAAACCCTTTACCGTCGTTGGTTAGCTTGAAACGCGTGTTGTTCGAAACCAGATAAACGTCCTGTGGCAAACTGTTTCCCTGGAGCTGTAATTCCAGCGTATAGTCTTCGTTCCGAAACGCTTTGAGATTTTTATTGCGCAATTGAAACTGAAACGGAGCTTCTTCCGCAAACTCCTGATCGTAGCTGATAATTCGCTTCGACGTGCTGGTCAGAAAAGCCGGATACAGCAGCAGCAAACCGCCGATGATAAACGCCGGAATAATGGCAAACTTGATGAAACGGCGGTTTTGATTGATTTGAATCGCATCGGCAAACCGGACAATCAGCAGTTGTTTCGACCGCTGGTTAATGCTGGCTTCGAGCAGATCGCTTTGCTGACGCGTCAACGCCCGAAGTTGCAGGGTGTTAAGGAGCTTGTCCCCTACCTCCGGAAAAAACCGGCCGATCTGTTGGGCGGCTTCTTCGTTGGTCAGCGATTTTCCGATACCGTACAGATGCACCAGCGGATTGATGATCCAGTAGTATAAAGCCAGCAGCAGAACCGTTAACGAACCAAAAAACAGCACACCGCGAACCGGCGAGCTAAACCGACCGAAAAACTCGGCCGTGTTCATCAGCAGATAGATCGACAGCGTAAAGGCAATGAAAAATATGGCACCTTTCGCAACCTGGTTGATGTAAAATTTCTTTCTGTATTCTTCAATACGCAGCAGCAGCGTTTGAATGGATTCTTGCATCTGCATCGGTCTAGTCTTAAAGGGTTGGCACTGCTCCGGTCATCACAACTCAATGATCCTAAAATGAAGATAATCAATTGAACCTTAACTTCCTTCTGATAACGAAAAAGATCGTTGTACAATTTTATCCCGTGGCTCGACTCACTGGTTTTCGGGCAAATCGAGGTAATCGCTGAAGTAGGTAATGACGTGAAGTTTTAGAAAATTCTCCTGCGTCAGCAAGTCGACATACGGAACTTTCTGAACCAGTTTCCAATGGGGCCAGCCGTCCTGATCGGTTCCTGCCAGTTCATAATACCCCGAAAAGCTCAAGACTTTGCAGATGGCGATGTGCATCAAATCCTGTTTCTGTTCTTTCGTGAAAATCTGCGTTCCCCGGCCCAGTTCCTGCACGCCAATCAGAAACAACACGCTGTTTAAATCGGCTGGTCGTTTGCCAATGGCTTTCTCCAGATAGTCCAGTACCTGCTCCCACTCCTGTTCAATTTCCTGTGTAATCATCCTTCGTAAAAATTTATGGAGTTTGTTCACTCATTTTTATGACTTTTTCCACCCGCCTTCGTCACATAGGGAGAGAACAAAAGAGGAATGGATTCTGCACGTCGTTGCATCAAAATAATTTCAACAAACCAAGTTCGTGAAAATCATTGGAAAATTGGTTGCGGGCGGTTTTCGGGATCTGCTCAATCTGTTTTACCCGAATCCCTGTCTGCTGTGCCGCAACTCGCTGCAAAGTCAGGAAGAATTGATTTGTACGGCCTGTCGTCTTGAACTTCCCGAAACCGGACAGCACCGGGGCGAAGCACTGGTGTCGGGTCAACTCCGGTTTGCCGGAAAGGTGCCGGTGAATTTTGTGTATTCGTATCTCTATTTTAACAAGAAAGGGAAAACGCAGCGACTGATTCACGCCCTGAAATACCGCAACAACAAAGAGGTAGGAAGTGTAGTCGGGCGTTGGTATGGCTATCAGTTGAAAACCGACATTCAGTTAAACAAGCAGGTTGATCTTATTGTGGGTGTACCGCTGCATCCGGCCAAACTTCGGCAACGCGGTTACAACCAGAGCGACTGGTTTGCTCAGGGGCTGTCGGAAACGCTGGAAATACCGTGGAGTGATCGGGCGCTGGTACGCAATCTCTACACCATCAGCCAAACTGGAAAAGATCGGATTGAACGCTGGCAGAACGTCAATAACGTCTTCGGGATTGGCGATCCGGATTTAGTGGCAAATAAGCGGATTTTGCTGGTCGATGATGTCCTGACTACCGGAGCGACTTTGGAGGCCTGTACGGCGACTTTATTGGCCGCTAACAGCCAATCGGTTGGGATTGTAACGATAGCGGCCACCCGATAGTCGGGCGGCCGCTGTAAGGGTCCAGGAAGTTAGCTCTTATTTGTTCCGTCCTCCGGCGATCATGGCACAACGGAAACCGATGGTGGCCGTTGCCGAATCCTGCGCCATGAACCGACGTGTACCCGGTGACAACCAGTAAGCAACATCGGCCCACGAACCACCTTTGTAAACCCGTAATTTATCGTTGATGATCGAGTTGCCGTTTTTCGTATCGTAGTTTTTCTCATCATCCTGATACCCATCCCGACGCAGCGGGTTAAGGTCGTTCATATCCTGATACGACAGTGGACGATAGACGTCATACACCCACTCGTTCACGTTCCCGGCCATATTATACAAACCGAAATCATTAGGCATGTAGGTATAAATTTCAGCGGTAATAATGGCCGCATCGTTCGATTTTCCGGCAATACCGGCGTAGTCACCACGACCGCGTTTGAAGTTGGCCATCATCTGACCTTGTTTCCGGCCTTTCTTGGCGTTTCGAACAGACGAACCATCCCACGGATAAATGCGCTGGTTCGACTGGTTTTCGTCGATATACTGCGTACCGATCATGGCTTTGGCAGCATATTCCCACTCCGCTTCGGAAGGCAGCCGGTAATTCGGCAGCACATTGCCGCTTTCCATCGAAGCCGTCGTTTGCGAATTTTTGGCAACCGCTACCGGTTGTTCGCCCTCGGCAACGGCCGGAGCCGCTTCTTCTTTCTTCTTGCGTTTGAGCGAGAATCCTTTTTTCTTGCCGCTGCTGGCACCTTTCTGGGCCAGGTTGGCATTGACGGCATCCGTCCGCCAGGTGGAATAATCCACGGCCTGCTCCCACGAAACCCCAACGACCGGATAATACCGGAAGCCTGGGAAACGCAGGTATTGCGTTACGTAGGGATCGTTATACGACAGCGGGTTTTTCCACACGTTCGTATCGGGCAGCGCGCGGCTGTAAATTTCTTCCGACGAATCACGTTGAATGGCGTCGAGATATTCCAGGTAGTGAATGTTGGCGATTTCAGTTTCGTCCATGTAGAACGACTGAATGCTGACGGTCCGCTCGCGGTTGTCACGCGAGTTCATGACATCTTCTTCCAGCGCACCCATCGTGAAACGGCCTCCTTCGATGAAGACGAGGTTCGGGCCGGCCGATTGTCCTCTGTACTTAGCTACCTGAAATCCGTTCTCCTTATTGTAGTTAATACCGGTGGCCGTACTTTCCTTCCCCGGCTTCACGCTGGTCGGGTGTTTGGACTTACACGCGCCTAACACTGCGGCAAAAGCCAGCAGATAGACCATCGAGCGTAACGGTTGTTTTCGATTCATTGTGATTAGGTAACTAATAGAAGTTCAAAATTACAGTTTGTCAGGGAAACTTTCACGATTACGAACAGCCGAATCCGAATTTTACGGCCATCACTCCACCATCTGGCTCAACACATCATCCATCTGATCGACTGCATTTACGTCTCGTTGCGTAAAAATCAATTTTCCTTTAAAGTCTTTTAATGAGCAGGTTGCCGAATTTTTCTTGACATAATCAATTACTTTGCCAAACTGCCCGGAGTTGAAGAAAGCGTCATTCCCAGAAGAAACGAAAGTCCCCTTCATGATATTATTTTTTAGTGTCAATTTTTCGAGCTGTAAACGCTCGGCTTTCCAGCGAACCATCACCAATTTGATCAGATTCTCGACTTCTTCGGGCATCGGGCCAAACCGGTCGGCGATAGATCGCTGAAAATTCGTCAGTTCCGTCTGGTTTTGAATATTATCCAACTGATTATACAACGACAGACGCTCCGAGATATTGGCTACGTATCGTTCGGGAATCAACACTTGCAAATCCGTTTCGATGAGCGTATCCGGCAGCAGGCTTTTCAGCGTTTCGTCATTGGGCATAAACAGGTTTTTGAACTCGGTTTCTTTCAGTTCCTGAACGGCTTCGTCCAGAATCTTGTGGTACATTTCAAAACCAAGGTCGTTGACAAAACCGCTTTGTTCGGCTCCCAGCAGATTGCCCGCACCCCGGATGTCGAGGTCACGCATCGCAATTTTAAAACCTTCGCCCAATTCTGAGAAATCTTCGAGCGTTTGCAGCCGTTTCCGGGCATCCGTGGTGATCGCCGAAACCGGGGGTGTCATCAGGTAACAGAACGCTTTTTTGTTGGAGCGCCCTACCCTGCCGCGCATCTGGTGCAGATCCGACAGACCAAACATGTGCGCCTGGTTGATAATGATGGTATTGGCATTCGGAATGTCCAGACCGGATTCGATGATGTTCGTCGAAACCAGCACGTCATTTTCGCCTTCGATAAACCGGGTCATCACCCGCTCCAGCCGGTCGCCTTCCATCTGACCGTGGGCCACCGACACACGGGCGTCGGGCACCAGCCGCATGATCAGATTAGCCATCGACTCGATGTCGCTCACCCGGTTGTGAACAAAAAATACCTGACCACCCCGCCGAACTTCGTAGCTAACGGCGTCGCGGATGACGGCTTCACTAAACGTGTGGACTTCGGTCGTCACCGGCTGGCGGTTGGGCGGTGGCGTCGCAATCACCGAAAGATCGCGCGCGCCCATGAGCGAAAAGTGCAGGGTTCGGGGAATTGGCGTGGCCGTTAGCGTCAGCACATCGACATCGACCCGCATTTCTTTCAGCCGATCCTTCGTTTTAACGCCAAACTTTTGCTCTTCATCAATTACCAGCAGCCCTAAATCTTTGAATTTGATGTCTTTATTCACAATCCGGTGTGTTCCGATTAGAATGCCGGTTTCGCCCGAAGCCACCCGTTTCAGCGTTTCCTTGATTTGGGCCGCCGTTCGAAACCGGTTGATGTATTCGATTTTAACCGGGAAATCGGCCAGCCGCTCGCGGAACGTATTGTGGTGTTGCATGGCCAGAATGGTTGTCGGCACCAAAACCGCCACCTGTTTATTGTCCGTAACGGCCTTGAAAGCCGCCCGAATCGCCACTTCGGTTTTGCCAAAACCGACATCACCGCACACCAGCCGATCCATCGGGTGTGACTGTTCCATATCAACTTTCACGTCCGCCGTCGCTTTGGCCTGATCCGGCGTGTCTTCATAAATAAACGACGATTCGAGCTCGGCTTGCAGAAAACTGTCGGGCGAAAACGCAAAACCGGGGGCCTGCCGGCGTTTGGCGTAGAGCGCAATCAGTTCTTTGGCAATGTCCTTGACCTGTTTCTTGACCCGCGATTTTTTCAGATCCCACTCCTGCGAACCTAGTTTGCTCATCACCGGTGGCGTACCTTCCTTCCCCGTGTATTTAGCAATCTTGTGCAGGCTGTGAATGCTGACCAGCAAAATGTCATTGTCGCGGTAAATGAGCCGGATCGCTTCCTGTTCACGACCGCCAACGTCCACTTTTTCCAGCCCCGCAAACCGCCCGATGCCGTGGTCGACGTGCGTGACGTAATCGCCGGGTTGCAGCGTTTTCAGTTCCCGCAGCGTGAGGGCTTTCGATTTGGAGAATTTATCGCGAACGCGGTATTTATAATACCGGTCAAAAATCTGGTGGTCGGTATAACAGACGATTTTCGTCTGTTCGTCCACAAATCCTTCTTTCAGCGAAATGCCTAAGGCCTGAAATTTGAGAAACGGATCGAGTTCTTCAAAAATCGTTTTTAAGCGTTCGTGCTGTTTATACGACTCAGCCGCGATGATGTTGGTGTAGCCTTTCGACTGGTTTTCAGCCAGGTTTTCGACCAGCCGCTTGAAATCTTTGTTGAACGACGGCTGGGCTTTGGAAGCGTAGGCGAGTTTGTCGTCGGATTTGAAATAAAACCGGCGGCCAAATTCCACCGTCCGGAACGGCTTGATCTGATTGAGAAAACCGCGCCGGGTTTCAAACAAAGTGTTCGGATCAGAAACAATCTTGATTGCACCTTTGCCACCCACCAGACTGGCCAGACTCTCTTCGGCTTTTTCAAAACTCTTTTCAATGATTTCGAGCGTCAGCTCCACGTCTTTGAACCAGAGCGTGGCGGTTTCCGGAAAAAACTCCAGAAACGGCTCCCGGCTTTCGTGCGTCAACTTGTTTTCAATATTGGGAATAATGCTGATGCGATTTACGGGATCGGTCGAAAGCTGACTTTCGGGATTGAACAACCGGATGCTTTCAATTTCATCGCCAAAGAGTTCGATCCGGTATGGAAACTCACTGGCAAACGAAAAGACGTCGATAATTCCCCCGCGAATGGAGAATTGACCGGCTTCGTAGACAAAGTCGGTTTTCTCGAAGTCGTAACTGTTCAGCAGTTCGTTGATGAAATTGGCATCCAGTTTATCACCGGTCTGGACCGACAGCGTGTTGGCCCGCAGCGACCGTTTATTGATTACTTTTTCTGATAACGCTTCCGGATACGTGACGACAACGGCATTTTCTTTGGCGTCCGAATTGAGTTTATTCAGCACTTCCGCCCGCATCAGCACGTTGGCATTTTCGATTTCCTCGTATTGATACGGTTTTTTATACGACATCGGAAAAAATAGAACCTCCTGACCCAGCATATTTTGCAGGTCATTGTAGAAATACGAAGCTTCTTCCCGGTCGCTTAAGATGAACAGAAACGTGGAGGGGTTTGTGCGGTAAATCGACGCGGCCAGCACGGCATCCAGGCTTCCGGTAATGCCTTTCAATTGAATGCGCGAAGGTTCTGACGTGTGTGGCTGGCGGAATTGTTCACCAATGATTTTGATGAAGCTATCTTCAGTATATAAAGTAATTAAATCGGCTACTTTCATAGAGAAATAAAATGCCAAAAGCCGCAGGGAGCGAATTTTCCATGCGGCAAACAGCAACTGATTAACCGTCTGTGAACGGTTTTGGTTGCAAAATTAAACGGTGCGGTCGTACGCAATATCTTCTTTGTCCAACAGCGCAATAAACGCGTCGCCGGGTTGAAACAAAATCACCAGCTCGCGGGGCGTAACGCCTTCTTCTTCCTCATCGACCCATTTCCAGTCTTCGGCGGCCACGTCCAGAACGTTCAGTAATTCCACCTTGCGCGCTTCATTTTTTTCCTGCGACAGAAAAGCATCCGAATGGGTAATGTACAGTGCAATTTTGTCGTCATCCAGCCAGTCCAGATCGTTCAGTAATTCATCCAGGGATTCGAGATTGAATTCAAAATAATCCGGGAATTTGAGTTCGCGGGCCAGTAGCTCGTAGAAGGCTTTGAACGTCTGGGCCTTCTGGCCGTCGATTCGGGCCACCCGAAAAGCAGCGTACGGTTTTAGGTCCGAATCCGATTGAACGACTCTAAAATTTGCCATGAATAAGCGGAAGATGAGAAGGCAAAAATAGTCAATTCAGCGAAAACAAGGGCATTCGTAACGAAACGATATTGTTGAACATCAGTTCCGTAATGGTCGGATCCATGTAGCTGATCAACGGGAATTCCGAAATGATTTCCATCACATCAAATTCCGTCTGCGCTTTCACCACGCACCACAATTTCTGACGATCGAGCGATAAGGCATAGGACAGCAGTTTCCCGCTTTCCATCAACTCGTTTACTTTCAGTCGCTGGAGCGGGATTTTTACCGTAAATTCCTCCGTCATGTCGACCGGAAGATCAAATTCTACCATAAACTGGCTCATAGCGGTGGTAGTTTTAGGTGTACAACTCTCGAATGGGGGCACCGGACGTTGGCGAACCGGCAATCAATTGATTAACAATCTTTAGCTCATCTTCGTTGACCGAATGCGGAAAATTTGGATATAATTTCATCTTCACCTCCGCACCCATCGACCGGAACACGCCTTCCGACTCAATCACCCGTTCTTTGGGAATGTGCGGGTCGATGTCGCTGCAACCCAGAAAAACCGGCGTTTCTTCCAGTTCGCCTTCATACAGCCGGGGTGTTCCCGGAGGGCCGATCAAACCACCGCTCAAACCAAAGACGCCCCCGTATGGCATGGCGTTGCGGGCCACGTATTCCAGCGCCAGACAAGCGCCCTGCGAAAAGCCCAGCCAGAAAATCTGGGGCGTTTTAAAATTATAATCGGATTGCAGCCGGGCGCGAATGCTGCTCAACACCTGAAGTGCCGATGACAAATGCGGTTCGTTTTGTTCCAGCGGGCTCAAAAACGAATACGGATACCAGGTATTCTGGCTGGCCTGGGGCGCAATAAAGGCAAATTCCTTGTCGTCGATGTGACTCGACAACGACAAAATATCCCGCGCCGGCGCTCCCCGACCGTGGATCATAACCATGACTTTGGTGGCCTTCTCCAGCGGTTTCCCGGCGGTTACGAAATTATTCGGATTGTGTATCATAGCAACTTTTGCGGATTATTCCGGTTTTGTCATGCCAATCGGGACAACTGGATGACAAAACCGGACGGAAGAAAGCGATTATTTTACTTCAATTTTCGGTAAAGCCGCTTCGATTTTAGCGCGACGGGGTTCGTACCACTCCGGCAATTTAAGCGTTTTACCCAATTCTGCAACCGGTTCATCGACCGAGAATCCCGGAGGATTGGTAGCGACTTCGAATAAAATACCGCCCGGTTCGCGGAAATAAATGCTGTGGAAATAATTCCGATCCTGAACGGGCGTCACCTGATACCCGGCTTCCAGGAGCTGATGCTGGAGAACAAGCTGCGATTCGTCCGTATCCGTCGAGAAAGCCACGTGGTGAACCGAGCCTCCCCCCTGCTGCCCCCGAACATCATTGGGCGAATGCTGCACATCGACATAATTGCCGGAACCGCCTTTGCCCGCCTGAAACCGAAACCGTCCGGCTTCTTCCGATACCAACGTGTGACCGAGCGATTCGGTTAATAATTTTACCGTATCATCAATCCGAAACTCGTTCAGGGTGACGGTGTGAAAGCCTTTCACGGCATGTTCGACGGGAATAAAACCGTTCGACCAGCCCGGCCTTTGATCAGCGTCATTGGCGACCAGTTCGATGCCCATGCCGTCGAAATCTTCAAACCGCAGATACGTTTCGCTAAACCGTTGCAGCGGTTCAGTGTGCGCAATGTTAAACTCGTTCAGCCGGTTGATCCAGTAAGTCAACGACGCGGACGGAATAGAAAACGCCGTGTAGGTCAGTTGTCCCCCACCCTTGCGTCCGCGGTGAATGTTTTTTCCGTACGGAAAAAAGGTCAGAATGCTCCCCGGCGACCCGGTTTCGTCGCCATAATACAGGTGATAAACGTCCGGTGCGTCGAAATTGATGGTTTTTTTTACCAGTCGTAACCCCAGAATATGGGTGTAAAAATCAACATTACGTTGGGCTTCTCCGGCGAGAGCAGTGACGTGGTGTAACCCATTGACGAGCGTTTCCATAATTGAATATCAGTTAATTAAAGTAATTCGTTTTGGTTCGAGTTTTTAAATGTTATTACATTTAATGTATATACATTTAAAATGATGTTTGAGTTCACTGATTTTAAATAAAAGTGTAAAGATGCCTTTTTTGTCAGCATGACCGTTTTTATGCATTACCTTTGCGTTGCTAATCTTAATAAGGGGTGCCTTAATACAACGGGCTGAGATTATACCCATTGAACCTGCACCGGGTAATGCCGGCGAAGGGAACGGATCTGCGGATTGGGTCAGAATGGCTCGACCGCACAATTTATTTATCATCCAAACAACCAAAAGGTAGGTTGGCCCCTTGCCTATCGTAAACTTTTCAGTCACATGAAAAAAGTTACGACCTATCTTGTTGGTGTGGCAGCGTTACTTTGCTTGTCATGCCTGCCCGCCTGGGCGCAATTCTCTATTTCAGGGAGAGTCAGCGATGCCGACGGCGGAATCTTACCCGGAGCTGCCATCGCGGTCGAAAACACGTACAAAGGTACCTATGCCGACGCCAGTGGTGCTTTTCGTCTGACCAATCTCAAACCGGGTTCACTCCAGCTTCGTATTTCTCTGCTGGGTTACGAGCCGGTTTTGCAAACCGTTGAACTGAATCGGGATGCTGAGATCGCCGTATCGCTCACCAAAACCGCCGTTGCCATCGATGAGGTGGTGGTGAGTGCCACGCGGGCCAATCAGAAGTCGGCGATTGCCTACACGAACGTTTCGGCGCGGGAACTCAGCAAACAGAATCTGGGTCAGGACATACCGCTGCTACTCAATTTCACACCGTCGCTGGTCACCACCTCCGACGCGGGCGCGGGCGTGGGCTACACCGGTTTTCGGATTCGGGGTTCGGATGCGACGCGGATCAACGTGACGGTCAACGGAATACCGTACAACGACGCCGAATCGCAGGGAACGTATTGGGTCAATATGCCTGATCTGGCGTCGTCCGTCAGCAGCATTCAGATTCAGCGGGGCGTCGGCACATCGACCAACGGAGCGGGCGCTTTTGGCGCGTCCGTCAATGTCCAAACCAATAGTTTCGAGAAAAATCCCTATGGTGAAGTGGATGTGTCGGGCGGTTCTTTTAACACGTTAAAAACGACGGTAAAAGCGGGTTCAGGTTTGTTGAACAATCACTTTGTGGTAGACGCCCGGCTTTCCCGCATTGTTTCCAACGGTTTTGTCGATCGCGCGTCGTCCAATCTGAAGTCGTTTTACCTTTCAGGGGGCTGGTACGGAAAAAAAAGCTTCGTGCGGCTGAATGTATTTTCCGGAACTGAAAAGACGTACCAATCCTGGAATGGTATTCCCGAAAGCTTGTTGAAAACCAATCGTACGTATAATTCTTACACGTACGATAACGAAGTAGACAACTACCAGCAGGACCATTATCAACTGATCAGTTCGCACGAATTGAGCCGCAAGTGGCGTTTGAATGCGTCGTTGCACTACACGCAGGGCCGGGGCTATTATGAGCAATACCGGGCCAACAACAAGCTGGCCGACTACGGTTTGCCGTCAATCGTGATTCGTGATTCGACCATCAGCCGAACCGATTTGATCCGCCGTCGCTGGCTGGACAATGACTTTTACGGGGCGGTTTTTTCGCTGGATTACAATAGCTTCGGGAAGCTGACGGCCCACATCGGCGGAGGCTGGAATCAATACAAGGGCAAACATTACGGCGAGGTCATCTGGGCGCGGTTTGCCAGCACCAGCAACATCCGGCACCGGTATTACGACAACGATGCCACCAAAACCGATTTTAATCTGTACGGGAAGACCTACTATCAGTTTACGTCAAAACTAAACGCCTTTGTCGATTTGCAGGTGCGAACGGTTGGCTATTCGTTTTTAGGATTCGACAATCAACTACGAAATGTGCAACAGGACGCCAATTTGAGCTTTTTTAATCCGAAAGCCGGGATTACCTACGCCCTGAACGACCGCAGCACGGTGTATGCGTCCTACGGCGTCGGTCACCGGGAACCCAACCGCAATGACTACACGCAATCGACACCGGCCAGCCGCCCGAAAGCTGAGACCTTGAATGACTGGGAAGCCGGGTACAAAATGCAAACCCAGCGCCTGGCTTTTTCGGCCAATCTGTATTACATGAAATACAAAAATGAACTGGTATTAACTGGACAGATCAATGACGTTGGGGCGTATAACCGTGTCAATATTCCGAGCAGTTACCGCGCCGGGATCGAACTGGAAGCGGGAACGGCGCTGGCGAAAAACCTGCGCTGGAACGTCAACGCGACTTTCAGCCAAAATAAAGTCAAAACGTTTACGGAGTTTCTGGACAATTACGACACCGGCGAGCAGAAAGTGAATCAGTATACCAATACCGACATTGCCTTCGCGCCGAACACCATTGTAGGCTCTCAACTGCTGTACACACCCGCGAAAGGACTGGAAATAGGGTTGTTATCAAAATACGTCGGGAAGCAGTATCTGGACAATACATCCAGCGAAAACCGCCAACTGGACGCCTATTTCGTCAACGATCTGCGTTTTATTTATACCGTAAAGCCCAAAGGCATGAATGAACTTTCGTTTTCGTTCTTGCTGAACAACGTTCTGAGTGAGTTGTATGAGTCGAACGGCTACACGTTCAGCTACATTTCGGAAGGGAAAACAGTGACGGAAAACTTCTATTATCCGCAAGCCGGACGGAATTTTCTGGCGGGGGTAAAAATACGGTTTTAGTAAAAAAAGCCGGCTACAAACCGGCTTTTTTATGCCATTTCTATTTCAACTTTACTCGGATTAATTTGGGTACTCGAAGCATTTAATACTTCGATTCCAACCAGCGAGCCCGTTTCCGAATAGTCAAGGATAACACCAGGTTTATCTTCATCACTTTCGGCAATCGGTTCATCGCTCAGGCGAATGTAAAGTATATCGGTTTCTTTATCGTATTTCACTTTCATACGTATGTACTTAGTTTAGAAGTTCGATATACCGTTTTAACCAAGTTCGGCGTCTTTTCGGAGTTAACAAATATTCTGACTAGATAATTTTTGCCAGATAAAAGAACCGTGGACTGGTAAATAACTTGTCCAATCCCATCGGGAATTATTTTGTCAGGATTCTCTAAAATCGTATTCACCACTTCTAAAGAAATACCGCGTAAGCTCATTTGTTCGATCGCATGGCGTGATAGTTCGAAATTCCTATTCATTACCCAATCGCCTGATTCAAATCCGCGATTAAATCGTCAATGTCCTCAATACCAACGCTTAAGCGAATCAACGTGTCTTTCAAGCCGTTTTTGGCGCGTTCTTCTTTTGGAATGCTGGCGTGCGTCATCGAGGCCGGATGCGTGCAAAGCGACTCGACACCACCGAGCGATTCGCCCAGTGAAAAAACCTGGAAACTTTCCATCACTTTGATGGCTTCCGGCAGCGAATCGCCGTGGAGTTCGAAGGACACCATTCCACCAAAACCGCGCATCTGTTTCTTCGCCAGTTCGTGCTGCGGATGGGTTTCCAGCCCCGGATAATTCACCTGACTCACTTTCGGATGCTGGCTCAAAAACCGGGCAACTTGCAGCGCGTTTTCGCAATGCCGCTGCATCCGGATGTGGAGCGTTTTGATCCCGCGAAGCACCAGAAAGCAATCCTGCGGCCCCGGAACAGCGCCACACGCATTCTGGATAAATTCCAGTCGTTTCGCAATCTCATCATCGTTCAGAATAATCGCGCCCATTACCGTGTCGGAGTGACCGCCGAGGTATTTCGTCACCGAGTGAAGCACGATGTCGGCGCCCTGATCCAGCGGGTTTTGCAAGTACGGCGACGCAAACGTATTATCGACCACCAGCAGCGTGTTTTTTGCTTTCGTAATGGCAGCAATAGCTTGAATATCAACGATTCGCAGCAGTGGATTGGTCGGCGTTTCGATCCAGACCATTTTCGTTTGGGGCGTAATGGCGGTTTCCAAAGCCGACGGATTATCCAGTCCGATAAAGGTGAATTTGATGCCGTATTCCTGAAAAACCCGCACCATAATCCGGTACGTACCGCCGTAGAGGTCGTTGCTGGCAATAATCTCGTCGCCGGGTTTGAAAAGCTTCAGAATGGCGTCGGTGGCCGCCAGACCGGATGCGTAGCAAATCCCGTGTTTGCCGTTTTCCAACGCGGCCAGGTTGTTTTGCAAAACCGTGCGGGTCGGGTTTTGCGTCCGGGCGTATTCATAGCCCTTGTGCTTGCCGGGCGATTCCTGAACGTAAGTCGACGTTTGGTAAATCGGCGTCATGATGGCGCCCGTTGTGGGGTCCGGTTCAATGCCGGCGTGGATGGCTTTGGTTGCGAATTTCATGCCCGAATGTAACACGGTTTTAGAAACCGTGCCAGTCATTGCCGTGAAAAGCTGTAAGTTTGGTGCGTGAAGACGGTATTATTCAAAGCATTTTCGGGACCAGCACTGGCGGGATTGGTCCTGTCGGTGGCCCCCCTCCTGTTCAGTTCGGCGCTGACGTATCTAACCATTTCGAACGAAGAAACCGTTGCCCAATTTAACGGCTGGGAATGGCTGCTTTTGACCATCGCCTGTTGCCTGACGTCAACGTTTGCCCTGACGCCACCGACCTTTCTAGCACTAATTTTTGGTTATTTTCTGGGCTGGAATGCCTTGCTGCCGCTTTTTGCGCTCAATATGGTTTGCATCTTACTGGTCAACAAACTGGTAAGCTGGTTTGATCAGGACCGGTTTTTGCATTTTATCGAGCAGAATCCCAAGGCCAAAAATGTCCTGGAACGCATCCGGGAGCAGGAATTGAAGGTGATATTTTTTACGAAATTATCACCGGTTTTGCCTTTTGCCGTAACGAATCTGGTGTTTGCGTTGTCGGGTGCGCGGTTGAACAACATTTTGCTGGGCGGTTTTCTGGGCATGATTCCGCGGACCCTGATTGCGGTCTGGACAGCAAAGCAAGCCAAAGAAATCCGGGCATTAGTCGAAGATCCAAATGCCGGTAATGAAACGCAGCTTCTCATTGGGATTCTGCTGCTGGCGTCGGTTGTTGGGTTATTTGTGGTTTTGAATCGGGCCTTAAAGCGCTAAAAATAGCCCCCAACCCCCTAAAGGGGGCTTATGCATCCGGTTTTGTTAAAGCCCCCTTTAGGGGGTTGGGGGTGAAAAAATCTTCGCTACTTTCTCGATCAGTCGGTTGTGGCCGGTTTTTAAAACCGTCAGTTCGTACGCGTGCAATCGTCGGCTCAAGGGTTTGATGTACGAAACCGGCAACACCTGATCAAAATGTCCGGCAAAAAAACGCACTCGTACCGGATTATTATTCAAAATCTCGCTCAGTTTTCGGTGATTGAACTGTAATTTCCGGAAATACACCCAGGCATTATACACGGATTCCCGCTGCTCCTGCGTGGCAAGCGTACTTTCGGCAAATCGCAACACACTGCGATTGATAAGACCCAGCGCTAAAAAGAACAACCCAAACCGGTGGAAAAGCGGCATATGCCTCAGGAAATACCGAAAAAGCTGCCGACCCAGACCGCTATTCGTTGCGATGTGATACCACGGGCTGATCGTAATGCCGTCGGGAGCCAGCAAAATCAGTTCTGTTAGTTGTTGGGGAAATGCTTCGGCGGTGGCCAATGCAAACCGCCCGCCCACACTGAACCCCAAAACGGCGAAGCGATCAATCTGATGGTGATGCAGAAACGCCTGAATGATTTCCTGAAACCGTTGTTTGGTCAGAACATTGTCAGAAGCTTGGGCGGGTTGGGAGCCGTGAAAAAACAGATCGAAGGCATACACCGCAAACCGACCTTCCAGTTGCTGCGCCAGCGGTTCAAAGGCCCGGTGATCCTGACCAATTCCGTGGAAAGCCAATAAGGGAACGGGGCCGTTTGACAGCTTGAAAACCGGGAGCATGACCAAACATACAATAAACGACTGTTCCCGGCAAGCCAGAGCCTGCCGGGAACAAGGTATCGGACCCAAAAAGACTTAATCCTGCATCAGCAGATACGATTTGATAAATCCGTCTAGGTCGCCGTTCAAAACTGCATCGGTATTGGACGTCTGATAACCGGTGCGGTGATCTTTCACCCGGCGGTCGTCGAGGACGTAACTGCGGATTTGCGAGCCCCACTCGATTTTCTTCTTGCTGGCTTCCACTTCCGCACGGGCGGCATTCCGTTTTTCGACTTCGATCTGGTACAGTTTCGATTTCAACAGCCGCATCGCCACCTCCTTGTTCTGCAACTGGCTCCGCTCCTGCTGGCATTCGATGATCAGACCCGAGGGCCGGTGACGCAGCCGTACGGCGGTTTCGACCTTGTTAACGTTCTGACCACCAGCACCACCCGACCGGAACGTATCCCAGTCAATGTCGGCCGGATTGACTTCAATTTCGATCGAATCGTCGATGAGCGGATAGGCGTAAACGGAAGCAAACGACGTATGCCGACGGGCGTTGGCGTCGTACGGCGAAATCCGCACCAGCCGGTGAACGCCGTTTTCCGATTTCAGGAAACCGTAGGCCAACGGGCCGTCCACTTCCAGCGTCGCCGACTTGATACCGGCACCGTCGCCGGGCTGATAATCCACCTGTTTGACCTTGTAGCCGTGCTTTTCGGACCACATCAGGTACATTCGGTAGAGCATATCGGCCCAGTCCTGGCTTTCGGTTCCGCCCGCGCCGGAGTTGATTTCCAGAACCGCACTGAGCTGGTCTTCCTCATTGCTGAGCATCTTCTTCAGCTCCAGATCGTCGAGCGCGGCTTTTACTTTTTCGCCCTCGGCGTCAACTTCTTCTTCCGTCACGTCGCCCGCTTCGTAAAATTCATAAAGCGTTTCGAGGTCGCCCACCAGGGAATCGACATGCTCGAAACCGCCCGTCCAGCCTTTCAGGGCGCGGACCTGCTTCATGGTTTTCTCGGCACCTTCGGCGTCCTGCCAGAACTCCGGTTGCGTCGTACGGTCTTCTAAATCAGCGAGTTGTTCTTTTTTGCTATCGTAGTCAAAGATACCCCCTCAGGGCCTCTACTCTGGCCCTCACGTCCTTTAATTGGTCGGTCGTCATATGCGTGAAAAAATAATTGAATGGTAAAAGTTTTCCTAATTAGCCTGCAAAGATACGATTTTGGAAACCGCTATCCGAACGCAACAAAAAAGCGGATGATTTCATCCGCTTCCCATTGTGGATAGAAAACAGGTTAAATGCCTTTTTGTTGGACGTCGGTTACGAGTTCAATGGGCAAATCCAATAGTTCGGCGATCTGCTCAACAGACAGTCGTTTTTTATGAAGTAATGAGGCTATTTGTTCACGATGAGCCTGTTCTTTGCCTAATCGAACCCCCTTTTCGGTTCCCTCTCGAACCCCTTCTTTCAATCCTTCTTTGATGCCTTCCTCGCGGCCTTTTTTATAAAGCCGGTCAATCGTGATGTCGAATCCGTGTGCCATGGTTTCTGCTTCTTCTGAAACGATTGAATTAAAATTACGGAGTTGGGACAATATTTCCAATTGGCGGATAAATTTGCCGAGCTGTAAATGATCGGGCGCTACCTGATGCAAATGCAGTAAAATCTGACTGATGATCTCACGCGGTTTTTCCTGCTGAAAATCAGCTAAAATCGTCAGAATCAGTTCTTCCGGTTTTTCGGAATTGATAAATTGCTGATACGGGATTTCGCTCAGGTTGACGAGCGTAAATTGATATCGCAAGGTCCCGGTTTCCAATTGAACCGGCATTCGGGCGTGGCCTTCACCGATGTAAAAGACATACTGCCGAACCAGAATTTTATATTTCCGCAGCATCATGGCGGCATATTCCAGCATCCGGTACACCATGTCCGGCGTGTCGGTGGTCTGAATCTCGATGTGCAGGATGTACGGGTCATTCTCCACATCGACGACTTTCTTTAAAAAATCGGGAATCCGTTCGACGGTTCGTTGTAATTTCTCCGGCAGATTTTCGAACCTTATCGGATTCAGACCGACGGTTTTCCGAACCAGAGGCAAAATGATTTCAGCCAGATTTTCCCGGAAAATCTTATCGTAATCCTGTGACATGAACGCACGGTTTCAAAGCGGTTTCTCCTTAGACGGGAAAGGATGCGGAAAGTAATGCAGGAATAGAGGGTGATTGAAAACCGGGGCGGAGTAGAAGTAGGTGGTAAATCAACTTTTCAAACTAACTTTGCGTTCCCCTGATAGAGTTACAGTTCATTCTACTACTCATTAACATTCCGCAAATTATGGCATCACAATATGATGTAATTGTTCTTGGCAGCGGCCCCGGAGGCTACGTAGCTGCTATTCGCGCGTCGCAATTAGGATTTAAAGTAGCCATTGTCGAACGCGAAAGTCTGGGTGGAATCTGCCTGAACTGGGGTTGTATCCCAACCAAAGCCTTGTTGAAAAGCGCGCAGGTTTTTGAATACATCAAACATGCGGACAAATACGGTATTACCATCAGTGGTGAAGCCAAACCCGATTTTGGTGCGGTAATTCAACGTAGCCGGGGGGTGGCCGACTCGATGAGCAAGGGTGTTACCTTTTTGATGAAGAAAAATAAAATCGATGTTCTGTTCGGCAACGGAAAAGTAAAACCGGGTAAGAAAATTGCCGTAACGGATAAAGACGGTAAAACCGCCGAATACGAAGCCAAACACATCATCATTGCCACCGGTGGCCGCGCCCGCGCCCTGCCCGCCGTTCCGATCGATGGCGAGAAAGTGATCGAATACCGCAAGGCGATGTCGCTGACGAAACAACCCGAATCGATGCTGGTAATTGGTTCCGGGGCCATTGGGGTCGAATTTGCGTATGTCTACGCATCGATGGGCACGAAAGTGACCATTGTCGAGTTTATGCCGCGGATTGTGCCAGTCGAAGACGAGGAAATCTCGAAAGAACTGGCTAAAAATTACAAGAAACTGGGCGTCGATATTTATACGAGTTCGGAAGTAACCAAAGTCGATACGAGCGGAAAACTCAGCAAAGTGTATGTCAAGACGCCGGATGGCGAAAAGACGTTCGATGTGGAAGTGGTGCTGTCGGCGGCTGGTGTGGTGGCCAATATCGAAAACATCGGTCTGGAAGAAACCGGTATCAAAACCGAACGGGGTAAAATTACTACCGACGACTTTTACCGCACGAATGTGGACGGTTATTACGCCATCGGCGACTGTACCAAAGGCCAGGCGCTGGCGCACGTGGCCTCAGCGGAAGCCATCATTTGTGTGGAAAAAATCGCCGGTCTGGACCACGTCGAGCCGATGAACTACAACAACATTCCGGGTTGTACGTACTGCACACCGGAAATTGCGTCGGTTGGCTACACGGAGGCTGCGGCCAAAGAAGCCGGTTATGATATTCTGGTGGGTAAATTCCCCTTGTCAGCATCAGGAAAAGCCAAAGCCGCCGGTGCGCCGGAAGGTTTTGTGAAAGTGATCTTCGACAAAAAATACGGCGAGTGGTTAGGCGCTCACTTCATCGGGTACAACGTCACGGAAATCGTTGCCGAGGTGGTGGCCGCCCGCCGGTTGGAAACCACGGGTCATGAAATCCTGAAAGCGGTTCACCCTCACCCGACCATCTCGGAATCTATCAAGGACGCGACGGAAGCGGCTTACGGCGAAGCAATTCACCTCTAAGTCAGGAAAATAGAGTTTTAGTTTTTTACAGAAATGCCGCCGGGAGAACGTTCTCCCGGCGGCATTTCTGTTTTACGATTCAGTCAGCAAAATATGCAGTTGAACGGGCTGAACTTCCGTTTGCTGATTGGTCTGCTTTCGACCCGCCCCTGCGCACCTATCTTTGTCGAACGGTTTTTTAACCGGCATACCAACAACAAATACCGCTAAACACTCATGAAAAAACCAGTACTGTTCTGGTTGGCAGCCACCTTTTGCGTCGCGGCCAATGCCCAAGACCTTATGACCGGCCCGCTTTCCGGCGTATCCACCCAACTGAAACCCGTCAAAACCGGAAATGCGCAGTTTATCCAGAAAATTGAAGCGTCGCAACCCAACTACCGGGCGACGTTTTCGGTAACCAAAACCAGCGATAAAGGCAAAGGCGATGAAAATACGTATTTTCTGAATTTATCGGATCTGGATGTCTCGACCGTAACGTATAAGGTTGAACGAGACGTGATTGCGGTGTTGGCCGATACCAAACAACACCGCAAATTTGTCCGCTACAGCGAAAACGGCGAATTGAAAAACCTGACCGACCGTGTTAAACTCTACGCCGATAATCCGGACATTGCCAAGGCACTGGTCGAGTCGTTGAAGAAGGTAATTCTGGCCGCCGAAAAAGCCTACAAACCCGCCCGGACGCCCGAGACGCTGGACGATTTGCGGCAGTGGCTGAAAACCAACATCGGCAACGAAGCCATCGGTTCCGACAAATACGAACAGGCGCTCACCTTTGATTTCGACAATCCGCTGCGGGCGGTTTTCCGCCGGAGCGAAGTGGGCGCGAAAG
Source organism: Larkinella sp. (assembly GCF_965227735.1). Lineage (NCBI taxonomy): Bacteria > Pseudomonadati > Bacteroidota > Cytophagia > Cytophagales > Spirosomataceae > Larkinella > Larkinella sp. The sequence continues at coordinate 3,805,161 of NZ_OZ245776.1, read as the reverse complement.
GATCAGCCTCTTCCGAAACATTCTCGTTTAACCTCGGTGATCTGGGTCTGGAAGGTTTACAGGTTGAAACCAAAGGCAAGCGGTTTGAGCTGTCGCTGGTGGTTCAGCAAAAGCAGAAACTGATGGGTTACGCGAAGGACGGAAAACTGGATAACGTCGTTCAGACGTTTGAAATCATCAGTGGTGATGCCGACAAAATCCGGGATGTGGCTGCTGCCTGGCGCAAGCTGATTCCGCTGGCGGTTAAGCAACTGGAATCTAAAAAACCGGTTTTTGCCGCTATGCCCGCGGCTCAGAAATACCTGGAATCGAGCATCCAACCGGCCAAAACGAACGACCGCACGATTGAGCAGAGCCTGAAACCGGATTGCATCTGTACGTACACCCGGCGTGAAACCTACAATAAAAACAATACCGAGGAGGTTTATGAGTTCAATCTGGCCGATCTGGCGGAGAAAGGGGCCAAACTGGGCGTCGATAAAGAGCTGTACACCATCGATCTGAAAACGCGCGACAACCGCCGGTTTATCGGGTATACGAAGAATGGTGTTCGTCAGAATTACGTATCCGAGATCGAACTGGCGTCCGACAATCTGGAGAACGTCCGATACATGTCGCAGGCGTTTGAGAAAGCCGTTCAGGCCTGTGCGCAATCCCGGAAAAGCCCGGTGCCAACGGCTGGCCAACAAGCCCGGCTGGACTGGATTTCGCAGCAACTTCCTAAGGAATCCGGTGAAAAAGAACCGGTTACGTATACACTGGCGGCTGAAAATGGCACCTGTGATCTAAAGCTAACGGTGGCACAAGGCGGCCGGAAAGTGTCGGAACTCGTCTATGACCTGGCCTTGAAAGACCTGAATGCGGATGCCACCAGCTTCGATGTCGACGGCAAAACGGTCTACGTCAGCCTGGTGACCAAAGGCAAAGAAAAACTGGTGAAAACCTTCAAAGACGGAAAGCCTTCGGACTATGTCCACACCGTAAAAATTCAATTGGGTGATATTGAAAAAGGCCGCTACGTGGCCGAAGCCTTCAGGCAGTTGATCCGGAACTGCGTATCGAATTAATACACAATCCACACCTCCTGTAAAGGGTTTGGCAGAAACGGTTTTCGTCGATCGTTTCTGCCAAACGCTGTTAGCTTATAAGTAACCAGAAAAGCCCAAAGAACGAAACCGTCAGGCCGGCGTGATTTCAACCGGCAGATCACCCGTCAGGTTTTTGACCAGATCCGCTACGTGAACGACAACGGCTTTCATGTCTTCGGCCGAGGGCGCGTCAACATGCGGTATTGATTCGAAGGTCGCCGTGAGATGATCCTTTTCAGCCGCTAAGGAAAAGCGGAAATCCAGCAGTTCTACCTCGACTTTTTCGTCGTCGCTCATCTCTACCGACTGAATAGTCCGGTGGCCGGGATTCAGTTCAAATTCATCGTTCCAGAGCTGCCGGATGCGTTTATACACTTTTTCGATCGTTGTATCCATGATTGGGAATTGAATTTTATAGCGCAATATAAGCAGCACCGCCGTTTTTTTTCTCGCAAAAGCGATGGATGGGTATGCAAAAACCAGATGATGAGCCGTTTATATGAAATACGACGGGCTCTATGAAAAGGTATCTACTTCTGATCTTCTGGGCATTACTGAATCTGGTAGCGGTTTCGAATGCGCTGGCCACCCACGTTCGGGCGGGTGAAATTACGACCCGGCGGGTGTCGTCTACGTCGTTGACCTACGAAATCACTTTAACGGTTTATTACGACGTCACACGCGGTCCGGGCGGAGGCTACGATGCCGCTCTTGCCCAACGCGATGTCAACTTCTGTTTCGGCGTCGGACAGCAAATGCGCCGGGTGCCCCGGGTCGATGCCGAAACCCGAAACATCAATGCCAATACAACCATCAATATTTACCGAACCACCTATACCTATTCGGGGCCAGGTGTCTACGACATCAGTTGCACCATCGTTAACCGGAACGAAGGAACCCGGAATATTCCCGTTTCGATCAATACCAGCTTTAAACTGCGGACCACCATTGTGGTGAATGCCAATCTGGGTCTCAACAGCACCCCGGTTTTGTTGAACCCCCCGTTGGATTCGGCCCGCGTTGGCCAGAAATGGTGCCACAACCCGGCTGCTTTCGATGCCGACGGCGATAGTCTGGCCTACCGGCTTTACACACCTTCCGGAAAGATAAACGAGACCGATGACGCTAACTGTGATTTGGGTTTTGTGGCCGGTTATTCGGACCCGACCACGATTGGCCTTAACCGGGTCAATGAAGCCAACACCGGCCCGGCAACCCTGACGGTCAACGCCCTGACCGGCGATGTGTGCTGGGACGCTCCGGCCGAAGTGGGGCAATACAACATTGCGTTCATTGTGGAAGAATGGCGGGATGGTGTCAAAATCGGCGAAATTGTCCGGGATATTCAAATCATTGTGACGCCTTCCATCAACAAGCGTCCGGAACTGAAGGTGCCGGAAGACCTCTGTGTGGAGGCCGGAACGCTCATCAACCAGACCATTACGGCCACCGACCCCGACGGAAACCGTCTCGAATTGACCGGCTACGGCGGCCCTTTCAACAAGGGTCCTAATAATGCTACCGTTCAACTGGTGGCCCCACCAGCCGCTACACTGACGCCAGCGGGCGTTCAGAACAGTCCCGCAACATCGACTTTTCGCTGGCAAACCAACTGCGCCCACGTTCGGGCCGAACCGTACGATGTCATTTTCCGCGTTGTCGATTTCCCGCAAAGAGCGGGTCAGACCCAACTGGCAACGCTCGAATCGTTCCGAATCAGGATTTATGCCCCCAAACCGCAGAATCTCATGGCACGACCAACCACAGATCCGGCCGGACGCGCCATCCTTCTCAATTGGGCGGCTTATGCCTGCGGGGTTTCGGCACTGCCGTCGGGCACCCAAATGGCTATTTATCGTAAGGAAGGCTGTGAAAATATCACCCTCGACCCCTGTACCGATGCCGGTTTGCTGGCGTCGACCGGCTATATGAAAATTGGCGAAGTACCGATTGACCAAACCACGTTTACGGATAACAATTCCAGTCAGGGCTTACCGCGGGGTGTGCAGTATAGCTACCGGATTGTGGTTATTCTACCGCGTCCTAACAACGGCCAAAGTGCGGTTTCGGAGCAGATTTGCGTGACGCTGCCCCAACAGGTACCGCTGATTACCCACGTTACGGTCGACAGTACCTATGATACCCGGGGCGTTGTCACGGTTCGCTGGACTCGCCCACCCGGTGTCAATCCCAACGATGGTACCGGCCCGTTTCAATATCGTCTGTTCCGGGCTACGGGCCTGACCGGGGCCAACTTTACCCAGATTGCCGCCATCAACACCACGCTACAACCTGGTGTTGCCGATACGGTGTATACCGACCGCGGACTGAATACCGTGGCGAATGCCTACCGCTACCGCATCGAATTCTATTTCACCGACCCGGCTTCCGGCCAGTTGCAGCGGCTTGATGCGACTGAAAATGCCAGTTCGGTTCGATTAACGGCAACCCCCGGCACGCGACGCGTTCAGCTTGCCTGGGAAGCCAACGTGCCCTGGAGCAACGATAACCAGCAACATCGCGTATATCGCAGCAAAACCGGTCCCAACGGGCCGTTCAATCTGGTAGCGGTGGTTCCGGTGACCACGGCGAATAGCTACACGTATACCGATCAGGGAGCTGATACCTACGCGGCCGATGGCGTTCAGCCCGTCACGATGTCGGTCGATAGTAATTATTGTTATCGCGTGGAAACCGTAGGCCGGTATTCGGCTCCGCTGACGACGGTGTTGCTGAACAATTTCTCACAGGGCGTGTGTGCGATGCCCATCGACACGACCAGACCATGCCCTCCGCAGTTGGCCATTGATACGCTCAATTGCGCCAGTCTGACACCCGAAGCGTTCTGCAATCAGACGACTTTTGCCAACACCCTGACGTGGCAAAGGCCGACAACGGGCGAATGCGACCAAAACGTGGTTAAATACAATATCTATTATGCGCCCTGCGAAGGCCAGGAGCTGGTTTTACTGGCGTCGGTGAACGCGTCTACGACGACCTATCGACACGAAAATCTGACTTCTTTTGCGGGGTGTTATGAAGTCCGGGCGGTGAATCGGAGTGGTCAGGAAAGTGTGGCTTCCAACCGGGTTTGCAAAGACAATTGCCCGTATCTGATGATGCCGAATGTGTTTACGCCCAACGGCGATGGCAAAAATGATGAGTTTCAGCCCATGCCATGCCCCCGGTTTGTGGAGACGGCCGAATTGATCATTGTAAACCGCTGGGGTGCGCAAGTCTATCAAAACAACAGCGTCGATGGTGCGCTGACTTGGAATGGAACCAACAGCCGCGGCCAGGAATTGCCGGGCGGTTTGTATTACTACCAGATTCGGGTGAAATTCACGCGGCTGAATTGCGCGGCACCCGAGGAAATCTACAAAGGCTGGGTGGAGATTCTGAGAGAATCCGGCGGAACGAATTAATGAAGCGGTTCCGGTGTTTAAAGAACCTGAATTTGAAATGTAAAATGATGAATTCTAAATATAAAAGTACTTCCTGATCTGGCACTTTTACATTTAACATTCATCATTTTACATTTAGTATTCCCTTTTATTTAATATGCGCCCGCAGCATCCAGGCAATTTTTTCGTGTTTTTCCATCAAACCAGTGATGTAATCGCTCGTTCCTGCATCTTTGTGGGCGTCGGCAAACTCGTCGATATTGCCCCGGATGAACGCAATGATGCTTTCGTGGTCGGCCAGTAGTTTTTTAATCAGGCTGCGGCTGTCGTTTCCACCAGCATCGTGTTCGGTTAAGTGCGTCAGGTCCAGGAAGCTTTTCAGCGTGGCGGGCGCATAATGTCCCAATTGGCGAATCCGTTCCGCGACCTCGTCCACAATCTCCGCCGATTGCGTGTATAACTCCTCAAAATACAGGTGGACCGAATGAAAATCCATGCCTTCCAGATTCCAGTGGGCATTGAGGGTTTTGGTGTACAATACAAATTCATCGGCCAGCAATTTGGCCAGTTGGTGGGCGACAACCTCCCGGTTTTCGGCAGAAATACCAATACTTGTTTTCATCTGTTGTGTGTGTTAAAACGGTAACTGAGTGGCTTGAAGGGCAATGTAGAGAATACGCTGTTAAATCCGTTCGGCCAGGTGGGCTGCCACTTCGGCCAGACGGTTTGAGAATCCCCACTCGTTGTCGTACCAGGCGGCTACCGACAGCAGATTCCCTTCTTTCGCCGTCAGCGGCAGATCGATAATGGACGAATGCGGGTCGGCCACAATCCGCGACGAAGCCCACTCCTGCTCCAGCACATCCAGAACGCCTTTCAAGGGCCCTTCCGAGGCCGCTTTGCGGAACGCGTCGTTGACTTCCTGCACACTACAGTCTTTTTCGGTAATCAGGTTCAACTCGGCAATGCTACCGGTGCGCGTCGGTACACGATAGGCTTTTCCGGTGATTTTGAGGTCTTTCCAGATAAATTGCAAGGCGCGGGCGGCTCCCGACGACGACGGAATGATGTTTTCGGCAGCAGCCCACGAATCCCGCCGGTCTTTCATCGGTTGATCCGTCAGCGATTGGGTATTGGTATAGGAGTGAACCGTCGAAAATAAACCGTACTGAATGCCGAAATTCTCCCGAATCACTTTCACCACAGCCGCCAGCGCATTGGTCGTGCAGCTTCCCATGCTGATGATGCGGTGGTTTTCGGGATCGAACGTATCCAGATTAATGCCTTTCAGCAGTACAGCGTCGCAGTCGGCTAGGGATTTGCTGGGCGCACTGATGAGCACGTATTTGGCGCCCCGGTCCAGGTGAACCTGTGCTCCGGCGCGCGTGGTGGCCCGGCCCGTACAGTCGACTACCAGATCGACGCCCAACGCCTTCCAGTCGGGGACTTCTTTGGCGGAGTTGATATACGGAATGGTCCGGTCGCCAATGGTCAACTGACCTTCGCTGCCCGAAACCGGCTCCGGCCAGCGGCCATAGTTGGTATCGACCGCAAACAGAGCCGCCAGGGTAGGCTCATCACGGATGTCGGAAATCGAAACGGGAACAAAGAGATTATTGCTCAAACCAACACGCAGAAACTGCCGCCCAATGCGACCGAATCCATACAATGCAATAGTTGCCATACGAAAGATGATTTGTTGAACAAACGAAGGATGGGGCGTAAATCCGTGCTACAACGGCACGACTGATCTTTACGCTCCTACAAAATGATAAGGAAGCGGAGCCTTCAAAAAGTTCAGTGAACTGTAATAAATATACGAACCATGAAATTGTGCTTACAAGGCTGTTCAGCGAGGGTAGAATACCATCACACCGGTATTTCTAAGCTTTCAGCCCATGTTTTCAACTATTTTTAGAAAAAAAAGGATTAAAATCGATATGACTCGGCATTAGTAATTAAACGGACATGGTTTTGGGCAGATAAATCCTACCATTGTTCAACTATTCCTAACCCGACTTTTTAACACTGTGCTGACTCATCATCCCCCTATGGATTTGTGGTATGCCTTCCGCCAGGGGGATGAAGCGGCTTTCCAACAGATTTACCGGTTGTATGCGCGCGATCTGCTCAATTATGGCTACAAAGTAACCAACGATGTGCCGCTCATCGAAGACAGCATCCACGACCTGTTCATCGAACTGTGGCAAAGCCGGGCCAACCTGAGCGACACGGATTCGATCCGGTTCTATCTGTTTCGATCGTTGCGCAATAAGATCAACAAAACCCGCCACCGCGATCCGTTTTTTCAGGCTTCGGACATCGATACCGTTCATACGGCGGACGACTTTATCATTGAAAATACGCTCATTGAGCACGAACAACGGGAACAGGTACACCGGCAGCTTCGCAAAAGCTACGAGCTGCTGACACCCCGCCAGCAGGAAGCCCTGAATCTTCGATTTTACCAACATTTCAGCAACGAAGAAATCGCCCGGATTATGGGCGTCAACTACCAGTCGGCCTGCCGGTTTATTTACTCCGCGTTGAAAACCCTCCGGGAAGCCGTTCGGATTTTTTCCTGGGGACTTTGGTGGATTGGGCTGGAAGGATTCTTAACGCATATACAACCATGAATTATTATCAATTCAGCACGGAGGATCTGGCGGCTGACGACTACTTCAAGGAGTGGGTCAGCTCGCCCGGTCCCGAAACGGAGGCCTTCTGGACGGAGTTCCTGCGGGAGTATCCGGAACGGTATTACCAGGTGGCGGAGGCCCGGCAACTGGTGAGCGGTTTGCGGGACATTCAGCACCAGCCCGCGCTCACGAAAAACGCAGATGCCATCTGGAACCGAATCGAAAACACACTCGAAAGTAGCCGACCGATGCCGGTGGAACGCTGGCTGACCGGCCCACGGGCCTGGAAAGTGGCGGCAGCGGTTTTGCTGATGCTGGGCGTCGGCTGGTTCGGTCGTCAGCAGTTGGGAAAGGCCGGTTTTTCGTCGGCAGAACGTTCGCTGACTGCGAATGAATGGGTGGAAACACTCAATGAAGCCAGCCAGATCATGCACATTCAACTGGCGGATGGGAGCCGGGTCGATCTGCAAAAAGGCGGCCGTCTTCGTTACCGGAAAGAACTGGCTGGCACCCAGCGGGAGGTATTTCTAACCGGCGAGGCTTTTTTTGATGTGCAAAAAAATCCTAAAAAACCATTCGTCGTGTATGCCAATGGATTGGTAACGAAGGTGTTGGGAACCAGTTTCCGGATTAAGGCTCCGGCGGATGCGCCCACGGTGACAGTGGATGTCAAAACCGGGCGGGTGTCGGTTTATCCCAATCAACCGAGCCGCGTCCATGATCCGGAGTCAAAAGGCATGGTGTTGACGCCCAACCAGAAAGTCGTTTTTCAGCGCGATGCTGCAACGCTCAACAAACTGGTAGTGGAAAAACCGCTTCCGCTGATTCCCAAAAAAGAAATGCAGCGGTTTGTGTTCGAAGATGCTTCCGTAGACCGGGTTTTTACGGCCATCGAACGGGCTTACGGGATCGATATTATTTTCGACGAAGAAGTGATGCAGCATTGTACGCTGACGATGAGCATCGACAATGAAGATCTTTTTCAGAAACTGGATGTCATTTGCAAAGTGCTCGACGCCCGGTACAAACTGCTCAATGCACAAATTGTAATCTATAGCAAAGGCTGTCCTAAACCCCTGTAAAAACCCCGGCCGGTATGCCAATCCGATAAGCTTTTACCCAAAAAACATCAGTGGTGCTCGTAACACCACTGATGCCGATTCCCCCTCGATGCGCTGGATTTGCCGTCGTCCTTTTCAGGATGAAGAGGGTTGTTTTGTCCAAAAATTTAACAAAACCTTTAAAGCTAATGAAAAAACCAATACCAATCCAAACCCTGCTATTACTCATGAAACTCTCGCTGGCCCAGGTCATTCTGGCCATGATTTTTACGGGTGTTTCGCTGGCCTACGACGCCACCGCCCAGGAAGTATTGAATAAGCGGGTAAGCTTTCGGTTTGAAAATCAGGGCTTACGCAAGGTGCTGAAAGAAATCGAAAACCAGACCAACATCCGGTTTGCATTCCGACCCCGGGAGATTCCCTTCGACCGCAAAACGACCCTCATTGTGTCCAACGAATCGCTGGGGGCGGTTTTGGATAAAGTGGTAAAACCACTCCGGCTTCGGTACGAAGTCATTGGTCGTCAGATTGTTATTTCACCAATTCCGGAGCCTTCCAAACCCGAGTCTTCTCTGCCGGTAGCCAGTGAAAACACGGCTTTTGTGGGTTCGGTCGAGCAAACCGTCAGCGGAACCGTGCGGGATGAAGCCGGGCTGGCCCTTCCGGGGGTGAGCGTGGTGGTGAAAGGCACAACCAAAGGAACATCCACCGATGCCGAAGGCGCTTTTCGCCTTTCGGTGCCGGATACCAAATCGGTGCTGGTGTTTTCCTACGTTGGATTTATGAATCAGGAAGTGCCCGTCAACAGCCAGACCACGTTTACGATCACGCTGAAGTCCGACGACAAAACGCTGAGTGAAGTGGTCGTTGTGGGATACGGCACGCAGAAAAAAGCCGATCTGACGGGCGCGATTGCGACCATTTCGGCGGATAAATTTAAAAACAAGGCAGCGGTTTCGTACGGTGAAGCGCTGGTGGGCCAGATGGCGGGTGTGCAGGTGCAGCAGATCAACGGCGCTCCGGGTGGCGAAGGGCTATCGGTTCGGGTGCGGGGAACGGGTTCGATTACGGCGGGGAATACGCCCCTCTACGTGATTGACGGTTATCCGATCGAAGGCAGTGCGTTTTCGCTGGTGAACCCCTCCGATATTGAAAGCATTCAGGTGTTGAAAGATGCCTCTTCTACCGCCATTTACGGGTCGCGGGGCTCCAATGGCGTTATTATTGTTACCACGAAAAAAGGAAGCATCGGCACTCCAACCATCTCTTACAACGCCTTTTACGGGATTCAGCAGGTCGCCAGAAAAATGGACGTCATGAACACCCGCGAATACATTGAGTTTTTTAAAGACGGCCACAACCAGGCCTGGCTGGATCGGGCGCCGATGCCCGGCAATGCCCCGCATACCATCAACGATCCCAATTCCGTCCGTGAAAAATATACCAACTCCGGTTTTTACGTCATTCCCGAACGTTTCAATGATCCGAGCCAGTTTGCGGACATCAACTGGCAGGACCAAATCTTCCGGATTGCCCCAACGCAGCGGCATGAGCTTTCTGTAACCGGGGGCGTTGAAAAAACCCGGTATGCCATTTCCGCAGGGTATACGAATCAGGAAGGTATTCAGATCAAAACCGACTTCAAACGGTACAATCTGCGGGCGAACATTACGTCGAATGTGAGTAAAAAGCTGGAAATCGGCACCACGATCAGCGCATATTATTCGGAGAACAACAACGTCGATGATGGCAAAGACAGTCCGCTGGCCTATGCGGTTTACCTGCCGCCGATTTATCCGCTCAGAAACGCCGATGGCACCTACGGTTCGCAGGTCCGGAATCCGGAAATCTGGGCGGGCGACGTTGCCAACCCGGTCGGGATTGCCGAAAACATCACCAATTTTACGACGAGAAACGGACTGATTGCCTCGGTCTACGGCCAGTATGAAATCATCGAAGGCCTGAAATACCGGATCAGTCTCAACGGCTCGCTGGAAAACAAACGGTTGAAATACTACCGGCCTTCGTTTGTCGACACCGACGGCTCCCGCGCGCCCAGAACCGCCGATGCCCGGAATGAAACCTGGCTGGACCGCAACTGGCTGATCGAACATACGTTGAATTACAACAAAACGCTGTTCAACAAGCACGCCATTGGCCTGTTAGCCGGGTATACAGCCCAGAAAACCTTCGGTGAATACACACAGGTGATGGCCCAGAATTTCCCCAACGACGTGATCCGGACCCTGAATGCCGGGCAAATCGTGGGCGGAACGAATACGGAATTCCGCAATTCGCTGATTTCGTATTTAGGCCGGTTTACGTATGCGTACGATGAAAAATACCTGCTGACGGCCAGCATCCGGACCGACGGTTCGTCCAAATTTGGGGCCAACAACAAATGGGGGACGTTTCCGTCGCTTTCCGTCGGCTGGCGGGTGAGCAGCGAACCGTTCATGCAGGACATCCGGCAAATTACGGATCTGAAACTGCGGGCGAGCTGGGGGCTGGTCGGCAATAACCGCATCGGAAATTACGACGCCATTGCCCGCACCAGTTCCAATTATTACATCCTGAACAACAGCCTGGTCAATTCCGTCAATCCGATCAACTACCCCAACCCCGATCTGGGCTGGGAAAAAACCCGGCAGTGGAACCTCGGTTTTGACCTGGGCCTACTGAACGGACGGATTCAGGTGGAAGCGGATTTCTACAACAGCCGGTCTGTCGATCTGCTGCTGAACGTGCCGGTTCCGACGCTGACCGGTTATGCCACGCAGCTTCAGAACATCGGGCAGGTGGAAAACAAAGGGATGGAATACCTGGTGCGAACCCGCAACCTGATCGGCAAACTGAAATGGTCGACGGATTTCAACATTTCTTTCAACAGAAATAAAGTGCTGGCGCTGGGGCCGGATCGACTGCCAATTTATGCCGGTGCGCCTAATGCCAACAATACCTTTATCACGACGATTGGTCAGCCCATTGCCACGTTCTACGGCTACCAGTACGACGGCGTCTTCAAAAACCAGTCGGAGCTGGATGCCGCGCCCCATTTGGCGAACGACCACCCCGGCGATCCGCGCTACATCGACATCAACAAAGACGGTGTGATCAGTGCGGCCGACAAAACCTATCTGGGCAACAACCAGCCGAAATTTATGTACGGTTTCAGCAACGATTTTTCGTATAACCGCTTCGATCTGAATGTGCAGTTGACCGGTTCGCAGGGTGCTAAACTGTTCAGTTTTTTCAACCGGATGGTGGGTATTTATCACGGCGACCGGAACGGGCTGACCAAGTTGATCGACCGTTGGCGTTCGGAAAGTGAGCCAGGATCGGGCGAGATTCTGCGGGCCAACCGCGATCCGAAAGGCTTGCAGAAAGAGCCTTCCAGCTACTGGGTGGAAGATGGCTCGTTCCTGCGCATCCGGAATGTGTCGCTGGGCTACAATTTTGCCCCGGCCCTCACCCAGCGCCTGCACGTCAAGGGCTTACGGGTTTACGTGACAGGACAGAACCTGTACACGTTCACGAAGTATCCGGGCTTCGATCCGGAAACGAGCAGCCAGGGCGACGGTTTGTCGCGGGGCGGTGATTACCTGGGCTACCCGGCCGCCCGCACCATCATCGCTGGTCTTAACGTAAGTTTTTAATTACCTGATCGTCAAACTTCTGGAACATGAAACGAATTCTTATACTCGTCCTGCTCATTGCGGTTTCTTTCTCCTGCAAGGAGGAATTTATCGACCTACAGCCCATTTCGGACATGAACGCGGGCGTATTTTACAAAACCGAACAGGATATGAATCAGGCTGTTATGTCGCCTTATGCGTCGCTGCGGAATGTTTACAACCAGCTTTTTATCTACATGGGCGAGGTCCGTTCCGACAACACGACCTTTTCCTGGGTTCCGGGCGACTCCAAAAACATGACGTCCATCGACAATTTCGGGGATGTGATGCTGTCTGACAATACGTTCGTGCTGAACTTCTGGAACAACGTCTACAATACCATTCTGCGGTGCAACATCGTGCTGGATAAAATCGACGCCGTACCGTTCAAAAATCCAAAACTGAAAGAACAGTACAAAGCAGAGGCTAAATTCGTCCGGGCGCTGATGTATTTCTGGCTGGTTCGCGTCTACGGCGATGTACCGAAAGTCGACAAGCAGTTGTCCGTCTCGGAAGCCTACGCCGTCGGGCGCACTTCGACGCAGGAGATGTATGACTTTATCGTCGACGATCTGAAATTCGCCGAAGCCAATCTGCCGGTTTCGTACGCAACGGTCGACAAAGGACGTGTCACGGTGGGCGGTGCCAAAGGGCTGCTGGCGAAAGTGTACATGACCATGGCCGGTTTTCCCCTGAAAAAAGGGGCATCGCATTACGCCCTGGCGGAAGCCAAAGCACTGGAAGTGATCAGCATGCCGACCTATTCGCTGGTGCCGGATTACAAGGCGCTGTTCGACGTGAAAAATGAAAACACGGCCGAGTCGTTGTTCGAGATTCAGTACAAAAAAGGCGGAACGACAACGGGCAGCCCGTGGAACAATGATTTTGCGCCCCGGTTTTCGAATAGAGAAGTGGTTTTGGTCGGTGACAAGAGCGGTTTTAATGCCCCCACTCCGTCGATGTCGGCGGCTTATGAAACCGGTGATCCGCGGAAAACCATATCTATGAGCGATAACTACGTGGCGGTGCCGGGCGGTAATACGGTGAACGAAAAATACGTCCGGAAATACTACGACGTCTCGTTTGCGGGTTCCGACAACGACAACAACTGGATCGAACTTCGACTGGCCGACATTTATCTGCTCTACGCCGAAGCGCTGGTGCGGCAGGGCAAGCAGCCCGAAACCGCCCTCGTTTACCTCAATAAAATCCGCCAGCGCGCCCGGAACAGCACCGGCGGTTCGGCAAGTATACTGGCTGATTATCCGCCTTTTACCTCCAATGAAGCGTTCTTGCTGGCGATCGAGAAAGAGCGTCGGGTCGAGCTGGCTTTCGAAAACCACCGGTGGTTCGATCTGGTCAGAACGGAGCGGGCCAAAACCGTGATGTCGCAGGAGCAGAAAGAACAGAACGGATTTAACCCGGCTTCGTGGAGCGACAACATGCTGCTGTTTCCGATTCCGTTGTCGGTTATTCAATCGAATCCGGATAAAATCAAGCAAAACCCTGGCTATTAAGACCCATGAAAGTTCAAACCATACGATTGTTTTTGGCGTGCCTGCTGGTGGTGCCAACGGCGGTTTTTTGTCAGAAGGCCAATACCTTGACGGCAAAAGAGAAAAAAGACGGCTGGGTTCTGCTGTTCGACGGCACGAGTTCGGCGGGTTGGAAAACGCCATCGGGAAAGCCTGTTCCGGCGGGTTGGGAAATCAAAGATGGAACGATGACTGCTAAAAAGGGCGGCAAAGGTGGGGATATTGTCAGCGAAAACCAGTATTCGGATTTTGATCTGAGATTCGATTACAATATTGAACCGACTGGCAACAGTGGCGTCAAGTATTTTTATACGAAATACGATAAAGGCGGCAATCTGGGCATGGAATACCAGCTTCTGGATGATAAACTGGCGGAAGACAACAAGAAGGAAAACCACCTGACGGGCTCGTTTTATGATGTGATACCGCCCAATGCGACTCTGAAAAAGACCCATGAGCCGGGTCAGTGGAATACCGTGCGCATCGTTTCGAAAGACAAAAAAGTGGAACACTGGCTGAACGGCGTGAAGATTCTGGAGTTTACGCGCGGCAGTCAGGCGTTTACGGATGCGGTGGCACTGAGTAAGTTCAACAAAGCCGAACCCGCCTTTGGAACGGTTGAAAAAGGCCATATCCTGTTGCAGGAACATGGCGGTGAGGTTTCGTTTAAAAATATAAAAATCAAAGAGTTATAATTTCTTCGTATGGAAAAAAGACGCGATTTTATCAAGAAGATAGCCGCCGGTTCGGCCAGTCTGGCCGTCGGTGGAACGGCCTTCGGATTCAGTGCCAAAAGCTACAACCGCATCATCGGGGCCAATGAACTGGTTCGGGTGGCTACGATTGGCGTCAACAGCCGGGGAAACAGCATGGGCGGCACCATTGCCGGACAGAAAAACGCCGAAGTGGCCACGGTTTGCGATGTAGACGAACGCACCATTCCGAAAGCCATTGCCACCATCAAAAAGGTCAAATCGACGGCCAGCCCGAAATCTGAAAAAGACTGCCGGAAAGTGCTGGAGGATAAATCCATCGACGCGATCTACATCGCCACACCCGACCACTGGCACGCTCCGCTGACGATCATGGGCTGTCAGGCCGGCAAGCATGTGTACGTTGAGAAACCGCTGAGCCACAATCCGCACGAGGGCGAACTGGCGATTGCGGCCGCCCGAAAATACAACAAAGTGGTGCAGATGGGCGCGCAACGCCGGTCGGCACCGGTTTTGACGGAAGGCATTCAGCAGTTGCACAAGGGGATTATCGGACGCGTGTATTTGGCCAAAGCCTGGTATACCAACAAGCGCAAGGCCACGGTTTTAAAACCCGGCACGGTTCCGTCCTGGCTGGATTACGAACTGTGGCAAGGCCCGGCTCCGCGGATGCCCTACAAGGAAGGGCTGATTCACTACGACTGGCACTGGTTCTGGCACTGGGGAACCGGTGAAGCGCTGAACAACGGAACCCACGAAGTCGATGTGGCCCGCTGGGGATTGAACGTCGACTTCCCAACGCGGGTTACGTCCGTGGGTGGTCGCTATGAATTCAAAGACGATTGGGAAACGCCCGATACGCAGGTGATTACGATGGATTATCCCGGTCGTGTGTCGCTGATGTGGGAATCCCGAAGCTCGAACGGCCGGAAAATCGAAGGACTGGATCGCGGTATTATTTTCTACGGCGAAAACGGCAGTCTGGACACTGGTGGCGATAGTTACAAAGTCTATGATCTGGAAGGCAAGCTGGTGAAGGAGATCAAATCCGTCGGTGATGGAGAAGGCGATGTGCAGGGACGAAACACAGCCAGCCCGAGTTTAGGCATGGACAATCTCCACGTTGCCGATTTTCTGGATGCGATCAAGAACAATCGCCGTCCGAACTGCGATGTCGAGCTGGGGTATAAAAGTGTGGTGGCGATGCAGTTGGGCAACATTGCCTGGCGTGTGGGCCGCGATCTGAAAATCGACCCCAAAAACGGCCACATCATTGGGGATAAAGAGGCCCAAAAACTCTGGAGCCGCGATTACGAAAAAGGCTGGGAGCCGAAAGTGTAAAGCGGTATCGCCGGTCGTCATTCTGGAAATGAAATAACGTCCTGATCAGAAAACTACTTGATCGGGGCATTATTTTGTGTTTATTATATTTGCGTGTGCATCTAACAGTGTTAGGTTAATTGAATTTTCTGTATTTCATTAGAGTCCAGTGCCCCTCTTTGTATTTAAAACAGAGATTGATGGCGGGATTGGTAAAGTCTTGCTATCTAACACTGTTAACTGATAATGAGATAGTTACTGTTTTTCTAGATTGGTATACTTAAAACGAAACGGATTGGATGAAGCTCTCCTTTATTGGTGCCGGAAATTTGGCCTGGCATTTGGCAATGGCATTCGAAAATGCCGGTAATGTTATTTGTGAGGTGTATAGCCGCAACGAAAAAAATGCCCGGCGTCTCATTTCGATGCTATATGACGCCCGGTTAAATCCTGATCTGAACTTTGCCGAAAGTGAGTCCGAGCTGTTTGTTCTGGCCATTCCGGACGATGCTTTGGAAGAAGTGACCGCCCAGTTGGTGTTGCCCGAAAATGCACTGGTGGTTCATACATCCGGCAGCAAATCACTGGAAAGCCTGCGTCAACTGATGGACATTTACAGCGACGTACCGGTTCGGACGGGTGTTTTTTACCCGCTTCAAACGTTCACCAAAGGCATTAATCCTCTCCCTTTTGAAACCATTCCGCTCTGCATTGAAGCCAGTGACAAAAGCACCGAAAAACAACTTATTGCGCTGGGACAGGAACTGAGCCAGATTGTGTATCTGGTCAATTCGCACGAACGAAAGGTGTTGCACATAGCCGCGGTGTTTGCCTGCAATTTCACCAATTACCTCTTCGGCATTGCCAAAGACCTGACCGATTCCGAAAACCTGGAGTTTGATTTATTGAAACCGCTGATTGAAGAAACTGTTCAGAAAGCACTCGATGCCCGGCATCCGGCCGAGGTGCAAACCGGCCCGGCCCGGCGCGGTGATGTGACTACGCTGAGCCTCCACCGGGCTTATTTGTCGGACAGACCGGAACTGTTGCAACTGTACCGAATGTTGTCGGATGGGATTCAAACCCGGCGTTAGAACCGACTTAGCGCAACGGGCGACCCAGCCGGGTTTCCAGGCGGGATTGGTCTGTCATGGCAGCACTTTGTTCCAATGCCCGCCACGTTTCGTACAGACCTTTGACAAGATGATAACACCCTTTTTCGGGCGTGGCTTTCACCGTCGACACAGGCTCCCCTTTCCGATCAAGAACGCCGAACCATTCCTTGTTTACCTTATCCGGGAAATGTAACCAGGTGTAATCGTGGACTTTCCGAAACCACTTCTGGCAATCGTTTTGCCGCGTGCGGACGTAGCCTCTCGAAAAAACCGACAGCGCTTCGGAGTGAATCCACCACAGTTTCCGG
Source organism: Larkinella sp. (assembly GCF_965227735.1). Classification (NCBI taxonomy): domain Bacteria; kingdom Pseudomonadati; phylum Bacteroidota; class Cytophagia; order Cytophagales; family Spirosomataceae; genus Larkinella; species Larkinella sp. The sequence continues at coordinate 3,788,304 of NZ_OZ245776.1, read as the reverse complement.
TCCCATTCACTGTAGACACTGGGCCGTTCTTTCAAATCGGCATACTGGAAAAAACCGCCGGCCGGTTCATCCCAGCAAATATCCGCCAGATGAAGTGCCATCTGCATGGCTTGCTGGGCCAGTCGCCGGTTGCCGGTCAGATCGGCGGCATCCAGCAGGTAATTCGCGGTTTCAAATCCGTAGCCGCCGTGGAGCCGCCGACCGGTTACACTGTCGCAAAATGAACCGCCCGGCAACACATGCTCTCGCAGAACCGTGATGCGTTTGTCAAAAAACTCGTTTTGAATTTCGCTCAAAACCGCTTCATACGCCTGTTTATACAAATCCGGGTCCAGCAACGCACGGGTTTCCAGTAAGGCTTTCAGAAGCAGCATCGGTTCGCCCAGGTGTTTAAATTCCCGGAAACCACCCAGTTGACTTTCCCATTGTTCCCGTTGCTTCAGACGATGGGTGATGACGGAGAGCATGGTTTGTCGGGTGAGGCTCGCAAATTTCGGTTCATTCGTAGCCATATATAGTTGGGCAAAAGCCATCGCGGCCGAGCAGTCCGTTTCGATGTTCGCGGCTGGTGTCACCGCCCTCCCCCGCCGATCGACCACACCCAGCCAGCGGTTTTCGTGTTGCCCGTGAGTCAGCAAAAAATCGGCACCGTGTCGGGCCAGATCGAGCCACAACGGAATGGCATCGACCTGATTGTATAAAAAGGCAAAGGCCCAGATTTGCTGCGCCTGAAGTTTGATGACTTTGTCGGTATCGAAGGCTTCTCCCTGGTCGGTAAGCGCATTGAAGTATCCTCCGCAGAGCGTGTCGCGGCTGTGTTTAGTCCAAAAAGGGATGATCGTTCGGAAAAGGCTTTCCTGGTACTGAGCAGCCAGTTTACTGAAATCCATTCAACGTATCTGCATTCATTGGCATTCCCGAAACTATAAGAAAATCGGAGTAAATGGAAATTAAACCGATTGAACGCGTACTTTCGTCCGTTTTGATGGGAACGCGGATTCAACGGATGAAACGGATTTTCGCGGATTGAAATCTGTTTGTAATCGGTTTCATCCGTTCAATCTGCGTTTCCATCAAAGACTCATTAATTCAAACCAGTATGGACGCTTTACAGGAACGATTTAAACAAATAACGACCTTTATTTTCGACGTCGACGGTGTCATGACGGATGGCAGTGTGAACGCCCTGGAGTCGGGGGAACAATTCCGGACGTTCAATGTTCGCGACGGTTATGCGATCGAGCGGGCGGTCCATTCCGGCTATCGGGTGGCTGTCCTTTCCGCCGGAAGCCAGGTGGGCGTTCGCAAGCGGCTGGAGTTCCTGAAAATCAAAGACATCTTTATGGGCGGTCCCACGGAGCAGAAAATCTATGCCTATCTGGGGTATTTGAACCGTGATCAGATCAACGAAGCTGAAGTGTTGTATATGGGTGACGATATTCCGGATTTTCAGGTGCTTTCCCGCCCCACCCTCCTGAGCACCTGCCCGGCCGATGCGGCTGACGAAATCAAAGCGGTCTGTGATTACATCTCGCCCGTGCCGGGTGGCCGTGGAGCGGTTCGCGATGTGATTGAGCAGGTGATGAAAGCGCAGGGCAAATGGCTGTCGTGGCTGACGGATGTGGAACCGTTCAAACTCCACAACGAGCGGTAAGCTGAGCTTCAGGCCGGTTCTGACACCGACACCTGTCAAGTTTTCAAAACCTGACAGGTGTCGGTGTCAGAACCGGCCTGACTTACCAATTCTTCACCAATTCATTAAACTCTTCCAGCAAAAACAACGTCCGTTTGCCCGGTTTTCCGTCGGCAACCGTCAACTCGCCAATCTGAACGATGGGCAATACTCGCTTGGTTGAACTGGTTGTAAAGGCTTCGTCGGCGTCGTAGAGATCGGAGAGCAAAACCGGTCGTTCTTCCACCTGAAAATCGTTCTGCGCCAGGTTCATAACGGTTCGGCGGGTGATGCCGTGCAAAATATGCCGGTTGGGCGTAATGAGTCGATCGCCTTTGAAAATGAAGAAGTTGCTACGGCTTAGTTCGCTGATTTCGCCGTTTTGGTGGTACAACACATCCGACGCCCGCGCCGACCGGATGGCTTGGGCGAGCAGAATGACGCGCTTGTAATCCGTACTTTTAACCTCGGCCATTTCGCGGACATAGTCGTCCAGAATCACCTTAATGCCCTCTTCAAACTGGCTGAGTGGGGTCGGATGGATTTCCTCCGTGATCATCATCAGATTGGGATTCACCACGCTGATGCTATCGGGGCTGTAGCCGCCCGTCATCACAAAGCGTATAGCAACATCCGGCAGACTACTTTTCTCAACCAACTCCATCACAACCCGGTAGGCTTCCTCTTTCTGAATCGGAACCGGCAAATGCATTTTGGTGGCCGAGTTCGCAAACCGTTCCCAATACCAGTCCCACTGAAACGGGCGTCCGTTGTAGGTCCTGAAATAGTCGAACAGCCCGAAACCGCGCAGCAACCCGAGGTCGGTGATGCCAATCGAGATTTGCTCGACTGGCAGAATGGAGCCGTTGAAATAGCCGTAATAGGACATAATGAGTAGCAAGCTTTGACAGGAACACGGATTGAACGGATCAAAACAGATATCATCCGTGAAAATCCGTTACATCCGTTCAATCCGCGTTCCTATCAAAATTTTCAAACCAGTTTTTTATACTTAATTCGCTTCGGCGTGGCATCTCCGCCCAGCCGTTTTTTGCGGTTTTCTTCATATTCGGAGAAGTTACCTTCAAACCAGTAGACCTGCGAATCACCCTCGAACGCCAGAATGTGCGTGGCTACGCGGTCGAGGAACCAGCGGTCGTGGGAAATGACGACGGCGCAACCGGCGAAGTTTTCCAGCCCTTCTTCCAGCGCCCGCAGCGTATTGATGTCCAGGTCGTTGGTTGGTTCATCGAGCAGCAGCAGATTGGCGCCTTCTTTCAGCATCATGGCCAGGTGAACGCGGTTGCGCTCCCCGCCCGACAGGTTGGCGATTTTCTTTTCCTGATCGGAACCCGTGAAGTTGAACCGGCTGACGTAGGCGCGGGCGTTCACTTGCTTGCCGCCCAGAATTACCCATTCGTTACCGCCCGCGATGGTCTGAAAAACCGTCTTGTCGCCTTCCAGCCCGTCGTGTTCCTGATCGACATACGCCCATTTCACGGTTTCACCCACTTCGAACGTGCCGTTTTGGGGTTGTTCTTTTCCGGTTATGAGTTTAAACAAGGTCGTTTTACCGGCACCGTTCGGGCCAATAATACCGACAATACCGCCTTGTGGCAACTGAAAATCAAGATGTTCGAACAGCAGCCGGTCGCCAAATGCTTTGGCAACGTCGTGCGCTTCAATGACCTTGGAACCCAGACGCGGTCCCGCCGGAATAAAGATTTCCAGTTTGTCTTCCTTCTGGCGGTTGTCTTCACTCAGCAATTTTTCGTAAGCACCCAATCGCGCTTTCGACTTCGCCTGACGGGCTTTGGGTGCCATCCGGACCCATTCCAGTTCGCGCTGCAAAGTCTTCTGCCGCTTCGATTCCTGTTTTTCTTCTTTGGCTAGGCGGGTTTGCTTCTGGTCAAGCCACGATGAATAATTGCCTTTCCAGGGAATGCCTTCGCCCCGGTCCAGCTCCAGAATCCAGCCCGCGACGTTATCCAGAAAATACCGGTCGTGCGTTACGGCGATGACCGTTCCGGCATACTGGCGCAGGTGTTCTTCGAGCCACAGCACCGATTCGGCGTCGAGGTGATTGGTCGGTTCATCCAGCAGCAAGACATCGGGTTGTTGGAGCAACAGGCGGCAGAGGGCCACCCGGCGTTTTTCTCCGCCCGATAAATTTGCCACTTTCGCATCGGAAGGTGGACAACGAAGGGCGTCCATGGCTTTTTCGAGCCGGTTATCCAGTTCCCAGGCATTCAGGTGGTCGAGCTTTTCCTGTACCTCACCTTGTCTGGCAATTAACTTATCAAAATCAGCGTCCGGATCGCCGAACGCTTCATTAATCTGATCGAATTCTTTCAGCAAATCCACCGTCTCCTGCACGCCTTCTTCCACCACTTCCTTCACGGTTTTAGTCGGATCAAGCTTCGGTTCCTGCTCCAGCATGCCCACCGAATAGCCAGGAGAAAACACAACGTCACCCTGAAAGTTCTTGTCAATACCGGCAATGATGCGCAATAGCGTCGATTTCCCGGAGCCGTTCAAGCCTAAAACGCCAATTTTTGCACCGTAAAAAAAGGAAAGGTAGATATTCTTTAGGATTTGTCGGTTTGGCGGAATAATTTTACTGACACCCGCCATGGAAAAAATGATCGTTTCCTGACTCATTGGTTTGATTACTTTTTTAGGTGGCAAATATCAACAATTAAACCCATAGCTTAGTCTTAAAGAGTAAAATAATGGAACAAGCTCAATTGGTAGACGAATACGGTTACGTCAAAGACGGAAAGGTATTCTTATCGAGCTACCTCAGCTATCCGGACCGACAAATCGGTGAAGTGAAACGCACAGAACAGGAAGCGCTCGATTATTTCAAAAATAGGTTTACAATTGCCGAAAACAAAGTAAACCAGTTAGAGCAGGAAGTTGAGGAGGCCCAGAACAAGGGGTCGTACCTGACGAAACTCGTTCAACTGCGAAAAAAATTACTGAGTTTCGACGCGATTGGAAACTTCATTCCGCTGCTGAACCGGCTTGATGAACAGGAACAGGTCCTGGTCGAACTGATTCGGACGAACCAGCTCAAAAACCTTGAAATCAAGCACGCTTTGCTGGCAGAAGCCGAACAGGTTGCCGACAGCACGGAATGGCGTGAAACGGCGGAAAAACTACAGGAAATCAAGCTAAAGTGGATAAAAACCGGGCCGGTCGATAAAGAACTGGACGAAACCATCGAGACGCGTTTCAGCGATACCCTTGATGGCTTTTTTCAGCGTCGGCGCGAATTCTTCAATGAACAGAACAAGGTGATTCAGGAGCGCATGGATCGCTATGATAACCTGATCTGGCAGGCCGAACGGGCCGTGCGGAGTATTTACGAAGCCGACCGCAGCCGTCCCTTCAAACGCGATGGACTGGAAGGCGAAGCCCTCGAACGGGCCAATGTCGCCGAAGAACGGTACATGAAAGTGCTGACGGAAGCCTATCACCTCGTTCGCAATCTGAACAACGACTGGAAAGAGGTGGGCGAAGTGCCGATCAAGAAATCCGGAAAAATCCTCAAAAAATACCGCAGGGCCACCAAAACCATCTTCGACCGCTACAACCTGGCGCGCGGAATCCAGCCGAAAGTTCGGATTGACCCACGCGTGGAGCAGCAAATGAAAATGGCCGACGAAGCCGAAAAACTGGCGAAACAGTCGAACATTCCGGCGGCTGCCGACCGGGCCAAAGAACTGCTGAACCAGTGGAAAGAAATCAAAATTCCATTCAAACTGGTCGACAAGGCGGTTTCGGAGCGTTTCCGGTCGTCGTGTGATAAGATTTTCGAATTGAATTACCTCGAACGCGTCATCAGCCGCAAATACCCCGCCTTCGAACTGAAAAGCCGCTCCGAGCAGATACGCACGAAAGTTCGGGAACTGGAGTACCTCGTTCGTCGCGAAAAAAGCGACCTGGCCATGTCGATGAGCAGCATGGACACCATGGGGCGTCCCGGCAACGAAGACGCGGACAAAATGATGATGAGCAAAATGAACACGCAAAAACGGAAAATTGCGATGAAAGAACAGATACTGAGCGAGTTCAACAAAGAACTGAGTCAATATTGAGATAGAGTAGAGCAAAAAGACGATTGACCATCGACCATTGACGATAGCTTCCTATGCAAACTATCGTCAATGGTCGATGGTCAATCGTCTTTTTGCTATTTCACGGCTTCCGGCGCTTCAACGCCAGATCGTGGGCAGTATCGTAATACGAGCGCAGGTTGGTCCAATCGAAGACTTCCGCGATGTTCTCCACGCGGTTGCGCTGCGTAATCCGGTCGCGTTGTGAAAGCCGGACAAAGCGGAACATGATGTTGGCAAGCTGATCGGCGGCTTCGTTGAAGGTTTGCGTTTTCCGGTTCACGACATAAATACCCCGGTTTTCGTAATCCCGCATGATCTGCATGATGAAATCGCCAAAACCGGACAGGTCGCTGGTGACGGTTGGTATGCCCCGAACGACGCATTCCAGGGGCGTGTAGCCCCACGGTTCGTAGTAGCTCGGAAAAACGCCCAGGTGGCAACCCCGCACAAACTGGCCGTAATCGAGCCCGAAAAGCGGATTGGTGGAGGAAATGAAGTCAGGGTGGTAAACGACTTTCACCCGGTCGTGGGCATTGTTGATCAGTTGAACCTGTCGGATAAACCGCACCATGTCGTCTTCTTCAACCAGATCGTGGGTTACAAACGGCGGCAGTTGCTTGGTCTTGAAGCTCTGGATGGTTCGCCGGAGCCGGAGCCGCCAGTATTCATCCACAAACTGATTCAGGTCGGGCAAATTGATGTCTTCGCCGGAAGCCGCATTCAAAAACAACTTATCACCAAGCTGATTTTCAATGGCTTTGCAGGTTTCCTGAATTTCGTCCAGCAGTGCGCGGCTGTGCAACACGTCGGGGTTGATGGACTTGAAGGGTTGCTTGGTAATCATGAACATAACGACGGTCATGTCCATATTGGCCTCGCGCATTTTCCAGTTCAGCCGGGCGAGCGCTTCGAGCGTTATGTCGTATCCCTTGTTGCTGAACTCAAACCGGCCCGAGGTGAAAAAATACAGCGTTTTTTCCAGATCGAATGAATAACTCTGGAAGAAGTGGCCCATGATAAACTCATGAATCCGCTCCTTGAACTTGACGTGCAGATTCTGGAACTCGTGTACCGCCGTGAACCGGACGATATTCAACCCGTTGGGCAGAATCAGATCGGGGACGCGGCCCAGAAACACTTCACACTCGCGGGCCGTAACGTCGCTGACCGTCGTGAAAGTATGGGATAGCTGGGCCGAAAGCCGCTCGATGGTTGCCTGAGCCTCGATGTTGTAATGTTTGGCTTCGCGCTGCCAGTCGAAAAACGGCAGTTTACCGTAAAAACCGGATTCGTTCTGCGCCAGGTAGCGACCGAGCATGGTGGCGTGGGTGGTGAAAACCGTTGCGACTTTCACATTGTCTTTCCGCAAATCGGGCAAACCGCTGCTGGCCATCCACTCGTGAAAATGAACCACGATATCGACGTGCTTGGCACTTTCTGCGGCCAATTCGGTCAGGAAAATGCGCACCAGTTCACCGAAACCTACCACCTGATTGACCAGGTCCTCGACACCCAGCGTCGAAATCTGGTGACGTTCCCAAAGCTGGTATTTCACCTGCTCAATGGTGGGGCCAAGACTGGAAATTCCGAAAAGGACCACGCGCGGTTTGCCCGTAATGAGCCAGTGGCCGTATTGAACATCCAGCCCCCGCGAGCGCATGTTCAGCACAACACGGCCGATTTCGGTGCCGTCGTCGTGCGTAATCGGTTCAAATTCAACGGCGGCCCGTTGTGGAAAGTACGGGCCAAGCAGGATGTAGTCATTATCCCATTTTTCAACCATCGAAGGCACCTTCGACCGGATGACGGTATAGATACCGCCGACCTGGTTACAAACTTCCCAGGCCACTTCAATCAGTAATTTTCGCTTAGATGCAGAGAACATCGATTCCAATGCCATACAATTTGTTAGGGTGGCTAGCCTGCCTTATTCACGCGGGAAAGGCGATTCGCGAGGTGATTTTACTACTTTTACACTAACTTTCAAATTATCAATTCGTTCATGGCAACCGAAACACGTCACATTCTGTTAATGGACGGCCCCGATAGCACGGGACTCATTCACCGCGTCACCGGCGTACTGGCGCATTACAATCTGAATATCATCCGAAACGACGAATATGTAAGCCCCGACCGGCAGTTTTTTATGCGTACCGAGTTCGAAGGTAACTACGATTCATCCGTTTTGTCTGATAATTTACAACAGACCTTACCACCGGGCATCAATCTCCGTATTAATCCCAAAAAAAAGAAAAAAAGTATTGTTTTTGTTACAAAAGAGCACCATTGTTTAGCCGAACTGCTGATTCGATACGCTTTTGATGAACTTGATGCCGATATTCTGGCCGTAGTCAGCAATTACAATACGCTTCAACCGTTGGTCAGTAAGTTCGGTATTCCCTTTCATTATGTAACCCACGAGCACAAAACCCGGGAAGAACACGAAGAGGCCATTAGCCGGATCGTGTCGATTTATGAGCCGGAATACATCGTGCTGGCTAAATACATGCGGGTGTTGACACCGGCGTTTGTGAAAAAGTTTCCGAACCGGATTGTCAACATTCACCATTCGTTTTTGCCGGCCTTCATGGGCGCCAACCCGTATCGGCAGGCGTATGAACGGGGGGTCAAAATCATTGGTGCCACCGCTCATTTTGTGAACAACGATCTGGACGAAGGCCCGATTATTGCCCAAAACATCAAGGAGGTCGACCACCGGCACACGGCGGCCGATATGTCTACGGAAGGAAAAGACGTGGAAAAAATCGTATTGTCGCAGGCGCTGAAACTGGTTTTCAACGACCGCGTTTTCATTCACCAGAATCGGACGATCATTTTGTAGGATCGAACAGTGTGCCGCCGATGGGTGTTTAGGTATAACCGGCTATTTTGCCGGTTTCGATTGCTCAACGATCTGTCTGTAAAAGCATGGCGAGGTTTTCCCACTGGATAAAAATAGGAGCCGCGCTGGCTGGCGTTCTGCTGGTGGTGGGCTTGCTGATTCCGCTTTTGCTGACAACCGTTTACAAAGAAAAAGTCATTCTGGCCGTTCGCAATGAATTTGCCAGCCATTCCGAACAGCGGCTGGCCGATTTCGGCGTAAATTTTTCATTGCTCAGTCACTTCCCCAATCTGGCCATTCAGCTCGACGATGTATCCATCCATGATAACCAGGGGCCAAAACCGATGGAGATTGTGGGCGTCGATCAGGCCAATCTGGTGATCAGGCTCTCCGATATTTTCCGGGAAAGCCGAGCTGTACAGAAGATCCTGCTGAAAGGCGTTCGGTATCACCAGCGGGTTGACTCGACCGGGCAAAAAACCGGGCTGGTTTGGAAAGCCGAAACCCGGTCGGACACCAGCCACATGCATTCAGTTGCCATTCCCGAAATTCGGATTGAAGACGCCACGGTGGTCGTTGAAAATGACTACAAACAGAATGCGTTTTCGATGACCATCCGGAATGCCGATTTGAGTGGTCACCTCAACCATCCGACGCTGCAATTGCAGGGAACCATCGAGGGCGCCATCGACTTTATTAAAAACCGGAACCTGATGCTGTTTCGGGCGCAGGCTTTCACGGCCAACGTGCATTACGAATACAACCCGACGACCAAAACCGGGATGTTCAGCAAAAGCCAGCTAATGGTCAACGGTTCGCCCATTCATCTGACGGGCAGCCACCGCAAACTCCCCGAAAACCAGGGCATGGATCTGAACGTCGGTCTGAACGGCCTGCAACCGGCTCACGAGTTTCTGGCTGCTTTGTTGCCTGACTCGCTCAAACGGTATGCCGGTGATGCGGCCATGAAGGGAAAAGTCGCTTTCCGGTTTCGAATGAGCGGACAGAGCAGCGCGACGGTGCGGCCCCACAATGACATCAGCTTTCAGCTTCAGGCCCAAAATTACCACTGGCCCAAAACGCCGGTGGTTTTTCAAACCGTGCAGGTTCGGGGAAACTGGAACAACGGCGCCCGGAACGCCCGCGAAACCACCAAACTGACACTTCAGCAGTTCCGGGTTCAGTCGGGCGACGATACACTCGTGGTGCGCGGTACGCTGGCCAATCTGGTGTCGCCGGTCGCCGATGCCACCATTCAGGGAAACCTGTCGCTGCAACAACTGGCCCAACTGATGAACTGGCCCGGCGACTCGCTCTATTCCGGAACGGCCGCCATCAACCTGGCCGTTCGCAGCCCGCTGCTGTATTCTACTGTGGTTAAACCCGCTCCCAATGAACCCTTCTGGAAAGGAACGCTTCGCGTTAAAGACGGCTGTCTTCATTTTCCAAAACCGTCGGGTCGGTGTACGGCGCTCAATGCGGATATTCATTTTATCCCGGAAAATAACACGCTCCGGATTCGGGAAGTGGTGGGGAAACTGGATGGCCGGTTTTTCAAAATCAACGGTGAAATCACCAATCTGCTCCGGTATGCCCTGGGCGGCAATCGGGCTACGTACCCGGTTCGGACCAAACTGGCCGCACACTGGCAGGAACTGGATTTCTCGAAACCGCTGCCCCCGCCAACCCGGCGGTCGGCTCCTCCTAAAATACCGACTTCGACCGATAGTTTACTGGCCGGGCTGCTATTCGGGACCGAGTACTCCGCCGTCATTCGGATTGACCGCATCCGATTGCCGTCCCGGGAAGATTTGAGCGATATGTCGTTTGTCGTTCACAAAAAAGGCGAGCAGGTTCGGGTTCCGCAGCTTCGTTGCCGCACTACGTTAGGCGGATCAATCGCCGGATTAGGCCATTTTCAATTGAGTCCGGACGGGATTCAGGCGCCGTATGCGGCCTTGAGTCTGTCGTATGAACGGTTGGATCTGCAACGGCTGGTGGGCCTGCTGGCCGGTTTGAACAGCATGCAGGCGACGTATAAACGACCCGCTTCGCAGCAAAAGAAGTCCACGCTGAATGACTACCAGTTCGATGTGGAAGTGAAGGCCCGCAAGCTGGATTACCAAACGCTGAAAGGCGACGACTTTGGTCTGAAAACCGTCATCAAAGACGAAACCGCGCAACTGGAAAGGCTCACGATGAATGTTTTTGGCGGGCGGCTGGGTTCCCACGGCCTGATGAAACTGGGGCGTCCGGAAGGATTTCCGGTAACGCTCAATGTAACGCTCCAGAAGATGGATCTGCACCAGCTTTTCCGGGCGGCCGAGGAGATGAGAATTGATGTGCTGAAGAGCGAGAACATCCGGGGTAATGTGGATTGTGCCATGTCGCTCCGGACGGAATTAGACAACGATTTTTTACCGGATATCAAGAAAATAACCGCTTATACCAGAGCCTCGATCCGGCAAATGGAACTCATCGAAGTTCAGCCCATCCAGCAGGCCCTGCGATTTTTGCCGAAAGCCAAAACGAGCCACATCTATTTTGAGGACGTAGACGCCCAGTTTTTACTCCACGACAACCGGATTCTGATGCCGGATCTGAACCTGTCCAGCAACCTGTCGTATCTGCATCTGAACGGCGATTATACACTCAACAAAAAAGCGGCTTTTCTGGTGGAAATCAGTCTGACGGATTTAATCTTTGGCAACAACAAACGACGCATTCGGCAGATTCAGGAGCCGGATTCGACCCGAACATCACGGGGTCTGAAAAACCACTTGCTGTTGCAGCGCGATCTTGGAAAATACCGGATGAAAATGTTCGGCCGAAGAGATTTCGAAGCCCAGAAGCAAACCCTCCGTTCGGAATGGCACGAAGAACTGAGCCGCCACAAAATTGACACCACCTTTGCCCGATGAAGCGACGTTTGGAGGGTAATCGTGGGTTTGTCAGCTCCGTAAACCGGGCGTTTTCTTTCGCTTTTCCGGTTGTCTGTCTGGTATTCGGAACGGCTTTGCCAGCGCTGACACAAAGCCTCCTGGGCCGCGGGCTGGACTCGACGTACGTGAAAACGTTCCCCGGAAAGCTGACGGGGCGACTGTATCTTTCCCAAAAATACACCTCGTTTGTGCTGTCGACGCCGGTTATTCCGAGTCCTACGCTGCGTTTTAAACCCAATTCGTCGCTGGATGTAGGCATTGGTGCCACTTTCAACGCCCTGACGCTGAACCTGGCGTATGGTCTTTCGTTTCTGAATAACAAAGGAAAAGGCAAAACCCGCGACATTGACCTTCAAACGCACCTTTACATGCGAAAATGGGTTATCGACGGATTTGGGCAATTTTATGAAGGGTACTACCTCGCCCCCCGGGGCAACGCGTCACCCAGCCCCGATCAATACTATCAACGCCCCGATTTGGGCATTTATCTGGTGGGTGCATCGATTCGGCGGGTGTTTAACTTCCGGCGGTTTTCGTTCCGGGCGGCTTTGGTGCAAAATGAGTGGCAGAAGAAGTCGGCAGGCACGTTTCTGGCGGGCTTTCAATTGTATTATGGCATCATGCGGGGTGACAGTGCGCTGTATCCGGCCGTTCTGCGGCCCGCCTTCCCGGAAGCCGACGTGCGCCGGATGCGGTTTGTGAAATTTGGCCCCGGTGGGGGGTACGCCTACACCTATGTGTACCGGCAACACTGGTTTGCCACGGGCTCGCTGACGACCAATTTGAATGTCACTTTCAGTAAAGAAACCTTTGGCGCGGGCAAACTGACCTACAGCACACTGCGTCCGGATCTCCTTTTCAGGATCGTTGCGGGCTACAACAGCAATCTGTGGTGTGTAACGCTCGGCTGGGTCAACGGCTCGGTGTCGGTCGTAACGCCCGTCTATAACTACACCATCCATACCGGGAACTACCGGTTGACCCTTGCCCATCGCTTTAAAGCCAATCCCCGGTTGCGGAAAATCGTGCCGGAGACCATCAAAATCTGATTATTCTGGTGAATATCGCTTTGCAACAATAATCTACGCGGGAGACGAAGATTGGCAAGAATATGTTCTGTAAATTATTATCTTTCGAGTCGTAATAATCCTAAGCTTATTTCTTCCCCCGCTTACAGTTGCCGTCATGCAAAAATTACAGACTCTCGATTACGTTGTTTTCTTCATTTATTTCATCATTGTAGCGTCGTACGGCTACTGGATTTACCAACGAAAAAAGACCAAAGAGACCTCCTCTACCGATTTTTTTCTGGCCGAAGGGTCATTGACCTGGTGGGCCATCGGGTCGTCGCTGATTGCCTCCAACATTTCGGCGGAACAGTTTATCGGTGCATCCGGCGACGGTTTTGCAATGGGGCTGGCCATTGCCACCTATGAATGGATGGCGGCTGCTACGCTGATTGTGGTCGCCGTCTTTTTTATGCCGATCTACCTCAAGAACCGGATTTTTACGATGCCGCAGTTCCTGACCAAGCGGTATAACAACACCGTCGCGATGATCATGGCCATTTTCTGGCTGTTTCTCTACATCCTGGTCAATCTGACGTCGATTTTGTTTTTGGGTGCGCTGGCGGTCTCCACCATTTCAGGACTCAATTTTACGTTCTGCATGTTCGCCCTGGCCGTTTTTGCGGTTATCATCACCCTGGGTGGTATGAAAGTGATTGGGTATACGGATGTGATTCAGGTGTTTTTTCTCATTCTGGGCGGGCTGGCCACCACCTATCTGGCGGTTAATCTGGTCTCGTCAGAGAATGGCACCACCGGAATCCTGAATGGCTTCAACCACATGCTGGCGAAATCCGAAGACCATTTTCACATGATCTTTCCGAAGGGTCACCCACATTACGCGTCGCTACCCGGTTTGACGGTGCTGATCGGCGGGATGTGGATTGTGAACCTGAACTACTGGGGCTGTAACCAGTACATCACGCAACGCGCGCTGGGGGCCGATCTGAAAACTGCCCGGGAAGGCATTCTGTTTGCGGCTTTTCTGAAACTCCTGATGCCGATTATCGTGGTTTTGCCAGGGATTGCCGCCTACACGCTGTATCAGCAGGGCTTGTTTCAACAGGAAATGCTCGATGCTACCGGGGAGGTGAATAAAGACCACGCCTATCCGGTTTTGCTCAATTTGCTGCCCGCCGGTCTGAAAGGACTTTCATTTGCGGCCCTAACGGCTGCGGTCGTGGCTTCTCTGGCCGGGAAAGCCAACTCGATTTCAACCATTTTTACGCTCGATATTTTCAAGAAATACATTTCGCCGGATGCCAGTGAGAAGAAACTGGTTCGGGTGGGTCGGATTGCCATTTGGGTGTCGATGCTGATGGCCATTTTCATTTCGCCGTTTATGGGAATCGACAAAAAAGGCGGTTTTCAATTCATTCAGGAAATGACGGGTCTGGTGTCGCCGGGCGTTTTTGCCGCCTTCATCATGGGTTTCTTCTGGAAAAAAACCAACTCGTCCGGGGCCTTATTCGCCATTGTTGGCGGGTTCCTGCTGTCGCTGTTTTTCAAGTATATGCTGCCCGGTCTGGTGGATCTGCAATTTCTGGCCCCAACCGGTTTTGCCGTCCCGAACCCGGATGGTATCTACACCATTCCATTTCTCGATACGATGGGATTTGTCTTCCTGATCTGTGTGGCGGTGATGGTGGTGCTGGGTCTTCAGAAACCCAGCGACAAAGGGCTGGAGATTGACAGCAGCATGTTCAAAACCTCTTCCAGCTTCGCCATCGGAGCCGCCGTTGTGCTGGCGATTATCGTCCTTTTATATGGGTATTTCTGGTAGAAAAGGAGAAGTTATTACACAGAGTTAATCAGAGAGCATCAGAGTTAAACAGAGTATTTCTCTGATAACCTCTGATGCTCTCTGATTAACTCTGTGTAATAGCTCAAACTGCGTCGACCACCGCCCGGACGACTTCGCTGCTCGTACTGAGCCATTCGTATTCGCTCATGGCTACCGAAGCCATCGGTACGTTGGGGTTACGGTATTCCATGCCGCTATCCATCACCTGCTTGCCCGTCAGATGAAGCGCGTGGACACCCGTCGCGGCCAGGCGGGCGGCATTCGTGGCTGTCACGCCCGCTCCGGCCATAATTTCAATCCGATCGTCAGCCTGTTGAACCAACTGCCGGAGAAGCGGAATACCGGCTTCTGCGCTGGCTTGCTGCCCCGAGGTCAGAATGCGTTTGGCACCCGTTCGGATGACCGCTTCCAGGGCTTCTTCCGGATCGCGCGTCAGGTCGAACGCCCGGTGAAACGTAACTGGCAAGGGGTGGGCCAACTGAATAAGTTCGGCGGTTTTTTCTTCATCGACAGTACCATCCGGTTTTAGCAAACCCAGTACGACGCCATCGGCACCGGTTTGCTTTGCGGCTTCAATATCCCGGCGCATCACCGCCAGTTCGGTGTCGTTGTATAAAAAATCGCCCCCACGGGGACGTATCATAACGTAAAGGTTAATCGTTACCTGCTGGCGGGCCAATTCGATCAGGCCGTAGCTTGGTGTGGTGCCGCCCTCCCCTGCTCCCCCACACAACTCGATCCGGGTGGCACCGTTGGCTTGTGCAATCAGGCAGGACTCCAGGGAAAACGCGCAAATTTCAATGTTCATTGATTAATAGACGGTTAGAAAAAGAAGAAGTTTGACGAAAGAATACAAACATTTTCAACCGGGATTCGGTTAAATGGCCTGAACGGCATCCGTATCGTTTCTGAAAGAATTTTCAGCGACATGTATAGGATATTCATATTTTTTTACTTTTGCACAATTTTACGACAATCAGTCGTCATATTTTAGCAGCAACGCGTATGTATTGGACACTCGAATTGGCATCCTATCTGGAAGATGCCCCCTGGCCGGCTACCAAAGATGAGTTGATCGATTACTCGATCCGCTCTGGCGCTCCCTTAGAAGTAGTTGAAAACTTGCAGGAGTTGGAGGACGACGGTCAGCCCTACGAGAGTATCGAGGAAATATGGCCTGATTACCCAACCAAGGACGATTTCTTCTTCAACGAAGACGAGTATTAGCCGGTTGTTTCCATGAATTTGGCCCATAAAGGTACAGCGCAAACGTTGTGACTTTATGGGTTTTGCCATTTGCGGGAAATCAGCGATTCCGGTATTTCTTCGGCGCATACAAAAAACCGAATGCCTCGGCTCCCTGGCGTTTGTGAACCCTATGATGAATGTAGTGCGCCCGGATGATGCGTTTCAGGTACGAATTTCGGGTGTTGAACCGGATTTTGATCCGCCGGTGGACGATGACATCGTGGAAAATAAAATAAAAGATACCGTATAAAGTCACGCCAATGCCAATTGGTGCCAGAAACCAGAGCGATTCGACTTCGAAACCTACTACCACCGTTCCGACTGCGGCCAGACTAAAAATTACGCTGAACAGATCGTTTCGCTCCAGAAAACCGGCATGGTGGTTGTGGTGCGAATGATGCCAGCGCCACATGAAACCGTGCATGATGTATTTGTGTGTCCACCAGGCGACACCTTCCATTCCCACAAACGTAACCAGGACGATAACAACGTTTACCAGCATTTTTTCGTTACTAGATCAGATCTTGCCAAAAGGTAAAACCGCCAACTAGTTTAAATGGTTAATACTGAGAACAACGGACAAAATTACGGCAATTTCCGGTAAAATAGTTGTTCAACCTTTTGGTTCGTATGGGTTAAAACGGTTATATTTAAAAGCAAGGGAGGGGCTGACATCCTTCCTGATACCTACACAGCCGACTGACGGATGGACTACAGGGCGCTCAAGGAACTGGTTAGACAGGGTGAGGGAACGCATCTTGAATTCAAATTAAAGTCCAATCACCCCGAACGGATTATTCGTGAAATTGTGGCGTTTGCCAACACCGAAGGCGGAAAACTGCTCATTGGCATCGGCGACGACAAAAGTATCCAGGGCCTTAAGCACGTCGACGAAGACGAATACCTGCTGGAACGCGCCATCGAACGGTATTGTACACCCACCATCACCTACTCCATGGAACGCGTGCTGCTCGCCAACGAACGGGAAGTGCTGGTGATTACGGTTCCGGAAAGTGAGCGAAAACCGCATTACGTCGACGATCCGCTCAACGATTTCCGGCGGGCCTACATTCGGGTTGACGACAAGGCCGTTCAAGCCAGCAAGGAGGTTCGCGAGATCATGAAAGGCGAAACCGCCGAGCGGGCGGTGCGGTTTACGTATGGCGACAAAGAGCAGACCCTGATGCAGCATCTGGATCGCAACCAGAGCATTACCGTCGATTTGTTTGCCAACATCGCCAACATTCCCCGCAAAATGGCCTCCCGAACCCTGGTCTTGCTTGTGCTGGCCAATGTGCTGGAAATCCATCCCCATGAAACCGTAGATCGGTTTACGACGCGGATGGGGTGAAGGGTTTTAATATCGAATACTGAATATCGAATAACGAAGTGAGGGCCAGGGTTTCGGTTTTTAACTTCATTATTTGTTATTCAATATTCAGTATTTGATATTAGTGCTGGCCACTTGAGATCAACCCGCCTTTGTCGGATGACTATCCGATGTTTTCCACTACCTTTGCATATTGTGACCATTGGTTGCATCCGGTTGCAATAGAGACTGTGCCTGACACGTTTGAACAGGAGAAGCCCGGTGGGCATTCAGAGTCGTTCAATTCATTTAAGTAACTCATACAGATGCACTATCTGGTAAAACCCAATTGGCGGAAATGGCTGGTTGCCGGTATCGGTTGCCTGATGGTGTGGAGCATCACACCCGCTGAGGCACAACGTAAATCCAAGGAAAAGGAGCAGCAGAAGCCGAAAGAGGGCGTTCGGGGCGTGGAGGAATCCCTGTTTACGGAAGGGATGAAGTTCATGATGATGGACGAACCGGCCAAAGCAGTACCGCAATTCCAGAAAGTCATCCAGCTTGATCCCGAAAACCCGGCGGCCAACTACGCAGCCGCAACGGCCCTGATGAAACTGAGCAAACCGGAAGAGGCTCTTCCTTTTGCCCAGAAAGCCGTTCAGTTGGATAAAGGCACCAACAAATACTATGTGCTGCAACTGGCTGAACTGCTGGTGAAGCAGAAACGCTACGCCGATGCCGAAAATCTGTATGAAGAGCTGATTAAGAAAAGCCCCGAAAACATCGAGTACGGCGTTGAACTGGCGGCTATTTACCTCTTCGATGAAAAACCGGACAAGGCCCTCGACATGTACGACAAAGTGGAGAAGGCCACCGGCATGAACGAAGAGATCATCCGGCAGAAACAGCGGATTTACCTGAAGCAAAATAAAGTGGAAAAAGCCATTCAGGAAGCTGAAAAGCTGGTGGCTTCCGAACCCGGCGAAACCGACTACCTGCTCGAAGGGGCAGAACTACTGATTGCCAACGACCGGAACGATCAGGCGGTGGACTGGCTCCAGCGGGCGTTGAAAGTCAACACGGATTTGCCCCAGGCCCACGTGATGCTGGCCGATCTGTATCGCAAGCAGGGTGATTTGGAAAAATGCAGCCAGGAACTCGACAAAGTCTTTTCGAATCCGAATCTGGAAGCCGACATTAAAGCACGGATTTTGTCAAGTTACATCGGCGTGGTTGGTAAAGACGATAGAGCCAGGCAGAGTGCCGTGAAGCTGGCCAGAGAGCTGGCAACGGCTCATCCCAAAGACGCCCGTTCGCAAGCCATTTATGCCGACTTGCTGGTGCAACAGGGCAAAAAAGCCGAGGCCCGGGATTATTACGTTAAAGCTGCCCGTCTGGACAAAGCCACCTATGAAGTCTGGGGAGCCATTCTGCAACTCGACGGCGAACTGAATCAGATGGACAGCATGCTCGTTCACTCCGAGCAGGCACTGGAATTGTTTCCAAATCAGGGCGTTATCTGGGCATTTAACGGATCGGCCAATTATTTCAAAAAGCGGTATAAAGAAGCCATTGAAGCCTACGAGGAAACCCGGCGGCTGTCGGCCACCAACGCCGAGCTGATGAAGAGCGTGAACGCACAGTTGGGCGATGTCTACAACGGCATGGGCGACCATCAGAAGTCGGACGAAGCTTACGAACTGGTGTTGAAAGAAGACCCGGACAACGATCACGTTTTGAATAACTACAGCTATTTCTTATCCCTGCGGAAAGAAAAACTGCCGTTGGCGCTACAAATGTCGGAGCGACTGGTGGAAAAAAACCAGACCAACGCGACCTATCTGGACACCTACGCCTGGGTTTTGTACGTCATGAAGGACTACGCCAAGGCCCGGACTTTCCTCGAAAAAGCCATTCAAGCCGACCAAAACGTGAGTGGGACCATTATCGAACACTACGGCGACGTGTTATACCAGCTTGGTGAGCGCGACAAGGCGGTTGAACAGTGGAAACGGGCCAAACTAAAAGGCGAAACGACCGAGCGGTTGGACAAGAAAATTGCAACCGGAAAAATCTATGAGTAAACACCTTATTGGAATTTTGTGCGTCATCATGCTGTGTACATCGGAAGGATGCCGTCGGCGGAAACTGTTCCGCAACGCCCCGCCTTCGCCCACAGCCGATACGGTTTCCGTGCAAGCCCAAACCCCAATCCGTACCGATACGATTGCCACCGCCCCGGTCGTGTCTGCCGTCGACCCCAAGGCCACCGTCGACCAGGTTGATTTCGCCTATTTGACGGCCAAATCGAAGGTTTCGTTCAAGAGCAAAGACCAGGATATCAACAACGCCAACGTAAACCTCCGCATCGATAAAGACAGCCTGATCTGGTTGTCGGTGTCGGGCGTCGGGGTGGAAGTGGCACGGGCGCTGATTACGAAAGATTCCGTGGTGATTATGGATCGCATTCACCGCGAATATTCCGTGTATGATTATACGTCATTGAGTCAGCGGTTTAATTTTAACCTGACTTTTGGGCTAATCCAGTCGCTGCTGATCGGAAATCTGCCGCTACCCCAGGAACCGGCCCAACGGGTTAAAAACGAGAAAGATTACCTCCTGCTGCGGCAGCGCGAAGGCAAGGTGATGGTCGACAACTACATTGGAGAAGAAAACCGGAAGCTAAAAAAGCTGCTGGTGGTGGAACAACCCACCCGGAATTCGCTGACGCTGGATTATGAAGACTTCACGGTATTGAATAATTTCCTGTTTCCGTACACCAGTCTGGTAACCGTCGATTATAAATCCAAAAATGATGGTCAACCTTACCAGACCGTCTTACGCATACGACACAATAAAGTAGAGCTTACCGATAAAAATCCGGGCTTTCCGTTCAGCATTCCGCCAAAATACCAGCGGAGACCGTAACTGCCCCGGTATTGCAAGATGCTTATGAAGTACAGAGTGGTTCGGGCTACCGATTGGAGGGAATTGATCCTTATGCTTACCTTATGCTGGCTGGCTGGCGGGAGCGTAATGGCCCAGCAGCGGAGTCGTCAGCAGTTAGAAAAAGAGAAAAAGCAGAACATCGAGAAGGTCTCGCAGATCCGGACGATTCTGAAAAAAACTTCTTCGCAGAAACAGGCGACCCTCGGCCAACTGAAAGCGCTGAATCAGGAAATTGCGGCCCAATCCAAACAGATCAATCTGCTGACAGAAGATGTTAAGCTGATGACATCCGAAATTCAGGACCTGCGCCGGACCAGCAACCAGTTGCAGAATAATCTGGAAAAGCTTAAAAAAGAATACGGCGAAATGATTTATACCGCCGACAAACGCCGGCAGCAGGTCAATCCGCTGGGCTTTCTGTTTTCGGCCGAAAATTTCAATCAGTTGGTAGCGCGGTATAAGTACCTCCAGCAATACTCTGAGGCCCGGAAGGGACAGGTGCGGCAGATGGAGAAAGTACGGCAGGAAATGCTCACGAAGCAGCAGGACGTGGAGCGTAAAAAGAAACAGCAGCAGGGAACGCTGGCCGTGCAGGTCAACGAATCGAAGCGACTGGAAGGGCTGAAAGATGAGAAAAACCGGGTTGCCGAGGAACTGAGCGAGAAAGAACAGGACTTGCGGACTGAACTGGCCGAAAGCCGGAAGGCCGTCAACCGGCTGGAATCGGCCATTACGGAAATGATTCGCCGGGAAATTCGCGAACGGGAAGAGCGGGAACGCCTGGCGCGTCTGGCCCGCTTGAAAGCCGAACGAGAGCGGATTGCCCGTGAAAAAGCGGCTGCGGTTGCCGCAGCTAAAGCCAAAGCTGAACGGGCCGCTGCCGCAGCAGAATCGGACGAACCGGAGACGGCTGAACCGAAAGCTGTTGAACCCAAGGCCACCGAATCGGCCGCAGAAGCGTCGGAACGAACTGCCCGCAAGCCCGATGAGCGCCGAAATAATTTGCTCAATGACGAAGAAGCGGCCCTGGCGTCTTCGTTCGCTTCTTCCAAAAACCGGCTTCCCTGGCCCGTCACGCGGGGCTTCATTTCGGATCATTACGGCGTAAAACCGCACCCGGTTTTGAAAGGCGTTATGCAGGATAATCCCGGCATCGATATTCAGACCAGCCCCGGCGAGGTGGTGAGGGCGGTTTATGACGGAATTGTTCAGTACACAACCTACGTAACCGGGATGCACAACATCGTGGCCGTTCAGCACGGGGATTATTACACGGTTTATGCCAAACTGAAAAGCGTTTCGGTGCAGGTCGGGCAGCGGGTCAAAGCCCGCGAGGTGATTGGTGTGGTGGCCACCGACAAGGATGGCGTGGCGGAAGTGCAGTTCCAGGTCTGGAAAAGCACCAGCCGGATGAACCCCGAATCCTGGCTGATCGATCGTTGATTTTAACCCAAACCGCAAACCGTTCACCTGCAACAGAATCATTTTGTTGCCATCGTGGTTTTATTACCTACGAATACCCGTAGATTGCCTGCTAATCCTGCTCACTGACTATTTAAAACGGTTTACCTAAGGAATGTCTGTTCATAACCCCGACATCAAACGGATCACTACCCATGTTATTCAGGAGCTGAAAAGCAAGGGAGAGAAAATTTCGGCATTGACTGCCTATGACTATTCACTGGCGCGGTTGGTCGATGCCGCCGGTGTCGAAATCATCCTGGTGGGTGATTCGGCCTCCAACGTGATGGCGGGCCACGAAACCACCCTGCCGATTACGCTGGATCAGATGATCTACCACGCTACCTCGGTTGTTCGGGCCGTGAAGCGGGCGCTGGTCGTGGTCGATTTGCCGTTTGGTTCCTACCAGGGAAATTCGTCCGAAGCCCTGCGATCGGCCATCCGGATCATGAAAGAATCGGGTGCGCATTCGGTGAAAATGGAAGGTGGTCTGGAGGTTCGGGAGTCGATTATCCGGGTTTTGAGTGCGGGTGTTCCCGTGATGGGCCACCTGGGTTTGACTCCCCAGTCGATCTATAAATTCGGGACGTATGCCGTTCGGGCGAAGGAAGAAACCGAAGCTCAGAAACTGTTGGAAGACGCGAAAATGCTGGAAGACATTGGCTGCTTTGCCGTCGTTCTGGAGAAAATTCCGGCCGCATTGACCAAACAGGTTTCTGAAAGTCTGACCATTCCGACGATCGGCATTGGAGCCGGGCCGGATGCCGACGGCCAGATTCTGGTGTTGCACGACCTGCTGGGCATCAACAAAGAATTCAAACCGCGTTTCCTGCGCCGGTATGCAGACCTGCACGGGGTGATTACGCAGGCCATTGGGCATTATGTCGACGATGTGAAAGGCCGCGAGTTTCCGAGTAAAGAAGAAGCCTATTAGCCGAACGAACGGTCGGGAATCCGGCTTGTTGGAAAGGCACAAAAGACGGTTTGAAAACCGTTCCAAACGAATGAAACAGAAATACGTCGTTGTCTACGAAGATAACCACCTGATTGTTGTCAATAAAGAGCCGGGTGTGTTGGTGCAGGCGGATAAAACCCGCGATGTGCCGCTGCTTGATATGATAAAAAGTTACATCAAGAAAAAATACGATAAACCCGGCGATGTGTTTTTGGGAACCGTTCACCGGCTCGACCGGCCCGTGAGCGGGCTGGTGGTGTTTGCCCGGACGTCGAAGGCGCTGGAACGAATGAACGAAATCTTCCGAAAACGGCAGGTTCAGAAAACCTATTGGGCTGTGGTGGGGCGAAAACCCCGGGAGGAGAAAGGCCGCCTGACGCATTTTCTGCTCAAAGACGAAGCGACGAACACCGTAAAAGCCTATGACGACGAAGTGCCGGGTTCGCAAAAGGCCGAATTGACGTACCGTTTACTCGGAAAAATCAACGATCATTATTTGCTGGAAGTCAATCCGATTACGGGGCGGCCGCACCAGATTCGGGTGCAATTGGCGAGTATGGGCTGTCCGATTCGGGGAGACATCAAGTACGGCTTCCCGCGGCCGAATCAGGACAGCAGCATCAATTTGCATGCCAGACGGCTCTATTTTATTCATCCCATAAAAAAAGAACCCCTGATCTGTAAAGCCGGGGTTCCAAACAGTCCGTTTTGGGAAGAGTTTTTAGCGCTTGATCCGGAAGATTACAAGGATAAAAACCTGGATTTCATTTATTGATCACTTCGGTCAGCGGAAAGGCCAACGTGGAATCATCCTACAATTCGTTAAAATGGCGTAGCTATTTGAACGAAGAAAAACCGGTCTTCGAGCCGGAAAATGGGGTTTACAAACCGTTTATTCAACGGTGGGTGCTACATCAGACCAAAACTGGTTGAGCACTTTGTCTGCCATCTGAATCGCTCCCTGAAAAGCGCCAAAAATCATACATAGAGGCAGAATAATGGGGAAGAAAACGACCCAGTGCAAAATCATGTTCAATTTGACCTTCTTCATCTCGGTATTTGGGTAAAAGGGTGCCACTTTTAACGGAACGCAGGGTATTAAAACCCCTATTTCTATTGTACTGTATTCAAAGAAAGAAACGTTTGTTTTCTGCTTATATTCAAAATTACTCTTGAATTATTTCTATAACAAACATTCAAAAAAAAAGATTTACTAAATTACCCAAGCTGGTCTGATTGCTTTTCCGTATGTCGTGGAAAAATAGTAATTTGTTCTTCCATTAAAGGTCTGAAATAGTAGATAAATACAAAATGTTGAATATTATTCAACTGTTACCGGATTCGATTGCCAATCAGATTGCGGCAGGGGAAGTGGTGCAACGCCCGGCATCAGTGGTCAAAGAATTACTGGAAAACTCAGTAGATGCCCAAGCAAAAACCGTACAAATTATTATTCGGGACGCCGGGAAAACACTGATTCAGATTATAGATGATGGCATCGGAATGTCGGAAACCGATGCCCGGATGAGTTTTGAACGACATGCGACCTCAAAAATCCGTTCGTCCGACGATCTGTTTCGCATCCGGACGATGGGTTTCCGGGGCGAGGCCCTGGCATCCATTGCCGCCATTGCCCAGGTTGAATTGCGCACCCGCCGGTCCGATGCATCCCGCACCAACGACGAGTTGGGAACGCTCATTCGGATGGAAGGCTCCGAACTGAAAACCCAGGAGACGGTGTCGTGTTTGCCGGGAACTAATATTCTGGTAAAAAACTTATTCTTTAATGTTCCCGCCAGGCGCAATTTCTTGAAAACCAACTCGGTAGAAATGCGTCATATACTGGATGAGTTTCAGCGTGTCGCGCTGGCTCACCCCGAGGTGGCATTTTCACTCTACCACAACGATTCGGAAGTCTACAACCTTCAGGCCGGAAAGCTAAGCCGCCGGATTGTCGATTTGTTTGGAAAACAATACCGTGAACAACTGGCTTTCTGCGAAGAAGAAACACCGTATGTGAACGTCCGGGGGTATATCGGCAAACCCGAATTTGCCCGCAAGACGCGCGGAGAACAGTTTTTCTTCGTCAATTCGCGCTTCGTCAAGCACAACTACCTGCACCACGCCGTCGTGGGTGCCTACGAAGGAACGATTCAGGACGGTTTTCATCCTTTCTACGTCCTGTTTATCGAAATCGACCCGTCGCACATCGACATCAACATCCATCCCACCAAAACCGAAATTAAGTTCGACGATGAACGCTCGGTGTATGCCATCGTCATGGCGGCTGTTCGAAAGGCCGTCGGCGTCTATAATTTGACCCCTTCGCTCGATTTTGATTCCAATGTAAACTTCCTGCCTGTGACCCCGACCCCCCGTCGTACGTCTGAAGTACAGACAGGAAATGGAAGTGGCCAGTCGGATGCGCAAAGCCGGTCGTCCCTGCGCCCGATGTCACCCGCCTGGTCGACCGAACCGGCGGAACACAAAGCGGCCACCAGTTTTGACTTTCCACGCAAGTCGGCCGCCAATTGGCAGGCGTTGTTTGAAGGACTGGAAACCAATGAAACCCCGGCGACGGAAGCGCAGAATCTTTTTGAAAACAACGCATCAGCCGATTCGCAGGCCGAAATCGAGTCGGTAACGCTGGGAAGCCGGGTGAACAAACTCATCACGTCAGCGGTTGCCCTGGAAGGGGCTGGTCCCATTCTTCAGGTACACAACCGCTATCTGGTAACGTCTGTTCAGGCCGGTATGCTGGTGATCGACCAGCGCCGGGCCTACGAACGGGTGTTGTATGATCAATACCAGGCCGCACTGACCAAGCGGAACGGCGTCTCGCAGCAACTGCTGTTTCCGAAAACGGTGACGGTGATGCCGGTCGATTACAACCTGGCCCTCGAACTGCGCGATGATTTGACCAGTCTGGGTTTTCTGTTCGACGAAATCGGGCAGAATGCCTTTATGATCCGGGGCGTTCCGGCGCTTTCGGTGGGCGAGAATGAAGAAGAACTGTTTGCCAACCTGCTGGCGCAACTCCGCGAAGATACGGGGCGGTTGAAACTGGAGCGGGCCGAAATCCTCGCCCGTTCGCTGGCCCGGCGGTCGGCTGCGCGGCACCAGAAGCAACTGTCCGAACCGGAGCAGCGGGCCCTGGTCGACCAATTAATTGCGTCATCAAACCCATCCTATACGCCCGGCGGTGAACCGATTACGACGTTATTGGCGTTAGATAAATTAGCGGGATTATTTCGGTCCTGATATGGTTATTATGCAAGAAAACGTTACATTTTTATGAATCTTACGCCGGTCGTCAGGACGCTGTTGCTCATTAATGTTGGTTTGTTTATTGTAAAAGCGTTGGGAATCGACCTGATCAGTACGTTTGGACTCTATTCGTTTCTTTCACCGGCCTTTGCACCCCACCAGTTTGTAACCTACATGTTCCTTCATGCTGATTTTGGTCACATTTTCAGTAATATGTTGGGTTTATTTTTCTTTGGCCCGATGCTTGAGCAGGTTTGGGGGAGCAAACGATTTACGATTTTTTACTTTATTACCGGCGTTGGAGCCGGATTATTATTTCTGGGCATAAACTATTTTGAAGCCAGCCAGTTACGAGATGCAGTGGCTGTTTTTCAAAGCAACCCAACACCCGAGTCGCTGGAGTTGTTTCTGTCGGATCGGGGCTTGTTGAGCCAGGGCGATAATTTTTTACGTGTGTTTGAAGACAACCCCACGGATCCGGCGTATCGAAGAGGGGCCGTGCAACTGATTCAAACGTATTACGAGCAGCAATTGGCGGTACCGATGGTTGGGGCGTCGGGCGCGATTTTTGGAATCCTGATGGCATTTGGATTATTATTTCCAAATACCGAACTTTTCCTTTTATTTCCACCGATACCCATCAAGGCCAAATACCTGGTGGCGTTTTATGGTGCATATGAATTGTATTCGGGCATTTATCGGGCACAGTCCGACAATGTGGCGCATTTTGCTCATATTGGCGGTATGCTGTTTGCTTTTATATTGGTGAAATATTGGGGGAAGCAACGAAATAATTTTTATTGAGTAATGAGTGGACTGTTAGATGACTTCCGGAGCGAATTCAACAAGCCCAACAACACGTTGGTGCAGTTGATTCTTGTTAATACCATTGTCTTTCTGCTGCTGTTGATCCTGAAAGTCATTCTGACGCTGGCAGAAATGTCGGGAGTCTACAATCTGATTGTCGATCAACTGCGGTTACCGGCTGCCCTGGGAACCTTCATCACGAAGCCGTGGACGATGATCACGTACTTCTTTACCCACGAAGACGTCTTTCACATTCTGTTCAACATGCTCTTTCTGTATTGGTTTGGACGGTTGATCGACGAATACCTGGGGAATCGCCGGCTGGTGGCGCTCTATATGCTGGGCGGTTTGGCGGGCGGTCTGGCCTATATGGCCATCTACAACCTCCTCCCCTATTTTCAGGAACAGGTGGGCGACTCCCGGATGCTGGGCGCGTCGGCTGCGGCTTTTTCCGTGGCAGTCGGAGCCTCAACGCTGCTGCCGAACTATACGTTTCATCTGCTGTTTTTCGGTCCGGTTCGGATCAAATACATTGCTTTCTTCTACATTGTTCTGTCGCTGGCCCGGTCCATTGGTCCGAATGCCGGGGGCGACCTTTCCCATTTGGGGGGGGCTTTAGTCGGTTTTCTGTTCATCAAAATGCTTCAGAATGGCACGGATCTGGGGCAGCCCATTTATTGGGTGATGGATGGATGGCAAAGTCTGTTTCGGAAAAAACCGCCGGTCAAAGTGTCTTACCGTCAGCGCAGTAGTGCCAGCCTAAGCACCGGAGCCTACGCGGCTCCGTCGTCTCCTTCGGCGGTTGCGATGCCGGATCAGGACGAAATTGACGCGATTCTGGATAAAATTTCCCGTTCGGGCTACGAAAGTCTGACCCGTGAAGAGAAACAGAAACTTTTCCGGGCGAGCCAGCGTGGATAGAATCTAAATTGTATTTTTCTTGCGGAATTTCGGGGGTGTTTTTAGCAGGAAAGAAGGCATACAATTCAATACATTTTAGTTAAAAGCACGCTGGAATACGGTTTTAGCGTGCTTTTTGACCCTATATCAACCCTATGACTCGTTTGTCCGGATTCCGGACGATGTTTATACAGTTTGTATTTTTTTTGTACTTTTGCCCGATATTCATTTCATGAATCGACGCTGTGAAACAGTTTGTTACCACACGCAGTTTATGAAAAACATTCTATAGCATCCAACCTACTATGTTGATCACACCCGGCAGGCTACTCGCCAAGATTGACAGTCCGGACGACCTCCGTAATCTGAATCAAACCGATCTTCCACAAGTCTGTGCCGAACTTCGGCAATTCATTGTCGATAACGTATCGGTTTATGGGGGGCATTTCGGGGCCAGCCTGGGCGTTGTCGAACTGACGGTAGCCCTGCATTACGTTTTCAACACACCGGATGATCAATTGGTCTGGGACGTTGGCCATCAGGCGTATGGCCATAAAATTCTGACCGGACGACGGGATACATTTCATACCAATCGGTTTTATAAAGGGCTCTCCGGTTTTCCGAAACGGAAGGAAAGTCCGTATGATTCTTTTGGCGTTGGTCACTCTTCGACGTCGATTTCGGCGGCATTGGGTATGGCGGTCGCTTCGCAACTCCAAAATCACCCCAAGAGACATCACATCGCTGTCATTGGCGACGGTGCAATGACGGCCGGACTGGCCTTTGAAGGCATGAACCACGCCGGCGCAACGGAAGCCGACCTGCTCATTGTCCTGAACGACAACTGCATGTCCATCGACCCGAACGTGGGTGCTTTGCGTGAATACCTGACGGATATTACTACCTCGCCGACCTACAACAAAATGAAAGACGAAGTCTGGAATTTGTTGGGCAAGATGAGCAATTTCGGAAAGAGCGCGCAGGACATCGTTTCTAAAATTGAAACGGGACTGAAAGCGTCGCTGCTTCACCAGAGCAACCTGTTCGAATCGCTGAACCTGCGGTATTTTGGCCCCATTGACGGCCACGACATCGATCATCTGGTGAGCGTGATGAACGATTTGAAGGACATTCCCGGCCCCAAACTGCTGCACTGTCTGACGGTGAAAGGCAAAGGGTATGGCCCCGCCGAAAAAGACCAGACCAAATGGCACGCGCCGGGTTTGTTCGATAAGGTGACGGGCGAAATCAAAAAGAAAGTCTACGATAAACCGCAACCGCCTAAATACCAGGATGTTTTCGGGAATACGCTGGTTGAACTGGCCGAAGTGAACGAGAAAATTGTGGGCGTAACGCCCGCCATGCCGTCGGGATCGTCGATGAACATCATGATGAAAGCCATCCCGGACCGGGCTTTCGATGTCGGCATTGCCGAACAACATGCCGTCACCTTTTCGGCGGGAATGGCCACGCAGGGACAGGTGGTTTTCTGCAATATCTATTCCACGTTCATGCAACGGGCCTACGATCAGGTGATCCATGACGTCTGTATTCAGGAACTACCGGTTATTTTCTGCCTCGACCGGGCCGGTTTTGCCGGTGCCGATGGCCCAACGCACCACGGAGCCTACGATTTGTCGTTCATGCGCTGCATTCCGAATATGATTGTGGCCAGCCCGATGAATGAACAGGAACTCCGCAACCTGATGTTTACGGCCCAGTCGGACACCATTCAGCACGGAAAACAGGCTTTCACCATTCGCTATCCGCGGGGCGAAGGCGTGATGCCCAACTGGCGAACTCCCCTCGAGCAGATCGAAGTGGGAAAAGGCCGCAAAATCCGGGACGGAAAAGGCGTTGCCATTCTGACCATTGGCCCCATTGGTAACTACGTGACAACCGCTTGTGACCTCCTCGAAACCGAGCTGATTCACCCGGCACATTATGACATGCGGTTTGTAAAACCGCTCGACGAAGCGATGTTGCACGAAATATTTCAGCGGTACGATAAAGTAGTGACCGTTGAAGATGGCTGCGTGATGGGCGGTTTTGGCAGCGCCGTGATCGAATTCATGACCGACCACGGCTACGTGGCCCGCGTGAAGCGGCTGGGCATTCCGGATGCGGTGATCGAACATGGCGAACAGATCGACCTTCACCGCGAATGCGGTTTCGATCCGAAAGGAATTGCCGATGCCGTCCGGGAACTGACCTATGCCGAGCGCATCATTACTGCTTAACCGATAACCCTTACTCAGCAACGTGGCCGGGTTACCAGTGTGATTGAACCGATGGATGGGCGCGGAAAACAACCGACCTTCTCTCGTCAATCGCAGCGGTAATCCGGCCATGTTCGTATTCATTTCTATTTTTTGACAATGCAGGTATTTAAATTCGGCGGGGCATCGGTGAAAGATGCGCAGGGAATTCGCAACGTGGCCGGAATCATTCAACAGCAGCCACCGAAACAACTGGTGGTGGTGGTGTCGGCCATGGGTGAAACCACGAATGAACTGGAAAAGCTGACCTGGGCCTACCTCGGCCGGGAAGCGGCCAAAGACACGATCTGGCAGCACATCCGGGCGCGTCACGAACAAGTGATCGATAACCTGGCTGGTGATAACCGCGAACCTTTTGAGGGCGTCTACGAGCTGTTTTCCGACGTAGAAGCCCTGCTTGCCGAGGAGCCGGAACCACATCGGGATAAAGTATACGACCAACTGGTTTCCTTTGGTGAACTGCTGTCGACCCGCATTCTCAATGCCCACCTGAACCAATCCGGTTTGGACTCTTACTGGGTGGATGCCCGGCGGTTGATTCGAACGGATGATACCTACCGCGAAGGAAAGGTAGACTGGGAACGAACCGGTGAACACATTACGGACACCCTCGCCGATCTGATCGAAACCAGCGTCGCGATTACGCAGGGATTTATTGGCAACACGGGCGAAGGCTACACCACGACCCTGGGCCGGGATGGTTCGGACTATACGGCGGCAATTTTTGCCTATTGCCTGAACGCTGAGCGCGTTACGATCTGGAAAGATGTGCCGGGCGTTTTGAATGCCGATCCGAAATGGTTCGACGAAACCGTCAAAATCGACCAGTTGACCTACCAGGATGCCATCGAACTGGCTTATTACGGCGCTACGGTTATTCACCCGAAAACCATCAAACCGTTACAGAACAAGAACATTCCGTTGTATGTCCGGTCGTTTCTGCAACCGCAGGAGTCCGGAACGGTGATTGGACATTTTGAGAAGCACCTGTCTGTTCCGTCGTTCATTTTCAAGATGAACCAGACGCTGATTTCATTGCATCCGAAAGACTTTTCGTTTATCGCGGAAGAAAATCTGAGTAAGATTTTCGGTCATTTTGCGGAATACGGCGTGAAAATCAACCTGATGCAAAATACCGCCATCAGCTTTTCCGTCGTGGTCGACCACCGGCCGGAGCGGTTGACGCGCCTGATGCCCCACTTGCAGGAAAACTTTCGGATTACCTACAACGAGGGGCTTGAACTTATCACCATTCGCCACTACGACGAGAAAACCATCGACCGGGTTCTGGTCCATAAAAAGCTGCTGCTGGAACAGAAAAGCCGGTATACCGTGCAACTGGTGGTGAAAGACGAAGCCAATAGCCCGGCCCCGGAACTTACGCCAGAATCGGTTTAACTACCTTCCCCGCCACGTCGGTCAGCCGGAACGGGCGGCCCTGAAACTGGTATGTGAGTTTTTCGTGATTGAATCCCAGCAAATGCAGAATCGTGGCCTGTAAGTCGTGGACGTGGACCTGATCCTTCACGCCGTAATAGCCGATGTCATCGGTTTCGCCGAACGAAAAACCGCGTTTGACGCCACCGCCCGCCATCCAGACCGTGAACGCATCCAAATGGTGATCGCGGCCCATGAACGGCAGCGTCTGTCCATCGCGGTTTTCCTGCATCGGCGTCCGGCCAAATTCGCCACCCCACACCACGAGCGTGTCGTCCAGCAAACCGCGTTGTTTCAGATCCTGGAGCAAAGCCGCCACGGCCTGATCCGACTGGCGGCATTTTTCGTGAAGTCCCAGATCGATTGCCGTGCTCGTGTCCGTGCCGTGCGAATCCCAGCCCCAGTCGAACAACTGGACAAAACGCACTCCGCGCTCGACCAGCCGCCGGGCCAGCAGACAGTTCCGGGCAAACGAGCCTTTGTTCGGGTCAACGCCGTACAGATCAAGCATATACTGCGGTTCGCCCTTAATATCCATCGCATCCGGCACCGACATCTGCATCCGGAACGCCAGCTCATATTGGGCAATTCGAGTCAGGATTTCCGGATCTTTTACGTCGTTGTATTGCTGTTGATTGATTTCCGAGATCGCATCTATGGTGTTTTTCCGCATATCCCGCGACATGCCGTCCGGGTTGGAAACGTACAAAACCGGGTCGCCTTCCGTCCGGCATTGAACGCCCTGATACACCGATGGCAGAAAACCGCTCCCCCAGACTGACTTTCCCGCATCGGGCTGTTTGCCGCCCGACGCCAGCACAATGTAACCGGGCAGATTATCGTTTTCCGTTCCCAAACCGTAGGTCACCCACGAACCCATACTGGGGCGTCCCAGTCGGGCAGCACCGGTGTGCATCAGCAACTGTGCTGGAGCGTGGTTGAACTGGTCGGTGTGCATGGCTTTCAGAAACGTAATTTCGTCCACCACACCCTGCAAATGCGGCAAATAATCCGAAACCCAAGCCCCCGACTGTCCGTGTTGCGCAAACTTTCCCTGCGGTCCCAGCATTTTGGGAACGCCCCGGATGAAGGCAAACTTCTTCCCCGTCAGCAATTCCTGCGGACAGTCTTTTCCGTTGTATTTTGCCAGTTCGGGCTTGTAATCAAACAATTCCAGTTGCGAGGGCGACCCGGCCATGTGGATGTAAATCACCCGTTTGGCTTTTCCTGGAAACTGCGCCGGACGCACCGCCGTCGGGGATCGGTCATCATTGCCCAGCGGTTGCGCACTGGTTGCAGAAGCGTTTTTATCGTCGGATTTCCCCAAAAAACCGCAGCTAGCCAGAACGGAACTCAGTGCCATCGCACCCAAACCGGTGGAACACGTATGCAAAAAATGCCGCCGGGTTTCGCGTTGGACAGCCGCCTGTTGTAGTTCGTTGATGAGCTTTTTCATGTTATTCTTTGGTGATCACTTCATCCAGATTGAGCATTGTATTGGCGGTGATTAGGAGGGCTGCCAACTGCGGAGTAGCCTCTTTGCTTGCCACTAACTTCTGTGCATCGGTCGGATGCTGTTGGTAATAGGTCTCTGCTTTTTGATACAGCTTCACCAGCACAGCCAATTTTTGAGGGGCCGGATTCCGCTGCATGACTTGCCGAAAACCGGCCTGAATTTGTTGGTCGGCGGTTTTTCCTTGTTTCTGCATCATAGCCGCCAGCGTTTGCGCCGATTCGATAAAAACCGGGTCGTTCAGTGTCACGAGGGCCTGCAAAGGCGTGTTGGTCCGAATGCGCCGAACCTGACAAAACTCCCGGCTCGGACTGTCAAAGGTGATCATCGACGGATAGGGAGAGGTGCGTTTCCAGTACGTATAGAGTGCCCGGCGATATTTATCTTCGCCCTCGCTCAGTTTCCAGCTTTCGCCGTTGTAGGGCGATTGCCAGATGCCGTCGGGCTGCGACGGTTTCACACTCGGCCCAAACCGTTTCGAACTCAATAAGCCGCTGGTGGCCAGCGCCTGATCGCGGACCTGCTCGGCCGTCAGCCGCACGCGGGGACCCCGAGCCAGCCAGCGGTTGAAGGGGTCTTTTGCGACCAGATCTGCCGAAGCTTCCGAACGCTGGCGGTAGGTAGCTGACAGAACCATGCGTTTTAGCAGGCGTTTCACCGACCAGTGATCGGTTTCCATGAATTCAGTGGCCAGATAATCCAGCAATTCCCGGTGGGTAGGCGGAATGCCCTGCGTCCCTAAATCTTCCACGGTTTCGGCGAGCCCGGTTCCGAAAAGTTGCTCCCAGAAGCGGTTGACGGCTACCCGCGCGGTTAGCGGATGATCGCGATTCACCATCCACAACGCGAGCCCCAGGCGGTTGCGGGGAACTGGTTTTCCGGTTGAATCAGTGGGCAAGGGTGGCAGTGATTTGGGGACGTCGGGTTGCACCGGTTTTCCTTTCACGAGCCAGTTGCCCCGGTCGAATACGTGCGTTTTCCGGGCAAAATCGCCTTTCCCTTCGAACAAAACCGGCGTCGATTCCGGTTTGGCGTTCAGCACCGCCTGGAGTTTGTGATCCATATCGCTCAAAACCGTTGCCGAAGTTCCCGGCAAGGCCGGTCGAAACGACACCCATTTGATCATCGTCCAATCCTTCGGTTGCTTCGGGCTGTCCATTGTTAGATACACATGATGACGCCCCGAAACCGTCGGCAGCGCGTAAATCATCACCGTATCGCGCCATTGGCTACCGGTTTTGGGTACAGGAATCGTCAACAGCGTCGGGCCGGTCGGGCTGTCCTGGTGGAGTGTCAAAACCGCCTTTTCGGCATTCGTTCCAATCGCCATAATCAGGCGGTTGGTTCCGTTCAGGTTGACGCTTTTGATTCGCGCCGATCCGCCGTGCTGCACACCGAAAAACTTGGCATCCAGCAGCGACGCATTGACATACTGATCAAAATCGTGTGAGTTGATTTTAGGCTCCGTCAGCCGGACAAAATTCACCAGTTCCTGCACCGGCTGGGGCTGCTTCGTATGCGACGAAACCCAGTTTTTCAACTCGGCTACCTTCACCGAATCTTGATCCTTGAAAAACCGCAAAGTCGGCGTATCGGTCTGAACGTCCTCGTCGCGGGTGTTATTGAAAAAGGCCAGATACTTGTAATATTCATCGTGAACAAACGGGTCGTAGGGGTGGCTGTGACACTGCACACAGGCAAACGTCGTTCCCTGAAACACGTCCCAGGTCGTGTTGACCCGATCCAGCACCGCAGCAACCCGGAATTCCTCGTCCTGCGTGCCGCCCTCGTCGTTGGTCATCGTGTTGCGGTGAAAACCGGTCGCAATGAATTGATCGTCAGTCGGGTTGGGTAGCAAATCCCCAGCCAGTTGTTCGATGGTGAACTGGTTGTAGGGCATATCCTGGTTGAAGGCCTTGATCACCCAGTCGCGGTACCGCCAGATTTTTCGTTCGGTATCTTTTTCGTAGCCTTTCGAATCGGCATACCGGGCCAGATCGAGCCAGAGCGCCGTCCAGCGTTCACCATACGCCGGTGAAGCCAGAAGCCGGTCGACAACCTTTTCGTACGCATTCGGCGATTGATCTTTCACAAAATCAGCGACTTCCTGCTGGGTGGGCGGCAACCCGGTCAGGTCAAGGGTAACGCGCCGGATAAGCGTAGCGCGGTCGGTTTCCGGTGACGGTTTCAGCGATTGGCCCCGGAGTTTTTCGAGCACAAACGGATCGATCTCGTTTTTGACCCAGTCAGTTTCGTCATTTTTGGCTAATCCCGGAATGGATATTCCTAACCGACTCCAGAACGTACCAATTTGAGGAATTTCCGGTTTTTCAATGCGGGTATACGCCCAGTGATCCCCCCATTCCGCGCCCTGATCGATCCAGTTGCGGAGGGTTTCAATTTCTTCGGGTTTCAGGGGAGGTGCCTCCAGCGGCATCCGTTCGTCGTGATCGGTCAGCGTTAACCGACGAATCATTTCACTGGCGTCGGCATCACCGGGAACGATCGCGGGTTTGCCCGATTTCGTCGGTGCGACGGCTTCGTGTCGAAACAAGACGGAAAAACCCCCGGCTTTTTTGACGCCCCCGTGGCAGGCAATGCAGTTTTTATTCAGCAACGGTTTGACCTGGGTGTTGAAGTCGACGCGCTCCTCGAACCAGCCCAGGAAGGACGACAACAACAGGCCCACTCCGACCAGGGCTCCACTGACGACAATGACTTTTGTGTTCATACGCGGCCCTAACCGGGCGGTATTGGTTCTACACAAATTTAGTCAGCCATAATCCTAATCGGAATGGAGCAAATTTTGCTTTACATGGATAATTTTACGGTTTTGGTAACTTGTTACAGCGTTTTTACACCACCATCCATGACGAGTTCGGAACCGACCATATATTTCGAAGCGTCGGAGGCTAAATAGAGAAATCCTTCCGCAACTTCCTCAACCGTCCCCAACCGTTTCGCGGGAATGATGGTAGCCATGTATGCTTTGGTGCCATCGACTTCCTCCGGTGAGGCCCCACCCCTACCGAAAAATGGGGTGTCAATCGCGCCGGGCGACAGAACATTCACCCGGATATTTCGGTCCATCAATTCGGTCGAAAAACTTCGGGCTAACGACCGGACGGCCGCTTTTGTTGCCGAATAAGCCGCCCCATTGCTGAATCCTTTTTCGTTTACGGCGCTGGAAGTCAGAATAACGGAAGCTCCATCATTTAAATACGGCAACGCGCGCTGCACCGAAAAAAAGGCCCCTTTGAAATTGATGTCGCTGATCTGATCGAATTGTTCTTCCGTATAGTCGGCCAACGGCCCGGCATGATTTACACCCGCATTGACGACCAGTACATCAATCTTGCCAAACACTTCGCTTACTTTTTCATACGCTTTTGTGATGTTGTTTACATCGGAAACATCACTGACGATGCCGACCGTTCCGTGGCCTATGGCTTCTACGGCACTGTCTAAAGAAATCGGGTTGCGGCCTGTAATGGCTACGCTGGCCCCCTGTTCGGCAAATAGTATGGCGGTTGATAAACCAATCCCGCTGTTACCACCGGTGACCACGGCGACTTTGTTTGCTAACTTTTTCATGTTCGTTTTTAGTATGGCTGCAAAAGTATGCGCCAGTTGCTATACATTTGTGTGCAGTATACTAAGGTATAGCGCTATCATCGGGAATAGCACCCACAAAATGAAAGAGGAATACGTCTGCAACTTCAGTTGCCCAACCGATCTGAAATACATTCAGGACACCTTGTATGTCATCAGCGGTAAATGGAAAGTATTGATCATCGTATCGCTAAGCAGCGGCCACAAGCGCTACCGGGAAATTGCCAAAAGCATCCCGAATATCACGTTCAGGATGCTTTCAAAAGAGCTGAAAGAGCTGGAGATGAATAAGTTAGTAACCAGAACGGTTCATAATGAAACGCCCGTCCTCATCGAATATGAAATCACGGAGTATTGCAAAACGTTGTGGCCGTTGCTGAGTGAAATGATTAGCTGGGCGAAGCACCATAGAACCGTAATCTAGTTCTTCCGGGGACGAAAAACCTGCAATGCGCCTTTGTTGGCCGACACCACAATCAGCCGTTGGGCCGGACTGTTGTTGAGTCCAACGATGAATTTGCAATCCCCATCCGCCAGAAAACCGCTTTGCGGAAACAGCAATGGCTGAAAACCGCCTTTTCCGTCCCCTTTCAGAACGAGTCCCGTCATGGCATCGTATTGTCCGGCCACCGACTCGGCATCGTACGCGTTTCCAACCGCCAGCACGTCCAGATGGCCATCCTGATCGATGTCTTCCACCAGCAAACTCTGGATGGGCGCCCACTGGGCCAGAGCTGGTAACGGTTTGATCTGGAAACTGCCGCCGGTATTTTCCAGCAACACACTTTGCTGCCAGCAGGCCTGCAAAACCGTGCTGATTTTTTGCCGTTCGGGCGTCAGCAGGTCGGTGACTTTGGCTTTGGCGTACAGGGCGTAATTGGTAAACTGTTTTTTGATGAGGGGCAACTGCCGACCCAGTTCGTCGCGGGATGCAATCGGGTATTCAATCCCGTCCAGGTAATACGTAGCAATGGCGTCGAGCCGACCGTTGTTGTCGTAATCACCCGCGTAAACGCGCATGGGCTGGCTGGGCGACACCCGATAACGGCTGTTCAGCCCCAGATTGCCAATCACAAAATCGACATCGCCGTCGTGATCAAAATCGCCGGAACGAATGCAATTCCAGAATCCTTCCGAGCCTTTCAGCGCATCCATCGGTTGTTGAGCCAACTTTCCCCGGTTATTTTTGAAAACTGTAATCGGCATCATTTCGCCCACCACCACCAGATCCGGCCATGAATCGCGGTCGATGTCGGCCCAAACCGCATCGGTTACCATGCCGACATTTCGCAGGTTGGGGGCCAGCTCGTCCGTCGCATCCCGAAAGCGTCCGCCATCGTTGATCAATACATAGCTTTCGCCGGGTAGCGGATATTGTAACGCTTTCAATCGCCCCCCCCGGAACAGGTCGAGGTCGCCGTCTTTGTCAATATCAACCGCCAGCACACACGAACCGCTGTGCCGGATGGCTGGCAATTGGTCGGTTGCCGCCGTAAACTTGCCTTTTCCGTCGTTGAGATACAGCCGATCCTGATAAAATTCCGAACCGTCGTAATATTCATTCGAGCCGCTGACAATGTACAAATCCTGGTCGCCGTCGCCGTCGGCATCGAACAGCAGCGCCCCGACATCCTCTTCGTCTTTCGGCAACGATTCATCGGTATACGGTTTTTCGATAAACCGCCCCGCCGATGTCTGAATCAGCAATTTTCCGTAGTGCCGGAACGAACCGCCCACGAACAGATCTTCCAGACCGTCGCCGTTGACGTCGCCAGCCGCCAGTTTCGGGCCTTGTTGCGAGAGTTTGTGCGGCAAAAGCGGTTCCTGATTGTAATCCAGATAGGACTCTTCCTGATGGGTAAACTGAATCCCGGATGTTCGGGTGATGTCGGTCAGTAAGGTTGGCGGGCGGTTTTCAGGTTGCTGAACGGTTTTGGCAGCTTGCTGATAATTCAGTGTTAAAAGCCGGTCGATGGCCGGTTTTTTCAGCGTCTGCGATTTGCCGTCCGGCCAGACAATCCGCAGGGAATCAACGGTTTTGTTAGCACCCAAGCCAAAATGAATGATGTAATCGACGGACGATTGATAGCCTTTTGTAACAGCCTGATGATGCGTTTGCGTTAACCCTTTGCTAAAGAGGGTCACCCCCGCGCCCAGGCCGAACGGATTCTGTTTCGGGCCTCGTAGTTTCACTTGCAGGTAATGCGTGTTGGCGGTATTGTTTTGCAGGATATACGCGTCCTGGTTGATGTTGTTGACGATTAAATCCAGATCACCGTCGCGGTCCAGATCGGCGTAGGCTGAACCATTCGACAGGGAGGTTTCCGCGCCAAACCAGGTGGCGGTCACATCATCAAAGGTCAGATCGCGACGGTTTCGAAAAAACCGGTTGGCCTTTTTGATGCTCGGCATTTTGGGTGCGCCCTGCCGCAAATACGCATTAATTTCTTCGGGCGTCCGGTTTCCCTGCGCGAAGGAGTCGTTGAACGACACAAAATCCAGATCGGTGATGTCACGCAGATAGCCGTTGGTGATGACCAGATCCCGCCAGCCGTCGTTGTCCAGATCGGCCAGCAAGGGCGACCAGCTCCAGTCGGTGGCCGAAACTCCGGCGAACTGCCCGATTTCGGAGAAAACCATCCGGCCGTCGGGGGCTTTTCCGCCGTTCACCTGCAACATATTCCGCATAAATTGCGGGTGGTACCCCTGGCGGGTAATGCTTTCAAATTGCTGATAATTAGCCGGTCCCGCCATTTTTTTACGCTGCTCGTTGTCGGCAGGCAGCATGTCGGCTACGACCAGATCCGGTAAGCCGTCGTTGTTGATATCGGCGGCATCGCAGCCCATCGAAAACTGGCTGTGGTGCTTGAAATACGTTTTGCTGACTTCACTGAACGTCCCGTTCTGGTTGTTGACATACAGAAAATCGTTCGCCAGAAAGTCGTTGGCGACGTAAATATCTTCCCAGCCGTCCTGGTTAAAATCGGCGATCGTGAGTCCCAGCCCGAAACCGTCGTGCAGAATACCGGCCGCTTTGGTCACGTCCGTAAACCGGGGTCCCGATGCCTCCGAATCGTTGCGGAACAGCTTGTCGTTGGCCAGTCCGGAACCGTCGGCAATGACCGGCGTCACCTGATTCGGATTGCGAATCAGATTCGTGCTGGTCAGCAGGAAAAGGTCCAGATCGCCGTCTTTGTCGAAGTCAAAAAAGGTAGCCTGGTTGGTGTAACTGGTATCGGCCAGACCGTAGCGCTCGGCGCTTTCCTCGAAGCGAAAGTTTCCTTTGTTGATGTACAACTGGTTTTTCCGGCGGCTTCCTTCGTAATTGCCCGACTTGCAGACGTAAATATCCAGCAGTCCGTCGGCGTTCACATCTGCCATCGTGACGCCTGTCGACCAGCCGCCTTTCTGAATAA
Organism: Larkinella sp.; assembly: GCF_965227735.1. Taxonomy (NCBI): domain Bacteria; kingdom Pseudomonadati; phylum Bacteroidota; class Cytophagia; order Cytophagales; family Spirosomataceae; genus Larkinella; species Larkinella sp. The sequence continues at coordinate 3,748,700 of NZ_OZ245776.1, read as the reverse complement.
CGGCCTTGTCCGTCACGTCCTCAAAGGTGGGCGAACCCGAACCGGGTTTGGTGGTATTCACATAGATCCGGTCACCCACCTGATTGCCGGTGAAATACAGATCCGGCAGGTTGTCGTTGTTCAAATCACCAACGGCGACGCCCCCGCCGTTGTAAACGTAATAATAATCGACCAGGTTAAAGGAGTCGTTTTCGGTAACGGTATTCTGAAAATGGACGCCGGTTTGCGAGACTGGCAAGGTAGTGAAGAGTGTCTTCGTCTTTTGCTCGCAAGCCAGGATGCATAGGAAAACCGGCAGCAGGAATAGGTACTTCATACAGGCAAGGTCGCTAAAAAACAGACATCAAAAAAGGGCTTGTGAAAGCCCTTTTTTGATCACCCCCAACCCCCTAAAGGGGGCTTAAAATCCGGATGTTAAGCCCCCTTTAGGGGGTTGGGGGCAACTATTACTGCCACACCGGGTTTTGCGTTACGTTCGGATTACCCTGCATCTCTTTCAGCGGGAGCGGAAGCACATAATCGCGCGGTTTGAGGGTTCGGCCCACTTTGTATTTCGTGATGTAGTGGTTGATTCGCTCACCCAGGTAATCAGGCTGTCCGCCCGGTTTACTTTTGCGACGCAGTTCCGGATACATCACCTGCTCGAACACAAATTCCTGCTCGCGCTCCTTGATGATCGCATCCCGCAACGCCGACTGGCTCAAACCGCTCAGAGCCGTCAGACCGGCGCGGGCGCGTACCTTGTTGATTCCCATGAACTTGTCGCCCGTATTGCTTTCGTTGCAGGCTTCGGAATGGCCCAGCAGAATGTCGGCCAACCGGATGTAAATGGTGTTCTTTTCGGTGTTGTTGTAGTTGATACCCAATTCTACCAGCTTACCCGCCCACGCTTTACCAAAAACCAGTTGATTGGGATCGGCCGGGTTGGCATCGGCTTTGACAATACCGCCAAACCGGGAGAGGTTGAAATCCGCTGTCGGGCTCCATTTCACAATCGGATACTGCCCATTGACTTTACCCAGGCGCCCCGTTGGATACGATTCGATGAACGTGGCGTCGATGCGTTTGTCCTTGCTGTCGTACGAAGCCCGGAATTCCTGCGTCGCACTCAGCCAGCTCCAGCCCGCACCGCCCAGTTCGCTCGGATAATCTTCCGGGTTAAAGTGGGCCGAGTGCACATTCCACTCGCTGGCGTTGGCGGCTGCCGAAACCTGGCCTTCAAAAATCCGTTCACCCTGGTTTTCATGCGCCAGATCGAAGTTATAACCGAAGTTTTCGTACAACTGAAGCCCGCTGTTGTTGATGATGTCTTCGGCGGTGGTTTTGGCGTCGGCCCATTTTTCATCCCAGAGCTGGGCTTTCATCAGAATCGATTTGGCCGCCCATTTTGTCGCCCGTCCGGCGTTGGCTCCGGTATAGGCAGCGGGTAATACTTCGGCAGCGGCCTTGGCATCGGCATAAATCTGGTCGATCACGGCGCGTTTTCCACCCGCATTCGACGGTAATTCGCTGATTCCCTTGGTCGATTTGGTCGTTAGCGGAGGGTTATCGAAATAGCTCAGCAAACCGTAGTAGTAGAATGCCCGCAGAAACTGCGCTTCACCCTTCAGGCGTTTCACCAGGGCGTCGTTGGATGGATCTTTCATCGCATCGGCGGTTTCGATCACCGCATTAGCGCGGTTGATAGAACGGTAACTGATTGACCAGTAGGCTTCAATGTATTCGTCGGCCGAGCTGACGTTGCCCAGGTTGTATTGAAGCGGACCTTTTTCCCAGCCGATCTGGTCGCCCGTCAAACACTCAAATACGTAGCGGTCGTAGAAATAGCCGGAATAGCCGGAGTTCAGATCGTCGTAAATACCGTTGACGCCCAGTTCCAGTTCCGTAGCCGATTTATAAAACGTGTCGGGATTGATAAAATCGGGGTTTTCCTTGAGATCCGAGCAACCGAGGCCCGTGGCCAGGACCGACAGCATCAGCAGGGATTTGACTTTGGAAGAAATAATCAGATTCATGTCTCTTTTAAGATTGTAGGGTTAGCGAATTACAGACCAAGATTGACTCCCACCGTAAACATCCGGGCGCGGGGATAGGCGTCGTAGTCATCACCCCGGTTCAGGTTGTTCTGGCCCTGGTTGTTCACTTCCGGATCGAATCCTTTGTATTTCGTGATCAGGAACAGATTCTGGCCGCTGGCGTAGATCCGGGCCGACCGGATGTATTTGGTATGCAACGGCAGGTTGTAGCCCAGCGCCAGGTTCTGCAACCGCACAAAAGAACCGTCCTGAATGAAGAACGACGACCGGCGGAAGGAGATGAAATCCCGGCGACCATCGATCACGGGTCGGCTGGCACCCGTATTGGTCGGCGTCCACGAATCCGTCAGAATGTCGCCAATCTGGTTGATTTTCTGAACCCCATCGCCCATTTCCGACTGTTGCAGGTTCCGCACATCGTTGCCGTGAACACCCCGGAAGAAGATCGAGAGGTCGAAATTTTTAAACTTGACACTTGAATTCAATCCCCAGGTAAATTTCGGGTTCGGATTGCCCATCACCACATAATCGTCGGCGGTGTATTTTCCGTCGCCGTTCACGTCTTCGTATTTCGGATAACCGGCACGGGCGGCAAAAGTCTGGGCTTCATCATCCGTCTGGAACAGTCCGACGTATTTGTAGCCCTTCCAAACCCCAATCGGATTTCCGGCTTCTACCCAGCTACCAAAAACGCCCAAGTGGCCGCTGGTGCTGTTGGCGAAGAAGGGCGTGCTCTTGCCCAAATCGGTAATCTCGTTCCGCAACACCGAAATATTACCGCTCACATCCCATTTGAACGCGGCATTATTGAAGATTTTATAGTTTGTAGAAAACTCAAGGCCCTTGTTGGTCAGCGATCCGGAGTTCAGCATGATGGTGCTGAAACCCGTGCTTTGCGGAATGGAAACATCCAGCAGCAGATCCGTGGTTTTGTTGCTGAATACATCGAACGTCATCGACAGGCGGTTGTTGAGCAGGGATAGATCCAGACCGAGGTTCAGCATCGCGGTGCTTTCCCATTTCAGGTCGGGGTTCGCAATCCGGTTGGGGCCATAGCCCGCAGCCAGGCCGCCACCAAACACGTAATTGTAGGTCGATAAACCGCCCAGCGACCGGTAAACCGGGATTTGTGAATTACCGGTCAGACCGTAGCTGGCCCGGATTTTAACGTCGTCAAACACATTTTTCAGAGCCGAGTTCTGGAAGAAATCTTCGTTTACCAGACGCCAGCCGACAGCCGCCGAAGGGAACGTGGCCCATTTGTTGCTCGGGCCAAACCGCGACGAACCATCGCGCCGGAACGTCACCGTAAACAGGTAGCGGTCTTTCAGGTTGTAATTCACCCGGCCCAGCAGCGATTGCAAGGTCCAGTCCTGACGCCCGGAATTGGGAATCTGGGGTCTGCTGCCGTTTTGCATGTTAACCGACTCCGGATCATCCGAAGGCAGTCCGCGCGTCGACGCCGAGTTGAACAGGTTGCTTTCCTGCTGATAGGTATATCCCAGCGTGACGTCGAGGTTGTGGCCCGGCCGGATCTGTTTGTTGTAGCTCAGGATGTTCTCGTTCAGAATGCTGCTGACGTTGCGGTTGGCCCGTTCCAGTTGCCGGCCATACTGCCGACCGGTAAAGGTGTAGTTGTTATAAAACGTGTTGCGGGTGGCATTCACGACATCAGCGCCCAGACTGGTCCGGAATTTTAGCCCTTCGATGATGTTGACCGTCAGAGCCGTCGTCCCGAATAACCGGTTGATGTTATCCCGGTCGTAGCCTTCAACCGCTTCTGCCAGGGGGTTGATGTTGAAGCGCTGATCGTAGCTCGGGTAATTGTAGTTGCCATTCTGGTCATACACTGCCACGGTTGGGTCCAGGCCCAGGGCCGTAATGATGATCCCGCCCGGGCCGCCCCGATCCGTGGCCACGTTGCTGCTTCCCGTCCGGTTATACGACCAGCTATTGCTGAGTGTGGCCCGACCATTGAGAAAATCGTTGTCGAGGTTCAGCCGGAAACCGTACCGTTTGAAAAACGTATTCTTGACAATGCCCTTATTATCCAGGTAGTTGGCAACAAAGGCATACCGCATGGCCTTGTTGCCGCCGGTAAACGAAAGCTGGTGGTTAGACAACGCTCCGGTTTGTGTAATCGTATTCAGCCAGTTGGTGCCTTCGCCGATCTGGCTGATTTGCGCGTCGGTAAACCGCGGACTGCCGCCCTGGCTGCGTTCCAGAATGTTCAGATACCGGGCATAGTCACTGCCGTTCAAGACCTCGATGGGCCGCGCGATTTGCTGGAACGAGTAGGAACCTTCGTAATCGACCCGGCTCTGGCCTTCTTTTCCGCGTTTGGTCGTAATCAGAACCACACCGTTCGACCCCCGCGATCCGTAAATCGAGGTAGCCGAGGCATCTTTCAGGATTTCGATGGATTCAATTTCGTTGGGGTTGATGGTGGCCATCGCGTTGCTAGACTGCCGGTTGCCCGCGGTTCCCATCGCGCCATTGTCGGGATACATCGGAAAACCGTCGATGACATACAGTGGCTCACTTCCGCTGTTGATGGAGTTGGCACCCCGCACGCGAATGGAAATCCCACCTCCCGGAGCCGCCGAACTCTGGGTCACCTGAACACCCGGCGCCCGCGACTGAATGGCCTGATCGACCGAAACCACCGGCATTTCCTTGATGGCGTCGGCTTTGATGGTCGAAACCGAACCAGTCAGGTCACTTTTTTTCACCGTACCATAGCCCACCACCACCACTTCTTCCAGGCTGCGGGTATCGGTCAGCATTTTGACGGTCAGGCTGGTGCGGTTGCCAACGACGGCTTCCTGCGTCACGTAACCCACGTAGCTGAATACGAGCGTTTCGTTCGGGCTGGCATTCAGTTGAAACCCACCGGACGCATCGGTCGTGGTGCCCCGGGTTGTGCCCTTTATGGTAATCGTAGCCCCCGGTATGCCATCGTTTTGCTCGCCAACCACCTTGCCCGTAATCAGGCTCTGGGCAAAAGTGGTCAGTGTAAGGCAAACCAATAGCAGGGTTGTTTGCAGACACCGTATAGAATAATTCATACGTAAGAAAGGATTAAGGGTTTAGTTGATTAGTCAGAACAAGCCGATTGAATTGAGGATAGGCACGATAAAATCCAAATCATTATTTGCTAAATTCCATAACTACAAAGATTAAAGGCTTCAGCTCCTAAATCAATAGAGAGAATTTCGATTAAGATGGATAATCTTATGAAATCAATGCGTGATGAAGGTATCTTCCAGTTCTTCCAGCGTTTTTCCTTTCGTTTCGCGCACATTCCGGCGGACAAACCAGAATCCGACGAGGCAGATTACCGCGTAAAGCCCGAAAGGTCCGTATGTACCCAGTTGTTCGGCGAGGATCGGAAATGTGAAAACCAGAATGAAGTAAGCCCCCCACAACGCCAAAATCGCGACCGATGACGCCAGCCCACGGACCCGGTTGGGAAAAATTTCCGAGATCAAAACCCAGGTGATGGGCGCCAGCGAGGTCGCGTAAACGCTGATCGCCAGCAGCACGAAGACCGACAGCAAACCCGACGACGCGCCGGTTTTCAGCAGCACCGCAATCACGACATAGAGCACCGCCAGCCCCAGGGTTCCGATGAGCATCAGCGGTTTTCGGCCCAGTTTATCCACCTGCCACATGGCCACCAGCGTGAATACCAGATTGACGATTCCGATGGCTACGGTTTCGAACAACTGCCGGTCGAGATTGGCTCCCACGGTCTCGAAAATCGTGGAGGTATAATTGAAAACTACATTGATTCCGCACAACTGTTGCAGCACCGCCAGGCCAATGCCGACAATCACCGCCGGGCGAACGCCCTTCTCCAGCAGCATGGATAACGACGGTTTTTCAACTCCTTCCATCGAACGATTGATGGCAATAACCGTCTGTTTTACAAAGGATTCACCACCAATTCGGCGCAAAATCGCTTCGCCTTCCTGCACCCGACCTTTCTGCACCAGCCACCGCGGACTCTCGGGCAACCAGAAGACGCCCAGCAGAAAACCGACGGACGGCACGGCCCCCAGCCCGAACATCCACCGCCAGGCATCAGGGCCGTTATCGGCCAGTGCATAGTTCACCAGATTGGTGATCAGAATCCCGATCACAATGGTCAACTGGTTGATGGAAACGTTGCGGCCCCGGACTTCGGCGGGCGAAATTTCGGCAATGTAGAGCGGACTCAGCGTCGACGCCATCCCGACGCCAATTCCGGCTACGAAGCGCATGGTGATGAAAACCGGCAAGGTGGAGGAGAAGGCCATGCCCAGCGAAGAGAGCGCAAAAATGAGGGCCGCCACCATCAGACCGGGTTTCCGTCCGTAGCGGTCGGCGAGGTTGCCGGCCAGCACGCAGCCCAGCATACAGCCCAGCGCCAGCGAACCGGTCAGAAATCCCTCCCACCAGGCCGTGAGTCCAAAATAACCCCGCAGAAACGGCAGCGCTCCCGAAATAACGGCAAAATCAAAGCCGAACAGATATCCGCCCAGTGCCGAAATGAAGGCGATTCCAAAAATATAGTTGGCGTTAAGCCCGGTTTTTGCCATGGTGGTTTTGTTAAAGTATTCGGGTAATTTTTAGAAAAAAAGCGATACAGATGCGTAATTTTACAAACCATTCCTGACCCATACCTAGATAATATTGCGACATGATCAAAAAGAAAGAGGGCTTTGCCGGACAACGCAGTTATGTGTTGCCGGGCGAGTTAAAGAAACTGATCGCCGTTCATCCGCTTTGTGAGTCGTTGTACATCACCGATATCGGGTATTATCCGAAAGCCGCTTTTCACGATCGGGAACGCCGGAAAGGAAGTCCGCAACACATTCTGATTTATTGCGTTCAGGGCGAAGGCTGGTATGTCCTCAACGACCGGAAATACACCGTAAAACCCAACCAGGTCTTTATTCTGCCAGCCGACCAGGCCCACCGCTACGGAACCGACACCCAGAATCCCTGGACCATTTACTGGCTGCATTTTACCGGTTCCAACGCGCATCATTTTTTGCAGTTTTTAAAGCAGGATACCGATCCGTCCCCGGTAACCGTGTCGCCCCAGCCCGAGCGGTTTCAGCTTTTTGACGACATTCTGTCACACGTCGAAATGTCGTATAACATGGACAATATCGTGTATGCCAACAGCAGTCTGTCGCGCTTCCTGGCCACGTTCAACAATGCGGTTTATAATCCCAACCAGTTTGCCCAACCCGAAAATGACCCGATCAGCCGAACCATCGCGTTCATGAAAGAGAACCTGAGCAAGAACCTGACGCTGGAAGACCTGGCGCAGATTGCGGGCATGTCGGCGTCGCACTATTCGGCGGTTTTTCGGACCAAGGTCCAAAGTGCGCCCATCAATTTCTTTACCTTTTTAAAGATTCAGGAATCCTGTCGGTTGCTCGAAAACACGCAATTGCGCATCAAGGAAGTCGCTTACCAGATCGGGTACAGCGACCCGTACCACTTCAGCCGGGTTTTTGCCCACGTCATGGGCGTGTCTCCGCGCGATTTCCGCAAACTCCGGAAATCCTAACCCGACACTTCCTGCGCCGTCAGAAAATCGACCATTTTCCGGTGCAAAGCCGCGCCCTGGTGGTTGCGGTCACTGGCCAGAACGGCATCAAAACAGGCCAGCGCCTGTCCAACATGACCATTTCCCAGACCCAGATGTCCCAAACCCATCAGATACAGACAACTGATGCGGTTTCGTTCGTTCAGGTCGGCATCGAACACCAGCAGATCGGGCAGCGATACCGCGAAATAATCGATCTTGATAGCGTCGTCACGGTGCGTTTCTCCGTACTGAATCAGCGTCTTGAAAAGCTTTTCGGCCCGGTCGTTCTGCCCCAGTTTTTTCCGGGCCAAGCCCTGATAAAACAGTTTATCCGGTTGCTGATCGTTATAGAAAACCGCCTGCACCGGCGCATCCAGACCGACTGATGCCCGCTCAAAATACGACCGGGCGGTTTGCGTTTCGCCCATCCCTTCGTAGGCCAGTCCTTTCAAATAGAAAATGTCGGGTTCCTGCACGCCAAACAGCTTGCCTTCGCCCAGATTCACCGGATAGGTTTCGGCGGCTGTCAGGAGCGCAAGGGCCAACGAATATTCGGCATGTTGCAACGCCTGCTTCGCCAGCTCGATGTGACAAATCAGGTACTGGCTCACCACTTTGCCTTCGCCCCCCTCCCACGGATGAAACTGCCGGGCGGCCAGCAAATCACGCGCCTTTTCATACGCGCCGAGCTGATTATACAGCGTGATCCGTTCTAAAGACAGATCATCGCGCTCTTCGGTTGTATCGAGGTGTTTTTCCAGAAACGCCAGTCGTTCTTCATGCGGGTAATTCAGCTTTTTATACAACTGATCCAACTCCATGAGTACCCTTGCATCGGCGGTATCCAGGGAAAAGGCGGTTTCCAGTGATACCAGGGCTTTGTCGGCCCGTTGCCGTTTGTTGTAATAGGCCAGGGAGAGATTCCGATGCACCGTGGGGAAGGCGTCATCGAGACTCACAGACCGCTCCCAGGCGTCGATGGCTTCGTCATATTGCCGGTTACCATACCAGAAATTGCCCAGAAAATACCAGGTGTGGGCGTGGTTAATCGGCTGATCACCCGGTTTTTGCGAAACCGCCCATTGCAAAACCGTCAATTCTTCCAGCCGGTTGGGGAATACAAAGTCAGGACTGGCTTCGGTGGCTTTTTTGAGATAGTCGTGAGCGGTTTCGGTCTGACCCAACTGCGCGTTGAAAAAGGCCAGGAAGTAATAGACCATCGGATAAACCGCCTTTCCGGTTGTCAGCAATTCCGAGAGCAGTTGAATCGCTTCGTCGTACAGGCCGGCCCGGCTGTAATCCAGCGCGTAGTCCAGGTAGGTATGGGCGTTGTAGCGCATCAGCTCGTTAAGCTGGCTCCGCGTCCGGGCCGCATCCGATGCGTCGCCAGTTTGCAAGAGGAGCGATTTTTCGAACAGACAGCCGAAGTGAAACCGGTCAATCGCCAGCGTATCGTCGATGAGCTGCAAAGCTTCGCCGGTTCGCCCGGTTTTCCGCAGCAGGGCCACCTTCAAATGTCGCGCCGAATGGCCGTGCCAGTTTCGGGCCAGCGACCGCTCGACCAGTTCGAGGGCCTGGGCGTAGGTTTTCCGGCGGGTGGCGATGCGGGCCAGTTCCAGAAAGCTGGTATCCTGCCAGGCGGCATTCCAGGTGGCTTTAAAAAATGCGTCGAAGGCTTCGTCATACCGCCCCAACCCCTGCAAACACAGGCCGAGGTTGTAATACGGTTCGCCGTCGTACGGGTTGGGATTTCGCTGAATCAGGGTCTGAACGGCTTGTCTGAAATACGGTTCCGCTTTGGCGAGCTGACCGCGTTTCATATGCCAAAGCCCCAGGGCGTTGTTGCAGCGCACATCCTTCGGATCACGGCGCAGGGCTTCTTCGTAATACTCAGTGGCGACATAGGTTGCGTGGCGGTATTGCTCGATGTGCAAACCCGTTAAATACAACTGCTCGTTGTTTTCCACCTCAGTGGGGTCCAGAGCGGCCTGGGCCGGTTCCGGAATAACCGTTGTCTCCGCTACTTCGTCGGGCTGGTAAGCGACCAGTTCCAGGCCATCAGCGGTTTCGACGCTCAGGCGGAGTTGCGCCCCTAAATCCCCTAAAGGGGACTTTTTGCATCCGGAGGATTCTACGTCCAAGTCCCCTTTAGGGGATTTAGGGGCAAGAAGCGAAAGCGGTAATTCATGCAGAAACGGTTTTTCCGGCGAGAGATCAACCTGTTGTTCAAAAACCACTTCTCCATTTTTTGTCAATCGAATGACCGCCCCCGCATAAACGGCGGTGGCATACGCGCTGATCTGAACGGTTTTGTTAGTAAGTTCCAGATTGACAGCGGCTTCCTTTGTGGCATTTTTAACGATTCCAATTTCGCTGTAGGGCATGAAGTACTGCACAAACGTCCGCTCTTCGTTGGGCATAATCCACGAAAAATCGGGTTGGTTGTCCGTAAAAACGCCGGTCATTAGCTCGATATACGGCCCGTCTTCGTCGGTCAGGTTGCGATCCCAGGCGTAGCCAAACTCGCCGTTGCCCCAGGTCCACTGCTTTTTGCCCGGCGACAGGTGGTGGTTGGCCACGTGCAGCAAACCGCCCCGGCTGTCGTGCTCGTAGCCGCCCATAAAATCATACTTCGACGCCACGGCCATATACGACGTCGGCACCGGAATGTTCTTATACCGCGAAATGTCCGTCCCCGGCGAATAATCGACTTTGTAATACGTCCCGGTGGCAATCGGAAACGACGAAACATCCCGTTTGCCGTGGTCGAAAACGGCATAGACATCCGGCGGAAAAACCGACTGGTAGTGATCGTTCACTTTGACGGCCGGGTTCGTCCACCACAAAAAAGTCTGCGGAACGGGCGTACGGTTGTACAGCACGCCCTGAATTTCGAGGTAGGCTTTGTCAGGATGCAGCCGAAAACCGGCCATGCCTTTGGTGTGAAACATCCGCTCCACTTCGCTGACCCACACGGTTTTGGAACCGTCGGCATGGGCTTCGGTGGTATAATCAACGGGTTCAAAGGTGCTGGGGCGGTGGTGCTGCGGCCAGTTGAACTCGATGCCGCCCGAAATCCACGGCCCCGTCAGCCCGACCAATGCGGGTTTGATCACCTGGTTGTAATAGACGAAATGACGGTTTTTGATCTTATCGTACGCCATCTGAATCCGCCCGCCCAACTGGGGCAATACCATGATTTTCAGATAACGGTTTTCCAGAAAAACCGCCTGATACGTCCGGTCCTCCTTGTGGTCGTCGATCTTTTCGATCACGGCGTGCGGATACACCACCCCGCTGCTGCCCTGATACACCCGTTTTTCCAGAAACATCGGATTTTTTTCGGGTGCGCCGACACCGTATGTGGGAATCACAACCGATTCTTCCCACACAGTCACTTCCTGCAAAGCCATAAATAGAGGTCTGTCAAAATATTTTAGTCGTTTTTAGCGGGCGTAAGCAGAGAGGTTTCGGCCTGAAACAATTGGTTTACCTGATCGACTTCCAGCCCGTTCGCGGGTTTAAACTGGCTGCTGTTCATGTAGTTCAGCAGGCTATATTTCAACTGCCGGGCAGCCGGGCGTTGGGCCAGATCACTTTCCAGATCGATGCTGCACACGAGCAGCTTTCCCTTGCCAACCCGGCCTTCAAACGCCAGCGATAACCGGCGGTTTTCGAACCAGGTATCGATCGGCTGAATCAGCGGACGAAGCGTTTTGGGAAAATCATTCAGAATGACGGTTTGGGAATGGCTGACCAGATCCTGCCACTGGTAGTTGCTGCTGGCTTCGGTCGGGAAGCTGGCAAACAGCGGGTGAGCCGGATTGCAAACCAGCCCAAGCGTGTGCGGAGCCTGCCCCTTGGTCCAGGATGTGTTCCAGAAAACACTCGAAAATCCAATCTCCACTTCGGCCCCTTTGCCTTTTTTGACGTGTCCGTAGGGCAACAGCAAAACGTTCGCGCCGTTCTGCAATTGATTGACGACATCCGGCGTCAAGGTGTGGGCCACGACGACTTTTCCCGTAGCCGCATCGGCATTGACACCCGCCGGATAGACCCAGAAATTCCAGGAATTCGTACTTTCAGCGCCTTTCAAAGCCACTTTCAGCGTAAGCATCTCCGGTTTTTTGAAACCCGCAAGCGGCAATTGAATAGTTCCGACCGACTGGAGGTTATCAATCGCTATCTTGTCTTTGGTCAGCGATCCACTGCGTTTTACTTTCCCGGCTGCATCCAGCGCCTGCCAGACCACGGTTTGGTTGGTCAACTCGCCCGCGCCAAAATGGGCAATTTCCACAGCGGCCTGTAACGTTTCATTGTTTTCATACACGAGCTTTTCCATGCGGGCCAGCAAAACCGTTGGGCTGCAAAACGTGCGGTATTCTTCGGGAGTCGTGTAGCCTTTGGATTCCCAGAAAACATCCAGCGCGCCCACCAGCGCGGTTCCCTGTCCCGGGAAATCGTGTAACCCCAGCAACTGAAAACCGGCAAAACCGGGCGTGCGCAGGGCCGCTTCGATATCGGCTTTGTAGCAAAGCGTCTGCAAACGGCCCGACGAATGCAGAAAGGCTTCGGCCTGATCGCCCATGCCGTTGGCTTCGAGCGTTTCTCTGAAGATTTCAAAATTTTTCGCCCGCACCACGCCGGTGTATTTGGCAATCTCCTTGAAATTTGGATAAACGCACCACTGCCCAATTTCGTGGCTGACGTAGGGAGCCGTAGCGGTTTTGGTGATCTCGCGCCAGTCGTAGCTGGTTTTGGGCGTTCCCGCGTTGATGATGCTTTTCACACCCTCGCCCCACCGCTGAATCCGGGCATCGGAATGAATGTGAAACTGGCTTTCAGGAATCATGGGCCAGCCCGCTCCGCTGGTGTAGAGTCGGCGGTTGTCTTTCTGTTTGAAGTGGTCGACCCAGCGACCCAGAAACTCGTTCTGCTCGGGTCCGGCTGGTTCATTGCCGTACGACATCATGCAGAACGACGGGTGATTGCCGTACGCTTTTAGAATGCGTTCCGATTCCTGGTAAATGAAATCGTCGATCACGCCACCCGTGCCGACGGCACTGCTCTGGTTGGCCCACAGTGGACTTTCCACGTATAAATACACGCCAAGCCGGTCGGCCACATCGAAAGCCGCTTCGGGCGGACACCACGAGTGAAAGCGAAGGTGATTCAGACCGTAGCTTTTGGCGGTTTTCATGATTTTTTCCCAGTACGGTTCCGTCGTTGGCGGATAGCCCGTCAGCGGAAAGGTGGCGCATTCGACATCGCCCCGCAGAAAAATCGGACGACCGTTGATGGCCAGCCGCGTTCCGCTTGTACTCATTTCGCGCATGCCGAACGTCACCTCCCGTTCCGATAGCACCTCGCCCTGATCGCTGACCAGCCGGACGTGCAGTTTGTACAGGTTGGGGTTAAACTCGTCCCAGCGTTGCGGATTCGGTATGGCATACGTTGGGTTTAACGTGGTTTCTTCGCCGGTGAACCGAACGGCTTGCGTTAATTCCGGCAAGGCTGCGCCATTTTTTTGCAAACTCCGGGCCTGTAGAATCAACTTCCCCTGAAATTCCTGGTGCCGGGGCTGGCGAAGCGCCAGCGATACGTTGATCGATTGAGCCGCCAGGTTCGGAAACGCCTGTACGTCTTCTATATACGTTGGTGCTTCGGCGGTTAATGACAAATCACCGACTAACCCGTTCCAGTTGGTTTGCGTATGATCGGCAACGCTGTGCGAATTGGGGCCAATGTGTAGTTTATACCGGTTATCGACCCGAATGGCGATGGTGTTGCGGCCCGGTCGGAGGTGTTTGGTGAGGTCGAACTGGTGGGGAGCCACGAGGGAGTTGCGCGTGCCGCAGAACTGGCCGTTGACGTACACCATCGTTTCCCAATGGCAGCGTTCCAGATTCAGCGTCATGCGTTTTTTTGCCCAGTTGGCGGGAATTTCGATCTGGCGTCGATACCAGGCTGGCCCGGCGTAATACTTGACGGACTGAAGCCAGAACGGTATTTTGATGGGATTCTCGCGGTATTTTTTATAGCTGTCCGCAAAGAAATACGTGCTGTCGATGACGTCGCCGACCCAGGGCGTTTGCAGCGTGATGTCATTTCCTTTTCCGTTTTCCGTTAAAGAACCCGGTAGTTTCACCCGATCGGGGTAGGTTCCCTGCCACCAGTGTTCCCGCAAACCCAGATCGGCGGGGTCTAAACGGAGTTGCCACTCCCCGGCTAACGAGATTTTAGGTTGACTGACGGCCTGCGTAGGATTGGCAAACCAGCTTCCGATCGAAAGGATAAAAATGAATAGTCCCCTTTTGTGCATTTTGTACCCGATCAGGCGGTTTATGATTACCCGTGATCTACCTAATCGTCATGCAAAAAACACAAATTCATATAAAATAAACCATAGAGTTTATTTGGGAAAAGATGGATAATTTAACGGAAATTCCGGCTACCCTCAACCAGAGGAAGGAGGCAGGCATTTCACGAAACAAAGCGATTAGAATTTCGGGCAGGAAAGTTGCTTGCGCGCTTTGCGGTTTTTGGGTTTGCCCGAGGGGAAATTCTCAAAGGTGTACGAGAGCGAAATCTCGTGGGCGCCCCCGCTGCCTGGTCCGAGCGAGGAAATGGTGGCGTCGTAGCTATAACCAATCGAAAAATTGTCCTGACGAAAACCGGCCAAAACAATCAGTGATTCGCGGTTGGTAACACTCGGGGCGTATTTTTTCAACGGCAAACCACGATACCAAAGACCGACCACCATGGGCGAATAGGTCATATAAACACCCAGATCCAGTTGGTCGTACTTGCCCTGATACCGGTAGTTGATCGCGGGTGAAATGGTTTTTTCACGATCCCACTCATCGCCCAGGCCGGTGAAACCCGCAAAGGGAATCCGAAGGCCCGCGTGGACGCTCCCCTTCATCGGAAGACGGCTTTCGTCGCTCAGGACAAAAACGCCCTGATTGGGCCGCCCGAGGTGGTGAGCCGCCACGCCGATCCAGTACCAGTCGGAATACAGCAAACCGCCGGTTGAAAAATCCAGGTAAGAAAGGGTTGGTGAGCCGTTGGAAACCACGGGGTCGGTGGTGGGGTTGCCGGTAAAGCCGCCGTTGTTATACTGATCGCCAAAGGTGAGGCCAAACCAGTTGATCGAGCGGTTTACGTAGGAGCCTTGAACGCCCAGCCGCACGAACGTTTGTTCGGCCAATTGAATCTGGTAGGAATATTGCAAGCCAATGTCGGTGGAACGGATGCGCCCCTGACCCTGGTTATCGCTTTGCAGCATCAGGCCAACCCCACTGTTGTAGCGGTCGAAATAGTGATCGACGCTCACCATGGAGGTCACGTAATTGGTCACGGCGGGCCATTGGTTCCGGTAGTTGACCGTTACCCGTGGTGCCAAGGCCGAACCGGCAAAAGCCGGATTCAAGTACATGGGAGCCGCATAGAACTGCGAAAACTGCGGATCCTGCGCCCAAACCGTTCCGGCGATCAGCAAGCCAAAGAGGATAAGAAGGTAACGTTTTAACATAACTGTATCTTTAGTGCAAACAACTTGCCAAACTGGTTCCGGGAAAACACTAAAACATAAACGTTTTTTTACCGTAAAATTGCACTTGACCGCTTAGATAAAGGTAGTGGTAACGGATGAAACGGATGAATGGATTCCTATAAAATTTTTATAGCTGCCGTTTCGTTTACAATAACGTACTGCCGACCTTCACTGTTATATTCACAACCACTGGGAAAACCGGCAACCTACTTGATTTTATTAGCAGCGAATGACAACCTATACAGGAATGGTACGGCGGTTGGGATGGATGCTTCTGTGTTGGGGGCTGTTTGCCGGTTTGGCCCGGGCGCAAACGTCGCCGTCGGGTATTAAAGTAAGTGGAAAACTGTGCATAACAGACCCGTCGTGCGACACGGGCGTTATGTTTGAAGATACCGTACCGAATGTGCGCTCCCGTCTCTGGAGTTTTGGTGACGGAGCTTCTGGTCAGGATACCTCTTCTGCCGCAAAGCCCAAACATTCTTACAATAATCCCGGCACTTACACCGTGACGCTAACCCGAACCATGCAGGATGGTTCGATACAAACCGCGACAAGACAAGTTACCATCGGCGTCCCACCAACCCAGTTTCAGAACTGGCGGACAGACACCATGCTTTGTAACGGCCAGAAAATCACGCTTGATCCCTACCCCAACGGCGCTCCGGCGGGTGCCAGTTACCTTTGGTATCCAAAGGGAGACACGACGCGAACCATTCAGGTCGACAGCGCGGGCTGTTATTCGGTGGAAGTCTGGATCGGAACGCAGGCGGATAAACAGAAAGTCTGCTCGGTGGAAGACCGGATCAATGTGCAGGTCTGCGGACAGCGGCCCCAGCAGCAGGGTGCCAAGTGGTATTTCGGAAACAATGCCGGGATCGACTTCTCCGGCGGCAGTCCCACACCGCTGGATGACGGAAAGCTGAATACCATCGAAGGGTCGTCGTCAATCTCCAACACCAAAGGACAGCTTCTGTTTTATACCGGCGGGGTGCTCATCTACGACAAAAATGGCAATCTGATGAAACCGCTCAACCCGGCCGATACCGCCCAGTTGCAGGGGAGCCAGACCTCGACCCAATCGGCTCTGATTGTGCCGCAACCCACCTGTAAAGGCTGCGAATACCTCTACCGGGTGTATACGACCTCCGAAATTAACGGCAAAAAGATCCTGAGTGTCAGCACCGTCGACATGCGGTATAATCAGGGAACGGGTGCCATTATCGAAAAAAACACGCTGGTCGACTCCCTCACGACGGAGCGGCTGGCTTCGGTGCGGAACGACCGTGATACGACTTACTGGGTCATTTCCCACGATTACGGCAACAATAAGTTTCAGGTTTACCACGTGACCAAAGCCGGGGTTGAAGGGCCGGAAGAATACGCCCTCGGGATGCCCCACGACACCACGACGAAGGGCGAAGGGTATATGAAAATTGGTCCGGCAGATACGACCGGCAATGGAAACCGCCCCATCGCGGTGGTGGTGCCCGGTCCACCCACCAACTATGTCGAAGTGTTTACCTTCAATGATTCGACCGGGGTCATGACGGCCGGGCCAGCCATCAACATCGGCCCCGCCCCGCCCAAAGCCTACGGGGTGGAGTTTTCGCCGGATGGGTCGAAACTCTACGTTTCGTTACAGGGCGATACGGCCAATGCGTCCCAGATTCTGATTTATGACCTGACGAATCCGGACCCGGCCGCCATTGAAGCGTCCAAAACCGTGCTCGACAGTACGAAAAGCCGACAGTATGGGGCCTTGCAAATCGGCTCCGACGGGAAAATATACGTGGCCATCAAGGATGGCACCAGCCTGGGCGTGATCGACAACCCGAACGATGAACTGCTGGCCCCCGCCACCTTCGACCCGAACGGACTGAATTTGAACGGCCCCACCAGCCAGTTGGGTTTGCCCAACATGGTGGCCAACTTCAACGAACCATCTAACTCACCCGGTTTTTCGTATGCCGACACCTGCGCCGGTTCGCCCACGCAGTTTACGGTGACGCCCATGTGTCCGCCGTTGAAGGACAATTATACCTGGAATTGGGGTGACAACAGTGCGCCCTTTAGCTCGACGGCCACGCAGGCCACGCACACCTACAATGAACCGGGCGTTTATAAAGTCACTCTGCGCATCGTTACGCTCCGCTCAGATGGTCAAGTTTGTAAAGACACACTGATTCCTCAGGATGTAACCATCGTTCGGACGCCGGACCCGATCAATCTGGGGCCGGACATTGACAGTTGCAAGAATATGGTGACGCTGGACGCCAAAGTGGAAGCCAGTGTCTACATCTGGATCCGAAACGGACGATTGATACGGGGATATAATGAACGAACATTACCCGTGACCGTGCCCGGGTCGCCGGGCTATAACGGCATTCCACCGGGACGGTTTATTGTCATTGCGGCCAACGGGGGCTGTTTTTCAAGTGATACCATCAACGTGACCCTGCGCCGTCCGCCCAATTTTACGCTGGGTCCCGACACCACGCTCTGTCTGAACAGTTCCCTGACGCTGACCGCCCGGGGCAGTGGCTGGAACAGCTTCCAGTGGAGCAACGGTTCCACCGAACGGACCACGACGATTACCCAGGCGGGCACGTATTCCGTCATTGTTCGGGATGTAAACGGTTGCGAGAATACCGATACCGTCGCGGTGGTCGCTTTGCCCAAACCGGTTGTAACGGCTTTCCTGACTCCTCCTACGGGTTGTACGACGACGGACGGCAGCATCCGGCTCAGCGTTGGGTCGGCCACGGTTCGGCGGTTTGAGTGGAGTTCTGGCGGGCAACCGCTCAGCGATACGACCGCGCTGTTGCAGGGCATTCGCGATGGTGAGTATACCGTTCGGATTATCAGCGACAACGCCTGTACGGTAGACACGACCTTAACGCTTCGATCCAACAACAGCATTGAGGTTCAGGCCAATCCGCAGACGGCTTTGTGTACGATTCCGCAGAGTGGTTCCATTCGACTCACGATTGTGCGGGGACGGCCGACCGAGTTCATCTGGCGGGATGCCAATGGCGTGGTAGTGGGCAACGGTTCCGGCCTGACGGGGATCAACGGTGGCGTTTATAGCCTTGAAGCCCGCGATACAGGGGGCTGTCTGGATACGCTGAACAACATCCGGGTTCCGGTCGACACCACCGGTTTTGTCTCCCTGGGTCCTGATCGCGGCAAATGCATTGGCGATACGGTTCAATTGTCGACGCTGGTGCAAACACCCGGCGATGTCTACCTCTGGAACAGTGGTCAGACTACCCCTTCGATCAATGTAACGACGGCTGGTCCCTACCGTCTGACGGTTCGCAATTCGATTACGGGTTGCCAGGGTTCCGACGAAGTGGTGGTAACCTTCAATGCCAAACCGGTTGTAGAAGCTGGACCGCCACTTGAAATTTGCGCCAATGCGCCAGTATTGACCCTCAGCGGAGCTACACCATTGGGCGGATTCTGGACGGGTCGGGGTGTCGACAGTACCGGGCGTTTCACTCCCGCCGATAGTCTGGCGGGCCCCAATCCCATCGTGCTAACCTATTCAGCTTCCCAGGGCGGTTGTGTGGCTTTCGACCGCAAGATCGTCTTCGTTCAGGTTCCGCCAACGGTGAGCCTGGGTCCCGATACGACGCTCTGCCCGTCGCCGACCCTCCGGTTGCAAGTAACCGCGTCGGCGGGGGCCACCTATCGGTGGTCGACGGGGGCCACTACATCATCGATTCAACCCACCACATCCGGTAGTTATTCCGTGGTAGCCACATCCGGAGCCTGTACGGCGACTGATGAAGTGAAGCTCACCTTTTTACCCTTACCGACTTTCGATCTGACACGGGAGGTCCCGTTATGCGTCGGCGATCAGGGCCGGGCGGTTTTGCAGGTATCGGGAAACAGCACGCTGACGTATTTCTGGCCCCATTCCGGCGATTCCACGCCCCGGATCACTGTTCTGGAAGTAGGCCGTTATGCCGTTCGGGTAACGGGTGCCAATGGCTGTGCCGCGGTGGATACGGCGGTGGTGGTGGATAAGTGCGAACCCCGGGTTGTGCTCCCCGATGCTTTTACGCCGAACGGCGACGGCAACAATGAT
The DNA here is from genome assembly GCF_965227735.1 of Larkinella sp. Lineage (NCBI taxonomy): Bacteria > Pseudomonadati > Bacteroidota > Cytophagia > Cytophagales > Spirosomataceae > Larkinella > Larkinella sp. The sequence continues at coordinate 3,729,426 of NZ_OZ245776.1, read as the reverse complement.
TTGCTGGATGTTTTCACGGCTTACGTAACGGATTTTGAGCTTCGGGTCTTCAATCGCTGGGGCGAGGTGATCTTCGTTTCCAACGATCCGGAACAGAAATGGGACGGTAATTACCGCGGCCAGGCCTACCCGTCGATGGTGTATGCCTATACCGTGAACTTCAAAAGTCTTTACTATCCGGAGCGGCCAAAAGTGCTGAAACGCGGTTCGATTCTGCTGGTTCGATAGTGGAAATATGCCCGAAGTTTTGTATATTTGAATGAAATCAGTGTCTGTGTAAGTGTCTGAAAAACAGGCCTGTTTTAAGTATAAACAACAAATACGTTCATTCAAATACCGATGCGGAAAGACATTTTGAAAGGTACCAACGAAGGCATGACGGCCACCGAAAAGGAGATTGAACGCGCCCTGCGGCCGTTGTCGTTCGAAGACTTTACGGGTCAGGCCAAAATACTCGAAAACCTGCGGATTTTCGTACAGGCCGCCCTCCAGCGTGGTGAAGCACTCGACCACGTTCTGCTCCACGGCCCTCCGGGTCTGGGGAAAACAACTCTCTCGCACATCGTTGCCAACGAGCTGAATGCCAGCATCAAGATGACCTCCGGCCCGGTGCTCGACAAACCGAGCGACCTTGCCGGTTTGCTGACCAATTTGCAGGAAAACGACGTGCTGTTTATCGACGAGATTCACCGGCTCAACCCCGTAGTGGAAGAATACCTGTACTCGGCGATGGAAGATTACAAAATTGACATTATGCTCGATTCCGGCCCGAACGCCCGAACCGTTCAGATCAAACTGAACCCGTTTACATTGATCGGGGCCACCACCCGCGCCGGGTTGCTGACGTCGCCGTTGCGGGCGCGGTTTGGGATCAACGCCCGGCTGGAATATTACGATGCGGCTTTGTTGACCACGATTGTAAACCGGTCGGCGGCCATTCTGGGAACACCCATCGAGTCCGATGGGGCTTATGAAATTGCCCGCCGGAGTCGCGGAACGCCCCGGATTGCCAACAACCTGCTTCGCCGAACGCGCGATTTTGCGCAGGTAAAAGGAAAAGGAGTCATTACGGTTGCGATTGCCGAAATGGCTCTGCGCGCACTCGACGTGGATCAGAACGGTCTCGACGAGATGGACAACCGGATTCTGACAACCATTATCGAAAAATTCAAAGGCGGGCCGGTCGGGCTGTCGACCATCGCGACGGCTTGTGGCGATGAGTCCGAAACAATCGAGGAAGTATATGAACCGTTTTTAATTCAGGAAGGCTATCTGAAGCGAACGTCGCGGGGAAGGGAAGCGACTGAAAAGGCGTATAAACACCTGGGCATCGTGCCCGCGTACCGGGATGGAGAGTTGTTCTCCTGAAAAACAAAAAAGGGAAGCGATACTGCTTCCCTTTTTTGTTACGCCAGAATTTTACTGCGGTAAATGCAATCGATAATTTCGGCTATCGAATTGTCTACCAGAAAGTAGTAAATGTTTTTGCCACTTCGCCGGATTTCAAGAATTCCTTTGTCGCGCATATTAATGAGATGGTGTGAGATCAACGACTGTTCCGCGTTCAGGTTCTTATAAATCGTTGATACGTTTAATTCTTTGTGCTCATTCAACATCTGGATGATCTTGATGCGCAACGGATGAGCGACGGCCTTCAATACGTAAGCGGCCCGCTCAATCTTTTTTTCGTCGTTAACTACCGTTTCCTTTGTCATGATTCTGTGTGCTATTTAGGTTCGTAAAGTAATTGAAATTTAGTTATTTATACGAGATAAGCAAAAAAATATACCAGTAACATTGATATGTTAATCTATTTAAAAAGGGTCTAAAACCAGTTAAGGAAGACAGCGGAATTAGCAGACAAATTCGGTCGGGTGTCCGGTTATTTACGGCCTTTCCAGCCAATCAGAAAGACGCCGAGCAGCACCAGCCCTGTGCCTACAAGCTGGGAGACTGAAATGGTTTCGTCTAAAAGCGTGGTTGCCAAAACGATGGTAAAAATGGGGCCGATGCTGGCAACAATGGAGGCATTGCCGGAACCAATGCGTTTGATGCCTTCGGCGATCATAAATGTCGGAATCACGGTGACCAAAACCGCCATCAGCAGGGCCAGCCCATACACCGGAGCGGAAAACCGGAACAGATCCAGGCCGTTGGCGATCAGGCAATGGAGAACGATGGCCAGGGTGGCCGCAATCATGGCGTAGCAGGTGTACCGCTGGGCGCCCACGCGGGCAATCATCGTATCGCTGCCCACCAGATAAACGGCGTAGACCAGCCCACTCAGAATGACCCAGAATGCCCCCAGAAACACATCTTTCTGTTGCCCGGAGTTGATGTTAGGCGCAAATGCCACCATGATGCCGGCATACGTTAACAGCACCGCCACAATCTGTAACCGGTTTACTTTACGGCCATAAACCACCATGCCGAGCAGCAAAACGAAGGTGGGATAAACAAACAGCAGGATTCGCTCCAGGCTGGCCGTGATGTAAACCAGACCCAGGAAATTCAGAAAACTGGCGATGTAGTAGCCCGTCAGGCCGAGCACACCCAGCTTTAACCAGTTTTGAATGGATAAACGGGCCGGTGGAAGCCGTCGGGACAGATTCAGGGCAATGGCTACGTAAAACGGCAACGCAAAAACCATCCGCAGCGTCAGCAGCGAAATCGCGTCGATCGGATACTGGTAGGCCATTTTGATTAAAATGCCTTTTAAGGCAAAACAAAACGCTGCCAGAAAAACCAGCAGCGCTCCAATCCAATACCGTGTCCGAGGTGATGCCGTTGTCTGCGGATCCCTCATTTTTGCCGGAAAAATATCGTTATCGGTGCTCCGTCGAACCCGAAGTGATCGCGGAGTTTGTTTTCCAGATACCGGGTATACGGTTCCTTGATGTACTGCGGCAGGTTACAGAAAAACACAAACGTGGGCGAGGGCGTCGGTAACTGAATCATATACTTGATTTTGATCAGCTTTCCTTTCGTTGCCGGGGGCGGGTAGTTCATGATTTCCTGCTGCATGGCCTCGTTGAGTTTCGAGGTCGAAATTTTCTTGTGCTTGTTTTCGTACACCTCCATCGCTTTTTCCATAACCTGGAAAATCCGCTGTTTTTCTACGACCGAAGCGAAAATAACGGGCAGGTAATCAATCGGTGCCATGCGCTGCACGATCTCCTTTTTCCACGTATCGGCGGTTTTGGTATCTTTCTCGATGGCATCCCATTTGTTCACCATCAGCAGAACCCCTTTTTTGGCCCGAACGGCCTGTCCGATAATGTTCATATCCTGCGCTTCCAGACCGCGCGTGGCGTCCAGCATCACAATCACCACATCCGACTCTTCCAGGGCCTTCAGCGAGCGCATAACCGAGTAAAACTCGATATTGTCCTTCACTTTGGCTTTGCGCCGGATCCCGGCGGTGTCGGTCAGAATGAAATCTTTCCCAAAAGCTCTGTAACGCGTGTCGATGGCGTCGCGGGTGGTGCCGGCAATGTCCGTCACGATGCTGCGTTCTTCACCGATCAGGACGTTCAGAAACGACGACTTCCCGACGTTCGGACGGCCCAGAATGGCAATGCGCGGGATGCCCGCGTTCGGATCTTCGACGCCGTCGGACGGAAAATGCTTCACAACTTCGTCCAGCAAATCGCCCGTACCGGTTCCGGTCAGGGACGAAATCGGGAACGGGTCACCCAGACCCAGCGCGTAAAATTCACCGACGGAGTTCTGCCGCAGCACGGTTTCGGATTTGTTGGCAACCACAATCACCGGTTTTTTCGACCGGCGCAGCACGTCGGCAAAATCCTTGTCCATGTCGGTCAATCCGGCCATGGTATCGACCATGAACAAAATTACGGATGCTTCATCGATGGCGATCTGAACCTGCTCCCGAATCGACTCTTCAAAAACGTCATCCGATCCGACCACATAACCGCCGGTATCGATGACAGTAAAATACTTCTCGGTCCAGTCGGCATAGCCGTAATGCCGGTCGCGCGTCACGCCCGGCTGGTTATCCATAATGGCCTGGCGCTGTTCTACCAATTTATTAAACAGCGTCGATTTACCGACATTCGGTCGGCCCACAATTGCTACAATATTTGCCATGATTCACTTTAGAGGAAAGAAGGAGCGCGTTGGCTGGCCTTCGGTTATTCTTCGTACCCAAACCTCTTCAGCGCCCGTTCTTTGGTGCGCCAATCGGGTTCAACTTTTACGTATTGTTCAAGGAACACCTTCTTGCCGAAGAAGCGTTCCAGTTCCTCACGGGCCATAATACCCGTTTTTTTAATCATTTTACCCCCTTCGCCCAGCAAAATCGCCCGTTGAGTAGCCCGCTCAACCAGGATTTCCGACTGGACAACGATGATGTCGTCTTTTTCTTTAAAGCCCGTGATGATCACTTCACAACTGTAGGGAACCTCTTTTTTGTAGTTCAGGAAAATCTTCTCGCGAATGATTTCTGAGGCAAAAAAGCGCTCGGGCCGGTCGGTCAATTCGTCTTTCGGGAAATAAGGCGGATGAACCGGCAGGCGGCTTACAATGGCTTTAAAGACATGCTTGATGTTGATGTCGGTGAGGGCGGAAATCGGAATGATGGCTTCGGATTTGAAGTTCTCCTTCCAGTACTGAATTTTCTCCTCCACCTGTTCGGGGGTCGCCAGATCGATTTTGTTGATGAGCAACAAAACCGGGGTCTGCGTTTTCTGCAACCGCTCGATCACGTCATTTTCGTCGTATTTTTCGAAAATGTCGGTCACGAACAGAATCACATCCGCGTCTTCCAGCGAACCGCGTACAAAACTCATCATCGATTCATGCAACCGGTATTGCGGCTTGATAATACCGGGCGTATCCGAATAGACCAACTGAAACTCCTGCCCGTCGTGCACCCCGTTGAGGATGCCCATGATGCGGTGGCGGGTGGTTTGCGCTTTTGAGGTGATGATCGAAAGCCGCTCGCCCACCAATTGATTCATCAGCGTCGATTTGCCGACATTGGGTTTACCGATGATGCTGACATAGCCGGCCTTATGATCCGGGCCGTAGGTTTCATTTGAAATATCCATGTAATTGACAACCAATGACTACAGAAAAAAACTCCCCTCCGGCTAAAAAAAATAGCGGGAGGGGGCAGATTTTTTCACAAAGGTAATTGTTTTTTATGAAAAACGCCTTACCTTTGCAGTCCCAACATCGCGGGATGGAGCAGTTGGTAGCTCGTTGGGCTCATAACCCAAAGGTCGCTGGTTCGAGTCCAGCTCCCGCTACAAAGAAAACCCCTGGTAAGCTGTTTAACAGTTTATTAGGGATTTTTCGATTTAAGGCGGGGACGGAAATGGGGACGTAGACGTAATATTGAGGATCAAGAGCAAAAGTTGTGGAGGGCGTAGGATTTTTTTAGGTTTGTGTTTTTAATCAAACCTGAGCGTCTTGGAGAGTTTCCTGCCTTTAGTCGAATACCTGTTACCTGATTTTATCGTAGCCTATTATGAACTGACCCGTGTCGAGAAGTCTTCGGATCTGCTTCATGTTTATCTGGAAGAGAAAAACTACCCGGAGTCCGATCCCGCTAAAGCATTTCTTTTATCGAAGGGTTTCTTACCTGAAATTACCATCCAGGACTTCCCCATCCGTGATAAACGGGTTTTCTTCATATTAAACGTCGTCGCTGGCCACCGTGGCGCGGCTCAATACCCAGACCGGTCACATCCAGCAAAGAGATTGGTCACAGGTAGCAGAGGGAACGCGAATGACGAAAGAATTCGCGCTTTTTTTAAACCAGCTTGACGGATTTATCCCCCCACAGTACCAATAGCCTGGGTCGTTTATATGGCGTTGACGGAAAACGTTTGTCCCGCCAGTATCGGACCCATTTGAGCCATTTTCAGAACTGGTCCCAGCTAAAACATGCTAAACAGTGGCTGTTATATCCCCAAAATATAGGAACGCATTTATCGATCGATGAGACTAGCCTTTCGCATGGCGAGTTATATACGATTCTGACCAATAAAGCAGCCAAAGGCCAAAAGGGCAGGGCAGTATCGTAGCCATTATCGCTGGTACAAAGGCTGAAACGATCATTCCAATCCTACGAAAAATACCCGAAAAGCTTCGTAAAAAGGTCACCGAAATCACCCTGGATATGGCGGGCAATATGAGCCTGATCGCCAAGAAATGCTTTCCACGAGCTACTCAGGTCACCGACCGATTCCATGTCCAGCAATTAGCGTTGGAAGCCGTTCAGGAAATGCGCGTCGAGTACCGGTGGGAAGCCCTGGATGCCGAAAACGAAGCCCTTGAACAAGCCAAAGCCACTCAGAGTGAGTACGAGTCCCCAGTGCTTTCCAATGGCGATACCCTTAAACAATTGCTGGCCCGCAGCCGGTATGTGCTTTATAAAAAACCGGGTGATTGGACTGAAAGCCAACGGGAACGGGCTACGCTGCTTTTTGATCGGTACCCTGATCTGAAAAAAGCCTATGATCTCAGTCAAGCCCTAAGCCAGATCTTTGAGAATACGACCGATAAACTTTATGGCTTGGCTCGTCTGGCTAAATGGCATGAAAAGGTCCGGCAGTGCGGTTTTAAGGCCTTCAACACCGTGGCCCATTCGATTCAAAACCACTATGAGACAATCCTGAATTATTTTGACAACCGCAGCACCAATGCCTCGGCCGAATCTTTCAATGCTAAAATCAAAGCGTTCCGAGCCCAGTTCAGAGGGGTAAGAAATGTGGAATTCTTTCTTTACCGATTGACGCAGTTATATGCTTAATCCAAGATGCTCCACAACTTTTGCTCTTGATCCAATATTGATCCGCTTTTATGCCTGAGGTTTGTGACCGTAAAACAGATGAGGGTCCTAGCCCTTAGAAATTATCTAATTTGCTGTTGTTCATACAGGTTTCAAGATCGGCAATGAACTGTCTGAGAATAGTATCAACCCGGTTTTTGACTCGATTGCTGGTCGATCTTTTTACCCAGTCTTCCAAGGGCTTATCATCCGCCGAATTGATCTCTAGTATGTAAATGTGGGAAATATCGTACCGGTAACGTCCGTCCTTTATCCAAACGGCCACTGGTATTAGGATCTCTGCGTAAGGTGCCAGGAGGCCGGTATCGAGCCAAATAGCGCCTTTTGTGCTTACAAATCCACTGAGAGCGTCTGATTCGATATGTCGAAGACTACGCTCCCGGAAAGCATGAGTGAAGAAGTATTTGACCCGGCCAGTTAGTTGCTCTTTGTTTGCTCCCTCTATCGTTACAACTTTGGAATAAGTGACGAGTTTAGTGTCCGGATCGACAGGAAAGCGGCCCTCTTCATCTTCTTGGGCAAGGCTGGTGAAGGCAATAAACAGACCGAAAAAGGTGAGTAACCGTTTCATGGTGTGGTTTTTAGTTGGTCATGGTATAATATTGAACCGTGAGTCCATCTATAGCGGATTGTTTTTTTATCTGGATCTATTAAAGCCGGTTCAATCTGGACTATTAATGCCGAATTCATGAAGTTATAAACGTATCAATTAATCACAAAGTCGAGTCTCGGATTGCGTTTTCGGTTAGACCTACATAATTTCTAATTCTAAAACCGACACTAGGTAGTTCGGGCCAAGTTAACTTTCTCAACTAGCCTAGAAAAATAATGAGTCTGAACCAGACTACCGGATGCTCCCACCTGGATTGAGACCACTAGGGACACGAACCGGGATGGTCTTATCAAAACCAGGATCTGTCAGGGCTTTTAAAAACGAAATGAGTTGCTCCTGCTCGAAGTCGCGCAAGGCAACTCGCTGTATTTTTACGTCCATTTGTTGAACAGCCACATGCGGATTTTGCGAAATAGGCTCGCCAATATCGTCGTAAAACTTAAGTACCTCCTGTAGAGTCTGAAACACCCCGCTATGCATATAAGGAGCCGTCAGTCCTACGTTTCGCAAGGAGGGAGTCCGAAACGCATAGGTTCCCCCCGCACCCGCGTCAGAACTTGACAGTTGGGTATTGTCAGGCACTGACATTACGTGCAGTTGGTAGTCGGAAAACATCGGTCCCGAATGGCAAAGGGGACAACCCTCGTCCTTAAAGAGCTGCATCCCCTGAACTTGTTGTTCCGTAAGGGCCGCTTTATTGCCTTTCTGGTAGCGGTCGAAGGGTGAATTCATCGCAATTAAGGTACGTTCGAAAGCCGCAATGGCTTTGCTGATGTTGGCCGCGGTAATGGCTTTGCTGTTACCAAAGACAGTCTGAAACCGTTGTCGGTACTCCGCAATAGTTGTTAAACGCGCCACCAAACTGTCTAACGCAACGGCTTCACTAAAGGCATGACCGCGCATTTCCTCAAAGCCCAAGATCGGGCTAATAACCTGATTCTCCAGGCTTTGGATGCGCGAATCCCAAAACATCGGCGCAGTCAATGGCTCATAAATTCCGTTACCACCCATGCCATTGAAGGCCGCATTGAGTAAGGTTTGTGTATTTCGCTTTGTAAAGGGCACATCATTAGGCCGCAGAAACCGGCGGCTTTGCCCATAGCCCACAGCATTAGGACCCAGGGACAGGTCCAATCCATCGGTATAGGCATTATTGGGGTGATGGCAGGTAGCACAGGCTACGTCTTTCCCTCCTGACAGGATTGGGTCCCAAAACAGTAGCTGGCCAAGTGCAGCCGTATCATTGGTAATTGGGTTACTGGCTGGAGTGCTGGTCGTACCGGGCTGAATGGGGGTACTGACTGAAGGATCTATGGCCGTACTGCGATCGTCCTTTGTACAGGCTTGGATAATGACGGTGAATAAAATAATTATCGTGAGAAGGGCTGATATATTTTTGCGCATCGTTAAAGCGGATAAAATATAAACAACATATTTTTGATCTGGCTAAATCTATTTTCTTTGATCTGGTGCAAATTTCATTACCAAGTTAAGCAAATTAAACGCCATTTTTTGGACATAGAATTTCTTGGATTGATTTCAGACTTTGTAATTAGTTTTTGAGTCAATATTCGAGGGCTGAGACTTGTTGTAGTTCATAAATTCTTCGCAGTCGCTTGACCAATGTGTTCGAGTTTTCAACTGTTGGGGCTACACAGAAAAGGTCACACAAAGTGTGGCCTTTTCTGTTTTCAGGCAGGTTTCTTTCCAAAAATACGGATCAAGCCCCCTTGAACGAGTAGGACCCGGAGATGCTCTCCAATGACGATACGCTTAAACCGTATTTTATCAGCGCAAAGTTGTAAAAAAATAGGCCGATTGGACCGATGCCAATGACCAGAATACCGGGCCATTATTTTGTACCTTTGAGATAAAAACGTACCTGTATTCATTTATCATTCCTCTCGCATGAAGTCACTTAAGTTTCTCACAACCGCTCTTGCTATTTTTCTGACGGTGGGCGGAACCGCTCAGGCCCAACTGAAAATACCAGCCGCCAGCCCCGCTCAAGTCACGAAACAAAGTTTTGCCCTGGGCGACATAACGCTGGAATACTCCCGACCAGCCATGAAAGGTCGGACCATCTTTGGGGATCTGGTTCCCTATGACAAGGTGTGGCGGACCGGTGCCAATGCCACGTCTAAAATTACCTTTTCATCGGATGTCAAACTCGAAGGCAAAGACGTAAAAGCAGGTACGTATGGATTCTTCACCATTCCCGGTAAAACCACCTGGCAAGTCATGCTTTCCAAAGACCTGAACCTGGGGGCTAACGTGGGCGACTATAAACAGGAAAACGAAGTACTGCGGGTATCGGTGAAACCGACTGCATTGGCTAACAAAGTAGAAAACTTTACCATCAATATCGCCGATATTTTGCCCAGTTCGGCGGTTTTGGAAATCATTTGGGATAAAACCCGTGTACCCGTTGCCATTACGGCCGATGTTGACCAGATCATTGTCAAGAACATCGAGGCTTCGCTGGCTTCTGATAAGCCGTCCTATTTTGAGGCCGCCAGCTATTATTATGATACCAACCGGGATTTGAAACAGGCGCTTACGTGGGTGACCAAGGCCACTGAACAAAACCCCAAGGCGTTTTGGGTGATGTTGCTCAAGGCGCGCATTCAACTGAAGTTAAACGAAAAAGCCAATGCCATTGCCAGTGCCGAGAAAACCGTTGCCCTGGCAAGCGAAGCTAAAAATGCGGATTATGTAAAAATGGCCAACGACCTGATTGCTTCCGCTAAGAAGTAATGAGAGGCCGGGAAAGTGAATCAAAAAAATAGAAAAAGTTGGCTATCGGCAGAGATCATCCTGCGATAGCCAACTTTTTTAGATTCTCCCCGATGCGGAAAATCTCAGGCCAACACCATTACGGTTTGTTGCTGTCCACCACCAGTTTATTCTCCCGGTTCACAATTTCCCAGGCGGTATAAAACACCAGCCGGGCGGATTTTTCGGCCAGCGTGAAGTTGATTTTCTCGACGTCGTCGCCGGGGCGGTGGTAGTCGGCGTGGAGGCCGTTGAAGTAAAAAATGATGGGGATTTTGTGCTTGGCAAAATTGTAATGGTCGGAGCGGTAGTAAATCCGTTGCGGGTCGCTGGGCTCGTTGTACTTGTAATCCAGCTCCATCATGGTGTATTTCCGGTTGGCATCTTCGCTGATCTGGTGCAGTTCCGACGATAATTTGTCGGAACCGATGACATAAATGTAATTGTCTGATTTGCCTTCGTGCAGATCGTCGACGCGGCCCACCATGTCGATGTTCAGATCGCAGACGGTTTTTTCCAGCGGCAAAACCGGATTTAGGTCGGTGTAATATTCCGATCCCAGCAAGCCTTTTTCTTCACCCGAAACCGTCAGAAACAGCATGCTCCGGCGGGGGCCGTGGCCTTCGGCTTTGGCTTTGGCGAAGGCCTGCGCAATTTCAATCACCGAAACCGTTCCCGAACCGTCGTCGTTGGCGCCGTTGTTCACTTGCCCGTCCGGATTGACGCCGATGTGGTCATAATGTGACGAAATCACCACGATTTCGTCTTTTTTGTCGGTGCCTTCCAGAAACCCAAGCACATTGCTGCTTTCCAGTTGCACATCTTTCCGCTCCGCTTTCAGGCTGATTTTACCTTTCAACGCGCCGGAATTGGTCTTGCCGGTTTTGTTGATTTTGGCCACCGCGCTCTGCAACTTGGCCGTTGTCGTATTAAGAACAGCCGCGGCCATGTCCTGCGTAATCAGGAACGTTCCAACGGCTCCGATCTTTTCCATGGCCGGGCGGAGGCTCAGGCGATTGAACCGGCCCATGAGCGCACTCCGTTCGGCCACCAACCGGCGGTAGGCTTCCGGCGATTCGGCCGAAACGATGAAAATTTGCTCGGCACCTTTGTCCTTGGCAATCGTGACTTTTTTCCGCAGACTCTCGTCGTTGCTCCAGTCCGAGGCTTTGGCCGAATTGGAAATCACGTAATTTCCGTTGGCCTTTTTGGGTTCACCTTCCAGAATGACGACCGCTTTTCCCTGAATATTGATTTTCGCGTAGTCGTTGTATTGATCAGTCAGGATGCCGTAGCCCGCAAACACGGTTTCTACCGACGCTTCCTGCATCACGCCAAACAAACCGTTGACAATGAAATCTTTGGGATAGGTGTACGTTTTTCCGTCGGCCTTGACGTAAAAATCGCCCCAGGTTTTCTGGTACAGCTTGAACGGTTGAAAATAGCCGGTTTTCCCGTCGTCGGTTTTGACAATAGCCTGTAAATTTTCGGCAGCAAACTGTTTGGCAATGTAATCGGCGGCTTTCCGCTGTCCTTCAGTACCGGTTTCGCGGCCCTGCATATCGTCGGCAGCCAGCACGCGCAGGTGTTTTTCGAGATCAGCCGCCGAAATGGTGTTGGCATAATCGGTGGCGGTCTGGGCCGTCGCTAAGTGCGTAATCAGCAGCAAACCGGCACTATACTTCAAATATTTCATCGGGTTGTTGTGAAGAAAATGACAAATCAAAAAAGCAGGAATAGACAATCGTCCTCCCTGCTTGTGCAAAGATAAAACGAAATTGTGGGTTAATTATGTTGACATGGGTTCACCGTTGATATCCGACTCGTCAGGCGACTTTTTCCCGGTTTTTGGCCAGGATAAACGGGACGATCAGGAAGCTCAGGCTGCTCAAAACTACATTGATTCCGAAGCCCACGGCGTGCAGAAACGTGGCGACAACGGCTCCCTCGGCGGGCGTAAAACCGTAGAGTACCAGCACCCGACTGACCAGAAAATGGTAGGTTCCGATTCCTCCCTGGGTGGGCACCGCCAGTCCGCCGAGCGAGCTAACGGCCAAAATGGTCAGAGCTGCGGTAGGAGGGAGAGAACGGGTGCTGTCCAGCGCCATCAGGAGCCAATAGATGCTCAGCCAGGAAAAAAACTGACTTAACACTGTTAGAAGTACAAACAAGTAAAGGTTGGGGAGCTGCCGAATGGCGTTAAAACCCTTCCAGAGCCCCTTAACACTGTTAGCTATTTTGAGGGCAACTGGATGTTGTTTTATATTGTAAATCAGTAACATACGCCAAATGCCAACGCCTGTCAAAACCAGAAAGGCCAACAAAACACCGAACAGAAACCAGGCGGTTTTGTCCGGTACGCGGAACGACAGGCCGGACACATAGCTCCTGGCGCGGGTTAATTCGAGCAGAAAGGTCAGCAGAAGCACCAGACCGAGCATGATCAAGTCGATGATACGCTCGGCCACGACCGAGCCAACGCCCTGCGAAAACGGCACGTTGTCGGTCCGTTGCAGCGTGGCACAGCGGGTTAGTTCGCCGGAGCCCGGCACAATCATACTGGCAATGACACCCGCCAGGGTGGCAACCGTGGCCCGGAAAGCCGTCGGAAAATACCCGAGCGCCAGCAAAGGCTGCTGCCAGCGTTTGCCCCGCACCAGATAGATCAAAACCGTGAGCAGCCCCACCAGCGCAATCCAGCCATAGTGCGCCTGCTGAAACTGTTGTCCGATGTCGGCGAATGAAATATCCTTCAGGGCATACGCCAGCAGGGAAATGGCCAGAACAAAGGGAAGGGCGGTTTTGAGAAGTTGCTTCATTCAGTTTGACTAATTGGCTGTAAGATAGGGAAACATCGGATAATTTATGGCACATAATTTGACCCAAATCCTGCGTCCTGCTACCTTTGAAAATCGCGTAGCAGATTCGGCTATACCTCGTCCAACGTTCTACCTAAGAAAGAAAATGAAGTCACTTCGGGTGCTGGTGGTGGTTCCGTGCTACAACGAGCAGCGTTCGGTTGCTGCGGTTGTGAATGATATTCACTGGGTGAAAACCCGGTTTGGCCTGTCGCTGGATACGCTGGTGGTCAATGATTGTTCAACCGACAACACGATGGCCGTTGTCCGTACGCTGGACTGCCTGCACCTTGACCTGCCCGTGAACCTCGGCATTGGGGGCTGCATGCAGGCCGGTTACAAGTATGCGTATCGCAAGGGGTATGACATTGCGGTTCAGATCGATGGCGACGGGCAGCATCCCGCCGAAGGGCTGATCAAACTGCTGCGACCGCTGTTCGATGACCAGGCCGACGTCGTCATCGGCTCCCGGTTTTTGGAACGCCAGGGATTTCAGTCGTCTTTTGTCCGGCGCATCGGGATTCGGTATTTTCGCTGGCTCAACCAGTTGCTGATTCGTAAAACTGTGCATGACAGTACGTCGGGTTTCCGGGCCTTCAACCGCAAAACCATCGAGATTGTCAACCGCTATTATCCCGACGAATACCCGGAACCGGAAGCCATCGTGCAGTTTGGATTGCATAAACTGCGGCTGCTGGAAGTGCCGGTTCTGATGGAGGAACGGCAGGGGGGAACCTCATCCATTGGCTGGGTTCAATCGGTCTATTATCTGTTCAAAGTGACGCTGGGTACCCTGTTTGTTTACATTCGTTTACGGAAAATATAGTTTTCAATTATGGAATCCTTACCCATCACCATTCAGGTTTTCAGTCTGATTGGCACTTTGATCTTCCTGGCCTTCATCGCCCGGCTTATTGTTAGAGGAAAATTGCGTGAAGAATATTCCTTCATCTGGATTGTTTGCGCAATCATTTTGCTTGTTTTTGCGGCCTGGCGGGATGGATTGACCCAGATTTCCCGGTTGTTAGGGGTTTTTTATCCACCCTCTCTTATTTTTTTAACGGCTATTTTTGCCATCATCTGTTTCCTGGTACACTTGTCGGTGGTTAACTCCAAACTGCAAAATTCCATCAAAGAATTAACGCAGGAAGTGGCCCTTTTAAAAAAAGAAGTAACGGACTTACAAGTCCCGGATAAATTGGTGATGGCGAACGAAAGCCAGACAAATTTGCCGTAATTGTCGAATCAATCCCGAGTTTTTAGATCCAATCGTAGTTGCAGCCCTCAAAAATAGAACGGCGGTTATGTCAAAAAAGAAAAAAATACCGGCATCAGTACAACCCATCCCACCCAAGAGTATCTCCCAACCGGCAAAGCCCGATTGGCCAGCCAGCCGATCGGTGGTTTCGGCCGAAAAACCGTTGCCGGTACGCCCTGAAGAAACCGCTCAGCTCATCGACTTTAACAAACGGTTAAAATGGTTCATCGGTATCTGTATCGGTCTTTTCCTGCTGCTGACGCTGGCCAAAATTCATTATTCCTCCTTGCCGTATTGGAATCAGGTTATTCCGGATGGGTCTGATCCCAAACGGGGTCTGATTTCCGGAAAACCCCGCCCCATTCGCATGGACGAATGGGCGGCTATGGTGCCCTTTACGCTTTCGCAGGCCAATCAGGACTATCCGGTTGAGAACATGGCAATTGGGGGTGAAAAACCGGCCCTGGTTCTGTACCTGCCGGTCAAGCATTTTATCATGCTCTTTCGGCCCGACTACTGGGGCTTTTTCATCAGCACCGATTTTGGTTTGTCCTGGCGATGGAATTTTATGTTGCTGGGGAGCCTGATCGTAACGACTTTACTTTTTCTGATTCTGACCCGCAATAATTTCTGGGTTTCGGTTTGTGGAGCTGTCTGGCTTCTGCTCTCGCCGGGCTTTGCCTGGTGGTCTTTCTCTCTGTTAACCAGCATGATATCCGGCGGATTGCTGTTGATTTCGTCGCTTTATCTGTTTTATGCTCAAAAACGGAGCACGCTGATTTGGGCCGGTTTGCTTTTCGTCTGGTCCTTGATTGCCTACGCGCTCAACCTGTATCCGCCGTATCAGGTGTCGATCGGCTATTTACTGGTCTTTATTCTCATCGGATTTGTCGCCAGCAATTTTCGCCGGGAGCAACTGTTTTCCCAACTGGGCAGTAAAGCCGTCGCGTTTGCGGTTGCATTCGCCCTGATTGGATTCGTTTTGTACCAGTATTACGTGGAAGCGAAAGCCACCATCGACGTGATGTCACAAACGGTGTATCCCGGAAAAAGAAGCGAAACCGGCGGAACGGGTTTCATTGCCAACTGGTTTTCCGAATATTATGCCGGCTGGCTGCTGGACGATCAGCGGTTTCCGAAGGGCTGGCTGAACATTTGTGAACTATCCCACTTTGTAACCTTCACCCCGGTTATTGCGGTTTGTATGGGTTTCTATTTTGTAACATTCCGCAAAATCGACCCACTTTTGACGCTTGTTCTGCTCTACGTCGTGTTGCTCTGGATCTGGATCGAGGTGGGTTATCCGGCAGGACTCGCCAAATTAACGCTGATGGACATGAGCCCGACCCGACGCACGCAAATCCCGTTTGGTATCGGAAATGTAGTGCTGGCGGTGCTGTATCTGGGGTATATTCAGGACAAAAAGATTGCCTTAAAACCGGTAATCAGCGGTTTACTGGTGGTGGGCGTCGTTGCGTTCATGGTGTATGCCGCCTGGCTTAACCTCAATGATTCGGACGGTTTTTACAAAGCACACCAGCTCTTTTTGCCAACGGCGTTTTTCCTGGCCTTAAACTTTCTGATGTTACCCGTCAGTACATTTCGGTATAAAGAAGGGGTGATCGGGCTGGTTCTGGTTCTGTTTTCGCTCCCCAATCTGGGCATCAACCCGGTTTCTAAAGGAACCGCGCCCCTGACGCAACATGTTCTCTACCAGAAGATTCGGGCTATTCACGAGCGGGACCCTACGGCCCGCTGGGTAGTTTTGGGGAGCCAGTACATTACGTATCTGGTTACGGCAACCGGTGTCAATCAGTTGAGCGGGATTAAATACCTGCCGGATTTTAAAACCATGCGGGTGCTGGACCCGACGGCGAAGCGCGATTCTGCCTACAATCGGTATGCACACACGGTTTATAGCACGTATATCGATGGGCGTGATTCCATCGTGATCCAAAATACGTTTGAAGATGGGTATCAGGTCGCACTGGATCCGTGTTCACCACGACTTAAGAAGCTAAATACCAAATACTTTGTTTTTGACCGGACTCCACAGGCTGTCGAAACGCGTTGCCTTAAACTCGTCGATAAATTAGGCTCGGTTGAAATTTACCGAATCAACGAGTAAGGAGACGATTAGCTCCGGGCCGAACCCATTTCGGCCCGGAGCAAGGCTTCATACCGGTCGATCATGGTTTCGTTTTCAAAATAGCGGGGTGGTGCGTAGTTGCTGCGGTGATGAACCAGGTCGGCAATGGCGTCAGCCAGCGCGTTGCTGTCGGCCGGAGGCACCAGTCGATAATGACCGCTGATGACTTCCGGGATGGAACCGGCGGTGGTAGACACCACGCTGCGGCCCAGCATACAGGCTTCCACGGCGGCATACCCAAACCCTTCGGCCAGCGAAGGAACCACCACACAGTCGGCGGCCTGGATGTAATGCAGCAAATCGGTCCGCGATTGCTTGTCGAGAATCCGCACCGCTTTGCCAGCCTGGAAAGATTCAAGCCGTTGAACGAGCGAATCCCGCAACGAAATAAAATTCGGTGCTGACGGCCAGATGAACAAAAACCGGACGTTGGCTTGTGCTTTCAGCACCTGCGGAACCGCATTGACCAAAAAATCGAACCCTTTGGAAATGCCGGGCCGACCGAATCCAACCACCAGAAAATCGTCGGATCTATAGTTTTTTTCCGCGCGAAAAACCGCCCGCTGTTCATCGTTGAGCCGGTTTTTCTCAAAGTCGTCATAATCGACGCCGGGGTAAATCCGGGAGACGGGAGCTGATGGAAACAGACGAACGTAATCGCGCAGCGTACTATCCGAAATACAAACCACGCGATTAAACGGAAAGGTCAAAAGCATCCGTTCGAACAGGCGGAACAGGCTGGCTTTCCAGCGCGATTGGCCGCTCAGCGTATACCATTTGGTGTCCCACACTTCGTAAACCGTCAGAATCGCTTTTTTACCGGTCAGTTTACTGGCAATCCAGGCGGGTACAATGGCGTTGTAGGTGGCCGTCTGAATAATGTCGTGGTGTTTGGCCAGACGAATGGCGCGGAAAATGGCCAGGACCATAAAAAAGTACCGCTGTGCGAAGGAAGGCACCTTTTGCCGGATGATGTGGACGCCGTTGTGGGTTTCTTCATCCAGATAATCCGGGTAATTTTTAGGCACCAGAACCGTCACCGTCATGCCCCGCCGGACCAGCCCTTCGGCCAGGCGCTGAAACAGCAACTCTGCTCCGCCAATGTGCGGGTAATAATTGTCCAGAATGTACAATATTTTCATACGCAGGATCGATCAGGCTGAGGCATAGCGGTCGGCAAGTTCGCCAAAAACCATCCGAAACATCTCCTTCCAGGTGGTACTTTTCAACCAAAACCGGCTTGGATTGTCGGTGATGGTGCGATGAAGCTGACAGGCATCAAAAATATTTTCCACACCGTAGGTGGCGGCATTGATCAGCAGAAACGGATACGAATACCGCTTTAAATCGTAAGGAATGATATTGTTCAGGCGGCTGGTCGAGCCATTGATGAGCTTCTCAACCCGTTCACGGTCAAGGTGATTGGTTTCAGCGATATACCGCGTGACGTTCAGAATTTTGTCACGTTGGTTATGAAATTTCGTATTGGCTTCCTTGATGGCGGTTTCGATAAAGGGCATCCAGTTAAAAGCCGCTTTTTCGTCCGGATTCAAACCTGCGTCGAAAGATTGCAGGAAGCTCTCGGCGATCAGATAGGTGTAGGACGGGCAATATTGCAAGGCCGGATGAAACGGAATATTGGGTTCGCTGGCAAATTTGTCCATCGCCTTTTTGTTAGCGTCGTAGTTAAACTGTGACATGCCCGTGCTGTGCGACGACGCCCCGGAAATCCGCAACCGTTTTTTCGAATAAACGTACGCGCCCACCTGATTGGCCAGGGCGACACCGGAATAAACGTCCGGTATTTGCGACCGGAAAAACGCACCGGTTTTTCGTTGAATCGGCTCGATTGCCGTCATGTTAACGAAGGAACTATAGACAAAAGGCAATGGCAAATAGTCTTCCCGGCATTGGAGAACTTTCCGCAAAACCGCCTTGCCCTCTTTAATTACAAATCCGCTCTGAAAGCTAACTTTCAGCATGTTAGCCTGTTTCTTGTTAAAATAAGAAGGCCAGAAATAGAAATCCGGCGCGGGATTCATGTTGACGGCCTGCAAACCGGTTTCGTTAAAGAGCGCATTGACGTCCTGCACGGCGTCGGGCAGCAGGCCGTCGTCATCCCCCAGAAAGGTGACGTACCCTTCCCGAACCTGCGATAGGGCAAATTCCCAATTGTGCGACATACTGAGCCGTTTGCCCGTGTTGACATACTGAATGCGCGGGTCGTTGAACGACCGCACGACTTCTTCCGTCGTATCCTGGCTGCAGTTGTCCGAAACCAGAATCGTCAGGTTATCGTAGTTTTGGGTCACGCAGGTTCGCAGCGTATGCAACAAGGTGTCCGCGCGTTCGCGGGTAGGCACAACCACGGTGTATTTATGTTCTTTCATGAACGGATCGTTTTTTAACGGCTACCGAATCCGTTTCAGATACCCTTCCGGTGCCACCGAAATCAGAAGTTTATGATCGATTTCGTGATTGATTTCAAAGTCTGAGTGGTGCTTCAGAAACTCCCAAACGGCGGTTTTTGGGTTGTTGCCTTTGTCCCAGGGCCGGTCGTAGGAGTTGGCGGGCAGGTCTTCCACAATCGTATCAAAAACAACCAGATACGACCCGACCGTTACGAGCGGGGAATACAATTCCAGTTCCCGCAAAACGTGATCGTGCGTATGATTCGAATCGAGGCAAACCATCACGGTTTGATTGCCTTCGGCTTTCCGGGCGACCTCGGCGGCCAGTGTTTCATCGATGGCCGAGCCTTCCAGCATCGTGATCCGCTTAAACATGGGGTGGTTTTCGATTTCCCGGCGGTTGTGAGCCCGAATGTCGATGTCGATGCCCAGCACCTCACCTTTGCCGATAAGTTCGAGAATCGACGCATAAAAAATCAGCGAACCGCCGTGGGCAATGCCGGTTTCAATGATCAGATCCGGTTTGAGCTGCCAGATCAATTCCTGCATGGCGATCATATCCTGCGGATACTGAATAATGGGGCGGCCCATCCAGGTGAAATTGTATGAATATTTATCCCGGTTGGAAGTCAGATTAAAAGCCGCAGCGGCAGCCAGCAAGTCAGATTGGGTGGGATAGGTGGCGATGCGCTCGCTACGTTCTTTTTTAAACTCCTCAATTGGATCAGTCATGATTGGACAGTAGATTTAATAGTTTTCGAGTATCGCCCCAGAAAGCCAGCGGTTCGTAGTCGGGGTACGGATAATAGCCCGGATTGAGCGACAGGATATAGTGATTTTCCTGCATAAACCGTTCCACCAGCGCCCGTACGGAAATCGGCTGACCGCTGCAGCAATTGATGATGCCGGTAATACGCTGCTGGAGAGACGTTTGGATAATGATCTTGGCGACCTCTGTCACCGGTAAATAGTCCCGCAACTGTTCCCCCTTCGACATGTTGAAAACCGGCTCATTCCGCAGCGCGGCTGCTTCAACCTGCGCCAGCAGCGACTTCGGGTTCTGGCCTTTACCGAACATGTAAAATAACCGAACCCACTTGAACGAAACAGTGCGGTTTTTTATAAACAGCTCGAGGGCTTTTCGCAGGTTGTCTTTGGCTATTCCATAAGCCGTAGTCGGCTGGGTTGGCAGGTCTTCCGACAAACAGCCGCTTTGTAAACCGTATTCCAGACAGGTTCCCGTTACGGTCAGGTTGGTCAGGCCATTGGTGATCAGGTTGGTCAAAAACCGGTCATGTTGCAGCCAGTAGGTGTCGATGTGTGCCAGCGATTTGTAGTCGGGCAAACCGGGCCAGGCGAGGTGGATGACGGCGTCCGGTTTGCCGAAATACGTAAAAAGATCCGTGTCGCCCCAGTCGGCACCGATGTCGAACGGGACAAACTCAACCTTCGAAAGCCCGGCGGTTTTTTCGGCTGGCGGTTCGGTGCGGGCCGTCGCGATCACCCGAATGCCGTCTGTCGCAAGCAGTTGTTCCACAACGTGTTGTCCAATAAAACCGGTGGCGCCCGTAACCAGAATCGTCATAGCATTGTCAGGGTTGGAATCGGTACGACACACTGCCCCCCCCATTCCCGGATGTACGAGAGCTGCTGCGTAATTTCATCGCGCAGATTCCAGGGCAAAATCAGGACGTAATCCGGTTTTCGCTCACGGAGGGCGGTTTCTTTCACCACCGGAATGTGGCTGGCGGGCAGAAATTTATGCTGTTTAGCCGGATTCGCATCCACAACAAATTCGATCAGATCGTTTTTAATCCCGCAATAATTCAGCAGCGTATTGCCTTTGGCGGCTGCTCCGTAGGCCACAACGGTTTTGCCCGCCTGTTTCTGTTGGGTCAGAAAATCAGTGAGTTCCAACTTGACCCGCAGCGCTTTCTGCTGGAAGTTCTCATAATAACGCAGGTTGGTCAGGCCGGTGTCGGTTTCTTTCTGAAGCAGAGCCGTTACGTTGGCCGAAACCGGTTTGCGGTCATCTTCCCGGTGCCGGGCATAGATCCGCAGCGAGCCGCCATGCGTTGGCAACTCCTCCACATCGAATAACACCAGCCCCTGTGATTCAAAAATCTGTTTGACGGTTCGAAACGACAGGTACGAGAAATGCTCGTGGTAAATCGTGTCGAACTGGTTGTTTTCGACCAGTTGGAGCAAATGCGGAAACTCCATCGTGATCACGCCCGTCGGTTTCAGAATGATTTTCATGCCAGCTACGAAATCCACAATATCGGGAACGTGCGCCAGCACGTTATTGCCGAGCAATAAGTCGGCTTTTGTTCCTTGTGCAATCAACTCGCGTGCCAGTTCAGCACCAAAAAAACGGGTGATGGTTGGTATATTTTTTTCGATGGCAACTGCCGCCGTATTGGTGGTGGGCTCGATACCCAAAACCGGAATCTTTTTTTCGAC
The DNA here is from genome assembly GCF_965227735.1 of Larkinella sp. Taxonomy (NCBI): domain Bacteria; kingdom Pseudomonadati; phylum Bacteroidota; class Cytophagia; order Cytophagales; family Spirosomataceae; genus Larkinella; species Larkinella sp. The sequence continues at coordinate 3,708,079 of NZ_OZ245776.1, read as the reverse complement.
AAAATACTGGAGCAAATAACCATCATTCGAGGCAATTTCGATCACCTGCGAATCGCGGCCCAACCCGAACCGTTCGGTCATCCGGTCGACATACTGCCGGGCATGGGTTAACCAACTGGTTGAAAACGAGGAGAAATAAACGTAGTCGCTATCAAAAATGGCGTCGGATTTTTTGTATTCATCAATCTGTACCAGAAAACAGGAATGGCACGTAAAAACCTTCAACGGATAAAATGTTTCCGGTTCGTTGAGCTGTTCGGCGGTTAGGAACGAGTTGGATGCCGGTGAATTCACCAGATCGATAAAGACGTGTTGCAACGGAGTTTTACAGAAGCGGCACTCCATGAATCAGAAAGTTAAACCGTGAAAAGAAGGGTCCAAAAGGGGATGGGCCACATCCCGGGCCGATAGGTCGGCGGCTGGCAGCGGCCATTCGATGCCGATCTGCGGATCGTCGTAACGAACCGCTCCTTCGCTGCCGGGCGTGTAATAGTCGCTGTGGCAATACACCAGTTCGCAATGTTCCGTCAACGTTTGAAAACCGTGGGCAAATCCTTTCGGAATATACAGCATCTGCTGGTTTTCGGCGGATAATTCGGTTCCAAACCATCGTCCAAAAGTCGGTGATCCGGCCCGCAAATCGATGATGACGTCAAAGACCCGACCGGCAATGCAGCGCACGAGCTTGATTTCGGCGTGGGGCGGATTTTGGTAATGCATTCCGCGAATGGCCCCGGTTTGCTGCGTCATCGAGTGGTTCATCTGCACCCAGTCGGCCGCCAGCCCGACGGCTTCGAAATCCCGGCGGCAATAGATGCGGGCAAACCAGCCCCGATTATCCCGAAACGGTTTCGGAGAAATGAGATACGCACCGGTCAACGACGTTTCTGTAAAAATCATACTGCCCAGATTGAATTTGCCTCTTTTGCCCGTTGTACATAAGCCGCGAGGTCGGAATATGTACTGATCTGCTGGCTTTTTGCATACGTTTTGTACCAGTTTATGGTGTATAGCAGGGCGGTTTCCGTATCCCAAACCGGTCGCCAGGTCAGTTGCTGATCCGCTTTTGTGCAATCAAGGCTCAGAAAATGCGCTTCGTGCGGATTGGTTTCGGCCGGTAATTCCTGATACGAAATTGCATCCCATTGCTGCCGGGCCTGACGGACCATCTCCCGGACGGGCAAAACGTCTGACAGCGACGGACCGAAATTCCAGCCGCCAGCCGCCGACGTATTGCCTTCCAGCAGTTTCTGGCCGAGGAGCAGATAGCCCGAAAGGGGTTCCAGAACGTGTTGCCAGGGCCGAATGGCTTCCGGGTTTCGAATTACGACTGGTTGCCCGCTTTGGGTCGTTTTGATCAAATCCGGGATCAAGCGGTCGTCGGCCCAGTCGCCCCCGCCGATGACATTCCCGGCCCGCGCACTCGCCACGAGAACCTGATGCGTTTTGCCGTACTGGCTGACGTTGAAAAAGGAATTCCGGTAACTGGCGGTCACCAGCTCCGCACCACCTTTCGACATGCTGTAGGGGTCGTAGCCCCCCATGGGATCGGTTTCGACCAGCGGTTTTCCGTCTTCCGGATTGTCGTAGCATTTATCGCTGGTGACCACCACGACGGCCCGCACCGAAGCCGACTGCCGGGCGCACTCCAGCACATGGGCCGTGCCGACGATGTTCGTTTCGATGGTTTCGAGCGGATGCTGATATGAATACCGCACCAGTGACTGAGCCGCCAGATGAAACACGACCTCCGGTTGATACCGGTCGAACGTGTTTCGCAGGCTGTCCAGTTGCCGGATGTCGCCGGTTTGGTGCGGAATGATTAGATCGAGCAAGCCCCAATGATTCGGCGTGGTTGGCGCCGGGAGGGCATAACCAACTACTTTGGCACCCATTTGATGAAGCCAGTACGCCAGCCAGGAGCCTTTAAAACCGGTATTGCCGGTAATCAGGACGGTTTTATTGTGATAGATACCTGCAAAAAGTGTTGTCATGGTTCTGCTAAAATTACCAGCTTTTCCACTCCGCCTGCCCGGTGTTCCAGGCGGTTTCCAGTTCCAGTTTGTCGCGGAGGGTGTCCATCGGTTTCCAGAAACTATCGTGTTTAAAAGCCATCATTTGCCTTTCGGCCGCCAGGGTTTCCATCGGTTTTCGTTCCCAAACGGTATCGTCGCCCTCAATGTAGTTGAAAACCGCCGGTTCGCAGACAAAAAAACCGCCGTTAATCCACGCGCCATCGCCTTTCGGTTTTTCCAGAAACGACTGGACGGTATGGTCGTCGCCCACATCCAGCGCCCCAAACCGCGCCGATGGCTGAACCGCCGTCAGGGTGCATCGTTTGCCGTGCTGGTGATGAAAGGCAACCAGAGCCGTGATGTCCACATTGCCAACGCCGTCGCCATACGTCAGCAGGAACGGCTCGTTGCCAATGTGCCGCTGGACCCGTTTGATACGGCCGCCGGTCATGCTGTCTTTTCCCGTATCCACGAGCGTGATTTTCCAGGGCTCGGCGGCTGAATCGTGTACTTGTAATGAATTGGTAGCCAGATCGATGGTAATGTCGGACTGATGAAGGAAATAATTGGCAAAGTACTCCTTAATCATATACCCTTTATACCCCAGACAGATGATAAAGTCGTTGTAGCCGTGTGAAGAGTATATTTTCATGATGTGCCATAGGATGGGCATACCGCCGATTTCCACCATGGGTTTGGGCTTCACAATGGTTTCTTCACTCAGGCGCGTTCCCAGGCCTCCCGCTAAAATGACGACTTTCATACTGATCGGTTTTGTTGACAAACAACTATCGGGTTTCATTGAAAAAATTGACGGTAATATAAGATTGCTTTGTCTGTTGATCGTAAATTTTTTTGTGCCGGAGAATTAAAAATTTACACATTTACCGGATAAAATCAAATCGTGGCCGGATTCGTCGGTGGGAACCAATCGGGTTCATTTATTCTTTGTATTTTTGTATTTACGTCATTGCTTTCGGCAACCGCAGTTTAACCCGGTTATCTCAATCGCTTTCAATCACACTTCACTGGTAATGAAGCTCGACCTACACTATCAGGAACGTTTCGAAGACCGTCACAACGGCTCGGATGTTTCACAAACGAATGCCATTTTGAAAACCATCGGAGTCGATTCGGTGGACGAACTCATCGAACAAACGGTTCCGGCCCTGATCCGGCTCGAAAAACCGCTCGATCTGCCCGAAGCCAAATCCGAGTACCAGTTTCTGGCCGATTTTAAAAAGCTCGCCCAGCTTAACAAACTGAATAAATCTTACATCGGCACGGGCTACTACGATACCATTACGCCGAACGTCATTCTGCGCAATATACTGGAAAATCCGGCCTGGTATACCGCCTATACACCGTATCAGGCCGAAATTGCTCAGGGTCGGCTGGAAGCCCTGCTGAATTTCCAGACCGTCGTCATCGATTTGACCGGCATGGAAATCGCCAATGCGTCGCTGCTCGATGAGGGCACGGCTGCGGCCGAAGCCATGCATGTGCTGTATGCCCAGCGCCCGGCGGCCAAAAAGAACGCTACGACATTCTTCGTGTCGGAGAGCTGCCATCCGCAGACCATTGACGTCATCAAAACCCGTGCCACGCCCCTGAACATCGCCGTTCAGGTGGGCGATCACCGGAAAGTAAACATTACGTCCGACGATCTATTCGGGATGTTGCTGCAATACCCGGCGTCAGACGGCGAGGTGTTTGATTATACCGATCTCATTACGGCGGCCCATGAGCAGAATATCTTTGTGGCCGTTGCCGCTGATCTTCTGAGCCTTACGCTGTTGACTCCTCCGGGTGAAATGGGGGCGGATATTGTCGTGGGTTCTTCACAACGGTTTGGCGTTCCGATGGGCTACGGTGGCCCGCACGCGGCTTTCTTCGCGACCAAAGAAGCCTTCAAACGGCAGATTCCGGGTCGGATTATCGGCGTTTCCATTGATGCCGAAGGCAATCCCGCCCTACGGATGGCGTTGCAAACCCGCGAACAACACATTCGCCGGGAAAAAGCAACGTCCAATATTTGTACAGCACAAGTGCTGCTGGCCGTCATGGCGGGTAGTTACGCGGTGTACCACGGGCCGCAACGGCTTCGGGCCATTGCCGAACGAATCCACGGCATGACGAAGCTGTTTGTGACGGTTTTACGCTGGAATGGCTATAAAATTCAGACGCAGAATTACTTCGATACCGTTACGGTCGAGGTGGACGATGTGGAATCGTTGCGGAAATCGGCCCGGACGGCGGGAATCAACCTGCGGTATCTGGACGATGAACGGGTTTGCGTTGCGTTCGATGAAGTGAAAACCGTCGAGGATGTGGTTCAGTTGCTGGATGTTTTCGGGATCTGTGCCGACATGGATGCCGCCATCGAAACCCTGGCGATCAACTGGCCGGAGCGACTGATCCGTCAATCGGCGTATCTGACGCATCCGGTGTTCAACACGCACCACACCGAGCATCAAATGCTGCGGTATCTGAAGTCACTGGAAGAAAAAGACCTTTCGCTGGTGCATTCGATGATTTCACTCGGCAGTTGCACGATGAAACTGAACGCAACCGCCGAAATGATTCCGGTAACCTGGCCCGAATTCGGTGGTTTACACCCGTTTGCGCCAAAAGATCAGGTGATGGGCTATCAGAAACTGGTCGATGATCTGAGTAAATGGCTGAGTGAAATAACCGGTTTTGCCGGCATGTCACTGCAACCGAACTCCGGGGCGCAGGGCGAATACGCTGGTTTGATGGTGATTCGGGCCTACCACGAAAGCCGCAACGACGGCCACCGGAATGTGTCGCTGATTCCATCGTCGGCCCACGGCACGAACCCCGCCAGCGCGGTGATGGCCGGGATGAAAGTCGTGATTGTGAAGTGTGACGAACGGGGCAACATCGACGTGGCCGATCTGCGGGCGAAAGCCGAGCAATATAGCAACGATCTGTCGTGTCTGATGGTGACCTATCCATCAACGCACGGCGTTTTTGAAGAAACGATCAAAGAAATCTGTGATATTATCCACGAACACGGTGGTCAGGTGTACATGGACGGCGCGAACATGAATGCGCAGGTGGGCCTGACGAGTCCGGCGACCATCGGTGCCGATGTTTGTCACCTGAACCTGCACAAAACCTTCTGCATTCCGCACGGCGGTGGTGGACCGGGCATGGGGCCGATTGGGGTCGTTGAGCATTTGATGCCCTTCCTGCCGGGTCATGCCGTGGTGGAAACAGGCGGCAAACAGGCGATTCACGCGGTTTCGGCAGCTCCCTACGGTTCGGCCAGCATCCTGACGATTTCGTACGCCTACATTGCGATGATGGGCGGAGAAGGGTTGACAAATGCGACCAAAACCGCCATTCTGAACGCCAACTACCTGAAAGCGAAGCTGGAAGAACATTATCCGATTCTCTATACCGGTAAAAACGGTCGTTGCGCCCACGAAATGATCGTCGATTGTCGGCCGTTTAAAGCTGCGGGTGTCGAGGTGGAAGACATTGCGAAGCGGCTGATGGACTACGGTTTCCACGCGCCAACGGTTTCGTTTCCAGTACCGGGCACGATGATGATTGAGCCGACGGAATCCGAATCGAAAGACGAACTCGACCGGTTTTGCGAAGCACTGATCAGCATCCGGGCCGAAATCCGGGAGGTGGAAGAAGGCAAAGCCGACAAAGCCAACAACGTTCTCAAAAACGCCCCCCACACGGTCAACGTGTTTATCGCCGATGACTGGAACCGCCCCTACAGCCGCGAAAAAGCCGCGTTCCCGTTGCCGTACGTGAAAGCCCGCAAGTTCTGGCCGAGTGTCAGCCGGATCGATAACGCGTATGGCGACCGGAATCTGGTCTGTGCGTGTTTGCCGGTGGAGGAATATGCGCAGGAAGCGGTGGAGACAGCGTCGTAAATTTTATATTGAAAATATGGAAAAGCCCTCGCCTGGTGTCAGGCGGGGGCTTTTTTGCTGATCAAGGTTTGTAATTTGCTGATCAAGGTTTGTAATTTGCTGATCAAGGTTTGTAATTTGCTGATCAAGATTTGCAATCTTGATCTTCTCTGTAGCGGATTTGTAATCCGCGAAGTGACCTTTTTTGGCTGACCAAGAACGGGCAGCCGGAGCCACTCTTGGTCCTTCCTAAAGCGCATCTTCGGACGACCCAGTTATAATCCGCATGTAAGGCGGGATTCCAAATCCAGTATCGTGCAATCATAAGAAATGTTAAAACGAAAATTCCTTACAACCGTTCGGGTGTAGATTTCCTCTTTCGTTCATGAATCATATCAATCTATTTACGAACACTCATTTTAATGCGCTATAAAATCACTACGCTACATCTTCCTGCTGGCCGTTGTCACGCCAACGCTCGTTTTTAGTCAGGGCCGGTTTTCTGTATCGGCGACAATCTCACCCACGCAACGAAAGCTGGATTACGTGTCTAAATTTTATGATAGTACACCCGATGTCAGCAGTGCCAGGGTAATCGCCAAAGACAAAGGCGGAACCGTCGGGCTGACGGCGAACTACCAGTTTCATCGCAACTGGTCGGTTTCGTCGGGATTATGGTACAACCGTTCGACCGGGCACATAGATTTTCAGGCCTTCAAAAACGAAATTGCTTATGACGCAGAACCAACCCGCCGAACGATATACAACAATTTGCAACTACCGGTTTTAATTAATTTTTCGCCTTCCAAACACCGCTTATCGCCTTATTTGTCAACGGGTTTGGTCTTCAATATGAATTACCGGAGAGCCATTGGACCTTACCCGAACAACGATGATCTCACCGTAGCGCGCTCAAACGAAGTAACGACGAATGTTCTGGTGGGATTAGGAGCGCAGTACCGAATCAATTCGAGGTGGTCGGTGATTGTTCAGCCAACGGTTTTGTACCGGTTGCAAAAGCTCAAATCAAAACCCAATGGCTACCTAATCCGGCATGAGTATGGCCAGTATCGGGACTGGCAGGTAGGTGTGCAAGCTCAGGCGAAGTACACGTTTTAGAAGTGGGAAGCTAAGATTCAAAAAAAACGCCCGGTTCCATAAGAGCCGGGCGGTTTTGTGAATTCATTTCGAAAAATAGGTTCTTCTAGGCTTCAGCCACATGCAAAGGAAAGCTTACAAATCCGCCACCACCGTCACCCCACCTTTCGTCTTCTCGCCAATCTTCACTTTCACCTCCGCATCCAGCGGCAGGAACAAATCGACGCGGGAGCCGAACTTGATGAAACCGAGTTCGTGGCCCTGCTCAACCTGCTGCCCTTCTTTGGCATACCAGACAATCCGCCGGGCCAAAGCCCCGGCGATTTGGCGGAGGAGAATTTCGGCCCCGTTTTTCGCCTTGATGACGACGGAAGTCCGCTCGTTTTCGGTGCTCGATTTCGGATGCCAGGCCACCAGGTACTTCCCAGGATAATATTTGACGTATTTGACGGTGCCGGTGACGGGGTGAAAATTGATGTGCACATTCAATGGCGACATGAAGATAGACACCTGCCGACGCTGTCCTTTGAAGTATTCCGGTTCGTTCACCTCCTCGATCACCACCACCGTGCCGTCGCAGGGCGAAATGACGTGTTTATCGTTCAGGGGCGTGGTTCGGCGCGGTTTCCGGAAAAATTGCAACACCAGGAAAAACAGCACCAGACTGACGATGAGAATAAGCGTGCTGGCGGTTTGGTTACCGGTAAACAAATAGAAGATGGATAAAATGTTGACTCCTAACAGAATCAGAGCTGTCCAGAACAAAATTTGATATCCTTCCTTGTGGATGGTCATACGATTGGAAAATCAGTTGCGTCTAAAAAGATGGGCTAGAGCGGTGAAGGTACGAAACAAACCGCATTGGCTCCAATTTGTTGGCGACATTCAATCCATATACCAATACGGTTTTCAGACTACATCTGGGGGAGAGTTGAGGCCGCCACCAAACATAATCCAAAAACCGTATCTGCCTGCCAATCAATAGCCGCCCCTGAATTTGTAGGTGCTGGCTACCTTGTCGATGGCGACGATGTAGGCCGCCAGCCGCATCGAAACCTTGTACTTCTGCGACGTTTCGAACACGCGGTCGAAGGCATCTTTCATGTTGCGGTCGGCCCGGCGATTGATCCGGTCGAGCGTCCATTTGTAGCCGATGCGGTTTTGCACCCACTCAAAATACGAAACCGTTACGCCCCCGGCATTGGCCAGAATATCCGGCACCACCATAATGCCTTTTTCGTTGATGATATCGTCGGCACTGGCTGAGGTCGGGCCGTTGGCGCCTTCTACAATCATTTTTGCCTGAATCGAATCCGCGTTTTCGGCCGTGATCACGTCTTCTTTTGCTGCTGGTACCAGCACATCGACCGGCAACGCGAGCAATTCTTCGTTCGTGATGCGTTCGGCCCCATTGAATCCTTCGAGCGTGCCTTTGTTGGCGTTGCGGTAGGCAAGGGCCGCACCGATGTCGATGCCGCGGTTGTTGTAATACCCGCCCGTCACATCGCTGATCGCCATCACCGTCACACCCCGTTCGTGCAGCAACTCAGCCGCAAACGAACCAACGTTGCCAAAACCCTGAATGGCCGCCGAAGACCGGTAGGGATTCATCCGGAGTTTGTCCATCGCCGACAGGGCGGCTACGGTCACCCCGCGTCCGGTGGCTTCCGTCCGGCCCAGCGAACCGCCCAGCACGAGCGGTTTTCCGGTAACGACGGCATTGACGGTCATCCCACGGGATTTCGAATATTCGTCCATGAGCCACGCCATTTCGCGCGGGCCGGTTCCCATGTCGGGAGCCGGAATGTCGCGGTCGGGGCCGAAAACATCAAGCATAGCCACGGTGTAGGCCCGAATCAATCGTTCAATTTCACCCGCCGACATTTCGCGCGGGTTGCAGGCAATACCGCCTTTGGCGCCACCGTAGGGAATATCGACCACGGCGCATTTCCAGGTCATCCAGGCGGCCAGGGCGCGCACTTCATCGAGCGTAACGCCCGGATCGAGCCGAATACCGCCTTTCGACGGACCGAGGATGGTGGAGTGAATGACGCGGTGACCTTCAAAAACCTTGATCGATCCGTCGTCCATCGTAATGGGCAAACCCACCATGACCTGACGCGCCGGAACCTTCAGGATGTAGTACATTTCTTCCGTAATACCCAGCATTTGCGCTGCGGCATCGAACCGCGACATCATGGATTCGAGCGGATTCTCTTTATCTTTTATGGGGGCTGGTTCTATATAAGCCATATTCCTATTTTTTTAGTTGGCAATTCTGATGTGGTGCCACAGCAAACTTACCAAAAAAGATAACGATGCATCTTAAGAACTATTTTTTCGTGATTTAATCTAATTTCCGGTTTCAATAACATGTATTCCGCGACCAGTTTTCTACCAAACATCGTCATAAACAAGCCGTTCGGTAACCAAATATTACTTGGTGTTTTCGGATATTTACCGATGACTATTTTTTGAACTTTTTTTTAAACGGTAGGCGCTATTGATTGAAAAAGAATCAATAGAGTTGTAATTTTGTTATTTCATCGACAGAGAAAATTTTACCCACTTAACTAGCTGATCAGTACTATGGTTCAGGAAGACAAGAAAAGGTACTCGGAGGAGGAGCTAAAAGAATTTGAGGTGCTGATTAGCCAGAAGTTAGAAGCATCCCGAAACGAGCTGAATTACATCAAGGAGACGCTGAGCAAGCGCAACGACAGTGGCACGGATAATACATCGGGCACATCCAAATTGCTGGAAGACGGCGCCGACACCAGTGAGCGCGAAAACCTGAGTCAACTGGCGGCCCGTCAGCAGAAATTTATTCAGCAACTGGAATCGGCTTTGGTGCGGATCAAAAACGGAACCTACGGCATTTGCATCGATACCGGCCGACTGATTCCGAAAGAACGGTTGCGCGCCGTTCCACACACCCAGCAGACGATCGAAGCAAAACTGAAACGGACGTAGTTCTGCTCAACATACGTCAGGACAGAATTCCTCATACATCACCCGCTTCACGAATGAAGCGGGATTTTTTTTGTAGCGCGTGATGACTAATTCGTATTTTTTCGTCCAATAAACAGTCACTGCCTAAAAAACCGGTTCTGCTAAAAAATTTTCCAAACAAAATAGGCTATAATTGGTAACTACTAGAGCAGTCATTACTACCAAACCGCTATGTTAGAAAAATTAGAAGAAATCAGGGAAGGCATCTTTAAGTACCTGGAAGCGCGGATTGAGTTATTCAAGCTGGAAACGCGCAACCAGGTTGAAAACATTGCCCTGAATGCGGTACACGGAATTGTACTGGGGTTTCTAGCGACCATTACGACCATTTTTCTGTTCTCATTATTAGCGGCTTATCTTAACGAAGTGCTGGATAGCCGCTATCTGGGATTTCTGATCGTGGCCGGTTTTTTTCTGCTGCTAACGCTGATCTGGGCTTTTGCCAAAGGGCCGGTGGAGGGAATGCTGCGGAAGATGACCTACAACATGCTTAAAAATGCCCAGGAGAAAAAAGCAGAGGAACGGGCCGAAACCATCCAGGATTTGATGGATCAAACGCGGGAATCGCTCAACGAAAGCGGCTCGAGAAAGGAATAAAACGTTTATTTGCCCTCGAATACTAACTAAGTAGAGAGCTTTATCATAAGTCAATCCATTTTTTTACTAATTTTAGAACGCTCTTTTTTATGGATACGAATGTGCCCTTTTCAGATACCTCAGCCCGTCGGGCTGAGTTGATGGAAGCCACCGAGCAGTATAAAAGTTCGATTGAGTCCAACGTCAAGGCACTGAAAGAGGATGCCGCAGAAGTCGGCAAAACCGTGGCGTTGGTAGCTGGAGTTTGTCTGGCCGTCTTTGTGGTTGCCAGCATTGTATTGCCGAAGTCTGATAAATCGGATCTGGAATACGATGACGACGACTACGAAGAGGCTGATGACTATGCCGGTGGCAGCACCCGGTCGCAGGTGCGACGGGCCGCAAAAGCCGCAGAAGAGGCTCCCGCAAAATCGGCAATCGGTGGTGCTATCACCGGGATCGTGACGTCAATTCTGACGAATCTAGCCCGGCAGCAGGTTACTGATTTTATTTCGCGTTTACGTCAGAATAATGCAACCACACAACCAGAACCAGGCCAGTACCCGTAACGTATTGAACACCCTGTCCAGCCGCAAGGAAACAGGGCAAAAGTCATTTGCTGTCTTGCTCGACCCGGATAAGATCGAGCAAGATTCGTTTAAGGACCTGCTGATTCGGAGTGTTGAAAACCGGGTTGACTTCTTTTTTGTGGGCGGTAGTCTGATTACCAACTTCATTCTGCCCGAAGTCATTGAAACCATTCGAACGTATACCCATATTCCGGCCATTCTTTTTCCTGGTAACAGCCTTCATATTGAACCCAGCGCGGATGCCATTCTGCTGCTTTCGCTGATTTCGGGCCGAAATCCGGAGTTTTTGATCGGTCAGCACGTTATTGCCGCTCCGCTTTTAAAAAGAAGTGGTTTGGAAATTTTGCCCACGGGCTATATGCTGGTCGACAGCGGGGTGCAAACCACGGTGTCATACATCAGCAATACGACGCCTTTACCCTACGACAAACCGGGTGTTGCGGCCTGTACGGCGATGGCGGGCGAAATGCTCGGCCTGAAGTTGATTTACATGGACGCAGGCAGTGGAGCCCGTCGCCCGGTTTCGCCGGAAATGATTGCTGCCGTACGCAGTTGCGTCGATACGCCCATCATTGTTGGGGGAGGCATCAACTCCGTAGAACGGGCGCAGGTAGCTCTGCAAGCCGGTGCCGATGTGATTGTGGTCGGCAACGGCATTGAGAAAAACCCGGATTTACTACCGGAAATCGCGGCTGCGGTTCAGGATGTAAACCGGCAGTTGGCGTAAAAAATAAGGAAAATAAACAAAGCGGGGCGCAAAGACCGGAGGAAATCACTTCCATCAGTCTTTGTGCCCCGCTTTATGTAGTGGCTTTTTACCCGTTACACATTCATCAGCGACTCCCGACGGCGCATTTTGCCGGCCGGAATCCCGAACATCATCTTGAACCGGCGGCAGAAATAAGCCGTGTCTTTGTAACCCACTTCGGCGCCGATGGCCCGGATGCTTTTCTTCGACGTCCGGAGCAACCCAACGGCGGCTTCCATCCGCTGGTATTCGATGTAATCCTGCGGATTGATCCCGGTCAGCATCTTGAAATACTGTCCGACGTAATCTTCCGACACGTTGGCCACATTCGCCAGCACCTTGTTCGACAAATCACCGCCCAGGTTGTCTTTAATGTAGGCGAAGATGTCGATCAGGCGCGGATCTTTGAAATAGGTGCTGTTGGTCACCAACTGCTCGACGAACAGGCGGTTTTTCAAAATGTACCGAATCACTTCGATAACAATTTCTTCGGTCTTGATCTTGATGATCCGGCCTTTACCGGCGGTATCCAGCATTTCTTCGGCCAGAATCTGGTTGATCGTCTGCACCAGCGAATCTTCCCGTTTGATGATAAACGGCGGCACATCCAGCGAGTTGAAGAAGTTTACCGAGTCGAACACCTTGGCTTCGAACGACACATAGCCGAAGGAGTTTGGCATGTTGGCGATTTTCTGCGGATCGCGGTTGGCTTCAAAATACAGCTCCCGATGAATCATAAATTCTTCATTCGAGACCGTTTTGGGTTGTGAAGCGTCGCCATACGTCACAGTAATGTGTTTACCGCCCGGAATAAACAGCATATCGCCGGTTTCCACCTTCACTTTTTCTTCGCCGAACGATACCTCGCCGTTGTACAGAACGGTCAGCGTATTTTCAACATCGTAATAGTTTTTGATGGTTATGGGCTGTAAAATGCGGATGTTTCGGGCCTTGATGAACTTCACACCCAGCGATTCGATAATCTTATTATAGTCTTCCATATGGGGAAAGTGATGTATCTACATGATAATAATTGCAAAGTTGCACAAAACTAATAAATTGTACAAATCTAATACAACATTCGTTCTTGCGAAAAGATAAAAAAAATAGCGCGATACCAATAAAGTAGCGCGCGTGTTTTTTAAAAAAATTGTGCTAACGGTAAAAAAGTTCTATTTAAGCAGTTCCCGGGCGATTACTAATTTTTGGATTTCGGACGTACCTTCATAAATCTGGGTGATCTTGGCGTCTCGCATCAGCCGCTCTACGTGATACTCTTTTACGTAGCCGTAGCCGCCGTGAATCTGGACGGCTTCGGTGGTGGCCCACATCGCGACATCCGACGCAAACAGTTTGGCCATGGCCGCTGCCTGCACATAATCCTTGTGTTCGTCCTTCAGTCGGGCGGCTTTGTAAACCAGCAAGCGGGCGGCTTCAATTTTCGTCGCCATTTCGGCGAGTTTGAACTGAATGGCCTGATGCTCAAAGATTTTCTTTCCAAACGACTGTCGTTCCTGCGAATACGCCAACGCCAGCTCGTAGGCACCGGACGCAATGCCGAGGGCCTGGGCGGCAATGCCGATGCGGCCGCCGTTCAGGGTTGACATGGCAAATTTGAAACCAAAACCGTCGTCGCCAATCCGGTTTTCTTTCGGCACGTGTACATCCGTGAACATCAGCGAATGCGTGTCCGACGCCCGGATACCCATTTTATCTTCTTTTTTCCCGACGACGAAACCGTTCAGCCCCTTTTCGACAATCAGACAATTGATGCCCCGGTGTTTTTTTTCTACATCGGTTTGTGCCATAACAAGGCAAACTTCCGACGAGCCACCGTTCGTAATCCAGTTTTTGGTGCCGTTCAGAATATAATGATCGCCGTGGTCGATGGCGGTGGTGTGCTGTGACGTGGCATCCGACCCCGCTTCCGGTTCCGAAAGGCAAAACGCTCCGATGATTTCGCCCGCAGCCAGCCGCGTCAGGTATTTCTGTTTTTGCTCTTCCGTGCCGAAGGCTTCCAACCCCCAGCAAACCAGCGAGTTATTGACCGACATCACGACGGAACAGGAAGCATCGACTTTCGAAATTTCTTCCATCGCAATGACGTACGAAACCGTATCCATTCCGCCACCGCCGTAGTCTGGCGATACCATCATGCCCAGAAAACCCAGCTCGCCCATGCGCCGAATCTGTTCGGTGGGGAACTTGGCGGCCGTATCGCGTTCGATCACGCCGGGCAGCAGTTCGGTCTGTGCAAAATCCCGGGCGGCTTCCTGCACGGCCAGGTGTTCTTCAGTCAGGTTAAAATTCAGTCCGGATAGGTCGGGTGTGGAAGTTGCCATGCGTTGTGAAGTGTTTTAAATTCGTACAGTCTTATCTTTTTCTCAAAAGTGGACGGTTTTTACATCCTGTCAATCCTTTTAATCTGCTAAATCCTGGTCAAAAATAACCGTTCAGGGCGTAATCACCAGTTTTCCCATTACCTGGCGATTCATCATTTCAGTGAGGGCCTGCGGTACTTTATCGAGCGGGTATTTCGCCTGAATGTGGGGCTTTATCTGCCCCTGTTCATAAAACGACAATAACGCCTGAACATTTTTAGAATTATCGTTCGGCTGTTTTTCGGCAAATGCGCCCCAGAACACGCCAACCACCGAACAGCCTTTCAGGAGCGGCAAATTGAGCGGAATCGCCGGAATCTGACCAGCCGCAAAGCCCACGACCAGATACCGCCCGCGCCAATTGACGGAGCGCAAAGCCGCTTCGGTGAGGCTGCCGCCAACGGGATCATACACGACATCGACGCCGGAGCCGCCGGTAATTTCCTTAATTCGTTCGCGGAGGTCTTCCCGGCTGTAATTAATCGTATCACTGGCTCCGGTTTGTCGGCAGAGTTCCAGCTTTTCGTCGGTCGAAGCGGCCGCAATCACTTTCGCGCCCATGATCCGGCCCAATTCGACAGCGGCCAGACCAACGCCCCCGGCGGCTCCCAGCACCAGCAGGGTTTCGCCGGGTTGGAGATTGGCCCGGTCTTTCAGCGCGTGGTACGACGTGCCGTAGGTGTACATGAGCGAGGCCGCCGTGACGAAACCCATGCCGGGCGGAATGGGAAAGGTCTTGAAATCGTCGGCCAGCACCTCTTCGGCAAAACCGCCCCAGCCGGTGAGTGCAAAGACATGATCACCCGGTTTCACATGCGTGATGCCTTCGCCCACTTCTTTGACCACCCCGGCCACCTCACCACCGGGCGAGAACGGAAACGGCGGCTTGAACTGGTATTTCCCCTGAATCATCAGCGTATCGGGAAAATTGACTCCGCAGGCTTTCATCTGAATCACCAACTTGCCCGGGGATGCTTTCGGCGACGCGGTTTCTTCCACAGTCAGGGTTTCGGGCGGGCCATACTGGCGGCAGAGGACGGCTTTCATAGGTTATATTTAGTTAAAAACAACAATCAAAACCGCCCCGGTCACCATAATAACCGCGCCGATGAGTTTCTGGACGATGTTCTGCTCTTTAAAAAACTGGTAGCCAAACAGGACGTTGAGCAGGGCCGAAGTTTGGAACAGGGCGAGCACATACCCCACCTGCATGCCGCCAAACGCCGTATTGGTCGAAAACTGCATCAACCCCGTTGCAACAAACAGCGCGGCATAGGTCCCTTTGTAAGCAGAAAAGACCCGGATCTGTTCTTTCCAGCGACTGCGCAGCGTCAGCAGTACCCAACCGAAGGAAAACAGAAAACCCAGCACGCACCAGAGCACAAAGGTGGTCATGGGCGTAGACAAGAGCATGGCGCGTTTGATGAAAACCGCTTCGATGGCCGAGCAAACCAGCGCGATCAGGCGAAACTGAATTTCTGGTTTTTTCAGAATGTCCAGCGAGAAACCGCGTCCGCTCTGTCCGGAACCCAACACCACGTAACTCCCGGCGACAATCAGCACGACGCCCACCACACCGATCCAACTGGGTATTTCGTTCAGCAACAGAATGCCCAGCACCAGGCTGACAACGGATTTGTAGGCATTGACCGGGCCGAGAACGGATAACTCGCCGGTTCGGATGGCTTTGATCAGGAGAACATTTCCCAGGACGCCGATCAGGTTGAAAACGAGCACATCCCACCAGAATGCGGGGGGGAGTTCGGCCAACTCCAGTTCAGACCAGAACGGGATTGTTAATATGCTCAAAAAGCCATAGGTTGCGGAGGAGACAAACAGGGGTTCGGCAGCGCGTTGGGTAAGTTGTTTCTGGAAAACATTCGATAAAGGGCTCGATACAATGCGAACAAGAATGGCAACGGTGGTTAAAGTAAGGGCGAATAACAACATCATAATCGGATCTAAAAATCAGGCTTTCAGGCTGCGCTTCCGGCTTTTTATCGGTTTTTGGTTACTGACTTCCCAACTCTGGGCGCAGAAAAAAATGGTGATCACCGTCGACGATCTGCCGGGCGTGACCAGCTATTACCGAACCCCCGACGGTCGGCTGATCATGAATCAAAAACTGGTCCGGCATTTTCAGACGCACCGCGTGCCGGCCATCGGGTTTGTGGTTTCGCAGGGGTTATACCGCAATGGCGTTCCCGATCCAAATCAGGTCAATGTACTAAAATTGTGGCTCGATGCCGGGCTGGAACTCGGAAATCATACGTTTTCGCACAAAGACTATACGGTTATTACGATCCCGGACTACCGGGACGAAGTAATGGACGGTGAGAAAATCGTCAAATCCCTGGTGGAACAACGCGGCAAGCCGTTCCGGTTTTTCCGGCATCCGTTCCTCCGCAAGGGGGAAACGCCCGCCAAAAAAGATTCCCTGGAGCGGTTTCTCGTGCAACACAACTACCTTGAAGCGCCTGTGACGGTCGATAATTATGATTATCTGTTTTCCCACGCCTACGACAACGCACTGCTGAAAGGCGATACCGCGTCGGCGGCCGAGGTCGGGCGGCAGTATATGGACTACATGACGGCCTGTGTTCGCTACTACGAAGCGCAGTCGGATTCGCTTTTTGGCCGACCCATTCCGCAGACGTTGTTGACGCACGCCAATACGATCAATGCGGTTTATATGGGTGATTTACTGAAACGGCTGAGTCAGAGCGGTTACACCTTTATCTCGCTGGACGAAGCCCTGAACGACGAAGCCTACCGCTCGAAGGATGGGTATATTGGCAAAGGTGGTATTTCGTGGATGCACCGCTGGGCGCTGACGCAGGGCAAAAAAGGCGCGTTTTTCGAAGGAGAACCGGAAGTTCCGGCGATGGTGACCAAATGGGCCGATACCCCGTAGTTATCCATGTTTCAGCCCTTCGGGCTTTTCGGCACAATTCAACGTTCATAAGTTACGATTCACCCTATCTCGCTGACGTTGCCAACGGAACGGCTTTGGTTTGCTGGCGGCTTTCCACCACCTTTGAACCACCATGCGTACCCTGCTCCGATCCCTCCGCGAACACCTGAAAGCCGACTTTCGCGCCGACTTATATGCCGCAGCCGCTGTGTTTCTGGCGGTTTGCATCAGCATCAATTATTATCTTGATTTTGAGGATAGTTACATCGACGCGTACCGGGGCGAAAACATCCGGATTCTGTTCTATTTTCTGCTGTATGCGTTTGCCTATTATTCCGGGGTGTGGTTGTGGACGCGTTTTCACCGGCGGCTGGACATCTGGCGACGGCGGGATTTCTGGGTGTATAGTCTGACGGGTCTGGCGATCTATAGCTGGTATGCCGGTTTTTACGGATTCAATGACTGGAGTCACGCGGTTTTTGACGGTCAGATTTACCAGTTTGCGTTTTATTGCCTGCGTAACTGGCAGTCGCTGCTGACGGTTTTGTTGCCACTGATTTTATTTTACAACTTCGTCGAAAAAGAATCGAACGGTTTTTACGGCATGCGGCCGAAGTGGAAAGGGCTGAAAATTTATTTTATTCTGCTGCTGTGCATGGTGCCGTTGATTACCTACGCGTCTTTCCAGCCATCTTTTCTGGAATCGTATCCAACCTACCGCGACACCAACGCCAACGAGTTTTTCAACGTGCCGGAATGGGTAACCGCCGTGGTGTATGAACTGGCCTACGGCTGGGATTTTGTGCCGACGGAGTTGATGTTTCGCGGTTTTCTGGTGATCGGCATGGCGCGGATTCTGGGCCGGGGAGCGGTTTTTCCGATGGTTATCACCTATGCCTTCATTCACTTCGGAAAACCGCCCGGCGAAACGATCAGCTCCATTTTTGGCGGTTATATCCTGGGCGTCATTGCCCTCCAGACCCGCAGCATCTGGGGCGGTATTATCATTCACCTCGGCGTGGCCTGGCTCATGGAACTGACCGCTTTTTTGCAGTTGGGTCTGGGGAAATAAGCCCGGTTTCTTGCGATTTGGCCTGTTTCCACGAAATTGCGATCCATGAACTATCTTATTCTGATCCTGTTTCTTTTCCCATATCCGCTCTACAGCCAGTTGAATGGGGTTGGATTGGGGCCGTTTCGAATTGGGATGACGACGCCGGACGCTTTGCCGCAGCCCGGTTTTCAGGAACAGGAACTGGTGGTTGTCAAGGGAACGCTCGCCTTATCCTGCACGAATATTCGCGTTTTTAAAGCAGATTCTATTGAAATTCAGGGTATTCTGGTTGCGTCATTATTCCTCGTCTTTTACGAAAACCGCTTGTTTCGGATTACCTGCGAATACGGTGAACCGCTGCAAACCGCCTTCATTGCGCAACACGGGCAAGGCCAAAAGAGACCGACCAAGCGCCTTGCCTTGTGTGACCGGAGCGACGCGAAGCGCCTGGTTCTGGAGAGCGAAAGCTGGCAACTGGGTGATTGCATGGCCCTCGCGATTCGTGCTGTGGGAACCAATGCGCGTTGTGAGCCGGAGCAAACGTCCCGTCTGACCATCGCCAGTCCGTCCGTCGCTGCCATCACGTCGGAATGCGATCTGGATCATTTGGATGCTTATTTTGAGGAGATTTGGATGAAGCAGTAGGCAAAGTTTTTCAACACGGTTGAAGAAACGGCTGTCGGGGATTTTGCGTTAAAAAGGCATTTCAGTTAGTTGCGTAATTTAGGAAAACCACTCAGAGACCTCGCTATGGATAGCATTGCCAAATTTGTAAGTATCGAAAAGGACGCAGCTTATCTGATCGGTTTTGACAAAGGAGAAGAAAAGGTGGTTGCCAGCCTTTTAAAGAAACTCGATTACAGTCTTGAAAAAATAGGCGACATTGCGGGAGTACCGGTCGAATTTGTAAAAGGTGTTCAGCAGAAGTTTTCTGCCGATAAATAGTCTCTTTTTAACGCAAACTGTGAGATTATTGACCCCGGAGGGGTCCGATGTTAATAGCAAATCAGTATTTTAAGAGTTCCAGGCGTGCCGGAGGTACGCAACTAAGCCTATATCGCGTACCTCCGGCACGCCTGGAACTCTTAAAATACTGATTTGCTATTAACATTACGTGCCGCTGGCACTTAAACAACTGTCAGGTATGGGCATCACCTCATAGTTGGCATTCTTTGTACTATTTACAAGCTTCCGGTAGTGTTGAATTTCTTCAGTTTCAACTACTTCCCTTCCCCCGACAACGGCACCAGTTTCGCCGACAAATCCGGGGTTTTCATGGTCGCGTCGAAGGGAAACATCGGTCGTTTGATCCGTTTGTACGGCAATCGCGCCAAATCCTGATCGACGCCCCCGGGTGTCAGTGCCATGATCCAGTCGGCCTGCATGGCATACAACTCCGGTTCAAGGTAGCCGATTTTGACGACCACAATGTCCGATTGGCGGGGATTCAGGCCTAAGCGGGTGAAGTCGATTTCCTTGTGATACGGTTTTCGTTTTTGGGTAACAATAACGCGTACGCTCCCTACTTTCACGACCACCTCAACCTCTGCGTTGATATCGCCTTTGACAATGGCTTCGACGGTGCCTTTCAGCGGAACCGGCGGGGCAAACCGGGCATCGACGATGGCACCCGCAACGCCTTCCACCTGGCCCCCAATGCCCGCTGCCATCGCCTTTTTCACCAGTTCCGGATCGGGAATCGATGCGTAGATCAACGACGGGCCATCCGCCCGCTGAAATTCCGGACGCTTCAGAATCTGCGTAAGCGTCCAGGTGACGTCACCCGCACCACCCGCCGTCGGGTTGTCGCCGGTATCGCTGATGAAAAAAGGATGCTTCGGGCTGACTAAGGCTTTAGCCAGAACGTCTTCCAGTTTGCCCGTCGGAGCAACAAAATCGAATTGGTTGCGGACCTTCCAGAACGCCTGCGCCAGTTTCTCGGCCGTTTGAATGACCTTGGTTTTGTCATCACCGACCGCCATCACCACGGCATGGTTGCGGGGCTCGTCCGCCCAGGCGTAACCAATCCAGATGGCCGCATCGACAATGCCAGCCTGGTGGTCGGCCAGAGGGGCGACTTGTTGATACAGACTTTTGCCGGGTTCGATGCGCGTACTCGTTTTTTCGCCCGGCAACAGAATCGGGATCGGAATCCAGGCTTTGTAGGCCGGTTTTCCCTTGCCGCTTTTGATGCGCTCCAGCAGGTTGACGACGGCCCGTTCTTTGGTTTGCATGGCATCCTCGTGCGGAGCCATCCGGTAACAGGTCATCAAATCCGTGTTTTGGGCGAGTCGCCACGACACGTTGCCGTGCAAATCCATCGACGTGGAAATGAGGGTTTTATAACCGATTACTTGGCGAATTCGGGTAATGAAATCACCTTCCGGATCGTCCAGCCCTTTGACGCTCATGGCGCCGTGAATATCAAAATACAACCCGTCGTAGGGGCCATATTTTTTGAGCGAATCCAGCGTTTTGCTGACCAGTGATTCGTAGGCTTCCCGGGTCACGGCTCCGCCCGGCAGCGATTTTCCGACGATGGTTGGCACCCAAACCGCTTGTTTGCGCAGGGGCGAAACCGGCATCATAAACGGGTAAGCGTTGTAGATCTCCCCGCCATACCGGGCGTGAAAAGCTTCTTCATGGGTAACCGCCGGAGAAAACGTGCTGGATTCGATGCCTAATCCGGCGATGGCAATGCGGGGTAGTTTCGGTGCACTTGTGCTGGCGGTCGATTGGGCAAACGCGGCCTGAGCCACCGAAAGCCAAACTGCCACGAAGAAGAGTAGTTTCATAGCTACAAGGTAAAGCATTTCACCCATCTTTAAAATTTCTGGCTGAATCTGCCTTTTAGCTGCTATAAATTCAACCCGTCGTTCAATTTTCTGATACGATATGAGCCGTTTTTACTATTTTTAGAAGGTAGCTGACTGCGATAGACCGACGATCATGGCAAAAAATAAAACAACGGAAACCGAGCACAGCGCATCCGCTTATCTGAATGCGATTGCAAATGAGAAACGACGCAGCGATTGCACGGAACTGGTTGCCTTCATCACCGCACAAACCGGGCTTGAACCTAAAATGTGGGGCACGGGTATTGTCGGTTTCGGCAGTTACCATTACAAATACGAGAGCGGCCATGAAGGTGATGCCCCGCTGATTGGTCTGGCTTCCCGCGCCAATGCCATTACCCTATACATGGCTTCCGATTTCGACCAGAAAGAGCCATTGTTACACCAGTTTGGCAAGCACAAAACCGGGAAAGGCTGTATTTACATCCAAAAACTGGAAGACATCAACACGGGTGTCCTGGGCCAAATGGTGCAGAATTCGGTGAAATACCTGAAAGATCGGTATCAAAGCACCTGATCGTTTTCGCTTCGCAGTAATAAACTGACCCGTTTGTTGGCAAAACGGAATACTACCTTCAATCACTTGAATGCCGGTTTCCTCCGCAGGAAAACAAAACCGGCTTCCTCCCGAATGATTTCCAGATTCGGATGATAGCGGTATTGATCAATGTTGATGTTGCGGGTGACGAAAAAAGCTGGTTTATCGACCGGGCCGTTGATCAGCCAATCCTCCCGGTAGCTGCTGGAATTGGTCGGCGGTGGTTTCTGGAAATAAAACAGGTGAGCGTAACTTTTATAGCCGATGGGCTCAATGTACACATCCTGCCCCTGTTTGGCTTCGTAAAAATCAATGACTGCGCCCTGCGTATACCGTTCAATTTTAGGAACAATCGCCGGTAACACAAACCACAACAAAACCGGGGTCGCCAGAAACAAGGTCACCACACTGCCGACGGGCCGTTTTTGCCGCAGTACTAACAAACCCAGAATGATCAGTCCATACGCCGTCCCGATCATCCATTCCCAGCCCTGCCATTCGACGGGGGCGGTCAGGTTGGCGGCCGCAAACCGGTCTTTGATGTACGGAATCAGGTCGGCGGCATTCATTCCAACCAGCGGCAAGGCCGTAATCAAAAGAGCCAATACGCCACCAATGATGGCAATGCCGATGGTTAGCCAGCGGTTCCATTGTAGCGCGCCATTCAGATAGCTGTACAAAACCGTAGCGGCCAGGTAGGAAACCGGAAACCACGCCATCGACGAATAATGAACGATTTTGGTTTTGACGATGGAGAATAAAATCATCACGACCCAAAACAGAATGATCATCCAGCGCCGGAACGAAACCGCCTGTTCAGATTTGTAGCCGGATGCTCGTTCAGATTTTAACGGTCCGGCATTCCGGTCTGAACGGTTTTCTGTGGCGGATTTGTAATCCGCAGCGGATTCTGGTATTGGAACTGCGGATTGCAAATCCGCCACAGAAAACCGTCCAGATTGCAAATCTGGACGAGCACCCCAAAAATCTGGACGAGCATCCGCAAAAAAACCGCGAATCGCCAGCAGCGACATTGGAAAACAGCCTAGCAAAACCACCACAAAATGGTAGTAAAATGGTTGTTGGTGACCGGCGTCGGGCGTGGAGAACAGCCGGATCTGGTAGCGGAAAAATTCTTCGAAAAACCAGAAACCGTTTTTGACCAGCTCCAGACCAAACCAGACCGAGGCTACGGCCAGCCCGCAACCAAAAAACAATAAACCGTTGAGAAAACGGAGGATCGGCCGAAACCGCTGAATGGCCCAGTAAACCAGAAACGTCAGGCCGAGCAGCAAACCGCCCACGGGGCCTTTGGTCAACACCGCCAACCCGACGAACAACCCCGAAAAAGCTGCCAGCCGGGTGGCTTTGGGCGTGCCGTAAGCCGAAACCGCCTGGGCGATGAACCAGACACTCAGGAAGATAAACAGGTTGAAGGTCGGGTCGATAATGCCGGATTTGAAATAGAGATGGGGCGTTAGGGAACCGAAATAGGCCAGCGCCCACAGCAGACCAAACCGCTCATCGACGATCTTTTTCCCCACGAAATACAGAACCAGCAGCGTGACGATGCCCATGATGGCATTGGGAAACCGGGCGGCAAACTCGTTGATGCCGAATGCTTTCATGGCCAGCACCTGCAGCCAGAAAAACAGGGGCGGTTTTTCCCAAAATGGCTGAAAGTTGATCTGAACCCGGGTGTAGTTGCCCGTCACGATCATTTCCCGCGCCGACTCGGCAAAATTGATCTCGTCCCAGTCGAAGAGGTGAACACGGCCCAGAAACGGGAAATAGAACAACGCTCCGGCCAGAACCAGCAAAACGGGAATAAAACGGGACGGAATTCGGGGCATGGCGTTGGGGTTGATTTCGCAAAAGTACAGAAACTAGCCATTCCGTCGCGCGCTTGCGTGTATCTTTGCGCCATCATTCTAAAAGGCGTTTCATGGCAACTCCAATTCGTATCGGTGTAATCAATGTGTCTGACCGGGCCAGCGCGGGCATTTACGAAGACATTCCCGGCAAAGCCGTGGTGAGTTTGTTGACAAAATACCTGAGTTGTGACTGGGAGCCGGTCTATCGGGTTATTCCCGACGAGCAACCCCAACTGGAAGCCACGATGATTGAACTCGCCGACGCGGAAGGCTGCTGTCTGGTGGTAACGACGGGCGGCACCGGCCCGGCCTTGCGCGACGTAACACCGGAAGCCACCGAAGCGGTTTGTCAGAAAATGATGCCGGGATTTGGTGAGCTGATGCGGCAGGAAAGTCTGAAATACGTGCCGACGGCCATTCTGTCGCGCCAGACCGCCGGGATTCGCAACCAGACGCTGATGCTGAATTTACCCGGAAAACCGTCGGCTATCGAGCAATGTCTGTCGGTGGTTTTTCCGGCCATTCCATATTGCATCGATTTGATTGGTGGCCCGTTTCTGACGACCAATCCGGACGTTATGAAGGTGTTTCGGCCTAAATCGGTCTGATTAGCTCAGCCGGACGTCTTTCATGGACCGGCCGTCGAGTTGCCCCTCGATCCAGTCCATGCCCCGGCTCAACAGAGCCTGCGTAAAGCGGACGCGGTTGTCGAAGTCGTCGTTGGCGGTTTCGCCTTCATTCATGAAATTACGGATGAGCCGGGCGTTGTCGTTAACCTGCAGGTTCATCACAATTTCGTCACTGGCCGTGCGGTATTCGGCAAAGGCAGGCAAGTCGGCATCGAAATGCTGGTAAAATAAGTGACCGCGGGCCGTCCGGACGGCGCACAAAATGCCGCTGCTCCGGCTAGTCGACGGCGAAAGACTGCCTTCCAATCCGCGTTTCATCACGATGACAGCATCAAAACCGGCCATGAGCGCCAGTTCCGCCATTTTCATCTGAAAGGGAACCTGAAAAACCGGCGTTACCAGAATCCGGGCGCTGCACGGATTCATGATTTTTTCGAGCGTCGCTAAAAAGGGTCGTTTGAGCATGAGCCGACGGCGGTCGACCCAGCGGTTCAGGGCAGGCGAGAGGGCTTTCTGATCCAGCACCCAGCCGAACGGTTCCGGTGGCGTGTTGATTTCGTGGTTGCTCTGCAACATCTGACACCCCAGGTAGAGATACAGATCGTGGGCATTGAGGGTATATTTCGGCCCCGGCGTTCGGCCAACGACCGACAACGCGCCGTAGCCGCGCTGTTCGAAAAAATGGGCCAGCAGTGGCGTAATTAGATACGTATGCTCCACGCCGTCGAACGGTTCGGCCAGTTGAACCAGCGGACGATCCACACAGCTCAGTTGCCGAAAACCGGGCGTGATGGTTTCCATGGCGGCATGGTAGAAGCCCTTGTATTCGTCGTTGGATTCGATACGGATGCGCAAAATGTTGATAGCCATGCCTTTGAACGTCTCGCAATCGTCATTCAAAAACAAAAAGTTTCCCAACTGATGGGCTTCGCTGGAGCGGAGAATATGGCCTTTCAGAAGTTTGGTGGCAATCGGGAAGAGGTTTGTGGGCAGATCAGGGCATACTTTATTGATAAAAAAGGTTGGATTCAAAAAAGCCCCTTTCCCGAAAATCTGCTCCAGTGACCGTTCTTCCGGCATGGGGCCTTTCGCCAGCAGAGCCCCCAGAAAAGCGCCTTTTTGTAACGGATCGGCATGGCCCGACACCAACTCCTGTCGGCATTCTTCCATCAAAGCAGGGGGGAGGGGTCGGCGGCCCAACTTGCCGAAACCAATGTGCTGAATACCCCGACCTAAGGCTGTAGTGGTTGGATCAGCAATGGATGGCGTTTGAAGCATAATAATGGAGAACCTTGGATTTCAAGCTGAAATTACGAAAAGAGATACGTTTTTTCGATAACTGAGATTATTTTTGAACTGAATTTTTGATAAATACCAAATAATCATTGATATAAACCTATTTAGACAGCCTATTTTTTGGGAAATGGGTTATTTTGCCAAATCGAAAAGCTGGATCTACAGGGCATTTCAAAAATCCGGACAGGCAGGTATATACGCAAAAGGAAATCAATCGAACTATTTACCGATTCGATGTGATTATCTCGAGAATATTTTTGTATGTGCAATTTTTTTGCTTAAAACCGCAACCGCCGATCGTGCCAGCTTTGCGGATTTTGGTCCCAGTGGCGGCTCAGAAGCCAGAAAACGAAAATGGAGGAAACCGTGCCGATCAGCGAGCCAACGTAGACGTCTTCCACGAAATGCTGAAAGAGATAGACCCGCGAATAAGCCGTGATGACTGCCAGCACGGCAAAAAACCAGCCCCGGCTTTTGCGATCGTCGAGCAAGGCCAGGAGGCAAAAAACCGCAAAAGCCGTGGTTGAATGGCCCGACGGAAAACTGTTGTAGCTGTGGATGTCGAGGCCGTCGATGATCCGGTATTGCCAGGGCGAATGTTCGAAATATTTCAACGGACGCAACGAATCCGAGAAAACGAGCTGCTTCAGTACGCGGGTAATCAGCGTCGAAAGCAGAAACGAGGCCGCTCCCATTAAGGCAAACCGGAACGACCGGAATAAGAGAATGATGATGACCAGAACGGAAAAGGCACCATCGCCCAGGTACGTTGCATTCTGGAAAAACAGATCGGCCAGGGGCGTGTGGTGCGCGTTCACCCACTGCATGAGCTCAGTCTTGTTATAGAGCAGCATCAACACACTGACCGTTGCCAGGCAAAGGAAGTAGACGATGAAGAAAGAACGATTTCTGGCTACAATTTCCATAAATAGCGGTATTAACGGGCAGAAATAAGGGAACGGTGTGAAAAAAGATGAATTAGCAAGTATCTTGATGCGGTTTTACACTCAGCGTTATATGAGTCCTGTTTCATTGCCTGGTTTTGTTTCCATACTGCCCACGACAGACACCTATCGCCGGATTGGCTGGCTTTTTACGGTTGCCTGGGGGGCTTTTATTGTTTTTCGCCGTTTGCTGCGCGAAGGCATGTGGGCCGACGGCCTCACCTACGCGGCCCTTTCCCGCAATATGGCCATCGGAAAAGGGTCATTCTGGTCACCGGTTTTTGCCAGTTCGTTCTGGCTGCCGTTCAACCGGACCGAAACGTTTTACGAACATCCTCCCCTGTTGTTTTATATTCAGTCCTGGTTTTTCAGGCTCTTCGGCGATACTTACGTCACCGAACGGGTCTATTGTTTGGTCGTGCTTCTGCTGATCCTTCTTCTGATGGTTCAGTTGTGGCAGCAACTCGTTCCGACCGACCATCCCTTGTACCGCTGGGAATGGTTACCGGTTTTTCTGCTGTTCACGTTTCCGCTCACGGAGTGGACGTATGCGCAAAATTACCTGGACGTAACGATGAGCCTGTTCTGTCTGTTGACCGTCAAATATACGATTGAAGGCTGGCAAAATCCCAAAAAATGGTTTCTGATGGCTACGCTGGCGGTTTTGGCTTTGCTGGCGGCTTTTCTGACCAAAGGCCCGGTGAGTCTGCACGTGCTGGCGGTTCCGGGGCTCTACGGATTGTTTTGCGGCCCAACCCCACAACTCGCGAAGGCAACCCGCTGGACGCTTCTGCTCATCGGCGGTTTTGCGCTGCTGCTGTCGCTCCTGTTGTTGTATGAACCGGCCCGGATTTTCCTGCATACCTACTTTAACCAGCAGGTGTGGGCGGCCCTGAACGGCAAACGCGAAGTCTACGGCGATACCTCAGGCTCGTTGGGCCGGACCTTTATCGTGAAAGTGTTGCTGACTAACCTGGCCCCCGCGCTGGTGCTTCTGGCGGTTTTGTGGCTCCTGAACCGGTTTTGGTTGAAATCACGGGAAGCGATTCGTCCGCTTTCGGGGATGATCCGGTTTTGTATTGCTTTGGGGCTGGCTTCTACGCTACCCATTATGGCTACCACCAAACAGATCGAATACTACATCGTCCCTGCGCTTCCGTATATGGCGCTGGGCCTTGGGGCCTGGATAGGGCCGCAACTGGTAAAACTCGCGTTTCGGGTGCCGAAAACCAGTTTGCGGATTCTCCTGGTGCTGGGCGGGGTGGCTTGCCTCGGCTCCGGGCTCTACGGAATCAGCATTGCCGGGACGCCCTACCACAGTCACCGGGCCATTCTGGCCGACGTTCACACCATCGGATCGGTCGTTCCTTCGAACACCAGGCTGGGGGTTTGCCCGGAAATGATGGCCAGTGTCTTACTGCATTCGTATCTGCAACGCTACCACCGCCTTGAAATGACGACGCTGGCGAAAAAACCGGCCTATTTCCTGGCTGATGCGACGTGCCGGGATGCCCAGCAGCAGCAACTGGCCGCTGCCGGCTACCAACCCGTTGCGGTTTCGATGAAAAGTTACGTCCTCTACCACCGGTCGGCCCCACCCGACTCAACAAAGAGACTGTAAATTGATAGTTAGTCTTTTAGGATTCAGAAATAGTTCGTAACTTTGCGGACTATTTTGAGACGATAGTGAAGGAGTTGCAAAAATACACCATCCCCATTAGCAGTCTTGAAGACAAATCGTACGAATTCGACTTTGAATCCGGCGATGCGTTTTTCGAGGCCATGGATCAGGAACTGATTCAAAGCGGATCATTCAAGACGCATCTGGTTCTGACCAGGTCGTCGTCGATGATTCATTTGAATTTCCATATCCAGGGAACGGTGGGTCTTATCTGTGACCGCAGCCTGGATTCGTTCGACGAGCCGATTGATATTGAGGAACAACTGTTTCTGAAATTTTCGGATCGTGTGGAGGAACTGACCGACGAAATCGAACTGATTCTGTGGGAGACGCAGCAAATCAACATTGCGCGCTACCTTTTCGATTTTATCGTGCTGTCGTTGCCGATGAAAAAACTGCATCCCCGGTTCCGGCAGGAAGAAAACGACGAGGATGAGGAGCAGGAAGGCAAGGTAGTTTACCGGTCGGACGCCCCCGGCCCCGATGAGGAAACCCCTGAACCGCCCGTTGACCCCCGTTGGGAAGCATTACGAAAACTGAATAATAATTAATACAATTTGTTATCCCTCCGGTAGCCGTTCCGGCGTAGGAGAATGGCAAGACTTACTGACAATTGACAAGATACCATTATGGCACATCCCAAACGCAGACATTCGACCACCCGCCGGGACAAGCGTAGAACGCACGATAAACTGACCCCGAAGGCGCTCTCTTTCGATGCGACGACGGGCGAGATTCACATTCGTCACAAAGCGCACGTATTCGAAGGCAACCTGTATTACAAAGGCAAGGTGATGATTGAAAATTACGCACCAACCGCCTGACATTCTAGCCCCCAACCCCACGCAGGGGCTTTTTTCAGCGTATCGAAAACCTCTTTTGCGGGGTTGGGGGTAAGAAGTATTTCACAGGAATCTGCACTGGATGAACGTGAAATACTTTTTTATTGCCGGGCAACTACTATTTTTACACGTTCGTTTACCAATTCAGCGCACCCAAACCTGGTTCAATGAGAATCGCAGTCGACGCTATGGGTGGCGATTTCGCTCCGGACGCAATTGTGGAAGGAGTCGTGATGGCCACTAAAGAATTACCGAGTGACGTTACCATCGTACTGGTGGGCAAGCAACGGGTAATTGAAGACCTTCTTCAACGATATAAGTACGCAGGTTCCAGCGTGGAAATTGTTCATGCGGAAGATGTGGTTGAAATGGGAGAGCACCCCACCAAGGCACTCTCGCAAAAACCCAATTCCAGCATCGGAGTTGGGTTTAAACTTTTACGTGACAAGTTAGTCGATGCCTTTTGCAGTGCAGGCAACACCGGTGCCATGCACGTGGGAGCCCTGTTCAGTATCAAAGCGATCGAAGGCGTCATGCGACCCGCCATTGCCGGTTTTGTTCCCCAGCTTAGTGGCGGTTTTGCCGTTATTGTCGATATTGGTGCCAATGCCGACTGCAAACCGGAAATGCTGCTGCAATTTGGCGAAATTGGCTCTATCTACGCCCAATACACGTTCGGGATCGACAAACCCCGCGTGGCATTGATGAACATCGGCGAGGAAGAACAAAAAGGATCGCTGATTGCCCAGGCCGCGTATCAGTTGTTGAAAGACAGCCGGAAAATCAATTTTGTCGGTAATATGGAAGGGGGCGATTTTTTCCGCGACAAAGCGGATGTGATCGTAACCGATGGTTTTACGGGCAACATCCTGTTCAAAATGGGCGAGTCGATTTACGAAATGACCAAAGAACTGGGCCTGAGCCACGAGTTTACGGACAAAACCAACTATGAATCGGTGGGTGGTAGTCCGATTGTGGGTGTTAATGGAAATGTCATTATTGCCCACGGAATCTCGTCGCCGTTGGCCATTAAAAATATGCTTAGTCTGGCAAAAAAGCAGGTAGAATCCAACGCTTATACGAAAATCGCACAGGCTTTAAGTTAAAATGAGACAAAAGAGGACAGACATGAGACAAAAGATTCCGGCACAAGTACGATCGATTTCTCTGGTCTCATGTCTATCCTCTCTTGTCTGTAAAATTGATTGCACCCCCGAGTATGAACAGTAAAGCGGCAATTACGGGCGTATACGGCTATGTACCGGACTACATCCTGACCAACGCGGAGTTGGAGAAAATGGTGGATACCAGTGACGAATGGATCACCAGCCGCACCGGTATCAAAGAACGGCATATCTTGAAAGGTGAAGGCCTGGGCACGTCGCACATGGCGGCCAAGGCCGTGGAAGGCTTACTGGCCAAAACCGGTACAGAACCGGCAGACATTGAACTGCTGATCTGTGCCACCACCACACCGGATTACGTTTTTCCGTCGACGGCCAATCTGATTTGTGACATGACCGGCATCCGGGCCGTCGGGAGCTTCGATATTCAGGCGGCTTGTTCGGGTTTTCTGTATGCGCTAACGATTGGTTCTCAGTTCATTGAGACCGGAAAGTACAAGAAAGTAATTGTTGTAGGCGCCGATAAAATGTCGGCCATTGTCGACTATACTGACCGAACCACCTGCGTGTTGTTCGGCGACGGTGCTGGTGCCGTTCTGCTGGAACCCACAACGGAAGACAACGGCATCATCGACTCCATCATTCGCTCCGACGGTTCCGGCCAGAACCATCTGGTTCAGAAAGCCGGCGGAAGCCGTTACCCACCCACCCACGAGACCATCGATAAACGCTGGCACTACGTCTACCAGGACGGTCCGTCGGTGTTTAAATTTGCGGTTAAGAATATGGCCGACGTCTCCGCCGAAATGATGGAGCGCAACCACCTGAAAGGCAGCGATGTTGCCTGGCTGGTACCGCATCAGGCCAACAAACGCATCATTGAAGCCACCGCAAACCGCATGGGCCTGGGCATGGACCGGGTCATGCTCAATATTCATAAATACGGCAATACCACCGCAGCAACCATCCCGCTTTGCCTCTTCGACTACGAGTCGCAGTTGAAAAAAGGCGATAACCTGATTCTGGCCGCTTTTGGTGGCGGTTTCACCTGGGGAGCGATATATCTGAAGTGGGCACTCTGAATCTGTATAATCATAGTTCAAAACCATGGCAACGACCGCAGACATTCGGAACGGACTCGTTATTCAATTTAACCACGACCTGTTCCAAATTACTGAATTTCAACATGTTAAGCCCGGAAAAGGTGGCGCTTTTGTCCGTACAAAACTGAAAAGTTTAACGTCGGGTAAAGTACTCGACAACACGTTCAACGCCGGGGTGACGATTTATCCGGTGCGGGTAGAACGCCGGAAATTTCAGTTCCTGTATAAAGATGAGGCAGGCTATAATTTCATGGACAATGAAACGTTCGATCAGATCAATCTGACGGATAAAATTGTAGAGGGGGCTGATTTGATGAAAGAAGGACAGGAAGTTGAAATTTTGATCAACGCCGAAACCGATACGCCTTTGACGTGCGAATTACCGCCTTTTGTGGAATTGGAAGTGACCTATTCAGAACCGGGAATCCGGGGCGATACGGCCAATAGCGCCAAAAAGAAAGTAGACGTATCGACCGGTGCCACCATCATGGTACCGCTGTTTATCGAGCAGGGTGACAAAATCCGGGTCGATACCCGTACCCGCGATTACGTAGAACGAGTTAAATAAAAAGGATGATGAATGATGAACGATGAACGATGAATGGTTTCCAGTCTTTTCATTCATCATTCATCGTTCATCGTTCATCATTTAGAAAAACATGGACACGAAAGACATTCAGAACCTTATTGATTTCATCGCCCAGTCGGGACTGG
Source organism: Larkinella sp. (assembly GCF_965227735.1). Lineage (NCBI taxonomy): Bacteria > Pseudomonadati > Bacteroidota > Cytophagia > Cytophagales > Spirosomataceae > Larkinella > Larkinella sp. The sequence continues at coordinate 3,676,195 of NZ_OZ245776.1, read as the reverse complement.
ATGAAGTTAGTATTGAAACCAACGAACTGAAGCTGAACGTAAAACGCTACGGTCAGACTCCGGTTTCTTCGGCACCGCCGGTTGCACAATCGGCCCCGCAACAACCAGCCCCGGCCGCTCCACCGGCGGTTTCGACACCTGCGCCCGCGTCGGCCCCCAAAGCAGAAACGAGCAACTACCTGACCATCAAATCGCCCATGATCGGAACCTTCTACCGGTCGGCGGGTCCGGACTCTCCGTCATTTGTGGAAATAGGCGACGAGGTGAAACCGGGAAAAACGGTTTGCATCATCGAAGCCATGAAACTCTTCAACGAAATCGAATCCGAAGTTGCGGGCCGGATTGTCAAAGTCCTGGTCGAAAACGCTACGCCGGTCGAATACGATCAACCGTTGTTCCTAGTCGAACCTATTTAATCAATGAGTGAATGAGCGAATGAGTGAATGAGTGAATAGCTTCGCAGAATGCAGGTAATTGGCGAAGCTATTCACTCATTCACTCATTCGCTCATTCACTCATTCAAAAATATATGTTCAAGAAAATCCTAATCGCCAATCGGGGCGAAATCGCGTTGCGGATCATCCGGACGTGCCGCGAGATGGGCATCAAGACGGTGGCGGTTTATTCGACCGCCGACCGCGACAGCCTGCATGTGCGGTTTGCCGACGAGGCCGTTTGCATCGGCCCTCCGCCGAGCCGCCAATCCTATCTGAATATTCCCAGTATTATTTCTGCCGCTGAAGTGACCAGTGCCGATGCCATTCATCCGGGCTACGGTTTTCTGTCTGAAAACGCGGAATTTTCGCAAATCTGCGCCGATTACGGTATCAAGTTCATTGGAGCAACGGCCGAGCAAATCAACGCGATGGGCGATAAGGCGACCGCCAAAGCCACGATGAGAGCCGCCGGTGTGCCGGTTATTCCGGGTTCGGAAGGGTTGCTGGAATCGGTAGAAGAAGGCAAGCGGCTGGCGGCCGGAATCGGCTATCCGGTCATTGTGAAGGCAACCGCCGGGGGCGGTGGTCGCGGAATGCGGATCATCAAAAGCGAGCTGGAATTCGAAAAAGCCTGGCTCGACGCCAAGATGGAGTCCGGTGCGGCCTTTGGCAACGACGGTCTGTATCTGGAGAAATTCGTGGAAGAACCCCGTCACATTGAAATCCAGATTGTTGGGGATCAATATGGCAAAGTCTGCCACCTCTCAGAACGCGATTGTTCCATTCAGCGTCGGCACCAGAAGCTGGTCGAAGAAACGCCTTCGCCGGTGGTCAGTTCCGAACTGCGGGAGCGGATGGGTGAAGCAGCCATCAAAGGTGCGTCGGCCATCGGGTATGAAGGTGCCGGAACGGTGGAGTTTCTGGTTGACAAACACGGCGATTTCTACTTTATGGAGATGAACACCCGGATTCAGGTGGAACACCCCATAACGGAAGAAGTGACTGATTTTGATCTGATTAAGGAGCAAATAAAAGTCGCTGCCGGAACGCCGATTTCCGGAAAAAACTATACACCGAAAATCTACGCGATGGAATGCCGCATCAATGCGGAAGATCCCGCCAACGGTTTTCGGCCTTCACCGGGCAAGATCACGAACCTGCACTTTCCGGGCGGACACGGGATTCGAATCGACAGCCATGTCTACAGCGGCTACACCATTCCGCCAAATTATGACTCGATGATTGCCAAGCTGATCGTGTCGGGCCAATCGCGCGAGGAGGTCATTACCCGCATGAAACGGGCGTTGCAGGAAGTGGTGATCGAAGGCATCAAAACCACGATTCCGTTCCACATCAAGCTGATGGACGACCCCAAGTTCCAGTCGGGCCAGTTTACGACTTCGTTTTTGGAAGGATTTGATTTTAGTACGTTATAATTATCTTCGGACTCATATCCGTGGGTATACAGGCCGGAAGTTGGAGACAATTTCCGGCTTTTTTATGATCCGTTACCTCATTCCCCAGAGGCCATTTTGCCGAATAATGCCTGTCAATCTCTGGCATTCCTTTCAAAAAGCGGACTTTAAACCGGGTTTGTTTCATAACAGCGATGAGCGGATTCGCGTGCGTTGTATGAAATGATTCGGAATCAGTATATTTAGGTTAAATGCAGCTACTTTATCCGATGAGAAAAGCACTACTGATTGTATGCAGCCTGGTTTCACTATCCGCTTTGGCGCAGTCCGACGACGAAAAAGCCGTCCGTGCCGCCATCTCCCAGCTATTTGACGGGATGCGGAAGGCCGACACGACTCTGTTCAAAGCGGTTTTTGCCCCCACAGCATCGCTTCAAAGTATTGCGAAAAACAAAGAGGGTGCGGTCAGTGTGCGAAGTGAATCGATCCCCAACTTTATTGCGTCGGTTGGCAAACAGAAACCGGGTGCGCTCGACGAGCGGCTTTCGGCCTATGAAGTCAGGATCGACGCCGAACTGGCCATCGCCTGGACGCCGTATGTTTTCTACTTCAACAGCCAGAAAAGCCACTGTGGCGTCAATGTATTTACGCTGGTAAAACTGAACGGCGGTTGGAAGATCCAGGCCATTATCGATACCCGACGACGGGAAGCTTGCCCGGATTTGTAAAGGGAATGATAAATAATAAATGCGTAACGCTAAATGTAAAAGTGGTTGGACGATTTCGAAACACTCTTACATTCATCATTCAACATTTTACATTTAAAATTAATTACTCCTCTCCCCACTTTGGCAATCGCTTCTCCAAAAAAGCCGCCATGCCTTCTTTCGCATCGGCGGTTTGTTGAATCTGCTGAAATTGCTCGTGCAAAAAGGCCTGCTGCTGATCCTGAGGAATATTTTTTAACTGTTGATAAGCCCGTAGACCAAACTGCATCGCCGTTGGGGAATGTTGTTTTAATTCGTTTACTACCTTTTGAAGGGTTTCGTCCAGTTGAGCCATCGACACCACTTCCGTTACCAAACCCACTTCCCGGGCTTCGACTGCCGACAGCGTCCGGGCGCGGAGACACAGATCCAAAACCGTTCGGGCGGGCATGATGTCGAGCAGAACCGCCATGACCTGAAACGGAAACAGACCGCGTTTTACTTCCGGTAAGCTGAACGCAGCGGTGTCGACGGCCACAACGTGCGTACAGCCGCCCACCAGCAGAAAACCGCCTGCATACACTGCTCCCTGCACCCTGGCAATACACGGTTTATGCAGACCCGCCAGCAACTCACCCAGCCGCACCGGGCCGGAGGGCGGAGGAACGGTTTGCGCGTTTGGCTCACTGGCCGACAGGCTTTTCAGATCCATTCCCGCGCAGAACACATCGCCCGTAGCCGCCAGCACCACCAGCCAAACGTCTTTTTCGTAGTGCGCATAAGCCAGTGCAAATGCCAGCTCGTTCAGCAGCGTGGGGTTCAGTGCATTTTTCTTTTCAGGGCGGTTGAGCGTCAGGGTCAGCACATGATCGTCCAGATTCGTCAGCAAATGCTGAAATGAATGGTCTGAAAAACCGGCGGTTTGCTCGGGCGTGTAAAGCATTGGGTATCAATCGTAAAAGATTGTGAATAGTTGCCGGGTGTAATACTACAAAATTGCCTTCTCCGTTTCAAAATAAATGATCAACTGCTGGTATCATCCTATCCTTCCTTTCCCCCGCCTGTATGAAAAAGATCACTACGTTTTGGCTGATTTTGAGTGCATTACCTGTATTCGGTACCCACCTAATCGGGGGTTATATTCAGGTTAAACGGGTTTCGGTTTCGCTCACCTTCGAGTTTTCGGTTCAGGTGTACATGGATGAGGTTTATGGCAAAACGGCTGTTGATCAAAGTGACCGGGTTTTGTTTTGTACTGGCGACGGTTCCGGCGATTTGGAAATTCCGCGGTATTCCAGAACACGGCTTGAAAACGGGATTAGTTTAAATGTCTATAAAGTTACGCATACGTACAGTGGAACGGGCTCGGGAACGTATACGGTTTCCACACAACTTCGCAATCGATCTGAACTCAGCAATCTGCCCAATGCGCTTACTGTACCCCTCTATCTGGAAACCACGTTTTCGGCCGCGGTCGTTAATTCACTTCCGGTTTTTCAGGGACCAGCCCTCAATAGTCTGACGGTTCCGGTTAACCAAAAAGCCGTGTATAACTTTCAGGCAAAAGACGCTGATGGAGACAGTGTTGCGCATTATTTGATTCGGGTTCGGAACGGCGATTGTGGCAAGAGCAGTCAGGCGCTTTCCGACTACAGTTTTCCGAATGATATAACCCGAAAAGGAACCTTTAGAGTTGATGGAAAAACCGGGCAGGTAACCTGGGATTCGCCCACGCAGGTTGGGACTTATGATTTTGCCATTGTGGCCGAAGAGTGGCGTAACGGCCAGCGGATTAGCTCAACGCTCTTTGATCTGGTGACTCGGGTCATCGATCAAACCGGCGGCAATCCCGGAGCCATTCCACCCTACGAACCGGCGCTGGAACGCGGTTTACTGACGGCTTTGGATGACCGCATCGACGATCGGGATTTGTCCATCACGGTTTACCCAAGCCCCTCACAAAACCGTTTTCAGATTGTCCTGAAAAGTCATAAACCGACCACGGCAACCTTCCAGTTGCTGGACAGCCAGGGAAGAATCATCCAGGAAATTGCTGAAAAGAAGACAGTTTTGGAACACCAGCACGCCATTGGTAACGAGCAACTCGCCCCGGGATTCTATTTGATTCGGACATCGGCTCGCGGGCGGGTTTATACCAATAAGGTGATCAAGCGATAACCGCCCTGTCCGGGATGCAGCCTGATCCTTCTTTCTCCACTTATACAAGGTCGGATTTTTAAGGAAATGACCGATAAACCTATATACTCGGTGCCTGCTCGGGAATGGCAATTCGTAGCTCCCGGAATACCTGGTCCCGAACATCAGCATCGGCCAGCAGTTGGGCAACGGACCAGGATACGTTGAGTTTCTGGCAAAATAATAAAGCTTCGTTGCCTTTCATGGCAGAATTGGCTACCACAGTGTAGGTGTGGCCGGGAATCATAGCGGCCAGGTATTCGCCAGAGATGATGAGCATATAAAACAAATAGATGGCAGAACAAAATACCCCGGCTCCATCGAAACCGGGGTGATTCAACTCTGTTAACTTAGATTGTGTCCTCAAAGGTAACATTATTTTTACTGCCGTCATATCTTTGTATTAGTTTTATAATATATTTGTGTTATAATAATTGGTGATACGGCTCCGTCTGTATTGCAACAACAATACAGACGTCTTTTTGAAATGTGGGTCGGCGACTTGATCGGCTAACTACGTTAATCCGATGGGAAACACCTTCTAAAAAATCCTGGATTCACTCTTTAAACGGTGTAAATCATGTATTTCATCATTGAAAATCTTCCTCATCTCAACAATCGTTACCAGTTTCATTTGATGAAAAATAGCCGGGAATCCATCCTGAGCAGCGAATTGTTCGATACAAAAGTCGATTGCCAGCGGGCAGCGAGTGCCGCCCGGCGGGCTGGTAGTGAAATGGCCAATTATCCCTTGTGGGATTTGGTGGGTAACATCCGTTTCAACCTGTTTTATGGCAGGGATAACCTTTTGATTGGAACCATCCGGTATAAATCCATCGAGGAGCGCAATCAAGCGGTACAGGAAGTTGTAGACAGCATTGCCCAAGCCCAGGTCCGTGATCAGGTCCCGGCAATGTCGCTGGCAGCTTAAACCCACCGATCAGGCCTGAATCCTGGTATGGAGCGAAACCGTGGGAATTTATAGAAAGCGACTCTGCAGAGGTTAGAACAACTGCTTCCAGGTGCCTTTGATGCGGTTGTATTTCAGGGTGCTGGGAAGGGCTTTCCACCAATACCGGTTCATTTCAACGGCAAACGAAGGCTGCATGTAGCAATTGATGGCGCAGCCTTCGCAACCCGGCAGCCGACCTTCCAGTGCAATTAGTTTCTGGACTTCATCAGAACGGTAGAGATCATACAGCTTGCCGTCGATGGGCAGGTCTTTCAGGCCGAGGTGGTAGCAGGGAAGAACCAGTTTATTTTCAGGCGAAATCACCAGGGTGGTGCTACCGGCCAGACAAACCGGATCGTCGACGTGGTTGCCGCCGTCGCGCCGGAGTTGGATGAAGGCGTCGTTGAGGTACACATTTTTCTGCTTGCCCCACCACGTCATTTCCTGCAAGGTCTTCTCCGAAAAACCGCCCCCGGTTTCAACATCGTTGTATTCAAAAACCGGATTCAGGATCAAAACCAAGTCGTTCGGCAGACAGATTTCTTCGTGCAGTTGTTTGATCTGGTGAACGTTGTGTTCAAAAACCGTGAACAGAATATCCGGCCGTTCGCCCAGTTTTTTCGCGATGGCGATGGATTCCATCACTTTGTCGAAACACTTCACGCCCCGCGATTTGTCGTGTTCTTCGGCAATCGGCGAATCGAGCGAAAAATGCAGCATATCGACCAGTCCGTGCAATCGTTCGGCGTATTTCGGATACAGCAGACCGTTGGTCGTGATGGTAGTAATCAGCCCGAGGTTTTTGGCTTCGCGGAGCAGGTCATCCAGTTGGCGGTGCAGCAGGGGTTCGCCCCCCGTAAAATCGATGACCCGAACGCCCAGCCGTTTCAAATCCCGCAGGTTGTCGCGCACGTTCTCCGGCGTCACGTAGGGCGAGGGACGCTCCCAAATGTCGCAGAAACTACAGGTCGCGTTGCAGCGATAGGTGATGTAGTAATTGCAGAGAACCGGATGGGAGACCAGGCGCATACTTTATTGCAACATTTTAAACAACCCGGTCAGCTTGTCTTTCAGATCTTTCCGGTCAACGATGAAATCCAAAAAACCGTGTTCCAGCACGAATTCGGCACTTTGAAACCCTTCGGGCAGGTTTTTACCAATGGTTTCGCGAATGACGCGCGGCCCGGCAAAACCGATCAATGCCCCCGGTTCGGCAATGTTGAAATCGCCCAGCATCGCAAAGGAAGCCGTCACACCGCCGGTGGTGGGGTCGGTCAGCAGGGAGACATACGGTATTTTCTCGTTCGACAACAGCGCCAGTTTTGCCGAGGTTTTGGCCATTTGCATCAGCGAATAACCGGCTTCCATCATCCGCGCTCCGCCCGATTTCGAAATCATGAGAAAGGGCGTCCGGGTTTTGATCGAATGGTCGATGGCCCGGGCAATTTTTTCGCCCACCACCGATCCCATCGAACCACCGATGAAATTAAAGTCCATGCAAGCCACCGTAACCTCCAGTTCGTTCATCTGCCCGTAGGCCGACCGAACGGCATCTTTTAGCTGCGTTTTGTTGATGGTCGCTTTCACGCGTTCCGGATACGGCTTCGTATCGACAAACTTCAGCGGATCGCCCGAGGTCATGTTGGCGTCCAGTTCCGTGAACACGCCGTCGTCGAACAGGATGGAGAAATAGGCATCCGAACCGATTTTTTCGTGGTAGTTGCAGTGTACGCAGGTATAGGCGTTGAGCTTATGTTCCCGCGAATGCATAATTTTCTTGCAATTCGGGCATTGGTACCACAATCCGTCCGGCGCTTCGCGCTTCTCTTCGGTTGGGGTGATGATACCTTTTTCTTTACGGATAAACCACGACATAGGGGGTCAGTCTCCAGTTAACAGTTCGCAATCAATAACTTTGCTTTTCAGGCAGGGGGCAAAGATAGTAAGAAAACAGCAGGGCTGCTCATAGATCAAGGTAGTACTTTCGCCGGGCGGGGTCAAACCGTTCGATGGCATACCGCAAAGCCGTCCGCGGAAACCGCCCCGCATGGTCATGCAGGAACTCTTCGAGCGCGTCCGGATTTTTCTTCCCTACTTCCCGCAGCATCCAGCCAACGGCTTTATGAATGAGATCGTGCCGGTGACTGAGCAACAGTTCAGCAATCTGAAAAGTGTCTTGAAACTGATTTTTGCGAATAAAAGCCAGCGTAGACACCATCGCGATCCGCTGCGACCACAGGTGGTTTTCCTGCGCCAGTTCGTATAAAATGCTGCGGTCTTTGTTCAGCAGGTAATTGCCAACGATTCCGGGGCAGCTCGTGTCCACCAGATCCCAGTTGTTAACAAAGTTTTTATTCCGAAGGTAGTAGTCGAAAATCAGTCGCCGGTTTTCCTCGCCGGGCCGTTTGGCCTGATTGGTCCAGATGATCAGGCCCGTCAGACGGCATTCGTGAAACGGATCCCGCACGAGCTTTTCCGTATCCTCCGGCGGCAATTGGTGGTACGTTTGGGCAATAATGCGCTGTTGTGGAACCGACAGGCCCAGAAATTCATCGCCTTCGCCGTATTGGCCCGGTCCGGTTTTAAAAAACCGTTTAAAAAAGACGGCTTTTTCGGGAACCGCCAGAGCCAACAGATCCTCCTTAACGTCCTGGTGCGTCATTTTTGTACTTGAACTAAAACCCGAACGGGTTGTTATTGCTGCAACTGAGTGTCTATTCAGCAGAACGAAAACAAGGATATGAATACAAATCCTACCGAACCGGTACGTGAAATTCCCATCATCATCATCGTCGGAACCAATCGGAAAGACTCCATGTCGCGCCATATTGCCGATTATTACCACCTCATTCTGCAGCAACTGGGTAAATCGAGTGATATTCTGGATTTAAGCGGACTTCCCCCCGATTTTATGACGACGGCTTTGTACGAAAATACGGGAAAAAATCCTGAATTCAACCGTTACAAGGAAGTGGTCGAACGGGCGAAGAAAATGGTGTTTATCGTTCCAGAATACAACAATTCGTATCCCGGTGTCCTGAAAGCCTTTATCGACGGAATGAGTTATCCCAGCGGTTTATCAAACAAGAAAGTAGCGCTGGTGGGCCTATCCGCCAATCACCAGGGTGGGGCCCTGGCCCTCAGCCATTTGAATGATATTTTTAGCTACCTCGGGACGAATACCCTGGCGTTGCGCGTGAAGCTGGCGCAGATCCGGAATTACTGGAAAGAAGGCGCTCTACACAATGAGCTTTATAATATGCTCCTGCAACAACAGGCGCAGCAATTAATTGATTTTTGATTGAATGCCCCTAAATCCCCTAAAGGGGACTTCTAAAATTGGATATGTCCAAGTCCCCTTTAGGGGATTTAGGGGCATTCAATCAATCATTCAGTCGGGTACGAATAATATCCCGCTCATCGAGAAGCGGTATTTCGTATAAATTCACTTTCTGGCGGGCAAAAGCCGGTGTTTCCAATTCCCGTTCCCGCTCCGAATACCGCCCCTGCGAAAACCCTTCGACCATTTTCTGGATCAGCAGCAAATCATCTTCCCGCTTTTCGTCAATCAGAATGTCGTCGATGCTGGTCAAATGCGGACGGGTTACCGGATCGGGTACCGGTGCCACCTCGATGTTTCCACCGCCCCGCGTCAAAGTGTCTGCTCCCTGGGGTTGGTCTTCCGTTACCAGTTCCGTATCCTCCTCTTCGTCAACGGGCAACTCGTCGGTCACTTCTTCTTTTTTCAGCTCCGGCTCCGGCTGTTTCCAGTTCGTTGGCGGAAAATCCGGTCGTTCAGCAGGCAAATCGAAACCGGCAGCAATCACCGTCACGCGGAGATTTTTGCCCAGCGATTTGTCTTTGATCGTACCGTATTTGAAAAGATGTGCCTGCTTGTCCTTGCCGATTTTTTCCTTGATATAACCGGTAATGATCTGCAATTCCCGCATGGTCGTACGGGCATCCGGACCCGACGCCATCGTGAGCAGAATCCGTTTGGCACCCCGAATGTCGCGGTCGTTGAGCAACGGCGAGTTGAGGGCGTCCTGGATGGCAGTCAGTGCGCGGGTTTCGCCTTCGGCATCGGCGGAGCCCATTACGGCTTGACCGGCACCTTCCAGCACCCGCTTGACGTCCATAAAGTCGACGTTGATTTCGCCCTGAACGGTAATGATTTCCGCAATACTTTTGACGGCATTCGCCAGCACATCATCGGCCTTGGCAAACGCCTGATCCATCGGAAAATCCTCAAAGATTTCCGCCAGTTTATCGTTCAGAATAACCAGAACCGTGTCGCAGTATTCCTTCAACTCTTCGATACCGCGCATGGCCTGATCCAACTTCTCGATGCCTTCAAAGTCGAACGGGGCCGTAACGACAGCAATCGTCAGCAAGCCCATTTCCCGGGCAATCTGGGCAATAACCGGTGCGGCTCCGGTTCCGGTTCCGCCCCCCATCCCCGCCGTGATGAAAACCATCTTGGTGGGTTCGCCCAGTAACTGCCGGATGTCGTCCGTATTTTCCAGCGCGGCCTGGCGGCCCACTTCGGGGTTCGTTCCGGCTCCCAGTCCGGAAGTCAGAAGGGCACCCAATTGGATTTTGGTCTTTACCGGGCTATTGGTCAGGGACTGGCGGTCGGTGTTGCAGACAATAAAATCCACATCCTTCACGCCCATTCTAAACATGTGGTTAACGGCATTGCTGCCACCGCCACCGACGCCTATTACTTTAATGATTGGGTCATCCTCCTCGTCGGGGAATTCAAACCTCATGCCGTACTCCAATGCCTCTGGCATACCTGCTAATGTTTGTTGCTATAAATATATATTTGGTAACGCTGGATAGCCAGTACGTTGTGCCGTCAAAATTGAGTACTACTGATTGTACCGGTCGTCGGGGCCGAGGTCTTTGCCGATGTCGTCGGTCAGAAACTTCCGAACCCAGGTCATAAACCCGCCACCCCCTTTTTCTTCTCCTTTACCCGAGTCTTTTGCATTCTTCCCGGATGTCTGTCCATTTGTACCGTGTCCGTGACCATGTCCGTTTGTGCCGGAACCGCTCACCGGATTTAAAACCATGTGCTGCAAGGGAATGCGGTCGTCCAACCGTTTGAAACCGGCCCACACCAGACCCACCGCCGTGGCGAAAGCCGGGTCGCTGACCAGGTCCGCCTTGACGTTGTGTTCCAGTTGATCGGGAAAACCAATCCGGACGTCCAGGCCCGTAACGCGCTCAAAAATCCGTTCGATGCCTGAAATCGAAGCCGTTCCGCCGGTCAAAACCACACCGCCTACCAGTTTGTCGCGGTAGCCGGAGCGGATGATTTCAGCCTGTACCATCGCTGCGATTTCTTTCAGACGGGCCTCGATGACGAGGGCTACGTTTTTCAGCAGAATATCTTTGGGCGGCCGACCGCTCAGGTTCGGAACCGCCACGACTTCGTTCAGTCGGAAATCCGTGGGATCGGCACTGCCAAACTTCGTTTTCAGCAGTTCAGCCTGGGTTGGCAACACCCGGCATCCGACTTCCAGGTCGGCTGTCAGGCTATTTCCCGCATAGGGAACCACGGCAACATGCCGCAGCACATTTTTGTGGTAAATCGCAATTTCAGTGGTGCCACCACCAATATCGACCAGGGCGACACCGGCGTGTTTTTCCTCATCGGTCAAAACCGCCAAAGCCGACGCGAGGGGCGCCAGCAGGAATTTGTCGTTTTCCAGCGGTTCTTTCTGGGGAGATACCGAACGGGCGCGCTGAATACACTTGCGGGTGTAGGACGCGGAACTCGTTTGTGCAGTAATGACCTGAAAATCAGCCTCCAGCTTAACGCCAATCCGCCCAACAGGGTAATCGATGTTCGATTCGCTGTCGACCGTGAAATCCATCGGCAGGACGTGAACGATTTCCGCACCGGCCGGCAGAACCGAACGGTACATATCGCCGACCAGGTGGTCGATGTCATCGGCCACCACTTCATCCCCGGGCGACGTGCGCGTAATGCTGCCGTGTTGCCGGCGGGCGGTTACATTTTGCCCGGAAAAACTGACATTCACGACGTGAATATCGATGTTGGCTTGCCCGGCGGCTTCTTCAACCGCCCGGTTGATGGCTTCGACGGTTTGCCCAATATTGACGACGGAGCCTTTGGTGACTCCTTTTGAAATGGCTTTTCCCACGCCCAGGACATCCAGACGAGCGTGATCGTTACTGCGGATAAGGCGACCAGCCACGGCGCACACTTTGGTGCTGCCGATGTCCAGTCCAACTATAATTTCTTCCTGCTTAGGTATCATTCGCACACAATCTGGTTACGGTACTGCACACTAACCCTCCGGTATCGTTCCCACCCTTTCAGGGGCAGAATATGTTTGTAAAACAATTTAATCTTTTCAAATTTAGACTCCAGTTCGACGGGTTGCCCGATTTCGATCAGACAGTCGCCCACCTGCGGAATCAGCGTAACTTCGCGATTTCTGTCGACTACCACCTGGGCCACCTGCGCTTTCCAGAACGGGTCTTTTTCAATCTGTTTCAGCAACTCGATCAACGGTTGGTTTTGCTCCGTCGTCAACGATTTTCGTTCGCTGAAATACGATCCGGATACCAGAACGACCCGTGCCGTGTAATTCATGGACAGTGGAAACCACCGCCCTTCTTCGGTCAGATAATAACCGGCATAAGCCGATTTGTCTTCATCGCCATCCGGAACCAGCCGCGCCAACGGCCGTTGCTGCTTAATATCAGCGATCAGAATCCCTTTCAGATCCCGATACAACTGACAACTTTTTATCAACCCATTCTGTTTCAGCCGCCTTTCCAAAAGCTTCAAATCCAGGTCGGCATAATCATCGCCCAGCAGTGGATCGGCCCCTTCGTTGGTCAGCGTTTTCAGTACATCGTTCCGGTTCAAAAACCGGTGGCCATCAACTTCGTCCATCCGGATGTCGATGCCTTCACACTGGCGGTGGTTTTGGCGGTGTTCGGTAAAGGCAATCAGTCCCACCAAAATGGCCAACCCTGCTACGGTCAGAATGAAAGTTCTATTTAAGGGAAAAATAGAAAACATCCGTGTTTATTAACTTTAAAAGAGATGAATTTTTATTGATTGGTCTCAAATAGGTTTCGCAACACCGGAATCATCTGATCAATGTCGCCTGCACCGATGGTTGCAACCAGTTCCGGCGGTTCGTTTCGCAGCAGATCGGGCAGGTCTGCTTTGGTGCATTGAACTTTATTTTCAGACAAAATCGATTTGAAAATCAGGTCGGCACTCACCCCCTCAATGGGCAACTCACGGGCGGGGTAAATATCGAGCAAAATGACCCGATCGGCCAGTGAAAGGCTCTTTGCAAACGCATCGGCGAAATCGCGGGTCCGGCTAAAGAGGTGCGGCTGAAAAATGGCCGTTACTTTTCGCTCCGGATACAACGCTTTTAGCGACGACAAAAAAGCAAATACTTCGGCGGGGTGATGGGCGTAATCATCGATAAATATAACGTTTTTTGATTTGAGTATATACTCGAAGCGACGTTTTACCCCCTTATAATTTCCGAGTGCCTGCCGGATCTGTTCCGGCTTGACACCTACCTGCAAAGCGGCAGCCGCGGCAGCTACGGCATTCTCGACGTTGTGAAAACCAGGCATCTGCAAGGCTATGTTTTCGATAACCCCCTGAGGATAAACAATGTCGAAAACAAAGCAGGCATTTTCGATGCGCAGATTCTTACTGTAGAACGAGCCTTCGTCTAACGCGTACTCATAAACGGTTGCCGGGGTTCGGTCGGCCAATGCCAGCCCCCGTTTCATAAACAGGGTGCCATCCGGTTTTATCTGGCTGACAAAAGCACTGAACGAATCCAGAACCGCGTTGTGGTCGCCATAAATGTCCAGGTGGTCGGCGTCGGTGGAGGTGACGATGGCTACCTGCGGAAACAGCGTCAGAAACGACCGGTCGAACTCATCGGCTTCCACCACACAAATGACCTTCGACAGATCGTCGGTCGGTTCGTTCAGCAGAAAGTTGGTGCCGTAATTTTGGGTAATACCGCCCAGAAAAGCCGCACAGTTCACGCCCGAATCTTTCAGAATATGAGCCACCATCGACGACGTCGTCGTTTTGCCGTGGGTGCCGGCAATGGCCACGGTGGTCATCCGCCCGGCCAGCAAGCCCAGCACCTGCGACCGCTTCTGCAACGTAAAACCGTGTTCGGTCAGGTAAATGTATTCCTGATGGGTTTTGGGTACGGCAGGGGTGTAAATGACCAGGGTTTCGTCCCGGTTTTCCCGAAAATGCGCCGGAATCTGTTCGACATCTTCCTCAAAGTGAATGGCCATGCCTTCCTGTTGCAGGGCGTTGGTCAGGGCGGTGGCGGTGCGATCGTAACCCGCCACTTCATAACCGTTGACCAGAAACCACCGCGCCAGGGCACTCATGCCAATACCGCCAATTCCCAGAAAATAAACGTAACGGATGTTATTCATTTTTAATGGTCTACGATGGTTTGAATGGCTATATGGTTAAAAATGGTTTTGATGGTTAAATGGTTGAAAATGGATGTACGGTTTAATGGTTAAAAATGGTTGGATGGTTTTAGACCTATAACCATTTTTAGTTATTTAACCATACAATCATTCAAATTTTAGCCATTCAACCATACAGCCATTCAAACCATTGTTAACCATCTATTTTATCAATTTTAAAACTTCTTCCGCAATTTCGCGGGCGGCTTTGGGCCGGGCCAGTTCGCGAATGTGTTGACTGAGCGTTTGCTGCTGTTCAGGATCGGCCAGAAGCCGCAGTGCCGCCGGAACCAGATCGGTGGGGGCTGCACGGTCGTTGACCAGCAAAGCCGCCTGCCGATTCACCAGACTCATCGCATTTTTGGTCTGGTGGTCTTCCGAAGCCGCCGGAAACGGAACCAGAATGGCCGGTTTTTCGACCAGACAAAGCTCGGAAACCGATAAGGCTCCCGCCCGCGACACCACCACGTCGGCGGCTGCGTAGGCCAGATCCATTTCGTAAATGAAATCAAACGCTTTGACCCGGCTGGCCCCGGCATCGGCGACGGCTTTGCGGGCGCGTTCGATGAACAGCGACCCGGTTTGCCAGACAACCTGGTAACCGGAATCGACCAGCAACCGAAGGTCTTTTTCGATGCTTTCGTTGATGGTACGTGCCCCCTGGCTGCCCCCGATAATCAGCAATGTTTTGCGATCGGGTTCCAGCTTGAAAAAAGCCAGGCCTTCTGTGCGCTTCCCTTTGGCCTGCATAATGTCGGTCCGGACGGGATTGCCCGTCAACTTGATTTTTTGAACGGGGAAAAACGCTTCCATGCCGGGATAGGCCACACAGATGGTTCTGGCTCCGCGCGACAACAGCTTGTTGGTCAGCCCGGCGTATGAATTCTGCTCCTGAATCAATGTCGGAATGCCCTTTAGCGAAGCTGCCAGCAAAACCGGGCCGCTGGCGTAGCCACCCACGCCCACGGCTACATCCGGCCCGAAGTCGCGGACGACCTGTTGTGCCTTCAGAAAACTTCGCCCCAGTTTGAACGGGAAAGCCAGATTCTCCAGCGTCAACTGCCGTTTAATACCGACCACCGGCAAGCCGATAATCCGGTAGCCTGCCCGCGGCACTTTTTCCATTTCCATCTTTCCTTCGGCCCCCACGAACAAAATTTCGGTGGCCGAATCGATGGTTTTTAGCTCATTGGCAATGGCAATCGCCGGATAAATGTGTCCGCCGGTTCCTCCACCGCTGATGATGATGCGTTTTGGCATGATAGGTTGACTCTGAATTGAAATTACGAATGTGTTAAAAACCGTTCGTAATCAGTCGATTATGGTTAAATTTTGCTTTCGTCGGCTTCTCCCCGGCTCACACTGATGATAATGCCGATGGCAGTTCCGGTGAAAAGCAGGGATGTTCCGCCCATGCTGAGCAGTGGCAACGGCTGGCCCGTTACGGGAACCAATCCGACCGAAACCGCCATGTTGATCATTGCCTGAATCACAATGCTGAACGTTAGACCGGCCGACAGCAAACCGCCGTACGCCCGGTTGGCCTTTCGAATGGCCCGCATCCCTCGCCAAAGCAGATAGAGGTAGGCCGCAATGATGACGATGCCGCCGATCAGTCCGTATTCTTCCACAATCATGGCAAAAATAAAGTCGGAATAGGAGTGGGGCAGGAAATTCCGCTGGTGGCTGTTCCCCGGTCCCTGTCCGTAAATTCCGCCGTGTGCCAGCGCGATGTATGATTGTTCAACCTGAAATTCGGGCGGTCGCCTTCCGTTGAAGGTCTCCCAGTAATTGGTCAGACGGCTGCCCGATGTTTTAGCCCGCTGCCCGATCAAAAGAGCAAAGCTACCCATGATCATGCAAACCACCACCATGATGAGCAAATACTTGCTGGGTACGCGTCCGATGAACATCAGAAGAAAGCAGGTGGCAGCCAGCAAAGCTGCCGTCGATGCGTTACTCAAAACGATGCAGGCACAGATAATCCCGATCCAGCCAATCATGTTGACCAGAACGCTGGGGTCATACTGTTCCTTTTTGATGTGCTGCCGTTTGGCCAGCATGGCGGCCAGGTTGGAGATCAAGGCGAGTTTGGCCAAATCCGAGGGCTGAAAGGTCTGGTTGATCAGTGGAATGGTAATCCAGCGCGAGGCTTCGTTCAGGTTCGTCCCTTTGAAATAGGCCCACAGCAGCAGGGGTACCGACAGCCACATGCCAAACCGCGACAACCGGGCGTAGTAGACGTAGTTGAACCGGTGAGCCACCCACATGCAGGCCAGCCCCAGCACCACCAGTGCGCCGTGTTTGAAGAGGTAATGTTCCGTCGATTGCAGTTTCTGATAGGCCATCGTCCCCGTGGCACTGTACACAACCGCAACGCTCATGATGGACAAAAACAGCACTACCCCCCAAATGTGGTAGTCGCCCTTGATGTTGCTTTTCAACCAGTCTGTTGGAGAGATTGTCATTCCTCAAATGAATTATGAATGATGAATCATGAATGATGAATTAAAACGGAATACCGGCCGCAGGCCCATCCATCGTTCATCGTTCATCATTCATCATTCGTTTAACGGCTTCTTTAAACTGATTGCCCCGGTCTTCGTAATTACGAAACAGGTCGAAACTGGCGCAGGCGGGTGATAGCAAAACCGTGTCACCCGGATTGGCCAGTTCCAGTCCTTTGGCAACGGCTTCGTTGACATCCTGCGTCTCAAACAGCGTCGGAACACGGTTTGAAAAGTAGCTTACCAGTTTCCGGTTATCTTTTCCCAGACAAATTAACGCTTTTACTTTTTCCTGAACCAAGGGCTCAAGCTGGTCGTAGTCATTTCCTTTGTCCAAACCGCCCGCAATCCACACCACCGGCGTTGGTATACTCTCCAAAGCATAGTAAACCGAATCAACGTTGGTCGCTTTCGAGTCGTTTATGAATCGAACCCCCTTGATTTCGCCCGCCGGTTCGAGCCGGTGAGCGGCATTTTGGAACGTCAGCAATCCTTCCCGCAGTGCGTCCGGTTTGACGCCGACCGCCAGAGCCGCCAGCGTTGCTGCCAGCATGTTGATGGCGTTATGCTTGCCTTTCAACGGCAGATCAGCCAGTGGAATTTCAAAGGATTGTGAACCGTTGTCGATTACCAGCAAACCGTTTTTCAGGTAAGCCCCCCGTTTGGGTGCATCGACCAGCGACACGGGCAACAGCCGGGGCACCGGTTTTTTAACGGGCAGGGTTTCACTGATCACCGGACTTTCCGCGTAGTAAATGAACGTATCGTTAGGGGTCATGTTTTGCAAAATACGGAATTTCGAGTCCACGTATTTCGAAAACTGGTACTCGTAGCGGTCTAGGTGATCGGGCGTGATGTTGAGCAGGATGGCGACATTCATCCGGGCCTGAATCATATCGTCCAACTGGAAACTGCTCAGTTCCAGAACGTAATAGTCAAACGAATGGTCGAGAACCTGCTGAGCGAAACTTTCGCCGATGTTGCCCGCCAGACCAACGTTGAAACCGGCGGTTTTCAGCAGATGATGGGTCAGGAGCGTCGTGGTGGTTTTTCCGTTGCTGCCCGTAATACCGATCAGTTGGGCCTTCGTGTAGCGCGAAGCCAGTTCGATTTCCGAGATAATCGGGATTTTCTTTTCCCGGAGTTTCTGAATAAGGGGCGCTTTTTCGGGAATGCCGGGGCTTTTCACCACTTCGTCGGCCTGAAAAATAGTTTCTTCGGTGTGTTGTCCTTCTTCAAACGGGATGCCCTCTTGCTGGAGAATCTGACGATAGGATTCCTGTAAGAGACTTTTGTCCGACAAAAAAACCGTGTATCCTTTCGCTTTTGCCAGCAACGCTGCTCCAACTCCGCTTTCTCCTCCGCCCAAAACAACCATCAATTCCCTAATACCTTTCATAGATTCATGTGCAAACCGAAGACAAAAATAGGGGTTTCGCTGTAGTCTGTTCGCCCGTTCACCAATCTTTTTGTTTCCAAAAAAGAAACCCCGCTCTGGAGCGGGGTCGATGGAGTGGGTACAGTGGAAAGGTTACTCTTTCTTTTCCTGCGACCTAAACCGGTTGGCCGCCTTAACAATGAGGAACACAACCCAGGCAATGATTAAGAACTGAATGACAATGTTGAGGAAATTACCGTACCGAATGGCCACTTCCGGCGTTTCACCGACGGCTTCCTTCAGAACAATTTTCAAATTACTGAAATCGACACCGCCCGTTAAGAGACCCAGGATCGGATTGATGATATCTTCAACCAGAGAGGTGGTTATTTTTCCGAAAGCCGCACCAATGATGACACCCACGGCCAAATCCAGTACGTTGCCCTGAGCAATGAAGGTTTTAAATTCTTTCAGCATGGATTGAGTGGTTAAGTTGATTGGCAGGAAGTTATGAAATGTAACCGTTTTGTCAAATTTATTTACAAAAAAAGAAAAACCGGTCTTATTTCACCTGTCTGGCAACTTATCCGTCTATTTTCTTTTCTTCCACCCATACCCGCATTTCTTCCAGCGTCATGGCACCATACTGCGTTGCGAGGGCCACATCGGCGGCATCCCGGCCATAGGCAACCACGATCCGATTGCCACGGGGTTCTTTTTGGGTGGCATCGAACGTATACCAGCGGCCATCGATGAATGCTTCGAACCAGGCGTGCAGATCCATCGGCTCCAGCAGGTGCAGGTAGCCCACGACCATCCGGGCCGGAATGTTGATGCTGCGGCAAAGTGAAATGCCCAGGTGTGCAAAATCGCGGCAGACGCCAATGCGTTTTTCGGCGGTTTCAACGGCCGATGTGCTGGCATCGCTGGTGCCATACTGGTACGTCACGCGGGTCTGAATCCAGCTCCGGATCGCTTCAACCTGGTCGTAGCCGGGGAGGGCGGTTTCTGTAATTTCGGCCGCCAGGGCTCCCAGCCGGTCCGACTGGCAATAGCGGCTGGGTAGTAAAAACTGCAGGGTGTCGTCGGGCAAATCCTGCACCGGCACAAAAGGGGCGCCGGGAGCCGTATCGATTTCGTCGGCGGTTTCGACCACCAGCGATATTTGGATCTTGAACTTGCCTTCCGGGGCCATCAGCCGCTGGCACAGATTGCCGTACGGGTCGGTGTATTCGATCACCGGAATGCTCGGTTCGATCTGGTATTCTTCGGAAATTACCCATTGCCCGGCACCGGAGCGGGGGCGTAACATAAGCACAACAGGTGCTGGAGCCGGAACTTCGTAGAGGAGTTCACAGCCGGCGAAAAGTTTCATAAAGTGTCAGGATGCGAGCGTCGGTTTTAAGTTGCTCAAGCTTTCCTAACTTCAATTTCTGTGAAATTGTTCTTCGTATTTCGGATGTAAACGAATTATTTTCTGTACGGTTGAACGCAAAAATGACCCCGATCTGAAACCGGGGTCATTTTTGCGTTGGACGATAGTCAATCCGCTAAATCTTTGCGGAATATTTCTGCTGATAAGTCTTCGTTTTGAACTGATCGAAGGGTTCTTTGCTGTAGTGGTCGCCCCCGATGAAGGTAATGATCTGATGAAATTCCGGGGCTTTTATGTATCCGGGGATGGGTTGAATCGGCTGAAATTTTTCGTTCAGAAATACGACGGTCGGATAGCTCAACTGGTTGCGCAACAGCGCAGCCGCCAGTTGGTGATAGCCCCGGCCGCCCTGCGCAACGTACACAAATTTATCGGTTCCGAGCACGATGTCGGCCTTCTGTTCGGCGTTCAGCTTAACGGCATAATAGTTTTTATTGATGTAGTCGACAACGGAAGGGTTGGTGAAGGTTTCGCGGTCCATAACCTTGCACCAGCCGCACCAATCGGTATACACGTCGATGAAAACCTTCTTCGGCGTTTTCTGATTCAGCGCAAAGGCTTCCTCAATCGTCAGCCACTTGATTTTGGCATCTTCTTTGGCGGCTTCCGGGCGGGGCCGAAACGAAACCAGTGTCACTGTAACAAGCAGCATGGTTACAACGACGGTGAATAATTTATTCATAAGTCTGATGATTAAGGCAAAACCGCTTCCGGGCTTGCTGTACCAAATTAGATAACGAAAGATACCAGGAAAACCGTGTAGCACCAGTCGAAGTTCGTGCTCCTTGTTTTGACTCCAAAAAGAAGGAAGAGTAACACGTTTTCGTTAAAAAACTATTGGACGTATCGGTTTCGTCATTCAAAATGGATTTTGGTCATCGTGCAAGTCCTTGATTGATCCGAAACCGATGACATCCCGGAATACGGGGTTATCACGGAGTTCGGTGGCGCGCATCAGCTTATCGCTGCCAAACTTCGCTTTCACTTCATACACCGTTTTCCGAAGCGTGTTTTTGCGGGTATTGTCTTCGAACAAGCTGAAAGGAACCAATTGGGCGGGAATGAAGCGATACACACTGACACTCATGCTCCGGATCGAGCGATTTAAAATCGGTTCACACTGGTTGAGTTTCTGAAACCGCTCGAAGCGTTGCCGGATCAGGTGGTAGAGTTCCATGCTATCCTGTTTCGGTTCGGGCAGCCGGACTTCGTCGCTGTAGTTTCGGCCGTCGTGATACCGGCAATAGAACGTCACGATCTGGCAGAAAACATCCTGACGCACCATCCGGCGCTCGAGCGTCAGGCAAAGCGACTGGAGCAACTCATCCAGTTGCTCTTCGGATCGTCGCTGGGCCGTCGAAATGGTTCGCATGGCCTGCATGCTTTTGTAGGCGCTGGTTTCCAGATCCACTTCGCCCCCGAAGTTCAGCCGCAGATGCCAGTGCCAGCCGATGACGCTTTGACAAACCGCCCGCAGTCGCTCGGGCGACGCATACCGCAGATTCAGGGGCGTCAGAATGCCTTTGTCTTCGAGCCGTTTTGCCATGCGGGTTCCAATGCCGGGCAAATCCGTCAGTTTCAGATTCCGTAAAACGTCGTCGATGGTTTCGGGCGTGATCATCACCAGACCGTCGGGCTTCTGGAGATCGGAGCCTAATTTGGCCAGAAATGCATTGGGCGCAATTCCGATGGAGCAGCGCAGGTAATCACCGACTTTTTCGCGAATATCCCGTTTGATCTGCTGAGCCACTTCCCGCACGTCCTTGTACATCAACTGACAGCGCGTGAGATCGACCACCGCTTCGTCGATGCTTTTCGGTAGCACATCGGGCGTAAACTGACGGAGCACATCGATGATGGCAACGTGAAATTCACGGTAACGCTTGGAGTTCGTTTCAACCGGAACCAGATCCGGGCAAATCTTTACGGCTTCGTCCAGTCGCATCCCGAGCCTGATTCCCAGTCGTTTGGCTTCGATGGAGGGCGCAATTACGCAACCCTGTTTTCCGGTATAGACGCACACCGCAATCGGGCGGTCGCGAAGGTAATAATTTACCTGTTGCTCGCAACTGGCAAAAAAACTGTTCATATCGACGAACAGAACCGTCGGTTTCGTGTATTCCCCCAGCCGCTTCATCCTTTTTTTAGCTATCGTATAATATTATTCTGGTAGTTTTCATCGGATTTGTTGTTTTATTTAGTAAATTTGATCACAATATATAATACTTATATTATAAAAGTCAACAACTATATTATGTTTAACGAACCCGGAAAATCTTTTGAGGAGGGTTTAGAGCCGATTCAGGAGCGGTTGCGGCAAGTATTTGACGCGCTGGAAATCAGTATCTACCAGGCTGCCAAAGACCTGGGTGAGAACTCATCGAAGTTTTATAACATCCTGAACGGCCGCGCTAAACCATCGTATGATACCATCATGCGGTTGTTGGAGCAGTATCCGCAGGTACGGGCCGACTTTCTGTTGCGGGGGCAAAAACCCGTGTTGGACGAGCCGGAGCAGAACGGAAAAATTATTGAACTGGAAGTACGGTATACCGATCTTCCTTTTGTGCCGACGCGTTTCTACGCGAGCTTCATCGAGACCTACATTGAAGGAATCAGCATGGCACAGATGGAAACGTACCGCGTTCCAGTTCATCTGGTGGGCAATCACAAGGACCCGGTCGTTATCGAGGTTTCGGGCAACAGCATGACGCCACAACTGGCAAACGGAGCGAAAGTACTGGCGATTCTGGTAGACCCGAACAATTGGGAATACCAGTCGGGCGGCATCTTTGCGGTGATTTACCGCGATTTTTTCGTCGTTAAACGCATCAAAGACAACGAATTGTTGACCAAACAGCGGTTAACGCTGCATTCCGATAATCCAAACGGTGGCAGTGTTACGGTTCCGTTGAAAGACATTCGCGGCATCTGGAAAATCGTGAGGGTGATCGATTCGCCGGTGGAGTAGGGTATGGGAATGTAAATAATAACTGGTTTAAAATGGACAGACACCTGTCAGGTTTTGAAAACCTGACAGGTGTCTGTCCATTTTAAACCGTATCTCGGTGAAAAGCCATGAAGGCAGCCCGCCCACCGAACCAACTCAAAACTTCATTGCGACATAATAAAGTCGGTTTTTCAGAAATCAATGATTGAAAAGAAGAATGCGGCCATTTAACTAATTCTTTGCAAAAACCGTGTTTGACGGGATTGTGGTGGATATAGTAAATAAGTTGGTTGTAATATCGTTCATCGCTTACTTCTTTTCTTTTGAAAGGATTCGGGAATAAGGCTCCTTTTCGCTCAAATCGCCGGTTATAGGCTTTGGCGTATGCATTGAAGAAATTCGAAAATATTTGACTGAGTTGAAAGGTTATTTTATCCTGTAATTCCAGAGAACTCAGATTTTCAGGCATTTCAAAATGAGATACCAGCTCGCTTTCAGACTTTATGCGAACAAATAAATGAAAATGGTTGGGCATCAAACAATAGGCGAAAGTATCGACTACCGGCGCGCAGTGTTCTGCGTATTTTTTCAGAAAATACTGGTAGTTAGGCGGTTCCCGAAACAATAAGTCCGATGCGTTTGCATGGTTATAGATGTGATAATACTGATCAGGCAACAGAGGAAGGGGGCTAGCTGACATAACGGAAGTTTTATCTGTTTAGACGTAAAAACCCCTGTCAGGTTTTGAAAACCTGACAGGGGTTTTTGTTTAACTTGCGAATGGATTTAACCGCTTCTATTTGATGAATCTCAACGGAAAGGCCAAAGAACAAATGAGCTACGACGCCATCGTCATCGGCTCGGGAATCAGCGGGGGCTGGGCAGCTAAGGAACTGTGTGAAAAGGGACTGAAAACCCTGGTGCTGGAACGGGGCCGGATGGTGAAACACATCACCGACTACCCAACAGCGATGGCCAATCCGTGGGATCTGCCCCACCGCAACCGGATGCCCGACACGTTTGAGGTGGCCAATCCCGTAGCCACCAAATGTTACGCGCTGGACGAGGCCACGCAGCAGTATTTCGTGAAAGATGCCGAACATCCGTATATTCAGGAAAAACCGTTCGACTGGATTCGGGGCTATCAGGTCGGCGGAAAATCGCTGATCTGGGCGCGGCAGACCCAGCGGTGGAGCGACTACGAATTTGTTGCTCCGGCCCGCGACGGTTTTGCCGTCGACTGGCCCATTCGCTACGCCGACCTCGCGCCCTGGTATAGCCGGGTCGAGAAGTTTGTCGGCATCAGTGGCAACAAAGACGGGATCGACAGCCTGCCCGACGGCGAGTTCCTGCCGCCTTTTGAACTGAACTGCGTCGAAAAACACATCCAGACGGCGGTTAAAACCAACTACGCCGACCGGCACGTGATCATTGGCCGCTGCGCCCACCTGACCAAACCGCAGCCCATTCATTTGCAGCAGGGACGCGGGCAGTGTCAGGCACGTCATCTTTGCTACCGGGGTTGTCCGTTTGGCGGTTATTTCAGTTCCAACTCCGCGACATTGCCGTGGGCGGCCAAAACCGGTAATCTGACGATTCGGCCCGACTCGGTCGTTCATTCCATCATTTACGATGAGCAGAAAGGCAAGGCAACTGGTGTGCGGGTGATCGACGCTCATACGAAGCAAACGACCGAGTATTTTGCCAAAATCATCTTTGTCAACGCGGCCTGTCTGAATTCCAATCTGGTGTTATTGAATTCGACTTCAAAACGCTTTCCGAATGGCCTGGGCAACGACAACGGTTTGCTGGGTCGTTATGTAGCCTTCCATAATTACCGGGGCAGTCTGACGGCTTCGTTTGAGGGCTACAAGGACCAGTATTTCTACGGACGTCGACCGACCACGGCTTTTATGCCTTCCTTCCGGAACGTGAAAAAGCAGGAAACGGACTTTCAGCGGGGGTATATGGTAGCGTTCAGTGCCAGCCGTGCCGGTTGGGGACGTGGCAACGGGCAGGAAGGATTCGGGGCGGAATTTAAAGAAAGTCTGCTGACGCCGGGCGACTGGAGCGTCTACATGATGATGCAGGCCGAAACCGTTCCAAAATACGAAAACCACGTTCGTCTCAGTACTGATCAGAAAGATCCCTGGGGCATTCCGCAACTGATTACGTCGGTGGGGTACGACGACAATGATGTGAAAATCCTGAAAGACTTTCTGGTGCAGGGGGCCGAAATGCTCGACAAATCAGGGTGTAAAAACATCGCGTCTTATGACGATAACCGCAATCCGGGGCTGGATATTCACGAAATGGGCGGTGTCAGGATGGGGAAAGACCCTAAAACGTCGCTGCTGAACAAATGGAATCAGTTTCACAACGTCAAAAACGTTTTCGTCACCGACGGGGCGTGCATGACCTCGGTCGGCAACCAAAACCCGTCGATTACGTTTATGGCGCTGACGGCCCGGGCCGCCAATTATGCCGCTGTGGAGCTCAAGAAGGGGAACCTGTAAGGAATGATGAACGATGAATGGGGTGACGCATTCATCGTTCATCATTCATAACTCATCATTAAATTCAATACCGTATCGTCCAATACGGGTTTTCCTGGGCTTTGGTGCTGGTCTGGATATGGTCTTTGATCAATTTATCGTAGTCAGCGGTTTTGATTTTCCTGCCTTTGATTTTTTTGGTAGCGGTTAACTCTTTCGAGACATCCCGCATCTCAATCTTGCTGGCGGTAATGACCACATCGCCGTCGTTAAGATCCAGTTCCAGAATCAGGCCCGGTAAGCCGAAATACTGCTCGGGTCCGGCCGAAACCGGAATGTCCTGGGCAAACCAGGCGACAACCTTCTGTTGCTTGATGGGGTCTTCGGTTTCGGCCTTCATGCAGATGTGGCCGGCGATGTCTTTCAACTGGTTCAGAATCTTCCATTGGGGCGTTTTCAGGGAATCGTCGATGAGGTAGGTTCTCCCCAGCATTTCGATTACGTCCGACTTGGTTTCCTGTTTGAAATCACGGCGGATGATGTAATCGCTGTTTCGGTAGGACCACTGACCGTTTTCGCTCCGCCAGTACTCACTTTCGTTGGTATACAGACTTTGATCTTCGTTGAAATACAGCACCATTTGGGTGGGGCGGCTGCTGTAGTTTTTGTTGGTGGCCTTCATGCGCTCTTTCTGATCCAGGCTCAAAAACGTCATCCGGGACATGATTTTAACGTAATCCTGCGTGCGGTCATACGTAACGACACCTTCCATTTTTTGGGCCATTGACGGCGCCCCGATCATTACGAGAAGAAGAATCAGAAGCTTTTTCATTATCATTTGCGGTTCCTGCTGATTAATAAATGTAGTTATTTTGACGCATTTGCGACTTCAGGCCCCGTAGGTTATACGAAAAGGAGAGCATGAAATACCGCGCCAGGGTTTGAACCCGTTCGGTTTGAACGTAGTTCTGGTAAGCCTGTTGCGTAATGCCCCGGTTTTTGTTGAATACGTCATAGGCCGTCAGCCGCACCTCCGCTTTGTTGTCTTTGAGGAAGAGTTTGTAAACGGCCAGGTTCAAAATCGGCAACTCCTGTCTGAAGTCAAATTTGGGATTTTTGTAAATCTGATAATTCATCCGCCCGTTGAAGAAAATTCCTTTTGGCAACTGGACGTTCATGTTACCGCCGTAGTTGTAATTATAAATCGTCAGGTTTTGCGCCGTATTGACGGAATATTTCGTATCCGTGATGCTAAAGTTAAACGTCGGATAAAACGTAAATTTTTCGCTCGGCGTCAAATCCAGGCTCATGTAGGCGTTGTAATTGTTGTTGTTGGTTTGGTTCGGTACGCCATTGATAAACGTCGGGAATTTGTTGAGGTTGGTGTAAAAATTCGTATTCAGCACCGCTTTCGTCTTTTTTATCGGGAAACTAAAATAAACGCTTCCTCCTTTGGTGGTTCCACCGCTGATGTTCTCCGGGCGGGTAGTCGTTACCCGCAATTCATTAACCGTTTGATTATAAACGATTTGATTGATGTTGTACCCGTAGTTGACATTGACGAACACGTTGACAAAGCTACCGGGATTGAAGACGCCAAATCCGCCACTGACCCGGTGTGTGAGCGAGGGTAGCAAATCGGGATTTCCTTCCCGAATGAAGCGGGGATTGCTGTTGTCGACAACCGGTTGCAAATCGCTGGTTTGTGGCTGGTTGACATTGACGTTGTAACCGGCGTTAAACCGTTTGTTCTTCTTGTTGTAGTTTATGCTGACATTGGGAACAACCGAGAAATAATTGCGGTCGACTTTCGTAAAATTAGAGGCTCCCTGATTCGAGGCAAATTGCCCGGCCTGGTGAAACCACATACCCGCCAAACCGCCCGACACATTGAATCCTTTGTCGGAATAACGAATCAAAGATCCAATGCGATTGTAGGTAAAATCGTTGGTATAATACCGGCTCAGGGTTTCATTCCGAACGGAAATCTGGTCACCGACATCAAACACATCGCGATCGACCTTGTCGTTGCGTCGGCTGAAGTTGTAAAACGTTTCCCAGAACGTTGTTTTTGATAAGGGTTCCGTATAATCCAAGCTGGACTTGATTTCGGTTCGCAAACTGCTGGTGATGTTGTCCTGGTTGATGCGGAAAACCGTCGGGCCGGTGGCGGTGGTATCATTAAAATAGGTGTTGGTCGAACGTTGCTGGGCCGACCCATCGGTATCGTTCACGTTGTAGGCCAGGCTGGCGGCAAAGTTGCGCCCTTTCTTCCGGAAGGTGTGCCGGTAAATTGCCGTTGTCGCCAACTGAAAACCGTTGAACTGGTTGTAGTTGGCAAAATTGGTCTGGCTGGTGCGCGTTTCCTGATTGGGTCCTTCAAAAAAGTTCTGATCGCTGAACAGGTTCGTGTTGCCGTTGTTGGCGCGCAGGTTGCCGATGATCACCAGCGTATTGAGCGAATCGATTTTCTGCTCGAACCGCGCACTGCCCCGGTGATTTCGGGTCAGGCTACCCTGGCTCTTGTGGTCCGTATTCAGGAATGAACTATTGGGCAGAAAGGTCTCTTTTTCTAAATCCGAGTTGAGCGTCAGACCGCTCTGGTTGTAGAAATAATTGGAGCTGAGTTTGGTCTTTTTGGTATCGTAATTGTAGTTCGCTCCCCCGGCATAGTTGCGGGAAAAGCCCCGGCTGTTGCTACCCCCGCCCGTGATCGGAACCCCGATGCCATCGTCGCCCCCAAAGAAATAGACTCCTCCGCTGTAGAACCCGAAATCGCCCTGATCTTCCCAGTTGAAGGACTGGCTTCCGCGAAAATCCTGGTAATCATCGAAGGATAAACCGGTCTGGTTGATGTTGTTGCCGAGACCAATCACCGACATTTGCTCTTTCGTATTGAAGCGGTTGTAATTCCCCCGAAGCTGAAACCGGTCTTTCGTTCCGACGCCTGCCGTTACTTTTCCGAAACCGCCTTTACGGTGGCTTTCCTTCAATTCCAGGTTAACGGCTTTTTCCCTTTTTCCGTCGTCGATACCGGTCGTCTTGGCGGCTTCTGTTTTGTCGTTGAACACCTGCACCTTCGAAATAGCGTCGGCCGGAAGGTTTTTGGTGGCTAGTTTAGGATCTGAGCCAAAGAACGTTTTTCCATCCACGGTGACTTTCGTGACGTTTTCGCCCTGGGCTTTGATGTTCCCTTCCTGGTCGACCTGCATGCCCGGCAGTTTGCGGAGCAGTTCTTCTACCGTCGATCCGGGCGGTACTTTGAACGAAGCGGCATTGTACTCGATGGTATCGCCCCGAATGCTCAGCGGTGCTTTGGCCGCTTTAATGACTACTTCCAGTAATTCCTTCTGAATGGGCTTGATGGGCAAGGCCCCCAGGTCGGTCACCTCGCTGTTGTCGGGATTCACTTCGACCTGCAAGGGCAAAAAACCGACGTACGATACTTTCAAAATGTATGGAGCCCGCTTTACATTCCGGAATTCAAAAGCCCCTTTGTCGTTGGTTCGGCCAAAATTGACCAGTGCGGAGTCTTTCGGGGTCAGAAGCATGACGGTTGCTCCGGGCATGACGGCTTTGGACGTATCGGTGATGGAGCCGCGGATGGTGATCCGGTTCGACTGTTGGGCAAAAGCCGCCTGACAACATACTGTTAGTAACAGCAGCAGGAAAAGTTTTTTCATAGGGAACAGGATTCAGTTTGCAATACGCACCGGCAAATTGGAAAGAATTAACATCCGTTGCTGAAAGTTAACAAATTTTAATAGTTACAACTACAATTGTAGTTAAAAAAATATTTTTACAGGAGCAATGCCGGGTTAGCAAACAGGCGGGGCAATTCTGAAAAACAAGGGAAAGACATTGATTCACAGCGGACTGTTGCATGAATCAACAGAAAAACGGAGAAAGTATACTTTGTTATATGTTCCTTATCGAATTAATTCATCGACCCGCACCAGCCGGTATTTTTTCTGCTGTAAATACTCAAGAAGTTCGTCCAGGTGCGCATAGAGTTTATCGGTTCGGGCGGGGTGTGTCCCAACGTGAAGCAAGAGAATAAAACCGTTCAAGCCGGCTGGCTGCCGCTGCTCATACGCATAAATGGATTCTAGAATGACCCGGCTGCTGCGGTAATTTTTCAGATCGGGCGTTGTATAATCGGCGTGGCTGAGGGTGCCGGGCGTATAGGAGATGAGTTGAAAACCCGCGGTTTTGGTCCAGGCGGCAATGCTGTCGTTATACCATTCGTAGGGCGGCAGAAAATACCGGGCGTCTTTTTTCAAGATACCGTAGGATTGCATGGCTGCGTAATTCTGCTCCAGATCGTTGCGAAACTGTGTTTGGGTTACCAAAAGGCTGTCGCGCTTTGTCCAGTCGCAATACAGCAGATGGGCGTCAGAATGCGCGCCGAGGTAATGACCGTCTTTTTTCAGGCTTCGGATCAGGGATTGAAAAACCGGATTGCGATAAAACCGGCCCGTCAGAAAAAACGAAGCAGCAACCCGGTGATGCGCTAGTTTCTGCCGGATTTGTTCGCCACCATCGGCGTATTCATCACCCGTAAACACGATCGCCAGCCGCCGGGCGGTTGTGTCGCCCCGGATGATGGCCCCCCGGTGCCGCGAAATATATTTTTCGGGGTTTGTGTCGTTGCGTGCAACGTCGGCGACCCGGGCTGCATCTTTTACGCAATTATCGATCTTAGGAGCGATAGCCCAATACAGTAAACACAACCAAACGATCAGCATAGCGGGACACCATTACTTCCAAAAACACCGTATCATGAATTTGATGAACTCTTGGGCTACCCGGACCCCTATGGCCACTCCATTGACCAATTACACCGTTGAAATGGAACACACCGGTTTATCCGGGTGGATCAGCTACCGTGAATCCATGCTGACGTTGCGGTTTTCGTACGAACGCATGTTGACTTCCATCTACGTTTTCGTTCCGGGCAACGAACAATGGCCTGCCTACTGCCGGAGTGCCGGGGCCAAAGTCGCCACCCCGCGCCGAACCGAAATCATTCAACGCATTGCCACCGAACTGCGCAACCAGCAGGCCCCGTCGATGGTGCAAATTAATGATTTTGGAATAGAAGTGGTGTTTTGAAGGAGTAGAACCCCTGGCTGGATCAATTGCACTTTTTGAAATCGAACTCTTCACTGGTAGGGTCGAGCCAGTCAACTTCTTCGGGTTGCCAAACCCGGTTTGCGGTTTCCATGCGGAATGAGTCCACATTCTTGTTCAGACGGTAACTAAAAAGCTCCTTAATCCGGACTTTGAACCGGGTGCGTTCCGGATTAATCTCTTCAATAACTACCCGAATGGCCATTTTAGCACTGGTGCCTGGCACTTCTTTTCCATTTTCGTCAAGTTTAACACTGCTGGTGGTCCAGCATAAACTTTCCCCAATCACCCATTCTTTGGCTAATTCCAGTCTGCGGGTGCGTTCAATCTGTTTCTTGCTTAGTCGCTCGTCTGCACTGGTAATGAGAATGCCGGTTGCATTGGCCAATCCGGAAATGATTTGGCTGGCATATCCGTCGGAGGCTGGAATCTTACCACGTTTTTCTGTGAGTTCAGTTTGCAGGTTCCGACCCGTTTCCACGACCTTGTTGTAGGCTTCAAGCGTATTGGCTTCATAATACTGCGCCCGTAAATTTTGGACCTGAATGATTTCAGATTTTACCTGCCGAATGGCCTGACTATGCTCGCCCTGAGGGAAATATTTAATATAGGTTTCCCAGGAATCACCGGATCCCGTCGTCACTCTTTTATAGGCCAGTAACTCTCCTTTTTGAAGGACTTCATTTTTATACCGACCGTTCGGGAAGTGGTCGAGGTAGTATTGCCAGGAATCATACTTCACGAAATTCTGGTAAGCGGTTTCTTCCCGTGCCATTTCGGCTTGTCGGACTCTTTCTTCCGCTTCCCGACGCTCCCGTTCGGCTTTTTCTTTGATTTGCTGCTCCGTTTGGTCGTAGTCTTTAACCTGTTTGTAGGGAATAAGCAACAGCCGTCCGCCCGGAGCGCGTTCTCGCACTACATAATTGCCGTAGGCCGACACCCATTTATCTTCCTCGCTGGTTTGGTAGGTACGTGACCGAACGCTTTTCTTTCGAAAAAAGGAGAAGGGAATATAGCCGGGTACCATCAGTCCCAATCCGGCACCTACTGCCGCAGTAGTACCCACCGGATAGGGTGCGCCCGTATTTTTATTCGAATAAAATTGCGGATCCGCATTTTGACGTACGGCAAAAAAAGTGCCCATGGCCAGCGGCCCCACGATGAAAGGCCAGGCCTTGCTCCAAACCGTCCGTTTCGATTGCCAGGCCGGGGTTACCCGTATGGCTCCATCATGTAGGCTCTCCGTGCTGAGTGCGACCGGTTTATGCGATACACAGGCATTACCCAGCAGGGCTATTACAAGACAGAGCAAGCAGATGCGTTTCATAATTGACTGAAAGAAATCGTTGGAATCGACAGGATGTTTCGGAAGAAAACCGCTGGTTTATTTTGTCGAATGTACTTGATTGCCAGAAGTGAATTATCGGTAACTTTACCAATGAAGGGAATGCCTATACAGAGTCGCCGATTCTCTCAGTGAGGATTACTGATTAGAATGACAAACTCACTTTCTTTTGATTTCATACGTAAATCTAACCAGCGTAATTCATGTCCTTTCTTTCCCTTCGGTATATGATGGCGCGGCTCATTGGCCTTTTGCTGATCCTGGGATTGACGCTGGTGGCAGGCAGGGCACAGCAGCCCCATTACCTCAAACTCCAGTCGCATAAATTGCTCTATGCGGATACGGTATACCGGGAGGCCGTCGCGAAGAAAGATTCGTTGTTGCTGGCTGAAGCGTATTATCTCTATGGAAAAACCTACGAAGCCTCCGGTGACCGTCTGACCGCCCACCGCTGGTTTCTCAAATCATTAAAAATCATTGAACCCCGTGGTGGCTCCTCTGATTTGGTCAGATTGTACGTTCGGTTGAGCGGTACTCAGGAAAACCGCCAGGACAGGCTCTTATATGCGTATCGGGCACTGGAGATGGCGAAGCGCATTCACTCTGATAAAGCCTTGATCAGAGCGTACGGATGCCTGATGGGTTTTTACATCAATAACGGACCCGATGGAGCGCCGGATCAATCTAAACCGCAGCCAGACAGTGTCGTGCATTACTACCGGAAAATAAACCAACTTGCTTATAAACTGAAAGATACCGTAACCCGTATTGAAAACCATTTGGGGATTGGTCGTTTTTGGAGAAGTGTGGGCCAGAACCAGACCGGAACAGACTACCTGAAAAAAGCACTGGAACTGGCAACGCTGCAGAAAGAGCAGGGAATTCGGATGAAGCTCATGCTGGAACTGGCTTCGGCGTATACCAGTCTGGGCCAGCCTAAGCAGGCATGGTCATTTCTTTCTCAGGCACAGCAACTGCTCAACCAGAGTCCGTTCATCGACCATTTTATCAATTATAGTTTTGAAAGCAATTACCAATTGTATTATCAATCCATTGGCGACTGGAAACATGCGTATGTACACAGCGAAAAATTGCGTCAGATTGAAAGTAATAATTACACCGTTGATCACGCAGGGGCCATATCCCGCCTGAATATGGAGTACAAAGCCGGGCAAAAAGATGCGCTCCTGAAAGCCCAGCAGAAAGAACTGGCGTTGCGTTCGGAGACCCTGTTCTTTCAGCAACGCCTGACCTGGGCCGTCTCGGCTCTCCTGCTCGTCACGGTGGTCACGAGCATTGTTTTTTTTCGGCTTTACCGTAAAAACCACCGCATCAGTGCCCGGAATGCCGAGTTGGTGAAAGAGCAGAACCACCGGGTGAAGAACAACCTGCAAGTGGTGTCCAGTCTGCTCAACCTGCATTCCAAACAGCTTGTTGACGAAACCGCCCGAAAAGCCGTGGAAGAAAGTCAGTTGCGGGTGCAGGCGATGGCCCTGCTGCATCGCCGGCTTTACGATGGCGAAGGGCTGGTGACCGTTAATATGCCTGATTTTATTCCTGAACTGGTCGAGAGTGTCATCCGCACTTTTGGTTATTCCGGGATTCGGACAGTATACGACCTGGAAGCGTTTGAGTTATCGGCCACCCATGCCTTGTCGTTGGGGTTGATTGTGAACGAATTAACCACCAATGCCTGTAAATATGCGTTCCCGGATCATCCTGATCCGGTTTTCCGGGTGATGAGTCGGCGGCAGGGAAGTGCGCTACTGCTGACCGTTACCGATAATGGACCGGGGCTACCTTTTTCGCAAACCGGTACAGCTATTTTTAGGGAAAGTAAGACCTTCGGAATGCGTCTCATTCAGATCCAGGTCGATCAGTTGTACGGCTCCTGTCAATTTCATTCGGAAGCGGGCACCCGGTTTGAGATGCAGTTTAAAATTTGAACGTACCATGGAATCCTTAACCATCCTGATTATTGAAGATGATTTGTTGACGGCTCATGACCTCAAAGGAGCGTTGGAAAGTGCCGGGCACCGGGTGCCGACGATCGCCCGGAATTACCACGAAGCAATGGCCGCTGTCCGGCGACAACCCCCGGATATGGCACTGGTTGATATTCACCTCGAACGATCTACGGCTGACGGCATTACGACCGCCAGGGATATGCTGGCCCTGCATTGGATGCCCATTATCTACCTGACCGCCAATTCAGAAACGCCGACGTTTCAACGAGCCAAAGAAACCAAGCCAATTGCGTACCTGATTAAACCCTTTCACCAAAATGAAATTGTTTTTCAGATTGAACTGGCCTATACGAATCGTTCACTGACCCAGCGGGCCAGCCACACCGCGGTTCCCGAGACGTTGTTTCTGCCGATCAATAAGGGGTATGAGAAGGTATTGCTGCCTGACGTTCTCTATCTGCTGGCTGAGGGAGCCTACGTCAAGGTTTTTATGGTGAATGAAGAAAAACCGCATTTGTTGTCCATGAATCTGGGCTATCTGGCTCAGTATTTCCCCATGTCCTATTTCTACCGGTTGTCACGCTCGCTGTTGATCAATCTGAATCACATCGAGCGTCTGGAACGGAGCCAGTTGCTGATGCGCAACCAGAGCACGCCCATTTCTATTCCGGAAAGCAACCGGACCGATCTGCTAAAAAAGCTGGGGGTGGTTCGGACCCGTTAAAGAGACATGAAAACCGCTTATCGTCTCCGTTTTTTCTTTGACGACGAACGTTTG
This sequence comes from Larkinella sp., assembly GCF_965227735.1. Lineage (NCBI taxonomy): Bacteria > Pseudomonadati > Bacteroidota > Cytophagia > Cytophagales > Spirosomataceae > Larkinella > Larkinella sp. Next base: position 3,641,980 of record NZ_OZ245776.1, on the reverse strand, counting down.
GCCGGTGCCTTTTTTCGTCCGGACGATTTTTTGCGAACCGTCTTTTTGCGGGACGAGGTTTTCTTTTTGACCACCTTCGCTTTTGCCGGAGCCGCCACCGGGGCTGCCGCTGCCGTTTCGCCCTCTTTGGCCGCCAGCAGGTAAATCAGCGAAGCCGTGCCGTCCATCGTCGGCTCATTCGTGCTGTAGTCGCCGTAATCGTCGTGATAAACCACCAGATCGCTCTGAAACGCGGCATATTCATCCGGTTCTTTCAACTCGATCCCGATCAGATTCTTGTAAATCCGGCCATACACAGGCCCGTCGACCAAACCGCCGTCGATGGGGTAGTTTTTGAGGTGGGTAAAGGCAGAGTGTGGATCGGCGGGGGTGTCGGCACCGGCCGGCAAACCGTACACAAAACTGGTTCCCCACGGATTGCAACCAAACAGCCAGTCGAAACAGGCCTGCTCGAGTTGCAGATAACGCGTATCGCCGGTTAGTTTGCGGTACCAGTAACACTGAATGGCGAAAGAGGTTGTTAGGTTGTTGCTGCACCAGATGAACGGAACGCCCCGGTAAAATGCGTTGCTCTGCGCCTTCTGCCAGACTTTCTCAATCCCATCCCGGTAAAAACCAACCATATGTTGCCGACGGGTATCGACAACTCGTTTGGCGACTTCGAAATGGCCGATGTTAATAAATGGATACCACTGGTAATGCCGGGCCGTATCGGTTCCCAGCCAGGGTGTTACGGGTTCGATCAAACCGTAAGCATAGGCGCTATTGAGGTAGTCGGCCGCTTTGTAGCCCTGCACCCGGGCGGCATTGTACATCTCGACAGCCGCCAGTTCCATATCATCGACGTAGTTGTCTTCTTCGTAAAAATAGGGTGCCCGGCCCGGCGCTGTCTGGCAAACACCCGGTTTTTGCAGGCCCAGCATATAGGCACTTTGTGCCCGTTCCCATAATTTGTCGGCATAATCCAGATCCCGTTTGCGCAGCATCTGGTAACCCAACGCAAACGCGCTGCTGAATTTGCCCGCCGTGGAAGCAACGCCTGTTGCGCGGTTTTTGTGTTTGAAAAGCCCCTGCGGTTTTCCCGTCGCAAAATATACAGGCCGCTCATAGCCCTTTCCATACGCCGAATCCAGTTTGGGAATGCGTAATCCGGAATGGTCGCGGTCGTCGGCCAGTTGGTTGAACATCCAGTCGTCTTTGGGGTGCATTTTCAGTAGCCAGTCGAGGCCCCAGCGGGCTTCATCCAGCACATCGGCCTGGTTGTTCGTTCCTTCAAGCCCGTTGGCCAGGTGCTGATCACCAAAAACTTTCGGAAAATCGCGAAAAGCGGCCAGTAGGTGGTACGTAGCGTTGGCGGAGGTTGGCACGTATTGCAGGTAGTCGGAAGCGTCGTGCCAGCCACCCGACACATCGATGTGGGTGCTATCGGGCATGGGGCCATACATCGTATAACCGTCGTGGGTATGGCACGAATCTTTCAGGAAGGGGTTGTAACCGCTGCGCTGCTGGCGCATATACCGCAGGCAAAAATCAGCCGCCCCGTTGTATACGTCGTCCGCAATCCGAAATTCGGGCGATTGAATGGTACCGGTTTTGAGGTAGTAGGTCCCCGGTTTGCGAACACCGGAAAAATCCAGGCGGTGGGTTTGCACAAAAGGGCCGTACGCACCGAAGTCTTTTCCAACCGGATTTTCGTAAACGACTTTTCCGGTTTGGGCGTCGATGACCTGAAAAGGCTGCGCGACGGCTTCCTCCGTTTTTCCGACCCAGATGGCTACTTTCGTACTGGCGGGCCGGTAGCCGAGGGAATTGATTCGGATCCAGGCCTGTTCGTCAACGGTGGATTTGAAAGCAAAAAGCCAGACAATAAAACCAATCAGCAAAAATAATTTCCTCATCGATAGGCAAGTTACAATTTTTACCGGTTGCAGAGGAAACTCCTGTTAAATGAAATAAACCCATTCCCGACTTTGGCTAAAAATCGTCAGGAATGGGTTCACGGATGGATATAGTATAAGGATAAGCGGCCAATACGGTTAGTAGCGCCGTTCGAGCATTTCGAGAATACGCAGCCACGGCATGCCACTGCGTATAAATTGATCCAGCGGAATCTCCGAAAGGAGATTAAAACGCTTTTCCAGACTCTCCTCAATAGGTTGATCTTTTTTAGATGAATGCTGACGATATAACTCATCGCCCATCATGCTGGATAAGAGGTAATAGCGATTGTATTGCATACGATTACTTAATCTTTTCGGTGACACAAAGGTAGACCACAAAACGCCTTTCTCCAACCCGTTAAAACAGTTTATTCGAATCAACCTGCTTCTAATCAGGGGAAAACGAATGGTTTAACCGACTTGGAATGAACTCATCCCACCGGATAAAATGGTGGGATATACTTAATAGACGCAACTTAGTCTCAAAAGTCACTTTTCGATTTTTTTTTGTTAGTATGTGGTCAGGATTCCGCCCCCCGAATAACTCCGCAAATTGCCGTCGTACATCGCGTCGGCAGAAACCGGCCCCATCGAAAACCGCCCTTTGGACACCACCCGGACGAGGTAATAAAATGTTTTAACGGTTGTTCCGGCGGAGGTGAAAAAATGAATCCGGTCGTCGCGCACGTCGAAGTGTTCCGGCGTCGAAGCCCCTTTGATCCAGGGCATTTCACGCGGTTCGGTCAGGCGCGGATTTTCGATCTCAAAACCGGCGGGCAGCATATCCGTCACCACCACGTTGTTGACCGGAACCCCGTTGTCGCTCGCCAGTGAAATCCGGACCACCACCAGATCATTCTGTTTAAACGACGACATCGGCCCACCGTCGCGGTCCAGAAATTCCCGCCGAACCCGCAAACCGGCATCTTCTTCGGTATAGTTTCCCGTCGCACTCAATCCTTCGGTTTGGGCAAACCAGTAGAGACTCCCGCTGCCCTGAGCCGCCAGCTTCAGTTTCCGGTTGGCAATGCCGGTGGTCAGATTCAGCGTTTTGCCGGTAAACTGCCCCACGGTTTTGCCATCTGCCGACAGCGTGGCGGTGGCTGTCGAGGTCGCGGCTTTTTTGGCAATCTTTCCCAGCGCCAAAACCGCAAAAACCGATTCCTGCGTGTTCAGATACGAACTGGTGTTCAGGGCCTGCGACAATTGCCGGGCCAGGGCCGGAATCTGCAAATTGTCCGGATCGGTTTCCAGTAACGTATTCAGCACCAGCGCCAGATTCCGAATCGGCGAAGCATAACTCCCGCCCGATTGCCGCTGACTGGTCGTATTGGTGAATTTTTTGGGTAGTAAAACCGTATAACTCCGCGTATCGCCGGTCAGGTAAAACGCGGCTGCCAGCAAATACCGGCTATCCGGTGTTAGTGAACTTTCGTTCGGGCGCTGGGCTGCGGTTTTGTAGTAATTCATCGCCGGACGATTGGGTTGCCCACCCAGCGCCAGGGCGTATAAACCGTACAGATTCTGCCGGCTCACGATTTTACGAACCGTATTGCCCGATTCAGAAAAGACAATTTCATCTTCCAGCGCGGGGCTGCCCGTGCGAATCGTCAGACGATCCAAGGCTTTGCTATACACCGACGGACTCACTTCAAAACCGGCGCGTCGGGCTTCAGTCAGGAAATGAACCGCGTAAGCCGACGCCCAGCCGTCTTCTGTCGGCAAACCGGGCCACATACTAAAACCGCCGTCGGCCAGTTGCATCGATTCCACGCGCCGGATGGCTTCCTGAACCGTGTAATTCGGATTCAGATCACTGTCGCCCGAACGCACAAAATAGGTGCCCGGTTTGCCCATCGTTTTGAGCACTTCGGCAAAATACAACTGCGGAAACGCTTTCGAGATCGTCTGTTCCATGCAACCGTACGGATAGCCGAGCAGGTATGACAACTCCTTGCTCAACTGAATCATCGGCGACCGGCTGACGGTCAACTGACTCCGCACCGTACCGGGAATGTATGGATTGGTCAGGTCGATGGTTTGGGATTGATTGGCCGCCACGACACCCGATTGGGCGGTTTTCAGCAAAGACGTCACCGGCCGGACGGTGAGGTCGATGCTTTCGCTGAAGGTTTCGTTCAATCCTCTCACCAAAACCGTGATGTTGCCCGTGCCGATGGCGGTTTTTGCTTTGACGGCGAAGTTTGCGCGGGCTTCCTGCCCCGGCCCGATGGTGAGTTGCTGCGTTGTTGCGCCGTTGGCCAGTAAAGCCCCGCTCAGTTTGAGCGAAGCCGTCACGATTGCCGGTTTTTTGGTGGTATTGCTGATTGTCACGGGTAGGCTCAGCTCGTCGTCCGGACTCAAAAACCGGGACGCGCCGGTGCTGATGACGAGCGGATCGGCCACTTTCATGTTCTTCGTCGCCGAACCGAACGCTTTGTCTTTGTAGGCGACGGTCATGACCCGCAAATCACCCGAAAACTGCGGAATCGCGATGTCAAAACTGGCTTCTCCGCTACCGTTGGCTTTCAGAACACCACTCCACAAGGCCACCAGTTTGACGCGTCCGTTGCTCAGCGGATTGATGCGTTTGCCCAGATTGTAGCCGTCACCGCCAAACGACGAACTACCGGAAAGTGCTAGTTCAGGAAACAGGAAGGCATACAAATCGTGGCTATTGACTTCCAGGGCGCGTTTCTGGTAAAAATAACCGTGGATGTCGGGCGTTTGAAAATTCTTCAGTTGCAGGATTCCTTCGTCGACGACGGCCACAGTCAGTTCGGCATTCGGGCTGGTTTTGACCGAAATGTGCTGTTTGGTTTTGGAGCGGGATTGCGTCACCGCCGTAATTTCCACCGGCAATTTCGTTTCCGGGTCTTCTACCGAAATCGGCGCAAAACCGTGGGCGACCATCAGCGGCAGGTTCGAGCCATCAACGGGCCGGATGAGTGTCGCCGTCACATAAACCGTTGGCAGATATTCATTGGACAAACTGAACGTCAGCTCGGCGGATTTCTGATCGGTTTCCAGCACATGCGTTTCCAGTACTTTGTTGCGTTCCAGCGTGACGAGCAGTTTTCCGGCAAACGGCGTTTTGAACAACACTTTCGCTTTATCGCCCACCTGATACTTTTCTTTGTCGAACTCCATCAAAACCTGCCCTTCGGTGCTGACTTCGAACGACGAACTTTGCGTGGTGCCAAAACCGTAAGCGTAATACGAAACCGCCGTGTAAGCCGCAGCTACCTCGCCGGATTTGCCCGTCCGCCGGATGCGCACCTCGTATTCGCCCGAAACTGTCGGCACGTAACTGAATTTGGCCCGGCCATCGCCGAAACTCAAATTATTGGTGTAAACCACTTTTTCGCGTTTTTTCGAGACATACCGCAACTGGTCGTACTGTTTTTCAACAACCGTCTGGTAGTCGAAGCGCACCACCTCCGCCTGGGCCGTTGCTCCTTTTTGCAAGTTGCCGTTTCGATCCACGGCCACCACATCGACGGGCAGCGGAACGTTGGTGCCGACGTACGAATCGGCCAGCCGAATGCCGTAAAAAGTTTCCTGTGTAAACACATCGAGTTGCTTCAGTCGATTGACCGGGCGGCTGTTTTCGTCAAAAACCGTGACGAACAGTTTGCCTTCCAACACGCCGATGTCGCGGTAGCTGGTCGAAATCGGAAACCGTTCAACGGCCTGGCCGCTGGCGTCGGTCACGCCCTGGCGCAGATTTTTTTCAAACGACGTATTGCTCTCGATGGCAAAGGTGTAGTCCGGGAATTGTTTGGCCGTAAATGCCCGTTGCTTCAGTTGCAGGTCCATTTCGTAGGTTCGCCCGGTGGCGGGTGGGCCAAACAGGTTCGTCGCGGTGGCGGTCATTGTGACGGTTTCGCCGGTTCGGTAGGCGTCGCGTTCGGTGCGGGCTTCCACCCGGATGCGGTCGGGAATAAACTCTTCGATGCTGATGTTCCGCGATGCCAGCAACACATCGTTGGCGTTGTAAATTTCCGTGACATACGTGCCTGTGACGGCCGCCGGATCGATCGGTACGTCGGTAGCCACGGCGCCCTGCTCGTTGGTCGATTGGCGCAGCACCCGGTATTCCTTGCCGTTGGGCGACAGCACTTTAATCTTCAGCGGAATCTCGCCGACGCTTTCCCAAACCGGGTTTCGGATGATGGTGTTGAAGTGAATCGTTTCGCCGGGGCGGTAAATGTTGCGGTCACCGTAGACAAAGGCATCAAAACCGGTCGGGTTGTCGCGCTTGCCTTCTACCTCGAAGCGCGACGTTTCGACTTTCGCGTCCTGCAGCAACAGATAATTGAAATCATCTTCGGTTTTGGATAGCACCATCGCCAGTTTGGAACCGGGATTTTTGGCGGTTATTTTTTCAAAATGCGCCACGCCTTTGCCGTTGGTTTGCACCGTGGCAATGACCTGGTTATTGCTGCTGATCAGCGTGATATCGACATTTGCCAGCGGCTCGGCGGTTTTGATGGAGTTGGCAAATACCCACACTTCGTCGCTGCCCTGTTTGGTAATCAGGCCAATGTCCGAGACCGAAATCAGTTTGGTCGCGCTGATGTACGCATCGTCTTTCGAACTGACCGTAACGAGATAAATCCCCCGGGGCGGATTCGGACTGGATGCGGTTTGGTCGGGGAGGGACAGGTTTAAGGCCGAAACGCCTTTGGCTTTGGGCAAATTGGTTGTTTCAACGGTTTTCTGAACGATGATATCGCTGTAATTCTGTTGTTCATCGTCGTAATAATAGTGCGTTCCGAGCGGTTTCCATTCGCCGTCGATTTCGCCACTTTCTTCGTAGCGACCCGAGCGCAGGTAGTGCAGAATGTTATTCTCGTACACCTTCGCAATCTTTACGTCCACTTTCGGCACGTTGACGATGTTAACGCCTACGTTTTTCGCGCCTTTCGACGAAAGATAAACCGCCCGTTTGTTGACAAAGGAAATACCGGCGGGCATTTTTCCGAAAAACACGTCTTTCGAAACCGCTTCGTCCAGTCGTCCGCCCAAAACGCCTTTGAGCTGATTGGTGAGCGTCAGCACGTAGGTTTCGGTTTCGTTGAAGTTACCACGGATGATAAAACCGTTCTCTGTGAGTTCGGCTCGGCTTTCGGCTTCCGGTGTCAGGGTATAATAGCTGCTCAACTGGCTGGCCTGCAATTCCTGCGTCGTAATGATTCGGATAACGCCTTCGTTGTTTTCGAAGCCGGTTTTAACATCCACCACCTCCAGGCTGTATTGCGAGGGGAGCGCGGTCGTTTGTTCAAACGCTTCTTTGGTGCTGAAAGCCGTATTCGGCACTTTCAGGCCTTGCCCAATCTGAATTTTCAGCGGGGTTTCGCTGCGGGAAGCGGGGGCGTTGGCGAGCGTAACCGGGATGGTTTCGTTCAGCGACGTTTGCAGAACCTGCGTTGTCAGCGGTTTTTCCGCTTCGGCTTCAATTTTTAGTAAACCGGCCAGTTCGGCTCCGCTCACCGGATAATTGAAATTCAGTTTCGCTTTGGCAACCGGGCGCCCGTTCTCGCCCCGCGTCCACCAGAATTCGGTGTCGGCGAGCTGGAGATACGGCGTGTGGAAGGCGATGGTTTCATTATCGAGAGAGAGTTGCGCGTCTTTCTGCTGGCGAACCAGGGCGTTGTTCAGTTCGGCTTTGTATTCCGTCGCCGGTTTGAAAGCAATTGCCGGTGAAAACACCAGTTCGTTGGGGGCAGTCCACTTGAAATTTCCTGCAACCGCCGGTTCAAAAACCACGTATTGCGTCGAATCCCATTCGTTGAGCCGACCGTCCGGTACGAGGTCTTTGCTGAACGTAAAGACCAGATTCTGGTTCCGGCCCACTTCCTCTTCAAAGTTTTGATTGATCAGCCGGACGGAATTACTGAGATGGGAACAGGTGCTAAAAAAAAACAGGACGCTAAGGGCCGTTAACGAACGCAGGTACGTCTTCATGGTTTAGAATTGTTACGGAGAAGAACGGCGAAAGGTCTTAAAAATAGTTGGCATTTTGCAATAGGAATGAATAAATGGCGGTTTCAGGCTGGTAATCACCGCTATATCACAGATGGCAGGAAGGGAAACCTGGATCGGTTCTACGGAATGAGGGGCCACACAATCGGTCTCGCCAATCCGCAAAAACATAAAGCACGCACAAGCCGTTTTGCCGACTCACCCTTATTTCAACGGAGTCATGCAAGATCCCCGACACGACGAAGACGGCCATATCCAGAATCTCGCTGGAACTGAAGCCCTTGAAAAACTAAAAGACCTCGCCGAAGGCATGTGTATGTTTACGACCTTCACCGATAGCCGCCCGGCCCCCAGCCGGCCGATGGCGTTGCAGGGCGTAGACGATGATGGCGCACTCTATTTTCTCAGCGCGGCCTCCTCGAACAAAAACAAGGAACTGGCCGCCGATCCGGCGGTGCAGCTTTTTTTCTGCAAGGAAGGCCCCTCCGAATACCTCAGTTTGTACGGTACGGCTACCGTTTCGCAAGACCGCCAGAAAATCGAAGAATACTGGACGCCCTTCGCAAAAATCTGGTTTCAGGGCGGCAAAGACGATCCAGATCTGACGGTGATCCGCGTGCAGCCCGAAACCTGCCGCTACTGGGATACGAAAAACAACCGTGCGGTGTCGTTCATCAAGATGGCGGCTTCGCTGGTAACCGGCAAAACGATGGACGACGGCGTGGAAGGCGAGCTGAAAGTCTGATTCATTTGCTGAAAGGAAGCAAAACAATAAAGCCGACCGCGAATCCGCAGTCGGCTTATACAATTTTGGTTTTTAGTTGTGAAGTTAACCGGTCGGTCTAGCGGTTTATGAAAAACCGCTAGACCTGAGTTTTTTAGAAAATATATTTATTCTCCGCAATCATCGCATCGGCAATCCGACGGCGGGTGTCTTTCAGGTTCAGTGGTTCAATTTTGGTAAAGCGTTTCAGGCCCATCAGCATCACGCGGAGTTCGTCACCTTCGGCAAACGAGGAGATGGCGGCCCGACCGGCGTTGTTGATTTTCTCGACCGCTTCGTGCAGATACACCAGCGCGAGGTCTTTCTGCAACGCGACCGGAGATTCGCCCTTGAGGCCCGTCAGTTTTTCAACGCGCAGCAAAACCGACTCGGCGACGTACAGTTCAATGACCATATCGGCCAGGTTCATCAGAATTTCCTGTTCGTCCGAGAGTTTCATCATCAGCTTCTGAACAGCCGCCCCTGCCACCATCAGAATGGCTTTCTTCAAATTCCGCAGCACTTTTTTCTCGGCGGCAAACAGCACTTCTTCTTCGTCGGCACTAAAGTCCGGGATCGACATGATTTCTTTCGAAACCGCCATCGCCGGGCTCATCAGGTCAAGTTCGCCTTTCATGGTCCGTTTCAGAATCATGTCGACGGTCAGCATCCGGTTGATTTCGTTCGTGCCTTCAAAAATCCGGTTGATGCGGGCGTCGCGGTAGGCGCGGTCCATCGGCGCGTCGGCCGAATAGCCCATGCCGCCGTAGACCTGAACGCCTTCATCGACCACATAGTCCAGTGTTTCGGAACCGTGGACTTTCATCATGGCGCATTCGATGGCGAATTGCTCCAGGGCTTTCAGTTTGGCTTCGGAATCGCCCAAACCGTTGACTTTCAGGGTTTCGATCAGGTCGTCGATGTTCTGTCCGGCGCGGTAACAGGCGGTTTCACAGGCGTATACCTTCACGGCCATTTCGGCCAGCTTGTGCTTGATGGCACCAAAACTCGAAATCAGCGTGTTGAACTGCTTGCGTTCGTTGGCGTACCGGATGGCGTTGTTGATCACTTCTTTCGACCCACCAACGGCGGCCACACCGAGCTTGATCCGGCCGATATTGAGAATATTGACGGCAATTTTAAACCCATTGCCCCGCGTCGACAGCAGATTTTCGACCGGTACCTTGCAATCATTGAAGAAAATCTGACGGGTGTCGGAGCCTTTGATCCCCATTTTGTGCTCCGGCTCGTTCATTGTAATGCCACCAAAATCCTTTTCGATAATGAACGCACTCAGGTTCTTGTCCTCATCAATCTTGGCAAAAACAATGAACAGATCGGCAAAACCGCCGTTCGTGATCCACATTTTCTGGCCATCGATGACGTAGTGTTTGCCATCTTCGGTCAATTTGGCTTTCGTTTTGCCCGAATTGGCATCCGAACCCGAATCCGGCTCGGTCAGGCAGTAGGCGGCTTTCCACTCGCCGGTTGCCAGTTTGGGCAGGTATTTCGATTTCTGGTCGTCGTTACCATAATACACAATCGGCAGGGTTCCGATGCCAGTGTGCGCCGACAGCGCCACGGAGAACGAATGCCCGGCGCCGGTTACTTCCGTCACCAGCATCGACGTGTTAAAGTTCATGCCAAAACCGCCGTATTCTTCCGGAACCGACGTGCCGAGCAAGCCCAGCTCCCCGGCTTTGTCCATCAATGAAGCAATCAGGTCCGGCGATTTGGCCTGGTCTATTTCATCCAGACGAGTCCAGATTTCGCGCTCCAGAAACTCGCGGCAAGTCGCGGCAATCATTTGTTGCTCTTCCGAAAATTCCTCCGGAATGAACACCTGGGCGGCATCGGTTTCTTTGATCAGAAACTCTCCGCCTTTCAGCGATGCTTTATGGTCCGTTGCAATCATGATGTGTAGGTCGAATAGGGGTTTATAGGTTGGTATGCAGGCATACCGTTACCCTGCAAAAGTAAAAAAAGTAGAGATAGTATGCAAGCATACGGGTTTAATTTGACGGCGGTTTTTGGTGGAAAGCAGTCCTGCGGTTTGTTAACGGAATGGGTCATTTTGTAGCTATAAAGTATAAAATTAATCTCTTTTTTGCTTGTACATGTATGATTTAACTGTATATTTCGTGTATTATTGAGTACGACTATTGCGCAGGTATGATCCAGGAAAATAAATTCAGACCAGCGGTATTCCGGTGCGGTCTGAATCCGTCGTTCATCAGGCGGCTGTTTGGATTGAGTGTAGGCCTTCTGCTTCAGGGTGGAGCCGTTCATGCTCAGGGTGTTCCCCGGATTGATAACCGACTGGAATTTGCCGGTGTAACGATTCTGTTGACCCCGGCCACGCAGCATTCTGTTCAACAGGAAGCAGAATTGTTGTATGTCAATCGGGCGTTGGTGACGGCCCGATTGGAACGAATGAACGCCTACTTTCCGATTATCCGGCCTCTTCTGGCACAACATTCCCTGTCCGACGATTTTTTATTTCTGGCGCTTCATCATCCGGTATCGGTTTCCGATGAGGGTTCTTCCGGTTTTTGGGCTTTGGACAAGACAGTTCTGCACGATCTTCAAACTGACATTTTTGTGGATGAACGGCGGCATCCCATCCGATCGACGCGGGCCGTTTTGACCCGGTTAAAACAACTGTATACCCGAAAGCCGAACTGGGTGTCGGTCATTCATCGATACGATCAACTGTTGCGCGGAGACTCGACCCAGCTTTTGGCCCAAGACCCCGTAGATGGGAAAACTTACGCCCTCAATGACCCGCAGGATGTGTTTTTAATCCGGTTGCTGGCTTCTAAAATGGTTCTGGAGCGCGCCTTGTCGGTTTATCATCCGCAGAAACAAACGGTTTTGTTTCCGTATGAAGAAACCCGGGGAAAAAGCCTGTCGCAAATTGCGGAAATGTGTCAGGTCAGCGAATCCCTGATTAGTCGATATAATACCTGGCTAAAAGCACCCCGCATACCGGAAAATGAGGATTATACGGTTTATGTCCCGACCACGCCGGAACAGTATGCCGGGTTGAAACAGCAAACCGGTTCGTCGGGCGATCGTCAGGCGGCTCTCCCGGATGCCGGTTTTCCGGTATTACAAAAAAGTACGGCGGAACCCGGTAAACGGGGTGGAGTATTCTACCAGATCAACGGGAAAAAGGGTGTTCAGGCGCAGTTATTCGATAACCGGATTACGCTGGCCTATGAGGGGAAAGTGAAGGTGAGTAAATTTCAGAAGTATAATGACCTGCGAAGCGACCAGCCAATTGTTGCGGGTGAAATTTATTACCTGCGGAAAAAAAGGAAACGGGCCAACGTGCCGTTTCACATTGTCAGACGCGGGCAGTCGCTGTGGGCCATCGCGCAGCAATACGGGATTAAACTTCGCAAACTGATTGCATACAATGGGGTCAATCCGGAGCAGCAACCCGCGGTGAACCGGATTTTATGGTTGCAGAAGAAGCGACCCTCCAACCTGCCGGTGGAATATTACCGCACACCCACCGAACCACCTTTGACGCCTAAAACCGAACCGGTTCTGGCCGTTATCAAACCGGACTCGGCCGATCAGAAACCCGTCGCTTTGAAACCAGAGCCGACTGAGCAGCCCGAGCGGCTGGCAATTGCCGAGAAGCCTTTGACCACCGTTCCGAGCCGAAGCACTCTGTCGACGCTGGACAGTATGATTGCGGCATTGAACGAACCGGAAGCCCCGCAATTCCGCTCAGGTGCTACCAAAACCATTCAGCCCGTTCGGGCAGCGGAGAAACCGATTCCGGCGAAAGAAACCGAAGAAGAGCCGGAAGAGGTGAGTGGTCCGCTGATTATGCACGTGGCGGAAAAAAGTGATACCTATGCGACGGTGGCCCGCAAATACAACGTAACGGTGCCGCAGTTGTACCTCTGGAATAATTTGTCGGCTCAAAAACCGCTGCGCCCCGGCCAGGCGTTGCTCATCGATCAATCGAAGTCACCCACGAAAACCGGTTTAGTGCCGCTGGCCGCTAAACCTGCTCCGGCTCGACCGCCTGTGGCAAAACCGGCAGCACCGGCCACAGTGCCGGTCAATGCAACGGGTGAACTCATTCATGTGGTAAAACCCGGTGAAAATATGTACCGGATTGGCTTGCGATACAATGTAAAACCGGAGCAGGTTCGCCAATGGAACAATTTGCCGGATTTGACGGCGGTTGTGGGCGCGCGATTGGTCATCCGGAAAAAATAAAAGGGGCCGAAGCCCCTTGTCTTTAGATTCAATTACGGTTTAAAGCCGCTCAAAAATTCCGGCCACGCCCTGACCTCCGCCGACGCAGGCCGAAACCATGCCGTACTTCTGGTTCTGACGCTCCATTTCATTCAACAACTGCACCGACAAGCGGGCGCCCGTCGAACCCAGCGCGTGGCCGAGCGCAATGGCGCCACCGTTCGGGTTAATCTTACTGCGATCCAGTCCGAGTTCCTGAATAACCGCCAGTGATTGGGCCGCAAAGGCTTCGTTCAGTTCAATCTGGTCGATGTCGTCCTGCTTCAACCCGGCTTTTTTCAACGCCAGCGGAATGGCGTTCACCGGTCCGATGCCCATGATGCGCGGTTCCACACCGGCGGCCGCGTAGGAAACCATGCGGGCTTTCGGTTTCAATCCCAGTTCGTTGACCAGCTTTTCGGACATCACGATGACAAACGCGGCACCGTCAGATGTTTGCGATGAATTTCCTGCCGTCACCGAGCCGCCAGCGGCAAAAACCGGTTTCAGTTTGTTCAGGGCTTCAAAACTGGTGTCGGCGCGGGGGCCTTCGTCTTTGCCAACGGTCCATTCGCGGGTTTTCTTCTTGCCCGAATCGGCATCGAAATACGTCTCTTTCACCGCAATCGGCACAATTTCCCCGTCGAACTTCCCGGCTGCCTGAGCCGCCAGCGCTTTCTGGTGTGATTCGAAGGCAAACTGATCCTGGTCTTCGCGACCAATTTTAAACTGCTCGGCCACTTGTTCGGCGGTCAGGCCCATGCCGATGTAGTAGTCCGGGTGTTTCTGTGCGATTTCAAAGTTCAGGGCGGTTTTCCAGCCCATCACCGGCACCAGCGACATTGACTCCGTGCCGCCCGCAATGATGCAGTCGGCCAGTCCGGCGTGGATTTTGGCGGATGCGATGGCGATGGCTTCGAGTCCTGATCCGCAATACCGGTTGATGGTCATGCCCGGCACACTGTTGGGCAGCGACAGCAGGGCAACATACCGGGCAATCTGCATGCCCTGCTCGGCTTCCGGCACGGCATTGCCGACGATCAGGTCTTCGACGCGCGCGGGGTCAAAATTCGGAACCTGTGCGAGCAGGTGTTTAATGACTTTAGCCGCCAGGTCATCCGGGCGGGTGAGCCGCAATCCTCCGCGGGGAGCTTTCCCGACGGCGGTTCTGTATCCGGCTACGATGTATGCGTCCATTTTGGTTGTTGGGTTCTGGTTTTGTTGAATTTAACTTTGAGGTAATTCATATGGGTTAATGACAACTAACCCCGATATTTTGTTAAAATCAGCGGTATTGCGACTGATGAGTTGCAAATCATGGACTAGTGCCGTAGCCGCAACAATAGCGTCAGGTAGTTTGATTTTGACTTGCTTCCTCAACTGAATGGTTCGGCTAACTACTTCGTCATCCAGCGGATAAATCACTGACGCATCGACAAATTGTAAGCATTTTTGCTCTTCTTCCGGATTCTCGAAGTTAAAACCCAAGGCTTCAATCTGATTAATAACCGAAATAGCGGCTTCGGTTTCGTAAATCCCGTCGAGCCATTCCAAAGCCTGAGTTGGATATTTCTCCGATAAATAATCGATGAGGGTGTTCGTGTCACTTAAATATCCCGCTGCCATTCGTCGCGCATTTCGTTCAGTTGTTGATGGAGTTTATCCGCAGTTTCTTTTGAAATGCCCCCCCGCAATCGGCTGATTCCCGTTCCGGAAGCCGTTTTTTCAACCACTTTCAGAACATTCATACGCTCCAGGTCTTTAAGAAGGCTCAAGGCGTGTTCGTTGTAAAGCTCGACGGTGACGGTTTGGGTAGTGGCTGAAGTTGCTTGCTGAACGTTCATATACTTTTACGTTTAGATCTTTTTTGCTCAATGTTCTTTAAAGCTTCGTCAAACGGACGAAACGTGAGCTTTTTGGATTTTGCTTTATCATATATTCGAGCGGTGTGTGCTTCATCTACTTCGTCCATTAACCTTTCATAATCCTTAGTAGATAAAATAACACCTGTTTTGTTGCCTTTCTCGTCGGTGATGAATTGCGTTTTCATACTGAGTTTATTGATTAGCACTCCAGTCAGAAGTTTCTGTTGCCGATCCCAAAGGGTCGTCATAACGTAACGGTTTTCCCCGAAGTGGAAACCGGTTTTCGTTCGAGTTTATCTCCTCCGACTCGTCTTCCAAAATGATTAGCGCCACTTTCTTCCCTTTTTTCAAAGGCATATTGCGTAAAAGCAGTTCATAATTTTGAGTCAACTCTGTTCGAATTCGTATATAATTTAACGCGAACTATGGGATTATTGGCCGCGTAGCGGACTGATGTTTGTAGCAAAACGAATCACTAAATCTCATAGTTCGCGTTAATTTAGTTCCTCGGCGGCTTCCCCCCATTCAATAACCCCTGAATCCGTTCCAGCGTCTTTTTCTCACCGGTTAACGAAAGAAAAGCTTCGCGTTCCAGATCAATCAGATATTGTTCGGATACATTTTGCGGAGAACTCAGATCACCACCGCAAATGACATACGCCAGTTTTTCCGCAATCTTCTGGTCGTGGTCGGAAATGTAGCGGCCCATCCGCATGGAAGTAATCCCGGCTTTGAACAGCGCAATACCGGTTTTGCCCTGTACCTTGATGTCTTTGCGCGGTTTGGGTTGTGTATAACCGTTTTCGGCAAGTTCGATGGCGACCTGCTTGGCTTCGGCAATCAGGCGGCTGCGGTTCAGCACGATTTGCGCTGAGGGCAGCAGGTAATTCATTTCGCGGGCTTCCTGCGCCGAAGTCGAGACTTTGGCGGTGGCGATGTTCATGAACATGCTTTGCAGGATGTTCAGTTCGGGGTCACCTGTTTGGTAAAGATCGCTGGCGCGGGCGGCCATTTCTTTGGTACCGCCCCCCGCCGGAATCAGGCCGACGCCCACTTCCACCAGACCCATGTACAGCTCGGAATGGGCCACCACCCGGTCGACGTGCAGGTTCAGTTCGCAACCCCCGCCGAGGGCGAGGGAGTGGGGAGCGCCCACGACCGGAATGGACGAATACCGCGCCCGCATCATCGTCTGCTGGAACTGCGCAATCATGAGGTTGATCTCGTCAAACTCCTGCTCAATGGCAAACATGAACAGTGTCGCCAGATTGGCCCCTGCCGAATAAGCCTCCGACGAGTCGTTGCCGATCACCAAACCGCGAAAATCTTTCTCCGCCAGGCTAATGGCTTTGTGGATGCCTTCGATCACTTCGGCCCCCATCGTGTTCATTTTGCTGCGAAATTCCAGGTTCAGAATCCCGTCGCCCAGATCGTAGATGACCGACCCGGCGTTTTTCCAAACCACATTGTTCGTCAAACTTTCCAGCAAAATGAACTGCTCCGTTCCCGGAATGGCTTTGTAACTTTTCGTCGGAATGTCGTAGTATTTCCGGACCCCGCCTTCCACTTTGTAGAAACTATCAAAACCGGCATCGAGCAAATCGTAGACCCACTGTGCCGGTTTTGACCCCTGCGACTCGATCAATTCGATTCCCTGGCGAATGCCGATAGCGTCCCAGGTTTCGAACAGGCCGAGTTGCCAGCCAAAACCGGCGGTAATGGCGGCATCGATGCGGTAGAGTTCGTCGGCGATTTCGGGAATGCGGAGACTGGCGTACCGGAACTGATCGGCGAAGGTTTTGCGGTAAAACTCCCCGGCCTTGTCCTGACCGGCCAGCAGAACCGAAAACCGCTTCTTGAGATTGTCGATGCTTTTGGTGCCTTCCAGCGTCGCGAATTTGACCTTCTGCGACGGTTTATACTCGAACGTTTTCGGGTCGAGCGCCAGAATGACCGACTGACCCTTTTCGTCCTTGATTTTCTTGTAAAATCCCTGCCCGGTTTTGTCGCCCAGCCACTTGTTTTCCATCAGTTTCTGCATGACGGGCGGCAACTGGAAGGTGTCTTTCGACTCGTCGTTGGTCAGCACGTTCAGCAGGTTGTTGGCGACATTCGCCGTCGTGTCCAGACCGACGACATCCGAGAGCCGGAATGTTCCCGATTTCGGGCGACCCACCACCGGGCCGGTCAGTTTGTCGACTTCCTCCACCGTCAGCCCCATTTCTTCGGCCACGCGAATGGTCTGGATCATGGCATAGATGCCCAAACGGTTGGCAATGAACGCGGGGGTGTCTTTGCACAAAACCGTGGTTTTCCCCAGATACAAATCGCCGTATTTCATCAGAAAATCGATGATGGCCGGGTCGGTGTCGGGGCCGGGAATGATCTCGAGCAGGCGCAGATACCGGGGCGGATTGAAGAAGTGGGTTCCGCAGAAATGCCGCCGGAAATCCTCGCTCCGGCCTTCGGTCAGCAGGTACATCGGAATCCCGGAAGTGTTCGAGGTGATCAGCGTGCCCGGTTTACGGTATTGCTCGACGCGCTCGTATAGCGATTTTTTAATGTCCAGCCGTTCGACAACCACTTCCATAATCCAGTCGTATTTGCCGATTTCTGGCAGATTATCATCGAAATTCCCCAGCGTAATTCGTTGGGCAAATTTCGGACTGTAGAGTGCGGCCGGGCTGGCTTTCAGCAGATTCTGAAACGCATCGTTCACAATCCGGTTGCGAACGGCGGGTTTGTCGAGCGTCAGTCCTTTGGCTTCCTCGGCGGGTGTCAGCGCGCTGGGAGCGATGTCGAGCAGCAGCACATCGACGCCGATATTGGCAAAGTGAGCGGCAATGCGCGAGCCCATAATGCCGGAGCCCAGAACGGCTACCCGGCGAATGCTGCGGTTTTTGGTAGTCGGCGTCCGGCCTTCAGATTGTGGTTTTGAAAGGGTTGTTTGCATGGTTTTGTAAGTCTGAACCGTCCTGAACTCGGATCACGCAGATGAAAGGATTAACTGGGATTCCCCTATCAATCATTTGACGTCTTTTATATCCTGCTAATCCTTTAATCTGCGTAATCCGAGTTTAGGACGATCCCACTCGTTTTCATTTTGGCATTTTCATCCTCGACCAGCCGGTTGATGTCCTTCATGACGTCGAAGAAAATCACCAGTTTTTCCAGCGGAATATTGTCCCGAATCAGGTTATTGAACTGGATGACGCCTTCCCGGGCTACTTCGCGTTTCTCTTTTCCGGCATCCGTCAGCACGATACGAACAAACCGTTTGTCGTTTTCGTCGATGACCCGCCGAATCCAGCCGCGTTCTTCCAGGCTTTTCAGCATCCGGACGAGGCTGCGCGGCTCCATGCCCAGCAACGGCCCGATTTTGGTAGCGGGCGTGCCTTGTTCAGTGTCGATGTTTAGCAACACATAGCCGATCGCCATCGTCATATCGTAGCGGATTGCGTAGGCATTGTACATCCGCGAAATTGCGTGCCAACCCGTTTTAATGTGATAATCGACGGTTTTCTCTTTCTTCATCTTCAGTTCTCGTTGCTCGTTAGGGGCCATCAACTGTAAAGCTACTATATAGACGAGGTATTATGCAAGCATACTATTGAAGAAATGAAGATAAAATTGGGATAAAACCGGACGACAAAGAGCGCACAAAACCGCTACTTCACCTCTCTGATCACCGCAATCGTTCCTTTGGCTCCCACCGCCCAGCATTGCCCGCCCGAACAGTCAATGGAATGGAAAGCCGAATCGTCAATTTTGGTCCAGGTTTTACCGAAATCGTCGGTGTAACCCGTTCCCGATGGCCCCACCGCGATGAAACGCTTGCCCGACAACCGCCCGACGGCTTCTTTCAGCCCCGGCGGGTCGGTGGGAGTGCCGGCTTTCCAGGTTTTACCGCCATCGGTGGTGACGGCCACGTTCTGCCAGACGCCTTTTTCATTTTTGTAATCGCCCCCGACGGCCATGCCGTTCTGGCCCTGCGCGTCGAACCAAAGCCCAAAGATGCCGGCCGTTGGACCCGCCGGAATGGGCGTTTCGATCATTTGCCAGGTCGACTCGGGCGTTGCCGCCGTATATAATCGCCCGTTGCCAACGCCCCCCGACGCAATCCAGGCCCGCTGGTAACTATTCATTCGCCATTTATAACCCCGCGTGATCAGGCTGGTTCCGCTGGCGGCAAAGGCGGCTTCACCCGTGGGAAGGAGGGGCAGGTTTTCCGCCGGAACCCGCTTCCAGTTTTTGCCACCGTTCGTCGTGGTCATCACATACCAGGTTCCATTAACCGGATCGCTGAACACCATGCCTTCCCAACGATTCCAGAAATCCATCGAGTCGAAAAAAACACCGGGCTGTTTGGTCTGGTAAATGAGCTTCCAGTTTTTGCCGCCGTCGTTGGTGCGATACAATCGTGCCTGGCCTTTTTCGGCGGGCCCCGCGGCCATTAGAATCGCTTCTTTGGCACTGAAAGCCTGAACATCCCGGAAATCGCAGCTTTCGGCCCCAGGCACGGTTCCGGTTTTCCAGGTTTTTCCGCCGTTGGCCGTGTGGACGAAGGTGCCTTTGCTGCCACCCACCCAGACCACTTTCCGGCTCACCGCGCTGACGGCCCGAAAGTTGGCGTCGGTGCCGCTGGTTTGGGGTTGCCATTGCGCAAAAACAAGGGAAGGAAGCAGCAGGAACAAAAGCAGTTTCATACGGGAAAAGAGCGGTTTTAACAGGATTTAATAGCAATACAGACCGGTTTTGAAAACCAGAACCGGCAAGGTAGTTTATTTTTGTAAACGGCTTTTCGTGAATGGTAACCGGATTGGTGCTGATTCACGTATGTTTGTTCCGAAATCCTGCTAACAACAACGAACAGAATACTTTATGAAAAAGATTTTCGCCCTTATCGTAGCCTTCGGCTGGAGCGTACTGACATATGCACAGACGCCGGAGAATGTCGTTTCTGCCAAAATTAACGGGAAAGAGTGGCAAGCCAAAGCCCAGCGGCTCAATCTGCCCTTTACCGGGGTTAAATACCTCGCCATTGCCGGGATGAACGTGAGTCCGGATGTGCAAACCTGGATTCGTTTTGTGTATGTCGACCAACTAAAACCGGGCACCTATCCGGTTATTGCAGAAAACGACCGGGAGATGGAAAAGAAATACAAGGAATCGAACGGCAACGTGATTTGGGCGCTGGTCGATTACACCGAGGAAGCGAAAGGATTGGGTCACGCGTTCCGCGATGGGGAGTCGTGGAAAGGGACGGTGACGATCACGAGTGTGACGGATAACAGCATTGAAGGCACGTTTGAGGCCACCTTAAAAGAAGTGACGTATAAAAAACGGGCCCTGGCTACCATTTCCGGTTTTGGAATCCGGCAGAACCTGGAAGACAAAGCCATCACGGCGGCCGGTGGCGGTATGTTGACCAAGTCGGGTCCGCACGACCACGACAACACCAAACGCACCGAAGGCAGCGGTGAAATCTCAATCACAGAGGGAAAATTCAAAGTGAGCTGGGGTAAGAAAGAGAAATAAGGTCGATTACAGCAGCCTGTGCGCTTCGGTCTTTCGCATAAATTGATAGCGAGGCCCGAAGCGCACAAGTCGTTTTAGCGGTTTTCTTTGGAAGAAAATACCCTTATTAAAGGCTTCTTTACTTGATAATGTTATAGTTTAACTACTATTTTGGGCGTTATTGCTGGCTTAAATACAATTAATTGAGGTGTTTGTCCGGACAATCAGTCTGGCAACCTCTTAAAATATAGCGACCAATAGTGCGTTAGAATAACGGTTTAAGAACTATCAACAGACAACTTGATGAAGCTTTCTTTAAGCACCCGATCTTGTACCTGGATCGTAACGGTAGGGGTCGGAATTTGGCTAACAAGCTGTACGAAAGACCCCTCGGTTACCCCGCAGTCGCCGGTGAGTGGCACTCCTGCAAAAGCCGATCAATCGGTGAATAACTGGATTCTGGAGAACATGCAGACGGTTTATTACTGGAACGATAAAATTCCGGCCAGTCCGGATACCACGCTGAGTCCCAGTGCTTTTTTCTACTCACTTTTGTATGATTATACCAACCGGGCTAACCCGGAGCGCGACCGGTTTTCGTGGATTCAGGAGAGTGCTGCCGATCTGAAAGCCTCGTTGAGTGGAGAACAAAAAACAACGGGTCTTGAGGTCAAGTATTTTCTGCGATCAGCAGGTTCGACGGAAGTCATTATCAAAGTGTTGTATGTTTTGCCCGGTTCTCCGGCCGACAAAGCTGGTCTGAAACGGGGCGATTTTATTTCGACGATCAACGGTCAGAAACTGACGACCAGTAATTATTCCTCGCTGGCGAATGACCCAACCACATTTGCCTATGGGCTGGCGAAAGTAGAAGCCGGCAAAATTGTGGATACGCAAACGGTAAAAACCGTAACCGCCGAAGTGTTTCAGCAAAATCCGGTTCTGCTGGATTCGATTTACATTATCGGGGCCAAACGGATTGGTTATCTGGTCTATAATCAATTTATTCCCGGCCCGAACGGAAGTAGTACGCCCGTTTATGACCAGAAACTGGAACAGATTTTCAGCGAGTTCAAGGCCCGGGGTGTCAATGAACTGGTGCTCGATTTGCGCTACAATCCGGGCGGTTACGTGTCGTCGTCGGTGAAACTGGCGAGTATGATTGCCAAAGGAGTCGATAACACGAAAACGTTTTACCGCACGGAATACAATAAGGATGTGATGGCGGAACTCCAGAGTCAAAACCAGACGGCGCAGTTAACGACCCGTTTTCAGACCAAGGCGCAAAACATTGGTGGCAACCTGTCGCGGGTGTTCGTGCTGATAACGGGTGGAACTGCTTCGGCCAGCGAATTGATCATCAATGGCTTGAAGCCTTTTATGCCGGTTATCACCATCGGCGAAACCACCTACGGCAAGAATGTGGGTTCCATTACGATCTCGGACGAAACCGGCAAAATCAAGTGGGGAATGCAACCCATTGTCTTCAAGTCTTTTAACGCCCAGAATCAGTCCGATTATTCGACCGGTTTTACGCCAACAATCATAAAAAGCGAACCGTTGGACTTAAAACCATTGGGCAATTTGGAAGAAGAGTACCTGAATGCGGCCGTGGCCCAGATTGTTGGCAACGGAACGGCCCGCATTTCCGCCGATCAGGGACCGCAACTGCCTGCCATCGGCTCCTCAGTTGAACGCCGGGCCGGCGGCAGCAACATGTTCGACGACCGGAGCCCGTTGAATCGGTGATGGGTTTGGACTTCAAATACAAAAAATCATAAATGTAAAATGATGAATGTTAAATGTAAAAGTGAAGACGTGATCTTCAAACACTTTTACATTTAGCATTCATCATTTTACATTTATAGTTCACTTTTTACATTCCCTGTTTACCCAAAATACCGCCCCGATGCAATCAGCGGTAAATAATCCGTTGGCGGTTTGAAAAGATACGTCCAGCAATCGACCAAACCGTTATCGGTTTTAACCGGCACGATCGTCCGGACATACTCCTCTCCTTCGTAGTCGTCGAGCGTTTCCTGCTCCCGTTTCCACACCAATTCTGTGAACGAATAGACTTCTCCATATACGTTCGTTTGGACA
The DNA here is from genome assembly GCF_965227735.1 of Larkinella sp. NCBI lineage: Bacteria > Pseudomonadati > Bacteroidota > Cytophagia > Cytophagales > Spirosomataceae > Larkinella > Larkinella sp. Next base: position 3,619,544 of record NZ_OZ245776.1, on the reverse strand, counting down.
ATCGGGTCGTAAACTGCTCCGGGGTACATGCCAAGATCGTATAACCGACCGGCGAAAAAACCCGGTCCGAGAAGCCGGGCTTTTTGACGTAAATCCTGCGCCATTGGGTGTTTTGACGCACTCAGCAGGGTTCCGTAAACAAAAAGATGGATGAAAGACGTTGTAGAAGTAGACATGCGATAGGCGGTATTCACCAGGATATTTGTAAATTTAAACCAAAAGTTAACTTGCCCGTCGCATGTGAACTCGTCTACTCGCCAACCTATGTACGATAAAACCATTGGAACCAAACAAAAAGGGCTGCGAATCAACCTCGACCGGCGGATTTACGGCTCTTTTGCCGAAATTGGAGCCGGGCAGGAAACCGCAGCCATGTTTTTTAAAGCCGGGGGGGCGTCGGGAACCATTGCCAAAACCATGTCGGCCTATGACATGACCTTCAGTGATGCGATTTATGGCCCGGAAGAAAGCGGGCGCTACGTGGTCGAATCGCGGCTGATCAAAATGCTCAGCAAAGAGTACAGCCTGATGGAAAAACGGCTGGCCGATCAACGTGGGGAAACCACCACGTTTTTTGCATTTGCCAATACCGTCGTTGCCCTCAATTACCAGAAAACCAACGAATCACACGGCTGGATTGGGTTGCGGTTTCAACTCGAACCCAAAGGGCCTTATAACGATGTGATCATCCACGTCCGGATGCTCGACAACGAGAATGTGTTGCAGCAGCAGGCACTGGGTGTGATTGGTGTCAATCTGATCTACGGCTGTTACTACTACCATAAATCCCCGGAAACGTTGCTGCTGTCGCTCATGGACGATCTGTCGCCGGAGCGCATTGAAATTGACATGATCCGTTTCGACGGGCCGGATTTTCCCAACGTCGATAACCGGCTGATGAGCCTGTATCTGGTTCGGAACGGTTTTACCAATGCGGCTTTGTTCGGTCCCGACGGGCGGGTGTTGCAACCCTCGGAAGCACTCTATAAACGCCATATCGTGTTGTTGCGCGGGCGGTTGCGGCCCGTCACCAATGTTCACGTCGACATGCTCAGCAACGGTTTGAAGCAGTTTCTCGAAGAACCCGAAATTGACCCCAACCGGGTGGTGACCATCGCGGAGTTAACGCTTCACAACCTGGCCGCCAACGTCGATCACGGAATTGACGAGAAGGATTTTCTCGATCGCGTCGATATTCTGTGCTCGCTCGGGCAAACGGTGATGATTTCGAGTTTCCTGGAATATTACCGGCTGGTTTCGTACCTGTCGCGCCTGACGCGTCTGAAAGTGGGCCTGATTCTGGGCATTCCCAACCTGGAATATATTTTTGAAGAGCAGCATTACAAAAATCTGCCGGGCGGCATTCTGGAGTCATTCGCCACGCTGTTCAGCCGGAAAGTGAAGCTTTTTGTCTATCCAACGCTGCTCTCCGACGGCGTAATTTACCGGTGCCAGGATTTTCAGTTACCGCCCAACCTGCAACCGCTGTATCAGTATCTCATTGCCAACGACAAAATCGAAGACATTACCGATTACAACGAAGAAAACCTGCACATTTCGACCGACCGCGTGTTGCAGATGGTCAAAGCCGGGGAAGATGGCTGGGAAACGATGGTACCCGAAGGCGTTGCCAAGATCATCAAAGACAACTGCCTGTTCGGTTATCCGTGTGAGGTGGACCTTCAACCTGTTACTCAACAAGTTCAGACGGCAACTCCGAATCCCTGACAGCGGTCGCAGACCCTGTCAGGGATTGATCCGCGTAATTTTACTGCATACGCAGAGGTGGGAAGTTGAACGGGAATGGAAATAGTTCTATTTTGCCGTTCTTTAAGCCTAAAACTACCCTGGAATGAACCACCTCCAACCCGCCGATTACGCGGTGTTCCTGCTGTATTTTGTCATTGTGTCCGGCTATGGGTATTGGATCTACCGCCGTCGGAAATCCGCTGAAACCAATACCAAAGACTTTTTTCTGGCCGAAGGATCACTGACGTGGTGGGCCATCGGAGCCTCGCTGATTGCGTCGAACATCTCCGCCGAACACTTCATCGGCATGGCCGGGTCGGGGTTTGCCATGGGTCTGGCCATTTCGTCGTATGAGTGGATTGCGGCTGCCGTGCTGATCATCGTGGCCGTATTTTTCATCCCGATTTACCTGAAAAACCGCATTTATACGATGCCGCAGTTTCTGGCGCAGCGGTACAACGACACCGTCAGTACGATTCTGGCCATTTTCTGGCTGATCGTTTATGTACTGGTCAACCTGACGTCGATTCTGTATCTGGGTGCCATCGCCATCGAGTCGCTGGCCGGGATTTCGTTTACGACCTGCACCATCGGGCTGGCTCTTTTCGCCATTTTTATCACGTTGGGCGGCATGAAAGTCATCGGTTATACGGATGTCATCCAGGTGGTGGTGCTGATTACGGGCGGTTTGGTGGTGACGTATCTGGCCTTGCAACTGGTGTCCGACAAACTGGGTATTTCCGGCGTCTGGAACGGGTTGCTGTCGCTCCGCACCGAAGCCGATTCGCACTTCCACATGTATTTTCCGGAAGGCCATCCGCACTACAGCGTGTTGCCCGGAATGGCGCTGGTAACGGGCGGCATGTGGGTGAATAATCTGTCGTACTGGGGTTGTAATCAGTACATTGTGCAACGGGCGTTAGGGGCTGATCTGAAAACCGCCCGGAGCGGTATCCTCTTTGCCGCTTTCCTGAAACTGATGATTCCGCTGATTGTCGTCATTCCGGGCATTGCGGCTTATGTGCTGTTCAAAAATGGTACGTTTCAGACCGAAATGACCAGCAACGGCGCGGTTCGGCCCGATAACGCCTACCCGGTTTTGATGAATTTGCTGCCGGTTGGCATGAAAGGGCTGGCGTTTGCCGCTCTGACGGCTGCCGTGGTGGCCTCGCTGGCGGGAAAATGCAACAGCATTTCGACCATTTTCACGCTTGATATTTACAAAAAGTTCTTCGACAAAGACGCGTCGGAGCAGAAGCTGGTGCGGGTGGGACGGTATGCGGTGGTGGTTGCGTTCATCATCGCCATCATCATTGCGCCCATGCTGCGGTCGTTCGATCAGGTGTATCAGTACATTCAGGAGTACACCAACTTTGTTTCGCCGGGCGTGTTCGCGATTTTTCTGCTGGGTTTTTTCTGGAAACGTACCACCACGCGGGCGGCTTTAACGGCGGCCATTCTGAGTATTCCGCTGTCGGTTCTGCTCAAATTCTGGGCCGAAGTGATGGGTGTGTTTGGCGTGCAGGCGGCTGACATTCCGTTCCTGCACCGCACGATGTGGGTTTTCTGTCTGGACGTTGCTCTCATGGTCATAGTGACGCTGACTGACCCGGCCAGTCACCACAACGAAAAAGGGCTGGAAATCGACCAGACAATGTTCAAGGTCACGCCGTCGTTCATTGCCGGTTCGGCACTGATTCTGGGGATTCTGGCGGTTTTGTACGCCAACTTCTGGTGATGATACGTTTTACCGGGTCAAATAATGGCTTCCGGATTATTCATTACCGAGCCGTTGTTGCCCCGTGAGGGGCTCCACAGCGCAGCGTCGGTAGCGATAAATGAATCACCTTCCCCTGCGTGCCGTGAGGTACGCGACCGAAGCGTTGCTACAGGTCGAGTCATTGCGTACCTGACGGCACTTGGAGCGTGACCTAACCGAACGTATTGCTACCGACGCTGCGCTGTTAAATCCCTACGGGAATGCCTGCACTTTCCATAAAAGTCACGAAATAATCAAAACCATTCTGTTAAAAATATAATCAAACTTTAATCATATAAACAGCGTTTTTTTCGTAGATTTCTTAAAAAATCTCGACGATGAAAACACTGTACGTTTTATTGCTGGCATGGCCCGTGGGAGTGTGGGGGCAGTCTGACCCCTTGAAACCGATTGAAACCGTTACCAACTCAACACCGATTTATACCCAATACGGTTACCGAACCCAAGCTTCATCGCACTATTTGTATGACGGCATTGAGGTCCGCCGGGCGACGGATTTAGGCCAGTACATCCTGGCTTCCAACGATCCGAATGCCATTCGTGAATATCGGCAGTTCAAGAGCGGGCGTGAATTGGGCACCAGCCTGATGCTCGTCGGCGGAGTTGCGTCGCTGGTAGGAATAATTGTTACTGCCAATCCCAAAGAGGTACAAAGTCAGAACGGTATTCCAAAAGGGTTGACGTATTACAATGGTGCCTGGTATGGGAATGGGCTGGTCTACCTGGGTAATCCATACGCGAATACAGAAACGAAAAAAGAAGTCAGAAAAGGTGGACTCGTTACCATGACGACTGGTCTTAGTCTGTTTCTGGTGGGCTCGTTAATCCGCATGCCCGGTTTTCATTTCCGGCGTTCCATTCAGTATTACAACAAATCGCTGCAGACTAAAGACGTTTCGTTGCAACTCGAACCACACGTTGACTACACCAATAGCGGGATAGGTTTGGTCGCGCGGTTTTGACACTGAGCGATTTATCCGGATTTTTTTGAATCTTTCCCGGTTCTCTCAGCATTTATCCGTATTTTTGCACCCAATTTTTAAGACTTGTTTCACTTAATTGATTGGTACGGAAATGAAAATTGCAGTAGTAGGTGCAACCGGCCTCGTCGGTGGCGAAATCCTGAAAGTGCTCGAAGAACGTAACTTCCCGGTAACGGAACTGATTCCTGTCGCGTCAGAACGCTCGGTGGGTAAACAGATTACGTTCAAGGGTAAACAGGTTACGATCGTGAGCTTTGAGGATGCCATCGCGGCAAAACCGGCTATTGCGATTTTTTCGGCCGGGGGCGGCACATCGCTCAAACTGGCTCCGTTGTTCGCCGAAGCCGGTATTACGGTTGTTGATAACTCCTCGGCCTGGCGGATGGACCCGACCAAAAAATTGGTTGTGCCCGAAATCAACGCCCATACGCTGACACCGGAAGACAAAATCATCGCCAACCCCAACTGTTCGACCATCCAGATGGTGGTGGTGCTGGACCCGCTGCATAAAAAATATGGCGTGAAACGCGTCGTGGTTTCGACCTACCAATCCGTAACCGGAACCGGGAAAGCCGCCGTCGATCAGTTGTTTTCCGAGCGTTCGGGCGACTATTCCAATCCGAAAGTCTACCCGCACCCCATCGACCTCAACGTGTTGCCGCACATCGACGTTTTTCTGGACAACGGCTACACGAAGGAGGAAATGAAGATGGTGAACGAAACGAAGAAAATCATGGGTGACGACACCATTCAGGTGACGGCCACAACCGTGCGGATTCCGACCATCGGCGGGCACTCTGAAGCCGTGAACATCGAGTTTGAAAATGACTACGAAGTAAGCGATGTCGTTAAAATTCTGGAAGAATCGGAAGGCGTTATCGTTCAGGATGATCCGAAAAACTACCTGTATCCGATGCCGTTGACAGCCCACGGAAAAGATGAGGTGTTTGTAGGCCGAATTCGTCGCGACGAAAGCCAGCCCAATACCCTCAATCTCTGGATTGTGGCCGATAACCTGCGGAAAGGCGCGGCTACCAACGCCGTTCAGATTGCGGAATATTTAGCGGAAAACAATTTAGTCTAACATCCCGTTATATACATACAAGCCTGTCGGCCTTAGGCTGACAGGCTTTTTTCTTTATAGCCCCATCTACTCAAGCCCGTACGTCTAATTCGGTTCATTCTGTATGAATTCCGGGAATTCCTCCCTGGTTTATCTGCTAAAAACCGTTCAAACCGGCCCCGTCCGGTAAAGAATGGCTGGCGCAGAAAATCCGGACAGACAGGCCTGCTTTCTTAAATAGATACAATTTATCTAAACGTTTTATGAAGATCGATTCGGTTGTTTTTTTAGTGATTTGTGCCGTTTGGCTGGGAGTAGGAACCGCTCTGGCGCAACAACCCGCACCGGTTTCCAATTCGATGGTACAAGCCATTGGACTGAAAGCAGATACGACGCAACCCGCTCCCCCGACCCGCCCGGACACGACCCTGTATAATTCGGCCGACCGCCCGGATACGGTTCGTTCCGCACCGGCGCAACCGGTCGTGCAACCCGCCCTTCCGGCAACCAACTCGCCAACATCGACCACCCAACCGGCTGGTACAGGAACCACAGCGGGCCGTCGGGCCAATGCGGGCACACCGGAATCCGTTGTCGGCTCCGGAAAAATTAGTGGGAAACTCCTCACTCCGCAAGCCGGGAAAAATCAACCCGTCGAATTTGCCAGCATCGGCCTGTTCCGCTCGCGGGACTCGAGTTCGGTGACGGGCGCGCTGACCGACGAAAAAGGCTTTTTCCAGATGACCAATCTGGCTCCCGACGCCTATTACCTGCTCATCCAAAGCCTGGGTTTTGCGGCCAAACGGGTGCCGCGCATTGTGATCAGTATGGACAAACCGATTGTCGATCTGGGGAATGTCCTGATGACCGAAACCGCTAAACAGCTTCAGGAAGTGGTGGTTCAGGGACAAAAGCAGGCGTATGAATACTCGCTCGACCGCAAAATTGTGAACGTCGATCAGTTGCCCATCGCGCAGGGCGGTTCGGCCATCGATATTTTGCAGAACGTGCCTTCGGTAACGGTCGATGTCGACGGGACGCTGAGTTTGCGCGGTAGCAGCAATGTAATTGTGCTGGTCGATGGAAAACCGTCGGGTCTGACCGGTCTGGATCGGCAGGCGATTCTGGAACAGATTCCGGCCAGCAACATCGAACGCATCGAGATGATTACCAATCCGTCGTCGCGTTACGATGCCGACGGTGCCGCCGGGATTATCAACATTATCCTGAAAAAAGAACGGGCTGCGGGTTTCAATGGGAATGTGCAACTGAACGTCGGTACGCGGGATAAATACAACGCGTCGATCAATCTAAACACCCGGTTTAAGAAACTCAACCTGTTCAGCAGCTATAACTTTCGGGCAAACCGTCGGTTTCAATACCGAATTTCGGAACGGCAGAATATATTCGGAGACTCGATCAGTTATCTGGCGCAACGCAACGATGCCATCCGCCGGAGCGTGAACAATAACCTTCGCGTCGGTTTTGATTACGCGCTGTCGCCCCGCGACAACATTACGGCGTCCGTTCTCTACCGGCCCGAATACAGCCGAGATACAGAAGAAGAGAACTTTAACACCCTGGACGCCAGTCGCAATTCGTTGGGGCAGACGTTGCGGATCACCGAAGAAACCGAACCCGAAAGGGGGCTGGATTACGTTTTCGGGTATCGCCGGACCTTCGACAAACAGGGCCGCGAACTGACTTTCGACGCCACCACGTCGAGCAACAAAAGCACGGAATACCAGAACTTCAGCAATACGACGACATTGCCCGAAAATTTGCTGACGCCCAATTTTTTGATTGGGCGTCAGCGCGCCGACAATGGCCGGGAAAACCGGGTGGCGGTGTTGCAACTGGATTTTGTGGAACCACTCAAAGACAAGAAGAAGCTCGAAACCGGGTTGAAACATACCTACCGGCGGCTGGCTTCCGACTATACGTTTGAGAACCTGCTGGACGGCATCTGGACGGTGAATCCTGCCATCAGCAACAATTTTATTTATGATGAACGAACCAGTGCGGCTTATGTGAATTTTGGGAACGAGATCAGGAAGTTCAGCTACCAGGTGGGTTTACGCAGCGAATATACCAACATTACAACGGATCAGCGGACGACCAATGTGAAAAGCCAGCGGGATTACATCTACCTGTTTCCCAGTGTTTTCCTGAACTACAATGCCAGCGAATCGCAGAAGATGCAGGTCAACTACAGCCGCCGGATCAACCGCCCTTCAACCTGGTCGCTGAACCCCTTCATCGACTTGTCCGATCCGCTGAACATCCGGTACGGGAATCCGGATCTGAACCCGGAGTTGATCAATTCGTTTGAAATAAGCCATTTGTTGTATGGCAAAAGCACAACGCTGACATCGTCGCTGTTTTTCCGTCAGACGAACAACGAAATTACGAATTACCGGACGCTGCGACCCGATGGTATTACCGAGCAAACCTCGCTGAACCTGAACCGTTCGCAGAATTATGGGCTGGAAATCGTGTTGACGCAAGAGCTTACACGCTGGTGGAAAATGAACGGTAATTTCTCTTTTTTCCAGCGAAACATCCAGGCCAGTGCCGATATTCCGGGTATTCTGACCCGCACGAACCGAAGCTGGACGGCCCGGGTCACCTCCAACATGAATCCGAAAAAAGGAACCGATATTCAGGTGGCGATGAATTACCGGTCGCCGTTCATCGTGGCGCAGGGAACCATCAAAGGCTTTTTCAACGTCGATCTGGGGGTGAAACAGAACATTCTGAAAGGGCGCGGAACGGTGAGCCTGCGCGTCAGTGATATCTTCAATACGCTGCAGTTTCAGAACGAGAGTTTTGGCTCCAACTTTGTGTCGTCTACGCGTAGCAAACGCGAAAGCCGCATCGGTTTCATTGGCTTCAGCTACCGGTTGAGCAGGCAGGTGGTTCGGGAAAAAGACCGCGATCAGGAACGTGACCGGGATGATTCGCCGACGGAGAATGAGTTTTAGTTATCTTTAGGCATGATACGACTCTTTCTCTTCTTTCTGCTGGCCGGAAATTATGCTTTCGCCACTGCCGACAGCGTGGTCATTGACGGCAAAGCGTTTGTTAAACACATTCAGGTGCTGGCTTCGGATGCCTTCGAAGGGCGAAAACCGTTTACGACCGGTGAAAAGAAAACCGTCGAATACCTGAAAACCGCGTTTCAGAAAGCCGGTTTGCAACCCGGCAATGGCAAGAGCTATTTTCAGGATGTGCCGATGGTGAACATTGCCTCGACCCCGGCGGGGCCGCTGGTGTTGAAAGGCAAAAACGGCACGGTTTCGCTCGCGAACCTGACCGATTTTGTCGCGACAACGCCCCATGTGGAAAATCAGGTGCGAATAGCCGATTCGGAGCTGGTGTTTGTGGGCTACGGCATCGTGGCGCCCGAATACAACTGGAACGACTACGCGGGTCTGGACGTCAAAGGCAAAACCGCCGTGGTGATGGTAAACGATCCGGGACTGATCGACAGCACGCTGTTTAAGGGAAACATCATGACCTACTACGGTCGCTGGACGTATAAATACGAGGAAGCGGCCCGGCAGGGTGCGGCAGGTGTTTTGATCGTTCACGAATCCAAAGCCGCCAGTTACGGCTGGTCGGTGGTCCGCAGCAGTTTCTCGAAGTCAAAATTGTACTTACAGGCAGCCGACAACAACCGATCGCGGGCGACGGTGGAAGGCTGGCTTACGCTGGATGCGGCCAAAAGCCTGTTCAAGCTCGCGGGCGTTTCGCCGGAACTGTTCCGGGAAGCGGGTGTTCGGGGTTTTAAGCCCGTCAAGCTGGGTCTGACGACTTCGCTGGTAATCAACAACCAGATTACGAAATCGACCTCCCGGAATGTCCTGGCCTTGCTGCCCGGCACCGACCGGCGGAACGAATACATTATCTATACCTCGCATTGGGATCATCTGGGCAAAAGCGAAGCCATCAAAGGCGACTCGATTTACAACGGAGCATCCGACAATGCGTCCGGCACAGCGGCTCTGCTCGAACTGGCGGAGACGTTTGCCAAATTGAAAAAGAAACCGTCGCGCTCCATCCTGTTTCTGGCCGTCACGGCGGAGGAGCAGGGGTTGCTGGGGTCGGAATACTACGCGACGCACCCGGTTTTCCCTCTGGATAAAACCGTTGCCAATATCAACATGGATGCGTTTATTCCGGTGGGCCGGACCAAAGATGTGGTGATTGTCGGCAAGGGACAGTCGGATCTGGAAGACTACGCGGAGGCTGCTGCCGCCAAGCAGGGGCGCTTTATCCGGGGTGATTTTAATCCGTCGGCGGGAAGTTATTTCCGCTCCGATCACTTCAATTTTGCCAAAGTGGGCGTTCCGGCACTGTATCTCAAAACCGGTGTGAATTCCATTAAAAATGGGGAAGCCTGGGGAAAAGCCCAACTGGAAGACCACAATCTGAACCGCTACCACGCGCCGTCGGACGAATATTCACCTTCGTGGGATTTGTCTGGTATCATCGAAGACATGCAGTTGCTGTTCAACGTGGGCTACCGTCTGAGCAACGAATCCGCTTTTCCCGGCTGGAAAAGTGGATCGGAGTTTAAAGCTGCACGAGATAAGAAGTAAAGAGAGAACGGTCTCGGTTTACCCCAATTTCGGGTAAACCGAGACCGTTTTTGTTTTGTGAGATTGAGCTAAACAGTACAGCGTTTTTTCGATAGGACAGAGTGAAAGGAGTGAAAAATAATATTGTTAGACGCCAGAAACCATCAGTTTTTTTACAAAGCGACGCAGGGTATCGTGGCTGACGGGTTTGGATATCCGGGTATTGACGTATTCCAAAACCCGGTAATAATTGCCTTGATACATCTGAAAAGCCTGTTTCACTTCTTCCACGTGATCCTGGCGGGCTACATTCAATTTGGGTTTTAGACCACGGCCCGGTTTATCAATCAGCGCTTCGAGTCCGCCCTGGTTCCACCGGTTCATCCAGTTGTAAATACTTCGGCGGTCGACCTGGAACATATCTACAAGCTCATTGACCTGCATTCCCTGAAAGCTGTAGAGAATGCACTGACAGCGTCGCCGGAGGATCACATTGTCAGTGGTGGCAATCAAATGGCGAAGCTGCTTCATTTCATCCGAGGTAAGTGCTTTGATGTTTTTCATTTTCTCAACATTTTGATTGATGAGACGACTGCGGTTGCGTACCCGATAATTACAAGTGAGATGGTCGGATTTTGCTCCCAGTCTTCTTTCTGTTCACGTTTCATTAAAATAATGAATGTAAAAATAAGCTGATAAACAGTGCGTTAAAAGTGACCGTTCACGTTTATTGGAAAGATTATATCAACTTAAAAAACAACCTATTTAATTTTATTTAGAATGAATGTAATAAGTAAAGGTATTTTTTATAAAAATTTAATATTGTTGCTTTTCTGTTTAAAAAAAGCGATTCGGTTCTGGTAATAAAAGTACAATGTTCTGTTTTTTAGTGCTTTATCGTATACGATTTGGTTACTTAAATCCCGGTAAAATGGATCATAAGTAGATTCTATTTTGCGAAGTAGTAGGAAACCACATAATCACTTCTAAAAAAATTACAACAGGAATTGGTGCAACCGGTTCGGCCGCAAAACCGGGTTGATGTTTAAACTAATTCTGGAAAACCGGGTTAAATAGAGTCGACCGGTCTCTATTCGCAGACCCGTCGTACGCAGCAAAAGAACCGACTTTTACACCCTATTTTATTCATTCCTATTTATGATTGCAGTAAAAGGTTATGCAGCTCAGAATGCACAAACACCGCTGGCTCCGTTTCAGTTTGAACGGCGCGAGGTAAAACCCCACGACGTTCAGTTCGACATTCTCTACTGTGGGGTTTGTCACTCCGATTTACACCAGATTCGGGACGAATGGGGTGGGTCGATTTTTCCGATGGTGCCGGGCCACGAAATCGTGGGGCGTGTGACGAAGGTCGGCGCGGAGGTCACCAAATTCAAGGTCGGCGATCTGGCCGGGGTTGGCTGCATGGTCGATTCGTGCCGTGAGTGCGAAAATTGCCGGGAAGGTCTGGAGCAATACTGTCTGGTGGGAAATTCGCAAACCTACAATGGCCGGGAGCAGGACGGCGTAACGCCAACGTACGGCGGTTATTCGAACCTGATTGTTGTCCATGAAGATTTTGCGCTGCATGTCTCCGAAAAGCTGGATTTAGCTGCCGTCGCGCCGTTACTGTGCGCTGGCATTACCACCTACTCGCCCCTGCGGCACTGGAAAGTGGGCAAAGGGCACAAGGTCGCCGTGTTGGGGCTGGGCGGTCTGGGACACATGGCCGTTAAATTTGCCGTGGCTTTTGGTGCTGAAGTAACCATGCTGAGTACCTCCCCTTCGAAAGAAGAAGATGCCAAACGGTTGGGTGCTCACAAGTTTGTTCTGACCAGCGATCCGGCCCGGGTGAAGGAGGTGAAAGGTTATTTCGACTTCATCATCGACACGGTTTCGGCACCGCACGACTACAACCTGTATCTCTCTCTGCTCAGAACCAACGGCATACACATTTGCGTGGGCGCGCCCCCGACACCGGCCGAAATCATGGGATTTAGCCTCATCGGTGGTCGGAAAAGCATCGCTGGTTCGGGTATCGGCGGGATACCCGAAACGCAGGAGATGCTGGATTTTTGCGCTGAGCACAACATCGTTTCGGATATTGAGCTGATTCCGATCAAAGACATCCAAAGCGCATACGACCGGATGCTGAAAGGCGACGTGCGCTACCGGTTTGTGATCGATATGAATACGTTGTAAAACGGGCGGTTTTTCGGCGGATGATCGTCAGGCCGCAAAGATTGCGTCCATTTTCTCGCGAATGGTCAGCAGCCGCGTGCGGTCGCCCCCGTTTACTTCGGCCGATGCCCAACCGGAATAGCCAATCTTTACGAGTGCTTTGTTCACCGCCGACCAGTTGCAATCGCCTTCCAGGAATTCAACGTCGAACCCTTTCCAGAGACCCTCGTCCTGCTGTTTTTTCAGACTGTACTCTTTGACGTCCAGTTTCAGAATCCGCTTGCCGAGGGTTTCGATCCAGTGGGTCGGCCAGCCGTAGCGGAGGATGTTGCCCACGTCGAAATACCAGCCCACGAGCGGGTGTTTGAACTCATCGACAAACCGGGCGGCTTCCAGCGGGCTGATCAGAAAACCGTTCCAGACGTTTTCGAAGGCAATCTTGACGCCGGTTTTTTCGGCCATCGGCAGCAGTTTTTTAATTTCCTTGCGGCAACGTTCGTAGGCATCTTCGTAGCTCACATCGGCTTTCACCACGCCCGGAACCAGTAAAACCGTCGTGCCGCCGTATTGCTTCGTGTCTTGCAGCGATTTTTCCATCGCCTTCACGCATACTTCCCGGACTTTCGGGTCGGGGTCCGACAGGGGTGATTTCCAGTGGGCCGAATTGACCGTGCCGGGCAGTTCCAGACCGGTTTTGTCGCGGGCGTCCAGCACCTCCTTCATGTCGAGGTTGTTGGGGGTGTCCAGCTCCACGCCATCGAAACCCAGATCTTTCAGCAATTTGAATTTATCGAGTACCGACAACTCCTCTTTCACCATGCCCCATTTCAGGCTTTTCTTCACCATCGGCGTTTTAAGAACCGGGTTGGAAACCGGATTGACGAACGGAGCGGTAACTGAGGCAATGACATGGGGTGCGGATTCAATAGCGGCAAAACCGCCTACAGCGGCCAGTGAGCCGTTTTTCAGAAATTCTCTGCGTTGCATGGTTTTCAGGAGAAGGAGGTAATACCGGGTCGGGCGACTTCCACAACCGGGGGCTTCATGTCAAAACTATAGGTGTCCGGGCCTAATTTTTCGGTTGAATTCATCGCTTCATCCCAGGTGATCCGACGCCCGGTATAGGCCGCCATGCGTCCCATGATGCCCAGCAGCGTGCTATTGGCCATGTATTCGCCCTGGTTGATCGGTTCGCCCTTCCGGATGGCAGCAAACAGCTCGTCGTGTTCCGTCTGGTACATGTCGTTGGCGACTCCCGAATATTTCCATTTTTTCCGCCCGGTAATTTCGTGCACGTTCCGGGACACGTTGGCCACGGCGCGGCCTTTCGTACCCAGGGCTTCACACATATAACTTCCCTCACAGTTGACCTGCTGACGGCTGAAGTGGAATCCTTTGGCTCCGTCTTCGTATTCGTAGGTGATGGCAAAGTGGTCGTAAATATTACCGTAGATCGGCTCGGTCCGAACCTGTCGTCCACCGGTTCCGGCTGCCGAAAGCGGCATTTTGTCACCAAAAGCCCACGACATCATATCGACGCTGTGAATCGCCTGCTCGACCAGGTGGTCGCCCGACAGCCAGGTGTAATAATACCAGTTCCGGAGTACGTATTCAGCGTCGGTCCAGCCCGGTTTTCGGGGGTGCGACCAGACGGTTCCGGTGTTGTAGGTGTTGTAGACGGTGATAACATCGCCAATGGCACCGTCCTGAATTTTCTCGAACGTGGCCCGTTTGGGTTCATGAAACCGCCAGCAGAAACCCGAGAGAAGCGAGATTTTCTTTTCCTTCGCGATTTTAGCCGCTTCCAGCACCTTGCGGACGCCGGGGGCATCGACGGCCATCGGTTTTTCGCAAAAAACGTGTTTTCCGGCCTGAACGGTGGCCATCAGGTGTTCGGGACGGAAATGCGGGGGTGTTGCCAGAATGACCACATCGACCCCCGACTCCAGCACTTTTTTATAGGCATCGAACCCCACGAATTTGTGTTCTTCGTCAACTTTGACCTTGTCGCCGTGGACTTTCCGCAGGTTATTCAGAGAGTCATCCAGTTTATCCTTGAAAATATCGCCAACGGCGTGCAGCACCACATTGGGATCGGCTTTCAGCGCCTGGGCGGCTGCGCCGGAACCCCGGCCCCCACAGCCGACCAGGCCGACTTTGAGGGTGTCGCTGTTGATACCGGCAAATGAACGTTGGGGGTGTAAAATAGTGACGGCGGGTAAAACGCTGCTGGCCAACGCCATACCAGTCATTTTTAAGACGTCTCGACGGGAAGTACTCATACGAAAGTGGTTTAGGATTTTGGGTAGAAAAATCGGTGAAGATTTTCCCTGAAAGATAGCCAGTCCAACCGGGAAAGTCAAAATTCGGCCGGTTTTCGCCTTTCGAAAGGCCATTTATCCCACCCGTTTACCTCTCATCCAATAGAATGCAATAAAAGGTACTGGGTTTTGCACGATAGTTAAAAAGGTTTCTACCTTTGAACCTTCACGCTAAACCAACAAATCTGATGAAAACGATCTTCCTCTCCTTTTCCCTGCTTTTCACAACCGTCCTCAGCTTTGGCCAGTGCGACAAAGAGGTTAAGTTAACCACCTCAAAAACAGAATACCTGGATGCCGCCGGCGTGGTTCAGCGGACGGTGGATGAGCAATGCACCATTGACATCGGGAAAACCGACGTGCTGATCATACCGGGCAATGCCGATCAGAAAATGAACGGCATCATTCAGTCGACGACCTGCACCTGGAGCGTTCCGTACAAGGAAGGGAAAACCGTGATGAAAGCGTTATTTAAAGAACCGTCCGGCGAAGAACGCCACGTGACGCTGACCATCGAAGGCAAAGCGGGCCAACTCACGTTCCTGATGGAAATCGCCGAAATGCCGGATCGGAAGATTCGGGTGTGGGTGGAGGAGTTTGGGGAGAAGAAGTGAAGGGAGATTGATGCAAAATTCACTATTTGCATATATTGGATCAAGAGCAAAAGTTGTGGAGCATCTTGGATTAAGCATATAACTGCGTCAATCGGTAAAGAAAGAATTCCACATTTTTTACCCCTCTGAACTGGGCTCGGAACGCTTTGATTTTAGCATTGAAAGATTCGGCCGACGCATTGGTGCTGCGGTTGTCAAAATAATTCAGGATTGTCTCATAGTGGTTTTGAATCGAACGGGCCACGGTGTTGAAGGCCTTAAAACCGCACTGCCGGACCTTTTCATGCCATTTAGCCAGACGAGCCAAGCCATAAAGTTTATCGGTCGTATTCTCAAAGATCTGGCTTAGGGCTTGACTGAGATCATAGGCTTTTTTCAGATCAGGGTACCGATCAAAAAGCAGCGTAGCCCGTTCCCGTTGACTGTCAGTCCAATCACCCGGTTTTTTATAAAGCACATACCGGCTGCGGGCCAGCAATTGTTTAAGGGTATCGCCATTGGAAAGCACCGGGGACTCGTACTCACTCTGAGTGGCTTTGGCTTGTTCAAGGGCTTCGTTTTCGGCATCCAGGGCTTCCCACCGGTACTCGACGCGCATTTCCTGAACGGCTTCCAGGGCTAATTGCTGAACATGAAACCGGTCGGTGACCTGAGTAGCTCGTGGAAAGCTTTTTTTGGCAATCAAAGCCATGTTACCCGCCATGTCCAAAGTGATTTCGGTGACCTTTTTGCGGAGCTTTTCGGGAATTTTCCGGAGAATAGCGATCACGGTTTCCGCTTTTGTACCGGCGATAATGGCTACAATACTGCCCTTTTGGCCTTTGGCTGCTTTATTGGTCAGAATCGTATATAACTCGCCATGCGAAAGGCTAGTCTCATCGATCGATAAATGCGTTCCTATATTTTGGGGATATAACAGCCACTGTTTAGCATGTTTTAGCTGGGACCAGTTCTGAAAATGGCTCAAATGGGTCCGATACTGGCGGGACAAACGTTTTCCGTCAACGCCATATAAACGACCCAGGCTATTGGTACTGTGGGGGAATAAATCCGTCAAGCTGGTTTAAAAAAAGCGCGAATTCTTTCGTCATTCGCGTTCCCTCTGCTACCTGTGACCAATCTCTTTGCTGGATGTGACCGGTCTGGGTATTGAGCCGCGCCACGGTGGCCAGCGACGACGTTTAATATGAAGAAAAACCCGTTTATCACGGATGGGGAAGTCCTGGATGGTAATTTCAGGTAAGAAACCCTTCGATAAAAGAAATGCTTTAGCGGGATCGGACTCCGGGTAGTTTTTCTCTTCCAGATAAACATGAAGCAGATCCGAAGACTTCTCGACACGGGTCAGTTCATAATAGGCTACGATAAAATCAGGTAACAGGTATTCGACTAAAGGTAAGAAACTCTCCAAGACGCTCAGGTTTGATTAAAAACACAAACCTAAAAAAATCCTACGCCCTCCACAACTTTTGTAGGATCAATTACAAAAGTTGTGGATCAAGTTGGATTAAGCATATAACTGCGTTAATCGATAAAGAAAGAATTCAACGTTTCTTACCCCTCTGAACTGAGCTCGGAACGCTTTGATTTTGGCATTGAAAGATTCGGCCGAGGCATTCGTGCTGCGGTTGTCAAAGTAGTTCAGGATCGTGTCATAGTGATTTTGAATCGAACGGGCCACGGTGTTGAAAGCCTTAAAACCGCATTGCCGGACCTTTTCATGCCATTTGGCTAGGCGGGCCAAGCCATAGAGTTTGTCGGTGGTGTTCTCAAAAATGTGGCTTAGGCTTTGACTCAGTTCATAGGCTTGTTTTAGAGCAGGATAACGATCAAAGAGCAGTTCAGCCCGTTCCCGTTGGCTTTCAGTCCAATCACCCGGTTTTTTATAGAGCACATACCGACTGCGGGCCAGCAATTGTTTGAGCGTATCGCCATTGGAAAGCAGCTCCGGCTCATACGTGTTTTGAGCTGATTTGGCTTGTTCAAGGGCTGCATTTTCGGCATCCAGAGCTTCCCACCGGTACTGGACACGCATCTCCTGGACGGCTTCCAGGGCTAATTGCTGAACATGAAACCGGTCGGTGACCTGAGTGGCGCGTGGAAAGCTTTTTTTGGCGATCAGGCTCATATTGCCCGCCATATCCAGGGTGATTTCGGTCACCTTTTTGCGGAGCTTTTCGGGGATTTTCCGGAGAATAGCGATCACGGTTTCCGCTTTTGTACCGGCGATAATGGCTACAATACTGCCCTTTTGGCCTTTGGCTGCTTTATTGGTCAGAATCGTATATAACTCGCCATGCGAAAGGCTAGTCTCATCAATTGACAAATGCGTTCCTATATTTTGGGGATATAACAGCCACTGTTTAGCATGTTTTAGCTGGGACCAGTTCTGAAAATGGCTCAAATGGGTCCGATACTGGCGGGACAAACGTTTTCCGTCAACGCCATATAAACGACCCAGGCTATTGGTACTGTGGGGGGATAAATCCGTCAAGCTGGTTTAAAAAAAGCGCGAATTCTTTCGTCATTCGCGTTCCCTCTGCTACCTGTGACCAATCTCTTTGCTGGATGTGACCGGTCTGGGTATTGAGCCGCGCCACGGTGGCCAGCGACGACGTTTAATATGAAGAAAAACCCGTTTATCACGGATGGGGAAGTCCTGGATGGTAATTTCAGGTAAGAAACCCTTCGATAAAAGAAATGCTTTAGCGGGATCGGACTCCGGGTAGTTTTTCTCTTCCAGATAAACATGAAGCAGATCCGAAGACTTCTCGACACGGGTCAGTTCATAATAGGCTACGATAAAATCAGGTAACAGGTATTCGACTAAAGGTAAGAAACTCTCCAAGACGGTCAGGTTTGATTAAAAACACAAACCTAAAAAAATCCTACGCCCTCCACAACTTTTGCACTTGATCCAAAAAATCCTACGCCCTCCACAACTTTTGTACTTGATCCCATATATTGGAACTTTTGTGCACCGCCACAAATGGCATTCCCCTAAAAACAAAAAACCCGTAATCGAAAGATTACGGGTCTAATGCTGTGCCGAAGGCGAGACTCGAACTACCTTAATTTCACTTTTATCGTACGAACTGTAAAAGACTAATTATGGCCTAAATTTAATAGTATTGCTGATTTATATAAAATTAACATATTAAATACTATTAATATATAATCGGATTAATTAACTTATTCCTCCCCCCTTTCCTCCCCCGCTTCAAAACTTTCCTTATATTTGGTGTAAAGTCAAACCACTGTTGACATGCCCCGGAAATCACTTTCTCCCGTTATCTACAACCTACGCGATGTTAAAGCTAAAGTAGCTACTCCTATCCATTGCATAGTTTGCTTTGACAATGATCGACTGAAAATTAGTACGGGTTTTAAGGTACTGCCTACCCACTGGAATTACACTAAGCAAAGGGTAAAGAATGTTGTTGACGCGATTGATAAGGATAAGATTAACTCATTCCTGAACGATTTAGAGAAGGCGGCAGGTGAAATTATTGCCGACCTAAAGTCTAAACGAATTGCGCTTACTAAGGATGTCTTGAAAAGTCGCATTGAGGAGTTTCTAAATCCGGCCCCGGTAGAAGACAAACCCAAGACGTTATTACAATTTGTTCGGTGGTATATTGAAACTTGCCCTACCCGTCTAGTACGAAGTAAGGGAAACAGAGCCGGACGTGTTATTTCCCCTAGTACTATTCGGCGTTATAAAACCACTTTGAACGGCCTAGAAGCGTTTGCGCTTAAATACCCCCGACCGCTGGATTTCGAAAATATTGACAGCCATTTTTACAAGGCCTTTACTGAATGGCTTACAGCCCGAAACTATGCAACTAATAACGTAAGTAAGTATATCGAAAATGTCAAAGGTTTTATGAGCGCGGCCGTTGATGAGGGCTTTACTACAAACTTGGCCTTTCGTAAATTTTCAAATCTTAGAGAAGATGCCGAAAATATTTACTTGACGGAACCAGAGCTAAACCGGATTTACTTACTTGATCTCAGCAAAACCCCTCGTCTTGAAAAAGTACGAGACCTATTTGTTTTCGCTGCCTGGACAGGTCTACGGTTCTCTGACTTCTCTGCTTTACAGCCCGAGCATTTTAAATCCAATACGGAGGGGGAGGTATCTTTAAATCTTAAACAACAGAAAACGGGTCTACGGGTTACTATACCGGTTGAAAGTGAAGTGGTCATAGAAATACTGAAAAAGTATAATAATCGACTACCGAGCGGGATTTCCAATCAAAAAACGAATGAATATCTAAAGGAAATTTGCCAATTGGCCGAAATCAACGAACGCATATTAAAACATGTAACGAAAGGAGGTAAACAGGTCATAAAAACCACGGACGGATGGAGCAAAATCTCTTCGGGTGTTGAGAAATGGCAACTTATCACAACCCACACAGCACGTAGATCATTTGCCACAAATATGTTTAAGAGAGGTATGCCTACCTTACTGATAATGAAGCTTACTGGACACAAAAAAGAGTCTGAGTTTCTTAAATATATTAAAATTGATCCAGAGGAAACGGAGAGCCTAATCCGGTCATACATGCGCCAAAACTCAGCTCTGCCAAAGACAGCTCAATAAAACTTAACCTAATTGTTGAAAGAAAAGAAGAGTAATGGGCTGCTTAACAACTTGCTGTGCTTTTACAGCAAAACCCCAAAAAGTATAAGTCATAAAAGAGAAAGTCAAAAACTTAGCGCGTATTGATAACCATTATCTAAGACGCAAGGGGGCAAGAAGATAATGGGTCAGAATTTAGCAAAAAAAATCGAATATTAAAAAACGAAGTAGTAGACTTAAAAATAATTTAAAGTTTTAGATAGACATTTATTGTATCCGGTTTTTGCATGAGAAGCTGTAATTAATTTCGTTAAATTTTCATTTAGAACCGGGTCAAAAGGAGTAATTTCAACAGGGTTAAGATAAATTTTAAAATCATGATTTAGATTAAATGAAGCCAAACCAATATTATACTGTTCAAATATATTTATATTATTTAATGCAGGTCGAATGAATTTTTCATCAAGTACTACAAATGACTTATTCGAAAAACTTAAATAACGGAATGCTTGAGTTAATGCTTGTTGCCAATTCTTCAATTTTAATTCGATTGAAACAATATAGAAATCACAGTCATTTTTTTCTTCAAAAATAACATAATCAGGAATACCGAAAAGGCCTTTACATTCTTTCAGCATATTATATTGATGCAAAGCAATATAGAAGTTTTCCGACATTTCGGCCTCGCTCTTGAACATAAATTAAGAATTATTTTTAAAGTCTTCGTACATTGATAAAACGTTAAGCCAAATATACAAATGAGATCCGTCACTATCTGGATCTAATCGAACTTTATTTTTAATAATCTCGAATTCATCAATTGCTTTGGAAAAGAGTGTTTTTAAATATGGTATTCTATCGTCCTGATTCACAGGCAACAATTTAGTCTGATCATAAAACACCTTGAAAAAATGCTTATAAGGTTGAGGCTTACTAAAATGCCATTTATACGAAGCCTCAAACATGGCGAGTTTAAAATCACTATCTTCAAGCATTAAATTATAATTTGGATAAAGAGCCTTTAAGGAGGCCAAATAGCTGTAGTCAATCCACTGACACAACAAGCCGCTATAAATGCGAGCATTGGGACCTTTCATCTGTTGTTTTTCAACAACTTCAAATCTTTTTACTTTAAAATGTCGTAAATTTTCATAAGATCCAATAGTTATAGAATCTGGATTCGCTGCTGAATATAAAAGTCCTTCTACATTGCAATATCCGATATGAACTTCTAATCCATTGAATTTGATCAAATCAATAAATTGAAGTGCGCCAAATAAAAAATCTACATCCTTTATTTGTTTTGTTAAAAAATTATTTTCAAAAATCAAATAAATTCCATCAATATTTTGTTGGCTCGTTATCCAGTTTAGAATATCATCTCTTTTTGCAACATCAGTTAACATTATAGGCTTAACAACTACAGTAATAAGTATTTTCTTTGCTAAATCTAAAGTCGAAATATATTTACAAAATGGATCAATATAAAACTCGGTTTGATTGTCAAAATAATTGGTAGGAAATTCATCATAATATCGACAGGGAATTACTATATATTCAAAATCATTACGAACCTGAATATCAACACATTCTTTTGCCAGCATATCTTGCTGGGAATGTAAAGCTATCGTCGTGAATCCAGGAATAAAATTTAGAGGAAAATAATTGTAAGTTATAAGTTGTCCTTTTTCTTGGCTTGGCAAATAAAGTTGAGGATCTAAAAAACTAGACTTCTTTATGCTTTCGTCAATACTCTCCAATTCATCAGAACTAATATTTACTGGCGAGAAAATCAATCCATCCCCTACACCCTGTATGTAAGAATCAATGTTCCAAATAAAACGGAAGCCGGTTTGATGATAAACTTTCATACTAAGTATTTTCTGAGACAAATTTTTTTAATACAGACAAATTTCTAAACCTTTGATATGGCTGAACTCTTAATAAAGTATCTGTTAATTTAGTAAAAAAAATACTTGTTCCTGGTTTAGCACTTGCTCTAACATAATCTCCATTAATTATATTGTATGGAATTGGGTATTTGCTCCTAAGAACTATGGGGTCGAAAGGATGAAATCCTAAATGAAGTTCCAACAATATTATTCCTAATGCAAAAAAGTCGGCTCGAATATCAATTTCATTTTTCTTATTCAATAACTGTTCGGGAGCTCCATAAAAAGGTGTACATGGGCCTACCGCTTGAAATGTATTGGTTAGGGAAGATCTATCTAAATATTTGGCAATTCCCAAATCAAGTATACACGGAGATAGAGTTGGAGTGATTATTATATTTTCTGGTTTCAAATCCCTATGCACTATACGGCGCTGCCAAATTATTTCTAAAGCATCTAATAGCTTCTCAAATAGATCGATAATTTTTTCTTCGCTATCAAACAAATTTGATGATGTACGCAAGGTTTCTCCTTGTATATATTCTTCAATTATGTAAAATATATTATTTGCCGGGTTGTCACTGTAGTAAAATTGTTTAGGATAATATTCTGATGAAATCGATCCTAATGTCTCTATTTCGCGTTTTATTCTTTCTAAAGAATTCAGGCTGTCTACAGTACCTTCCTTTAATGCTACAGAGCCAAATACAGGATGGTCTCCTTTCCACACCTTTTTTTGCCCCCCAACTGCTAGGTCTTGTATATTATAACACAAAGAGAATTCAGTATTCATACTTTTAGGTAACAATATTCCAATATTATTGATATTTTGAATTAGGCTATATTTTAAACACCTCAAATAGGATAAATTTTTATAAAAAACCTTATAATTCTCAAATTTTATTTTAATATTGGTTGAAAACTTCTGTCAATTAAGTGTGAGCCCAATACATTCAATATAAAGTAGATATGAAATGCAGAGCATTGGCATTGAGCGAAATAGGAAAAAGGGAAAGAAACGAGGATTCTATTTTCCCATTTTTTGATAATGCAATTGAACATGAAAATGTGTTTATACTTTGCGATGGCGTTGGAGGAGGAAAATACGGAGATGTGGCGTCAAGGTTAGCGTCTTATAGTCTATATGAAAGAATTAAAATATTTAAATATGATATTATTGACGCAGTAAGATATACAGAGAGGCAGTTCGACACCTATATTTCTTTACATTCAGAAAGCCTAGGTATGTCAACCACGGCGGTAATAGTAGATTTTTGTGAAAATACATGCAAAATTGGCTGGGTTGGAGATAGTAGGGTATACCATATCAGAAACGGCCATATTTTATATAGAACTCAAGACCATTCATTAGTAAATAAACTAGTAGAGATTGGTAAATTAACTGAAAGAGAAGCGAAACACCATTGGTTAAAGACCTATGTATTGCAATGTATAAAAGGTACAAGTAATCATTGTGAAATAGGAATAAAAGAAATTTCAGGCATTAAAAGTAAAGATTTTTTTCTTATTTGTTCTGACGGAATTTTAGAAGCAGTCGATGACGAAATATTAAGCTTATTATTTATTAATAATAACACCTTAGAATATATATTGCGTGAAATAAAATATATATGCCGTTGTTCTTCAAAAGATAATTATTCCATGTTTATAATAGAAATTTTGTAATTATAATAGCAAAATAATTTGCACATAGAGTTATAAGATTAATTTCTATTTTACATGTATCTTTTTACGATAATATCGTATAACAACATTCTCTTTTAAATACAGTAAAAGAATTTGAAATTAATATGATCGGCAGTTCAAAATTTACTTTAGAGCTTTTACAAGCAATAAGCGATTGGCAACGCGGGGGCAGTATTTTACAAAAAGAGAAACGCGGCAAGAAAATAAAGGAATTGGCAATAATGCTAGACCCTTCCTTTCGGATAGTAAGTGAAAAATGTTACAGACAAATTTCGCTAAAAAAAATGTATGTCTGGGAAATGGCAGAAAAGCTTAGTTTATTAGAAACAATTTCTTCTTGGACATTAGATTTTGAAATAGCAAAGGATTTTAAAGGAGGAGTTCCAGGTAGATTTCAGGATGATATTGGGGCTATTTTCTCTATAGATCCCAAACCCGAAAATGTAATAATTAACTTGAATAAACTCTATGAAGACCCCCATTTTATAAGCTCTTGTAACGATTTCAAGTCGGAAATTGTTGGATATTCAACCGGGATAGATAGATATAGGGGAGAGCAAAAAGAGGTTATTTTGGAAATACATAATCTTCCAATTGAAACCATTTACTCTATAGGGGGGCATTCTTCTTCAAAAGAAAACCTGGCAAAAATGTTTTTTAGACATACTCCTAATAAATTTGAACTAGCCTTCTTTGAATATTTATTAAGAACTACAGGTGCAGACAAAAAAATTGGGCCAAATTGGCTTACTGGAGCCGCTAAAGATAGAACCATATCAAAATGGCTATATTTTCAAAAACATCTTAGTCCATTTCATCGATCTCGTTTACAATTAGAGGTTAGAAATAATATTGATATACAAAATCCCGGTACTTGGTAGAGCCGGGATTTTAAGATACAAATTTTAATGAAAGGACAATTCTTTAGTACTACTAATTCTCCTCCTCGCTTGATTCAAGCTGTACGTGAACCTGCCCTAAAAACGAGTCCAAGAGTGCGTATAGCCTCGCATTAGCATTAAAATCTACAGGATTCGGAGTCATCTCCGGGTCTTGCACCCAGGTCGTGAACCAATTTGTTAAGCAAGTACGCAGATTATTGGCGTACATCGGGTGACTTAGTGTGGCCAAAATGTTGTCTGGTACAAATACAAGTGAGTAGCCTGGACCCGCTTGGTTAATCGTTGAGTTTGACATTTATATATGGTTTTAGCAAAAGCCCTCTCACGGCTGAGGGATGATCGAATAATAAAGCGGTGCCGCCACTACCCGCTTGCTAAGTCCCATATAAGGCTTGGAAGTGCTATTACAGCAAACCCACGGAGTGAACGGTCACCGCTCTACTGGCAAATATAATAATTTGAGTTGGCAGAAAATGGAGTCTGTAAAAGACAATTCCGTCACCTATAAGGAAACTTAGCGAGAACTAAGGTAGGAGTATATAAATATTTACCAAAGATTTTTAAATATAATTTTCAGGTAAATAAAATATATTTTTTTAATATAACATCAAATGTTAAAGTGTTATTCATAAGATTGTTAATTTACAATATTAGTTTGAAAATTAGCCTATTATCCAAGAATAATCTATCATAATTACTTGTATTTAAATAACTTGTAAAATAAAGCCTGCAAATATAATTTCATATTTTGCCTTTAATGTAAAGTATATTACTTTAAGATTCTGTAATCAAATAGCTTACTTTGTACGGATAAATTTTGATCTATTTCTTATTAACAATGTAGATATTAGGTTGGTTGCATCAAGCCCGAACCTTTTTTCATTAAAGGCAAAAGCCCTCATCCAAAGTAAAGCTGAATTGACGCCAGGTCACTATTACTCGTTAAAATTAACTTCATTAGAATTTATAAGGACATTTTCGCAAGTCATTTTATATTTTCAAAAGTTTAATGACATTTATACATTATATATATAATATTCTGATATATGGTAGAAACCTTCGCAAGTCAGAAAACTGTTAAAATAGCGCGTTTTCGGGGTCGAGGACGCCCGCACTATATACAAGCCGGGAAGGACCCATAGATGTTGCTACTTTCATTTATTAATACCCATTGTTAATCTATCTCCCCTTAAGTGGGCCGAATTCATTTCCCTAATTTAGATTGTTGCTATTCGGGCATATTTTGTAAATCTTTTATATAAAATACTAATGTCGAAACTATCGTTAGTTGGGATTGCCCGACCGACGAGCTGAAATATATGTCTGTTCAAAAATACTATTTGCAAGGTTTATTATCCAGCCTGAATATGAAAGGGCAAAAGAATTGTAGACTCCCTAGGATGGGCTCTAAACAATAAATAGCGAGTAAAGTAGAGAATTAATTTTATATAGATATATTTGCCTGATTTCCTGTTGGCAAATCGCAATATATATGCTGCAATATGCAGAAGGATTCATAAGTTCTCCAGAAAATACTTTCCTGTTCTTAATGTCGCGATTGTAATTATTTGAAATTATATGGATATAAATGGCTATAATAACCTATTCACTATGCCTGCGGACAGGCAAGAAGCTTTTTTTAATGAATGTATTTTTGTCTTTGATACATCAGCCCTTTTAGATTTTTATGTTTATCCAAGTAAGACTAATGAAGTCATTTTCCGTGAAGTATTTGACAAAATAAAAGGAAGATTATGGATTGCTTCTCATACGGAATATGAATATCTAAATAATAGGTTAAATACTTTAAAAAAGCCTATTAGTAGATTTTACTATCCTTTGCTCTCGAAAGAACTAGCCGAAGTAAAAAAGAATTTAATTGAGGCAAAAACAAAACTTATAGAGATACAAGAAGATACACGGAATAGTGATGAACATCCATATTTAGAACAAGATGAAATAAATGATTTTATTCCAAAACTTGATCAGCTTAATAAAGATTATAGAGATTTTTTTAATAAAATAAAGATTAGAATTGAGTCTAAGATTCAGGAAATCAAAGAATTTGAGAACGATGATCCCGTTTTAAAAGAATTTGATATTCATTTTAATGTCGGTCGAAAATACACATTTCAAGAGCTTTATAGTATATCGCAAGAAGGGAAATTTAGGTATGAATTAAAAATACCACCTGGGTATGAGGATCTGATGGATAAAAAAGGTTTACAAGCTTTTGGTGATCTATTTATATGGAAACAAATTGTTGAACTTGCTACTGAATTAAAAAAACCAATTGCTTTTATTTGTAATGATCTTAAAAGTGACTGGTGTATACTTGAAGAAAATAAAAAGCGTATTAAATCTCCTAGAGAGGAATTAATACGTGAAATGTATGATATTGCAAATGTTTCCTTCTGGATGTACAATCAGCAGCAGTTTTTGCACTTGTCAAAACAGTATCTTCAAACACAAATTGATGATGAAGAAATTATTAAAGTAGGTCAATTGACTTTGTTCGGAGTTCCACCAGTATTTTATAGAAATCCTAATGAATTGGTTTTTGAGTGCAAATCTTGCCTTAAAGAAGGGAGAATTGATGCAGATGATTTGTTTTTAGAATTTGAATATAATGTTGTAGATGAAGAGATGATTGATGGAGAAGTTCTACACACTGCCTATGCAAGCTTTGAATGTGAAAATTGTGGAAATGAAATAGATGGTCACTTCGAAGTATATGAATATCCGATAGGAGAGAAGGAAAGCCAATCTATAAATTTAAAAGGAGCAACCGTTTTACAAGAATGTTATTTAGATGATTATATAGAATATTCCGATGCCACTAATGAAGAAGATTTACTTGAAGAAGAGTATTATGAAAAATTGCAAAAGGGAGAAACTATTGACAACGAAAATCATAAAATAGTTATGGAGACTGAAGACGATGCGCTTCTTCCAGAATCTTAGGATTATAGCAAAACAAGTGGAAAGACTGAGAATGTCTTGAGAAGCACAAGCATCTTGTGTATCGGTCTTGATGTTGTAAGAAGTGTTAATGCGTTTGGCGGTATGGTCATTTTTGAAAGCCCAAAAAAGCCGCCCTTATCAGACGGCCCTTTTGATCATTACTTTAACCACTCTCCTCTCACCTTTTTCACCCTCCGTTTTCGCTCTTTGAACTGAGCCTCAATCGGAATAGGCAACGAATCATCGAATAGTTTTTTCTTATCATGGACGGCAGCGATATATTCATGTTTGAGGAGCGGCTTAATCTTATGCTGTTTACAGTGTTCTTCGTAAAGGCGATAATTGCCCAATACCACGCGCCCCCGTCCTGGCCTATACCACATCATATCTCCGCCTAAATTCTGGATAGCTGCAACAGCGTCGATCATCCAAGTATCGCCGTATATATCGACAACATCAAACAGGCCGTAATGGATGGCGGGCATTTCTTCCAAAACCTTTTGATATGATTTGCTAAAAAATGTTTCATCTGGTTCGTACCTGCGTTGCTTTAACATATAAGAAACCTCTCCCAAGTCGTATCCCCTTTGCTTTAATCTGTTCAGGTCAAGCCGAATTTGATACTTATCAAGCTCATACAAAGAATACAACGTAGATCCATCCGGTAGGAGCTGGACATAATGGGTTTTAATTATACGGTGAGCGATAGGGTGACCATCGTAGTGGTCCACTATACCAATTAGGCTCGTGACAACAGAGTTTTTGGTTTGCATTTTATTCAATTTAATTATTTTAAAAAATGACAATCTTAAAAAAACAGTAAACGAGGCTCAGGAGACTCATACCGGTATATTAAGGCGCTCTTATCTACTGGCGGGTCATTATGCTTGAAAAGAGAATAGCCCCAATTGATCCTCCGCAACCCTGAATACCATTGTCCGTCCTGCCAGGCGCGGACTAACTACTAATCGAGGTGTTGATTGACTAGTCATGTCCTATCCGGGCGGATAGCCTTTCCCATTTTCCAATAAAAATTCACCTAGGCCAAAACCCTGGTCCTTTTGTTTGGATGTCGTATTCTTTTCCAGGTAATCCGATACCGCAATTTGAAAACCTTGTTTGGTCAGCATTTCCGCTTTTTCATTCCAGTTACCGCAATCAGGGCAATCGAGTCGAGTATTACGGCCATTGTAAACTAGATATTGATAGTGAAATGTGTTTATCGTCATGGCATAGAAAAAAAATGTCTTTTTCGAGCGTCATTATTGTCAGTATCGTCATGAATAGAAAGAACGGAAGAGTGAATTCAACTCCCGCCATGACGGTACTGACGAAAATGACAGCCCAAAAACAAATTTTTAAAAATATGAACTAAGCCTTTGTGACATACGCTACTTGGCCAATTGTCTTCTTTTCGGTTATAATTCCGTAGCTATTCAGACGGTTTTTGAAATTTTTGTTGTTAACTGGACGGTAGCCATCGAACGAACAATAACTACGGTAGGACGAATACAGGTCTTTTAGTGGTTTAGGATGTTGGTCTGGGGTAGCCTTAAACCCCTCCTCATCCAAAAACAGACGTACGCTATCCGATTGCTGTTTGTACAGTTCTATCTGCTGGCGAACAGCCTCACAGTCGGTAAACCGGCCCTGAGATAGTAAACGACGTAGCCCCTCTAGTACCCAGTTGAATACACCGGATAGTTCAGTGCGAATGATTTTATCCGCTAGCTGCTTATCCTGATCCTTTTCAGCAATCGTGACGTTAAATGGGAGAATAATAAACCGTCGAAAATAGGCCGGGGTATGTTCCACATCGGACGGAAGCTCGTTACAATTGAAAATCAATTTTGCATAATCGGTCATCACAAACGGCTGACCGTAAGGTAGACGCGCCTCCACTGGTTCGCCCGATACGAGTTGTTTAAACATATTGGCCTCCATTTTCCCGCTGATCTCGCTAGCATGATTTAACAACTTGTTGGCTAAGTGAGCGCGGCAGTATGCCGGTTCTGTGGTTAGGCTTTGCAGGCCATAATGACTAATATTATCCCGCCCATACATCGCAGAAGTAATCTCAAAAATAACGCTCTTTCCATTGGCTCCGCTGCCGTAAAGGAGTAGGGCCTTTTCGAGTTTCAACTTTGATGTACTAATAAACACATACCCTAAGAATTCAGCCAACACTTTACGGCAATCCGAGTCTGGTAGAGCAGTGTTAAGGTATCGATGAAATATGGGGGCCTTAGCATCAGGATCGTAGGGAAACGGTAGTTGGTATTTTAGGAAATCCAGACTATTGGGAGCTTGTAATTGCTGGCGGTCGATCCCGATTTCAAAGGTTCCGTTGAGCAGGTTAATTTTAACTGCACTGCGGTCACCTTCCGGGGCGGGAAAATAGGCGGATGAATTGAACTGGTCAAATAGTTGGTCGATAAACTTGACGTATTGAGCCGTAATCTTATCGACGCCCATTTTTTCCGCAGCTCTGCTTAGGAAAAGCTTTAGGTCATCTTTCTGAATAACCTTCCAATAAGCGCCATTATAGATGTAAATAAAATCTTGATTTCGACAAATGGCCCATCGGTTGCGTCTGGCTAAGTCTTGAATTACCCAGGCGGTAACTACCAGAAAGTGTTTAGTTTTAAGCTTGTCGTCTTGACCTTCCGCATTGGCATAGGCTCGGTAGTCAATTGGCTCTATTTGGCTCAATAGCTGGTCCAAAACCTTCTCGTGAGGTGTCGGGTCGAATGTTTCGGTAGTAGTAGCTGACATGTCAACTATGTGCCGTTCCAGACCCTCTAGCCTCTCTTGTGAAAACGACGCCGAATTTGTATCTTTACTCTGATCTTCAAACAGAGTAGGAATCGATTGCATTTCTCCAGGTGCTTTCATTTTCTACTTTGTTTTTTTATATTGAATGCGTACCGGCGCAGTGTCGATCTCATCCTCTCGGTATCTAACTAGGTTGCCTAGGCGATAACCCTGGATAATTCCCGCCTTTTCCCAAGACCACAGCGTTACCAGGCTTACACCAAACTTCTTGGCGACCTGTTCACGTGTGATATAGGTGACAATAGGAGAGGGGGAAATACGTTCTCCCATCGAGATTATTAGTTTTTCAAACCGGTCAAGCCGGTCATTGAAGGTTTGCGCATCCATCTGTTCAATCTGCAATTGTCTTAAAACAGCCATTTCTATCATATGTTTAGTTTAACATGTGACAAAGGAAATGAAAACAAATCAAACATCCTTCATGTTTGAAAAAATATGTGGTCTTGATCAGGTTCCGATTTGGAATAGCGAATGTAGGATACTTTATAATTATCTAAAAATCAGATACTTACATGTGTAAAACTGATAGGATATTCAATTGATCGGGAACACCAGCTCAGGACGGGTTATATAGGCAGTAATATAGACGGGAGAATAAGCGGGGTATTATGTAGATTATATTGAATATTGAGGGCGGGGCAATTGTTATTGATTTCCTTATTCCTCCCCCGAATCCTCCCCCAACAGAAAACAAAAAACCCGTAATCAACTGAATAACAGTTAACTACGGGTCTAATGCTGTGCCGAAGGCGAGACTCGAACTCGCATGAACTTACGTTCACACGCCCCTGAAACGTGCGTGTCTACCAGTTTCACCACTTCGGCATATATTCCCCAGATGGGATTGCAAAGATGCAGGGTTTTGATTTTCTATGCAAGCCGTCTCTACAGTTTTTTTACGGTTTCTTTGTTTTTTTAGGTTTCAGACGGCTTTTGCCTGCGCTTTTTTCAAATGGCCTACAATACCACCGACTCATACAGCGCCGGAATGTAGACATTCTGGAAACCGGCACTCTGGAGTTTCTGTCGGAAAACTACCTGCCGGTCGTATTCGCCGTGGACCAGAAACACCTGTTTTACCTGCCCCGCATCCTGGCACGACAGAAATTCGAGTATCTCCCGGTAATCGCCGTGGGCACTGAAGGAGTCCATCACCTCCACGTCGGCTTTCACCAGAAACGTTTCGCCAAAGATTTTCACCTGCGAATCGCCCCGTTTCAAGGCCCCGCCCAGCGTTTCGGGGCCGCAGTAGCCCACAATCAGAATCGTGCAGCGCGAATCTTCGATGTTGTTTTTGATGTGGTGTTTGATGCGCCCGGCTTCGGCCATGCCCGATGCGGAAATGATGATGCAGGGTTCGTCGCGGTCGTTGATGGCTTTCGATTCTTCCACATCCGACACGTAATGCAGGTTCGGAAAGGCAAAGGCGTCGCCGTCCTTTTCGATGTAGGCCAGAATCTCCGGGTTGAAACATTCCTCGTGGGCTTTCATCAAATGCGTGGCTTTCACGGCCATCGGACTGTCGATGTATACCGGCAGACGCGGTAATTCGCCCCGGTTTTCAAGCTGGTCGAGCGCATACACCAGCTCCTGCGTCCGGTCGACGGCAAAAGCCGGAATGATGAGCTTGCCCCGACGCACCACGCAGGTTTCGTGTACAATCCGCAGCAAATGCGCACTCATATCGACTTCCGGCTCGTGGAGTTTGTCGCCATACGTCGATTCGCAAAGAATGTAATCCGCCTGCGGAAAGGGTTCCGGCATTTTCAGTATCTTGTCGTGCGGCCGTCCAATGTCGCCACTGAAAAACAGGCGTTTTTCCACCGGATCGCCGTTCGGAGCGGTTTCGTGGACGGTCAGGCTAATGGCCGCGCTGCCGAGCAGGTGGGCGGTGTCGGTAAACACCACGCTGACTTCGTCGCGGCTGAGCCAGAACGTTTCGCCATAGTCGACCGGTTTCAACAGCTCCAGGGCGCGTTCCACATCGGCGGTTTCGTACAACAGTTCGAGCAAGGCGCGGTCTTGCTTTTTCCGGCGTTTGTTGATCCGCTCCAGGTCCTTTTCCTGAATGTGCGCACTGTCGAGTAACATGAGCTGGCAGAGATCGGCGGTGGCAGGTGTGCAGTAAATCGGGCCGGTGAAACCCTGACGAACCAGCCGTGGAATCAATCCGCAATGGTCGATGTGGGCGTGCGACAGGAGGAGGTAATCAACGTCGGAAGCTTTAAATCGGAAATCCTGATTGAGATCATCGGTATTGATGCCCTGAAACAAACCGCAGTCGAGCAAAATGCGCGTTCCGCGTTGGGTCGTAATCAGGTGTTTACTGCCGGTAACGGTGCGGGCGGCACCAAAAAATTGTATTTTCATAAATCGTTTTTTATACTTTTAATGCCCCTAAATCCCCTGAAGGGGACTTTTTTGCATACAGGTTAAGCTAGGTCCAAGTCCCCTTCAGGGGATTTAGGGGTTTAAGGGTTCGCATATTGGAAAAATTACTTCATATCGCCAAAAAATTCTGGAAACGACGCGGGGTTAAAGCCCTGATTGCGTTCGTCGGGCTGCTGCTGGGGTTGAATCTGGTTTTTCCGTTAAAGGTCCGACCACGGTATTCAACAGTTATTACAGCCGCCGACGGCACCATTCTGCACGCCTTCCTGAGCGACGACGACAAATGGCGATTAATGACAGAACTGGACGAAATCACGCCGGTTTTGCGAAAAACGATTTTACACAAGGAAGACCGTTTCTTTTATTATCACCCCGGTTTTAACCCCTTATCGATGGCGCGGGCGGCTGTTCGCAACCTGACGACGGGCCGCCGAACCTCGGGGGCTTCTACGATTACCATGCAGGTGGTGCGGTTACTCGAACCCCGAAAACGGACGTACACCAGCAAACTCGTCGAAGTATTCCGGGCCATTCAACTGGAGGTTTTTTATTCCAAAGACGAAATTCTGCAACTCTATCTGAACCTGATTCCGTACGGCGGAAACGTGGAAGGCATCAAATCAGCGTCGATGTTGTACCTCGGAAAACCGCCCCAACTGCTGAGTCTGGCCGAAATCACAACGCTCACGATCATTCCAAACCGCCCCTCGACCCTGCGGCTGGGAATCAATAACAAGCTGATCGTTCAGGAACGAAACCGCTGGCTGAACCGCTTCCGGCAAACCGGCCTGTTCACGTCCGAAGCCATCGCCGACGCCCTGGCCGAACCCTTGGAGGCACACCGGCGGGCCTTACCGAAACAAGCCCCCCACCTGGCGCTGCGGCTGAAAAAAAGCCAGCCCGATCAACCCATCATTCATACGCTGCTGCGGCCCAACCGGCAGGCGCAGGCGGAGCAACTCGTGTCCAGTTACGTCGGGCGGGTGTGTTCGATGAACATTCACAACGCTGCGGTTTTGGTGATCAATAACCAGACAATGGCCGTCGAAGCCTACGTTGGTTCGGCGGATTTTGCGAATGGCTACGATGGCGGGCAGGTAGACGGTGTCCGGGCGGTGCGGTCGCCGGGTAGCACCCTGAAACCGTTGCTGTACGCCGTGGCATTCGATAAAGGACTGATGACGCCAAAAACCGTCCTGAATGATGTACCAACGAGCTTTTCCGGCTACGAACCCGAGAACTACGACCGGCAATTCTACGGCCCGATCACGGTGGAATCGGCGCTGGCGAACTCGCTGAACGTTCCGGCGGTGAAAACGATGCAACAGCTTGGCACACCGACGTTTATTAATTATTTGAAAAAAGCCGGGTTTGAAACCATCAAAAAACAGTCGAAAGGGCTGGGTTTGTCGGTCATTCTGGGCGGTTGTGGCGTCACGCTGGAAGAACTGACAAGGCTCTTTGCGGCTTTTGCGAACGGTGGTCAGATGAGCAACCTCAACTTGATGGCTCCCCCGGCGGATGAAATACCGGCGAAAAAAAGCCGCCTGATTTCGGAGGATGCCGCCTTTCTCATCACGAATACGCTCACCCAAATCACGCGCCCGGATTTGCCGAATAATTTTGATAACAGCTACCATTTGCCGCGCATCGCCTGGAAAACCGGTACGTCCTACGGTCGTCGGGATGCCTGGAGCATTGGCTACAACAAACGGTATACGGTCGGCGTTTGGGTCGGCAATTTTTCGGGCGAGGGCGTGCCGGAATTGAGCGGTGCCAATATTGCCACTCCATTGTTGTTCAATATTTTCAACGCCATCGACTACAATTCGACCAGTGGCTGGTTCCGAATGCCGAAAAGCTTGTCGATGCGGCAGGTTTGTGCTGAAACCGGCGATGTGCCGGGTGAATTTTGTGCGCATAAAATTGTCGATTACGCCATCATGGGGGTTTCGCCCTACCACCGTTGCCAACACCAGAAAGCCGTCTGGACCAACCCAGCCGGAACGTTGTCGTACTGCGCCCATTGTTTACCCGAAAATACCGGTTCGGAATCCGATCAGGCCGTTCAGCGGTTTTATCCGAATCTGGCGCCGGAGTTGATTGCCTTCTACGAAAGCCGCCGGATTCCATACCTGAAAATACCGCCCCACAACCCGGCCTGCACGCGGGTGTTTGCCCAACAGGGGCCGCAGATTGTGAGCCCGAACGACGGCAGCGAATATTTTATCAATCCCAATCAGCCCCAGCAGTTGCAACTGAGTTGCCAGGCCGACAATGAAGTGAAGCGGGTCTATTGGTATCTGAACGACAAGCTTTACCGAAAAGCCGCCCCAACGGAGGGCGTTTTCTTCAGTCCGCAACCCGGTTCGCTCAAAATATCCTGTGCCGACGACAAGGGGCGAAATACCGACATCCGGATTTCGATCAAAGCGGAGTGAAGATAGCCCCTAAATCCCCTAAAGGGGACTTGGACACAGCCTAATTCGGATGCAAAAAGTCCGGCAGCGGCCGACCGTCCTTTAGGGGATTTAGGGGCTAAAAGCGACCTCCATTAATTCCGATAAGAGAGTAGAGAAATACAACGTATGACTTTTTTAGTCTCTACGCTCTTGTCTCATTTTTATCTTCTCTATGATGAACTCCAACCGTCGTGATTTTTTACAAAAGCTTTCGAAGGGCATTGGTGCTTCGGCGCTCGCATCGCCTTTAGCCGGTTATGCGGCTTCGCTGAATCAGCAAAATGAATTTGCCCGGATCAACACGCTCGTTTCGCATCTGGGCGAACCGCTGCGGCAAGGTCGTAAATTGGGTATGGCGCTGGTTGGTTTGGGTGGGTATGCCAAGAATCAACTGGCCCCGGCGCTGCAACAAACGCAACACGTCCGGCTGGCCGGTATTGTGACCGGAACGCCCGCCAAAGCCGATGAATGGATGGGCAAGTACAACATTCCGAAAGCGAATGTGTACGACTACAAGACGTTTGACCGCATCATCGACAACAAGGACATCGATGTGGTTTACGTCGTTTTGCCGAATTCGATGCACGCGGAATACGTTATTCGGGCGGCCAAAGCCGGGAAGCACGTGATCTGCGAAAAACCGATGGCGATCACGGTGAAGGATTGTCAGGCTATGATCGATGCCTGTAAGAAGGCCAACGTGCAACTGGCCATTGGCTATCGACTTCATTATGAACCCTTCACGCAGGAAATGATGCGACTGGGCCGGGAGAAGGTATTCGGAAATCTGAAGTTTCTGGAAGCCAGCGACGGTTTCAAGGCCGGTGATCCGAACCAGTGGCGGCTCAAGAAAGCGATGGCGGGTGGTGGTCCGATGATGGACGTGGGCATCTATGCCATTCAGGGTGTGCGGCTGGTAACGGGTCTGGAACCGCTTTCGGTGACGGCCCAGTTTGCGCCCAAAACCGACCCGCAGAAATTCAAGGATGTGGAAGAGACGATGTACTGGCAGTTTGAATTTCCGAACGGGATTACCTCAACGTCGACCACGAGCTACGCTGCGGGTGTGGAGCGGTTATACGCATCAGCCGAAAATGGCTGGTTTGAGTTGCGCCCGGCCTTTGGCTACGGCCCGCTGAAAGGGATGACCAGCAAAGGGCCGATCGATAAACCGGTGGTCAATCACCAGGCGATGCACATGGACGGTATTTGCAAGGATCTGATCGACGGCAAACAACTGCCGAAACACATCACGGGTGAAGAGGGAATGCAGGACGTGAAAATCATCCAGGCCACGTACCAGGCTGCGGAAACCGGGCGGAAAGTTAAGATTAGCTAGGTTAAGTTATTACACAGGGTTTATC
This sequence comes from Larkinella sp., assembly GCF_965227735.1. Classification (NCBI taxonomy): domain Bacteria; kingdom Pseudomonadati; phylum Bacteroidota; class Cytophagia; order Cytophagales; family Spirosomataceae; genus Larkinella; species Larkinella sp. Next base: position 3,583,165 of record NZ_OZ245776.1, on the reverse strand, counting down.
AGAGGAAATCAGACGGGGCCGCCCGGTGGTTACACAGAGTTTTTTCTCTGATAGACTCTGATTTCCTCTGATAAACCCTGTGTAATAATCACTTCTTCTTCCCCATTGCGTACTTAATCCCCCCCAGGATGTGCGTCAGGAATTGGGCGTCGCTGTAGGATTCGTCCGTGTGGCCCCCGCCAGTGTAGAACGACCGGCCGCCGTCGAATTCGCGGTACCAGATAAACGGGTGATTATCGCCGTTTTTGCCACCTTCGTACGTTTTCTCATCCAGTTTTCCCAGAATTTTCAGACCCGGCACAATGCTTTTGTAATTGTACCACTCGTCGTAGCGTTTCCAGCGGTCGGGCAGGGCTTTGGTCGAAATGTGTTTTTTGTCCACAATCTCAATTTCGGCGTTCTGCTGTTTGGGGTGGCTTAGGAAGTAGGCTCCCACCAGTTGGTTGTACCACGGCCATTCGTATTCGGTGTCGGCTGCTGCGTGAATTCCGACAAAACCGCCCCCTTTTTTGATATACTGCTCAAAAGCCGCCTGTTGTTCCGCGTTCAAAATATCACCGGTTGTGCTCAGAAAAACGACGGCTTTGTATTTTTTCAGGTTATCGGTGGTAAAAAGAGCCGCGTTTTCGGTCGTATCGACGTTGAAACCGTTTTCCTGCCCCAACTTCACAATACTCATTTTACCCACTTCGATGGACTTGTGCCGGAAGCCTGCGGTTTTCGAAAAAACCAGAATCGCATCTTTGGCGTTTACGGTTGTAACCGCCACGCTGGTTAACACACAAAGAATGCTGAGAAACTTTACAATCGTTTTCATTACACAAGGTTAAATATACAGTATCAAAAGTATCGGTTTTGTTGTACTTTACTGTTCATGTTTCATCAATTTCTTGCTGAGTTATGAAAGTACGGCCTGCGGTGCTCCTGATCGAGAATAATCATTTGCTGTTGATGCACTACCGGTATGGTGACACGGACGTGTATGCCCTGCCCGGCGGCAATCCCGACCGGGGCGAAACCCTGGATCTGACGGTGATGCGCGAGTTGCAGGAAGAGTTGGGCATCGACGTGGAAGTAGGGCCGATCGCGTTTGTCGGAGAAGTGATTTTACCCCCAGCCAACGGTTCCGAAGCCAAAGAGGATGTGTTGCACGTGGTATTTGCCAGTCAGTTGATTGGCGGTATTCCCCGCATCAACCCCGAAGAAACCACAGCCCTGGCCGTTAGCTGGAAGCCCGTTCATGAATTGGACGACCTGAATCTCTATCCGAATGTCGGGCGGCAGATTCAGCGCTGGCTCACGTCGCAGACTAATCTGGAATATATCGGGAAAATCGATCAGGCGTTTTTTTGATTGCCCCTAAATCCCCTGAAGGGGACTTTTAGATCTGGATAAGCTGCGTCCAAGTCCCCTTCAGGGGATTTAGGGGCGATTAGCGCACCCAGAACCATGCCTGCTATACTGGCCAGTAAGCCGTAGACCAGGGCCGGGTACTCCGTTTCAATGGCCAGACAGGTTAACCAGACAACGATTCCGCTCACCATCGACAGCAGGCAGCCCAGGGTGTTGGCCGGTTTCCAGTATAAACCGGCCGTGAGTGGCACGAACAAAGATACCAGACTGAACGCCGACGACTCGCCGACCAGTTCGAAAATGTTGACGTCGCGGGTTGCGGTCATCCAGACGCAAATCAGGGTAATGGCGGCAACGGCGAGCCGGATGGTGCGCAGCAGTGTTTTGTCGCTGATGTCGGGCCTGAAAAACCGGTAGATGTTCTCGCCGAAAACCGTTGCCGGGGCCAGAATTGCCCCACTCGACACACTGAGAATGGCCGATAACAAGGCTCCGAAAAAGAGAATTTGCAGTGGCATGCTGGCTTGTCGCAACACCATGTTCGGAATCAGCATCTGGTTGTCCTGACTTAAATCCGGGTATAGCTGCTTGCCCACCAGCCCAATGAAGAGGGGCAGCATGGCAATGGTGATGTACAGAAGCGACGCCAGATAGGAAGCCCGGACGGTGGTCCGCTCATTTTTAGCCGACATCACGCGCTGAAAAACGTCCTGCTGCGGAATGGAACCCAGGCCAATGGTGATCCAGGCGGCTACCCACCCGACACTGTCTTTGAACGTTGCTTTGGGTAGGAAATGGAAAAAACCGGGTTTGGTTTTCTGAATGATGCTGGCTATCCCGCCGGTCTGGTTATACAAAATGACGGCAATGATAATCAACGCAATAACGATGATGATGTTGTGGAGAAAGTCGGTGATGGAAAGCGACCACATGCCGCCCATCATCGTATAAATCATGACGATGGTTGCGCTGGACGCAATGCACCAGAAAATGGGCACGCCCGTGACCAGGTTGAGGACAATCCCGATTGCGATGAACTGGGCGGAGATCCAGCTAAAATACGACGGAATGACCAGCGCTGCCGACAGAAACTCCGCCGAACGGCCAAAGCGGATGCTGAAATAATCCGAAAACGTGGTGATTCCCAGCCGATACAGCGGTCGGGCGTAAAAAGCCCCGACCAGAAACAGGCACAAGGCCGACCCGAACGGTTCTTCGATAACGGCCAGAAAACCGCCGTCGACAAACATGGCTGGCGCGCCCATGATCGTTTCCGAGCCAAACCAGGTAGCAAATGTGGCCGAAGCCGCCAGGGCCAGCGGGAGTCGCCGGCCGGCCAGCACAAAATCCTGACTACTGGTTACTTTTCGGGCCGCCCAGGCACCGATGGCGAGGTTGGAGAGGAGGTAAAGCGCAATGAAGGTGAGGAGCATCCGGCGAATAGGCTTGTCGTCACCAAAATAAACAAAAAAACCGATGTCGGAAACATCGGTTTTTTGCATAACCCCGTCAGGGTCTATCGACCGTATCGACGGCCCGGCGCTGACGGGGTTACAACCGAATCGTCGCAGGCAGATACTTCGCGATCAGGTCTTCGTAATACGGTTTCAGTTCCGAAGCCACCGGCACAACCGGGCTTTTCGAATACAAATCGTACGGATTGAATTTGTCGACCCATTTGAACATCGCCCGGTCGTGATCGTCCATCAGGTGTTCATACGCTTTTTCGCGGTGTTGCGCGTAGAACGAGTGATACCGGATCATATACAAGGCCGGTTCGGGCAGGTGATCCTTCGTGATGTGGTATAAATATTCGTCGTGGCCCCACGACATCGTGACGTTCTTCAACCCGCAATTCGGTTCGTAAACACCGTATTTGGTATTGAAATCCTTGTTATATGTATCCGGATTGGCAGCAAAATACTCGGGATAAACGATTTTGTCGGAATGCGCGCAGCCCACCGGGAAGGTGTCACCAACAACCGCCCATTGCGGCTCACCGAACAGACACAGGACTTTGCCCATGTCGTGCAGAAAACCGGTCAGTACAAACCAGTCGGGGTGACCATCGGCGCGGATGGCTTCGGCGGTTTGCAGCAAATGTTGCAACTGGTCGAGTTCAATATCCGGATCGGAGTCATCGACGAGGGTGTTCAGAAACTCCATCGCGCCCCAAACCGGGATTTCTTTTTTGTCGAATTTGAGGAATTCAGCCCGTTTTTCCTGCACAAAATCGTACGTTTGGTAGGTGTGATTCAGGCGGTAAAACTCCCGGACGGTATCGCGGGCGGGGTCATCATAGTTGCGGTATTCTTCCTTGGCCTTGTGTTCGGGTTCGGGGTAGCGGATCAGCAGATCATCTTCCCATTGTTCCAGGCTGGAGAGGGGGTTGCGTTCGGTGTCGGTGAATGCCATAGTAAGGTAGCTGTTAATAAGCCAATTAATGGTGTAAAGATAATCATTCCCCCAACTATTTCAAGTCCATCGCTTACCCGAAATAGCCAGTCAATTCGTCAGATTGTGCAACGCCCACACGTCGATGGATAGTTCCTGATCGGCTTTTAATACGTTCAAAACGTCGGCAAAAGGCCGGTGATGATCGGCCAGATTCGAAAACAGAACGATCAATGCCTTTTTCTGCGGAATGCGAACGACGCAGTTGCTAAAACCGCACGTGCTGCCGGAATGGAAAAACTCCGATGCTTCGCCGTTTGTTTGGGTGAAAAACCAGCCTAATCCGTAAAAACCGTTCACCTGTCCTTCAATGGCATGTTGGACGGTTTTGAGCTTTTCCACAACATCGACTAGTTTGCCGGAGTTGAGGGCGTCATTCCATTTTTTGTAGTCCGTTAGCGAAGTGTAGACACAACCGTCGCCTTTGGTGCCGCTCGTCACGCTCTGGTCCGAAAACCGGATGGTTTGGTCCAGATTTCGGGCATAGCCCATCGCCCGGTTGGGAATCGTCCGCGTTGGTTCATAGAGCGTCGTCTGGTTCATGCCCAGCGGTTTGAAAAGGCTTTCGGTGATGAACGCCAGATACGGTTTTTTCGTAACGCGCTCCACGACTTGAGTCAGCAAACAGAAGGCCGAATTGCTGTACCGAAACCGGCTCCCTGGTTCAAAATACGTCGAATCCTGCGACTTCAGCAGCGTCAACACTTCCGCATCAAAAATCTGCTCTTTCCGACCGGACGACAAAAGTGATTCGTAATCCAGAATCCCGGAAGTGTGTGTCAGCAGATGGCGCAACTTGATGCTTTTGCCCACTTTCTGGTTGAAATCCGGGAAGAATTTGAGCAGATTATCCTCCAGAGACAGCTTTTTCTGTTTTTCCAGCAACAGAATACACATCGCCGTAAACTGTTTGGAAACCGACGCCATCCGGAAATTGGTTTCCGGCAAAACGGGCGTTTTCGTTTCCAGATTGGCCAGCCCCACGCCCCGGTTATAGACGGTTTTTCCATCGATCACCACCAGTAGAGCGCCACCAGGCTGGTCGGCCGGAAAGTTGCGGTGCATCACCGAATCGAGAGCCGCCGGGAGCTGTTGAGCCAAAACCGTATGAAGCATACAACACCAGAAAACGAGGATTTTCATTCCGGCAATCTACGAAAAATAGGAACGCGGCCGGGTCGCCGATGCGATTTGACGGATGGAACGGATTTTTACGGCTAAAATCAGTTTTAATCCGTTCCATCCGTCAAATCCGTGTTCCCATCAAAAGCCCAGATCCGATCGGGCGTGATGCAGAAATTGATTCGAATGTCGCCTTCGTACACATCATCAATGGTCGCCACCGGATCAAACAGCGACAGGCCGATTTTCAGGCAATCCGGGCGGCACTGGGCCAGAAACCGGTCGTAAAAACCGCCCCCGTAGCCGACGCGATTGCCGGTTTGGTCGAACGTTAACAACGGGACTAAAATAATATCGAATAATGAATGTTGAATAGCGAATAACGAAGTGGGAGGCTCGGGAATGCCATACCGGTTTTTAGTAAACGCCGTATCTGGATTGATCTCGTAGTTTTCCAGCGTTCCGGTTTCCAGATTCGTGACGGGCGCGGCCACCCGAATCGGTGGAAAATCCTGCCAGAGCTGCCGGACGATGAGCCAGGTATTGACTTCTTTCTGACTTTCGATGGGCAGAAACGTACCGATAACCGAAACCGGTCTGGATGGCAGAAACGTAAAAAACTGAGTTGAAATCGCTTCGCAACGGGTTTGCCACTCGCCTTCGGACAACGACCGGCGTTTCTGGCGGAACGCAGCACGCAGTTCGGCTTTCGTCATTGCTTAGTCTTTCAACACCAGCATCTGGTAGGCCATCGGATCAAAAACCGTCAGCAGTTTCGGGATAAACTGCGGGTCGTTGAGCTGGAAATTGAGGTAGTTTTCGGAGCGTTCCTGAATGCCGCCGTTCGGAAAGAGTTTCTGTTTCAGGGTCATCAACTGATTCAGAACCGTCTCATAATTCTTCTCTTCCGTTTTCTTCAGCCGTTTTTCCAAATGATCGATTGTGTGCATCAGCCGGGCTTTTTCGGCCAGCACGGCCCCTTCCAGCGACCGATCCACGTTGACGGATTTGTGCAGAATCTCGGCAAAACACTGTTCCAGACACGCTTTCTGTTCCGTCAGATCGAGTGAATTGCCCGAAATTCGTTCTGTGTAAGACCGGCGCAATTTCACCTCGTCCCAGAACAGCTCTTCGGGCGATACGCCCAGTTTATCCATCTTTTTGGCGCTGGCCGGATTCACGTACAACGCAAAATTGCGGGGCATCAACAGCGGGAATGGAATCTGGAAATGATCGAAAATGCCTTTCAGTTGCAGCCAGTACGGCACTTCCGACGGCCCGCCGATATAGGCCAGATTCGGTAAAATAACTTCCTGGTAAACCGGTCTTAGCACCACATTGGGGCTAAAGCGTTCCGGATGTTCATCGACCAACGCCAGCAGTTCATCCTTCGAAAACCGGATTTCGGTGTTCAACACTTCATATGAATCCTCCCCATCGGTGACAATCCGTTCGCGCAACTGGTCGTCCAGATAAAAGAGATTGATTTCGCGGGGCGTTATCTGCGTTTTGTACCCCAGTGCTTCCAGTTGCTGGGTGGTTTTGGTTACAATACCGTCGGTTGGGCGGTGCAGCAACTCGTCTTTGATGATCGGCGCAAAGAGCCGTTTCAAGTCCGCGTCGTCGGGATCGAGGCAAATCAATCCCTCTTTGCCCAGCAGTTCGTTGACGTACCAGCGAACGGCGTCCGATAGCGTATCGTGTTTGAGGTAAGCGTCTTCAAACAGAAACAGCTTTTCCGGCATTTGGTCGAACACGGTTTTCAGTTCCTTCGGGTTCATCCGCCCGACGGCTCCGCGCTGCTCCGTTTCCCAGGTATAGTTTTTGCCAAACAGCGTAAAATGGTTGATTTCCGCAAAATCATGGTCTTCGGCCGCCAGCCAGTAGACCGGCACAAACCGGTAGCCCGGATACGTTTCGTTCAGTTTTTTCGCCAGATTCACCGTTGTAATCCACTTGTACAGCACGTACAGCGGACCGGTGAAAATATTGAGCTGGTGGCCCGTCGTCACCGTAAAGGTATTGGGCTGGGCCAGCACCGAGAAGTCGGGTTTGTTGGGAATGTGCTGGTACTGCCGTTCCAGAACCTCCACCAGCGTCTGCCGTTTGCTGTCGTCGAACGCCCGGTTTCTGACTTGTTCCTCAAACGCTTCCAGGGTTGGAAAGCGGTTATAATACGGTTGGAGAGCTTCTTTTTGAGAGATATAATCGAGGAACAGATTCGAAAACTGGCCGGTGGCGGTTAGTGGCAGGTACTGACAGTCCATGAAAATGGGATTTTTGTCAGTGAACACAGAATTGGGGAGCAAGGTTCGGACGAGTTTAGGTGAATACACGAATGGCAACCAAAGATGGTTCAGGAATCAGGCCAGCCCGGTTTTTGGGATCTGGTTCCAGAGGTTGTTCCGGGTCGTATGAATTTCCTGTAACGCCCGGGTGCCGCCCAGCGTCACGTTGAAAAACCGCTTCCGGCGGCCCCCGCGCTCGGCGGTGGCCCCGCCCATTTGCGACTTGAGGTAGCCTTTTTCTTCGAGTCGTTGCAGCGTTGCATGAATGGCACTCAAACTGACGGTGCGACCGGTTTGCTTCTCGATTTCTTCCAGAATGGTTACGCCGTAAGCCTGCCCGTTCAGCATGGCAACCGTTAGCAGCACCAGTTCCTCAAATTCGCCTAAGTACGGACGATTCATATTTGTTTAGGTTTTGTAAAACAAATATATCCAGATTCTTTTATCAGCAAAGAACCGTTCGGTAAATCATCGTTTTTGGCGGAAAATGACGGAAAATTATTTTATTTAAAGTGTCCGGATCTTGATATTTCGGTAGGAAACCGGGCTGCCCCAGTCCTGCAAACCAATGCGTCCTTCTAGCTTGCCTTTGCTGATCGGAGCATTTTTCAGGTTGCTTTCAGCGATTCGTTTTTTCCAGTCGGCACTGTCAACGTTGTGTTCCTGAATGAGATAGCCGTTCATGTAGACCGACAGTACTTTCCCTTTCAGTTTGAAATGAATCTGGTTCCACTCACCCACGGGCTTTGGTTCGCGGATGCGGGCGTTGGCGACACTGAAGAAATCGCCCGCGCGGTGTTTGTTTTCAGGAGCACCCTCGTAGATGGCGTTGTCGAGCACCTGAAGCTCCAGGCCGGTATGATAAATCTCTTTGTATTCCGGGGCTTCGGTTACAAAAAAGAAAATACCGCTGTTTGTAAACCGTTCAACTTTACAATCCGCCTTGAATTCAAAGTCGCCTTTGAACGTCTGATCCGTTGCCAGATCGCCCCCGTTTTTGGCTTTGTTACCGGCACGTTCCGGCACATGCAGTTTTAGTGCGCCATTCTCAATAATCCAGGCCGAGCCGACACCGGTTTTGCCGTAGGTATGCCAGCCGCTGACGTCTTTTCCGTTGAAGAGCAGTTTCCAGCCATCTTTCTTTTCCTGTGCGGTTAAGGTATTTGGAGCCTGCGCAAACAGTTGAATAATCGATACGACAAACAGCGCGGTCAGTGAAATTTTTTTCATAGGTTTGTCTATTAACCCCTAAATCCCCTGAAGGGGACTTGGACGCAGCATCATCCAGATGCGTAAAGTCCCCTTCAGGGGATTTAGGGGTCATTTGTTGTTACATCGCCCAGCCCTGGCGGTATTCGCGTTTCAGATACGGATTCAGTTCCGGAGCGTTGGTGAAGGCCATGGTTTTCGTATCCCAGTTCAGTTTGGTACCCTGTTTGTAGAGCGCTACGATGCCGAGCAGCATGGTTTCGCACAACGGACCGGCGTATTCAAACGGCGAAACCGCCTTGCCATTTCCTTTGCAGGCTTCGGCCCAGTTGCGTTCGTGGCTCATGCCGACGCGTGGAATGGTCTGCGCCGGTTTTTTGTAGGAATCCATTTTTTCCTGCGGCAGCAGACGCGGTTTGGAGCCGTAGGTTTCGTGGAACAGTTTTCCTTTCGTTCCCACATACAAAACGCCACCACCTTTCGGAACGGGGCCGTCGCCGAATTCGACCGGTTTGGGTGGCAGAATACCGCCGTCATACCACGTCATCGTCAGTGGGTTTTTCTTGTCTTTCGTTTCAAACTCGAAGGTCACCAGCGATGAAACCGGATAACTTTGCTTGTTAAACGGCGTAGAGGAAGCCTCGACGGTGATCGGCGGGTTGAGGCCCAGCGCCCAGAACGGGTGATCGACCAGGTGAGCGCCCATATCACCCAGCGCACCGGCACCGTAATCGACCCAGCCGCGCCATTTGAACGGGGTATAGGCCGGATTGTAGGCCCGGTGGGGAGCGGGGCCTAAAAACAGCTCCCAGTCCAGCGTCGATGGTGCGTCGACGGCTTCTTTCGGAACCTCCATGCCCTGCGGCCAGATGGGGCGGTTGGTCCAGACGTGGACTTCCTGCACTTTGCCAATGGCGCCGTCGGCAATCCATTCGTTAATCAGCCGGGCATCGTCGTTCGAGTGGCCCTGATTTCCCATTTGGGTAACGACTTTCGGATTTTCTTTTGCCAGCCGCGCCAATTCACGCGATTCCCAAACGGTCACGGTCAGCGGTTTTTGCACGTAGACGTGTTTGCCGAGTTTCATGGCGGCCGACGCGATAACACCGTGCAGGTGATCGGGCGTAGCCACTACAATGCCGTCGATGTCTTTCTGGGCTTCGAGCATCTTGCGGTAGTCTTTATACCGCTTGGCATTCGGGTATTTTTCAAAAACCGGGCCGGCGTATTTCTCATCGACATCGCAGAGGGCCACAATGTTTTCGGTGGGCGCTAAGGCGTTGAGGTTGCTTTTTCCCATGCCGCCGATGCCGACCCCGGCGACGTTCAGTTTATCAGACGGGGCAATGAAGCCTTTGCCACCCAGCACATGCCGGGGCAGAATGGTGACGCCAGCCAGGGCCAGCGACGAGGCTTTGACAAAACCGCGTCGGCTAACCGCCTGATCGGCTTTATTCTTCAGATTGCTCATACGTTAAACAGTATGTTTGTTAAGGGATGGAATACGAATGTGTTAAAAGTACAAAATCATCGTTTCTGAAGTACTATTTAATTGTATTTTCAATAACCCTGACAGCGGTCGCCAGACCCTGTCAGCGGTTGATCTGGCTAATAGATTTTTCAACCGCTGACAGGGTCTGGCGACCGCTGTCAGGGTTACTTCAATTTCTTCGGATTGACCCGCCGGATCACTTCTCGTTTATTGAACACGATGCGCCAGATCACGAACGGCAAAGCTGCGTTGTCCGTGCAGGTTTTGCAGATGATATCATCCGTCGCAACGGGTGAATTGTAGACAAACAGGGTGTCGTTCAGTTTCTGGACGTTATCGTTCTGCTCCAGTTTATTCTGAGCGTTGTAGACATAAGCCCCCAGCAAATCCCGCTCTTTGGGGTCCAGGGCTGGGTTTGTTACATCTTTTGCCTTCAGCAAATCGATCGTAATGGCATACTGTTTCTCCAGTTTCTGAATGGCCGGTACGTTTTCCAGGTTGCAGAAGGTGGAGTCTCCAGGCTTATTCGTCAGTTTACTAGTTAGGGCTTTTCGGGTGGTCAGAATGAGGGCTTTACCCCATTCGTCGACGGTGGTCGTGAGTTGAACGTTGGTGACCCGCTTGATTTTTCGGTCGTTCATTTCCTGCGCCAGTTCCTTCGTATTCTGATTCTGGTCGGGAGAGCAGGCGGACTCAAAAAATAGAAGAAACAACAGACTGAGCAGGAAAGCAAAAGGGGAAAAGATACGGTTCATTGCCAGGAACTTAGTGAAGTGAAATCTTGTCATCAATCTGGATAACGATGGGATTGCCCGTTTCGTTGACAAATGTACGACCCAAGTGTTGACTGACCGAATTTTCGTAGATTTGTATCAAAATTCGCCCCGTTCTCTTAAAGGGGACTTGGACGGTAATAATTAGGATGCAAAAGTCCCCTTTAAGGGATCAGGGGCAATTAGAAGGATAACGTTGCTGAACAATGATCGATCAATTAGAATCCATAAAAGAACGGTTTGAGGAGGTTTCTCAGCAAATCATGATGCCGGAAATCGTTTCGGATCAGAAGAAATACACCAAGTTGAGCAAGGAATACAAAGACCTCGAAAAGATCGTCAAACAGTACCAGGTTTATAAAAAACTGCTGAATGACATCGACGGGGCAAAGGATCTGCTGGCGACCGAACGCGACGAAGATTTGCGCGAAATGGCCAAAGCCGAACTCGATGAACTGGTGCCGCAGCGCGAACCGATGGAAGAGGTATTGAAAGAAATGCTGATTCCGAAAGATCCGAACGACAGCAAAAACGTCATTCTGGAAATCCGGGCTGGAACCGGTGGCGACGAAGCATCCATTTTTGCCGGTGATCTCTTCCGCATGTACCAACGCCTGTGCGACCGCATGGGCTGGCGGATGTCGCTGATGGATTTCACCGAAGGAACCTCGGGCGGTTACAAAGAAATTATTTGCCAGGTCGAAGGCGAAGACGTCTATGGCAAACTGAAATTCGAATCGGGAGTTCACCGCGTTCAGCGGGTTCCGGCCACCGAATCGCAGGGACGGATTCACACCTCAGCCTCCAGCGTGGCGGTTTTGCCCGAAGCGGAAGAGGTTGATGTTCAGGTTAATATGAACGACATTCGGAAAGATACGTTCTGTTCGTCGGGTGCGGGAGGGCAGTCGGTCAACACCACCTATTCGGCGGTTCGGCTGACGCACATTCCGTCCGGTTTGGTCGTACAATGTCAGGATGAACGTTCGCAGATCAAAAATACCGAAAAAGCCCTGACGGTTTTGCGGTCGCGGTTATACGAAATTGAGTTGCAGAAACACAACGACGAAATCAGTTCGCAGCGCAAGTCGATGGTGGGCAGTGGCGACCGTTCCGACAAAATCCGGACGTATAATTATCCGCAAAGCCGCGTGACCGACCACCGTATTGGCCTGACGGTGTATAACCTGCCGACGGTCATGGACGGCGACATCGACAACTTCATCGATCAACTGCGCATGGCCGAAAACGCCGAACGGATGAAAGAAGCCGCGTTGGTATAAGTACTCTGGTCGGAAAGCCGCTGCCGCTCTAGTCCGTGAGATTCTTATCATTTTAGGAGCTTGGACAGAGGGATCTTACGGACTGGAATCTATTTGGGTTAATCCGGAAGCCTTCCCTGTCAATAGTCAAAAGGTTATCCACAACTGGTAGCTCCGGAGGAGCGGCCTGAAGTTGTTTTTAGCCCGCTCCTCCGGAGCTACCAGTTGTGGATAACCTTTTGACTATTGACAGGGAAGGCTTCCGGCCTTAATTCAAACAATTTTTTAGACTTTTTGCGTCGCTTTCAACCGGTCGCGGAGCTGAAACAACTCATCCCGTAGCCGGGCTGCTTCCATGAAATCAAGCTCTTTGGCAGCTTTTTCCATTTTTTGCTGCGTTTCCTTGATGATCTGTTCCAGGTCACTTTTACCCATATACTGCACCACGGGATCGGCCGCAATCCGGAATTCTTCGGGTTCAACATAGTATTGTTTGGCCTCCGGACGCGAGTCGGCAATGCTGGTTTGGCCCATAATCGCATCGTGGGATTTCAAAACCGTCATGGGCGTAATGCCGTGTTTCTCGTTGTATTCCATCTGGATTTCCCGCCGTCGGTTGGTTTCACTAATGGCTTTTTCCATCGAACCGGTGATGCGGTCGGCATACATGAGCACGCGTCCGTTGGAATTCCGGGCGGCCCGGCCAATGGTTTGAATCAGGGATCGAATATCGCGCAGAAACCCTTCTTTGTCGGCGTCCATGATGGCCACCAGTGACACTTCCGGCAAGTCGAGTCCTTCGCGCAGCAGGTTGACACCCACCAGCACATCGAAAACACCGAGTCGCAATTCCCGCAGAATTTCAACCCGATCCAGCGTTTTCACTTCCGAGTGAATGTAGCGGCCTTTGACGCCCACCCGTTCCAGGTATTTGCTCAACTCCTCGGCCATGCGTTTGGTCAGGGTCGTCACCAGCACCCGTTCCTTGCGTTTGACGCGGATGTCGATCTCTTCCAGCAAGTCGTCGATCTGGTTGAGGCTGGGCCGCACTTCAATCGCGGGGTCCAGCAAACCCGTTGGACGAATCAACTGTTCGACCACCACGCCTTCGCTCCGGCGCAATTCATAATCGGACGGCGTGGCGCTGACAAAAACCGTTTGGCCGGCCATTTGCTCAAATTCCTGAAAGGTAAGCGGGCGGTTGTCCAGCGCCGATGGCAGCCGAAAGCCGTAATCCACCAGGGCTTCTTTGCGGGAGCGGTCACCACCCCACATCGCCCGGATTTGCGGCATCGTCACGTGGCTTTCGTCCACGATGGTCAGAAAGTCGTCGGGGAAATAGTCGAGCAAACAGAAAGGGCGCTGGCCGGGCATCCGGCGATCGAAATACCGCGAATAGTTTTCAATACCGGAACAATAGCCTAGTTCGCGCATCATTTCGATGTCGAACTCGGTCCGCTCCTTGATCCGCTCGGCTTCCATGTTCCGGAATTCGGATTGAAAATAGCGAATCTGCGCCACCAGGTCATTCTGGATTTCGCCGATGGCCATGTTCAGGGTATCCCGGCCGGTTACGAAGAGATTCGCCGGGAAAATGGCAATGATCCGGTCGTCGCCGATCTTTTTGCCTGAAGCCGGATCGATGCGCTGAATGGCTTCGATTTCGTCGCCAAAGAAAACAATACGGTACGCGAAATCGGCATAACCGGGGAAAATGTCGACCGTATCGCCCTTGACCCGGAACGAGCCCCGGGTAAATTCTACCTCGGTGCGGCTATACAGAATTTCGACTAACTTGAAGAGAAACTGGTTGCGGCTGATGGTTTCGCCCACGCCCAGCCGCACGATGCTTTTCTGGTATTCGTTCGGGTTACCGGCGCCGTAAATGCAGGAAACCGATGCAATCACCACAATATCCCGCCGACCGCTCATCAGGGCCGAAACCGTGGCCAGCCGGAGCTTATCGATCTCTTCGTTGATGGCCAGGTCTTTTTCGATGTACGTGTTGGTCGTCGCGATAAACGCTTCCGGCTGGTAGTAATCGTAATACGAGATGAAATATTGGACGGCATTTTCGGGAAAGAACTGCTTGAACTCGCCGTAGAGCTGGGCTGCCAGTGTTTTGTTGTGGCTCAGCACGAGCGTCGGGCGGTCGAGTTGGGCAATGACGTTGGCTACTGTAAACGTTTTTCCAGACCCGGTAACACCCAACAACACCTGCGACGGTTCGCCCTCTTTAATCCCTTTTACCAGCTTTTCAATGGCCTGTGGCTGGTCGCCAGTCGGTTTAAATTCTGAAGTCAGCTTGAAATTCATAACAAGCTAAGATACGAAAAAAGCAAGATTGAAACAAGAAGGGTTTTAAAGATAACCGTTCTTTGTCAGGATTGTTAGCGTATGCTCATTTTGTCATTTTTTCCAAACAACCCGCGCAACTCGCGGTTACGATAGAAATCACTCAACGTTTAAATACCATGAAAAACAACCTGAAAAATGGAAGCCGGAGCCTGACCACTGCGTTGGGTATCCTGCTAACCATCTTTTGTTTGAGCTGTAATTCCAAAACGGAAAGTACGCAATCGGGCACCAATTCGGCGGAAATGGCGAATGATACGAGCATTATGGGAATTCAGGGTGACACAACCACCAATTCGCTGGATGCTCCACAGGCGGCTCAGGGCGATACCGGACAGACGCTCCCGGAAATGCGCGCCAGAAAGAAAAACTGATTTGGGCGGTATTCACGGGTTATTGGTACGTTCCCACCAGCGTAACGACCGATTTGGGTTCCAGTTGAATCTGGTCGGCCCGCACGCTGGATTTCGTCAGGGTTTTGGTTTCGGAGGTGGTGTAACCCGCAAAGCGTCCGTTCCGGATTTTTACTCCGCTAAGCGGTATGGTCTGGGCATCGGCGGTCATGTTGACGCAAACCAGCACAAGCTGTTTACGCGCGGCATCTTTGTAAGCCGACACCATACACTGACTCGCTTCGGCCACCGGGTTGGCCACGTCACCGATGCGGACCGCTACCCGTTTCATACCGGGTCGGATAAAACGGGCATAGTTGCCGAACGCCCAAAGCTGTTTCGAGTCGATCACCTGGCCGTCGTGCCGGGCATTGTCGTGGTTTTTATACCCGCCATCGGGTCCGTTGATATACACCAGCCCATCGCTGTAGTTGTACGGATTGATGGCCAGCCACCATTGCCATGAGGTCACGTTGGCGATGGTCAGGTCGTTGTGAATCACTTTGGCCACGTACAGCCCATAGTCGATGTCAGTGTGGCGCGGACTCCCGTTGTATTGGCCGCAGATGTCGCCCAGAACGCCAAACTCGCTTTGCCAGAGTTGCGGATTGCCTACGGTTTTGGCGCGTTGAGCGGTTTTCTGGCGCATCGCCACCAACGCCGAATCCCGGCAGGTCGTAAAGTAGCTGTGATACGCCCAGATCGGTTCCACATTGGGAAGTTTGGTCATCGAAGCGGTTTTGTTCGGACCAAAAAAGTAATCGAGCTGCTCTCCGCGTCCACTTTCGGCTTTTTCGTAGAGGAAGTCGAGCTGGCCCGCTTCGCCCGTTACCACTTTTGTTTTGGATTTTCCGGCGGCCAGTTTGGTCGATAACGCTTTGGTTACCGCCAGAATATCGGCATTCTCGGCTGGAGAACCCTCCTGATTGGCTTTGCCGTTTTTGCTGGCAGTCCAGTCCCACTGCGGTTCGTTGATGGGGCTCAGGTAATCGAGTTTGAAATGGTCGGCCACAGTAACCAGAAAATCGGCGAAGGGTTCGAGCGCGGCCGGTTTGAGGTTGAATGCTTTGCCGCCCGGCGAAAAAGCTTTGCCGTTGCGGGTCATTTGTACGGGCGGAGAGTTCGTGAAGCCCAGCGTGTAGCGCACACCCCGCTGACGAGCCGCCTGCAAAAACCATTGACTTCCAGCCTGTTTGCTCCAGTCATAACGCCCGTCTGGAGTCAGAAAACTTTCTTCCCGGCGCCATTCATCCCGGATGGCACTGCTGTCTTTCTGTTCAAAACTTCCCGCACCAATATTCACCCGCCACAACGACAAGCCAATGCCCTTCGGCTGGCCGTTGGCCAGTGTGTCCTGACTAAAGAGCAGATCGGCGATCTGGTTCTTTTTAGTCTCATTGTTCCAGATAC
This sequence comes from Larkinella sp., assembly GCF_965227735.1. Lineage (NCBI taxonomy): Bacteria > Pseudomonadati > Bacteroidota > Cytophagia > Cytophagales > Spirosomataceae > Larkinella > Larkinella sp. Next base: position 3,567,058 of record NZ_OZ245776.1, on the reverse strand, counting down.
CAATGAACTTGGCCGACCAGCAATCGGACGCGCCGAAGCTGTGGATGGTTTGAAATTCCTCATTCAAGTTGATCGTTACTACGGGAGCGAGCGGTTTTGCCGGTTCCGTGAAACTGGTTCGATGGCTGGAGCCGGTCCATCCGATCAGAAGGAGCAGGGCGGTTTTGGCAAGGCGTTTCATTGAGAAAAGAAAAAATAGCAGATGCTCTTACGATGGACTCTTTACCAGTCTTATCACCCGATCAGGATTGAACACCCAGCCACTGGTAGCGGTTTTGCAAACCGGCCGCGTCCTCGTGCTGAACGAGCAGCACCGAAGGCGCACTCACCAGGTCAGTGGCATCGTATTCCAGTTGCAGGCCGACAAACGCCAGGTATTCGTTCAGGAGTGGTTCCAGCGGTTCGTTGCCGAAGATGCAGCGTTCGTAATACCAGTCGAGTGGTTCACCGGCCACTTCTTCCGTAATGGCGCGGTACTCCTCGAGCGTATACCCCACGAACGGTTTTCCGAATCGTTCCCACATCAGCCGCATGACATCGTCGAGCGACCGGGCGTGGTTCCATTTCCGGCGAATGTGTAAATCCAGAATGAGCGCTACCGTAGCGCCCTTGTAATACACCGACACTTTCCGGTTTGGCACGCCTTTGTCGTAACCGTCCAGCCACAAATCCCAGGATGATTCGGTGAGCGACTGAAACGACCGGCCACTGGGTTCAAAATGCCGCTTTAGCAGCACCTGAAGCTCTTTCCAGTAAGCCGCATCGGTGAAAACATCCGCCCGGCGGAGGAGCAAATCCCCGTAATAGGTTGTAACGCCTTCGGCCACAAAGCAGGTCGTGAAGTACGTTTCCCGGGTAAAATCATACGGCAAAAGTTCCGTTGGCCGGATGCGGATGACATTCCAGGTGTGAAACAATTCGTGCGACGAAACACCCAGCAAATCCGTATACAGGCCCTCGCCCTCGTCGTTGGGACCCAGCACGAGCATGGTAGAGTTGCGGTGTTCGACGCCATGGTAATGCGCCGTCGGCAGAATCAGCGTCAGAAAATGGTAGTCTTTTTCGGGAAATTCGCCAAAGAGCCGGATTTGGGTTTCCGAAAACCGTCGGAAATCGTGCCGGATTCGTTCCCAATCCGGTTTTATATTGCCATTGATCCAGACGTGAAACCGCGTTTCATCAATCTCGTATGCCAGATGTTGCAGATCGGGCGAAGCGATGAGAGGGCAGTCGACCAGTTCGTAGAAGTCGGCGGCTGTCAGGATATTGGATGCGGTTTGCTGCATTCCGCAGGCCACCTGCCAATCGTCCGGGATGGCCAGTTCGAGCGTGCAGGGTTCCAGCAAACGGCCGTCGGCATACAGGCACAGATTGACCGGATTGATGTATAACAGCCGGTCGTCGGCGTAGCTGGTTCCCGCATTGATGGTGTTGCTGTAATAGGTATACCGGGCGACCAGTTCCGAAACGCCTTCGGTTTGCACCCGCCAGCGGTCTTTGGTGATTTTCTGAAACGCGAGCGGTTTTCCGGTTTGGTCAAAAATTTCGAACCGCTGGATGTTTTTGGCAAAGTTCTGAATCTCATACCGGCCGGGGCGCCAGGCGGGGAGCTGCAAATCAACGGTGGAAGATGAAATGGCCGTCAGCAGAAAATCAACTTCAAGGAGCCGGGACGAAGGGTTGGTCGACGAAATACGGTAGTGCATATGGGCGAATATAACCGCTTGTTTGTGAAAACGCTAAATATGGGAATCAAACTTGTTTCGTTCCGTAACATTCTCTACCTTTGCAGACTCATTTGAAAAATAGGCATCCAAGATATAGTTAGTCATGAAAAGAACGTTTCAACCTTCGAACCGTAAGCGCCGGAACAAGCACGGCTTCCGCGAGCGCATGGCATCAGCCAATGGCCGCAGAGTACTGGCCGCCCGTCGCGCAAAAGGACGTCATAAACTGACGGTTTCGGACGAGAAAAAAGGCGATCGGTTTAAGATCTAATTAGTCGTTTACGGTTTATGGTTTACGGTTTACGGTTCGATTACGTAGACCGTAAACCGTAAACCATAAACCGTAAACGGAGATGAAGCAAACGTTCAAAAAATCCGAACGGCTTTGCAGTAAGAAAACCATTGGCCAGTTATTTCAAAAAGGTAGTGCGACCACGCGGACGTTCTACCTTTTTCCATTTCGACTCCTCTATACGGACGATCCCGAACGGGGCAATCCGCTGCCTGCCATCCTGATTTCGGTCTCCAGCCGAAACTTCAAAAAAGCCGTCGACCGCAACCTCATCCGTCGCCGGGTCCGCGAAGCCTACCGCTTGAATAAGGCACTTCTGTTCGGAACTGCTGAAAAACCGAAGCAACCGCCCGCCTATATTGTCTTTTTATATACCGCCCGCGCAATAATTTCGTTTGAAGAGATAGAAAAAAGTATGAAATTAGCTTTGGCTCGGGTTACTGTTACACAGGGCTAATCAGAGGACATCAGAGTTACACAGAGAAAACTTTGATAAACTCTGATGTCCTCTGATTAGCTCCGCGAAACAACTCATTTTCCTTAACGATATGCGCAAACGTCTGACTGTCGCCCTGGGAGCGACCCTTCTGGCAGGAAGCCTGGGTTTTTATTCGTTCCGCAACGACGACCGGTTTTTTGAAATCGCCCGCAACCTGGACATTTACGCGACGCTGTTCAAAGAACTGAACCTGTATTACGTCGACGAACTGAATCCGAACCGGATGGTGAAGAACAGCATCGACGCCATGCTGAAGTCGCTCGACCCCTACACCAACTTCTTCGCCGAAGACGAAATCGAGGATTACATGACGATGACCACCGGACGCTACAACGGCATCGGGGCGCTCATCGGCTCGCGGCAGGGACGCAGCATCGTGATGATGATTTATGAAGGCACACCCGCTGAGAAATCCGGTTTGCAAATCGGTGATGAAATCCTTAAGGTCGACGGCGTGGACATCAAAACCCGGCGCGAACTGGATTCCGACAAACTGCTCCGGGGACAAACCAACACAGCGGTCAAACTGACGGTGAAACGCTTTGGAGCTAAAGACCCCATTGACCTGAACGTGACGCGCGATGTCGTCAAAATGACCAACGTGCCCTATTCCGGCATGATTTCGGGCGATGTTGGCTACATCGACCTGAAAGATTTTACCGGAACGGCGTCGCGTGAGGTGCGGAATGCGTTTGTCGAACTGAAAGGCAAAGGCATGAAAAAGCTGGTGCTGGATGTGCGCGAAAATCCGGGCGGTTTGCTCAACATGGCCATCGACATTGCCAATATCTGGTTGCCGCGCGAGTCGGAAATTGTGACGACGAAAGGCAAAGTGACCGAATGGAACAAAACCTACACGGCGCTGAACCCGCCCCTGGATCTGGAAATCCCGATTGTGGTGCTGACCAACAGCCGGAGTGCGTCGGCGGCCGAGATCGTTTCGGGCGTTATTCAGGACTATGACCGGGGCGTTCTGGTGGGGCAACTGACCTACGGAAAAGGGCTGGTGCAAACCACCCGCGAACTGTCGTACAACACCAAACTGAAAATTACCACGGCCAAATACTACATTCCGAGTGGTCGCTGCATTCAGGCCATCGACTACAGCCACCGCAACCCGGACGGCAGCGTGGGCAAGATTCCGGATTCGCTGAAAACCGCCTTCAAAACCAAAGCCGGTCGCCCGGTTTACGACGGTGGTGGCGTTACGCCGGATGTGCTGGTGGAGCCGACGACACCCGCTCCAATCGCGATCAGCCTGACCAACAAGGGGTTAATTTTCGATTACGCCATCAAATACCGGCACGACCACCCGACGATCAAGCCCGCCCGCGAGTTCAGCCTGACTGATGCCGAATACCAGAATTTTGTGACGTGGCTGAAAGACAAGGAATACGATTACACCACGCAGGTTGAAAAGGAGCTGGGAACGCTCGAAGCCTCGGCTAAGAAAGAAAAATCGTTCGATCAGATTCAGGATCAGCTAAAAGCGTTGCGTACGAAACTGTCGCACAGCAAGGATGTCGATCTGGTGACGTTCAAAAGCGAACTGAAAACGTTGCTGGAACAGGAAATTGTCGGACATTATTACCTCCAGAAAGGTATGAAAGAAGTGTCGTTCGCGACCGATCCGGAAATCAAAGCCGCCCTCGACCTGTTCAAAGACATGAACCGGTACCAGTCTATTTTGAAAGGAAAACCTTAATTTTTTAATGATGAGTTATGAACGATGAATTTGTGCGCCAGCCCGTTCATCATTCATAACTCATCATTCATTTCATGTCTCTCATTCTTTCCATTGATACCTCCACCACCGTTTGTTCGGTAGCCCTTCATCGCGACGGAGCGGTTTTGGCCTGTTTTGAATTGTTTACCGAAAAATCATCGTCGGGCATGTTGACGACGCTGATTCAGAATGTGGTTCATCAGAGTGGACACCAGCTTTCTGAACTGGACGCGGTCGCCGTGGCCAAAGGGCCGGGGTCCTACACGGGTTTGCGGATTGGCGTTTCGACGGCCAAAGGACTGTGTTTCGCGCTCGATAAACCGCTGCTGGCGATCAACACGCTCGAAGCGATGGCGTGGCAGGTGAACGGTTTTTATCCTGCATCCCACGCCCTTTGCCCCCTGCTCGATGCCCGGCGGATGGAAGTCTACTGTGCGGTTTATGATTCCGAAGGCCGTGAAAGAGTACCGACCTCGGCGCAGATCATTGATGAAAACTCGTTTGAAGACTTGCTGGCGCAACAACCCGTTGTGTTTTTCGGGAATGGTGCGGCCAAGTGTCGGGCGGTTTTGGCGCATCAACCCAATGCGGTTTTTCCCGAACAAGTCATTCATCCCTCGGCCCGAACGGTGGGCCAACTGGCCGCTCTGGCGTATCAGGAAGGCCGGTTTGAAAGTGTCGCCGATTTTGAGCCGTATTACTTAAAAGATTTTGTGGGAACCAAGCCGAAGAAGCTGGTTGTTTAGCAGGTATGGAAACGGAACTGATTGTCAATCGGGTTGCCAAAAGCGGCCTGGTATCCCTGGACTTGGAAGATTATTACCACCCCGGCGAACGGGTTGTCTACGACTTGAAGGACAACCTGTTTATGGGGCTGATTCTCAAGGAAAAAGATTTTCGCGAATTCCTGAAAACCCACGACTGGAGCCAGTATACCGATAAAAATGTGGCCGTCATCTGCACCGAAGATGCCATCGTTCCGACCTGGGCGTTCATGCTCCTGACGATTCACCTGGAACCCTACGCCCACACCGTGGTGTTCGGTTCGCTGCAGGATCTGGAAGAAAAACTCTATTTCGACGCCATCGCCCGCATCAACATCGAAGACTACCGTGACACCCGCGTGGTGGTGAAAGGCTGCAGCAAAGTACCGGTGCCGACCGCGGCTTACGTCGAAATCACCCGCCGGTTACGCCCTGTCGCCCAGAGCATCATGTTCGGCGAACCCTGCAGCACCGTGCCGCTGTACAAGCGCCCAAAGCAGGGGTAATGGTTTACGGTTTTCAGTATACGGCTTTCGGTGGCTGACGCATGCTTCCTGGTGGATTTGTAACTGCGTTAGCTGTCATGCGTCAGCCACCGAAAACAGAAAACCGTATACAGAAAACCTATTCGTTATAAATAAACTCCTCTTTCCGGCCATCGGCATAAATCATCCGGGCGGGATAGCCGTCAGGACGGTATTCGTACTTCCATTGTTCGTCGGTGCTGATGAGAGAAACCAGGTTGATCGACTTTTGCCGGACAATGTTGTTGGGACTCATATACCAGCTAATCTCGGAGTTCAGGCGGGCCGTGCGGTACGGATTTGGCGCGGTATCGTATTCGTAGGTTGTACTGACATTGGGCCGGGCGTTATCGGAAACGTCGGTATATAGCTCCTCCATCGTCACGTTTCCCCGATTATCGTACTGGAATACGGTGTACGAAGCCAGCTTTCCATCGCTCGTGTAAATATTTTTCCTTGTGATTCGATTCCCGTAGGCGTATTGAAATGTGGTGGAGGAGCGATACTCGGTTTTCGTATCGGTCTGGCTATAGCTTTGTCGTTTGCGGATGGTCGTGTCGGGATTGAAAACCGTGTCATCGTAGGAATAGAGTCTTAAAAGTTGCCCCGATTGAATGCTGCTCGACCAGGGCGGATTGGTAAAATGCTGTTCCACACGAAGCGTAGTGCCGTCCGTCCACCGGTAGACCTGTTTGCTGTCGACCGTGCCGTTTGTGTTTTCCGAAATGACCTCGCGGAGCAGGTTGTTCTCGTCGTAGTCGTAGCGGGTGGACCGAAACGAAGCCGGATTCGCCGGACTTCCGTAATAATCCGTTCGAATCAAACGAAAGGAGGAGCCTCTGGCCAGAATCGCATCTTCGTTCTTGCGGTTGCAGGCCGTTACCAGAAGGAGCAGAAATAGAAAAGAAATATTCTTCATAAAGGGTTGGAAGAAAGGCAGATACCGACAGGATTCCCGTTTAGGGGAAAGCGTTGTAATCGGCGGTGGAATTTCTATACCAGCCGAAAACTCATCCGGTGCCACCGACACGGCCCGAACTCCAGAATAGCCCGGCGGTGGTAGGGCGTCGGGTAGCCCACGTTCCGCTCCCAGCCGTAGTGCGGAAACTCGATCGCAAGGTTTTCCATCAAATCATCCCGATACGTTTTCGCCAAAACCGACGCGGCTGCAATCGATAGGAACTTCGTGTCGCCTTTGACAATGCAGGTGTGCGGAATCATCGGGTAATTGACAAACCGGTTGCCATCAACCAGCAAATGATCCGGTCTGACACCACCAATCTGACTCATGATGGCGTCCAACGCCTGATGCATTGCCAGGAAGCTGGCTTTCAGGATATTAATCCGGTCAATTTCCTCGTTCGATACCTCGGCAACAGCCCAGGCCAGGGCGTCGCGCTGCAATTCTTCCCGCAGTTGCTCGCGCTGAAATCGGGTCAGTTGTTTCGAATCGGTCAGAATAGGATGCGTGTAGTTCTTCGGCAAAATAACCGCTGCCGCCACCACCGGCCCCGCCAGACACCCCCGCCCGACCTCATCCAGCCCCGCTTCAATGTAGTTTTCGTTGTAACAGGATAGCAGCATAGTTAGATATGGGACAATTGACCATGGACGATTGACCATAGACTGTTGCCCACCATGGTCAATGGTCCATCGTCTCTTTCCCCCTCTTTCAGTCTTCCAAAATATTTCCAAAGATCGTGTTTTTCAGGAACAGCGTCAGCAACAGGAACACGATGGCCCAGTACAGATAGACGCGGTAAAAATCTTTGACATCCTTGTAAATCACGGTTTTAACCGGCGCTTTTTCCAGCCGGTCGATTTCGTTGAAAACCGCCTGGAGACGCGGGGCATCGCCCGCCCGGAAAAAACTGCCACTCCCGATGTTGGCGATGGTGGTCAGAATGCCTTCGTCCACCGTCACCGTCGTCAGGTTGCTCGACACACTCGGCAGTGGCGGGCGGCCAATGGCTACGGTATAAATCCGGATGTTGAACGCTTTCGCCAGCCGCGCCACCGTCACCGGGTCGAGGTTGCCCGCCGTATTGTCGCCGTCGCTGAGCAGAATGGTCACCTTGCTCTTGACCTTCGATTCGCGCATGCGGTTGATGCAAACCGCCAGGGCGCTGCCGATGGCCGTGCCGGAAGTTTTGATCATGCTGTCGTCCAGATCGTTCAGATACCCGTTCAGGAGGTCGTGGTCGGTGGTTAGCGGACAGAGTGAATACGCTTCTCCGGCAAAAATAACCAGCCCGATCCGGTCGTTCTGACGACTTTTAACGAAGCTGCGGGCCACGCGCTTGGCGGCTTCCAGTCGGTTGGGTTTCAGGTCGGTTTCGGCCATTGACGACGAAATATCAATGGCGAGCATCAAATCGATTCCTTCGGCGACCCGCTCGGTTTCTTCGCGAATGATCTGGGGCCGGGCGAGTGCCATCAGCAGAAGCGTGGTGGCAATAAACAGGCTGAGGGGCACTAAATGCCGCAAACTTCCCACCAGCGAGGGTTGGAGTTCGGTCTTGTTGAGGGCCACATTCAGCCGTTGCCGCGATGGGCTGGACAACAACGATCGCAAGCCGAAGAGCATGAGAATGGCCGGAATGGCGTACAAATAAATCGGTTGCGCCCAGGTAAACTGGCGCAGTTGCGAAATTGTAAACCATTGATACGAAAACCATTCCATAGAAAACTGTTCAAATAAGCACTTCCTGATTCACTTCCTCCAGCCGAACGCTGCTCCGGCGGTAGGCCGTATCCGCCACCTCGTTCAGAATGCGGAGCGACTGCTGCGTCTGGTCGGAATACACACTTCCATAAATAACGCCGTCGATTTCTTTCAGGGCATCGGCCAGTCGGTTATCCTGCACCGATTCAACAATTTCGCGGGTTGTCAGCGATGTATACGGTTTCCGCTCCAGGTGCTCCATGTATTTTTTCCAGATCACCACCGCCCGTCCGGCGTCTTCGTGGGCGGTTTCGGGGCCAATGCCGCGCGTCAGGCGGGTGAACGCCCGTTGAAAATCCAGGTATTGCCGATACAACTGATAGCGCCGGATGCGCGTTCGGATGGTTCGTCCGAAAAACAGAAACAGAATTCCCGCCAGCACACACAGCCCCATCAAAATTGTCATCAGCAACGGGTAGTTCATTTGTTGCCGGAGCGAAACGACAGTGGTATTGGTCGACAGCCGGAGCGTATCGGGGCGCATCGTCTGAATGCGCTCCCGCAGCCGGATCGTATCAACATTGGAAAAAACAAGGGTGCAGTCGGTGGGCGTGCGCAGCAGAAATACCGGCACTTTCAACGTCTGGGTCGGACTCGTCTCGAACGATACGAGCGTATACACCGAACTGTCGAGGCTGCCCCGGGCGTCGGTTTTAGTCGAAAAAATCGAAATGTCGCGCACCAGAAACGGCGCAAAGTGCCGGGCGGTATCCGGAAACAAAACATCGATGCTGGTCCGGTGGCGAATGCTCAGGGAATACTGAAATGGTTTGCCAATTTCAATCGTGTCGGTAAGGAAAACACCTTTGGGAGGCTGGGCGTATGTCGAAATGAATAAAGAATAAAGAATAAAGAATAGCGAATAACGAATAGCGAGCCATCGGTGCATAAAATCCGTTCTAATCGGTTGAATCCGTTTTCCTATCATCAGTTCAACGGGTTTTTCGGACTCGGAACAACTCAATCAGGGGCGGAACGTAATCAGCCTGCGAATCGAGGGCCACATAATTGGCGTTATATTGTTTACAAAACCGCTCCAACTGTTGCTGACTCTGCCGGAAGGTCTGCTTGATGCCGTTTCGGAAGCCCGAAGAGGAGGTGTTGACCCAAACCGTTCGGCGGCTTTCCGTATCGTAAACCGGGATGATGCCCAGCCGGGGCAGACTGGTTTCCCGCTGGTCATACATGTGAATCACCACCAGATCATGTTTTCGGGCGAGGGCTTTCAGACTGTGTTCGTAGCCCGAATCGATAAAATCCGATACCAGAAAAACCACACTCCGGCGTTTCAGCACATTGAGCGTAAACAACAGCGCATCGGTCAGGCTGGTTCGGACAGACTCTGGTTTCAGCTTGAACAGGTTGACAATCAATTGATAACCGTGTTTCATGCTGTTCGACGGTTTCAGGTATTTTTCCTTTTGATCCGAAAAACAATACATGCCGACGTGGCTCGCTTCCTTGATGGCCGACAACGCCAGAACGCCACACACTTCGCGGGTCGTATCAAGTTTGGAGCGGGTGGTGGTGCCAATTTCCTGCGATGCACTGACGTCGATGAGGAAAAAAACCGTCTGGTCTTTTTCTTCCCGGAAGATTTTTACGAACGTTCCGTGGCCTTTCGATGACACGTTCCAGTCGATTGCCCGCACGTCGTCGCCGTACTGATACGTCCGCAAATCGCTGAACTCCAGTCCGGAACCTTTGAAAATGGAGCGAAAATTGCCGCGCATCTGCGAATTGACGGCTTTCCGGATCCGAATTTCAAACTGATATAGTCTTGCCAAAAACTCGTGCATGGTCTTTTTTTGGCTCAACGCGGCTGAAAATCCCGTGAAAAGGAATTCAGTCAAGAATAGCCGCGTTGAACAGCGTGTTACTAAGAACAGGATTCCCGACATTTGCATAACTTTCCATATCCCTAAATTCCCTTCAGAGGATTTTATAGATATGGATATTTCCGTGTCCAATGTCCCCTTTAGGGCCGGGCCGTCGTTACGGATTTAGGGGCTATTCAAATGCCAGCTTTGACAAAAATAACGAAAATGAACGCGCAACTGTGCAGCCAATTCCGAATAGGCCTGCTGTTCCTGCTTCTGGCTCTGTTGCAGGCCTGCCAAACGCCCGTGGCAGAAGCACCCGAAAACCTGATTCCGGAAGCAAAAATGGCGCAGATTCTGACCGAAATCCATTTGGCCGAAGCCCGGGTTACGAAGCTGAACCGGATTTCGCAGGATAGCAACACGCTGATTTACAAGCATCTCGAAAAACAGATTTTTCGAAAATACCAGGTCGATACGGCCGCTTATTCGAAGAGTTACACCTACTACTCATCGGACCCGGAACAGTTGGCCGAAATTTATAAAAAGGTTACAGAAGAGTTGGAACGGCGCAAAAAAACGACGGATACCAGCAGCGTGAAAAAAAGCAAGCTGCCGACCCGACTGAAAAATTTAACGAAATGATTGCCATTATTGGAGCAGGTATCTCGGGCCTGACGCTGGCGTATGACCTTCAGCAACGCCAGATACCGTATCGATTATTCGATCGCGGGCGTGAACCGGGCGGACTCATGCAGTCCCGGCGCGACGGACCGTATCTGATCGAGCGGGGCCCGAATTCGCTGCTGGGTGATGCGGTTTTGCTGGCCTGGCTCGACCAGTTGGGGCTGACGCCGGACATTCGGTTTGCCAAACCGGTGAGTAAAGCGCGGTATATTTACCGGAACGGAGCCTATCGAAAACTGCCCGCGGGGCCGTTGTCGCTGCTTTTTTCATCGTTCTTTAGCTGGGAAACCAAAAAAGCGTTCTGGCGGGAGCGTTCCAACCCGACGATTTCACCCCCCGGCGAAACCTTGAGTGCTTTTTTTCGTCGGCGGTTTTCGCAGGAGGTGGTCGATTATGCGCTGGCGCCGTTCGTGGCCGGTGTTTACGCCGGTGATCCGGATCAGTTGCTGGTTTCGGAAACCTATCCGATGCTGCTGGAATACGAAAAGCAGTATGGTTCGGTGTTGAAAGGATTCATCAAAAACGCCGGTTCGGCGGAGCGTCGGCAGTCGTTCAGTTTCCGCGAGGGATTGCAAACCTTGCCCAATGCCCTGGCGGCCCAACTCACAGCCCTTAACCTGAACGATTCCGTAAACCGCCTGACCAAAACCGAAACCGGCTGGTTGCTCGAAGCACAAAGCGGAACCTATCCTGCCGAAGCGGTTGTGATGGCCTGTGACACAGCCGCTGCGGCTCACCTGCTCGAAACGACCTGGCCGGAGGTGGCCAACCGGCTTCGCCAAATCGAGTATCCGCCCATGACCGCCGTTCATTCGATTTATAAACGCGCCGATGTTACCCACCCGCTCGACGGTTTTGGCGGTCTGAATCCACGGGTCGAAAACCAGTTTGTGGCTGGCCATATCTGGAGCAGCTCGGTTTTTGACGACCGCTGCCCGGCGGATGAAGTGTTGTTTACCAGTTTGGTGGGCGGACAGCAGGGAGCGGAAAACACCCAACACCCGGACGAGGTCATCCGGCAGCGGGTGCATCGGGAACTGGTGCAGGCGTTTGGCATCCGGGCCGAAGCGCCGGTGCGGCAGTGGCTTACGCGCTGGGAACGGGCTATTCCGCAGTATGACGCCCGGATGGTGCCGGTTCGGGAGCAGACGCCAACGCTGGAAACGGACGGAATATATGTGTGCGCTAACTGGTACGAGGGGCCGAGTCTGTCCGACTGCATCCGGAAAGCAAAAACGTTGGGCGCACGACTGGCCGATTTGGAAATCGCTGAGTAATACCCGGTTTTTAACAAATTTTAAGGGCATTAGTACCTGATTCCGGTATTTTTTTTTGTTATTTTAGGAGTAACATACTCTAACCTGACTGTTGCCTTGAAAGAATGCTTAGTGGTCATTCCGACCTATAATGAAATTGAAAACATTGAACTCATCATTCGAAAGGTGATGAGTCTGCCGACGCCTTTCGATGTGCTGATTGTCGATGATGGATCACCGGACGGGACAGCCCGGCGGGTGAAAGAATTGCAGCAGGAGTATGGTGCCGATGGATTGCCGTGGCGGCTTCACCTGATGGAGCGGAAAGGCAAGCTGGGACTCGGAACAGCCTATATCACTGGTTTTCGCTGGGCGCTGGAACAGGGCTACCGGTATATTTGTGAAATGGATGCCGATTTCTCGCACAACCCCGACGATCTGGCGCGGCTCTATGAAGCCTGTGTCAACACCGGCAACGATGTAGCCATCGGCTCTCGGTACATTACGGGCGTCAATGTGGTGAACTGGCCGATGGGGCGCGTGTTGATGTCTTATTTTGCCGGGATTTACGTTCGCTTCATCACCGGGATGTCGGTTATGGACCCCACCGCCGGATTCATCTGCTACAACCGGGACGTGCTGAAAACCATCCTGCAAAATAATATTCGGTTTGTTGGCTATGCGTTCCAGATCGAGATGAAGTTTCTAGCCTGGAAATACGGGTATCGGATCACCGAAGTGCCGATTATTTTTACCGATCGCACCCGGGGAGCCTCTAAAATGTCGAGCGGAATTTTCAAAGAAGCCGTATTTGGCGTTTTACAAATGAAAATTGCCAGCTTTTTCCGGCAATATATTCCCCCGCCAAAGCAGCCAAAACCGGTTCTGGCCGAGCCAGAAACCACGGAAGCGGTGTAGGATCAACCTACACCGCTTTTTTTTTGCATTTGTCTTTCAAACAAAAGCTGATAGAATGGTAGAGTCATGTTGTATTATTCTGCGGTATTGTGTTTACTATTCAATACACTCCGTTTCTATCCTGTATGGCTAAAACGACCGTTCCAGCGCCGTTTACGGCACTTTGAAAATAGCCTGATGACTGTAAAACCTCGGTTTATCTCCAGCTTGTGAAAAATAAAATTGCATTATATAAAGAACTTTTGAATTTTTCAATTATTTCTGATACTTGAGTAAGCGGCTTATCTGAAAATTAAATGAATCCGTTTTGTACGGGTGCCAAATAATATTTGGTGCGTATAAGTACAATTGTAATAAGCTGTTGAAATTGAAATTGCACTGAAAACCAGCACCTTAAATGGGTAGAACTTTATATCATCTTTTAATAGTTACTTTGTTGAATAGTTTGAAAAAAGGTTTTCCACTGTAAACAAATAGAAAGATGAACACCACACTGAAAGCTTCGTTGATGGCCCTGGGGATGGGCTTTATTATGATTTGCGTAGTCGACGCCGTTACTCCTAAATCACTGCTTGGTTCGTTGATGGGCCAATCTGGTCCGAAGGCGAATGTAACCGTCGTTGTCAATAGAGTTGATGATCAGCCGATTACGGTTCGGTTGTCAAAATTAAACGGCGAAGTGATTGCCAGCGAACAATTGGGAGAAGGAAACACGGTTCATTTCGGTTTGAAAGATGCCGTCAACGGTACCTACCGGGTTGAAGTTTCCAACGCGACCACTAAAAAGGTAAAAGACGTAGTTTTGTCCGCCCAGAAGGCGGTTTAATACGAAACGGATTAAAAATCCGTTCTGATTACATGCTAAGCCCAACAGTTTTAATAACTTGTTGGGCTTAGCATTTTTTTATGGCTTCACGTTTCCGATTTCTGTGGATTGGCTTGCTGGTGGGGATGGCGCTCGGAGCCAATGCTCAAAAACCGCTGTACAACCGGCAACAAAAGACGGTTCTTAATCAACTCAGTCAGGGTTTGCAGCAAAACCGTCGCCCATCGTACCTCCGGGCCGTCGAAATTGCTCAAAAAAGGAAGGTTCCGTTGCGCCAGGAACGCTCCGACGGAACGGTCGTGCTCCTCCACGGCGTCGATGAACACAACAATCTGCTTTTTAAGGCGACAACCAGCGCCACCCGGGCGGGCAATACAACCCGTACTTCATCGCTGTATACGGGCGGTTCGCTCGGCGTGAATCTGTCGGGCAATAGCGCGGCTGTGCGCGATAAACTGGGCATCTGGGATGGCGGCAAAGTGCGTGCGACCCACGCGGAACTGACCGGGCGGGTAACCCAGGTCGACAGCAGCGGTGCCATTAGCAACCACCCGACCCACGTGGCCGGCATCATGATCGGCGCCGGGGTAAACGACCGGGCGCGCGGAATGGCTTTCGGGGCCAATCTGAAAGCGTATGACTTCAGCAATGATGACGCCGAAATCGCTGCAGCTGCGGCCGATTTGTTGCTTTCCAACCATTCGTACAACATTCAGGCCGGTTGGGTTTTCAACGCCGACCGCGCGGGTGACGTCAAATGGGAATGGTGGGGCGATACGACCGTCAATGCGTTGGATGATTACAAATTCGGAATTTACAACAGCGGTGCCCGCGATCTGGACCGGATTGCCGTGGCGGCTCCGTATTATCTGCTGGTAAAATCGGCGGGCAATACACACGGCCAGAACGGCCCGGGAGCCAACGAACCTTACTGGCTCGTCAACCGGAATGCCGCCAGCCGCACTCCCCGTAACAACCAGACCGGCTACGATCAGATTTCGACGGATTGCAACGCCAAGAATATTCTGTCGGTGGGGGCTGTCAGCAGCATTGCCACCGAATATGCCCAGCCTTCGGATGTCCGGCTGGCGGGTTTCAGCTCCTGGGGGCCAACCGACGACGGGCGCATCAAACCGGATCTGGTGGGCGTGGGCGTTAGCGTGCTGGCTGCCGGATCGGCCAATGACAATGCCTACGCCACGCTTTCCGGCACGTCGATGGCGGCACCCAATGTGTCGGGGTCATTGCTTTTGTTGCAGGAATACTATAGCCAGTTGCACAACGGCCAGCTCATGCGATCGTCGACGCTGAAAGGACTGGCGTTGCACACCGCCAACGAGGCCGGCGACGCGCCCGGCCCCGACTACCGGTTTGGCTGGGGGCTGCTCAATGTGGAAAAAGCCGCGCGCGTCATTGCCAATACCGACAAGAGCCATTTGCTGGAAGAACGAAGCCTGAATCAGGGTGAACGACAAACCGTGCAGATCGTAGCCTCCGGACGCGGACCGCTGGTGGTCACGATTTGCTGGACCGACCCGGCCGGGACGAGTCTGGGCGCTTCGGTGGCGAATTTCAACAACCGCAGTCCGCGACTGGTCAACGACCTGGATATTCGGGTGGCAGATGGGTCGCAGACACTCTTGCCCTGGGTGCTCGATCCCGCCAACCCGGCCAATCCAGCCACGCGGGGTGATAACCTTCGGGACAATGTCGAGCAGATTCTGATTGCCGACGCCATTCCGGGGAAAACCTACACCTTGACGATTTCGCACAAAAACAACCTATTGAATAACCGTCAGGATTTCGGCTTGATCGTCAGCGGAACCGGCGGGAAAGCCTACTGTGCATCGGCGGCTGCTTCGGCGGGGGCGGCCAACATCGACCGCGTTCGCTTCGGAACCATCGACCAGGCCGGACGCGACGGCTGCCAGTCGTATTCTGATTTCACGAGTGTGATCAGCAACGTTTCCATCGGGCAGCAATTACCGCTGAACGTGACCCTCGGCAGTTGTGGCGAAAACCGGCAGACCATTACCAGAGCGTTTATCGACTGGAATTTAGACGGCGATTTTGATGATACGGATGAGTTGGTGGCCACCTCGGGGGTGCTGACGACTTCGGCAACCTTCTCGACAACTGTAACGGTGCCGGGCGGTTTAGTCGAAGGACAATCGACACGCCTTCGGATTGTGACGGTCGAAACCAGCGATGCCAGCGCCGTGCAGGCTTGCGGAAATTACGCTAATGGCGAAACGCAGGATTATCAGGTGCGCTTCGTTCGTCCGCAAAGCGATGTCGGAATTAGTGCGCTGGTGTCGCCCCAGAACGGTTTTTGCAGCCAGTCCGAGATTCAGGTAACCGTAACGGTGCGTAACTATGGCTCCACCGAGCAGCGGAATATTCCGGTTACCGTTCAGATTCTGGCCCCGTTTGGCGCGGCTGTTGCCAATTTGAGCGACACGCTGAAAGTAACGTTGGGGCCATCGCAGGAAGCCCGGTTAATTCTGCGGGGTTCGGCGGAGTTCAGAACCGCAACCGCCTATCGCTTCACGGTTCAGACGCGTTTACCGGCGGATCAGAATGCAGCAAACGACCAACTGGTCAGCATTCTGACAACTTCGGCAGCCACCACCGAACAGGGGAGTTTTTCGGTTTCGGCCTGTGACAACAGTGCGGTTTCGCTCCGAAATACCGGCAGCGGCACGGCTTTCTGGTACGATGCTCCGACGGGCGGTAACCTGATCGGTGCGGGTAATCAGGCAACGGCGCTCAGCCAGTCAGCCAGCGGAATTTATTATGCCGCACTCAACCAGTTTACCGGCACGTTCGGTCCGGCGACCAAGCAGACGTTTGGCGGAGGAACGTATTCGGGGAATTTTGGTCCGCAACCGGTGATTTCGACGCAGGTTCCGATTATTCTGGAAAGTGCCCGGCTGTATATCGGCAGCGCAGGGCGGATTACGTTTACGGTTCAAAAACCGGATGGGGCCTTCGTTTCCAGCGTAACACTCGATGTGACGCCCACACGAAGCCCCAGCACGCCCGTTGGAACGCCCCCGTCGGGCCAGCAATCGGACGACCCTACCGATCCGGGTGCCGACTATCTGCTCAATCTGTCGATTCCTGAAGCTGGCAATTATACGATTGGTATTGCTTATGAAGATGGCGCAACCATTTTTCGGAGCAATGTCGGCGTCACGGGTTTTCCGTTCCAGATTCCCGGTGTCATCAGTCTGAAAGGATCGCTGTTCAACGGGGATACGCTGACGAACGCCTATTATTACCTCTACAACCTGCGGGTGAAAGCAACGGGTTGTCCGGTATCGGAGCGCGTGGCCGTGACGCCAAAACCGGGTTCTGCGGTGGTGGCCGTGGTAACGCCCGATGGCGCAACGGACATTTGCCGGGGCAGTTCGGTGGTGCTGCGGGCGCAGGACGTGGCCGGTTATGCCTATCAGTGGTTGTTGAACGGACAGACGATTTCGGCGGCTACCTCCGCTACGCTGGCGGTGGCTTCTGCCGGTTCCTACAGCGTCCGGGTGTCGGGCGAATGCCCCACGGCGACCTCGGCGGCTGTGGTCGTTACGGTCAAAGATCCACAGGCACCGGTGATTACCCGCGATGGCTACACCCTGCGATCCAACGCGACAACGGGCAACCAGTGGTTGTTGAACGGCGTTCCGATTGCGGGGGCCACGCAGCAATCCTACACGGCCACCCAATCGGGACGGTATTCGGTTCGTGCCAACGCCAACGGCTGTGCCGAACTGGTTTCGGCAGAAATCACGCTGGATGTCATTACGTCTATAAATCCATCCGTCAGTCAGGGAATGAGCCTGCGGATTTCGCCAAATCCGGCTTCCCGGCAGGTGACGGTTGCGTTTGTGCCGGAATCGGTCAACAGCCGAACCTACCGGTTTACGCTGGTGGATGTTCGGGGCATTGTCCTTCGCTCGGCGCTCCTGACCCGAACCGCTACCAATTACTCCGCAAACATCGACGTGTCTACCTTGTCACCGGGCCTGTTTTTTGTATTGATTCAGGATGAAGACGGACAAACCGTTCGGCGCAGCAAATTGCTAAGAGAGTGATTGACTAGGTTACTGATTTTAGTATCCGGTTGATAGTAAGTCCATTAGAAGAGCAGTTTTTTCCCGATCACCTCATTTTTCCATTCTTTCGGCGACCATCTGCAACGCTCATCCGTGCGCTGGCGTAAGGACAGGAAAGAGAATACAACCTGACTACTGTACTGTACGAATGAGGATGCTGGTAATTGGCGGATGCCACACCTATGGCTATGGTGTGCGCCCCGGACAGAGTTTTGTGGAGCAATTTGGCCGACGTCTGGAGCAGATCGGCTTGTATGTGGAAATTGATTATTATACTCCTTTCGACTTGTCCGTTGCCGGTTCGCTGGTGCGTAATCTGAATCTGGATCAGTACGACCTCATTCTGCTCCAACTGGGCAACTACCGGCTTCAGCACCCGTCGGCGTTTAAAACCCTCCTCAAAAACCGGGTGCAGGCGGCTGCTCCGAAACCGGGCTCAACCCAATGGGCAACGCCCATCCGGATTGCCACGTTGCGGAGCCAATCGCAGGCTCCCTTTCCAACCGGCCCGAACACCCTCGGCAAGCAGCTAAAAACCGGTGTTAAAATCATGGCACTGAAAGCGTTGAATCTGACCCGGAACGTGGAGCGGCTGAATGAGGTAGGGCAGCAATTGAATGATGTCCTGCACGCGCTGCACGCCCATCGCCGGAAAGTGGTTTTGTTAACCCCGTTTCCGCACCTCGAACCCGTCACGCACTGGCTCCGGCAACGGGGCCGACAGCTATTTCGTCAGATTGGTCAGCAGCGGGGCGTCTCGGTGCTGGATACGCACCTCTACATTCGCGCTCAGAAACAGTATTTCATCACGGGTGATTCGGGCCATCTGAACGCAATCGGTCACGAGTTGATTGGATTGTACCTGTATGACTTCTATCAGACCAGATTGCGGGAATGTGCTGTTGAAGAGATACTTACGTGATAATTTGGCGTTCGACTCAGTGCTGATCAAGATTTGAAATCTTGATCTTTGTGTTTGCGGATTTTTAATCCGCATCAGATGGAATTGCAATGGCGTCGGCCGCCAGATCAGTTATTCCTTCGACAGGGCGATCAATACGGCCCCACCAGCCATCAGGACGGCGCCCGCAATGACTTGCCAGTTGATTTTTTCTTTCAGGAAGATAACCGCCAGGATAATCGTAAACACCAGCGAGACTTTGTCTAGTGGCGACGTGCGGGAGGCATCGCCCAGTTTCAATGCCCGGAACGTAAGTAATGACGAGACGCAGGTAATGATGCCCGCAGCGATCAGGTAAATCCAGACGCGCCGTTCAATGCGACTGACATCCGGCAGATTGCCCTGCCCGATCACAACGCCCCACGACACCAGCAGGATGCAAACCGATTGAATCGCAAACGCCAGGCTGGAATCAACGTGTTTGATGCCCGCTTTGGAAAGTGTCACCACGACAGCGGAAGCTAGAGCGGCCAGTAACGAAAAAACGATCCACATGAGTTGATAGAAGATAAGTATACAATCAGGAAGCGTTCGTTGAAGGAAAAGGATATAAAATCTGATTGAAAGGTTTTTTTCAGATACGTGAGCCGCGCATTTGTTCTTTATCCTTACTTGTAATATATCTAAAATATATAAAATTGCTTAAATCCGGTTTTCCCGGGCTTTAAATCTGGAAATTTCAAACAAAGATTGCTTTGAGTCGGTTGTATGATATAAATATACTATACAATCAACGCTATGAAAATCGCAGTAGAAGAAGGGCAGGATAAGACGGTGCTGGCCGATGGTCGTCAAACCGTTACGATCGCGCACATTGAGGAGGGCGTTAGCGAGCGCAAGGGAATTCCGTTTTTTGCCGTCCGGTTTGAAAACGAATCGGGTTACGTCTCCCACCGGTTTTATCAATCCCCGGCGGGTATGCCCGCGATCGTCAGTTTATTCGATCAGGTTGGGATCAAAGCCCAGGAAGGCAAAGAACTAGATACCAAACAGTTGATGGGCAAAGAATTAACGATTGAGGTGGGTGAGCGATCGTATAGCGACCCCGAAACCGGGAACGAGCGGACGCTGAAACAGGCGGTTAATTTTCTGGCGAGTTGACGCAACCTACCGATGAAACGAAGCCCCGGCCGCCACTGCCGGGGCTTTTTCGTGACTGGCCAAGCACCGGTTTTTACGTTCAATAGAAAGGACGCCGACCTTGCCACGGGTTTGTGTATCTTGAGAAACCAAGCTGGAGGCCGAGAAGAAAGAGTGGAATGCCGCGATGGAACTTGGCGATGCCGGGGTTTGGTCGAAGGAGTCAAAAATGTCGATTAATACCTACTGGAAGTGGTTCCACGTCTGCGAGCACGAATCGAACCACCAGGGCCAGATTGCCTTTCTGAAAAGCCGGTTGCCCGGTGGGAAACCGGCGAAGGATTGAATACTACTCCTTCTACAGGGCGATCAATACGGCCCCACCGGCCATCAGGACGGCGCCCGCAATGACTTGCCAGTTGATTTTTCTTTCAGGAAGATAACCGCCAGGATAATCGTAAACACCAGGGAGATTTTGTCCAGTGGCGATGTGCGGGAGGCATCGCCCCGGAACGGGAGCAGTGACGATAATCACCTCATCCGGTTGATTAGGGCTCCTCATCGCTCTGGGTATCTGAAGATCTGTCCCCCCAAGTAAGCGGCCACTTTCCGATATGGATAATCACCCGCACCAGCCTCCGCTAAATGGACAATAATGGTATCAGTAGAGGGATGCACATAAAGTCGTTGCCCCAGCATGCCTTCTGCGGCAAAATCGCCGGTTGGCTTCCTTTGAGGAAGCCACCAATAATACTGATGACGCGTTTGTATCCACCCTTTTGGTGGCGAATTATTGGTTCGGTCAAGTTGGGTTAACTGGTTTAACCAGCCTGCTGATGCCAGAGGTATTGTTCGGGGTTGTTGGGCCAGCAAAAATAAGCGGCCTATCTTGGCTAGATCAAGGGGTGTTGTTTGAAAACTACTGGCGGTATTGGCTAGCCCCCCAGTATGGTCTAACCCCCAACTGGCCGGATAGGCTGCTCCTATGGGGTTCCAGAGTTTGGTTTGAGTATATTGGGCCAACCGCTGATGAGTAGCCACCTCAAGTAGCCAACCCAGCAAGAGCGGATCAATATTTTTATACTGCCATTGGGTACCGGGGCGAGTCGCTGACTGACTCTGCAACAGCCTTTGTTTACTATCGGTTGTATAAAAATACAGTGCTTCATCCGAAAATAAATCGGATAAAAGGCCTTCTCCCTTTCGCTTGAATGCCAGCCCTGAATTCATGGTTAGCAGGTGACGGACGGTAATACCCGCAAAAACAGGCTTTTTTCGTAATTCTGGAAGATAGCTCGTGATCGAGTCGTCTAACGATCGAATCGCTCCTTCCTGTAGGGCACAACCCACTAAAATCGCAAGGACTGATTTGGCAATGGAAAAAACGCTGGCCGTCGTTGTATCACTGAAGCCAGGGGCATAGTATTGATAAATAATGGAATCGTTCCGAATGACAACAAAGGCCGTTGTTTTGCCCATTCGCAAGTAATCGGCCAAAGGAAGCAGTCGATGACGACCATCATAGACGGATAAGGTATCCAGATCTTGTCGCGGATGAGTTGCTTTGATAAAATGAAAAGGGTCTGGACTAGCAGCAATCGATTCTTGGGGAAAATGGCGGAACGTTTGAGGAGTTGGTTGCCGGTATCTTAGAATGGTCAACAAAGTCGGAGATTTCCAATATAGACCAGCCAGACAGGCGATGAATATACTAATCAGTCCTAAACTTAGTTTACCCAAAAGGATGGAGAATGGATGTTTAAATTTTATCATTTCATTTATAGAAGCGTTACCGTATTGCCCATGATTAACCCATTTCAAGGTTTCGTTATCGGATAAAGCACCCCATCAGCTCCAACACTAATGGCATAAAATATTGAGAAAGCACTATGGATGGCGAAGGCAACACCGACAGATTGGTTAAAATGAGCCGTGATTCCGCCCACGAGGACTCTCTGTCCTACGTGTAGCAAAGTTGAGCAAATGAAAGCAATCGAATGGGTACGTAAAACGCCAAAAAATTGGCGAATCACGACAATAGGGTTAGTTTAAAGGATGAAACAGATTAATAACCTTGTACTTCGTACGCTGGTCGCCCAACTCGACGACCAGAAGATTGATAGCAACGGGTTGCTAAACTCGGTTGGTTTGAATCTTCCGACAATTTTTCGGGATGATTTCAGACTATCAGCAAACGTATTTGGTCAACTGCTTGAAAACATGGTGCAACTGACTGGCGACGAGCGACTGGGTTTTAAAATGGGCTTCCGGACTCCACTTTCGATTTTAGGAAGCCTGGGTGGGTTATATCAAAGTTGCGCCACACTGGCTGATATGCTGACGGCCATGCAGCGGCATATCGGTTGGCTGGATGGTATCAATACCTATTATTGGGAAAAAGATAGCCAGCAGATACATATTATAACGATCAGCGATCCGGATTGGCAAGCGGCTTATCCAATGGCTGCGCGGCAAATGATTGAGCATAATATTGGATTTTCTCTACGCCATAAACGGGAATATTTAGGCCATGATGTAACTCCCTTGGCTTTATCACTGCCTTATTCTAAGATCGGCTCTGTTGATTTAATAGAAACCTATTTCGATTGCCCGGTTCAATTTGATTATCCTTATCTGCAAATTTCCTTGCCTAGTGTACTCTTATCGCATCGGGTTGCCTCAGCTAACGAACGAGCATTCCGGGTTTATGAATTGGAGTTAGCTCCATTTAGGGAGGAAAGTTCTACATTATATTGGCAGGTTAAACGAGTTTTAGAACTCCCGAAGCGGTTGGATAACCCAACACTTGAGTCTGTATCGCATCAGTTGTCTCAATCGCCCCGATCACTTCAGCGACGTCTTCAGCGAGAGGGATTGTCGTTCCAAGCCATTTTAACTGAAGTTCGACTCGAATTAGCCAACTACTATGAACGGACTTCTCCTGATATGTTGAAAGCGGAGCTTGCGGATCGGTTAGGGTTCAGTGATTCCGCTTCATTAAATCGATTTTTACGCAACAAAAAATGTTGACTATACCTACGGCGTAAAGAAAAGAAAAAACGTTTTTACACCTAAAAAGAGCCAAGAATACTGGATGCCGCCGATCAGCTTTATCCAAATTGTGTCAGGTCAAGATGTCGATCAGTGAAACCGTTAACTTTCTGGCGAGTTAAGGATCTGGTTGGTTAATTGGCAAACGCCCTGGTTTGATGGTCAGGGCGTTTGCTTGAGAATATGTTGATTTCTTAAGCCAGCAATACACTGGCCGGTACTCCTAGCTCTTTGTGGAAAAATTTTGCCATAGCCAGCGTTAGCGGTTTACGCCGATTTAATACGGCTGAGATATAGCTCTTACTACCCAGTTTTCCGACAAAATCTTTATTCCTGACTCCTTTTTCTTCCATTTTTAGGCGAATAGCTTCAATAGGATCGGGAGCTGGAATGGGATGATGCTCATCTTCGTACGCTTTCACCAGCAATAATGCGACTTGCAAGGTTTCTCCCTCAGGACTATCGGGCCGCAATTTCTGATCAAATTGCTCGTCTACCCAAGCCATCATTTCGTCGTACTCCTGCTCGGTTTTAATGGGCTTCAGTTTCATAGTTTCTGGTATTGTACTGTTGTTACGTCAACCTTATCGTATTCTGCATGAGTGCCAAACCACTTGATTTGAATGGTTTTATAGTCGAATACCATTCGAACAACCAGCCGGTATTTATTGCCCATTATATTGAAAACTACCCGATCATCAGCAACAATACTAACAGAACCATAGACGGCTTTCAGTTCATTGAAGGTAGTAAATTCCCGTCCCTATAGCTCTGCATACCATTGTTTCAGTGCGTTAGCGGCTTGTGGATATAGCCTGCAATAATCCAATAAAGTTCGATGTGCTATGATGTTAAACATCTTCTTGTTGAAACAAGTTTACTCATAGTGAACAAAAATACATTAAGTATATCACTCCAGCGCAATCTTCGCCTGAATCACCGGATGTTCGCCCATTCCGACCCGTGAGAGGGGCGCGTTGCGTCGCCAGGTGCCGCCGTTGATGCGCTCCCAGTAGGTTGCCGTCCGCAGTTCCCGGTTGAACGCCAGGTATTGCCCGAAACACTCCCGCATATTCTTCTGACCATCCGGCATTTTGAACGAGGTCGCGAATTTATACCGGTCTTCGTCGGTCGGGAGCCACTCCATCGCGATGAAAAGGCCTTCTTTCGGAAATTCAATCTGGTAGCGCGACAGATCGACCTCGCACCAGGCATTGCCCCGCCGGGCGGCCGTCACCACGCTCTGGGGCAGCCGGTCTTCGCCCGGTTCGCCGTCCGCGTTGGCGTAGATGCGCACCCGAAACGGGGCCGTCGCCACGCCCCCGCGCGCAATCAGATACGAAACCCGGTGCAGATAACCCCGAATGCCTTTGACATTGCGGACGTGTAACGCAAACTCGATGTTCCGGCCCGAGCAGTTGCCCCAGACAATCGGCGCGCGCTTCCGGATGGCCCCGACGGCCACCACCTTCGGTTTTCGGCCCCGGACCACAATTTCGGTCAGCACGTTTGGTTTGGCCCGCAGCCGGTAAACCGCCGTGCTGTCCGACAAACCAGCCAGCGGCAGCATCAGGTTCTCAAAACCGACGCAGCTAATCAGGAGCGTGTCGATACCTTCCGGAATCCGGGCCGAAAACCGCCCCTGTGCATCGGCGTAGGTGCCAAACCGGTGCTGTGGCTCGCTGATCAGCGCGTAGGAAACCGGCTGACTGGTGCTGTCAAGCCGGACTTGCCCCCTGATCATCGTTTGAGCAAACATCCATGAAGGACTGAATAAAAAAACAAAGGCAAACAGAAACCGGCAGCAGGTGGTCATGTACATGGAAAACCGTCAACAATTCGGTAGTTTTGTAATTCGGGTAATTGGATAAAGAGCGCGATCGATGCGTTGAACCGAAATCCGAATCGCATTCACAATTCTTCCGTTTTATGGATTTAAAGCACGTACCGCTCGAAACGATTCACGAACAACTCGGGGCAAAAATGGTGCCGTTTGCCGGATTTCTGATGCCGGTGCGGTATTCTTCCGACCTTCTGGAGCACCAGACCGTCCGAAATGCCGTCGGTATTTTTGATGTGTCACACATGGGTGAGTTCATTTTGAAAGGTGAAAAAGCCCTTGATCTAATTCAGAAAGTGTCGGCCAATGATGCCTCGCTGCTCTACGACGGCAAAGTGCAATACAGCTACTTGCCTAATGATCAGGGGGGCGTAGTCGACGATCTGCTCATTTATCAGATCAGCAAGGTAGAATATATGCTGGTGGTAAATGCGTCGAACATCGAAAAAGACTGGAATTGGATTCAGAGCCAGAACGATTTCGGGAGCGGCCTGGAGATGATCAACATCTCGGACGGCACCTGTCTGTTCGCCGTTCAGGGGCCCCTGGCGGCTCAGGCACTGCAACCGCTGACCAACGTCCTGCTGCATTCGATGTCGTATTATACCTTCGAGAAGACGGATTTTGCCGGTTTCCCCAACGTGATTGTCTCGGCTACGGGCTACACCGGTGCGGGCGGTTTTGAAATTTACGTGGCCAATGAACAGGCCGAAGCCGTCTGGAATGCGATCATGAAAGCCGGCGAACCCTACGGCATCCAGCCCATCGGACTGGGTGCGCGCGATACGTTGCGACTCGAAATGGGCTATTGTCTCTACGGAAATGATGTAGATGATACGATTTCGCCCCTGGAAGCCGGTTTAGGCTGGGTGACGAAATTTACCAAACCGTTTGTCAATTCCGAAAACCTGCAAAATCAGAAGAAGGAAGGGTTAAAACGGAAACTGGTCGGGTTTGAACTCATCGACCGGGGTATTCCGCGGAGCCACTATGAACTTTGCGATGCCGATGGAAACCGCATCGGTGAAGTCACATCCGGCACCCAGTCGCCCACGCTCAGCAAGGGCATCGGGATGGGTTACGTTCCGACGGAATACAGCAAACCGGGTTCTGAACTATTTGTCAAAGTCCGCGACCGGCTGTTGAAGGCGCAGGTTGTGAAATTACCTTTTGTAAAGAATTAAAGTCTGTTTACGGTTTTCAGTGTTCGGTTTACGGTGGCTGACGCGTTAGACTTCGCGCGTCAGCCACCGTAAACCGAATACTGAAAACCGTAAACATTAAAAACCGCTATTTTGAAAACTATCGACGTCTGCCTGACTCCCGATTTACTCCACCTGCATGCCGATTCTCTCGAAAATTCCATCGTTGTTGTAGCGGACGTATTCCGGGCTACCTCCTGTATGGTGACCGCTTTTGCCCACGGCGTCAACAGCATTACGCCGGTGGCGACGGTCGAGGAGTGCAGCCAGTTGCAGGGCCGGGGCTATCTGGCCGCAGCCGAACGAAACGCCAAAAAAGTGGACGGTTTCGAACTGGACAATTCGCCGTTCAGCTACATGGACGAGCGACTGATCGGCGCCAACATCGCCATGACGACTACCAACGGCACCTACGCCATCACGCGCTCACGAAACGCAGTGAAGGTACTGGTCGGGTCATTCCTGAACCTGGAAGCGGTGGCGCGGTTTCTCCAGGGCGAACGCTACGACGTGCTGATCTTGTGTGCAGGCTGGAAAGGGCGCGTCAATCTGGAAGACACCCTGTTTGCCGGGGCGCTGATCGAGCGGCTGAAAGACGAATACATGGTTCCGGAAGACAGCGGACTGATGGCCTTGCGGCTGTATGCCCAGGGTAAAAACGATTTGCCCGCTTTTCTGTCCAGTTCTTCACACGTCCGGCGGCTCCACCGGCTCAGCATTCACAAGGATATCATTTACTGTTTGCAACACGATCTGTACGATGTCGTCCCGGTTTTGCGGGGTAGTGCGCTGGTCAGTATGGAGGTGTAGTCCATAAAAAACGAGCCGACGCGCATCTCCTTCCGGGATCGCACGTCGGCTCGTTTCGTATTCTATTTTTTAATCTGGCTTAGTCCTGCATGGCAACGTGTTGCTCCGTCTGCAAATAGTCTACAACGCCCTGAAAGGTAGTCAGTTTCGAGTAATCTTCGTCGGGAATCCGAACACCGAATTCCTGTTCCAACTGCATGATCAAATCAACGGTGTCCAGGCTGTCGAGGCCCAGGTCGCGCGTAAAGTGAACGGTAGGATGAATGGCCGATTCCTTGATGCCGAAGTTCTTGAGGATGTTGGTTACGCGATCTTTCATAGTCGTAAACTGTTTTCAGGTTGTCTAGTCGTGCAGACGAGCATCTGCTGGTGTGTGAGAGCGGCTATTTGTGTACGTGGCCACGTTGAAAGAACCGTCTGTTTTCTTT
The DNA here is from genome assembly GCF_965227735.1 of Larkinella sp. Classification (NCBI taxonomy): domain Bacteria; kingdom Pseudomonadati; phylum Bacteroidota; class Cytophagia; order Cytophagales; family Spirosomataceae; genus Larkinella; species Larkinella sp. Next base: position 3,539,810 of record NZ_OZ245776.1, on the reverse strand, counting down.
TTTAGTTTGCCAGACAATCAACTTTTCGTTTCCGGTACCTATAAATTTTCGCCCAGCAATCGTTTATACTCTAAATGATTGAGTAATAGTTGGTACTGATAGTTCAAACGGGCCAGTTCCGCTTCTTCCACACCGGTTTCCGCACTCTGCAACTCAACGGGTGTGATGACACCGGAGGTTAACCGGATCTGGGCAATTTCCAGGGCTTTCCGCGCCTGTAACACCTGCGTTTCCAGGTTCTGCAACCGCTGCCGGTTGCTCCGAATATCGGCATTCAATTGTTCCAGACTCTGCCGCAACTGGGCACTGGCGTTCTCTACGGCATACCGGCTGGCGTCCAGATTCAGACGGGCGGCCTGGTTTTGCAAGCTGTATCGTTTACCGGCATAAATCGGTATCGTCAGATTGACCCCGGCGGCTACATTAAACCTCAGCGCGCCAATTTCCGGTAAATACCCGTTTTTGTATCCCGCTGAACCGTTAAAACTCAGGTTCGGCCGTCCACTGCGATCGTTGGCCAACACATCGGTTTGAGCCGCCCGTACCCGGTCTTGCGCTAGTTGTACTTCTTTATTCGTTGATTGAGCCGTTTGCAGGCTTCCTTCCAGTGTGAATGGCTGAACCTGTTCATCGAACTGAGCGGCAACAGGGCTGATGGCCGGATTTGGATCGCCGGTCAGATACGTCAATAACGCCCGTTGCCGCTCCAGATTGTTTTGCAAATCAATTTTTCGATTCTGGGCGGTTTTCAACCGAACCTGTTGTGTCAGCAAATCATACTGCAACGCTTCCCCATTTTGCAGGCGGTTCGCAAAAATCCGGATGTTTCCCTGCGCCACTGTAATGACCGAATCCTGCACCACGATGCTTTTTTCCAGAAAACCGATGCCGTAATAAACCGCAGCCACCTGATAACCCAGGTTTTGACGGGTCAGCTCCAGACTTCGGCGCAGCAACTGCACCTGATCGACAGCCTGCTTAATGCTGGCATCCGTCCGGCCAAAGTCATACAGGGTCTGCCCGATGCCGATGTTCGCATTGGCATTGTGGTTGGGCTGAAACTGGATCGTGGCATCCTGGCCGTTGACCGGTAAGGTGGCCTTCGCAACGGGCGTAACGTACTGATAAATAGCGTTGCCGGTAATATTGGGCTGATAGGCCGAACGGGCAATGGCCACGTGTACCTCGCCCGCCCGGAGTTGTTGCTGCTGCTCTTTCAGACGCGGATAGTTGGTGTTGGCCTGATTGATGAGTCCCCGCAGGTCGTCCGGAATCGACTGGGCCCCTACGGTTTCCGCAATCAGCGTGAGAATAAAAAGGAGACTAAATGGTTTCATTGTGTTTTTGTATGAGATTCTTGATTGGTCGGCTGGTTAGTGGGCAGCATCGGCTGCGGCTTTGGCGGCTGCCGGGTCCATTTTTTTGTTCTGCATCAGAAACAGCAGTGGCAGGGTCACCACGAAAAATAGCCCGGCGAGTCGAAACGTATCCAGATACGAAACCATCAGCGCCTGTTTGGAAATCAGCGCATCCAGGTTTCGGTAGGCTGCCGTAACGGAGTCGAACGCATTGACACCCCGGGAGGCCAGGCTCTGGGCCATCGCATTCAACCGGTCGGTGGTCAACGCATCATTGGGTTGCAGGTTCGAAACCAGATCGTTGCGGTGAACGGCACTGCGCTGGGCGATGTAGGTATTGGTGATCGCGACCCCGAACGCTCCACCCAATTGCCTCACCATGTTGGTAAACGCAATACCGGTCGGCAGTTCAGACGGTTTTAGGGTTGAAATGGACTGGTTGATCAACGGCGCATTGATCATCGCTAAACCGGCCCCGCGCACCAGCAACGCCCACGTAAAATCGCGTTCGCTGGCGTCGGCATTGAGGTTCGACATCATGTAGCAGAACAGAATGAACGCCAGATAGCCCAGAATGGCGAAAATCCGCGGAGAAACACCAGCCGCCATCGACCGCCCAACCACCGGAAACATGATCAACGCCACCGCCCCGCCCGGAATCAGGATGTTCCCGGTTTTGGTCGCCGTATAGCCGACAATCCGCTGGGCAAACAGGGGAAAGAGCAGAATCGAGGTGAACAAACCGTAGCCGATGATGAACACCAGCACCGAACCGACGGCCAGGTTGCGGTTTTTCACCACCCTTAAATCCATGACCGGACTCTTGGTTTTCAATTCCCACCACAGAAACAATGGAATGGAAATGGCGGCTACGACGGTCAGGTACAGAATGGCGCGGTCGTCGAACCAGTCGTCGGCTTCGCCCCGTTCCAGCACATACTGCAAACTCCCGACGCCCACGGCCAGCAACAGAATCCCGATCTGGTCGATCTTGATCGTACTCCGATCGATGCTGTATTCGGACGGCTGTTTGTCGATAAAGGTCGAGCACAGAAAAACCGCCAGTATCCCGATCGGAACGTTGATGAAAAACAACCAGCTCCAATGGTAATTGTCGATGATGTAGCCGCCCAGGGTGGGTCCGAGGGTCGGGCCCATCACGATGCCCATCCCGAAAAGAGCCGAGGCAATGGCGCGTTGCGAGGGCGGAAATGCGTCATACATGATGCCCTGCGAGGTCGAGAGCAACGCGCCCCCGCCGATTCCCTGCAAAAAACGAAAGGCCACCAGCGTCCACAGATTGTCGGCAATGCCGCAGAAATAGGACGCAAGCGTAAAGAGAATGATGGAACCGATGTAGTACGTTTTTCGGCCAAAATAGTTCTGGAGAAAACCGGTCATCGGAATGATGATCACGTTGGCAATCGCGTAAGCCGTGACGACCCACGAAATGTCTTCAATCGTGACGCCGAGATTGCCCGCCATCTGGGTAATCCCGACGTTGACAATCGACGTGTCGATCAGCTCCAGAATGGCTGCCGACACGGTTGTGATGACGATAATCCACTTTTTAAATCCTGCTGATGCCATCTTATTGCACTTTCACGGCTACGTCCGTACTCAAACCCGCCCGCAGCAGGTCTTTGTATTTTGCCGGATTTTCGATTTCTATTTTCACCGGAACCCGCTGGGTTACCTTCACAAAGTTGCCGGAAGCGTTGTCGGCGGGCAGCAGGGCGAACTTGGCCCCGGTCGCTTCCGAGAGCGAAACCACCTTGCCTTTGACTTCCAGATCCGGGTACGCATCGATCTTCACGTCGACTGGTTGCCCGACGCGCATGTGTTGCAGTTGCGTTTCCTTGAAATTGGCTACTACCCAGAACGTCGAGTCATTGACGATGGTGAACAGGTTCTGACCGGGCTGCACATACTGACCAACCACCACGTTTTTCTTGCCGATTTTTCCCGCAATGGGGGCGGTAATTTTGGCATAACCCAACCGGAGTTTGGCGTTGTCGATGGCGGCCTGTTTCACTTTCAGCAGCGCCTGCGCTTTCAGAATGTTGGCCTGGGCCTTCGCAATGTTGGCCTGGGCCACAGCTTCGGAGGTTTTGGCCAGCCCGATCTGTTGCACATTGGCGTCGAACTGCCGGGCCTGAACCTCGGAGTTGTTGCGGCTGTCTTCCAGTTGCTTTTGCGTCAGCGACTGGCCTTTGTACAGATTTTCGTCGCGCTTGAGGTCGTTGGCCGCTTTCGAGACCCGTAATTGTTGCACATTGGCATTCGACTGGGTGACTTTCAGATTTTGCTGCACATTCCGGAACGTGGCCTGTGCATTTTGCAAGTCGGCCCGGGCGGTTTGAATATCGGCCAGCGTTTGCTGGTAATCGGCCTCGGCCTGTTGCAGCGCTACTTCATATTCCTGCGGATCGACCGTGATCAGTTCCTGACCGCGTTGGACGGCGGCATAATCTTCGATGCCAACCTGTTGCACATATCCGGCCACCCGCGCCAGAACCGGGGCTGTGTTGCCCTCGATTTGGGCGTTGTCGGTCGTTTCGTAGTGTTGGTTATAGCGATACGATTGAAAACCGTAGAAAGCAGCCGCTACCACAACAACCAGCACGAGCAGACGGGGTAGATACTTTTTGACGGGCGTGGTTTGTTCTGTTGCCATTTTTAGGAAAAGTTATACGAATCTTGTTTTAGTAAACTAGGTTGACTAGTTTTGGGCAAAAGTAGGAGAAGTTTCGAGAATAGTCAACTTAATTGACTAGTTGTTTTCGTACTTTAACGGGATTTTAATAGCAGGCGATGAAGCCCGGCCAACGACCGTTTACGCAGCCGATGTTCCTCACCTTGTGAAAAGTTTGTAACTTGTCGGCTCTGTAACGACGCAAAGGAAGACGTATGAATACCGAAGTGGTGGCGGTTGAAAAACCGTTTGATTTTCAGTTTTTTTACAAAGTGCGTGAGCGGACGTTAGGCCGGGTCATGTCGAAAATGAAGCGGTTCATCGGCCGCTATGTCGAGCAACGGCTTCCTGAGCTGGGTTTTCCGGATTTTAAAGCGAGTTACATTGCCTTTCTGGCCAATCTGGAGGAGGATGGCATTACGAACAATGAGCTGGCAAGACGGGCGGGTGTTACCAAACAGGCCATGAGCAAGGTCGTCAAGTTGCTGGAAGACGACGGCTATATTTACACGGTGAAAAATGAGCGCGATTCGCGTTCCAGCCAGATTTTTATCAATGAACGCGGGAAACAGTTGATGGTAGCGGTTTTCAACTGCATGGAGGAGATTCGGGAGAAGTTCCAGGCCATTGCCGGTCGCGAACGGGTTGAACAGATGATCGATACGATGGTGATGCTGGTGCGGGAAATCGAAAAAGATACCGGACCCTTATCGGGTATTCACTGCGTGCAATAAGGATTGCTGCTGAAATTTCACCCTAACTGGTCAGTCGGTTAGGGTATTTTTTTGTTTAGAAATAAAAACCACAGGCCATGAACTTCACGTCCGTCAACCCCTACACCCAGAAAAAAATCAAGTCCTATCCGGCCCTGCGTGCGGAGTCGCTCGACCAGAAAATTAAGAAAGCCGACCGCGCTTTTACGGGTTGGTCGGCGCTTTCGCTGGAAGAACGCCTGGCCTATTTTCGGAACGTAGCGGTTCATTTGCGCCAGGAAAAACAGCGGTATGGGGCGTTGATGACGGCTGAAATGGGCAAAACGCTCAAGGAAGCCGTAGCCGAAGTGGAGAAATGTGCCGTTGGCTGCGATTATTACGTCGAAAACGCCCCCCGGTTTCTGGCTGACCTGACGATCAAGACAGAAGCTAAAAAGAGTTTTGTAGCCTACGAACCGCTGGGCGTGGTGCTGGCCGTGATGCCCTGGAATTTTCCGTTCTGGCAGGTGTTCCGGTTTGCCATTCCGTCGTTGCTGGCGGGCAACGTCGGGTTGCTGAAACATGCCGCCAACGTCAGTGGCTGTTCATTGGCGATTGAAGAAATCTTCCGGGCCTGCGACTTTCCGACCGGCACGTTTCAGTCCTTACTTATCGAATCGAAAACCGTCGAAACCGTTCTGAAAGACCCGCGCGTGAAAGCCGTCACACTCACCGGCAGCGAAAAAGCCGGGATGTCGGTGGCGTCGATTGCTGGCAGCCAGATCAAAAAATCGGTGCTCGAACTGGGCGGTAGCGACGCCCTGATTGTACTGGCCGATGCCGATCTGGAAAAAGCCGCCCAAACCGCCGTGCAGTCGCGGATGCAGAACGCCGGGCAAAGCTGCATTGCCGCCAAGCGGTTTATCGTTGAAAAATCGGTCAGGAAAGAATTTACGGAGCAGGTACTTAGCCATATCCAGGCCATTCAGCAGGGCGATCCGACGCTGGAAACCACGACTATGGGGCCGGTAGCGCGGGTCGATCTGGCCGAAACAATTGAGAGCCAGTGTGCGGAAACCGTTCGGCAGGGCGCCCGCATGCTATCGGGCGGAAACCGGGAAGGTTGTAATGTGCAACCGATTTTGCTGGATAGAGTAAAACCGGGAATGACGGCTTTCGATCAGGAAACGTTCGGTCCGCTGGCGGTTATCGTTGAAGCAAAAGACGAACAGGATGCGGTGAAGCTCGCGAATCAATCCCAGTACGGTCTGGGCTCGGCACTCTGGACGCGGGATCTGGAGCGGGCCGAACGGCTGGCGCGGCAGATTCAGGCCGGTTCGGTGTTTGTCAATTCGCTGATGCGCTCCGACCCGCGGGTGCCGTTCGGTGGGGTAAAACTGTCGGGTTTCGGCCGGGAATTGGCGGAAGTCGGGATGAAAGAATTCCTGAATATCAAAACCGTCTGGATGGAATAACGATCAGACCGCCACTTCCACGACCGTGCCGCGATCGGAGTAAATCCGGAACTGGCCACCCAGTTCTTCGGCGCGCTTTTTCATGTTTTGCAACCCGTAGTGGTTGTCGAGCGATTCGTCCTGATTCCAGGCTAAACCGTTGCCGTTATCGCTGACACTCAGTTGGAAAGATCCGTCGGGCTTGGCGAGCAGCAAAACCGTCACTTCCGTAGCCTGTGCGTGTTTGACCACGTTGTGCAGGGCTTCCTGCATGATCCGGAACATGTTCAGGGCCTGAACCGACGTCAGCGGCTGGGTGAGTTCACCTTCCGTGTGGATTGTAATTTGAAGCGGGTCCAGTTGCTGAAAATACCGGCTGACGTAGTGGTTGATTCGTTCCTCAAATTCTTCCAGCGTAAAACTCTCCTGGTGGATGGCCCAGATGGTATCGCGGAGCATCTTGATGGCTTCGCGGGTGTAATCGACGACGGAACGGAGCTGCGACGACAACGGCCGGGTGTTGGCGACCGGCTGTTTTTCGGCCTGACGCGCGATTTGCTGCAAACTGTTGACAATGAACGACAATTGCGCGCCCACGTTGTCGTGCAGATCGCGGGCAATGCGTTCTTTTTCCTGGAAGGATTCATTTCTGAGCTGAAGCCCCTGCACATGGGCTTCAAAAGCCAGCCGTTGCTGCTGGGTGCGTTCTTCGCTAAGCCGTTCGTTGTGGTCGCGGATGAGTTTATACCGGTAGGCCAGTCCGAAAGTCAGCACCATCACTTCAAACAAAGCCGCCAGGGCGAAATTCTCGTAGCTTTCCAGAAACGCGTAGGTCGGAAACAACTTGAGATTGCAGAGAATCACCAGAAAATTGAGGGTGTAAAACGGGCTGACGGCCACCAGATAAAGCCAGGCTTCCTGCACGCGATAGCGCCGGATGAGGTTGATGACGATGAAAGCCCAGATCAGCGGCATCGGCAGCCAGTAAAAAACGATAAAAAGCCGCATCACCATCAGCTCGACCAGGGGAGGAACATACGTGATCCATTCGACCAGCAAAGACGTCAAACAGAAAACACCACCCACCAGCGCCACCGTTGCCACGCGATGCCACAGACGACTCGGGGTTTTTTCCAGCGACAAAAATGAACGCACGAACAGCAGTTGGAAGAAAAAGAGCAGCAACGGAAACACGAAGTAGATGTTTCGGTTGGGCATCCGGAACTGACTGTCGAAATAGAACTGGTATAAAAAACCGTCGTTGATGAAAAAATAACCGGCCAGACCGATTACACAGAGAATGTACTTCGCGTAAATCCGGTCGAAGGTGGTCAGGTAAAAGAAAAAACTGATGGCAATAACGAAGAGAAAGACTGCAAAAATACCACCCCAGAACGCGTAATCGCCCAGAATGAAGGTGTCGAGCCCTCCTTGTGGCCGAATGGTGATCGGAACGACCTGGACGCCCCGGCTTTTGAAGGACCGAACGTAACAGGTCACTTCCATGCCCGCGGGCAAGGTAAACGGAAACCAGTAGTTGCGGTGGTAAACCATTTTCTGCGTAACGGGCGTTTTCCAGCCGTATACGGGAGAGGTATAAACGACTTTTTGACCGTCGGTAATAAACAGTTGCAGGTCGTCGAAGGCCCAGAAATCGATTTCGCAGAACAGCGCCTGAATTTGATTCGTCGTATTTTTCAGCCGGAAGCGCACCCAGACCGGGTGTGAAAACTGATTGCCGCTGCTGTAGCCAAAATTCGGAATGGGCGACGAACTGGGCTGGAACGTTGCGGCCATTTCCGGTCGCACGACCTGATCGATGGTCAGGCGATGGGCCGTATCCTGAACGAACCAGAGATCATGATCGAGAACCAGTGTCTGATTACCGGACGGAACGGGTATGACGGGTTGGTCTGCCCAGACAAAAACCGGAGAGAGTAGACACAGAAAAACAACAAGCCGGTAAAGAGGAGCCATACCGTCGGGAAGGTTCGGTCCCAAATATACTGAAAAACCGGCTTGGTTGAGAGGGAGTTAGCTGTTTTTGTTATTCGGTTACGACGCCGTATACGTCGAACTCGTGGGCTTCCGTAATACGGACCCGGGCAAAATCGCCCTGGCGGACGTATTGCCCCGCCGGAACAAGCACTTCATTGTCGACTTCGGGCGAGTCAAACTCGGTTCGGCCAATGAAAAAACCGCCTTCTTTCCGGTCGAAAAGCACTTTATAGGTGTTGCCGAGTTTAGCCTGATTCAACTCCGCCGAAATGCCCTGTTGCAGATCCATGATGGCGTCGGCGCGTTCCTGCTTGATGTCGGCCGGCACGTCGTCGGGCATGGTGTACGAATGCGTGTTGTCTTCGTGGGAATACGTAAAAGCCCCCAGCCGGTCAAACCGCATCCGTTCGACAAAATCGTACGTTTCGTCAAACATCGCTTCGGTTTCGCCGGGATGGCCGACAATCAACGTGGTTCGGAGCGCAATACCGGGTACTTTTTCGCGAATGGTGTCGATCAGGGCTTCGGTTTTCTCGCGGGTAATGCCCCGGCGCATGGATTTCAGGAGTTCGGTCGAGCCGGTTTGCAGCGGCATGTCGAGGTAGTTACATACGTTCGACCGCTCGCGCATCACATCGAGCACATCCATCGGAAAACCGGACGGGTAGGCATATTGCAACCGAATCCACTCGATGCCTTCAACGTCGGCTAGGCGGTTGATGAGGTCGGCCAGCGTGCGTTTTTTATAAATATCCAGCCCGTAATAGGTCAAATCCTGGGCAATCAGAATCAGTTCTTTGGTACCGCGCCGGGCCAGCGACTGCGCTTCCTTGATTAGCTCTTCGGCCGGGCGCGAAACGTGGTGTCCGCGCATGAGCGGAATGGCGCAAAACGAGCAGGGGCGGTCGCAGCCTTCCGCAATTTTAAGGTACGCATAATGGGCGGGGGTCGTCAAAAGCCTTTCGCCCACAAGCTCGTGTTTGTAATCGGCTTTCAGCGTTTTGAGCAAGCGTGGCAGTTCATTGGTGCCAAACCACGCATCGACCGTCGGCATTTCAATTTCCAGTTCGTCTTTGTAGCGGTGTGACAAACACCCGGTTACGTATACTTTGTCGACCACGCCCGCATCTTTGGCATCCACATACCGCAGAATGGTGTTGATCGATTCTTCCTTCGCATTATCGATAAAACCGCAGGTATTGATCACCACAATGTTGGCATCGTCTTTCTTCGATTCGTGCGAAACGTTGTAGCCGTTGCCTTTCAGTTGGGTGAATAGTACTTCCGAATCCACCAGGTTTTTGGAGCAGCCCAGCGTGACGATATTGATTTTATTCGTGCGTAATCCTTTTGTTTTCAAAGTAGACCAAGATTAAAACGGATTAGCCTGATTAACAGGATTGTCCGCGTGTCGGATGATGGATTGTTGATCCGACCGGATTAAATGACACAGCCAAAGCGGTGACCGTTTTGGCACAACACTGGTATTTTGGGCAAAGTTCGGAAAAGTACAATTCAGGAGAAAGTTATGGGGCAACAATCCACGGAATTTTATGCGGGACATACTGAATCGGAACGGTTTTGAAATAGTCGTCGATGGCGAAATCGAGGTAGCTTTTGTTATGATTGAGATAAATCCGACGCCCGTCTTTCAATTTAAAAATGAAATAACGGTAGCCAGCAACGAGTTTGCCGGAATTAAAACCAGGTCCATGTTTTTCAACCCCATCTACCTCGGCGGCTGTGAAGCAAACGGTTTCGTCGCTGGTCGCTATTTCCAGGCTTTTATCAGCCGGGTCCATCGTGATCGTTTTCCCCCTGGTAATGGTCCAATATTGCCAGTCAAGCCGAAAAATGAGTATGCACCACCACAAGGCGTAAACCGAGATAGCCAGACAACCTACTGTAATAAAACAATGCCAGTAGACGGCAGCAGCGGGAATCAGAAAGAACACGGTAGCGTAAAGAAAAAATAGATTAATCAGGGTAAAGAAGATTAAAAAGAAAAAATTGAAGCTGATAAAATACTCCAAATCGTCGATTTTGTAGCTCACAACGGTTGCTAACGGCGATTCATCGCCCAGCGACTTAGCAGTGTAGCGGAGCAACTTGTAGATGACCCAGGCAAAGGGAGCCAGCACCGAAACCGTGATCAGAAAAGCGTTCATAACGGTTAAAATACCGCCTGGTACGAAATATCAAATGCGATTGTGGACCGGCGGTTTTTCTCCACCGTTACCGGAAAAATGTTGTTTTGGCCGTCGGAGAGGTTGGCGTATAAGCCTTTTTCTTCCTGTACAAAAACGGAATAACTTCCGGCGGGCAGACTGACGCAAAATTTTCCGTCTTGATCGGATTTGATTTTTTTGATGAGCCGGGTGTTGATTTTGGAGTAAAAGCCGTCGTCGGTGGCTGCGGTCTGGTCAATTTTCGTCAATTCATAAATTAAAACCTCCCGAACGGCGGGCTGGCCTTTCGGCTGCGGACGGTCGGGGCCGGGCATGTGGTTGCCGGATTTGAATAGAACCGTTCCGCAAATGCCCTGAAATGACTTGCTGTTCTGGCTGGGTTTGCAGGCGACGAAAAGGGTGAATGCCAGCAGGAGCAAAGATGGTTTTAGAATGTTGGAGAGTTGATTATCAGGCATATTTCTCTTTGACAAAATGAAGGAAATTTTCGGATCTTATGATCAAATCATTGATTTCCTCAAGAGGAAAATCGCCCTCCAGGTCATAATCTGCTATTTGGCGACGGTCAAATAGCAGATTCAAATCATCTTTGAATCGCTCAGGTATTTCACCTGACTTTATAAAATGCAGGGAGAACATTTCGCGAGTGGCAGAATGTCGTTTTGTAAGGACGTTTTTATCAGAAAGTAGACCACGTATGAGCCAGAAAAAGCTGTAATAACTGGATGTAACAGCACCAAGTGGAAAATCTGTCAACACGAGTGTTCTAGCATTTGCCAGATAGGCTTCAGCTTTCTTAACAGCTAGTTGTAAATCCTCGCTCATAGATACATTTTCCGTCTTTTCTGACCTCTCTGAAAAAAAAGCGGTTTGAGGTAAGGAATTGACTATGAGAGATTACAACCGCTGAGATGGCAATTAATGTTTCGAGATAATACGCGTTTCGATCAGCAACGGTCGTGGCGACTTCCTTAAAGGGGGAAACGTTTTCTTCGTCCAGTAACACCAAATAATCTACATCCGATTCTTCGTTAAAATCGCCCCGGGCATAGGAACCGAATAGCAAAATTTTAGCCAGCCGATCGCCGTAGTGCCGTTTCATGATGTCGGTCACTTCGCGATTAACAGCCTCTAAATCGGTTACAACAGTCATTGTCAGATTTTCTTAAAAAACGAATCCACGAACTCCATCTTGTGGAAGGTCTGCAAATCTTCGATTTTTTCACCCACACCAATGTACTTCACCGGAATCTTGAACTGATCCGAAATACCGATCACCACACCGCCTTTGGCCGTTCCGTCTAACTTCGTGATGGCCAGTGCCGTCACATCCGTCGCTTTGGTAAACTCCGTGGCCTGAATAAACGCATTCTGGCCGGTCGACCCGTCGAGTACCAGCAAAACCTCGTGGGGCGCTTCGGGCAGGAATTTCTGCACAACGCGTTTGATTTTCGATAGCTCGTTCATCAAATTCACCTTCGTGTGCAAACGCCCTGCGGTGTCAATAATCACCACATCGGCGTTCATATCTACGGCTTTTTTAACGGCATCGAAAGCCACGGCTGAGGGGTCGGTGTTCATGCCGTGTTCAATCACCGGAACGCCAACGCGCTGTCCCCACAGTTTCAATTGCGTAACGGCGGCTGCCCGGAACGTATCGCCCGCGCCCAATACTACTTTATAGCCGCGCTGGTGAAACTGCGAGGCCAGTTTGCCGATGGTGGTGGTTTTGCCCACGCCGTTGACGCCCACGACCATGATCACGTACGGTTTTTTGCCGGCAGGCAACGAAAAATCCTCGTCAACATCCTCCGATTTATTTTCAGCCAGCAAGGCGGCAATTTCTTCCCGCAGGATGGTATCGAGTTCGCTGGTGCTGACGTATTTATCCCGGGCAACGCGGTCTTCGATGCGCCGGATGATTTTCACGGTGGTGCCAACGCCCACATCCGACGTAATCAGGACTTCTTCCAGTTCGTCCAGAACCTGCTCATCGACCGTCGATTTGCCAACGACGGCGCGGTTGAGTTTCGAGAAAAAACTTTCTTTGGACTTCTCCAGCCCTTTATCGAGTGATTCTTTTTTTTCCTTCGAGAAAAAATCAAACAGACCCATTTCTTTGTCGTTAGAACGTTGGATGGCAGACTACAGACGGCGATTCGTACGTATACAGCCTCGTGTCTGTTTTGTCGAACAAAGATACAAACAAAAAAGTCCCACAAAGGGGACTTTCGCTGTACCATAAAACCGGAAAAACTAGCCTTTCAACGCGGCTTGTACTTCTTCCAGCGGGACCATTTCTTCTCTAAAGGTGTAGGCACCGGTTTTCGGCGACTTCACGGCTTTGATAATCTTCGCGAAGTTCTTACCGCCACCTTCCTTCTTCAGGGTTGCAACAACTTTCTTTGCCATCTTGGATCGTCGGGAACAGTCCCGCGGTTACAATTATTTAATTTCTTTGTGTACGGTTACGCGTTTCAAGTTCGGATTGTACTTTTTCAGTTCGATCCGGCTTGGCGTATTCTTACGGTTTTTGGTGGTGATGTAGCGTGAAGTACCCGGTACATTCGTATCCTTCTGCTCCGTACACTCCAAAATCACCTGAATTCTATTGCCTTTCTTAGCCATTGCTGTAAATATTTTCTCAAACAGGAACGCAAAGGTAAGATAAAGTCTTAAAAACCACAATGGTTGATAGCGAAATAATTGTTGAGTCGGTATATGGTTTTCAGTTTACGGTGGCTGACGCATTCATCCTAAACTTGCGTCAGCCAACGTAAACTGAAAACCGTATACCGAAAACCCTGCCGGGTTTGACTTTTGAACGTCTCCTGCCGACCTTTGACGGACGATGACCACACAAACCATCCAATACGACTACCAGCCCGGCGTGTTTCAGGCTTCCGAGCCGAATAAATATACGCTCGATGAACTCGGCTCCGGCGAGATGATTCTGAACATGGGGCCACAACACCCCTCGACGCACGGTGTTCTCCGGTTGGAAATCGTCACCGATGGCGAGATTATTGTCGATGTCGTGCCGCATTTGGGCTATCTGCACCGCTGTTTCGAGAAACACGCCGAAGCCTTGCCGTATAACCAGATCCTGCCGTTTGTCGACCGCCTGGATTATATGGCTGCCATGAACAGCGAGCACGTCTTTTGCATGGGCGTCGAGCGGATGCTGGGGATCGACAAGGAACTGCTGACGACGCCCAACGGCCGCCGGATCGAATACATCCGGGTGCTGGTTTCGGAACTAAACCGACTGGCGTCGCACTTCGTGGCCATTGGAACCTACGCGCTGGACATTGGCGCCTACACGCCGTTTCTGTGGATGATGCGCGACCGCGAGCACCTCCAACGGTTGCTGGAATGGGTCAGCGGGGCGCGGATGCTCTATAATTACATCTGGATTGGCGGTTTATATTACGATTTGCCGGTTGGTTTTGAAGAACGGTGTCAGGAGTTTCTGACTTACCTGAAACCGAAACTGGTGGAATTGCAGCAACTGGTGATCGAAAACAAGATTTTCGTGAAACGAACCGCTCATGTGGGCGTGTTGCCGTTGCCGGTGGCCATCAATTACGGCTGTTCAGGGCCGGTTTTGCGGGCATCGGGTTTGCGCTACGATCTGCGCCGGGTCGATGCCTATTCCGTGTATCCTGAGCTGGATTTTGACATTCCGATTGGTGAAGGAACCGTCGGGACGCTGGGTGACTGCTGGGACCGCAATTATGTGCGCGTGCTGGAATGTTGGGAGTCGGTGAAAATTGCCGAACAATGCCTGGCGCGGCTGACGGGCGATCTGAAACGCACCCGGGATTTTGATCCGCAGGCGATGGCGCCCAAAAAAATCCGTCCGAAAGCGCAGGAGTTTTACATCCGGGGCGAAATTCCGAAGGGTGAACTGGGTTTTTACTTCCGGGCCGACGGCCGGGCCGATATGCCTTTCCGGTGTCGGGCTCGGTCGTGTTCATATCACAACCTGTCGGTCATCAGCGAAATTTCCAAAGGTGCCATGATGGCCGATTTAGTCGCCATCATCGGCTCGATCGATGTCGTAATGGGTGAAGTAGACCGTTAGGCGAGTATCAGAATCTCTTTTGTATTGCGGCCAAAACCGTCGTAATCCAATCCGTAGCCGACGACAAACTCGTTTTGAATCTCGAAACCGACGTATTTAATGGCGACGTCAATCTGCAAAGATTCCGGTTTGAACAGCATCGTCGCGATTTCCAGGGATGCGGGCTGCTGCTCCAGCAGTTGCTGAGAAACCTGCTGGATGGTGAGTCCGGTATCGATAATGTCCTCAATCAGAATAAGATCCTGACCCGCCAGCGACTCGCTCAGGCCCAGGATGTGTTTGACAACGCCCGTTGAAGCCGTCTGCTGGTAGGAACTGACCCGAATAAAAGTGACCCGGCACGGAATGGTCAGGTGCGTCATCAGTTCAGCCGCGAAGATAAAAGCGCCGTTCAGCACCACCACCAGCATGGGCTCCCGGTCCCGGTAGTCCTCATTAATCTGTTCGGCCAACTGAACAATGCGGTTTTTCAGCGTGTTTTGATCAATAAACGGAACGAAACTCTTGTCTTTGATAGTCAGCATGGTATAGCCGTTGGCGCGAAACTCAAAGGTAAGGCATCGAAAGGGTTCGTAAAAACTTTTGGTGGCGTAAACTGGAAATTCAAAAACTTCGTTGATAGAAGACGATATCCGTGTCCTTTAAAAATGAAAAAAAACCTTCTGGTTCTAATCGGCTTGTTTCTGACCTTAACGACTCGCGCTCAGGTCTATTCACTGGCTGAATTTGACAAAAAATACGATATGCTGATGAAGCGTCCCGACGTTCAGATCGAGTCGGCGGAAGCTATCAATAACTTGTATAATTACAAATTTTACGAAGCCGACAAAGAGTTTCGCTGGCTGAAAATGCGGTATCCCGATCACCCGATGCCGTACTTTTTGATGGCCCTCGCCGAGTGGTGGAAAATTGTCCCCAATACCGAAAATACCGACTTTGATGACAAGTGTCTGGCCTACCTGGATACGACGATTACAAAAGCCGAAAAGTTGTATGACGATAAAGAAAACAAAGTAGAACCCGCGTTTTTTCTGGCGGCTGGCTACGGTTTCAAAGGGCGATTGTATTCGGAGCGTAAGAAATGGGCAAAGGCCACTTGGGCCGGAAAAAACGCCCTGAAATATTTTGATAAATGCAAAGGCAATGGTGATCTGACGCCCGAACTGCTGTTTGGCGATGGGTTGTTCAATTACTACGCCCAGTGGATTCCAAAAAACTACCCGGCTTTGAAACCGATTTTGATGTTTTTCCCGAAAGGCAACAAAGAGGAAGGCATTCGGCAGTTGGAAAAAACCGCCAACAACGCTTTTTATACCCGAACCGAGGCCCGGTATTTCCTGCTTCAGATTTATAGCATGGAGAACCAGTACGAAAAGGCGTATGATCTGGCCAAATACATGTGGCAGCAGTATCCCGACAATCCCTATTTCGAGCGGTATTATGCCCGGACGGCTTTTGTGCGCGGCTACAGCAACGAAGCTACATCCGCTTCCAACAGCATTTTAAGCAAAATTGAACGGGGGATGGACGGTTATGAAGGCGTTGGGGGTCGAACAGCAGCGTATATTCTGGCGTACAACAATCAGCATTATACCCGTGATTTGGCCAAAGCCAAGCAGTATTACCTGAAAACCATCGAGTTTGCCAAACAGACTAACTCCTATGATGCAGCCTATTACTGGGCGTCGGTATTGAGTCTGGGAAAAATTGCGGCTGCGGAAAAAAATTACGACCAGGCGCAAACCTACTACAAGGAAGTCATTGACAAAGCCGACCGCAAATCCAGCCAGCACAAAGAAGCCAAGGACGGTTTGGATAGCCTGAAAAAATTGCGGAGAGAAGAACGGAGGAAAGCGCGGAGAGGATGAGCTTTAATATCGAATAATGAATGTTGAATAACGAATATCGAAGTAGCTCTGCACGCTTTTTAAACTTCGATATTCGTTATTCAACATTCATTATTCGATATTAATTTCTTTTTCAAGGGATCGGAAGTACTTTACTTTCTTTGAAAGTCGACAGAATGACCATGGTTTGGGTGCTGGCGACTTCTTCGATTTCGTTGATTTTTTCCAGCATCAGAACCTGGTACGAGGCAATGTCTTTGGCGATGACTTTCAGCAGAAAATCGCCGGAACCCGTGATGTGATGGCATTCGATAATCTCCGGAATTCCCTTCACGGCGTTGACAAACGATTCGGTTACCTGCTTCTTATGACCAACCAGCGACACCTGCACAAACGTTGTAACACCCAGGCCAACCCGGTCCCGGTTCAGTTGCGCATGGTAGCTCTGAATGATGCCCGAAGTTTCCAGTTTTTTGACGCGCTCAAGGGTAGGTGCGGGGGACAAACCAATTTCCTTCGACAGTTGGGCATTGGTGATTTTAGCGTTTGTCTGTAGAATTTCTAATACTTTCCGATCAATCTGATCGAGCTTGATTCCTGACATAATAGTGATGACCTTAAAACTTTATCCAACCAATATGAGATCACGCAAAATTAACCACAATCCTTTTATTTTTATAAAAAAATATGGATTATTTACTAAAATGTAAAATAATGATTGGTTTTGCGGCCCAATTTTAGCTACAAAATTACTGTATACAATAGTTATACCAAATACTGTTCAACATTAATATTAACCGTTCCTAAATTTTTTCCAAATAATATTTTGTGTATGCCGGGGCGGTTTTCTGAAAAGACTTCCCAAAAAAAAGCAATTGTCTTCTTTAAATCCAAAAAGGAAGAGCTTTGACTCAGGGGGCTGCGACTGAGGCAACGCAATAAACCGATTGGTAACAAAGTTTGAAAGGGGAGAGGGTTCTTCCGTATCTTTGAGCATCATCTTTTTTGACCAATCTCGTGCGCATGCGCTTTCACTACCGGGCTTTCTTTGTCTTTTTCGTCTGCATTTTTTGGGAAACGTCTGACGCGATTGCCCAGCTTCCACCTAAGCGGGAGTTTCGGGCGGTTTGGATTGCAACGGTAGACAACATCGACTGGCCGAGTGTGCGGGGGCTGCCGGCCGAAAATCAGCAGGCCGAGTTCATTGCTTTGCTCGACCAGCACCAGCGGGCGGGCATCAACGCCGTGGTGGTGCAGATCCGGGCGGCTGCGGATGCTTTTTACGCCAAAAGTTCGGAACCCTGGTCGTTCTGGCTGACGGGCCAGCAGGGCCGCGCCCCGGTGCCGTTCTATGATCCGCTGGAATTTATGATCCGGGAAACCCACGACCGCGGTATGGAATTTCACGCCTGGTTTAATCTCGACCGGGCCACATTCAGTAAAAATTCCAGCGTTACGCCCGATCACATCAGTTTCCGCCGACCAGAATGGATGCTGCAATACGGTGGCCGGAAACTATTCAATCTGGGTTTGCCCGAAGTCCGTAATTACGTGACCGGTATTGTGACCAACATCGTTCGGAATTACGACGTCGACGGCATTCATTTTGACGATTATTTTTATCCGTACGGAGTGGCCGGACAGGTTATTCACGACGAGGTGACCTATAAAACGTATTTCAACGGCATGAACCTGGCGAACTGGCGTCGGGAAAACATCAACCAGTTGATTCACCAGCTCCGGGATTCGATTCAGGCCCTGAAACCGTATGTGAAGTTTGGCGTCAGTCCGTTTGGGGTTTGGAAAAACAGCAGTCAGGATCCCGAAGGCTCGCTCACGACGGGCGGTTTAACGTCCTACTTCGATCTGTATGCCGATACCCGCAAATGGATTCGGGAAGGCTGGATCGACTACATTGCGCCACAAGTGTATTTTAGTACAGATTTTCAGAAGGTTCCGTACCGGCTTTTGGTCGATTGGTGGATCAAAAACGGTTTCGACCGGCATCTCTACATTGGTCAGGGGGCATTTCGGATTAACCGCTCTACCCCGCGTGACCGCGCCTGGAACGATCCGAACGAGATGACGACCCAACTGAACTACAACCGGCAGTTCAGCCAGATTCATGGCAGCATTTTCTTTAGCTCCAAATCCCTGACGGATAATCTGAATGGCGTTCGTGATACATTGCTGACAAATTTTTACCGGTATCCGGCGCTGATTCCGCCGATGCCCTGGAAAGATCCCGAACCGCCCCTTTCGCCCAAAGAGCTGAAAGCCCGGCCGACGTCCGAGGGCGTAGAACTGCTTTGGCAGGAGCCCGGCCCGGCACCCGATGGCGACAAAGCCCGGTATTATGTGGTGTATCGTTTTGACCGGAAAGACAAGGTGAATACGGAAGACCCGACTCACATTCTGGCGATTTGCGTGGGCGAGCGAACCACCCGGTTTATCGACCGAACCGCCGAAGCCGATGGCCGGTATGTGTACCTGATCACGTCGCTGGATCGACTGCACAACGAAAGCGTGCCGAGTCAGGTCAATGTGCGGGTTCCGGAGGAGTAAAGGAGAAAAAATTATAAATGTAAAATGAGGAATGCCAAATGTAAAAGTGTAGTGAGCCTAACTACTTTTACATTTGGCATTCCTCATTTTACATTTATAATTCAATAAGTCACTCATTATCAACGGATAATCATCATTATACCGTCTTCAAAAACGCCAGCCCCTTCACGGCAATGTCTTCGCCGGAGGCTTCGATGTCGCGCCAGATGGCTGCGGCTTTGGCAATGGCTTTCACCTCGGGTGTAAACGACTCGATGACCAGTTGGCCTTTAAAATCAATGTCTTTCAGTGCCTGACCAATGGAAGGCCAGTCGATGTGATCATTGCCCGGAATACCCCGGTCGCAACCGCAACTGTGCAGTAATTCCAGCCGTGAACCGGCTTTGCGAATGGCATCGGCCTGAAATTTCTCCTCGATGTTCATGTGAAACGTGTCCAGGTGCAGCCGAACGGCGTCGTTACCCACCAGATCGGCCAGTTCGATGGCCTGATCGGCGGTATTGATAAAGTCGGTTTCGAATCGGTTCAGTGGTTCAAGTGCTATTTTCAAGCCTTTGCTTTCGGCGTAAGCGGCCAGTTCTTTCAGATTTTTAACGACGGCTTTTTGCTGTTCGGCATACACGTCTTTCGGAGTCGCTTCGGCACGGCCCACACTTGAATACAATGGCCCCACCAGCATTTCAGCCCCAATGATTTCCATGACATCCAGCAAGCTTTTCAGATACGTCATCGCCGTTTGTTGCTGTTCGTCGTCTCCACGGAAATCCCGTTCGGGTCCCATGGCCGCGCAAACCGTCTTACAACCTAGTTTGGCGTCGGCCAGAGCTTGTTTGACCAGTTGTGGATCGACATTGGCGGGATCTTCCAACCCGATTTCGACCGTATCGAAACCCCATTCCGCAAATTTTGAAAACCACTTTACGCTTTCATTCGTGAAGGGCGACGTAAATAAAAATGTGTTGATACCAATGGTGTACATACGGGTTGATTGGTTATGATCTGGTCTTGATTTCTACGGTTTTTCCTCGGCCTGCCGTGTAAAGCACGCACAATCGGTTATCACCTTTTAGGCAATGCAAAGTACGGTTATTTTGCTTTTTACTGTCATCGCAGGACATTTATGGCGATTGTCCACTGGATTTCAGGAAGCGAACTGCTGTTCGACTTCCGCCATGACGGTTTCAACCGGGTGGGCATCGGCAAAAAAAGAGACGATTTTAAGAAGAATGCCTTCCACCACCGCGTCGGGGCAGGACGCTCCGCAGGTCAGTAGAACGGTGACCGGTTTTTGATCCGGCAGAAAGTTTTTGGTAACCACTTCCTGTTTTGTATGCAGGTTAAAATGCCGGATCAATTCCCGCGACAGAATTTTCTGTTCGGTTTCAATAAAATACGTCGGCAGTTTTTCTTCGCACAACTCCACGATGTGCAGCGTATTGGAACTGTTGTAGCCGCCCGCAACAATCGTGAAATCGGCGGGATGCGTCAGCAGGGCGTAGGTAGAATCCTGATTGTCGTTGGTCGCATAACAAAGCGTGTCGCGGGTGTTGGCAAAGCGGCTGTCGACCTCGTCTGGCAGCAGACGGTAGTGACGAATCATGACGGTTTTCAGGAAATCGGCAATCTGTTGCGTATCCGACGCCAGCATGGTGGTTTGATTGACGACGCCAATGCGCTGCAAATCCCGTTCGGGATCAAAACCGGGCGAAAACTGGCCATTGAATTCGGCATAAAACGATTCTTTGGTCGACTCGCCGGTGAGATACGTCGCCAGCCGCTGCGCCTGCGCCATGTCTTTCACCACCACGGTCGGTGCCGACTCCTTGCTGTGCGAAAACGTAGCGCGGGTCTCCTCGTGCGACGGTTTGCCGTGAACCACCACGGTATAGTCTTTCTGCCCGATTTGCGTGGCTTTGTTCCACACTTTTTCGACAAAGGGGCAGGTCGTATCGTATTGTTCGACATTCAGGCCGATGTCGGTCAGTTTCTGCTGAATTTCGATGGTCGTGCCAAACGCCGGAATCACTACGACATCGTCCTTCCGCAATTCCTCCCAAGGAATAATCTGTTTCCCCGAGGTTTCCATAATAAACTGCACCCCGCGTTCCTGCAAATCCCGGTTCACATCCGGATTGTGAATCATTTCACTGAGCAGAAAAATGCGTTTTCCGGTATTTTCAGCAATCGCTTTATAGGCAATTTCAATGGCGTTTTCGACGCCATAGCAGAACCCAAAGTGCCGGGCAATGCGGAAGCGGACCGAACCGAAATCAAGAATCGTGGGCGTAAAATCGCGCTTGAGCTTATCGCGTTTCCGCCGAAGTTCTTTCAATGGGCTGATGATGGTACTGCGGTAATACTCCGGGATGTTGAAGGATTTCATTCGGGCAAAATTAGACAGACTTCATTGGAAGAACAACCGACGGAATCGCTTCGTTCGGCTAAAGACCGGCCATCAGGAGAGCGTTGTCAAACGGCCCAGAATATCGTCCAGATACTCCCGGCTATTGCTCAGGCGCGGCACTTTATGCTGACCACCCAGTTTGCCCCGGGTTTTCATCCATTCGTAGAACGTCCCCCGCGGAACGGCGTGGACAATGGGCGGATGCAGCACCATGTCGTTATACCGCTTGGCATCGTAGTCGGAGTTGACCTGCCGGAGTGTTTGGTCGAGGACCTTGCGGAACGTATCGAAGTGGTTGGGTTCGCTCGAAAACTCGATGATCCATTCGTGCCGGCCGTTGGTACCACTGCCCATGTAAACCGGCCCGGCGGTATAATCACTCACCGTAGCGCCGGTTGCTGCGCAAGCCTGCGTAATGGCGTTTTCGGCGTTTTCAATGATCACTTCCTCTCCGAAGGCATTGATAAAATGCTTGGTCCGGCCACTGACTTTTAGCCGGAAGGGATATTTTGAGGTAAACCGCACGGTATCGCCGACGCGGTATCGCCAGAGTCCGCCGTTGGTGGTAATCACCAGCGCGTAATTCTTATTCAGTTCAACTTCCTCGATGGTCAGGGCTTTTGGAAAAGGCTTATCAGCGTCTTCCATCGGCACAAACTCGTAGAAAATACCGTAGTCGAGCATGATCAGCATTTCGCCGATCCGCTTCAGATCGTCCTGAATCGCAAAAAAACCTTCCGAAGCGTTGTAGATTTCAAGGTAGCGGGTGTCGTTGGAAGGAAAAACTTCGTTGGAAAACAGCTCCCGATAGGGTTGAAAAGCCACCGCGCCGTGGATAAAGACTTCAAAATTAGGCCATACTTCCAGAATATTCTGCTTGCCGGTTATGGCCAGTACTTTTTCCAGCAAAACCAGCGCCCAGGTCGGAACGCCCAGAATACTCGTCACGTTTTCGCGGGCGGCAATTTCGGCCATCCGGTCGATTTTTTCCTCCCACTTGTCCATCAGCGCCACTTCGATGGGCGGGGTACGGATGTACTGCGCCCAGGGCGGCAGGTTTTTCATGACCACCGCCGACACGTCGCCCGCGTAGCCGTGCTGACCATACGGATTTTCGTGTAAACTACCACCAATCGACAGCCCTTTCCCTTCAAAGGTTTTGCTTTCCGGGTTGTTGGCAATGTAAAGCGCCATCATGTCTTTGCCGCCCCGAAAATGACTTTCGTCCAGCGACTCCTGCGAAACCGGAATGAATTTGCTGCGGGCGTTGGTCGTGCCCGACGATTTGGAAAACCAGTGAATGCGGGAGGGCCACAGCAGTTTCTGCTCACCCTTCATCGTCCGCTCAATATACGGAAACAGGTCTTCGTAGGAGGAAACCGGCACCCGTTCCTGGTACTCACGGACGGTGCGGATGGAATCGTAGTGGTGTTGGCGGCCCCATTGCGTATGACGGCCTTTGCTGATGAGCTGCTGAAAAACCGCCTGCTGAACCTCGCCGGGATGCGCCATCATAGCTTTGATGCGCGGCACTCGCCGGAGCAGCAGCCATTTCAATGTCGTATTCAGCAGGGTCATACGTGGAGTGGTAATTCTGATTCAAACTTACTAAAAATGTTGCATTTAGAAGAACTTTGCTTCATAACCTGATTCGGTGGATATTGTTCGTTGGAATTCGTAAACTGCCACCGTTGAAAAAACCGGGAGTTTAGAGGCTTTGTATTGGTATAAAAGCAAGAATAAATTTTCTTTGTGAATGATCCGGCACATGCCGTTCCCTCTATGAAAGTTTTGAAAGCCCTGCTGAGTCTAATCATTTCCATTGGTGTAACGGTTGCACTCGATCAACCCTGGGGCAGTGTTCCGGCTTTGGGGCGTTTGCTGAGCCCATTTGAAGGATTCTGGCAGAATGCCGAAACCGTTGGTCAGTCGTCAGAACAAAAAATATCCGTCAACGGTGCGAGGGAGGAGGTCACCATTTTGTTCGACGATCTGCATGTTCCGCACATTTTTGCCAAAAATGACTACGACGCTTATTTTGCCCAGGGCTACGCAACGGCCCGCGACCGCTTGTGGCAGATGGAGTTTCAAACCCACGCGGCTGCCGGACGGATTTCGGAGCTAATTGGTGACCGTGCGGTCGAACTCGACCGCTACAACCGGCGGCTGGGTATGGCCTATGGTGCTGAAAAATCGCTGGAAGGCATGTCGAATGACCCAGTTTCCAAATCGGTGCTGGAAGCCTACACGGCGGGCATCAACGCATACATCGACCAATTGAAACCGGCTGATTACCCGATTGAGTACAAGTTGCTGGGATATGCCCCCGAACCGTGGACGCCCATCAAAGTGGCATTTCTCCTCAAGCAGATGACCCAGACGCTGGCCGCGGGTGCCGACGATCTGATGATGACCAACGTCCGTCAACATCTCGGCCCGGCCCTGACGGCCAGTTTGTTTCCGGATTATCCTTTTAAAGAGGACCCCATCATTCCGGTCGGCACGCGCTGGGATTTTACGCCGGTCAAATTACCAAAACCGCCCTCAATTACTGAAACCGATAGCAACGTTGCGCTGAACTGGCAGCCGCACGACCCGGGCATCGGCAGCAACAACTGGGCCGTTGGTCCGGAGAAAACCGCTACGGGCTACCCGATTCTGGCGAATGACCCGCACCTGACGCTGAGTTTGCCTTCCATCTGGTATCAGGTTCAGTTGGTTACACCCACGATGAACGTCTACGGCGTGTCGTTGCCCGGCGCGCCCGGCGTCATCATCGGTTTTAACAAGAACGTGGCCTGGGGCGTTACGAACGTCGGGGCCGATGTGCTGGACTTTTACAAGATTCGTTTTCGGGATAACCGGCGGCAGGAATACTGGCACGACGGGGAGTGGAAACCGGTACGTCGGCGGGTTGAAACCATCCGGGTAAAAGGAAAACCGGCGGTAGTCGACACCATATTATATACCCACCACGGCCCGGTGGTTTATTTGCCCGAAGACAAACCATTCCGAAACAACATTCCTACGGGCTATGCCGCTCGCTGGATTGCCCACGAGGTCGACAATGGCATCAAGACGTTCTATTTGCTAAACCGGGCCAAAACCTACGACGATTATGTAACGGCCTTGTCGTATTACGTGGCTCCGGCGCAGAACTTCGTTTTTGCCAATGCGGCCAAAGACATCGCGATTTCGCCGAATGGGCGGTTTCCGTTAAAATGGCGCGATCAGGGCAAGTTTCTTTTGGACGGTACGAATGCTGCAAACGATTGGCAGGGCTGGATTCCGGCGGCTCAGAATCCGCGGGTCAAAAATCCGCCGAGGGGCTTTGTCAGTTCGGCCAACCAATCGTCGACCGACCCGACTTATCCCTATTATATCAACTGGGAGTTTGAAACGACCGACCGGGGCATGCGGATCAACCAACGGCTGACGGAGATGCAAAACGTGACGGTGGACAGCCTGCGCCATCTGCAAAATGATGTATATAACCATCAGGCTTCCAAATTTCTGCCGGTTCTCCTGCCCTACATTCAGGAAAAAGATCTTTCCGATCCGCAAAAACAGGCATTGAAAACCGTCCGCCAGTGGAACTACCAGCAGGATACGGCATCGATTGCCGGCACCATTTTCGTGAATTGGATCAGCCGTCTGGAAGCCGGGATCTGGGCCGACGATTTTCCGGATAATACCAGGCGGCCTCTGCGTTATCCGAATACCGACCGCACACTGCAACTCGTCACCGAAGAGCCCACTTCCCGCTGGTTCGACAACGTGCAGACGCCAAACCGCAAAGAAACGATTCAGGAAGTCGTCACCAGCAGCTTTCGGGCTACGGTTGATTCACTGGCAAAACAGCATGGGCCATTGGGCAAAACCTGGGCCTGGGGCGATCACAAAGGGACGTCCGTTCGGCATCTGATTCCCGGTCTGGATGCTTTTAGTGCGTTGAATGTGCAGATTGGCGGAGGGCGCGGCATCGTCAATGCCGCCGGGCGCCGGGCCGGGCCCTCGTGGCGGATGATTGTGCAAACGGGACCTGACGTTCGGGCGTATGGTGTTTTTCCGGGTGGCCAATCCGGCAATCCCGGCAGTCCCTATTACCTGAATATGCTCGAAACCTGGCGAAAAGGGGACTTGTACGAGCTGCTTTATCTCAAATCGGTAACTGAAAAAAGTCCGCGTATCCAATCGACGCTTCAACTGACCCGTTAAAACTATGCTGCCTTTTTTGTTAATCGCTTTGTTAAGTGCCGTCGCACAGTTGTTCTTGCCGTGGTGGAGCATTGCCCTGGTGGCATTTGGGGTGTGTTTCTGGCGCAGCAAAACCGGTTGGCGGGCCTTTGGTGCCGGTTTTTTAGGCATTGCGGTAGTCTGGTTCGTCTATGCGTTTTTGATTCATCTGCAAACGGACGGTATTCTGACGGGTCGGATGGCGGAGCTTTTTTTTAAAACGAAGACGCCGGTTTTTCTGCTCCTCATCACGCCCCTGCTGGGCGGTTTGACAGGCGGCCTGGCGGGTTTGGCGGGCCGTCAGGTCCGTGCGGTTTTTATGGCCAAACCGGAATGAATGCTCCGCAGAGCCGCATCAGATTGCTACATAACGAGTAAATCGTACCTTTGTAAAATCATTAATCCATTAATTAACTGTTTCTTGTGAAAAACGCATCCCTTGTTTTGAACGCCGTACTGGCGGTTGCTGTAGCAGTTTTATACTACCTGCACTTCTCTGACAAAAACACTACAGAACCGGTTTCTGCCGGTACAACGAAATCGGCGCCGGTCCGCAAGACGGTTTATGTCAACGTCGACTCTTTGCTGACCAATTATGAATATTTTAAAGACACCCGGAAAGTGCTGGAAAGCAAAAGGTTTCAGCTTGACAACGAATTGAACAACAAGGGACGTTCACTGCAAAATGAAGTGGCTTTCTTCCAGCAACGGGCTCAGACGATGACGATGGAACAGGGCCGGGCTACGGAAGCGGCTTTGCAAAAGAAACAGCAGGATTTGGTGGCCTATCGCGACCGGGTGGTTCAGCAACTGGCGGAAGAAGAGCAAAAAAAGAATGAAGAACTGTACAATCAGATTCATGATTATCTGAAGAAAGTCAACAAGCAAAATCAGTATGACTTTGTGATGGGCTATTCCAGAGGGGGCGGCATTCTCTTCGCAGACACCACGCTGGATGCGACCAAATCGATCATTGGCGGTCTAAACAAAGAATATCAGCAAAAGCAGACCAAAAAATAAAAACCCGTCAACTACGGTAAACGAAGCTCCACTACCAGTTCGTAGTGGGGTTTTTTTATGTTCTTTTTCCAACAAAATAAAGATTCATGCCGGGTTTTTAGAAGGTTAGCAGCACAACGGCATAAAATTTGTTAAACGTAGGGTGATGTTGTATGTATCGACAAGTCATTGCGATTCATTCAATGCGATAATCTTTCTAAATAACGGCCATTAGCCTGGAAGGACAGGGTTATAATTTTAAAGGTTGGTACACGCGCAGGGTGTGTATAAATGAAGATATCCTGGAGAATGCCGGTGTGTACAGAAGGGTCTTGAGGCTGTGATTCGGCTGTACGCCGTATCTTTTTGGATGCGGTTAAAACACCGGCTTCGCCAGGAAAATGTTTATAATGCAGGAATCATTTGATACCCCGGAGATTACTTCGGGGTATTTTTTGTTTACAAATCGGTACTTTTGATTTAGTATTTAAAAGTCGGTTTACCAACCTATTTTCCAGCACGTGAACGTTCTGGAAAGAAGAAAGGAACCGCCATCCGATTACTACATTGACCACACTATAGTTATGTCTGATAAAACCCTGGCCAAACACATCGAAATCCGGAATCGCCGGGCTTCCTTCGAATACTTTTTTCTGGAGACTTTCACCGCCGGTATCATGCTTACGGGCACTGAGATCAAATCGGTTCGGCAGGGAAAAGTAAACCTGGGAGACGCCTATTGTTTATTTTCCAAAGAGGAGTTGTATGTCCGGCAAATGCACATTTCGCAGTATACCGAAGGAACCTATAACAACCATGAACCGCTGCGCGACCGGAAATTGCTGTTGCAGAAGCGGGAATTGAAACGGTTGGTCAATAAACTGACCGATCAGGGGTTGACGATCATCCCAACCAAGCTTTTTATCAATGACCGGGGGTTTGCCAAACTGGAGATTGCGCTGGCCAAAGGGAAAAAATTATACGACAAACGCGACTCGATCAAGGAGCGGGATGTTTCGCGGGAGATGAGCCGGGAACAGTTTTGATGCTTAGTTGCCTGACGGTCAGGCGCGTCGGCCGTGGTTAAAAAAATACGTACGATTCCGGGAATAACCTGTCATTTATAATGAAATATCATTAACTTGCTTGAAAAAGTAGGAGTCAGATACATTGTTTATGGGTAGGAAAGTCCTGGTACTTAATCAAGACTATAGCGCATTAGGCATCTGTTCTGTACCGAAAGCGTTCTTGTTAGTCTACCTGAACAAAGCGGAACTGGTTGCCAAATCTCAGGGTTTTGTCCTGCGAACGGTGGACGTTGAGTACCCGTCTCCCACCGTCATCCGCCTGCACCGCTACATTCATCTCCCCTACAAGGGGGTCATGCTGAACCGTCAGAATATTTTTAAACGTGATGGGAACCGGTGCCAGTACTGCGGCAAACACGAAGACCTGACCCTCGACCACGTTCTGCCCAAATCGAGGGGCGGCAAAACCAACTGGGACAACCTCATCACGGCCTGTAAACGCTGCAACTCCCAGAAAGGCGACCTTACGCCCGAGGAAGCCGGTATGAAATTGTACCAGAAACCCTTCAAACCATCTTTTCTAGTCTTTCTACGCGACTTTTCCGGCTCCCTCGAAGAAACGTGGGTGCCTTTCCTGGCCAAACGCGAAAAAATGTACTGAGCAACCCGCTCATCAGCGCCCCGTTGACGGGAAGTGACATTTTTTTGTCTTCCCTGGATGGTTTTCCAGAAAACTTCACTATTTTTGCACCTCCTTTTTTGGGGCAGTGTCTCCATGTATCAACTAAAAGTCAGCCAGGAAGGCCCGGGGGCTGATGTATCGATGGGCCACAACCAAACTTTTATGAGCAAAACGCAAACACTGCCTGATTTTGATTGGGATAAGGCAGACAACCGGGGTTTCGGTAGCGGTTATTCAGACGAAGAACGTAATCGTCTGTCGGAGCTGTACGATAACACCCTGGCGCAAGTAAACGAGAAAGAGGTAGTAATCGGGACCGTTGTCGGTATTACTGACCGGGAAGTGATTCTTAACATTGGTTTTAAATCGGATGGTCTGGTTCCGGCTTCGGAATTCCGCGATCTGCCCGATATGAAAATTGGTGATGAAGTAGAAGTTTACGTAGAAAATCAGGAAGACCCCAATGGTCAACTGGTGTTGTCGCGCAAGAAAGCCAAAGTCATTACGGCCTGGCAGAAAATTCAGCGCGCTCTGGACGAAGACCTGGTCATCGAAGGATTCGTGAAGCGCCGGACCAAAGGTGGTCTGATTGTCGATATTTATAGCATTGAAGCTTTCTTGCCAGGATCGCAAATCGACGTGAAGCCGATTCGTGATTTCGACGTGTTCGTCGGCAAGAAAATGGAAGTGAAAGTGGTGAAAATCAATTACGCCAACGATAACGTAGTGGTTTCACACAAAGTACTGATCGAAAAAGACCTTGAAGCACAACGTCAGCAAATCCTGAACAACCTGCAAAAAGGTCAGGTGCTGGAAGGGGTGATCAAGAACATGACCAACTTCGGGGTATTTATCGACCTCGGTGGTGTCGATGGTCTGTTGCACATCACGGATATTTCGTGGGGCCGCATCAGCCACCCGTCCGAACTGTTGCACCTCGATCAGAAAGTCAACGTTGTTGTGTTGGATTTCGACGAAGACAAAAAACGGATTTCACTGGGTATGAAGCAACTCCAGGCGCATCCATGGGATTCGCTGCAGGAAGGCATGCAGATTGGCTCGAAGGTGAAAGGCCGGATTGTCAACGTGGCCGACTACGGCGCGTTCCTGGAAATCATGCCGGGTGTTGAAGGTCTGATCCACGTTTCTGAAATGTCGTGGTCGCAGCATCTGCGCAATCCACAGGACTTCCTGAAAGTGGGCGACGAAGTGGAAGCCGTTGTGCTGACGCTGGATCGCAACGATCGCAAGATGTCCCTCGGTATCAAGCAATTGACGGCTGACCCCTGGTCGCGTCCGGAACTGGTGGAGAAATACGCCATTGGTACCAAACACAAAGGGGTTGTTCGGAACCTGACGAACTTCGGTTTGTTCCTGGAACTGGAAGAAGGCATCGACGGTCTGGTACACGTATCGGATCTGTCCTGGACGAAGAAAATCAAACACCCTTCTGACTTCATTAAAGTTGGCGAAGAGCTGGAAGTAATCGTTCTGGAACTGGATGTTGACAACCGTCGTCTGGCGTTGGGTCACAAACAACTGGAAGAAAATCCGTGGGATACATTCGAAAGCGTTTTCACGCCGGGTTCAGTTCACCGGTGTACGATCCTGTCGAAAAACGACAAGGTTGCCACGCTGGAATTACCCTACGGTATTGAAGGTTTCTCAGCCCTGAAAAACCTGCAGAAGGAAGACGGTTCGTGGGCGGATGTCGGCGAAACGGTTGACTTCAAAGTGATTGAATTTTCGAAGGACGAAAAACGCATTATGCTGTCACACTCGAAAACGTGGCAGGAAAAAGGCGACGATCGTAAACCGGAGAAAAGACAGGCCGTTGCTAAAGCACCGACCACCAGCAGCAAAGAACCGGAGCGTGCTACGCTCGGAGATCTCGATGCTCTGGCTGCCTTGAAAGAGCAAATGGAAGGTCGTTCTTCGAAAGGAGAATAAGTTCTGAAATATTTGAAGTGCCGTGCTGTCTGGAATGAATATTGTAGTAAGTTTGCGGCACGAAAAGCAGTTGAGGAGTTTAGGAATTTGAGAAATCAGGAGGGCTTGAAGGAGACCTCCCACCCCTTAAATTCCTGAGCTCCGAAACCAAAAAGGGTCCTGTGGCCGAGTGGCTAGGCAGAGGTCTGCAAAACCTTTTACAGCGGTTCGAATCCGCTCGGGACCTCTTCCTTTGTATCGAATAGATACAAGTACTATTTTAATACGAATTGCCATCCGAGGAGGTTCAAAGCCTGCCGGATGGCATTTTTTTTAGATTTAATTAAGGTCTGGAAGGGTCGTTCAAAGTGATTAATTCGCGCAGAAAAGCCAGTTACTTAGACAAAGTATAAATAAAATCCCCCGGTAAAATATCAAACCGCAGATGTTTGATTAAAACCGTTCCTGTGCTACTTTTGTGCGTTAATGGAAAATAATTAGTAGGTATGCATACTGATTTTATCGGTTTCTCATTGATTAAAATGTACTCACGAAGTGTAATAAGTACTTTAGTAATTGTACTGATAGCACTGTTCAGCAGCTATCAGTCAGTGGCTCAGGAAGCCGCGGCTGCAGGTGGTGATGCAGCAAAAGGAAAGGAATTATTCTCGACTTTATGCCAGCAATGCCACGCCGTAACGGACGAAAAAGTAATCGGTCCAGGATTGAAAGGAATCAAAAGCCGCCGGGATGAAGCATGGCTGATCAAGTGGGTGAAAAACCCGCAAGCCGTCATTTCCAGTGGCGATGCCTATGCCACGGCATTGTACGCCAAGTACCAGCCGCTGGTGATGCAGAGCTTCCCGGATTTGTCCGATGATGACATCAAGAACATTCTGGCGCACGTAGAAGCGGCTGGTGCTCCAAAGGCTGCTCCGGCTGATGCTGGAGGAACCGCCGGGCCAGCGGCTGCCGCACCGGCCAGCGAAAGCCCATCCGGACTATTCACTGCCGTGCTGGTTGCGCTGCTTGTCGTTATGATGCTGGTTCTGGGCGTTTTACTGGTTCTGGTATCGGTTCTGTCAAAAGCCGTTGCGCCAACCCCCGGTGCGGAAGGTACCCAATCGACGCCGTTCTTCCAGCGACTGAAAAGCAACCTGTCGGCTGTCGCCAGCAACAGCACCCTGCGCTCCATTGTTCTGTGGCTGTTTGTATTTGTAGTGACCAAGCAAACCTTCGATGGTCTTTACAGCGTCGGCGTTTCGCAGGGCTACGCTCCCAAACAGCCCATCGCGTTTTCGCACAAACTACACGCCGGTCAATACCAGATCAATTGTAACTACTGTCACACCAGTGTTTACAAAGGAAAGCTAGCCACCATTCCGTCGGCCAACATCTGTATGAACTGTCACGGTGAAATCAAACGCGAATCACCGGAAATCCAGAAAATCTACAAGGCCATCGAAGAAGACCGTCCTGTGGAATGGGTACGCGTTCATAATCTCCCTGATCTGGCCTATTTCAATCACGCCCAACACACCAACGTGGGTCAGGTGCAATGCCAGACTTGCCACGGTGAGATCGAAAAAATGGAAGTGGTCGAGCAGCGATCGTCTCTCACGATGGGCTGGTGTATAGATTGCCACCGGAAAACCGAAGTTGCTACGAAGGATAATGCCTACTACGATAAATTAGTTGCCCTCCACAAAAAGGGAAGCAAAGAACCGTTGCGAGTGGCTAATATTGGTGGCCTCGAGTGTTCAAAATGCCATTATTAATCACACCGAATCCCATTAAACAGTTGAACTGAATCAATAGGACTGTATGGAAAGTACAAATAAACGGTATTGGAGGGGACTGGAAGAGCTACGAAACGACGAATCTTTTGTAAAAAACGCGTATAAGGAGTTTCCAGAAGCCAATAGTGATAAATCATCTACCGAATCAGGAAGTATTGTCGACGGTATTGGTAGTGACCGTCGGGATTTCTTAAAAGTATTGGGATTCGGCATGGCCGCTGTGACACTGGCGGCCTGCGATACGCCGGTTCACCGTGCTATACCTTATATTAATAAACCGGAAAGCACCTTTCCGGGCATTGCCGATTATTACGCATCGACCTACAGTGAAGGGGGCGACTATATTCCGGTTTTGGTAAAGACCCGCGAAGGTCGGCCTATCAAAATTGAAGGGAATACGTCATCGACCATCACCAAAGGGGGAACGTCGGCGCGGGTTCAGGCTTCTGTTTTGTCGCTGTATGACAACGACAAGCTGAAAGGCCCGAAACGCGGAGACACCGATAGCGACTGGGCAACGATCGACAAGGAAATTCTGGGTCAGTTGCAACGGGGTGGAGCCATCCGCATCGTTTCGTCAACCCTGCTGAGTCCGTCGACCAAATCGGTGATTGCGGCTTTCATTGCCAAATACCCAACGGCTACGCACATTCAGTATGATGCTAATTCCGTCTCCGGATTGGTTCAGGCCAACCAGACATCGTTTGGTCAGGCGGTGATTCCTTCCTACGATTTCAGCAAAGCCAAAACAATCGTCAGCGTTGGTGCCGACTTTCTGGGTAGCTGGATCGCTCCGTTAGAATACACCGATCAATATATTTCAACCCGTAAAGTCGGCGCAAACGCTGGTAACAAAAAGGAAATGTCACGGCATTACCAGTTTGAAACCGGTTTGTCGATGACGGGTTCAAACGCCGATTACCGGAGTCCCATCAAACCTTCGCAGGAAGGCCTGGTGGTCGCTGCGCTTTACAATAAAGTAGCGGCTAAATTGGGTGGTACGCCGGTTAGTACGGCCGCCGTGGATGTTCCTTATCTGGATAAAGCCGCTGCCGATCTGGCATCTGCCCGGGGTGCTGCGCTGGTTGTTTCCGGTTCAAACGATCCTAATGTTCAGGTGCTGGTCAATGCGTTGAACAACCTGTTAGGCAGCTACGGGGTTACCATCGATCTGAGTCGACCAGTCAATTACCGCCAGGGTAACGATGCGGCCATGAATGCCTTCATCACCGATGCCAAGGCGGGACGGATTCAGGGCGCTATTTTCTACGCAGCCAACCCGGTTTACGATCACCCACGCGGTGCAGAGTTGAAAGAAGCCCTGCCAAAAATTGGCTTGTCGGTTTCCTTTGCCGATCGTTCCGACGAAACCGCTTCCCTGTGTAAATACACCTGCCCGGCGTCACATTATCTCGAATCGTGGGATGATGCGTCACCCAAAGCCGGTTTCTATAGCCTGACCCAGCCAACGATCAATACGATCTTTAAAACCCGTCAGCCGCAGGTTTCGTTGCTGACCTGGGCCGGTTTGAGTCCGAATTACGAAAACTTTATCAAAAGCTACTGGCGGACATCCATTTATCCGCAAGCCGGTAGCGGCTTGCCATTCGACCAGTTCTGGATTCAGTCGCTGCACAATGGTGTTCTGGAAGTGAATGCCGCGGCAGCGGGTGCTGCCGGTGCTTTCAAACCCGAAACGGTTGTAGCCGCAGCCGCTGGGGTTGCCCAAAAATACAAGCCAAACGCAACAGGATTCGAATTGTCACTTTACGAGAAAGTGAGCATTGGAACCGGTGCCATGGCCAACAATCCCTGGTTACAGGAATTGCCCGATCCGGTTTCAAAAGCCTGTTGGGACAATTACGCGTGTCTGTCGCAGAAAACCGCTACCGAACTGGGCGTTCAGCAGTTCGACCTGGTTTCGGTTGAAGTAACGGGCAAACCCGCCGTTGAGTTGCCCGTTCTGGTTCAGCCCGGACAGGCTGATGGTACGGTTTCGATCGCTATTGGATACGGACGCGAGAAAGCCGGTAAATCGGCTGATGGCGTTGGTAAGAATGTTTACCCGCTGGCATCCGTTTCGGCAAATTCGTTGCTGTTTTCCGCGATGGACGTAAAAATTACCAAAGCCAGCGGAAGCCGTACGATTGCGCAGACCCAAACCCACGATACCGTAATGGGTCGCCGGGCGGTTATTCAGGAAACGATCTTAGCGGCTTACAAAAAAGATCCGAAAGCCGGTCGGTATTTTCCGAAAGTGGTCACGTCCGAGGGGCCTGTTTCTCCCACAGACATTTCGCTCTGGAAAGGCTACGAAAAAACGAACCATTCCTGGGGCATGATTATCGACCTCAACTCCTGCACCGGTTGTGCCGCGTGCGTGGTGGGTTGCCAGGCCGAAAATAACATCCCGGTTGTTGGGCGGCAGGAAGTCATCAACCGCCGTGAAATGCACTGGATTCGGATCGACCGGTATTACAGCAGCGATGCCGAAGCCGAAGACCGGAAAGGTCTGGAAATTGCTTCCAACAATCCGGAAGTCGTCTTCCAGCCCATGCTGTGTCAGCATTGCTCTAATGCCCCCTGCGAAACCGTATGTCCGGTATTGGCAACGACGCACAGCGCGGAAGGGCTAAACCAGATGACCTACAACCGTTGCGTGGGAACCCGGTATTGCGCCAACAACTGCCCCTATAAAGTGCGCCGGTTTAACTGGTTCAAATATTTCGACAACGACAATTTCGACTACCACTACAACAACGATCTCGGAAAGATGGTCATCAATCCGGATGTGACCGTTCGTTCGCGGGGCGTTATTGAGAAGTGTTCATTCTGCGTGCAACGCATTCAGGAGGGGAAACTGACGGCTAAAAAAGAGCGCAGAAGACCCAAACCGGATGAAATTCAGGTGGCCTGTGCGCAAGCCTGCCCAACCGGTGGCATAATCTTTGGCGATATGAATGATCCGGAAAGCACGATTTCGAAACTGTTGAAAGAGGAGAATGAAGCCCGGGCTTTTCAGGTTCTGGAAGAAATCAATGTGAGACCGCAGATTTCGTACCTGACCAAAATCCGGAACAAGGATGAAGAAGCCAAACCCGTTGCAGCCGCAGCCGGGCACGCTGAATAACGCCACCCCTGATTGTGTATTTCCAGTTTGTTAACTAGTAGCATTCAAAATTAACTACCATGCACGTTACATCACCCGTGAGAACCCCACTGGTAACCGGGGGCAAGACATATGCCGACGTGACGGAAGACATCTGCAAGCAGGTTGAAGGAAAACCGACCCGCGAGTGGACCATCGCTTTTGTCATTTCGTTTGTCGTATTGATTTACGGCACCTGTTGCGTATTCTGGACCTGGTGGGAAGGTCTGGGCGTCTGGGGCTTGAACAAAACCGTAGGCTGGGCCTGGGACATTACCAACTTTGTGTGGTGGGTCGGGATCGGTCACGCCGGTACGCTGATCTCCGCCATTCTGTTGTTGTTCCGGATGAAATACCGGACGTCGATCAACCGGGCGGCTGAAGCCATGACCATTTTCGCCGTTCTTTGTGCGGCCAGCTTTATTCTGATGCACATGGGCCGCCCCTGGCTGGCCTACTGGGCGTTGCCGCTGCCGAACGCTTTTGGTTCGTTGTGGGTAAACTTCAACTCACCGCTGGTGTGGGACGTTTTCGCCATCAGTACGTATTTCACCGTATCGCTGGTTTTCTGGTACATGGGTCTGGTGCCGGATTTGGCGACCATCCGCGACCGGGCAACGAGCAAGGTATCCCGTTATATTTACGGTGCGTTTTCATTGGGCTGGAACGGCGGAGCTAAAACCTGGGCTCGCTACGAATACATCAGCTTGATTTTGGCCGGTATCTCAACGCCACTCGTACTCTCGGTTCACACCATTGTAAGTATGGACTTTGCTACCTCGGTGATCCCGGGCTGGCACACGACCATCTTCCCTCCTTACTTCGTTGCGGGTGCCATCTTCTCCGGTTTTGCCATGGTGCAGAACTTAATGCTGATCACACGGGTCGTTTTCAAACTGGAAGATTACATTACCTTCGAGCACATCGAGTCGATGAATAAAATCATCACGCTGACCGGTTCGATCGTAGGGGTTGCCTACATTACGGAGTTCTTCATTGCCTGGTATTCAGGGGTTGAATACGAACGGTATGCGTTCCTGAACCGGATGTTAGGACCGTACTGGTGGGCTTACTGGGCCATGATGACCTGTAACGTAATTTCTCCGCAGTTGTTCTGGTCACGGAAAATCCGCCGGAGCGTGACGTGGACGTTCGTATTATCCGTCATCGTAAACATCGGGATGTGGTTCGAACGGTTTGTAATTATCGTAACGTCACTGCACCGCGATTACCTGCCATCAAGCTGGGCGATGTTCTCACCCACCATGTTCGACATTGGTGACTATATTTTCTCCTTCGGATTGTTCTTCACCCTATTCCTGCTGTTTGCCAAATTCCTGCCGGTAATCAACATGTTCGAAGTGAAGGCCATCATCCGGTCGGCATCTGAAAAGCTGCCGAAGTCGGTATCGGGCGTTGCCAAAGGCGAAAGCGTGACAAGCCCGACCTACAATAAAAACATCGAGTAACTGGGAGTACATTAACTGAAGAACTGGTTCAAATTTTATTATAGCAATGTCTCATCATAACGATAGCGCAAAATTTCTGGTAGGCGTTTACGACGACGATGAAGTCGTTCTGAAAGCCGTTACCGAAGTCAAAAGCGCGGGTGTCCGGATTCACGAAGTCTATACTCCTTTTCCTATTCACGGGCTTGATGTCGCATTAGGTCACCCCCGTACCCGCATCGGGATTGCTGCCTTCCTGTTTGGTCTGACCGGCTTTCTGACGATGGTGTCGTTGACGTACTATACAATGGGCTACGACTGGCCCATGATTATCGGTGGTAAAGATAACTACGCCTATCCGGCTTATATACCGGTGATGTTTGAGTTGACCGTTCTGTTTACGGCGCTTGGCATGGTGGGCACGTTTCTGGTATCCAACGGTTTAGGTCCCACAGTGAAACCACTGATGTTTGATCTGCGCAGTACGGATAACAAGTTTGTGATGGCAATCGATCTAAGCAAAAACAAGCAATCGGAAGTAGAGATTGCCTCGGTTTTGCGGGCATCGGGCGCGGCAGAAGTAAATGTAAAACAATTTTAATCCGACTGACGACACATGAAGTTTACGCGACTAAACCGCTCTCTTCTGGTGATGGCAGCCGCCATGCTAACGATAACCGCCTGCAAGCGGGGTCACGACAATCCGGGCAGCCAATTTGCCCCCAACATGTACGAACCGGTCGGTTATGAGCCATACAAGCAAGTAGATGGGTTCAAAACTCCTTATAGTAAAACTGGTACGGCTTTATGGCTGCCCGTAAAAGGAACCGTATCCCGGCGTAATTACAATACGGCGTTTGGGGATGGTGACAGTACGACGAGCGACCTGATGATTTATAACATTCCTGCCGATAGCATCGAAATTGCCGAACGGACGCTGGTTAACCCCATTCCGCTGAACGAGAAGACGCTGGCCGAAGGAAAAGAATACTATACCCGTTTCTGCCAGCATTGCCACGGTGAAGCCGGCAAAGGCGATGGCCTGGTGGCTGCCCAATACAAAGGAGTTCCGAATTATGCCTCCATGTCAGGCATGAAAGAAGGGCACATCTTTCACGTGATTACCCACGGTAGAAACCGGATGTGGCCACACGGTTCTCAGATAACGCCCGAAGACCGCTGGAAAATCGTGCATTATGTCCAGAAATTACAAAATGGGGGTTAAGTTGTACATAGAAGACTCATTATAGTTTACAAAGGAATGGCTCATACACATTCAATCCCGTCTCTTGACGAACAATTTGAATTTACAGCCGAAAGCAAACGCCGGTTAACCATCGGGATCATTGCTGGGGTTGTACTGGTTGGCATTGGTGCCTATCTGGCGGCAAAAGGGGGTGGCGGACACGAACACGTCGAAGCGGCTCACGGTGCTGCCGGACACGCTGCACATGGTGAAGCAGCCCATGCTGCGGCTGGCGGACATCATGAATACAAGTGGACGACCCGTTTGTGGGCCAACGTCTGGGTAAACAGTGTTTATTTCACCGGAGCAGCCGTCATCGGTATGTTTTTTATCGCCTACAACTACCTGGCGCAAGCGGGCTGGTCGGCGGTTTTCAAACGCATTCCGGAAGCCTTACCGGCCTTCCTGCCGATTACGGGTGTCATCATGCTGATTACCTTCTTTGTCGCCGGCCACGATTTGTTCCACTGGACGCACGAAGGACTGTATGAAGTAGGCGGGCCGGAGTACGATCCGATCATTGCCGGGAAGAAAGGCTTCCTCAATACGCCGTTTTTCGTAGGCCGTATGATCTTTTACTTTGTGGCCTGGTATGCTTTGTGGCGGATTGTCCGTAAATTCTCTCTGGACGAAGATCTGGAAGGCGGAACGGAGTATTACGAAAAAAGCATTAAGTATTCGACCGCTTTCCTGGTTGTTTTTGCGGTTACGTCATCAACCTCTGCCTGGGATTTGATCATGTCCATCGATACACACTGGTTCAGTACGATGTTCGGTTGGTATACCCTCGCAAGCTGGCACGTAACGGGTCTGGCCATTATCACACTGGTGGTTGTCAGCCTGCGCGAAAAAGGTTACCTCAAAGCTGTTAATGAGAGTCATTTACACGATCTGGGTAAGTTCATGTTTGCGTTCAGTATCTTCTGGGCCTATGTCTGGTTTGCCCAATTTATGCTGATTTATTACGCCAACTTACCGGAGGAAACCATTTATTACCGGGAACGGTTTAGTGGGTATGGCGGTATATACAAGGCCCCGTTTTTCATCAATATCTTCCTTTGTTTTGTCTTTCCATTCCTGGTATTAATGACACGGGATGCCAAGCGGACGCCTATCATTTTGAAAGTTGCTTGCTGGGGAATTCTTGTGGGTCACTACTTTGACTTCTACACGAATATTATGCCCGGAACGGTGGGAGAGCACGGCGGATTTGGGCCAATCGAATTCGGAATGATCCTGATTTTTGCCTGTGCCTTTATATGGTCGGTATCTGCACAATTGGCGAAGGCAAACCTGATTCCCAAAAATCACCCGATGCTGGAAGAATCTTTGCACCACGATATTTAAGAATCGGTACCTTTTCGTATTCAAATTCATTCACAGATTGCTATGGTTTACCTTGTAGGACTGTTGTCGTTAGTATTTCTTGTACTGGCTATTCTGGTACTGACGCGATTGACCTCTGTTTTAAAAGGCGTCAATGGTGGTACCCCAACCCAGGAAAGCGAAGGTGCAAGTGTAAGCAACCGGGTTAACGGGCTTCTATTTCTTGTCTTTTTCGTCGCGGGGGCAGGCGCAGCCGCCTGGTCGTTTATTCATGCTTCCCAATTTTTTCTGCCCGAAGCGTCCTCTCCACATGGTCGGCATACGGATAACCTGTTTTGGTTAACGATGTCGGTGATCACGATTGCTTTCGTGGTGACCAATGCACTGTTGTTTTACTTTGCCTTTAAATACCAGTACCGGAAGAATCACAAGGCTACCTATTATCCGGAAAACCACAAACTGGAGTTGATCTGGACGGTTATTCCGGCTGTTGTGATGGCTTTGCTGGTATTTACCGGCTGGCGCGCCTGGCGGGACATTACCAAGGAAGCTCCGGAAAACGCGCTGGCTATCGAAATTGTTGGCAAGCAGTTTAACTGGGAAATGCGGTATCCGGGTGTCGACAACGACAAGTTGGGTAACTACAATTACAAACTCATCGATGCAGCCAACAGCCTGGGAATCGACCTGGAAGACGAATCCTCATTCGACGATGTAACGGTATCCAACGAAATGCACATTCCGGTGAATCGTCCGGTTTTGTTGAAAATTCGCGCCAAAGACGTATTACACAGTGTTTTTATCCCACACATGCGGGTGAAAATGGATGCCGTACCGGGAATGCCAACGCGGTTCTGGTTTGTTGCGGATAAAACCACCGAGCAGATGCGGAACGAAACAGGTAATCAGAATTTCAAATACGAAATTGCCTGTACGGAAGTTTGCGGTCAGGGACACTTCTCGATGAGAACCACCTTGATCGTTGAGGACGAAGATTCCTATAACAAATGGATGGCTGAACAGAAACCGTGGTTGACAAAAAACCCGGAATATCTGGCTCGTGTTCCGGAGAAACTGAAAGCGAAAGCCGCCAAATACGCACCGGCCGATGCTGCAGCACCTGCCGACAGCACCGCAGCACCCGTTGAAGAGGGCGTGGGGGCAACAACCAGTGCATCGTTGCGATAACCAATTAACCTAAAGATTCTATAAAACCATATACTATGGCAACCGTTGAAACGAACGCAGCATCATCGGCGGTTCATGTTGAAGAACATGACCACCACGAAGAGCTAAGTTTCCTGAGGAAATATGTGTTCTCGGAAGACCACAAAACGATTGCAAAACAATACATGTTTTCGGGCATTTTCTGGGCGATCATTGGCGCATCGCTTTCCGTTCTGTTCCGGTTGCAATTGGGATTTCCGAACATGACACTGGAGTGGCTTCGGCCTATTCTGGGTGGCTGGATCGATGAATCCGGTAAGCTTGATAAAGAATTTTATCTGGCTCTGGTAACCATGCACGGCACCATCATGGTGTTCTTCGTGTTGACCGCCGGGTTGAGTGGTACCTTCAGTAACTTCCTGATTCCGTTGCAGGTAGGTGCCCGCGATATGGCGTCCGGCTTCCTGAACATGCTTTCCTACTGGTTTTTCTTCCTGTCCAGCGTTTTGATGTTCTCGTCATTGTTCATCGAAACAGGACCGGCATCCGGTGGTTGGGTAATCTATCCCCCTCTGAGTGCCTTACCACAGGCCATGTCCGGTTCCGGTTTGGGTATGACGCTCTGGTTGATGAGTATGGCGATTTTTATCGTCTCGCAACTATTGGGTGGAATCAACTACATCACCACGGTAATTAACCTGCGGACCCGCGGGATGTCGTTCAGCAAAATGCCGTTGACCATCTGGGCATTCTTATTAACGGCGATTCTGGGTTTGATTTCATTCCCGGTATTGTTGTCAGCAGCACTGCTGCTGATTTTCGACCGGAGCATGGGAACGAGCTTCTACCTGTCTGAAATTTACATTGGCGGAGAAGCGCTGCCAAACATTGGTGGTAGCCCGATTCTGTTCCAGCACTTGTTCTGGTTCCTGGGTCACCCCGAAGTATACATCGTATTGCTCCCGGCATTGGGAATCACCTCCGAAATTATCGCTACCAATGCTCGTAAACCGATCTTCGGCTACCGGGCTATGATTGCGTCCATGATCGGGATTGCCTTCCTGGCGTTTATCGTATGGGCTC
Organism: Larkinella sp.; assembly: GCF_965227735.1. Taxonomy (NCBI): domain Bacteria; kingdom Pseudomonadati; phylum Bacteroidota; class Cytophagia; order Cytophagales; family Spirosomataceae; genus Larkinella; species Larkinella sp. The sequence continues at coordinate 3,498,430 of NZ_OZ245776.1, read as the reverse complement.
ACCACATGTTCGTAACCGGGATGAATCCATTCCTGGGATCGATCTTCATGTTCCTGACGCTGATCATTGCGGTTCCATCGGCAGTAAAGGCGTTCAACTATATCACGACGCTGTGGCGTGGTAACATCGTCTTTACCCCGGCCATGTTGTTCTCAATTGGTCTGGTATCTTTCTTCATCTCGGGCGGTTTGACCGGTATTATTCTTGGGAACAGTGCGCTGGACATTCAATTACACGATACCTATTTCGTAGTCGCTCACTTTCACCTGGTAATGGGAGCTGCTTCGGCCTTCGGATTCCTGGCAGGGGTGTACCACTGGTTCCCGAAATTCTTCGGCCGGATGATGAACCCGACTTTGGGCCATATCCACTTCTGGCTTACTTTTGTCGGCATCTATTTGGTGTTCTTCCCGTTACACTATATCGGTATTGCCGGTTTCCCGCGTCGGTATTATTCATTCACTACCTATGAAGCCTTCCGTACGTTCGGAGATCTGAATATGTTTGTGAGTATCGCGGCCATTTTCACCTTTACGGCGCAGTTCATTTTCCTCTGGAACTTCTTCTATAGCATCTTCAAAGGGAAGAAAGCCGCACTCAATCCATGGAATTCGAACACCCTGGAATGGACGACTCCGCTGCATCCGGGGCATGGCAACTGGCCGGGCGAAATCCCACCGGTTTACCGCTGGCCTTATGACTACAGCAAACCGGGTGCAACCAGCGATTTCATTCCGCAGAATGTTCCCTACTCCCAAACGCCGGAATCGAATTTGCCGCATGAAAATGCGCTGATCGCCCTGGAGAAAGAGATTGAGGCACAGAACTACAATGACCAGTTCAAGCAGCCTCACTAATCAACGTGAGCACCTGTTCCGGCGCCTGGCCCTTCTGACCGTTATCACCATTTACCTGCTCATTCTGGCGGGGGGGATTGTCAGAAGTACCGGCTCCGGAATGGGTTGTCCAGATTGGCCCCGGTGTTTCGGACGATGGGTTCCTCCCACGGAAGTCTCCCAACTTCCTGCCAACTACCAGGAAATCTACGGAGCCAAACTGAAAGGGGAAGTCGAGTTTAATCCGGTTAAAACCTGGATCGAATACGTCAACCGCTTGCTGGGTGCCTTTTCCGGTTTGCTGGTTTTTGCCCTGCTCCTGGTGTCGATTCCTTACCTGAAGAACGATAAACGTGTTTTTTACTGGAGCCTAATCTCGTTCGTGCTGATTGGCTTGAACGGCTGGCTGGGGTCCCGCGTCGTCGCAACAGAATTAGCACCCTATTTGGTGACCCTGCACATGTTGCTGGCCATTCTGGTGGTGTTTGCCTTGCTCTATGTCATGGCCATATCCTATACTGGACGGGTCAACGTTGAACCAATAAACCGAAACAAACGGTTGGTCAATCAGATTTTGCTCTGGGCAATGATTCTTTCCGTCGTTCAGGTGTTGATCGGAACCCAGGTGCGCGAATCGATTGACGAGGTTATTCAGCGGTTAGGGTATAGTGAGCGGTATCGGTGGATTGATAACCTGGATTTTCGTTTTTACATTCACCGGTCTTTCTCGTTGGTCATCCTGGTGTTTCACCTGGCGGTTATTTACCAGTTGCGCCAACACACAGCGGCCAAAGGACTGCTTTCTCAACTGATTACGGCTTTGATGGTCATGGTTGTCGTTGAGATTCTGACGGGTATCGTGTTGGCCTATTTCGCTGTTCCGGCAGCGGCTCAGCCTATTCACCTCACGTTGGCCATTGTGATACTGGGTCTGCAGTTTGTCGCACTTCTGGTGCTGAACGCCGACCAACTATTAAAAAATCGGGCTGTTCAACAGCCTATTTATTCAAAACTATAGAATGCAACAAACCAAAACCATTGGTATCAGTGCGTTTGCATTAAAAGGAAAAGCGTACTTCGATTTGCTGAAATTTCGGTTGTCGGCCTTTGTCGCTTTATCCGGCATGTTTGGCTACAGCCTCGCGGTTACCAGGATGGACTGGCTAAAACTTGGGCTGCTATTCGTCGCTTCGCTGGCAATGACCGGTTCTGCAAACATCATCAACCAGATTATTGAGAAAGAATACGATAAACTGATGAAACGAACGGCGGGTCGGCCTTTGCCAACCGGTCGGTTATCGGTTCAGGAAGCTGCTATTTTCGCATTTGTCCTCTTCGTCGTTGCCAGCTATCTGTTCATTGTCGTTTTTAACCTGCGGGCGTGTGCGCTGGCGGTGCTTTCCTTGCTGCTGTACGGGTTTGTCTATACCCCTCTGAAGCGGGTCGGTCCCATTGCGGTTTTTGTGGGTGCTCTGCCGGGCGCATTTCCACCCATGATTGGCTGGGTTGCTGCCACGAATCATTACGGTCTGGAACCCGGCATTTTGTTTGCCATTCAGTTTTTCTGGCAGTTTCCACATTTCTGGGCCATTGCCTGGGTTGCCGATAACGACTACAAAAAAGCCGGTTTCAAACTATTGCCTTCTACGGGTGGCAAGGACGAGAAAACGGCTTTGCAAATCATGATTTACACCCTGTTTCTGTTGCCGGTTGGCTGGCTGCCTTATGAACTGGGCATGACGGGGATCAACTCGGCGATTGTTGCGATGATTTGCGGAATTCTATTTCTGACTCAGACGTTTTACTTAATGAGAAAACGGACGGACAAGGCGGCTTTACAGATTATGTTCGGATCATTTCTGTATTTGCCAATTGTTCAAATTGCCTTCTTGTTAGACAAATTGTAACAAACTATGAGCGAACTAGTTAAAGTTTTGCCAGTGGCGGAAGAACCCGAAGAAACCTTATCGATGAACCCTAAAAAGTTTATCGTCTGGATGTTCGTGGTCAGTATTGTAATGTTGTTTGCGGCTATGACGAGTGCCTATCTGGTTCGTCGGGCAGAAGGAAACTGGCTGGAGTTCAAAATGCCGGCTATTTTCATGTACAGCACAGTGGTGTTGCTGATCAGCAGTGTTTCCATGCATTGGGCGTACCGGGCCGCAAAAAAAGATGATTTCGGGACCCTGAGAACAGCAATTTCTATTACTTTTGCGTTCGGGCTGGCATTTTTAGTGATGCAGTTCGTAGGCTGGAAAGATCTGGTGGCTCAAAACGTGTATTTTGTCGGAAATCCATCCGGCTCATTCATGTACGTTTTCACCGGACTTCACGCGTTTCACCTGGTTAGCGGTTTGATCGTGCTTCTCTATGCGCTGCGTGCTTCTTTTCAGTTGAAGATTCACGCTAAAAACCTGACCCAGCTTGAAGTTTGCATGACCTACTGGCATTTTTTAGATATCTTGTGGGTCTATCTGTTTGGTTTTTTATTGTATTTTAATTGATTCAATTTCCGTAAAGCATGGCTGCTACTGCAACAACCGAAGCACCGGTGTTCGACAAGAAAACCTGGATGGGCGGTGTAGAACCGATGAAAGTGAGCTACGGTAAGCTCATGATGTGGTTCTTCCTCATTTCCGATACCTTCACTTTTTCTGCATTGCTGGTAACCTACGGGTTAATCCGCTTCAGTTTCCAGGCCTACGATCCGGCCATTCACGGAGAGTTTCATTTCTCGAATCTCTACTGGCCCATTCCTGAGAAGGTTTACGAAGCCGTACCGTTTCTCCACGGCATTGAGTTGCCGCTGGTTTTTGTCGGTATCATGACTTTCATTCTTATTTTCTCATCGGTTACAATGGTATTGGCTGTGGAAGCAGGGCACCGGATGGACAAGGCTGCGGTGGAAAAATACATGCTGTGGACCATTCTGGGCGGCTTGACTTTTCTGGGTAGCCAAGCATGGGAGTGGGCTCACTTTATTCATGGTACCGATGAAGGGTCTGTCATTCGGGAAATCGTAAACGGGCAATGGGTCGAACGCACCATTTTCGGGGCTAACCTCACCGAGAACCAATATGGCCCGCCGGCTTTTGCGGATCTGTTCTTTTTCATCACCGGTTTCCACGGAACACACGTGTTGAGTGGCGTCGTGTTGAATATTTTGATCTTCTACCGGACGGCATTCGGCTTGTATCAGCGTCGTGGACACTACGAAATGGTTGAGAAAGTAGGCCTATACTGGCACTTTGTCGACCTGGTTTGGGTATTTGTCTTTACCTTCTTTTACCTGGTATAAACTTTCTGAGATACAATCATGGCAGATCATAGCTCACATCACCACGATACGGAACCCGGTGTTATTGCTGAACCGCAAACCAAGGCCATCTGGAAAACCTTTATTATCCTGTCGGTTCTAACGGCTTTCGAATTTTTGATCGCTTTTACGTTACACGCCGGTTTTCTGAAAACGTCGATTTTCGTTCTGATGACCATCGTGAAGGCTTTCTACATTGTCGGTGAATTTATGCACTTAAAACACGAAGTCAAATCCCTGATCTGGGCGATTATTTTGCCTTGTATCTTCGTGGTTTGGTTGTTGCTTGCCCTGCTGATGGAGGGTGGCTTCATCTTCGTGGCACGATAAAATGGCGCGTCTTATAAAGGCCGGAATCCTCCTCTTCTTGTTGGTGGTTCCGGCTTTTGTTTTTATTTTCCTGAAGGTTTTCGGACACAATCAATTTGCTCTCCAGACCTTTTTTCCGGTAATCAATGCCAAAACCGGTAAAATCGAAACCCGGCCCGCCGACAAATCCGGTTGGGGGAAAGGAGCAGAGGATACGGTTTTCTATACCTTACCCCCGATTGTCGGGACTTTGCCCGATCAAAAACCGTTCTCTACGACCGCTCTCAAAGGCAAACTTTATGTTGCTTCGTTTTTTGGTCTAACGTGTGACAGCACCTGTGCGAAAGTGGCCAGTCAGCTCAATCGGGTGCAGGACATCTTTTCCCGGAAACCGGGCGTCAGGCTTGTGTCATTTGTCGATGCCGATTCGGTAGCCAGGCAGGTCATGATGTCGAATGATGTAGAGCCTGAAAAATGGCTCATTGCCAGGCCCGATACGCTGGAAACGACCTTCCTGGGCGAACAATATTACCGGATTAAACAACGTCCCATGACGGGGCGGAAAAACGAAACTTTTACACTCTACGAGGGGTTGGTATTAATAGACCACGAAGGCCACATCCGGGGCTTCTATAACGGAACTGATAAAGCGGATGTAGATCGGTTGGTTCTGGAAATCAGAGTTCTACAAGACATTTACTCCAATCAATAGGCTTCTGCATCGTATGGTAACCTTGCAAATTGAACAAAGCAAAAAATACAGCCGTCTGATCAACATTCTGGCGATTGTAATTCCGGTAGTGGTGGCAGTTCTGTTAGGAATTCGCCAAAAAGTGGATCTGGGCAACTGGACTACTTACCTGCCACATATCAATGCCGTCATCAATTCAGCCACGGCGGTTTTGTTGCTGGCGGGCTTTTACTTCATCAAACAAAAAAACATTGCAGCGCACCGGGCGACCATGCTAACGGCTTTTACGCTCGGATTTCTTTTTCTGCTGAGTTATGTATTGTATCATTTATCGAATGAATCGACGCCGTTTGGTGGAGAAGGCTGGATTCGGCCGGTTTATTACTTTCTGCTGATCAGCCACATCAGTTTGTCCATTGTCGTGGTGTGGTTTGTGCTTCGGGCGGTTTATTTTGCGTTGAGCGGGCAGATTGCCAAACACAAGGCCGTTGTGAAGTGGGCGTTTCCCATCTGGTTGTATGTCAGCATCACCGGCGTTGTCGTTTATTTACTGATTGCTCCCTATTACAATCATTAATTCATTGGGCTATGAAAACCTGGAAAAGCTTCTTGGCACTTGGCGTACTGTATGTGCTGACCCTCACCAACACCTTTGCCCAATGTGCGATGTGTCGGGGAACAGTGGAAAGCACGATGAGCAACGGTCGTAACCAGGTTGCAGTGGGCTTGAATACCGGTATTCTTTATTTGTTGGTAACGCCATATCTGCTGGTAGCGATCATCATCTTTCTTTGGATAAGAACCAGCAAAAAAGAACATGGCAAACGTCTCGCAATTGCAAGCCGTGTCCGGGGGGTTATGTCCCAGATGTAGACAGGGAAAAGTTTTCAAATACCCGGTTTACAACGTACGGCGGTTTGATGAAATGTATGAGCATTGTCCGCACTGCGGTTTGCGGTACGAAATTGAACCCGGTTATTTCTGGGGGGCCATGTTTGTCAGTTACGTTTTATCGGCCGGTGTTGCCCTCGTACTTGGCTTTTTGATTTTCTACGGACTCAACGACCCGGGCGGCTGGACCTACGTGCTGATCATTTGTCCGGCACTGGTTCTGATTACCCCCATCAATTTTCGCATTTCCCGAATCGTCTGGCTTCACTTTGTATCGGGGATCTATTACGAACCCGGCAAAACGTCGGAATTTTGAACTTCCTCAAGCCCGGTCAGTCGACCGGGCTTCTTTTTTGAATAATTTCAACCCACCGTGCAACCTCGACCAACCCGGTTTGCATCTTGTTCCTGAAAACGATTCTTAACCAGCATGATTCGACGATTACTCGGCTATTCAACGGAAGCGCAGCTCATAACGGCACTGCAACGGGCGGACAGCCGGGCGCAGAAGGCGTTGTTTGAGCGGTATTCGTCGAAAATGCTGACGATCTGCGTCCGATATGTCTCCAACCGCTACGAAGCTGAGGAGATTCTGATGGACGGTTTTATGCGGGTTTTTGAAAAAATCGGGCAGTATAAAAACGAAGGCAGTTTTGAAGGCTGGATTCGGCGGATCATGGTGAATGAATCCCTGATGTATCTGCGGAAAAACAAACAATGGCGGGCCGAAATTGCGCTCGAAGAGGCCGCACCCGAAGCCGACACCACGTTTGCCGATCAGGATTTGATGGCCGAAGACCTGATGAATCTGCTCGAACAATTGCCGTCGGGCTACAAAACCGTATTCAATCTCTACGCCATCGAAGGGTATAGCCACGCCGAAATAGCCGAATCATTGGGAATCACCGAAAGTACCTCCAAATCGCAACTGCACCGCGCACGGGCTCTCCTGCAACGGTTGCTGACGCAGTTGGACGTAAAAAAAAAATCAGTAAGTTATGAGCCAGCATCCTATTGACGATCTGTTTTCCAGCCAGTTAAGGGACCACAGGGTGAAACCGGAACGGGCTTCGTGGGAAGAACTCCAGCGCCGAATGAACGCGAAGGAAGAACGTAAATCACCGTTTGTCTGGTGGTATGCATCGGCCGCCAGCGTAGCTGTCGTGCTGTTGGCGTCGTGGTGGTTGTGGTCGGGCGATGAAACCGTCGAAAACAGTCCGGCAACCAACCGGGTAGCACAGCAGACGCTGAAAAAGGCAGCACCGGGCCAGCAACCTGCACCATCGAAAACCGATCTGCCGTCAGCATTGGACGAAATGGAAAAACCGGTCATCGCATTTGAAAAACCGGCGGCTCGTCGAAGCAATAGTCAGAATAGTCAGCAAGAAGACAGCCATCAGGATGTGAAGCCGGCTCCACAAGCTGCTCAGGAACTGGTGGTCACTGAAAAACCGTCCGTTTCAGTCCCGCAGGAAGAAGTCCGGAAACCGGAAACGCTGCTGGCGGCCGAAGTAACTCCTAAACCGGCCGAACGGACATTGGTGGTTCAGATGGCGGCTCCGGAAATCAAACCAACGGCTCTGGTGGCGTCAACAGAATCCGAAAACGCTGATTTTACGGAGCGTAATGATGAGGATCAGCCGAAGAAAAAACGCTTCCGTTTGGGCCGGGTACTGCGCCAGTTCAACAAGATAAAATCCGGTGAACCCGTCGAATGGGAAGAAGTGGGCGTTCAGCCGGGGGCGTTGCTGGCCCGGGCGTCGGAGCGGGTTCAGGAAGGAAAAGAGAAGATTTCCAATTCGTATGAGAACCTGCGCTACAGTGCATTCAAGAAAAATCCAAACAACAAATAGAACCATGAAATCCGTATTCACCACCCTCCTGATGCTGTTCGGTAGCCTGGCGTGGGCCGCTCCCGAAAGTCTGAAAGCCGACTCACTGGTTATTTTATTCGGCAACAAAACCCGGCTGGTTATCCACTCCAACGACAAAGAAGGAATCCGGCAGTTGTCCAATTACGACATCAATAAAATTATCCGCGACATGGGCATGAAGCTCGATTCTGCCAAAGCGGGGGAGACGTTCATTGTGATCGACGAAAACCGGGTGCAGCGGTATTTACAGGATACGGTTTTGATTGTGACCCAGCGGGATGGCGAGGTGAGTGTGACGATCAAAGAATCGGATGATCGACGCTATGAACGTTCGGATAATGATTCGGACTGGTCGAGCGGAAGCCACAACCGTCGTCGGAAAAAAGACAAGTGGGAAGTGGGAGCCGAAGGGGGCGGCATCGGGTTGAACAGCCTGGTTGAAAAGAGCGCCAATCCGAATTATCCCGCCGAAAGTTATCGACTACGGCCATTGGGTTCCCGTTACATCAGCCTGGCACTGAGTCAGATGCCAACCATTGCCCGAAGCCAGCACGTAGGTTTCAAGCTTTATTACGGAATAGAAGTGTCCTGGAATAATTACATGTTTGAAAACGATGTCATTGCGCTGAAAGGGGCCGACGGGATTGTGTTTTCAGATGCCGGGCGGGATTTAAAGAAAAGTAAACTGACGGTTTGTTCCATAAATTTACCGGTGGTGCCGCGGCTCAGTTTTTACAACAGCAGTGGCCGCAAGATGGGCCATCTGGGTTTTGGTGGATACGCGGGGTATCGGGTCGATAGCTATACGAAAATCAAAGAGCAGGATAATAACAAGGAACGGCAGCACTCAAATTTTTACCTGAATGATTTTCGCTATGGCCTCATTGCCCACATCGGCATTGCCCGCACGAACTTCTTTGTCAAGTACGATCTGAATCCCATGTTCCAGGACAACAAAGGGCCGAACGTCCGGGCGTTGAGCTTCGGAATTGGTTTATAAGAATTTCTGAGGGGCAAAAACCGTCGTTGGCGCAGGCCAGTGGCGGTTTTTGTTTATTACAAAATTGGTTCATCTAAATTTATTTTAAGCGAATAGTTGACTTAGCAAAAAAAGCATGTAATTTTGCAACTCCGTTGGCAGAAGTGCTGGTTGAGTGACATCAAAAAGTACTTTTTAAGGACTGAAAGGGGAGTTTCCAGAGTGGCCAAATGGATCAGACTGTAAATCTGCTGGCGTACGCCTTCGGAGGTTCGAATCCTCCACTCCCCACCAAGTAAAAGTGAAGTTAGTTTATAGTTTTGAGTTTATCGTTTCCGGTTGAAACGGCGAGCAGTAAAATTAAAAACTGAAAAAAGCGGGAGTAGCTCATTTGGTAGAGCGGTAGCCTTCCAAGCTTCAGGTGGCCGGTTCGAGCCCGGTCTCCCGCTCCAGATAATGAATAGTGTATAATGAACGTGACGAGTCAATCATTTTCATTCTGCATTATTCATTTTTCTTAGTTTTGCGTATACAAAAGCCGTTGTAGCTCAGTGGTAGAGCACTTCCTTGGTAAGGAAGAGGTCAGGGGTTCAAATCCCCTCAACGGCTCAGAAACGGCAAATTTCAATCAATTTAAAATAACCAGTTCAATTTAAGCTTTTCCAACAATGGCTAAAGAAAATTTTGACCGTTCCAAGCCGCACGTCAATATTGGTACGATTGGTCACGTTGACCACGGTAAAACAACCCTGACCGCTGCCATCACGAAAGTGTTGTCAGAAAAAGGTTTGGCCGAAAAACGCGACTTCTCGTCCATCGACAACGCACCGGAAGAAAGAGAGCGTGGTATTACCATCAATACCTCGCACGTAGAATATTCGACGGCAAATCGTCACTATGCACACGTTGACTGCCCAGGCCACGCTGACTATGTGAAAAACATGGTTACGGGTGCTGCTCAGATGGACGGTGCCATTCTGGTTGTGGCTGCTACAGACGGCCCAATGCCCCAGACCCGCGAGCACATCCTGCTGGCCCGTCAGGTAGGTGTACCTCAGTTGGTTGTTTTCATGAACAAAGTGGATATGGTCGACGATCCGGAACTTCTGGAACTCGTTGAAATGGAAATCCGCGAACTGCTGAGCTTCTACGAATATGATGGTGACAACATTCCGGTGATCCAGGGTTCTGCTTTAGGTGGTCTGAATGGTGATGCCAAATGGGTTGCTACCATCGAAGATCTGATGTCTAACGTTGACAGCTACATTCCGCTGCCTCCACGTCAGACCGAACTTCCGTTCCTGATGCCGGTGGAAGACGTGTTCTCCATCACGGGTCGTGGTACGGTAGCTACGGGTCGGATCGAACGCGGAATCATCAACTCTGGCGAGCAGGTTGAGATTCTGGGTATGGGTGCCGAAAACATGAAGTCAGTTGTTACGGGGGTTGAAATGTTCCGGAAAATTCTGGATCGTGGTGAAGCCGGTGACAACGTAGGTTTGCTGTTGCGTGGTATTGAAAAAACTGATATCCGTCGTGGTATGGTTATTTGCAAGCCAGGCTCTGTAAAACCACACGCTAAATTCAAAGCTGAGGTTTACGTTCTGTCGAAAGAAGAAGGTGGTCGTCACACGCCATTCTTTAACAAATACCGTCCACAGTTTTACTTCCGTACCACGGACGTAACGGGTGAGATCTCTCTGCCTGCAAACGTTGAGATGGTTATGCCCGGTGATAACATCACGATTGAAGTAGTCCTGATCAACAAAATCGCCATGGAGAAAGGTCTTCGTTTCGCTATTCGCGAAGGTGGCCGGACGGTTGGTGCCGGTCAGGTAACGGAAATCCTCGACTAATACAAGGCTATTGAAACAGGTGCATTTCTTTCGGGGAATGCACTTGTTTTTTCTGAATATTTAGTAACTTTGCAGTCCGTTTCGGCGGGCAAACCGGAACAAAGAGAAAAGAGCTAAGATAAAAGGCCTGATTCGCATCTTTTGTCTTATTTCTTTTCTCTTTCTTCTAACTAAACACGGGTGTAGTTCAAGGGTAGAATAGCGGTCTCCAAAACCGTTGATGGGAGTTCGAATCTCTCCACCCGTGCCAATCACATCACAGATGGACAAGGTTACCTCATTTCTGAAAGACTCCCTGGAGGAGGTTCAGCACAATGTTACATGGCCAAAGTTTGGCGATTTGCAAGCCAGCTCTACATTGGTCTTGATTGCATCGCTGATTTTTGCACTGCTGGTAGGAGGCATCGATTTTTTGTTTGAAAACGCGCTGAACCTTTTTTATCAGTCGTTTTGATGCCAGGTCATAATTGTCTCTGTGTGATTCGGAGTTGGTAATCATTCAGCAACAATTACAATTCGTAACGAATTCACGATGGAAAGCGGAATCAAATGGTATGTCGTCCGGGCCATTTCTGGCCAGGAAAAGAAAGTCAAGTCTTATCTGGAAAATGAAATTGCCAGACAAGGGTTGGGTGACTTTGTTCCTCAGATTCTGATTCCCTCTGAAAAAGTATACGAAATGCGGAACGGAAAAAAGCGGGTTCGTGAGAAAACGTTCTTTCCGGGCTATATTTTAATTTCAGCCGATCTCTCCAACGGCGAAGTCTCCCACTTGATTACCAGCATGCCCGGCGTTCTGGGCTTTCTGGGAAACGCCAACGGCCCGACCAAAATACCGGTTCCGTTGCGGCAGGCTGAGGTAAATCGTATTTTAGGGAAAGTCGATGAGGTAACTCAGGAAGTGACGACCCCTACGGTATCGTTTATCAAAGGAGAGTCGGTAAAAGTGGTTGATGGCCCGTTCAGTGGGTTTATTGGAACCGTCGAGGAAGTGTTCGACGAACGGAAGAAGCTGAATGTGGTAGTCAAAATTTTCGGTAGAAATACCCCTGTAGAGCTGAGTTACGCACAAGTAGAAAAGGAAAATTAACTGGCTATGCCCGAGACCATGCCGTCGTATGCTTCCCACTGGACGGACAGTCATTCGCAGGGCTTAGCGTAACAAACCAGAAGCAATGGCAAAAGAAGTAGTTGGCTACGTGAAATTGCAGGTGAAGGGTGGTGCTGCCAATCCCTCTCCTCCGATCGGACCAGCGTTGGGTTCCAAGGGTTTGAATATCATGGAATTCTGCAAGCAGTTCAACGGACGGACGCAGGATAAGGCAGGCATGGTCCTTCCTGTACTGATCACGTACTACAAAGACAAATCGTTTGAATTTGTCATCAAAACACCGCCTGCACCCATCCTGTTGATGGAGGCCGCCAAAGTCAAAACCGCATCGGCCCAGCCGAACCGGAACAAAGTTGGCTCAGTAACCTGGGATCAAGTTCGGCAGATTGCTGAAACGAAAATGCCGGATCTGAACGCCTTTACCATCGAATCAGCGATGAAGATGATTGCCGGTACCGCCCGGAGTATGGGCATCACGGTATCGGGGAAAGCTCCCTGGGAAAATTAATTTCAGCAGTCAAATTCAGAGACGATCATGGGAAAACTGACTAAAAAACAAAAGGATGCTCTGAGCAAATACGAAGTTGCGAAAGAGTACTCATTGGCGCAGGCTGCCGAGATTTTAAAGACAATCTCGTATACGAAGTTTGACGCTTCGGTGGACATCGACGTTCGTTTGGGCGTTGATCCCCGGAAAGCCGATCAAATGGTACGGGGTGTAGCTACATTGCCCCACGGTACGGGTAAAACCGTTCGTGTGCTGGTATTGTGCACACCGGATAAAGAAGCTGAAGCGAAAGAAGCCGGTGCTGACTTCGTTGGGCTGGACGAATACATTACCAAAATCGAACAAGGCTGGACGGACGTCGACGTGATCATTACGATGCCGAACGTTATGGCTAAAGTTGGTAAACTGGGCCGGGTTCTGGGGCCGCGCGGATTGATGCCAAACCCGAAATCGGGCACGGTGACGCCGGAAGTAGGCAAGGCGGTTCGTGAAGTGAAAGCCGGTAAAATTGACTTCAAAGTCGATAAATTCGGAATCATTCACGCCGGTATTGGTAAAGTGTCGTTCGACCCGGACAAACTGGCCGAAAACGCACAGGAAATTATTGCAACCCTGCTGCGCCTAAAGCCTTCGTCCTCCAAAGGTACGTATGTAAGAACGATTCATTTGTCAAGCACGATGAGTCCGAGTGTAGTAATTGATAAAACGACGGTATCAGGACTGTAACATGACACGGGAAGAAAAAGGAGCGATTATTGAGGAACTGAGCGAGAAGTTCAAGACGGTTCCCTACTTCTATATCACCGATGCCAGTGGCATGTCGGTTGCCGAAGTAAACAAACTGCGTCGGATGTGTTTCGACCAGGGTATCGAATACCGGGTTATCAAAAACACACTGATCCGGAAAGCACTGGAAACGCTGGAAACCGATTATGCTTCCTTCGATGAGGCTGTACTGACGGGATTCTCCGGCGTTATGTTCCACGCAGAATCGGGTAAAGTTCCAGCCAAGCTGATCAAGCAATACCGCAAAGAAGCCGGTAATGATAAGCTGAAGCTGAAAGGCGCATCGGTTGATTACAGCCTGTTTATTGGTCACGACCAATTGGAGACGCTGTTGACACTGAAAACCAAGAACGAACTCATCGGCGACGTTATCGCCTTGCTGCAATCACCTGCCAAGAATGTTATTTCTGGTCTGCAGAGTGGTGGCAACAAACTGGCCGGTATCCTCAAAACACTGTCGGAGCGGGAAGCCGCCTGATATAGTACAAGGCTCATGGACTCTTGTCCCTGGGTACAGTTTTAAATCAATTTTGTAACAATCTAATCAAGAATACGAAAATGGCAGATTTGAAAGCGTTCGCGGAGCAGCTTGTCAACCTGACGGTAAAAGAAGTTAACGAACTGGCTGCTATTCTGAAAGACGAATACGGCATCGAACCAGCAGCAGCAGCTCCCGTGATGGTAGCCGGTGGTGGTGGCGGTGAAGAAGTTGCAGCCGCTCCTGAGAAAACGTCTTTTGACGTGATCCTGAAAGCAGCAGGCGCCAGCAAACTGGCCGTTGTGAAATTGGTGAAAGACCTGACCGGTCTGGGCCTGAAAGAAGCCAAGGAATTGGTTGATACAGCTCCAAAACCAGTGAAAGAAGGTGTTGCGAAAGACGAAGCCGAAGCGCTGCGCAAGCAACTGGAAGAAGCCGGAGCAGAAGTTGAAGTGAAATAACCCTGCTTGGGGCATCACATTCTCCCCCGGGAATAGGCCTGGCATCTGTCAGGTCTTTTCCTGTTTGGGGAGTTTTGCGCTGTACACACGGGAAAGCAAACTATTTTCCTGTATATTACGTTGTCCGTTTACGCCCTTTTGTATAGCAAAAGTAAGCGGACGAGTCAATCTCGATCACTATAACTAAACGCAACGAAGTCTTGGCTACGAAAACAACCACGCGTATAAGCTTTGCGAAAATCAAACCAGTGATCGAATATCCGGATTTTTTGGATGTTCAGATACAATCTTTCCAAGATTTTTTTCAGTTAGACACCCCTTCTGATAATCGTTCGAAAGAAGGTTTGTTTAAAGTTTTTCAAGAAAATTTTCCGATTTCTGACTCCCGCGAGAATTTCGTGCTGGAGTTTATCGATTATTCGGTGGATCCCCCGAAATATTCGGTCGATGAGTGTATCGACCGGGGTCTGACGTATTCGGTGCCGTTGAAGGCTAAATTACGGCTTTCCTGTAACGATGCGGACAACGAAGACTTCGAGACCATTGAGCAGGAAGTATTTTTAGGAAATATTCCGTATATGACGGCGAAAGGTTCGTTTGTCATCAACGGAGCCGAGCGGGTAATTGTTTCTCAATTGCACCGGTCACCGGGCGTGTTCTTCTCGATGAGCAAGCACACCAACGGAACGAAATTGTATTCAGCACGGATCATTCCGTTCAAAGGATCCTGGATTGAATTCTCGACCGACGTTAACAACGTCATGTATGCGTACATCGACCGGAAAAAGAAATTTCCGGTAACGACGTTGCTGCGGGCCATTGGCTTTGGTTCGGATAAGGAAATCCTGGACTTGTTCGGATTGTCTGAAGAGATACCGGCAACGCCGGCAAACCTGAAAAAAGTAGTAGGCCGTCGGCTGGCTGCACGGGTTTTGCGGACGTGGACGGAAGATTTTGTGGATGAAGATACGGGAGAAGTAGTGTCAATCAGCCGGAATGAGGTATTGATGGAGCGTGATTCAGTCATTGCGGCTGATCACATCGACACCATTACCGATTCAGGACAGAAGTCGATCATCCTGCACAAGGAGGATATGAACGTCGCTGATTACAACATCATCTACAACACCCTGCAGAAAGATAGCTCTAACTCGGAGAAAGAAGCGGTTGAGCAAATCTACCGTCAGCTTCGGAACACCGAGGCTCCGGATGAGCAAACCGCCCGTGAAATCATCCAGAGTTTGTTCTTCTCGGACAAACGCTATGATTTAGGCGATGTTGGCCGCTACCGGATCAATAAAAAACTGGGTCTGGACGTAGCGCCTGATACGAAGGTATTGACGACGGAAGATATTGTTTCCATCGTGAAATACCTGATCGGTCTGATCAACTCTAAAGCCGTTGTCGATGACATTGACCACCTGAGCAACCGGCGCGTCCGGACGGTCGGTGAGCAATTGTACGCCCAGTTTGGCGTCGGTCTGGCGCGGATGGCGCGGACGATCAAAGAACGGATGAACGTTCGCGATAACGAAGATTTCAAACCGGTCGATTTGATCAATGCCCGGACCTTGTCCTCGGTGATCAACTCGTTCTTTGGTACGAACCAGTTGTCGCAGTTTATGGACCAGACCAACCCGCTGGCCGAAGTGACGCACAAACGTCGGATGTCGGCACTCGGACCCGGTGGTCTGTCGCGCGAGCGGGCCGGTTTTGAGGTTCGTGACGTTCACTACACGCACTACGGTCGTCTGTGTACGATTGAAACGCCGGAAGGACCAAACATTGGTTTGATTTCGTCGCTTTGTGTCTACGCGAAGGTTAACAGCATGGGCTTTATCGAAACGCCTTACCGCATTATTGACAGCGGTAAAGTTGTGCCCGATATTCCGGTGAAATACCTGACGGCCGAAGAAGAAGATACGCATTATATCGCCCAGGCGAATACGCAGGTCGATCCGAAAGGGGTGCTGACGGGAGACCGGATCAAGTCACGTTTTGAAGGTGACTTCCCAATCTCGGAACCGTCGAGCATTACCTATATGGATATTGCGCCGAACCAGATCGTTTCGGTGGCCGCTTCGATGATTCCGTTCCTGGAACACGATGATGCCAACCGGGCTCTGATGGGATCGAACATGCAACGGCAGGCCGTTCCGCTGCTCCGCCCGCAGGCTCCGATCGTCGGAACCGGTCTGGAAGGACGCGTTGCGATTGACTCCCGCGCGCTGGTTATTGCCGAAGAAAACGGCGTGATTGAGTTCGTGGATTCGACCAAAATTGTGGTTCGCTACGATTTGGCCGACGATCAGCGGTTGATCAGTTTTGACGACGATCTGAAGACCTACAACCTGATTAAATTCCGCCGGACGAACCAGGATACCTGTATCAACCTGCGGCCGATGGTTCTGAAAGGTCAGAAAGTGAAAAAAGGCGAACCGCTTTGCGAAGGATATGCAACCGAAGGCGGTGAGCTGGCGCTGGGCCGGAACATGAAGGTAGCCTTCATGCCCTGGCAGGGCTATAACTTCGAGGATGCGATTGTGATTTCGGAGCGCGTTGTTCGCGAAGACATCTTTACGTCGATCCACATCGAAGAGTTTGAACTCGAAGTACGTGATACCAAACGCGGTGAAGAGGAACTGACGGCAGAAATTCCGAACGTTTCGGAAGAAACCGTGAAGAACCTCGACGAAAACGGGATTGTTCGTGTCGGTACGGAAGTGAAGGAAGGCGATATTCTGATTGGTAAAATCACGCCAAAAGGAGAAAGCGATCCGACGCCGGAAGAAAAACTGCTCCGTGCCATCTTTGGCGACAAAGCCGGTGATGTGAAGGATGCTTCCAAAAAAGCACCACCGTCGCTGAAAGGTGTTGTGATTGATACGAAGCTGTTCTCGCGCCCGAACAAAGACGAACGCTCTAAACATAAGGATGAAATCAAGGCGTTGATGAAACGGTATAGCCGGGAGTTGATCGGTGTGCGCGAGCGCATGATCAACAAGATGTCGACGTTGCTGGAAGGGAAGACTTCGCAGGGAATCAACCACAAATTCGGCGATAACATCACGAGCAAGGGCGTTAAGTTTACACGGAAGAACATCACGGATAACCTGTTCCCGGACAAAAACCCGTATCGTGACGAAAGCAGCTATTCCGTTCCGGAAGAAGTGAACCTGTTGGGTGACTTGTTGATCGAAGGATGGACAGATGATCCGCACACGAACAAGTTGCTGACCCAGATGGTTAAAAATTACAACAACCGTCGGAACGAAATCACCGGTCGCTTCAAGCGCGAGCGTTTTACGCTGGAAGTGGGTGATGAATTGCCGGCGGGTATTGTAAAACTGGCGAAAGTTTATGTGGCCAAGAAGCGCAAGCTGAAAGTGGGTGACAAGATGGCCGGTCGTCACGGGAACAAAGGGGTTGTGGCCCGCATTGTTCGGGATGAAGACATGCCGTTCCTGTCTGACGGATCGCCGGTCGACATCGTGTTGAACCCGCTTGGTGTACCTTCGCGGATGAACCTGGGTCAGATTTACGAAACCGTACTCGGTTGGGCCGGTTTGAAATTGGGTCGCAAATATGCTACGCCCATTTTTGACGGAGCGACAGAAGATCAGGTTGTTTCGGAATTGAATGATGCCGGGCTGCCTTCATTTGGCCGTACGTATCTCCACGACGGGTTGTCGGGCGAACGTTTCGATCAGAAGGTTACCGTGGGTGTTATTTACATGCTGAAACTGGGTCACTTGGTAGATGATAAAATGCACGCCCGTTCGATTGGGCCGTACTCACTCATTACGCAACAGCCGTTGGGTGGTAAGGCACAGTTTGGAGGTCAGCGGTTTGGTGAAATGGAGGTTTGGGCGCTCGAAGCATTCGGAGCATCGCACATTCTTCAGGAAATCCTGACCGTTAAATCCGATGATGTCGTGGGCCGTGCCAAAGCATACGAAGCCATCGTGAAAGGCGAAAATCTGCCGAAACCCAATATTCCGGAATCGTTCAACGTGTTGGTACACGAGCTGCGCGGTCTGGCCCTTGAGGTGACGATGGACTGATAAAAATAGTTTACCGGTCGGTTCAACCGAATCGACCGGTATTACTAGTTCGCTGAACGGATTTGCATGTGTGACACCAAAACTCATAATTTCCTGAAAAAACGACAAGTACACGGTTGAACATCCTCAATCTACGTGCTTGTTTTTTATGCATATGCGCTTTTACATTGCCAAAACCGGTTTTCTTTCTCTTCCTGAAAAGCGCAGGATGCTTTACGATCAGCTACCTAATATGTACAGGGTGTGCGGGCAATCACACCGGTGAATGATAGTTGCGTAAAAGTTGTTTAATCTAGTGGTGGTTAGCTTTTAAAAAATCCATACAAGTATGTCCTTTAAGAAGAACAAAAAACTCAACAGCGACTTTTCCAGGGTGCTGATAAGCCTGGCTTCGCCTGAGTCCATTCTGGAGAGTTCGTACGGGGAAGTGACCCAACCTGAAACGATCAACTACCGGACTTACAAGCCTGAGATGGGCGGTTTGTTCTGTGAGCGGATCTTCGGGCCGGTCAAAGACTGGGAATGCCATTGCGGGAAGTACAAACGGATTCGCTACAAGGGCATTATTTGCGATCGCTGTGGGGTGGAAGTAACGGAGAAAAAGGTGCGCCGGGAACGGATGGGACACATTGAACTGGTGGTTCCGGTGGCTCACATCTGGTATTTCCGGAGCCTTCCGAATAAAATTGGATACCTGCTCGGTCTTTCTACCAAGAAACTTGATCAGATTATCTATTACGAACGATACGTTGTCGTTCAAACCGGTATCAAAGGGGAAGATGGTATTCAGGAACTGGACTTCTTGACGGAAGATGAATACCTGGATATTGTTGATAAACTGCCGAGTGGCAACCAGCTTTTGCCGGATTCTGATCCGCAGAAGTTTATTGCCAAAATGGGGGCCGAAGCCCTCGAGATGCTGCTGTCACGGGTGAAGTTGGACGAACTGTCGTACAACCTGCGCCACGCTGCGGCAACGGATACATCACAACAGCGGAAAGCAGAAGCCCTGAAACGTCTGAAAGTGGTTGAAGCCTTCCGGGATGCCAACACCCGCGTTGAAAACCGCCCCGAGTGGATGGTGATTCGCATGGTGCCGGTTATTCCGCCGGAACTTCGTCCGCTGGTGCCGCTGGATGGTGGCCGTTTTGCTACCTCTGATTTGAATGACTTATACCGCCGGGTGATTATCCGGAATAACCGTCTGAAACGTCTGATCGAAATCAAGGCGCCGGAGGTGATTCTGCGGAACGAAAAGCGGATGTTGCAGGAAGCAGTCGACTCCTTGTTCGACAACTCCCGGAAAGTCAATGCGGTTCGTTCAGAAGGAAACCGGGCGCTGAAGTCGCTGTCGGACATGCTGAAAGGAAAGCAGGGACGTTTCCGTCAGAACTTGTTGGGTAAGCGGGTCGATTATTCGGGTCGTTCCGTAATCGTCGTTGGACCAGAACTGAAACTGCACGAATGCGGTCTGCCGAAAGACATGGCGGCTGAACTTTTCAAGCCGTTTATTATTCGGAAACTGATCGAACGCGGTATTGTCAAAACCGTAAAATCAGCGAAGAAAATCGTTGACCGGAAAGACCCGATTATTTGGGACATTCTGGAAAACGTATTGAAAGGTCACCCCGTTTTGTTGAACCGGGCTCCAACGCTGCACCGTTTGGGTATTCAGGCTTTCCAGCCGAAACTGATTGAAGGAAAAGCAATCCAGTTGCACCCACTCGTCTGTACGGCTTTCAACGCTGACTTTGACGGTGACCAGATGGCCGTTCACGTTCCGCTGGGACAGGAAGCTATTCTGGAAGCGTCGATGCTGATGCTGGCATCGCACAACATCTTGAACCCGGCCAATGGCGCGCCAATTACGGTACCGTCGCAGGACATGGTTTTGGGCTTGTACTATGTGACGAAAGGCCGCAAGAGTACGCCCGAATATCCGATCATCGGCGAAGGCATGACGTTCTACGGGGCAGAAGAGGTAATCATTGCTATCAATGAAAAGAAAGTTTCCAAACACGCCAATGTGAACGTTCGGACGAAAGTTCGGAATGAAAAAGGCGAACTGGAAACCAAAATCATCGAAACCGTAGCCGGTCGGGTACTGTTCAACCAGTCCGTGCCGGAAGAAGTAGGTTATATCAATGAACTGCTGACGAAGAAAAAACTGCAGCAAATCATTTCGTATATCTTCAAGATTTCGGGTGGTTCGAAAACCGCTCAGTTCCTGGACGACATCAAAGAACTCGGTTTCCAAATGGCCTTCAAAGGCGGTTTGTCCATCGGTTTGAGTGACGTGAAGGTTCCTGATGCGAAAGAAAAACTGATTGGTGAAGCCAAACAGGAGGTTGAGTCGGTCTGGAACAACTACCTGATGGGTCTGATTACAGAAAACGAACGGTACAACCAGGTGATCGACATCTGGACGCGCGTCAACAGCCGGATCACCGAAACCCTGATGAAGCAGTTGGAAGCCGATCAGCAAGGATTCAACTCGATTTTTATGATGATGCACTCCGGAGCCCGGGGTTCACGCGAACAGATCCGGCAGTTAGGTGGTATGCGGGGTTTGATGGCCAAGCCACAGAAGAACCTGCAAGGTTCAGTTGGTGAAATCATCGAAAACCCGATCCTGTCGAACTTCAAAGAAGGTCTGGACGTATTGGAGTACTTCATCTCGACGCACGGTGCGCGGAAAGGTCTGGCCGATACCGCTTTGAAAACGGCGGATGCCGGTTATCTGACCCGTCGTTTGCACGATGTGGCACAAGATGTCATCATTACGGAAGATGATTGCGGAACGTTGCGCGGTCTGCAGATCTCGGCTTTGAAAGACAACGAGGACGTTGTTGAACCACTGTCGGAGCGGATTTTGGGCCGGGTTACGGTACACGATGTATACAATCCGTTGACGAAAGAACTGATCGTGGCGGGTGGTAGCGAAATCAACGAAGAAATCGCGGCTGCTATTGACGAAACCAGCATCGAAACCGTTGAAATCCGGTCGGTGTTGACGTGCGAAGCCAAAAAAGGCGTTTGTGCGAAATGCTACGGTCGGAACCTGGCAACGGGTCGGATGGTCGACATCGGTGAGGCCGTGGGCGTAATTGCTTCACAGTCTATCGGGGAACCGGGTACGCAGTTGACGCTTCGGACCTTCCACGTTGGGGGTACTGCTTCAAACATCGCAGTCGATGCGTCCATCCGGGCGAAATTCGACGGGATGGTTCAGTTTGAAGAAATGCGGACTGTTGAATCGGTCGATAACGAAGGCAACCCGATTACGGTCGTGATGGGTCGTTCCGGTGAAGTGAAAATTGTCGATCCGGCTAATCCGAATCTGGTGTTGATCAGCAATAACGTGCCTTACGGTGCTTTCATGCGGGTTAAAGAAAACCAACTGGTGAAGAAGGGAGACGAACTTTGCGCCTGGGATCCCTACAACGCCGTTATCTTGTCTGAAATAACCGGTAAACTGGAATTCGAAGCCATCGAAGAGGCCATTACCTACCGCGAAGAGTTTGACGAACAAACGGGCTTCCAGGAAATGGTGATCATCGAAAGCCGGGATAAGACCAAAAACCCGGCAATCATGGTGAAAGGAACCAGCATCCTGCTGGAAGACACAACCGAGAAAAGCTATAACCTGCCGGTAAGTGCCCGTCTGGTTGTGAAAAATGGTCAGTCGATCAAAGCCGGTCAGCCGGTGGCGAAAATTCCGCGTAATGTCGGTAAAACCCGCGACATCACGGGTGGTCTGCCCCGGGTAACGGAATTGTTCGAAGCGCGTAACCCGTCGAACCCGGCGGTTGTGAGCGAAATCGACGGTGTTGTTACCTATGGTACGATCAAACGCGGTAACCGCGAAATCTATATCGAGTCGAAAGACGGAACGAAGAAAAAATACCTGGTGCCCTTGTCTAAACACATTCTGGTTCAGGACAATGACTTCGTTCGGGCGGGTGATCCGCTGTCGGATGGTGCCATTACGCCGTCGGATATTCTGTCGATCAAAGGGCCAACCGCGGTGCAGGAATACCTGGTAAATGAAATTCAGGAGGTATATCGTCTGCAAGGGGTGAAGATCAACGATAAACACATCGAAGCGATTGTTCGTCAGATGATGCAGAAGGTGGAAATCATGGACGCTGGTGACACGATCTTCCTGGATATGCAATCGGTTGACAAATGGAGCTTCCGGACCGAAAATGACAAAATCATGAACATGAAAGTCGTCATGGATCCGGGTGATTCTGAAACCCTGAAAGCCGGTCAGATCATTTCCGTACGTCGTCTGCGCGATGAAAACTCGAGCCTGAAACGTCGGGATCTGAAACTGGTCGATGTTCGCGATGCCATGCCGGCGGTTTCACAACCGACCCTGCAGGGAATCACTCAGGCGTCGTTGGGTACGGAAAGCTTCCTGTCGGCAGCTTCGTTCCAGGAAACGACCAAGGTGTTGAGCGAAGCGTCGATCCGTGGAAAAGCCGATTATCTCGAAGGCTTGAAAGAAAACGTGTTGGTAGGCCACCTGATCCCGGCTGGTACGGGAACGCGCCGGTACGCCAACATCATTGTCAACTCGAAAGAAGAATACGAAACGTTCGTTGAAACGCGCGAGAAATTCACGCGGAGCAAAAAACGCGAAACGGTTTAGTTTCGATCGACACATAAAAGGTAAACAGGGTCAGGCCATTCGGTCTGGCCCTGTTTTTGTATAGATCAATGCCGACTCAATCCAGAACAATCTGACACCGCATAGTCAATAGGTTGCTGGTCAGGTGGATAAAAAATACCCGCAGTTTTTTTGAACTACGGAAAACCGCAGAGAGTTCTTTATCTTTGATTCTTACACCGAATGACTATGGAAAACCAGTTACCCGATCAGGACGCACAGATCAACATCGAATTAACGGAAGAAATTGCGGAAGGGATCTACGCCAATTTGGCCATGATTGCGCATTCCAACAGTGAGTTCATCATCGATTTCATTCGTCTGATGCCCGGTATTCCCAAAGCCAAGGTAAAATCCCGGATCATTCTGACCCCCGAACACGCCAAGCGGTTGTTGACAGCCCTGAAAGAGAACATCCGGAAATTTGAAGATACCTACGGTGACATTAATGGGGCTGAGGACGCATTTCGGTTTCCGACCCAATTTGGCGGGCCGATCGGCGAAGCCTAATGCGGTAATGGACAAGAAATTACTAAAAATTAATTCGCCCGTCACTTTGGTTTTTCGGCCAATTTAGCTAATTTTGCACTCCTATTTTTCCAGAGGACTGTAGTAATACCAATTCTGATACAATGCCTACGATACAACAATTAGTACGCAAGGGCCGTGAAAAGCTGACTTTTAAATCAAAGTCGCCGGCATTGGACTCTTGCCCACAACGCCGTGGTGTGTGTACGCGTGTATACACAACCACCCCCAAAAAGCCAAACTCGGCTTTGCGTAAAGTAGCCCGTGTGCGTCTGTCACATGGCAAAGAAGTTAACGCCTATATTCCGGGCGAAGGCCACAACCTGCAGGAGCACTCGATTGTGCTGGTACGGGGTGGTCGGGTGAAAGACCTTCCGGGTGTGCGTTATCACATCGTGCGTGGAGCACTTGATACGGCTGGCGTAAGCGGCCGGAAACAAGCCCGCTCGAAATACGGTACGAAACGTCCGAAACCGGGTCAGGTAGCTGCACCGACGAAGGGAGCCCCAGCTAAAAAGAAAAAATAATAGCTCCCGGATTTAATTGACTGAGCGTTGCCAAAGATGCACAACGTTTAGAGTAAGATTTATCATCTGAAGATCATGAGAAAAGCAAAACCAAAGAAAAGATACGTTTTACCCGATCCTAAATACAAGGAGACGCTGGTAACGAAATTTGTAAATAACCTCATGTACGAAGGTAAAAAGAGCCTTTCGTACTCCATTTTCTACGACGCACTGGCGCTGGTTGAGAAAAAAACCAACGACAATGGCTTAGATGTTTGGAAAAAGGCGTTGAACAACGTAATGCCTTCAGTTGAGGTGAAAAGCCGCCGGGTAGGTGGTGCCACATTCCAGGTTCCGACGGAAGTACGTCCTGATCGTAAAGTATCAGTAGGCATGAAATGGCTGATCAAGTATGCCCGTTCACGTGGTGAAAAAACCATGGTCGATCGTTTGGCAGCGGAAATCGTAGCAGCAGCAAAAGGTGAAGGCGCTGCCGTCAAGAAAAAGGATGACACCCACCGGATGGCCGAAGCCAACAAGGCATTCTCCCACTTCCGGTTCTAATCCGAACCAGATTCGTATTGAAAAAACCGCTCAAAAGGCGGTTTTTTTCGTTTAAAAGGCCATCATAAATTCGTTCAGGTTCGCTTCCTGTGGGAGATTCAATCGTTTTCGCAAGCGGTACCGTTTCAGTTCGACACTCCGGACGGTGATGTTGAGCAATTTAGCCACTTCTTTACTCGAAAGATTCATCCGCAGATAGGCCGCCAGCCGCATGTCGTCGGGCGTCAAACCGTCGTATTGACTCAGTAACCGCTTGAAGAACTGTTCGTGAACTTTGTTGAAGTTCTTTTCGAACACTTTCCAGTCGTGCCGGCTTGAAATATTTGAATCGATCAGTTTGACGAGCTGGTTGATGTGTCCCGTGGCCTGATCGATGGTTTGCCGCTGTTGCACTTCATCTTTCAGTTTTTCAACTTCTCCTTTTAATTTGAGCAACAGGTCATTTTTGTGAATCAGGTTCATGGTGGTGTTGGCCAACTCCTCCGACTTGCCGATGACGTCCTGCTCCAGTTTTTCTTTCTGAACCTGCATCAGTTGCTGCCGGTGCTTTTCCTGCTCACGGGTCAGTTTCTCCTCCATTTGCTGCCGAACTTTGGTCTGGTGAGCCGCCACCTGTCGCCGGTGAACGTAAAAGCTCCCACCAATCAAACCGCATCCAATCAGAAAGTAGGCAACATAGGCCCAGAAGCGCTGGTACCAGGGCGGCAGAATCTCAAACGGAAACGAGGTAACGGAACCGTCAGAGGTAGAGCGCACCTGAAATTCGTAGATACCTGGCCTCAGACTGGCATACTCTTTTTCGGCCAGTGGGCTGAAATCTGACCAATCCTCGTCCAATCCGGCCAGACGGTAGCTGAATAAAGGCTCCTGAATGGATTCGGGTTGACTAAACTGAAAGACCAGGTGGTTTTCTCTGGCTTTCAGAACCGGTGAAAATGAATGCAATGAGACACTGCGAAAGGTAAAATATCGGCTGTCGTTTCCATTCAGAACGGCCAACTGCCGGATCAAGGGTTTACTGGTCAGCTGTTGATTGCTTACCGTTGACAGCTCCTGCCGGGGCAAAAGCGCATAACCTTTCTCAAAACACAGCAAGTAATAAGTAGAATCCAGTGGGACAATGTTCTCATAATCGTCCATCCAGGCGAAATGGCTGATGGAAAATTCCGCTTTTAAGCCATCCGGTTTGGCCACCAGGAGACTGCCATCCTGCCGTAAGAAGAGCTGTTCATCGTTCCAGCCATCAAAAATTCGCCGAATCGTTCCCGAAACCCCAAACTGCTTTTTCAAATCGGCCTCTTTGGAGTAGGAAGCCACCCAGTTGAGGTGAATGATTTTCCGTAAATCAGCTGATAATTGGATCGAATACACGCCATTGTGGGCGTGACGCAGCCAGATTTTTCCCTCCGAATCTTCCCAAACCTCCCGAATGGGTTCGCTAAATCCTGCGATGGAATGGCTAAATTGCCATTTGCCGTCCGGAGCACGACGATAAACACACAAGCCGGTATAGGTCCCCTGTAGTGCAAAACCGGGCTGTGAAGCCAATGCGCGTAAATTCCAGCCACCGGTTTGCGTGAAAAGGGGTTCCCACCCACCGGAAGGGGTTATTCGAAATGTACCGGCGTTGTGGCCACAGAGCAACTGTCCGTCGAGCACGGTTAAATCCCAGACCTGCCCCTGCGAGCCATCCACCAGATGATAAACCGGTAAACCGGCGGAGGGAAATTCGCACCAGTAAACACCATGATTGGTGCCTAAATACAGCTTCTTATCGTAAAGAACCGCATCGTAGGGTGTTCCCAGCTGACCGTTCGGATCGGTAAAATACTTCAGCGGATAACTGAATGCAAGGGCATCGATGCCATCATCGAGCCCGGCCCAGACGTTTCCTTTGAGGTCGAGGGCCAGCGAGAGGACGGTATTGTTTTGTAGCCCCTCCCGCTGATTGACAGAATACAAAATAGTGCCGATGGTATCGGTGACAATCATCCCGTTGAGAATCGTACCGAAAGCATACCGGCCATCCGACAACGCCAGCCCCTTATTGCATTGATACCGCTGCAAAAACTGGCTGGCAGGGTGGTTCAATTTCGAAAGCTGGCCATTTTCGTATAGAAATAAACCGTGATCACGGGTGCCGATCAGCAGCCCTTTCTGCCCGTACGGGAGGATCGCATGAACCGCCGTGGAACCCAGCGGCTCCGTATTGGGAAGGGAAACGAATTTCCCATTCACCAATTCATACAACCCTTTTCCGATGGATTGAAGATAATACCGGTTACGAACTCCGTAAAGGAATAGCACATTGCCCGGTAAACGCACTTCGGAAATCCGCCCATGTTGGTACAAAAAACCGGTTGAAAAAGACTGAAAAAAGACGAAGTCGGAGCCAATAACGATGTTCCAGATTTCCTCTTTGGGGAAAAGCTTGTTGGGGATTTGACCGGAAAGTGAACGATACTGAAGTATGCCCGCAGCATTAGCTTGCCAATAGCCAATCTCACCCAAACCACCTGTATAAATGCGTCCTGTTGGATCAATCGCAACCGACCGAACAATTTGCCGTTTGGGCAGTCGATAGGTTTGCCAGCGCGTTCCGTCGTATTCCAGCAAGCCTTTGGAGTTAGCAGCATAGAAGAAACCGGTAACCTTATCCTGACAAAGCGACCAGTTTTGATTGTAGGCCTGATAATCCTGCTTGGGAAAATTTCGGATGTAGGGAGCCAGGAACAAATTTTGGGAAGCAGGTGTCGCCGTCAAATCGGATAACAGGAGTAACCAAATTGGAAAGAAGATAAACCTCCTTATTTGTCGAAAACGCCTTGACATGATGAGTGTACACAAGTAATGTAAAAAGTTATTGAAAATATAATGTATTCACTTACAGTGCTTTAATGGGTAGTTTTGGGTAGTTTTCAAGGGGTTAACTAATTGTATAGTTAAAATGATGTGGTAGTGATGTACCCCTTTTTAACAGAATCTGGTCGGAGTTCGTTTACATTTGAGCTAAGAATAAGCAAACAATTTATCAGAAAAATTATGGAGAGGGGTATACTCAGTTTAATGGTATTGTTGCTACTGACGGCTACGGCCTGGGCGCAACAACGAGTCAATGGGAAAGTGACAGCGATTGATGGTTCGGTCTTACCGGGTGTCAGTGTTCAGATCAAGAATACAACGAAAGGAGCCAATACCGACGCCAATGGTCAGTACAGCATCGAGGCTAATCAGGGGGATGTGCTGGTTTTTAGTTTTATCGGTATGAAGCCAACCGAACGCACGGTGAATGGCCCAACCGTGGATGCGCAGTTGGAAGAAGATGTGACGACATTGACCGAAGTAGTAGCGGTCGGATATGGTGTGCAGCGGAAGGCCGATGTGACCGGCGCGATTTCTACCGTGAAAGCCCAGGATATTGCCAGCCGTCCGGTGGCCAATGCGACGCAGGCCTTGCAGGGCAAAGCGGCTGGCGTGTTGATTACCACCAACCAGGGCTTGCCGGGCGCAGCACCGAACGTCCGGATTCGGGGGGTCGGCACGGTGGGAAACAGCAATCCACTGTACGTGGTGGATGGCATGTTTGTCGATGACATCCGGTTTTTGAATCCGTCCGACATTCAAACCATCGATGTGCTGAAAGATGCCTCCTCGCTGGCTATCTACGGGGTTCGGGGAGCGAATGGCGTGGTGTTGGTGACAACGAAAAACGGTAAATCCGGTCGAACCACGTTCAATTACGAAGGTTTCGGTGGTGTTACCCAGCTCAGTAAAAAGCTCGATATGACCAATGCCAGCGAGTTTGCCACGCTGGTGAACGAAGTGGCCGTCAGCGAAGGTGGGGCCATTAAATTTCCGAACCCGAACTCGTTTGGGGCCGGAACGGACTGGTTCGATTATATTTTCCGCAACGGGAGTGTACAGAGTCACCAGATTACGGCTTCAGGCGGCAACGAAAAGGTCACCTTCAACGTCAGTGGCAGTTATTACGACGAAAAGGGAATTGTGGACAAGTCGGCCTATAACCGCCTGACTTTCCGGTTAAACAATACCTACAAACTGACGGGAAATTTCCGGCTTGGCAACAACCTCGCTTTCTCACGGGCGCAGTCCAATAACATCCCGGGGGGGATTGTTCAAACGGCTTACAACGCCGACCCGACCATCACGCCGGTCAACGCCGACGGCACTTACGGTTTTTCGAGTGTCAGCACGGTAGCGAATCCGGCAGCGGTGTTGGCGTATCAGACCGACGACATTGCCAAAAGCGGCCAACTGGTCGGGAATATCTACGGCGAACTCGACTTCTTGAAATCGTTCACCGTGCGCTCCAGCTTCGGGGTGGATCTGGGCCTCAACAACAGCAGCATTTACCTGCCCCAATATCTGGTGTCGGCCAGCCAGCGGAATGACCAGAGCAAACTAACCCGCGAGTATGGACTCAATACGACCTGGTTGTGGGAAAACACGCTGACATTCAATCGGACATTCAACAAGATTCACAATGTAAACGTGCTGGTGGGCGCGACAGCGCAGAATAGCCGCGCCGACGTACTACAAGGTATCCGCTTCAACGTGCCGGGGTATAACAACAACGTGAAATTCCTGTCGCTGGGTAGCACCGTCGGTGCCCAAACGACCGACAATCCCGACAACCGGAGCTATGAATTTACCTACGCATCGTACCTGTTTCGGGTCAACTATAGTTTGCTGGACCGGTATTTACTGACGGTAAGTCTCCGGCGGGATGGTTCGTCGCGCTTTCCGACCGAAAGCCGTTGGGCCACCTTTCCGGCCGTTGGCCTGGGCTGGCGGATTATCGACGAACCCTTCATGATGGACCAGCAGTTGTTCAGCAACCTGAAATTGCGGGTCAGCTACGGAAAGCTGGGAAACACCAACATTCCCAACTATCTGTATTATTCCCGCATCAGCAGCGGTCTGAACGCCATTTTTGGATCCGGGCAAACGCTGCAACAGGGAGCCACTTTGCAAAGCACCAACACCTCGAACCTGCTCTGGGAAACCGTTACCCAGACGGATATTGGCCTGGAAATGGGCTTCCTCAATAACCGTCTGACGGCAGAAATCGATTACTACAACCGGAATACTTCCGACATGATCCTGAATGTCAACATCGGGAATGGCCGTCAGGTACAGTCCAATGCCGCCAGTGCCTACAACCGAGGTTTTGAATTCACGACGGGTTGGAACGACACCGCCGGCGACTTGAAATACAGCCTGAACGCCAATCTCACCACGGTGCAGAACGAAGTAACCAACCTGGGCAACGGCGGTATTCCGATCATTGGCGGTAGCCTGGGCAATGGCCGGACGGCCACGCTGACGGATGTCGGCCGACCCATTGGCGCTTTCTTCGGCTATAACCGAATAGGCGTTTTCCAGACAGCGGACGAAGTGCGGAGCAGCGCCCAACCGAATGCCAAACCGGGCGACCTGCGCTATGAGGACGTCAACGGCGACGGCGTAATCAACGGCGATGACCGTGTTTACCTGGGAACACCGATTCCAAAGATGTTCTGGGGCTTCAATACCAACTTTGCCTTTAAAGGCATCGATCTGGGCGTTGATTTGCAGGGTACGCACGGCAACAAAATTTACAATGGCCGACGGGCGGTGCGTTTCGGCAACGAAAACTACGAACGGATTGCCCTGGAACGCTGGACGGCCCAGAATCCATCGACGACCCAGCCGCGTCTGACCAACGGCGGACCCAACTACGATGTGTCGAATTACTTCATCGAAAGCGGCTCCTTCGTCCGGATTCGGAACATTCAAATTGGCTACACCCTGCCAGCAACCTTGCTGCGTACGCTGGGTGTGCGTTCCATCCGGGCGTATGTCAATGCCCTGAACCCGGTTACGTTCACCAACTACTCGGGCTTCTCGCCGGAAGTAGGCGGTAACGATGCCAGCACCCTGAGCCGGGGGGTCGACCTGGACGTTGTGCCAGTCTACCGCACGACGACGGTTGGTTTACAAATTGGATTTTAATTTTTAACGGGCAAGAATCATGATTTCCATATCGAAACAATTTTTGAGAATTGCGCTGGCGGGTTCCCTGATGCTGACGGGACAGGCGTGTAGTGAAGAATTCCTGGATAAAAAACCGCAGGGTGAATTGATTACCGAGGATTTTTTCAACAGCCAGGAAGGGGCCGTTCAGGCTACCAATGCCATTTACTGGCAACTTCGCCAGTGGCCGACCCACGTTTTTGCATTCATCGGTCTTTCGAGCCTACCGTCGGATGATGCTGATAAAGGGAGCGAACCGGGCGATGCGAGTTTCCTAAGCGAGTTCGATCTGTTTACGGTTACGTCGACCAATGGCGGTTTGAATGATTTCTGGAACGGCCAGTATCTGGGCATTGCCAAGGCCAATCAGGTCATCGAGCGGGTTCCGGCCATCGAAATGGATGAAACGCTCAAGGCACGGCTGATTGCAGAAGCCAAAATGTTACGGGCTTACTTTTACTTTAATCTGGCAAGGGCCTTTGGCGGTGTTCCGCTGATTACGCAGTTGCAGGACGACGATGCACCGGCGGTGCCGCGTGCCAGCAAGCAGCAAATTTACCAGCAGATCGAAAAGGATTTGAATGACGCAATCACGGTGTTACCGGAAAAATCGGAATACGCAGCCACCGAACTGGGCCGGGTCACCAAAGGAGCCGCCAAAGGCTGGTTGGCGAAGGTGTCGATGTATCAGGGAAAGTGGAGTGAAGTACTCCGGCTGACGAATGAAATCATGCAATCGGGACAGTATGACCTCAAAACGCCTTACGAAGTGATCTTCACCGAAGCCGGGGAGAACACGTCCGAGTCGCTGTTCGAAGTACAAAATGCGGCCTTACCCCAGGGCGGTGGAGGGTCGCAGTATGCCGAGGTGCAGAGCGTCCGGGGGCAGTTTGGCTGGGGTTTCAATGTGCCATCCGAAGATCTGGTGAAAGCCTACGAAACCGGTGATCCGCGAAAAGCGGCTACGATTATCGAGCGGGGCGAAACGATGCCCGATGGGGTCGTCATCATCCAGAATGCAACGAATCCGTACTACAATCAAAAGGCATACGTGGCGCAGAACGAAACCAAATCGCCCAACGGTATGGGGGATTCCAACAAGAACATTCGCCTGTTGCGGTATGCCGACATTGTGCTAATGAACGCCGAAGCCGCCAACGAACTGGGACAATCACCCCAGGCCGTAACATCGCTGAATGCGGTTCGGGCGCGGGCTCGGGGCAGCAATGCCGCCCTGTTGCCCAATGTCGTTTTCGCCAGCAAGGAACAACTGAAAACCGCGATCTGGAAGGAACGCCGGGTGGAACTGGCCATGGAACACGACCGCTTCTGGGATCTGGTGCGGCAGGGCCGGGCTGGCGCGGTTCTGCGGGCGCTCAACAAGCAATTTGTCGATGGCAAGAGCGAATTGATGCCCATTCCACAGCCGCAAATCGACGCCAGCGGGGGCGTATTAACGCAAAATCCCGGTTATTAATTTGTTGATGGTGGGAACGCGGATTGAACGGGTCAAAACGGATTTTTATCTGTGTAAATCCATTTTGATCCGTTCAACCCGCGTTCCCATCCAATTCTGTAGGCATGAGACTATTAAAATTACTCCTTTTCTTTTCCCCTATTCTGGGCTGGCTGACCACCTGCTCGGCGCAGTCTGCGAACGAAGCCATTCCTCCCGTTGCCAACGAATACAGCGAGTACCTCGAAACCGCTCAAAAAGCCACGTTCCGGTATTTCTGGGATTTTGCGCACCCGGTTTCCGGCCTGGCTCCCGAACGAACGGCTACGCCCAACATCGTGACGACGGGCGGCAGCGGTTTTGGGATTATGGCCATCATCTTAGCCGCCGACCGCCGTTGGGTAACCCGTGCCGAAGCCGTGGAGCAACTCCGGAAAATGACCGGTTTTCTGGAAAAAGCCGACCGGTTTCACGGCGCCTGGCCGCACTGGCTCGATGGCAATTCGGGAAAAGTGATTCCCTTTTCGGAGCATGACAACGGCGGAGACTTGGTCGAAACGGCTTTTCTGGTGAACGGTTTGCTGAGCGCACGGGCGTATTTCGATGGGACGACCGCTGCTGAAAAAGACCTCCGGCAACGGATCGATAAACTCTGGCGGGAGGTCGAATGGGACTGGTACGTTCGCGATGGAAAACTGCTCTGGCATTGGTCTCCGAACCACGAATGGAAAATGAACCACCCCCTTCGCGGCCACGACGAAACCCTGATTACGTATGTGCTGGCGCTCGGTTCGCCAACGCACGCCATCAAACCGGAAGTCTACCAGAATACCTACAAGCAAAGCGATCATTACACAAACAATCAGACGTATTTTGGCTATAAACTGCCGCTCGGTTTTCCGATGGGTGGACCGCTGTTCTTCACGCATTATTCCTTCCTGAGCCTCGATCCGCGCCTGATG
This sequence comes from Larkinella sp., assembly GCF_965227735.1. Classification (NCBI taxonomy): domain Bacteria; kingdom Pseudomonadati; phylum Bacteroidota; class Cytophagia; order Cytophagales; family Spirosomataceae; genus Larkinella; species Larkinella sp. The sequence continues at coordinate 3,465,543 of NZ_OZ245776.1, read as the reverse complement.
CAGGATGAGCAGACGAATTACTGGGAGCAGAACCGAAACCATACGCTCGTCAACCGGGCGCACTGTCTGCAACCGCGTCAGGCGATGTTTGGCTACGGGCCGGGCAACTGGGGCCTGACCGCCAGCGACGACTACAATTTCTACGATGCTCATTCGCCGACGAACGACAACGGCACCATTAGCCCGACGGCGGCTTTGTCGTCGTTTCCCTACACGCCGTATTATTCGATGCAGGTGTTGCGAAATCTGTATCTACGCGAAGGAAACCGGTTTTTCGGGCCGTACGGTTTTTACGATGCCTACAACAAGGGACTAAACTGGTATTCCAACCAGTATCTGGCCATCGATCAGGGGCCGATTGTGGTCATGATGGAAAATTACCGCTCGGGTTTGCTCTGGAAACTGGGTGAGAAAACGCCGGAACTCTGGGCGGGATTGACCAAAATGGGGATCAAAACGCCGGTGTATCCGACGGGTTTCTACGCCTACGCCCCGGATTTTCGGACGGGTTACATCGATCTCTGGAAACATCCGGATCGGGGCGCGTATGTGCTGGACTTTGCCGTAAGAGGGGCTGGAGCCATCACCTTGACGGTTTTTGATGAATCAGGCCGGGCGGTGAAAAAACTGATCGACAACAAAACCGAGTCTGAAGGCATGCAACAACTCCTTTTCCAGTTGCCGCAGGGAAAGTATGAGTTTGAGATTATACAGGGAAACGAAAAGCAGCGGGTTAAGATTTCACTTCATCAAAGTGTTGATAATCAATAGTGCGGAACCCATGTCAGCGGTCGAAGACCCTGACAGCGGTTTGTTGTTAGTATTACGCAATCGACAACAGCAGTATCGCTTTTCTAACCGCTGTCAGGGTCTTCGACCGCTGACAGGGTTAGAAAAGTGAATAAATAAATGGTGCCAGCGCCGAACCCGTCGTTAAAACCGTCAGGGCACTCAGGAGCAGCAACAGAATCAGCAACGGATAGAGCCAGTATCGCTTGCGGGTGCGCATGAAAAGCCAGAATTCGCGTAGAAATTCCATGGGTGGGGTTAGTTTTTGATCGCCTGGAGTTGGGCTTTTAATTGCAGGGCTACGGCATTTCGGGGATCGGTGCGCAGAGATTTGGCGACGTATTTAGCGGCCCCGTCAGTATTGGCAAATTTCAGATACCCGGCAGCTAGCTGATTGCTCAGCGTTACATTCGTCGTATCGGTTAAATACCGGTTTTTGACAGCCACCAGTTGTTCAACAAACGTTTGCAATTCGGTCAGACTGAACGGCGTTTCGTTGTGGGCGGTTGCGTAGCGGAGGTAAATGAGGGCTTCGTCGGGCCGATCCAGTTTCAGCAACGTTATGAACAGACTCTGCGCCGTGGGAAAAGTTGGTTCCAGGTCAAACGCCTTTTTTAGATGCCAAACCGCCTGTTCAGGCTGATTCAAGCTCAGGGATAATTTCCCGGCCTGCGCATAAAAACCGGGATCATACGGGTGTTCCAACGACAAAGCTTCGCTTACCCGCAAAGCCCCCTGCGGATTATGCACCTTCTGATAATGCGCCAGCAGTTGATCCATCGCGTTGCGCCAGGAAAGTTGCTTCACCACCAAAGCCCCCGCCAGTTGCTCCTCCACGGTTTTGGCACGTTTTTCTTCGGGTGGCATGGGTTCATTAAACGGCCAGCCTTCTTTCAGAATCAGCATTTCAAAAACGCCTTTCAGCGAATCGACGGGCGTAATCGGCATTTGCCGACGGAGTTGGGCCAACGACATTTCGTTTTTCCAGTCGGTCGCAATGAGCCGCCTTTTTTTCAGGGCTTCGTAAAACGCGTCGGACAGCAACGCATAGCCGTGCAAATTCGGGTGAACATGCTCCAGCAAGGTCTCGTGTCCCAGAATGCCATTTGGCGAATACCGTTCAAAAACCGCCCGGGTGTCGACTTCCGTCACGTTTGGGTAGTGGGCCGCCAGCTCCTGAATGACCTGATTGATGGCTCGTGGTGCCCGAAACCGTAGCAAATCCAATTCTTTCGCCTGAACGAAACTTTGTTTGGCTTGCTTCGTATCGCCTTTCGCGTAGGCTTGTTGGGCCTGTTTAAACTGCTTCTCCGCTGATTGGTGGGCATTTCCCGGCGCACTGATGAACGGTTTTAAATCCTTTTCATTGCTGACCAGATTGCTGATCAATACCGGAATCTGATGCGCCGAGAAGAGTTGACAGAGATCATTCAGGTTGGTTTTAAATTGTTCAATGCCCTGCTGATACGCATCCGATCCGTACAGAATTTGCTGGTCGGCGGCCATGCGTTTCATCAGGTTTTCGCGCAAATCCACCTTTTCATCCGAAACGGTTTTCCGAATGCCCGCAATCATTCGATTCAGGAGTTGCATCAGCCGGAATTCCCGGAGCTTTAGCACCAGACGCACGAGAGCAGGATGACCACCCAGCGAACTGGTCGAACCGACGCCCATGGCACCGTAATATTCGTTGTGGCCGGTATAAATCAAAACCGCATCCGGTTCGTAATCAATTAATTGTTTGCCAAACCCGAAAACCGTGTAGGAATTGACGGCCGTCAGTGACAGGTTGATGATTTCGAAATGACGGTTTGGGAAGGTATGCATCAGCCGGTAGTGCAGCCAGCGGTGGAACGAGCCGTTGTGGAAATACGGATAGCCAATCGTGGTCGATTCGCCCAGCACAAAAATACGGAAGGTGCCGTCCGCTTTTCGCTGTCGGAAAGGTTCGAAATTCCCAACGGTCGCGTTGGCGGTTTCGGTAAAATACCGCTCCGACGCGCGTTGGTTCATGATCAAAAAACCGTTTCGTTGCGGGTCTTCCACGAACAGTCGGTAGTCCTGGCCATAGCCAAACAGCCGGAGAAAACCTTCGGCCAGCGCCAACAGCAGCACGGGCAGCAGCACCGCAAGTCCTTTAAACAGCCACAACCGCTTCTTCATGAATTGAACCGGTTACCGTTTAGTCTTCAAATGGTACGTTCCGACTTCTTTGCCATCATCGAGCAACATGCTCAGATGCAGGTCTTTTCGGTCAGCTTTCAGTTTCATAATCGTCCGGGTGCCGTCTTTCGAGCCACCGCCGATGATGATGGGATAATTGTGTTGGTTGGCCACCGGCTCGTGAACTCCGTATTTGTGGGTGTGGCCGCTGATGCAAAGGTCGACTTTGTACTTGTTGAATAAAGGCGTAAAGACTTTCTGGCAGTGCATCGGGCCGTGCCAGTTGTTGTGGTAAAACGTCGGGATGTGCATGAAAACCACCCGGAATTTGGCTTTTTTGAACGCCGGGCTCTGCATTACCTGCTCGACCCAACGCCCCTGTTCTTCACGATAGGCATCAAAATCGACAATGCCCGCGTAAACCGGTTCGCTATCCGGTTTGTCTTCCCCGGTGTCGATGACCGTAAAATGAACCGGCCCCCAGGTATAACTGTAGTAGGACTTACCGCCCGGATTGGAAAAATACTGCGGTAATTCACGGCGGTATTTGCCCCTCGTTTCGTGGTTGCCCCGCACAAACAGAAACGGAATTTCTTTGGCAAAACCGGCCGAACAGGGCGTCAGCAGGTGGGCGATCAGTTGCTGCTCGTCGGTCTGGTAATCGAACAAATCGCCGTTCAGGAACACAAAATTGAACGGATCACTGCCTTTCAGACTCAGCAGGTGTGTGATGGTTTCGGGCCGGTCGTGGACGTCGTTCAGCACCAGACAACTGACTGCATCGGACTGTTCGTCAGGTGTTTTGAAACGCAACAGGCCGGTTTCAATCGTCTGGCCATACGTGAGTTTATACGGTTTGAAATCCGTAATTTCTTTGGAATACACCCGGTAGTGGTACGTTGTCCCCGGTTTTAAGCCCCGGAGCGTGATGCCATTGATCCGGTTGTAGGCATCGACCAATCCATCCGTCACGCTGTGTGCTTTCTGGCCTAAAGAATCGGTTTCGCCGTATTCGACCCAACTGTACGAAGGCAGATTGGCAATCCACCGCACCGTCATCGAACCCGGCCCCGTGTATTGCAGATACGGCTCGCTCAGAAAAACGTGGCCTTTGGCTGGATCGGGCGACACCACTTGTGGGTTGTTTGCCAGAACTGCTTCGGGCAAAACCGTACCGAGAGCGCCCAGACCAGCCGCCGATTTCAGGAACGCCCGGCGGTTGGAGGAGTGGTTGGAATTGTTCATACTAAAGGGAGGAGACACTCGTTTGACCGCATTCCGTGAGCTACCCCGGAGGGGTTTACTGTTAATAGTCCAACCAGGTTAGTTAATCGTTTTGAGCCCCGGTAGGGGCGTCCTAGTGCCTGTTTTGGGATTTAGAACGCTCCTCCGGAGCTCAAATACTATTCAGGATTTTTGACTATTAACAGTAAACCCCTCCGGGGTAGCTTACGGAATGCGGTCAAAACAGGTGTCTTTTTGAAAAATTTTTCCTGCCAAATTACTCTTTTTACGGACGGATAATCGTCCCGTCAATTTTCCGAACCTGCCAGTTTGATTTCGTGCCGATGGGGTATTTGGCGGCTTCTTTTTCATTAATATCGACGCCCAGCCCCGGCACCTCGTTGACCGACATATAGCCTTTGTTCATGGTCGGGCAACCGCTGAACACTTCCTTCATTTTGTCCGAAAACTGCACCGCTTCCTGGATTCCGAAGTTCCAGACCGCCAGATCGATGTGCGCGTGAGCCGCGTGGCCCACCGGCGACACGTCGCCCGGGCCGTGCCAGGCCGTCCGAACGTTGAACCATTCGCCCAGCCGGGCCACTTTCATGGCGGGCGTAATACCGCCGATTTGCGAAACGTGAATCCGGATGAAATCGAACCACTGGTTCACCATCGGCTCCTTGAATTCGTTGATGTTGTTGAACAGTTCACCCATCGCAATCGGCACCGACGTCGCCTGACGCAGTTGCGCAAACCACTTCATGTTTTCGGGCGAAAACGGATCTTCGATGAAGAACGGGCGGTATTCTTCCACCTGCTTGATCATATTGATGGCGTCGATGGGTTGCACCCGCTCGTGAATGTCGTGCAGCAGCTCGATTTCGTCACCGCACTGTTTCCGAACGACTTCGAACATTTTTGGCACCGATTTCAGGTACATCCGCTCGTTCATGTAGTTGTCGGTGGCACCGCCAAAACCGGCGGCTTTGAAGTCGGGTGTTGCCGAATTGGCCCCCACGGCTCCGTAGCCACCCTGCTGAATCCGGATGTACTGAAAGCCCTGCTCCATAAATTTCTTCACGCTGTCGGCTGCCGCTTCGGGCGTGTTGCCGCCCGCGTGGGTGTAGCAGGGAATCGCAAACCGGGCTTTTCCGCCCAGCAACTGATACACCGGCATGTTGGCGCGTTTGCCTTTGATGTCCCACAGCGCCTGATCGAGTCCCGAAAGGGCGTTGTTCAGAACCGGGCCGTTGCGCCAGTAGGAACTGACATAAGCCGCCTGCCACATGTCTTCGATGTTATCCACATCTTTTCCCACACAAAACTCATTCAGGTACGTATTGATGGCGACGATGACCACGGCGGCCCGTTGCGTGAACGTCGCGCAGCCCAAACCGTATAAACCCGGCTCGGTCGTTTCAACTTTGACGACGATGAGGTTGGAACCCTGGGGGGCCGTGGCGATGGCTTTCACCGATTTGATTTTGACCGGTGCCATCGCTTTGGCGTAGGAGGGTGTGCCTTGCCGTTCGCGGGCTTCGGCGGTCGACATCCCCCCAAACAAGCCCAGCAAACCGGCTGAGGAGCCGAAACCTATCTTTTTCAACGTCTCGCGACGGCTGTTCATTTCGGCGAAGTTTTCGTTTTTTTCCATGGTTACAGATAAGGGTTTAGATGCAAATGTGAATAGGTTTACGGTAAGGCAAAGGCCATGTATGAACCACCCGGTTTGTGACCGTTTTTAACACCACCGGCGGCAATGACCACGTATTGTTTCCCGCCAACCTGGTACGTGATCGGCGTGGCAAAACCGCCCGCCAAAAGCTGGTATTCCCAGACGACTTTGCCGGTTTTTTTATCAAACGCCCGGATTCGTTCGTCTTTGGTCCCGGCAACAAAAACCAGTCCTCCAGCCGTCACGATGGGACCGCCGTAATTTTCGGTACCCGTAATCGGAACGCCTTTTTTCGTTAATTCCGGAAATTCGCCCAGCGGAACCCGCCAGAGGTATTCACCGGTGTTCAAATCGATGGCGTTCAGCGTTCCCCAGGGCGGTTTGACGGCCGGATAACCGTCTGGATCAAAAAACCGGGTGTAGCCATTGTTGATGTAAGGCGGGATATAGGGGAAATCTACTTTTTCGTTGGTTCCGGTCAAAACCGGCGCGTTGTGCTGATCCTGGCTTTCGGCCGGTTTGGGTTCGGCGGTTTTGGTGTCGGCATTGAGCAAATACCGGACAAGTGTAAACCGGTCCTGGTCGGAAAGGTGTTGGAACGATGGCATCCGTCCCCGGCCGGATCGCAAAACCGCATTGATTTCCTGGCCCGAAAGCCGCTTACCCAGATCGACCAGGCTGGGATATTCCTGTCCGCTGCCTTTGCGGTCGGGACCGTGGCAAGCCATGCAATTGGCCTGATACAGCGTTTTTCCTTTCGAAGCAATTTCAGCATTTCGGGCGGCCAGATCCGACATTCGCAAATCCCAGACCATTTCGTTCGAATTCTGGTACAGAATTCCCTGTGGATCACTGGCGTTTCCGCCCCATTCGGCGCCACCGCCAATGCCGAAAAATAACGTCCCTTCCAGGCTGGGCGGCATGAATTTGTCACCGGAGCGGGTTTTCAGAAACTTCTCTTTGACGAAGGCGTGCGCTTCGGGCGTCCGCGTGGTGATGTCGGCTTCGGTGAAAACCTGCCGGGCAAAGGGGGCGGGTTTGAGCGGAAATTTCTGCGTCGGCCACGGAACCTCACCGGGCAGGGCGGGCGAGGTCGGGACATTGCGTTCTTCTACCGGGAAAAGCGATTCGCCGGTATCGCGATTCAGGACATACACCAGCCCGTCTTTGGTCGTCTGAGCCACGGCATCGACGGTTTTCCCGTTGTGCTTCACCGTTACGAGGTTGGGAGGACAGGGCAGATCGCGGTCCCACAAATCGTGGTGAATCGTCTGGTAAAACCACTGCATGTTGCCGGTTTCGGCGTTCAGCGCCAGAATGCAGTCGGAATAAAGGTTTTGTCCCGCCCGAATGCCGCCGTAGAAGTCGACGGAAGGCGAACCCGTTCCGAAATAAACCGTACCGCGCTTTTCGTCGAGCACCATACCCGCCCAGTTATTAGCCCCGCCGATGCGTTTGTAGGCGTCTTTGGGCCAGGTTTCGTAGCCTTTTTCACCCGGTTGCGGGATAGTATGAAAAACCCACCGCACTTTTCCAGTGCGGATGTCGAAGCCCCGAACGTGGCCCGGTGCCGCATCGCCCTGTTCCGAAACCGCCGACCCCAGCACCAGAATGTCCTTATAAATAACGCCCGGCGTCGTGGAGGTCACCGACAGTTTGCTCAGGTCCCGCTTCGATTCGTCCTGCAGGCCTTCCCGCAAATCGACTTCGCCGTTTTTTCCAAAACCGGCAACCGGTTCGCCCGTCAGCGCATTGAGCGCATAGAGTGTAGAACCGGCAGAAAACAGAATGCGTTTGTCGGTGCCCGGTCCGCCGTCGCGGTTTTCCCAGTACATAACGCCCCGACTTTGGTTAAACCGGGGTGATTTGTTCTTGAACGGATCGAAAAGCCAGCGTTGTTTCCCCGTTCCGGCATCGACCGCAAACACCTTGAGCATGGGCGTCAGGCCGTAGAGAACTCCGTCGATTACAATGGGCTGGCACTGAATTTCGAGCGGCCTTCCGGCTTGGCCATCGGCACCAGCCGCGTCGAAGGTCCAGGCTACTTTGAGGTTTTTTACGTTTTGAAGATTGATTTGAGTTAAGGAAGAGTAGCGGTTTCCGGCCTTATTGCCACCATAATAGGGCCAGTCCTGATTCGTTGGCGGGTTAGTGTCGCTCCCTTCCCAATTTGGAGCTTTGGCCGAAATGCCCAAAATCAATAGCCCCAGCACTGTACTTTGTAGCGCATACTTCATGATGATATCCAGAAAAAAGATGGATTAGTGAGTCGATGCGGTTTTGGGCAGTGTATAAAAGTCGTACGAAATTTTCCACCTGAACGTCTGACCTGGTTCGGCTTTGATTTTGATGTAAGGCTCGGGACACACCGTGGTGTGAATCGACCAGAAGGCCAGTTGCACAATGGGTTGATCGCCAACCACCCGGATGCCGGACCCGGTTTTGGTGTTTTCAACGCGGAAATCATAGTCTTTGGCCGTGTCGCCAAAACCGGTCAGGTAGCAATGGGTGCTTTCACCTTTGGGTATTTCTTTCAGATACACAAACCGGTTGCCCTGAACATCGGCGAAGGTGCCGATGCCCCGCGTGGGTTTTACCTGTAACGAAAACGGAAACGTAACGGAAATAGCGGGACCGGTTTGCTGGTTGTCGAGCATGAAAAAGTTGTGGTCATACACCGTCGTTTCGATGGTTTTCTTTCCGGTATTTTTCAGGCTGTGTTCCAGCACCAGCACCGGTTTGCCTTTTAAAAGCTTCACGGTTTTCTGGTAGCGGTAGGAATACCCGGCGGCATCGGTCAGTTCGTGGGTGAAAACGACTTCATCGCGACCGGTTTTTACCGCCCATTTTCCGGGATTGACAATGGCGTACGGCATCGCAAACCGGTAGGGCGAGTCCTTTGCTTTGCGCAGCGAACCGACGCCAATCTTCAGGAAATCGTCACCCGGTTTGGCTTCGTCGTAGCCAATGGGCGTAAATTCTTCGACCGGGCCGCTGATGGCATCGTGTAGTTTCGGATCGTATTTCTCGAACCACTGACCAAAAAATGAATGCTCTTTGTAGTCCAGGCTGGCAATCACGCCCGACCAGTCGAACCGGACACCCTGGTAATAACCGCTTACCGAATCAGGCAGATACAGTTTCGCTCGGAGTATCCCGTTGGTTATCTCCGCTTGGGGGAACGGCGGCAGGAGGGTGGCGCTGGTGAAACTGAGGAGAATGGCGAAAAAAACGACGATTTTCTTCATAAGAAAAACTAAACCCAATAGATTCGGTTATGCAGCCAAATTACCCCGGAGGGGTGTCCTGTTAATAGCAACAGCGGATCGATCAATTGTTTTAAGCTCCGGAGGAGCGTCCTGAATCCCAAACCGCTATCCAGGACGCTCCTCCGGAGCTTGTATAAAATCATAATTCGGATGGCTATTAACAGGACACCCCTTCGGGGTAATTCGGCGTCACAATAGACCTTTTAGGGTTGAATGAATTGATCAATACCCCGGATTTTGTTTCATCTTGACGTTCGAGTTGATCTCATCGATGGGGATCGGCTGGGCGTAATCGGTGGCTTCCCACTGAATGGTTCCGCCCCGAATGCGCTGGTAATAAGCTGCTTCCTGTGCCCCCAACTGCCAGCGACGAACATCAATCCACCAGTGGCCTTCGCCGAACAATTCCGCCCAGCGTTCATACTTGAGCGGATCGGATTTAAGAACCGCATCGGTGGCTTTCGTGGCATCGGTCAGGCTCTTGTAATCGACCGGCGACGCGGTATTGATCGGATAGCCGTAAGCCCGCCGTTTCACCTTGTTGACATATTCCAGCGCCGTGGCATTGTCTCCGGTACGCATGAGCGTTTCGGCATACAGAAGATACACGTCGGCTAACCGCAACAGCAGGATGTTGTTGCCATTGGCCATGTTGACTTCGGTTTCGGTAGCGTCGACCGTCAGGTATTTCCGGAAACTCCAGGCTTCCATGTCCATTTCGCTGATGTCGAGAAAATGCGAAATTGGTCGTTTTTTGCCGCTTACGGTCATGCTATCCACGTAAGGCTGCCAGCAGGCCACCCACAGGCGCGGGTCCACGGTTTTGTTCTGACGCGCCAGCACTGAGCGGGTGATGTAGGCTGGATCGATGTTGGTGGCCAGCGGTTGCGTGGTACCGGCTTTGAAGTAATGGCCTTCATTGAAGCCAAACCGGGCGAGATTTTTGGCGTGCGGAAACACGTTCGACCAGGCCGAAGCCGCAGGCAGGTTGTTGTCGCTCACGTAGGTGGGGGCCAGAACCATTCCAATGCTCGATCCCATCGACGTTTCCGTATTGCCTCGGGCGGTCATATCCACGTTCAGGTTCATTTCCAGCAACGATTCGGAGTTGAATTCGTTTTTGCCGTTGAACATGGTTTTGTAGACATCGAACGAAACCAGCGACTTACCGCTGTTGGTAATCACATCCGCCAGCGAGGTTTTTGCGTTGGTCCAGTCCTGGGTGTAGACATACGCTTTGCCGAGGGCTGCTTTGACCGCCCAGCCGCTGATTTTGTGTTTGTCGTTGGCACCCGTCCAGGTTTTGCCGGCCAGCAGCGTTTCTGCCGCTTTCAGATCAGTGATGATAAAATCCCAGACCTGCTTCACCGTAGCCCGTTCCACCTGCGTCTGATCCAGGCTGGTCGAGGCTTCGGTGATGATGGGAACGCCCAGTTTGTCGCCCCCCTGGCCGTCGATGATCATGGCTTCCCCCCAGATCGTGATCAGGTACTGATAATACCAGGCGCGGAGGAAAAGAGCCTGCCCTTTCATCAGGTCAATAGCCGCTTTATCGGTTTGCGAAGTTGCCTTGGGGCGGTATTTTTCGATGTTGACCAACAGCGTATTAGCCCGCTGAACGCCTTTCCAGGTATCCCGCCAGGTTTCCGACAGAAAACCGTCGTTGGGCTGGGAGTTGTTTTGCCCGAGCTGAATCCAGGTCGGTGTTCCCTGCCAGCTCAGGTCGGCAGTATGGTCCCACATGTAATAGGCTTTCCCGTAAATGTTATGGCCGAATAAACCCGCAGAGTGTTGTGTCCCGTAAACACCGGTCAGCAATTGTTCCAGATCCGTCACCGAACCGGGGTAATTGTCAGTGGAAAGCGCACCGGGATTGGTCACATCGATAAAATCTTCTTTACAGCCGGCCAAACCGAGCAGGGCCATAAAGAGGGTGAGTTTCAGAAATGGCTTCATCGTATGAAACATAGTTGTATCAACTGAGTAAGGTCTGGAGAATTAGAAACTGGCATCGATGCCCATCGACAGGAGCGTGGTGCGCGGGTAGGAATAGATCGCATCGATTCCGCGGCCGGTCGTTCCGTTGCGCCCCATCACCTCGGGGTCCAGGCCCGAATATTTCGTCAGCGTCATCAGGTTTTGCCCCTGCATGTAAATGCGGATGCTACCCATTTTGATCTTGTTGGTGATCACCGACGGCAGCGTATACCCCACCTGAAGATTCCGCAATTTCAGATAGGCTCCGTTTTCTACGTAATAGTCCGAGATGCGGGTATAATTGGAATTCGGATCGCGCACGTAGTTGCCGGAAGCATCCTGGTAGCCAACGCGCGGCCGGTCGGTCAGGCCATTTCCGTTGAAAAACGAGGTCTGGAAAATATCGCCCGTGGTGTTGTAATCGCCCACAAAAAACTGCGTATAGTAGCGGTTGGCGTTGTAAATATCCAGTCCCTGCACACCCTGAAACAGAGCCGACACGTCGAACCCTTTCCAGCCCAGATTCAGCGTCAAACCGTAGGTCATTTTGGGCCAGGGGTTACCAATGTAGGTTTTATCGTCGATTGTGATTCTTCCGTCGCCGTTCACATCCCTGAACTTCAGGTCACCGGCACCGGTTCCGGCCGCCTGATATACCACGCCCGTGGTGGGTTTGCCGGCAGCGGCCGCTTTTTCCCGGGCTTGCTGGTTCAGCGTAGCCACTTCCGCATCGGTTTGGAAAATACCTTCCGTGATATACCCGAAATACTGGCTCATGGCGTAGCCGGCCTGCGTCCGGGCAATGGTGCTTTCCAGGTAATCGCCCCCAGCACCGTCGTTGATCGGGTTGTTGTTCGTACCGCTCAGTTGCTTGACGAGGTTTTTGTTGAAGGCGGCATTGGCGGCAACGCTGTAGGTAAAAGCCCCCACTTTGCCCCGGTAGTCGATGGCCAGCTCAAGCCCTTTGTTGCTCATCTGACCAATGTTGGTGTACACCGTAGAGGCCGCAAAACCCGCTGACCGGGGAACCGGCACCTGGTAGATCATGTCCTGAGTCTGGCGGTTATACCAGTCGATGGTCACATTCAGGCGGTTGTTGAACAGCCCGATGTCGGCGCCGATGTCTGTCTGTTTCACTTCTTCCCACTTGATGTTTTCGTTGGGTAATTGGGCGGTCAGCGCGTAACCTTTGGAACGGCTGCCGTCCGGCAAACCGTGGATGTTCGTTCCACCCGTTCCGCCGTAAGACGCCTGATAGGTAAACTGCGGAATGTTGCTGGTGCTGCCCAATTTGCCGTAGCTGGCGCGGAGCTTGAGGTTCGAGATGGCCGGAATATTCCGCATGAACGCTTCTTCGGTTACTTTCCAGCCTACCGAAAACGACGGGAATACTCCCCAGCGGTTGGCGGGACCAAATCGATCGGAACCATCCCGGCGGACGTTGGCCGTCAGCAGGTATTTCCCGGCGTAGGTGTAGTTGATCCGGCCAAACTGCGACAAGAGCCGGGTTTGGGGGTATTCGCCACCACTGGCGCGGTAGGTGCTGGGGTCGGTGCTCAGGCCCAGGTTATACGTAACGATTTGAAACCCCTGCGCTTCGGCCGACAGGTTGCTCAGATCCTGCTGATAGGCTTCGTAACCCGCCATGGCTTTAAACTCGTGCTGACCAATGGTTTTGTCATACGTCAACACGAAGTTTCCCGTCAGGTTGCGTTGGTTCGTTTGCGTTCGGGTCAGGTAGGCCAGTGCGTTCCGGACCACCCCAAAGTCGTGGGCTTCGCGGTAAGTGTAGTCGCGGCCACTGAAAATGGAGGCCCCGAATGTCGAGCGAAAATTCAACCCGTTGACGATTTCCCAGTCAAGGTACATATTGCCTTCAAGGGCATATTGATCGCTGAGCCGGTGATGGATCGCTTCCCAGCCGACCAGGTTGGGTCCTGTGAAAAACGAACCGGTTTTGGCCCAGCCGCCGAACGGATTGGTCTCGTCGCGGACCGCAACCAGCGGAGCCGAGCGAAAAGGGTAGGTCGTGCTTTGCGCCGGATTGGTGCTGGTCCGCCAGGCAAACAGCGTTTCGCCGATTTTCAGGCGTTTGTTAATTTTAAAATCCGCATTCGACCGAATCCCCCAGCGTTGAAACGAGTTATCGATGATCGTGCCGTCTTCGCGCTGGTAATTGGCCGAGAGGTAGTAATTGGCTTTGGCGGAGGCTCCTGCCAGTGAAAGCGAATAACTCTGCTCTTTGCCGTTTTGAAAGATTTCATCGGCCCAGTCGGTATTGGGTAAGGTAGCCGGATCACCGTACCCGCTCGTGTTGACGCCGAAGGCTTGTTTGGCTTTGATATAATCCGCCGTGTTCAGCATCTGGTAGAGATTCCGGGGTTGCCGAACGCCGTAATACGCATTAAAGTTGATGCTCATTTTGTCCATCTTGGTGCCGCGCTTCGTCGTCACCAGCACCACGCCCCCGGCAGCCTGTGCCCCATAGATGGCAGCCGCGCTGGCGTCTTTCAGCACTTCGATGGATTCGACGTCCTGGAGGTTGAAGTTATTGCCCGCACCCATCCGGATACCGTCCACAATGTATAAGGGAGCCATACCGCCAATGGAGCCGATGCCACGGATGACAATGTCAGAACCTCCACCCGGCGTGCCGTCTGGTCGCGTTACCTGCACCCCGGCGGCCCGGCCTTGCAGGGCTTCGTTGACGCTCCGGACGGGCAGGTTTTTAATTTCTTCTGCTTTGACTGACGAGATCGATCCGGTCAGATCCGACCGTTTTTGGGTACCGTAACCGACCACGACGACTTCACTAAGGTTCTTCGTATCGGTTAATAAGCTAACATTGACCTCCGTACGGTTTCCGACGGCAATTTCCTGGGAGGTATAACCCACAAAACTGAACACCAGAACGGCATCGCCCGTCTGCATCGTCAGGCGGTATTGCCCGTTACCGTCCGTTGTGGTGCCACGGGTGGTGCCTTTCACCACCACGCTGACGCCCGGCAGCCGCACCCCGGCTTCATCCGAAACCGTTCCGGATACGTTCTGATCCACCGCTGCGGCATCGTGGTTGCGCAACAGCTCATCGGCCGACGGAACCGGCAGGGGCTCCAGGTTCAGAATGATCTGCCGCCCTTTGACGTAATACGTCAGGCTCAGCGGTTTCAACAATTTGTCCAGGATTTCGCTCAGCGGCTGGTTGCTGGCGTTGAACGACACGCGCTGATTCAACTGAACCAGGGCCGAGCGGTAGGCAAAACGAACGTCGGCCTGTTTCCCCAACTGGTTCAAAACCGCCTTCATCGGGAGGTTGGTGGCCTGGATCGTGACACGCTGATCCATGATTCGCTGTGCTTCCACGGGACGGGCCAAAGCGAGCCCGGTGAAGATCGCGGCCAGGAGTAACTGATAGAAAGTCAATTTCATAAAGCTACGCAACAGGCTAAGCGGTTGTCGAAGTTTTTTCATACTTTTGCTTGTTTTTTGGCTGTTTGGGGTTTCGAATAGACAAAAAATACCCTTCTTCATCCTGGATGAGGTTGCTTAAAAAGGGGTCTGTTAGGGTCAGTGATGCTGGAACCATCATTGACCTTTTTTTGTGAAAGGGGGTTACTCAATCATAGGCGAATGGGATTAGGGATAGAGATGGGGTACGCGTAAAATGTATAGGGTTTAGGAATAGGTACTTCAATGGCATCCTTTGCTGGTGATCACAATCTGGCCGTCGAGCACTTCATACGACGCGCCGATGGTCTGGCAGATGACATCCAGCCGTTCCAGCAAATTTTCTTCGTTAAAGGTCAGGTTCACGAGACAGTTGGCCAGGGCTTCCTCATCGAAAAGCAGTTTGATGCCATACATACGCTCGATGCTGGAAAACACTTTGTCCACTGGCGCATCCTCAAACACCTGCTCGCGGCTGGGCCGGTTGGCGATTAAAGCCGCCGGTTTTGCCACCAGTGCTTTCACAAGCTTGTTCTCTTCCAGGTTATACGTCATCTGTTGATTCGGCGTCAGCACCACGCCTTCGACGCGCCGGAGACCGGATTGCTGCGCCTGCTCATAATCTTTCTGCGAATAGACCGAAACCCGACCGGTTTTCACCATCACGGTGACGTCTTTTTCGCCTGTGTATGCGCGAACCAGAAAGCTGGTTCCCAGTACTTTAGTGACCGTTTGGTTGGCGTAAATCAAGAACGGTTTGGCCGGATTTTTCATCACGTCGAAGAAGGCCTCACCGCTGAGGTAAACCGTGCGGGTTGTGTTGTCAAACCGCTCGGGATAGCTTAGGCGGCTGTTGGGGTTCAGCGTTACGACGCTGCCATCGCTCAGCAGAATATTGATCGCTTTGGAGCCGGTATTGACCTTTTCCTGCAGCGGTATGGTAACGGTTTTGGTCAGGTATTCATACGGGTCTGCTGCCGGTTTGGGAGCCCGGTTCACGTAAAGCCAGGTACTGAGGCTGATCAGCAAAACGGAAGCCGCCACCGCCCACCGCCACCACGACCGTTGCCCCAGCGGCCGAACCGGCCCGTCCAGTTCCGCATCCCGGTGTTCGACGGCTTTTCCAACCAGCCGGTTCAGCTCGTCCGCCAGCCGGTTTTCGGTGGCATCGTCGCGGTAATGATCCTCCAGCGCGCGAACCAGTTCCTGGGCCTGCCGGACCACGTCGGCGCGGTCTGGATTCTGGGCCAGCCACCGGTTCCAGAAAAGGGCGGCTTGCGGAGAGGACTCCGCCGTCCATTGCCGGAAGGATTCATCGAACAGGAAGTCTTCAGCTTCGTACGTTCTGTAATTAATCATTGAGAAAATAGTATTCTAGGGCTTCTACTTCCATAGTGCCGGAGAGGGAGGGGCAATACTCAAAAAAAAGTAAAATTATTTTTGAGAAGAGTTCAATAATTGGTTGGCTGAGCTTTTAGCTGTGAAGTGGAAGGTAATGGTTCTTACATAGGAAAATCAAAAAATCCTGGACGGATGGCCCATCGCTTGGTTATTAAATGTCCCATCCCTCCGGGACTCATCCGCCTATACAATCGGACACGGTGGCTACAAAATGGATCATCCCTCCGGGACTCATCCGCCTATACTCGGACACGGTAGCTACAAAATGCCCCATTCCTACGGGATGGCAAAATCGAACCCCGGCAGGAAAATCAAAAACAATCCCATCGGGATAATCCATTTTGTAGCCACCGTGTCCGATTGTATAGGCGGATGAGTCCCGGAGGGATGATCCATTTTGTAGTCACCGCGTCCGCAGAAGACCCAAAATCCTGGTTCCGTAGAATGATATTTTGTTACGATAACCGTATCATTCCCAGTAAAACCACAAGCAGGCTGGACGACCATTGGTGGCGGAGTTCCTTGAAGGTTCGGTGGAGCAGGTTGGCGACGCTCTGGCGCTCCAGCCCCATGATCAGGGCAATTTCGTGGTTTTCCAGATTCTGGTAAAACCGCAGGTAAAGCACCTCCTGCTGGCGTTTGGAGAGGGAAGCCATGAGCTGGTGTAACAGGCGGGTTTGCTCGGTCTGGCTTTCGTCATCGATAATTTTCTGTTCGATGGAATCGGCAAATAGTGTCTGGGCTGGCTCTGATTCGTCGAACTGAACCGACGGATGGTGGGGAAGCGCTTTCAGCAGTTTATAGCGCAGGGCTTTCAGTAAATACGTTTTGACAAAAACCGCATCGCTGACCGTAGCCCGCCGGTCCCACAATTCCAGCAGTAAATCCTGGATGGTATCCCAAACCAGTTCCGAATCCGCAGTCAGCCGCGAACCGTAGTTATACAAGCTACGGTAGTGCCCCTGAGCCAGTTCGCCGAAAGCCAGTTCGTCACCGGCTTTGAAGCGTTGCCATAGCTCCTGGGGGGCAAGATTTTTATACTCAGCGGCTGTAAAGCGTTCCAATGGATGATGACCGTCAAGGACTAACTTTAATTGTACCAAATGTAGTGTTATTTTAACACAGATGGTATTTTGTGGATGAAATCTATAATTAAAAGAATTTAAAATATGGCGGTCAATGGAGCAGATAAAACGCGGGACAAGGGCTGAGATGCGGGAAAAGCAGCAAAAATGGGGAGACAGCTTTCAATACATCGACAGTTCGCTACCTTTGATGGAATATTGCTTTCAGGACTTCCGGTTTCGACAACGGTATTGATCAAACGAATAGCCACACCATGAATAACCGTTTCAAAATATGGCTCAAGCGCGTCGGCTGGCTGGGCTTTTTTTTCTTTCTCATCAAAGGCCTGCTCTGGCTGATTATCCCTTATTTGATTGCAAAAGGCTTTTTTTCAAAGTAAAATAGAACCAAGAAGGAACAAAACGATAACATAAACACTTTCTGGGCGGTTTATTAAAGAAGGAAATTGGCCGGATTATTGACACCGTCTCTATTGTTTTTTTTGTACAAATATGATCCCACGTTCAACATTCGGCGTCTAAAGTACGTATTGAGTAAGTAGCAAAGGCAGAAAACAGGGTAGGCGGTTGGTTATCCGGTGACTGATTTAAGGAATGTGAAAAAATTTCTGACGTTTTTTTCTCTTGCCATACTGGCACTGATTTTTCTGGTAATCGGGTTCCTCGGTGTGATCGGTACGACAACCTGGGGCCAGGAGTTTGTGACGCGTCAGGTCAACAACTACCTCGCCGGAAAAATAAAAAGCCCTTTTCGGATTGGCCGCATTACCTACGAAATTCCGGATTACGTTGCGCTGGAAGACGTGCTGTTTATTACCCCTAAAGGCGATACCCTTCTGGCGGGCCAGAAACTTCGGGTTGACCTCGACATGATGGGTTTGTTGCAGAATCGGGTTGCGCTTAACCAGATCGAACTGGAGAAGGTTAGCGTAAACCTGAACCGCACACTGCCCGATACGGCTTTCAATTTTCAATACATCATCGACGCCTTCGACACGGGCGGGCCACCCCAACCCGTCGACACCACGGCGGCTCCGCTGGACATCAGTTTGTCCGGTATTACGCTGAAAGATGTTCGGATTCGCTACAAAGATGATGTGGTGGGCGCGGAAGTCGGTGCTTACGTCGATACTTTGCGGGCTAACTTCGACAAAACCAACGTTGACAAATCCCAATACCATCTTCGTGATGTGACGATCGACGGACTGGTGGCCAACACACGGCTTTATCCGGCAATTCCTACCCCGGAAACGCCTGATACGTCGGCACCGGGCGATACGATGGATCTCAAATTGGGCAACTGGAAACTGACCCGGGCGCGCTGGGATGTTAAGGTGGAAGAGGCTGATTTTCAAACCAAGGGTTCAGTCGGGCGGCTGGCGATGAACGCCGATTATCTGTATCTGGACGGGCAGCGCATCGGCATCAAATCTTTGGAACTCGAAAATTCGGATATTTCGGCTATTCTGACCAAACCTACCGGAAAAACGACTCCGCCCACAGCCACCACGGCCACCGCCGACGATTCGGGCGGTTGGCGGGCCAGAATCGGGCGGGTGGCACTGGCTAAAAACCGCATCCGGTTCGACGATCAAAACCAGCCTAAACAGAAAACCGGTCTGGATTATGGGCACCTCGATTTGCAGGATTTATCGCTGACGGCGCAGACGCTGCAATACAGTCCGCAGGTTATTTCCGGGAAATTTCGCGGAGGCCGTTTCCGGGATCAAAGCGGTTTTGCACTCCAGCGGCTCGATGCCGATGTGGTTTACAGCGATACGCTGACGTCGATCAACCGGCTTCTGGTTCAAACGCCCCAGACACTCATCCGGGATCAACTCATTCTGCGGTATGATTCCATCGGGCAACTCAGCCGTCCGCGCGAAGCCGGACGTGTGGGGATCCGGGTCAATCTGAAACAAAGCCGACTGGCGGTGGCGGACATTCTGCAACTGGCGCCTTTTCTGGCGACTACCGCGCCTTTTGCCGGAAATCGTCAGGCGGTTATTCGGGTCAACACCCTGATGCGGGGAACGCTGGCGAATCTGAGCATTCCGACATTTGAACTCGATATGTTGTCGGGCACCCGCCTGCGGGCCAGTGGTCGGCTGCGCAACGTGACCGATGTCGACCGGATGGCGATGGACATTAACCTGACCGAAGGTTCAACGCAGCTTCGCGATATTCGGCAGTTGGTGCCAAAAGGAACGTTACCGGATTCATTCAACCTTCCGCCGAAGCTGCGGCTAACGGGCCGGTTTCAGGGCGAACTCGATAATTTGAACCTCAATTCTGCGTTGCAAACCGACTGGGGAAATGTCGATTTTGACGGAAATGTGCGGGGCTTTGTGGCCGGGAAAAATCAGGCTTACCGGGGAACGCTGGCATTGGCGAATTTTGAAGCCGGACGCTGGCTGAATCAGCAGGCCATGATCGGCAGCATTACGGCTGATGCGACCGTTAATGGGCAGGGAATCGACGTCAAAACCATGCGAACCGCGTTCCGGCTCAACGTTCGGCAGGCGGAACTGAACGGATATAATTACCAGAATTTTGCCGCGGAAGGTGAACTGGACAAAGGCATCCTGACGGCCAAAAGCACACTGGATGATCCGAACGCCAAGCTGGCCCTGAATTCAGTGGTCAGTTTGCTGGAAGACTATCCCAGCGTGAAAGGCGGTTTGGTGATTGAGAAACTGGACGTAAAGGCGCTGAAGTTTTACAACGATCCGCTCAGCGTCGAAGGCCGGATGCGGTTTGATTTCGCTTCCACCGACCCGGTTAATCCGGTGGGTACGCTGACGGCCCGGGAAACGGTTGTGCGTTTCAATGGCAAAACGTATCCGCTGGATTCTTTTTATGTCAAAGCTGCTCCGGAAGGCGTTCGGAAAATCGTGGAAGCCAAACTGCCGTTTGCAACTCTGAAGCTCGACGGCCAGTTTGACTACACCCGACTGTACGACATTGTCGTGGGTGAATTCAGCAAATACATCAAACTGCCCGACCTGACATACAAGCCGGTCAATCCGCCTTACGGGTTCAACATCGACATGACGGTCAGCCAGCACCCGCTGCTGATGGCTTTTGTGCCAGCCCTGACCAAAATGGACCCCGTTACCCTGAAAGCGTACATTGACAATACAAAAGATACCACTCTGTCGGCTTTGCTGAAAACCGGTACGATCGAGTACGATACCATGCGGTTCCAAACCGTAACGATGGGCCTTCAGGCAGTCAATGACCGTTTGCTGATCCGGAGCCAGGTCAATGCGGTTCACACCGATCAGGTCGATCTGAACGTGACCCGATTCAACGGGGAAGCCATCAAAAACCGCCTGCATTTCGATATTATCTCGGAAGATTCCACGGGCCGGGCCTGGTATGCACTGTCCGGAAATCTGGGCGTTGCCGACCGGGCCTATCAGTTCCGGTTTAATCCGGACGGGATGATGACCAACTACCAGCGTTGGACGAGCGACACGACGGGGTACATTCAATACAGCGAGGACGGTATTTTAGCCAATAAATTCCTGCTCCAAACCGGTTCGCAGAAGATACTGGTCAACAGCATCGTTCCGCAACCCAATGCGCCCCTGGAGGTGAAAGTGGAAAATATTGACCTGACGAACATGGCGAAACTCGCCAATCAGGACACCACGATGGCGAGCGGTTTGCTGAATGGTGATGTCATCCTGCGGAACGTGATGACCAATCTGTCGTTTACCGGCAATGTAACAGTCGATAGCCTGAAGGTGATGGCGAAACCGCTGGGAAATCTGACCGCCAGTTTTGAAAACACGACGGATCAGCGGATTTCGACCGATATTGCCCTGAAAGGTTCGGGAAATAGTGCGCGGGTGACGGGATTTTATAAGGCGTCGGACCCGGCGAATGCCCTGGATTTCAAGATCGATCTGGAACAGTTGAGCGCACAAACGATCGAAGCATTCAGCTTTGGTCAGTTGCGGCAGACTTCGGGCCGGTTGCGGGGGCAGGTCGATGTGTCCGGTTCGACGGACCAGCCCCGGATGAACGGTTCGATGTCGTTCGATTCACTGGCTTTCAACGTAGCGTATCTGAATGCTACGTATAAAATCGATAATGAAACCATTCGTTTCAACGAGAAGGTGATCACGTTCCAGGATTTTAACGTGCGGGATGCGTTAAACCGCAGTCTGACCACCAATGGAACGATAACGCTCCGTAAACTGCCCGATGTAGCGTACAACCTGCGCATCAACGCCACGAAATTTCAGGTGTTGAATGCGACCCGGAAAGATAACGATCTGGCGTACGGAAATGCCGCTATCAGCGCCGACCTCAGTATTCGCGGGAGCGGAACCAGCCCCACCATCGGTGGTTCGATCAAACTGGAAGATGACAGCAAGGTGACGATGGTGTTGCCCGATCAGACGGCGTCGGCGAACGAAGCCCGCGAGATTGTTACCTTCATCGACCACAATGATACCCTGGCGTTGCGAAAATACCTGGTGATGGCCCGGCCCGACACGGCCCTGCGCAGCCGGGCTTTCAAAGAGTTGAGCAATGCCCAGATCGATTTGAGCCTGGAAGTCAACGAAAAATCCGAAATTACCGTCGTTGTCGATGAACTCAACGGCGACAATCTGCGCATCAAAGGCAATGCCCGCCTGAACGTCGGTGTGAGCCAGAGCGGGGCGATTTCGTTGCTCGGTCGGTATGACGTTACGGAAGGAGAGTATTCGTTGACCTATCAGGTATTGAAACGGACCTTCTCAATCCAGAAAGGAAGTTTTATTACCTGGACGGGTGACCCGCTGCGGGCGGATTTAGATATAACGGCGGTTTATCAGACCACGGCGGTTCCCTCGAACCTGATTGCCAACGAAACCAGCGAGCAAATGCGGACAGCGTCCAAGCAGAAAATACCGTTCAACGTCCTGCTAAAAATGAAAGGCCGTCTGGCAGCCCCCGACATCAGTTTCGACATTGTGATGCCGGAGGAAGATTTTCTGGCTTCCCGTACGGTGATCGACGCGGTCAATTCCAAGCTGACGCAGTTGCGGAACGATCCATCCCAGTTGAATAAGCAGGTTTTCGGGCTGATGGTATTGGGGAGTTTTATTGCCGAAACGTCCTCCAGTTCGTCTGGTGGCGGCATCAATACCGAAGAAATTGCCCGGAACAGCGTCAGCAAGATTCTGTCGGATCAATTGGAGCGGTTCGCTTCCAGTCTGTTAAAAGGTTTCGATGTCGATTTCAACCTGCTTTCGTCGAGCCAGTCGGCACAGTCTAACAACACGGTGGGTTCCCGAACCGATTTAAACGTGGGCGTATCCCGCAGTTTCCTGAATGGACGGCTGACGGTTTCGGTGGGGCGCAATTTTGTGCTGGAAAAAAATAACAATACCATTACCCGAAATCCGAACGAAGTCTTTGATAACCTGTCGTTAAACTATAATCTTTCCCGCGACGGTCGCTATATGATGCGGGGGTATCGCAAGAGTGATTACCAGGCGGTTCTGGAAGGCTATGTGATCGAAACCGGTATTGGCTTTGTCATCACCGTCGATTACAACCAGTTGAGTGAAATCTTTAAAAAACCGGAGGAAAAAGTGAATCAATGAGAAACGGTTTAGTATACATATCTTTTTTCCTGATTCTGACGGGTTGCCACGTTGCCAGACACATTCCGCCCGGCGAGAAATTGTACGTCGATACGGAAATCAATGTTCAGGTCGATTCGACCGTTTCCAAAACTGAAAAAGGCCAGATTGAAACGGCGCTGGCCGACATGGCGCGGCCGAAACCCAACAAGAGATTGTTCGGCTATCCGTATAAAGTCGGGTTGTATTACCTGATGGGCGAACCCAAAAAAGAGAAGGGGTTCCGGGCATGGTTTCGGCGGAAAGCCGGAGAGCCACCGGTTTTTGCGAGTGCCAAAGCGTTGTCGTCCAATGCACTGATCTGGATGGGATTTCTGGAAAATGAAGGATACTTCCGCTCGACGGTTTCGGGTAGTTTAAAGGAAGACGGCTATCAGGCTACGGGGGTTTATCAGGTGCAGGTGCAGCCCCGGTATTACATCGATTCGGTGGCTTTTCTGATGGATTCAACTTCGCTGCGGAAACCGATGGTAGAGGTCAGAAAACGCAGTTTGCTCAAGAAAGACAACCCCTACCGCTTCGAGTTGATCAAGCTGGAGCGGGAACGAATCACGCAGGCTTTACAGCGTCAGGGTTTTTTTTATTTTCAGCCCGATTACCTCGCGGTTCTGGCCGACAGTGCCCTGGGAAAACACCGGACCCGCCTTTATCTGGCCATCAAGCCCGAAACGCCACCAGCGGCTTTGCTTCCTTATTCGATCCGGGATATTTATGTTTATCCCAATTACAGTCTTTCCTCCAACACAACCCAAACGGACACGTCAGAAAACCAGGCGGTTAAATTTGGTAAACTGAATATTGTCGATCCTGCCGGTATCTACAATCCCAAGTTGTTTCGGGACATTATTGCTTTGCAACCCGGAAAGCGGTACAATAGCCGGGCGCAGGACCAGACGTTGTCACGGTTTATCAACGTAGGTTCGTTTAAATTTGTCCGTAACCGGTTTGAAGCCAGTCAGCAGGGCGATTCGGCGGTGCTGGATGTGCATTATTTTCTGACGCCCTATCCTAAAAAATCGGCCCGGCTGGAAATTGCCGGCACCAGCCGCTCCAATAACCTTGTAGGATCGCAACTTTCCCTAAACTGGCGAAACCGCAATGTATTTGGCCGGTCCGACTTATTTACCATCAGTGCCAATGCCGGGATTGAATTCCAGGTGGGTGCGCGTGGGCAGGGTGTTGCCAACTACCGCTACGGCATTCAGACCAGTCTGACGTTTCCCCGGCTGGTTACGCCGATTCCCATTAAATATTACCAGCGTGGACAGGCCCTGCCCCAAACCATCGTTTCGTTGGGCTATGATCTGATCGTTCGGGGTGAATTGTACCACTTGAATTCTTTCCTGACAACATTTGGCTATTCGTGGCGGAGCAATCCGCAAACGGAGCATATTTTTCAGCCCATCAGCATCAACTACGTTCTGCCATCCAATTTTACCGAAAAATTCTTCGCCCTGGAAGACGACCCCAGCACGCGGCAACAGTATATCAATATTCTTCGCTCCGAACAGCTTATTCTGAGTACGTTATATACATATAATCTCAGCTCATCACCCCGCACTACCTCCGCGTATACGCAACGGTTGAGTGTTAATATTGAACCCGCCGGTAATCTGGCCTCGTGGCTGACGCGCAAAACCAACGAAGAAGGGCGGGAAGCGATTTTTGGTGTACCCTATTCGCAGTTTTTTCGGATGGATGTCGACAGCCGGCATTTTTTTAAAGTATCGGAAAATTTGACCTGGGCCAACCGGTTTTTTGGCGGGTTTGGCGTTCCCTACGGCAATTCCACGGAATTGCCTTTTGTGAAGCAGTATTTTGTCGGGGGAGCCAACAGTTTGCGGGCTTTCCGCCCCCGGGCGGTTGGTCCCGGGATTTTTACCCGAAATTTGGAAGGTACGGTGCAGCTTCAGGACGGCGGGGGCGATATTAAGCTGGAGTTCAGCACCGAACTTCGCCCCAAGTTCAGTAAATACCTTCAGGGGGCTTTGTTTCTGGATGTCGGCAACGTCTGGATGTACTCCGATAACACCTTGTACGGGCTTGGAACACAGTTTAAATCTGATTTTTACAAACAGCTGGCCGTCGGCACGGGGGTGGGTCTCCGGGTAGATGTATCCTACTTTGTTGTTCGGTTCGACCTGGCGTTTCCGCTTCGCAAACCGTGGTTGCCGGAAGGGCAGCAATGGGTTGCGGACGAAATTGCTCCCGGCAACCGGGCCTGGCGCCGGGAGAATTTGATCCTCAATGTTGCCGTGGGCTATCCGTTCTAACCCCGGCATTCGTCTGTCAGAGTTCGGTTGTGGAATGAAAGGTTCCATCGCTGTCGAAAAGCACCCGCAAAATCCGGGCATTCGGTGCATCCAGCAGGATAACCCGAAATGGCTTATTCGCTTCGTCATTGTCGTCTGTCAAAACCGTTTGGATACTGCTTCCGGGAAAGGTTCCGCTCATATACGTGCGGGTTGCTACCGGTAATGAATCCGGCTTGAGAAGCGCGCCCTGCTCGATCACCAGTCCATCCGTTTGGAGGAGAGCCGCTTTCGCGGTGGTTCCTTCCGTAAAACGGGCTTCCCAAATCCGCTCCTGCAAATGGGTCCAGGTCACCGATTGGACGTTGGGAAACGCCGTTTTGAAGCCACTGTAAGCCCCCAGCGATACCCCCGAACTAGCAGCCTCATTAATTAAATCCGCACCGGCTTTGTCCTGGCAATTGAAACTGATTGTAGCTAGAACCAGAATGCTGAAAAGGGTTTTTAGACGGGAAATGATGGGATTGCGTTTCATGTTTCGATGTGTTTAAATGAAAATTAAAACTTGACTATTTATTGGTTGATTAACCTGATTATTCATCCAGATCCTGGAGCCGGTGAACCCGGTGGCGGTAGAAAAACCGGTAGATGATGGGGAAAACCAGCAGTGTCAAAACGGTGGCGGTGATCAGCCCGCCGATGACGACAATCGCCAGCGGTTTCTGGGTTTCCGATCCAATGCCGGTGGAAAGGGCAGCCGGGAGTAGCCCGATGGCCGCCATCAGCGCTGTCATGACGACGGGGCGTATGCGCGATTGCACCCCGTCCCGAATGGCCTCGTCCAGCGACATCCGGCCCAGCAGATTTTTGTTGAAGACCGAGATCAGAATGACCCCGTTCTGCACACAGATCCCGAAAAGGGCAATGAAGCCCACCCCCGCCGAAATGCCGAAATTCATGCTCGTCACGTGGAGCGCCAGAATACCGCCAATCAGTGCGAACGGAACGTTAAGCAGCACCAGTCCCGCATCTTTGGTATTACCGAAGGTGATGAACAGGATGACAAAAATGGCTGCCAGACTGATCGGAACCACCTGCGCCAGCCGCTCGGTGGCCCGCACCTGGTTTTCAAACTCCCCAACCCATTCCATCGAATAATCTTTGCCCGGATTGAGGGCCGCATTGACTTTTTTCTGAGCTTCGGCAATGGTGCTGCCCAGGTCACGTCCGCGCACTGAAAACTTGACACCGATAAACCGCTGATTGATGTCGCGATAGATGAAAGCCGGGCCGGTTTGCTTCTTGAGCGAAGCAATTTCCCGCAACGGAATCAGTCCCCCTTTCAGGGTCGGAACCATCAGGCTCATGATGTCTTCCTCGCTCTGGCGGTATTCATCCTGGTACCGGACCCGAATGTCGAACCGACGCTCTCCCTCGTACAAAACCGATGCGGTTTTTCCGCCAATCGCCATCTCGATCACGGCCTGCGCATCCGCCGTGGTGACGCCGTACAAGGCCATTTTGTGGTCGTGAAACAACACGCTGATCTCCGGTTGCCCGACATTGCGGATCACGCCCAAATCCCGGACACCTTCGACGTCTTTCATGGCGTTCAGAACCTGATCGGCGTATTTTTCCAGCTTGTAAATATCCGGCCCGAAAATTTTTACGCCGTTGCTGGCTTTGTAACCAGCGACGGCTTCGGCCACATTGTCGATAATGGGTTGCGAATAATTGTAGACTATCCCTGGATAATTCCGCAGCTTTTTATCCATTTCATCGGTTAGTTCTTCTACCGATATTTTGCGCTTCCAGTCGCCTTTGGGGGCCAGATCGACCTGAAACTGGCAGAAGTAAAAACCGTTTGGATCGGTGCCGTCGTTGGAACGGCCCACCTGCGAAAGTACCTGGTTGACTTCCGGAAACGCCTTCAGATCGCGCCGGATCTGCCCGGCCATTTCCACACTTTCGGGCAGCGACAGACTCATGGGTAATTCGGCCGTAACCCAGAGTGCGCCCTCGTTCAGTTGCGGCAGAAACTCCGTTCCGAGAAACCGGGCGGAGAAAAACGTGCTGCCCATCAACAGCAAAGCGACCACGATGCTAAACTTCTTCCGACCGTAGCACCAGCCAAAACCCGCCATGACGATGCGGTTGAAGAAATTGACGATCGGGTTATTCTTTTCGCGGACGTTCTTCTTCAGCAAAATGGAACACAAAACCGGTACCAGCGTCAGCGTAAACAACAACGCGCCCAGCAAGGCAAAACCGAGCGTCCAGGCCAGCGGAGAGAACATTTTGCCTTCGACTTTCTGGAACGCGAAAATGGGCAGCAGGGCCGTGATGATGATGAGCTTCGAGAAGAAAACCGCCTTGCCCAGTTCACCACCGGTTTTTTTGATCAGCCCCAGTTTGGCGAGTTTGTTGAATCTTGGCATGCCGACTTTGTGGGCCTGGTGGTCGAGGGTGACAAAGATTCCCTCGACCATTACCACGGCCCCGTCGATGATGATCCCGAAATCGACCGCTCCCATCGACAGTAGATTGGCCGACATACCCCTCAATTTCAGACACATGAACGCAAACAGCAACGCCAGCGGAATAATGATGGAAACGATGAGCGTGGTGCGCCAGTCGGCCATGAACAGAAAAACCATCACCGTTACCAGCACAATGCCTTCGGTCAAGTTGTGCAGAACCGTGTGCGTACAGAACTCGATCAGGTTGTCGCGGTCGTAGAAAGTCACCATCTTGACGTCCGGCGGCAACACCCGCGTGTTCAACTGTTCGATTTTCGCCTTCACGCGCCCCAGCACGTCGCTGGGATTTTCGCCCTTCCGCATCACCACGATGCCCTGCACGACGTCGTCATCGTCATCCAATCCTACCTGCCCCACGCGTGGCAACTGCGATTCGGCCACTTCCGCGACGTTTTTGACCAGAACCGGGTTGCCGTTCAGTTCTTCGATGATGATGTTGCCGATGTCCTGAATGGACGTTAACAGCCCAATGCCGCGAACTACATAGGCTTGTCCGCTTTTTTCGATGACATCGCCCCCGACGTTGATGTTGCTGCGGGTAACGGCCTGGTACACTTCCAGCGGGGTCAGGTCGTATTTGGCCAGTTGCGTCGGATTGACGCGCAGTTCGTAGATTTTCTGACGGCCGCCAAACGCCACGACATCAGCCACGCCCGGAACACTCCGCAACTGGCGGTCGATCACCCAGTTATGCACCGTCAGCAGTTCGCGGCTGTCGCGTTTGTCACTTTTCAGGGTAAATCGGTAAATTTCACCCGTCGGGCCATACGGCGGCTGCACGTCCGGTTCCACTCCCTCTGGCAACGCGATGTTACGCAATTGATTGTTAACCTGTTGCCGGGCAAAAAAGTCTTCGACCTCATCTTCAAAAATGATTTTGATCACCGATAACCCAAACATGGTGACAGAGCGGACGTTGGTTTTTTTCTGCACCGAAT
Source organism: Larkinella sp. (assembly GCF_965227735.1). Taxonomy (NCBI): domain Bacteria; kingdom Pseudomonadati; phylum Bacteroidota; class Cytophagia; order Cytophagales; family Spirosomataceae; genus Larkinella; species Larkinella sp. The sequence goes on along the minus strand of NZ_OZ245776.1, from coordinate 3,437,135 downwards.
TCATGGCAACTTCGATGGGAACGGTCACGAAACGCTCGATTTCTTCGGCGCTCCGGCCGTTCCATTCCGTCACCACGATGATCTGCGTATTGGTGACATCGGGAAAGGCTTCCAGGGGCGTGTTGAGGTAACTGAACACCCCGGCGATGACCAGACCGGCGGTCATGAAAAAGATAAAAAACCGGTTTTTGAGCGAAAAACCGACTATATTCCGAATGAACTGGTTCATGAGTTAGTTGTTCAAGGCGTTGTAAATCAGGATCTGATTTTTGGAAACCACGGTTTCGCCGGGCTTCAGCCCCGCGTCGAGGTAGGTGACCGCCCGCAGCGTTTTGTGAACAGACACCTCCCGGACTTCCAGATCGCTCCGGTTGCGATAGACGACGACGTAATTTTTCGATCTATCGAAAATAACCGCATCGGTTGGCACGGTTGCCAGTTGCCGGCCCGTTTCCAGCGTTAGCCGAATGGTGGCGTGCATCTGCGGTTTCAGCTTGTAATCGGGATTAGCCAGTCGAATCCGGACGCTCATGGCTTTGGTGTTGGCATCAAGCACGCTGTAGATTTTGTCCACCTTGCCCCGAAAAACCGCATCGGGATAACTCAGCGTTTCGATTTGGGCCGCCATCCCGGTTCTGACCCGTCCGATGTCACTTTCGTTGACGTTGGCCATCACCCAGACGTCCTTGATTTCGCCAATGGTGAAGAGGTTGTCGGCATTATCGGCCCGGAGCTGCAGGCCGGGATTGACGTTTTTCTCGATGATGAACCCGGAAATGGGCGCTTTTACCGTGTAGTTACTGGTTTTGCCCAGACCATAAATCTGGAAGACTTCCCGCAACCGGGCCAGCTCGGCTTCGGCCTGGCTGACTTCATTTTGCGCCTGAACCACGTCGCGCTGGGCGTTCAGTTTGCTTTCGTTCAGATCCTGGGCAATGCGCAGGTTTTTCTGCGCCACCAGCAAGCCCGATTGCGCCTGAATCATCTGCCGTTCCAGATCGGCCACTTCGCCGGAACGGATCAGCGCCAGCGTTTGCCCTTTCCGAACGTAATCGCCCAATTCAACCGGCACGGTTTCGACGTTGCCGCCTACCAGCGGAAACACCTTGATGACTTTGTTTTCGTCGGCCACGACCCGGCCCACCAGCGTCAATTCGTTTCGAACGGGCTGGTTCACAACCGAGTCCAGCCGAATGCGTTTCAGCATCGTATCTGACAGCATAAATGCTTTTGGTTCTTCGGCAACCGGTGGCGTATCGCAACTGAATAGTCCCATTCCTGCCGCCAGCAGGAAGGTGATGCGGATGATTTTGTTCATTTGATTAGTTTGACAGATTAGTACCGATGACGTAGTTGAATTCCTCGTAAGCCGCCATGCGATCGGTTTTCAGGCGGTTTAGATCCCGAATGTTTTCCGTATAGGCTTCGAAAAGGTCGACAAATTCCAACAGGGGGATATTCCGCTTCATGAAATTGGCGAGCACGCCCTTGTTCAGCTCTTCGAATTGCTCCGCAAAACGACCTTCAACCGACCGGATCATCTGGTCGGCGTTGCGGATTTTTTGCCAAACCGCCGTTACTTCGTTTTCGACCTGAATCGTTTTCTGTTGTTGCAGTTGCTGCTGGTACCCAATCTGGCTTTTGGCCGCCCGAATGGCTCCCTGGTTGCGGTTGAACAGCGGCAAATCCATCGACACCGACAATCCGGTATAGTTCTGGATGTAATTGGACGACTGATCATAGACGCCACCGACGCGTACATCCGGTCTGGCGAGCGCTTTTTGCAGATTGTAGTTGAGCTGGGCCTGCCGGGTGAGCGATTCGCTGATCTGTACATCCGGGCGGTTTTGGAGGGCCAGCGTCCGGAGTGAATCCAGGGGAAGTGCCGGCATCTGAAACAGCGCCAGAGCGGCCTCATCGGCCAGCGCCTGGATGGGCTGATTGGTCGAAAGCAGGGTTTGCAAAAACTGCTGTTGATCAAGGAGCTGGGATCGTATTTCGGTACGGTCTTTCGAAAGCTGGAAGAGCAGGGACTTGAGCCGCAGGAGTTCCAGCAGCGAAACGTTGTTACGCTGGTACTGCTCCTCAAACGCATTGACCGTATTCTGCAAAATCACAAGTTGCTGGTCGTATTGCCGCAGGGTGTTTTGCTGGAAGTACATTTCGTAAAACCGGGTGTGCAACTCGAAACGGAGTGCCCGGAGCAGGTCGCGAAACCCCAACTCGGTCAGGTGGGCCGATTCCTGCGCCAGCGCAATCCGTTTGTTGCGTTTGCCGGCGGTATACAGCAGTTGCTCAATCGCGACGAATTTTTGCCCCTGTCTGCCAACGTCCAGCGCCCGACGCCGTTCCGGGTTGTAGGCATTGATTTCTGCCGTAACTGTAGGGTTGTCGAATAAACCCGCCTGAATGACCTCGGCCTGAGCGGCTTCAATCTGGTAACGCCCGGCCAGTGCGAGCAGATTTCTCCCGACAAACAGGCTGTCAGCCTGCCGGAGATGAATGGACAATGTGTCCTGAGCCCGGGCCATCCCGCTCCAAAGCAGGACCACCAGGGTCACGTATTTGATCATGATCTGAAGGTATCGTAAGAAAAAAATGGCATGACCACACGATCACCAGAACCGGGAGAACTGCGAGCGACCGATCCACGAAGAACCGACGCAGCAAAACAGCGGATGAGGACAACCGGCGGATGCGAAAACCAGAAGAAAACCGTCGACACCCGAATGCAGGCAGCCGGTCAGTTCTTCACACAAAAGGGGAATTGATCAGGCCCGTTGGGGCGGGGGAGAATCGATCTCAGGAGAGTGAGACGAATAGAAGGAAGCCGTGAAGAAATACTTCCTGGGAATCAGTAAGGAAAAACTAATGGGTATTTTCTGCAGCGGAACCATCACCGTGGGGGCAGTCCAGTCATAAACCGTCTTGACGAGTTTAACGGCAATCGGATGATCCGGATCGTCCCGTTCAGGAACGGCATCGGGAATGGCCAGCACTTTTTCAAGCAGAACCTCGCCAATACTTTCCATTTTGTTGACCGATAGATCTTCTGCACCCGTATTCTGACTGGCAGACAGGGTGAGATGATCCGGGGCATCGATGCTGAAGTTGAGGACGTTGATGGCCATCAACAAACAGAAAAGCCGGTGCAGAAAAGGAAGCTGACGCAGGTTTTTCATAAAATCCGTACGACAAAGGTACGGTAAATTGCCGAAAATTAACAGGTTGCACCCAAAATGCCCCTGTGCGGATGCCTGGGAATAGGCTGTCTTTGTGAAAAAGCGGAGGATGAAAAGTGGGAAGACGAAGCAACAACGCTGCTTAGTCTTCCCGCCCTTCCTTGCGGTTCGCATCGGCCATCCGGACGATTTTTGGCGTAAATTTCGCCAGAACTTCTACCAGATCACGTTGGGCATCGATAACGGTTTCAATGTTTTTGTACACCATCGGCGCTTCATCCAGATCGCCACCAATCAGTTGAATATCGGCTTCTTTCAAGGCCTTGTTCCATTGGGAGCGCGTCAGGGTATTGAAGGCCTGCGTCCGCGACATCAACCGCCCCGCGCCGTGCGAGGCCGAATTCAGCGATTCCGCATAACCCCGTCCGCGAACCACGAAACCGGGTTGGGTCATCGACCCCGGAATGATGCCCAGCACATTGGCTCCGGCCGGTGTGGCTCCTTTCCGATGCACAATGACGTCGCGACCGTCGGCCAATTGCTCCTTCCACGCAAAATTGTGGTGGTTCTCGACCATCGTCAGCGGTTTTTCACCCAGTGCCTTCGCCAGTTTGCGGTGAATTTCGTGGTGATTGGCGGAGGCATACGCCCCGGCCAGATTCATGGCAATCCAGTATTCCTGCCCTTCCTCCGTGTTCAGATCCAGCCAGGCCAGATGCGCTGCCTGCTTGGGCAACCGGGTTCTTTGCATCGCCAGTTTGGAATAGTAATTGGCGACGTTTCCCCCAAAACCGCGCGACCCGGAATGGGAAAGCAGAGCCAGGTATTCGCCCGGTGGCAGATTCAGTTGGTCATCCGGTTCGTAGACTTCCACGACGCCCCATTCTACAAAGTGATTTCCGGTGCCGGAGCTTCCCAATTGCCGGTACGCCTTGTCTTTCAGGTCGCGGATCACTTTGGTGGCCTGCCATTCCGGCAAATCCATGACGGTTTCGTCGATTTTGTCGCGGGTTTCGCCCCCCATCCCAAATTTGGTTTTTTCCACCAGCGACTTTTTCAGGAGATCAGGTTGGCGTTTCAAGAAAGCCGGGGGCAGATCGAAGACCGACAGGCACATCCGGCAGGCAATATCGACACCCACCGCAAAGGGAATAACGGTATGGGCTTCCGTCGCCAGAACGCCCCCGATCGGCAGTCCGTAGCCCTGGTGCGCATCCGGCATCAAGGCCCCGGCTACCGAAATCGGCAGGCTGGCGGCAGTTTCCATCTGTTTCAGAGCGCCTTCCTCGATCTGTTCACGACCAAAAACCGCATACGGCAACGAATTGATGCGCAAATCGAAGATGCGATCTGCCTGCTTTTCGCTGGCATCCAGCGCATAAGGAGCAGGTTCAGGCGGTAGATAAGTAAAACCGGTTTCACTCAGCGGAACGGCAATGCCCTGTTTGTTCAGTTCGTAAACCGCCCGGGCCAGGTTGGTAACCTTGTTTTTGGAAAAAGCGAATTTTTTGGGGTTGCGGAGCATTTGCGCCAGCAAACCCATTACTTTTTCTTTGGAGTAATCCGCACGTTGCAGCAACCCGTTGGCCACGCGCAGAAAGGGCGTATGCAAGGTTTCGGGGATGGGTCCCAGGGATAGAATATCTTCAAGTAAGATGGAGGTTTCCATAAGTTATAGAAAGTAAAGTGCCTTCCTGAACCAGACTGGGACAAAGATTCAATGCTTCTGCGCAGTGTTTTTGCGTAGTTTAGAATATTTGTCGATTTTTCTCAAAAAAATCAGATTGCACCATGCCCGTCAACCGAAATGCGCTGATTCGTTATAAAACGCTGGATGCCTGTCTGCGAAACCGGCAACGGAAATGGACGCTGGACGACCTGATCGAGACGGTATCGGAAGCGCTTTACGAGTATGAGGGAATCGACAAAGGAATCAGCCGACGCACCATTCAGGCCGACCTGCAACTGATGCGGAGTGACAAACTCGGTTATTTTGCGCCGATCGTCGTTCTGGAGAAAAAGTATTATACGTACGAAGACCCTACCTATAGTATTACCAACATTCCGCTGTCGGATGGCGATTTGCTGCGCATGAACGAAGCTGTTGAGATGCTGAAACAATTTAAAGGATTTTCGCATTTTTCGTCCCTGAACGAAGTGGTTCAGAAACTCGAAGACCACGTGTATTCGACGGGCCGGAAGTCGGCCCCGGTTATTGATTTTGAGAAGAACGAAGGGCTGAAAGGGCTGCATTTCCTAGAAGAACTTTATCAGGCGGTTATTCAGAAAAAGGCCCTTCAGATCCGGTACCAGTCGTTTGTGGCACGATCTCCGCAGCTCTTTACCTTTCATGTCTGGTGGTTGAAAGAGTTTAAGAACCGCTGGTTTGCGGCCGGTGTGCAGAAAGGAAAAGATAAACGAGGGATCATACACCTGGCGCTGGATCGCATGGTGGCTATCATTCCGGCACCCGATACGGATTATATTCCGAATGAGATGACGGATGCTGATGGGTATTACCGCGACGTGATCGGGGTGACCATTAGTGAAAACTTGAGAGCCATTCCGGTAAAATTATTCGTTACCCGTCTACAAGCGCCCTATGTGGAAACCAAACCGCTTCATCCGTCTCAGCGGGTGCTGGAACGAACGGCAGAGGGTATCGTCATCCAGCTTCGCGTGCAACACAATTATGAATTGGAAAAAGAGATTCTGGGTTTTGGGGAGGGGATGATCGTTCTGGCCCCCGAACGGCTTCGTGTGGCTATCCGGCAGCGTCTGCGGGCGAGCCTGGATGCCTACGCTGCCACCGAAAGCCCAGCGAAGCCGGTGGAACCTGCACCGTCCGGACAATCGGTTTGAAAACCGGTATTGCTTTCATTTCCTGCCTATTAACTTTTGCAATAGTCTTTGCAATACTTTTGCTTTTACGTCCCCGATTCCCTATCTTTGCGCTCTGATTCGCGAAACGTGCCTTTTTGATACCAACAAGTGGCTTTTACGGATCCCTGCAATTGTACATTAACTTCTGTAATTATACTTCATTATGGCAACTGATCTTCGATACCTGCGAAACATTGGTATCGCTGCCCACATCGACGCCGGTAAAACGACTACCACCGAGCGGATTCTTTATTACTCCGGGGTCAGCCACAAAATCGGCGAAGTACACGAAGGGGCCGCTACCATGGACTGGATGGAGCAGGAACAGGAACGAGGAATCACCATTACGTCGGCAGCTACTACCGTCAACTGGAAATACCGCGACCAGAACTACCATGTGAACATCATCGATACCCCGGGTCACGTTGACTTTACGGTGGAAGTGAACCGTTCGCTGCGGGTTCTGGATGGTCTGGTATTTTTGTTTAGTGCCGTAGATGGGGTTGAACCTCAGTCGGAAACCAACTGGCGTTTGGCCAACAACTACAACGTAGCCCGTCTGGGTTTCGTGAACAAGATGGACCGCGCCGGTGCTGATTTTCTGAACGTTTGTCAGCAGGTGAAGGATATGCTCGGCAGCAATGCCGTGCCGCTGCAATTGCCGATCGGGGCCGAAGATAACTTCAAAGGTGTCGTCGATCTGGTAAACTTCCGCGGTATTCAGTGGAACGAACACGATAAAGGCATGACGTTCCAGGAAGTTCCGATTCCGGACGACATGCTGGAAGAAGCCAAAGAATGGCGCGAAAAACTCCTCGAAGCCGTCGCTGATTACGACGAGTCGCTGATGGAGAAATATTTTGAAGATCCGGAGTCGATTACAGAAGACGAAATTCTGACCGCCCTGCGTCAGGCTACGATTGAAATGAAGATCGTGCCGATGCTGTGTGGTTCATCGTTCAAGAACAAAGGTGTTCAGACGATGCTCGACTACGTGATGTCGTTGCTGCCTTCTCCGCTCGATAAACCGGAGATCAAAGGAACCAACCCAAACACCGATCAGGAAGTGGTTCGTCACCCGACGGAAACCGATCCTTTTACGGCTCTAGGGTTTAAAATTGCTACGGACCCCTACGTAGGTCGTCTGTGTTTTGTCCGGGTTTATTCGGGTATTCTGGATTCCGGTTCGTATGTCCTGAACACACGTTCGGGCAACAAAGAGCGGATTTCGCGGATTTTCCAGATGCACGCCAACAAGCAAAACCAGATCGACAAACTGCGGGCTGGTGATATTGGGGCGGTTGTCGGGTTCAAAGACATCAAAACGGGTGATACGCTTTGTGATGAGAAAAATCCGATCGTACTGGAATCCATGATTTTCCCGGATCCGGTTATTGGATACGCCATCGAACCGAAGAAAACGGCTGACCAGGATAACTTCTCGAAAGCCATTGGTAAACTGATCGAAGAAGATCCGACCCTGAAAGTGGAAACGGATGAAGAAACCGGTCAGACGATTATCCGCGGTATGGGTGAGTTGCACCTTGAAATTATCATCGACCGGATGCGTCGTGAATTCAAAGTGGAAGTCAACCAGGGTGCTCCGCAGGTTGCTTACAAAGAAACGTTGACGAAGAGCTTCGAACACCGCGAACTTTACAAGAAGCAAACGGGTGGTCGGGGTAAATTTGCCGACATCGTGTTCGAAATCATGCCGGGTGAAGAAGGCAAAACCGGTCTGGAATTTGTAAACGGCATCGTGGGCGGGGTTATTCCACGCGAATTTATCCCATCGGTCGAAAAAGGATTCCGGGAAGCGATGTCAACGGGTCCGCTGGCGGGTTACCCACTGGATTCAATGAAAGTACGGTTGTTCCACGGTTCTTTCCACGATGTTGACTCCGACTCTCTGTCGTTCGAACTGGCAGCCCGTCTGGGCTTCCGGGAAGCGGCCAAGAACGCCGGTCCGAAACTGCTGGAGCCAATCATGGCCGTTGAAGTGTTGACGCCGGAAGAATATACCGGTCCAATCACGGGTGACCTGAACCGTCGTCGCGGGATCATGAAAGGTATGGATTCGCGGGCTGGTTCGCAGGTCATCAAAGCGGATGTTCCGCTGTCGGAACTGTTTGGTTACGTAACGGATCTGCGGACGATGTCATCCGGCCGTGCCACGGCCAACCTGACCTTCTCGCACTACGAACAGGTGCCAACCAACCTGGCAGAAGGGATCGTAGCGAAGGCTAAAGGAGCTGTTAGAGCTTAATTAATATCAAATGACCCATGAACGGTTCTGTAAGGAATCGTTCATGGATCATCAAATAAAACCGTTGCCGGAGTAAATGGTTCTTTCGGCCGGGGATCACAGGTCGGTTAACTGCCGGTCGCAATAACCAGAACCACAACTTGTCATGAATCAAAAAATTCGGATTAAACTGAAGTCCTTCGACCACATGCTGGTCGATAAGTCGGCTGAAAAAATTGTTAAGGCGGTAAAATCAACGGGTGCCATTGTGAGCGGCCCGATTCCCCTGCCAACCGAGAAAGAAATCTTCACGGTTCTCCGTTCTCCGCACGTAAACAAGAAATCACGGGAGCAATTCCAGCTTTGCACCTACAAGCGGTTGGTGGATATTTACTCAACCAGCGCCAAAACGGTCGATGCCCTGATGAAACTGGAACTGCCGAGCGGGGTCGACGTTGAAATCAAAGTATAACGCTAAGAATCTTCAGTAACTTTTGTTGAAAAAGTTTTTTGAAGCCAGAAAATAGCGTACCTTTGCAAGCCGAATTTAGAATTAAGTACAAAGACATACCTCGGGTGAAGGTCCTTCACGGAAACCGCATCTGACTAATTTAGTACGGTAACACATGCATTTGTGTCAACCGAGCGAAAAGGTCAGGTGGAACACGCCTGGCCTTTTTTGTTTTTAATTTGCTCGGAATCATTGGAATAAAGTAAAATACGGTTTGGAATAAAAATTAGTAATTCCTACCTTTGCACTCCGATTTTTTCGGGTTGAAACTATAAATTCCTGCTTTACAACCACTTATTTATGTCTGGTTTAATTGGAAAGAAGATTGGGATGACCAGTCTGTACAATGCTGACGGGCAGGCTCTGGCATGTACAGTTATTGAGGCTGGTCCCTGTGTTGTTACACACGTAAAAACGCAGGAGAACGACGGCTATCAGGCTGTTCAGTTGGGTTACGGCGAGAAGAAAGAAAAACGTACAACCAAGCCATTGCTGGGGCACTTTAAAAAGGCCGGTACGACGCCAAAGCGCAAGTTAGTTGAGTTTAAAACATTCGAGAAAGAGCTGAGCCTGGGAGAAACCCTGCAAGCTGCGGATGTTTTTGCCGAAGGCGATTTCGTCGATGTCGTCGGAACGGTTAAAGGTCGCGGATTCCAGGGCGTTGTGAAACGTCACGGTTTCGGTGGTGTCGGTGGACAAACCCACGGTCAGCACAACCGCGCTCGTCACCCGGGTTCTATCGGTGCCTGTTCATTCCCTTCGCGGGTTTTCAAAGGCATCCGGATGGCCGGTCGCATGGGTGGCAACCGGGTGAAAGTTCAGAACCTTCGTGTTTTGAAGATACTGTCAGAGCAAAATCTGATCGTAGTGAGCGGCTCGGTTCCGGGCGCCAAGAATTCGTTCCTCATTTTAGATAAGTAAATCATGGAGGTAGCAATTTATAACTCGAAAGGCGAAGATACAGGCAAGAAAATCACCTTGTCGGATGAGATCTTCGGAATTGAGCCAAGCGAGCACGCGATCTACTTAGACGTGAAACAATACCTGGCCAACCAACGTCAGGGAACGCACAAAGTAAAAGAACGTGCCGAGAATGCTCACTCGACCCGTAAAATCAAGAAGCAAAAAGGTACGGGTGGTGCTCGTGCCGGTTCCATCAAATCGCCGGTATTCGTTGGCGGTGGAACCATCTTCGGTCCCCGTCCGCGTGACTACTCGTTCAAACTGAACAAGAAAGTAAAGCAACTGGCCCGTAAATCAGCGCTTGCCGCCAAAGCACAGGGAAACAGCGTTTCCATTCTGGAAAACTTTACCCTGGAAGGCCCACGTACGAAGTCATACATTGAGTTTTTGACCGGTTTTGAAGCTTTGAACACAAAAACGTTGTTGATTCTGCCCGAGGTAGACACCAACGTGGTTCTGTCGAGCCGCAACCTGCAAAAAGCGAAAGTCGTGACGGCCGACAGCCTGAACACGTATGATCTGATGCACGCCGACCGTCTGCTGATTGCTGAAGGGGCTTTGTCGAAACTAGAATCTCTTCTCCAGTAATTGATTATGGAAAACGTACTGAAAAGACCGATCATTACCGAAAAAGTGACGGCCCAGAATAAGAAGGGACAATACGGTTTTGAGGTGTCGATGAATGCCAATAAAATCGAAATCAAAAAGGCTGTCGAGAAATTGTATGGCGTCACGGTGAAGGAAGTCAATACGATGCGTTGCTTCGGACACATGAAGTCGAAGAGCACGAAGAAAGGCGCCGTTACGGCAGGCCGGACGTCAACCTGGAAGAAGGCAATCGTGACGGTTGCCGACGGAGAGATCATCGATATTTACGCTGAAGCATAAGGCAACCCAACCACGAACGACTAAACGAAGTAGTTAGGAATCATGGGAGTTAAGAAACTGAAACCAACAACCCCGAGTCAACGTTTTCGCGTGGCCCCGGACTTTGCCGAGATTACGACGGACAAACCGGAACGGAGTCTGCTGGTATCGATAAAGAGATCAGGTGGCCGGAACAACCAGGGTCACCGTTCAATGCGCTACATTGGTGGCGGTCACAAGAAACAGTATCGGATTATCGACTTCAAACGCGATAAGGCTGATGTACCGGCAACGGTTAAAACGATCGAGTATGATCCTAACCGTTCGGCCCGGATCGCTCTGTTGTTCTACGTTGATGGGGAAAAGCGTTACATCATTGCCCCTCAGGGCATCACGGTTGGACAGCAGGTCATTTCAGGCCCGTCCGTTCCACCGGAAGTGGGAAACGCCCTGCCGCTGTCGGCCATGCCGATTGGTACGATCGTTCACAACGTGGAGCTGAAGCCTGGTAAAGGAGCCGCAATGGTTCGCAGCGCCGGAACCTACGCCCAGTTGGTAGCCCGTGAAGACAAATATGCCATTCTGCGGATGCCTTCGGGTGAGCAGCGGATGGTGTTGGGAACCTGCATGGCCACGGTCGGCTCGGTTTCTAACCCGGATCACATGAACGTGAGCATGGGTAAAGCCGGTCGGAACCGCTGGTTAGGGATTCGTCCCCGCGTCCGTGGTGTTGCCATGAACCCCGTCGATCACCCAATGGGTGGTGGTGAAGGCCGGGCTTCCGGTGGTCATCCCCGGTCACGTACCGGTCTGTACGCAAAAGGCAAGAAGACCCGCCCGGTGAACAAATATTCAGATCGTCTGATCATTAGTAAACGAAAAAAATAAGAGGTAGATGGCACGCTCACTCAAAAAGGGTCCCTACATAGATTTTCGTCTGGAAAAGAAGGTGGACACCATGAACGATGCAGGCAGAAAGTCTGTAATCAAAACCTGGTCCCGCCGTTCAATGATCTCTCCGGATTTCGTTGGCCATACGTTCGCCGTGCACAATGGCAACAAGTTCATTCCCGTGTATGTCACCGAGAATATGGTGGGTCATAAATTAGGCGAATTTTCGCCTACCCGTAACTTCCGGGGGCACGTTGCGAAGAAAGACAAAGGCAAACGGTAAAACAGTTTTCAGTTTTTGGTTTACGGTTTATAGTTCATCCATAAACTATCAATCATAAACTACAAACCATAAAAAAATGGAAGCAGTAGCAAAGCTAAAAAATGTGCCTTCGTCTCCTCGTAAAATGCGGCTGGTAGCCGATATGATCCGGGGTCAGAAGGTTAGCAAAGCATTGGGTATTCTGCGTTATCAACCCCAGGCCGGTGCAGCGCTGCTGGAAAAGCTGGTGCTCTCGGCGGTTGCTAACTGGCAGCAAAAAAATGAAGATGAACGCGCCGAAGACGCTGATCTGTACGTAAAGACGATTTTCGTCGACGGCGGTCGGATGCTGAAACGTCTGCGTCCTGCTCCACAGGGTCGTGGTCACCGGATTCGCAAACGCTCCAACCACGTCACGATCGTGATTGAGAGTGCCGCCGGATCTCTTACGGTTGCACCAGTAGTTTCAACAGAAAACGCAGAATAACAAGACAATAAAATGGGACAAAAAGTAAACCCCGTTGGTTTTCGGCTTGGTATCGTCAAAGGATGGGATTCAAGCTGGTATGGCGGCAAAGAGTTTCCTGATAAGCTGGTTGAAGACGAAAGAATTAGAAAATATATTCAGGCACGGATTCCGAAAGGATCGATAGCCCGGGTTGTTATCGAGCGGACGTTAAAGCGCATTACATTGACCATTCACACGGCACGTCCGGGTATTGTGATCGGTAAAGGCGGTGGCGAAGTCGATAAGATCAAGGAAGAGCTAAAGAAAATTACCGGTAAAGACGTTCAGATCAACATTTTCGAAATCAAACGTCCGGAAATCGATGCTAAACTGATCGGTGAAACGATTGCCCAACAATTGCAGGCGCGGATTTCCTACCGCCGGGCGATGAAACAGGCGATCAGCTCAGCGATTCGGGTTGGTGCTCAGGGAATCAAAGTTCGTGTATCAGGTCGTCTGGGCGGTGCTGAAATGGCCCGTACGGAAGAGTACAAAGAAGGTCGGGTGCCACTGCACACGCTTCGGGCCGATATCGACTACGCAATCTCGGAAGCACAAACGATCTACGGAAAAATCGGTATCAAAGTTTGGGTATTCAAAGGTGAACTTTACGGCAAACGTGATTTGTCACCAGCGGCTCAAATTACCGCAGCTCAATCGGATCGCGGTAACGACCGGGGTGATCGTCGCAACGATCGCGGAGACCGTCGCGGAGAACGCGGTGGTGAAGGCGACCGGGGTGATCGTCGCCGGGGACGCAATGATCAGAACCGTGGTGGCGGTGCCGGTGGTGGCGCTCCGCGTGGTCAGGGCGGACAAGGCGGTGGTGGTCAACGTGGCGGACAGGGCGGAGGTCAACGTGGTGGTCAGGGCGGAGGCCCGCGGCCGGGCGGTGGCGGAGGCCAAGGTGGTGGCCCACGCAAAAGATAGTAAGAACATCGGACGTCATACCAGGCACGTCCTTTAGATACGACTAAAGATGTTACAACCAAAAAGAACCAAGTTTCGTAAGCAGCAGAAAGGCCGTGTGAAAGGCATTGCCGGACGGGGTCACCAAATCGCTTTCGGATCGTTTGCCATCAAGTCGCTGGAACCCGGTTGGATTACAGCCCGTCAGATTGAAGCGGCCCGTATTTCCGTCACCCGTGCCATGAAACGTGAAGGCCAGGTTTGGATCCGTATTTTTCCAGACAAGGTGATCACGAAAAAACCAGCCGAAGTACGGATGGGTAAAGGGAAGGGAGCACCTGAGTATTGGGTAGCTGCCGTAAAACCGGGCACCATTCTGTTCGAAGCAACTGGTGTTCCCCTGGACGTAGCCAATGAGGCTCTGCGTTTGGCGGCTCAAAAGTTACCGATTAAAACAAGATTCGTTGTTCGTCGGGATTATCAGGAAACAGAAGACTAATCAGTCATGAAAAAGAACGAGATCAAGTCGCTGACGGTTGAACAATTGAATGAGCAGGTAGCGGCTGAGAAAGATCGCTTGCAAAAATTAAAGTTTGCGCACGCCATTTCGCCCATCGAAAACCCGATGCGGATTCGCACCACGCGTAAATTGATTGCTCAATTACTGACCGAGCTGACTGTTAAAGAAAACGCCAGCTAATTAAACGGTATCGACTCATGGAGCAGCAAGACAGAAATTTAAGAAAAGAAAGAATTGGTAAGGTAGTAAGCAACAAGATGGAAAAATCCATCACGGTTGCAGTCGATCGGAAAGTGCAGCACCCCATTTATGGAAAATTTATGCACCGTACGAAGAAGTTCATGGCTCATGACGAAAAGAATGAATGTGGAATCGGTGATACGGTTCGCATCATGGAAACCCGTCCGCTGAGCAAGAACAAATGTTGGCGATTAGTCGAAATCATTGAAAAGGCGAAGTAATCATGATCCAGCAAGAATCACGTTTGGGCGTAGCCGATAATAGCGGTGCCAAAGAAGTACTCTGTATTCGGGTACTGGGTGGAACCGGCAAGCGTTTCGCTACGGTTGGAGATAAAATTGTAGTGACGGTTAAGCAGGCGCTTTCTTCAAGTAACATGAAGAAAGGTACTGTTTCGAAGGCGGTAGTCGTTCGCACCAAGAAAGAAATTCGTCGGAAAGACGGTTCTTATATCCGGTTTGAAGACAACGCAGCCGTCCTGCTGAACAACAATGACGAGCCGCGCGGTACCCGCATTTTTGGGCCAGTTGCCCGCGAATTGCGCGAGAAGCAGTTTATGAAAATCGTTTCTTTGGCTCCAGAAGTATTGTAACCCATGAAGAAAGTAGCAGACAAGCCTGCGAAGTTACACATCAAAAAGGGAGACGCTGTGAAAGTGCTCTCTGGTAACTCGAAGGGCCAAACCGGCACCATCCTGCGCGTTTTGGTCGATAAGCAACGCGCCGTGGTTGAAGGAGTGAACATGATCACCAAACATGTGAAACCCTCCGCAGCCAACCCCCAGGGAAGTTTGGAGAAACGCGAAGGAACGATCCACATCAGCAACCTGATGGTGATTGATCCCGCCACCAACGAACCGACCCGGACCGGCCGCAAACTGAATGACAAGGATAAGTTGCAACGGTACTCGAAAAAGACCGGTAATTTTATCTAATTGATTAGAAATCAGGAACGTATTAAACAGATACGAAAGTGGCAACACCGAGGCTGAAAGAGAAATATACCAACGAGATCGTGGCCCAATTGAAAGAAAAGTTTCAGTACAAAAGCATTATGCAAGTACCGAAACTCTCTAAGATTGTTGTAAACAAGGGGATTGGGGCCGCCGTCGCTGACAAAAAGTTAGTCGATGTAGGTGTCGAAGAACTGACGATGATTACAGGCCAGAAAGCAGTGGCAACCATTGCGAAAAAAGCCGTCTCTAACTTTAAGCTGCGCGAAGGCATGCCGATCGGCGCTAAAGTGACCCTGCGCGGAGAGAAGATGTACGAATTTCTGGATCGTCTGACCGCTGTCGCTCTGCCGCGCGTTCGTGACTTCAAAGGAATTAGTGACAAAGGCTTCGATGGCAACGGTAACTACACGTTCGGTGTCCAGGAGCAGATTATCTTCCCCGAAATTACGATTGACAAAGTAAGTCGGATTTCAGGTATGGATATTACGTTCGTCACGACGGCGAACACGGATGAAGAAAGCTTTGCATTGCTAAAGGCCCTGGGCATGCCCTTCGCCGGTGGTAAAAAATAACGCATAACGCGCACAAAAACATGGCAAAAGAATCCATCAAAGCAAGAGAGCGTAAGCGGATTGCCTTAGTTGCGAAATACGCTACCAAGCGTGCCGCACTGAAAGCTGCCGGAGACTACCTCGGGTTAGACAAACTGCCGAAGAATGCTTCGCCGGTACGTCTGCACAATCGGTGTAAGTTAACGGGCCGCCCTCGCGGGTACATGCGGAAATTTGGTATCTCCCGCGTGACGTTCCGTGAAATGGCATCGGCCGGTAAGATTCCGGGTGTAACAAAGGCAAGCTGGTAACTTTCACGCCATCTTAGCGATTATCGAAACAATTCCCTAATTTTGCAGGCCCGTTCAAAACGGCTAATCCGTCAGCGAGGTTTGCAGTTACTAATCAGGAGGAAATGAATACTGATCCCATAGCAGATTATCTGACTCGCATCAGAAATGCGATCCGCGCCAAGCACCGGGTCGTGGAAATTCCTGCTTCCAATATAAAGAAGGAGATCACTAAGGTACTCTTTGATAAAGGCTTCATCCAGAACTACAAGTTCGATGAGACGGGCCCGCAAGGAAGTATTAAAATTGCACTGAAGTACAATCCGGTTACGAAACAACCTGCCATCGTTGATTTGCAGCGTGTGAGCCGCCCGGGTCTGCGTCAGTACAAAGGAGCTACGGACATTCCGCGGATTCTGAATGGCTTAGGTGTCGCCATCGTCTCAACCTCAAAAGGGGTGATGACGGATAAGGAAGCCCGGTCGCTGAACGTAGGCGGTGAAGTGTTGTGTTACGTATATTAATCAGAAACTATGTCACGCGTAGGTAATAAATCCATTGCACTGCCCGAGAAAGTGTCAGTTTCGGTCGAGAACGGTAACACAGTTACGGTGAAAGGCCCGAAAGGGGAACTGTCGCAGAGCATCAACCCGGATATCAAATTAGAGATCGCCGACGGAGAACTGAAGGTGGTTCGTCCGAACGACCAGAAGCGTTTCAAAGCCTTGCACGGTTTGTATCGCGCCCTGGTCAACAACATGGTAACGGGTGTCAGCACCGGTTATAAGTTGGAACTCGAAATCGTCGGGGTTGGTTACAAAGCCGTTGCAACGAACAACATTCTGCAATTGACGCTGGGGTATTCACACGACATTTACGTGGCCATCCCAACGGAATTGAAAGTAAGTGCCATAACGGAAAAAGGGCAAAACCCGAAAGTCATTCTGGAAGGAATCGACAAACAACTGATCGGCGATGTAGCGGCTAAAATCCGTTCGTTGCGGAAAGTTGAACCGTACAAAGGGAAGGGTATCCGGTTTGTGGGCGAGAAAATTCGTCGGAAAGCTGGTAAGTCTGCTTCCAAGAAGTAATAGGTGAACCATATAATAAGCACAGGCGAAAATGGCTGTCACGAAAGAAAGCAGAAGACTGCGTATTAAAAATCATATCCGGAATAAAGTTTCCGGAACGGCTGACCAGCCGAGACTATCCGTCTTCCGGTCAAATGCCCGTATCTACGCCCAAATCATTGATGATGAGAAAGGCCACACCCTGGTCAGTGCTTCATCGATCGAAATCACCGGCAACGATAAGAAAGGCGTTAACGTCGAACTGGCAAAACAGGTTGGACAGGCTTTGGCAGAGAAAGCAACTACCAGCGGTATTTCCAAGGTAGTTTTTGATCGGAATGGTTATTTATATCATGGTAAGGTGAAAGCTTTGGCCGACGGCGCCAGAGAAGGAGGCCTTAAATTCTAAGCAAAACAATGGTAACCAATACAAGACCTGCTAAAGTTAACGAGTCTGAACTGAAAGAACGCGTTGTTGCTATCAACCGCGTTGCCAAGGTGGTGAAAGGTGGTCGGCGTTTTAGCTTTGCGGCCATTATCGTCGTCGGCGACGGCAACGGTGTGGTTGGCTACGGCCTCGGCAAAGCGAACGAAGTAACGGATGCGATTGCCAAAGGAATCGAAGATGCAAAGAAAAACCTCGTTCAGGTTCCGCTGCTGAAGCATACGGTTCCTCATGCGATGGAAGGTAAGTTCAGCGGTGGATTTGTGCTGCTGAAACCCGCTTCTGCTGGTACGGGCGTTATCGCCGGTGGTGCCATGCGTGCGGTATTGGAAAGTGCCGGTATCCGCGACGTATTGGCAAAATCGAAGGGTTCATCCAATCCGCACAACGTGGTGAAGGCAACCATCGACGCGCTGCTGAAAATGCGCGCTCCGCATCAGGTCGCTTTCCAGCGTGGGGTGAAACTGAGCAAAGTTTTTAACGGATAAGAATCCTTAACAACGGCAAGAACATGGCACGGGTTAAAATAACACAGGTTCGCAGTATTATCAAGCGGCCGAAAACACAGAAACTGGCGATCAAGTCGCTTGGTCTGGGGAAAATCAACCGCAGCGTTTCATTGGAATACAATGACGCCGTCGGTGGAATTATCCGTAAAATTCAACATTTAGTTACTGTAGAAGAAATTTAAAATTATGAGTCTGAATACACTTAAACCTGCGGAAGGATCAGTCCGGGAGCGCAAGCGAGTAGGTCGGGGTACGGGTTCTGGCATGGGTGGAACATCCACCCGTGGCCACAAAGGTGCCCAGTCGCGTTCCGGTTACAGCGCCAAGAAAAACTTCGAAGGCGGTCAAATGCCTTTGCAGCGCCGTGTACCGAAATTCGGCTTTAAGAATATCAATCGGGTTGAATACAAGCCGATTAACCTAGACACACTGCAACAGTTAATTGAAAGTGCCGGCGTTACGTCCATCGATATCGATGTATTGATGCAACACGGTTTGGCCGGTAAAAACGACAAAATAAAAATTCTGAGCCGGGGTGAAATTTCGTCAGTCGTGGAAGTGAAAGCACATGGCTTTTCGCAGAAAGCGATTGAAGCAATTGAGAAAGCAGGCGGTAAAGCAATCAAGCTCTAATCGGCTTGTTCGTCCATGAGTAGATTTAGCCAATATTTCTTCGTAAATTTGGTGACTTTTTTCGGACGAGCAGCTTGATACACTAATGAAACGATTCATCACGACCCTTCAGAATATCTTTTCGATCGAGGAACTGAGAACCCGCATTCTCAACACGTTGTTGTTTGTGACGGTTTTCAGACTAGGGTCTCAAATTGTGTTGCCAGGGATTGATCCGACGAAGTTGAACCTCAATCCGCAGGGACTCCTGGGGTTGCTGGAAACTTTCTCGGGGGGAGCCTTTAGCAAAGCATCCATTTTTGCTTTGGGAATCATGCCGTATATCTCGGCATCGATTGCCATTCAGCTTTTGACCCTGGCCCTGCCCTACTTTCAGAAAATGCAGAAAGAAGGTGAGTCGGGTCGGAAGCGATTGAATCAGATCACCCGTATCCTGACCATTTTCGTGACGGCGGCTCAGGCGATTACGTATTTGACGACTACCATCCCGGGCGAAGCCATTATGATCAGCAAGGCCACATTCAATATTGTGTCTGTTGTTGTTTTAACGGCCGGTACCATTTTTTGTATGTGGCTGGGTGAGCGCATCACCGACAAGGGAATCGGGAACGGGATTTCGATGCTGATCATGATCGGTATTGTATCGCGGTTCCCAGGTGCCGTATATGGAGAAGCTTTGTCCCGTGGTTCAGGCGGAGCTTTACTGTTCGTCCTTGAAATCGTTGCCCTGTTCTTTGTGGTAATGGGTGCGGTTGTCCTGACGCAGGCGGTTCGCCGGATTCCAATTCAGTATGCCAAGCAGGTGGTTGGGAACAAGGTCGTGGGCGGTCAACGTCAGTATCTTCCCCTGAAATTGAATGCTGCCGGTGTTATGCCGATCATCTTTGCCCAGGCGCTGATGTTCGTTCCATCGCTGGTTGCTTCGTTGTTTGCGGAGAAGAGTGATTTCGCCGGTTCGGTACAAACGGTTTTCGCCGATTATACCTCGTGGCAGTACAATGTGCTGTTTGCCGTTCTGATTATCGTCTTCACGTTTTTCTATACGGCAATTTCGGTAAACCCGAATCAGATTGCCGACGACATGAAACGAAGCGGAGGTTTTATTCCCGGCGTTAAACCCGGTTTTATGACTTCTGAATACATCGGTCAGGTTCTGGACCGGATTACGTTACCTGGAGCGCTTATGCTGGCTATTGTAGCGATTTTGCCGGCTGTTGCGTCTCTGTTGGGAATGACGCGCAACTTCTCGCAGTTTTTCGGCGGAACGTCACTCCTGATTATGGTGGGCGTGGTGCTGGATACGTTGCAGCAAGTTGAAAGTTATCTTCTGATGCGTCGTTACGAAGGCCTGATGCAGTCAGGGCGGGTAACGGGTCGCACGGAGAGCATAACAGCTTAACGAAATGATTTACCTGAAATCAGACGCCGAAATAGAGCTGATGAAAATCAGTGGACAGGTTCTTGGCAAAGCACATGCCGAAGTAGCCAAACGGATTCGTCCGGGTGTGACTACGAAAGAACTGGATCGCGTGGCTGAAGAATATATTCGCGACAACGGTGGTATTCCTTCTTTCAAGGGATTCAACAACTTCCCGGCCGCTTTGTGTATCTCGGTCAATGAGACGGTCGTACACGGTTTTCCGAGTAAGTACGAACTGAAAGAAGGTGATATTATTTCGATCGACTGTGGCGTAAAACTGAACGGATACCATAGTGATAGTGCCTATACCTATCCCATTGGAGACATTAGCCAGGAAGTTCGTGACCTGCTGATCCGTACCAAGCAATCACTGTATTGCGGTATTGAAAAAGCAACGGAGGGAAACCGGATTGGCGACATTGGGTATGCAGTGCAGAGTCATGTGGAGAAATTCGGGTATTCAGTGGTTCGGGAGTTGGTCGGTCATGGAGTCGGAAAGAGTCTCCACGAAGGGCCGGAAGTTCCGAATTATGGTAAACGTGGACAGGGCGTCAAGCTGAAAGAAGGTATGGTTCTGGCCATTGAGCCGATGGTGAACCTCGGTAAGAAAAGCATTGTTCAGGAACGGGATGGCTGGACCATTCGAACAGTTGACCGCAAACCGTCTGCGCATTTCGAACACTCAATTGCTGTTCGGAAAGGCCAGGCCGAAATTCTGACGACGTTTCAGTACATTGAAGAAGTAACGGCCAATACCAGCTTAATGATTGAAGTCAACGAAGTGACCATAGCGTAACGAATGGCAAAACAGACATCCATCGAACAAGACGGTACCATTGTAGAAGCACTCTCCAATGCCATGTTCCGGGTACAGCTCGAGAACAAGCATGAAGTAGTTGCTCACATTTCCGGGAAAATGCGGATGAATTACATCAAAATTCTGCCCGGTGACCGGGTAAAATTGGAAATGTCTCCGTATGACCTGTCCAAAGCACGAATTGTTTATCGGTATAAATAAGGGTCTACAGTTTACATTTACAGTTTACGGTTTTCAGTTGGCTGACGCATTCTACATCAACTACTGAAAACTGAAAACCGAAAATCGAAAACCGAAAACCATAAACGGAGTAAAACCATGAAAGTCAAGGCGTCGATTAAAAAGCGCAGTGTTGATTGTAAGGTGATCCGCCGGAAGGGGAAGCTTTACGTGATCAATAAGAAGAATCCTAGGTATAAACAAAGACAAGGTTAATCACTGAATATGGCACGTATTGCAGGGGTTGATATTCCCGACCGGAAACGCGGTGAAATTTCGTTGACTTACATTTTTGGCATTGGCCGTAGCTCAGCGCAGAGAATTCTGAATAAAGCAGGTGTATCTGTTGATAAAAAGGTGAGCGAGTGGAACGACGAAGAGTCGAATGCCATCCGGACCATCATCAGCGCAGAACACAAGGTTGAAGGGGCACTGAAATCGGAAGTCCAGTTGAACATCAAACGATTGATGGACATTGGTTGCTACCGGGGTCTGCGTCACCGGAAAGGCCTGCCGGTTCGTGGCCAGCACACGAAAAACAACTCCCGTACGCGGAAAGGTAAGCGTAAGACGGTAGCAAATAAGAAAAAAGCAACTAAATAATTGAGTTTAAGGTTTGGGGTTTAACGTTTAAGGTTTTTCGCAAAATGCTTTAAACCTTAAACGTTGAACGTTAAACGATCAACTAGAAATGGCTCAGGCAAAACGCAAAGACAAAGCGAAAAAACGGGTAGTAGTAGTTGAACCCGTTGGTCAGGTACACATCCGGGCTTCGTTCAATAACATTATCATTTCAATTACCAACAGCTCGGGGCAGGTAATCTCGTGGGCATCGGCCGGTAAAATGGGCTTCAAAGGCTCTAAGAAAAACACGCCGTATGCTGCTCAGACTGCCGCTCAGAACTGTGCTACCGTAGCCCATGATTTGGGCATGCGCAAAGCAGAAGTGTTCGTGAAAGGTCCGGGTTCCGGTCGTGAATCTGCGATCCGGACGATCCAGAATACCGGTATCGAAGTGATGTCCATCAAAGACATTACGCCACTACCCCACAACGGCTGCCGCCCGCCGAAACGCCGTCGCGTTTAAGCATTACTTTCAATTCTGCGGATTGCGTTAAGCAACCCGCTTCACTTAATGAATACGGGCAGGCGACATTGGGTTGTGTCTGTTCATCGTTTTTCGTTATTCATTCTCAGTACAAATGGCAAGATACACAGGCCCCAAGGCCAAAATTTCCCGCAAGTTTGGTGAGCCGATTCTCGGCCCCAGCAAAGCCCTGCAAAAGAAAGCCTACGCTCCCGGACAACACGGACGCGGCCGGAAACGGAAACAGTCGGAATACGCTGTTCAGTTGCAGGAAAAACAGAAAGTAAAATACATCTACGGTATTCTGGAACGTCAGTTCCGGGGCTTGTTCCACCGGGCCGTTGTTAAGCAAGGCATCACCGGTGAAAACCTGCTGAAACTTTGCGAAGCGCGTCTGGATAACACGGTTTACCGTCTGGGCATCGCTCCAACCCGCCGGGCTGCCCGCCAATTAGTCTCCCACAAACACATTGCCGTTGACGGCGAAGTGGTCAATATAGCTTCTTACTCATTGAAACCCGGTCAACTGATCAGCATTCGTGAGAAATCGAAGTCACTCGAAGCCGTGACAACCAGCCTGTCGGCCCGGAATCCGAAGCGCTACAACTGGTTGGAATGGGATCAACAACAATTGCAGGGGGTATTTACCACCTACCCGGAACGTGATCAGATTCCTGAGAACGTAAACGAGCAACTGGTTGTTGAATTGTATTCTAAGTAACAGTTTTGGTTTTCGGTATACTGTTTTCGGTTTTCAGTTAGATTGCAAAGCAACCGTAACAGCTACCCTGCACAAACCGTATACCGAAAACTGTAAACTGTATTTCATTAGTTGAACGGTTAAAAACAAATTCGTATGTCAATATTAGCGTTCCAAATGCCCGATAAAGTTGTCATGGAGCGAGCTGACGACTTTCACGGGTTGTTTGAGTTCAAGCCACTCGAAAAGGGCTATGGCGTGACCATAGGGAATGCGTTGCGGAGAATTCTGCTGTCATCGCTGGAAGGCTATGCCATTGCCAGCGTACGATTCCCTGGCGTACTGCACGAGTTCTCATCCATAGAAGGCGTCGTTGAAGATGTTACCGAAATTATCCTGAACCTGAAAATGGTTCGGTTCAAGAAAGTTTCGGACATGGTCGACAACAAAATTACCGTTACGATCAAAAATCAGTCGGTGTTAAAAGCCGGCGACATATCAAAATTTAGCGCGTCGTTTGAAGTACTGAATCCTGAATTGGAAATCTGTCACATCGACGATACGCGTGAACTGGAAATGGAAATTCACGTGGAGAAAGGCCGGGGCTATGTGCCGGCCGACGAACCACGTGCCAACGAACTGCCTTTCGGACACATTCCAATCGACGCCATTTACACGCCGATCAAGAACGTTCGTTACAGCGTTGAAAATACGCGGGTTGAGCAAAAGACCGACTACGAGCGGTTGTTGCTGGACATCGAAACCGACGGTTCCATTCACCCGGAAGAAGCCCTGAAAGGCGCAGCTACCATTCTGATTCAACACTTCATGTTGTTCTCCGATCAAACGATGACGTTTGAAACCGCGAAAGCAGAAGAAGATAACGTCGTTGACGAAGAAATGCTGCACATGCGGAAATTGTTGAAAACCCCGCTGGCTGATCTTGATTTGTCCGTACGGGCTTACAATTGCTTGAAATCTGCCGATGTAAAATCACTGGGCGACCTGGTGAAACTGGAGATTTCAGATATGATGAAATTTAGAAACTTCGGTAAGAAGTCGCTGACTGAATTGGAACAGTTGGTGGCCGAAAAGAACCTGACTTTCGGCATGGACATTACCAAATACAGATTAGACGAGGACTGATACCATGAGACACGGTAAAAAAAATAATCACCTTAGCAGGACCCATTCACACCGGACGGCAATGCTGTCGAACATGGCATCCTCGCTGATTCTGAGCAAGCGCATCGAGACGACAGTTGCCAAAGCGAAAGAATTGCGGAAATATGTTGAACCCCTGCTGACCCGCGCCAAAGACGATTCGTATCAGAACCGCCGGGTTGTTTTCTCGTACCTCCAGAACAAGGAGACGATGAAAGAACTGTTCAACGTTGTATCGGACAAAATCTCGAACCGCCCGGGGGGCTACACCCGGATCATCAAACTGGGAAACCGGTTGGGTGATAACGCCGAAACCTGCATCATCGAACTGGTAGACTTCAACGAAACCATGTTGACTGCCGTTGATGAGCAAAAAGCAACCCGGACCCGTCGCGGTCGTCGGGGTGGCCGGAAAGCCGATGAAACTGTTGCAGCCGCACCGGTAGCTGAAGCAACAACCGAAGCCGCTCCCGCCGTCGAAACAGCCCCTGAAGCTGCGGCCGATGATCTGGCTCTGATCGAGGGCGTTGGCCCGAAGATCGCTGAAGTGCTGGTAGCCGCTGGTGTAACAACCTTCGCTCAGGTGGCCGACATGACCCCGGAAGCCATCAAGGAAATCCTTGATAACGCCGGATCTCAGTTTGCTTCACACACGCCGGAAACATGGCCACAACAGGCTGCTCTGGCCCGCGATGGCAAATTCGACGAGTTAAAGACCTTGCAGGATGAATTGAACGGCGGTCGACCCAGCTAATTAATCATTGTGAAGAGCGAACTCAAATACCAAATAGAGGGTTAACCGTAACGGGTTAACCCTTTTTTTTAACTCAAAAACTCCAACGTAATTCATGAAACAGGTTCAGCAACCAGATGCTTTACTGGTTTTGAAAGATGGTTCCGTGTTTAGGGGAACGGCTCTCGGCAAAATCGGGACGGCAGGTGGTGAAATATGCTTCAACACGGGCATGACCGGCTACCAGGAGATTTATACCGATCCCTCGTATTATGGTCAGGTGATCGTTAACACAACGTCTCACATTGGTAATTACGGGGTGCAATACCGGGATGAGGAGGAGTCCGGAAGTGTAAAAATCCGGGGCATGGTCTGTAATTTCTTTTCGCAGATTCATTCACGCCATACGGCTGATACCTCCTTGCAGGAATACTTTGAAAGGGCTAACATTGTGGGGATCAGCGGGATTGACACCCGGCAGGTAGTGCGGCACATTCGCGATAAAGGCGTTATGAACTGCATTATTTCCTCCGAAATTCTGGACCCGGCCGTTCTGCTCGATCGGCTGCACCAGATTCCGGACATGGAAGGCCTGGAGCTTTCGTCGGAAGTAAGTACCCAACAGATATACGAAGCAGGCGATGCCGGTCGTGCCGATTTTAAAGTAGCGGTTTTGGACCTGGGAATCAAGAAAAGCATTCTAAATAACCTGGCAAGCCGGGGAGCGCACTGCCGGGTTTTTCCGGCCAAAACGCCTTTTGAAGAAATCAATGCCTGGAACCCGGACGGTTATTTTATCTCCAATGGCCCCGGCGACCCGGCCGCCATGCCTTACGCCGTTCAGACTGTAAAGCAGGCGCTGGAAACCGATAAACCGCTGTTCGGCATTTGTCTCGGACACCAGATTCTGTCGCTGGCCAGTGGCATTACGACTTATAAAATGCACAATGGTCACCGGGGTTTGAACCATCCGGTCAAAAACCTGATCACGGGCCTGTGTGAAGTGACGTCACAGAACCACGGTTTCGCCGTGCGGGCAGATGAGGTGATGGAAAACCGGGATATTGAGCTGACGCACGTTAACCTGAACGATAAAACGATCGAAGGGATTCGTCGGAAAGACCGCCCGGCCTTCTCGGTACAATATCACCCGGAAGCTTCGCCCGGTCCCCACGATTCCCGGTATTTATTCGATGACTTTGTGAAACTGATCGAGGTCGAAGCACGATAAGAATGAAAAACCGGTCAATGACCGGTTTTTTTTATGCCTCTTGTTGGCGGAGTTTGCTCCGGGTTGCCTGTAAAGCTAACTTGTGAGTAAATAATTAATCCCCTCATGCCATGTCAGTTACGGCCACCCTGCCTCTGAATCGTGTAGCCGCCCGCATTCTGAGCATCGATACGGTGCGAGGCATCGTGATGGTCATTATGGCACTGGATCATACCCGTGATTTCATTCACTACAACGGTTTTTTCTATGATGCCACGGATTTGAATACCATCACGCCGATCGTTTACATAACGCGCTGGATAACGCATTTCTGTGCGCCAACTTTTGTCTTTCTGGCGGGAACATCAGCTTATTTGATGAGCCGCAAAAAGACCAGATCGCAACTGAGTGTTTTTCTGCTGACGCGCGGTCTATGGTTGATGGTTTTTGATGTAACCGTCGTCAACCTGACAATATGGTTCGACCTAACGTTCTCCGTAACCGCTCTGGAGGTCGTCTGGGCAACGGGCTTCGGCATGGTGGTTTTGAGTGGGTTGCTATTTTTGCCCCAAAGAATCCTTTTAGCCATTGGTCTGCTGATTTTATTCGGGCATAATGCGCTGGACGGCGTTTCCTTCCAACCCGGCACCGTGATGGACCTCATCTGGTCGATGTTGCACCAGCGCAATGCCATTCCCCTCGGTTCGGGTCGGATCGCCTTTACGAGTTACCCGGTGCTTCCGTGGATCGGCATTATACTGCTGGGCTATTGTTTAGGGGAATTGTTTAGCCCTGATTTTGGGCCTGAGAAGCGCCGGAGAATGCTTAAGTGGATCGGACTCGGTGCTGTAACGGTTTTTATTCTGATTCGCACCCTGAATGTTTACGGTGATCCTGTTCCGTGGACTATACAGAAAACGCCGTTATTTACGTTCTTTTCATTTATCAACCTTACCAAATATCCGCCATCGTTGCTATACACCCTGATTACGCTGGGACCGGCCATTTTGCTGCTGAGCTGGCTGGAGGGCAAGCGGACCAACTGGATGCCGTTTTTGGTGGTCTATGGCCGTGTTCCTCTCTTCTACTTCGTAGTTCACTTCTTCATCATTCACGTCCTGGCGATTGTGCTTCTGTTGTCAGATGGTATTCCGTGGTCGGCTATTGATTTTCAGAATAAGACCGCTGGCATGATGCCAAACCACGGTTTGTCACTTGGTTTGACCTACGGCGTGTGGATACTGGTCGTATTGGTCATGTATCCACTCTGCAGATGGTATGGCCGAATCAAAAACCAGAGTCGAAGCCCGATCTGGAGCTATCTTTAAGCCAGGGCAATGTCGGTTGAAAACCACTGAAGTTTAGCCGTTTGCTTGGGTGAAAACCGCGCCGAATAATTTTGGTATTCGATGGTCTGGTAATGCAAATTGACTAGATAACGTTGGTAGGTTTCCTCGGAAGGGATGTCCAGGGATGGATCGATGCCTATATCCCACGTGTTCGATTCAGCGAATAAATGCTCCATATAAAAAGAAAAAAATGGCAGGTACGAGCCATTGTTGGATGGCTCGTACACAAATGCATGATCAGAACAGAGAAAATAGTAGGCTGCAATATTCATGATTTTGCCCCAAACAGACTCGCAATTTTCGGACAATTACACTCAATTTTCAGACAGTATACTCCGGATGTACTCAGAAGGTGATAAAGTGAAGAGGTCTTTGAAGCATTGACCAAAATAGGAAGGGCTCTCAAAACCAACCATATAGGCGGTTTCCGAAACCGGATAACCAGCTTTTAACAAATCGGCGGCTTTGCGAAGGCGGTAATTGCGGATAAACTCACTGACCGTCATGCCCAGCATGGTCGTCAGTTTGCGATTGAGGGTTCGGGAACTCATCGACACCTCCACGGCAAGGTCGTCGACGGAGAGTTTGGCATCGTCGATGTGCTTTTCAAGGGCCTGGTAGAGTTGACTTAGGAAAGCGTTTTCGTAGGCTGGCAGCGCAGTCGTTTGGGGTTTGCTGAACTGGAGGTTGTAAAATTTACGCAACGTCGATTGATAGTGGAGCAGGTTAGCCACGCGAAGTTGCAATTCCCGCTGATCGAAGGGTTTGGTTAAATAATCGTTGGCTCCCACCGAAAGGCCTTCCAGCTTGCTTTCGGAAGCGGTTTTGGCGGTCAGCAGAATAACGGCAATGTGGCTCGTTTGGCTCGTTTGCTTGATAAGCCGACAGAGTTGAAGCCCGTCCATTTCCGGCATCATGATGTCGCTCAGCACCAGATCGGGCAATTCCGCCTGGCAGAATTTCCATCCTTCCTGCCCATCAGCGGCTGCAATCACCCGGTAGGTATTGGCAAGTCCGGCTGCGATCAGGTGGCGCAGGGCAGGGTTATCCTCCACGACCAGAATGAGCGGGAGCGTTTCGTTGATAGAAGCGATTTTATCGGGTAACGGAGCTACGAAGGGGGGCGAAATTTCCGGCCAGAGGGTCTGGGAGGTAACCGGGTTCAGTGTTGGATGATCGGCGAAGGGAAGACGAACGGGACACTCCACGGTTACGGTTGTGCCTTTGCCAACTTCGCTTTCCACGCTAACTGTGCCATTGAGCAGATCCGTCAATTCTCTCACCAGCGCCAACCCGATGCCGGTTCCGCCGAAAGAGCGGGTCCGGGAAGCATCGATCTGATAGAAGCGGTCGAAAATGTGGGGAAGCTGGTCCGAAGCAATACCGATTCCGGTATCAGAAACCGACAGCCGCAAAATCAGATACCCAGTCGCCTGCATTGGCTCAGCGGTCAATTTGACCTCAACCGAGCCTCCGCCGGGCGTATACTTCAAGGCGTTCGAAAGCAGATTGTAACTGATTTTTCCCCATTTGTCGTCATCGAACAGCAGTTGGTCTGGCAGGGGACCGGGTTGATACGTCAATTGAATCCGTTTGGTTTCGGCGGTTATCCGGAATGAGTTGACCAGATCATTCAGGAAATGAACCACATCGCCCTGCGATTCCTGAATGGTCAGACTGCCGGATTCCAGCTTTGACAGATCCAGCAATTGATTGATCAGTTGAAGCAACTGGCGCGCATTGCGGTGGATGGTGGTCAGCGTATTTTGGAGAACGGAATTTTCAACAGAAAACCCTTTCCCCTGTGGGGGCAGCAGTTGCTCGATGGGGGAGATAATCAGCGTGAGTGGCGTCCGGAATTCGTGGGTAATGTTGGAGAAAAAACGGTTTTTTACTTCTTCCACCTCCTTGCGCCGGTCGGCTTCCTGCCGTTTCAGGGCCATTTGCTCAATGAGCTGGTTCGCCGTTTTCAATTCCACCGTCAATGCTTCCGTTCGCTTGAAAGCCGTAGAAAAACGGATTGCCAGCAACAGCGACTGACAGAGGGTAAAAACGACCACGGCACTGGAAAGCAGGAAATAGGTGTGAATGAGACCGGCCTGATACAGGGTGTCGTTGATCACACAGGCCGTCAGCAGGATCATATCACAAAAAAGGATGAAACCGCCTTCTTTCTTTTGCCGGGAAGCCTGAAACGCAATCCAGAAAAAATAACCGCATTCGACCGTCGCGAGGGGACTGATGAGGGTACCCCAGGCTGCGTAGATCGGGGGTGGTGTGAGAAGCACCAGCGCCAGAAAGCCCACGTTCAGAGCAAAAATGCTTTTCCGGGCCAAAGCCGAAATAGTACCCGGAAACAGGCATTGCAGGTAAAGCGTGATGCCGATGATCCCAATTGGAAAGGCGCCATAGAGTGCCTTGTTGGCCAGCACCCAGTCTGCTTCGGGAAAAACCAGAAAAAAAAGACTCTCCGAATTGAAATTCTCCCGAAACGCGGCCAGTACACAGAGGATGCCAAACAGCAAGGGCGCCCGGTCTTTTCGACGAAGCGCATAGAGCACAAAGTGGTACAGGCCAATGATGAATAGAGCGCCCACGATGAAGGAAGAAAGCAACAGGCTTCGTTCCCGGCTTTGCGCAATAACCACCGGGTTGCCCAACTCCAGGCTTTTCCAGATGCCACCGTAGGCAAAGTAATAGTTGGAAACGTGCAGCAACAGGAACGCTTCTTTGCCCGGTACCAGAAACGAAACGACTTTCGCGTTGATCTCCGGTTTCATGCTCCGGTCGGTTGCCACCCGGCCGGTCTGGGTCACCAACTGACCATTGACATATAACGTATACGCGGTTCGGATTGGTGGAAGGCGCAGCGACCATACTTTTCCTGAATCAGGAAGGATAATCCGCAACCCGTAGGTGCAGTGGCCCAAATCCTGGGGAAATAAGGTGGAACTGCCGGTATACGAATGCCAGTTTCCGGGTACTGGTATCAGGGTTTGGTTCGTGACGACGCGGGCTGAATCGACAAATTGATCCCATTTAAAAAACCAGTCGCCCACGAGAGCTACCGGTTCCGAAGCACCATAGGAGTAGGAAGAAAGGTCCATGACGCCGGCCCGGGCCGTGTAGACACGGTTTTTCTGAGCCAGACCAACCAGGGTTTGGCTACTCAAATAAAACACCAGCAGCAAGACCCGTGGGCTTCGTAGGGGCGTCATAAAAATCTGCATACCTCATTTCCCGCTGAGACACCACGAATACGTGGGCCGGATGGTTAAATCGTCGGGTAATAATTGCGTAATACCGAATGGCTTAATTCATCGGGCATTCCCTACAAACCGAAAAAATCACTTACTTTGTATGGCAAAAATCGTGCTATAACCGATTGTTAGCAAATGGTAACAGTGCCATTTAAGAATCCTCAGGGAATTTTCTGCGCACTTGTTCCTTTTCGTTTACAGAATACTAACTAACTTTTTCAGACACAATGAGTATTATTCAGTCCATTCATGCCAGACAGATTCTGGATTCGAGAGGCAATCCGACCGTGGAAGTCGATGTTCGTACCGAAAACGGTTTTTTGGGCCGTGCGGCCGTTCCATCGGGTGCCTCGACCGGTTCACACGAAGCCGTCGAATTGCGCGACGATGATCCGAAGCGGTACGTCGGCAAAGGCGTATTGAGAGCGGTTCAGAACGTTAATGAACTGATCTTCCCGGAACTGGTAGGATCGTCGGTGTTCGATCAGAGCATGATCGACCGGATTATGATTGAACTGGATGGTACGTCGAACAAAGGTCGTTTGGGAGCCAATGCCATTCTGGGCGTATCGATGGCGATAGCCAAAGCGGCTGCTCAGGAAGCCGGTTTGCCGCTGTACCGCTACATCGGTGGTGTCAACGCCAACACGCTGCCCGTGCCAATGATGAACATTCTGAACGGTGGTAGCCACGCGGATAATTCGATTGATTTCCAGGAATTTATGGTGATGCCGGTTGGCGCACCCAGTTTCTCGGAAGCCCTGCGTTGGGGAACGGAAGTGTTCCACTCGCTGAAAAAAGTACTGAAGAGCAAAGGCATGTCGACCAACGTGGGCGACGAAGGCGGTTTTGCTCCCAACATCCCCTCGAACGAAGAGGCTATCCAGATCATTCTGCAGGCCATCGACAAAGCCGGGTATCGTGCCGGTCAGGATATTTACATTGCCATGGATGCCGCTGCGTCGGAGTTTTACGATGCCGAATCCGGAACGTACCATTTCAAAAAATCGACGGGCGACAAACTCAGCTCATCCGAAATGGCGAACTACTGGAAAGAGTGGGTTGACAAATATCCGATTATCTCCATCGAAGACGGCATGGCCGAAGACGACTGGAGTGGCTGGAAAGAGCAAACCGAACTGATCGGCAAGAAAACCCAACTCGTTGGGGATGACTTGTTTGTGACGAACGTTACGCGTCTGCAGCAGGGCATCGATCAGGGCATCGCTAACGCCGTTCTGGTGAAAGTAAACCAAATCGGTTCGCTGACGGAAACCATCAACACGGTTAACCTGGCGAAACGCAATTCGTATAAAAACATCATGTCGCACCGCTCCGGTGAAACGGAAGATGCAACGATTGCTGATTTGGCCGTGGCCCTGAATACGGGTCAGATCAAAACCGGCTCGGCGTCCCGTTCGGATCGGATGGCGAAATACAACCAGTTGCTTCGCATTGAAGAAGAACTGGGCGAAATCGCGTATTTCCCCGGAATCAAAATGTAATACTACCTCAACCGCCTAAAGGGAGCTAAAAAAGCCAGATGCTGAAAGCTCCCTTTAGGTGGTTGGGGGCATTTATTTCAAAATCCCATGCTGACCAAAATCCTCCGAGTCGTCAAAAACTTCTATTTCGCAACGGGTGTGGGATTGTTGATCTGGATGCTGTTTTTTGACGCCAACGACATCATTTCTCAGGTCCGCAACAGCCTGAAACTGGGCGATCTGGAGACGGATCTGGTCTATTACGACGAAAAAATTAAGGAAGTAGAAATTCAGCGCCAGTCCATTCTGGGCAATCCCCGTTTGCAGGAAAAATACGCCCGCGAAAACTACCTCATGAAAAAGCCCAATGAGGATGTTTATGTGCTGGTGAATGAGAAAAATGAACCGATTGAAAAGTAGACCTTTAGTGACCATCGGCCATTGACGATTGACAATGGCCCATCGTCCATTACCCATCATCATGCTTAACGTTCTCTTTGTCTGTCTGGGAAATATTTGTCGGTCGCCGGTGGCGGAAGGCGTCTTTCAGCAGTTGATCAAAGAACGCGGTTTGGAAGCGTCGATTCAGTGCGACTCAGCCGGCACCTCCTCCTACCACATTGGCGACCTGCCCGACCGCCGGACCCGTGAAAACGCCCTCGAACACGGCATTAAACTGACCCACCGCGCCCGTAAGCTGTCGGGCGAAGATTTGTCGCAGTTCGACTATCTCGTGGCGATGGACGAAGCGAATTATGATGCCATTCAGTATTTCAGCCACCGGAGCACCGGACTTTACAGCGAAGAAAACACGGTTTTACTGCGTGAATTCGATCCCCAGCCGGATTCCGGGCCGAATGGGTTGAGTGTACCAGACCCGTATTATGAAGATGCTGCGGTTTTTGAACAAGTCTATCAGATTGTGTCCCGTTGCTGCGAAAATTTACTGAATTACCTGGTAGAGCAACATGCGCTAAAACCGGAGTAAAATTGAAAACTACTCAACGATATACCATCTTAAAATTAGCTTCGTAAATGATGAGAATTAAAAAAGCGGTGATTACGGCGGCCGCCCGTGGCGAAAGGCTCTATCCGGTTGCGGATACCATTCAGAAAGCCATGCTTCCGGTGATCGACACCGACGGTTTGCATAAACCGGTGATCCAGATTATTGCTGAAGAAGCGTTTGCCAGCGGAATCGAAGAATTGTGTGTGGTTTGTGCGCCCGGCGACGGTGACCGCTATCTCAAAGCCTTTGCTTCTCTGCGGGATAATTTGTTCAATTCATTCAAGGGCGTCGACTGGGCAAAGAAAGAAGCCGAGAAAATCGATCATTTGCTGGATCGGGTTCAGTTTGCCGAACAAAAAGAACCACTCGGCTACGGCCATGCCGTCTACTGCGCCCGGGATTTTGTGAACGATGAGCCCTTTCTGCTGCTTTTGGGAGATTATCTTTATGTTTCCAATCTCAAACTGAAAAGCTGCGCGGCCCAGCTTTTGGAACTGGCTTCGCAGGAAAACTGCTCGGTTTCGGCCGTCAATCCGACCATCGAACACCAGATCGGTCGCTATGGAACACTGACCGGCAAACAGGCCGCCAATCGTTCGGGCGTCTATCAGATTGAGAAAATTATTGAAAAACCGCCCCTGAGTGTGGCCGAACTCGAACTTCAGACGCCGGGTTTACGGGCCGGGTATTACCTCTGTTTCTTCGGAATGCACGTTTTTACGCCCGCCATTTTCTCCATTTTGCAGAAATACATCGACCAGAACAGCAGCAATATTTTGCTGACGCCTGCCCTGCAGGAACTGGCCGAAACGGAAAACTATCTGGCACTGGAAGTAAAAGGCAATCGCTACGATTTAAGCCGGAAACACGGTTTGTTACGCGCTCAGATTGCGTTGGGATTAGCGGGCGATGCCCACAGTGATATCCTGTCGACAATGGTGGAATTACTGGCCGAAGCAAACAGCAGAACTGTCTGATATATGAACGTTTTCATAGAAACGATTACTTCGACAGATCCCGCCAAACGCAACCGTTCTTTTTACGAAATAAGTCGCCGGTTGTCGGGGAAAGAGTTGCTGGTTCTGTTGCGCGAATTGGATGAATTTCGGAAATCGACACCGAGTTTATACGATAAGGTAAGAGCCATTCTGTTCCTGTATGCGGGCTTCCGGTTTTTCCTGATGGAAACGTCCGAAACACCAGCAACCGGGAAAGTGCCCTACGCCGGTTTTGAGGATTTACTCGCCCGCCGGTTTGAACAGGCCATCGCTACCTTTCTACACGAACTGGAAAAACAAGGTCCGAATGCGGCCTTGTTCAGCGCCCTGGCCGAAAGCTACCACCATCTATCATTCCAGATTCTGGCGGGGCAGGTTCGGAAAAGCGTGCGTTCCAGCAAAGGAAACCAGTGGATGTTTCGGGTCGGTCACCGCGAAGAACACCCGATCCGGGTTCATCCGGCATTGCTGAAACGCCCGGAGAATTCACTCTTTTATCCCATCCTGCACGAACAGACGTCCGTGCGGATGGACTTGACGCACAGCGGCTGGTCGGATATTTTCTTCCTCGGAATGGATTATCCGGAAGGCGCACGCGTGGTCAATATCTCCATTGATTTGGGCGTTTTCGGCCGCGATGCCGACATTCGCCCCCCGCTGAACTGCTACGTTCGCGTGATACCGGACCCGGTTTTACGGCTGACGAGCATCGACTTAAACACCACGAAAGACATTGCCGATCTCGCCGATTTGTTCAATTTCGGGAATGACTACCTGAGCCTGGTGAAAGCCGGTGTTATTGCCTCTGGTCTCATTCCGCCTTCGTTCGAAAATACGAACCAGTCGTTGCCGGATATTCTGTCCCGAATCGTGGCACCGGGCATGGGTATCGAGCTGGTGACCAAAGTGAACGACATTCCGAAAGGCTCCCGGTTTGCGGTTTCCACCAACCTCCTGGGTTCGATCATCAGCCTGCTCATGCGGGCGACCGGTCAAACCCAAAAGCTGGAAGGCGGTTTGGAAGAAAGTGAACGACGGCTGGTGGCATCGCGGGCCATTCTGGGTGAGTGGATCGGCGGTTCGGGCGGAGGCTGGCAGGATTCGGGCGGGGTGTGGCCCGGTATCAAAGCCATTCAGGGCACGTTTGCGCAGGAAGGCGACCCCGAATCCGGCATCAGTCGCGGAACCTTACTGCCGCGTCACCGGGTGTTGCAGGGTGAGGAAATTCACCCGGAAATGGGCGAGAAAATTATGAAATCGCTGGTGCTGATGCACGGTGGGATGGCTTCCAACGTTGGCCCGATTCTGGAAATGGTGACCGAAAAATACCTGCTCCGGGGCGACAATGAGTGGAACGCCCGGCAACAAACCAATCAGGTTTTCGATAACATTCTGGCGGCTATCAAAGAAGGAGACATCCGTAAATTGGGTGCCAATACGGCCCAAAACTGGGAAGGTCCGATCAAAACGATTATTCCGTGGGCATCCACCTATTTTACCGAACAAATCATTTCCAAAGCAAAAACCGCCTTTGGCGACGATTACTACGGTTTTTTGATGTTGGGCGGGATGTCTGGGGGCGGCATGGGGATGTTTGTCAATCCGGCGGGGTACGAAGACTACAAAATGAAGGTGCTGGACATTCTACGGAAAACGAAAGCGGAATTGTCGGCGTCGCTGCCGTTTGCGATGGAACCGGTGGTCTATAACTGGAGCATCAATTACAAAGGAACCTGGGCGACTTTGCAGGCCGGAACCGAAGCCCTGATGCCGGAACAATATTACGGTATTCACGTGTCGGAACTGGTTCGGAAAGACCCCGCTTCGATTTCGTATAGCCGCCGGGCGGAAATCGATTTGTTTACGACCTATTGCGAGAAAAATAACCTTGCCTATCCGCTTCTGCGAACGATTATCAGCAATCTGTTCAAAGTGTCAGACCCGACTTCGCAGAGCAACCGCAGTGTTGAAAACGAAAAAGCCGAACGCATCAAGAAAGAAAACGGCTTCGATTACATCCAGCACGAGGAAATTCGGGAAGATTTGCAAAAAGGCCGTATTGGTCTGTCACGCAATCGGTTAGCGGCTGAAACGACAATTGAAGATGTACAGCCGGATGACATTGTTCAATTTGATGAACTGACGGCATCCGTCAAAACCGGTGAAGCGGCCATTCGCGCCGGAAAAGTAGCGGTTTTGAGTCTGGCAGCGGGCGTAGGCAGTCGCTGGACAAAAGGCGCGGGGGTAATCAAAGCGCTGAATCCGTTTGTAGAAATCGACGGTCGACACCGGAGCTTTCTGGAAATCCATCTGGCGAAAACCCGCAAAGTGGCCGAAACTTACGGTGGCCTGATTCCGCATCTGGTGGCCACCAGCTATCTGACGCACGAACCAATTCGCCGGACGCTGGAGGAAACCCGGAATTTTGGGTATTCCGGCACCACCTATCTGTCGCCGGGCCGTTCGATTGGGCAGCGGTTTGTGCCGATGGAGCGCGATTTGCGGTTTATGTGGGAAGAAATGCCGCAGGAAACGCTCGACGAAAACAAGCAGAAAGTGCGCGATGCCGTTCGCCAGACGATGATTGGCTGGGCCAAATCGAAGGGCGAAGGCTCGGATTACGTCGATAACATTGCCGCTCAGCGGTTTTCGCCCCTGGGACACTGGTATGAAGTCTCCAATTTGCTCCGCAACGGAACCTTAGCGCGTTTGCTGGCCGAACACCCGCAGTTGGAAACCGTCATGTTGCACAACATCGATACGCTGGGTGCGGATGTGAACCCGGCGGCTCTGGGGCATCACCTGGAATCGGGCAATGTGCTAACATTTGAGGTGGTTCCCCGCCGGATCGAAGACCGTGGGGGAGGACTGGCGCGGGTCAACGGAAACCTGCGGCTGCTGGAAGGACTGGCGCAACCGCGCGAGGAGGACGAACTGAATCTGAGTTATTACAACTCGATGACGACCTGGATTCAGATCGATCCGTTGCTGGCGCTGTTTGGTCTGACGCGGCAGGATTTGCAGGACGGCGACGAAGCCAAACTCGCCAAAGCCGTTCGGAGCGTTGCTCACCGGATTCCAACCTATGTAACGACCAAAGACGTCAAATACCGCTGGGGACACGGTCAGGAGGATATTTACCCGGTGGCGCAGATCGAGAAATTATGGAGCGATATGTCGGCATTGACCGACGTTCAATGCGGTTACATTGCGGTTCCGCGGATGCGCGGGCAACAAATGAAAGATCCGGCCCAGTTGGATGCCTGGGTCACCGACGGCAGCAAAGACTACATTGCCGGTTTGGGTACATTTGAGGTTTGATGGGAGCGCGGATTGAACGGATCAGACGGATTCGAACGAATTACTTTATCTGTTAAAATCCGTCTGATCCGTTCAATCCGCGTTCCTATCAAAAAAGTTGTTAATTTCGAAGCATGAATAAGAAAGTCATATTAATGATTCTGGACGGCTGGGGAATTGCCCGAAAGATCGATGTATCGGCGATTGATGCCGCTAATACGCCCTTTGTGGACTCGTTGTATACGAATTATTCACACAGCCAGTTGGAGGCTTCGGGTTTGGCCGTTGGTTTACCGGCGGGTCAGATGGGCAACTCGGAAGTGGGACACATGAACCTCGGTGCGGGGCGAATTGTGTATCAGGATTTGGTGAAAATCAATTTAGCCGTTGAACAACACACGCTGGACAAAGAACCGGTTTTGCTGGACGCGCTGCATTACGCCAAAACCAACGGTAAGAAAGTCCATTTTATTGGGCTGGTATCCGACGGTGGGGTTCACTCCCACATCGAACACCTGAAAGGCCTATGTACAGTCGCGCACGAGCAAGGCTTGACGGATGTCTTCATCCACGCATTTACCGATGGTCGCGACACGGACCCGAAAAGCGGTTACGGTTTTCTGGCCGATCTGGAAGCGCATCTGAAAACGACAACGGGGCAGATTGCCAGCATCACCGGGCGGTATTTTGCGATGGACCGGGATAACCGCTGGGAACGCGTTAAACTGGCCTATGATGCGATGGTGAAGGGCATTGGTCACACAACCTGCGAAGTCGGCGGTGAGTTGTCGGCGGTTCATCACTCCTACGAAGAGGGTGTAACGGACGAGTTTATCAAACCCATCATCGTGACAAATCCCGACGGAAGTCCGTTGGCGACGATTCAGGAGGGCGATGTGGTGCTTTGCTTCAACTTCCGCACCGACCGGGGCCGCGAAATTACGCTGGCACTCAGTCAGCGGGATTATCCGGAGCAGGACATGAAGAAGTTGAATCTGTATTACGTCACACTGACCAATTATGACAATGACTTTGTGGGCGTGAAGGTCATTTACGATAAAGATAATCTGACGAATACGCTCGGAGAAGTAGTTTCCAAAGCAGGTAAGAAACAGATCCGGATTGCCGAAACCGAGAAGTATCCGCACGTGACGTTCTTCTTTTCCGGCGGTCGTGAGGATGTGTTCGAGGGTGAAAGTCGCCTGTTGTGTCCATCGCCCAAAGTCGCGACCTACGACCTGCAACCGGAGATGAGCGCCAGGGACATCCGCGACGCAATCATTCCGGAACTGGAACGGGAGCAGGTTGATTTTGTCTGTCTGAATTTCGCCAATACCGACATGGTAGGCCATACGGGTGTGTTCTCAGCCGTTGTAAAAGCCGCCGAAACCGTGGATCAATGCGCTCAGGCAGTGATCACCGCGGCGCTGGCCCACGGGTATACGACCATTGTGATTGCCGACCACGGCAACGCGGATTTTATGATCAACGAAGATGGTTCACCCAATACGGCCCACACAACCAACCCGGTTCCGTGTATTTTGGTCGATAATGACTTTCATCCGAAATTGAACAACGGTGTCCTGGCGGATATTGCCCCGACGATTCTGCACCTGATGGGCATCGCGCAACCCGCCGTCATGACGGGTCATAGCCTAATTGCGGGGGTAAAATGACGATTGGCCATTGTCGATCGTCAATGGCCAATCGTCTTTTCTCTTTTCTCGACAAAAAACTTTTCGGCGCAGCTTGGTGTTCGCCAACTAACGACTACTGCACTCCCCCTGATTGGAAAGTCAGGGGGTATTTTTTAGGATGATGAAATTTAGTTACGGACTTGTTTTTATTCTGGCGTTAGCCGCTTGCAGCAATCCCACCAAAGAAGCCCCCGCCGGAACGTACTACGATCTGAAATCGTATATCGAGCAGCAGATCAGCCAGTTACAAAGCCAGCAGCCGACGGTTTTGAAACAGGCCGGTTTTGGCGACGACCGGGAGCAACAAACGACGAAAGACATTGACTGGAGCCGCGAACTCGATTTGTTTTTGCAAGCGGACATTAACAAGCAGGCGTATCAGGCCAGTTACCTGAAAAACCATCCGGATTCACTCACGTATGAATACACCCTGAAACCGGGCGAAAAACTCCCCGTTCAGGTTCTGCGCATCGAACTGGACGCGGTCACCCGCCAGCCCCGGCTGGTTAAAGCGACTTTGCGAACGAAGAATTCACTCTACGAATCGGAACGGAACGTTTGGCTGGAAAGCGAGAAAGGCGCGGTCAAACGCTACCACATGGAAGGATTTCAGCAACTGGCGTGGCTGGATGAGAAGCGGTTTTTGATTGATGGCGAATTAGTTAAGAATTGATAGTGAAGAGTTAAAACGTTTGTCTGATAACTCTTAACTCTTCACTCAATAATCCCCGCCAGCACCGCCACCGCCGAAGCTGCCGCCCCCGAAGCCGCCGAAACTGCTGCCGCCACCACCTCCGCCACCCCAATTGCCGGACGAACTGCCCCAGCCCGAGAACGTTGAGGTCGGGAAAGGAACCGGAAAGAAACCTCCGCCCCGGTTTCGGTTGCTACCACCCCCGCCCCGGTTCCGGCTGATCCAGATGATGACGATGATCACGACAAAAATGATGATGAAGAAGAGGATGCCGTCACCGCCACCGCTGTCGTCCGCAGGGTCAGCTTTGTATTCGCCACTGGCCCGGCGAATGATTTCGTCGGTCGCTTCGTCCAAACCGGCGTACCATTGTTCGCTTTTGAAACGCGGGACAATAATCTGACTGACAATCCGCTTGGCAATGGCATCCGGGATCGCTCCTTCCAGGCCGTAACCCGTGGCGATGAACACCTTGCGGGTAGACGGTACCCAGGTCATTACCAGACCGTTGTTCTGCCCTTTTTGTCCCACTCCCCACTTGCGACCGATCTGAAAACTGTAGTCGCCAATCGGGTAAGGTTCAGTGGTTTTGGCAATCACAATGACGATTTGGGTGGATGTCGAGTCGTTGTAAACTCGTAGCTTTTCCTCCAGTCTCGCCCGTTCGTCCGCTTTCAGAATTCCCACAAAATCATTGACCAGACGCGGTGGATTGGGTCGGGGCGGAATGACATCGTCCTGGGCGTAGGTCCGAAAGGAAACTACAGCCAGCAGAAGAATCAACAGAATTCGAACCGGTAGTGCAAAGCGATATGTGACAAAGTGAAGTTTCATTTAGTGCGAAATTTCGTCGGAAAGCTCGTTAGAGTCATTGTCCAGACGAGGAAAATACTGTCGTAACTGCTGCCCTGCCCGTTCAATTCCCAGACAAAACCCTTGCGTAAACCGACCGGCGCGAAAATTTTCACGCATAATGTCTTTGGTAGTTACCCAAAAGTCGTTGGGCACAACTTTGTTGATGCCTTCATCGCCCAATACCGCAAATTTGTGGTCTTCTGTCGCCAGATAAAACAAAACGCCGTTGCGCTGGGCGGTCTGGTCCATGCTCAGTTGCCGGAAAACCTGCACCGCCCGTTCGATGACGTCGGGTGTTGGACAATGCAACTCGAGATGAACCCGGATTTCGCCCGACGTTTCCAGTTCAGCCGATCGAATCGCCTGAATGATCTGCTGCTGCTCCTCGGACGTGAAAAGATTGATTGCGGACATGTATGAAATAAGAAACGATGAATTATGAATGATGAGTGGAAAGTTAAACTCATTCATCATTCATAATTCATCATTTAAAACTGGACGGCTGGCGCGTTCTGGGCGGCTTGCGACGCTTCGAAGAACCCTTTCGGCGAGAAACCGAAAATGCCGGCGAAAATATTGGCCGGGAACGTGCGAACGGAGACGTTATAGTCTTTCACAGCCGCGTTGAAATCGTTCCGCGCTACACTGATACGGTTTTCGGTGCCTTCCAGTTGCGACTGGAGTTCAGAGAAATTCTGGGTGGCTCTCAACTGCGGATAGTTTTCGGACACGGCCAACAGACGCGACAGCGTACCTCCTAACTGGTCCTGAGCGGCCTGAAATTTCTGAACATTTTCGGGCGTCAGTTGGTCGGCGGTCAGTTGAACGCTGGTGGCTTTCGAACGAGCTTCCATCACCGCTGTCAGTGTACTTTTCTCGAAATTGGCGGCTCCTTTTACGGTGTTCACCAGGTTCGGAACCAGGTCGGCCCGGCGTTGGTACTGCGTTTGGACCTGGGCCCATTTTTCACCCACATTCGCGTCTTTCCCGACGATACCGTTATATGTACTGCATCCGAAAAAACCAAAAATCAGAACCAGGACGATGCCAATAATAAGACCTTTAGACATGTTTTTTATCGATTAATTTGTTAGCAAAGTTCGTTAAAACCGGATCCGTATCCCAATAAATTACACGGCCGGACGCTTTCGACCGTAACCCATCCGCCGGGGTTGATGATTGGAAACCGGTGCGGACGGGTGGCAGGTGATTCGGGTGAATAACTGATTACGGATACTAATTGATTGGTAAATTAGTAAAAATATTGCCGCAATGCCGTTATTTAGCATTTTACACAAATGAATGGGTTGTACCAGCTAAAAACGGCCCGGATTAAACCGACTTTACGATGAATCTTTCGCTTACCGGAAAAACCGCCATTGTCTGTGGAAGCACGCAGGGAATTGGCTACGCGACCGCCGTTGAACTGGCGCTATTGGGCGCAAATGTTACGCTGCTGGCTCGCAATGAAGAAAAATTGAAAGAGGCCATCGGCTCATTAGACACGCAGCAGGGGCAGAAACACCGGTATCAGGTGGCCGATTTTGCCAATCCGGAAGAAGTAAAAACCGTGATTGAAACCTACCTGCAAGAATTTCCGGATGTTCACATTCTGATCAACAATACCGGTGGCCCGGCGGGTGGGGCGTTGATCGACGCCAAACTGGAGGAGTTTACCAAAACCTTTGCCGCGCATTTGCTCAACAACCAGATTTTAGCACAGGCAGTGATCCCATCCATGAAGCGGGCGGGGTATGGCCGGATTGTCAACATTATTTCCACGTCGGTGAAACAACCTATTGTTGGGCTGGGCGTTTCCAACACCATTCGCGGGGCGGTGGCGCAGTGGGCCAAAACCCTGTCGCTGGAAATGGCTCAATTCGGAATTACGGTTAACAACGTGTTGCCCGGTTATACGCGTACGGCCCGTCTGGATGCCGTATTGAACATGCGGGCGAGCGCGCAGGATAAATCGCTGGATGAAATTGAAGCCCAAATGCAGGCCGAAATTCCGAGTCGGCGGTTTGCGGAAGCGGAAGAAGTAGCGGCAGCCGTGGCCTTTCTCTGCACACCCGCAGCGGCTTCGATCAACGGAATCAACGTGCCGGTGGATGGCGGAAAGACAGGCGGTTTATGATTACCGGTTAAACCGTTCAAACGACTCCTGCAGCGGCTTAAACCGTTCCTCGGTAATCGGAAAATCGCCGTACCAGATGTATTCAAACTGGGTTGTCAGGGTTTCAAACGCCGGTTGCAGGGGCGATTGCGCCAGTTCGTAGACGTAGCTGCGGTTGGTTTTATTCGGTTTCCAGTCGATCAGGTTGTGGTTACTCAGGTGTTTCAGCGTTTGCAGATACAGTAACCGAACCGCCAGCCGGTAGTTTCGCTGGGCGATGGCCGCATTGATCTGTTGCTCGAAGTCGATTTCGTGAATATTTTCGGTCAGCGTTTCATAAGTCAAGGCTGCTCCCTGTGATTTTTTACTGAAAATGAATCCCATGATTTCGGCTTTGATGACCAGCCAGACTACCAAACCCGCAGCAGCCGCCAGAAGCACATATTGCCAGAAATTCTGGTAGGATTTGCTCGTCAAAAATTCGCCCACTTTCTGCCAGAACCAGCTCCAGAACTTGGACCACAGGTTGTTGCCCGGTTTAAAGTCCTGGCCATACTGGTAATCGCGGTCGTTGCGGTAGTCGTTCAACTTGGCGGTCGACGGTTTTCGCACCCGAATCGAACTGCGGTCGTCGGGAGCCGGTTGCGCCTGCGCCGTGTCTTTGGCCTGGGGAACGGGCAGTTGGGCCATCGCTGGAAAACCGGTCAGGGTCATCAGGAGCAGCAAACCGGTCAGGCGGTTTTTTATCCTACGGTTAATAATCACCTTCATCGCTGGAGCGGGGAATGGGCGGGGGCGTGGTCGATCCGATGCTGTCGATGGCCGACAGAATGCTGCGACCATCCCGCAATTCAACCAGGTTGAAATACTGAAAAGCGATGCCCAGGGCGATGAGTGACGAGACCACCACACTGCCGACCGTGCTGAGGATGCTGGTCAGAATCGTCACGTAAACCGGCATACTCGGGACGAGTTTCAGGGCGACCATCATGCTGACACCGGCTGCGGGCACATTGAACGCGAAACTGAGAATGTAGGCGATAAAACTGATGATGATGATCAGCCCGAAGGTCGACCACCAGTGATCGCGGATCAGGTCGAAACACCGCCCCATAAATGTGCTGGCCGAACCCCCTTCCAGGACCACGACCGCCAGTGCCAACGAAAAAACCACGCCCAGATAAATACCCGGAATCAGGAAAAAGAGCGTGGCTGCAATGACGAGAATCCCAACTACCAGCCACGTAATAACAGCCCGTCCGAACGCATTCTGCACCTCCGCCCAAACCGCTTCGACGGTGACGGGTTCGGCTGGGTTGCGGTTGTAGACTTTCAAATGGCCGTAGACGGTGAGGTTGACCAGCAGCGGGATGAACAACGCAAACACAATGGCCACCAGGTAATAGGGGCTAGATAACTGCTGAATCATCCAGTCGTTCATGCGGGGGGGATTCACCCCGGTTGGTTGCGTCGACAGCATCGACGCCGATGCCATACCCGACGCAATTCCCGCAATCAGCGCCGGAGCCCCGGCAATGTACAACAAAGCCGTGCTAAGACTGCGGATTTGCTTGACGGCATATTGAATCGTGGCGTTGATTTTTTCGCCGAAATCGCGCGTTTGGTACAGGTTCATAGGTTGTTATTTGTTTAATGGATGGGAACACGGATTAAATCGATTGAGCGGATTTAAACAGATTTTATCCGTGGAAATCCGTTACATCCGTTCAATCTGCGTTCCCATCAAACTTCCTCTCCAGTTGAATGGGATACAGAATAAAGTACCAGATAATGAACGCGGCCGACGCCAGAATGATGGCGGAACTCACCACCGGATGCAGCGGTAACCGCGTGACGAAACTCTCCAGAAAACCCGCCGTGACGAAAACCGGCACCAGCCCGATCACAATTTTGAGTCCCTGTTTGGCCCCGCGTTTGAACGACTCCAGCCGCGACCAGGTGCCCGGAAACAACAAACTGTTGCCGAGCGTCAGACCGGCACTCCCCGCAATCACAATCGCCGAAATCTCCAGCGTTCCGTGAATCCAGATTGTCAAGACCGACGGAAGTAGCAAACCGCGTTCGTAGAAAAAATACTGGAAGGCTCCGAGCATCACGCCGTTCTGAAACATGACGGCAATCGTTCCGAAGGACGCAAACAAGCCCAGAATGAACGCGATGAACGAAACCCGGATGTTGTTGACGGTGATGCCCATGAACATATCGGCTTGTCCGCTGCCTTTATAAACCGCCAGCGGATCGCCTTTCCGGATGTTTTCGAGCGTCATGTTGACGTAATCGTCGCCCAGAATCAGCCGGACAAACAACTCGTCGTTGGCCGCCGACACCCAGCCCAGCGCAGCCGCTACCAGAAAAATGACG
This sequence comes from Larkinella sp., assembly GCF_965227735.1. Classification (NCBI taxonomy): domain Bacteria; kingdom Pseudomonadati; phylum Bacteroidota; class Cytophagia; order Cytophagales; family Spirosomataceae; genus Larkinella; species Larkinella sp. Next base: position 3,392,207 of record NZ_OZ245776.1, on the reverse strand, counting down.
AACGACACCAGCAAAAGCCGGTGCGATTTTCGGAACAGCAACGGCAATTCTACCGCCCAGAACTGGACAAAACGGCTGCGTTCCTCCCGTTTGTTGCCCATCAGCCGCCGGTGCATTGTGGCCGCCAGACCGTTGAGATACCGGGTGACGGGCGAAGTCGGATAAAACGTCCGGGCATACGACAGATCATCGGTCAGCTCGATGAAGTGGTCGGTCAGCACATCGGGGTTGGAGCGGTCGTTGGCGGTCACGGGTTCGCTCTCGATCTCTTTCCACTTTTCCGTATTCTGTTTGATAAAAGCCGCTTCGCGCATGAAAAAACCGGGTTATGGGCCAAAACCCATTGGGTCGGATAAATTGCAAATCAAATGCCATATTTCAAAGCCGCTCGTACGAACGGGGACAATACGGTCGATTTCGGCAACAAATAGCCGTTGTCAAAGGGTTTCTCCGTAAGTTTGTAGTTTCTGTGTGTATTTGGCTATTTTATGAAAGTATTGTTTGACCATCAGGCCTTTACGGGGGTGCGGTATGGCGGAGTGTCCCGGTATTTTTATGATCTGATGGTATCGCTGCAAAAAAAAGGCGTCGAAACCCAGTTGTCGCTTTTGTTTTCCAACAATGCCTACCTGCTGGAAAGTGACGCGTTTCGGGTACAGTCTTTTTCGTATTTTCTGGGTTTTATGCCCACCAACATGCTCTTTTCGCAGGTGAACCGATTGTGGAGCGTGACCCGGTTGATGCAGAATAACTACGACGTTTTTCATCCTACTTTTTTTCACCCGTACTTTCTGAAGCACACGAAAAAACCGGTGGTACTAACGTATCACGATGCCATCAAAGACAAGTTTGGGGCCGAATTCGGTCATATCGATAATGCGTCGAAAGACCTAAAGCAAAAGTTGTTCGACCGGAGCGCCCAGATCATTGCGGTTTCGGAAAACACCAAAACCGATCTGATCGAACTATTCAACATCAAACCGGAAAAGATCACCGTCGTTTACCACGCGACGGCTTTTCAGACGCTGAAAGTGCCCGAAACCGTTCAAATCGAGGTTCCGGAAGCATATTTGCTGTATGTCGGCGCCCGCAACGATTACAAAAATTTCATTTCTTTTTTAAAGGCGATTGCGCCGACGCTCAAAAAATACCGTCACGTCCAACTGATTTGCGCGGGGGGCGGTTCGTTCAGTCCGGAAGAAACGCAGTGGATTCAGCAACTGGGGCTGACCGACCGGATCAGCCAGCGCAACATCGACGATTTTACGCTGTATCGGTTGTACCAGAACGCGCTGGCGTTTGTCTATCCGTCGCTCTACGAAGGCTTCGGCATTCCAATTCTGGAGGCTTTTGCGGCTGGTTGCCCGGTGGTGTTGAGTCGGGCGTCGTGTTTTCCGGAAGTGGCGCAGGAAGCCGCGTTGTATTTCGATCCGGAATCGGCGTCGGAGATGCAGCAGCAAATTGAAAAAATCATTCTGGACGACTCCCTGCGCCAATCGCTGATCCGGAAAGGACGCGAGCGGGGGCAGTTCTTTTCGCTGGAAAAAACGGCGAGTCAAACACTTCAGGTTTACCAACGTATTGCATAAGTGAACAGAGCGAATAAAATCCTGCTTTTTGATACGATCATCGACGGCCATCATGCTGATTATCTGACGCATCTGATCGCCTATTGGGTGCAAAACCGCCCCGAAGGTGAGCTAATCGTCGTTACCCAGCCATCGTTCGGGAAGCAATTTGAGGCCTTGCTCGAAGCCAAACCGGGTGTCGAAAACATCCGGTTCGTGCCCATTTCGGAGGAAGACATTGAAACCGTACACGGAGCGTCGATGGCGACCCGTTCGTTCAAGGAGTGGAATCTGGTGTTGAAATACGGACAGACGCATCAACCATCGCACGTTTTGCTGATGTATTTCGATCTGTTTATGCTGGCAACCTGGCTGGGGCGGTCGGCGCCCTTTGCCGTTTCCGGTATTTATTTTCGGCCGGATTTCCATTACAAAACCCGGCCCGGCATCAAAGCCCGGCTGAACGGAATCCGAAAAAAAGTTACGCTGAACGGGGTTCTGAACCGGAAAGGCCTGACGAATCTGTTTTGCCTGGATCATTCGGCGGTGGAAGGATTACGGGCGTTGAGTCCGCACGTCAAAATCTGGCCGCTGGCCGATCCGGTCGAATCGTATGCCATTACGCCCGCCGAGGTAGAACAACTGCGGACGAAACTTCAGATTTCGCCCAACCGCCGGATTCTGCTGCTTTTCGGGCATCTGGACGACCGCAAAGGCATCGAACCGCTGCTCGATGCCCTGAAACTCCTGAAACCGGAGCAGCAACGGGCGTTGTGTCTGGTGCTGGCCGGGCCAATTCAACCCGGTTTTCGGGAAAAAGTCGAAAGCAGCATGGCTGAAGTCGGGAGCGACATGCAGATGGTGCGGGTGTTTGACGAAATAAAAGGACGGCAAATTCAGGTTTATTTCGAGTTGTCGGACTATGTTTTGGCGTTATACCAGAATCACATCGGCATGGCGTCGGTTGTGGTGCGGGCTGCGGTTTCCGGAAAACCGGTGTTGGCGTCGGATTACGGCTATCTGGGACATCTGGTGCAAACCGAGCAATTGGGTGCGGTGACCGATGCGACCTCGCCGGATGCGATCCGGGGGCTTCTGGAACGGATTTTGACGGAAGAAATCCCGTATTCGAAAACAAATCTGCAAAAGTTAGCCGATCGCAATTCGAACGTTTATTTTGCAGAAACGATTTTTAATCATCTTTGATTTTTGTTTCCCGCCTGACCCTGTCAGCGGTCAAAGACCCTGACAGGGTCAGGCGGAAAACAAATCAAATGGTCGAAAGTCTTGCCAGGAAAACCAGATTATTATGACCGTTTCGATTCAGACTTCCCAAAACGTTACGCTGGAATACGAACCCGCCAGTTTGGGCGACCGGATTCTGGCGTTGTTGCTCGATTACCTGATTCTGCTGGGATGGCTGATTCTGTATTTTGTGCTGACCAAACTGCTCCCCGGCGCATTTCGGAGTCCTTTCTGGACGGGCCTGTTTTTGTTGCTGCCGTTCATGCTCTACGATCTGCTGTGCGAAACGTTTCTGAACGGGCAGAGTCTGGGGAAAATCGCGATGAAAATCCGGGTGGTAATGCTTGACGGATCGCAACCCGGTTTGGGGGCTTATCTGCTCCGCTGGCTGCTCCGGCTCATCGAATCACCGATGTTTTTTGGCGGAATGGTGGCCGTCATTACCATTGCGGCCAACGGCCGGGGCCAGCGAATTGGCGACATTGCCGCCGGAACCACGGTGGTGAAACTGACCCGCCCCGTTACGCTGGCGCAGATTACCTACCGGGCCTTACCCGACGATTACCAGGTGCGGTTTCCGGAAGTGGCCCAGCTTTCCGACCGGGATTTGAACATTGTCCGGGAAGCGTTGCGGATGAACAATCCCGAAATCAGCGGTTTAGCCGCCGAAAAAGTCAAGCAAGTCATCGGGGTTCGGTCGGAACTGGACGATACCACGTTTCTTCGGACCTTGATCAATGATTATCAATTTTTAGCCTCTTAAGCCTGCGCGGCCCGGTCCGCAGGGATCTACCCATATGAAAGAACAAATCAAAACACTAGCGCGCGACTATGCGGCCGATTTGATTGCCAACCGCCGTCACCTGCACGCCAACCCGGAGTTGTCGTTCAATGAGTTCAAAACCGCAAAATTCGTTGCCGATCAGCTTAAAGCCATTGGCCTCACTCCGCAGGAAGGCGTTGCCAACACGGGTTTGGTCGCGCTCATCGAAGGACGCGCAGGTCGTTCGTCCGAAAACCGGGTTGTGGGGCTGCGGGCCGACATGGATGCACTGCCGATTCACGAAGCCAACGATGTTCCCTACAAATCGACCGTCGAGGGCGTCATGCACGCCTGTGGACACGATGTGCACACGTCGTCGTTGTTGGGAACCGCCCGCATTTTGCAGCAACTTCGCGACCAGTTTGAAGGAACGGTGAAACTGGTTTTCCAACCGGCGGAAGAGAAAGCTCCCGGTGGGGCGTCGCTGATGATCAAAGATGGCGTTTTGGAAAACCCGGCTCCGGCCAGCATGCTCGGCCAGCACGTGGCTCCGAACGTGCCGGTTGGCAAAATTGGCTTCCGCGAAGGCATGTACATGGCCAGCACCGACGAACTCTACCTGACGGTGATCGGAAAAGGCGGCCACGGTGCCATGCCCGACCAGCTCATCGATCCGGTGTTGATTGCTTCGCACATCATCGTGGCTTTGCAGCAGATCATCAGCCGCAACCGAAAACCGGCCAATCCCTCGGTGTTGTCGTTCGGGCGGTTTATTGCCGACGGCGTCACGAACGTGATTCCCAACGAGGTGAAAATTGAAGGCACCTTTCGCTGCATGGACGAAGAATGGCGGGAAGACGGCCTGCGCCGGATGAAAAAAATGGCCGAGGGCATGGCCGAAGCGATGGGTGCCGTTTGCGAATTTACGGTGGTCCGCGGCTATCCTTTCCTGAAAAACCACCCCGAACTGACCCGGCGAATGCGCTCGGCAGCCACGGAATACATGGGTGCCGACAACGTCGTAAACCTCGATTTGTGGATGGCGGGGGAAGATTTTGCCTTCTATTCGCAGGTGGTCGATTCGTGTTTCTACCGGCTCGGAACGCGCAACGAAGAAAGGGGCATCATTTCCGGCGTTCACACGCCCACATTCGACATCGACGAATCAGCCCTGGAAATTGGTGCCGGTTTGATGAGCTGGCTGGCGCTGGAGGAGTTGAGAGTGAAGAATTAAGAGTTTTACAACGCTGCGATGAGGATCTATAAACTACTTCCGGTTTTGTTTCTGGTGCTCGGCCTGACGGGCTGTTCGACGTCTACGGTTTACATTGTCCGGCACGCGGAGAAAATCAACGAAGCCGACAGCAGCGGTTTGACCGCCGTTGGGCTGGAACGCGCCCAGGCCCTGGCCGACCGGCTGGAGGACGAGCGGATTAGCCAGATTCTGACCACGCCCTACCGCCGGACGCAGGAAACGGCCCGGCCCCTGTCGCAGCGACTCAACCTGCCCATCGACTCCTATCCGGCAAAACCGGTCGGCGCGGTGGTGGAACTGATCCAGAAAACGAAGGGTAAAAATAGCCTGGTGGTCGGCCACAGCAACACAATTCTGGAGATTGCAAAAGGGCTGGATACCAAACCGACAAAAACCAAAATCGAATCGGGCGATCACGATAACTTGCTGATTGTAACCATCAAGAATGGCATTTTTGGCACGTCGGTCAGCTTGCAGGAAGAAACGTACGGCAAGCCGACAGAACCTTGATCCGCTTGCTTTCGGGGAAATGTGAATACCAGGCGACAAAAAATCGGGCAATTTTTTGTCGTTTAGGCAGTTAGAATAGAGAGTACTAACCCAAATTGAATCTGTTTAATGAGTTTGCGAGTGGTAAGATTGTTCTTTGTTTTTTGTCTGACGTATTTGCTTGAAACAGGCCTTGTCAAAGGCCAAACACCGGTGTCGACCGGATCAACGTTTCCGAACCGGTTTACCGGTCGCCAGATTGTGGTAACACTTGGCAACGATACCGACCGGCCCGAATACCGGCTATTGGACAATGGGCTGATGTATTACCGGGAAGGATCGGAGGGAGGATTTACGCAGTTGGGCCAGCAGAAAAAGGATACCACCCAGAAGGTATTCGCAAGGCTGGAGCAGACGTGTAAGATCAAAACCACCAAACTGGAAAATCCGGAAAATCCGGCGGTGACTGTCACCTGGAAGCGGGCCAAAACCGAGTTTGCCGTGGGCTGGGAAAAACGAAAAGCCCCGGATGAGTACGAACAGTTTTATGATCAATTCATGGAACTGTTCCCTAAAAACCGGAGAAAGTAACTCCAGAAAAGCCCCGATACGCAACGTACCGGGGCTTTTTGATTTAGTTGTCTTCCAACTCAAATTTAATCGGCAGGTTGTATTTCACACGCACCAGTTTCCCATTCTGCATGGCTGGTTTCCAGCGCGGCATGGCTTTGAGCACCCGAATCGCTTCTTCGTCGGCACCAAAACCAAAGCCTTTTAGGACCTGAATGTCCTGAAAACTGCCGTCCGTGTTGATCACAAACGAAAGAAAGACCTTCCCGCTCACATGTGCTTTTTGGGCGGCTTCCGGGTAACGCAGGTTTTCATGGATAAAACGGGTCAACCCAATCATCCCTCCCGGAAATTCAGGATGTTTTTCAACCACAGTGAAAATGTGTTCCTTATCCTGCTCCGCTGTCAGTTTTTCAGCGGTGCGGTTGGGGGCCGTGGTCTGGCCCGAAAACCGCCCCGCTGTTTCGTCAGAACCTTCAACCAGCCGGGCATTCACAACGGTTTTTCCGCCGACCGCAATTTCCTGGCTTTTGTGACCAGCGAAGCTAATCAGTAAGGTTCCATTAGCGGGTACCGTGATTTTATAGCGGCCCTTTACATCGGTGGTTGTCCCCCTTTCGACGTTATTTACAACGATGTTGGCACCTGGAAGCGGTTTTCCGTCATTAGCAAGAATCTGACCGGAAACTGTTATTTCTTTGTTGTTGACAACCTCCTGCTTCGCCTGGTCCTCGCAAGCCGCCACGAAAATGAAGAGAGAAAAGGTGAGCAGGGCCACAAAGCCGTATTTAACGACTGCCCAGCGGTTGGTTTCGGATTTCTGAAGCATGAGAATGCGCTGTTTTAAGGTGGAAGATTGGAAGAAAGGCGTTACAAAAGCCGACGGTTTCGGCCCGAACGTGTAGGCAATGAGTCGGTTGTCCATCCGGCGCTGGCAGAAGCGGAGCCGGGCAGAAACAGAATAGGAAGGCTTCATAACGGGTTTAGTTTTTGGTCGTGGCCTTGATGGTGTAAGTGGATTTGGTAGGATCGACCTCGACACTTTGCAGATTGCCGGGGTTCAGTTTTTGGAATTCTTCCCGCGTGATCGTTTTATCGTCCAGCATATAAACCGGCGGTTTTCCGTCGTAATCGATCCGGCCAGCCTGCTGAATCTGCTCGCCGATTGCGCCTTGTTTGGTTTTCACCTGAATTACCCCATTTTTGCCTTCATCGCCATACAGGGTAGTAGCCGATTCGCCTTTCAGGACATTGATGGAATGGATGTCATTCGGATTTACATCAGCCAAAGGCTCTGGTTTTAGTGAAGAAGCAGTCCGGCGTTTTCCGTCAACGACAAACAGCGGTTTTTTATCCGGGTCGGAAAGGGCAGAACCCCTGAGGATGACATTGGGAGTATCGGGTTTGCTGTCTATCACCTGACCGCTTCGTTTGTCTTCTTTTTCCAGAGCAAACTGGATGGGCAGGACATACTGAGTCATAACCGGGTTTCCATTCTGAATGCCTGGTGTCCAGCGCGGCATTTGGCTGACCACCCGAACCGCTTCTTCGTCGCAGCCCGAGCCAATGCCTTTTTTCACCCGCAGTCCCTGAATGTCGCCGTTCTTGTTGACGGTGAACTGTACAAAAACCGTTCCCTGGGTGCCGTTTTGCCGGGCTTCGGCTGGATACCGGATACTTTGGGAGAGATAGGCTCCCAAAGCGGGGATGCCGCCCGGAAATGCCGGATTTTGTTCCACCACCGAAAACGTTTCCCCTTTTGCGGAGAGGGTGTTTGATGAAGGATTCGTCGGAGCTGGTTTTGTGGTAGAACCGTAGCCCACCACGACCACGGGGTGCAGCGAATCGACTTTAGGAACCAGCGTAAAATCAAGCGTTTTTTTGCCGGCTACGTCCTTCACCTGCGATACGTAGCCGACGAAACTGGCCACGATTTTGGCGTCAGACGGAACATTCTTCAACTCGTAGCGGCCCTGTATGTCGGTTTGCGCACCACTTGTCGTGTTGCGGACAATGAGCGTCGCCCCCGGCAGTGGCTGTCCGTCGTTATCGATAACTTTTCCCGAAACCGTTCCTTTTTCATCCGAAACCGGCGTCACCAGTTCCGTAAGTTGCTCGCGGGCGGCCGTCATCGCCACCAAACTCAGCAGGAGCGGCAACACCAGCATGTATTTTCCCAGCGCCCAGTGGCTGGTAGCCCGGCGTTGCAGCATTTTGATGCGTTCTTTCAACAAGGCCGGTTTGAAAAAACCGTTGGTCAGCGTATTGGGCTGAACGCCAAATGCATAGCTGATCAGGAAGGTGGCGTATTCATGTTTGTCTTCTGCCTGGGCGTCGGCCAGAAACTCGTGGACTTGCTGAATTGCCTGTTTGTAGAGAATCAGAATCGGGTTCATCCAGAAGAAAAGCTGGACTACTTCCAGCAGCAGCACATCGAAACTGTGTCCCTGGCGGATGTGAACCAGTTCGTGGGCGACGATCGGCGTGTTGGCCGTTTGCGCATCCCGGCGACACAGCACCAGATACCGGAAGAACGAGAACGTCGGAACGCGCTCATCGGCGGGCAGCACCAGCGTGTAATCGTCCAGATTGTGCCGTTCCGAGCGCTTGATCAGCCGCCCCACGCCCGTTATCTGCACCAGCAACCGCAGAAACAGTGCCCCGGCGACCAGCCCGTATACCCAGTAGGCGATGGTTTCCCAATTCGGCCCGGTCGGCTGTTCCGCCGTTTGAATAACGACCGGCAGCGAAAACGCAACCACCGGAACGGGCAGGGTTTCGGCCGCGTCGGCGGGCAATTCCACCAGCGGCAGGGTGAGCGAAAGCAGCACCGACATGATCAGGTAGGCCCGGTTGAGCCGAAAAAAGGTATGTTTTCGGAGCCAGATCCAGTAACAGGCGTAAAACAATACGAGAAACAGATTGGCTTTCAGCAGGTATTCGAGGGCCGCGTTCATGAGTCTTTCTGGCGGTTTAGAAGGTCAATAATTTCGTTGGCTTCTTTCAGGCTCAGGTTGCGGTCTTTGACAAAAAACGACACCAGCTTTTTCAGCGAATTGTCGAAATAACCGGACATGAGCTGCTCCATTTCGAAGCGTTTGTACTCCTCTTCCGTGATCAGCGGATAGTATTCATGCGTTTTGCCGTAGGCCCGGTAACCCACCAGCCCCTTTTTTTCTAGAATGCGGATGATGGTCGAGACGGTGTTGTAGGCGGGTTTGGGCTCCGGGAGTTCGGCCAGAACATCCTTGACAAACCCTTTTTCCAGTTTCCACAACACCTTCATGATTTCTTCCTCGGCATTGGTCAATTCGCGAACTTGCATACGGCATCAGGTTGATTACGATCTTAAATCAAATATATGACTAATGGTTTAGTTTTAAAACTAACATATTAGTTTTTTGTTGGAAAAAATGTTTTTGTTGGGTTATTGGGGGAATGGAGACATTAAAACTAGCCTCCGGTTTTAACCGTGAGATGTTGTGGAAAGCCAATGAGGAAACCTTTGAAACGGTTCCAGAATGTAAATAAAAACTTTAAGCCCACGGTTAAAACCGTGGGCTGATACCATTGAGGACAGATTTTACTGGTTCATATTACTTCACTTCCCCCGCCACCGGCTGTTGCCCCGCCTTCGCCCAGTTTCGCAGTTGATCGAAAACCGCTTCGGTTTGTTGGGGCGTAAACCGGCAGTGGCCCTGTCCGTCGGTAAATTTCATGACAAAAAGCCGGTCGTTACCCGCTTGCCGGGCAATGGCGTCGTAGGCCGTGGCTTCTTCGGGCGGAATCAACTCGTCATAGGTCGTATGAACCAGCAAAACCGGGTCGCTGATTTTGCCGCTAAACGTGGTGTAAGGCCCCAGGAACTTCCGGGCTTTGGGTTGGGCCGTCAGCCGGGTGGCCTGGCGGTTGACGAGCACATCATCCGGAAAACCGCTGTATAACAGATTCGTATTGTCGAACGGGTTACCACCCGCCTGCTGGCTGATGTCGCGGTAGATTTCCTGAAAAAACCAGAGGACACCCGGCAGGTCTTTATATTTAATAGAAAACCGGCGGGCGAATTGCTGACCGGTCAGCGAATCGGCTTCCAGTTTCTGCTTGATTACGTCTCCATCGGTAGGAGTTGCGGTTCCGTTTGCCAGCTTTTCCAATGCCAGCGTGTTGGGGAAAAGGCCGTCGAAGGTGACCAGAACCGCAAAAAGGTGTCGCTGCAACGATTGGTACAGATGGCCGGAGATGGGGCAAAAGGGTAGGGCTCCCTGGTAGTGCTGCGGGAATTTTTCGATGGTTGCCAGCGTGATCATGCCACCCATCGAGTGTCCGGTGACGAATGTACTGTCGGGCTGGCCGTATTTTTTGACAAAATGCTGCCGCAGGGCTTCCGTATCGTCCACGCCTTCCGAAACCGCCCAGCCCTGCCGACGGTAAGCCGACTGGGCCACGGCAAAGCCTTTTTTCAGGAAAGGAGACATCCATCCGCCACTCAGATTGCCCCGTTTGTTGCCGATCGTTTCGTAGCCGTGGGCATACATCAACAGGCGTTTGGGCGAACCGGCCTGGCCCCAGTTGGCGGGAAAGTCGATGCGGTAGCGGGCTCCGCCAAGAGTTCCCGTATCGACGCGGGCCTGCGAGGATGATTGGGCGAAGGCGTTCAGCGTAAGGCCGAAAAAGGCAAGCAGCAGGATGGATTTCATGATCGATCAGGAAAGGATACAGGAATCGCCAGTCGATTTACCAGAATGCATTCGCAAAAGCAAGACCGTTCCCTCAAAACCACGATCCGGTTTCCGTCACTTGCCGGTTCAATAAGGTTTAGAGCAGGAATGGCACCTTTTTTTGTTCGTTTGTTGTTCTAGAACAATAGAACTTATGTTTGCTAATCCAAAGTAGAGATGAAATTAAGCGTTTTAGATCAGTCGCCCATTCGCAAAGGGAGCAATGCGCGGGAAGCCTTGCTGGAAACCGTGGCACTCGCCCAGCTAACGGAAGAACTGGGGTATACCCGGTTTTGGGTGTCCGAACACCACAATGTGACCTCGCTGGCCGGCACAACGCCGGAGATCCTGATTGCTCACCTGGCCGGACAAACGCAATCCATCCGCGTGGGTTCGGGCGGGGTGATGATTCCGCATTACAGTGCGCTGAAAATCGCCGAGAATTTCCGGATGCTGGAAACGCTTTTCCCTGGCCGCATCGACCTCGGCATGGGCCGCGCACCGGGCGGAGATCGCGTTACGGCCAGTATTCTGAACTCGACCAACACCTTCAGTGAGCAGGATCTGGTGCAGCAACTGTTTGATTTGCAGAATTATTTGAACGATCGGTATGCGCCGGGCAGCGTTCAGGCCAAAGTGCGGGCCATGCCGATTCCGCCGTCGGTGCCGGAGCAGTGGATGTTAAGCTCGAGTGGTCACAGCGGCTTGCTGGCGGCTCATTTCGGCATGGGATTTTCGTTCGCCCATTTCATCAACCCACACGGCGGACCGGAGGCCATGCAGCAGTATCGGGCGCGGTTTCAGCCGTCCGAGAACCTGGAAGAACCCCAGACCAACGTCGCGTTTTTTGTGTTCTGTTCCAACGATCCCGAAACCGTACACCGGCAACAGGCCATGATCGACTACCGGTTTTTGCAATACGAAACCCGGGGCAAAGTGGATCCGTTCGACTACAACGATCTGAAAACCATCGCGTATTCGCCGGGCGAGGAAGCGCGCATTCAGCACAACCGGCAGCGGATGATTATGGGCAATTCCGAAGAAGTGAAAAAACAACTGCTGAGGTATGCCGATCAGTACGAAGTCGATGAACTGATGCTGGTCAACGTGGCCTCCGAATTTGAAGAGCGGCTGGAGTCGTACCGGCTGCTGTCGGAGGTGTTTGAGCTGAAGAGTGTAGTCGCTTGATCAAGCGGTTTCCTCACTTCGTTATTCGATGTTCGTTATTCAACATTCGATGTTACATGATTTTGTACATTCAATATCGAATAATGAATACGAAATATCGAATAACGAAGTGAAAAAAGGAACTGTAGCCCTATTTCTTCTTATACGCAATCCGGAAAACCGTTCCGCCCAGATCGTCGGAGACGTACAGCGAGCCGTCAGGCCCCTGGGCCAGTCCACAGGGGCGGTGCTGAACGGGGCCGGTGGGTTTGGCTAAGTCGATACCGGCAAAATTGTCGGCAAAAATCTCCCAGGCTCCCGACGGTTTTCCGTTTTTAAACGGCACAAACGCGACTAAATAGCCTTTTTGCAATTCCGCCGACTGGCTGTGGAAGGCCACGAACGCACCATTGCGGTATTTTTCGGGAAACATCGTTCCGGTGTAAAACAACAACCCGTTTGGGGCCAAATGCGCCGGGAAGGCCACCACGGGGTTCATGGCTTTTTCGCCACCGGTTTTTTTGCCATCCCCGCCGTATTCGGGCGCCAGAATTTTCTTCTTCTGAATGTGGTCGTAATACACATAGGGCCAGCCGCCATCCGATCCTTTTTTCACTTCGTACATGGTTTCCGCCGGTAATTCCGCGCTGTGCTTAGGCGTATAATATTCCGGATAGAAATCGTGGAACTTGCCGCGACCGTGCTGAACGACGAACAACGAGTTCGTTTTGGTGTTCCAATCCAGGCCGACGGTGTTTTTCAAACCCGTTGCAAACCGGACGCCATCGCTGTAGGACTGGTTGAGTCGGTTGGTTTTAAACTGCCAGATGCCAGCGGCTGAATCCAGCAACGGGCACGGCATCAGGCCTTTGCCCGTTCCGGCTTCGCGGCAGGCGTCGTTGTCGGAGGCCACGTTGACATAAATCATCGACTGGTTATCGACCGCAATCGACTTGGACTGATCGCGTTCTTTCAACCGCAGACCTTCCACAATTTTTTCCGGCTGGTCCGGCTGCATCACCTCGCCTTTTTCATTCAACTGATACCGGTAAACGCCACTGTTGGACGACGCGTACAGGTAGTCATCCTTGATAAAAATGCCCGTTCCGGGATAATCGCCAAAACCGGTTTGTTCGTCGATCACGCCGTCTTTGTTGGTATCCCGAAGCCGGTAAATGCCTTTGCCGTCTTTCAGTTTCCCCAATTTGACGTAGATGTCGCCGTTTTTGCTGACAGCCATATGTCGGGCAGCCAACAGGTCGGTCGCGACGATGGAAGCCGAAAAACCGGCCGGTAGTTTGATTGCCGAAGGCTCGACGGTTTTGCTTTTTTGGGTTGACGAAGCAGGCGTGTCGCCGGTGGCCCAGACGGGATGAAAGCCTGCCAGTGCGCTAACCAGACAGATGGTCCGGATAAATGTTCTTTTCATGAAAGGGTTTAGTTGTTAAATGGGGAACCGTGAGTCTAAAGATTGCCAATTTCTGTGTATTTTGGCAGAATCACTGGATAAAATCATATTATTCCTAAAAACATGACCTTAAATCGTCGCGTTTTCCTCCATCAACTGGGCTTGGGCGTTGCAGGCCTGGGTCTGATCGGCTCCCTGCCGACGACGCTCCAGGCGGCTCCGTTGCGTTCGTTCCGGCTACCCCGCAGCCTGCCCGAAGCGCAGGGCGTTTCGTCGGCGGGTTTGCTGGATTTTGTCAATGCCGTTGAAGCCGCGAAGCTCAATCTGCACAGTCTAATGGTGGTGCGGCATGGTCAGGTGGTGGCGGAAGGCTGGTGGGCGCCCTACGCCCCCGATCTCAAACACACGCTGTATTCGCTTAGCAAGAGCTTTACATCGTCGGCCATTGGCCTGGCGGTGGCCGAAAAGCGGTTGACGGTCGACGACAAGGTGGTTTCATTTTTTCCGAACGAGGTTCCGGCTACGGTCAGCGCCAACCTGGCGGCCATGCGGGTGAAGGATTTGCTGACGATGGCAACGGGTCACGACAAGGATTCGACGGGCGCACTTCGGTCCGATCCCGATCAGAACTGGGTGAAAGCGTTTCTGGCCCAGCCGGTCGAACACGAACCCGGCACGTTTTTCGTCTACAACAGCGGAGCTACCTACATGCTGTCGGCCATTATTCAGAAAGTGACGGGTCAGCCGTTGCTGGTTTACCTGAAACCCCGGCTTTTCGATCCGCTGGGCATCGAGGGAGCTGATTGGGAAACCGATCCGAAAGGCATCGCGACCGGCGGTTGGGGGCTTCGCGTGCGCACCGAGGACATTGCGAAGTTTGGCCAGTTATACCTGAAAAAAGGCCTCTGGAACGGCAAGCGGATTTTGCCCGAAGCCTGGATCGAAGACGCTACCAAATTCCAGATTCAATCAAAGGGCGGCTCGCGCCCGAAGGAAGAAAACGACTGGCTGCAAGGCTACGGCTACCAGTTCTGGCGGTGCCGCAACGGCGCGTACCGGGGGGATGGGGCCTACGGTCAATATTGCATTGTGATGCCGGAGAAAGATACGGTAATTGCCATTACGAGCGAAACGAGTGATATGCAGGGCATTCTGGATCAGGTCTGGAAGCACATTCTGCCCGGCATTCAGCCGGAGGCCATCGCGGCCAAACCGGCGGTTCCGCTGAAACAGAAACTAGCCGCGCTGGCGTTGCCGCTGCCAGCCGGACAAGCTACGTCACCGACGGTGGCGCGGGTGACGGGAAAACCGTATCAGATGGCCGACAATTCGCTGAACATCAAACGGGTTTCGCTGGCTTTTCAGAATGGGTCCTGCGTCTGCACGCTGCACGACGACCAGGGCGAACACCGGGTGGTTTGCGGTTTGGGAAACTGGAAAGAAGCGGAATCCGATTTATCGACCGTTCCGCTGAAACTCGTTCCGACGGCAGTGCCGAAAGAAACCAAAACGAAACTGGCCGGGAGTGGTGCCTGGAGTGACGAAAATACGTTTACGATGACGTGGCGGTTTATCGAAACGGCCCATTACGAGAACGTAACCTGCCGGTTTTCGGGCGACGATCTGCGGCTTGAATTCCGGAAAAGCCTGGCGGTTTTGTCAAACACCAAAGACCCGCGCCCGGTGCTGGAAGGGAAGTTGACGGGGACGGTTTCGCAAGGCAAGTGAGCGGATTCACTGGGTTGATCTTAAGGCCCGTAATTGCCCTGCTACTTGAATCCGACTCCCAGGGACAGCCCAAACCAGGAAGCCTGAAAGCGATTGTTGGCAATGATCGGATTCCAATAGAGCCGAAAATGGGCACCGGTTCGCTTGGGTTGAAGCCGAAGGCCGAGATTAAAGGCCCCGAATACGCTGGTGCCGTGGAAAGACAGATCGCCATTGACGGCGTCGGTGCCCGATGCGCTGGCTCGAAAAAGCGTTAGTCCGCCCCCGGCTTCGAAGGACGCGCGACTATTGCCAACTACATAATTGACCAGAATGGGCAGAGAAAGCACCCCGATTGAAGCCGAGGTCGTTCCATCCGAAGCCGAGGCACTGATGCCGCCTATGCCGCCCCGAATGCCCAGACCGTCAAGGCGGCCTTTCTGAAACCTCGTATCAAAATTGATGGACAGCCCCAACCCACTGCCCAGTGCTTCGACATAAATGGCTTTGGCAGTTCGGTCTGCCGGAATCTCCTGAGCCTGAGAAAGGAAGGGTAGAACGCCGATGATGAAGGTAAAAAGTGTTTTCATGAAAATATGTGGATTTAATCTTATTTTTTCCAATAATAACACTTTTCACTCAAACCATGAAAATTTATCAACGCTCATAAACCCTGTTCATCGGCAAACTGAATCAATTCGGCCAGATTATTGACCGACAGCTTGTAATAGATATTCTTGCGGTGGATTTTAACGGTTTCGGTCAATAGAAAAAGCTGCTTGGCAATTTCAGATGTGTCGATTCCCTGTTTCAGGAGGGCGATAATTTCCAGCTCTCGGGGCGATAGTTTAAACCGTTTCAGAAGATCATCTTCGGGGTGTTG
Source organism: Larkinella sp. (assembly GCF_965227735.1). NCBI lineage: Bacteria > Pseudomonadati > Bacteroidota > Cytophagia > Cytophagales > Spirosomataceae > Larkinella > Larkinella sp. The sequence continues at coordinate 3,376,434 of NZ_OZ245776.1, read as the reverse complement.
CGTTCCGGCCTTGCTGCCCGATTTCGGATCGAAGTACGGAATACCGTCGACAACGTTTTGCAGGCAGGTGAACAACTCTTGCTGGGAGGCACTTTTCAGGAGGTAACCGGCAACACCGATGGCCTTCAGTTCATCGACAAACGTCTGGTAACTGTACATCGACATAATGATGACCCGAACCCGCGGAAACGCCTGAACGACCTCGCGGGCTCTGTTCAGCCCATTTCGGTTGGGCAGGTTGATGTCCAGCAGAACCAGATCAGGGTGTACATTCTGAATGGCCGGCACAACGTCCGTTCCGGTATATACCTGATCGACCACCTGATAGCGGGAGTCGACCGACCGGAGCAGGCTGTGCAGGCCGTCGTTAAACACCTGATGGTCGTCGGCAATCAGAATGGTGGTTGGTTTAACAGCAGAAGTCATGCATTTACGAATCAATAGGCACCTCCAGAATGATGGTTGTTCCGCGTTCGCCGGAATCGACCAGTAACTTCGACTTCAGATACGTAACCCGGGAGCGAATATTGCGCAGCCCGATTCCGGCGGGTTTGTTAGGCACGGTTGCCGAATACCCCCGACCGTCGTCTTCGACCAATAAAGATACCTGTTGTGGATAAAAAAGCAACTGAATCGTGATCTGCTTTGCTCTGGCATGCCGGATGGCATTCTGAATGAGTTCAACCGCAATCCGGTAAATGGTCAGCTCTACTTCATTGTCGAGCCGTCGCTCCGGGCCAAAGGAGATGAACAGAAAGTAAATCCCGGAATTGGCTTCGACCCGGTTTACGGTTTCGTGCAGGGCTTCGGTCAGGCCGAGCCGGACAAACTCCGGCGGCATCAGGTTGTGGGAAATGTGCCGAAGGTCGCGAATCGCTTTTTCCATCAGCCTGATTGGCTGCAACAAGGCATCGTCGGGTTCGTGAACGATTTCGAGTTGTACCTTAACGGCCGCCAGCGTCGATCCAAGGTCGTCGTGTAAATCGGCCGCCAGCCGTTGTCGTTCGCCCTCCTGCGCCTGCAATACCTGTTTCATCTCGTGCCGTTGCCGACTCAGTTTCATTTGGGTATAAAGCCGGACGGCACTCCCGGCCAGCAGGAGCAGACTCAGGATGGCCACCAGCCGAAACCCGGTCGTTTGCCACCACGGTGGATGAATGATGACCTGAATCGACGTTCCCTTTTCATTCCAGACCCCATCGTTGTTCGACCCCTTGACCCGGAAAACGTACGTTCCGGGATCCAGGTTGGTATAGCTCACATACCGTCGCGAGCCACTGTACACCCAGTCTTTTTCCAGACCTGCCAGTTGGTAGGCGTACTGGTTTTTGGCAGGATTCACGTAATTCAGGGCCGCAAATTCAAAGGAGAAAAAGTTTTCATCGTAGTTCAGGTGCAGGGTTCGGGCTTCTATTTGACCGGCGATGGGTTTGTCGAACAATTTGGCCTGCGTAATCACCACCGGTGGAACATGGCGGTTGGTCGTTAGCTGCCGGGGATCGAACGTAACGAATCCATTCTCACCGCCGAAGTACAGCACACCGCTTTTCCCCTTGAAATGGGCCTTTTTGAACCCGTCGCCGGGCAAACCGTCACTGACATCGTAATTGATAAAGGTCTTGTCGGCAAACGAAAACCGGGAGAGGCCCTTGGCCGTTCCCAGCCACAACTGCCCCTGATTGTCTTCCTGAATGGAAAAAATAGAATGATCGGCCAGCCCGTCGGCCTGCGTAAAGACCTGAAACGTTTCGGTTTCATTCTCAAATCGGCACAGCCCTCCACCGGCAGTCCCCAGCCACAGGTCCCCTTTTGAATCCTGAAAGATGCTGGGAACGGCATCCGAAGGCAGGCTGCCCGGTTTGCGACGATCCGGACGGTAGTGCGTAAACCGCCCGGTTTTCCGGTCGAGCCGATTAAGGGCTACGCTGCCCGTGCCAATCCAGAGGTTTCCCCGCTTGTCTTCGCAGATCGAAATTGCCCAGGCATCGCTGATGCCATTCGCATTTTTTGGATCATACGCATAGTGGGTTACGTGACCCGTTTTTCGGTCGAAGCTTTTGATCCCGTTGTTGGTACCCAGCCAAAGCAGACCCTGTCGATCTTCGTAAAGGGTGAAGATCGCGCCATTGCCGCCGAGTCCCGGATAGCGGAGGGTGTCCTGCGTAAACGGAATGAAGGTTTCCGTTTGCCGGTTGAACAGCGCCAGGTCGCCCTGGCTACCCACCCACAGGTTGCCGTCCCGGTCTTCGAGCAGGGCATTCACATGGCGTTTCGGCTGCCCCCTGGGCTGGTTAGGGGCGAATTGGTACGTCTTAAAGCGGCCCGTTCGTTGGTCGAACCGGTCCAGTCCGGCTCCGGTGGCCAGCCAGACGATGCCGGTTCGGTCTTCCAGAATGGCATCGACATATTTATTGCTCAAGGACGAAACCGGAGCGGAAAGCGGTCGGTAATGCTGGAACGGTTGCTGGCGGGGATGCGCCCGGTCAACGCCCTCACCCCAAATGCTGACCCACAACAAACCGGATCGGTCCACCAGGAGGGCGTTGACGAAAGAACCGCGCAAGCTCAGCGGATTTTCCGGGTCGTGCTGCACCTGCGTGAAGCGGGTGCGTTCGGGATTGAGCTGAAACAAACCCTGCGTATTGGTGCCAATCCAAAGGTTCCCCTGCTGATCTTCGGCAAAGTGCCTGAACTTTCGGTTGATGATGGCATTGATGGCCGGCGACGGGCTCAGCGTGTAGGGGTAATGCCGGAACGTCCCGCTTTGCCGGTCAAACTGGTTCAGGCCGTTTTCGGTGCTGATCCACAACATACCCACATGGTCTTCATACAGTTCCCGCACCTCATCGTGGCTCAGACTACGGGAATTGGCGGGGTCGTGCCGGTAGGTTGTAAAGTGAACGGAAGCGGTTTTTCCGGCTCCGGCCGGGTTGCGACTCATCCGGTGCAGCCCCTGTTGACTGCCCACCCACAACGTCCCGGTTTTATCACGATAAATCGTGTTGACTTCCGGGATTTTCCCGGTGGAAGCCTTTTCGGCCAGCAAGGTCGCATAGTTGAAGCGGGAATAGGTACCGGTTTTTTTGTCGAATTTCCGGAGTTCGGGCGTGCCGTTCGCTACCCACAAATCACCTTCCCGGTCTTCCACAAGGGTGTTTATCGTTCCATAATGGAGGGTTTGGGGAGTGGGGCCGTAACAGGTAAAGGTTTCAGTCTGTTTATCAAATTTACAAATGCCCTGCCCCATCAGGCCGAGCCAGAGGCAGCCATCCCGGTCTTCCATTAACTGAATCACGGAATTGCCCGCGAGCGAGGTGGTATCTCCGGGAATCTTTTTGTAGGTCGTAACCGTGTAGCCGTCGTATTTGCTGAGGCCATTGTCGGTCGCAAACCACATGTACCCCTCGCGGTCCTGAAGCAGGGCATACACCACATTATTCGCCAGCCCCTCGCTGATGCCCAGGTGTTCGAAGCGGAGCTGGCGGGCCGTCTGAGCATGGCTCCACACGCTCAATGAGCAACTGAACAAGAGAATGATACACCACAGACGGGTCATGGCAGCGGTTTTTGAGCTAGATCCATCAATCGGTTTCAATGACTACCTTGACCGTGTGAATTTGTCCGGCATTCGAAAGCCGCAACAGGTACAGGCCCGGCGCGGTTTTCAGCCTGACCGGCACCGGGCCAGTCGGTTTGCTGGCGTAGGAACGGCTGTAGACTTTGCGGCCCAGGTTATCCACCACGTCCAGATCCCCCGACCGGAAGGCGTCGGGCCACTCCACCCAGAACGTTCCGTTGCCGGGATTCGGGTACACATTCAAGGTGCCTGGCGTCGGCTCTACCGCCGTAATGATCATCGGGTCCGAGTCGTTGTAGCAGCCACCTTGTCCGGTCACGCGGACGGTATAGGTTCCGGCACCCGGATTGCGCAGAACCTGGCGCGTCGAATCCGGCAGCGGCTGACCATCTCGGTACCACTGATTCCCCGTCGCACTGCTTGATCGAAAACCATTGCTTTCCGGGGTCACGGTTGGCTTGGGCGGTTTAGGGGAGAAGTTCATGGTGACATAATCGGAGGTCGGCCCTTCCAGATTGCCCCGTTTGGGCGTCACCGCCACGGAAGCGCTCTGCTTGATGAACCGGGTGCTGCTGGTGGTCGTCACCGAGGGTCCGTCTTTGGTCAGCCACGTATACGAACTGAAATTATCGGGCGCTTTCAGCGCGACGCTGTCGCCCGTGCAAAGGGGGACGGGGGTAGTGACGGATAACGCCGGTTTTTCGATGCGAACCGAAACCGGTTTTGACAGGGCCGAACAACCATCCTGGGAAACCCGAACGGTATAATCGCCCAAAAAGGCCGCGACGGCGGTGTCACGCGTGGTTTCGGTCCAGCGTTCTCCGTTAATGAGCCAGTTAAAGCTCGTGAATTTTCCCGCTGGCGTGACCCGCAGCCGGAATCGATCCGGGAAGGTTTCAACGGTAATAACCGGTATTTCGGGACCCGGTTTTAATGTGACGGTAACCCCTTGAACGCTACTCACTTCCTGCTCGCATCGTTTGGCTTTCGCCGTATACAAACCGCCCTGTGTCACGGCCAGCGTATGGCCTTTGGCACCACTGATTTCCTGCTCATTCCGGAACCAGCGAACATCCGTGAAATTGGTCGAAAGCCGGAGCGTCGCCGTATCGCCCGGACAAAGTTCGGTGGCGCCGGTAGTGGAAATAGTCAGTGGTTCAGCGGTGTTGCACAGGGGCGGATCGAGCAGCAGGAGCGGGTCGCCGAAGAGATACTGGCTATCATTAAACGTGTAGCTGTGTCGATAGGCATCGCTGGTGTACGCACCGTTGGCAAGAAGCCGAAAGGTCTGATTTTCCTTGAATTTTTCCAGCAGGGGCGACTGGTTTTCAGGAGCGAAGACGAAGATCGGCACCGAATAGGCGTTCACAAAAAGCGTGTTCCCTTTTGCCAGATACGTTCCCGCCATATAATCCCGCACGTCAATCCCGCCCAATGAGCAGGAGACAAAGTCAAAAATCAGCGTGTTGAGTTTTTCCAGATTCTGAATATGGGTTGGCGTAATACCAAAGTAATGGAGGCCGGGTGATCCGTGGCCGTTATAGGTGACAATTTCGTACGATTGACTACCCAACTTTTTGAGGTAATCATCGCGCCAGATCGGATCGTCGCCGTGAAAATCCGAACCGTATTTTTGGGGGACGTTGATGGTATCGTTGTTGCGCCAGCGGCCGGTCATCTGTTCAATGAGAGAGGGGAAACTGCCGTCGTAACGAAACGTGTCGGCGATGAGGACTTTCCGGTCGAATTTAAACTGACCGGTTTTAAACCGGTGTAGCTTTTCAAAGTACCGCAAAATGTAGTCTTTGCCTTCTTCGGAACGGGTGGGCACGAGGGCACCGTAGGAAATATCGGTGGTGGAGGATTGAAAAAATGGGGTCGCGATGTCATTGGGAATCGGGTTGGTGCCCACCGCCTGGCAATCATACCGTCGGTTGATGAAGGCATTTTGCTGGCTATCATACGGGAAGTCCTGATTCAAAATCTTGGCGTAGACACCGATACCGGGTAAGCTAAAAACGTCGCCCGGCCCGGCCTGATTGGTTGCGGGGTTCAGGCGGTACGACCGAATGTAGGTACTGGCATTTTGCCCGATGAAAAACAAGTAATGCAAGGGCGTCGCTGCATCGAAATACCGGTTTTGGATGTGCTCGTAGAGCTTTCCGCGCTCCGGCTGGTTATTGCCGAGATAAAACGGCTCGAAAACCAGTTCTGGATCAGCGCGGATGGCGTCGGCTTTATACGTCGAGATGGCCTGGTCGATCTGCGGATCATTTTCGTATGATTTATCGAGAATCAGCAACACCTTTTTGGGTTTTTTCGGGAAAGAGCCGGTTTGGTATTGCACTTGAGCCAGTTCCTCCCCGTCGCATCCTGTCCACTTAGTAAGGGTGAAGTAGTAACTGGTATTTTCTTTCAACCCCCCGATGGGGATCTGCAGCGTTCGGGCCGCCTGATTGACCGCCGTATTGGAAATAAACACAATCCGATTGGGAGCCTGAACATCCGGTGATGTTTTCAGGACCAGTGTAAACCAGGTGGGACTTTTCAGGCTCACTTCTGTCCCAAAAGTAACCAGCACAGAAACCGCGTCACCGGGTCTTCTGCCGTCCGTTGAAATAGCCATCGTGGCATTCTGGACCTTGCGGGTGTTAGCCGTTCGCGAATTCGCCGTTGACTTGATTTGGTAAAAACCGTTCGGATCGAAGTGGATGGAAGTGGATTGACCGAAGGCCAAAGACGCGCCAGCAAGGAGGAAGAAACTGCAAAGCATGAAGCGTTGAAAACCGCTGCTTTTTGCGCTCGAAATTCGTCGGTTTAGGAGAAGGGCTGCCATACCTGCAAGACACCGGTTTTGGGCATAGGGTTGGATAAGAAGTTTATAAAAGTACAAATTCTGTAAACTATAAACCTATTATCATAAACCATAAAATAAAAACCGTAAAACCGCCTTTCACGGCTGGCTGTTCCTGATCAGCGTAGCGTAGAACCGGATCATGTTCCGGTAGTCTTTCAGGCTGATTCGTTCGTTGGTGCCGTGAACCCGCTGGGTGTCTTCGTCGTTCATGGGCGTGGGCGAAAACCGGTAGATTTGCGGACAAATCCGGGCGTAAAACCGGGAGTCTGTGCCGCCCAGCGTTAGATACGGTGTGACGATGGTTTCGGGAAAAACGCCCTTGATCGTTCGGTGTATCCGCTCGAAACCGAGTGCATCCGGATCGGAAACCGGTGAAGGCTGGCTGATGAATTTTTTCAGTACATTGACCTGAATTCGCTCATCGTCAATGACTTCCTTTACACGTTCGGCAACGGTCTCCACCGTTTCGCCGGGCAGAATCCGGAAGTTGATGGTGGCCGTGGCTTCAATCGGCAGCACGTTGTCTTTCACCCCCGCCTGAAAAATCGTGGGTGCGGTGGTGGTCCGCAGCGTCGCATTGCCGGAATTCGACTGCGCCATGATGCGGGTGATGAGGGGCGCAAACAACCACTGGTTGGCAAACACGATCCGCTGCCCGAACGGCATTTCGGGACCGATGTAGGTAAACATCTGATCCAGCCCCGCATCCAGCCGTGCCGGAAACGGGTTCTTTTCCAGCTTGCTCACCGCTTCGGCCACCAGCCCGATGCTGGTCTGTTTCGGTGGCATCGACGAATGCCCACCCTTGCTAACGGTCGTCAGCTCAATGCTGGCGTAGCCTTTTTCGCCGATTCCGATGAGAGCGACCGGTTTGGGAAGGCCCGGAATGCCGTCGGTTTTAATCACCCCACCTTCGTCCAGTACGTATTCCAGCGTAATTTTCCGCCGTTCCAGTTCGGCGGCCATGGTTTGAGCACCCCGAAAACCGGTCACTTCTTCGTCCTGTCCGTAGGCCAGCATGATCGTCCGTTCGGGCTGAAAACCGGTGGCCAGCAGCCCTTCCACGGCTTCGAGTTGCGCCATAACGCTGCTTTTGTCGTCCAGCGTGCCCCGGCCATACAGAAAACCGCCTTCCAACAACCCGTCGAACGGTGGTCGTTTCCACATTTTCTGGGTTCCCTGAATCACCGGGACGACGTCGTAGTGCCCCGTCAGCAACGCCGGTTTCAGCGCCGGATTTTTGCCTTTCCATTCGTAGAGTAAACCGTACCGGTTAAACGTCTCGCGTTTGAGCTGGCTATGAATCCGGGGGAAGGATTGCTGGAGCAGGCTGAGAAATTTCTCAAACTGGGTCGTGTCCGTCAGCGACTCATCGGAATACGAAACTGTTCGCAGCCGCAATGCCGCCACCAGCCGGTTCACGGCTGAATCGCCCACCGCAACGGCGGCAACGGGGGGAACATCGCTCAGTTGCTTTGAGGAAAAGCGGAGGGTATTGACCAGCAGAACAAGCAGCAGGACAGCCAATCCAATCAGGAGCCAGCGGAGTCTTTTCATTTTTCTAAATCATGCCCCGTGCTTTCAGTTCCAGGTATTTATTGACGGTGTCGGCGGTCAGGTTCTGCGGAGCGGTCAGAATGGCCTGAATACCGTATTGTTGTAATTCTTTGACGATCAGTTTTTTCTCGTAATAAAACTTCTCGGCAATGGTTTTCTGATAGATTTCTTCCGTGGTACTGGCCGGGTTGTTCAATAACGTTTTTAATTCGGTATTTTCAAAAAAAACGACGATCAGCAGGTGGTCTTTGGCCATCCGGCGCAGGTACGGCAGTTGCCGACGCATGGCGTTAACCGTCTCAAAATTAGTAAATAAGAGCAATAAACTCCGCTGGCGAATGTGTCGGCGGAGGTTGGTATACAGGGCTTCGTAATCCGATTCCAGAAACCGGGTTTTCTGCCGGTACAACACTTCCAGAATTTTCTGCATGTGGCCCGGCCGTCGCTCGGCGGTCACGAGTTGTCCGATTTGTTCCGAGAAGGTCAGCAGCCCGGCACGGTCCTGTTTAAGCAGGGCGATGTTGCTCAAAACGAGCGTCGCGTTGATGGCATAATCCAGCAAACTGAGTCCTTCAAACGGCGATTTCATGACGCGGCCTTTGTCGATGAGGCAATAGATGGCCTGCGATTTTTCGTCCCGGAACGCGTTCACCATCAGATCACTCCGGCGGGCGGTGGCTTTCCAGTTGATCGTCCGGACGTCGTCGCCCCGGTTGTAGGCCCGCACCTGTTCAAATTCCATGCTGTGCCCGATCCGGCGGACTTTTTTGATCCCCACCTCACTCAGCCGGTTCGAAATGGCCAGCAATTCATACTGCCGCATTTGCAGGAACGACGGAAAAACCGCCACCATCTTGTTCTGTGAAAATTGATACCGCCGTTTCAATAACCGCAGGGGCGTCATTGCGTAGACATTCACGGCGCCGAAATTATATTCTCCCCGCCTGGTTGGCCGCAGTTCGTAGCGCAGCGTTTTGGTTTCGTTGGGCTTTAGCGTGGCCGTAAACAGCACATCCCGTTTCTGGAACTGGAACGGGATTTCATCGATAATTTCGACCTGGGCCGGAAAGGAATAGCGGTTTTCGAGGTAAATGGTCACCGGGTTTTCGTCGCCGTTCGAGAGCCGGTCGGGGAGTTCGCGTCGCGCAAAAAAAGCCGCCCGTTGGGTTGGGTTTCGGAACAGCAGAATGCCGTCCAGCAGGCACAACGCTACCAAAACCGCCAGCAGCAGTTTGACAAACGGGAACAGTACCGGAAATACGTACGCCAGAATGAACAGCAATACGAACGCGATCAGCAGGAGCCAGACGCGGGTGGAAACGTAGAGTGCGCGGAAAAGGATCATCGCGGCACCTCAATCTTCTGCACCACCTGACCAATCACCTCATCCGCTGTGCCGCCTTCCATTTCGCGTTCGGGGGTGAGTAACACGCGGTGGCGCAACACCGGCGCGGCCAGTTCCTGCACGTCTTCGGGTGTGACAAAATCGCGGCCCCGGAGTGTGGCGAGGGCTTTGGAACTGTTCAGGAGCGCCACCGACGCCCGGGGCGAGGCTCCCAGAAACAGCGATTTGTGCGTACGCGTACTCTGCACGATCTGGGCGATGTATTCAAACAGTTTATCTTCGATGTGAACCCGGTGAACCTGAGCCCGCAACGCCTGCAACTGATCCGCCGTGAGAGACGACTGAACGGCTTCGACCGCGTCGGCCAGATTCCGGCGTTCGTGGTGGCCTTTCAGGATGTTCACTTCTTCCAGCACGTTGGGATACCCGACGACGACTTTGAACAAAAAACGGTCGAGCTGGGCTTCGGGCAGCCGGTAAGTGCCTTCCTGCTCGACGGGATTCTGGGTCGCCAGCACCAGAAACGGGTCGGCCAGCAGATACGTAATGCCGTCGTTGGTGGCCTGCCGCTCTTCCATCACCTCAAACAAAGCCGCCTGGGTTTTGGCCGGAGCGCGGTTGATTTCGTCGATCAGCACGATGTTGGAGAAAATCGGCCCCCGGCGGTATTCAAAATCCGTGGTTTTGGGGTTGAAAATGGACGTTCCCAAAACATCGGACGGCATCAGGTCGGGCGTAAACTGAATCCGGCTGAAATCGACCGAAATGGTTTTGGCCAGTAGCTTGGCAATCAGCGTTTTGGCTACGCCTGGAACGCCTTCGATCAGCACGTGGCCATCGGCGAGCAAGGCCGTCAGGAGCAAATCGATGGTTTGGTGTTGCCCGACGATGACCTTGCCGATTTCGGCCCGAATGGCATCGACGGCGGTTTTAAGTTCGGTTAAATCTAAGCGGTTTTCGTAGAGAGACATGGTGTGAATTCGCAGTTACGCTTTCGCCTGTATATAAAAATTTTCAATCAACTCATTCAATCGAATCAAATCGTACTCGCTCATGATCTGCTGTTGCGAAAAAGCAATTTGGCGGAATAAGGCCTGAACATCCGGCTCCGAAACGCCACTTTTCCGCGCCAGGGCCAGCTTGAACTCTTCGTCAGGCATGGCGGTATTCAGCCCAAATTGTTCCCGAACATACGCCAGAAAATACTGAATCTTCTTCTGGGCCAGATTCCCGTGGTCGGCACGCTGGAAATACAAACGGCCCACGTTTTGCACAAATGCCAGTGAGGTATTCTTCAGCGGTTCGACCAGCGGAATGACGCGCTGGGTTCGTTTTCCCGCAAAAATAACGTACAGCAGCAAACCCAGAATGGTGAGGTAATAAGCCCAGGTCAAGGGTGGCTGCGTCAGAATATACCGCAGAAGCGACTGCTCATCCTCATCGAAACGCCCCAGTTTCTGGTATTCATCCCAGAAAGTCGGCCGGGCGGGCAGATAGGACAGGGCTTTGTAGGCATAATCGGCGGTAGATGAGTCGAGAACGTAGAAATTGGTAAACGCCAGCGGCAGGTTGTGGATGAAAAAAGCGCCTTTGCCATATTGAATTTTGATGAAAATAGGCTCGTTTCGGGCATTGCGGCCCAAAACCGTCGTTTGGGAGGCTTTCGTGGTGACCAGAAAATTTCGTCCGTCGTCGTGCCGGAAGTGGTAATCGATCCGGTTTTTCAGCTCCGGATTGGTGAAATTCATGCCCAGGGTCGTATCGCGCAAGGTGGGCCTTTTCAGATCGGCGCGAAAACCGAGCAGCCTTGCCAGTGAATCCGGGAATTCGTAGGCTGAAATAAAAACCGTATTGCCCTGATTGGCATATTCCAGCAGCTTCTTCCGATCAAAACCGCTCAATTTCAGCGTATGACAAACGAAGATATAGTTGCTACGGGCGGGTAAGGTGCTATCCGAGAGGTGGTTGTAAACCGGCAGGCGCAGACTTTTTACGGGTTGCTGGTTCATAACGTCCGGCAACAGGTCGAACAACACCCGGGTACCGAACGGAATTTTATCTTTGTTCGTGTAGGTGGGATTCCAGTCGATGGGTTTCGGGCGATAAAATTCGAACAGCCCATACGCAACGATGGTTGTAATCAGAAAAAGAAGGTATTTGTTCGGTTTCAAACGGTATGGGTTTATTTCCTGCCACTTGACAAGCGGTTTGTGTGGGCATCCGCACAAATGACATGCCGGTTTATCTGCAAGTTATAATAAGTTAGAAACCTGCAACCAAACAAATTTTCATAACTTTCCTGCTTGCTAAACAAAATTCCTGTTTTATGAAAAAAGTCTTATGGATCGTCGGCGGCCTTGCGGTTTTAGTACTCATCGGTTTTTTTGGACTTCGTTCGTTTACCAAGTCGTCCAGCCCGGAAGCGGTTGCGACCAGTGACCAGAATGGCGTTCAGGTGAAAGTAGAATATTGCCAGCCGTATAAAAAAGGGCGCAAAATTTTTGGCGGTTTGGTACCGTACGGCGAAGTCTGGCGGACGGGCGCAAACGAAGCGACGATCATTACGATCGATCAGAACGTCACCGTGGCCGGGCAACCGCTGGATGAAGGCGAATATTCGCTCTGGACCATCCCGTCGGAAGGCAGTTGGATGGTTATTTTCAACCGGGAAACCGGGCAGTGGGGAACCAGTTACGACCAGACCAAAGATGTTTTGCGGGTGCCGGTGGCAGCCCGGAAACGCAATGCGGTGGCCGAACAGTTCTACATTAGTTTTGCGCCCCAGGCGGGCGGGAGCGACATGCTGCTGGCCTGGGATCAAACTGAGGCCATTGTGCCGATTCGGCTCCGCGAAAATCAATAGAGAGCGGATTGTGTGATCAATTCGTTGAAACCGGGTCCGAACGGGGCATGAACTATTTTGTAATTGTTTTCAGTATTTTCTGGTTTGGCCGGAGTGTGTACGCGCAGAAAACCATTTCTGCGGTGCCACTCAGTCCGCGCATTGCGAATTACCAGATTCAGGTTGAACTCAACACCGAAACGAAGCGGCTGGAAGGAAAAGAGACGCTGGTCTGGAAAAACCCGTCGAACGAGTTCGTTCGTGACCTACAGTTTCATTTGTATCTGAATGCTTTCCGGAACCTTCAATCTACCTTCATGCGCGAATCGGGGGGGCAGTTGCGGGGTGAGTTTATCGATAAAAACGACCCGGAAGCCTTCGGATCGATCGATATCGTGTCGATGAAAACTCGGGCCGGAGCATCGGGTGAAGCCGAAAACCTGACGGGTAACTACCGGTTTATCCAGCCCGACGATGCGAATGCCGACGACCAGACCGTGATCCGCGTACCGCTCAGCAAACCGGTTGCGCCCGGCGAAAGCATCACGCTCGACATTGCGTTTCGGGCCAAATTGCCTAAAATTTTTGCCCGAACCGGCTACAGCCGCGATTTTTTCCTGATTGGGCAGTGGTTTCCCAAGATCGGGGTGTATGAACCGGCCGGAACCCGCTACGCCACACAAGGGCAATGGAATTGCCATCAATTTCACGCCCATTCGGAGTTCTACGCCGATTTTGGGGTCTACGACGTCGCCATGACCATACCGGCAACCTTCCGCGTTGGTGCGACCGGTCAGTTGAAAAGTGAGCGACGAAATCCGAATGGCACCAAAACCCAGCGCTGGTATGCCGAAGATGTGGTGGATTTTGCCTGGACGGCTTCCCCGGATTTTGACGTGTTTGACGACCGCTGGCGGCACGTTTCGATTCGTGCCCTGATGCAACCCGAACACGCCAGTCAGGCGCAACGGCACATCGATGCGGCCAAAGTTGCGCTCGCCTATTTTGATAAACACCTGGGGCGGTATCCGTTTGCCACGCTCACCATCGTGGACCCGCCCGTGTGGGCGCTGGGCGCGTCGGGAATGGAATACCCCACTTTTATCACCGCCGGAACAAGCTGGGGAATGCCCACCGGAATGCGGCTACCGGAACAGGTAACCATCCATGAGTTTGGGCATCAGTACTTTATGCAATTGCTGGCGACCAACGAATTTGAGGAAGCGTGGATGGACGAGGGCTTCAACCAGTATTACGAAGGCCGGATCATGGACGAAACTTACGGCCCGAAATCGTCAGTGATCGATCTGTTCGGCTACCGAATGGGCAATCTGGAGTTGTCGCGCACATCCTATGTTCACCTCGACCATCCGGCGATTGCGCCTTCTTTCGGCAATGTCTGGCAACTGCCCGACGACTATTATGGCGAACTGACCTACTTCAAACCCGCCACCTGGATGCGGACGCTCGACGGGCTGGTGGGCCGCCCGGTGATGGACGAAATCATGCGGACGTATTTTAACCGGTGGCAATTCAAACACCCTAACGCCGGTAACTTCATTGCGATTGTGAATGAGATCGTTCAGAAACGGCTGGGCAACCGGTTCGGGCCGGATATGAGCTGGTTTTTCGATCAGGTACTCTACGGTAATCAGGTTTGTGACTATGAATTGCACGCCGTACGCAGTACGAAGCAGGGGAGTATGTACCGATCCGCCATTACGGTATACCGGAAAGGCGATGCGCAATTGCCGGTGGAGGTGCTGGTGCATTTCGCAAACGGAAAAGAAGAACTTCTGCATTGGGACGGAAAGGCCCGCTCCCACACCTTTACGCTGACGCAGCCGACCCGCGCCGACTGGGCCAAAGTCGATCCGCAGCAGAAAATTTACATTGATAGTAACCTGAACAACAACAGCTTTACGACCCGTCCACCCGCCAGCCCGGCCGCTAAATATGCCGCAAAACTGATGTTCTGGGCGCAAAACTGGATGCAGTGGCTGGCGTGGCTTGCTTGATTTGAACACGGACTAATGAACGCGACCCTAGTCTTTTTATGTATTGTTATTGAATCAAAATGGTGATTTTTAGTGCCTTAAACGTCGTCGTTCGTTCGTGGCGTATGGTTTTTTGGGTGTATTTTGTTCATTTTCTAGTGGGTTTGCTGGTCTTACTTCCGGCCTACGCAACGCTCCAAAGTGAAGCCGGTTCTTCCCTGGCGTATTTGGAATTACTGAATAGCTTCGATTATACGGTTTACAGCGATTTCATGCAAAACAGCGAATCCGCTATCGATCCGTTGCTGGCCGTCGGGAGTTGGCTGGGTGTTTTGTATCTGATTCTCAGTGTGTTTTTTTCGGGCGGTATGTTGCTGTATGTATCACCCTCGGCCGAACACCTTCGGCAGGCGTTCCGGCTGAGCTGGTTTCTAGCGGCCAGTGTTGAGTGCTTCGGGCGGTTTTTTCGATTATTTTTCAGCATCGCCAGCATCCTGTTGGCGTTGGCTTTTGTCGGTATGCTTTTCGCCGGCTTGCTGGCCTACAGCCTGAGCGATCTGCTGAATGAGCAAAGCATGATTTATCTCCTGATGGCCTGTTTTTTTGTATTTGCATTCTTCGCGTTGCTGGTGCTTTGCCTGGGAGATTACGCCAAAATTCTACTGTTTCGTCAGGATGACACCCGGGTATTTCTGGCGTTCGGTCAGGCATTGCGGTTTGTTTTGGCCCATTTCCGAACAATTTTTGGTTATTATCTGCTCCTGATGAGTATAGGAGCAGGTTGTTTTGCTATCTACTTCCTGATCGAGTCCTGGATTGTCACCAGCGGCTGGCTCCCGATTATTCTGCTGTTCATCGTTCAGCAACTCTTCATCTTTTCAAGAGTAGCGCTGAAAGTCTGGACCCTGGCAACCGCCATGCAGGTGATCGTCCACCACGAAGCGCAACCGACTCCATATCAACCGATTTAAACCACCGGTCTGGCACTACCTTTGCGGATAAGTTGGTCAAATGTGGCTAAATCGGTAACTTGCCATTCATTCTATTTTCCTAACATCCTTTTACCAAACGAATGCATTCTACAGTTCCTCCCCCGCCAAAGGTATCGTACAAATCCCTGTTTGGCCTTCCGGTCATTGTCGCTGCACTGGGCTACTTTGTCGACATCTACGATTTGTTACTATTTGGCATTGTCCGCGTTCCGAGCCTCAAAGATTTGGGGTTGAACGACGAGCAGATTTCCCGCGTTGGGGCCAACATTCTGAACTGGCAAATGGGCGGGTTGCTCATCGGCGGTATTCTTTGGGGCGTTCTGGGCGATAAACGCGGGCGGCTTTCCGTACTTTTCGGGTCCATCATTACCTATTCCATTGCCAACATCGCCTGCGGTTTCATCGACCGTGTCACGTTCATGGACCCGACCGATTATTACGCAGCCATGCGGTTTGTGGCGGGTGTCGGGCTGGCGGGCGAACTGGGCGCGGGCATCACGCTCGTTTCCGAAGTGTTGCCCAAACAACTGCGTGCCATCGGCACGTCGCTGGTGGCCGGGGTCGGGTTGTTTGGTGCGGTTGTCGCGTATTTCACCGTCGAACTGTTCAACTGGCAAAATGCGTTTCTGATCGGTGGCGCCATGGGAATCGGCTTACTTCTGCTCCGGATCGGGGTCATTGAGTCCGGCATGTTTACGCAGGTGTCTGAACAGAAACACGTTCAGAAAGGCAATTTCTTCGCATTTTTCACCAACTGGGAGCGGTTTTCGAAATACATGAAATGCATCGGCATCGGTCTGCCAACCTGGTTTGTAATCGGTATTCTCGCGACGTTCAGCAATGAATTTGGCCTGGCGTTTGGCATCGCCGAACCGGTTAAACCGGGTCTGACCATCATGTGGTGTTACATCGGCCTGGCCATTGGCGACCTGGCGAGTGGTGTCATCAGTCAGGGCCTCAAATCGCGCAAGCAGGCGGTTTCACTGTTGATGGGCTTCACCCTGGTTGTTAGTCTGATTTACGTGTACGTAGCACCGAAAACCGTCATGGGGCTTTACATGTATTTTCTGGCGATGGGCTTCGGCATCGGCTACTGGGCCATGTTTGTCACCATCGGTGCCGAACAATTTGGTACGAACCTCCGGGCCACTGCCGCCACCACCGTGCCGAACATGGTACGCGGAACGGTTATTCTCATGACCAGTCTCTATGCGTATCTTAAACCGTCTCTCGACATCGTCAATGCGGGCGTGGCCGTTGGAATTATCAGCTTTGCGATCGGCTTCTATTCCATTCTGACCATTCCCGAAACACATGGGAAAGATCTTAACTACTTGGAGGAATAAAGGATAAGTTGCTGAAAATGATAAATGTAAAATGATGAATATCAAATGTAAAAGGGTTCCAGAAGCGCCCAACCTACTTTTACATTTGATATTCATCATTTTACATTTATCATTCTTTTAAAATTAACTCATTCTCCTTTGGCATGACTTCTTCTTCGCCTTCCGTAACCTTCCGCCCGCTGTTTACGTTGCCGGTTATTGTGGCCGCTTTGGGCTATTTCGTGGATGTCTACGATCTGTTGCTGTTCAACATCGTTCGCGTGCCGAGTCTGAAAGATTTGGGGCTCGACGAAAAACAGGTGTCGGTCATTGGGGGAACAGTTTTGAACTGGCAGCAGGCCGGTTTGTTGCTGGGCGGTGTTTTCTGGGGTGTTCTGGGCGATAAGCGGGGGCGGCTTTCGGTGCTTTTCGGGTCCATCATTACCTATTCACTCGCCAACATTGCCTGCGGTTTTGTGCAGGACGCGGATACGTATGCGGTTTTGCGTTTTGTGGCCGGGCTGGGGCTGGCCGGCGAACTGGGCGCGGGCATTACGCTCGTGTCCGAAATCCTGCCGAAAGAACTCCGGGGCTACGGAACCTCACTGATCGCGGGTGTGGGCCTGTTTGGGGCCGTAGTAGCATATTTCACCGTCGTGCTGTTCGACTGGCGTACCACGTATTTCATCGGGGGCGGCCTGGGCCTGTTGTTGTTGCTGTTGCGTGTATCGGTTTTCGAGTCGGGGATGTTTCTCAAAATCAGGGAGCAAACCGTCCGGCGTGGTAATTTCTGGTCGCTGTTCTCCAATCAAAAACGCTTTCTGACCTACCTGCGGTGTATGGGGCTGGCTGTTCCCACCTATTTTGTCATCGGTATTCTGGCCACCTTCAGCAACGAGTTCGGGAAAGCCCTGGGCATTGCCGAGCCCATCGCGCCGGGCCGAACCGTCATGTTTACGTATATCGGTATGGCGGTAGGCGATTTAATCAGCGGTGCCCTGAGCCAGTGGTTTCGGTCCCGCCGACGGGCCATTGGGGCATTGATGACGATGAATCTGGTGTTCGTGGGCATTTATCTTTTTGGCGGTATTTCGTCCGTCCCGCTGTTTTATGCCGTTTGCGTGGGGCTGGGATTCTCGATTGGCTACATCGCCCTGTTTTTAACCGTTTCGGCCGAACATTTTGGCACCAACCTGCGCGCCACCGCTACAACCTCCATTGCAAACAACGTCCGGGCTACAACCTTATTAACCATTCCACTCTTTCAAACGCTCAAACTTTCGGTTGGCGTGATCGGCGCAGCCGCCCTGGTTGGATTGATTTGTTTTATCATTAGTTTCTGGTCTTTATTTACATTAGATGAAACATATGGTAAAGATTTAAACTACATTGAAGATTAATACCGTCGTATTCTATAAATTATCTATATAAATAATATATTTACGATTAACTGGATTATCTATGTAATATACGCTCTACTCTGTTCTCCGTATGCTTCCTGCTAAGACCGATTCCGTTTACTTCAAGGGGTTTAATGGTATTCGTTTTATTGCTGCTGCCGCTGTCATTATTCATCATATCGAAGAATATAAATCGGTTTTTTTTCTTGGTATCGATAATTTAAATGACCGGCCAGTCATTTACCAACTTGGTAAATTTGGAGTCGCTCTGTTCTTCGTGCTGAGTGGTTTTTTAATTACCTATTTACTATTGGCTGAAAAACAGAAAACCGGTACGGTCGATATTGCAAAATTCTACATTCGACGCATGCTCCGTATCTGGCCGCTCTATTTCCTGATTGTTCTGCTCAGTTTCTTCGTTTTTCCCACGATCGGGATTCTTCAAATGCCGATCTGGTCAGAGACCACTTTTCATCACTTTTACGAGAAATTAACGCTCTATCTGCTCGTGCTGCCCAACCTCGTCGTGGGACTTTATGAGCCCATGCCGCTCTCGGGGCACGTTTGGTCGATCGGGGTTGAAGAGCAATTTTATTTGTTCTGGCCCTGGCTACTACTGAGTCGTCATTTCAAAAGAACATTGGTTATAATCGGGACAGTCGGTCTTGTTTTGGCAGGGATTTTTTTCTATTACCGGTTCGTTCTTAATCCATATCACATTGCCAAAGAGCAGACTCATCCGGTTTTATTTTTTGTATCGATGTTCATGGCACAATTCAGAATTGGCTGCATGGCCATTGGTGGATTAGGCGCTTATTTAGTTTTTATAAACCACCCGGTTCTAGAAGTTTTACACCGCAAATCAGTTCAGATTATCATGTATTTATTTCTAATTGCTTTTATAGCAACCGGTTTTCGGGTGCCGGGCATTAATTATGAATTTTACGCGGTATTCTTTTGTTTTTTATTGATCAATTTGGCGTCTAATCCGCAATCCATTGTGCAGTTCGAAAATCCATTGATGAAGTTCATGGGAAGCATTTCGTACGGACTGTATATCTACCATCCGGTTGCGATTACCCTGGTACTTAATCTACTTGCCGGTCGGAGTTCCAGTCCGGAGCTTCTTCATTCTATAGCATTTAATTTGCAGGCGTATGCCTTGATACTCCTGCTCACGACTCTGTTGTCATACCTTTCCTATACCTACTTTGAGAAACCTTTCCTGCGTCTGAAAGACCGGTTTATGGCGGGAGCTTCCACGGACCGCCGTGCGACGGTTTCAACCTTTGAAGTGCCGTTAATTAAGTAAGCTACGGGCTTTTTCGACAGTTCTTCCCGACTCACAACCACTCATCCTTTTTTTCTGCCGCTTTTCCCAGCCGTCGGTGCCGGCCTGTCTGTGGTGTTGTCTTTGGTCTGCAATTGAACAGTAAGCAACAAATACGAACACACATGAAAAAGCTCATTCGCCCCCTTGGTGCCCTTCTGCTGGGTGCCTTTTTCCTGGTCGGCCTGTCCTCCTTCGCTCAAACCACTACGGAAGAGAAGCCTTTTTTAGCCGCTACATATCCGTCGGCTAACCCGCTGAAATTGTGGGTAACCATCCAAAAGAATGATCCCAAAAGTAAAATTATTGTTCGTTTACGTGATCAGAACAATCGGGTCCTCTTTGCGGAAACCATGCCCCGGAATCTGGATAAATACCGCCAGCGGTTTGACATGAGTGCAATGGCCGACGGAGCGTATACGTTCCAGATCACCAATGGGGATGAAACGATCGAAAAAGTTTTTCAGGTAAAGTCGTCCGGAATCGAGCAGCGTTCAACGCAACGGTTGCTGACGGTCGTTCCGGTTGTGGAGCCGCAGACGGGAATGTAGTCAATTATTCGAGCATTCACTCATTCAGGCTGTGCCCAGGAGGTATAGGTCAGCGGGTTAACCTGGCGTCTGATCAGTTGGGTTGATTTCTCGTCGTATTCGGCCATGCCGCCCCGTTGCAGGGCATATTTCTTCATTTCGCCCAACATGCCTGAATAGTGAATGACGAAGTTAGCCAGGCCGTGTTCTACCACGACCCGCACTTTTTTGTCTTTTCGGGCTACGAAAATCCGGGCTTTTTGTGCTTCGGTCACCACGTGGTCGGCGGTATGAATCAGCAACCGGAACCCGATGGGCTGTTCTGCCACGTCAACAATCGCTTCGCCATCGAGCCAGATGCTGCGGTTGGGCCCTGACCAGTCGGAAGAAACCGTCAAGGTTGAGTTTTTATTGAGGATAACGGACGAATGGTCCGTTAATTCCACTCGCATGGATTGATCGGCTCCGGACTGGTAGATGACGTCGGCGGGCAACTGGGCCTCCCGCAGAAACCGGATGCCGAGTCCAAAAGCAATAATGCAACCAATCCAGATTGCAATGCGGGCAATCTGACGCCATACCGTACGGTATAGAGGGGGCTCCGATTCCATAGGCAGGTCTTTGGTTTGCCGGGCAATACCCATCCACATCTGTTGCCAGTCGGGCGATTCGACCCCGGAAACCGACGGATTGCTCCATTGTTTCCGCATCAATCCGCGCAAGCGTGATTCGTTGTCCGGGTTCTGCAGCCAGCCAATGACCCACTGCTCTTCCTCAGGGCTGCATTCATTCCGGACGTATTTAACCAGCAATTCCTCCATTTTCAATGAGTGAATGAGTGAATGATAGAATGACCGCTCCGGCGGCCCGGTCATTCTATCATTCACTCATTCAAAATTCAATAGGTATGTCTTTGAAAATAACTGCCCAGTGTGTCGTAAGCCTGGGCCAGATGATCTTCGATGGTTCGGGTGGAGAGGTTCATGCGATCAGCGATTTGCTGTGACGTATATCCCTCGTGACGACTAAGCAAATAGATTTCACGCCGGCGCGGGGGAAGCTGCCCAACAGCCTGTTGATACAGTAACTCCAGTTCCTGATACAGCACTTGCTCCTCGGTATCGGTGCCGGACTGCGTGGTCAGTCGCTGCAGAATTTCCTGCGGCTGGCACTGGCTGTGCCGTTCACGAAAAGCCGAAAGCACCAATCCATACGTCATGGTGAACAAATACCCGTTCAGGGGAATGTCTTCATCGAGCGTACTGCGTCGTTCCCAAAGCGTGGTAAAGACGTCACGTACAATTTGCTGGGCGGTTTCCGGTGATTTTAGAAAGCTAACTGTAAAATAATAAATCCGTTGAACATACCGGTCGTAGACCCGCCTGAAGGCTGTTGGGTCGGCGTTCCGCAGTTGTCGGAGTAGGGTTTGTTCAGCTTGCATCCTAATACACGTTTTTTATAGCAGCCTGATCGGTCTTAGTTATCAGACGCAGAACTCCACCGGTTCGTTAACAAACTCCGAATACTCTGGTCACGGATTTGCGCTCTGGCGTTAGTGAGAATCTCCCGGCAGACCAAAGTAGTACCTGCCATCGGTGAAATCACGGGGAGGTTATTATCTATTTTGATCGGACAGATTGAGAGGGTAAAGATACACAGAATTGTCAGAATTGCAGAAAATGGGTTTACCGTTAAATAAACCGCTGCTGTGGAGGGTCTTTCCATCAGTGCAGAGAAATTCAGATTAGTTCAGGGCGTTATTAACGGGTCTGAACTTACTAAAAATTTCGGTATTGTTTCTACTTTTACCGAAAAAACCGCCTAGTTTTAGCGGTTTTTGTCCTATTTCGAGTCATAAACGAACCACACGCATGAATTTACAGGAATTTACGGAGCAGATCCGGCAACGCCTTGGTACCGACAGTGGGTTAGATGCCACCGTTAAACTGGCTACCGATCAGGGCGTTATCTACATCGACGGACGGCAGGTGCCCGCCGTTGTTTCCAACGAAGACACCGACGCGGATTGCACGATCAAGGTGTCACTGAGTGATTTACAAAAATTAGGCACCGGCGACTTGAACCCCATGACCGCGTTTATGTTTGGTAAACTCAAAGTTCAGGGCGATATGGGTCTGGCCATGAAGATTGGTCAAAAACTGAGCTAACGGCTCGGTCGCTCTCCCTTTTTCAATCCCTAAACCTAAATCCCTATGAAATTCACCTCCCTTTCCCGCCGGAAATTCATTCAGGGTAGTGCCCTGGCTGCCGCCGGTTTTACGATTGTACCCCGTCACGTGCTGGGTGGTCCCGGCTTTACGGCTCCCAGCGATAAGCTCAACATTGCGGCCGTGGGTTGCGGTGGTAAAGCGGATGTGAACATTCGGATGGCCTATAACAACGGCTCGGACAACATGGTCGCGCTGTGCGATGTCGACGACCGGCAGGCGAAGAAATTCCGCGCCCAGTTTCCCAAGGCGCCGTATTTCAAAGATTACCGCCAATTGTTCGACAAGGAAGCGAAGAATTTCGAAGCCGTGATTGTCTCGACACCCGACCACATGCACGCGCCGATTGCGATGGCCGCCATGCAGTTGGGCAAACACGTTTATTGCGAAAAACCGCTGACGCACGATATTTATGAGGCCCGAATGCTGACCGAAGCGGCCCGGAAATACAAGGTCGTGACGCAAATGGGCAATCAGGGCAGTAGCGGTGACGATACGCGCAAAATAGAAACCTGGATTCAGAAAGGCGTCATCGGGCACGTGCATACCGTCAACTGCTGGACCAACCGCCCGGTGTGGCCGCAGGGCGTCCGGTCGCCGAAAGACAAAGGCGAGTCGCAGCCGGTTCCGTCGGAGGTCGACTGGGATTTGTGGCTCGGCACAGCCCCCGCACGCGACTATCACGAAGCCTACATGCCGACCCGCTGGCGGGGCTATTGGGACTTCGGTACGGGCGCACTTGGCGACATGGGCTGCCACTTCATGGATGTACCGTTCCGGGCGTTGAAACTGAAATACCCGACTTCGGTGGAGTGTAGCGTGGGTTCGGTCTATTCCGATTTTTTCAAAGAAGCGTTTTACGACGATGTCTGTCCACCCTCATCGGCCATTCACCTGACCTTTCCGTCGGACGACAGGAAGGTGAAAGAAATCAAGTTTTCGTGGTATGACGGCGGGATTCGCCCGCAAGTACCGGACGGCATTCCGTACGAGAAAGTATTTACGAACATTGACGGCGGCATGATGTTCATCGGCACCAAAGGCATTCTGGTTGCCGAGCTGTTTGGAAACAACCCGCGTTTGTTTCCGGAAGAGAAGTTTGGCGATAAAAAAATGCCGGATGCCGAAAAACCGCTGGTCGAGGGCAAAACCGACGGCCATCAGCAGCAGTGGGTCAAAGCCTGTAAGCAGGGCTATGGGGCCTATACCAGTTCGTCGTTCGATGAATCCGGGCCGCTGACAGAAACCGTCCTGATGGGAAACCTGGCCACACGCAGTTACCTGTATCGGGAGCCGAAAACCGGTGGAGGCTTCACTTTTCCGGGTCGCAAGAAGCTTTTTTGGGACGGCGTGAACATGAAAATCACCAACTTCGACTACGCCAATCAGTTTGTGAAACGGCAATACCGGGGTAATTATGCGTTGTAACACCCTGACAGCGGTCGGAGACCCTGTCAGCGGTGGATTTTATAGCTTACCACTGCTGGGTCGGAGACCCTGTTAGTGATGGCCGTACGGATACCGCTGACAGGGTCTTCGACCGCTGTCAGGGTGTCCGCACGGCTACCGCTTCAATCTCGATCAGAAAACCGTAGTGCAGTTCCTTCGTCGGTACCACGGCGCGGGCGGGTTTGTGGTCGCCGAAAAAATCCGCGTAAACCGCGTTAACCTGGTCCCAGAGGGAAATGTCGGCGATGTAAACCGTCGTTTTCAGGACGCGGGCCAGATCGCTCCCGGCGGCTTCCAGAATGGCTTTGACATTTTCCAGCACCTGCCGGGTTTGTACGTCGATCGGGCCGGTGAATTTCTCCTTCGTGATGGGATGAATGGGCAACTGACCAGATACGAAAATCAGGTCGTTCCAGACCGTGGCTTGGGCATAATGCCCGGCAGGAAGCGGAGCGTTGGGGGTTTCGACGGATGAAATCATGGTGTAGACAAGAGAAGATAGACAAGAGAAGATAGACAAGAGAATAGAGACAAAAGGCTGGTAGCCAGTTTAGTATGTCTTTATTCTCTTGTCTATCATCTTTATTCCAATTCTTTTAAATACAATTGAATGGTATTTTCCAGGCCCAGATACAGCGCGTCGCTGATGAGCGCATGACCGATGGAGACTTCGAGCAAACCGGGGATGTTCTGGTGAAAATACCGCAGGTTTTCCAGACTTAAATCATGCCCCGCGTTGAGTCCCAATCCCAGCTCGTTGGCCAGTTTGGCCGCCTGAACGAACGGAGTGATAGCGGCTTCCCGGTCTTCGGCATAGTGAGCCGCATAGGGTTCGGTATACAACTCAATCCGGTCGGTACCGACTTCTTTGGCACCCTGAACCATCTGCTCGTCGGCATCCACGAAGATCGAAACCCGGATTCCCAGGTCTTTAAACCGCTTGACCAGTTCCGTCAGGTAATCCCGGTGCAAAACCGTATTCCAGCCCGCGTTGGACGTAATGGCGTCGACCGCGTCGGGAACGAGCGTTACCTGCTCGGGCCGGACGCGCGTCACCAGTTCAATAAACCGCTCGTCGGGATTGCCTTCAATGTTAAACTCGGTCGTGACTACCTCTTTCAACTGCAACACATCGGTATAGCGGATGTGCCGTTCGTCGGGGCGTGGATGAACCGTTATGCCCTGCGCTCCGAATCGTTCGCAATCGAGGGCCACATTAACCACATTCGGGTTATTGCCGCCCCGTGAATTCCGCAACGTGGCAATTTTATTGATATTAACACTCAAACGAGTCATTTTTTAATGAAGAGTTAGCAGTTAAGAGTTATGAGTTGCAAACAAGCCCATCCTGTTTTCGTAACTTTGCCAAACTTTTATTGGTTCCGGAGTTAAAGTAACTCTTAACTCATAACTTTTAATTTTTAACTGACATTATGGCGCTGAAACAACAAATCGATGCTGACATCAAGGAGGCTATGAAAGCCAGGGAGCAGGATCGGTTGCGGGCTTTGCGGGCGATCAAGTCGCTGATTTTACTGGAAGAAACCAAAGACGGTTCGGCCGGGGGCGACATCAAGCCCGAAGATGAACTGAAACTGCTGACCAAAGCCGTGAAACAACGGCGGGATTCGGCTGATATTTACCGCACGCAGGGCCGCGACGATCTTTTGCAGGCCGAACTGGCGGAAATCGCCATCATCGAACATTATCTACCCCAACAGCTTTCGGAAGCCGAACTGAAAACCCGCGTGCAGGACATCATCGCCCGCGTTGGTGCCACCGGGCCGTCGGATCTGGGTAAAGTAATGGGCGTGGCCACCAAA
The DNA here is from genome assembly GCF_965227735.1 of Larkinella sp. Taxonomy (NCBI): domain Bacteria; kingdom Pseudomonadati; phylum Bacteroidota; class Cytophagia; order Cytophagales; family Spirosomataceae; genus Larkinella; species Larkinella sp. Next base: position 3,351,182 of record NZ_OZ245776.1, on the reverse strand, counting down.
GAACTGGCCGGTCAGGCCGAAGGGAAAGCCATTTCAGCGTTGGTGAAGAATTTGCTTACTGCTTAAATGGTTGAAAAATGGTTTTGATGGTTATCATGGTTAAAAATGGTTGGATGGTTAAAATTACGACGAGCCATTTAACCATTTTTCAACCATTCAACCATTTTCTAACCATCAAAACCATTTTTCAGCCATTTAACCATCCAACCATTTAAAACTTGAAAATCCTCGACATCATCATCCTGATTACGTTGCTCTATGGCGCGTTCAATGGCTACCGCAAGGGTTTGCTGGTGGAAATTGTGGCCATTGTGGCGTTTATCGTGGCGATGATCGTGGGATTCAAGTTTCTGGGTTTTGGCATCGACCTGCTGGCGCCGTACATCAGCATGGAAGTGGCCCGGCGGTTGTTGCCGTGGCTGGGCTTCTCCATTATTTTTTTTCCGACTGTTTTTCTGATCAACCGCATCGGTTTTTCCCTGCGCCAATCGCTCAAATACACGCTTCTGGGCACGTTCGACAGTTTAGCCGGAGCGGCCGTCGGAATTTTTACCTGGGTTTTCGGAATTAGTGTAATGCTCTGGTTGTTAACGTGGATGGGAATCCGTATGCCCCTGAAACACACGCAGGAAACGTATCTCTATCCGGTCGTAAAACCCATCGCACCCATCGTGATGGATGTAACCTCCGGCTGGATTCCCGTAGGAACGAACTGGATTCGAAAACAAAAGGAAGAATTCTCGCGCAACTGGTCCGACGGCAACACCGATTCGGAGGACTCCGGCGTGGAAAGACTGCATAAAAAAGGATGATTACGACGAAGCAGGATATACGCAAACTCAGTGACGACCAACTGAAAACCTGGCTGACCAGCCACGGCGAGCAGGGGTTTCGGGCGAAACAAATTCAGGAGTGGCTCTGGAAACATTCGGTACGGACGTTTGAGGAAATGACTAACCTGTCGCTGAAAACGCGGCAATTGCTGGCGGAACATTTTGAGGTTCGGACGCTGGCGGTTTCGAAACAGCAGCAAAGTGCCGACGGTACCATCAAATCGTCGTTCCGGCTCTTCGACGGCAATCTGGTGGAGGGCGTGCTGATTCCGTCGCTGCGGAAAACAGAGGACGACCGGATGACGGCCTGTATTTCGTCGCAGGTGGGGTGTTCGCTGACCTGCAAATTCTGTGCAACGGGCTACATGGACCGCAAGCGCAACCTGGAAGCCAGCGAAATGGTGGATCAGGTGGTGGCCATCGACCAGCAGGCGAAAGAAGCCTACGGAACCGGTCTGACCAACATTGTCTACATGGGTATGGGCGAACCGCTGCTGAACTACGCCAACATGCTGGAGTCGGTCGAGCGGATTACGTCGCCCAACGGCCTGGGCATGGCGGCCAAACGGATTACGGTTTCGACCGCCGGGATTGCCAAAATGATTAAAAAACTGGGGGACGATCAGGTGAAATTCAACCTGGCGCTTTCGCTTCATGCCGCCAACGACGAAAAGCGTAATCAGATTATGCCCATCAACGAGAGCAATTCGCTGCCCGCACTGGCCGAAGCGCTGACGTATTTTTACCAGAAAACCGGTACGCGGGTTACGTTTGAATACATCGTTTTCAACAACGTCAACGATACGCTGGAGGATGCCAAAGAGCTGTGGCAGTTTACGAAGAAAGTGCCGGCAAAAGTCAATATCATCGAGTATAATCCGATTTCGGAAGCCGATTATAAAAATACCGACCCCCAGACGCTTGACCGGTTCGCCGGTTTTCTGGAAGACCGGGGTGTCATCGTCAACATTCGCCGGAGCCGGGGCAAAGACATCGATGCCGCCTGCGGACAATTGGCCGGGAAGCAGTAACTTAACGCCAACTATGAGATGATGCCCTTGCTTAAGTGCCAGCGGCACGTAATGTTAATAGCAAATCTCACAGTTTGCGTTAATTTACTCATACCTTTCAGGTTTTGCGATTTCAATGAAGGGTATCACTTTAGCCAGACCTGTAAGGTTTTGAAAACCTTGCAGGTCTATTGCTTAACATTTAGGTAACATTGCGATCAAAAGTTTACCGTACTTTTGAGCCAAATTGATTTGTTGAGTTTTTACTAAGACTCAGTTTCACAGACTTGTATCTGCATGTTCGGATTAGAAACGGATATTTTTATCCTCCTCGCACTTTGTCTCTTCGCTGCCTGCGCTTTTGAATTTGTCAATGGATTTCACGATACGGCCAACGCCGTGGCCACGGTTATTTATACAAACTCCCTGAAACCCAATGTGGCCGTGGTCTGGTCGGGCATCTGGAACTTTATCGGTGTTCTGTTGGGCGGTATTGGCGTGGCCATGGGAATTGTCAATCTCCTGCCCGTCGAATTGCTGGTCGATCAGAATGTCTATCATAGCATTGCGATGGTGCTGGCGCTCCTGTTCAGTGCCATTATCTGGAATTTGGGAACCTGGTATTTTGGTCTGCCCAGTTCGAGTTCACACACCCTGATTGGCTCGATTCTGGGCGTAGGACTGGCTTTTTCAACGATGGGTCGGGCGGGTGAGCCAGGGGGGGTCAACTGGGAAGAAGCCACGAAAATCGGGAAGGCCCTGCTGCTTTCTCCGCTGATCGGTTTTAGCCTCGCCATTATCCTGATGTTTCTGTTGCGCCGGTTGGTGAGCAACAAAGACCTTTTTAAAGAACCCAAAAAAAACACGCCCCCGCCGACCTGGATTCGTTCCATTCTGATCATTACCTGCACGGGCGTTAGTTTTTTCCACGGGTCGAACGACGGGCAGAAAGGCGTCGGGCTGATCATGCTGATTCTGATTGGGATTACCCCGGCTTATTTTGCCCTCAACAACACCATCGACCCGACCACGATGCGCGGGAATCTGGTGCAGATTTCACAAATCGTCAATAAAATTGATACCACGGGGCTGTCCGACACCGATCGGGGCCGGATAGCCGGTACAAAAGCCGAGATTGTTGATTTGCAGCGTGTGATTAGTCTGCCACTGGTGGATGGGAAGTTCAAAGCCGAAGAGCGGTTGCAGATTCGCCGGGACTTGCTGCTGATCAACAATAACGTCAAAAAGTTGATGGAAAGTGAAGATGTCGACCTGAGTGCGACCGACATCAACACGCTGACGACGAACCTGAACGAGAAAGTAGGCTTGCGCCGGTTTACGGATTATGCACCGTTTTGGGTCATTCTGATGATCGCCCTGTCGCTCGGCCTGGGTACAATGGTGGGCTGGAAGCGGATTGTAGTCACGATCGGCGAGAAAATCGGGAAACAGCATTTAACCTACGCGCAGGGTGCTTCGGCAGAGTTGGTAGCCGCTACGACCATCGCCCTTGCCACGCTTTATAAAGCGCCAGTCAGCACGACCCACATGCTGTCGTCGGGGATTGCCGGGAGTATGGTGGCCAGCAAAGGGATCAAAAACCTGCAGGGCGGAACGGTTCGGAACATCGCCCTCGCCTGGCTGATGACGCTGCCGGTTTCCGTAACGCTGTCGTTCACCCTTTACCTGCTTTTCCGCTGGATTTTGGATTAAAGCCGGTTTTTTGCTACAACCACGTCAGTTTCTCTTTCGGAATGTCCTGCTCGATGGCATCCCGCACTCGATCGATCAGCGCGTCAACGGGTTCATCTTCCCGGTAGTGCAAAGGCGGTTTGAAGCGCACGCTCAACTGGGTATTCCGCTTCTTGATCCGTAATCCTTTCTTGTCGAAAGCCCGCCGAAAACCGTTGATTACCACCGGAATTACAATCGGATGGTTGTTTTTAAGGATGTGTGCCGTGCCTTTCCGAATCGGCGCATAAGGGCTCGTGGTCCCCTGTGGAAAACTAACCACCCAGCCGTGTTCGAGGGCCGCAGCAATGCGGTCATTGGCCGTGTTATCGACTTCCCGTTTCACATCCTGCCCCTTCGCCCGCCAGGAACGCTCGACCTGAATGGCTCCTCCCAACGAAAAAATACGCGGTACCAGACCGCCCTTCATGGTTTCGCTGGCAGCAATGTAATAGTTGCGGGCGCGGGGCCAGAACAGGTACACGGGCGGCACAATCGTGTTGGTAAGCCCCCATTTGACGCTACAGAAAATGTGGTAAAACGCAATGACATCGGCAAAATACGTCTGATGGTTGGACAAAAATACCACGTTGTTGATCGGTAAATCCTTCAAATGCTCAGTCCCCTCAATGGTAATTTTGTTATAAACCGTATACCGGAGGTAGGTAATCCAGCCGACGATGGCAATCATCATTCGCTTGATGAACAACGAGTTACCGAAGGGGTCTTTTTCGAAAAACCCCAAAAAATCCAGCCTGTCAAGCGGTTTTGGTAAAAAGCTGTAGCGGGTTGGTTTTTTCTCCGTCATTATTCAAAAGCGTTGGCGTGGTTGAACAGGTACTAAAGCGACAAAAGCAATGCAATGTTTTCAGTATAAAGTACTAAAAGATCCATGATTTTAACTAATTCTGAACAAAATGCCCCGGGTCATTAATCCATTGTCGCCGACGCCTGTCCAAGCATCAGATTGCAAAACCAACCGGCCCTTTTGAGATCAGAACGTAAGCTAGCGGTTTGCCATCGAACAACCAACCAATCTTTTGATCGACCATGAAACGTTTTACACTGGCAGCACTCGCTGCGCTGACCATCTCTCTTATTCAAACGGCATCGGCCCAGGTTCAGGTCGGCTTTCGGGCAGGAGCCAATTGGGGGGCGGTTTCCAAACCCGAATTTTTAGACAGCTTTTCACCCACGTTTCGCCTGTCGCCCGGCCCAACCGGCGCGTTGTTTCTCGAAGTTCCGGTGAGTGACCGTGTGAGCATCCGCCCCGAAATTGCGTACGTACAGAAAGGATTCGCAGTCAACGAAGGCTTCGATCTGTCGATTGGGAATTGGGATTTGCCGTTGGGAGCCCGTGTTGCCTACCAGACGCGCTATGTGGAGCTGCCGGTTTTGGCCAAAATCAACCTGAACGAAGGACCGGTTCAAGTCTACATGCTGGCGGGAGCTGCCGCCGGTTACGCCGTCAACGGTCGGATTCGCACCCGGACCAGCGGTATTTTCCGGAGCCAGCCCATGGATGTCGACATGAATATGAATACGCTGGGCTATAACCGCTGGGATTTCAGTGCCATTGGCGGACTGGGCCTTAGTGCCGAAGCCGGACCAGGAAAATTCTTCGTCGAAGCGCGCTATGAACACGGTTTTTCGCGGCAATATGATCTGCCTTTCCTTCTGCTTCCCATCCGCAACCGCGGACTCAGCGCGTCGATTGGCTACTCGTTTGCGATAGGGCAGTGAAGGAAGAATGAGCTAATATCGAATACTGAATATCAAATAACGAACATTGAATTAGGGAAATGGCAAAGTGATGAACACCTCGATGTTCGTTATTCAGTATTCATTATTTGATATTAATTCAATATAAGACAGTTTGTGTGTGTTTAAGGGTTAGAGTTGAATTGGAAAAGCCCGGTGCGTTTGCGCCGGGCTTTTTTGCAATGGTTCGGTGCCATTTCGGACTAGAGAACACCTTTTACAAAGCCGAGAACGCTATCCAACTGGCCCTTCACGGCGGGTTCGGCCGCTTTTGCGGCAACGCCCCCTTTACTCAGTTTTGAGAGGCCGCCAAGGGCCGTTGTGATGAGTGAGTTACCCGTGCTGGCATTGCTTCCGCCGAGCGCGGAGAGGCCGGTTTTGACCAGATTCAGGTTGCTGGTTAGCCCGGTAACTTTCGAGAGCAGGTTTCCGCCCCCCATCAGCTTTTCGACTTGGTTTGCACCGAGGGCCATTTTGGCCAGGCTTACTGCTTTTTGCAAAATATCGCCTTTCAGCAAACCGCTTTGCGCCAGCGGAATCAATTTTTTCAGGTTTCCGACCTGTCCCAGCAATTTGTCTTTCATACTTCCGGTGCTGCTTTTGGCTTCGGTTTCGAGGGCCGTGGTGCCGGCTTGCAACGCTTTCACGGTGCCGGTTTTGTCGCCTTTGGCATTGGCTGCTACGGCTTTATCAAGCAGGGCCGCCGTGGAGTCGGAGCTGATTTGAAGCATTATGGTGGCACCCCGGGCCGGTGCTGCGGCCGATGCGGTTGACGCATAAGTGATGGCTGCGATCGAAGCCGCAAAACAGAAAAGGATTTTCTTCATAGTAGCATGGTTTTTAGCGTTTTTTCAAGCGAATTGGGCTAGCCTGATAGGCACGCAGAAAGTTAATGCTTTTACAAACATGAACGGTAATGTGACTTCGTTTAGTTTTTTGGAAAACCGGTCGCTGGGCGTACACTTTTGTCCGCATTTGAACAGAGATTGTCCGGCTTCGTACACTTGAAAAGTAAATACAAATTTTTGTTTTCTGATTATCAATTAGTTATAAAATTGGTATTGCCTTGGCACGGCGTTGGCATTATAGATCATCGAACAGGAAACAACAATTCTAAGACATAAACAACACCATACTAAACAACAAATACCATGATGAATTTACTGAGTAACCTGATTTGCACCGCTATCCTGAGTACTACCCCAGTTGACAACGGAACGGCTCCCAAAACCCTCACGTTCGATGCCAGTGCCTACGTGACCATCAACAACCAAATCCGGGTTGCGGTCGAAAAAACCGCTCTGGAACCGGTGGTCGTTCTGCTGCGTGACAAAAACAACCGGGTGATGTTTCAGCAATTTGTGGGCAAGAAAGAACAGAAGTACGCCGTCAAGCTGAACGTTGCGGAGTTGCCCGATGGCAAGTATGAACTGGAAGTAAAATCGAAAGAAGGCAGCATTGTCAAAGAGGTGAACCTGGGTTCGGAGCCGATTGAAGCACCAACACGACTGGTGGTCATGAACTAACAACTTCGGGTATCTAAATCATAAAAAAGGCCAGGTCGCTCCTGGCCTTTTTTATGATTTACTGTACGTACTTTTTCCGATCATTTGCCTGCCGGTCCACCATCCAGCCCGGATATTCGGGAGCCAGTTTGCTGATGTTATCGAGCTTTTTCAGATCGTCGGCACTCAGAACGACGTCGATTGCCTTGAGGTTGTCTTCGAGTTGTTCCGGTTTTTTAGCTCCGATAATAACCGTGGTTACTGCGGGTTGGTGCAACAGCCACGCCAGTGCGATCTGGGCTACCGAAACGCCTTTTTCTTCGGCCATCGGCTCCATCACGTCCAGAATATCGTACGCTTTTTCCTTGTTGACCGGCGGAAAATCAAAACTCACCCGGCGGGAATCTTCCGGTTGCTTGTTGCGACCATACTTGCCGCTCAGCAAACCACCCGCCAGCGGACTCCAGACCATCAGGCCCACCTTCTGATCCAGCAGCAGCGGAATGATTTCGCGCTCCAGATCCCGACCGGCAATGGTGTAATATGCTTGCAGGGACACGAATTTGGCCAGATCCTTGTGTTCAGAATACGACAACGCTTTCATCAGATGCCAGGCTGCCAGGTTGCTGCAACCGATGTAGCGGACTTTCCCACTCTTCACCAGATCGTCCAACGCCCGGAGCGTTTCTTCCAGCGGGGTCAAAAAATCGAAACCGTGGATCTGGTAGAGGTCGATGTAGTCGGTGTTCAGTCGGCGCAGACTTTCCTCGGCCTGTTGCACAATGTGTTTCCGGCTCAAGCCGATCTGATTGGGGCCTTCGCCCATTTTACCCCGAACTTTGGTGGCAATGACCAGATCATCGCGGTTGAGACCCAAGTTTCGGATGGCCTGGCCGGTGAGCTGTTCCGACACGCCTTCGGCGTAGACATTGGCGGTGTCGATGAAATTAATGCCCGCATCGACCGAGCGTTTCAGAAGCTCATCGACCGGTTCCTGCTCCAGTTTTCCAATGGCTGCCCACATGCCCGAGCCGCTTCCGCCGAAGGTCATGGTGCCTAAACAAAGCTCGGAAACCAGCAAACCGGTGTCCCCCAATAGGTTATATTTCATAGTGTGTGATGATTTTGGGTTTTTCGGCACCGCTTCAGGTTGCTTTGGGAAGCGTTATACCGTTCATTCTAACAAAACCGGTTGCAATTCGTTTCATTGAACAAATGATGTTATTGTTATGCGCTCGATTCTGATTTTTCTAGGTCTCAGCTTGTCAGCCAGTGTTTGTTGGAGCCAAAGCGATACGGTTCGGCAAAAACCGCAACAATTGCCCACCACAATTGCGCCCGTAGTGACGCCTTCGAACAGCGCGCCCTTGACCAGTCCGGCCGCTGAACCGGTATCAACGCCCGGCAAGGTCATCAGTCCGCGCGAGGGAAGGGGCAAACGCAAAGTCAGAGTCGTTCCGCCGAGTGATCCCAATGCCTTTGGCGTGGGAGCAACCCTGGAAAAACGTGATACCACCCGGCGGAAGGACAATTAATCTATTGATTTTGCAAGGTGATCGAACCGCCCGCTTGTATCTTCAGCGTCACAAAACCGGGTTCTGCTTTTTCAATAGCTGCCTTTTGTGATGTTTTGGCAATGTAGGTGTTGAAAGGCAGTTTCAGACGGACTGTTCCGCCTGGATCGGTTTTTACCGTAATCTCTTTCACGATTCCGGCGCGTTTTTGAGCACTGACCAGAAAAGCCCCTTCCGTTCGTAAATCCGTAAAACCAGCGTCGTTCCAGGTGGCGGGAATGGCCGGGAAAATTTCGATAAAACCGGCGTAACTCTGGATCAGCATTTCCTGCAAACCGGCAGCAAATGCAAAGTTTCCTTCCAGCGTGAACGGTCGGTACGTAAACTTCGATTTTCCGGATTTGGTCTGATCGCCGTTCAGGTGAAACGAATTAACCGAACAAAAGGCCGAGGCAAAGGTATGCAGGGCTTCGGCGGCTCCCGATCCGTCTTTCGCCCGCGCTTTCAGACTGCCCAGCCAGGCGTAGGAATAGCCACACCACCAATCCGGCCCGACGCGGTCGAGCAACGCCAGTGAATTCCGAATAATCTGCTGCGACTTTTCACCGTCTTCCCACCGAATCAGCCCCAGCGGATGAATCGCCATGAGGTGCGAAAAATGGCGGTGGGACTCATTGTAGGGCAAACTGGCGGCAAACATCAGTTCGTTTTGGTCGCTCAACGCAAAATCGCCAAACTGGTTTTGAATAGCCTGCCAATGCCGGGTGTCCGCTTCGTTGCCCAAAGCCGTCGCCATTTCGGCTGCGGTTTTAAACACAAACTTCATCAGGGACAGATCGTAGTTGGTATTGGTCGGAAACCAGGCTTCCAGTTTATTATCCTTAATTTCCGGACTCGAACTGATGGGCAGTTTCCGCTTCCCGGTTGGGTCCAAAACCGTCAGTTGTTCCAGGTGTTGGGCCACGCCTTTCAGCCACGGATAGGCTTTCTGACGCAGAAAAACCGCATCCTCGCTATACCGCCACTGCCAATAATAGTGCTGCGCCAGCCAGGCCGAAACCGTGGGCGAGAGCGAATACTGAATCCAGCCACCCATCTCCTTGCCTGTCAGTGTGGTGACGCCCGGAACGGCAATTCCGTCGGTTCCGAAAAACCGCTTCGTGTAATCGCGATACGTCGGCAAATTCTCTTCCAGGTGATTGATGTAACCAATGCTCTCTTCCAGATGGTTTCCGCTGTAGCTCGGCCAGTAGCTCAGTTGCGTATTCAGATCGTGGTGATAATCCCCTTTCCAGGGTGGAATCCGGCCATTATCGGCGGTCCAGACGGCTTGCAGGGAAATCGGTGGCGCATCGGCGCGGGCCGTGGCCCCAAACTTGTAGGTTTCCAGATACCATTGTTTTTGCAACAGCGAATCCGGCACCTGAACCGACGATTTCGACCAGAACCGCTGCCACCAGCTTCGGTGCGCAGCCAGATCAGCGGCATACGTTCGGGGAGTCGATGCGGTTTTTGCCAAACTGGCGGTTTTCTTTTTTTCGGGATACACCGACGCAATCGTCCAGGTTCCTTCCAGCGTGCTGCCTTTCTGCGTCCATTGCACCGTGACGTCGTACGAAAAACCGCCCCAGCCGGTCTGGTGATACGTAATCTTGTTTTTTTGTTGCAAAACGGTTCCCTGTTTATAACCCAATCGCACCAGATCGTCGCCATCAACCACGGCATTTTCGGCTTTTTCCTGAATCGATTTTCCGTAAGCCGGGGGAATTAGTTCCAGCGAAAAGTGGGCCGGGGCCTTCTCGAAACGAAACCAGCCAACCGGTTCGGTTGCGTGGACGAACGAACGCAAAACCGCCCCGTTCCGCCAGGTCACTTCCGCAACGGCCTCCTGAATGAGCAGCCGGGCCGACTGCACGGAACCGAGGGCGGCCGTGTTGAATTCGAGAGCCGCCCCCGGGATTTTGGTTGGGCCGGGTTCTTCATCATACGGTTTATCGAAATACTGCTGGACGATCTTGTAGTCTTTTTTCATGACCTGCCCCTGAACCCATTTATAGCTGAATTCGGGCCGGTCGATCCCTTTCATGGGTCGTAAATCCCACAAATCCACGCGATCCAGCGAAAGCCGGAGACGGTCGTTTTTCTGCCAGATCAGTGCCCCCAGCACCCCGTTTCCCAACGGCAGTGCTTCGTCCCAGCGGGTGGGGAGTTGCGAAAACCGTAGATCCTGCGGGCTGACTTTGAGCGGTTGCGCAGTAGTCGGCTGAGGGCCTAACAGAAACCAGCAGGCGATTCCTGTCAAAAATGAACGAATTTGATTCGCACGGATGGTAGTTGTGATCATAAAAGGGTAGAGGGCGGTATTTTACAGAAGGCAAGGTCTACAGGTGTACGCAAAAAAGCAAATGAGATATAAGAAGTGAGACGAAAGAGTGAAGACCAGTTGGGTGGGTAGCGAATGGTCTTTTTTCGCCCGTCTTTTCTCTTTAAGCCGCGATGCGTATCTTGCCGTCCAACAAAACCTATTCCCATGAACCGATTTAGAAATTTCCGCTTCGGCACTCTGCGCGAGTCTATTCCTTTTGCTATTCTGATTGCCCTTTATTTAGTCGTAAACCAGGCGGCTCAGGCTCAAACCGGCTCGCTGGCCGATGTCAGCTTTATGGAAGGTCGCTGGAAAGGAACCTTCAACGGCGGGCCGATCGATGCGGCCTGGGCCGCTCCGCAGGGCGACAACCTGGCCGGTTTTATGCGCATGATGAAAGACAACAAAGTGACGATGTATGAACTGTTGATCTTTGAGCAAACCGAAAAAGGGCCGATTGTGCTGGTCAAACACTTCAAACCCGGTTTGATCGGGTCGGAAGAAAAAGACGTATCCGACCGGTATTCGTTCGTCGAGGCCAAAAAAAACCAGGCCTTATTTGAGAAATCGGACGGCTCGATCCGGATTATCTACGAAAAACGCTCGGACAACCAGCTGGTGATTCAACGCGGCAATCAGAAAGACGGCAAGTGGGTTTTCGCCGATTTGTTTGTTTTTGACCGGGTGAAGTGAGGAACTCGGTAAAGGGCCGGGGTGTTGTGACGTGAAGCCCGTATACCGGGCAACACCCACCGCATGAAAAAAGTCTTAAAAAGAATGGCCCTGATTCTCGTTTCCCTCCTCATTCTCCTGGTTATTGCCGCCGTTGCGTTTGTGAATTTTGCCCCCCAATTCGGCGAAAATCCGGCGGGTGAGCGGTTGAAACGCATCCAGGCTTCGCCGAATTTTAAAGACGGTACGTTTCAGAATCTGGTGCCGACCAGCCTCGATATGTCGGCGGGGAAAATGGTGTCGGCCACCTGGAAAATGCTGACGGGCGTGCCGGGGGCCGAGCCAACCGATACCATCCAAACCGTGCCGTTTGACGTAAAACAGTTTGAAGGCAACGGCGGACCGGAACAGGTTGCCATTAGCTGGTTCGGACATTCATCTTTGTTGATTCGGATTCAGGGAAAAACCTTGCTGACCGACCCGGTTTTTAGCGAACGGGCGTCATTTGCATCTTTCAGTGGCCCAAAGCGGTTTCCGTTCGACCACTACATGAACGTCGATGAACTGCCGCCCGTAGACGCCGTTGTGCTGTCACACGACCATTACGATCACCTGGATTACGAGACTTTTACAAAGCTGAAGGGAAAAGTCAGCCGGTTTTTTGTGCCGCTGGGCGTCGGTGCGCATCTGGAAAAATGGGGCATCGCGCCGAATCAGATTACGGAACTGGACTGGCATGAATCCGCAAAATTCGGTGATCTGACGTTGGTTTGTGCCCCGGCGCGGCATTTTTCCGGTCGCAGCCTGACCAACCGAAACGGCACATTATGGTGTTCCTGGGCGTTGTTGGGAACGCAGAAACGGGTGTATTACGGGGGCGACACGGGCTATTATCCGGGTCTGAAAAACATCGGCGAAAAATACGGCCCGTTCGACATTGCTTTGCTGGAGTGTGGCGCCTACAACGAAGACTGGATCGATATTCACATGATGCCGGAACAAACGGCTCAGGCTCAGTTGGATGTTAAAGGCGACCTGTTGATTCCGATTCACTGGGGGAAATTTAATCTGGCCCTGCACACCTGGCGCGATCCCATTCAGCGGTTGATGAAAAAGTCGGCCGAACTAGGCACCAAAGTCGCCACGCCCCGGATTGGCGAAGTGGTCGTTCTGGGTTCGACGGTTCCGACCGGGCGGTGGTGGGAAACCATGCCGTAGTTGCTACAACCGATCGACCAGTCCCTTCATCATTTCCACAAAATACGCCCCGTTTTCCGGCCCGAACCAGTTCATCGTCCTGGTCTCGTACGAATTCTTGTGGTAATATTGATCAGGCGTAATGTAACCGACATAGCCGCCGTTGAAACTCGTGACCATCAACTGAAAGCCTTTCCGGTCGGCTTCCTGCCGAAGTTCGGCCACCAGCTCGCCCGAAAAATCGCAGGGCGTACCGAGCAAAACCGTCTGACCGATGCGTAACGCCTTCAGGTCGGAAGGATAGTCGCCGTAAACCGAATGAAACAGCCAGCCGCGTACCCGCCAGTCTTCGATTACACGGGCCTGGGGTTCACGCAGTTGCAGGGGTAAGGTCAGAATTTCCAGTGTGCTGTCGGGCTGCGTTTTGATTTGCGGCAAGGTTGGCAAAATCCGCGCGGTCAATGTGTCTGCGTAGGTTCGGATGGTGGCAAATTCGTCTTTCCCCGGTGTGGTTTTCGACCCGGTGCTACCCACCGAACCGGCCATGAAGGCCACAAAGCTCCCGGTTTGCTTTTCCAGCCGGTCTACCAATGCACCCGGATAATCGCGGCTGAGGTATTGGTAATCGGCCGCCCGGAAAATTGTAGCGTGTGCTCCGAACGTACAGAGGAGGGCCGACTCGCCGGTCTTTTTTTGGAGCTTCAAAAGCCGCACATTGGCATCCACTTTTCCCTCCTGGTTCATCCGGTTATACACCAGATCGGGGGCATCGAACTGCGAAAAACCGACTTCTACCGGTGCCAGTTGCTTCTCCGCCAGCACAATGGATTTCAGAATGGTATCCGTAATGTGATCGACGACGCGCTGGTCAAAATCGCCCGCAAACAGCTCACCTACTAAACCGGGTGCCCAGCCGCCCAGGCTATTGTGGCTGTGAATGGCACCCGTGAACACCTGATCCCATTGAAAACCGATCTCCGGCAATCTTTTTTTCAGTTGCTCGGTTACGGTGGGGGGCGTAATGAGTAAATCCAGCGCAATAATGGCTACTTTGGTGCCGCCGTTGCTGAGAACGATGGTTCGGACATAAATGGAATCGCCGACGGTGGTCCAGTGCTGGCCTCTTCGGGCACCATAACCACCCGTCGGCGTGGTGAACGAAGGCGTTAGATTGGCCTTCGCCCAGCCAGCCTGCAGACCCGCAGACGGATTAGGCGGGGGAGCCAGATCCAGCAGTTGTTGCCGCGTATACCGGTAATAGTCGGTTTTTCGGTACGGCTGATCATCGACCGGGGCCAGGCTGACAGCTAAAAACAGGAGAATGGCCGCAACCAGACCCAACAGCACTTTGAAGAAGATACGGAAGTATTTCATGATTTTTGAAGCCCAAATCTAACAAAATCTAACCTTGTATCCTCAAATCCAGTTAATAGCTAAAATTAGTTTATCGTTTAGTAAATATGGGTACCCGGTACGGTTAAATTATTTTCCTGATTTCCAGTGCGTTCAACCGTGTAAAACCATAAATTTTAACCGATAAACCCGTTTAACACGACAGGTGATTATTTTTACGGATGCAAGCCAGCACAACCCCATCGAAAACGGATACCACCCCTAAACCGGTCGTTTCCCGGCGGCTCGACCGCATGTTTCTTGCTCTCAGCGACGTCGCGTCGTTTGTCGGGCAATTTTTTAAGGAAGTTTTTGTTCCGCCCTACGAAGGGAAGGAAATTGTCAGGCAATGTTACGAGGTGGGCGTTCGTTCGCTGCCGCTGATTTCGCTGACCGGTTTCATCACCGGCATTGTGTTTACCAACCAGTCTCGACCCTCGCTGGCTACCTTTGGGGCCACTTCCTGGCTTCCCTCGCTGATTTCCATTGCGCTGGTTCGGGCGCTGGCTCCGCTGGTAACGGCCCTGATTGCCTCCGGGCGGGTGGGCTCCAACATCGGGGCCGAGCTGGGTTCCATGCGCGTAACGGAGCAGATCGAAGCGATGGAAGTTTCGGGTACCAATCCGTTTAAATTTCTGGTCGTTACCCGGGTTCTGGCTACTACGTTCATGATACCGGTTTTGGCAATGTTCTTCGTTTTTCTGGGCGTAATGGGGTCCTATGTCAATGTCGCCCAGAACGAAAAAACCAGTTTCATGTCGTTCATCGAAACCTTTTTCAGTTCGATTACTTTTCTGGACATCAACTCCACTGTAGTGAAAGCGCTTATTTTCGGGTTTACCATCGGCATTGTTGGCTGTTACAAAGGCTACAATTCATCGAAAGGGACGGAAGGCGTCGGAAAAGCGGCTAACGCGTCGGTGGTTACATCGATGTTTCTGGTTTTTATCGAAGAACTGCTGTTTCTCCAAATCATTAATGCCATTCGCGCTGCGTAACGCATGAACACGAAAAAATCGGTTAATCACCCGAAAGAGTCCGTCATTGTGATTCGGGACCTGAAAATTTCGTTCGGCGATTTGCACGTCCTGCGCGGAGTCGATCTGGATTTGTATCAGGGCGAAAACCTGGTGGTACTGGGTCGCTCAGGAACGGGCAAGTCGGTTCTGATCAAGATCATCGCCGGTTTGCTGGAGCCGGATGAAGGGTCGGTGAATGTGCTGGGCGAAGATGTGGCCAAACTCAACAAGCGGGAACTGGATGCGCTGCGGCTGAAGCTGGGGTTTTCCTTTCAAAACAGCGCGCTCTACGACAGCATGACCGTTCGCGAGAACCTCGAATTTCCGCTGATCCGGAACGTGCGGAATCTGAGTCGCAGCGATATTGACAAAGCCGTCGAGGAAGCTCTGGAGGATGTTGGGCTGAGCCAAACCATCAACCAGATGCCGTCACAACTGTCGGGTGGGCAGCGCAAGCGGATCGGCATTGCCCGGACGCTGATTCTGAAACCGGAAATTATGCTTTACGACGAACCCACGGCGGGGCTGGATCCCATTACGTCCAACGAAATCAACAACCTCATCAACGAGGTTCAGGAGCGCCACAATACCTCGTCGATCATCATCACCCACGACCTGACCTGCGCCAAAACCGTCGGCGATCGCATTGCGATGTTGCTCGATGGCCGGTTTGAACGGCAGGGCACGTTCGAGGAAGTTTTCTCGGATTCGAACGATGAGCGCGCAAAACAGTTCTATGAATACAACTTTGTTAATTAAGCACTTAGGAGCTAACAACACGTTAATCCATACCTCAAAAAAGAGAATCAATGAAAGCGGCAGAAAATAAGCGGGCCATCACCGTCGGGATTTTTGTGTTAATCGGCATTGTCATTCTGGTTACGGGAATCATGGTGCTGGGCGGGCAGCAAAAGCGGTTTGTCAAGAGCATCCGTGTGAACGCAATCTTTGACAACGTCGGCGGGTTGCAGGCCGGTGCAAATGTCTGGTTTTCCGGTGTGAAAATCGGAACCGTTCGCCGGATTCAGTTCTACGGAAATTCGCAGGTCGAAGTGACCATGAACATCGAGGAATCGAGTCAGCAATATATCCGCAAAGATGCGCTGGCCGCCCTGAGCACCGACGGGTTGATCGGGAATAAAATCGTGGAAATTGTTGGTGGCAGCATGAAAGCAGGAACCGTAGAAGACGGCGATATTTTGCACGCCAAAGCCGCCCTGAACACGGACGAAATCATGGCGACGCTCCAGCAAAACAACAACAACCTGTTGCGCGTAACGTCCGATGCCAAAAAAATTCTGGACGAAGTATTGAAAGGAAAAGGCATGGCGGGGGCGGTTTTGCGGGACTCTACGGTGGCCAATCGCTTTAAAAATACAATGGCTAATCTTCAGATTGCTTCGAATGGAGCGGCTCAGGCTACCAAATCGCTGAGTCAGGTATCGAATTCTTTGAACCAGTATGCCGGTAAACTGAACACGAAAGGAACATTGGCCAGCGATTTGGTGTCCGACACGGTTATTTTCCACGACCTGCGGATGTCGTCGGCCAAACTACGGCAGGTATCGGGCACGGCGGCCGAAGCAACGGAGAATGTGAAGCGGGCAAGTGACAAACTCAACAGCAGCGACAACGCCATCGGAATTCTGCTCAACGATCGGGCCGTGAATAAGAACCTGAAAAATACGATCCAGAATCTGGAAAGCAGCAGCTACAAACTTGATGAAAACCTGGAAGCCTTGCAGCACAACTTCCTGCTGCGTGGTTTTTTCCGGCGCCGGGCCAAAGAGCAGGCCAAACAAAAAGAAGCGGCTGCAACAGCCGCCACCATTACACCCGACACGAGCGTGCGGAAGTAACGGGACGGAAACCGTATCTTTGGGTCATGGTAGCAACCCAACCCATTGGCGTGTTCGACTCCGGCTACGGGGGCCTGACGGTTCTCAAGTCGATTGTTCAGCAACTGCCGCAGTACGATTATATTTATCTGGGCGACAACGCCCGCACGCCCTACGGCACACGCTCGTTCGAAACCGTTTACCATTACACGCTGGAATGCGTTCAGCACCTGTTTGATAAAGGGTGCCGACTGGTCATTCTGGCCTGCAACACGGCTTCGGCCAAGGCGTTGCGCAACATTCAGCAGCTCGATTTGCCAACCCTGGCGCCCGACCGCCGGGTACTGGGCGTCATCCGGCCTACAACGGAGATCATTGGAACGTATTCCAAAACCGGTCACATCGGGATTCTGGCCACGCGCGGGACGGTGACGTCGGAGTCATATGTGGTGGAAATCGAAAAGTTTTTTCCGGACCTGAAGGTCTACCAGGAAGCGTGTCCGATGTGGGTGCCGCTGGTGGAAAATGGTGAACACAACGGTCCCGGTGCCGATTATTTCGTTCAGAAACACCTCGACCGGCTTTTGCAACAATCGCCGGAAATCGATACGGTTTTGCTGGCCTGCACGCATTATCCGCTTTTACTCCCCAAAATCCGGCAGTTCGTTCCCCAAAATCTGACGATTTTGAGTCAGGGCGATATCGTGGCCAACAGTTTGCAGGATTACTTACACCGCCATCCGGAAATCGACGCCCAATGCAGCAAAGGCCGGACGCTACACTTTTATACCACAGATTCGGCGGAAGAATTCGAACAGAAAGCCGGGTTGTTCTGGGGAAAACCGGTGCGGGCGGAATGGCTGAAGCTATAAGTAATAAGGAACCCGTTGTCGCTAAATTTCCTTATGAATTTAAATGTATCGACATGAAATAGCGATGGCACAACGATCCGTAAAAACCGTTATCAAACCTCAAGCCCAGAAAATGGGGCCTTTAACCATGCACCAGCCCTTGCCAGCCAACGGCATCGACCATCTCGATCCGTTTCTGCTGTTGCACCACCACGGGCCAACGGTGTTTCCGGCGCACAACAGCGGGTTGCCGTTCGGGCCGCACCCGCACCGGGGCTTCGAAACCGTGACTTTTATCTATGAGGGTGATGTGCAGCACCGCGATAGCAGCGGTTTTTCCAGCACAATTCAAAATGGCGGCATTCAATGGATGACCACCGGTAGCGGCCTCGTCCATTCAGAAAGCTCGTCCGCAGAATTCAGGGAAAAAGGTGGCCCGGTCGAACTCATTCAACTCTGGACGAATTTGCCAGCCCGGTTCAAAATGGTAAAACCGCATTATGTCGGGTTGCAGAAAGAGGCTATTCCGGTCGTGACGCTGGCGGGGGGCAACGGGTCGGTGGCCGTAACGTCCGGTGTCTGGGAAGAAACGACCGGACCTGTTCAGCCGGTTTACGATGTCGAACTGGCAAACGTAACCCTGTTGCCGGGTGGTTCGTTTACGCGCCGGATCGAAGCATCGCGCACGATTCTATTTTATTTGTTAAACGGTTCCGTCGTTGTTAATGGTCAGGAAATTACGGGCCGGACGCTGGTGGTTTTTGACAATGACGGCGATGAACTTGAGGTCCGCGCAACCGAAGATTCCCGCATTTTACTGGGATCTGCCGAACCGATCAACGAACCCGTCGTGTCCTACGGCCCGTTTGTGATGAACACCGAACAGGAAATCCGGCAGGCGGTTTCTGACTATCAGAGCGGGCGAATGGGACATCTCAGTTGATTTTCAAAACCGTATACGCGGCCTGATTGGGCTGGCGGGTTTTCGTCCCCACGGTCGTGTTCGCGCGGTCATCGTCGTGAATGACGAGCAGGTGATTGGCATCGATCAGCGTCAGATCTTCAGCTTTGTGGTTGAAGTGAATGGGCTGACCAGCGGCATCGCGCACCGGCTTGAAGGGTCGGTTGTTCAGCAGTTCGTCGGGCGTTGCCGTCCAGAGATAGGCGTCTAACTGCCCGTTGGTTTCAATGGACGTCAGCAGCCAGAACAGTTTGCGGTTGCGGTCGTATTCGATGCTCGACAAGGCCAGTGGTTTTGGTAAATCGGCTACCGTCGCCGGGTCGAAGTCGGCTACGATACGCCAGTTGTCGCGCAGCGCCAGCCGTTCTCCTCCGGCGGTTTTCTCTACAAAAAACGGCACGGTGACGATGCGAACCCGGTAGTCGAACTTATCATATTTTTCGCCTTCCTCCCGAATTCCGAACAGCAGCAGCGAATCCATCACCGCCAGCCCTTCCACTTTAAAATAAGGCATCCCGTTCGGAAAAGCCGGGCGGTTTTGGGCTAAAATTTTGCTGAGTTGCTCCCGGTAAGCCACGGAGTTTTTTGCCCCCCGCTGCGGTGCCAGCACCTGCGGATTCGCTTCGTTGCCTTTTTTCCAGTACAGAATGGTGTTGTAACCGTCCCAGTCGGTCGAACCCGCCTTGACGCGGTCGAAGGCGGTGGTCAGAAAAACATAGTCGCCGTTGGTCGCAAAGTCTTCGTATTTCCGGGCTTCCCGAAACGCGCTTGCCAGCAGGGGCGTGGGCCGGACGGTGGTGTCGGCGAAGTTTTTCCAGGGTTTGGTAAATACCGAACTGAGACCGGCGGGCATGTCTTTGTCGTTGGCGACGTACACCGTTCCATTATCGAACAAAACTGCTGATGCCTCGCACCAGACCGGGTTTCCGTCGGGCATTTTTGTGCCGGAATTGCAGCAGGTCAGCAGGCTTTCCGTTTCAATTGCCGCACTCAGAACCGGCACGGTTTTTCCGGTCGGGATCCGGCTTGTTTTACACTCGACCAGCGAAAAAGAGAGCAGCAACAGGCTGATCCAGATGGAATGGTTTCTCATTAGACAAAGCGGGAACAATAGATGTACATTACCAGAAGGTAAAATTAATGAAGGAAGCCTTAAATACCCTGTTTTTATGCAACACTTCCCGACCCCACCGCGTATCGTCAGGTATAGATAAAAAGGTTAGAATTACAGGCCCCGGTATTTGCCGGGGTTTTGTTTTTCAAGTGGTTACCATCAGTGCGGCCATGCGAAAGATAACGGATTTTACATCGTATATTTACTCGTATATCTGTCAAACTCGTCCTGCATGAAGCAACGCTACCTGATTAGCCTGATCGGACTCTTTTCTTTTCATCCGGTTTTTGCCCAATTGCCTTCACAACCGCAAAATCGGATTTATGCGGAAATCGGGGCTTTGGCCTCTTCCACCGATCGAACGCCTTTCTGGCTTCGGTCCAATCAGTACGGCATTATACCGCTGACAGCCCCATTTGGCACATTTCGGCTTGGCGGGGCTGGAGCCCTGTTGCTCAGCGACACAACAACGGGCCGCTACCAGATCCGCCCCAACCGGGCGTGGCGGTTGGAATACCAGGCCGAAGCGGTGGCCAATGCCGGGAAATCGAGCCAGCTTTTGTTGCCGGAAGCCTACGTAAAACTGGCACACCGGGGAATTGAGTTGGTGCTGGGCCGTCGGCGTGAGGTGATTGGTCTGGTGGATTCCACGCTTTCGTCGGGTTCGTATGCCTGGTCGGGAAACGCCCTGCCGCTGCCGAAGGTGCAGTTTGGAACGCGTGGTTTTGTGCCGCTCGGACGGCGGGGCTGGCTGTCGATCAACGGTTTTATTGCCCACGGCTGGTATGCCAAAACCTGGTATTTGCGTCACTCGTTTCTGCACCAGAAATCGCTGATTTTCCGAATCGGCAAGCCCACATCAACGCTTCGATTGTATGCCGGAATCAACCACAATGCGCAGTGGGGTGGACAATCCGACTACATCGACCCGAAATTTGCCGTCAATGGCAAGCTGCCCGGCCGCCTGGAGGACTTCCCGAACGTGCTGTTTGCCATCCGCACCAATGGCCTGAACAACGACCGGCTCACCTCATTCGATTACGTGAATTTATACGGTAATCACTTGGGTTCCATCGACTTTGCCGGCGAACTCCGGTTTCCGGCCGTGAACCTTTTCGTGTATCACCAACATGCTTTCGACGATGTGACGGGCATGTTTTTCAAGAATCTTCCCGATGGATTGAGCGGTATTCGGCTGCGCAACAACCGTCCGGGTGCTTCCGGTTTTCAGTTGAATGAAGTTCTCTTGGAATTTCTGACCACGCTGAGCCAGAGCGGACCTACCTTATACCAAACCGACAAAGCCTGGAAAGGAGCCGATAATTACTTCAATAATTCGCAATATCGGGAAGGCTGGACTTACCAGAACCGGGTAATCGGGACACCTTTTCTGACCCGCCGACAGGACATTCAGGCGGCTTATCAAAACACCAGCGACTGGGCCTTTGTCAACAACCGGGTTCAGGTGTTTCATGCGGCCCTGCGGGCGACGGTGGCCCGGCAAATCGACCTGCGTGCCAAGGTTTCCTACAGCCGCAATTACGGGATTCCGGAGGTTTTTCTGGCGGGACCTCCCACGCAGGTGTCGACCTGGGTGCAGGCTGGTTTTCCGTTGCGCTGGCTTGGTGGATCCTATCTGACAGCCGCTCTGTCGGCCGATGCGGGGCAATTGTATGAGGACGCTCTGGGCGGTTTTATAGGGTTTCGCAAAACCGTTTCGAGAGAAAAGAAGTAAGACAAGAGAAAAAAGACATAAACCGTTGCGGGTCTTTCTTCGCCCGTAAAATTTAATTCTGCTTTTTCCGTTGTAGGTTTGCCGCTGAACCAACACCGGCGTTCACCACTGAAGGGTCGTTTTACACGTTTCAGTTTGTGGTTTTCCCAGTTGAACCTTTTACCGATTTGATTCCCGTCGTTTGGTTACCACTTTTGTCGTATCGTGATGGATGCAGGCGCGAATGACCTCTTTCCGGAACAGTAAACAACTAGAAGAGCGTAACTATCAACCCGTTGTGAAGCTAAAAATACTGTATATCTTTCTCTGGTTCTCCACGGCGGCAACGCCCGGCTTTTCGCAAATAGCCCGAAAAGTGAACCTCATGCTCAACATGGGGTTGGGGATGCAGACGTATGCTTTGGGGGGATTGTGCAACGGAGCCTCTTTCGAACTCGGCTTTACGGATCAGGTCAGCGTGGGCGGTTTTTTCGATTATGCCCTGTACGGCACCAAATTCGGAGACCGCCAGTGGAAATCGCAGTTTGTGAGCATCGGCCTCCGCAGTTCCTACCACCTGGCCAACCTGCTGGCCATCGGGGATGATAAATTTGATCCGTATGCCGGTCTGGCCGTTGGCACACGCAGCACCATGCGCCGTGATAAGGAAGATCATGCGGGCTATTTTAAACCCCGCCCCAAAGGCATTTTTCCGGGTATACACCTCGGGGGCTTCTACCGGTTTAGCCAGAAAATCGGCGGTTTTGCCGAAGTGGGCCTGGGGATATCCCCCATCCGATTGGGAATCACCGGGAAATTCTAAGACGACCTCTTCCAGGTAGGTTGTCCAACTGTTAGAAAAACAACAGGAATGATAAATGTAAAATGATGAATGGTAAATGTAAAAGGGCATCAATACCGCACCCTTTTACATTTACCATTCATCATTTTACATTTATCATTTTACTTAAAGCGGTTCGCAGATACGGCTGCTTAATCTTCATATCCGTCGCTCTTCATCAGTTCCTGCTCTTCTTTTAGCCGCAGCCGTTGCACGTAGCCCGATACCCAGATACTTACTTCATAGAGCAGCACCAGCGGAATGGCCACCAGAATCTGGCTGTATACATCCGGCGAGGGAGTAATGATGGCCGCAACCACCAGAATGACGACCAGCGCATGACGGCGGTAGGCGCGCATGAACTGGGGGGTCAGAATACCAATTTTAGACAGGACAAAAGCCGCAATCGGCATCTGGAACGTCAAGCCGCAGCCCAGCGTCAGCGTCGCGAGCGTTGAAATGTACGAAGTAATGTCGAACTCATTGACAATGCGCGGATCAAGCTGGAAATTGGCCAGGAAGTTGAGCGCCAGCGGGGAAACAATGTAATAACCGAAGAGAACACCCGAGAAAAACAGCGACGTTACGAAAAAAACGGCACCCCGCGCAGCCCGGCGTTCTGACGATTTCAAACCTGGCATGATAAACCGCCACAGTTCCCAGAAAGCGTAGGGAAAAGCAAACAGCAGGCCAATCATCAGCGAGGCTGTCAGTGCCATTGTAAACTGACCACCCACCTCACGACTTTGGAGCGTAAAATTCAGCTTTTCAACGCATAAGTCCGTGAAGCCGGTTTTTTCCGACAGCTTACACATCATCCGGTAGGTCCAGAAGGTGGGGCTTGACGGTCCCAGAATCACCTTGTCGTATATTTCACGAATGTAGATGAAACTCAGGAGCGAAAATACCGCAATCGATCCAATGGCCCGAACCAGGTGCCACCGAAGTTCCTCCAGATGCTCGAGGAAGGTCATTTCCCCGGCTTCTTCAACCTCACTCTCGCTATCAAACTCTTGGTCTATGGGCTTCATTGAAGTAAATGAGTGAATGAGTAAATGAGCGAATGAGTGAATAGCTGCCGCGATTAAAAGCGTGATCTTTGATCCTATTCACTCATTCGCTCATTCACTCATTCACAATTAATTATAAAGTGGAAACGCTTTCATCCAGGAATTGATTTCTTCTTTTACGACCTGAATTTTGGCGTCGTTATCGTGATTCATCAGCACGTCGTCAATATATACGACAATTTGCTCCATATCAGATTCTTTCATGCCGCGTGTTGTGACGGCCGCCGTGCCAACCCGCATCCCCGACGTCACCACCGGCGACTTGTCATCGAACGGAACCATGTTTTTGTTGATGGTAATGTCGGCCTTGATGAGCGTGTTTTCTGCCAGTTTTCCCGACAAACCTTTCGAGCGCAAGTCGATCAGCATCAGGTGGTTATCCGTTCCGCCCGAAATAATTTGATACCCGCGCGACACAAAAGCTGCAGCCATCGCCTGCGCATTCCGCTGGATCTGGTTGGCATAGTCACCAAATTCGTCGGACAACGCTTCTCCAAACGCAATCGCTTTGGCGGCAATAATATGTTCCAACGGCCCGCCCTGCGTTCCCGGAAAAACCCCCGAGTCCAGCAGAGACGACATCATCCGGAGGTCCCCTTTCGGCGTTTTGATGCCAAATGGGTTTTCAAAATCGTTCCGCAGCATGATCATTCCGCCACGGGGGCCGCGCAGGGTTTTGTGCGTGGTCGTGGTCACGATGTGGCAATGATCCATCGGGTCGTTCAGCAAGCCTTTGGCAATCAGACCAGCCGGGTGCGAAATATCAGCCAGCAACAACGCGCCCACCGAATCGGCAATGGCGCGGAGCCGAACGTAATCCCAGTCGCGGCTGTAGGCCGAAGCACCACAGATCAACAGCTTCGGGCGTTCGCGCTGGGCGGTTTCTTCGACCTTGTCGTAGTTGATGACGCCGGTTTCCTGCTCAACGCCGTAAAACGTCGGCCGGAAATATTTTCCCGAAATGTTCACGGCCGAACCGTGGGTGAGGTGACCGCCGTGCGACAGGTCGAAACCGAGAATGGTGTCGCCCGGTTTCAGGCAGGCCAGAAAAACCGCCGTGTTGGCTTGTGCACCCGAGTGCGGTTGCACGTTGGCCCACGAAGCACCAAACAATTCCTTCACGCGGTCGATTGCCAACTGCTCGATTTCATCCACCACTTCGCAACCGCCGTAATACCGTTTGCCCGGTAGGCCTTCGGCGTATTTGTTGGTCAGTACGGTTCCGGCGGCTTCCATGACTTGCTTGGAAACGAAGTTTTCGGAAGCGATCAATTCGATACCGGATTCCTGACGGTGCTGTTCTTTGGCGATAAGCTCAAATACCTGCGTATCACGGGTGATGGGAGTAACTAGTGTCGACATGCTAAACGGTTCGCCGGAGCGAATGGCTATTCGTAGTTGGATAACAAATTAACAATACTGGTACAAAAGTACGGAGAAAAACAGCATTCTTGTTGTCTTCTACTTATTATGTTGAAGGGACTGGTATTTCAGGGGTGTAGTGCCGTTGTGCAGCTTGAATTGCCGGTGAAAATGCGAGATATTATTGAAACCGCACTCCAGTCCAACCTGGCTGATGCTGAGGTCCGACTGCACCAGCAATTTACGGGCGTGGCTGATCCTCAGTTCGTTCAGGTATTCGATAAACGATTTGCGGGTTCGCTTCCGGAAATACCGGCAAAAAGCGGCCGGTGCCATACCGGCCACGGAAGCCATGTCGTCGACCCGGATTTCTTCCCGAAAATGGGCCAGCATAAAATCCAGCACCCGTTTCATTCGCTCGGTTTCGGCTTCGCTGGCTTTCAGTTCATAATTGTCGCTGGCCAGCATCACGGCGTCGGCGTCGCTGGCCAGTTGCTGGAGCAGGAAGAGCAGGCGAAGCAACCGTTCGAGTCCCTGGCATTTCAACAAGGTTTCGAGGGCGGGGGTCACTTCGGCCACTTTCGCTTTTCCAAACCGCACGCCGTAGCGGGCCCGATTCAGCAAGGCCATCAACGGCTGGGTTTCCGGCAACTGGGGGAGGAGGGTGTCGCCCAGCGACTGGGAAAACTGCACCACGATGGATTCGGCCCGGCGGTCGGAATCCGGCTGGTAATATTCATCGTCGTTGCGCCAGAAGTGCGGTAACCCCGGCCCCAGCAGCACCAGGTCACCGGCATCGAAGGGCTCGACATGATCGCCGACAAACCGGTTGCCGTGGCTTCGGGCGATATACGTCAATTCGTATTCGGGATGAAAATGCCAGGGAGCGTCGAAATACGGCAAGTCGACGTGCATCACCCGCAGGGAATTATGATCTCCCAACTCAATTTTTTCAAATAAAGCTTTCACAACATGTTGTATTTTTACTCTCTACGGGTAATATGGGGAACAAAAAGTCACAATTATACACTTATTGGCATAATAATTAAATTTTTACAAGAAACAATTGAATCAAATTTGTGTCACTGATTTTTCCTAAACCCATTAATCGTATGCCCGTGACCGTTGACAACACTTCTTTGCTCGACGAACTGAACGAAGCCTATACCGTCAGTCCGGAAGCAATCGCGTTTTATCAAAAAAACGGTTACGTCAAATTAAAAAATGTGCTCAGCCCGGACGTTCTCAAGCACTACGGAGAAGTAATTACCGATCTGGTAATCAGGCTGAATACCCTGACTAAATCCATGGAAGAGCGTACGACCTACGAGCGCGCGTTCCTCCAGATTATGAACCTCTGGCGGGAAGACAAAACCGCCAGAGAGTTCGTATTCTCCCGTCGGCTGGCCCAAATCGCGGCCGATCTGATGGGCGTCGATGCCGTTCGGCTTTACCACGATCAGGCGCTGTACAAAGAACCGTCGGGCGGTTTTACGCCCTGGCACGCCGACCAGTTCTACTGGCCTCTTTCGTCTCCCAAAACCGTTACTGTCTGGATACCGTTGCAGGACACCCCGATGGAAATGGGGCCGCTGGCCTTCGCCGAGCAGAGCCAGCAGGTGGAAATTGGCCGCAACATCGAGATCAGCGACGAAAGCGAGCGGTTGCTGGCCGAGGAACTGGCCAACCAGAATTTTACCATCAACGACACACCTTTCGAGCTGGGCGAGGTGAGCTACCACGCCGGTTGGACGTTCCACCGGGCGGGGCCCAACACCTCCAGCACCCCGCGCAAGGTGATGACGATGATTTACATGGATGCCGAACAGACCATTACGCAGCCCCAAAATACCTATCAGGAAGCTGACTGGACGACGTGGTTGGGGAGTTACCCCATCGGTAGCAAACCCGAAGGCGAGCTGAATCCGTTGCTGTTTAAAAGAGAGTAAAGAATAGAGAATAAAGACAAGAGAGGATAGACGAGAGAATAAAGACTGACTGCTTTGTGGTTAAATGGTTTCTCTTTATTCTCTTGTCTCTGCTCTTTCGTCCTTACTAAAACAAAATATAGGTTGGTTGTGCAGAACACCCCGCTGGAGCTCCGGCAGGGTGTTTTTTTTGGTGTCCGGATGATTTGTGCGTGGATTGGAGATATTTTTGCAGAAATCGTGTTGTAAGGTTGGGCAATTTAGTAAGCCATTGATATGAAACAAGTTGGTCATTTTTTCTCTTTTCTGACGGTATTTTTCGTAACGCTGACGGCGACAGCGCAAATTCAGCCTGATCCGACGCATTGGACGTTCACCGCATCGAAAACCGAAGCCAAAGTCGGTGAGGTGATTGAGATCCGCATGAATGCGACCATCGATAAAGGCTGGCATATGTATGCTTCGGACCTGAATCCGGACATTGGCCCGATTCCGACGACCTTGAAGTTAAAGGAAAACGGCAGCTTTGAAAAAGTCGGCTCGTTCGTTTCTGTAGCTCCGAAAGAGGAGTTTGAAGAAGTCTGGAACAGCAAAGTGCGGTTTTTTGAGAACAAAGCGACGCTCATTCAAAAGGTTAAAATTCTGAAAGCCAATCCGGTTATTGCCGGAACGTTGGAATACCAAACCTGCTCCGGCACCAACTGCCTGCCACCTGCCGAACACGAGTTTTCGGTTTCGGTAAAAACCGTGGGCGCGGCTGCGGCACCAGCGCCCGTCAAACCAACTTCGGAAGCCGTCGCAACAGGCGAACCCGCATCCACTTCAATCACGTCAGATACAAATTCCCGCGTTGCCGTTGCCCCTCCAACCGGAGCCGCCAGCCCGGATTCGGAAACCGTAACCACCGCCGAAGCGCCGGTTGCTACACCCCAACTGACCGATGCGTCGGCGGAAAAACCGGAAGAGTCGCTGATCGGATTTATGATTGCCGCTTTTCTGTCGGGTCTGCTGGCTTTGCTGACGCCCTGCGTATTTCCGATCATTCCGATGACGGTCAGCTACTTTACCAAACAAGACCACGGATTATGGAAAGCGGTTTTGTACGGTTTGTCCATTATTTTTATTTACGTGCTGATTGGCACCGTGGTTTCGCGGATCAACGGCCCGGCATTTGCCAATTTCGTCAGTACCCACTGGCTTCCCAACGTCCTGTTTTTCGCCATTTTCTTCATTTTTGGGCTGTCGTTTTTGGGCTTGTTCGAAATTGTTTTGCCGAATTCGCTGGTCAATTCCATTGATGCCAAGTCCGAAAAAGGCGGTATAGCCGGGATTCTGTTCATGGCCTTCACGCTGGTACTGGTGTCGTTTTCCTGTACGGGGCCGATTGTCGGCAGTTTGCTGGTGGCCTCCGCGGGGGGCGAAGTGTTGAAACCGATTGTCGGCATGGCGGCTTTTTCGGCGGCTTTCGCCATTCCGTTTACGCTGTTTGCTGCTTTTCCGCAGTGGCTTAAAAGCCTGCCGAAATCAGGCGGCTGGCTGAACGCGGTGAAGGTGGTGCTGGGCTTTCTGGAACTAGCGCTGGCGTTGAAATTCCTGAGCATTGCCGACCAGGTTTATCACTGGAATTTGCTCGACCGTGAAGTGTACCTGGCTTTCTGGATCGTCATTTTTGCCCTCATCGGTTTTTACCTGCTCGGAAAAGTCCGGCTGCCGCACGACAGCGAAACCAAAACCGTCAGTGTGCCGCGTCTGCTGCTGGCTATCGTTACCTTCGCGTTTGTGGTGTACATGATTCCCGGTTTGTGGGGCGCCCCCTTGAAAGCCCTGGCCGGTTATCTGCCACCCGAAACGACCCAGGATTTTGGCTTCCGGGGTGCCAGCAACGCTACGCCGGAACAAAATACGTTGGGCGAAAAACCAAAATACAGCGAATTATTCCGGTTGCCGCACGGACTGCAGGGTTTTTTCGACTACAAACAGGCGCTGGCCTACGCGGCCAAAGTGAACAAGCCCGTTTTCATTGACTTCACGGGCCACGGCTGCGTGAATTGCCGGGAAATGGAAGCCCGCGTGTGGTCGGAAGAGCCGATTCTGCGCCGGTTGCAAAACGACTACGTCATTCTGGCCTTATATGTCGATGACAAAACCGAATTGCCGGAATCCGCCTGGTATACTTCGACCTACGACAAAAAGCAAAAGAAAACCATCGGGGCGCAAAATGCCGATTTGCAGATTGTTCGTTACAACAACAACGCCCAGCCTCACTACTGCATCGTGGATCAAACGGGAAAACTACTGGTCAAGCCGAAGAATTATGACTTGGATGTCAATAATTTCGCCGGTTTTCTGGATGAAGGCAAGACGGTTTTTGCCGCCCCGCAAACCGTCGCGGTCCGTTCGTCACTGCCCAATCAGGAGCAATTATCGGCTTTGAAATAAGCCGGGAAGGCAACAAATTCATTCTACGGTTGGTTAAACCATGACCATCCTCTATCGTCATGGCAAAAACTATTCTGATTACCGGCGGCACCGGCACCATCGGCCGCCGACTTACCCAAATGTTGCTTCAGCAGGGCTTTCAGGTATCGTTGCTGAGTCGTTCTGCATCCAAAAAAGATACTCCGAATGTCACAGTTTATCAGTGGGACATCGACAAAGGGCATATCGATCCGCAGGCCATCCTGACGGCTGACCACATTATTCACCTGGCCGGGACCGGCATTGCCGACGAACGCTGGACCGACCAGCGTAAACAGCAAATCATTGAAAGCCGCACCAAATCCACCCAATTACTGGCCAATGCCCTGCGTTCGGGCAAACACCACGTTCAGTCGTTTGTCTCGTCTTCGGCCATCGGCTATTACGGCGGAGATACCGGCGACCGCCCGCTGACGGAAATCAGCGAAGGCGGAAGTGATTTTCTGGCGCAGGTGGTTCGGGCCTGGGAGCGTTCGGTCGACGAAGTGGCCGCCTTAGGCATTCGGACCGTTAAACTCCGGACGGGAATTGTGCTGACGATGGAGGGCGGTGCTTTGCCCAAACTCGTGCAGCCCATTCGCCTGGGAGCCGGTGCTCCGCTGGGGTCGGGGCAACAATACATGTCGTGGATTCACATTGATGACCTCTGCCGGATGTATGTTCAGGCGGCTACCGATGAGCGTTGGCGGGGAATTTATAACGCCGTTGCCGCCCGGCCTGTGACTAATGAGACTTTTACGCGTCAAATAATAGATTTACTCAACAAGCCGCATCTTTTACCCCGCGTACCGGCCTTTGCCATTCGGTTGCTTTTTGGTGAAATGGCGATTGTGGTACTGGGAGGCAACTATGTGTTGAATAAACGGATCCGGGAAGAAACTGCATTTGAGTATCAATTCCCAGACTTGTTGCCAGCCCTGCGGGCGTTATTAGCCTAGCCGTTTTACACCGATAGTGAAAGTTTGTTTTAATATTCTTATACTTGTTTGTAAAAGCAATTTTGCAGAACACGCGCAGCAATAACCGGCAGTTAGATAACCAGTATTTACCGACCTGTGAAAAAATGATTGAAAAACTACTAAAAACGAGTGCAACACGCTTCGTGTCCAGTTATCTCGTGCTGAGTATCGATGTAATCATCTGTATTGTATCGTTTTCCGTCGCTTATCTTCTGCGGTTTAATTTTGAAACCAGTGGTCTTAACCGGGCCGACTTTTTATATTGTTTACAGGTCATTGTCGGTATTCGGTTTCTGTTTTTTTTGCTGTTTCGGCCTTATCAGGGCATTATCCGGCACACGAGTCTGGAAGATGTCACCTTGCTGGTTTATGCCGTTACGCTCAGCGCAGTTGTCACGGCGGTGGGTTCGTTTCTTTTCTGGCAACTGACCGGGCGGGTTTCGGTTTATATTCCGGTGTCCATCTTACTGATCGACTATTTTTCCTGCCTCGTACTGCTATCCGTCAGCCGGTTTATGGCCAAAGCATTTTACTGGACCTTGCGGGCCGGGAACGGAGGAGTCCGACAACCGGTGTTGATTTATGGCGCGGGCGAAACGGGCCTGTTGACGCGCAAGGCCCTTGCCCAGGACTCCATCCAGCGCTACACCATTCTGGCATTTATTGACGATAATCCGTACAAAATTCAAAAAGTAATTCAGGGCATAAAAGTCATCTCGCGCCAGGAGGCCTATGAGCGGTATGTACGGAATCAGGCCATTCTGCCGCAGGTGATTTTGGCGATGGGAACCGCCGATCTGCGTCAGAAAAACGAAATAACCGAGTTTTTTCTACAACATCACGTCAGTGTGAAAACCATTCCGACGGTGGGGCAGTGGATCGACGGCGAATTAAAATCTTCGCAGATTCGGGACGTTCGGATTGAAGATTTGCTGGGACGGGCTCCCATTCAGGTCGTCAATCCGGTTACCGGCGAACAACTGCGCAATCAGGTGGTGCTCGTTACCGGAGCCGCCGGGTCTATCGGGAGCGAGCTGGTTCGGCAAGTGATCAGTCATAGACCGCATACGATTGTATTGCTGGATCAGGCCGAGTCGGCCTTGTTCGATCTGGAATTTAATTTGCGCCGGGAATATAAAAACGTGCTGGCCACCACCCACCTGACTCTGAAAATTGGTGATGTGGCCGATGAAGTGCGAATGCACCATATTTTCCGGGATGTCAAACCCGATTTCGTCTTTCACGCGGCTGCCTACAAACACGTTCCGTTGATGGAAGAGCACCCCTACGAAGCCGTTCGGGTCAATGTGCTGGGAACTCAGATTGTGGCCGATTTAGCAATTCAATTCGGTGTTCGGAAATTTGTCATGATTTCGACGGACAAGGCGGTGAACCCCACCAACGTGATGGGAGCTACCAAACGCCTGGCCGAAATGTACGTGCAGAGCCTGAATCGGCAGCCTGGCAAGCTGCGCCAGACCCGGTTTATTGCCACGCGGTTCGGTAACGTGCTGGGTTCCAATGGGTCGGTCGTAACGGTTTTCCGGCAGCAAATCCAGGCCGGTGGGCCGGTAACAGTAACGCATCCGGACATCATCCGCTATTTCATGACCATTCCCGAAGCCTGCCAGTTGGTGCTCGAAGCCGGAACGATGGGCAAAGGGGGCGAAGTGTTCGTGTTCGATATGGGCGAACCCGTACGAATCGCCGAACTGGCCCGAAAAATGATTCACCTTTCCGGGTATACTGTGGGAAAAGAAATCCAGATGATATACAGCGGGTTACGTCCGGGCGAAAAACTGTTTGAAGAACTCTTGAACAACAACGAAGAGACCTTGCCGACCCACCATCCGAAAATCATGGTTGCCCGGGTCAATACGCCGGACGTGAACGAGATAAAAGCTGTTCTGGAAGAACTGCGGTATCGCCTGGTCGAGGGCGATGCCACGAAACTGGTGCGGATTATCAAACTGGTCATCCCGGAATACATTAGTAAAAACTCCATTTTTACCGCATTGGATTCCCAAAAACCGGAAGCGGTTGAACTCTAATTTTCCACGAGTTCAGGAAAATCACCAATTCAGCCTGTCGATTTTAAGGTATTTGCTTGCGGCCTATTGGGCATACCGGTAAGTTTGTTTTTCGGTGATCGTATGTCCGCATACGGTTGTGAAATCCGATAAGCAACCATTCCTATGACCCAGGCCTTTGTTTATGACGCTGTTCGCACACCCCGTGGCCGGGGAAAAAGTGACGGCTCCCTCCACGACGTCCAGCCCATTCAATTACTGACCAGCGTTCTGCGCGAACTCAAGAACCGGAATCAACTCGATACCGCTCTTCTCGACGACGTCATCATGGGCTGCGTAACGCCCATTGGCGAACAGGGCGCCGACATCGCCCGTACCGCTGTCATCGAAGCGGGCTACGCCGAAACCGTCGCCGGGGTGCAACTAAACCGCTTTTGCTCGTCCGGACTCGAAGCCATCAACATGGCGGCAGCTTATGTCCTGTCGGGGCAGTTTGAAGCCGTTGTGGCCGGTGGTGTGGAGTCGATGTCCCGCGTTCCCATCGGTTCCGACGGCGGGGCGCTTTTCATGAATCCGCAGATTGTGGCCCGGCACAACATCATTCCGCAGGGTATTTCCGCCGATTTAATTGCGACCAAATACGGTTTTAGCCGCGCCGATGCCGACGCCTTTGCGGCCGAATCGTACCGACGCGCTACGGTGGCCCAGCAGGAAAACCGGTTTGGCCGGACACTGGTTGCCATCAAAGACGAGCTAGGCGCTACCCTGCTTGATCGCGATGAAGGTGTTCGTCCGGGCACCACCGCCGAAAGTCTGTCGAAACTAAAACCCGCCTTTGAAGCCATCGGGAAAGCCGGTTTCGATGCGCTGGCCCTACTGAAATACGCCGATCTGGCCCAAATCAACCACATTCACCACGCGGGAAATTCCTCACAGATTGTCGACGGAGCCGCCGGACTGTTGATTGGTTCGAAAGAATTTGGTGAAAAAACCGGTCTGAAACCCCGCGCCCGCATCCGGGCTTTTGCCGTTATTGGAACCGAACCGACGATCATGCTCACCGGCGTGGTTCCGGCCACGCAGAAAGTGCTGAAGAAAGCCGGTATGCAGCTCAGCGACATCGACCTGTTTGAAGTAAACGAAGCGTTTGCGGCCGTTCCGTTGCTGTATATGGACCAATTGGGCGTCGATCACAGCCGGTTGAATGTGAACGGCGGAGCCATTGCATTGGGGCATCCGCTGGGCGCAACCGGGGCCATTCTTTCGGCGACACTCTTGGACGAACTGGAACGAACCGGTCGGCAAACGGGGCTGGCAACGCTCTGCGTGGGCGGAGGAATGGGTGTTGCCACGGTTTTTGAACGAATCAACTAAGCCATTGACCATGATTAACTACACCATCGATCGAAACGTCGCTATGCTGAGCTGGAACATGACCAGCTCGCCCATGAACGTGCTCAACGACGATTCTTTACCTGCGTTCGAGGCTGCGCTGCAACGGGCTTACGACGACGCGGAGGTCAAAGGCATCATCATTACGTCGGAGAAAAATGAATTCATTGCCGGCGCCGATCTGAAAATGATTCTCCGCAATAATGACAAAGAGCCGGGGGACATGTTGAAGGTTTCGGCGGAACTGAACCGGGTTTTCCGGGGCATCGAAACATCGGGAAAACCGGTGGTCGCTGCTATCAACGGTACGGCGCTGGGTGGCGGTTACGAAGCCTGTCTGGCCTGTCACCACCGGATTGCACTCGATAACCCGAAAGCCGTCATTGGCTTGCCTGAAGTGACGCTGGGTTTGCTGCCCGGCGGGGGCGGAACCCAGCGGTTGCCCCGAATGCTCGGGATGGAAGCGGCCCTGCCATTGTTACTGGAAGGCAAACGCGTGAGTCCGAAAGAAGCCCTGGCCCTGGGTCTGGTCGATGAGCTGGCGACGTCCCGCGACGAATTGCTGGAAAAAGCCTTTGCGTGGCTTGCTGCCCATCCCGAACCCTTGCAACCGTGGGACGAGCGTGACCGAAAAACCGGTCGGATTGTCGGAAAAGAGCATTTCAAGGTGCCGGGTGGAGCGGTGCAAAGCCCGACGGGGGCGCGGGTGTTCAGTGCAGGAACAGCGATGCTGATGGAAAAAACGCGCGGAAACTACCCGGCCCCCCTCGCCATCCTGTCGTGCGTTTACGAAGGGTTGCAGGTGAACATCGACCGCGGGCTGGTGATCGAAGCCCGGTATTTTGTGCAGGTCGCGACCTCGAAAGTGGCCAAAGGGTTGATCCAAACGATGTTTCTGGGTTTGAACGAAGTCAACAAAGGCATCAGCCGTCCGAAGACGATTCCGGCGACAGACGTCAAAAAAGTCGGTATTCTGGGAGCTGGTATGATGGGATCGGGCATTGCGTACGCAGCCGCACTGGCCGGTCTGGAAGTGGTTTTGAAAGATGTGTCGGTCGAAGCGGCCGAAAAAGGCAAAGCCTATTCGCGGACGGTCTTCAAAAAAGCCATCGAGCGGGGGAAAGGAACGCCCGAAAAGGCCGAAGCCACCTTGAATCTGATCAAAACCACCGCCGAAGCCGAAGATTTGCGGGGCTGTGACCTTATTATCGAAGCGGTTTTTGAAAACCGTGATTTGAAAGCACAGGTCACGAAAGAAGCTGAACCAATGCTGGTTGAATCGGGCGTTTTTGCGTCGAACACCTCGACCCTGCCGATCAGCGGACTGGCGCAGGCATCGGCCAAACCCGAAAATTTCATCGGTCTGCATTTCTTTTCGCCGGTCGATAAGATGCAGTTGGTGGAAGTGATCGTGGGAAAACAAACGTCGGACTATGCGCTCGCTTTCGCCCTGGATTTTGTGAAAAAGATCCGCAAAACGCCGATTGTGGTTAACGACTCCCACGGTTTCTACACGTCGCGGGTGTTTACGACCTACACGTCGGAAGGGATGGAGTTGCTCAAAGAAGGCGTGAATCCGGTTTTGATCGAAAACGCGGGAAAAAATGCCGGGATGCCGGTGGGACCGCTGGCCGTTTCCGACGAAGTCGCGCTGGATTTGATCAGCAAAATTTCCGGTCAGAGCATCCGGGATGGCGTGATGTCCGACGACGATACGGCGTATCAGGTAGCCGGAAAATTTGTGGCCCTGGGCCGGTTGGGGAAAAAATCGAAAGCCGGTTTTTACGACTATCCCGAGGGCGAAAAGAAACACCTCTGGCCGGGTTTGTCGGAACTCTTCCCGCTGGCCGAAAATCAGCCTTCGATTGACGAAATTAAAAAGCGGTTGTTGTACCGGCAGGTGATCGAAACCGTACGCTGTTTTGAAGAAGGCGTGATTCGAACCCAACTGGACGCCGACATTGGCTCCATTCTGGGCTGGGGTTTTCCGGCCTACACGGGCGGCACGCTGTCGTTTGTCGATTTTGTGGGTATAAAAACCTTTGTGCAGGAAGCCGACCGGCTGGCCGATGCCTGCGGAGAGCGGTTTCGCCCCACCCAAAACCTGCGCGACAAGGCCGAACAGGGGAACAGCCGTTTTGAACAACCCAATTAAATTATACACTTCACAATCATGCAGAAATCGTACGGCTTTTTGTTAACCGGTTTTTTCCTTTCCGCCCTGGCGGTGGCGCAGCCGGTAGCCAAACTTCCCGAATCCAAACTCAGTCGCACCGAACTCGAAGCGCACATGCGCTTTCTGGCCGCCGACGAACTCCAGGGCCGCCGGACGGGCGATCCGGGCAATTTTGTGGCCGCCCGCTACATTGCCGAACAATTTCGGACGCTGGGGCTAAAACCGGTGGCCGGGCAAGCGGATTATTTTCAGAAAGTGCCCTTTCTCCGGTCAAAACCGGCTGCTTACGCCAAACTGCAAATCGGCAACGATTCGCTGCAAGCGGGAAAACAGTTTGTGGTGATCGGTGGAAAGGAGACGAATTTGAAAGCGGAAACCGTATACGTCGGCTATGGTCTGACGGAAACCGCCGATGGCTACAACGGGCGTGACGTGCGGGGGAAAATCGTGGTGGCTCAGGTCGGTTCGCCCGAAGTTACCACCAACCGGGGCTTGCTGGCGGCTTCAGAACAGAAGCGGAAACTAGCGGCCGAGAAAGGAGCCGCTGGGCTGATTGAACTCTACACGAGCGGAACGTATCCGTGGCCGATTGTAACCCGGGCGTTTCAGGGTGAGCAAATGACGCTGGCCACGTCCACCGAATTGCCGACGCTGTTGCACCTTTGGGTCGATAACGGAAAAAACCAGTTGGCCGGACTGAAAGATGCCGCTCAAACGGTGACGGTTCAGACGTCGGGTCGTTCGCAGCAGCTTGTCAATGCGGTGAATGTGGCGGGGGTTATCGAAGGAAGCGACCCGAAACTGAAGGACGAATACGTGTTACTGTCGGCCCATTTCGATCATGTGGGCATTGGCAAGCAAGGCGGTCAGCCGTATACGCCGGCCGATAGCATCTTCAACGGCGCGCGCGACAACGCCTTCGGAACCGTGGCATTGTTGGCGTCGGCGAAGGCCTTGCAGGCGCAACGGCCCAAACGGTCGATTCTGATTCTGGCCTTAACGGCCGAAGAAATGGGGTTACTGGGCAGTCGGTATTACGCCGAACACCCGCTGATTCCGTTGAAACAAACGATTTTTAACCTGAACAGCGACGGCGCAGGTTATAACGACACCACGCTCATTTCAGTGGTTGGTCTGGAGCGAACGGGCGCAAAAACCGAGATAGAAACCGCCGGCAAAGCCTTAGGATTGAGCGTTTTTGCCGATCCAGCTCCCGAACAAAATCTGTTCGATCGCTCTGATAACGTCAATTTTGCGGTGAAAGGAATCCCGGCCCCGACGTTCTCGGCCGGTTTCAAGAAGTTTGATGAGGAACTTATGAAGTATTACCACCAGGCGGCTGACAACCCGGAAACAATTGATTTCGGGTATTTGCTCAAGTTCAGCCAAGCCTTTTCGTATGCCGCCCGGTTGATTGCCAACAAACCCGCCCGGCCCCAATGGGTTGCCGGTGATAAATACGAAGCCGCTTCGAAAGCGTTATACGGACAGTGATATACGTATCTACGTAGGACTTATGTCTGATAATTTTGTTACACTTTCGCTTTCTGCCCCTAAATCCCCTAAAGGGGACTTGTACGGCAGCTTAATCCGGATGCTAAAGTCCCCTTTAGGGGATTTAGGGGCAGAAAGCGAAAGTCTGAAATACATGTTAATAGTTTCGGCCAATGCCGAAGCTGTAACCGAGGGTGAGTGACACGGTTGAATTACCGAGCCAGGGCGATGGGTTCGTTCTGACGTTCGTAAGGCCGAGGGTATACCGCGCATCGATCAGGAAACGCTGGCGATTTTTGACTTTAAAATTAGCCTGAAAACCAGCCGTTCCACCCAGGTCGAGGGGTTCAAATTCTTCATCGGTTTTCGCATCAGGGAAGGACTGCCCCTGGTAAATAGAATCCGTGCGCTTGGAGTTCAGCAAAATGCCTAAAGAGGGCCCGATGAACAGATTAGGGCGGAAATTGCCGCTCAGGTTCAGATAATACCGGGCAACCACCGGAATCTCCAGATAGTTGAGGTACTGCGTATGGCTGCTTCGGTCGCTGGGTTGATCGTATTTACCACCCCGTTGCGAATACAGAACGTCTGCCGAAATACCAAAGTGATTGATCGAACTGTAGCTGACAAAGCCACCCGCCACTAAACCGACTTTGGCATTGTAATAACTGCTCTTGCCGTACAGGCTCGAGATATTGACGCCCAGACGGGGGCCGGCACTCCAGCGTTGCTGGGCCAGCAGGGTAGACGAGCTGGCTACTAATAACATCATTCCCAATACTATACTTCTTTTCATTGTGCAATGTAATCGATTCATTCGCGTGAGGTGAGTTTGATTTGCATTCATTACAACTGTTCCTGTCATTAAATGTTTGACATTTTTTCGAAGGGCGCAAAGATAAAGGTTTCCGTAAAACGGTGCTGCTTTAAAAAGACCGAATCCACTGAACGAAAACGAGCCATTGGTTGTCCCGGTTTTGGCAGTGCTTTTAAAAGGCAACGGATTTCAGCCATTCACATTGCTCATTTTCTCCGATAAAGCATTGGCTTCGCGAATCACCTCCGCCGGGTAGGCATTCAGTTCCAGAATCCGAATGGCGTTCCGGGTCTTGAGATTGCCTTCCCGGAGCTTGAAATCAAAAGCGATCCGGTCTTCTTCCACGATTTCGGTAAAGTGGTATAAATCAAACGTATCTTTTAGATAATCAGTGAGTTCGATGTCGTGCGTAGAAACAAAAACCAGGTGTGGCCCTTTGTTCAGATACGTCAGCACGGCTTTTCCGGCCGCGATTCGCTCGACGGTATTGGTTCCTTTGAAAAGTTCATCCAGCAGAAATAAGGTTTGGATTTCAGATTGGCTTTCGTCAATCATCCCTTTGATGGTCAGCACTTCCTCGAAATAATAACTCTTTTCGCTGAGCAGATCGTCGGCGATGCGAATGGCGGACAAAACGCGCATCGGCGGGAGCTTGAATTCCCTGGCGAAACAAGTATGAATGGTTTGGGCCAAAATGCAATTGATCCCGATCGTTCGGATAAAGGTGGTTTTTCCCGACATGTTCGACCCCGTCAGCAAAACCGATTTATCGACGAGGGTAATGGAATTTGCAACGGGATTGGGAATCAGCGGATGATACAAATCCGTCGCACTGAGTTTTTTCGCTTTTTCCGTGATTTCCGGCTGGCAATAGTGCGTTACACCTTTCCGCAGCGAGGCAATGGATAGGGCCGTATCGATCCTGCCGACGTACTGAAAAACCGCGTCGATCTGCGCCCTTTTCGCGTCGATTTGGTGGAGAACCCGAAACAGCAACAGCGGTTCGATGAGAAATAGGGCTTTGAAAAGTTCCGTAAGCACTTCCACGATCATACCCACTTCGCTCTGCAATTTGGACTCCAGTTTGAAAAAAGACATCGAATAGCCCATTTCATCGAGGATTTCAATCGCCTGATTGACGTGGTCGGTTTCCGGTTTTAAGGCTTCATGCTGGCGCAGTTCTTTCGCAACCTGGTTCAAACGAAGCAGTTGCGGAATGGAGGCAATGTACTGGTATACATTGTTTTTGTTCCAGTAATGAATGGCATAATTAATCGCCAGAATGCCAAATAACCACAGAAATGCGGGCGGGTAAAAAGGAAGCAGCAACAGTAGAAAAACGCTGATAAAGGGCAGCACCTTCACCACCCAAAACCAGTCTGGAGGCTGAAGATGGGATTTTAAAAACAACGACGGAATGTAATAGGCGTTCTGGTGCGAAAGACTGGCGAGCTGAATTCCCGCATCTTCCCGTAATCTGCCATCGTCCTGAAAGGTTTTGATGAGACGTTCGAAGGACTGGTTTTTAGCCTCTAAAAAATCGATGGTTCGCAGCCTGGCGTATAAATATTGCTGGCCCACTTTCGAAACCGTCCGGTCTACGAACATGAAGACCTCGTCAAAATCCAGATCCTGATAGGTTTTGTCGGAAATGAGGTGATCCGTGCTTTCTTTCGGTCGGTTGGCGAAGAATTGCTCAATCCTGAAAAATTCGAACGACTCTGATTTGGGTTTGCCGTGGGTCTCCTGTAGTTGTGCCTTTTTTTTGGATTGAAGCATGTCTTTTCCGAAGCAGATGACCGGTTTGGGTAGAACATCAGTCCGGCAAGTTACCGGGAATTTTCGCCGAAAACAGCCCTGACGGTTAGACGGTTTCAGAACGCAATGTCCTGTTCCACAAACTGGATGAATGGTTGGCCATTCCGGAAAGCCGGTTTCCAGCGCGGGCCTTCGCGGATGAGTCGAATGGCTTCTGCATCGCAGCCGTACCCGAGCGATTGCACAATCGTGAACTGGCTGACCGAACCGTCGGCAGCGACCTGAAACCGGACTCGAACCGTGCCGACAATGTTTTTCGCCTTTGCTTCGGGCGGCATCCGGCGGTTTTCTTCGAGATAGGTTTTGAAGTTGGCCGGGGCGGAGGGTGCGCCAGAGTTCGCCAGGGCCAGCGAGGATACCCGTCTCGCTGCAGGCGTATGTTGACCATATCCGATTGCAACGACTTCTGACAGGGCCCTTGAATCCGGTTTTAGCTGGATTTTGGTGGTTTCAAGGTCAGCAACCCGAACGGTTTGCGTTTCAAAACCGACGGACATGATTTGTAAGGAATCATTTTTCTCGACATTCCCCAACCGGAACCGTCCCAACGAATCGCTACTGCTGCTACGTCGGGCATTTTTGGCAACAATCGAAACACCCGCCAGGGGTTGGTTCGCTTCGTCCGTCACTTGACCGCTCAATCCCGGATTATCAAGACCAGCCGTGTTGTAAACCACGATTTCTTCGGATGCTGAACGAAACGATCCGGGTGCTGCCCTCCGTTCTGACGAAGAGGCAATTAAATAATTCTTCGGAAAAATCAGGCTGTCTTTGGGAGGGTTCTGTGCCACTTTTGGGGCTGCCAGTGCAGGTTTCGGCGGCACAACCTTTTTCGCAATCCGTTCCGAACGAGGGATTTCGGTAGGAAAGACTGGCGAAGCGGTCTCTTCTGACGCTGAAATTTCTGGTGCTGGCAGACTAATCGCCTTCTCGGATTCTGGTTTTTCCTGAAACTGAAAATATAGCCCAATGCTCAACGCCAGCACCACCGAAGCCGCGGCCGCCGGGATCCAAACCGGCCATCGCCGGATTTTTGGGTCGCCTATGCGGTTTTGCAACCGTTTGCGCAACGCATTCGACGCCGTACTGAGCGCAACGCCTTCCTGTTCAGCGGTTTCCAGCCCTTCCAGCGCGTCGGCATACAGCGGATTTTCCAGCAACAGCCGTTCCACCCGGTGCTGGTCGGCCGCAGAAAGCGTACCGGCCCGGTAGTTGCGCAGGTCGTCGGCGGTCAGGAGGTCGTTATGTCGGTTGGCATCAGTCATGGGTTGCGTCGGTGTTCCGGTCCAGGCAGATTTTCAGGTTTCGTCGGCCATTTTGCAGATGGCTTTTCACGTGCTTGGGATCGTAGCCGGTCAGTTCGGCAATGTCGGCATAGGTTTTCTGGTTCAGATAAAACAGGGAAATGCTGGTGCGTTGTTCCTCCGACAGCGTTTTCAGGCAATCGTCCAGTTGGTTCAACTTCGTTTCCAGTTCCAGACCGTCGGTTTCCGGCCAAACCGTCAGCGGCATCGCCCTGCTTTCGGTCTCGTCATTCACCTCCCCCGCGATCATTTTCCGTTGCCGCAAGTGCATCAGGCAGTGGTTCCGAGCGGTTGAATGAAGCCAGCTTTTAAAGTTCTGAATCTCGTATTTCCGCAAATCCGTAATCAGTTGTTCAAATAACTGCATCACCGCGTCTTTGCTTTCGTCTTCGTCGCGCAAGTACTTGTAACACACCGCATACACCAGGTCCATATACCGTTCATACAATGCCCCAAGCAGTTCCAGGTCGCCCGTAGTTTTATAAGCCGAAAGGTAGTCTGCGTCGGTAACGGGTTTGGGTTTTCGGAACTGCCTGAAAAACATACGCTGGATACGGCTGCTATGCAACTTACAAAAAAAAGTTTCGGTGCCGTATGGAATTCAAAACCGGTTTGCATCCATAGGAGAAAAAAGACTCCTCAATTCCATACGACCATGCGCACTATTTTTTCAATTCTGATGCTCGGACTGCTTTTCGTATCGACCGTTCGATCCAGTCGTACCATTACGGGCCGCGTGACGGATGCCCTCACGAACCAGCCACTGCCGGGCGTGAATGTCGCTTTCCGGGGCGCTCTGGCCGGTACAACCACCAACGCCGACGGCCGCTACACCATCGCTGTGCCGGACGGTCCCCAATTGCTGATCTTCAATTCGATCGGTTTTCAGCGAGCCGAAGTGAAAATTACGACGCAAACCGTTGTCGATGTCAAACTGAATACCGATGTCCGGGGGTTGCAGGAATCGGTGGTGGTCGGATATGGTACGGTTCATCAACAAAGTATGCCGAGGCCGATGGGTGTGGGTATGCGGTCGGCCACTTCCTACGCGGTTGAACACGTAGTCGTTCCTGTTTTTAACACCGAAGATTACAACAAAATTGATGAAACCGGCTTTCGAATGGCTCAGAGCCAGTCCGTTACCACGTTTTCGGTCGATGTAGACCGGGCTGCTTACGGCAACATCCGGCGGTTTTTGAACGGCGGAAACTTGCCGCCCAAAGACGCCGTCCGGATCGAGGAAATGGTCAATTACTTCGAATACGACGATCCGCAACCGACCGGGACTGATCCGGTGGCGGTTAAAACCGAGTTGTCCGACTCCCCCTGGAATCCGGGTTTGCAACTGCTCCGCATCGGGTTACAGGCCAAAAGCATTCCGACCGGCAACCTGCCTGCCTCCAATTTGGTTTTTCTGATCGACGTATCGGGTTCGATGGAATCTAACAACAAACTGCCGCTTGTCAAAACCGCCCTGGGCTTGCTGGTCGATCAACTTCGTCCGCAGGATCGGGTTGCGATTGTCGTCTATGCCGGAGCCGCCGGGCTGGTTTTGCCTTCGACGCCGGGCAATGAGCCGCAAAAAATCAAGGATGCGATCAGTCAGTTGTCGGCGGGAGGTTCCACGGCGGGGGGCGAAGGCATCCGGCTGGCGTATCAGGTGGCGCAGGAAAATTTCCGAAAAGATGGCAACAACCGCGTGATTCTGGCCACCGACGGCGATTTCAACGTGGGCGTTTCGAGCGACGGTGACATGCAGCGGCTGGTGGAGGAAAAGCGGAAGTCGGGCGTTTTTCTGAGTGTGCTGGGTTTCGGAATGGGCAACTACAAAGACAACAAACTGGAAGTATTGTCAGACAAAGGCAACGGTAATTACGCGTACATCGACAATTTGCAGGAAGCACAGAAGGTGTTTGGCAAAGAGTTCGGGGGGACGCTCTTCACGGTCGCGAAAGACGTGAAACTCCAATTGGAATTCAACCCGGCGCGGGTACAGGGTTATCGGCTGATTGGCTACGAAAACCGGATGCTGAACAACGAAGATTTCCACGACGACAAGAAAGACGCCGGTGAAATGGGATCGGGGCACACCGTGACGGCTTTATACGAAATCATTCCGGCGGGCATCGAAAGCCGGTATTTGCAGAAAGTGGACCCACTGAAATACCGGCAGCAGGCAACTTCGACGGGCAACCCGAATGAATTGCTGACACTGAAAATCCGCTACAAAAAACCGGATGACGAAACCAGCCAGTTGATGAAACAGGTCGTAACGTACGAGCCGCAAAAGTGGGGCAACACCTCCGCCGACTTCCGGTTTTCGGCTTCCGTCGCCGAATTCGGGCTGCTGCTCCGGGACTCGGAATTCAAGGGCAATGCGCAGTATAATCAGGTCGAAACATTGGCAAAACAGGCGCTGGGCCGTGACCCGGAAGGCTACCGGAGTGAATTTATTCGGCTGGTGAAACTGGCTCATTCTCTGTCGAATGGGTCGGAAGTGGCGAAGAAAACCGCCGAAAAATAAACGAACGTTCCAACGGTGCCTTCCAAGCCGGGGTCATTCAACCGGTAGCTATCACACCGTTTGTTTATTTTTCACGAAAAAGTACCCGTATGAAGTTTGTAAAATGGACGTTTGCCGCCATCTGGTTATTCATGGGCGCGGCTTGTCAGGATAGTGAAGTGGATCCCAATGGGCCGGTAACCTTGACCAACTCTGATTTTCGGGCCAATACCGACGGCTGGGTTGCCGAAGTGACAGATTATTCGACGGCGCAGGAGGATATTATTGAGTTTCAGTCGGGCCACAAGGCGTTGCCCGAGCCGCTGGATGTTTCCAAAAAGTCGTTCATGATTTCGGGCCACAACCGCAGCGACGATCTGTTCATGTTTCTGAAAAAGAAAGTGACGGGTTTGAAACCAAATCAGACGTATTCGATCGATTTTGAGATAGAATTAGCGTCGAAATACGCCACAAACAGCGTCGGGATCGGCGGTTCGCCGGGGGGCAGTGTCTACCTGAAAGCCGGAGTTTTGGCCACAGAACCAAAGAAGGTGAAGGAAGGCGACGATTACCGCCTGAACATCGACAAAGGCAACCAGGCTACGGGCAGCGATGCCGTGCCGGTGTTGGGCAACGTCGGTGCCGGCGATGACGCAACGCAGTATAAACTCATTCAGCGCAGCACGGCACAGCCGATTACGGCCAAAACCAACGACGCCGGGGAGTTGTGGTTGCTGGTCGGCACGGATTCCGGTTTCGAAGGACTAACGACCTTGTATTACAACAAGATCAAAGTCGTTGCGGAGGTGAAGCCGGGCAATTAATTTTGGAGAGCGTTGCAAAAGCCGCTCTGGTCTGAGGATCAGGGCGGCTTTTTTGTTTCAAGCCTACTGGTTTTTCAGTTATGAAGAAAGCGGTAGGGTAAGCGTTACTTTTTGGTCCTCGGTGCGTCTAAGGTAAGAAAAACCGAATGCATATCGCGTCAAAACTAGTAAAACTAGCCTGGTTAACGGTGTTAATACTAACCTTGTTCAGGTTGTTTCATTTGGGATATGACTATGCCAAAGAACGTATCATTAGGTCTCGCGAAAAAACCGCTTTAAATAACGCTCAAGAATATGACAACTATTACCAATTTATACAGGCTGATCAAACGCGACCTAAAGCGTGGATTAGACACCGATACGTTAGATATCGAGAAAATCTTTATGTTGGTAATGGCTGTTTGCTTT
The DNA here is from genome assembly GCF_965227735.1 of Larkinella sp. Classification (NCBI taxonomy): domain Bacteria; kingdom Pseudomonadati; phylum Bacteroidota; class Cytophagia; order Cytophagales; family Spirosomataceae; genus Larkinella; species Larkinella sp. The sequence continues at coordinate 3,306,301 of NZ_OZ245776.1, read as the reverse complement.
TTCATTTTACTGGCAGGCCAATTGGCGTATTTCTTAGGTAGACTGTGTGGGAAATGTCCGTAGTGAGCTGTGTTTTTAGTGTTAAAGCCGTCTAATCCAGATTGATTAACGCTATTCAGATGAATAAATTAGATTCAGATGCTGAGAAGACCATCAATTTATTTCTCTACATGATAGGGATGTGCATGATTTCATTGGCGATTCTAAGGTATTTTTTTGACATCGGGAAAGAATTTGCCAGATAAAGTTTCATTTTATTTTTACTTGACAGTAGGCAAGATATTATTGAAAATGTATCTGTTACTATAAAATTTGGACCTGTTATCAGAGGGTACGAAACACTGAACACATTTAAAGATAAACCTAAAATTGATTCAGTTATTAACGCTTAAAAAAGCGTTATATGAATAGGACTTTCGCTTTTGCCCCTAAATCCCCTAAAGGGGACTTTCTGCATCCGGATTTAGCTGCGTCCAAGTCCTCTTTAGGGGATTTAGGGGCAAAAGCGAAAGTGTAATAATTATCAGACGTAAGTCCTAATGTATAGATTATTAGATTTTTTTAATGAAATATTATACGCAGGTAACACTTCTAAGGATAACTTTAAATCTGTATTTAAAGGATGGTTGCTCTATATTACTTTTGCTTTATTATCCATCATTTTTATTTTAATCGTTGATAATAAAATTCTTCCCTGGCTCGGTGAGCCTTCAATTAAGTCTACACGTTTTAGGGTCGATGATCTTCTTAAAGATATAGGTCTATTTTACGGCGTGTTTCTGGTTACAATTTTGATTCCAATTTTTGAAGAACTAGCCTTTAGGTTATTTTTGAAGCCCTCGGGTTTTACAATCGCTATTTCAGTGTCTTTATTACTTTTTTACTTTACAGGCGACGTTTACTATATTGATGGGTTTTCTTACTACATCAGAATGTTGGGTTGCCTAAGTATTTTTTTAGTACTACGTCGGTTTGAAAAGAAAGTTTTAGATGTCTATTCATCTGTAAGCTCTTCCAGATGGATCATCGTTTCCTCTGCTATTTTCAGCCTGGCTCACATTACCAATTTTGATCCGATCCATTACTCGGTATGGTATCTATATCCCATTTACGTCCTGCCTCAATTTTTTATGGGCTTGATTGCCAGCACCATTCGAATTAACAACGGATTGATATGGTCCGTTTTGCTCCATATTCTGATTAATGGTTCCGTAGAATGGCCTAAACTATTTACACTGGATTAATCCTATAACCCCACCGTCCCCGTCATCACCTTTCCCTCCAATTCCCAAACGCAGACGGCGGTTTTGCCAGCCACGGCCACACTGGGCATCTGACCCTTTCCGACCGAAACCGCAGGCTTGTTCCCGGATTTCACCCAAACCGTCCCGGCATCGTCCCAGGCCAGGAGTGGTCCCGTTGATCCGGCGGTGAGCGTTACGTTGCGGCCGGTAGCGATGGCTTGCTCCGGTTCGCCGGGCTGGCAGGTATACAGCGTGTTTTCGCGTCGCCAGGCGGTAAAGGGTTGGCCCGCAGCCGAAACCGCCACGGCACCGCCGTCCATCGGGCAGGCTTTTAAGGGCCAGGTGCCGGTTCCCAGTTTTTGAGCCGGGGCATACGTTTTTCCGCCGTCGGTCGAGTGGGCCAGGTATAAATTCCGGGAGCCGTCGAGCCAGTTGCGGAACTGCACATACACGTCATTGTTTTTTGCCGCCATCGAAACCCGGCAACATTCGCAAACCGTGCCGTCGGGGGAGCGATAAATCACGTGATTGGCCGACCAGGTTCGGCCCCCGTCGCGGGAGGTGGTGCCCACAATCTTGTTCTTCTTATCGTCCCGAAGGTCGAGCCAGGCGGCATGAAACACTCCGCGCGACGCCCCGGCGACGGCCTGAAACCCCTCCTTGGCAATCTGAGGCACATCATTCATCCGCACGGCGGATGACCACCGGCCCGTTGCCCGGTCCAGTGAATAGGCAAAAAGATCACCCGCCCGGTTGACGGCACTGATAACGACGTATTGGGCCGTAACCGCGATTTGGGGGCCTCGCTTGGCACCTGCCACCAGGTTTGGCAGAACCGCTACCACGGTAGGTGTACCGAATGACGCGGTTTTAGTGGATGTGGTCGCGTAATAAATCGCCGAATCCTGACCAAAAGTCAGATGCAGTTTGCCGCTGGGTTCGGCCACCACCACCGGCAAATGGCCGGGTGCTACCAGATGATCAGAGTCGGCTACCGGGCCAGTCAGGAGAATGGCAAACCCGTACAGCACCAGATAGAAAAAGGAGGGCATGGTATATAAAAATAAAGGATCAGGATTGAGGTAGCGAATTTAGCTAATAATTCGTTGGAAGCGTTTGCTTTTCCAGGCGAACCGAAAATTGGTATCAACTCCGCCAGTTTTTGGCTGGCATGATTTATGCACCATCAGATTTGTTACCAATCCGTGGATTTTATTGGTCTAATCGTGTTGATGGAGCAAATCCGTAGCTTATTTTTAGTTGCTTTGTCAAACAATAAAATGCAGCCTGTCAAAAAAAGGACAGCTTTGGCATAGTAAATGGTTTTGGCACGATCAAGTATGGGCACTTGTATTTTGAAACGTTGGCATAAGTTCTGGTTCACCTGCGGATTGTTTTTCTGTGCGGTGGCTGTCGGCTATGCACAATCCGATACGCTATTGCAGCAGGCAAACCGGCAGTATACCCTGAAAGCCTACGGGCGGGCCATTGAGATTTACAATCAATTATTGGACGATTTGCCGGACAAGTTGACGGCTGAACAACGCACGACGGCGCAGGCTAATCTGGCACATTCCTATCAACTGGCGGGTGATTTGAAAAAAGCCGAGCGTGCTTACCAGGCGTTAACCACCGCAACCGAGTTGACTGGAAACCACATTGAAAGTTATCTGCACTATGCCCAAACCCTGGCGGCCAATGGAAAATACAGCGAATCGCAGAAGCAGTATGACCGATACAACAAGCTGAAAGAAAAAGCAGTCCAAGCAGAGTCCTCGCCGTTTTTAGACCCAACGACGGGTGTGATCGGCAAAAAAACACCGACTCGATACCGGCTGGAAGTCCTCGCGCTCAACACCTCGAACGCTGAATTCAGTCCGATGTATTACCGAGACGGGTTGGTGTTCGTGTCCGGAAAAAAAGCGAGTGCCGCCATCGAAACGGCCGGAAAAGGCGGGGGAGGCAGTTATCTCGACCTCTTTTACGTCCAGGACCGGCAGCAGTTGAAGGCCACGCAGTTGATTAAAGCCGATGGCACGGTTTCGAAACCGGTGTCGACAAAGACTCGTAAGGCCCAACGGTCCGGCGGCAATTCGCGCAGCCGCGCTTCAGCCAACGATTCCCGTACCATTGGCGGATACGATGGCGGGATCAATATTTCGGAAGGATTGCGGTTTTCGAAAACCGTCCAGCCTTTCAGCCGTTCGCTCAATAGCCGCTACCACGAAGGGCCGGTTACATTTTTCAGCGATGGCTATCAGGTCGTTTTTACCCGGAATAACTACGATGGTCGGCGGGTACGCCAAAGTACGGAAGGGGTTACAAACCTCAAGCTCTATACTGCCGTTCAGCAAAACGGCACCTGGATCAATATTCAGGAATTGCCGTTCAACAGCGACGATTACTCGGTTGGGCATCCGGCCATGAGCAAAGACGACCGCTTGCTGTTTTTTGCTTCCGATATGCCGGGGGGCGTCGGCGGGACGGATTTGTATGTCGCCCGGAATGAAAACGGCCAGTGGTCGAAACCGGTCAATCTGGGCAAAGAAATCAATACGAAAGGCAACGATTTATTCCCGTTTATCGACGAAAGGGGCAATCTGTATTTTGCCTCGGATGGCCGAAAAGGGCTGGGTGGCCTCGATATTTACTACGCTCCACTCGTTAATGGAGCACCCGTGGGGCCGGTCGAACACCTCGATGCGCCGATCAATTCCGATCAGGACGATTTTGGAATGATTACCGACGGAAACCGAAAGGGCGGTTATTTCAGCACCAACCGGCAAAAAGGCAACGACGACATTTTCCGGTTTGTCCGGGAAAGTTCGCTCTACGGATGCCGGAACCTGACGCTCCGGTTTTACGACGAGGTAACGAAGCAGCCCATCGACAGTGTGCTGATCGACATAAAAGCCCGGGGCGAAGGACGCAAAGACCGGACGGTGGTGACCAAAAAAGATGGTTTGGTGCAGTTGTGTCTGGAGTCTAACAACGATTTTATTTTTCGGGCTTCCAAAGATAGTTACGTGACCAGCACGGTTGGTTTCTCAACCAATTCACTTACCGACGATTCGCCTTCCCGGCTGGAAATTGCGCTGAATCAACCCCCGAAAATAATCGATACCGTGCAGTATATACCGCTTCCGGTGAACGACGGCTGGGATATTGTCGATTCTCAGAAAGCCAAAGTACGGGGTACGGTCATGAGCGAAAAGGACCGGAAGCCGATCGAAGGTGTTACGGTCAATTTGAAAAACGACTGCGACGGCGCCATCCGGCAAATCACCACCGGCGTCGATGGCCGGTATGAATTTGAACTGACGGAAGGCTGCGACTATACCCTCAGTGCCTCGAAGGAACGATATGGCACCAATACCAACCGGATTAAAAAACTGACATCCAGGGCGACCACCAAAGTGCTGTCGGCAGATTTGAACATGCTTCGCGTGGGCGACATTGTTCAGTTGGACAACATTTATTACGACCTCGATAAGTGGACGATTCGGTCGGATGCGTCCCGGGAACTGGATAAACTGGTGGCTACCATGCAGAAATATCCCTTGCTCACGGTCGAACTCCGATCGCACACCGACAGCCGGGGCGATGCGGCTTACAACCGGTATCTATCGGCGCAACGGGCCAATTCGGTGGTCAGCTACCTGGCGTCGAAAGGGATTAGCCGCAAACGAATGGTTGCAGCCGGTTATGGCGAATCGGTTCTGCTCAACAATTGCACCAATGAAGTGAATTGTACGGAGGCCGAACACCAGCGAAACCGCCGAACCGAATTCAAAGTGTTGTCGATCAAGTAGCCGTTCGGACTGGTTTTTAGTAAAAAAAGCGAACACAAAAAAGCCGCAGACGATTGATCTGCGGCTTTTCCAACTCAAAACTATTTTTTACTGGGTAATCAGCAGACGTTTAATAAGTTGCTGTTCGCCGGTTTTCAACTGAACAAAGTGAAGACCGGTTCCGCCCTGGCTCAAATCCACCGTTTGGTGTTGCACTTTGCCATTGCCAACGACGGCCTGCTGCCACGTAACCCGGCCCAGCACATCCACCACCTGCAGTTGGGCGGTTTTTTGGGCCGCCAGCCGGAAGCTGATGACCACCCGGCCGCTGCTGGGGTTCGGACTAACCGACAGATCGGAGGTGAATTCTGCCGTGGCAACGCCCTCACGACCACCATTGGGGCAGTTCAGAATTTTGGGCGACCATTTCAGGGTGAAATTACCACCCGGCACCCGACCACTGATCGAGTGATTCTGCCCATCCTTGAGTGAAGCCGGTACCGTGAAGATATACCCGTGAATCCCGTTGCCTTTGTTGGCATTTTTCAGATCCTGCCGGAAAATATTGGCATCGACCGCGCCTACCACCGTATTCCCATCCAGGAATTCCAGCGCAATCGGGGTGTTGGGTCGGTTTCGATCCCAAACCCAACCCTGAATGGTGCTGCAATTGACCACATCGAGGTACCCTTCGTAACTGCCCGGTCCACTGCCGCCACTGGTGGGCGGGGGCGTAGTGCCACCACCGGTATTGACCGTCAGGGTTAGCGTGGTTGAAACCGGCGAATTCTGGCTGTCTTTGGCTGAGTAAGTCAGCGTGAAGGGGCCGCTGGCGGTCGGTGTACCGGAGATCACACGCGTATTGACATCGAAGTTGACGCCGTTGGGCAACCCCGTCAGGGTGTAGGTCAGCGGATCATTTTCGGCATCGGTGAAAACCGGCAGCGCACTGGCCGTGAAAGCGACATTGATGGTGGCCGACAGGGGTGAGATGCTCGCGGGGGCTACGGGGGCCGCATTCGTTGGTGTTCCTCCTCCGCCGACGGTCAGCGTCAGGGTGGTTGGAACCGGGGCATTCTGGCTGTCTTTGGCCGAGTAGGTCAGCGTAAAGGTACCGCTCGCCGTTGGTGTTCCGGAAATCACACGCGTATTAACATCGAAGTTGACGCCATTGGGCAATCCCGTCAGGGTATACGTCAACGGATCGTTTTCGGCATCGGTAAAGACCGGCAATGCACTGGCCGTGAAGGCGACATTGATGGTAGCCGACAGGCCCGAAACAGACGGCGCAACCGGCGCGGCATTCGTCGGGGTTCCGGAACCGACGCATCGGATGGTTTTAGGAGCCCATTTGAGCGTAAATTCCGATCCCTGCACCCGTGCCCAGATCGTATGGTTCTGGCCGTCTTTGATGCTTTCCGGTATGGGGAAGTCGTACCAGTGAACTCCGTTTCCTTTACCGGCATCCAGTAGGTGTTGTTTAAAGACATCGGCCGCAATCGACCCGATGAGCCGACCCGTTGCAATCGAAGCACCATCGAAGAACTCGACCGTGACCACCCGGTTGACACTCGTGCGGTCGTAGGCCCAGCCTGAAAGCGTATTGCAATTGACTTCCTGCGTCAGGTATCCGTCGAAATTACCCGCCGGAGCCGGTGGGGGCGCGGTACCGCCAGCCGCAACGGTCAGCGTAATTGTCATGTCTTCCGTGACTTTTCCGTCGTTGGCGGCATACGTCAGTGAGAACGTACCCTGCTGCGTAGGCGTTCCGGAAATGACGCGGGTGCCGGTGTTGAAACCCAATCCCGATGGCAACCCGGTGAGGGTATAGGTCAGCGGATCGGTATCGGTGAAAGCCGGTAAGGTGGACGAATAGGCGACGTTGACCGTGGCCGACAGGGGCGAAACCGCCGGGGCTGCCGGAGGAACGTTGGCCGGTGGGCCAGCATTCGTGATGACGAAGGTCAGCAGAGCCGAGGCTGTTTTTCCTTTGGGGTCCGTCACGATCAGGCTGGTCGTAAACGTCCCCAACGTTGTGGGCGAACCACTCAGCGTTCGGCTTGCCACCGAGTAGCTTAGACCCGGAACCGAACCGTTGAGGGCATAGGTTAGCGCCCCGGCTTCGGGATCGGTAAACTCCGGAATTGTATACGTTGTCGCTACGCCAATTTCGCGGTTTTGAATCGCCAGGGTAGGGCCGGTCGGTGGCTGGTTGCTCGGATCGTTGGGCAGCGGACTTCCGTCGCCGGGGCAGTTAAGCGTTTTCGGAGAGCCCATCAATTCGTACGATGTTCCCTGAACTCGCATTCCGATGCTGTGGTTTTGTCCATTTTTCAGCGTTGCCGGAATAATGAAGGAATAACCGTGTTGTCCGTTGCCTTTCCCGGCACTCACCAGATCAGGCCGGGCCAGCGAAGCGGTTATGGTCGCAATGAGGTTGCCATCATCCCGGATTTCAATGTTCAGCGGAGTGTTGGGTTGATTGGCATCCCAAACCCACCCGAAAATATCTCCTTCGCAGTTGATCACATCCAGGAAACCTTCGTACGCGCCAGTCGGCGGAGGTGTCGACGAATTGGCAACCGTCAGGGTTAGCGTGGTCGAAACCGGTGAATTCTGGCTGTCTTTAGCGGAATACGTCAGGCTAAAAGGACCACTCGCGGTTGGTGTACCGGAGATCACACGCGTGTTGACATCGAAGTTGACGCCATTGGGCAAACCCGTCAGGGTGTAGGTCAGTGGATCGTTTTCAGCATCGGTAAATACAGGCAGTGCACTGGCCGTGAAGGCGGCATTGATGGTGGCCGACAGGGGCGTTATGTTCGCGGGGGCCACCGGAGCTGCGTTCACTGGTGGCGTGCTGCCTCCAGTGTTAACCGTTAGTGTCAGCGTGGTTGGCACCGGAGCATGCTGACTGTCCTTGGCGGAATACGTCAGACTAAAGGTGCCACTGACGGTCGGTGTACCGGAAATCACACGCGTGTTGACATCGAAGTTGACGCCGTTGGGCAACCCCGTCAGAGTGTAGGTCAGCGGATCGTTTTCGGCATCGGTAAAGGCGGGCAGCGCACTGGCCGTGAAGGCAGCATTGATGGTGGCCGACAAGGGCGAGATGCTCGCGGGGGCTACCGGAGCTGCATTGACCGGTGGCGTTCCGGTTCCGACGCAATTGATCGTTTTGGGTGACCAGTTCAGAATATAGGTTGCTCCCTGTACCCGGCCCCAGATGGTGTGCGTCTGGTTGTCTTTCACACTTTCGGGAACGGTGAAAACGTAACCGTGGGCGCCATTGCCTTTGTTGGCATTTTTCAGATCCTGGCGGAAAATGTCGGCCGAAATGGAACCGATGGACACCGCGGTTGCGGCCGTGGCCCCATCCAGAAACTCGACCGTGATGGGAGTATTGGGTTTGTCCCGATCCCAGACCCATCCCGAAAACGTCGAACAATTGACGCCATCCAGATAGCCTTCAAAGTTTCCGGTCACCACGCCACCCGCCGAAACCACCAGCGAAATCGCCAGATCGGTTTTATTCTGACTATCACTGGCTGAATACGTCAGGGCAAACGTTCCCTGCTGCGTCGGTGTTCCGCTAATCACCCGGGTCGATGGGTTGAACGTGAGATTGGTAGGTAGACCGGTCAGGGTATAAGTCAGCGGTTCGCTATCCGTGAAAACCGGCAGGGTATACGTATAGGCTACATTGATGGTAGCCGTCAGGGCTGATACCGAGGGTTTGACCGGGGGCGGGTTCGTTGGTGTTCCGCCAGGTGCAACGACCAGGGTAATAGAGAGGTCGGTTTTAGTCTGGCTGTCGGCGGCTGAGTACGTAATCGTAAAGGTTCCCTGCTGGGTGGGTGTTCCGGAGATTACGCGGGTTCCGCCATCGAAATTCAGCCCGGAGGGTAAGCCGGTCATGGTGTAGGTGAGCGGTTCACTATCCGTGAAAGCCGGGAGCTGGCCGGAATTGTACGCGACACCAACCGTGGCCGCCAAGGCTGAAACCGATGGTTTAACCGGGGGCGGATTCACGGGCGTTCCCGTTCCTTCGCAGGTCAGGGTTTTGGGCGACCACATGAGCACGTACGTTGATCCCTGAACGCGGCCCCAGATGGTCTGTTGCTGGTTGGTTTTGATGCTGTTCGGTACCGCAAAACTGTAGCCATGCGCGCCATTTCCCTTGCCGGCATTCAGCAAATCCTGGCGGAAGTTACTGGCCACCGTGGTGCCGAATGAGGTGGCCGATTCGATCGACGGATTGGCGCCGGTTGCGGCCAGAAATTCGACGGTATACGGCGCATTGGGACTATCGTAGTTGAATACCCAGCCCGAAATCGTGTTGCAATTGACTACATCCAGATAGCCTTCAAAGTTTCCGGTAACCGTTGGGGGCGGGTTGCCGGTACCCGACGTGTTAACCGTCAGCGTAACCGTCGTATTGACTGCGCTGCTCTTGCCATCCGTTGCGCTGTAGGTCAGGTTGTAGGAGGTCGCCTGGGTCGGCGTTCCGGAGATGATGCGGGTGCTGGCATTGAAGTTCAAGGTGCCGGGCAGTCCGGTCAGGGTATAGGTCAGGGCATCGCCATCCGTATCGTTGAACGGCGGGAGCTGGCTCGACGTGTAGCTCGTATTAACGGTGGCCGTCAAGGCTCCTACCGATGGGGCTGTTGGGGGCGAATTGGCCGGTGGCGTTGAGGTTCCGGTGGTTGTGCCCGTTGCGGTGTTGCTATTGGCCGACACGTTGCCGGTCGGGTCGATGGCCCGAACGAAGAAATAATATTCCGTACCCGCCGTCAGTCCCGTTGCGTTGTAACTGGTGCCGGAAGTAACGTCGCCAATTTTAACGTTGTTTCGATACACTTCGTAACTGGCTACGCTGGCATTATCCGTCGATGCGTTCCAGGTTAACCGCATGGAATTCTGCGTAATGTTGCTGAGTGCCAGAGATGTCGGTGCCGTTGGCGGTTGCTTGTCGGCGGCATCGGAGACGACGTTGAACGACTTCTCCACCGGGCGGGCGGGTTTAAAACCGTCCCCACCGTGTTGTGCAGCCCGAATGGTTACTTTGCCCAGGCGGCCTGTCAAAAACACTTTGCCTTCCGCAATCACTGCAGGTCCGGCAATGACGTAGAAAACAATGGGTTTTCCCGACGAAGCAGAGGCTGCCGGCGTAAAGGCCGCTGAATTAGGAGCCCGGTCGGCAATGTCGTTGAGTGTGATGGTTTGCGAAGTTCCGGCACAATCGGGGTAGATATACCGAATCGTTTCCGTTTTCAGGCCACCCGCATCCGTCACTTCCAGTTTCACGCCATACCAGAAGGTCAGGGTTCCGTCGCAGCCAATCGGCGGCAGGGAAGCCGAGGAGGTCTGGCTGGTGGTTATAAAGTCGTCGTGCTGGTGATCGTTGTGGAACAGCGAAACCGTCCATTTGTAGCTCAACTGATTGGCGGGGGTTTCATCGGTGATCACTGCCGACAGATTGATGTTCCGGATTTCATCCAGGTTCATTTGGGTCAGTCCGTCGATACTGGTGCTGACAATAACCGGTGCTGAATTATTGGCACTGCTGACGGTGATCGCTTTCGTGGTCTGATGGGTTTTTCCATCGGGGTCCGTAACCGTCAGCTTAACGGTATAAACTGTCGAGGTCGACGTGGTGGTGAAGGTATGTTCGGGGTTAGCGGACGTACTGCTCGTATTGTCGCCAAAATCCCAGGCATAGGTCAGTGCTTTTCCTTCCGGATCATAGGAGGTGTTTCCGGTAAATTTAACCGTAAGTGGGCTCGATCCATTGCTTTTGTCCGATAGAATGATGGCCACCGGCGGGCTGCCACCGGCCGCTCCGTTGTAAATGACCCGACGCACGCGCTCACCGCCATCTTCCGGATAGCGCAGGTAGTACATGTTTTTATCGACCGGGTTGAAAGCGATGCAGGTGATATACTGGTACGAGCTACCCCCATCCAACAGTTTGGTCAACGTTGCCGGTTGGGGCTGATTGTCGCTGTCGAAAGCCATTTTGGAAATCCATCCCCCGTTAAAATCGGCAAAATAATACGAGTTCTGGTATTCGGCCGGGTAGTTTCCGCCACCGGGATGCCAACTACCGCCAATGGCGCAATAGCCCGGCAAAAGGCTGGCTGGTGTTGCATTGACATTGGTCAGGGTTCCGTTGTTGTTGACCTGCCCAGGCCCTGAACGCCAGGCAATCACCGGTTTGGTAAACGTTACACCCGCCGGTTTGTATTCCGTTTTGTTGTAGGCGCGCTTGGAAGCATATTGACCTTCTTCGAAAGGCCAGCCAAAATTGGCACCTTTCTTCACCACGTTGATTTCTTCCCAGTCCGTAAAGCCAACATCGCCCACGTACAAAGCGCCCGGATTTCCGGCGTTGATGTCGCCACTCCCCGTGTTGGGACGAACCGAAGACCGGAAGGGCTGGCGAAGACCGGAAGCAAAAATCCGGCTTTTGATCGAACGCGGAGCGCTGGGATTGTAGTCGGGATTGCCCGGCACGCCATCCCCGTTTTCGGGATTGATCCGAAGGATTTTACCTGATAATGAATAGTCGACCTGAGAACGATAGCTGCCGATGTTTTCCGCAGACGTGATAAATCCGTTTTGAATAGATTGACTGTAGTAGGATTCGGAATACGAGCCCTGGTCGAAGGCTGGCGCGGCTCCGTCACCCGTTGGAATCAGCAGCGAACCGTCTTCACCCATCGAAATACCGCCCCCGGCGTGTGAGCTGGATGTCAGTGGAATACAGTCGCCGGGAACGCCTTTACTCGGATTATTGGGGTCGGGTTCGCCAATCAGTACCTTGCGGCTATTGGCCTTAATCGATTTGAATCCGTCATCTTTGTTGGCTTCATAGCGCGTAACCCGGGCATATGTCCCCTGCCATTTGACGGAAGCATATTTGATGACATAGAACAAATAAAACCGGCCATTGGTCAGAAAGTTGTTGTCAAGCGTCATACCCAGCAACCCGTAATCATCATATCGTCCTATTTCAGATGATATATCCAGCAATTGCGTTTTCTGCTTCGTCTGAGGGTCTACCCGGGTAATCCGGCCATCAATTCCCCACACGTACATGGCCCCGTTTTTGTCGAACGTAAAGCCAACAGCACCAGACAGGTCGCCGGCGTAAACTTCTTCTGAAAAGCCGGACTTTGGCTGTATCCATTCGAGGCAAAAACAGCAACCAGTGTAAGGGCCAGGAGTAAGTTGTTGAGTTTAGTACAGAGGTTTGTCATACATTAAAATTTACTTAAGTGTTGTCATTCAGCGCAGATCGTGCTTCACAATTGGGGTAAAATGAGATGGGAAAAATCCATTAAGGGCGATAAAAAGGAGTTAGCAGCGCTAAGTACTGTATATTTAGGCTCTGAAATTTTGAAATTCAGATGGAAAACTGGATGGAAATATAAGAAAAATCCAAATAAGTCCAATGTTAGTAGAAATCTAATTTACTAAGCGGTAAACTTAATGTTTTGATAATCAGCGTATCGGTAACATAGCTGCGAGTCAATTGCTTTGATTAAATTATTAAAAGGTCATACTTCTTTTTGAATGATACGCTTCCCTAATGCCAAAATCAACATCGGTTTGCAGATCATGGAGAAACGGCCGGATGGCTTTCATAATCTGGAATCGTGCTTCTACCCGGTTCCGCTGAACGACCTGCTGGAAATCATTCCGGCCTCGAAAACGTCGTTTGAAATCAGTGGAACCGACATTCCGGGCGACCCCGCTACCAACCTTTGCCTGCGGGCATATGAAAGTCTGAAGGTCGATTTTGAATTGCCGCCCGTTCAGATGTATCTGCATAAACTCATCCCGATCGGAGCAGGTCTGGGCGGAGGTTCGGCCGATGCCGCCTTTACGCTGATCCTGCTCAACGAGCAATTCAACCTGGCCTTGTCAAAAGAGCAATTAGAAACGTATGCACGCCGGTTAGGCAGTGATTGTGCCTTTTTTATTCAGAATCGGCCCTTGTATTGCTTCGAAAAGGGAGATCGTTTTCAGGATATTGACGTCTCACTCCGTGGCTACACCATCGTTCTGGTATATCCCAATCTGGCCATTTCAACGGCCGAAGCCTACGCCGGCGTCCGACCTCAAAAACCCGTTGCATCGCTGCGTGCGTTGTTGCAAAATCCGGTGGAAACCTGGCGAAATACCATCCGAAATGATTTTGAAACCAGCCTTTTCCCGGTCTATCCGATTCTGGATACAGTGAAACAAGAACTATACCAAGCGGGGGCTGTCTATGCCAGTATGAGTGGTTCGGGCTCCACTATTTACGGTATTTTCGAGCAAGCGGTATCATTACCGGATTTTTTTCATCCCTATCAGGTCTGGCAGAAAACCGTATGAGCGCTTATTGAAAACAAAAACGATGCGAATGTAAAGAACCCGTCAGTTTTCACCGACGGGTTCTTTTTTTTGAAGGAAGCAGACTTTTTTAGCGATTAATTAGCAAGCGTCTGGTAACAATCTGTTTGGCAGTCTGCAACTGAATTAAGTACAAATTGGCTCCCTCCGAACTCAGATCGATGGTTTCGCGCTCCATTTTGCCTGTGCCAATGGTCGCTTTTTGCCAGATCGAACGACCCATCATGTCTACCACCTGCAAATCAGCCCAGCGATCGGCCTCCACCATGTACTTGATTTCGACCTTGCCCCGGCTGGGGTTTGGACTGACCGTCAGCTCCATGCTTAACTCGACGCGCTCGTCTATTCCCTGCCGACTGCCATTGGGGCAATTCAGGATTTTGGGCGACCATTTCAGAGTGAAATTACCACCCGGCACCCGACCACTGATCGAGTGATTCTGCCCATCCTTGAGTGAGGCCGGTACCGTGAAACTGTACCCGTGAATCCCGTTGCCTTTGTTGGCATTTTTCAGATCCTGCCGGAAAATATTGGCATCGACCGCGCCTACCACCGTATTCCCATCCAGGAATTCAACGGTAATGGGTGTGTTCGGGCGGTTGCGATCCCAAAGCCAGCCCTGAATGCTGGTGCAATTGACCACATCAAGGTACCCTTCGTAATTGCCCGGTCCACTGCCGCCACTGGTGGGCGGGGGCGTAGTGCCACCACCGGTATTGACCGTCAGGGTTAGCGTGGTTGAAACCGGCGAATTCTGGCTGTCTTTGGCTGAGTAAGTCAGCGTAAAGGGGCCGCTGGCGGTCGGTGTACCGGAGATCACACGCGTATTGACATCGAAGTTAACGCCATTGGGCAACCCCGTCAGGGTGTAGGTCAGCGGATCATTTTCGGCATCGGTGAAAACTGGCAGCGCACTGGCCGTGAAGGCGACATTGATGGTGGCCGACAAGGGTGAGATGCTCGCAGGAGCCACCGGAGCCGCATTGGCTGGTGGTGTTCCGCTTCCCGCACAATTGATAATTTTCGGCGAATCTTTCAGGGTAAAATCGGATCCGACCACCCGCGCCCAGATGGTCTGATTCTGACCGTTTTTAATACTTTCCGGCATGGGGAAATCAAACCAGTGTATCCCGTTTCCTTTGCCGGCATCCAGCAAGTGCTGTTTGAAAACGTCGGCGGGAATGGAACCCAGTGACGTACCGTTAGCAATCGAAGCACCGACGAAAAACTCGACCGTGACCACCGCATTGCCTTTGGCCCGCTCCCAGGCCCAACCCGAAATCGTGCTGCAACTGACTTCCTTCGCCAGGTATCCGTCGAAGTTAGCCGCCGGAGCCGGTGGGGGCGCGGTGCCGCCAGCCGCAACAGCCAGGCTGATGGTTGTGCTTTCGGTGACTTTCCCATCGTTGGCGGCATACGTCAGCGAGAAAGTTCCCTGCTGCGTAGGCGTTCCGGAAATGACGCGCGTACTGGCATTGAAACCGAGTCCCGATGGCAACCCGGTGAGGGTATAAGACAGCGGATCGGTATCGGTGAAAGCCGGTAAGGTGGACGAATAGGCGGCATTGACGGTGGCCGAGAGGGGCGAAACCGCCGGGGCCGCCGGAGGAACGTTGGCCGGTGGTGTGTCTCCTCCCGCGTTGACGGTCAGTGTCAGTGTGGTCGGCACCGGGGCATGTTGGCTGTCCTTCGCCGAATAGGTCAGCGTGAAGGTTCCCTGTTGTGTCGGCGTTCCGGAAATCACGCGCGTATTGGCATCAAACGACAGATTGCCGGGTAAGCCCGTCAGGGTGTAGGTCAGTGCATCGTTCTCGGCATCGGTGAAAACCGGTAGCGCACTGGCCGTGAATCCCACGTTTACTGTCGCCGAGAGGGGCGAAACCGCCGGGGCTACCGGGGCTGCATTGGCGGGTGGTGTTCCGGTTCCCACACATGTAATCGTTTTGGGAGCCCACTTGAGAATAAATTCAGAGCCGACCACCCGGGCCCAGATCGTGTGCGTCTGGTTGTCCTTGAGTTGTTCCGGCACCACAAAGCTATAGCCATGAGCGCCATTGCCTTTATTGGCATTTTTCAGATCCTGCCGGAAAATATTGGCCACGGTCTGGTCGATCACCGTTGAACCGGCTACGGTTGGTCCGTCCATAAACTCGATGGTAATGGGCGTGTTGGGTTTGTCGCGGTCCCATATCCAGCCCGAGAACGTCGAACAATTGACGACATCGAGGTAGCCTTCAAAGCTACCGGTGACCACCGGGGGCGGGTTGCCGGTTCCGGCGGCTACGGCCAGGCTGATGGTTGTGCTTTCGGTGACTTTTCCATCATTGGCCGCGTAGGTGAGCGTGAAAGTACCCTGCTGGGTAGGCGCTCCGGAAATGACGCGGGTGCTGGCGTTGAAACCGAGTCCTGATGGCAATCCGGTGAGGGTGTAGCTGAGCGGATCGGTATCGGTGAAGGCGGGCAGGGTCATTGAGTAAGCCGCGTTGACGGTTGCCGACAGGGGCGAAACGGTTGGCGCTGCCGGTGGCACATTGGCGGGCGGGTTATTGGTTTCGTTGACGATGAGCGAAAAGACAACGCTGGTTTTAGCCCCCGGCTGATCGGTGGCAGTGTAGGTCAGGCTAAACGTGCCGGTAGTGGCCGGTGTCCCGTTGACGACCCGTGTCGAGGCATTGAAGGTCAGGTTTTGGGGCAGTCCCTGAAGTTCATAAGTCAGGGGAGTGCTTTCCGGGTCGGTGAACGCGGCCAGTGCTGCGGACGTAAAGGCGGTGTTTACGAAGGCCGACAAGGACGACACCGAGGGCGGAGTCGGTGGCAGGTTGGCAGGCGGAACTCCGCTACCGGCACAGTTGATGGTTTTGGGAGCCCACTTGAGGGTGAACTCGGAATTCTGTACCCGTGCCCAGATGGTGCGGTTCGTGCTGGTTTTAACGCTTTCCGGGATCGGGAAGTTGTACCAGTGTTCGCCGTTTCCTTTGCCCGCATCTTTCAAATGCTGCTGGTAGACGTTAGCCACCACAGACCCCAGCGGAGTACCGGCGGCAATGGAAGCTCCATCGAAAAACTCAATCGTAACGGGTGTATTGGGGGCCGTACGGTCCCAGGCCCAGCCCGAAAGCGTGTTGCAATTGACTTCCTGCGTCAGATACCCGTCCAGATTGGCAGTCGGTATGGTGGATGTTCCATTGACCGTCAGTGTCACCAGGGTGGTCACCGCCGGGTGCTGGTTATCCGTGGCCGAATACGTGAGCGAGTACGTTGCCGTAGCGGTTGGGGTGCCCGTAATGGTTCGGTTGGTGGCATTGAAATTCAACGTGCCGGGCAAACCCGCCAGCGAATAAGTCAGCGCATCGCCTTCCGGATCGGTAAAAGCCGTGAGCGCATTGGATGTATAAAGGACATTCACCGTGGCCGCATTAAGCGAAAGTGTGCCGGGAACCACCGGAGGCTGGTTGCCGGACGGAGCGGCCGAGGTGGTTGCATTGGCCGTGTTGCTGTTGCCGGAACTGTTTGAAGCGGCATCCCGGGCTATCACATGGAAGGCATAAGCGGTGCTGGGGCTCAGTCCCGTAACGGCAAACGTGGTGCCCGAGACCAGGTTGGTATTGATTTTTGTCCCACCCTGGTAGACATCATAGCCGGTTACACCCACATTATCCGACGACGCGTTCCAGTTCAGTTGCAGCGACGTGGCCGTAATGTTGGAAGCGGCCAGACCGGAGGGAGCTGAAGGGTTCTGCGTATCCGGCGTCGAGGGGGCATTGTTGGTTACCATGAAAGACCGCTCGACCGGCTGTGCGTATTTGTATTGACCGTTTCCGTGTTGGGTGGCGCGGATCGTAACCCGGCCAATCCCGCCCGTTAACCGAACCTGGCCATTTTCGATGACGGCGGGGCCATCGGCCACATACAGGGAAATCGGCAAACCGGACGTGGCCGAAACCGGGGGCCTGAACGACGGGGCGGTGGGAGCTTTGTCGCCAATCGGATCAAAGGTGATGGATTGTTGCTGACCCGCACAGTTCAGGTAAACGTATTTGGTGTATGTGGTTGTCAGACCACCCCCGTCGGTAACGTCCAGAACCAGGCCATACCAGTAGCTGGCTTCGCCATCACAGTCGCCTTCCGTCAGCGTCACCGTTCCGGTTGGGCCGTTGAAGATAGACACCGAATGCCGGTGGTCATTGTGGTAGAGATACACGTTCCACTGGTATTTTAACTGATCCGCCGGTGTCTGGCTGTCTGTCGCCGTCGCATTCAGGTTGATCGTTTGCGGCAGCGAAATCGAGTTGTAGCCGTCGACACTGGTGGTTTGAATGGTTGGGGGGGTGTTGTTGAGTGAAATAACCGTCTGCGTGGTGTTGCTTTTTCCCGCTGCATCCGTCACTTTCAGCGAAACGGTGTAAGACTTCTGGCCGCCGAAAGTGAAGGTTTTGGCGGGCGGGTTTTTAGTCAGATTCTTGGAACTGCCGTCGCCAAAATTCCATTCATAACTCAGATCGGTTCCTTCCGGGTCATACGAATCGTTGGCGGAGAAATTAACGACCAATGGACTGTTACCAAACGTTTTATCCTGGGTAATGACGGCGGTTGGCGGCTGGTTGGTGGTAAAGGCAAACTGACGAACCAGCGATTTTTCGCCCAGGGTGACGTAATAAATGTTCCGGTCATAGGGGTTGAATGCCATCCCCACAATCCTTTCCGAAAAGGGGGTGACGGTCATTTTCGTGGCCATTTTAAAGAGACTCCCCGCTTCCGGGTTTTCGTCATGGCCAAATTTGGCACCCGCAATCCAGCCGGTTCCGTAGTCGGCAAAGTAATACGTGTCCTGAAATTCTTTCGGGTAATTTCCGCCACCTTCGTGCCAGACGCCACCGATGATGCAGTTTCCTTCGAGCGGCCGTTTGTCGGAGCTAACGACGGTGTTGCCCTGAATGATTTCCGTGTTCTTATTCTCCCGGTACTGGATGCGGGGTTTGATGGGATTCGCCGGTTTGAAAGCTTCCGATTTCCAATAGCCGATCCGGCCCTGAGCATGGCCTTCGTAGTAGGGCCAGCCAAAGTTCTGGCCCGGTGCCGACACCACGTTCAGCTCTTCCCAGGACGAAAAGCCTACGTCACCGACGTAAAGAACGCCCGGATTTCCGCCGGATGGGTCAGGATTGCCCGTATTGGGTCGTACCGACATTTTAAAGGCCTGCCGGAAACCGAGCGCATACACCCGGTTCTGGGCCAGTTTCAGATCCGAACCGGCACCTTTGTAGAAGGGGTTGGAAGGGTAGCCTTCTCCGTTTTCCGGATTGATTCGCAGAATCTTACCGCAAAGTGAAAACAGGGCCTGCGAGCGGTATGCGCCGATGTTCTCCGTAATCCGGTCCGGGCTATAGGTGTTACAGCCCCCGTATCCGTCCGACGGAATGGTTTTAATGATTTTTCGGTCGATGGCCTGTAGGTACCAGGTCGTATTGTTACAGCCGATGTCTACCTCCACAAAGCTGGCGGCATCGCCCGTGCCCAACAGAATGCTGCCATCGGTCCCGGTGGTTAGCCCACCGCCCGCGTGCGAAGCGGTAACAATCGGGACGCCGTCCTCCATGGTTTCACCGATCAGGATTTTCCGGCTGGCCGGATCGGCCTTATACTCATTGTTGGGATTGACGGTATACCGGACCAGCCGCCCGATGGTTGCCACATTATCCGTTGATTTATTGGGCTGATAATCCGGCTTGCCGACATTATCGTACCAGTATATATCGACGGTATAGTAAACGAAAAACCGGCCATTCGTCAAAAAATCGCGGTCCAGCGTAAATCCCAGCAGGCCGTGGTCGCCATACCCGGCCACTTCTTCCTGAATATCCAGAATAACCGTGGCCTTGGTCTCGCCCCTTTTGACCCGGTAGACCAGTCCATACCGGCACGCAACATACAGGTTGCCGGCTTTATCGAAGACCAAATTGGTGGCGGCTTTGAAACTGACAGCGGGATTCGGAGCGGGGGTAACGGAGTTAATGTAATCCTTGTCTTCCATATTTATTCCCACTTGTCCGTACCCGATCAGAGACAGGAATACAGACAATATCAGAGCAGCACAGGTACGTGAAGTAAAGGAGTTGAGCATAGAAAGATGAGTTAATAAATACCAATAGGCACCTCAGCAGAAAGCGGGACAAATAGAAGAATCTTAATATTTTGGAAAGATAGCTAACAAAAATTGGGCCGCAAAACTTGAAGTTACTTTAACTTAGTATCCGGTTATCCATAATCACCTCAATATAATTATGTTTTAAGCTGAAATTGGCTGTATTACTGGATTTTATAAAGATAAAAGGCGGTTTTTTCATGTATTGTCGAGCGATTTAATGGCAGTGTAGTAACATGCTTTAAATTGGGTAGTAAAGGACTTTATCCATCCCGAATCGTGTTGTATTTTTACGAACTGCCAAATGCGCCAAACCATTTTTGGCCGGTTTGCGTTTGGCAAACAAACCTTAAAACCGTGGTGGTGTCGCCCGATGGAAACCCGTCGCCAGAATAACTTTATGACGCGTCGCCGGGAGCCCAAGCGCTTCATGCTGTGGCTGTGCATTGCCGCCAGTATTTTTAGTTTCACCGTTCTGCTGCTGGCTTACATCGCCCGAAAAGTGGGTTCCGACTGGCGTGCTGTTCCGCTGCCCACGGTTTTTCTAGCCAGCACGGGCGTTATTCTGGCCAGTAGCCTGACGTTGCACATTGCCAACGGGGCCTTTCGACATGAGCGGTTTACGCAATACCGGCTGTATCTGGGCACGACGGTTTTTCTGGGGGCCCTGTTCGTGGTGCTACAGGTGCTGGGGTGGCGGGAATTGATGCTGAAGGGCGTTTATTTGCAAACCACTCCGTCCGGCAGCTTTCTGTTTGTGTTGTCCGGGCTGCATCTGCTGCACATTGTAGTAGGCTTAATTTTTCTGTCCATTGCGTTTGCCGAAGCGATGCGCCGAATCCCGTATGTCGAAGCCTTTGTTTATAGCGTTAATCCGCCCAATTTGCTAAAAATCAAGTTGTTTACGCTGTTCTGGCATTTTGTGGATGTGCTGTGGCTGTGCCTTTTTCTGTTTTTACTGTATCACCACGGCGTGTAAATTCACCCAATCCAAAACCGGGGTCGACTGGGGCTATAAGACTGGTTTTCGTGATTGGATTTCGGTTGCTACCGACGCTGCGCTGTCGAACACCTGACGGGGTTAAAAAAAACACCCTGACAGGGTCTTTCGGCCGCTGTCAGGGTGTTTTTTTTAAGAAAAGAACTTCTTCAGCGGAGCGCAGCGTTACGAATCCGTATTTTTAAAAACCATCAACAATTTCAATTTGACCTTTTCATCGACCGGGACCATCATCAATGACGGTTTTTCTACTTTGTAATCGGACAAATTGATGTCGAACTCCCCTTTGATGGTCACCTGCGCATTGTCGTCCTGGCGGGTTCCCAGAATAACGACCGGTTTGGTGACGCCGTGGAAGGTCAGATTGCCTTTAACGGTCAGATTGTTCCCCTGCTGCTGCACATCGTTGCTGGTGAAGGTCACTTTGGGGTATTTCAACGCTTCCATTTTTTCCAGCGCGTGGGAGTCGCGGTTGGTGTTATCGCTGTCGAAGCTGGACACTTTGGTGGCAGCCGCTACGCTCTCGATCTTGTTGGCGTCGTCGATCACCATCACGCACGCTACATCGCGGCTGACGCCTTCAAAACTGTGCATGGGGTGCGACATGGCGTAGGTGATTGTCGATTTGGTCCGGTCGGCCATCAGCTTCCGTTTGGCCGGTGCGGGCGCATGATCCGGTTGGTGAAACGCCACCAGTCCGGTGCTGACAAGCAATAGCCAACCCGTCAGCTTTTGGTATGAAAAAGCAGTCATCGTAGTAATCCGGCGTGAAATGAGTGAACTTACTTGAGTTTGATGGCGATGATTGCGGCCGCATACGCTCCAAACGTGGTGTAGGCGGCCGCCCGGTGGTAGGGCTTCAAATCGGCGTTGCTGCTTACTTTACGAGCCAGGATGTTGGTGGCCACCATGCCCGTCAGGTGAACAACGGCCAGGGCGCGGTGCAGCTTGATCGAACTGAATCCACGTTTCCGGCTGGCGGTGGGCAACCCCGGTGGCGAGGTCAGCGACAGCAAAGCCGTGGTGCCATACGAAAAGTTGATGACGGTGGCCATCGTTTCGTGCTGCTCCTTGATCCGGGAATAATCCAGTCCTTTGGCCTTATAGAGTTTCGATCCCAGAATGCCCTGGGCCACAAAACCGGCCAGGGTGACAAACCCCAGAACCTGATGGCTCACCAGAAACGCCCGGCGGATTTTCAACTCTTTCTCACGACCCTGGGGCGTCAGCGGGGCAATGTTGGTGAGCCGAAGCAGTCCCTTCGGCCCCCAAAACGCCCGTTGGGTGAAAACCATCTTTTTGGGTAACAACTCCTGTGCATCCGCTGTACTGTCGCCCAGCTCCGCCAGCAGGTCGTTGGCGTCGGACGGTTTAATAGTGGTATCAGCCGACGTTCTTACGCGCGTCGAGTCCTGAGCCCGAAGTGGCCAATAGAGAATGGTAAGCAGGCAAACAATCAACAAATGCTTCATAGATGATCAGGCTTCAAATACGCGCAGACTGGTACCGGTCAGGGTTGTACTGTATTTTTTCAGGCTGGCCTGGTTGGCTACGGCCGGAACGGTAACCTTACCCGTCGTGTCGAACACCGAACCGTGGTTGGGACAATAAAAATTATCAACGGTGGGACGGTAGGTAACCAGATTTCCTTCGTGCGTACAGATTTTTGAGAGAGCAATGTAGTCACCCGTCTTGATCTGGGCAATCAGAACATCGTCTTTATACACAAACTTCTTGGTGGCATCTTTCAAATCCGCATACGTACTGCTATTCAGGTCAATCGTAAAATCAACTTTACCGGTGGGGGTGGGCGTTGGATCCGGATCGTCAGAACCTTTTGAACAGGAAGTCAGTGTTCCCATGCAGTAAAACGCCATCAATGCCGCACTGCTCAATCCCAGGCTCCGAAGGAACTCACTTCGTTTGATCGGTTCTTGTTGGTTGGTCTCCATAAATTAATGAGTAGGTTGTTAATTAATGTACATACAGTATTTACGACTAACGATCTGGCAACCACAAAAAGTGTTGATCAAAGCCGGTAGCGCAACGAGAAAAATACGCCGGTACTCGTCAACCGGATTTGGCCGTAGCCCAGTTTGGACAGCGGGCTTTTCAGGAAAGGTTCAACCTGCCAGGAAAACCGGCGCAGCAGGCCGTCGGAACGGAAGTTGCGTTCGTAGCCAATGGAAATATTCAAATGGCTAAATCGGTGAAAACCGGTGCTGCCCGACCATTCGACATATTTTGAATTACCGGGGACAACACCGGCTGGGTAATTGTATTCGTAATATTCTTTCTGCATGATGTACGACGAAACCCCCGAACTGATAAACCACCGTCGCCGGTCGTTCAGCATCACATCGAACCGCAGATTGACCGGAATGTCGAGAACCGTGCACACTGCCCCGACACTTTCGTATTTTGGTCCATACCAGTGAGCCGGTTTGGCGTAGTCCGACGCCGGAGCCGTGTATTTTTTGACGGATCGTAAAACACCGCTTTGGATTGTAAACCGCCGTAAAAAGCGGTATTCGGCTACTACGCCCATTTCAAAATCCCCGGCAGCTTTTCGACTGTGTCCCACAAAATTCAGATCAGGAGCCGCAACGAACCGAACCGATAAGGCAGGATACCCAATGACCGGAATCGCTGGCGCAACGATTTTGGCTCCAACCGGTGGCCGAACGGGTTCCAGATCCAGTTCAGGCAGCGACGGCAAAACCGGTTTTGCCGGTGGCCGGGCTGGGATGTAGGTCAAATTTCCCATCCAGTCGAGTGGTTCATTTTCCAAAACCGGAGTCCTGGTTTCCGTTGGCTCTGCCAACGATGTTTCGCTGGGAACAACTACCGAATAAGCCGGGCCATTTAAATCAGAAACTGGTTGCGTCCGACGGTTTTTTACGATCGACGGAACGGCGGCATAGTCAGCGGTTCTGGGTAATTGGGTTCGGGTCAGGTTCTTACTTTCAGTTTCAGAAACTGTCGAAACCGTCTGATCAGCGTTCGTTGGGTTACGCGAAACCGTTGCTCCAGATCGTTTCCGTATCACGCGTGCCGTTTTCTCCGAGCGGTTTTTCAGAACAGAACGGTTTTCATTCGTGGGCTTCAGAGATGGCGTTGCCATCGTCTTACTGCCGGATACTTCCGAAACGGATGGCCGCAGCGTGGGACTCACCCCGGTTTCCGGCGTCGATTCCGTCCGGGCCGAAGCGATTTTTTCAGCCGGTTTTTCCGGTAGCCGGTTTTCGGTAGCTTTTGCCGGATTCACCTTTTCCGTAGCAACAGCCGGGGGCCGTCCGGTTCCCGGTGTCGAAACCGACTCTGTCCGGGGTCCTGTTTTTGACGCGGGTGGCCGCACTTCGTCCGGCTGCACCACCAGCGAAACCGTGGTCAGCAACAGCAATAACAGCGGCAGGCCCCAATAAATAAACCGGTAGAGAAACCGCGACCGATCGTCTTCGTCAAGACGTTGGCGCAGGCTGTTCCAGTCGTCAGCATTGTAAGGCGGTTCAAACTCCTCGGCTGACGACCGGAAGAGCTTATCCAGTTCGTCATCGGGAAGTTCTTGCAAACTCGCCATGGCATCTACGTTTTAATAATTGTTTCAATTGTTCACGGGCACGCGCCAGATTTGATTTGGACGTCCCAACCGAGATGTTCAACTGGCCGGCAATCTCCTCGTGGGTGTAGCCATCGATGGCGTATAAATTAAAAACCATTCGGTAGGCCGGTGTCAGCAACTGGACGACTTCCATCAATTCTTCATAGCTCAGTTGGTCGAGAGCACTGGCCTCAACGTCGGGTAATTGACCCGCCTGATCGATGTCTTCGTGGTACCGGTGTTTCAGATTCAGCCGGTAATAATCAAGAGCGGTATTGATCATGATCCGGCGCAACCACATCTTGAAAGGCACTTCGGTGCGGTATTGATCCGAGCGGGTAAACACTTTCATAAAGCCATCGTTCAAAATCTCCACAGCCTCGTCCCGGCTATATGAATATCGCACACAAATTCCCATCGCATACCCATAGAACTGCCGGTAAAGCTGCTCCTGGCTTCTGCGATTGCCATTCTGGCATTCCTTCAAGAGTCCGGCGATATCTGGGGAGGGAACGGTCATACGTCGGTTTTCAATCTCAGTACGTTGATCAACGCAAATGGGTTGCGTCAATCGGGCAAAATAGTGGCGATCTTCAGTGAGCAGTTCTCATTTCACATAGATTGGCAGGACAGAGCAAGATACAAAAAAAGCGAGAACTGACTCACCGAAGACCGCAACCAATCAGGGCGCCGGGGCAACCGGAGTGTCTTTATTGATGATGGGCCACACGCCGGGTTGTGGAAAACTGATGCCTTTGTTCAGACCGCGTTTTCCGTTGTCCTGCTGAAAATAGTACAATGGCCAGCCTTTGAACGTCAACTGCTGGCGTCCGAAAACCGTGATGCTGCCAAACAGCGTTTTGTCGATCGTAGAAGGCACTTCTTTCAGCGTTTCTTCGTACAAAGGCCAGAGGGCGTTGTTGCTGAAGTCGGACTTGGTGTAGTTGTTCTTCATGTTTTTGTCGTTTTTAAAACCGTACAGGGTTCGACCCATCCCGTCGGTAAAATAAATCGTTTTTCCGGTGCCTTCTTTGTAATCAGCCGTATACGATTTGCCATTGTGGCCCACCAACTGAGCACTGGCGATCATGATGGAGTAGGTCGGTTTGGCAACAAACCAGACGTTGCTCACGTTTTCGCCTTTCACATCGCCCGATTTGGCGTCATCCTTGAAGTAGTAGAGCGGCCATCCTTTGTAGGTGGTTTGCTTCGCGCCATCGGCCCGGGTAAGGGTGCCGAAATCGGTGGCCGTCAGACCGGAAGCCAGTTTGGGGGTTGCGCGGTAAAATACCGGCCAGTTGGTCAAACAGCCGCCGGTGCAGGTCGACGCGCCGGTGCTGTCGTAATCGTTGGAAAAGAAATAGAGTGTCCGGCCGGTTTCATCGGTCATCACGTTGCCCAGCGAGGTGCTGGTCAGGTTGATGGCGGGTTCCGGGGGCGTTGGCGTGGTCTCCTCCGAATCGTTGTCACAGGACTGGGTTATCGAACCGACAATAAGCAACAGGGCGGCCACAGGGGTCGCCATCCATCTTGATTTCATAGCAAATAGATAGAAAGATTAGAATTACAAATGAAATGGTACCTGTCGAATCGATTCGATGGCAGTACGACAGCGGCTGGGAAAGGGTTGCGTGTCCGGTAAAAAAGGGCAAAAAAAAGCCCGTCAGTCATGACGGGCTACACTAAACGATGGGGATTGTTAACCGACCTGATCGGTAAAATGGCTGAGTTCGTGACCCATTTTGTCCCGCTTGGTTCGTAAATACACTTCGTTATGCGGGTTGGGACGAATATTGATGGGGACGGTTTCGACAATTTCGAGTCCGTAGCCCATTAATCCCGCCCGTTTTTTGGGATTATTGGAAATCAGGCGGAGCTTGGTGATGCCCAGATCCCGCAGAATCTGCGCACCGACGCCATAGTCCCGGGCGTCCATCGGCAGGCCCAGTTCCAGGTTGGCTTCGACGGTATCGCGGCCCATTTCCTGCAATTTATACGCCTTCAGTTTGTTCATCAGCCCAATGCCGCGTCCCTCCTGAAACATGTAAAGCACCAGGCCTTTGCCTTCCTGTTCCACCATTTTCATGGCGGCATGAAGCTGTTCCCCGCAATCGCAGCGACACGAGCCAAAGATGTCGCCCGTCACACAGGACGAGTGGACGCGCACCAGCACGGGTTCGTTTTTCTCCCAGGTGCCTTTGATCAGGGCCAGGTGCGTGTCGTCGGTGTTGAGTTGTTTGTAGGCAATCAGTTCGAAATCGCCGTACGTGGTGGGCATGTTCACCCCAATCTCGCGTTTGATCAGGCTTTCCTGCTGCAACCGGTATTCGATCAAATCCTGAATACTGACCAGCCTCATGCCAAATTTGTCGGCCATCGTCCGCAGTTCGGGAAGCCGCGCCATCGTGCCGTCTTCGTTCAGCACCTCGATTAGCACCCCCGCCGGTTGTAAACCCGCGAGTTCGGCAAAATCAATGGCGGCTTCTGTATGCCCCGCCCGGCGGATGACGCCCCCATCGACGGCCCGCAGCGGGAAAATATGCCCCGGACGACCCAGATCTTCCGGTTTGGTTTCCGGATCGACGAGCGCACGGATCGTTTTGGCGCGGTCGCTGGCCGAGATGCCTGTCGTGCAGCCGTTGCCCAGCAAATCAACGGATACCGTAAACGGCGTCGTATGAACGGAGGTGTTGTTGCCCACCATCATTTCCAGGCCCAGTTCCTGACAACGTGCTTCGGTGAGGGGAGCGCACATCAAACCGCGGCCTTCTTTGACCATGAAATTGACCATTTCGGGCGTGATTTTCTCCGCAGCGCAGATCATGTCACCCTCATTTTCCCGGTCCTCATCGTCCACGACGATAATGATTTTTCCATCGCGAATATCCTGAATCGCGTCTTCAATCCGATCCAGCAGACTCCCGGGATTGGTATTATTATTGCTCATCATACAGTGAAATGACTTGAGAAAATAGAAGTGAGACAAGAGATGACAGACAAGGGGCGTGAGTCCATTTTACGGTTTCTATCTCTTGTCTCACTTCTTTATTCTCACGTCTTTTAGAACATTGTTCCACAAAGATACGTTCGATACGCTAAATTTGTGTTTTGCGCGTTTTTATCTGAAATAGCACCTGTAGTTACGAAAAAAATTTACCCTTGTGAGAGCAGTCAGGAAATGGTCAGCCGGTTTGGTAGGAATGGTCCGGCATCAGGCCCGGTTTTTCCTGCTGGGAGCCTGTTTTGTTCTGAGTCTACATACGTTTGCTCAAACAACCGACTGGTGTGTAGCGCCCCCGACCAATGCGGGAAAAGGCAGTTTTAATGTATCGGCGAAGAAAGGGTGCGCTCCCATGACCGTGACGGTGAGTAATACCACCGGAATCCCGGATAACATTTTTCTTTACGTATACGACTACAAAGGTGGCGATCCGGTTGCTACCAAATCGGGCGTTGCCGCCACGACTTACACCTTTACGAAACCGGGTATATACAAAATATTGCAGTTAGGCAGTGTCGGAACTGGCTCCGTGGCCTGTCAGGAAATCGAGGTTCTGGATGCCACACCGCCCAATTTTCGGGCTTTTACCTGTTCCGACCGCCGGGTGCTGGTCGATATCGTCAACGATGCTGTGGCCAGCCAGTACGACGAATTCATCATTGACTGGGGGGACGGAAGTCCTCGGCAAACCGTTCAGAAAACCGCCATTTCGGGACTGATTCATACCTATTCGTCGCAGGCCACGCGGACGATCAACGTTCAGGGCAATTACCGGGATATTTCCTGCGGTGGCAAGACCCAACAGTCGGTAACACCCGGCGGCACCATCATGCAGCCCACCGTATCCAGCCTGAAAACCACCGGAACCACGGTTACGCTACAAATTCAGGTGGCGGCTAATCAGGTGGTTGTCATCCAGAAAAAAAATGCATCGGGTACGTTCGAGAACACCACCACCACCCGAACCGGCAGTGGTTCGGTCAGCCTTACCAACGTAACCAGCCATCCGACCTGCTTTAAAGTGGTATCGCAGGATGGCTGCGGCAACACCGTGGCGTCGGACGAAGTGTGCAGCATCGGGCTGGAGGTGGAAGCAAAAGATCAGCAGAATGCCGTGGTCTGGACGGTTCCCGGAAGCCCGGCCAATTTTCAGAAATATACGGTTTCTAAAAACGATGACGTCTTCCGCACGTTCACCAGCGTCGGCACCAGTTCTGTCACGGATTCGGAAGGGCTGAACTGCAACGAAGCGTACTGCTATCAGGTAACGGCGCTGGTGGGTACGACCGAAATCATCTCCGACCGGAAATGCGTAACGGTTCGCTCGTCGGCCATCCCACCGGCTTTTTCAACGGTGCAGGTGTCGGTCAATGGCGATAACCGGGTCGATTTGCGGGGGTTGCCGCCCGTTCCAACTTCGCAGAGTCCGAGCTACAAAATGATTGTTTTCCGCCGGGATAGTCCGGGCGGTTCGTTTGTGCAAACCGGCGAAGAAGTCGACCGGAATATTCACCAGGATGGTGGCGTGCAGCCCCAGCAGCAGTCGTACTGCTACCAGTTGGTGTATCAGAATGCCTGCGGGGTATCGTCGGAGCCGTCCAAAATGGTCTGCACGATTTTCCTGACTTCCCATTCTGCGTCCACCATCGACTGGACGTCCGATTCGCCGTTTGCGGATGAAGCAATCGACCGCTATGTAATTGAAAAAATCGACGACAGCGGGGTGGTGTGGGAAGAAGTGTCCGTTGGTCTGCAAACCTCCTACCGCCCTGCCAACGAGCCGGATAGCCAGCGTTTCCGGTTTCGGGTCAAGGCGGTTTCCAAATCCGGTTCCATCAGTTATTCTAATTTCTACACCTTCGTCCAGGCGTCGCGGGTATTTGTTCCCGATGCGTTCAGCCCCAACGACGACGGCGTCAATGATCTGCTGGAAGTAAAAGGCAGTACGTATCTGGCGTCGATTCAACTAACGGTCTATAACCGCTGGGGGGAGGTTGTGTTTCGTTCCGAAAGTCGCGAAGGCTGGGATGGGAAGATCAGCGGCCAGGCTGCTCCGGCCGGCACCTACGCCTATCGGGTCAGTGCAACCGATCAAAACGGTTTGAAAACAGAAAAGACCGGCCAGGTGTTACTGATTCGGTAGACTCCAGAGAAAAGACAAACGACAAAAGAATGCAGAAAGCAGGGGCGGGCTGTTCATTCCTTGCTACCTTTGTTTAGACAATCCGATTGCGTTGTTGCTTTTCTCTTGTCTATTATCTCACTTCTTTTTTCGTAAGCTATGTTCAATATGATGGATATGTTCGGCAAGGTAAAGGAGTTTCAGGCCCGCATGAAAGAAGCGCAGGCCAGCCTGAATACCATTACCGAATCGGGAGAATCGGGGGCCGGAATGGTCCAGGTGACCGTTAACGGGCTGAAACAAATTGTGCGGCTGAACATCGATCAGGATTTGATTCGTCCCGACGACCGGGAGATGTTGCAGGATCTGGTTGTGGCGGCCACCAATAAGGCTCTTGAAAACGTAGAACCGAAAATCAAGGCGCATCTTCAGAAAGCAACCGAGGGGTTGTTGCCCAATATTCCCGGTTTCGACCTGGGCAACCTGATGTCGTAGGGAATGGACGAGGTGGCCATCGTGATTCTGAATTACAACGGAAAATCCTTTCTTGATCAGTTTTTGCCTTCCGTTTTAACGCACTCGGAAGGTTGCCCGGTTTACGTTGCCGATAATCATTCTACCGACGATTCGCTGGCGTTGCTGGAGGGAAAGTTTCCGTCCGTTCGCCTGATCCGTCTGGTGGCCAATTTTGGGTATGCGGGCGGTTATAACATGGCGTTGACGCAGATCGATGCCACCTATCTTCTTTTGCTCAATTCCGACGTGGAAGTCAGTCCGGGCTGGCTGGCACCACTTGTGGAACGCATGAAAGCCAATCCCCGGATTGCGGCCTGTCAGCCCAAAATCCGGGCCTTCAAAAAAACGCAGTTGTTTGAATACGCGGGTGCAGCCGGGGGCTACATCGATTATCTGGGGTATCCGTTTTGCCGGGGCCGCGTGTTCGACACGGTCGAAGAAGACCGGAACCAGTATGACGATGCGCGGGAAATTTTCTGGGCAACAGGGGCTTGCCTGCTTGTTCGGTCGGATGTTTTTCTGCGTTTGGGCGGGTTTGATCCCCGGTTTTTTGCCCACATGGAAGAGATCGACTGGTGCTGGCGGGCTAAAAATGCCGGTTACCAGATCTGGTATTGCCCCGAATCCACGGTGTATCACGTTGGGGGCGGAACCCTTCACAAATCCAATCCGCGCAAGACGTTCCTGAATTACCGCAATAGTCTGGCGATGCTTTACAAGAATTTGCCGACGGGTCACGTCTTTCTCAACATTCTGATTCGGCTGATTTTAGACGGTATATCCGGGGTGAGGCTTCTGGTCGCCGGGAACTGGCGGGATACGCTGGCGATTTTGCAGGCCCACTTCATCTTTTACAGTTGGTTGCCCTACCTTCGGAAGCAACGGAATGCGCTGGCCGATCTGCGTAAAAACCGCATTACGCACCCACAGATTTATCCGCACAGCATCATCTGGCAGTATTTTGTCAAAGGCCGGAAAACCTTTCGGGAACTGTTGGGAGGGAAAGAATACTAACGACTCATTCAAAGATTATCTCTGCTCTTTCTTCTAACCTCTTCTTTCTTCAAATTACAACTCCCAGATGGTCGGGTGATTGTGCCGCCGGAGGTGTTTTCTCATTTCCATCCAGAAGGCCATAATCAGGTATAGCACAACGGGCGATCCCAGCGTGAGACACGAGGTATAGATAAAATAGAGACGAATGCTACTGGCCGAAATGTTCATCATCTCGCCTAGTTTGGTGCAAACGCCAAATGCCTGACTTTCGACGAAATACCTGAGTTTATTCATAGTAGTAACGCTCCTGATAATCAGTTCTTAGCCATAAAGAGAAAAGGGTGTCTGTCATACCCGCTTCATAGCTTGCTTCGTTTACCAAAGATACACGGAACCAACTTGATCAACAATTCCAGTAACGAATTGTTTGTGCGACTTATTTAGCGGTTATCCTATTTCGTGCAATTATCTCTTTAAATAAGGCAATTAAAATCGAAAAAAATTGTTTAAAAATTCGTAACAAATTTTGTTACTTTGTGTTTACTAAGGCGTTGTCTTATAAAAGTTAAGATTTTTTTGCTATTCAACAAAGTCAATGCATAGACGGTGTGTTCCATCCGTATCGCCCATTTCGTGTGTTAACCTGGAACCTGTTTGAAGACTTTTGTTAAGAATACTCCAGTCAGTAATGTTTTATTTTTAATTTTTTAAGTTTTATGCAAACAGGTGTTGTCAAATTTTTCAACGAGAGCAAAGGCTACGGGTTCATCGTCGAAGATGATACGAACCGTGACATTTTCGTACACATTACTGGCCTGAATGGTACCACTATTCGGGAAACAGACCGGGTCTCTTTCGAAGTAATCGAAGGAAAAAAAGGCCTTAATGCTGTGAAGGTTAAAAAAATTGAAGGAGCCTATTGATAAACCACTCCTTCACAAACATAAAAACCCCGATCGTATGACCGGGGTTTTTGTTGTTTTAGGAGAGATGTGAGAGCATAAACAAGAGAATGAAGACTAAACGTTACCCATCTCTTGTCTAACTTCTCCTGACTACGCACCTTCATTGTACCGCAAGAATCCGGATCGGCTTGCCGTTGAAAACCACTTCGTCACCGGCTTTTGCGTGAATCAGTCGGACGCCGATGGGCGAAGCGGCCGAAACCGCGAAGTAATCGGTTTGGTCCACGGTCATTTTGCCAGCGCTGATGGCGATAAAATAATTCCCCTGACTCGTCAGCACCAGGCTCCCCGGCTGAACGACGGAATGGATTTTGCCCGCGTCGATGCGAGCCAGTTCCTGCTCCAGCTTCCGGGCTTCGGCCAATTGCTGGGCGTGGCGGTCGCGCTCGATCTGCGCCATCGCCCGACCGGTTTCGTATTTGTCGCCCGCGCTGCTTTTCGACTCCTCGTTGGCGGCCGCCTGCGCGGCTTCCATCGCGGTTCTGGCCGTTTCGATGCGCTGGTCTACATACTGGCGGCAATGGTCAAAAAGCGTGTGCTTAAGGGTGGCGGAATCGATCATCGGCGGTTTTGAATCATTGACCCGTCCAGCTTTTCACCTGATCGAGCGTTGGCATGGTCACGTCCAGCTTCAGTTTCTTCCGCATCCCGCCCAGATCGTTGAAAATCTTGTTGGCATTGGCACCATTCAACTGGCTGACGTGCTGAAAACCCATCTTCTGCAAGGCCGGAATCCAGCCTGCCGGAATCCCCAATTGCTCGTAGTCGGCGTCGGTCGAAAGCTCAATTTTCTTCTCGGGACGCATTTGCGGGAAAAACAGCACATCCTGAATCGACGGCTGGTTGGTCATGATCATCGCCAGCCGGTCGATGCCCAAACCCACACCCGCCGTGGGGGGCATCCCGTATTCGAGCGCGCGCAGAAAATCTTCGTCCATGGCCATGGCTTCCTCATCACCGCGTTTCGCCAGTTCGAGTTGCTCCTCAAACCGGGCGCGCTGGTCGAGCGGATCATTCAGCTCCGAATAGGCGTTGGCAATTTCTTTTCCGTTGCAAATGGCTTCAAACCGTTCCACCAGACCCGGTTTGCTCCGGTGTTTTTTGGTCAACGGCGACATTTCGACCGGGTAATCCGTGATGAATGTCGGCTGAATCAGATTGCCTTCCACGGCCTCGCCAAACAACTCGTCGATGAGCTTCGATTTGCCCATCGTGCTGTCGGTTTTGATGCCCCGGCCTTCGGCCACGGCCCGCAGTTCGTCTTCGCCCATCGCCGACACATCGACGCCGGTATATTCCTGAATGGCTTCGAACATGGTGAACCGTTTCCAGGGGCGCTGGAAATTGATGAGTTTATCGCCCACCGGCAATTCGGTTGTTCCGTGGAGATCCAGCGCAATCTTCTCAACCATCTCTTCGATCAGATCCATCATCCAGTTGTAGTCTTTATAGGCGACATACAACTCGACCTGCGTGAACTCCGGGTTGTGAAACCGGCTCATGCCTTCGTTCCGGAAATCCTTCGCAAACTCGAACACGCCGTCGTATCCGCCGACGATCAACCGCTTCAGATACAGCTCGTTGGCAATCCGCAAATACAGTGTCATGTCGAGCGTATTGTGGTGCGTCCGGAAGGGCCGGGCCGCTGCGCCCCCATGAATCGGTTGCAGAATCGGCGTTTCCACTTCCAGATAACCGTGGTTGCTCAGAAACGTCCGGATCGAGTTGACCAGTTGCGTCCGCTGAACGAAGGCGTTCCGCACTTCGGGGTTCACAATCAGATCGACGTACCGCTGGCGGTAGCGTTGTTCCGGGTCCGAGAAGGCATCATACGTCTGCTTATTACCCTGTTCATCAACGACTTCCTTTACTACCGGCAATGGCCGCAGCGATTTGGTCAGTAGTTTGAACTCCGTTACGTGGATGGAAATTTCACCGGTTTGGGTCGTAAACACATACCCTTGCACGCCGATGATGTCACCAATGTCCAGCAATTTCTTGAAAACCGTGTTGTAGAGCGTTTTGTCGTCGTCGGGGCAGAGATCGTCGCGCCGGAAATACAACTGAATCCGGCCCGTGGCGTCCTGCAATTCCGCGAACGAAGCCGAACCCATGATGCGGAAGCCCATCAATCGGCCAGCAATGGCAATGCTTTTATAGTCGGTTTTGTTGCGTTCGTAGTTTTTATGGATGTCGGCCGCCGTGACGTTGACTTCGAATAATTCGGCAGGATACGGGTCAATGCCCATCCGCATCAGTTCCTCGCGCTTGTTGCGCCGGTTTATCTCCTGTTCGCTCAGTATCATCTTGAAATAAAAAAGATTTGCAAATATAGGGGATTGGAACACGGATTCAGCGGATTGAACCGATTCGAACGGATTACTTTATCCGTGAAATCCGTTGCAATCAGTTTGATTGGAACGCGGATTCAGCAGATTGAACCGATTCGGGCGGATTACTTTATCCGTTGAAATCCGTCTAATCTGTTAAATCCGTGTTCCAATCCGCTATGCTACTTCATAAAAACCTAACCGACGCTATTCTGAAGGCTTATTTCAATGTGTACAATACACTCGGATATGGCTTCCTGGAAAAAGTTTACGAAAATGCGATGCTGATTGAATTAAGGCGGCAGAAACTTGATTGTGTCAGCCAGCAATTGATCAAAGTTTACTATCAGAAGACCGAAGTGGGTTCTTACTTTGCTGATATCGTCGTAAATAATGCCGTTATCCTTGAGCTGAAAGCTGCGGAAGTGTTAATCCTTGAACATGAGTGTCAATTGCTAAATTATCTGAAAGCTACCCGAATGGAAGTAGGCCTGCTTCTCAATTTTGGGAAAAAGCCGGAGTTTCGCCGGAAAGTTTTTGAAAATCAGTTTAAATAAAATTGATGGGAACGCGGATTCAACGGATTTAACAGATTTGAACAGATCATTTCATCCGTGAAAATCCGTCTAATCCGTTAAATCCGCGTTCCCATCAATATCTGGCCGTTTATCCAAAAAATAGAAAAATCTATTCAAAATAATTGCTACTATTGTGATATCAAAATACTATCACAAACTGCCATGAATGAAAAGAACCTTACTTCCCTTTCCGGCTATGTTCTGCTGCTCATAGCCCTGATTTTACTCGGTGTTTCGGCCTACGGATTTTTTTTACGCGCGTTTTGGCTCGGTGGTCTTTCCTTCTTTGTTTCCATGGTTCTGATGAGCGGACTCGCCGTGATCAATCCGAAAGAAGCGGTCGTGACCACGTTTTTTGGCGATTACACGGGAACGATGAAACAAACCGGTCTTCGGTGGGTCAATCCGCTGTATAGCAAGAAAAAAATCAGCCTGCGCGCCCGCAACCTGAACGGCCAAACGCTGAAAGTGAACGACAAAATGGGAAATCCCATCGAAATTGCTGCCGTCGTGGTGTGGCAGGTGGCCGACAGCGCCAAAGCGCTGTTTGAAGTGGATGATTACACACTATTCGTGCAAATTCAGTCGGAAGCGGCTGTCCGGCACCTCGCGAGCACCTGTGCCTACGACAGCATCGAAGACGAGGACGCTCCGGTTACGCTCCGCGACAGCACCGGGCAGATCAACATCCTATTGGAACAGGAACTGAACGAACGGCTGGAACGGGCCGGGGTCGATGTGCTCGAAGCCCGGATTAGCCACCTGGCTTATGCGCCCGAAATTGCCGGTGCGATGTTGCAACGCCAGCAGGCCACGGCGGTCGTATCGGCGCGCAAGCAGATTGTAGAAGGGGCCGTCGGCATGGTTGAAATGGCCCTGGCGCGACTCGCCGAAAAAGGGGTTGTACACCTGGATGAGGAACGCAAAGCCGCTATGGTCAGCAACTTACTTGTGGTTTTGTGCGGAGAAAAATCCGTTAGCCCAGTCGTCAATGCTGGAACCCTTTACAATTAAGAGTGATGAGTTAAGAGTTAAGAGTTGGCTGACGCACTTGTTTCTGCTTGCGTCAGCCAACTCTTAACTCTTAACTCTTAATTCATCACTAAAGAATGGCTGCGGAGAAAAAAGCATTTGTGTTACGGATCAATCCCGAAACGCTGAAGGAACTCGAGCGCTGGGCGCAGGAAGAGTTTCGCAGCGTGAACGGCCAGATCGAGTATATCCTCAATGAAGCGTTGAAAAAACGAAAGAAAGGTTCGAATTCCGGCCCCAATCCCGACGCCGATCCGGAGGTGGGCTAAACCCGTAGCCCCACTTCCCGAATACCGTCCAGGGTCAAATTCGGAACAATAGCCGCAAAATCAGCTTCTAAAGTTGGAATAGCGGTGGCCATGCCACCCGTGGCAATGGCGATGCAATCGCCGTTCAGTTCGGCCCGGATGCGATTGAGGAGTGAGCGGACCAGGCCTTCATAGCCCAGGACTACACCCGCCTGAATGGCGTGGGCGGTGCTGGTGCCCAGGGCCGATTCGGGCATCACCAGCGGTACTTCGGGCAACTGCGCCGTGGTGGAAAACAGCGACCGTACGGCGGTTTTCAGCCCCGGAGCAATGGCGACGCCGAGCATTTGACCAGCCGCCGAAACCGTCGTGAAGGTTAGCGCCGTTCCGAAATCGACGACGACACAATTCTGTTGGTAGCGCAAGTGAGCGGCCAGCGCATTGGCCACCAGATCGGTTCCGATGGCGTAGGGCCGCAGAATCTGGAGCGGCAGGGCGTGGTAGATCGCCGGGCCAACCACCACCGGTTCCAGACCAAAAAGCCGGGCGAGTGTGGTTTTCAGTGTGGGAGTGAGTTCCGGCACCACGCTGCTAATGACAATCGACTGAATGGCACTGAGGGGAATATTGGCTTCCAGAAACCACAAACGCAGCAGTCGCTCATACCGGTCGCGCTCAGCCGGAACGGCATCCGCATCGCCAAAGGGTCGGTCACTGATGTGAAAAGCCATGGGTTCTTCGAGCAACGAACGCGTCCGCCAGACGTGTCGCCATTGCTGCTGATCGTATAAACCAAAGACGGTATCGGAATTGCCTGCGTCGACGGCGAGGAACATAGAGGGTATGGTATTTCAGTAGAATTGGCAAAGATAGCACGAAACCCGGTTCTGAAAATGAAGTGTTCACGCAAGGCTGTTATTTTTGACACCGGATTTGCTCAACAATCGATTTTACTACGAACCGGAATGACACATTGGATGAAAGGCTTCTGTTGGTTGGTGTTGCTGGGTTTGCTGGTAACGGGCTGTCGAAAAGGCGATCAGGACGTTGCGCCGGACAAACCCCTGACCTGGTTTGACACGTTTGCAAAAGCCCTCGATGATTCCCTGAAAACCAAACAGATCGGCTACGGTTTTGTGATTCTGGAAAAAGGCGAGGTGCGGGCGTCGGGCCGTGGCGGTTTGAAATCCCGAACGACGGAATCGGAAGGAGAGAAAGCCTTTACGCTGGATACCAAAATGCACATGGCCAGCATGAGCAAAACTGTCACGACGATGGCATTTCTGCACCTGGCCACGGAGAAAGGCCTGAAAACCACCGATAAAATTGCCCCCTACCTGCCGCCGTCCTGGCCGAAAGGCGAGAACATCGATCAGATTACGTTCCGGGATCTGATGACGCACCGCAGCGGCATTATTGGGCTGGGCAACAATTGCGTCAATGGGGCTTTTTCCGAAAACATCTGGCCGGGGCTCAAGCAACTCGTGCAGCAGGGCGTCAAAACCGCTAACCGGAGGAATTATTGTTACCAGAATGCCAATTTTGGTTTGTTTCGGGTTCTGATTCCCGGCATTTTGGGCTATTCGTTTACCGGGGACGACAGCATCGACGATCAGCAAACGCAGCAGCGGTACATCGACTACGTCCAGAAAAATGTGTTTGAGAAAGTCGGCCTTACCAACATCCTGGCCAACCATCCGACCGGTGATCCGACGTATACGTATTCCTATTTGATTCCGGGCATAACGGGCTGGAACCCGGGGAGTTTTACCAATACCGTCGGAGCGTATGGCTGGTATATGACACCCACCGAAGCCGGTAAATTGTTTGCCACGGTTTTGTCGACTACCGACCAGAGCGTGCTGACAACCGCCTGGAAAGACACCTTGCTGACGCACCGGCTGGGAACGTATGCTGGTAAGATTCCGGACGGGGCCATCCATTATCACGATGGATGGTGGTATCTGAAACTGGCTCAATACCAGGGCGTCCGCACGGTCTGGATGACGTTTCCCAACCAGGTCACGGTGGTTCTGTTTGTCAATGCGCTGCACCATTCGCGTGGGAATTTTCCGAGCGACGATGGCACCGATATTGTCACGTATCTGAGTCGTGCGTATACGCTGGCCCGGCAGATGAAAGGCGGGCGGAAACCAGTAGAAAAAGTGGTTCTGGAACACGATGAACCACACTGATTCACCCTAAAAAAGGGTGGAAATTAACCCGCTTCGTTGTATCTTTACTGGTTGATTTTCAGGAGATGAGGATTGCTTTGCCGATCGAATGAACGGCACCCGGTTACCAGGTAAACAAAAATACGAATCTATGTACCCGGCATTGCTAATTGCCAGACAGTTTATAAACAAGGGCATTGCCGAAGGCCGTCCCCTGACGCCGATGAAGCTGCAGAAGCTCATTTACATGGCGCACGGGCTGCACTTAGCCCGGCACGAAAAACCGCTGATTGCCGAAAAAGTACAGGCGTGGTCATATGGCCCCGTCATTCCCGACGTCTATACCCGCTTCAAACGGTTTGGGAATAACCCGATTACAACCCCGATCCCCAGCAGTGACTGGGATGAAGAACTGGATCCGCAGGCGCAGGATTCCATCAATTTTGCCTGGGACATTGCCAAAGATTACAACGCCATTCAGCTTTCCAACTGGACCCACGTCGAAGGATCGCCCTGGTATATGTCGGTTAGCCGCAGCGGGGATGGCACACTGGAGCAGGAACCCATCGATAACGACTTGATTAAAGACTATTTCACCGAAATTATCAGACGCGATGTCGGAGAATGAAGGCAGCGAGAAGGCGAAAGAGAACTTCCGGAAACTGATCGAATCGTCGTCGAGCAATCCACTCAACAGCGGACTTTCCCAAAACGAGTTCGAGCAATATGACAAGGAAGAACGCCGGACGCGTCTGGTAGGGCTGGCGCAGGACATTCAGGAGCGGAAGAAATTCGCCCAATGGATTTTCTGGATGGTGGTTTTCTGGCTGGTCGTGATTCTGGGAATTATCATTGCCGAAGGGCTTCATTATCTGGACATTCCGCAGGCTGTCACCATCGCGTTGATCGGTTCTACGACGGTTAACGTAACCGCTTTTTTTGTGATTGTAACCAAGTATTTATTCCCCGGAAAATAAGGATTGTTGTCCACAAAATGCCTTTGCTGGCCCGATCGCGGGCTTTCATGGCACTAAAATGGTTGCAAAGAGAGTAAAGCGAACCGGACCCTCTGCTTTTGGTTATTTAATCCGCCAGCTATGCTTGTCAATACCGCCGTATTTCGGGTTCGTACCTTCGTATTCTTTCTGCTGCTCTTCGTCGGTCGGGTCGCGGTTTCCCAAACCAGTGCTCCGACGTCTTCCGACGCGAAAAAGAATGAAAAACCGCTCCATCTGTTCATCATCGGGAACAGTTTTTCGGGCAACGCAGCCAAATACCTGCGGGAGCTGAGCGACGAAGGCGGTCATGCATTGACCCTCGGCCGGGCCGAATTAGGCGGTTGTTCGCTGCAACGGCATTGGGAAATTGCGGAAGCCGCCGAGGCCAATCCGGACGATCCGAAAGGAAAAGCCTACAACGGCAAATCGCTGAAAATGCTGCTGGCGGAGGGCGTCTGGGATGTGGTGACGCTGCAACAATATTCCATGCTGTCGGGCGATGTGGACACCTACCAGCCCTACGCGAAGAAGCTGGTCGACTACATTCGAAAGCTGCAGCCTTCGGCCAAAATTGTGTTTCATCAAACGTGGGCCTATCGCTCCGATGCCGACGGTTTCGGGCAGGTTGCCGCCGGAAAAATGGCCCGGAGCGAAAAGGAAATGTGGGAGAAATCACGGGCGGCCTACCGCACCATCGCCCGTGAAGTGGGCGCGTCCGTCATTCCCGTTGGCGATGCCTTCTGGCGGATCAGTTCAGACCCCAACTGGGCATACCGAAAAGACGCCAAGTATGATTTTGCTAAACCGCAGGCACCCAATCTGCCGAATCAGGACCATTCCCTGCACGTAGGGTATAGCTGGAAAGACAACAAACTGGGTTTCGATTCGCACCATGCCAGTGCCGCCGGTTGTTATTTGGGGTCGCTGGTCTGGTACGGTTTTCTGTTCAATGAATCGCCCGTCGACCTGAAATTCGTTCCCGAATCGGTTCCCGCCGATTTTGCCGCTCAGTTGAGAAAAACCGCCTGGTCGACGGTGAAAAAGACTGGCAAGGGTGTTAAGAACTAGAAATTACTCCGCTCATCTTTTCGCCCGGCTCTTTCTATGAATCAAATTCCTGCTTCCATTCATCGTTTGGCTAAAAAACTATGGGACTACCACCGGCTCAACCAGTCGCTCCAGCCTGCCGACGCCATTTTCGTCCTGTGTAGCTACGATAAACGGGTCGCAGAACGGGGTGCGCAGCTCTGGCTGGACGGCTGGGCTCCGCTCCTGATTTTTTCCGGTGGCCTGGGCGTGATTACCCGAAACCTCTGGACCGAACCCGAAGCGGATCAGTTTGCCGAAATTGCCCGGAACATGGGCGTTCCGGACGAGGCCATGCTTATTGAAAACCAATCCACCAATACCGGGGAAAATGTCCTGTTTACCCAACAACGGCTTGCAGAGCGCAACCTTGACCCAACTCGTTTTCTGCTGGTTCAAAAACCGTATATGGAACGCCGGAGCTACGCTACGTTTCGGAAGGTTTGGCCCCAAAAACAGGTGCGCGTTACGTCCCCGCAGGCTTCCTACGAGGAATACCTGGAAACGTACTCGAATCCCGAGCTGTCGCCGGAGCAGGTGATTCACATCATGGTGGGGGATTTACAACGGATCAGGGAATATCCCCAAAAAGGATTTCAGATTCCGCAGGAGATACCACAAGACGTCTGGGATGCCTATGAAACCCTGGTGGCCGCCGGGTATGACCAGCATCTGATCAAGACGTAGCGACTTTTGGGCTTGTTCTTTTTTCCCAATTTGTCAACCCACAAAAAAAGCCCCCAGATTCAATGTGACCTCCTCCCGAAAAACGGGAACAATTGCGAACGTAGTCACTACTTCAGACGTATAGGCATAATAATTGTTACATTTTCTCTTAAGTGAACTTCCTAATCTTTTAACCCTTAAGAGCTTATGAATCAGTTTTCCATTATCAAGGTATCTAGTATTATACTGGCGATCGCTGTAGGTTCGTGTTCTAAAACCGAAGACATCGTACAGCCCGATGTTATCCATTGGAATTACGAACACCCTGATTGGCAAACACAGGGGTTTTCGGAATGCGCAGGCACGATTCAATCGCCGGTGGATATTCAAACGAATAGCACCATTAAAGTCGATCTGCCCAATCTGGATTTTAACTACAGCGCTTTTCCAATTAAAATACTAGACAATGGTCATACGCTCCAAGTCAATAATAACGGTACCAATCGAGTTGTTTACAATAAAAAAACGTATGACTTCAAGCAGTTTCATTTTCATTACCACAGCGAACACTTGCTTGATGGCGTAGCCAGCGATATGGAACTACATCTGGTGCATCAGGACCCCTCCTCCGGGGCACTACTGGTAGTGGGTTATTTTCTTAAAAAAGGAGTTGCTAATTCGCTCTTTGAATCCGTGTTGAGTAATTGGCCAAAACAAAAAGAAACGGAGGTGAGTACAACTACCTCCATTGACCTGAATAGCATACTGCCTTCCGATAAACGCTACTACACCTACATGGGGTCGCTGACCACTCCGCCCTGTTCGCAAGGGGTAATGTTTTTTATTGTAAAAACACCGATTGAGGTCTCAAGCGCACAAATTGATCAGTTTAAAGCGCATTATGATCACAATGCCCGGCCTGTCCAACCGCTGAATTCAAGGCTGTTATACGAAGATATTTTGTAAAAAGTGGATGGTTTTCTCTGATACCATCCGGCCGGCAAAGTCTGATCAGGAATGCCGCTACCGGTCCGTTCAGGCCCTATCAAACAGGGTTTGCCTGGGATGCGGGAGATAATAATGATTCTATTTTTTCCAATAATGACTTCATGGCAAATGGCTTCATCAGAAACGCATCCGGGGAAGCTTCATTGGCCCCCTGACGGGCAATCGGCCATTCGGCACCTGAAATTAAGATAACTGGCGTCCTGCTGGTTGACGTTTTCAGTTTCGTCAGAACATCCAGACCACTAAAACGGGGCATTAACAGATCCAGCAAAATCAAATCGGGCTGCTGTTCAGGTCGAAGCCAATTCAAGGCTTCGTGTCCATCCCTGGCCAGAAAGACCTCGTAACCTGCTTTGGATAGGTGAAGCGTTAGGAGCTGGCGGTACGTTGCATCGTCATCGACAATGAGTATTTTCGGTTTCCGGTTTATTTTCTCTTCCACAATCTGTACCACAAGTGTAAGCTGGCTGGTACACGTTTACCAGCCAGGTCTTAGAGTATAGAACGCTCCTCGATCTCAGTTGGTTATGCTAACTTATTATTCGGTCATATTCTCATCGGCCAACTCACTAAAAGATGAGCAGATAATTTCGTTCCAAGGTCCTGGGGTGTTGAATAGCCAGAATCTTTTGAACCGCTTCGGTTCCGGTAGAAATCACAAATCAGGTAAGGGAAAGATAATTGTGGGGGAAATCCAATCGGATCAAGAGCAAAAGTTGTGGAGCATCTTGGATTAAGCATATAACTGCGTCAATCGGTAAAGAAAGAATTCCACATTTTTTACCCCTCTGAACTGGGCTCGGAACGCTTTGATTTTAGCATTGAAAGATTCGGCCGACGCATTGGTGCTGCGGTTGTCAAAATAATTCAGGATTGTCTCATAGTGGTTTTGAATCGAACGGGCCACGGTGTTGAAGGCCTTAAAACCGCACTGCCGGACCTTTTCATGCCATTTAGCCAGACGAGCCAAGCCATAAAGTTTATCGGTCGTATTCTCAAAGATCTGGCTTAGGGCTTGACTGAGATCATAGGCTTTTTTCAGATCAGGGTACCGATCAAAAAGCAGCGTAGCCCGTTCCCGTTGGCTTTCAGTCCAATCACCCGATTTTTTATAAAGCACATACCGGCTGCGGGCCAGCAATTGTTTAAGGGTATCGCCATTGGAAAGCACTGGGGACTCGTACTCACTCTGAGTGGCTTTGGCTTGTTCAAGGGCTTCGTTTTCGGCATCCAGGGCTTCCCACCGGTACTCGACGCGCATTTCCTGAACGGCTTCCAACGCTAATTGCTGGACATGGAATCGGTCGGTGACCTGAGTAGCTCGTGGAAAGCATTTTTTGGCAATCAAAGCCATGTTACCCGCCATGTCCAGGGTGATTTCGGTGACCTTTTTGCGGAGCTTTTCGGGAATTTTCCGGAGAATAGCGATCACGGTTTCCGCTTTTGTACCGGCGATAATGGCTACAATACTGCCCTTTTGGCCTTTGGCTGCTTTATTGGTCAGAATCGTATATAACTCGCCATGCGAAAGGCTAGTCTCATCAATTGACAAATGCGTTCCTATATTTTGGGGATATAACAGCCACTGTTTAGCATGTTTTAGCTGGGACCAGTTCTGAAAATGGCTCAAATGGGTCCGATACTGGCGGGACAAACGTTTTCCGTCAACGCCATATAAACGACCCAGGCTATTGGTACTGTGGGGGAATAAATCCGTCAAGCTGGTTTAAAAAAAGCGCGAATTCTTTCGTCATTCGCGTTCCCTCTGCTACCTGTGACCAATCTCTTTGCTGGATGTGACCGGTCTGGGTATTGAGCCGCGCCACGGTGGCCAGCGACGACGTTTAATATGAAGAAAAACCCGTTTATCACGGATGGGGAAGTCCTGGATGGTAATTTCAGGTAAGAAACCCTTCGATAAAAGAAATGCTTTAGCGGGATCGGACTCCGGGTAGTTTTTCTCTTCCAGATAAACATGAAGCAGATCCGAAGACTTCTCGACACGGGTCAGTTCATAATAGGCTACGATAAAATCAGGTAACAGGTATTCGACTAAAGGTAAGAAACTCTCCAAGACGGTCAGGTTTGATTAAAAACACAAACCTAAAAAAATCCTACGCCCTCCACAACTTTTGCACTTGATCCATCCAATCTCGTTAACCATTTCGTTAACGCAAAAATAAAAAGACCGCTAACGGGATGATCGTTAGCGGTCTACATTTATTGTCAGTTGCCGGGGAAGGATTCGAACCCTCACAAACAGAACCAAAATCTGTCGTCCTACCCTTAGACGACCCGGCAATTGCGAGTGCAAAGATAGCGGTTCTGCACTCAAAAAAGCAAGAGGCTTTTGAAAAAAGTTAAGAGTTATGACTTAAGAATGAAGAGTGGGCTGACGCGCTTTTTTAATTCTTCACTCTTCACGCTTAATTCTTAACTAGTTACACCTTGCGTTTCGGCGGATGGAATAATTTTCTTCACCAGACCCTGAAGCACTTTACCGGGGCCGCATTCCACGAAAACCGTTGCGCCGTCGGCACCCATTGCTTCAACCGATTGCGTCCAGCGGACGGGGGCCGTCAATTGGGCGATCAGGTTGGCTTTGATCACTTCCACATCCGTGGCCGGTTTGGCATTGACGTTCTGGTAAATCGGGCAGCGTGGCTGACTGAATGGCGTCGTCTGAATGGCCTGAGCCAGTTCTTCGCGGGCCGGTTCCATCAGGGGCGAGTGAAA
Source organism: Larkinella sp. (assembly GCF_965227735.1). Lineage (NCBI taxonomy): Bacteria > Pseudomonadati > Bacteroidota > Cytophagia > Cytophagales > Spirosomataceae > Larkinella > Larkinella sp. The sequence goes on along the minus strand of NZ_OZ245776.1, from coordinate 3,261,664 downwards.
CGCTCCGCCCACCTGCAACGGCAGCACGCGTTTGGCACCAGCTTCTTTCAGTTTTTCACCCGCCATCCGGACGCCTTCGAGCGATCCCGAAATGACGACCTGACCGGGGCAGTTATAATTGGCCGGAATCACCACTTCCTTAAACCCGGACCCGGCGGCCACTTCCAGACAAATCCGTTCGATGGTAGCATCGTCGAGCCCCAGCACGGCGGCCATCGTCGACGGGTTGAGTTCACAGGCTTTCTGCATGGCACTCGCCCGTTGCGAAACCAGCCGCAAACCGTCTTCGAAGGATAAGCCGCCAGCGGCCACCAACGCCGAAAACTCACCCAGCGAATGCCCGGCCACCATCGAAACGTCGAACCGATCAGGGGCAAAATCCTCGACGGTTTGGGCCAGAATGACGGAGTGCAGAAAAATGGCGGGTTGGGTCACGCTCGTTTGTTTCAGCTCCTCGTCGGTGCCTTCAAACATGATCTTCGTGATCTCGAAACCCAGAATGTGGTTAGCCTGCTCGAACAGGTATTTCGCTTTTTCGGATTGCTGGTATAAACCCAGTCCCATTCCGGGAAATTGTGCCCCCTGGCCGGGGAAAATGTATGCTTTTTTCATGATCGAAATAAGGTCGTCTGGAACGGGGATTACAGGAATTACAGCGGTAAGCGGATTGAACGGTTTTGCCAATTAATCCGCTTACCGCTGTAATCTGTAAAATCCAGTTCAGGGCAAAAGTAACAGCCTTCCGGTAATTATTCCAAAAGCCGCGCTTTTACCGCCGGAGCGGGAAGGGATCGGGTAATCGAAAAAGTTCAAAATCAACGAGGAGGGCAGGATGAATATACGCTGCTTAGAAAGGGGCTATACGCTTCAGGGGCTTAAAATAATCCTATTCGGATCGCCGAATAACAAAACAAAATCGGTTTACAACCCGTTAGCCGGAGAAACGGAACAACGACCTTTTATTAATTCCAAATAAGCGTAAAAATACGGGGTTTTTTTGGTTCGAATCGCTTTGTGCTGTAGTTTTGACCTCTACGAATCGGTTAATTTTCAAGCCGGTTTACTAAACAAAAATTTCTTTACACGCTATATGTCTTGGGTAACAACAACACTTTCCAGCACCCTCGGTCGCAAAGTTGTCATGTCGCTGACGGGGCTGTTTTTGTGCTCGTTTCTGATTGTCCATTTGGTTGGGAACCTGCAATTGTTCAAAGGCGACGAAGGCCGGGCCTTCAATGAGTACAGCTACTTTATGACCCACAATCCGATCATAAAGACCATTTCCTACTTACTGTACAGTTCGATCATCGTTCATGCCCTGATGGCACTGGTGCTGACGCGCCACAACCAGGCTTCGCGTCCCGTCAAGTATGCCTACGCAAAACCGGAAGCCAACAGCCCCTGGACCTCCCGCAACATGGGTATTCTGGGAACGATCATTCTGGTTTTTATCATCATCCACATGCGGACGTTCTGGTATACAATGCACTTCGGGCCGGTGGTGCTGAACGGTGAAACGATTACGGCCGGAAGCATTCCGCAGGTAACGTACGACGGAGAGCCCATCAAGGATCTTTACGCCGTAACCGTCTTTGCCTTTTCTTACCTGTGGTATGTCGCATTGTATGTGGTGTCGATGATCGCCCTGTCGTTCCACCTGGTGCACGGTTTTCAAAGTGGTTTCCAGACGCTGGGCCTTCGCCACAAGAAATATTCTCCGCTTATTGAATTTTTGGGTACGTACGGATTTGGGATCGTCATTCCGGCTTTGTTTGCCGCCATGCCGGTTTACATTTATCTGAAAGCGCACCATATTCTTTTTTAATTAGAACAGGGTTTTATCGTACAAGTATTGAACCGTATCTGTCTATGTTAGACGTATTAGAAGAGAAAGAAACCGGAATGAAGCTGGAGTCTAAAGTTCCGGAAGGCCCCCTCGCTGAAAAGTGGGCGAAGCATAAATTTAATCTGAAGCTGGTCAATCCGGCCAACAAACGAAAATACGAGGTTATCGTGGTCGGCACCGGTTTGGCCGGAGCCTCAGCAGCGGCCGCTCTGGCCGAACTGGGCTACAACGTCAAAGCGTTTTGCTTCCAGGACAGCCCCCGCCGGGCGCACAGTATTGCGGCTCAGGGTGGTATCAACGCGGCTAAAAACTACCAGAACGACGGCGACAGCGTTTTCCGGCTGTTCTACGACACCATCAAAGGCGGTGACTACCGCGCCCGCGAAGGCAACGTTCACCGGCTGGCCGAAGTCAGTGTCAACATCATCGACCAGTGCGTTGCGCAGGGTGTTCCCTTCGCCCGCGAATACGGTGGCGCCCTGGCCAACCGCTCATTCGGTGGGTCGCAGGTGTCCCGGACGTTCTATGCGCGGGGCCAAACCGGGCAGCAATTGCTGCTGGGAGCCTATAGCGCCCTGAGCCGGCAAGTTGCCAACGGAAAAGTGAAACTGTATCCGCGTACCGAAATGCTCGATGTGGTGATTGAGGGCGGTAAAGCGCGCGGAATCATCACCCGGAATCTGGTTACGGGCAAAATCGAATCGCATTCAGCGCACGCGGTGTTGCTCTGTACGGGCGGCTACGGCAACGTCTTTTACCTGTCGACCAACGCCATGGGTTCCAACGTAACGGCAGCCTGGCGGGCCCACAAAAAGGGAGCCTTGATGGCCAATCCGTGCTTCACCCAGATTCACCCGACCTGTATTCCGGTGAAGGGAAACTACCAGTCGAAACTGACGCTGATGTCGGAATCGCTGCGGAACGATGGCCGGGTTTGGGTGCCGAAAACGAAAGAGATGGCCGAGAAAGTCCGTAAGGGCGAAATCAAGGCGAAAGATATCAAGGAAGAAGACCGCGACTATTTTCTGGAACGACGGTATCCGTCGTTCGGAAACCTCGTGCCGCGCGACGTTGCTTCCCGCAACGCGAAAAATGTTTGCGACGAAGGGCGGGGCGTTGCACCGACGGGTCTGGCGGTTTACCTCGATTTTGCCGACGCGATCAAACGGGACGGCCGGAAGGTGATTGAAGCCAAATACGGCAACCTGTTCGAGATGTACGAGAAAATCGTGGACGACGATCCGTACGAAACGCCGATGAAAATTTACCCCGCCGTTCACTACACGATGGGCGGTTTGTGGGTCGATTACAACCTGATGACGAACGTTCCGGGCCTCTACGCCCTGGGCGAAGCCAACTTCTCCGACCACGGTGCCAACCGCCTGGGCGCATCGGCGCTGATGCAGGGGCTGGCCGACGGTTATTTCGTTATTCCGTATACCCTGGGCGACTACCTGGCGACGATCGGTCCGGCGGATAAAATCGCGGTCACGCACCCGGCTTTCAAGGAGGCTGAGCAGAATGTGCAGGACACGATTGCCCGTATGTTGGCCATCAAAGGCGAGAAAACCGCCGAAGAATTCCACCGGCAGTTGGGTCACATCATGTGGGAATACTGCGGAATGGCGCGGAATGCCGAAGGGTTGGAAAAGGCCAAGAAGATGATTCAGGAGTTGAAAAAAGAATTCTGGAGCAATCTGCGCGTCACCGGCACCGATCTGGAACTGAATCCGGCGCTGGAACAGGCTTCCCGCGTGGCTGATTTCATCGAACTGGGGGAACTGATGGTCGACGATGCGCTGAACCGGAACGAATCCTGCGGAGGACACTTCCGGGAAGAATATTCGACTGAAGACGGGGAAGCCAAGCGGGATGATGAAAACTACACCTACGTAGCCGCCTGGGAATACAAAGGCCCGAATCAGCCTGAAAAGCTGCACAAGGAAGCGCTGAAGTTTGAAACTGTCAAGCTGACACAGCGGAGTTATAAATAAGGTTTTAACGTTTGAGGTTTAACGTTTAAAGATCGATCCGACAGGCATCCTTTTTAAACCTTAAACCTTAAACCTCAGACATAAAAAGAAATGGATATTGCCTTAAAAGTCTGGAGACAAAAAAATAGCCAAACACCAGGCAAAATGGTGGATTATAAATTGTCGGATATTTCGCCGGATATGTCTTTCCTGGAAATGTTCGATGTGTTGAACGAAGACCTGTCGCACAAAGGCGAAGAACCGGTTGCGTTCGATCATGACTGTCGGGAAGGGATCTGCGGATCCTGTTCCATGTACATCAACGGCCGGCCCCACGGTCCGCAAACCGGCACGACGACCTGCCAGTTGCATATGCGGAGCTTCAACGACGGCGACACTATTGTGGTGGAACCCTGGCGGGCGCGGGCTTTCCCGGTTCTGAAAGACCTGATTGTGGATCGCGACGCCTTCGACCGCATTGTGCAGGCTGGCGGCTATGTGTCGGTCAACACGGGTTCGGCCCCGGATGCCAACGAGATTCTGATTCCGCGCGAAGTGGCCGACGAAGCCATGGATGCGGCCCAGTGCATTGGTTGCGGAGCCTGTGTAGCAGCCTGCAAGAATGCATCGGCGATGTTGTTCGTAGCCGCGAAAGTGTCGCATCTGGCGGTTTTGCCGCAAGGCCAGGCCGAGCATCAACTGCGCGCTGAGCGCATGGTTGCCCAGATGGATGCCGAAGGATTTGGTGCCTGTTCATTCACAGGTGCCTGTTCGGTAGAATGTCCGAAATCAATTTCACTGGATCACATCGCCCGGCTGAACCGCGAATACCTGGGCGCCAAACTGGCCTCGAATAACGCATAGATTTCGATTTAAAAGTAAAATGCAAACGCCCGGCTGTCATGGTCGGGCGTTTTTTTGTTACCAATTCGGGTAAATTATAACATAATATGTGACTTCGGGGCGGATTCTGCGTCTGGATTACATAAGCCACTCGGCTGAGTGGACGCAAGTAATTCACCGTAACTATACACATCGCTCTGAAGTCATGGGAATCCTCGTTACAATTTTAGTGGGTGCCGTTGCCGGCTGGCTGGCCGACCTGGTTTTCAAACGGTTTTCGTTTTCAATCTGGCTCCAGATTGTAATTGGTATCGCCGGGAGTTTTGTCGGCAGTTGGGTGTTGGGCAATGACTTGCAGGTCATGTTCGGCCTGCCCGACCTGCTCGCCCGTATCCTGACGGCTTTCCTGGGAGCGCTGGTGATTCTGGGTATTGTGGCTTTCTTCAAAAGCAGACAGAATAGCTGATCGGTTTATTTTATTCGGATCGGAAGATTTCTGTAACTACTATGTGACTTTTCCCGACGTCCTGCGTCTGATTAGTGACTGAAAGCTAACAATCTTTACCAATGGAAAAAATCAAACGCAATCGTGCGCAGACTTCGCAGAGAATCATCAATGCCCTGGAAGATGTTATCGCTGAAAAAGGCATTGACGGAATCGGAATCAACCGGATTTCTGAAAAAGCGGGTGTCAGCAAAGTACTGATCTACCGCTATTTTGGTGGGTTGGATGGCTTGCTGACGCATTACATCAAAATGGGGCGCTTATTCCCATTACTCAGCCCGGCCACGCTGGAGCAACTGCGCCCGGTTCATGAACATGATTTATCCAAACTCTGGTACAAACAACTCATCCATACCTACCGGTTTTTCCGGCAATTTCCGGCGGCTTTTGAGGTATTGAAAGCAACCGTGGCCGAAACCAGTCCAATGGCTGACGAAGCCAGTGCGGCTTATGATGAAGAGCTGTCGCGTATGGTGGGGCAACTGGCGTACATCAAAGGGGCCGACTACCAGGCGGTTTCGGCCATCATGGCTGGCGCGATGTCGTATCTGACGTTGCTGTCGAAAAATAACCGCACCATCGTTGGCATCAATTTAAGTACCGAAGAGGGCTGGAATCGGGTTGAGGATGCCGTACGAATCATCTATACCGCTCTGAACCGGATGGCCGTCCAATCGGAGAAGGTATCGCTTGAAGTGCATCAAACCGGCATTCCTACTAATTTCTGGTAAAACGTACTAACGGACTAAGTTCGTTGGGACATTACTCTTCCCAGGACGAACGGTAATACGAGCGAATGAACAAAACCGCAGCCGCCACCAAACCGGTGGCGGCCAATCCCCAAACTGGTATGCGATACATTGTCAGGAGAAAGCACCCAATGAGGGGCCAGAAGAGCTGTGACATAAACCGGTCGCGGGGCTGATGGCGGGACAGCAGTGCGGCATATTGCAGGAAAAGCAGACTGAGGCCCCAAAACCACACGCCAACTATCGCCGGAACTGTGACGTCAGCCGGGTGATTTTTAAGTAGCAAAACCGCTTCCGGGCTGATTACCAAAGCAAGGATTCCGGTATAGCGTAGAAACCGGCTGGAAAGAGAGAATGGTAAATTCCGGAGCAGTAGCAACCGCGTTGCTTCAAACCGGTATAGTTCGAAGATCATCCCGGCGTGTAAAACCGCTGACAGCAACATGCCCAACGACAGCAGCCGGATGTCATACTCGTCGGTAGGATACACAGCCAGAACACCAATCGTTACCAGACAGGAGCCAACCTTGGTTAGAAAGAGCGTGGCCGGTTGTTCGCGGAAAAGATAGCGGATAAAAAAGAGGACGTAGGGCGTCGTGAACCGCTGCCGAAGCCAGGCACCAATGTGGCCCGCAAACTGCTCCGGATTGGGATGTCGCAACGCCCGTTCCACAAACGGAAGCGGCAAAACCGACAGCAAAGCAATGAACACCACCAGCTCGACATTGGCAGTTGTTGTGCCCTGCTGATGGCCGACCCAGAGCATAAAACCGCCGTACAAAACAACAGGAGCCAGCAACTGGAGGTGCAGGAAATACAGAATGGCGACCCGTTTGAAAGGCGGAATGAGCCGGAAAAGCTGGAGCAGATCAGTTTTCTGGAAAACCTGCAGGCTGAACCGGATCGTGTGAATCGAATAAATTCCCCAAACCAGGCCGTAAGCAGCCAGAAAGGCCCGGTCGTGCAAGGCGTAGCTCGCCAGTGCGATGTGCTCGGCTGAACTCAGAAATCCGAAGGAAAGCATCATCACGACCAGAAACAGACCGGTATTTTGCAAATAGAATTGCCTGACAATCAGCTTTTCCGGTACGGTCCACAAAGCACTCATAAACCGGCCGGTTGGGAGATGGGTTCCAGCGTCTGATTCTGAACGATCCAGACGGAATCGACCGGCAGTTCAGACGCGTCGACGTCCTGGTGCGATGACAGCAAAAAGCTGATGCCTTGTTCCCGGCTTTGCCGAATGCGGTCAATCACGGCTTTGGTGGTCGCGTGATCGAGGGTAATCAAGGGTTCATCGAGCAAAATCAGGCTGGGTTTTCCCAGAAAGGCCAGCACCAGCGATGTCTTTTTGAGCATCCCGCTCGAATACGTCCCGATGGGGGTTTTGATGAAATCCCGGATTCCAAACAGATCGATCAATTCATCGATTTGTTGCGTCGGCGCTTGTTTGGTTGTGGCCACCCACCGAATCAATTCCCAGGCCGTCAGAAATTGGGGATACAGCGGTTCGGCTTCTCCATAATTGACCCGAAGCCGATAGGCGACCGGTTGCTGCCGAATGTCGTATTTTTCGTCCAGCACCAGATTCCCTTCGAAGGGCAGTAACCCGGCTACCGACCGAAAAAAGGTCGTTTTCCCCGAGCCATTGCGGCCCTTCAGCCAGTGAATGCCCGCAGGAAAATCCGTCTGTGGAATCGCCAGGACCAGCCGGTTGTGGTATTCTTTGCGGAAATTTCGGACGGTGAGCATATCGTCCGGATTACTTCGGTGCCACAGCCACCTCTTTTTTCGAAGCCAGCTTTTCCACCACGTATTCGCCCACCTTCCGACCCTGTGTATTGCCAAGTTCGAGCGCATCCCGGAAGTGAATACCACCGTATAACCGGCTGTAAGAGGCTTCGAGAGCGGCCTCCCGGAACGATTTAAAAGAACGGACGCCGTGGCCGTACGGATTTTCGGTCGAATCGGTGAACGCGATGTTGTCGCCGTAGAGAATGGTTAACACCTCGGCGGCTGCGGCCGAAATGACACTGTGTCCGCTGGTATACTCCGGAAACGGGGGCGTTTGCAAATACGGCGTCCACTTCGGATCGATAAATTTGTTGATGACGGTTTCCGGCCGGATGCGGTTGCTGCGGTATTTTTCGTCCCAGCAACTGATAAAACCGTCGGCAAGCGCAAAGGAGGTCAACGTATAGGCCTGTACGGTTTGGGCAAAACTAGCCTTCTGCTGGCGGGACACCGTGGCTGCGATGGCCAGCCAGTGACCGCCCGGCGTCATTTTTTTGGATGCGTACGAAACGTGACCGGCGACGTTCATCACAAAGGCATTGTCATCCCAGAAAAAAGCAATTTTCCGTTCTTCTTCGGTTTGGCGAAGGCTCATTTGATAGACTTCATCGGCGAGTTTATAAAAAGGACTTCCCTTGGTCATGTTATACGGAACGGCCGGCGGAGGAATAAACTGCGAGCAGGTATCCATCACCCAGCAGCGAATTTGCATCCATTTCGGCTCGGCGGCTTCCATATAGGCCGGGGGCGTTGGTACCCAGGTTCCTTCGGCGTTGGTAACCGTATGCTTGAATCCGCGCGTCTGTTTATACGAATCCTTCCCCGCAAACTCCATGATGTGTTTGGCCACCGCTTCACCATACGCCATCGAACGCTCGATCACTTCCTCGGGAACGCCAATGGCCTTGTATTGCTCGTAAAAGTCTTTTTCAAAACCGTCGAACATGTCCCCGGAAAAGGTCAGATTGCGACCAACCGTCAGAAACGCCCGCGCGCTGGCCAGCGGAAAGCAATATTCCTGACCCGGTTCCGGTTTGGGTGGAGCGGTAAATTTCCGAAGTTTGCCCGCCAGCGATTCATAACCGGGTTGTCCCGGTACCATAGCTTCATAACCCGCCAGATTAGCATACCCATAAATCCGGCTGGCTACCGGTGGTGAGAAAATATCGTGAATAATCACATCGGTCAATTGCTTGACACACTGGTGATAACGCTCCGGTTCAGCGGCTTTGGCATTGTATTCTTCCGGAGTGGCTTTGGGCTGGCAACCGGCAAAACTCCATAGGCCGCCAATCAATAAAACCCACAGAATTCGATTTTTCATGACTAGCTCTAGTCGTTAATGGTACAAGAGGACTACAAATTTACCTTAAAAAAAGTATATCTGATGCACAGATCCTATGATTTCCGTCTCTTCAATGATGGATTATGAATGATGGACGATGAATGAACTGGCGCAAGTAATTCAGCATTCATAATCCATCATTTCTTATGGAACACCTGAATCGTCGTGTCGTTGCGGGCCACCAGCCAGCGCAGCGTCCCCGCTGCCCGAATTGGCTTGATGTCGCGCACTTCGCCGTCGAGCCGAAAACCGCTGGCAACCGGCGAAAGTGCGGCAAACCGTGCGGCATTGCTGGCCGTTTTGCCTTTGTTTTTGAGAACTAACCCGTAGTTGGCATCGTAACGGCCCTGGTAGGTGCTGACGCCATAGAAATTGCCACCCGCCAGAATATCAGGATAGCCGTCGTTGTCGATGTCGTCGGTTCGGAGCGCAAACAGTTTGGAAACCTGCGCCAGCATCGGCAGTGGGTGAACCACAAAACGTCCGTCGCCGGTGTTTTCCAGATAGACCGAGGCAAACTGGTTGACTTCGTATGCTTCGGCTCCGTCCAGTTCTTTTTTCTCAAACAAATCCTCAACCGGTTTTCCGGCGAATGAAGTATAGTTGGTAAACCGTTTGTTGATAATGCCGGGCATCTGTTTGCCCAGTTCATCTTTGAAATTGACGGGATACCAGCCTTTTCCGTCGCGTTGGTAGGCCAGAAGCTGCTCAACGCTGCTGTTGTTGTCAAAATCCTTCACCCACATTTTGAGTCGGGGTTCGGCCTGTTTGATGAATTTGGTGTTCAGGCCCAAATTTCCGGCTACCAGATCCAGATCGCCGTCGCGGTCGAAGTCAGCGGCAGTCAGACACTGCCAGAAACCGCTCAGGGCTGTCTTTTCGTCGGTAATGCGTTGAACCGCTTCCAATTTACCGTTCTGATTGGCGAATATCCGAATGGGCATCCAGTCGCCAGCCACCACCAGATCCAGGTCTTTATCCTGATCATAATCCATCCAAAGGGCATCGGTCACCATCCCGGCTTTGCGGAGTTTGGGGGCAAGCTGGTCGGTTTTGTCCGTAAAATGCCCTTTCCCATCGTTGATCAAAAGATACGAGTTCGGAATCTTCCCGTAGGCAAAAGGAATAACCCGGCCCCCCACAAACAGATCCAGATCGCCATCCTGATCCAGATCGACCGGCCGAACGCAGCTTTTGTTGTCATACATTGGCGGCAATCCATTCGAGCGGGCGAAGTTTCCTTTGCCATCGTTCAGATACAGCCGGTCGAACTGCTCGGGCATTTTCTCGAAAAACTCATTGCCGCCCGAAACAACATACAAATCCAGATCCTTATCGCCATCGGCGTCGAAGAAAACCGCATCCACATCTTCGTACGTCGAATCGGCCCGAAAAGCCGGTTGGCTGCTCGGCAAAAACCGTCCATTGGGTTGCTGAATCTGCAAACTGCCGGCCTGCCATTTGGCACCACCCGCGTAAAAATCGTCTAAACCGTCGCCATTGACATCGCCGACCGCCAGCTTTGGCCCTTCCATCGACACCTTGAAGGGCATCAGCGATTCCCGAACAAAATCAAAATACGTGTTTTCCTGGTGTTGGTACGCCATCGGCGACTGGCTGGTGATGTCTTCAAATAAGGGTTTTGGATCAGGAGCCGTGAACCGGAAACTGCCAACGTCCTGCTGAGCCGCCGATTGCTTCAACGTCAGCGTTTGGTTGGATTTCACGCCAGTCTGAATTTCCATCTTCTGGTTCGGCCAGATCACAATCAGCGAATCAACCGTGGCGGTTTCGCCTAATCCAAACGTCAACACCGGCTCCACGGACGATTGAAAACCGCGTGTCGGCATCAATTGCTGGAGTTGCAGCCCGTTTTTCGTTTTCAATACGACTCTGGCTCCCACGCCAAACGTGTTCGCCGACTCGCCCTGAAGCTTGATTTTTAGATAGGTGTGGGTTGGAAATACCTCATTCGCCTGATTCTGGTAGACCCCCGCCGGATCGTTGATGTCGTTGGTCACCAGGTCCAGATCGCCGTCGTTGTCCAGGTCGGCATACACCGCGCCACTCGAAAATGTCGGTTTTTCGAACCCCCACGCCAGTGATTTATCCGCAAATTTCAGCTCTTTCGACCCCTGATACAGGTAATTATGCACCTTGCCTTCGGGCATCAGCGAAATCGCTTTTTGATCGATGGCTTTGGATGTTTCCATCGCATACCGCAGCGAATCGTCGGACGCATACTTCACGTAGTCGAGGTCGTTGGGCCGCCGGACGATGCCGTTGGAGATGAACAGGTCCTTGATGCCGTCGTTGTCGTAATCGGCCAGCAGGGGCGACCAGCTCCAGTCGGTGGCGGCAATCCCGGCCATCGCCCCAATTTCCATGAATTTCTGGCCCGACTGGCTGATCTGCAAACAGTTGCGGCTATACTGATTCATGTAGCCAAAACTCAGTTTGTAGAGGTAAATGTCCAGCGGATCTTCTCCCAGCGACATTTTTTCGACCCGTTCGTCTTCGGGATACATGTCGAGCGTGACCACATCCGGGTAACCGTCGTTGTTGACATCCGCCACATCGTTCCCCATCGAAAACCGGCTGGCGTGGGCAAATGCTTTCCGGATGCTTTCCGTAAAACCGCCTTTGCCGTTGTTGAGGTAATAATAATCGTCTTCGTGAAAATCGTTGGAAACGTAAATATCTTCCCAGCCGTCGTTGTTCAGATCCGCCACCGAGATGCCCAGGCCGTAGCCCATGGCCGCGCCAAAAATCCCGGCCTGCTCGCTGATATTCGTGAAACGAGCCTTCGGGTTTTTCATACCGTTGCTGATCAATTCATTCCGATATAGGTAGTCGCCCGATTCGTTTTGCCGCAGATTCCGGGTCGTAACGCGATCGTAGCTCCGGGAGGTATGCACGGCGTGGTTGAGCAGATACAGGTCCAGATCGCCGTCGTGGTCGTAGTCGAAGAAAGCCGCCTGGGTCGAGAAACCAGTAAAGTCCAAACCGTATTCGGCGGCTTTCTCGGTAAAGGTGCCGTCCTGATTATTGATATACAGTTCATTGGAGCCTTCGAGCCCTTTAAAGTTTCCGACCGCACACATATAAATGTCCAGCCAGCCATCGCCGTTGACATCCGCCATCGTGACGCCGGTTTGCCAATCTGAAAAGCCCTCCACACCGGCTTTTTTCGTAATGTCTTCAAATTTGAAACTTCCCTTATTCAGATACAACTTGTTTTTCCCCTGATTCGAGACGAAATACAAATCCGTCAGGCCGTCGTTGTTGAGGTCGCCAGCCGCCACACCCGCCCCGTTGTAGAAATACAGGTAGTCGATGATGTTGAACTGGTCCGTATTGCGAACCTGATTGACGAAACCGACGCCCGTCCGGGTCGAATCCAGAACCTGGAACAGCGGTTTTTCTGAAGAAATATTCAGTTGTTTACAGCCCGTAACGAACAGTGTTACGGCCGCAAAAAAGATACTAATTCGTTTCATAGGTTGATTTCTGAACCGGAATTAATCAGAAAAATCAGCTTAATTCCGGTCATAGACTTGCACTTTATCCTTATTTTTCCCCAATACAAATTGCCCCTGCTTCAGCCGCGCGAGCTGCCGGACCTGCCCGTGGACGATGAAGCCGGAAACTGCCGGGTCGAGGGGCTTCCAGACGCCCTTGCCTTTTCCGAGCAGCACCAATCCGTAACTGGCATCATACCGGCCAATTTCCGGCAGAACGTCGTAAAAATTTCCGGTCAGCACCAGATCCATTCGCTTATCGCCATCGACGTCCGCGATTTCAATGCCGCAAACCGGTGAAAACTGCGCTTCTTTTGGCAGCGGCTGAATGGTGAACTTTCCTTTTCCATCGTTCAGCAAAACCGCCGATTCGCCCGTGTATGCCCGTTGCACGACAGCACTTTGCAATTGCTTTTCATCCAGAATCTCGTTCAGTTTCTTGCCCGCGTAATCCGTAAACTTGAGGTATTTTTTCTTGATGCCCGGCATTTCTTTCTGCAAATCCTGCTTCAAGATCATCGGATACAAGGTTCCGGTTTCGTCGGCGCAGTTGATGATTTGCTCCAGGCTGCCATTTTGGTCAAAATCAGCCGTGTAGAGTTCCGCCGGTAGTTGAGGGGTCGCCTTGATCCGGGAATTAAGTCCCAGATTGCCGACCGCGAGATCAACATCCCCATCGCCATCCACATCCCCGGCTTTGACGCAATTCCACCAGCCGGAAGCCGGAGTGGTCGAATCTGCCAGTTTCGGCGTTTCAGAAGTGGCAAGTTTCCCGCGCTGGTTTTGAAAAACCGTAATCGGCATCCAGTCGCCCACGACGATCAGTTCAGGATAACCATCGCCGTTCAGATCGCTCCAGGTTGCATCCGTCACCATGCCCAACTGTTCGGCGTTTGGCAGGTAGCGCCGGGTGTAATTCTTGAAATTGCCGGTGCCGTCGTTGGTCAACAGATAACTCGCCGGATTGAAACCGTATTTTCCCGGAATCAACCGCGTTCCGACAAACAGATCAATGTCGCCGTCGCGGTCATAATCGGCAGCCGCGACGCAGGAGCCACTCGCTTTCAGGTTCGGCAAACGGTCGTCGCGGACAAAACCGCCTTTGCCGTCGTTTAAATACAGCCGGTCGAGCAATTCGCCGGCTTCGGCTTCAAACTCGTTGCTGCCCGAAACGACGTAGAGATCCAGGTCTTTGTCGCCATCGGCATCGAAGAAAACCGCATCGACGGCTTCAATCGTTAAATCCTGTCGCAAAACCGCCGGGGTTTTATCCACAAACCGGCCGTTGGGCTGTTGATAAAACAGGTGATGCGGTTTTCCGAAGGCCCCGCCAAAAAATACATCCTCCAGCCCGTCGCCGTTGACGTCGCCCGTGGCCATCGCCGGGCCTCCGGTCGAGAGCATTTGTTTCAGCAACGGGTCGCGGTTGTAATCCACAAAAGGACTTTCTTCGTGAATATAATTCAGACCGGAAACCGTGGTAATGTCCTGAAAAAGAGCCGGAGGGGGTGTCTTGGTTTTCCAAATGGCAGTAGCTTCCGCTTGTTTTAGCGTGAGAAGTTGATTGGCTTTGGGCTGTCGGATAGTTTGCATCCGGTCGTTCGGCCAGACCACCGTCACGGAGTCGATTGCGTTGTCGGTTCCCAGGCCAAACAGCAGATTCAGATCAACGGAGGACTGAAAACCGCGGTTGGGCATCTGTTGCAACACTTGCATCTGGCCTTTCTGATACAAGAACACCTTCGCACCGATGGCATTGCGGTTTTGGGCCTCACCGACTAGTTTCACCCGCAGGAAGTTGGTTTTCTGGTTCTCGACCGATAAATTTTTGAAAACCGATACCGGCGAGTTGACGTTGTTAACCACCAGATCCAGATCGCCGTCGTTGTCGAGATCGCCGTAAGCCGCGCCATTCGAAAAACCCGGTTCGCCCAATCCCCAGCTGGCGGCCTGGTTGGAAAAGCTCAGGTCGCCATCGTTTCGGAAGGCGTAATTGGGAATGGGTTCGGAGGGGGCTTTATCCAGAAACTCCTTGAAGTTGAAAGCGCGCTGGCGGGCAATCTGGGCCATGTTTTCCCGGTCGGCCAGAAAGTGAATGAAGTCCTGATCGGTCACTTCTTTGGCAATGCCGTTGGCGACAAAAATGTCTTTCCGGCCGTCGTTGTCCATGTCGAAAATCAGGGCGCCCCAACTCCAGTCGGTGGCGTGAACGCCGGAAAACCGGGCAATGTCGCTGAACATCGGAATGGCGGTTTTCCCCGGCTCATTGCCCTGATTCAGGTGCAGCATGTTCTGCATATACTGGTAATGGAAATCCCGCGACAGTTTGATTTCCTGCAAGTCGTAATTCTCGAAAGAGGAATTCTTTTTCAACCGTACATCGTTGCCCGGCAGCATATCCGTCACGAAAATATCCAATCGGCCGTCGTTGTTGATATCGGCCACATCGGCGCCCATCGACGACAGGCTCAGGTGCGGCATGGCGTCTTTCACCGACTCCCGAAAGGTGCCGTCGTGGTTGTTGAGGTAGAGGTAATCCCGTTCGTAAAAATCGTTGGAAATGTAAATGTCCAGCCAGTTGTCGTCGTTCACATCGCCAATGGTGATGCCGAGGCCAAAACCGATCAGGCTACCATAAATCCCGGCTTTCTCGCTGACGTCGGCAAAGCGGGTGCCATCGTTCCGAAACAACTTATGACCGCCGAGCGAATCGCGTTCGGAACGGATGTTGGCATAGCCCAATTTCCCGACGGGCATGAAGCTGTTGTTAAGCAGATACATATCCAGATCGCCGTCGCGGTCGTAGTCGAAAAAAGCCGCGTGGGTCGAAAAACCGTGGTCATTCAGGCCGTAGTCGGCGGCTTTTTCGGTGAAGGTCACCGTACCGTTTTTACCAATCCCGTTGTTGATAAACAGCTCATTGCCCCGGTCGTCGCCGGGGCGAATGCCGGCGTTGCAGACGTACAAATCGAGCCAGCCGTCGCCATTGACATCGGCAAAGGTTGCGCCCGTACTCCAGGCCCGTTTGCCGGCGACACCGGCTTGGGCCGTAATGTCTTCAAATGCCAGCGAAGCGGCACCCGGTTTTCCCTGGTTGAGATACAGGCGGTTTTCGCCCATGTTGGCAATCAGGAAAACGTCCGGAAACCCGTCGTTGTTGACATCGCCGATGGCGACGCCCCCGCCGTTGTAGAAATTCCGGTAATTGAAAATGTTGAAATCCGGATCGTCGACGACCGAATTGGTGAAATTGATGCGGGTTGTTTCCGGCGGTAGTTTTTCAAAAAGCCGCTCTTCCGATGGCGGATCCGCAGCACCACAACCGACAAGAAATCCTACTACTAAAAAGAAAACCAGATAGCGCATGAACCGTAGCGAACTGTCGAATGACGACTTAAAGGTACTCAATAAATTGCTTTTAGCTGGCGGTTTTATCCAGCCAAACACCCTCTGATTTTGCCTCCGAACTCTGCCTTGCACTTTTTGCCCCCGACCCCTAAAGGGGCACGGAACGAATTTTCATCCGGATTGTTCAGCGTCCGTGCCCCTTTAGGGGTCGGGGGCAAAAGGCGCAAGGCAGAGTTCAGAGGCAAAACCGCCCCAAAACCGCAATTGAGCAAAACAGAAAAAGCCCGGAAACCCCGGGCTTTTTACAGGAAAAGGCTTTTCACTAATTGTAACCTGGATTTTGCTTTAAGTTGGGGTTCAGCGAAATCTGATCCCTCGGAATCGGGAACAACTCCCGGTATTTTTCCGAAGCGGGTTTGAAACGCCACGCTTTGGTGAACTGCCCGAACCGGATCAGATCCTGACGGCGGTGGTATTCCCAGGCCAGTTCGCGGCCCCGCTCGGCCAGAATTTCATCCAGCGTGAGTTGAGCGGCTGTGTAGTCGGGAACGCCCGCCCGTTTGCGGATCACGTTGAAATCTGCCAGCGCGTTGGCCGTTCTGCCCAGCCGGAAGTTGGCTTCTCCACGCATCAGATAGACATCACCCAAGCGGAAAATAACGAAATCGTTACTCATGTCATTGGTGGTGTTGTTTTTCTGAATCTCGTATTTCTGGCTCCGGGCTCCGGCCAGCCGACCAGCCGGTCCCGCCGGCATTTCGAAGGCAGGGATGTCCGGCGTAATGACCAGGGGAATACCATCGTCATCCAGCGCTTTTCCACTGGCGTCATACTGCTGACCAACGATCCACATTTTTTTGCGCAAATCCTGCGCCGTGAACGAGTTGTAAAACTCAACCACGGTTGCGTAGCCATTCCAGGGAGAGGCCGGGAGGTTATAGGTCAACTGGTGCTTGTAGTGCAGGGTTGCCATGTGGACATTAAAACCACCCCGTTTCGAGTTATCAAACGGCGTTGCCAGGATAATTTCGGGCGAGTTCTGGTTTTGTACTTTGAAGTTGTCCAGCAAATCAGCCGTCAGGGAAAATTTACCCGACATAATAATGCTATCGCAACGCGTAACGGCATCCGCCCAGCGGGCCGTACCGGTATAGACCTGCGCGTTGAGATACATCTTCGCCAGAATCATGTTCACCACCGGTCTGTTGAAACGGCCATAATAGACACCGCCCACGGTTGAACTCAATTTGGGGTATACCTCCAGCAGCTCTTTCTCAATCCAGGTAAACACCTCGGTCCGGGTTTTCTGAGCCGGTGTTGAGGTTCCCACCTGATCGGCAATGATGACATTACCGAACATATCCATTGCCTTGTAGTGGAAAAAAGCCCGCAGCGCCCGAAGCTCTGCTTTCACGTTTTCGTCCGTAATGGAACCCAGTTGCTGGTTGATGGACGTGATGTTGTTGTAACACCAGGTCCAGGGGCCGTTGAACTGGCCGTTGTCGGTCGTCGGGTCCCAGGTGTGCTGATAAAGCCGTTTCCAGTTATCGCCGTCTTTCCAGTCACCACCCCGGGTTGGAACAATCTGTTCGTCCGTTACCGCGTTCAAACCGGCACTGTTGCCGTAATAATCAGCCAGACCACTGTAGAGCGGACCGATCAGCGCGGCTTGCTGGGCCGCCGTTTGGCCAAACTGGTCGGTCGGAATAACGTCGTAGGTTTTTTCGTCGAGGTTCGTACAGGCCTGGCCTGCCAGCAGCAGAGCCAGGCAAACGCCCCAAACTCGTATGGTTGAATTAAACATTTTCGTAGTAGTTAGTTGATTAACAACGGTCAAAACGTCAGGTTAACACCCAGTTGGAACGAACGGGTTTTGGGATAGATATTGCTAAAATCCATCCCGATGTTGTTGGGTGCCTGGCTTTCGTTCTGCAAATCCGCTTTCACCTGAAGTTCAGGATCGACCCCTTTGTAGCTCGTCAGGGTAAACAGGTTATTCCCACCGAGGTAGACCCGGGCAGCCGACAGGTATTTGCCTCCAGTCCGGATGTTGTACCCGATTTGCCAGTTATCCAGACGGGCATAGGTTCCGTTTTCGAGCCAGTAAGTCGACAGCACATTGGTACCATAATCTTTTGGCAGATCCGCTACGCCGTTCAGCATGTTGGTTTCCAGGATCGATCCCGGAATCATCAGGTTCGAGCGCAGGTTGTTCAGAATTTTGTTGCCAAACGAACCCCGAATCTGGAAGTTCAGGTCGAATCCTTTGTACGTAAACGAGTTGATGAACGAACCGGTCAGGAACGGTTGCGGGTTGCCCTGAGCAATGGGGTTCTGCGTGTTGATTCCTGTAGCCGCATCGGCCTTGCTGACGTCGGTGGTGGGTTGATCGCCCGTACCCGGTTTCAGCAACACCTTGCCGTCGGCGGTGTAATTCACGAACGTCGGAACGTTGTTGAATTCACCCAGCGGACGGCCCGGCCAGAGGTACGAAGCAAATACATCCGACAGACCCCGGCCACCAAAGGCATTGAAACGGATCAGACCGGAGTCGAATTCGTCGCTTTTCAGGTTGACAATCGTGTTTTTGTTATACGCCCCCACGATGCGGGAAGTCCAGCTAAAGTTGTCTTTCTGGATGAGGTCGCCCCCGAACGACAGCTCGATACCCCGGTTCCGCATGGTGCCTACGTTGGCCCAGATGAAGTTGGTGAAGTATTTAACCCCATCGGCTGGCACCGAATACCGGTACAGCATGTCTTTGGTCGTCTTGCTGTAGAACTCCAGCGTACCCGAGAAACGGCCATTCAACAACTGAAAATCCAACCCGGCGTTGGACGTGGTCAGCACTTCCCATTTCAGGTTCGGATTGGCATTCTGGGTAATCCCGTAGCCCGGCAGGAAGTCGGCCACCCCACCATCGTAATACGTGCCTTTCTGGCCATACAACTGGAGCGACTGATACGGTTTCAAGCCTTCCGAGTTCCCGGTTTGTCCCCAGCCCAGGCGCAGCTTCAGGTAGTTCAGGGTGGTCGATTTCGGGAAGAAATCCTCGTTTGTCAGCGTCCAGCCCGCGCCCACCGATGGGAAAAGACCCCATTTGTTGTTGGCCCCAAATTTCGAGCTACCATCGCGCCGTATGGTGGCCGTCAGGTTGTATTTGTCGTTCATGTTCACCGTAGCCCGGGCAAAGAAAGACGCCAGCGTGGTGGCATTCCGGTAGGAGGTCGCGTAGTTGGACGCCGGACTCAGCAACGTACCGGCTCCCAGCCCTAGGTTGTCGTACGACAGCGTGTTGGTCAGAAACTGGGCGTTACGGGCCTGAAAACCGTCATAAATAATGTTCTGGTAAGAATAACCGCCCAGTACATTGAAGTTGCTGTTGTTCTGGCCGAAGGCTTTGGTATACGTCGCGGTCAGTTCCAGCAGTTTGTTGTTGACCTGATCCATCTTCCGGTAGGCTTCGCCATTGGTCGTCTGGAAGGCCTTGATGCTGCGGTCGCGTGAGCGGCTTTCGTCGGTATTCTCGTTCTGGAAAGCGCCGTTGACGCCCAGCGTCAGCCCGTCGATGATCTCGTAGCGCAGGTTGACCCCACCGATCAATAACCGCTTTTGCTGATCGAAACGCTGGTTGTTGAGCATGGCAACGGGGTTGAAGAGGTCGAAACTACCGCCTACTTCGTAATAACCACCCACGTTGTTGGCGCCCGTCGGATCGGTAACGGGCAGGGTGGGCAGGAACGTAACCGCCCGGGCGATGATGGCATCGTCGTTCAGTTTGGAGTTGGTGTTGGTCACCGACAGGTTATACTGGATGTTCAGGCGGTTATCGAGGGCCTTCTGATCCAGGTTGATGCGGGCCGTTACCCGATCAAAACCCGTGTTTTTGATGATCCCGTCGCGGCCAATGTAGTTGAGCGATCCCCGGTAACTGAAGGCCGGTGATCCGCCCGAAATGGCCAGATCGTGGTTGGTCGTCACGCCCGTCCGGGTGATTTCCTTTACCCAGTCGGTGTTGTAGTTGCCCGCTGGAAACCGGATTCGGTCTGCGGTCAGCGCACTGGCCCCCTTGAGCTGCGTAACAGCATCCCGATAGCCCGGGCCATCCAGCAAATCCAACCGGTTCGAGATGGTTTCAACGCCGACATAATTGTTGAACGTGATCGTAGTCTTGCCGGACTTACCGCGTTTGGTCGTCACGATAATGACGCCGTTGGCCGCCCGTGAACCGTAAATAGCGGCTGCGGAAGCATCTTTCAGAACGTCCATCGACTCAATATCGGTCGGAGAAACCGTCTGAATGGGAACGCCGATCACACCATCGACCACATACAGCGGATCGCTGCCACCCGCCAGCGAGGTGTAGCCCCGCAAACGAACGGTCGGTGCCTGGTTGGGGTCACCCGAAGGCATCGTAATCACCAAACCGGCCACTTTGCCCTGAATGGCCTGCAACGGATTCGGAACAATACCGGGGTTGAACTCCTTGGCGGTTACCTGCTGAACCGAGCCGGTCAGGTCTTTGCGCTTGGCCGTACCGTAGCCAACGACGACCACTTCCTCCAGCGATTTGGTGTCGGAAGTCAGAATGGCATCGACAACGGAGCGGTTGCCCACCGCGATTTCCTGGTTTTGCAGCCCAATGAAGCTAAAAACCAGCGTGGCGTTGTCGGGAACATTCGTGAGGGAATACTTTCCTTCGGCATCGGTATTGGTGCCGCGGGTTGTTCCTTTGATCTGAACGGTAACACCCGGTAATGAAACCTTGTCTTCCGATGACGTAACGGTTCCGGTGACCGTCCGCTCCTGAGCAAATGCCTGGCTGAATCCCAGGCAGAGAATGAACGCAAATGATAACAAAAAGGCTGGTAACAAACCCTGTTGTCTGACTTGAAACACCCTTGCATTTTCAGGGCCGTTTACTTCTTTACGTTCATGATTGAATCTGATAAAGTGATCCATCATAGGTTAACAAATTAGAATAGGTGAAATGAAATTGGTAAGCAGATGCAGAACCATGATACAATGAAATTTCAGCGCAGCACAAATGAGTAAAACCCAATCAATCAGTAGGGTTACTGTTCGACCGGGTCTCTGTCATTTTTTACGTATATAGTACCGTGGTGAGATTTTATAGAACATATTTCTGAACTGATTAAGCAAATTACAATAAATAATCTTTATAATACAATGGATAAAAGCTGAAAATTATCTACTGAATTGTTACGGTAACGGACTACAGGAATTCCCTTCGGCAGGCATCCAGCAGAAGCGGTAGCCTAAATTGCATAGCGGTCCGTAGTTGAATACGGTAAAGGGTTCGCTATGAAGCGTTTCCCGGTAGGCCGGGCCGGGGATTAAATAGCACTATTTAAATATGGATTACTGTCTGGTATTTACCGGTTTCGGACTCCATACTGGAAAAATTTGTACCTTTAAGGTCGGGAACCCGATTTTTTTTGCAAATTAACTTTGTCCGGTTTTGGACGAAGACTCTTATGGTCAATCAGGAGACGCTACAACAACTTTCTGCCCAGTTAGACGGTGAATTTTACACCGATACCACCCAACGGACGTTATATGCTACCGATGCATCGGCCTACCGCGAAATGCCGCTGGCGGTCGCCATTCCGAAGTCGGTCGATGATCTGAAAACGCTGATTGCCTTTGCCCGTGAAAACCGCACTTCGCTCATTCCGCGTACGGCTGGCACCTCACTGGCCGGGCAGGTAGTCGGCAACGGAATTATCGTCGATGTTTCCAAAAACTTTACTAAAATTCTCGAAATTAACGAGCAGGAACGTTGGGTGCGCGTGCAGCCGGGCGTGGTTCGTGACGAATTGAATTTCTTTCTGAAACCGTACGGCCTGTTTTTCGGTCCGGAAACCTCAACGGCCAACCGGGCGATGATCGGGGGCATGGTTGGGAATAATTCCTGTGGTTCCAACTCGGTGGTCTACCGCTCGACGCGGGAACATGTCCTGTCCGTTAAAGCGCTGCTGGCCGATGGGAGCGAAGCCGAATTTGGCCCGTTGGAAACTGCTGCGTTTACCCAACGGATCGATGCCGGTATGCACAAAAATGGCAGTGCGTCGCTGCTGGATAAAATTTACCTGAAAACCAACGAGATCCTGGCGAATCCGGACAACCAGGCCGAAATCCGGCGGCAGTTTCCAAAACGCAGCATCGAACGGCGGAATACGGGTTATGCGCTGGATGAACTGCTGGAAACGGCCCCTTTCACGGAAGGATCCGAGCCGTTCAACTTCTGCAAACTCATTGCCGGTTCGGAAGGAACCCTCTGTTTTCTGACCGAAATCAAGCTGAATGTGGTGCCGCTGCCTCCCAAAGAACTGGGGCTGGTATGCGTGCATTTCAACAACGTCGATGAGTCGTTGCGGGCCAATTTGATTGCGCTCAAATACCAGCCCCGCGCCGTCGAGCTGATCGATCACTACATTCTGGAATGTACGAAAGACAACATCGAGCAGCGCAAAAACCGTTTCTTCGTTCAGGGCGATCCGGGGGCGATCCTGGTGGTAGAACTGGGGGCGGCCAATCGGGAAGACATTGCACAGCGGGCGGTTGAAATGGAAGCGGAGATGCGGGCGGCCGGTTTGGGCTACCACTTTCCGGTTTTGTACGGCGAGGATGGTAAAAAAATCTGGACCTTGCGGAAGGCGGGGCTGGGGTTGCTGGCGAACCTGCCGGGCGACGCCAAAGCCGTTGCCGTGATCGAAGATACGGCCATCGATGTACACGATTTGCCCGACTACATCCGTGATTTCAACGCGATTCTGACCAAACACAGCATGTCGGCGGTGCATTACGCCCACGCCGGTTCGGGCGAAATTCACCTGCGCCCGATTATTAACCTCAAAACCGAAGAAGGCCACCGGCAATACCGGCTGATTGCCGAAGAAATTGCCCGGCTGGTGAAAAAATATGACGGTTCGCTCTCGGGCGAACACGGCGACGGACGACTCCGGGGCGAGTTTATTCCGCTCATGGTGGGGCCAAAAAACTACGAGCTGATGCGGGAACTCAAGCAGGCCTGGGACCCGTACGGTATTTTTAATCCCGGTAAAATCGTGGAAACGCCCCCGATGGATACGTTTCTGCGGTATGAAGCCGGGCAGCAAACCCCGGATTTCAAGACGTTTTTCCGGTTTCAGGATCAGACGGTTTTGCAACACGCCGAGCAGTGCAACGGCTCCGGCGATTGCCGGAAAACCGAAATCTCGGGCGGAACGATGTGTCCGAGCTACATGGCAACCCGCAACGAAAAGGAAACGACCCGGGCGCGGGCCAATATTCTGCGGGAAATGCTGACGCTGTCGCCGAAAGAAAACCGCTTCGACAACAAAGAGATTAAAGAGGTGTATGACCTCTGCCTCGCCTGTAAGGGCTGCAAGGCCGAATGTCCGTCGAATGTGGATGTGGCCAAGCTGAAAATGGAGTTCCTCCAGCATTACCACGATGCCAACGGCGTGCCGGTGCGCAGTCGGCTGATTGCCAATTTTGCAAGCCTGTCGGGGCTGGCGTCGCTGGTTCCGTGGGCGTATAACGCGGTGCTGGGCACGGAATCGCTTCGGCGGGTGGCCAACCGGGTGATCGGGTTCCACCCCGACCGGACGATGCCGCTGCTCCATAGCACAACGTTACGGAGGTGGGCGAAAGGCACTGAGAAAAGCGTGGGAACGGCTGGGAAAGTTTACCTTTTCTGCGATGAGTTTACAAACTACAACGACGTAGAAGTAGGTAAAAAAGCGGTTTTGCTGTTGAAAAAACTGGGTTATGAGGTGATCATTCCCGAACACGGCGAAAGCGGACGGGCGGCTTTGTCGAAAGGTTTGTTGCGGCAGGCTAAAAGGCTGGCCGAAAAGAATGTTGAGCTGCTGAAGGCGTTGATTACGATCGAAACGCCGTTGGTAGGCATCGAACCGTCGGCGATTCTGACGTTTCGGGATGAATATCCGGATCTGGTCGATGAGTCGATGGTGGCCGATGCCCGGCGGATTGCCGAAAGTGCGCTGACTTTTGAGGAGTTTATTGCCCGCGAAATCGACAAAGGAGCCATTTCGAAAAGTGCGTTCACGACTGAAAAACGGTTGATCAAACTGCACGGACACTGTCAGCAGAAAGCGGTATCGTCGCTGGTGCCGTCGAAAAAAATGCTGTCGCTGCCCGAAAATTATACCGTCCACCTGATTCCGTCGGGCTGCTGCGGCATGGCCGGGTCGTTCGGTTACGAAGCGGAGCATTACGACGTATCGATGAAAATCGGAGAACTGGTCTTGTTTCCGACGGTTCGCCAGCAAACGGAGGAAGTCATCATTGCCGCAGCCGGAACCAGTTGCCGCCACCAGATTAAGGATGGAACGGGGCGCAAGGCCAAACATCCGGCCGAAATACTCTACGAAGCTTTAGCGATGAAGTCATGAAAAGTCGACTCCTGTGGCCGTTAACGGGGATTTTCCTGATGATTGGTTCCGGCCTGGCGCTTACCTACGACCTCCCGTTGCGGTATGATGTAACCTTCGGCGACGAAATGACTTACCTGGCTTCCAGCCTGACCTACACCTTTCCGCCTGCCCCCTATCTGGCGCAGTGGGGAACCTTTTATGCGGCCTGGCTGAAGACCCTGCAGGCGTTTACCAATGATACCCTGGTTTTGTTTTACCTCAACTGGCGGTTGTTGATCCTCATGACCGGGTCCTTGCTGTTTTTGTATCTTTACCTGCGGAAGTCGGGATTTATCGTCAGCCTCTTCTGCGCGCTCTGCTTTCAGTTTTCAGCCCTGAATGTACAGCTTGATCCCCGGATTTCGGCTTTTACGCTCTGTCTGATTCTGGGCGGTTTGTGTGTGGTGCAGGCCTGGGAGTGGTCGACGAGGAATGTGTTGCTGATTACTGCCTTAACGGCTCTCGTATGTTCCTATGTTCGGCCGGAGTTTTATATTTCCATGATGACCGCGGTCGTTGTAGCCATTGAAACGTATTTTCCCCGGAAATACCGCAGCCGGGAGCTGACCCTGAATTCGTTTTCCGGCCTTTTGAGCTTCGCTGTGTTGGTAATTGCCATGCGATTGCTTTTTGGCAATCCATTAGCGCAGAGCCAGGAGGGTTCCAATCGCAGTTTTGACGCGTTCGCTCAACACTTCAGCATCAATTACAACACCTGGAACAACCGGCCCATAGACATTCCGATTTCGGAACAGTTCAAATTGGTTGAGCGTGTGTTCGGGCGTGATGTCAAGTCGATGAGTGCGGCTTTTTTTGTCCATCCTGACTTGGTTTTGAGGCATTTATGGACGAATGTTGTCAACACGGCGACCGCGGAGTTCCGAATGTTGAACGGTTTGTTTTTCAAAACACCCTTGATGAACCTGAACTCGCCCTACCGGAAATGGTGGTTGTTGGGTTTGCTGGTCGTTGTTGTATTCGGTCTGCTCGATTTGTCGGGCACGTTCCGGCGACTGGCTACCAAATCCATTCGGCTGAACAGCAAGGAACTGGCTCTTTTTATTTTGCTTTTCCCTTCGATAGCATCCGTGGTGCTGGTTTTTCCGCGAAATCATTACCTGTATTTCCACGCCTTCGGGTTGATTATTATCGTTGCTTTTTTATTGGGATACATCAAATTACGCATTGTTCAGCCATGGGTCTGGATGGGAAGCCTGGTGAGTCTGATGATGATTTGGGTGATTTACCAGACTGTTCGGCAGCAGGAAGAACTCCGCCCTACGCCGGTGGCTGACAACATCCGGTTTATTCAGTCGCTTTCTATGAATGGGCCGGTATCAACGTTGGAGCGGGACTGGTATCGGGTGTTCCTGTATAGCCAGGAACAGAAACCGCGCTGGGTTCCGGTAGAATTTTACCAACCTAATACCGACTTTGGACAGTTTTTAAATGAGAAGAACGTCAATTTCATCCTGATGACAAAAGACATGCAAGCATATTTTGCCGGCGATCGCGGTTTTGCGGCCTTCATGTCTGGAGCAGATGCCAGTCAGTTTGTTCGTCTGGAAGCCCCGGAGCCGGGCAGCTATTTGCTGGTTCGCCCGGAATTGCTGTCGAAACCACCGACGGTTTCGGCCTTGCTGGAGAATTAATCTCGGAAAGCACATCAGGACAGTCGCACTCGTCTCGTTATTATCTATTACCCCGTGTTACTGCGTAAGCCGGGAACACATTCGAATCAACTTCATGAACAAACTCCTTTTTTTTATTGGCATCCTGATTTCGATTGCAGAAGTCCATGCCCAGTCGAAGACAAACTCAACTTACGACGCCCACGAACTCTTTCATCCGCTGTTCAATATGCAGCCCGGAAACGATTATCGGGCGGGAAGCGGAGCGCCCGGGCCGCGTTACTGGCAAAACCGGGCCGATTACAAAATTAACGTTCGTCTGGACGATGAGAAGAATGTTCTGAGTGGAGAAGTCGAAATCACCTACAAAAACAACAGCCCCGAAGCGTTGCCGTTCCTCTGGCTTCAGCTCGATCAGAACGCGTTTTCGGACACTTCCCGGGCTGCCAAAACAACGCCCCTCCGCGGTGGTCGCTACGGAAATGCGGGCTTCTCCGGCGGGTATGCCATTCAGTCCGTCACGATCGATCAGGGAAAAACCAAAACCGTCGACTATCTGATTACCGACACGCGGATGCAGGTGCGGCTGGCCGAACCGCTGAAACCCGGCGGTGATGTGGTGAAAATCAAAATAGCGTATTCCTTCAAAATCCCGGCCTACGGTTCCGACCGCATGGGTACCCAGCCGACCCGCAACGGGTTGATTTACGAAATGGCGCAGTGGTATCCGCGGATGTGCGTGTATGACGACATCGAAGGCTGGAATGTGTTGCCCTACCTCGGGGCCGGGGAGTTTTATCTGGAATACGGGGATTACGAATACGCCATCGACGTGCCGTGGAATCACATTGTGGTTGGTTCCGGCGAGTTGCTGAACGCGCAGGAGGTGCTGACGCCCGATCAGCAGCGACGACTGGCGCAGGCCCGGAACAGTGATAAAACCGTCTTGCTGCGGTCGAAAGACGAGGTGAATGATCCGCAAAGCCGACCGAAGCAAGCGGGACGGCTGACGTGGCGGTTCCGCTGCCAGAACGCCCGGGATGTGGCCTGGGCAACGTCGAAGGCGTTTGTGTGGGATGCTGCCCGGATCAATCTGCCGAGTGGAAAAAAAGCTTTGGCCATGTCGGTTTACCCCGTTGAAAGTGCCACCGACGATTCCTGGAACCGTTCGACGGAATACGTCAAAGGCAGTATTGAATTTTACTCGGATTACCTCTTTGAGTACTCGTATCCGGTGGCCACCAACGTCGCCGGTATTGTGGGCGGTATGGAGTATCCCGGTATTATTTTTTGCGACCGGCGCGACCGGAAAGATGCCCTCTGGGGCGTTACCGACCACGAATTTGGGCATAACTGGTTTCCGATGATCGTGGGCAACAACGAGCGAAAGTTTGCCTGGATGGACGAAGGGTTCGATACCTTCATCAATATGCTTTCCACCGAGAAATTCAACAAAGGAGAATACAATCGACCGAAAGGAACGATGCACGACATTGCCCCGGCTCTGTTCAACATCGACGAGCCCATTATGACCACGCCCGATGTGCTGCAACCGATGAGTTTAGGCATTATGGGATACTATAAACCGGGAATGGGCCTGAAACTGCTGCGTGATGTGGTGCTGGGGCCGAAGCGCTTCGATTATGCCTTCAAAACCTACGTACACCGCTGGGCCTTCAAGCACCCGACGCCCTATGATTTTTTCCGGACGATGGAGGATGCGTCCGGCGAAGATTTGGGCTGGTTCTGGCGCGGGTATTTTTATGAAAACTGGAAGCTGGATCAGTCGGTGAAAGACGTCCGGTATGTGGAGCAAGACCCGCAGAAAGGCGCGGTGATCACCATCGAAAATCTGGAAAAGTGGGCCATGCCGGTTATTATTGAAGTAGAAGAAGTGGGCGGAAATAAAACACGGGTCAATCTGCCGGTCGAAATCTGGCAGCGCGGTGGTAGCTGGAGTTTCAAACAACCGACCACGGCTCCCATCCGCTCGGTGACCATCGATCCGGATGAGCAAATGCCGGATATTAATCCACGGAACAATACCTGGAAAAACAATTCGGCTCCGTCGTCTTCAACGGCGAATTAGGAGGAGGAAAAGGAATGAAAAATATTAAATGATGAATGTTAAATGTAAAAGTGTTTTCCAGGCCAGCACTTTTGCATTTAACATTCATCATTTAATATTTTTCATTCTATCTATTACACTTCCACCAGCATGGCTCCGAACGAGTAGCCTCCTCCGAAAACCGTCAGCACAATGTTCTGCCCTTTTTTGAAAAGAGCCCGGTTTTCGGATAGTGCGATGGCGCAACCCGCACAGCCGGTATTCCCCAGCTTCTGAATGTTGGAAAGTAGCTTCGCTTCGGGGAGTTTCAGGGTATTGATGACATTCAGACTGATGCGAAGATTGGCCTGGTGCGGAATCAGGTAATCCACATTGTCGATGGTCAGGTTGTGTTTCTCCAGCACCTGCAAACTGACTTTGGGCATATAGAGGCAGGCATTGATGAAGACGTCACGACCGTGGGGCATCAGAACGCCCTGCTCGAGTGGTTTCAGCATCACGCCGGTCGTTGCCTTGCCGCTGGTGGCTGCTCCGCCCGTAATGATGGTGTGGATCGTCATGTCTTCGTCGCTGATCCGTTCTTTCGAGATCAACAAGGCAGCCGCGCCATCGCCCCACAAATGCCCCGATACGGTATCCGTCTCGTTGTTGTAGGCCGTGTTGTGTTCCGAAACCACCACCACAGCCAATGTTGCTTTATTCATTGCAAAATACCCCTCAACAACCTCGACGGCGTTGATCAGCGAGGAGCAGGCCGTCGACACCGAAATGACGGGAATATCGGGAACGCCCAGATTGTGCTGGACAACGTGAGCCAGGGTGACGATGGTATCGTATGGCGTATAAGTCGCACCTACAATGAGGTCTATTTGAGAAGGGTCAATCGCCGTTTGGTCGAACAGCCGCCGGACGGCTTCCAGGGCCATCGTGTTTGTATTTTCGTCGGGTGCCGCTTTGCGACGTTCCCGAATGCCGGTACGTTCGGTAATCCACTCGCTCGATAATCCATTGAGCCGGGTAAAGTGTTCGTTGCCAACTACTTCGCTGGGAAAGTAATGGCTAACTGCATGAATATACATCATACGAAAGTAAAGAAGGGAATCAACTTTAGCGATTCCACACCGAAAATTAAGTATTTCCGGGAAAGCGTAGTATTGAAAATTGGAACAATACTACAAAATCTTTCTTTCTTTATTGGATTTGTAAAATATTTTAAAAGTTTATTGTAACTACACGAATTTGCACCTGAAAAGGGGGCATCTGCGGTATTCTTAACTCTGCAAACCAACGGTTTGTTCGTAAATGTCCCGTAGTGGGAGGGTCAGATCGAGCGTCTGAATGGTCAGGGAATCATCTACCGCGCCGGTTTCCTGCCGCAACGTCCAGAAGCCGTTTTCCGGTTTATACCAGGCTTCCACCCGAATCTGCTCGGAGTCCACCAGAATGTATTCCTGAAAAGTGGAAAAATTGCGGTACAACATAAATTTGCCGCCCCGGTCGTAATACGGTTTTGGCTGGGCTAACATATTTTTTAGGTTTACGGTATTCGGTTTTCAGTTTACGGTGGCTGACGCGTTCTGATTGCGTGCGTCAGCCACTGAAAACCGTAAACCGAATACCGAAAACTTTTATTCAATCAAAACCGCCCGGCCGCTTTGCACGTCGTTCTCGACGACCTTGTATTTGACGTCCCGCTTGATGGTGCCGTCCATGTACTGAACGCTCACTTTCTCGTTGCGGTTGGCAATTTTGACGGCCCGAACCGGTGCCTGTTTCTCTGCCGTGGCCATCTTGCGGGCGTATTCTTCCGGCCCTCCGGCTACGGGTTCTTCGTGATCTTCTTTGTTGGTGTGCAGTTCCGGCTGCGGCTCCGGACGCGGGTTTTTGGGCGCCTGCCGAACTTCCTGCTGCACCTCTTCGGCTTCCTGACCCGGAATGTCGGTTTTCGTCAGGAAACTGATCGTGTCGAAATTGACCTTGCTCAAAAACCGCTTGAACAACTCGACCGACTCAAATTTATAGACCAGCAACGGGTCTTTCTGTTCAAAAACCGCGTTCTGTACCGACTGCTTCAGGTCGTCCATTTCGCGCAGGTGTTCTTTCCACTCCTGATCGATGATGGACAGCGAAACCGCTTTTTCCATTTCCGTGATCAACTCGCGACCTTCCGTTTCGACGGTTCGGCGGAGGTTGTTGACCACCGTCAGTTCGCGCAGACCGTCGGAGAACGGCACCACAATGTCCTGAATGGTGGCACCCCGCTCGGCCAGAATGGATTGCAGAACCGGCTGCGCTTTCTGCCGAATGGCGTTGTTTTTTTCGTGGTAGTGCTTGTCGGCTTCTTCGTATAACTTCTGCGCCAGTTCCTTCGGTTTCAGTCGACTGAACTCTTCGCGGCTCATGCTGACCTCAAAACCGAGTGCCGTCAGCGTTTGCAGGGCCAGTTCGTCGTAGTTGCCTTCGGTGTTGTTGGCCAGATCTTCGCAGACGTCATACATCGTGTTGGCAATGTCCAGCGCCAGCCGGTCGCCAAACAGGGCGTTCCGACGGCGTTTGTAGATGGCCTCGCGTTGGTAGTTCATCACGTCATCGTATTCCAGCAACCGCTTCCGAATCCCGAAGTTGTTTTCTTCGACTTTTTTCTGCGCCCGTTCGATGGACTTCGTAATCATCGAGTGCTGAATCACTTCGCCTTCTTCCAGACCCATGCGGTCCATCACTTTGGCAATCCGGTCGGACCCGAAAAGCCGCATCAAACTATCTTCCAGCGACACGAAAAACTGCGTGGTTCCGGGATCGCCCTGACGACCCGACCGACCGCGCAACTGGCGGTCGACGCGCCGGGATTCGTGCCGTTCCGTACCGACAATCGCTAAACCGCCTGCCGCACGTGACTCCGGCGTCAGCTTGATGTCTGTTCCCCGACCGGCCATGTTGGTAGCAATCGTTACGGTTCCCGGTTTTCCGGCTTCGGCTACAATTTCGGCCTCCCGCTGGTGTTGCTTGGCGTTCAGAACCTGGTGCGCAATTTTGCGCAGCGACAGCATCCGGCTTAACAACTCCGAGTTTTCAACCGAGGTCGTTCCGACCAGCACCGGGCGGCCTTTCTCAACGAGTGCGACGATCTCGTCAACCACGGCGTTGTATTTTTCCCGAACCGAGCGGTAGACTTTATCTTCTTCATCTTTCCGAACGATGCTCCGGTTCGTCGGAATCACCACCACGTCCAGTTTGTAGATCGTCCAGAATTCCGACGCTTCGGTTTCGGCCGTACCGGTCATCCCGGCCAGCTTGTGATACATCCGGAAGTAATTCTGGAGCGTAACCGTCGCATACGTCTGGGTAGCGTCTTCTACTTTTACACCTTCTTTGGCTTCAACGGCCTGGTGTAAACCGTCCGACCACCGCCGACCTTCCATGATCCGGCCCGTCTGCTCATCGACAATCTTGATTTTGCCATCCATGATGACGTAATCGACGTTGATTTCGAACAGGCTGTAGGCTTTCAGCAACTGGTTGACGGTATTGATCCGCTGGGTTTTGACCGAATAATCGCGAATCAGGGCTTCTTTGTGGAGAATCTTCTCCTTTTCGTCCAGTTCAGTACTTTTCTCGATGTTGTTGATGTCAATCGACAAATCGGGCAGGATGAAGAAGTTGGGATCTTCGCCGGAACCGGTGATGTAGTCGATGCCTTTTTCCGTCAGATCGATGCTGTTGTGCCGCTCGTCGATCGTGAAATACAACGGTTTGTCGGCTTCGGGCATCAATTTCTGGTTTTCAGCCAGGTAAATCGACTCGGTTTTCTGCAAAACCGCCTTGATACCGGTTTCGCTGAGGTATTTGATCAGCGGTTTGTATTTGGGCAGACCCCGGTGGGCGCGGAACAAGGCCAGCCCGCCTTCTTTTTCGTCGCCGGCGGCAATTTTCTTCTTCGCTTCGTTCAGAAAGTCCTGCACCAGTTTCCGCTGCACCTCGGCCACACGGGCCACGCGCGGTTTGAGTTCGGCAAAATCCTGTTCGTCACCGCGCGGCACCGGGCCGGAAATAATCAACGGCGTCCGGGCATCATCGATCAACACCGAATCGACCTCATCGACCATCGCGTAGTGGTGTTTCCGCTGAACCAGCTCGTCGGTACCACGCGCCATGTTGTCGCGCAGGTAATCGAAGCCAAATTCGTTGTTCGTACCGTAGGTAATATCGGCCAGATAGGCCTGTTTCCGCGAAAAGGAATTGGGTTGGTGCTTATCGATGCAATCGACGCGCATGCCGTGGAATTCGAACAAAGGCGCCATCCACTCGGAGTCGCGTTTGGCCAGATAATCGTTGACCGTTACAATGTGGACCCCGCGTCCGGCCAGGGCGTTCAGATAAGCCGGGAAGGTAGCGACCAGCGTTTTTCCTTCCCCGGTGGCCATTTCCGAAATTTTGCCCTGGTGCAAAACCGTCCCCCCGATGATCTGCACATCGTAGTGAACCATATCCCACTTTACGAGCGTTCCGGCGGCATCCCAGCTATTGGCCCAGTAGGCTTTGTCGCCCTGAATGGTAATGTGTTTTTTGCGGGTAGCAAATTCGCGGTCGAACTCCGTGGCCGTTACTTCCAGTTGTTCATTCTCTTTCAATCGTTTGGCGGTTTCTTTCACGACCGCAAACGCCTGGGGAAGAATATCGAGCAGCACCACTTCCAGTTCCTTGTTCCGGTCGGTTTCCAGCTTGTCGACCTGGTTGAAGATGCGTTGCTTCGCATCCACGTCCATGTCGGGCTGGTCTGTAACCTGCTGATGAAGATCGGCTAGCTGGGTATCGATAGGCTGTAACCGCTGCGCGATGATCTGCTTCAGCTCAGTGGTCACATTCCTGAGTTCGTCGTTGGATAAAGACTGTAATTTCTGAAACTCGGCGTTCACCTTGTCGACATACGGGAGCAGGTCGCGCATGTCCCGATCCGACTTGGTACCGAAGAGTTTCGTAATGCTCTTGGTTATGAGGTTAATCATTCTAAATGTCTATTAAACGAATGTTTCAATACGTAACGCAAAATTAGGGGTTTGCGCCATAGAATAGTAACAATTTCTGAATCAGTTTCATTGCGGTGAACCGGGAGTTTTCGGAAAAGCGACTCTATTGGGGTATAAAGTAGCTTAATGGCACCATAGACGGTTTTTTGTCTGGAACGGAAGCCGACCCGTAACCCACTAAATTAGCGTCAGATTTTCCTTCGTATTCCCCGCGTATGAGCTCGCAGCCGTGATCGGCACTACTTTTTTCGCGTTGGTTCCGCCGGTTTTTCGTCAATACCCATGGTGGTCAGCACCGGATTCAGCGTTTGGGGGACGATGCGGATGCGGAATACTTTGGCACCGGCCACGTCGAAATCACACTGATAACTGCCGCGTTGCTTCAAACTGCGGTAAACGGCGGTATAATTCACCTTGATCGGCCAGCCATTCAAGGCTAATTGACCAATGATGGTTTCAACGGCTTTTTTAAGATTCGAGAAGAAAACGATGAAAGGATCGCGCTGGCGGAGCGCATTGAGGGAGCCAATATACAGAATTGTGACTTCGTAGATCGTCTGGGATTGTTTTCTCATAACGGGCGAACCCGGTTTTTATTGTCTGCCTTGAAAAACTGCGGGGTAGTATTTCAAAAAAAGACCCCTACAGACACGAGTCTGTAGGGGCCATGCTTACCGGGATGAATAATTCGGTGCTTCTTTCTGAATCTGAATGTCGTGCGGGTGGCTTTCGCGAACCCCGGCCGACGTGATTTTGACGAACTTGGCGTCTTGCAGCGTTTCGATGTCTTTCGCTCCGCAGTAGCCCATACCGGCTTTCAAACCACCCACCAGTTGGTAGATGATTTCGGCTACCCGGCCTTTGATGGGAACCCGCCCCACGATACCTTCCGGCACGAGCTTCTTGATATCGTCTTCGGCATCCTGAAAATACCGGTCTTTCGACCCTTCTTCCATGGCTTCGACGGAGCCCATGCCGCGGTAGGTTTTAAACCGGCGTCCTTCGTACAGCACCACTTCGCCCGGCGCTTCTTCGGTTCCGGCCAGCAGCGAACCCACCATGACGGTGTAGGCACCACCCGCGATGGCTTTCGTAATATCACCCGAAAAGCGAATACCGCCGTCGGCAATCACCGGAACACCGGTGCCTTTCAACGCTTTCGCCGATTCGTAAACCGCCGTCAACTGCGGCATCCCGATACCGGCAATGATCCGGGTCGTGCAGATACTTCCCGGCCCAACGCCCACCTTAACGGCATCGGCACCGGCATCGGCCAGTGCTTTGGCACCCGCGCCCGTAGCCACGTTGCCCGCAATCACTTCCAGTTTCGGAAACCGTTCTTTGATGCCCCGGACGGCGTCGATAACGCCCTGCGAATGACCGTGCGCCGTATCGACGCTGATGACATCCACCCCGGCTTTCACCAGGGCCTCGATGCGCTTGATCAGGTCGTGCGTAACGCCCACGGCGGCCCCCACGCGCAACCGGCCCAGCTCGTCCTTGCAGGCATTGGGGTGACTTTTCTTTTTCAGAATATCCTTGTAGGTAATCAGGCCGACGAGGTGATTTTGATCGTCGATGATCGGCAGTTTCTCAATCTTATACTGTTGCAGAATGCTTTCGGCTTCTTCGAGCGTGATTTTTTCCCGGGCCGTAATCAGATTTTCCCGGGTCATGATATCCGTAACGGGTTTCGAGAGTTCCGTCTGGAAGCGAAGATCGCGGTTGGTCAGAATCCCGATGAGTTTATTGGACGCATCGACGACGGGAATGCCACCGATTTTGAATTCACGCATAATCTGGTGCGCATCGGCGAGCGTGGCGCCTTCCATGAGCGTGATCGGGTCGATAATCATGCCACTTTCCGAGCGTTTTACTTTCCGAACCTGCTCCGCCTGTAGCTCGATGCTCATGTTTTTGTGGATGATCCCGATACCGCCTTCCTGCGCCATCGCAATGGCGAGATCGGATTCCGTAACGGTGTCCATGGCCGCCGAAATGAGCGGAATGTTCAGCCGGATGTTGCGGGTAAGTTGGGTAGTTGTCTGTGTATCGCGGGGGAGAACCTCCGAAAAAGCAGGCAAAAGAAGAACGTCGTCGTAAGTAAGCGCTTCGTAGAGAAATTTCGAGGAGTCTAAGCTCATAGCAAATAAACACGATAGGTTATTTGCCGGGTAAAGTTACTAAAAAAAACTTTCGAACTCAGATTAATTTTATTGAAATCTTTTTTTCCGACTCCTCGACACGGACCCGACAGTCGTCAAATGCAGGTCCTGACAGGCTTGGACGGAAATTGTTGCTGAATCCATAGGGCTCTTTCGGAATGCCAAACATCTTTTTATCCAACTGGCCGTTGCCGTTTACGTCGTGGAAAAGGGCAACGGCATAGTCGCCGGGTTTCACGTTAAACGTGATGCGGGCGGTGTTTCCGGTTACGTCAACCTGATGACTAACAAGGGGTTTGCAGCCGGTCGGAAAGTCGGTGCAGGGCTTGTATAGGCCAACCCGGATTTGTCCGGTAGGGTGTCTGATATTCTGAACATCAACCACCAGTTTCGTTTCCGCTGAAAAAGAATGAAATACCAGGAACCGGAGTGCAAAAAAAAGGAACATGCAGTGGGTAATTTGATTGTCTAGTTAACGCAAATTCTAGATCCTTGTTTCGCGTCTTGCTGAAAAAGAGGCAGAGAATTGTTACCGTTTAATTTCAACTGAATATTTATATGACCGAATACTCAATAAATATAGAATATGAGCCATTTTTTCTTATGAAACGTGTGACTTCATTCCCGTACTTACGTCTACTTCTGCGACGAGTAACTTTTTTACTATTATTCCCTGGCTCCATGAAAGAAGAACTCTACGACCGATTTATTGCGTCTTTACTGGAAGCCTATCCGATAAATGAAGAAATAATACGGTTTATCCGCCAATATCTATTGGTAAAAAAATTTCCCAAAGGAACTCATCTTCTATCGATCGGAAAAACGGCCGACAAGTTATTTTACATTGGAAAAGGACTTGCGCGTAGCTATTATTACTTAGATGGAAAAGAAGTAACATCCGGGCTTGCGGCTGAGGGCGATATGGTGTTATCGATCCCGAGCTTTTTAAACCAAATTCCGTCCTCAGAAACAATCGAGTTGATGGAAGATTCAGAACTTGTTTTTTTGTCCTATCCCGATTTACAGCGGTTGTATTATAAATACCCGGTTACGAATGTGATCGGAAGAATTATTTGCGAGAAATATCTTGTTATTTTTGACGAGCGAATCCGGTCTCTGAGGATGCTCAACGCTGAAGAACGCTATTATCAATTCTGTGAGCAGTACCCCACAATCTGCGCCAAGATGCCCCTGAAGCATATTGCTTCATATCTGGGTCTGTCCCGGTTTACCCTAAGCAGAGTGAGGGGACAGAAAATAAAGACCGGATTGTTGAATAAAGAGTGCTAGGAAAAAAGTTTTTTGGCGAATAAATTGCTTTTTAGCAACTATAAATCAATAGCTGAACCGTATATTTGCTTCGCTTGGATTAAATAAAATATGACAGCCTCATTTTTTTTAATCAAGGTGTTTTAAGTAATAACTACAAAGGCCATAAAGACTATCGCTACTGGTGATAGTCTTTATTTTTATGATAAGCCCTATTGATTATGACAAAGATTAGTAAATATTCCGTGAACTGCAATAAAGCCGCAAAAATATTTTCATAATTCTTGCAAAGAATTCTTTCAAAAAGAATTTAAAATTACACTTTTAAAAGCGAAAATCTAAAAACGGTAACTTATCGTTTACCATTTTTAGATTTTCGATAGATTAAAATAGGAATGTTACTTCTTATTCTGTTTGGTTAATTATTAAATTAATTCTGCTTCTTCTGCAACCGCGGGTGCTTTTATATCAACCCGGGGCGGTAGCAATTTATACAATACCGGTGTCACAATCCGCGAGAGAAGGGTTGAGCTAATTAACCCGCCAATCAATACCAATGCCAGGGGCGAATAAAGCGGGTTCCCCTCGATGGCCAGCGGAATCAGACCACCGATGGCCGTGAGCGAGGTCAGAACGATGGGTACGAAGCGAATTTCACCCGCCTGCTCGATGGCTTCGATCAGCGGCATTCCCTGCTCCCGGAGTTGGTTGGTGAAATCGACCAGCAGAATGGAGTTTTTGACCTCGATACCGATCAGCGCAATCAGACCGATGACGGCCACGAATGAGAACGGATTGCCCGACAGCAACAGGGCCGCAATGGCCCCAATGATGCCCAGCGGAATGACCGACAACACGATCAGCGTACTTTTGAAGGTGCCAAATTCCAGAATCAAGACCGCCAGAAAACCGAAAACCGTAATCAGAATGATCGTTCCCAAACCGCCGAACGATTTTTCCCGGCTTTCCAGCTCCCCAGCCGCTTTGTAGCGAAAATCGCTGGGAAACTTCAGGGCATCCAGTTTCTTAATGACTTCGTTGTAGACATTATCGACCAGATAACCACTTTTGACAAAACCGGTAACCGTAACGTAGCGGTCCTTGTCGTAGTGCCGGATCTGGTTGGTCGAGGTCTCGAATTGCAGGTCGGCAATCTGGCGCAGGGGGACAGATCCACCCGTTAGTGTATTCACATAGAGGTTATTAAGTACGCGTACGTCTGCTACCTTTCCTTTGGGCAACGTGACGTTGATCAGGAAATCGTCGCCCGCTTCGTCTTTGAACACACCCACATTCAAGCCCGCAATGGCCAGCCGGATGGTGCGGTTAATGTCGGCCACCGACATGCCGAGCATCCCGGCTTTTTCCTTGTTGATTTTGACGCGCAGGTCGGTTTTACGGGTCGCCAGCGGATTGTTGATGTAAATTAAACCGGGCGTGGTTTTCAGCACTTTCTCCACATCGGCGGCCACGGTTCGGAGCGTGTCCAGGTTTTCGCCAAACACCCGGATGGCCACCGGCGCTTCCTGGTCGGGACCCTGCTCAAAATCCTTGACCTCAATTTTGGCATTGGCATAGAACTTGAATTTCTCCCGCAGCTTGTCGATCAGTCGGCGTTTTTGAACTGGCGGCATATCGTGCAGTTGAACAAAAAACTGGGAGAAATTGGTAGCCTCGTTCCGTTGAATGATGTTGTAGTAAATCCGCGGGTTGCCCTTGCCGACGTTGGTCGTAAAATACTTGACCTCCGGTTCGTTACCCAACTGACTCTCGACGTAGCGGGCCACGCGGTTGGTTTCCTGCAAACTGGTGCCTTCGGGCGTTTCGATGTTGATCAGAAACTGCGGTTTTTCGGACGCCGGAAAAAGCGCAAAACCGACTTTCGGAACCAGCGACAAAGCACCACCAAAAATCGCCAGTGCGCCCAGCAGCGTGATAACCGGATGACGCAAGGCCCTGTGCAACAGGCGACTGTATGAGCCACTGATGAGTTTTTTCAAGGCCCGCATGAAAATATTACCTTCCGGATTGTGCTCTTCTTTCAGGATTCGGCTGGAGAGAAACGGGACAATGGTCAGCGAAACCAGCAATGATGCCAGAATGGTGGTGACCACAGCAGTGGGCAGCGAACGGATGAAATCGCCGGATGCTTCGGGCAAAAACATGAGTGGCAGAAAAGCCAAGATCAACGTAACCGTACAGCCAATGACGGCCAGCGTAATCTGTTTGGTTGCCTTGATCGCGGCTTCCCGCCGGGAAAAACCGTCGCGCAGATACCGCTCGATGTTCTCGACCACCACAATCGAATCATCGACCAGAATACCCAGCGCGACGATCAATCCGACAATGCTTAACTGGTTGATGCTGAAGCCGAACATGTTCAGCAGCGAAAGGCCGATGGACAATGAAAGCGGAATCGAAATCATGACGACGATGGCTGCCCGGATGCCGAGCGGTAGCAGCGTCAGGGCAACCAGCAAAATGGCGATGCCGAAATCTTTGGCAAACCGGCTCAGCCGGGCGTTAACGCTGGCAGCCTGATCGAAGTTTTTGACGAGCTTGATGTGGGTCGGCAGGGTTTTCGCGAAATCCTCGATGACCGGGTTCAATTGTTCGCCCACTTTCGCGATGTTTTCGCCGAGCTTCTGACCGGCTGTGACCAAAACCGCCCGGTGTCCGTTCAGGCGGGTGATGTGGGTTTCGTCTTCGTAATTGAAATCGACGTCGGCAATGTCGCGGAGGTAAATGATTTTCTGTCCGTTGGTCGAAACCACGGTATTTTTGATTTCGTCCAGCGACTGGTAATCCCCGCTGGTTTTGACATTGAATTTTCGTGTACCGGCCTGAAGGCTGCCGCCCGGAATGTTCAGGTTTTCGGCCTGCAACGCGCCAATCAGCCGATTCACCGCAATGCCTTCCTGCGCCATCCGCTCGATATTCAGCGAAATGCGGACGGTGCTGGCCGGATACCCCCAGTCTTCGACGCCTTTCAGACTTTTGACTTTTTCCAGCCGTTCTTTCAGCGCGTCGGCATAGTCGCCCAGTTCTTTGTTGGAAGCCACTTCCGACTGCAAAGCCACCTGAACGATACTGACGTCGGTTGGTGAAAATTTGCGGATTTCGATGTTGAAAATGTCCGTTGGCAGTTGCGCCCGGAGCGCATTGACTTCGCGCACCATCTCCTGGTATTTCTCATCCGGATCGACGCTGTAGTCATACTCCACCCGCAAAACCGCCAGACCGTCGTCGATGGTGGTGATAACGTGGCTGATGTCGTCCAGGGAGTTAAAACGCGCTTCGGCCGGATCGACCACCAGTTCTTCCATATCCTGCGCGTCGGTGCCGGGATACACGATCACCACGGCAAACGAGGGAGCCGTAAATTCGGGGTCTTCGCCCCGTGGCATGTTGAACAGCGAGTTGACGCCCAGCGCCACCACGGCGATGAACAGCACCAGCATGAACTGCCAGTTTTTGACGGAAAATTCGGATAAGTTCATAGTGGAAGTGTTTTCTCCGATAACCTCCGATGATCTCTGATCAACTCTGTGTAATAATTTTGCTGTTACACAGAGTTGATCAGAGGAAATCAGAGTTGATCAGAGGGGTTATTGGAGAACGACGGTTGAAGTTTCGGTGAGATAGGCTGAACCGGCCGTTACCACATTTGATATTCCCGATAAGCCGTTCGTTAACAAAACTTTGTCGTTGTCGATGAAGCCGATCTGCACCGGTATTTTGCGGACGTGCTTCTGATCATCAGACAAGACGAAAACGAAACCGTCTTTGCCGTTGCCTTCCACGATGGCTTCAATCGGGACCAGCGCGTAACTGCGGCTCTGGGCGGGTTGCAGGCTCACTTTGGCGAACAAACCGGGTGCAAACTTGACCGCGCCGGGGTTGATGCGGATTTCTACATCGTAGAGCTT
Organism: Larkinella sp.; assembly: GCF_965227735.1. Classification (NCBI taxonomy): domain Bacteria; kingdom Pseudomonadati; phylum Bacteroidota; class Cytophagia; order Cytophagales; family Spirosomataceae; genus Larkinella; species Larkinella sp. The sequence goes on along the minus strand of NZ_OZ245776.1, from coordinate 3,221,189 downwards.
GTTCTGTGGATCGGCGGCCTGGGCCATTTCGCTCACGGTACCCACAAACGTCTGGTCGGGATAGGCTTCCAGCGTGATGGTGGCACGATTGCCCACTTTCAGCCGCGCCCAGTCCTTGTCGGCCACGCCCACCCGCACGATCCAGTCGTTTTTCCGGGTCGACGAGATCATGAAAACCGCCCCACCCGCCGGGGCAAATTCGCCTTCGTTCATCAGTTTGCGCGTCACTGTGCCATCCACCGTCGACCGGATCTGGGCGTAATTCTGGTTGAACTGCGCGATGGTCAGGTTCTGTTTGGCAACTTCGTGGCCCGTCGTGGCATTCTGCAATTGTTCGAGGGTGGCGGCTGTGTCGGCATACAAGGCTTTGACGCGGTTGAGGTCGCGTTCGGCTTTTTCGTTCGAAAACTGCGCCTGGCTCACCTGGGCGTTGATTTCCGTTAGGTTGAGCGTCGCCAGCAGTTGCCCTTTCCGAACAGGCTGGCCTTCATCGACGTACATTTTTTGAATAATACCGCCAATTTTAAACGACAGTTTAGCTTCTTCCGACGACGAAACCAGCCCCGATGCCACCACCGGCTCGGAACGAATCACCGACTCGACTTTGGTCAGTTTGACCGGTATAGCCATATCGTCGGTTTGTGTCGTCGGTTTCTTTTCCCGGCTTTCTTCGGCTTTGGTGCCGCAGGCCAACAGCCCACCCGCCAGAAGCATGATTAGAAAATACTGAATGACTTTCATTGGAATAAGTAAGTTTATAATCGGTGCAGTAATCGTGTAAATGGCGAATGGGAAGTTAAAGCGGGTGTTATTGAATGGCCGTTACCCGATCCAGCGCGGCCCGTTTTAACAAGACATCATAGCGCGTCAGAACCTGCTGAATCTGAGCCGTTAACCGGTCGTTCTGGAACCGCAGGTATTCCACCAGCAGCGCCTGCCCGTTGCGGTATTTGCTGTCGACAAGCCGGAAGGTCTGTTCGGCATTGGCAAGGCCGGTTTGGGTGGCATTCAGGCTTTCGTTGGCCGCATCCAGTTCATAATAGGCCTGCAAGACCTGCAACTGAATCTGTTTTTCAACTTCCGTCATCTTCGTTTGCACGAGCTCCGTCTGGATTTTGGCCTGCTGTACTTTCGAACGTTTTTCGTAGCCCTTGAACAAATCCCAGGACAAACCCACCTGCCCCACCACATAGGCCTGGTTACTAAAGGTGTAGCCAAATCCCTGAAAACCAGCATTTCCACCAACGTACACATTGGGTAATTTGAGGGAAGCTTCGTTCATTTTAATGGCATTTTGCGAAGCCCGGAGCGAGCCACCGAGTTGCTTCAATTCCTGGCGGCTTTGCAGGGCGGTTTGCTGCAACTCACCCAGCGCGGGAGGAGCCGGGGGCAAGGTTCTGGTCAGCAGCGAATCGACCTGAATGTCGGCGGTCAGGTCGCGGTTGAGCAGAAAATTGAAATATGCTTTGGCGCTCTGGCGGTTTTTGTCGGCAACGGCCAGTTGCTGATCAATCTTGCTGATTTCGTAGCGTGTCGAGGTCACAACGTCTTTGGTGGCCACATTGTTGGCGACCAGTTTTTCGTTCAGTCTTCCCAGTTCACGCAACACCGCCCGGTTGTTGTCGTAGATCCGGAACGCGTCGAGTGTTTGTAAATACTGGTAATAGGCCGTGGCGATGGTATACCGCAACTCGTTTTCGACCACGCGCTTGCGGGCTTCCTGGGCGGATAGTAAATCTTTTTGAATCAGGTAGTTATACTGAATGTCGGTGTTGAAAACCGCGTACTGAACGCTGAGTTTGGTGTCGTGGAAATTGTTGGGCGCCAGCAGTTCGTTGACATTCGGGATGTTGGTGGGAAAGCGGTCGGAACCGGCGAGCTGATTGAGCGTAGCATACACCGGGTTGAGCAAATCGCCGACCGGAAACTGCAGCCGCCGACCGCCAGCCGCCAGCGAATAGGTCGGGTTGAACGTCAGCCGGGGATAAAAGAGGGCTTTTGCCTGGTTAATCGATTCCGTTACGCGGCTGATTTCCAGGGATTCCTGTTTCAGCGCGAGGTTGCTTTGTAAACCTTCCTGAATGTAAGCGTTCAGAATGGCCGAAGGGATTTCTGCCGTCTGGGCAGAACTGAGCAGCGAAGTGGTTGTCAGAATGAGAGTCAGCAAGTAGCCGATTCGTATTTTTTTGACCATATATTATATAATTAACACTGTTCACCAGAGTGGCAAATTTTTTTATAGTCCCTTCCGGATCGTTTCGACAAAGAGGTTAAAGGCTTCTTCCATTATTTCTTTCCGCCGGTCTTCCTCAAACATTTCCAGGCGTTTCCTCAGGAAAAGTGCCGTATTACCGTGCACCATGCTCCAGATCATCATGGAGGCAACTTCAGCATCACGGGTTTTAAATACACCCGTATCGATGCAATCCTGAACGCATTTCACGACCAGCCCAAAGGCAATTTTTCCTTCATCCCAAATATCGTCGCGGCAGGCCATCGCTTCAATTGGAGCTGTCATAATAAACATCAGGTCAAAAAACTCCGGATTTTCGAACGCAAACCGAAAATACCGGCGACCCATTTCAACCAGCCGATCAAAGGGATCGGCCAGACGAAGTGCTGGCTGAAATTCTTCGATCATTTTTTGAAAACCGATGTTATGAATGGCATACAGCAGGTCATTTTTATCCTTGAAATACAGATAAATCGTCGCCGGACTGTATTCAATGGCATCCGCAATGTTCCGAATGCTTACCTTTTCGAAACCGGTTTCTAAAAACAGCTTTTGGGCTGCTTCCAGAATCAGTTTCCGCATTTCCTCTTTCTCGCGCTCTTTCCGCTCAACAATTCCCATAGTTGTTAATTAACGTTACAAATGTACTGAACAGCGTTTAGTAAACAAGTGCTGTTTAATCGAAGAGGAAAAAAAAGGGGATGAAGGGTTAGAATCCGGGTGCCAACCGGTTCAAAATCGACGTGAATAAAATTCGCAGTTATTCGATCACCGCATAAACCGCCACCGGATTCGCTTTATTTTTTAGCAAAACTTCGCCCAGCGGCTCACAGCGAAAGGAATTTTTGACCAACTGGTAGGCGGCATCGCTGATGATGATTTGCCCTTCCTGGGCATACGACTGGAGCCTTTGGGCAGTATTGACCACATCGCCAATGACGGTGTAATCGAGCCGCCGGAGCGTGGCGGAGCCGATGTTGCCCGAAATCACTTCACCCGTATTGATGCCGATGGCCACTTTGGGCGTATAAATGGGTTCGTCGGGAAGCGTTTCCTCCATCGATTCGATGTGGTTCCGGACGGCCAGTGCGGCTTCGATGGCCCGGTCGAGGTGGTAGTCGCCCCGGAAAACCGCCATGATGGCGTCGCCCATAAATTTATCGACAAAACCGCCCTGGGCGATGATTTCCTTCACCATCACGTCGAAATACAGATTGATCAGCTTCACAACGGTATCGGCACTTTCGCGCTCCGTGATGGCCGTAAACCCGCAGATGTCGATAAAAACCGCCGTCGCCTGAACCGTTTCATTTACCATCAGCGACGATTCAAACTCCCGGCGGTCCATGAAGTTGAGCACCGATTCATCGACGTACATCCGCAGAATGTTGTTTTCCTTGATGGCTTTCAGCGTATCCCGTAGTTGCGCTACGTGCCGGATGGTTTTTTGCATCGTCACGTCCAGGTCTTCAAAATTGACCGGTTTACAGATAAAATCGAACGCGCCCCGGTTCATGGCCGTCCGGATGTTGGCCATGTCGCTATACGCCGAGACGATCACGGTTTTGGTCAACGGGCTGACCTCGCCGAGTTTTTCCAGCAGCGTCAGACCATCCATCTCGGGCATATTGATATCACTCAACACGACATCAATGTCGGGATGCTGCTGGAGTTTGACCAGCGCATCAACGCCATTGAAAGCAAAAACAAACTCATATTGCAGTTCGCGGATTTGCCGGCGAAACTTTTGCCGGATCAGCAGTTCCAGATCGGTTTCGTCATCCACGACCAGAATTTTAGACTTCATAGGGCGCTTTTGAGTTTTTCTTTCAGGTTGTTAAAGTCAAGCGGTTTGGTCAGAAACGCATCGGCTCCGAGCTGCATCGCCTGGTCGTGGCTTTCACTATCGCCATACGCCGTGATCATCATCACAACGGGCGGAGGGGCCGGATACGTGGTTTTAATCAGGCGCAGCAATTCCAGACCGCTCATGCCGGGCATGTTGATGTCCGACAAAATCAGTACATATTCAGAAGGATGTTCGTTCAGGTAAGCGAGGGCTTTCTCGCCCGAATGGGCAAAAGCGAACAGGAGTTCACCCGCGCGGATCTCGCGCCGAAAGCGTTGTTCAAAAAGTATCTGTACGTCCGTTTCGTCATCTACCACCAGTACTTTCATCTCAGGCGTATTTAGTAAAAAAAATAAAAAGGGTTTATTCTCAAAGGTACGCAAACTCGGCCTTTATGTCGGTAACTGAATGATGAACTCCGTAAACTCACCTTCTTCGGTTTCGACGGTCAGTTCTCCGCCGTGGCCTTTGGTAACGATGTCGTAGCTCAGCGACAGGCCCAGACCGGTTCCCTGACCCGTGGGTTTGGTTGTAAAAAACGGCTGGTAAATTTTAGTCAGAACGGTTTTCGGAATCCCGCAGCCATTGTCGCGCACCCGGATTTCGATCTGCTCATCGGACAGGCGTTTCGTGCTGACCTGCACCGTGGGCTGATAGCCCGCCAGACCGGTTTTTCGTTTTTGTTCCGTGGCATAAAAGGCATTCGTAAACAGATTGAGCAGCACCCGGCCCATATCCTGCGGCACCACGGAAACCTTGCCCAGGTGCTCGTCGAAATCCATGATCAGCGTGGCATTGAAGGACTTGTCGCTGGCCCGCAAACCGTGGTATGCCAGCCGCAGGTATTCGTCGGCCAGGTTGTTGAGGTCGGTGGGTTCCCGCTGGGGTGTGCTGGTGCGCGAGTGTTGCAGCATCCCCTTCACAATCGAGTCGGCCCGTTTGCCGTGGTGCGTAATTTTTTGCAGGTTTTGCGTCAGGTCGGTCAGCAGTTCTTCTTCCAGTTCGATGTCCCGGTCTTCCCGTCTGCGTTCTTCCTTCAACTCTTCGATCAACTCCACCGACACTTCCGAAAAGTTGTTGACGAAGTTGAGCGGGTTCTGAATTTCGTGGGCGATGCCGGCGGTCAGTTCCCCCAGCGAGGCCATTTTTTCGCGCTGAATCAGTTGATCCTGCGTGGCTTTCAGTTCGGTCAGGGTTTGTTCGAGTTCTTCTTTCTGGCGGGTCAGTTCGGCCGTCCGTTCTGCCACAAGCTGTTCGAGCATCACGTTCTGACCGGCAATAATCCGACTTTGTTCTTCTTCCTGGAGTCGTTTCAGACGTTCTTTTTCGAGGGCTTTCTGCTGCCGTTGCGTACTGACCCAGGTCGCAATTAGCCACACCAGCGTAAAGACCTCGGCGATCTCGACAACCGTACTAATGGATTCGTAAAAATCCGAATCGATTAATTTTGCAATGTCTTTGAACAGCGAAACCAGGATGTAGGGGCCAACCGCCAGCCAGACGTTGCGAACCGGCCGGAAATCTTTCAGGAGATAAGCCGCTCCAACCATGCCGAGCAACATCACATGCCAGAGCCATTTGGTAATGCTGGAATCGAGAAAGACATCGGCCGCCAACAAACCGGATGCCGCGTATTGGACGATCACCAGGATTCTTTCCCACTCCGGAAACCGCACGGCTGTCTGGAGTGAAGTCCGGATGTACCGCACCATAAAAAAGACAATCAGAAAAGAAGCTATTTCCATAGAAATCGGGCAGCAGTGGGGCAAAGGGTGGTTTGGCTCCTCAAATTAAGCGTTCCGGGGTAGACTTACAATTTCTATTTGTAAGACAGCCGTTGTGGGAAAGAAACCGGGTGATGCAAATCGTGATATATTTGTTTCGTTTATTAAATTGACGGAATGGGAATCGTTATTTCGCAGAACTACGCAGAGAAAAAGGAGTTAAGCGGAGTATATTAAAAATCTCTGCGCACCTCCCTGTTTTCTCTGCTGATCTCCGCGAAATAACCTTTATTTTTTTTTAATTCTTCATTGCTATGGAATACAGACAATTAGGCGCATCGGGGCTGAAGGTTCCGGTATTGAGTTTTGGAACGGGCACGTTCGGGGGCGGCACCGAATTTTTTAAAGCCTGGGGCAGCACGCAGGTCGAAGAAGCCACCCGGATGGTCAATCGTTGTCTGGATGCCGGTCTGACGCTGTTCGACACCGCCGACGTGTATTCAAAAGGGATGTCCGAAGAAATTCTCGGCAAGGCCCTGAGCGGTTTGCGCGATAAGGCCCTGATTTCGACCAAAGCGACTTTTAAAATGAGCGATGGGCCAAATGACTTTGGTTCGTCGCGGTTTCACCTGGTCAAATCCTGCGAAGACAGCCTGCGCCGGTTAAAAACCGATCACATCGACATCTATTACATGCACGGTTTTGACGGCAACACGCCCGTGGAGGAAACGCTGAGTGCGCTGAACAATCTGGTGCAGAGCGGAAAAGTGCGCTACATCGGCTGTTCCAACTTCTCCGGCTGGCATCTGATGAAATCGCTGTCGGTTTCCGAACGCTACGGCTGGTCGAAATACGTGACACACCAGGCGTATTACTCGCTGCTGAGTCGTGAATTTGAGTGGGAATTGATGCCGCTCGCGCTGGATCAGAAGGTTGGAACGGTGGTCTGGAGTCCGCTGGCGGCCGGACGATTGGGGGGCAAATACCGCCGGAGCAATCCCGCACCCGCCGACAGCCGGATTGCGCAGGGAGGGGGCGAGGGTCCGGTGATTCCGGAAGACTACTGGTTTACGATTGTCGATACGCTGGACGAACTGGCGGCCGAAACCGGTAAAACCGTCGCCCAGGTGGCCCTGAACTGGTTGCTGCAACGCCCGACGGTTTCGAGCATCGTGATCGGTGCCCGAACGGAAGAACAACTGACTCAGAATCTGGGCGCCATTGGCTGGAACCTATCGAAGGAGCAGGTGGCCCGGCTGGATGCTGCCAGCAATAAGGAGCCGATTTATCCGTACTGGCACCAGCGCAAAAACCCGGATCTGAATCCGCTGCCGGTGTAGTTACGGTTTATGGGGTTCGTTATTCTGATTTCGTTATTCGGTATTCAATATTCGCTATTCGTTATTCAATATTCGTTATTCAATATTCGATATTCATGAATCTTAACAACGAATATTGAATTCCGAATAACGAATATTGAAGTTAATGCTTCACCGAGGTCTGAATCAAATTTGAAGATGCTTTGGCGATGATTTTGCCATCGGCCGCCGTGATCTGGCATTCGGCATGAACGATGTTTTTACCCGCCCGCACCACCTGAGTCCGGGCCGTGACGGTTTCGCCCAGCCGGGCGCTGTGCAGAAAATCGACGTTCAGATTCACCGACGTATACAGATTTTCCCGGCCCAGGGCGTAAACCGTCGTGCCAATCAGTTCGTCGATGATGGCCGAAGCGGCTCCACCGTGCAGAATCCGCATCGGATTGGTCATGTCCTCCCGGACTTCGTATTCCACCGTTAGGGATCCTTCTTCGGCAGCCAGCAGCGTGCCGTTCAGCCAGCGACCGAGGGGCGAGGGGCTCTGGGCCATAGCCTGGCCGATCATGGAGCGGAAGAATTGCAGCCGGGGGTTGGTTTCGGGAGTCGACATAAGCGGGACTATTTTTACAAAAATAGCATTTAACCAAGTAGAAAACGGTTTAATGAACTATATTCCGTGGATTTTCTTGGGAGGTAGCCGGACTTGTGTTACTTTTGGGCGTTTTTTGCGCTAACACGCTTTTCCCCTCAAAATGAATTATACGCTTTCCCACATTCCGGAACGGACCGTTAAACCCCGGCAGGACGGCCTGACGATGGTTATGGACAAGGGGCTTAGTATCAGACAGGTCGAAGATTTTTTATCCACATCGGCCGCCCACGTCGACATTGTGAAGTTAGGCTGGGCTACGTCATTCGTAACGCCCAATCTGAAAGAGAAACTGCAGGTTTATAAAGATGCCGGCATCCCGGCCTATTTTGGCGGAACGCTGTTTGAAGCTTTTGTGATCCGAAACCAGTTCGACGACTACCGGCGATTGCTCGATACCTTCGATTTACAGTATGCCGAAGTATCAGATGGCTCCATCGAGATGAACCAGGACGACAAATGTGCGTACATTCGTCAGTTGGCTACCCAGGTAACGGTTTTGTCGGAAGTAGGGTCGAAAGACGAGGCCAAGATCATCCCGCCTTACAAATGGATTCAGTTGATGCGGGCCGAACTGGAAGCAGGTGCCTGGAAAGTAATCGGTGAAGCCCGCGAAGGCGGCACCGTCGGCCTGTTTCGGGCCAGCGGGGAAGTTCGGCAGGGGCTGGTGGAAGAAATCCTGACACAAATTCCGTCCGACCGAATCATCTGGGAAGCCCCCCAGAAAGAACAGCAGGTGTGGTTTGTGAAGCTGCTGGGTGCCAATGTCAATCTTGGTAATATTTCCCCCAATGAAGCCATTCCATTGGAAACCATTCGGTTAGGTCTTCGTGGGGATACTTTTTCTCATTTTCTGAACGGACTCGGGCTGAAAACCGGCCAGGAACCGTCGCATTAATCAACCAAGAAATCACCCCTATGGAATTCCTCCAGTCGGTTCTCGACTTTTTTTTGCATTTGGACAAACACCTTGCCGACATCATCAATGAATACGGCACGTTGACCTATGCGATTCTGTTTCTGATCATTTTCGTAGAAACCGGATTGATCGTTATGCCGCTGCTGCCGGGCGACTCGCTGCTGTTTGCCGCCGGAGCCCTCGCGGCTTCGACCGGTTCGCTGGACATGAAAATCATGATTCCGTTGCTGATTGTGGCGGCCTTGCTGGGCGATAATGTCAATTATTTCGTTGGAAAAGTCCTTGGTAACCAGATCAAAATGCGCGAACGAATTCTCTTCTTCAAGCGGGAATACATCACTGAAACCGAGAATTTTTACCAGAAACACGGCGGAAAAACCGTCATCATGGCCCGGTTTATTCCCATCGTTCGCACGATCGCGCCATTCGTCGCTGGTGCAGGAAGTATGAACTATGGCAAATACATCAGCTATTGCGTAGCCGGTGCCATTTTATGGGTCGTGGGCGTGAGTATGCTCGGCTATCTGTTTGGTAATTTGCCGATTATAAAAAATAACTTTGAGCTGGTCATTTTTGGCATCATCGGTTTGTCGATTGCTCCGATTATTTTCCAATTCATCAAGTCGAAGGTGAGCCGGACAACGGCCTGATGGTGACCCATCGTTTTCTGCTTGAACCGGCACGGGATTATTGGGATTGATAATCCTTCTTCATCTACAATAGGAATCATCCCTACGGATTGGTGGATTTGATCATCCATCCCGTAGGGATGATTGCTATTGCAGGCATTCGATTCAAAATGAAAAAGAATGGACATGCCAATTTGACCAACGCAAAAACTACGCTGACAAAGTCAAAAAGCCGCTAAATGATTTCGGTGGGAGTGGACACAAGAAAATATGAAAGCAATGAATGCTCGCGTGCCACTTTGCTGGGAAAGAAGAGGAGAAAGCCGGTTAGCCTTTAAAAATAATAATCCCTGAAAGCTAACCGGCCGTTGGTTACCGGGCCCGCTTAACGTTCGTTGCATTCAACCCTTTCGGGCCGCGCTCTACTTCGTAAGTGACTTTGTCTTGCTCCCGCAGTTGGTCCTGGCAGGCAGACACGTGAACGAAAATGTCTCCACTTGAGTCATCAGGTACAATAAACCCGAATCCTTTGTTCTCATTAAAAAACTTAACTGTACCCGTTGGCATGATTTTCAAGAATAAAAATTGAGTTGTAAAGTAACGGTTTCTTCCCGGTAGTTTTCACTCTGAGGGTAAAAAAATATGCGAAGAATGAAAAAAAAGCCGCAAAGACCGATTTTGCGGGCTCTTTGCGGCAATTGTTGGATTATTTTTTGGCGGAATAGTCCGCTTTTTAGTCGTTAATGATCGTTCAAAGGGAGGCCGCGCCGTTGAAATTCTTTCCAGTTGACGTATTCATCACCCTTCCGTTGCTCCACCATCGTGATGCAATCATCGACCGGGCAAACCAGTTTGCAGAGATTGCAGCCGACACATTCTTCCTCGATGACGGAATATGTATTATACGGTTTGCCATAGGCCAGGCTGATCGACTGGTGGGACGTATCCTCGCAGGCGATGTAACACAGCCCGCAATGAATGCACTTATCGGGGTTAATTTTCGCCACGATGTGGTAGTTGATGTCCAGATCTTCCCAATGCGTAATGGTGGGTACGGATTTGCCAATAAAATCATTCAACGTTTTAAAGCCCTTTTCGTCCATCCAGTTGCTGAGCCCCTCGCACAGGTCTTCGATAATCCGAAAACCGTGTTTCATCACCGCCGTGCACACCTGCACCGTCGTAGCCCCCAGCAGCAGAAACTCGGCGGCATCTTTCCAGGTGCTGATGCCGCCAATGCCCGAAACCGGCACCCGCGACGTGATCGGATCCTGGCTGATGGTGGTGAGCATTTTCAACGCAATCGGTTTGATGGCCGGGCCGCAATAACCGCCAAAAACGGATTGCCCCGCAACGTACGGATTGGGCACCAGCGTGTCGAGATCGACACCGGTGATCGATTGAATGGTGTTGATCAGCGAAAGCCCGTTGGTGCCGCCCTCCACCGATGCCCGGCCCGATGGCACCACCGAATGGACATTGGGCGTCAGTTTGGTAATCACCGGAATTGTGGCTTTTTCCATCACCCATTCCACCACCATCCGGGCAATTTCGGGGTCCTGCCCAACGGCCGCGCCCATGCCGCGTTCGTTCATGCCGTGCGGACAGCCAAAATTAAGCTCCAGACCGTGGGCGCCGGTGTCTTCCACCTGCGCAATCAGCTCGTGCCATTTTTCCCGGCTGTTGTCGGCCATGAGCGAAACCACCATCGCCCGGTCGGGGAAAAGGCGCACGCATTCGGCAATTTCGCGGAGGTTGATGGCCAGCGGCCGGTCCGAAATCAGCTCGATGTTGTTGAACCCCATCATCCGGTTACCGTTGTAATCGACGGAAGAATAGCGCGACGACACGTTTTTGATCTGGCTGCCCAGTGTTTTCCACACCACGCCACCCCAGCCGGCTTCAAACGCCCGCAGCACGTTGTATTTTTTGTCCGTCGGTGGAGCGCTCGCCAGCCAGTACGGGTTGGGCGATTTGATGCCGAGGAAATTTGCCGATAAATCCGCCATAGGAGGAGTTGGTTGAGTTTATGGGTTTACGGTTTTCCGTATTCGGTTTACGGTGCGGTTCCCCGCCGGGACTGACGCATTCCAGCGAACGCAATGATAATCTGTTGGAAAGCGCGCGTCAGTCCCGGCGGGGAACCGCACCGTAAACCGAATACGGAAAACCGTAAACTATTTTAAGAATTCCAGAATCGCTTTAGCGCCGTCTTTCCCGGCCTGAACCGCGTCGACGACTTCCTTGCCACCATTGACGCAGTCACCGCCCGCAAAAACGCCCCGGAGGTTGGTGGCACACGCGTCGTTAATCGTAATTTTGCCTTTCCAGTTCTCCAGGTGATTCGCGCTGACTAAGGCTTCAAACGGCATTTGTCCGGCGGCTTTGATCACCATGTCAACGTCCAGTGTTATTGTTTCTCCGGTTTCTATGGGCGACCGGCGGCCGCTGGCGTCGGGTTCGCCCAGTTGCATCAGGCTGCAAATCAGTTGTGTAACCTGCCCGTTTTCGCCGATGATTTCCTGCGGAGCGGCCAGCCAGACGATCCGACAGCCGTCCAGTTTCGCCAGATTCAACTCGGCTTCCGTGCAGGGCATTTCGGCCTGTGTTCGGCGGTAGACGATGGTCACCTCGCTGGCTCCCAGTCGTTTAGCTTGCGTTGCGGCATCAATAGCGGTCATGCCCAGGCCAATCACGGCTACTTTATCTCCCACCGGCACGGAGGAATACCCATTGGTCCGGATGTCGTAGATAAACCGGATCGCATCTTCGACGCCGTTGAGGGTTTCGCCGGGAATGTCCAGTTGCCGGGCCAGTCCGACGCCAATGCCCAGATAAACCGCGTCGTAGGTTTGCTGTAAGTCGGCCAGCGAGACGGTTTTGCCCAGTTCGGCGTTGTAGTGGATCGCAATACCGCCCAGCGACGTGATGAAATCGACCTCATCCTCGCAGAACTGGGGCGTTACCTTATAAGCCGCAATGCCGTACGTCATCAGCCCCCCGCCTTTGCTTTCCTTTTCGAAAACCGTCACGTCGATGCCTTCGCGGCTCAGTACGTGGGCGCAGCTCAAGCCCGCCGGACCCGCTCCAACCACGGCGACTCGCTTACTTGTAGACGGTTTTCGCTGAAACAGCGGCCACTTTTCCGCAATGGCTTTTTCGGTAGAAAACCGCTGGAGTTTGGCAATTGGAATGGGCGGTTCGTCCATTAGGTTGTAGACGCACGAACCCTCGCATAACTTCTCGACCGGGCAGACTTTTGAACAGCCACCACCCAGGATGTTGGCACTGAGAATGGTATGAGCCGATCCTTTGAGATTATCGGTCGTAATCTGCCGGATAAATTTTGGAATATCGATACTTGTCGGACAGCTTTTAATACACGGTGCATCGTAGCAAAACAGGCAGCGGTTGGCTTCCACCAAAGCCGCATCGCGCGTTTCGAACGGCGGATGAATATCACTGAAATTCTCCCCGTATTTTTCTGCCGTTAAGCGGTTATTGACGATTGACATGTTTTTTAATGATGGATTATGAATGATGAACGATGAATTTTACGCGTCGGCCATTCATCGTTCATCATTCATAATCCATCATTTCGTTAAAGTTCAACCAATTTGTTGTACGTCTCCGGTCGTCGGTCGCGGAAGAACTGCCAGACGCTGCGGACTTCTTCGATCAGATCGAGATCAAAATCGGCGATCAGCAATTCGTCCTGATCTTCCGAAGCCGTCGCGAAGATTTGCCCGCGCGGATCCACGAAATACGACGAGCCATAAAACCGGCCGAGATTCCAGGGCTTTTCTTCGCCCACCCGGTTGATGCAGCCCATGAAATAGCCGTTGGCAGCCGCGTGGGCGGGTTGTTCGAGCTTCCACAAATACTGCGACAAACCTGCCACCGTTGCCGATGGATTGTATACAATTTCTGCGCCATTTAATCCCAGACACCGGGCTCCATCGGGAAAATGACGATCGTAACAGATGTAAACGCCAACTTTGGCGTAGCGGGTCTGAAAAACCGGATAGCCCAAATTGCCCGGTTTAAAGAAGAATTTCTCCCAAAAACCGGAGGTGTGCGGAATGTGGTTCTTGCGGTATTTGCCCAGATACGTTCCGTCGGCGTCGATCACAGCCGCCGTGTTGTACAGGACACCGGCCTGCTCTTTCTCGAAAATGGGAACGATCATCACCATGCTGTATTTTCTGGCGTACTCCGCCATTTGGTCGATGGTCGGCCCCGGAATGGTTTCCGCCGATTTGTACCATTCCCGGTCCTGTCCGGGACAGAAATAGGGCGTATTGAAGATTTCCTGAAGGCATAGAATCTGGACGCCTTTCTGCCCGGCTTCGTCGATTAGCGGCAGGTGTTTTTGCACCATCGCTTCTTTAATTTCTGCAATCGTGCCTTCGCCTTCCGTCAGCGGCAGACTCATCTGGATCAATCCCGATCGGATCATTCGTGGCATAATGGTGTGATTTAAATCGTTCCGCTGACTTTATTTCGTTTGATGAATTGCCCGTATCCTTTTTCAACGAGACAGTTCCCGTTGTCAATAACTACTTTCCCGCGTAGCAGGACGGTTTTTACTTTTCCGGTTATTTCCCAGCCTTCATACGCCGAATAATCGACATGCATGTGGTGCGTTTGTGCCGAAATCGTATGTTTTTCAGTCGGGTCGAACAGGACGAGATCGGCGTCACTTCCGACCGCAATCGTGCCTTTTTTCGGGAATAAACCGAAGATTTTTGCCGGATTGGTGCAGGCTACTTCGATGTATTTATTCTCCGTAATTTTTCCGGTATGAACCCCCTCGCTGTAGAGTAACTCCATTCGGTTTTCGATGGCGGGGTGGCCGTTGGGAATTTTTGAAAAGTCGTCTTTGCCCATCAATTTCTGCTCCCACATGAAGGGACAGTGATCCGTTGCTACGACCTGCACCAGCCCCTGGTTGATACCGGCCCAGAGCGTCGTCTGGTCTTTTTTCTCCCGCAGGGGCGGACTCATCACCCACTTGGCGCCCTCAAAATCTTTTTCATAGAGCGACGCGTCCAGAATCAGGTACTGAATGCAGGTCTCCACGAACAGTTTCTGGTTCCGGCGAGTAGCATTCCGAACGGCGTTCAGTGCGCCCTCGCAGGTCAGGTGAACGATGTAGGCGGGGCAACCGGTGTAGTCGGCCATGTCGGCAAAGCGGCCGCTGGCTTCGGCTTCGGTCATTTCCGGCTGCGAAAGGTAATGATACAAGGGAGCCAGCTTGCCTTCCGCCCGGTGTTTGGCCACAAGGTAGTCGATCACGTCGCCGTTGGTCGCGTGAACGGTTACCATGCCGCCCTGTTTTTTCACTTCCTGCATCAGGGCCACCATCTGCCGGTCGTCGATCATCAGCGCACCTTTATACGCCATGAAGGTTTTGAATGACGTAATGCCTTCATTTTCAATCATCTGTTGGATTTCGGCGCGGGTGTTTTCGTTGAAGTCGGTGACGGCCATGTGAAAACTGTAGTCGCCCACGGCGGTTCCTTCGGCTCTCGAATTCCAGTCGGCCAGGGCGTCTTTCAGGGAATGCCCCTGTTTTTGCAGGACAAAATCGATGACGGTCGTGGTGCCGCCGTGGAGTGCCGCGCGGGTTCCGGTTTCGTGGGTATCGCTCGAAAACGTGCCCATGAATGGCATGTCCAGGTGGACGTGCGGGTCGATGCCGCCGGGGAAAACCAGCAGGCCGGTGGCGTCGATGGTTTCGTCGGCCGGAAACGACAAGTCCTTTCCGATGGCGCGGATGGTTTCACCTTCCACCAGTAGATCAGCGACATACGCGTCGGTCGCCGTGATAATCCGTCCGTTTTTAATCAAAAGCGACATGCGGGAGTTCGTTAGAAGGGAGAGGTTGGTATGAGCGCATCATGACCAGATAAACCAGGCCGCTGACCAGAAAACCGACAAACCAGGCATAATTGTACAGGTGCGAAATCCAGGCCGGAACGCTGTCGGCCGGAATTAGTTGGATCGTGGTCAGAAAACCGGGTACGTTGGGCAAAATTCCCAGCAGTAAAGCGACCAGAGCGGCCGGGTTAAAACCGGTTTTATAGCTATACATACCGGTCGCGCTGTACAATTCAGAAGTGATTAATTGCTGTTTTCGGACAAAGAAATAATCCGCGATCATGATGCCGCCAACTGGCCCGAGCAGACTTGAATAACCGACCAGCCAGGTAAAAATATAGCCGCTCGGATCGGCGATGAGTTTCCACGGAAAAATCAGAATCCCGATGACGCCGGTGATGTAACCACCCGTTCGGAAGTTGATTTTGGCGGGCGCCAGGTTAGCAAAATCGTTGGCGGGACTCACCATGTTGGCGGCAATGTTGGTGGCCAGGGTCGAAATTGCCACCGCAATCATGGCCAGGCTGACGATGAGTTTGTTCTCGAATTTCCCCGCCAGTACGAGCGGGTCCCAGATCGTGCTGCCGTAAATAATCGTCGTGGCCGAGGTGACCACCACGCCGATGAACGAGAACAGTGTCATCGACGGCGGCAGTCCGATAATCTGCCCTTTGATCTGCGCCTGCTGGCTTTTGGCATAGCGCGTAAAGTCGGGAATATTCAGCGACAACGTGGCCCAGAAACCGACCATGCCGGTTAAGGCCGGAAAGAAAAACGCGAAGAAATCGGCGGTATTGACAAATTTGGAAGGCTGTTCCAGAATAGGACCCAACCCGTTTCCGGCCGAAATCGCCCAGAACAACAACGCCAGCGCGGCCACCGGAAGAAAGAAAGCTTTGAAAACGAGCAACTTCTTGATGCTTTCGACACCGAGGTAAATAACGTACATATTGAGCAGCCAGAACAGAAAGAAGCAGATTGCGGGGCCGGTTTGGAGCCCGAAAGACGCCGGGAAAACCGGGGGTAGCGTTTCCAGGGCCGGTATCCAGAGCCGGAACATCTGGTAAAGCGCAAAACCGCCGATCCAGGTTTGAATGCCAAACCAGCCACAGGCCACGATGGCGCGGAGCAGGGCCGGGATGTTGGCCCCGCTGGTGCCGAAACTGGCCCGCGCCAGCACCGGAAACGGAATCCCGTATTTGGCTCCTGCGTGTCCGTTTAATACCATCGGAACCAGCACAATGGTATTGCCCAGAAAAATGGTCAGAATGGCCTGCCACCAGTTCATGCCGCCTTCGATGAGCGAGCTGGCGAGCATATAGGTTGGAATGCACAAGCTCATGCTGATCCACAGGGCCGCGTAATTCCAGGTCGTCCAGGTGCGTTTGTCCACCGGAATGGGGGCCAGGTCTTCGCTGTAGAGCGTGGAAGCAGGACGCGGATGTTGACTTTCGCCGGTACGACTTTGCATAAACAATCAGCAGGTTTGGAATAGACAATTTTCCGGTGAATCGGAATGGTTAAGGTAGAAATAAAGGCCCGGATTATCAACTACCGTTTACGCACCTGATAGCAGAGTTATCAGACGAACTTATTCATTTAACAAACCTTAACTTGGAGAAGGCTGGAGGCTCCTTTTATCTTTGCCAGCTTATGAAATTCGACTTGGCCTTGAACCATTTTCTTCCTTTTCTTCTGGTTGCCCTGCTGACCAGTCCGGCTTTTTCCCAGCCCACGCAACGCTCGCTGGGCGACTACACGGTTTTTACCATTCCTTTCAAGGGCGATTCCATCACGTTTGCCGTCGTCGCTAAAAAGGGAGAACTGAACAAACGGAAGCCCATTTTTCTCTTTCGGCAGGGGTCGTTACCCATTCCGTTGTTCACGATCAATCCGAAGACGAACCGACCGGCTTTAACGGAACTGCCCCGGACCTGTTACGACCACGAAGCGGACTATTACAGCATCATGATTGCCAAACCCGGTATTCCGCTGGTCGTTGACGACGCGTACCTGGATACCTTGTTCAGCCGCCGGTCTGCTCCCAAAACCGGCATGTATCCGGCGGCCTATCAAAGCCGTAACTATCTTGACTATTACGTCGATCAGACGAACGCCGTCCTGCGGTTTGTGCTGAGCCAGTCCTGGGCCGATCCGAAAAGGGTCGTTATTGCCGGTGGTTCGGAAGGCTATCATGTGGCCATCAAAACCGCTTATACCAACCCGCAGGTCACGCAGCTGATTGGTTTTTCGGGCAATCTGGAGGGTCGTTTTCAATCCATTTTGCGCACCGAGCGAATGAAAGGGTATACGGGAGAATACACGCAGGAGGAAGCGCAGCGCCGGGTCGAAGCCCTGCAAAACGAATGGGCGGCTCTTTGCCGTGATTCTCTGAACACCAGCGCAGTGGAAGGCGATCCCAACCGAACCATGTACTCGTTTTCTCACGGCCACAACCCGGATTTTTTGCTGGCCTTGACCATCCCGATCTGCATTCTGTATGGCACCGCCGACGTCGGGGCTACTTCCAATGATGTTTTACCGCTGGCGTTTGCCCGGCGGGGTAAGACCAACCTGACGCTCCGGGCTTATCCGAACCACGATCACACGTTCCACAAGCTGACCTACGGTTCCGGTGGCAAGGTTATTGACAAATTCTACAACGGGGCCGCGGTTGAAAAAGATTATTTTGAGTGGTTGAGCCAGCACTGAGGTATTAAATAGGACCTTCCATTCCCGTTATTCTGCCATCAAGGCCTTTCTTTTATCGTGTTTGCGGCTCTCAAATTATTGGTTAACTTTACAATAAATGTATTTTTGTTTACTTTAGGGTACTGATCTCGTTTACATTGAAAATCGAATGAAAGAAGATTCACTGGCCAATAAAGCATATACTGAACTAAGAAGAAAAATCCTGTCTAACCAGCTTGTATCCGGAATGCGGCTCAAAGAAGATGTCTGGGCTGGCAAACTGGAAGTAAACCGCATGGCCATTCGGGAAGCCCTCACCCGGCTTCTGGGCGAGCAGTTGGTGGTTTTGGGTGAAAAAGGCGGTTTTTTTGTGAAGTCTCTCATTGCTGCCGACATTCAGCAGATTCGGGAGTTGCGGGAAATTCTGGAACTGGGTGCGATCCGGTTGGCCATTCAAAAAATAGACCAGCAACACATCGACGAACTGGAGCGAATTTGTGAGGACTTTACGTCCATGATTCAGCGCGGTTATTTCGGTGGAGCCTGCGAAGCCGACGTGAAATTCCACGAAACCTTAATCGATAGTGCCGACAACGAAAAACTCCGGAATCTGTACCAATCCGGCAATATTCCCCTTTTTCATCAGAAGTTAGGGCAAGCCCAGACCCACATGGACGACTATGAACTTACGGACATGGAACACCGGCAGATTCTGAAAGCCCTGAAAGAAAAAGACCTCAAACTCGCCGAAGAAACGCTCACCCGACACCTCATCCGCGGTGAAGTCGCTACGCTGGACCTCGACTGAGGTCTATTTTTTTGTTCCTCTTTTTTTTCCGATTACCCCTTTCTCCTCCAAATCCGACTGCTTCGTTTTGCCAATAAACGCTCCCTTCCAGCATTTCTGCCCTTTCTGAAGCCCTTATTGTAAACTTCTGCCACTGAACGCTCCGCTTCGGAAAACCGGCGTATCGGTCCGGCAGTTCTACACAATTCGTATAAACTGAAAAAAAAGAATAGAATATTTTTTTGTTAACAAATTGACTATATATTTGTAAGCATAATTAAGGTATTCAGTACCTCGGCTCGTTTCCTGACTGAGTTCTAATAAACCGAATGCACGTTTCTTTTATGTTCTGCCCTGACTGGATGAAGGTGAACTACCAGGGCATAAAAGCCCGTTAAAGCCATCGACTTTACACCAAGCCTGGATCATCTGATGCGGGATTTGTTTACGATTCTCTTTTCGAAGTAAGTCTGTATCCATTATTCAGTTGCTAAAAAAGGCCTGAGCTAGTGAGTTTCCCCGCGTACGATTGCTAAGTAGTGAGTCAAGACCTCTTAATCAACCTCAAAACGTATTGGTGTATGAAAAGAAGAAAGTTTTACCAGATAGGGCCGTGCTTTGTCCTGCTGCTTGCCTTTTTCCTCGGTACATACGGGCAGGTGTCCGCACAGGATGCCCGGGAAATCCAGGGAACAGTTGTAGACAATAATGGTCAGGCGACCTTGCCCGGTGTTAACGTCGTTATCAAAGGAACCAGCCGGGGAACGGCCACGGGTGCCAATGGACAGTTTACCATCAGTGCCAAACCGAGCGATGTTCTGATTTTTTCGTTTATCGGCTACGTAACCAAAGAGGTTACGGTGAATTCCCAGACGATAATAAATGTTAGTTTAACGTCTGATTTGCAGTTGCTTAACGAAGTGGTTGTTACCGGATATTCCAGCCAGCGGAAGAAAGACATTACGGGTTCGGTGGCGGTGGTCGATATGAAAGCCGTGAAATCATTTCCGGCCGGTTCGGCGGTTCAGGCGCTGCAGGGACAGGCTGCCGGGGTCAATGTGATCACGTCGGGAGTTCCGGGCGCGAGCAGCAACATCTTTGTTCGGGGCGTCACGTCCTTCGGTAATACGCAGCCGCTGGTGCTGGTCGACGGGATTCAGGCCGATCTGAACAACATCAGCGCCGACGATGTCGAGTCGATTCAGGTGTTAAAGGACGCCGGTGCGGCCGCTATTTACGGGGTTCGGGGTTCCAACGGGGTGTTGATCGTAACCACGAAAAAGGGTAAATCCGGTAAGCCCACCATCACGTATGATGCCTATTACGGGATGCAGATGCCTCTGCCCGGCAATCCCTTCGACCTGTTGAACGCCCAGGATTTTATGAAAGTGGTGAACATTGCCACACCCAATAATATTCTTTTTGCTAACGGAATGCCGGACTATTTGTATGCAGGACCGGGTGTTGCCGGGGTTGCCAAAGCCGGGGACCCGGCCGTTGATCCGTCCAAATACAGTTACGACCCGATTAATACCGCCAATAATTATCTGATTCAGCAAGTCAATAAAACCGGTACTGACTGGTTTCATGAACTCTTTAAACCCGCACCCATGACGAGCCATAACCTGACCGCCAGCGGAGGGACCGACAAATCGAACTATTTGCTTTCACTTGGTTATATCAACCAGCAGGGAACGCTGATTGAAACGTACATGAAACGGTATTCGGCGCGGGTCAACACGGCTTTTAAAGTGGGAAAAAATATCCGGATTGGTCAGAATGCCAACGTATTTTACCGGGATAGCCCCGGGTTTGGAAATCAGTCCGAATTTGGTACGCTCTCGGCGGTTTATAAAATGATGCCCATCATCCCGGTTTACGACATTAAAGGCAATTACGGAGGTACATTTGCCGGACCGGGCCTGGGAAGTAACCAGAACCCGGTAGCCATGCAGAAACGGAATATTAACAACCGTTCCAATTCGTGGAATATCGTCGGCAATGCGTATGCCGAAGTAGATTTTCTGAAAAATTTTACGGCCCGTACGAGCTTTGGTGCAACGATCGATAACAACTACGGTCAGAGTTTTAATTTTACACAATACGAGAATAAACAGGGCAACAGCAGTCCGAACAGTTATTCGGAGAATGCCAGTTTTAACAGCACCCTAACGTGGACCAACACGCTCAAATACGAGACCCAGCTTGGCAAACATTCGATTCAGGCGTTGGTGGGATCGGAAGCCATTAAAAGCTCCGGTCGGGGTGTTGGCGGGAGTTCGCAGCGGTTTTTCTCCACGAATTATGACTACCTGATTCTGGGGAACGGAACCACCGGGGTTACCAATTTCAGCAACGCCTACATCAACAGCCTGTTTTCTATTTTCGGTCGGGTCGATTACGCTTACAACGACAAGTATCTTATTGGTGCCACCATTCGCCGGGACGGTTCTTCTCGCTTCGGTAGCGAAAAACGGTATGGCGTGTTCCCATCCGTTTCGCTGGGCTGGCGGGTTTCCAACGAAGCCTTTATGAAAGACATCAGTTGGCTGAGTGACCTGAAAATCAGGGGAAGTTACGGTATTCTGGGTTCTCAGAACAACGTGGCACCCGAAAATGCCTTCAGCTTGTACGGTGGCGGTTATGGCACGGCCTACTACGACATCGCCGGAACCAGCAATACGGTTCAACAAGGATTTATCCAAACCCGGATTGGCAACCCGAATGCGGGCTGGGAAGAAAACATCGTCTCCAATCTGGGTTTTGACGCCAGTCTATTCAACAACAAACTGGACGTTTCGGTCGAATATTACAAGAAATCCATCAATGGCTTGCTTTTCACGCAGCCGCTGCCGGCCACGGTTGGCGGTGCAACAGCGCCCGTGGTCAATATTGGCGATATTCAAAACAAGGGGGTCGACGCGTCATTGACCTACCGCGGTACGATTGCCAACGCACTGCAGTTTTCGGTTGGAGCCAATATCACTTCGTATAAAAACATGGTGGTCGACATTCCGAATCCGGGCTATTTTGAGGTATCGAGTTTGCAGGGGATGGGCAATCTGGTTCGGAATCAGGAGGGGCAGGCCGTCAGTTCTTTCTTCGGCTATGACGTTCTGGGCCTGTTCAATTCAGCAAGCGAAGTGTCGGAATCGCCCGCACAAAGTGGTGCGGCTCCCGGCCGTTTTAAATACCGGGATGTCAACGGCGATGGCGTGATTACACCCGCCGATCGCACCTTTCTGGGTAGTCCAAATCCGGATTTTACGTACGGAATCAACCTGGGACTAAATTACAAAGGATTTGATCTGTCCACTATTTTTTACGGCTCACAGGGCAATGAAATCGTCAACACCATTCGCTCGTATACCCATTTTTATGCCGGTTATGTCGGAAATAAAAGCAACGTATTGTTGAATGCGTGGACACCGCAGAATACCAACACCACGGTCCCCATCATCGAAACCGGTACATCGTTAAGCACATCCGGCGCGTTAAATTCTTATTTTGTGGAGGACGGTTCTTACTTGCGGATGCGGTCGTTAATCCTGGGGTATACGCTGAAACCAACGCTTTTACAAAAAGCAGGCATTGGTAAACTGAGGGTCTATGCGCAGGCGGCTAACCTGTTTACGATTACAAAATATACCGGACTCGATCCGGAGTTAGGCGGCAGTAGTTCGGCTTTTGGGGTCGATTTTGGGAATTACCCGAACAACCAGCGGAATTTTCTTTTCGGCGTCAATCTATCCTTTTAAAACACCTCCTGTTAAAAAATAGAAATCATGAAAAGAAATTATCTAAAACCGATTTTAACAGGCTGTCTGGTATCGCTCTTGTCGTTGTCAGCCTGTACGGAAGAGTATCTGGAAAAACAACCCATCGGTTCGATCAGCGAAAGTACCCTGGCGAATAAGTCGGGCATTAAAGGGGTTCTGATTGGCGCTTATTCACTGCTCGACGGCGTAGGCGCCACGGGCGGGAGTTTCTGGAGCAGCCCGACGGTTTTGTCGAGTATGGCGTCCGACGATGCACACGTGGGAACGGAGCCGAACGGTTTACTGGCTTCCTACGAAGCCTATACCCACGATCCGACCAGTTCGTCGACCAACGAACGCTGGCAGTTTCTGTATGCTGCCGTTCAGCGAACCAACGATGTCCTGCGTTTACTACCCAAGGTTACCGAACTAACGGCCGACGAAGCGGCCCAGACCAAGGCCGAAGCCATCTTTTTGCGGGGTGTGTACCATTTTGAAGCGGCCAAACTGTGGCGCAATGTACCGTTTGTGGATGAGTCGATTGGCTATGACGCCGGGAATTACAACGTCTCGAATACCGACCCGATCTGGCCTAAAATTGAAGCGGATTTTAAATACGCGGCTGACAACCTGACACCGACCAAATCCGATGTCGGGCGGGCCAACAAATGGGCGGCCAAAGCTTTTCTGGCGAAGGTGTATCTATTCCAGCAGAAATTCACGGAAGCCAAACCGTTGCTGGCCGAAATCATCGCCAGTGGCGTAACATCCAATGGCAAGAAGTACGCGCTGGCCGAACAGTATTTCGACAATTTCAGAACCGATAAAAAACACGGACCCGAAGCGGTTTTTACCGTTCAGATGTCGGTTTATGACGGTGCCAACGGTTCTAACGGCAATGCCGCCGATATGTATAACGGCCCATTTGGCGGTCCGCCGTCGTGTTGCTACGGCTGGTTGCAGCCTTCGTTCGACCTGGTGAATGCCTACCAAACCGATGCCAACGGATTGCCGCTGATCGATTCGTACAATAAAAACCTGGTTACCAACGACCAGGGGTTGCAATCGTCGGCAGCGTTTACACCCTACGCCGGTACGCTCGACGCGCGGCTGGACTGGGTGGTAGGCCGCCGGGGCATACCGTATCTGGATTGGGGCATCCACCCGGGCATGGCCTGGATTCGGCAGCAGAATACCGGTGGGCCGTATAGCGTCATCAAGAACATTGCCTGGCAGGCCCGCATCGCCACCGATCGCGAAAATGCGAACACCAACAACCCCTACAGCCTGATTCGTTTTGCGGATGTGCTGCTCTGGGCGGCTGAGGTCGAAGTGGAAATCGGGAGTCTGGCACAGGCGGAAGCCTACGTCAACCAGATTCGGGCGCGGGCAGCCAATCCGGCCGGTTTTGTGAAGAAATACATTGACAATGCGGCCCCGTTGAAAGGATTTACCAACGAACCGGCAGCGAACTACAAGGTGGGACTCTATACCGGGCAGTTCGTTCAGAAAGGCAAGGAGTTTGCCCGGGAGGCCGTCCGGTTTGAACGGAAACTTGAACTGGCGCTGGAACACCACCGGTTTTTCGATCTGCAACGCTACGACAACGGCACAGGCTACATGGCGACGCTTTTGAACAACTACCTGAAGTACGAAGCGGCTGTTCCGAAGTACTTTAATCAGGATTACATGAAAGGGGCTTTTTTCACAAAAGGAAAGAACGAACTTTATCCCATTCCGCAGGCCCAGATCGATTTGAGCACAACAGAAGGGAAACCGACACTCAAACAAAATCCGGGGTATTAATTTCTGATTTATTCTGACTATTTCCGCTATGATTAACCCTAACAACAACCCGCAGGCTTCGTCCGGAGCATCGGACGGGACGTCACTGAACCCAAAGGAAACCAGCCCTTTCAACCGCCGTTCGTTTCTGCAATCGCTTGGGCTGGGTGTTACCGCCCTGGGCATTTTGCCCGGCTGTTCGACCGGTAAGCAACCCGTGCAGGCCGCTGCCGGAAAACCGGCTATTCAGGGATTTGAACGGACGCAGGAAACCGCCAGCGCAACCAAAAAGTGGGTGCCGGTTTCGGACCGCAAAATCCGGGTCGGCATTGTCGGCTACGGTCTCTGTAAATTCGGAGCGGAGTTTGGTTTCCAGAACCATCCCAACGTCGAGATTGTCGCCGTGAGCGATCTGTTTCCCGATCGCTGCGCTCAGTTGGCGAAGGCGTGTAATTGCTCGAAAACGTATCCGTCGCTCGAAGAACTCGTCAAAGACGACAGCATCGAAGCGGTTTTCATTGCCACCGATGCGCCGAGCCACGCTAAACACGCCATTCTGGCCCTTCAGCACGGCAAACATGTAGCCACGGCGGTTCCGGCGGTTTTTGGTTCGCTGGAAGATGCCGACCGGCTGTATGAAGCGGTGAAGGCCAGCGGCAAAAAATACATGATGTTCGAAACGTCCTGTTTCCACGAAGATCTGTACGCCATGCGCCAGATATATAACGCGGGCGGTTTGGGCAAACTGGTTTATTCGGAAGGTGAATATTATCACTACATGGATGATCCACTGCCATCCTACAAAGAGTGGCGCGTCGGTTTGCCTCCGCAGTATTATCCGACCCACTCCAACGCGTATTATGTGGGCGTCACCAACGGCAGTTTCACCGAAGTTTCCTGCCTGGGTATGCCGAGTATTTCCAGGCAAATGCAGCCCGGCAGCAACCGGTATAACAACCCGTTTGGCTCCGAAATCGCGATGTTCCGCACCAGCGAAGGCGGTTCGTCGCGGATGGCGGTGAGTTGGGACACGCCCGGCGACCACGGCGAACGGGGCCGTGTTCGCGGACAGAAAGGATCGTTTTACGGCAAATACGAAGGGCTGGAGAAAAATCTGCCCGATCTGGTTCGGCCCGCCTTGCCTCCCGGTGTCGAATCCGGCGGTCACGGTGGCTCGCACGGACGGCTGACGGACGAATTTCTGACGGCTATTTTGCAGGATCGTCACCCGCTTGTCAACATCGTCATGGCGCTGAACCTGACGGTTTCGGGCATCGTCGCCCACCAGTCGGCCCTGAAAAATGGGGAAACGCTGAAAATTCCGCAGTATAAGCTTTGGAATGTGTAAAGTTTGACTAACCCTTAACGCCCCTAATCCGTATCGACGGCCCGGCCCTAAAGGGGACTTGGACGCCGACGCATCCGGATCTGAAAGTCCCCTTCAGGGGATTAGGGGCAAATTTATTCTTTACTGTATGAATAATTCTCTCAATCGTCGCAAATTCCTGAGTATAGCCGGAACCTCGGCAGCCGCGCTGTCGGTGTCATCCCGGTTTGCGTTCGCGGGCCCATTGTCAGCGGATCGGAAAGTACGGATTGGCATTATCGGTGGTCGGTTTGGTCTCGGTTTTTATTTCCACGAACATCCGAACTGTACCGTCGAAGCCGTCAGCGACCTGCGTTCCGACCGTCGGGATGCGCTGATGAAAACGTACAAGTGTACAAAAAGCTACGAATCGCTGGACAAGCTGCTGCAGGACCCTAAAGTCGAAGCGGTTTTTCTGGCCACACCCGCACCCGATCACGCCAGTCACGTGCTGGCATCGCTGAAAGCCGGGAAACACGTTCTCTGCGCCGTTCCGGCGGCTTTGAACCTGGAAGATTGCGCCAAACTGCGGGATGCCGTCAAGAAATCCGGGCTGACCTACATGATGGCCGAAACCAGCGCCTTCATGCAGAGCACGATTTCGGTTCGGAAAATGTATAAAGCCGGGGAGTTCGGAGCCTTGTTTAGTGCGGCTGCCGAATACAACCACCCCGGTCTGGAAGTTCTGTATTTTGAAAACGGCAAACCGACCTGGCGTCACGGCCTGCCGCCGATGTTGTACCCGACGCACTGCACCTCGTTTTTGATTTCGGTCACCGGCGAGCGCCTGACGCACGTTAGCGGCATGGGTTGGGGCGACAACAGCCCGGTTCTGAAAGGAAATCCCTACAAAAACCCGTTCTGGAACGAAACCGCTTTTTTCAAAACCAATAAGGATACGCCGTTTCGGGTGGAAGTGAACTGGCGGGGGGCGTTGCGGAACGTGGAACGGGGCGAATGGCGGGGCGAAAAAATGAGCTTTTTCATGCCCCAGGCCGAACCCGGCGAATCGATTATTGTTCGGTCAGATGCCAAAGAAGGGCTGGATCACGGCGGATTTCAGGTGGCCAAAAACACCACCGAGACGTTTAAACAGCCAAAGTGGTGGGAAACCGACATGCTACCGGCCCCCATGCGGCACGACAGCGGTCACGGCGGTTCGCACACGTTTATCACCCACGAATTCATCGACGCCATCGTCAACAACCGCTCGCCCTTGGTCAACATTCACGAAGCCCTGGCCTACACCGCGCCCGGAATCGTCGCCCACCAATCGGCTCTGAAAGATGGCGAATATTTGAAAATCCCGAGTTTCGATTAAAGGGGTATTCGGTTTACGGTATACGGTGGCTGACGCATTTTTCAATATCGAATAATGAATATCGAATGTTGAATGACGAGCATGGAATGCGTCAGCCACCGAAAACTGTAAACCGTAAACATAAAAACATCAACTGTATCAACCTGAATTGACAATGAACAAGTGGCCGAAATCGCAGGAAATTCTCAAAACCAATGAGCAGTGGATACCCGGTGGAGTCGTATCGCTCAACCGGAAATCGGACCCCAATATCTGCTTTACCAAAGGGTCGGGTAGCCGGGTGTGGGATATCGAAGGAAATGAATACATTGATTATCAGGCTGGTTTTGCGGCTACGTTCCTCGGTCACAACGATCCGGACATCAACGAAGCCGTTCGGCAGGCGCTGGGCGAACAGACGGTTTTGATGGGCGCGGGACCAACCGATCTGGAAGGGCAGTTTGCGGAGTTGTTCTGCAATAGCGTGCCTTCCGTCGAAAGTCTCCAGATCACGTCCACCGGCTCCGAAGCTACTTACCACGCCATGCGGATTGCCCGCGCCGTCACGGGCCGCGATCACGTCATCGTGATTCAGGGCGGCTACAACGGCTGGCACAACGACGTGGCCTGCAACGTCATCAGCAGCCTCGCCGACGTGGGGCCGCGCGTCAGCCCCGGTGAGTATCCGTTCGATGCGCTTTCGGCGGGGATTCCGGAGGTTCATAAATCGCTCGTCCACATCATTAACTACAACGACCTCGACTCCGTCCGCTACGTGTTGAAGCGGCATCCGGTGGCCTGTCTGATTATTGAACCCATTTTGCAGAATGTCGGCATCGTCAAACCGCAACCCGGTTATCTGGAAGGACTGCGGCAACTGGCCGATGAAGACGGGTTTTTGCTCATTTTTGACGAAGTAAAAACCGGTTTTCGCCACGCCATCGGTGGTTACCAGAGCCTTTGTGGCATACAACCGGATTTAAGTACGTTCGGAAAAGCCGTTGCCAATGGCTATCCGCTGGGCGTGATTGGCGGTAAAAAAGAATACCTGGACTACTTTATTCATCCCGACAAAGCCAAACGGGTGCTGATTGCGGGAACCTACAATGCCTTTCCGCTGACCACCGTAGCCGCCATTGCCACCCTCAAAAAACTGCTTTCGCCGGTGCATAACGTCTACAAACACGTCAATATGCTCGGTCAGATGCTGGAAGACGGTTTGAATACGATCTTCGCATCGACGGGACGGCCTTTCCACCTGGCGCGGCAGGGATCGGCCTATTGTCTGTATTTCATGGATCATGCCCCCGTCGATTTTCACGATATTGCCGAACACCATGATTTCGTGCTGGATAAAACGTACCGCGTGAAACTGATCGAGAAAGGCGTTTTCAACTTTCCGCTGCCGATCAAACAGGGTAGCATTTCGTTTGCCCACACGGTTCAGGACATTGAGGAAACCCTGGAACGAACCGAGGATGTGGTCAACCACCTGTTCAAAAAAACGCTGTCCACCCAAATCGCCTGATTAACAGTACCGAATAAAATGAAGATTACGGCCATTGAAACACAGGTTTGCCATGCCCGGATGCGGAATTGGATTTTTGTGAAAGTGATTACCGATCAACCCGGTTTGTGGGGCTGGGGCGAAGCGACGCTCGAGTGGCACACGCGCTCGGTGGTGGGGGCGATCGAAGACCTGTCGCAACTGCTGATCGGCGAAGATCCCCGGCGCATCGAACACCTCTGGCAGATGATGTACCGCCAGCATTTCTGGCACGGCAACGGCATTGTGCGCGGCACCGCCATCAGCGGCATCGATATTGCGCTCTGGGATATTCTCGGCAAAATCCACGGGGTTCCGTGTCATGAACTCTGGGGCGGCCGCGTTCGGGACTACATCCGGCTGTATTGCCACCTGGGGGGCGGAAAAATGGAAGATTTCTACCAGACCAAACCCGACGATGCCAACCGGTTTGGCGAGCTGGCGCAACAGGCGGTAGCCGACGGCTTTACGGCGTTTAAGTCGATGGCGGTTCCCGAAACCATGTCGCTGGAAGGTTTGAAACCCGTTCATTACGCCGAAGCCTGCGTCAAAGCCATGCGCGAAGCCGTCGGCAGCGAAATCGACATCATGGTCGATTGCCACGCCCGCCCGTCTCCGCGCATGGGGATGCAGTTTGCCAAAGCGCTGGAACCGTACGGGTTATACTTTTTCGAAGAACCGTGCTGGCCCGAAACGATGGACGATATTGCGCTGATTCAGCGGGCTGTTAAAACACCGATTGCCAGTGGCGAACGATTGATTGGCGTTCACGCGTTCCGCGAAATGCTCGAAAAACGGGCCGTCAGCGTCATTCAACCCGATATTACGCACTGTGGCGGTTTGAGCGAGGTGCGCCGGATTGCGGCCCTGGCCGAAGCTTACCGGGTTTCCATCGCCCCGCACAATCCACAAGGGCCGGTCAGCACCGCAGCCTCCATCGAATTCGGCTTTTCCACACCATCTTACATCATTTGCGAAAGTGTCCACAACGACGTTCCCTGGCGGGTCGATGTGGTCAGCGAAGGGTTCACCGTTCAGGAAAAAGGCCGGATTGTCTTTCCGAATCAGCGTCCGGGGCTGGGCATCGAAATCGACGAAGACGAAGTGAAAAAACATCCGTTCCAGCAGGAAGTGCTGCAGCGGACTTTTTACAAAGACGGCAGCGTGGGCGATTGGTAAAAATTGACCACCCTGAAATTCCCAAAGGGCAGTTTTGAGGATAGGCTAATCCTATATGCTTTTGTTTTACCCCGGAGGGGTAGCCTGTTAATAGAAAAATCGTTTACAAGGCGCTATCTAAGCCCCGGCAGGGGCGTCCTAAATACATACAAGAATCCCTTTAGGGCGCCCCTGCCGGGGCTTAAATTTGGTGGCTTAACTCCAGCTATTAACAGGCTACCCCTCCGGGGTAAACAAAAACAGACAGGAAACAGACAGGGTTAGCCGAATGAAAGCATGACGTTACGTGAAAGATTTAAACCGTAGGTAGGTAGCGTGGACAAAGTATTTACAAACCGAACCGTCTTGATCAGTGGCGGACTGGGCGACATTGGCCGGGCGACCGCGCTGGAGTTTGCCCGGAACGGGGCCGCCATTGCCATCGGCGACATCGCTCCACCGACGAAGGCGGAAGCATTTCTGGCCGAACTGAGGCAATTTGACATAATCAGCCACTACACGCAGGTCGATGTGACGGACGCCAGCGCCGTGCAGAACTGGGTGCTGGCGGTCGAAAATACCCTTGGCGTGGCGGATCTCGTCATTGCCAATGCCGCCACGGTTACACCAGCCGGTATTCACGAGATCACACCGAGTCAGTGGGTCAACGAGCTGAATGTCAATCTGAACGGAGCTTTTTACCTAACCCAAAGTGCCACCGCCCGGTTGCTGGCCCACCAGCTTCCGGGGCGGGTGGTGTTCGTCGGGAGTTGGGCCGCCCACGCGGTGCATCCGCACATTCCGGCCTACTGTGTTTCTAAAGCCGGTCTCCGGATGCTCTGCCAGTGTCTGGCGCTGGAACTGGCCCCGCACCAGATTCTGGTGAACGAAATCGCGCCCGGTTACGTCAATGCCGGTTTGAGCGCGCGGTTTTGGGAAGAAGATCCGGCGTCGAGCGAGGTGGCCCGGAATCAGGTTCCGGTAAAAAAACTGATCAGTGCCGAAGCGGTTGCCAGACAGATCGTTCAGCTTTGCCACCCGGATAATGAGCACATGACGGGCAGCACATTGCTGATGGATGGCGGACTTTCCTTATTGACTTAAACTCTACGACTATGGCCTTTAGATTGACCGACGAACAGGTTGACGCTTATCAGGAAAATGGCTATTTGATCATTCCCGGTTTTTTAAACGCCGACGAAGTGGCGAAACTATACCGGGTTGCGGTGGAAGATGAAGCGATCCGAAAAAACAGTTTTGACCTGGACGATAAAGCCGGTAAAAAAACGAAACTGGCCTTGTGGTTTACGCCGGGAAATGATGTCTATGGCCTGCTGACCCGCAGCGAGCGCATAGTCGATTCCGTACATAAACTGCTGGATGGAAAGGCGCCGGTTTGTCATTTTCATTCTAAACTGATGCAGAAAGAACCGAAGGTCGGTGGCGCCTGGGAATGGCACCAGGATTACGGCTACTGGTACAAAAACGGTTATTTATTCCCGGATCAGATGATTTCGGTGATGGTGGCCGTAACGGAAGCGACGAAGGAAAATGGCTGTTTGCAGGTCATTAAAAAGTCGCACAAAATGGGCCGCGTCGAACACGGTTTTTCCGGCGAACAGGTCGGGGCTTCCATGCCATATGTGGAGTTCGCCTTGCAAACGATGGAATTGGTGTATGTCGAATTAAAACCGGGCGATTTGCTCTTTTTCCACAGCAATATTCTTCACCGATCGGAAGCGAATTTGTCCGATACCGCCCGCTGGTCGCTCATTTCGGCGTATAACCGGCAAACCAATCCGCCCTATATCACCGAAACACCTTCCAGCATTACGCCTTTGCAAACGGTGCCGGATGATGCTTTACTTCACCATGATGATGCGTCCGGTATTCTCGAAAATACGACGCAGTTTCTGAGCGTAGAAAATGCCAAGGCGAAAAATTAATGGGTCTGGTTGGGAGAAAAACGGCGAAAACCATAGACGATAAACCATAAACCAGACACTAACGATGGCTTTGGTACTCACGGCAACCGACGCGTTTTCTTCCGGCGATTTTGCGTATAATAAAGTCTATATCTACCGAATCAATGCGATAGCGGCTTTGGGTGGAATCCTGTTCGGGTTCGATACGGCCATCATTTCGGGAACGATTCATTTTTTCAGTCGACATTTTCAACTGAACGACCTGCAAACCGGCTGGGCGGTGGGTTGCATCAGCGTTGGGGCCGCCATCGGAGCGTTGTTCTCCGGGCGATTGAGCGATCTGGCCGGGCGGAAAAAGATGCTGTTAGTCAGTGCCTTTCTGTTTGCCATCACCGGCGTCGGCACCGGCTGGGCCACGACTTTTCCGGTTTTTGTCGCATTCCGAATCGCAAGCGGCATCGCCATCGGCTGTGCCGCTCTGGTCTGCCCGATCTACATTGCCGAAATGGCCCCGGCTCCCTGGCGCGGGCGGCTGGTTTCGTTCTATCAACTGGCCGTAACGATCGGCGTTTTGCTGGCTTATCTTGCCAATTATCTGCTGCTTTCCACGGGCGATGATAACTGGCGCTGGATGTTTTCGTCGCAGTCCGTCCCCGCGTTGTTGTTCTTTCTCGGTTTGTTTTTCGTGTCCGAAAGTCCGCGCTGGTTGATCCGTAAAAACCGGGAGAATGAAGCCCGGACGGTGTTGGCTCAGATTGGCGGCAGTGCGTATGCCGAAGCCGAAAGCAAAACCATCCGCACCAGTTTTTCTGCGATCAGGAAGGAAGATCTCCGCTATTTATTCCGGAAAGACGTTTTTGTTATTGTCCTGATCGGAATCGTTGTTGCGTTCTTTTCCCAGATTGGCGGGCCACTCGTCGCCTACGCACCCGAAGTTTTTAAGCAAGTCGGGATCGCCGAAGATTCGGCTTTTCTGCAATCAGTTTTGTTAGGCATTATCCTCTGTTTATTCACCTTCGTCGCCATTGCCACCATCGATAAAATGGGTCGCAAAAAACTGCTGTTGATGGGATCAGCTTTTTTGGCCGCCGATATTCTGGCCCTGGCTTTCGCCTTCTATTTTCAGCTTCCCGGCTTTTGGGCTTTGCTTTTTATTCTGCTGTTCATTGCCGGTTATGCCGCCACCATCGGCCCGGTTACGTGGGTGATTCTTTCCGAAATCTTTCCCAATCGCATTCGGGGCAGTGCAATGTCGCTGGCAACCCTGTCATTGTGGATGGCCAATTTTGTCGTGATCGGTTCGTTTCCGGTCATGAAATCGCAGTTTGGAATGCCGCTTACGTTCGGAATCTATGCGGTTTTACTGCTGATTTATTTCGTATTCATCCTCCTGACTGTTCCCGAAACGAAAGGAAAATCGTTGGAAGAAATCGAACGGTCATTAACCCGTAAAACCTGATTGCAATGTCAATAATTGAAATAACAGCCCACGGTTTTAACCGTGGGATCGCGAATGAAAATCGACGTGCATTAACCGTTTTAACGGTTTCAGGATTTTCAAACCGTTAAAACGGTTATCGTTAATTCGCCAATTTCGTTTCTGGCCCCACGGTTAAAACCGTGGGCTGACAATTATAAAATGCATTAAATTCTTGTTGAATGGAATCGCAAAAATACCCTGATTATAAGCAATCCTCCTTCACCGGTTTGATCGGTGTGGCGCAGGAAGATATTACGCCACCAGTCGGCATTTACGCCCGCAACTGGGGAGCCGCTACGCACGAAGCCGCCGAGGGCATTCACCGCCCGCTCATGTTGACCTGCGTGACGTTCCAGACTTCCAGCGAGGAGAAACCGCTGGTGTTGATTGGGGCCGATTTGGGCTGGTGGCGCAGTTCCGACGACGAGCGGTTTTTGCGGAACGGGATTCTGGAAGCCGTATCACTTGATCCGTCACGGCTGATGTTCTGCCTGTCGCACACCCATGCCGGGCCGAGCCTCAGCCGCGATGATGCGTCGAAAACGGGTGGTCACCTTGTGGAACCGTACCTTCGGTTTATTCAGACGAACGCGATTCAGGCCATCCAAACGGCGTTGTCCAATGCAGAATCGGCCACGCTGACCTGGAACTATGGGAAATGCAATCTAGCCAGCAACCGGGATTTGCCAGACGCCGATCAAGACCGGTTTATCTGCGGTTGGAATCCCGAAAAAGATGCCGACGACACGCTGCTTGTCGGGCAAATCGCCAATGAGAACAATCAAACGCTGGGAACGCTCGTCAATTACGCCTGCCATCCGACAACACTGGCCTGGGAAAACCGCCTGATTTCGCCCGACTACATCGGTGCCCTGCGCGAAGTCGTGGAGAAGACCACCGACGCACCAATGTTGTTTCTGCTGGGTGCCTGCGGAGAACTGGCTCCGCGCGAGCAATACGTCGGCGATGTCAGTATTGCGGATGCTTACGGGCGGCAGTTGGGGTATGCGGTTTTGTCTGCATTGGAAGCGATTTTACCACCCAAAAAACAACTTTCGTTTGCAGGCATCGTCGAGTCGGGCGCACCCCTGGCGGTCTGGAAGAAAGAAGCCTATGAGCCTTCTACGGCCCTTTCGGTTGAGATGATCGAGGTGGAACTGCCGTTAAAACCGCTGCCGTCGCTGGCGGAAATCGAAACGGAATGGGCCGAATGTCAGGACAACGTGCTGAAAGAACGGATCTGGCGAAGACGCGGTATTCGGAAAACCGTCGGCGATGGCGATTCGACCCACATGCCGCTCTGGATCTGGCGGCTGGGCGATTCCGTTCTGGTGGGGCAGCCCAACGAAGCCTATTCCGAATTTCAGCAGAAACTGCGGGCAGAACTGGCCCCGAATGCCGTCGCCGTGATGAACATCGTGAACGGTTCGACGGGCTATCTTCCCCCCAAAGATCTATACGCTGAAGATATTTATCCCGTCTGGCAATCTCCCTTTGAAAAAGGCTCGCTGGAACTGCTGACCGAAAAAGCTACCCGTATTACCCGTTCATTACTCCAACATGAATCTATCGACGCTTGACCTGATTATTTTTGGCGTTTACATCCTGGGCGTTATTTCATTGGGCATTTATGCCTCCCGCAAGGGCAAACAAACCAAGCGCGATTATTTTCTGGCGGGCGACAAACTGCCCTGGTGGATGATCGGCGGCAGCATCATTGCGTCCAACATCAGCAGCCACCATTTGGTGGGTGCGATGGGCGTGGCCTACAGCCGGGGCTTTGTCGCCATTGCCATGGAGTGGGGGGCCATCCTGATCGGGTTCAATGCCTTGCTCTGGATTTTTTTGCCGTTTTACATCCGCAACGGTTTTTACACGATCCCCGAATTTTTACAAAAACGATTCGGCGCGGCCGCCCGAACCACTTATGCCACGTTGATTTTACTGACCTACGTTTTCGTGGAAATTGCGGCTGTTCTGTATCTGGGCGCGCTTTCCCTGCACTCCCTTTTGGGAATTCCGGTCATTGCCAGCATCCTAGTACTGGCGGTTTTTACGGGTATCTACACCATCGCGGGCGGTTTACGGGCGGTGATCTGGACCGAAATGCTGCAACTGATTGTCCTCGTGCTGGGCGGGGTGGCGCTGACGGTTGCCACGGTCAACGCGGCTGGCGGGATTGATGCCGTCATGGAAACGTCCAAAGACTGGGATCTCATTCTGCCTGCCAACGACCCGGATTTTCCGTGGACGATGTACCTCGGTGGCACATTGTGCATCAGTATTTTCTACTGCGCGACCAATCAGTTTATCGTTCAGCGGGTGCTGGCGGCCAAAAACGAGTGGCATGCACGGATGGGCGTCGTTTTTGGCGATTACCTGAAATTCCTCATTCCGATCATCATTACCGTTCCGGCGCTGGTGGCGCCCAAATTATTCCCGAACCTCGAAAAACCGGATCTGCTCTTTCCCACGCTGGTCGAGAACCTGCTCCCGGCGGGCCTGGTTGGGCTGGTGATGGCGGGCCTGATTTCGGCGGTGATGTCGCACCTTTCCGGGGCCATCAACTCCTGCACCACGATTCTGACGGTGGATGTGTACCTGACCTATTTTCGAAAAGACGCGTCGGACGTTCAGGCCGTACGGTTTGGCCGAATTGCCGGGGCAACGATCATCGTGCTGGGCATTCTCTGCACGGGTTTGTTCATGACCCAGTCCGATAAACCGGTTTTTCTGTATCTGATGAATGCCTACGGGCTGTTCACCCCCGGCATTGCGGTGATGTTTCTGCTCGGTATTCTCTGGAAACGCACCACCCACGCGGGCGCACTAACCGCTGGTATTCTGACCATTCCGCTTTCCATTGCCCTCGAAATGATTTTTCCGACGATGCCGTTTTTCAACCGCACCGGCATCGTGTTCTGGACCTGCATGTTGCTCTGCGTGCTCGTCAGTCTGGTGACTAAACCCAAGCCTGAGGCCGAACTGGCGGGCCTGATCTGGAACAAAGAAAGCCTCTCGCTGCTCCCCGCCGAACGCGACCAGCAGCGCGGTTTGCGAAATCCTTTTATCTGGTGGGCGATAGTTACCGCGATGGTTCTATACTTTTACATCCGGTATGCTTAAAATAGTTTACGGCAAATAGTTTACGGTTTTCAGTATTCGGTTTACGGTGGCTGACGCGTGCTTTTTAGGCTTGCGTCAGCCACCGTAAACCGAATACTGAAAACCGTAAACCCAAAAAACCGTAAACCCAACGAAAATATGAATCAGAACAACTGGGAAACCGTCCTCGATCATTCCTGCCAATTGGGCGAAGGCCCGGTTTGGGATGCGGAAAAGCAACGAATTTTATGGGTGGACATTCTGCCGGGCGAAATCCATTCCTTCGATCCGGGCAGCGGAGAACACCGGGTTTTCAAAACCGGGCAGATGGTGGGAGCCATTGCCATTCAACCTTCCGGCGATTGGATTGCCGCGCTTCAACACGGTTTTCATACCATTTCGCTGGAAAATGAAACTGTCGTTCCAATTGCCGATCCGGAAGGTCATTTGCCCGGCAACCGGTTCAACGACGGAAAATGCGACCCGGCTGGACGGTTCTGGGCGGGAACCATGTCGATTGCCGACGAACCCGGTGCGGGAGCGTTGTACATGCTGGATCAAAATCATTCGGTTTCGGTCAAGGTCGACAACGTCACCTGTTCCAACGGATTGGCCTGGAGCCTCGACCACCGGCTGCTGTATTACATCGACTCGCCAACCCGGCAGGTGGTGGCCTACGACTATGACGTACACACGGGTACGATTACCAATAAACGGGTGGTCATTCAGTTTGAGGAAGCAGACGGTTTTCCGGATGGCATGACCATCGACGAAAAAGGCATGCTCTGGATTGCGCTTTGGGATGGCTGGAAGGTGGTTCGCTGCAACCCCAACACCGGCGAACGGCTTCAGCAGATCGACTTGCCTGCCGCCCGGATTACGTCCTGTACGTTCGGGGGCACGTCGCTGGACGACTTGTACATCACCTCCGCCAAAACCGGATTAAGCCAGCAGGAACTGGCCGAACAACCGCTGGCGGGCTATCTGTTTGTGGTCAAAAACACCGGCATCAAAGGCGCAGGTAGCCCGGAACGCTGATTTGTGGGGTACGAGTTTCTACACCTCCGAAATCGTAACCACTTCTTTCAGATAATCACCGGTTTTGTAAATCTCAATCATAAACCGGGCGACGTTGGAGCGGCTGATGGTCAGGTTGGGTTTGGGATCGTTGTTAATCGTAATCCGGACTTGTTTGTGCTTCTTTGAATTCGTCAGTCCGACGGGGCGAACCGCCGTCCAGTCGCTCAACGAAGCGGCCAATAGCTGCTCCTGACGCTCGTGGTCGCGGTAGGCGACGCCCACGTTGCTGTAGTTGATGAAGAACCGGAACCAGGCGGGAATGTCTTTCCTGGTTTCGTTGACGCCCCAGGCGGTGGTGACAATGATGCGTTTGATGTGCAGTTCATTGGCGACTTCGAGCACGTTGCGCATCGTGCTGGAGAGAAAGTCCTTCGGCGTTCGCAGACTGCTCCACGGAAAATCGGAGGTTCGGGAGATGTTGAGGGTACTCAGAACCGCATCACAGCCGAGCATGGCGAGCCGGAGCGCCGTTCGGTCGAGCTTCTTGCTTTCGAACAGCCTGAGGTTGCGGGAGGTCATTTTCACTTTATCGATATCCCGAACCAGCGCGTGAACGGAAATACCGGCTTTCAAAGCCTGATCGAGCAATTCTTTTCCCGTGCGACCCGTGGCACCGAGTATCAATATTTTCATCGTACCGCTAAGTTACACGTAAAGAAAACAAAAAGCCGCCATCAGAATGGTCTGATGGCGGCTTTTTCAGGTGTCGATAGGATTACTTCTTACCGTACCGTTTCAGGAATTTATCAACGCGACCCGCAGTGTCGAGCAGAACGTTCTTGCCGGTATAAAACGGGTGTGATTCCGAACTTACTTCGACTTTCACAACCGGGTAGGTGTTGCCTTCAAATTCGATGGTTTCCTTCGTTTGAATGGTCGAGCGGCTCAGAAATTTGTGATCGCTGGTCAGATCCCAGAATACGACGTCTCTATATTCCGGATGGATGCCTTTTTTCATGACAATGGTAATATTATAAAATAAATCAGTTCTGGAACGGTCTCACCACCAGCCCATTCGGAACAGGTCGGTGGATTTAAGGAGTGCAAAGGTAAAGAGTTTATGACTGGATTCCAACCACTTCGTCCGCTTTTGTTTAAATCAAAAAAAGTATGTTACTCTTGGTTGAATTTTTGTTGCTTTTTTGGTAATTTGGGTAACAATTCAGTAACAATCAGAGTTTTAGCAGCAGGTACATACCGTTTGCTAATTTTAGCCTATCAACTTTTTTAGACCCTATTTCCGGTAGGCTTTCGATAAGTTATTCTGCGTAAGGTCTTAACAGTTTCTTAACACAGCCATCTGTTTTAATAATTCCAAGTTGACAGAGCATGAGTGAACATTCCGCTTTGCTTTGTTGTAGTACTGCTTAGTACCTTTAAGCAATCAATCGAGAGGCATCATATCCTATATATCTACTTTACAACATTCCATATCATATTATGTACGTACTCAAGCGTGACGGCCGCAGGGAATCGGTCAAGCTCGACAAAATCACCGCACGGATCGAAAAATTGTGCTACGGTTTAGATCCGGCCTATGTTCAGCCGATCGAAGTATCGATGAAAGTGGTGAACGGGATCTATGACGGCGTCAAGACGACGGAACTGGACAATCTGGCGGCTGAGACAGCGGCTTCGATGACCACCCGCCACCCGGATTATGCGATTTTGGCCGCCCGCATGGCGATCTCCAACCTGCACAAAGAAACCAACAAGTCCTTCTCGGGAACCATCAAGCGGCTGTACAACTACGTTGACCCCAAAACCGGTGAAAACGCAGCCCTGATTTCCAAGGAAGTGTATGACGTGGTTCGGAAAAATGCCGCCCTGCTTGACTCTACGATCATTTATGACCGCGATTACGGCTACGATTATTTTGGCTATAAAACGCTCGAAAAATCGTATCTGCTGAAGATGGAAGGCAAGATCGCCGAACGTCCGCAGCACATGCTGATGCGCGTGGCCGTCGGAATTCACATGAACGACGTCGAAGCGGCCGTTGAAACCTACAACTTGCTGTCGGAAAAGTGGTTTACACACGCCACCCCGACGCTGTTCAACGCCGGAACGCCCAAACCGCAGATGTCGAGCTGCTTCCTGCTGACAATGCAGGATGACAGCATCGAAGGTATTTACGACA
Organism: Larkinella sp.; assembly: GCF_965227735.1. Taxonomy (NCBI): domain Bacteria; kingdom Pseudomonadati; phylum Bacteroidota; class Cytophagia; order Cytophagales; family Spirosomataceae; genus Larkinella; species Larkinella sp. The sequence goes on along the minus strand of NZ_OZ245776.1, from coordinate 3,181,863 downwards.
CCCTGAAGCAAACCGCCAAGATTTCGCAGTCGGCGGGTGGAATTGGTTTGAGCATTCACAACATCCGCGCAACAGGTACGTATATTAAAGGAACGAACGGAACCTCGAACGGGATCATTCCGATGCTCCGCGTGTTCAACGACACGGCCCGCTACGTCGATCAGGGGGGCGGAAAGCGCAAAGGCTCTTTTGCGGTTTACCTGGAACCCTGGCATGCCGATATTTTTGATTTCCTGCAACTGAAGAAAAACCACGGCAAGGAAGAAAACCGCGCCCGTGACCTGTTCTACGCCCTGTGGGTGCCAGACTTGTTCATGAAACGCGTGGAAGACAACGATGTCTGGTCGCTGATGTGTCCGCACGAATGCCCCGGCCTGGCGGATACCCACGGGGAGGCTTTTGTTGAACTCTACGAACAATACGAGCGCGAAGGCCGGTATCGCCGGCAAGTGAAGGCACAGGATCTGTGGTACGAAATTCTGGAATCGCAAACCGAAACCGGAACGCCCTACATGCTGTTCAAGGATGCCGCCAACTCGAAGTCGAACCAGAAGAACCTGGGTACCATCAAGTCGTCGAACCTGTGCACCGAAATTATCGAGTACACGGCACCCGACGAAGTGGCGGTTTGTAACCTGGCGTCGATTGCGTTGCCGAAGTACATTGTGAAAGGGGCCGATGGGATTTCGCGTTTCGATCACCAGAAACTGTATGAGATCACGCGGGTTGCGACCAAGAACCTCAACAAGATCATCGACATCAACTACTATCCGGTCGAAGAGGCCCGTCGGTCGAATATGCGCCACCGCCCCATCGGACTGGGCGTTCAGGGGCTGGCCGATGCGTTTATCATGCTGCGGATGCCGTTTGAATCGGAGGAAGCGAAGCAGCTGAACAAGGATATTTTCGAGACGATTTATTTTGCCGCCATGACGGCGTCGATGGAACAGGCGAAACAACACGGCCCGTATGAAACCTGGAAAGGCTCGCCGATTTCGCAGGGCATCTTCCAGTTCGACATGTGGGGCGTTACGCCGGATTCGGGTCGCTGGGATTGGGAATCGCTGCGGAAAGAAGTGGTTCAGCACGGCGTTCGGAACTCGCTGCTGCTGGCACCGATGCCAACGGCTTCGACCAGCCAGATTCTGGGCAACAACGAGTGTTTCGAGCCGTTTACGTCCAACATCTACGTCCGTCGCGTATTGTCGGGTGAGTTCGTGGTGGTCAACAAGTATTTGCTGCGCGACCTCGTGAAACTCGGCATGTGGAACGACCGGATGAAAAACATGCTGATTGCCGCCAACGGCTCGGTGCAGAACATTCCGGGTATTCCACAGAACATCAAGGATCTGTACAAAACCGTTTGGGAGATCAAACAGAAAACCGTCATCGACATGGCCGCCGATCGCGGTGCGTTCATCTGCCAGTCGCAGTCGCTGAACATTCACATGGTGGATGCCAACTTCGGCAAGCTGACGTCGATGCACTTCCACGCTTGGAAGCGCGGACTGAAAACCGGGATGTATTACCTCCGCACGAAGGCCGCTGCCGACGCCATCCAGTTTACGGTGGAAAAGCAGGCCGAGTCGCAACTGGAGCCGGTTCTGGCCGAAACGATGGAAAAACCGTTGAACTACGAAAAATACGCCCAGGAAGGCGCAGCCGCTCATCCGCAACTGGTCAGCGACGCCGAAACCGCCTATGCCGCGATGGTGTGTTCGATTGATAATAAGGATGATTGTGAGGCTTGTGGGAGTTGAGAATCCGATTTTCCTAAAGTAATTAAAGCCGGTCCTAACGATGTTTGGGGCCGGCTTTAAAATTTTCACTCATTGGCTAAACAGCCGGATATTGCAGTTTTGCGTTAGCTTAGCAAATTGAAGGTAGAGACGATCATGAAAACTGCGGCCAAATTTACTAAAGCCCTGCCCGGAAAACCGAAACCAAAGTCCAACCTGAAACTGGCGATAGGAAAGTACAAAGGTGTCATTGTCGAGAAAGCCGACTGCTGGGATAAAGATCTGAAAAAAACCTTGGTGATTGTTATACCGGATTTAGCGTAAATCCGGTATAACCATATCCGTTTAAGCGTAACGGTTGATAGCCCACGGTTTTAACCGTGGGGCAAGAAGAAATCCACGATTCATGAGACCGTTTCAACGGTTTCGCTTCTCCAAACCGTTAAAACGGTTTCCATTTTCAGCCTTCCCGAAACCCACGATTGAAATCGTGGGCCGATCTGTTGGACTTGGCGAACCTATTACCGTATTCCATAAAACCGCCCCCTTATTTCTTATGCGCTGCCAGCCACTGATCTACGGTGCCGGTGATCGAAAACCGGACGTCTTTAAACCGCTCGGGCTTGGGCGTATTCAGAGCTTGCTGGAGCTTGACGATGTTGGGGTGAAAATCAAGGCTTCGGTTCAGGAATTGCCCGTCAAGGGCGCGCAGAAGCTGGTCGATGCCGTACATATCGAAGCTCCAATGCTGTAGGTTGTTGCTGTCTTTGATGTCCGACCGAATGGTGTCCGATAGCCGACCGATGCTTGCGTTCAGGGGGCCGACAAACTGCTCGGGATGCTCCACCGCGTTGCCATCCAGAAAATAATAGACCTCCTTATACCGCCAATCACTATCCAGCAACGCAATCAGTTCGGCTTCCCAGTTCGGATGCGCTTTAATCTTGGCCAGAGCCGCCTGCTTGACGTCATCGGGCTGGTACCGGCCGGAATACCCCAGCAGGTTGACAATCGGATCATCGACTTTCTGAGCCGCAATCGTCTCCAGATTCTCCCGATGAAGGCGGTCTTCCTGTTCGGCTCGCTGGGCCATTTCGACCTCAGCAGACTGGGCCGCTTCGCGAAAGTATCCCACGAGTAAACCGCCGGAAAATACGGCACTGAGGCCCATCCCCACCCAAAACGAACCCTTGAGAAGGGTGACCGGAACCAGCGAAGAACCAGCGGAAGGAAGCGAGAGAAGACAGGGGATCAGCCACAACAGCGGTATCCAGAACTGCCCCTGCCGGACGGCCAACCCGTGTAAAAAAGCCGGATAGAGCGTATCGCTGTGCCACTCCCATTTGAATGCCGCACAAAAAAACGTGGCCAATGCCACCACCAGCCAGGCAAAGAAAACCAGCGGAGTCCGGGCGCCTGCCTGAGCAACCCAGTCAAAACCGCCCCGGACGTTTAGGGTAATCGTTAGAATCAAACTGGTCAGAACAAACCCGGCTCCCCAAAAGAACAGGCCCAGCCCGTAACCCATGGCGTTTTCGCCAACCAGCGATGGTTTGGAAGCCGTAAACAAGGTTAAACCGATGAAAAATACGGTCGTGAGGACCGCAAAGATGTAGGCAAGCATGATGGTTTTAAGGTTACGGGGGATGGGGCGAAATATAGCAGTTTAGGGGGAATTCTTAAAAAAATTGTTGTGTGATGCCAAGGTGAGTTGTTAAGTAGTTGTATTGTTGGTATTGGTTACATTTATCAATATATAATTTTATGGAATATAGATTGGTGTTGTTTATATTCTGTAAAAATTAGTATTTTTGGAATTATATATCTTTTCGGATAGTATGTTCAACGGCCGTCAGCGGTATTCCCTTCTCTTCCCCTTTCTGATCATTATTGCCATATCGTTCATGGGGATTGGCGGGTATATGTATATTGAAGCGTACAACTTCATCGATGCCCTGTACATGACGGTTATTTCGATTACCACTGTGGGCTACACAGAGGTAAAACCGTTGTCGCCCAACGGACGGCTTTTCACGGTTTTTCTGCTGATTTCCAGCTTTACCACGTTCGCTTATGCCCTGGCACTCATTACGCAATACGTCGCCAGTGGCGAATTGATCAACTATTTTAGACAACGGAAAATGGTCAAACAGATTGATGAACTCACCAACCACGTGATTCTGTGTGGGCTGGGGCGAAACGGGCAGGAAGCGGCCATCACGCTGCGCCAGAACAAAGTGCCGTTTGTAGTCATCGAGCAAAACGAGGAACGTGTTCGGTCGTATATGACTAAAAACGCATCGCTGCTGTATCTGATCGGCAATGCTACCGAAGATGAAACGCTCCAGAAAGCCGGCATCGACCGGGCGAAGGCATTGCTGACCGCTCTGCCCACCGACGCCGATAACGTTTTTATCGTGTTGAGCGCCCGGAGTCTGAATGAGAAACTGACCATCATCAGCCGGGCGTCGCAGCACTCGGCGCTGAATAAATTGCGCAAAGCCGGGGCCAATAAGGTTGTGATGCCGGATAAAATTGGGGGTGCCCACATGGCCAGCATCGTGAGCCGCCCCGACGTGATGGATTTCCTGGAATACCTGACAGGCTATGCCGAAAGCGGTTCCATTGTCGATGTCATGGAAATTGGCAAGTTATCGAAAGATTATGAGGGCGTTCCGCTCCGGCAACTCATCGACGACCACCTGGCCGAGGGCATCGTCATCGCCATCAAAACCACCACTGATTACCTCATCACACCCAGCCCCAGTCTGCTCCTCGAACGGACGATGAAGCTGTTTTTTCTCCACAAAATCAACGTTCGGAACAGTTCGACGGAATTGGTGCAGAAAGCCTGACCAACGACGGTTTTTGGGGAATCGCCAGCCGTGACCGCCGGTTCGATTGCCGGAGCGGAATCCGATGACTACCTTTGCCGGTCCCCTGAAATTATCCCCAAACCGGTAATGTCTTCCCGCCTGAGTCTGATTATTGGTATTCTTTGCATCAGTATTTTCCCGGTTCTCATCCGGGCCACGCCGATTTCCGGCATTAGCGATGCGTTCTACCGCATGAGCATTGCCACGGTGCTGATCTGGCCTTACGTACTTTTGACTGGAAAATGGCAGGCTAAAACACTGCGCTACTGGAAACCCATTCTGGTGTGCGGGCTGTTTTTTGCGTCCGACATCGTCGTCTGGAACCTCTCTATTCAGGAATCGACCGCCACGCAGGCGAGTTTGCTCACCAACCTGTCGCCCATCTGGGTGGGAATCGGCACGTTCCTGTTTTTTCCCGACAAACCGACGAAATACTTCTGGATCGGTACGGCAACGGCGCTGGTTGGACTCGTCCTTTTGATGGGCGTCGACGTGTTCCTGACCATGCAGTTCGACCGCGCGTTTTTCCTGGCTGTTCTGTCGGGGCTGTTCTATGCCGGGTATATTGTCGTCAGCAAGACGGTTTTGGATAAAGTCCCGATTCTGAACTTCATGGCTTCGAGCATGACGGTGTCGAGCCTGTATCTAGTGTTGCTGTGCGTCGCGTTGGGCGAACCGCTGTGGGGCTTCGAACCCCGGATCTGGGGTTCTCTCGTGGTTCAGGCGGTGGTTTGCCAGCTTCTGGGCTGGATTGCAGTCAGCCATGCGCTCCAGAAAATCGATGCACAACGGGTTTCGCTGAGTCTGCTCAGCCAGGCTATCGTGACCGGTTTTCTAGCCTGGCTGTTTATCGACGAGAAAATAACGTTTCAGATGGTTCTGGGCGGAATCATCATTCTGCTCGGTATTGCCATCACTTTCCGGCGGCCGGTTAACCCGTAACCTGCCGCACCATTGCTTCCAGCTTCTGAAGCGGCAGCACCCCCGATTGCCGCCAGATGATTTTCCCCTTGTGGAACAAAATCATCGTCGGAACGCTCTGAATCTGGTAGGTGCCGGAAGCCCAGCGGCTTTTGTCGACATCCACTTTGATGATGCGCAGTTTGTCGCCGGTTCGTTCGGCGAGTTGCTTCAGCGTGGGGGCCAATACTTTACAAGGCCCGCACCAGTCGGCGTAAAAATCGACCAGCACGGGCTTGTCGCCCCGGATAATGTCATGAAATGATTCGTTCTGTGTCGTGTTTGCTGCATTGCTCATACCCGTTGCCGGGCAAAAGAGACACCGGCAAAAGCATAACAACGCGATTCGTCAGGAAGTTTTATCAGGGACGGTTTTGACTTTATTTACCGGATTGCGCCGTTTGATTGTTCAGATTGGTGAGGGCACAGACGTGAATGATCTTCCATTTTCCACCGATTTTTTCAACCACCCGGGATTCTTTCGAGGTGGTTTTGCCGTGGCTGTCGATCAGCATCTGGTCATACCACACAAAGGCCATTTTTCCGTTCTGATGTATCTCGTAATTTGTATTGTAGATGGACACGCTGTCGGCTGGTCTGGAGCTGTTGAACTGGCTCTTGAACTGCTTTTCCATGTTGTCCCACCCTTTGATCAGGGTAAAGTCTCCGCCGTATAAATTAGCCGCAAAATAGATGTAAGGTGTGTGTGCCCAGCAATCCGCCCATTTTTCTTTGTCTCGCTTGAAGAAACCCTCCGTCTCATCGTAAAGAACCTTTTTGATGGCCACCTGATCGTTCTGTCCCCATCCGGGAAGAACCGTGCCAGCCATGACGACGCATAAAATCAGAAGCTTTTTCATGATCGTATCGGGGAATGGTGTAGAATGAAGGTATAGACTTTTATTGCAATAATCAAGTATTATTTTGTATTTTATCTGTTCATTTATCCAAGATAAAAACCAATCCGTACTTTCGGCTCATGTCAAATCAAACTGCCACCAGCCGGGCTGAAATGCCAAAGGCTGCCAACCCGGTTTTGGATCGCCGAACCGTTGAAAATGCCAACCGGAATTTGTTGAAACACCTGAAACCGGGCCTGTCGGTGCTGGATGTGGGCTGCGGTTCCGGAGCCATCACGCGCGGTATGGCCGAACGGGTGGGGCCGCAGGGTCACGTGGTGGGCATCGATCCCAGCGAAACTCTGATTGTGCAGGCCCGCCAACAGGCTGGCAATTTTCCCCAACTCACCTTTCAAACGGCGGATGTATACGATTTTGAAACCGACGAACAGTTCGACCTGGTCACCTGTGCCCGCGTGTTGCAATGGCTCGCCCGCCCGGAAGAAGCCCTGGCCCGGATGGCAAAATGGGTGAAATCGGGTGGGGTGCTGGCCGTGCTGGACTACAATCACGAAAAGGTGGAATGGACGCCCGAACCGCCCGAAACCCTGACGAAATTCTACGGGGCGTTTCTGAAATGGCGGCAGGAAGCCGGTTTCGACAATGCCATTGCCGACCACTTGAAAGACCAGTTTCTGCGGATTGGTTTCGAAAAAATAACGATTGAGCCGCAATTTGAAATCAGCAAAAAAGAGGATGCGACCTTTGTGGAAACCAGCCGAATCTGGTCGGAAGTGGCCCATCTGCGCGGACCGCAACTGGTGAGAGACGGGTATATTTCGGAAGAAGACCGGACGGTCGCCATCGAAGACTATGATCGGTGGATTGCCACGACCGGCGAATCCATGCAGTTGTATTTACTGGCGGTTGAAGGGCAGAAAAACGCCTAAAACCGGTATTCGGTTTACGGTATTCAGTTTACAGTATTCGGTTTACGGTATTCGGTTTACGGTGGCTGACGCATTAAATGGCATAAGCGTGCGTCAGCCACCGTAAACTGAATACCGTAAACCGTAAACCGTCAATTTACTTGGCCGATTTAACGGTTATTTCAAAGGCCAGTGGTGCATAGGGAGGCACGACGTAATAGCCTTTGGAATCGGAGCTACCCTGTGCGCCATAACCGATTCCGGACGGGAAAACCAGCAGGGCTTTGTCGCCAACCGAAAGCAGAGAAATCCCTTTGTCAAAACCAACGATGTATTGTCCGGAACCCAGTTTGATTGTCAGGGAGTCACTTTTGTCAAAAGGAGCCGTTCCTCGCAGGGTGTTAGCGGTATAGGCGACGGTAACGGTTTGTCCGGCCGTGATCCGCGCTCCGGTTCCTTTGGAAAGCCGGTAGACCCGAACACTATCAGAGCCTTGTGCTAATGCGATCGTGTCCGGGCGCGGCAGCTTTTTAAGCGTAGCATAATCGCCCATCTGCTGAATTTGGGAGCGGGAACGATTGAGCTTGACGTCAAAAATAACCGCACTGTACTCCGGCATTTTATTTTCGCGGGTATTGCTGCCAAAGGCCAGGTTGTTAGGCATAAAAAACCGGCCCGTCTGGCCTTCTTTCATCAACAAAAAGCCTTCTTCCAGGCCTGGAACGACCACGCCGGCCAGAAAAGGAATATAAGCCGGTTTGGTTGCGTTGGCGCTGTCAATCAAAATCGCCTTTTTCGTGGTCGGATCGATGTAAGACAGCGTGTAGGTAAACTCCAGTTCCTCGTTCGGCGTCGCAACTTTGGCGGTCGAGGTCGAGGGCGTAATAATATAATATAGCCCTGAAAGGGTTGACGTTACCTGATCCTGTAATTGATTAGCTGTCAAATGATCCTTGATTTGCTGGATGTTTTGTTCCACCGTGCCGGCACTCGGATCGTTGAGATTATTCATACAGGAAACCAGTCCGACCGCCAGAAACAAGGCAATAAGCGCACTCAGATGTTTAGAATTCATGCTCGCAATTAAAATTGAATTGATAAGGTGTAACTGTATCCATGACCCCACCTTTTGAAAAACCGTTGCAACGACCGGTAAAAATTACGGTACCAACCGGCCTTCCCCTTCCCGTAAGGTCCAAAAACGCGTCGCCAGTTCAGGCTTGGTGGTGAGGGCTTTACGCAGCTCTTCGACGGGTTCGTTTTCGCCGTCGTCGGCCAGCGGAAAGGTGCCGTAATGAATGGCCACGCTCTGTTGCGACCGAATATCGTCGTGAATCCGGACAGCCTCGGCGGGCGAGCAGTGAATGGGCGACATGAACCAGGTGGGCCGAAAGGCACCGATCGGAATCAGCGCAAGCCGGATGGGACCAAACTGCTCCCCGATTTTTTTGAAAAACGGACCGTAACCCGTATCTCCGACAAAATACAACTTTCCGGCGGCCCGGCTATCGATCAGAAAACCGCACCAGAGTGTGGCGTCACGGTCGAACATGCCCCGCCCGGAGAAATGCTGCGCCGGAACGCAGTGGATCGTGGTGCTGTCGTTGTAGGCCAGCGAGTCATTCCAGTCCATTTCGGTCACGTTCTGGCAACCCTTTTCTTCCAGAAAAGCTTTCACGCCCAGCGGGCAATAGACTTTGGGCTGGTCGCGCCGACAAAGTTTCTGAACCGTCTCGATGTCCAGATGATCCCAGTGGTTATGACTCAGCAGCAGGATGTCAATTTTGGGAATATCCTCGAAACGAATGCCGGGCGGGCGGTTTCGCGCCGGACCCACCCACTGAAAAGGGCTGGTGCGCTCATACCAAACCGGATCCGTCAGCACATTCAGGCTGTCGAACTGGAGCAAAACCGTCGAGTGATTGACAAACGTAACCCGAACCGGAGAGCCGCCAACGCGGCCGGGTGGGGGAGGGCCGGGCGGTTCGTTGTGGAAAGCACCCCACGGTTTTTTGTCGCTGCCCGACAACATCCACTCGAGGGCTTCCATCAAGCCTTTGGCTTTCGCACCGTTGTAATTATGAAATTGTTTCCCATCGAAATGGTCGGTAACCGGTCCTTTGTATCCGGGTGCGGAAATCAAATAACCAATCGTCAGCAGAACGGCGACGGCAACGACGATAAAGACCAGTAAACCCAGCAGAATTTTCGGAACCATACGGCGGGCAGATTACAGCAACACCTTATCGATCTTGTGAACAACGCCGTTGGTTGCGGTTCTGTTGGCGCTGGTGACAGTGGCCGGCGACGCCAGTCCTTTGCTCTTCACGGTCACCGTCGTGCCGGTCGTGGTTACCGTCAGTTTGCCGGTGCTGTACGCCGTTACCTCACCCGTGGTTAAATTATTGGAATAGAGCCGACCCGCTACGACGTGATTGGCCAGAATGGCGGTTAGGGCTGTCACCGGCACTTTATTGATCGTATCGGCCGTGCTGAGTTTCAATGCCCGAAACGCGTTGTTGGTGGGCGCAAACGTCGTGTAAGGTTGTGTTCCCGTCAACACGGCCGCCAGCGTCGGGTTAACGGTGGCGATCCGCAAGGCGGCAACACCCAGCAATGAGAGGCTCGTATCGGCCTGAACCACGCCTACCAGGCTGCCACCGCTGCCGGTTGGGGGGGGCAACAGGATGTGGTCGATGACATGCATGATGCCGTTAGCGGCCTTTACATCGGGCGTGATCACTTTGGCACCGTTGATGAATAAACCGCTGGTGCCGTTGGTAACATAAGCCACAACCGCCTGGTTGTTAATGCTCAAGGAGGTTTGAACGGCCTTGTTGGTTTCCATCGGAAAACCGGAGGAAGCCACGGCGGCTTTCAGAACGTGGTATTGCAGAATGCCGGTCAACTGTTCTTTGGTCAGGGCCGTCAGTGAAGTCGCATCCGCAACCCCCGAAGCCCGAAAAGCCGCATCGTTGGGGGCAAAAACCGTCAGGTTTGGATTTTTGAACGCATCGAGCTGACCCGCCTGGAGAATAGCCGCTTCCAGAATGGTGAAGTCGCTGCTTTCAACGATTAGATCGGCAACGGTTTTGGGTTGGGCGGATGCCGTGTCTTCTTCTTTATCACAACTGGTCGTAAACGTAAAAAGAGCCGCTAAAACCGCCAGCAGCAAGGCCCGGGACCGGGGTGTGGATAAACGTGTTTTTTTCATGGAAAAGCGATGGATGAGTAAGATTAAGTGGACAATCAGGTCGGACAGACGCATCGGCTTGCTATCTTTATGCCGGTACAGTTCAAAACGAAACCGGTAGTATGTTTATTGGACAAAACCAACCGGTTACAACTACGTTACAAAACTACCAAATCCTTTGTTAAACTTACTTTTTTGATAACCCATGAAAGAAAAATTGCTCGTATTGGTTCTCCTGGTTGTGGTGTCGGTTGGTTTTATGGCCCCCACCAAAAAAGTCCGGCTATTCAACGGAAAAGATTTGACGGGCTGGAAAATCTACGGTACTGAAAAATGGTATGTGGCGGATGGTGAACTGGTCTGCGAAAGCGGCCCCGACAAAGGCTACGGGTATCTGGCGACCGATAAATTCTATAAAAACTTCGATCTGTCGCTGGAGTTCAAGCAGGAAGCCAATGGTAACAGTGGCGTTTTTATCCGGTCGACGGTAGAAGGAACGAAAGTGAGCGGCTGGCAGGTCGAAGTAGCGCCCCCGAACCACGATACGGGCGGTATTTACGAGTCTTATGGCCGGGGCTGGCTGATCCAGATTCCCGACGAAAAAGAGAATATCCTGAAGCCGGAGCAGTGGAACAAACTGCGGATTCGGGCCGAGGGCGACCGCGTGCAGACCTGGCTCAATGGCCAGCAAATGGTGGATCTGAAGGACGAAAAAATCGGGAAAGGCGAAGGCGGAGTGGCGTTGCAGATTCACGATGGGGGCGGCATTAAGGTTCGGTGGAAAAACCTGGAGTTAAAACCGCTGTAAGCGAAGCAACGATCACCTTGCCAATTGCCTGGAGCGATTGGCAAGGTGACAACAAGTCCTGAATGATCTATTTTCTGCTGGTTTAATGAGCAGGAATCTCTCTAATTCTTCATGATAAAAGCGGCCTGATCACCTCGGTTTTCTTTGTTTAATTGCCGGGCAAATCGTTTGTATTTTTCTTTTTTTAATTTGCGGTCTGCATAACCGGCATACAGGCTTTTTGAGTCCTCGTAAAGCCCGATGTTATTTTTATATTTTTCGCTGTTTGTAAATTGCGCATGAGTAGAATCATAAATGATATCTTCTAGTTTTAGCCCCGCCTTTGAAATTAGCAACTTCATGCTTTCTACTGAATGGAGAAATAAATGTCGGGGCGCATCCAGTTGAAACCAATCGGTTCCGTAATGTTCCCAGGCGTATGAAGTAACCGTTGGAATCCGGATGATACAGATTCCGCCGGGTTTTAACAACTTAGAAACCGCCAGTAAATGTTCTAAAGGGTCCGGAACATGTTCAAAGGAATGGTTATAAAGGATAATATCCCATTTTCCTGTGACCGCATAGATTTGATTTTTAACAACTTTATAACCATTGGGATAGACGATAGTGTCCTTTATAAAAGGATCTACGCCCTGCACCTGCTTCATTCCTAATTCGTATAAGGGATATAAAAAAGCCCCCTCACCACTGCCTACATCCAGTATTTTAGACTGCATGGTCAGCGACAAAGAACCTAAAATGTCGTATTGTTTTGCCTGAAAAAAAACCTTTAAAAAGCCTGAAGAAGCGGTTTTTGGAAATAAAGCGGCCTTGTATTTGTACTTTCTGAGAGTGCCTTTTATACCTCCGAATATATTCTTTTCAGGAGCCTCGAATCCGTTGTAACCTTCGGGATAATACTGCGATAAATTGCCGGGAATCTCTTCTATTTGTAAACACTGACATTGACCACACTGGAAGTATGTAAACTCTTCGCGTGTACCCAGCATCATTTCTTTTGCTTTAAAATATTTTTTCTCTTTTTCACTTCCGCAGATACGACACTTCATACGACGATTTTAATAAAACTGTGTTTTTGGCTTTATTATAGTAGGACTACTTTTAAAACCCGGTTTTAGAATCGAAACAGTCTCTTGGCTTTTGACGAAGGTAGTGAACAATCCGGGAGTATGTACAATTAAGCGTGAATAACAGTCATACTGGAAGATAGACCTGAAGGTGATCGCTATGCGCACGACCTGCGAGTGGCCGCGAAACAAAGGTTTTCGTAGTCGTATACTTCTTGTAGCTTTACAGAAAAATGCACCCGTCATGAAACCGCGTCACTACATCGCCATCGCTGTTCTTGCCCTTTTGGGCATCATCTGGGTTGGGCCTTACTATACGGTTTATCAACTCAAAACGGGTGTAAAAGCCAATGATGCGGAAACGATCGCCGATCAGGTGGATTTTACCCGATTGCGCCAGAACCTGAAAGACCAGCTCAACGCGCAGGCTGCCAATGCCGTCAACAATCCGAACAACAGCCCGGCTACAGCCATGGTGAAAGGGTTGGCCGGCCTCTTTGCGGGCCCGGTAGTCGACCGGATGGTAACACCGGCCGGTCTGGCAACGATGATGCGGGGGCAAAAAGTGAACCCCCTGAAGAAATCCACGGGGGGAACGACCGAGCCGTTTGGGAACGTGCGCTTTCGGTTCAATTCTTTCGATACGTTTTCGGCCTATGTTCCCGACAAGGATGGGAATGAAATTCGCTTTGTGCTCACGCGCGACTGGTTCGACTGGAAGCTGACGAATGTGATTCTGCCGTTGGAATAAAACGCGTGAAATTCGGTACTTAACGAAGAATTTGTTAAATTTAAACCGGAAATAAATAAGAGACGTTCCATAACCTTAGCATTCTTTATGGTGATAATCATGCGCCGGGATATTCCCGCATTGATTGTTTTTGTAATCTTATTTTTTTCGAGCATCTCCCGCTTAAACGCCCAAAACCGTCTTACTTCTAAGGATGAATGGGAACTAACCCGCGCAGAAGCCCACTTGCAGGCTTTTAGAAATGACAGTGTGATCGCCATTACCGGCAAATTGCTGAAGGCAATAGAAATCCGTGGCCAACTCGACACGCCCTTCGGGATTCGGGCGCAACTGGCAGAAGCCGTAGCTTTCGACCAGGATGAGCAGGGCGATCTGGCTTTAAAAAAATTGCTGCGTGTAGAACAGCAGAGTAAGCTAAAAGGACTTTGGGAGATTCATGCCAAAGCCTGTCTGGGGCTGGCCTTGTTATACGAAAAGATCGGTCGTAAAGAAAGCAGTAAGAAACAACTGGAGTTGGCTAAAGCTGACATTGATCAGTACAGGCTGGACGCGGTATATCCCTACTTCGCCATCCGCAGAGCTTCCTGGGAACGCCTGTTCGGAAATAAAAATACAGCGCTATTTTTTGCACGGGAAGCCCTGAATACGGCACCAAAATATGGGCTAGTGCTTGAAGAAGCCATCAGCCACCTTCTCCTGAACATGCTGCTGCCCAAATCTTCCATAGCTGAGCGGATGTATCATAGCCAGACCGCCGTTAAGCTTTATCAGCAATTGGGCGATCATACAGGCAGTAGTTATATGTTTGCAGCCCTTGCCAGTCTGCATTTTCAAAAAAAGGAATACCGCCAGGCCCTGGCGTACAATGATTCCACGATCATTTCGGCCAATCGGGCCATTTTAAAAGGCCATGAACGGCACTCAGCCATTGCTGGTGCTTACCGGTTTCGCAGCGTCGTTTACAGGCATATGGGTTTATTGGATTCGGCTATGGCTAACCTGCAAAAAGGGTACAGGATGGAGCTGGATTTAAAAGAAAAAGATGTTAGAGACAAGATAATTGAGATCGATGCACGCTATCAGAATAAATACAAGGAACAACAGCTTGAGGAACAACAATTGGCCCTTCGGCTGATGAATGACCAACTCCGCTTTTCATTCATCATTGTATTTCTGGTAGTGGTTTCAGCGGTGGGCCTGTTCTTTGGCTATCGGAAACAGCGGAAGGACAAACGCAAGCTGATCGAACAGAATACGCTCATTCACAACCAGGCCAACAAACTCAAAGCCCTCGATGCGGCCAAATCCCGCTTCTTTGCCAACGTTTCCCATGAGTTGCGCACCCCGCTCGCGTTGTTGCTCGGCCCCATTGGTACGCTGCTCAAGGAAACCCGATTAACCGAAAAGCAAACCAGCCTATTGCAATTTGCCCACCGGAGCGGCAAGCAACTTGAACAGTTGGTCACCGATATTCTGGATTTGGGCAAAATGGAAATGGGAAAAATGGAACTGGATGAAAAGCCAACCCTGATAGCCGCCTTTTTTCGAAGCCATTTCGCCCAGTTTGAGTCATTGGCTGAGAGCAGGAACCTGCATTATGCGTTCCACATCGCGGTGGCCGACGATGTGGAGGCCAATCTGGACCAGGCGAAATGCCGCCAGATTCTGAACAACCTGCTCGGTAATGCGTTCAAGTTTACGTCGGCGGGCGGGCTGATAACGGCCACGGTACACCTGGCTGATGGAAGGCTGCAGTTGAGCATTGCCGACACCGGGCCGGGTATCCATCCCGACGACATGCCCCACTTGTTTGACCGTTATTTCCAAACCACCCGGCCCGACAAACCTGCTGAGGGTGGCACGGGCATTGGCCTGGCTCTGTGCCACGAATACGTCCAGCTTTTGAGGGGAGAAATCGACGCAGAAAGTACACTTGATACCGGCTCGGTTTTTCGGGTAGCCTTCCCCGTTGTTGTTCGGCCTACCAGTGCCAGCAGTCAGAACCGTGAACCGCTGTATTCACGTCAGACTGTAAAGGCAGGTGATAGGGATATGGCACGGCGGGGCTTAACTACCGGTGAAACGGGAGGAGTGATGTATAACTCAAAACCGACGATCCTCGTTGTGGAGGACAACGCAGATCTGCAAGCATATATTCGCCTGATTTTGTCGGACAAATACCAGGTCGTGACTGCAGACAACGGGCAGGCTGCGTTGGAACGATTACGGGTAGACAGTAAGGCGGGGATGGGGATCTCGCTCATTCTCTCCGATTTAATGATGCCCGTCATGGATGGGGATCAATTGCTCAGGCAGCTCAAATCCGACGACGCTACCCGTCACCTCCCTGTTATTATGCTTACCGCCAGGGCCGATGTGCAGGACAAATTGCGGGCTTTGCGCATTGGTATAGACGATTACCTGCTCAAGCCCTTCGACGAAGAAGAACTGCTGACCCGTATTGCCAATCTGCTGGCTAACCAGGCTGCCCGTCGATTGGCAATCACCCAAGAGGAGAAACCCGATCCGGCGGGTCCTGTCCTGTCGCAAGAAGACCGGGAATGGCTGGCAATGTTTGAGGGATTTGTGCAGCAA
Organism: Larkinella sp.; assembly: GCF_965227735.1. Taxonomy (NCBI): domain Bacteria; kingdom Pseudomonadati; phylum Bacteroidota; class Cytophagia; order Cytophagales; family Spirosomataceae; genus Larkinella; species Larkinella sp. Next base: position 3,166,106 of record NZ_OZ245776.1, on the reverse strand, counting down.
AACCTGGCCGATTCAACGCTCAACGTGCCGGAGTTAGCCCACCAGTTCGCCATGAGCGAATCCACCCTCCTGCGTCAGTTGAAACGGCTGACGGGGCTTTCGCCACTGCAATATGTACAGGCGGTGCGGATGGAAGAGGCTCGGCGCTTGCTGGAAAGCCATACCAGTTACTCTATTACCCAGGTAGCGGCTAAAGTAGGTTACGCCGATGCCCGCTCATTTGCGCGCAGCTTTCGAACGCGGTTTGGTAAGTCACCTTCTGAACTGCTGGAGACCTGATTTCGGGTTTAAAATAGCCCATTACCCCTCATTTTGACGGAAAGTGTAACTAATTTGACGGAAAATGCCCGTCGGGCAGACCTAGTTTTGCTCTATCGTTACAAGCGTACCAGCGCTAACGAGGGAGGAGGCTGAAAATCCCTGCCAAGAGTAGGCATTTGAAAATTCAATCCATTTTTTATGAAAAAACTAATCTCTGTCGCCCTGCTTTGCCTTTGTTTTGTTGCTTACAGCCAGGCCCAGACCTTGTCGACCTGGGAGGTAAATGAAGGAGCTGGCATCGTCGATCTGCCGGCTAACGAAAAAACCCGGAATGGCAACGAGAGACTTTCGAGCGTTTATAAATACGCCCAGACGCCCATCAAGAAAGACCCGAAGTGGAAGTCTGTCGCTGCGCCGAATGGACAGGTCTCGTATTCAACAACCAGCATATTGCCTAACGCGAATTACAACAAATTCACACAAATTGATTTCACCTATTTCAGATCCTATCTGCACATACCAGCCGATTTTAAGGTCAATAAAGCAACGGTAACCATTGGAATCGTGGATGATCAGGCCCGGATGATGTTGTATAACAGTCTGCACCCCACCGGCTATTATGTGGAAGCAAATGACGGTAAACGAGGTGGTGAAAATGTCACTACTGACTTTACAAAACAACTGGCTGTCGGAGAAATCAATACCTTCGTTATTGTACAAGTGGATGATAACTGTTGTGGAAATAACCTGAAAGGAGGCATAACGGTGAATCTAAATGATAAAATTATGCAACCAGTTAATCCAACGGGTAGTGTTTGGGATGAATTTAAGAAAAGCGACGTTTACATCGACCTGAATAATTTGAGGGCTTATTCGATCAATGGAGGAGCTTACAGCGATAAGGAGCCTTATGCCGTAACCCTGCAAAACGGCGTCTGTGTTATCAAAAAGCTTAAAGATGTATCTGGAAATGATGAATATCTGAATATTCAAAAGGTACAGTTAGGGGCAAATGCCGGTAAGCCAATGGTTGCTTTTAAAGTAGTCAATTCAAAACCGAACACCTACTTAACGCTGTCGGGAAATACGGAGAGTGATAATAGATTAACGGCCAGGCAACATACTGCCGTACCGGATGAGGCAAAATTCTACGAAGAAACACCGCTGTTTAATGATCCTGCTCAAAAAGGCTTTACTAGCTTTCAGAGTGCAAAGTTCGCCAATTCTTACTTGCGTCATCAAGGTCTTTTCCTGGAAATCGATCCGAAAATGGATGCAGATCTGTATAAAAAAGATGCTAGCTGGCGTATGGAAAAACTTAAATAATAGATTCGGGACCGTTTTGAAATAACGTAACAGGTTGAAGGAGGTGACCGGTCTCTGGCAAGTTCAACCGTTGATGCTACAACCGGATGTTATTGAACATCCGGTTGCTTTTGTTAAGGAGAGTAGGGTAAGTGGGCGGTTATTGTAAAACACCACGATTCGGCACATTCGAAACCGATATTCCGTATATTGGAATTTTTTTTAAAACAGCGTCTATGATGACTTCCCGGAATCGACTTCTACTCGGTTTGATCCTGCTTAGCAGCATTTGGCTGGGGCTGGCCGTAAGGCCCTCTCCGGTGGCCACCAAACCCAATGTCATTATCATCATGGCCGATGACCTGGACAGTCGGCAGTTGAGTTGTTACGGCGGGAAAAACCTGAAAACGACCCACATTGATGCGCTGGCAAATGAAGGCTTGAAATTCAATCACATCTATGCTTCCGAAGCCATGTGTGTGCCGACGCGGGCCTCGCTCTTTACGGGTTTGTATCCGGTGCGGCACGGATCGTTCCAGAACCACAAGCCGGTTTACGATTCCTTGAAAAGCGTTGGCCATTATCTGGCGGATTTGGGCTACCGCGTCGGGCTAACTGGCAAAGATCACAGTACCAAACCCAAAACCGTCTTTCCGTTCGAGATCGTCACCGGTTTCGAACCCAACTGCGTGGCCCCGACGGACGACTACCAGTTGAACGATGTCCGGAAATTCATCACCCGCGACAACAAACCGTATTGCCTGTTTGTCATGAGCATCAATCCGCACACCCCCTGGACGGTGGGCGATACCACCGAGTTCGATGCAGATAAATTGATTCTGCCCGCCAATTGGATCGATACGCCGGTGACGCGCCGGCAGTTTGTCAAATACCTGGCTGAAGTCCGGCGGCTGGACGACCAGGTGGGCGAAATTACCCGCTTGCTGAAAGAAACCGGTCAGGACAAGAATACCATTGTCGTGTTTCTGGGTGAACAGGGCGCGCAGTTTCCGGGTGCGAAATGGAACCTCTGGGATGTGGGTCAGAAAAGTTCGATGGTGGTCAAATGGCCCGGAACCGTCAAACCCCGGACCGAAACCGATGCGCTGGTTCAATACGAAGACATTACCCCGACCCTCGTGGATCTGGCGGGCGGCAAACCCATTGCCGGGCTGGACGGCAAGAGTTTTTTGCCGGTTTTGCTGGGAAAAAGTTCGACCGCGCGACCGTATGCCTACGGAATTCACAACAACATTCCCGAAGGAAATCCTTACCCGATCCGCAGCATCCGCGACACCCGCTACAAGCTCATTCTGAACCTGACGCCCGATGAGGAGTATTACAACCGGTTTATGATGAACGCAAAGCAAAAAGACCGCAATTCGGTCTGGTTTTCCTGGGTCGATCAGGTGCCGAACGATCCGAAGGCCAAACGGATTACCGACCGGGTTGTGAAACGCCCCGCCATCGAATTTTACGATACGCAAAAAGACCCCTGGGAGCTTACCAATCTGGCGACAGACCCGGCCCATCAGAACCGGATCGGGCAATACCGGCAGAAACTGGAAACCTGGATGAAACAGCAGGGGGATGCCGGAGCCGCACTCGACATCGTTTACGCTAAAAAGAAGGAATAACCATTTGAAGTAACCGAAAACCGGCCCATCACGAACATCACCTTAAAAAAATAGCACCAGGAAGATCCCGGTGCTATTTTGTTTGTCAATTTAATCGGTACTCGAAAACGATCTTTCGTTGCCTATTTATCCCACCAGACAACGCTGGAGAGCGTGTTGGTGCCGCCCTGCCGTGTTCGTGCTTCGATGAAATTGGTTTTGTTGTAGGTCTCTTCTGAATCCGGAACCACAAAGCGGGTCGGGATTTTGCCGCCCGTCAGGTTGCCCGGATAATTGGTCGGCGTCAGCACCGGATAGCCGGTCCGGCGCCAGTTGGCAAAAATCTCGTATTCGTCTTCCAGAAAAAGCGACACCCACTTTTGGGTCTGGATCTGTTCCATTTGCTGCGCTACGGTTCCGCCGGTTTTGTACGGATTGAGGGCCAGATACGCGCTGATTTTTGCCTCGGAAATCGTTCCCCCCGTTCCGAATAAGGCCCATTGCCGCATTCCGGCTCTAACGGCATTGGCATAGGCCGTTGCCGCCGTTGTTCCACTCGCCCAGCCGCGGACGGAAGCCTCCGCCAGCAACAGGTTCGTTTCGGCATTGCCAAACACGATCAAAGGCGCACTGTATTTCAGCAGCGTGTTCGGATTCGGCTCCGAAAACGTGTTGAAGTTGGCCGGCAGGTTGTTGTAAGCCGCGTTGGGCATCCCGCTCTGTAAAGCCGTTGTGGTGTCGGCCGTAAACGTTTTGCCATCGGCAGACGTCCAGACGATGGAAATCACGTTCAGACGCGGATCTTTGGTGTTTTTCAGGTAATCGATCAGCGTTTTGGCAAACTTTCCGCCTTCCACATTGTCGCCACCGGGCGTGATGTAGTCCGTACTGAGCAAACCGTTGGCGATGAAATTCCGGCTGGCGGTTTGTGAACCGTCCACGTAAGCAATGACAGCCCGATCGGCATCTTCCAGAATTACGCCCCCGGCGATGGCTTTTTCAACCCAGGTTTTGGCCGTAGCCGCATCCACTTCGGTCAGGCGCATGCCCAGCCGTAGCATCAGCGAGTACGCGAATTTTTTCCACTTCACCACGTCGCCCCCAAACATGAGGTCGGCTGAGCCGAAGGTGGCTTTGGTTGCGTCGAAAGCCGCGATGGATTGCTCCAGTTCTTTCAGCAGATCGGCGTAAATGGCTTGCTGGGTGTCGTATTTGGGCCCGTAATTCTTGTCAGAAAGCGCTTTCCCGGCGTCAAAATACGGAATGTCGCCGTACAAATCCGTCAGCCGATGAAACACATACGCTTTCCAGATGCGGGCCGCCGACAGTTTGTTCACGCTGGCCGGATTGGTCGAAACCGCATCGATCACCTGGCGGATGGAAACGACCGCGCCCTGCCCGGCACCGGTTCCGGCGTAGGCATTCCAGTTGCCGGTCGAATACCCGAAGTTGAAGTATTTGTCACCAGCCGCCGGGACCTCCTTGTAGGTGGCAAAGTGCTGCATCGACTGCCCGATGGTCAGGTAAGCCGCCCCCGTAAAGTTGGTGCTTACGCCGTCCAGCAAGGCGCGGGTGAACATGTATTCGGGAATGACTTCGGAATATTTATTGGGGTCCACGTTCATTTCCTCAAAACCCTTGTCGCAGGAAGACAACAGGAGGAACAACGGGGCTGCACACAGTATTTTTTGGATCAGACGCTTCATCGTGAGATAGTTTTAATTAGAATTTCACCATTAAATTCACACCAAGACTCCGGGTTCTGGGCACCCCAAAGGCTTCCAGACCCTGGGCGTTGGTGCTCGTATAGCCCGATTCAGGATCGAAATACTGGTTCTTTTTGTCCTTGTACAGAATCGCGAGGTTCCGCGCCACGAAGGAAATCGAGGCTGATTGGAGTTTCAGGAACGACAACTTGCTGACGGGCAGGTTGTAGCTCAAAACCACCTGGCGGAGCTTCACGAAGTCGTTGTTGAACATGAACATGGCGGTGTAATTCTTGTCGTTGTCGTAGTAGGTATCCACCTCTTCTTTTTTCCAGGTTTTCGTAAACGGATTGCCTTCGGGGGTGACACCGGTTACCGTGACGCCGGTTTCCCGACCCGGCAGCGTTTCCTGCGGCAAACCAAACCGGTAGGCATACTGGTACAGGTTCGAATACACGATGCTGCCGAATTTGCCGTCGATCAGGAAGTTGAGTGAGAAGTTTTTATACCGGAAATTGTTGGTAATCCCCATCGTCAGCGGAGGAGTGCCCTGCCCGATTTCCTGCAAGTCGCCCCGAACGGCGTAACCGCTGGCGGTATTGAAAACCACATTGCCGTTGGCGTCGGTTTTCTTGCGGTATCCCCAAACCGTTCCATAGGGCCGGTTCAGAACGTTCCGCACCAGACCACCACCCACACCGCTGCCGACGTCGATACCGGTCAGGCCTTCGGCCAGCCGTTCGATCTTGCTCTTGTTGTAGGCCATGTTGAAGCTGACATCCCAGCCGAAAGCGCCCTGGCTAACGGGCGTGCCGGTCAGCAGCAACTCAACGCCTTTGTTGCTCAGTTCACCCACGTTCAGCAGAGCCGAGGTGTAACCCGACGACAGGGCGATGTTGGACGTTACGATGTCGTCCGTGGTTTTCCGGTTGTAAAACGTCAGGTCGATGCCCAGACGGTTGTTCAGGAATTTGGCTTCAAGACCGCCTTCATAGGTGGTGGACGTCAGCGGTTTCAGATCCGGGTTAGGCACCTGCGACGACGACAACACCTGCACCGGACGGCCGTTGTGACCACCCTGCTGCATCGAGTAATACTGGTAAATCTGGTAGGCATTCACCGTGGCACCGCCCACCTGCGCCCACGAAGCCCGCAGTTTGGCAAAACTGATGGCTTTTGGCAAGCGGAACGCATCCGACAGAATCAGCGAGCCACCGATCGACGGGTAGAAAATGCTGTTGCTCTTCGGATTCAGCACCGAGAACCAGTCCTGCCGACCGGAAACCGTCAGGTACGCCAGCCCTTTGTAGCCAAAATCGACCGAACCAAACACGGAATTGATCGCACTTTTCAGATACGTCGGTGTGGTCGTCGATGCGGCCAGGTTGGTGTAGCTGTAGAAATAAGGCACCGTAAACTCGCTGCCCGCAATCACCGTCTGGTCATAAATGGCGCGTTGCGAATTGGCTCCCAGCATGGCCGTGAAACTCAATTCTTTGAAAAACGTGGTGTTATAGTTCAGCGTCAACATGCCGTTGGTTTCGGATGATGTCGTTTTCCGGGCTTCATACGTTCCCAGCGGCTGGTAGGCGTTGTTGGTCGGCTGTACGTATTCCGACGAGAAGCTGTAGTAATCCTGGCTCACGCTGCCTTTCAGATACAGGTTGTCCAGAATGTCGTACCGAATGCTTCCCTGACTCAGGAACCGGTTTTTGGTGTCGTCGTTTTTGAACTTGTTGACCACAAAATAGGGGTTCGGCGCGGCTGGAACCGGATTCCATTCCACTTCTTTGCCCGTCAAAGGGTCATAACCCGGCGAGAGGCTGCGGATATCGACCACGTTGGCCACCAGGTATGTCGCCCAGTGCGGGTTCATGTCGGCATACCCCACTTTGGGGCGGTTTTTCCCTTCTTCCAGGTTATACTGGAATACGGTTTCGATGCTCAGTTTCTTGCCCAGAAAAGCGTTCAGGTTCAAATTGGCGATTCGGCGGGTGAACGATGAGTTCGGCACAATGCTGTTGGAACTGGTGTTGTTCAGACCCAGGCGAAAATTGACCGATTCGTTGCCGCCCGTAAAAGCCACCGAGTTGATGTAGTTGCTTCCGGTGCGGTAGAAGTTTTTCAGGTTATCTTTCTGGGGCGAATACGGGTGCAACTGGCCATCGACCTGAATGGTGGGCTGGCCGTCCATCCGTGCACCGTACGACAGGCGTCCCGTACTTTTGGCTTCCGTCACCGTGGTCGGTTTTTTGCCGTCCAGACCCTGGCCGAATTCATACTGCCAGTTTGGAATCACGGCGATGTCTTCAAACGTCGTGTTGCTGTTGATTTCCACCCCGATTCCTTTTTGCCCCCGGCCTTTTTTGGTCGTGATCAAAATCACCCCGTTGGAGGCCCGGGCGCCGTAAAGAGCGGCTGCGGGGCCGCCTTTCAACACGCTGATGGACTCGATGTCGTCGGGGTTGATCCCGCCAATGCCGTCACCCCGGTCAACGTTCATCCCGTTGCCGTCCGAAGCGGTGCCACCGCCCGGAATGCTGTTGTCCATCGGCATCCCGTTGATCACATACAAAGGCTGGTTGTTGCCATTCAGCGAACCGTTTCCGCGGATGATGATCCGGCTCGAACCACCGGGGCCGGTGGCCATACCGGTTGCGTTCACCCCGGCAATTTTACCGGTCAGGGCGTTGGCGACGTTGTTTTCGCGGGCCTGCGTAAATTCGCTGCCTTTCACTTCCGAAACGGAATAAGCCAGGGCCTTTTTCTCCCGCGCAATCCCGAGGGCGGTTACGACCACCTCGTTCAGCGACTTGGCCTCCGGGGCCAGTTGCACCGAAAGCGTCGTCTGATTGCCCACCGTTACTTCTTTGGAGGTATAGCCTACGAAGCTGAAAATCAGAACCGCCGTCTGAACTTCCGCATCCGGAATTTCGAGTTTGTACTGTCCTTCGGCGTCGGAAGACGTTCCCCGTTGGGTGCCTTTCACCAGAACGCTGACGCCGGGGAGTCCGACCCCGTTTTCGTCCGACACTTTCCCCGTCACATTGCGTTTGGGCGCTTCTTTGACACTAGCGGGTGCGACTTCGATTGGACCCGGAGCGCGTTTCAGGATAATTTTGTCCTGCACAACTTCGTAAACCACCTTATGGGGGGTCAGTATTTTTTCCAGTACGCCCGAAAGCGCTTCGTCCTGAAACCGGAAGGTGTATTTCTGGTTGCTGAAAACCTGGGGATTGTACATGAATTTGACTTTCGTCATCTTCTCAATTTTCTCCAGCGCCTTCTCGACATCGACATTGGTCAGCAGCAACGTTACTTTTTGTTCCAGCACTTTCTGACCCCGTACGTCATGGGCGTGGGCCAGCGGAGTTAGTACAATGAATAGAGACAGCAGGGATTGATACAGAGCAACGCGCATAATCGTCTGTAAAACAGGATGAATAGGTAAGAGTCTTGACATAATGTTGGTCTTGTCGGTTAAAATTAGGCGTAATAATTCCCAATCCATCCACTGGGGATGTAGCAAAATGAGCTTAAAAGCGAAGGGGATCAACTGGCCGGTAATGGCTGTTCCGTCACCGGTTTTATTAAATAGTCAGCAATGAAGTTTCTTCATAGGCCTCCGTATTTTTTGTCCACAGGATCGTTAGGTTAATAAATTTTTAGGGTTGTTGGTCCATTTACAGTGGCTAACGCGCCAGCCACCATAAACCAAATACCGTAAACTGAAAACCGTATAATATGGCAGATTTGAGCTAAAGATGCAGTAGCCGGTAGTCAATACTCTTTTTAATGAAATTATTTTTGGGGTAATTTTAGAAATCTGAAATAATATATGGCAGAACGGCCAGAAATGCGGCTTACTTCTTAAATTTTTTTACAAAAGCAGTTTGTCAGCCTCAATCATCGGCCGTTTCCCCCGGTTTATTCCGCCTAAATTGTCCTTCGTCGGAAACCGCTTCCATTCCGGGTTCCGGTCGGATAGCTTTGAAACGGTATTCGAAGTGATCCGCCATGAAACAACAACTACTCTGCTGTTGCGCCCTGCTTTTTCCATCGTTCGCCGGGGCGCAAACGACGATCAGTGGTAAAATAACCGACCGCAAAGGGAATGGATTAGCAGGGGCCAACGTCTTCATCGCCGGTTCCTACGACGGCGTCAATACTGATGCTACCGGCGCGTTCAGCTTCCAGACCAGCCAGCCAGATACGGCCACCATTGCGGTGAGTTTTGTCGGCTACGAACCGTTCCAGCAAAAACTCAAGTTGACTCAACCCACGATTCTCTTCACCGCGAAATTGCAGGAAACCGCCACGATGCTCAACACCGTCGTCATCACGGCGGGGGCGTTTGAAGCCAGCGACGAAAAACGCCAGACGGTTTTGAAACCGCTCGACATTGTGACGACCGCCAGCGGAGGAGCCGACATTCCGGCGGTGATGCAGTTGCTGCCCGGTGCGCAGCGCGTCGGCGACCAAACCGGCTTGTTCGTTCGGGGCGGGTCGGCTTCCGAAACCCGCACTATCATCGACGGTCTGGTGGTTCAGAATCCGTTTACGAGTGGCGCGCCGGATGTGTCGCAGCGGAGCCGGTTTTCGCCTTTTCTGTTCAAAGGGACGGCGTTCAGTACGGGCGGTTATTCGGCGCAGTACGGTCAGGCACTTTCGTCGGTTTTGTCGCTGAACACCAAAGACCGGGCCGAGGACAACGACGGCATAAGCGTGGGACTTAATGCCGCCGGGGTCACTTTGTCGGCTTTTAAAAAAGAACGGATTACATTTTCGGTGAATTATACCAATCTGAATCCGCTGTTCAACATCCTGAAACAGAACATCAACTGGATTCACGCACCCGAAGCGGGCGGCACGTCGGTTATTCTGACGCAGCCCATCGGCAAACGCGGGTTGTTGAAACATTACACCGATGTGTCGGCCAGCCACCAGTCTCTCTCATTCCGGAATTTTACGGGCGATTTCCGGGCGTCATCCTTCACGGTTCGGAACCATAATGCGCTTTCCATGACGACCTTTCAAACGACCTGGGACGAAGGCCGCTGGGGCCTGCAAACCGGCCTGAGCTACAACTACAACCGCGACCGGCTGGGCATCGATACCGTTCAGGCCCGGACGCAGGAACAGCGGATGCAGGGGCGGGTGGTGTTGACACGCTCGCTGAGCGATAAGGTTTCGTTGCTGACCGGGGCCGAACTGCATCGGTATACCTACCAAAACCACTACGGAATCTGGGGTGGTTCGCTGACGGACTGGTATTCAGCGGTTTTTGTCGAAACCGAAGTGTTTTTTACCCGAAAACTGGCTGTTCGGGCGGGGTTGCGCGGAGAGCGAACGTCGGTCATTGGCCGGGCGAATGTATCGCCCCGGCTGTCGATGGCCTACAAAACCGATGCCTACGGACAGGTCTCGCTGGCCGCCGGTCAGTTTTACCAAACGCCCGATCAGACCTACCTGCTGACCAATCCGACGTTGCGGTTCGAGCAGGCCAATCACCTGATTTTGAACTACCAGCGAATTCGCGACAACCGGACGTTCCGGGTCGAAACCTTCTACAAAGACTACCGACATCTGGTACGGGAAAACACCAACGGTTTTTATGACCCGAACCCGTACCGGTTTCCAACCCACCGAACCAACAACAGCGGTTTCGGCTATGCGCAGGGATTTGACGTGTTCTGGCGCGACAAGCAGTCGATGAAAAACGTCGATTACTGGGTTTCGTATTCGTTTCTGGATACCAAACGGCTTTTCCGAAACTATCCAACCGAGGCCATGCCGACCTTCGCGGCCACGCACACGCTGAACCTCGTTTTTAAAAAATACATCCCGGCGCTGGGCATTAATGCCGGGGCCACGTATTCGCTCGCCAGCGGTCGGCCGTATTTCAACCCGGGCAGCAATCAGTTTCTGGGTGACCAAACCCGTCCCTACAGCAGTCTGAGCCTGAACATGAGTTACATCCGAATCCTGCCGCGAAAATTTCTGGTCCTTTACGCGTCGGTGGAAAACGTGCTCGGAACGAAAAATACCTACGGCTATCGCTACACGCCCGATGGCAGTCAGAAGTTTGCCGTGGTGCCGCCGTTCTACCGGTTTTTCTTCGCCGGAGCCGTGTTGAGCCTGACCCGAAAACCAATTGATCCTGAACTGATTCGTAATCCGAATTAATAGGACTTTCGCATTCTGCCCCTAAATCCCCGCTCCGGCGGCCCGGCTAAAGGGGACTTAGGGGTAAAAGAACCATCTCTTTCAACCATTTCTAATCATATAAAACCATGAAAAAAACCGTTCTTTTTCTGACCCTCGCCCTTGGAATTGGGGCCAATGTTCACGCGCAAAATGAGAAGTACACAAAAGCGATGGAAGACGCCATTGCCAAGGTGAAATTTATGACGCCCACCCCGGAATTGCAGCAAACCGCCGGGCAGTTCGAGCGCATCGCGAATGCCGAAGCTGCGGAATGGCTACCGGCTTATTGGGCGGCTTATACGTACGCGCTGTTGTCGATGAAAGAGACGGATGTGGCCAAAAGAGATGCGCTACTCGACAAGGCCAATAATTTTTATAAGAACGTCGCGCAAAAACAGCCGGAAGACGACGAAACGATGGTGTTGGCGGCTCAACTGGCCAGTGCCCGGCTGGCCGTGGACCCGGAAAACCGCTGGCAGCAATACGTGCCGGAATTTGAAGCGGCTTTGGGCAAGGCCAAAACAAAAAATGCCGAGAATCCGCGGATTTACGCGCTTCAGGCGCAATCGTTGTTTTATACACCCGAGCAATATGGCGGGGGAAAAACCGTGGCCTGCCCATTGTTGAAACAAGCCGCCGAAAAATTTGCTACTTTCAAACCGGCATCGACCATTCACCCCAGTTGGGGCATGGAAACGAATCAGTATCTGCTGAGCCAGTGTGGTAAGTAAAAAAGGGGGGCGTCTTTTCTTCAGATTACATGAGCATCATTCGTCAGCTATCGCAGCGCAGTCCGACGGGCATTATAATGGCTTTATTGGTCTGCGTGATGGGCGTCTATGGTATGAGCGCCATCGTTTACTTTACCACCCAGCTAGCGGCTGATAAGCCCGACGAAAATGCGCCGACGCTGTTTGTCGTGGCGAATAATTTGTGTGATGCCCTGTTCGTCGTGGTGATCAGTCTGGGATTTCTGCGGATCGAAGACCGAATTCCGAAAGTCTGGGTTCGCCATGTGCTGCTGACGGTAACGATTGTGGTGGTGTCGATGATCGAAAGTATTATACTGTATGCACTTCTGGGCAATTCGGTTGAAAACGTCTCCGGTATTCCGAAATGGGTCAGCATTTTTTACGTGTTGCCGTCGCCCATTGTGGGAAATCTGTTGTATTATTTCCAGAGTCAGGCCCGCAACGTGACGCGCAAAATTACCGAACAGGAATACCAGTTGCTGCACCTGGAACAACTGAAAACCCGGGCCGAACTGGAAGCCCTGCAAGCCAAAATCAATCCGCATTTTTTGTATAACGCCCTGAATTCCATCGCCAGTCTTGTGCATGACGAACCCGACCGGGCCGAACGCATGGTGGTGCTGCTGTCGAAACTGTTTCGGTATACGACCGGCATGAAAAACCGGTATTTCAACACGATTGCCGACGAACTGGAGATGGTTCGGACGTATTTGGACGTGGAGCAGGTGCGCTTCGGCGACCGGCTGACCTACCGCATCGACCTGCTCAATCCGGCTTTGAACGAGGTTCAGATTCCGCAGTTTTTGCTGCAACCGCTGGTCGAGAATGCCATCAAACACGGGATTTCGAAAGTGGCCGGGCCGGGCGCCATCATTCTGCGGATTACGGAAGATGAGGGGTGGCTCAGTTGCCGGATTCACGACAACGGGCCGGTTTTTCCGGAAGAACTCGTGGCTGGCTACGGGCTGCAAAGCATTCAGGACAAGCTGAAACTGCTGTATGGCAACGACGCCCGTCTGATCGTTGAAAACAAACCGCGTAAAGAAGTAGTGGTTCAGATAAAAAAAGAACGGCTGAACAACCCGCCGGATGCGATTCAAAAAACAAAGTATGTTGAAAATCAGGCGATTAAATCATGAGAATGGCTGCTGAATTTCCGCTCCGAACCTTATTGGTGGACGACGAACCCCTGGCCATCAACCGGCTCCGGCGCTTGTTGGGTGCATATGGCGATACGTTCGAGATTGTGGGCGAAGCCGGGAATGGGCTGGAAGGTCTGAAAGCCGTGGAAGCACTGGAACCGGATCTCATTTTTCTGGATATCGAGATGCCGGGCCTGAACGGTTTCGAGATGCTGGCGAAACTGCCGTATCTGCCGATTGTAGTGTTCGCTACGGCCTACGACGATTACGCCGTCCGGGCCTTCGAAGAAAACTCCATCGACTACCTCCTGAAACCCATCGAACCGGAGCGTCTGGAAAAAACCGTGGAGCGCATCCGGAGGTCAAAGGCGGCACCGACGGGTGCAAGCCCGGATTTGCGGCATGTGCTGGAATTGCTGAAACCCCGGAAAGAACTGCATTCCATTTCCGTTAAAACCGGCGACCGTATTTTGCTGATTCCGCTTGCCAACATTGCCTGGTTTGAAGCCGAAGACAAGTACGTGTTCCTCCATACCGTTGACGGACAGCAGTTTCTGACCAACCATACCATTTCGACGCTGGAGGAAAAATTGCCGGATTCGTTCACCCGCATCAGCCGCTCGACGCTTTTGAATTCCCGCCATATTCAGGAGATTCAACGGCATTTTAACGGAAAATATGCGGTTATCATGCGGGATAAAAAAGCCACTCAGCTACTAACCGGAAGCAGTTTTCATGACAATCTGAAAAGCCTGATGGAATTATAAGATTGCCCCGGCTACGATACGTCTGCCGTTCGGAGAAAGGTTGCCGGATAGCGGCCAAAGCGATTTAGAAACAGTCGCGAAAAATAGACAGCATCCTGGAAACCAACAGCGTAGCACACTTCTTTAACCGTGCCATACTGCTGGTTTTCGAGCCATTCACGGGCGGTTTGAAGCCGGATTTCCTGAATAAACTGATTGGGCGAAAAACCGGTCAGTTTCTTCAGTCGCCGGTATAACTGCCGCTCGCTGCTGTGAACGGCATCGGCAATCGAGTGAACCTGAAACTGGGTGTTGGTCAGGTTTTTCAGGACCAGTTGCTCAATCTGCAGGAGCCATTCTTCGTCCATCGGAACCGACGAGCCGGCGGCTTCGGCCGGAAGCTGTTGCTGCCAGGCGATACGTTCCTGCGAGCGTTCGAGCAGATTGTCGATGCGGGTGATCAACTCATCCTGGTCGAACGGTTTGGTGACGTAATCGGCAACGCCCAGGCGGAGGGCTTCGAGTTTGACATCCTGGCTGGTTCGGGCGGTCAGCATCAGCACCGGAATTGTGCGAACCGTCGGTTGCTGGCGAATCTGGTTGACCAGTGCCAGCCCGTCCATATCCGGCATCATCAGATCGGTAACAATCAATTTAGGCTGGTCGGCCACCGGCAGGACACTCAGCCACTGCCAGGCTTCCCGGCCGTTTCGCGTCACGTGGAGGAGGTAATAGGGACTCAGAATCGTTTCCAGATATTCCGCCATGTCGGGATTGTCTTCGACCAGTAAAATTCGGGTGGCCAAATTGTGGTTTTTAGCTTCGGCCCAAACCGGCTCCGGGCTTTTGGTTTCCGGTGCCGGCATCGATTCCTGCGGAGCGGTCGGCTGGTAGGGGCAGGTTAGGGCAAACGTGCTGCCTTTCCCCAGGGTGCTGTCGACCGTTAAGTCACCCCCCCAGAGTTTACAATACTCCATCGACAGGGCCAGCCCGATTCCAGTGCCTCCCCGCAGCGGAGCGTTGGGCTGCTGCGATTGGTAATACCGTTCGAAAATATGGGGTAGGTCATTCGGGTGAATACCGCTGCCGGTGTCGATTACCTCCATTCGGATCCAGTCCGTTGGTTTGTGGAGCCGAACGGTAACCGATCCGTTGGCGGAGGTAAAATGGAGCGCATTGGCCAGCAGGTTTTTCAAAACCGTCTCCATTTTGGCCACATCCAGGAACAGCCAAAGGGGAGACGTTGCTCCTTCGATGATCAGTTGGATACCGGTATAATCGGCCTGGGGGGTAAAAGACGCGACTGTGCGGTGGATGAGCGCAGACAGGTCGGCAGGCTGTTGGGTCAACTGCACCGGGTTGACATCCAGTTTGGAAAGGTCGAGCAAGTCGTTGATCATAGCCAGCAATTGCCGGGCGTTACGGTCCATTCCGGCCAGCAACCGGCTGGTAACCGGCTCGGTAGTGCGTTTAGATAAATACGCCAGTGGCCCCAGGAGCAGGGTCAGGGGCGTCCGGAATTCGTGGGAAATGTTGGCGAAAAACCGGGCTTTCAGCGTGGCACTGGCCTGTAGATCGGTAGCCTGTTGCTGAATCAGCGCCTTATCATTTTCAATTTGTGCGGTTCGGCGGGTCACTTCCGCTTCCAGCCGTTTGGTTTCCCGGATCAACCGTTTGTTTCGCCACCGGAAAATACCAACGATCAGCCAGAGTAAGCTCAGAAGACACAGGATCACGAACCATGTTTGTTGATAAAACGGGGTCAAAACCGTAACAGGAATCGTGAGCGTGTCGGATACCCACTGTCCATTGGGATTTTGCGCCCGCACCTGGAGTTGGTATTGGCCGGGGGGCAGCCCATTGATCGCTACATCCCGCCGGAGTTGCGACGTCCAGTAATTCTGCCAGCCGACGATGCGGTAGGATAACCGAAATTGACGGCCGTAGCGGTAATCGAGCAGCGCAAAAGTCAGGGAGAAAGACCGGTTTTCGGTAGGAATGGTAAGGTGTCGATCCCGGTTGAAATCCGCAAGATGATTCGTACGCTGGCCGGTGCTGGCATTAAGTTGTTCATAGCCCGTTACCATGAGGGGAACGACGACCGGTTTTTCGGCCATTTGCCGGTCGGGCCAGAAAGCCGTCACGCCGTTCAGGCCACCCAGGAACAGTTGTCCGTCCGGCGTCTGGAAATGGGAAGTCAGGTTAAACTCTTCGTGCGCAATGCCATCCTGCGGCAAAAAGACCTGAGTTTGGTAGGTTTTCTTTTGGAACCGCATCAAACCGTAGCTGCTGGGCAACCAGAGCCGCCCCTGGCGGTCTTCGTGAATCGAATAGAGTTCATTGTTGGAAAGCCCGGTTTCCCGCGTAAATTGTTGCCAGCGACCGGTTCGGCGCTCCCACCGGATTAGCCCTCCTCCGCGGGTAGCCAGCCAGTAGATACCGGGTTGGGTGCGGTCGGGATGAACAAACGTAAAGTGGTCGAAGGGGAGGTAGTTCGGGGCTTCATCGTGGGAACTGAAGCGGGCGGTGATGCCCCGCAATGTGTCGAGCAGATACAGACCCGACGAAGCGGCCACCCAGATTCCGTTGGCGGAAGCGTCCGGGAAAAAACCGTTGACCCGGTTTTTCGCCAGTTCGCGGTACTGGTTATACTGCCTGAACGGGTGGTTTTGTTTCCGGTGGTTGTCAAAATACGAGAGACCTTCATCGAAGCCCATCCAGAAATTATGCCGGCTATCCTGCCAGAGCGCCCAGCACATGCTTACCGGGTTTGTTAGATGATATTTTTGGATTTTCAGCGTTGCCGGATCGACCCGAGCCAGAAAGTTACCGGTCGCCGGGGCCCAAATCGCCCGATCATGGCCCTGGATGGTGGGGCCGTAGGTTCCTAAAACTACTTGCGGACTTTGTCCGGTTTTCAGGTTTAGTAGCTGGCTGGTACCAAAGTAAGGCCAGTTTGCGTTGATCCAGAGCCAATCGCCAGCCTGAGTAATGCCCCGGGTGCTCAGGTTAGGTGTCGTGGTTTCCTGGTCGGCGGTATAAAAATGCCGTTGGAAATGATTCGGTTCGACGGTCATTAAAAAAAAACCATTGTTCGTGCCGATCCAAACGGCGCCGGTTCGGTCAACGAATAATTGAGTGAATTCGTCCAGACTGGCGACCGGAAAGCCCGATGCCGCCAGGTCGAAGACAATACCGTGTTTGGGACTCCAGGCGAACAGAACGTTTTTGCCAATGATCCAGAACAACTGATGCCTGGAGTCGTAGGCCATTTTACAGCCCTTGCCCGTAAAACTATAGTGACTGGGATTGGGAAACGGGTTGGTCGGAAAAGAAATCGGCATATGGATCAGCCTGCCGTCTACGGTCAGCCGATAGAGCAAGCGATCGACCTGGTGTTCGGTCAGATGGGGGGAGTCCTTTGCCTTGTTGCCGGGGGAAAAGAATTTTTCATTGTTCAGGTAAATCGCTCCCTGAGGGTCTACCCACACCGGAAACAGCCGATTTGGTATGGCTTGCCGCCGACGCACTGTTCCGTTGGGCCAGAGTTCGACTAATTCGTTCAGGAAAGGCGTTTCGGCGGTGGGGTGGCGTGTTGGTTCCCGGGAGAAAACCAGTAATATGGTTCCGGTAGGCGTTACGTGCAGATTAATGAGTTTGTCGGACGATGAAACGAGTTTATTGGACGAGATTGAATGGTGATACAACCGTTTAAAATGGCCTTTCCCTTCATGACGCCAGATATCGCCGTTCCGAAGGGGCACCAGGAAAGGTTCCGTCGACTGGCGGGCTGCACTTTCCTGCGAACCAATTTCGATCATCTCATCGGCATTGAAGGGAAGCTTTCGGTGAAAAAATGCTTCAAATGAAATGGGCTTCTGTTGACCCGGAGCCAGTATTTCAATCTGTTCATGGTCGCTGGACGACCAGGCCTTAAAAAACCATAAATGCCGCTCCGAATCGGTACGAATAGCATGAACGACGGAGGCCAATGCGCTTTCTATGGCAGATTGTTCGGGTGGAAGCGCCTTAAACGTATGGCCGTCGAATTGATACGCATTATTCATGGTACCGACCCAGGCGAAGCCCTGATGATCCTGCCCGATGGTCATCACCATCCGGTTGGGTAATCCTTCTGCTACGGAGTAATGCTGTACTTTGACGATGTAGGGCGTATCTGCGTAGGCAGGATATATCCCAGGAAAACCGCCCGTCAGCAGGAGGCCAATGCGCAGATAACGCCAACATCCTAAAGTCCAATTTCGCCCACTTGCCCCCAGTTTTGTCTTCGCCATCCTGCTGTATCGAAAAAACACCTTTCCAAACACGTTATTTTAGTCTCTTTGGCAGGATTGTCCCAGTATTTTGGCAGGATTCCCATGTTTTCCTGCCCGTTCTTTGTGTCAACATTCAACGAGAGAGACCCACCCGGTCCGGTGGTGGTTATCCTTTCCGCAATCCTGCCGTAAGAAGGATTTAAAGATAGCCTTTTTTGAATGCGGGCCATTGCTTCTAACCGGTCGAAGTGATGGTTTTGTGTGGTTTTTTTTCACGTTTGTGTACTAAATCATTCAGTTTAGTACACTATTGGTTGAATTGGTACCCTTTGGGGAACCCCGGAAATTTCGGCCCCTGCTGTCGGTTTTCAACGCGCGGTAAAGGTTTGTGTGAAGGAAATACGGCACTTCCTGTAAAAACACAACTAAACAGGGATATCGACAGCGTTTCTCAGAACCTGAATTTTAGTCCACCACGAACGATTATGAATTTACAGAAATGCCTTATTGTGGATGACTCGGCCAAGGCCGGGACGGAGTTGAGAGACTACATTACCCAACTGCCGTTTTTTTTACCACCCGACGTGTGCCATTCCGTTCCTGAAGCGCTGGGCTTGCTGCGTCAAAAGTCATACAGCCTGGTTTGTCTCGATATGCACCGGCCTGGTTTGAACGGATTCGATTTGATCGGCTCTTTTTCAAAACATGTTCCGGTTATTGTGACCTCAACCAATGCGGAGTATGCGGTCGACAGTTTCGATCTGGGAATTGTCGATTATGTGCTCAAGCCTTTCACTTTTCTGCGCTTTACACGGGCCATCAACCGGGCGCTGAGTGTTCGGCTTACGCCCGGAAACCAGGCCCGTTATCCGTTCATCTTCCTGAAAACCGGGCATACTTTTCAACGGTTCGATTATGCGGACATCGACTATGTGCAGGCTTACGGGATTTACTGTAAAATTGCCGGACAGCAGAAGGTCGTTGCCGTCAACGACACCATCTCCAACCTTGAAAACGTCCTTCCCCGGCAACAATTCCTGCGGGTTCACAAATCCTACATTGTGAACCTGTCCAAAATCACCAGTTATTCCTACCGAAGTATCTCCGTTGGAAGCCACCAAATCCCGTTGGGAGCTGCTTACCGGGAGCGGTTTCAGGGTTTTTTAGGCTTGCTTGGCAAAAAAAGTGACGCCTGATCCCCGTTGCGGCATTGCCTGGTCCGACTTTATCCGCAGGAAGGCCTAAAGGCATGAGGGAGTGAAAGATCGACGGCGTGAAAATATAAATCACTCCCTCGTTCCTTCGCTCCCTCATGCCTTTTAAAACCGTAGGCTTTTTAGTAACTTGCAGCCTGATTTTGATCGGCCCACCTCGTCGGGCCGTCTTTATGTTAAAGTTTGTTAAAACGAATCCGGCTGAATGAAAGAACTCATTGACCTGAGCAATCTGCCCCGACACATCGCCGTTATCATGGACGGAAATGGACGCTGGGCCAAAAAGCAGGGAGCTGCACGGGTGTTCGGCCATCGAAATGCAATCAAAGCCGTCAGGGAAGTAACCGAAGGATGTGCAGAATTGGGCGTGAAGTACCTGACACTCTATACCTTTTCCACCGAAAACTGGAGCCGTCCGAAGATGGAAATCGATGCGCTGATGCACCTGCTGGTGCACACCATCCGGGGCGAAGTGCCAACCTTGATGGAAAACAACGTTCGGTTAACGGCCATTGGCAGCATCAGTACGTTGCCCAAGGATTGCCGGTCGGAACTGACCGAAGCCATGCGGTTGACGGAGAATAACGACGGCCTGAATTTGAATCTCGCGTTGAGTTACAGCGGAAAATGGGATATTCTGGAGGCCACCAAGAAGCTGGCCCGACAGGTACAGGACGGGACCCTGACGCCCGACCAGATCAATGAAGACGTGTTTGCCGGTGCGCTGGCAACCGAAGGCATCGATGAGGTCGATCTGATGATCCGGACGGGTGGCGATCACCGCATCAGCAATTTTATGCTCTGGCAATTGGCTTACGCAGAACTCTATATTATTAATGACGTGTTGTGGCCCGATTTCCGTAAACCACATTTGTGGGAAGCGATTCTGACCTATCAGAACCGTGAACGGCGTTTTGGAAAAACCAGTGAACAACTCGTAAAGTGACGTATGAAAGGAACTCCTACCACCTTGGTATTTTTGAGCAGGAAAAGATTTTTGGCGGGTGTGGTCTCGCTGACGCTGTTCATCGCGCTGTCGGCGCAGGCGCAGGTTCGGCCGGGATTCGGGGGCGGACGCATTACGACGGGCCAGTCGCCAGTTTCCTCAACGCCTTCCCTCATCGATCTGAACTACGCCGATCCGAAAGAGTACGAAATTGAAGGACTGACCGTAACCGGAAACAAATACCTCGATCCCAACTCCCTGCTCTCGCTGACGGGTTTGAAAGTCGGCGATAAAATCCGGATTCCGGGCGAAGCCATCAACGGAGCCATCAAACGCCTGATGGGACAGGGACTGCTCGAAGATGTCGAGATCCTGGCCACCAAAGTCGACGGTTCGCAGGTAACCCTCAATGTATCGATCAAAGAGCAACCCCGTCTGTACAAGGTAACCTTCGTCGGGATTAAAAAATCAGAGCAGGACGCGCTCAAAGACAAGATAAAACTGAATCTGGGTCGTCTGATTTCCAATACGTTAATTAAAAATACGCAACTGAGTGTCAAGAAGTATTTCGTTGAGAAAGGCTACCTGAACACGAAGGTGAAAATCCTGTCGGTGCCAACCGACAGCACCCGCAACCAGGCCACCATGCGCGTGTCGATCGACAAGGGAAGCAAGGTCAAGATTAACAACATCGAGATTCGCGGCCGGGAACTGGTGGACGAGTCGAAAATCCGGATGAAAATGAAAGGTACCAAGCAGATGCGGTTTGGCCGCCTGTTTACGCCTTCCAAGTTTGTTCCGAAGAAATTCGAAGAGGACAAGCAGAAGATTGTCGAGTTTTATAACAAAGAGGGCTACCGGGATGCCGCCGTCACCTTCGACTCGGTCTACGCCCACGACGACCGGACCGTCAATATCATCATGAACATTGACGAGGGGCAGAAATATTACGTCCGCACCATTAGCTGGGAAGGCAATTACCTGTATACCGACGAACAGTTGACACAGGTTCTGGGGCTGAAAAAAGGCGATGTCTACAGCAAAGAAGACATTGAGAAAAAGAAAAACGGGATCCCCGGCAGTGACCTGAGTTCGGCTTACATGGACCGCGGGTACTTGTATTTCAACGCCGAAGACGTGATCAAAAGCGTGGAAGGCGATTCGCTCGACATTGAATTCCGGATTTTTGAAGGCAAACAGGCCACCATCAACCGGATTATCCTGAACGGAAACACCAAGACCAGTGACCACGTGGTGTTGCGGGAAATCCGGACACTGCCCGGCCAGAAGTTCAGTAAAACCGACATCATCCGGACACAGCGCGAATTGTCGACACTGGGGTATTTCGATCCGGAAAAGATTGGTATCAACCCGGTTCCGCAGCCCGACGGTACGGTAGACATTGAATATACGGTCGAAGAAAAACCGAGTGACCAGATTGAATTATCCGGTGGCTGGGGTGGTTACGTTGGGTTTGTCGGAACGCTGGGTTTGGTGTTCAACAACTTCTCGGCGCGCAACATCACCAACATGAAAGCCTGGCGGCCGTTGCCGGCGGGTGACGGGCAGAAACTGGCCCTGCGTTTTCAGGCCAACGGACGGCAGTTTCAGACCTACTCCCTGACGTTTACCGAACCGTGGCTGGGTGGAAAACGGCCTAACTCGTTTTCGGTCAGTTTGTCGCGGACGGTCTACCGGATTTCGGATTACAACCAGTTGTATACCAATCCGAGTGCATACGGTAAAAACTTCCTGGGGTCTTACGGAAACACGATGATCTCCCTCGGCCTGGGTCGGCGGCTGCGTTTCCCGGATGACTTTTTCCAGTTGAGCAATTCGCTGACCTACCAGCGGTATGAATTGAACAACTACGATATTTTTGGCATCGGTCTGCGCGACGGTACTTCCAATAGCATCACGTTCAACAGCACCCTGGCCCGGAACAGCATTGATAATCCACAGTTCCCCCGGTCAGGTTCGTCGATCTCCCTGCTGGCCACGTTCACCCCGCCTTACTCGGCATTCTCGAACAAAACGACGAATGCGAATGTGGACGTGAAAGACCGCTACAAGTGGGTTGAATACCACAAGTGGATGTTCGATGCCAGTTGGTTTGCCACCGTAACCGGCAAACTGGTTCTGAACGCCCGCGCCCACATGGGCTTCCTGGGTCGGTATAACAGCCGGACGGTTTTCAGTCCTTTTGAGCGGTTTGTGTTGGGTGGTTCGGGTCTGGCCGGTACGGGTCAGTTTGCCCTCGCTCAGGACATCATCGGGTTGCGCGGCTACAACGACCGGGATGTGTATACGGGTCTGAACGGTGTTTCGCCCACCCCGTTGGAACGGTCGCAGGGCGGTTTGGCTTTCAGCAAGTACGTGATGGAACTCCGGTATCCGGTCTCGCTGAACCCATCGGCAACGATTTTCGTTCTGACCTTTCTGGAAGCAGGGAACAACTGGGGAAGCTTTAAAAGCTACAATCCGTTTGACCTGAAACGCTCAGTGGGCGCAGGGGCACGGATCTTCATGCCTGCCTTCGGGTTGATCGGAATTGACTACGGTTACGGTTTCGACCGGATGCCGGGATCACCGACCCGCGTCGGGCCGGGCGGTCAATTCCACTTTACAATCGGGCAGCAGATCAGATAAGAAATCGGGCTTTGAGACGTTATTAGGAGATGCAAAACAGGTGACTCGTTGGCTGTAATGGGTTCATGCAGAATAAAATAATGTCGAAGCACACTGGTTTTGTTTCAAAAAATGTCATGAAAAAAGGACTTATTTTTGTAACTTTGCTCTCCTTTTCGGCTTTTGGGTCCGTGCAGGCGCAAAAAATTGGGTATGTTGACTCGGAGTTTATTACGAGTAAGATGCCAGCTTATCAGAAAGCGCTGACAGAGATCGACAAATTTGCCGAGAAATGGTCGAAGGATATTCAGGATAAATATTCGGAGATCGATAAATTGCAAAAGACCTACCAGGCCGAAGAAATCCTGCTGACGGAAGACATGAAGCGGGATCGGTTGCGGATCATTAGTGATAAAGAGCGCGAAGCACGGGAATATAACAATAAAGTGTTTGGGTACGAGGGCTTGTTGTTTGAGAAAAAGAAAGACCTGATGAAACCCGTGACCGAAACCGTGATCCGGGCCATAGATAAAGTGGCGGCTCAGAAACGGTTGGACATGGTGCTCGATAAAGCCAGCGAAGGCGTTGTCCTGCTTTTTACCAATCCGAAGCACGATTATACCGACTACGTCATGGAAGAGCTGGGGTTGACGGCCGATCAGAAAGCCAAAACGGCCGCAGCGTCCGAACCCGTGAGTACCAATCCGCCGGAGAAGGAATTAAACCCGGCCGGTAATTCTAAATCTAATACCAGTAAACCTACAAAACAACCAAAATAACGAGGTAGAAATGAAAAACAAACTCATTGCACTGGCAGTAACTCTGCTATTAGGAGGTAGCCAGGTGTGGGCACAGGCGCAACAACCGGCCACGACAGCGGCCCCGACGGCTTCTGTGAAGATTGGTTATACGAATATGGAATACATCCTGCAAAATATGCCGGAAAGCAAAGATATTCAGAACCAGATTACCATTCAGCGTACGCAGTTGGAGAAGAACTACCAGGAAATGTCCAAAGAATTTCAGGACAAACTGGCTGCTTACGAAAAGGGTCAGGCCCAGATGTCTGATTTGATCAAAGCGGATAAAGAAAAGGAATTGCAGGGACTACAGCAGCGGATTCAGGAGTTCCAGGCGAACTCGTCGACCCAGTTGCAGACGAAATACAACCAGTTGGTCAACCCGGTGATGCAGAAAATCCAGAAGAACATCGACGCGGTTGCCAAAGAGAGCGGTTTTACGTTCATCTTCAACCTCGATGCAGGTTCCGGTACGATTCCGGTACTGCTTTATGCCCCCGAGGAAAACGATGTGACGGAATTGGTGTTTAAAAAGATGGGGGTTGCTCTTCCGTCGAAACAGGCCGCGGCTCAGCCGGCAGCCACTCCAACGACGGCGAAACCGACGACTCCCGCTCCGAAGAAAAACTAACCGGTACGATCAAGAGAACGGAAGCCGTCCAGCAATGGGCGGCTTTTTGTTTATCAGCCATCCGTGAACCTTAAATGAAACGAATTACTGTGTCAACTTTTTCTTAAATTAGTACAAAAGGAGAGGTGGGTTGACAATCGTTCCATCAATTATACGTTGTGTTTACGGTTTCCATGAAATCTATCTATTATTTTTACGTTACACTTACAAACCATCGGTGACGATTCCTCATGTTTCAAAAAATAGGGAGTATAGTTACTTTATTCGTAATCTTAACCAGACTGACCGCTTTAGCGCAGGAAGCTAAACCTCTTCAAATAATCCTACCTCATCAGTTGGACCGGCAAAACGCGAACTGGAATGTCGTTGCAGAAGGCCAAACCATCGATGTTCTGATCAGAGCCGGGGGCAGCAAGACCGATTCGGTGACCTATGCTATCAAGCAGGGACAGATGGAAGGAATGACGCTGGACTCGACGGGCCACTTCCGGTGGACACCGGGTTTCGACCTTGCCGACCGGATCAATACAACCAAAAGCATTCCGCTGATTTTCGAAATTCGCAATAAGCAGGGCGAAACCGCCACCCAATCGGTCGATATCAAAGTACAGCACGTCAACCGGCCACCGATTATTGGCGATTTGCGGCCTTTTTATGTTCGCAACAAAACGCAGAATGTTTATAAAATCGATGCGGCTGCCGTTCGCGATGAAGATAATGATCCTGTCGTTTTTATTCCCATTGCCGACCAGATGCCGGAGAGTTCGAAACTGACGGCGCAGGGCGAGTTCACGTGGCAGTTATCTCTCAATCAGTTCAACCATTTGAGGGCTAGCAAGGGACAATACATTGAGTTCTGGGTCGAAGATCAACCTGCCAAATCCCGGACGAAAGGGCGGTTGAAGGTGGAAGTGACCCAGATGGATGTGCCGCCGGAAATTACCCTGATCCCGGAAGAACCCCGGGTAAAGATCAAAGAAAATGCCACGGTCAACCTGAAGTTTTATTTGGGTGATCCCAACGGCGACGACGACATTACAACCTTCGATTTTCTGTCGGAAAGCCAGGATGTGCCGAAAAGTGCGCTCCGGAAAAATACGGAGACCAACTACGAGTTTATCTGGAAACCTGGTTATGATTTTGTCAAGGATCCGTTTGATTCACTGGCGTTTCAGATCGTGTTTTTTGCCCTGGATAAAGGCCAGAACCGGGCGGAGCGTAAAATCAATTTTACGATCTATAACGCGGTTAACGAAGATGAAAAAGACCGTTATTATTACGCGCAATACCGTCAGGCTTTGGTGACGGCCTGGAATTTACTGGAGCAGTTGGGCGAGAAAGAAGAAGAACTGAAAAAAAGCTACCGCCGGGCCAAAAAAGGGAAGCGCAACCGCTCGGTCGCCAATGCCTCGCTGGGGGCCGTAACGGGCGTTACTCCCGCCGTGATTGCCAACAACAAAAGCACAACGGTTCAAACCAATTTGCGCTATGTATCGGCGGTGGGCGGAACGGCGGTTTTGACGATGGGAACGCTGGAGGCTACGGAAGTAATTGGAAAATCGATGAAAGACCTGCTCGACCGCTTTAATTACGTGATGAGCAAAAAGAGTGAACTACAGAATAAAGGCGATGTCTTTGCGCGGGAGTTTGCGTTGAAGGCCACACGCCGGAATCAGGATTTTGTGCGGAAACTGGACGATTTTCGCGCGGCCCTGAGCCTTTCGGGGTTGGTTGCCCTGGAGTTGGATGCTGCCTGGAGAAGCAAGTCGGAAGCAAGCGACAAAGCCCTGAAGCAGATGTTCAAGGATTTTACCCCTCTGGAAGAGAAACAAACCAGCAGCCGCCAATAGAGAATGTCCCAGCCCCGCTCTACAGTCCGTGGGGGCTGTCTTCCGGCGAGTTTCGGGGACGTTGCGGATCGTCGGTTGAAACCGGATCGGGATCTTTTTCCGTTGCATCGGAATCGGTGGGCGTCGTTTCGTCAAACTCGCTGGCAGGAAGCACCGATGCCGTATCGGGCGACAGATCGTCGGGCAACAGGCCATCTTCTTCGTGCTGCTCCCGGAAAAACCGGCGTTGAAAAAACAGGATGATACAGACGCCGACGAAAATGCAGGAATCCGCAATGTTGAAGATGGGCGTCGAATAGTACTGACCGCCCCAGAGCGGTATCCATTCGGGCAGAAAGCCTTCCCAGACATCCACAAAAACCATGTCGATGACCTGCCCGTGAAACCAGGGTGTGGTGGAACCGTAGGGTGCATTATCGAGAAAAACGCCGTAGAACGTGCTGTCGATGACATTGCCCACGGCACCGGCCAGAATCATTGCCATAGCCCACAACAGCCCGTTGGGAGCGCCCCGATGCGCCAGATGCACCAGATACCAGCCAATGCCGGCCATTGCCACCAACCGGAACAGACTCAGCAGCAACTTACCGTATTCGTGGCCCAACTGCATGCCAAAAGCCATGCCTGGATTCAGAACGTAATGCAGTTTAAGCCAGTCACCCACCAACCGGATTTGCCCCGCAAACCCCGGTTCCATATTGAAATGCACCAGGAGTTTGGAAGACTGATCGATCGCGATCAGCAACAGACTTAATAAAAAAAACTTAAGCGGACTTTTCTTTACCATGATTTATAATAATAGAATACAGGTAGACAAGAGAGAAAAGAAATAAGAGTATCTCATTACTTCTTAGCTATTTAACTCATGTCTACCCTCTTTCTTCTTTTGTCTGAGTATATAAAATCACCCGGTTGGTCAGACTTGGTCAGCGGCCAGCCGGGTGACGGTTTTGGAGTGTAAAGCTCCTAAAATCGGTCTATCTACTTATTTTTGACAGCTTTTCCGACGTTTCAACTCATTCTTCACGAGGAGGTACTCACGGCTGCTTTGTCCGGCAATCGACTTGTTTTCGGCGGCCCGGCGAAATAAGTAGGGCATTACGGCTTCAACGGGGCCGTAGGGAACGTATTTGGCCACGTTGTAGCCGGCATATGCCAGATTGTACGAAATGTTGTCGCTCATTCCCAGCAACTGGGCAAACCAGATGTGCGTGTCGTTGGGTGCAATCCGGAGTTCCTGCATCCGGTTGATGCAGTAATGGCAACTGTATTCATTGTGAGTTCCCAGGCAAATCGACACCGTATCGCGGTTATCGAGGCAAAACTCGACAGACTGGTTAAAATCGCGGTCGGTTTCGGCTTTCGTGTGGTGAATCGGGTCGAGGTATTCTCCTTCGTGGGCCTGAATGCGTTCCTTTTCAATGTAGGCACCCCGTACCAGCTTGGCTCCCAGAAAGTAGCCTCTGGAACGGGCCGTTTGCGTGCTTTTTTTCAGATTCTCGAAACTGTCGGAGCGATACAACTGGTAGGTATTGTAAACAATACATTGCTGATGGTTATACCGATCCATCATTTCGTAGGCCAGCTTGTCGATGGTATCCTGAATCCAGCTTTCTTCGGCGTCGATGAAAATCCGGACGCTGCGCTCGCTGGCTCTTTTACAGAGGACATCGACCCGCTGTCGAACTCGTTCGTAGGCATCCTTTTCCTCGTCACTCAATTCTGTTCCGGACTGGGCTTTTTCCAGCAGGTCGGCCGAGCCGATGCCGGTAACCTTGAAAACGCAGAATGGAATGTCGTTCGATTCACTGGCACGCTCGATGGTTCGCAGAATTTCCAGAACCGTTTCGTCGAAAGAGGCTTCGTTGTCTTCTCCTTCAACGGAATAATCCAAAATGGTGCCAACGCGCCCGCTGTGCAGTTTTTGGATGGTTTTTTCACAATCGCGGATGGTTTCGCCCCCACAGAACTGCTCGAAAATCGTACTCTTGATGAGTTTTTTTACGGGAAGTTGAAGTTTGAATGCCAGTTTGATAAAAAAAGTGCCTAAATTTACCAGCCAACCTTGATTCATCAACGCAAATAACCAATACGTTTTACGAAGTTTCCCGTTGGATTGGGAAGAGAAGGCAATCGATGTGTCTTCAAACGAGACGGACTTGGTGGTTGTGGCCCGTTGAACGATCGTTGGCATAGAAGAAGAACTTCGGTTTGACATAATCACTGTCTGATGCACCAACTTGTGATCCGAAAGTTAAAACTTGTTTTCGGTATTCCTAACACTGACCTGTAAACTTGTTTTAACATCATTTTGTTGTCAGCGCAAAAGGGATGTAAAGTTAACTGAAAACGCCTGTATCTACAGCTAATATACTAAAATTTTTTAATAAAAAGTTCCCGGTAGAGTAATAGGAGTATTAAACGATTGAGTACGAGTATGAAGCCAAGTTTAGAAGTCCTGCCGCTGAATAGCTGGATAGAGACGAACGGAAAACCGCTCATTATATCGGGGCCGTGCAGCGCCGAAACCGAAGAGCAATTAGTTGAAACCGCCCGCCAGTTGGCTCAATTGGGTGCGGTTCATGTCATTCGTGCCGGTGTATGGAAGCCCCGCACACGCCCTGGCAGCTTTGAAGGCATGGGAGAAGCGGCTTTGCCGTGGATTCAGCGCGCCAAAGCCGAAACCGGGTTGCCGTTTGCGGTGGAAGTCGCCACCCCCGAGCACATCGAACTGGCGTTGAAATACGGCGTTGACATCCTGTGGGTTGGTGCCCGCACGACGGTAAACCCTTTTAATGTACAGGAAATTGCAGATGCCCTGCGGGGTGTCGATGTTCCGGTTTTGGTGAAAAATCCAATTAACCCGGATCTGGCGCTGTGGATTGGAGCCTTCGAACGGATTGCCGGAGCAGGGATCACCAAACTGGGCGCTATTCACCGCGGCTTCTCTACCGGTGAGGCTTCGAAATACCGCAACATTCCGCTGTGGCAAATCGCGATCGAACTGAAATCAATGTTCCCGAACCTGCCCATCATTGGCGACCCGAGCCACATGGCCGGTAAGCGCGCGTATTTGCAGGAACTGGCACAGATGCAGATGGATTTGAACTACGACGGTCTGATCGTCGAGTCGCACATCGATCCGGACAATGCCTGGAGCGACGCGGCCCAGCAACTGACGCCGGCGGCTTTCGGCCAAATGCTGGAGCACCTGCACATCCGCAAAGTGGATTCGCAGAACATCGAGTTCCAGGGGGCGATGGAGCAAATCCGGAGCAAAATTGATAACGTGGATCGGCAACTGGTCGAGATGCTGGCAGCCCGTATGGCCCTTGTCGAGAAACTGGCCGAATACAAACGCGAAAACAACGTAACCGTCTTCCAGCCCGATCGTTGGAAGGAAGTACACGAAACGCGCGCAAAACAGGGCCAGAAAATGGGCTTGTATCCGGAATTGGTGGAAGAAATCTTCAAGATTATCCACATGGAGTCGATCCGGAAGCAGACGGAAGTGATGAACAGCAATGAGCAAAGCGCGTAACGCTGCGATATTAAAAGTAAGTAAAAAACCCCGAACAAGACCTGTCAGGTTTTAGAAACCTGACAGGTCTTGTTCGGGGTTTTTTACTCCAGCCTAACCGTCAGGGTCGAGCGATCGTAAGCACCAAAGCAACCCAACCCTCCCTGAATATTGGACGGAATCGGTACGGGTTCGGCAAACGGATTGCTTTCAATTTGAAGTTGTTGCCCCAACGCCTGATGATAGTGGTAATAATCCTCATTGACATGCCGTAAATCGGCCGTTAGAACAAACGGTTTGCTGAACAGCGTCGGAAAAAAAGGCTGATTGGACGGAATGGAAACGCCCAGGTAGCCGGGATCGGAAACCATCTGCCCGCCCTTGCTTTCCCGATCGGTATACAACCCCTGCTCCCCAACAAACTGAACCGGTTCTCGAATCGTCTTGTCAGGCGAACAACCGGAACAGCGGTAGGCGACGATTCCCGCCGTTTGGTAATACTCGGTTTGGCCGGAGCGGTCGGACCAGACATACCGCGCAAAAAACCGTTTTCGCACCTGATTATTTTCCAGAACCACTTCCGAATCCAGCCGAACTTGCTGCAACAAAACCGCTTCCGGAACCTTGGTGCGGGCTTCCACCGATTGCCCATCCGGCGTTTGCACCCGTAACTGATAGGTTTCTCCGGCCCGAATCGGGAACTGGTTCGGAGAAGCCCGGTAATAGCGGAGCCGGGAATGATAGGTCAGAACGATGCTGCGGGAGCCGGTTTGCAGCGTTACGGTTGCGTTGGTAATCTCCAGATTAATCACCGTTTCATCGTCCAGAATCGGGCGGGAACGGGCCACTTTGGCCGCCAGCACCGTGTCCTGGGGCGAAATGAAACAGGCCACCAGCAGTTTGACCGGCTGGTCCGCCAGTTGCTGCGGTTGCACCTCCTGCCGTAGATTCTGGCAGGAAGCCAGCCCCAAAATACCGATAAGCCATCCAAACTTTTTCATGCTTCTGTCTTCAGAATGAAACCGTATAACTGACCGACGGAACTGCCGGAAAAAGTGAATATTTATAAAGCACGCTTTTGGAATGTTTGCCCACGCCCTGGTCCTTACCTTCCAGCGAGTAGTAAAAGGGATTCCGGCGGTTGTACAGGTTGTAGATGCCGACTTCCCAGGTTCGGGCGTAGCGTTTTCGCTGTTTATAAAACCGGCAACCGATGTCCAGCCGGTGATAAGCCTCCGCCCGAAAACCGTTTCGCGGGCCGTATTCCTTGACATTGGGCGCCGTTCCGAACAGTTGCTGCTGCGGATTGCCGGAATTCACCGCAGACGTCGGGCGGTTTTCATAGCCTGAAAACCGGGAAATGGGCAACGTCAGCGCCTGTCCGGTTCCGTAGACCCAGGTGCCCGAGAGCGTAAGGCCGGGTTTGATTTCGTAGAGACCCACCAGCGAAGCATCGTGGCGACGGTCGTAGCGCGGGTGGAATTTCACGCCCCCGTTCAGGGCCGGAAACTGCCACCACGTCCAGGAAAGCGTGTAGCCCGCCCAGCCGGAAAACCGCCCGGTTTTTTTCTGCAAAAGAATTTCGCCCCCGTAGGCCCATCCCCGGCCCGCCGTAATGTTGCTTTCCCAGGGTTTTGCCTCGGCGGTCGGCGCGGGTTCGGTGGTCAGAAAACTCGCGCCTTCGGTGTAGCTGATGCTGTTTTTCAGGCGTTTATAATAGCCTTCGAGCGTCAGCGTCAGGTTCCGGGTGGGTTTTTCGGGGTGAATAAAATCTTTTGCTAAACCGACGGCAATCTGTTGGGCTTGTTGCGGACGAATCCGGTCGGTAGTCGGAATCCAGAGGTCGGCGGGCAAACCGGCACCGTTGTTAGACAACAGGTGCGTATACTGCGTCATCAGCGCGTACGATACTTTCAGCGAGGTGGTGCTATCGATCTGGTAGGCCATCGACAGCCGGGGTTCGGGGCGAAAATACTGAACCGGCCGACCTCCACTTCGCGGTCCGGGAATTTCGGGCCGCTCAACCGACTTCCCGCCAACCGAACCCGTTTGGAGTAGCAGGAAATGGCTGAGCCGGAAACCGGCATTCAGGTTCCAGCGGGAAGCCGGTTTCCAGGTATCTTCAGCATACAGCCCGGATTCCAGCACGTCGATAAAAAGCCGGGGCGTGGCCGGGTCGACATCGCCGGTTGTTACCACGGCTCCGGGCGCAAACCGGTGATGCGTGCTTTGAAATCCAAACCGAAGCTGGTGGTTTTCCGGAAAGTATTCGACGGCGTATTTCAGCGACAGATCCCGAATCCCGGAGCGATACCGGAGCGAATACTGCAAAGCCGACGTATCGCGACTGCCACTTTCATTGGCAACCATCAAGCGGTATTGATTGTAAATGAGCGAAAGATTGGCCCGCCAGCGTTCGGAAGCTACATGATTCCAGCGGAGTGTTCCCGTTGCATTACGCCAGGTAAGGCTTCCCTGCAACGGGCTATTGCCAGACTGCTGGCGGTTGGAAAACGCATCCCGGCCCCAGTAACCGCTCAGAAACAACTGGTTTTTCCGACTCATTCTGTAGTTCAATCGGGCATTCAGATCGTAAAAATAGGTGGTGTTCCGGGGCGATCCCGATGGGGAGGAAGCGGCAAACGGGCGGGTGACGAGATCGATGTAGGTCCGGCGACCCGCCACCAGAAAGGTAGCAGGGTGCTTCGCCGACTGTTTTTTGCCGAGCGGGCCTTCCAGCAGCAGGCGCGATGCCACCAGCCCCAGACTGGCCTCCCCGGCGTGTTTTTCCGGATTGCCCTCTTTCGTCGTCACTTCGATGACGGAGGAAAGCCGCCCGCCATACCGCGCCGGAAAACCGCCTTTGGTCAGTTCGACGTTCCGGACAACGCTGCCGTTGAAGGCCGAGAAAAAGCCCAGCAAATGGCCGGAATTGTAGAGCACCGCATCGTCGAGGAGAATCAGATTCTGGTCGGGGCCGCCCCCGCGCACGTAAATTCCGGTCGTGCCTTCGGAGCCTTTCTGCACGCCCGGCAGGAGTTGTAGAACCCGTAAAATGTCTTTTTCACCCAGTAATGCCGGTATTTTTTCGATTTGACGACCCGAAATGCTAAGCTGACTCATTTGCGGAATGCGGCTGATGACCGGCTGACTCGCTGATGAAAGCACTGTCAATTCGCGCAATGTTTGCCCAACCGGTAGAAAAACCACGAGCGGCTGCGGACTTCGGAGCGAGACGGTTTTCGTCACCGTTTGATAACCCACGAAAGAAAAAACTAGTGTCAGACTGTCGTTACCCGGAAGGGTCAGGGTGAAAAAACCGTTCAGATCGGTTGTTGTACCGGCGGTTTTGTCGGACGTATAAACGTTGACACCAGCCAGCGGATTGCCGCGACCTGCTTCAGAAACCGTTCCGCTGATGGCATGCCGATCCTGGCCCGGACTGCTGAAGCCGGAAACCAGCAGGCACAGCACGATCAGCAGGCGTTTCATCCGGCAGCGCGTTGATGATGAATCGGTTACCCAAGATACGATTTATCGGACAATTTCGATGACCGTATCTCGTATTGCTGTGTACGAAAACGGGCTGGTTTTGGATGCGTGGTCGTGCTTATTTTAAGACAGCCGTAATCGTCGAGCGGTTGTAGGCACCAAAGCAGCCCAGACCGCCCTGGATGTTGGTGGGAACCAGAACGGGTTCGGCGAAAGGGTTGTCACCGGTTTGCGTCTGGCGTAGAACAGCCTCCTGATACTGATAATAATTGGCATCGACGTGGAGCAGATCGATGACGCAATTGAGACGTTGAACGCGTTCAAACAGCGTTTGCTGGCTAAATCCATAGAACCGCAAAAAACCACGCGGTGAGTTCAGGATTTCACCGTCGCGCTGCCGGTCGTCAACCAGGTCACGGTCATCGCCATTAGGCCGGTAATCGATTAAATTGCGGACCCAGTTGGGCGTTGGCGCGTTCGGATAAGTTGACTGGAGCGGCAAATAATTGTATACACCGGCAACCCGGTAAAAATTTTCTTCACCCGCCGGATCCTGCCACTTTAAGCGCACAAAATAGTCTTTACCGGAAAAGCCATTCTCGAACGTTGGGATCGAATCCAGTACTACTGCGCGGGGAACAACCGCCTTTGGAACCGTGCAAACCGCTTCAACTTTCCGCCCGTCGGGGATTTGGACGGTCAGCGTATAGCGTTGGCCAGCGACAATCGGGAACTTCTTCGGATCGGCCCCGTAATAATATTGCCCCTGGTATTGTCCGTCACGGCGATCAAAAACAATCGAGCGAACGCCATCCGAAAGGGTAATGGTGGCGTTGTTCACCCGCTTGTCGTAGCCGGTATTTTCGCCCAGAACCGGTTTCGACAGAGACACTTCCGCCGTCAATACCGTATCCTGCGGAGCAATGAAGCAGGCTACGACGATCTTCTCGGCTTCGGCATTGATCAGTGCCGGGTTCACTTCCTGCTTCAGACTGTCGCAGGCCATCAGGCCGCTCAGGCAACACAAAACAGCGATACAGTTTTTCATACGGTTTTCAGAACTTGAAGTTGTAACTGATCGATGGCACAACGGGGAAAACGGAATACCGGTACAAGACGGTTTTGCTCGGTTTCCCTTGCCCCTGATCCTTGGTGTCCAGTCCGTAAAAGAACGGGTTTCGGCGGTTGTAGAGATTATACACGCTGAATTCCCAGGTGCGTTCGTGGTGCTTTTTCTTCTTGTGAAACTGAACACTCAAATCCATGCGGTGATACGGTTCGGCCCGGAAACTGTTCTTCTGGGTACCGTATGCTTCAACCTGACGGCCAAAATTCAGATACGGCGTAGCATCGCTGTAGTAAGAATCGTACAGGGGCTGGTGCGTAACGGCCTGGTATTCGCTGGTGGGCACGGTCAGGGCCTGGCCGGTGCCATACACCCAGGTTCCGGATAGCGTAATGCGGGGGCTGATTTCATAAATTCCGACGATAGACGCATCGTGCCGACGGTCGTAACGGGGGAAGAATTTCTGACCAAAGTTCAATTCAGCAAACTGCCACTGTGTCCACGACAAGGTATAGCCCACCCAGCCTGAAAACCGGCCGACTTTCTTCTGTAACAACACTTCCGCCCCGTACGACCATCCTTTTCCACGGGTTACGTTGTCTTCCCACCGCACTTTTTCGGCCGAAGTGGGATCATTGAGTAACAAAAAGCTGGCTCCTTCGCGGTAGTTGATGATGTTGTTCATCGTTTTGTAATAGCCTTCTACGGTTAGCGTCAGGCCCCGGGTGGCGCCTTTATCCGCAAAATCTTTGGCAATCCCAACCGCGATTTGTTCGGATTGCTGCGGTTTGATCCGATCGGTGGTTGGCACCCACAAATCGGTCGGTAAACCGATTCCGGTATTAGACAGCAGATGGACATACTGATTCATCAGCGCATACGACGCCTTGACCGACAAACTGGGCTTGAGAATATAAGCCGCCGAAAGGCGTGGTTCGGGCCGGAAATAATTCACCTGCTTCTGCACAAAATGGCTCAGTCGCAGTCCCCCGTTGATTCGCCAGCGGCTGTTTGGTCGCCAGCTATCTTCCGCGTACAGTCCCGACTCCAAAACATCGATGGCGTCAACTTCCTGTTTAAACTGGTTGATGTCCGTATTTTTCAGCACCACGGCGCTGGGCGTAAACCGGTGAAACGTGCTCTGGACACCGAACCGCAACGAATGCTGGGGAGACGGATAAAAATCGACGTCGTGCTTGATCGAGAAGTCCCGGATACCCGAACTGTAGCGTAGCGAAAAAGCTTCCTGATCCTGAAAATTCAATTCGTCCGACGAAATCTGAAATTTGTAATTGCTGAAAATGAGCGATGTATTGGAGAAGGCTTTTTCGGAAATAAGATGATTCCACCGCAAGGTAGCCGTGGCATTACCCCAGTTCAGCCCAATGTTAGTCCCTTCTTTTTTGTCGTTGACATAAAACCGGTCCTGGCCGAAATACCCGCTCAGATACAATTTATTTTTCGGACCGAAATCGTAATTGGCTTTGGCATTCAGATCGTAGAAGTAATAACCCGCTACCGTCTCCCCGTTGGATTGTTGCTTGATGAGGGGCCGGGCCACAAAATCCAGGTAGGTCCGGCGGGCCGATACCAGAAACGACGACGAGCCCGCCCCCGATTTCTTTTTGGTCAGTGGCCCTTCCAGCGTCAGCCGCGACGCAATCAGGCCAATGCCGCCTTCGCCGTGCAGTTTTTCCTTATTGCCCTCTTTCATGTTCATTTCGATCACCGACGACAGCCGCCCGCCATAACGCGCCGGAAAACCGCCTTTGATCAGTTCCACGCTCTTGAGCGCATCGCCGTTGAAAACCGAGAAGAAACCGAACAGGTGGTTGGCGTTGTAGACCACGGCATCGTCCATGATCACCAGGTTCTGGTCGGGGCCACCCCCGCGCACATAAATCCCGGTGCTGCCTTCGGAGCCTTTCTGCACACCCGGCATGAGTTGCAAAACTTTCAATACATCCTTCTCGCCTAGAAAAGCCGGTATTTTCTTGATCTGGTTGATCGGCACATCGATGGTACTCATCCGGGCGCTTTCACTGACTTTCTCCTCGCCCGTGCGATTGCCGGTCACGGTCACTTCCGACAGCAAACGACCGGGCGTCAACTGAATGTTCAAATCTCTGTTTTGCCGGAATGCAACGGTTTGCTGCACGGATTCGTAGCCGACGAATGAAAAAGCCAGCGTCACGCTGTCCTCCGCCGGAAGGGTCAGGGAGTAAAAACCGTAGGTGTTGGTGACGGTGCCGGTCGAAGTGCCGGGTAAATAAATGTTGACGCCAATCAGGGCTTCCTGACTCCCTTCTTCGCGCACATAGCCGCTGACGGTGAAACGATTGGCCGGTTTTTGCGCCCAGGCCGGTAAATCAGAGAAGAAGAGAAGAAATAGAGAGAGTAGCGTGTGTTTCATCGTTTTCGTATACAAATGAAAATGCTTCAATCCGTATACGATGAAGGAGATAAAAAAGTGTGGAAAGGTTGGAAATTAACTCTTTTTAAGAACGCGTTCCTATCTATTTGACAAGCATCACCAGTGTCGAGCGGTTATAAGCCCCGAAGCAGCCCAGACCGCCCTGAATGTTGGTGGGCATCAGCACCGGCTCGGCAAACGGGTTATTCTGCGATTGGCGTTGCTGCTGGCGCGCCCGGTGGTAGGTGAAATAGTTTTCATCGACCTGCAAAACCGACACCCGAATGGTAAGCGGTTTTGAAAATACATAGCTTCCGGCGTACGTCATCTGTCGGGTGCTGTCATAGTACGAATAATCGAAGTTCAGCGGCACGTCACCGCGCACCGACAACAGCAGTTGCCCATCCTGATTCTGGTCGGAAATGTACTGATCCTGCCGACCGAAACCGATAATTCCCCGCATCAGCACTTTGGGTCCGGTGGTGTCGATGTGGGCTTCCGGAAACCGGGGCGGCCAATTGAGGCACTCGCCGTAGCCAGCCACCCGGTAATAGTTGGTCTGACCCGCCGGGTCCTGCCAGATCGCCCGAACATTGTACTGCCAGATGGGTTCCAGACCCGGCCCAACGTAGGATTGGGCGGAATCAAGTCTCAGTTCCGAAACCGGTATGTTGGCCGGAATCGTACAGGAACTGGCGACGGTTTCAAAACCCGGTGCGCCGACTTGAAGCGTATACGTTTTTCCCACCAAAACCGGCAACTGCCGCACGTCGGCCAGATACACCCGCTGCTTCGGATCGAAAGCCAGCGTCACTGTTTTTCCTTCACTGGCTATACGAACGATGGCTTCCCGAACCGTATTGACCGAGTCAGTAACGATGTCGCCCAAAACCGTCTGCGAACTTGACACCGATACCGCCAGCACCGTATCCTGGGGCGACAAGTAGCCGTTCACCACCAGCTTGCGGTCGATGGGTGGCAGTTTGCTGGGGTCAATTTCGGCGACCAGATTCTGACAGGCCATCATAACCAGCAGCAACAGCACAGACAGAGATGACAGACGAAGCATCATAACCGGTTAAAATTTAAAGCCGTAGGTAACCGATGGAACAATCGGAAATACGGAATAACGTTGAAAAACCGTCCTGGTCGGCTGGTTGGTCTGCTCGTTCGTCACCGTGTTCAGTTGGTAGAAAAACGGGTTTCGACGGTTGTAGAGGTTATAGACGCTGACTTCCCAGGTGCGCTCGTGATGCCGTTTTTTCTTGTGAAACTGGATGCCAACATCCATGCGGTGATAGGCTTCGGCCCGAAAACTGTTCTTCTCGCTGTAGTCGTTCACTGCCCGGCCGTAGCTGAAAAACTGGTTGATGAACGAGTTGTCGTTGTTGACAATCGGATTGACCTGGTGTGTTGCGGCCTGGTATTTCGCCAGCGGAACTGTTAGCGCATTGCCGGTGCCATACACCCAGGTTCCCGAAAGCGTGATGCGCGGATTGATTTCGTAAATGCCAACCACCGAAATGTCGTGCCGCCGGTCGTAACGGGGGTAAAACTTCTTCCCGAAATTCAGTTCCGGAAACTGCCACTGCGTCCACGACAGTGTGTAGCCGGTCCAGCCCGTAAACCGCCCCAGTTTCTTCTGCAACAAAACCTCCGCGCCATACGACCAGCCTTTGCCCGCCGTTACATTATCCTCCCAGCGCACCTGATTGGCCGATTCCGGGCTGT
The DNA here is from genome assembly GCF_965227735.1 of Larkinella sp. Classification (NCBI taxonomy): domain Bacteria; kingdom Pseudomonadati; phylum Bacteroidota; class Cytophagia; order Cytophagales; family Spirosomataceae; genus Larkinella; species Larkinella sp. The sequence continues at coordinate 3,127,803 of NZ_OZ245776.1, read as the reverse complement.
TGATCAGCAGAAAACTGGCGCCTTCGCGGTAATTGATGATGTTGTTCATCGTTTTGTAATACCCTTCCACGGTCAGCGTCAGTCCGCGGGTGGTGCCTTTGTCGGCGAAGTCTTTGGCGATGCCGACAGCGACCTGCTGCGATTGCTGCGGTTTTACCTGATCGGTGGTCGGCACCCAGAGGTCGGTCGGGAGGCCGATGCCGGTATTGGACAGCAGATGGACGTACTGGTTCATCAGCGCATACGACGCCTTGACCGACAGCGACGGTTTGATGACGTAAGCCGCCGAAATGCGCGGTTCGGGCCGGACGTAATTCACCTGTTTCTGGATGAAATGACTCAGCCGAATCCCGGCGTTGATGCGCCAGTGCTCGTTGGGGCGCCAGTTGTCTTCGGCATACATACCGGATTCCACCACGTCGATGGCGTCAATTTTAGTCGTGTATTGGTTGATGAGTGTATTTTGCAAAACGACCGCGCTGGGTGTAAACCGGTGCGCAATGGTCTGGACGCCAAACCGGATCGAATGCCGGGGAGACGGATAATAGTCGACGTCGTATTTCAGTGAAAAATCCCGAATGCCGGAACTGTAGCGCAGCGAAAACTGGTCGGCCGTTTGCAAATCCTGCTCGTCCGACGAAATCTGGAATTTGTAATTGCTGAAAATCAGCGAGAGGTTGGAAAAAAGCCGCTGCGAAAACAGGTGGTTCCAGCGGAGCGTCGCCGTGCTGTTGCCCCAGTCGAGGTTAATTTTGGTGGCGGTTTCCTGATCATCGACATAAAACCGGTCCTGACCGAAATACCCGCTCAGGTACAGCTTGTTTTTCGGACCGAAATCGTAATTGGCTTTGGCATTCAGGTCGTAGAAGTAATACCCGGCCACAATCTGCCCATCGGTTTGCTGTTTGATGAGAGGTCGGGCCACAAAATCCAGGTACGTCCGACGGGCCGACACCAGAAACGACGACGAGCCCGCCCCCGATTTCTTTTTGGTCAGTGGTCCTTCCAGCGTCAGCCGCGACGCAATCAGGCCAATACCGCCTTCGCCGTGGAGCTTTTCCTTGTTGCCTTCCTTCATGTTCATCTCGATGACTGACGAGAGCCGCCCGCCATACCGCGCCGGAAAACCGCCTTTGATCAGTTCGACGCTTTTGAGCGCATCGCCATTGAAAACCGAGAAAAAGCCGAACAGGTGGTTGGCATTGTAGACAATGGCATCATCAACAATGATGAGATTCTGGTCGGGGCCGCCCCCACGGACGTAAATCCCGGTGCTGCCTTCGGAACCTTTCTGCACGCCCGGCATCAGTTGCAGCACTTTCAGGACATCTTTCTCGCCCAGAAAAGCCGGTATTTTCTTGATTTGTGCCACTGGAACGTCGATGGTGCTCATCTGCGGACTTTCGCTCACTTTTTCATCGCTGCGATTGCCGGTCACGATCACTTCCGACAGCAAACGGCCGGGCGTCAACTGAACGTCGAGCACGGTATTTTTCCGGAACGCGAAGGTTTCCTGAATGCTCTCATAACCCACAAACGAGAACGACAGCGTCAGGCTGTCCTGAACGGGAATGGTCAGCGAATAAAAACCGTAGGTATTGGTAACGGTGCCAGTCGAAGTGCCGGGCAGGTAGACATTGACGCCGATGAGTGCTTCGCGGCTCCCTTTTTCGCGAACATACCCGCTCACCGTCGCGACGGAACGGGAAGCGGCAGGCTGAGCGAGGGCGACAAAACCGGCCATCCAAAACACAAAATAAAACAGGAAGAAATACTTCATTCAGGCATTCTAATGGTCTTATTCTTTGTTAGTACGATAGAAGGTATTCAAAAAGTATAACCGAGACTGAAGTTAACAGTTTCGCTGGTGAAGAGTTACCAAGGTAACAACTCGATAGAACCCTACGATCATGCTGAATTTTGATAAGCTCTCGCTCAATATTCCCGAAACAACCAAGCCGCGGGTGGTCGTCATCGGTGGCGGTTTTGGCGGGCTCAATCTGGTGAAAAAGCTGAACGGCAAAGATTTTCAGATTGTGATGTTCGATAAGCAGAACTACCACGGTTTCTGGCCGCTGCTGTATCAGGTGGCCACGGCCGGGCTGGAACCAGACGCCATTGCCGAACCAATCCGCAAGATGTTCGACGAAGAATACGAGGATTTTCACTTCAGGCTGGTGCGCGTTCTGGGCGTCGATCCGGTGGCAAAAACCGTGAAGACGATGATTGGCGAGTTGCATTACGATTACCTGGTGATTGCAACGGGAACGAAGGCTAATTTTTTCGGAAACGACCAGGTTCAGAAATATTCCTTTTCGCTCAAAACGATTCCCGAAGCGTTGAACCTCCGCAGCCAGTTGCTGCAGTCGTTTGAGCAGGCCAGCATTACGGTCGATCCCGAAAACCGGGAAAGTTTACTGAATTTCGTGATTGTTGGCGCCGGGCCAACGGGTGTTGAGATGGCGGGTTCGCTGGCCGAAATGCGCAAACACGTTCTGCCGGGCGATTATCCGGGTCTGGATTTCAGCAAGATGAAGATTTACCTGGTGGAAGGGCTGGAGCGGGTTTTGCCGCCAATGTCGCCGGAAGCCAGTGCCAAAACGCAGAAATACCTGGAAGAAATGGGCGTCATCATCAAGCTGAAAACCCTGGTCGATTCCTACGACGGCGACGTGGTGACGCTCAAAACCGGGGAGCAGATCCGGTCGCAGACGGTGGTGTGGGCGGCTGGCGTTACGGGTGCGCTCATTGACGGGTTGCCGAAAGAAAGCATTGTGCGCGGTGGCCGCGTAACCGTCAATGCATTCAATCAGGTGGCCGGATACAGTGATATTTTTGCCATCGGCGACATTGCTTTCATGAAAAGCGAAAAATGGCCGAACGGGCATCCCGGCGTGGCTCAACCGGCGATTCAACAGGGTCAGCACCTGGCGAAAAACCTGCGCCGACTGATCCGCAAGGAGGAAATGACGCAGTTTGATTATTTTGACAAAGGCTCTCTCGCGATCATTGGCCGCGTTCGGGCCGTCGCCGATTTGCCGGGCAATCTGCACCTCAGCGGTTTTGTTGCGTGGGTAGCGTGGCTGTTTGTCCATATTTACTACCTGATCGGTTTTCGGAGTAAACTGGTCGTTCTGAGCAACTGGATTTATCGCCTGTTTACCTACGAGCGCGGTACCCGGCTGATCATCAGGCCTTTTGTTCGAAAAGACGACAAAGACGCCGAAGAGTTTGTAATGAAGAATGAAATGTCCTGAAGCGAGATTAGGCGGATTGACGGATTAACTGAGATTATTTTTATACCTTGTTTATTCGTTTATTCGCACAATCCTGATTCAAAATAGGTCGAAATAGATGTTGTTAAGTGCCAGAGGCACGACATGTTTGTAGAAGGAATAGCTCCGACTATCTCTGCGTGCCTTTAGGTACGCGACCACCAGAGCTATTGCGTACCTAAAGGCACGCGGGACATGGGATTAGTCACTTGCTATTTCTACAAACATGTCGTGCCTCTGGCACGTAAGCTGGTTACAATTAAACACAAAACGCGGCTCTGTTGAGTTTGTTAATCTGCATAATCATAGTTCACGATATGATCAAATTCCTGCTGACTGCCCTTTTTTCAATCTACGTTCTTGTTGTTTCGGCCCAACCTACGCTGAATCCCGATACGGTGAAAGCCGGGTTGTTCGATATGGGCAAGATGTGGACGTTCGACAATCCACCTCAGGAATATTTCCAGAAAACATACGGCTTTACACCCGACCAGAAATGGTTTGACGAGGTTCGGCTGGCATCGCTGCGGTTTGCCGACTACTGCTCGGCTTCGTTCGTTTCCGCGAATGGTCTGGTGATGACCAACCACCACTGCGCGCGGGAGTCGGGAACGGGCGTGCAGCGGAAAGGCGAAGACCTGAACAGCACCGGTTTTTTTGCCAAAACCTTCGCCGAAGAACGCAAGGTAGAAAATCTGTACGTTGATCAGCTACTGAAAATTGAAGACATCACCACCCGCGTACAGGCCGCAATGGCACTCGGTAAATCCGAAGCCGAGCAACTGCAGATGCGCGAGCGGGAATTTGCAACCATCAAGCAGGAATTTGGCAGTCAGCCGGAATGGAAAGGACTTGAACTGCAAACGATTACCTTCTACAACGGCGGGCGGTATTCGCTGTATGGTTTCAAACGCTACAACGACGTTCGGCTGGTGCTGATGCCCGAACTGCAACTCGGGTTTTTCGGCGGAGATCCCGACAACTTCACCTATCCGCGCTACGCGCTGGATTTCTCGTTTTTCCGGGTTTATGACAACGGGAAACCGCTGAAAACCACGCACTTCTTTAAGTTCAATCCCAACGGAATCAAGGAAAACGAGCCGGTTTTTGTAACCGGAAATCCGGGCAGCACCGAGCGACTGAAAACCGTGGCCGAACTGGAATTCGACCGCGACCTGAAAATACCGTATGTTCTGCAACTGCTCCGCAACCGCGCCGATGCCTTGCAGATCTACAATGCCACGGCGAAAAGCGACAGCATCCAGAATGAAATTTTTAGTTTTGAAAACAGCCTGAAAGCCTACGGTGGTCAGTTGGAAGGCTTGCGCGACCCGTATTTGCTTGCCCGGAAAGGCGCTTTCGAGCAGCAGTTCAAAGCCGACGCCCAGCGGCTGGAAGGCGGGCGCGGACAGGCGAAAATGAGTACGGGTTCCGGCCAGAAGAGCGACGCGGCCAATGGCACTACGGGGTCGAAGGTCGATATCAACCTGAAACTCTGGGACAATATTGCCACCAATGTGGGCGATCTTCGGAAATACTACAAGGACAATACGTACTTGTCGCCCAGCGAGCTGGCGCGGGGTGATTTGCTGGTTTTTGCCCATTTGCTAATTACATATGCCGATGTGGCCCGCCAGAATCCCGGCCGGGCGGAGCAGATCAAAGAGTTGCTGCAAACCCCTAAATTGACCGACCGGGCGCTGGAAGAAGCCTATCTGGCGGCTCACCTGACCGAAGCCCAGGCGGCTTTGGGCAACGATGATCCCTACATCAAAGCGGCTTTGAATGGCAAATCGCCTAAGGAAGCGGCTGCCTATTTGATGAACAATACGAAACTGAACGACCAGGGCTACGTGAATGATCTGGTGACGAAAGGCCCGGCGGCCATCAGCGCCGACAACGATCCGTTGCTAGCGCTTTCGCGCATTTCGGTGCCGCGCTACCAGCAGGCATCAGCCGCCGTGAAGGCCATTACCGGTCGGCAGACGGTGTTGCGAAGTAACCTGGGGCGGCTGTTGTATGAAGTCTACGGAACCGGAATTCCGCCCGACGCGACGTTTTCGCTGCGGATCAACGATGGCATTGTGAAAGGATTTCCGTACAACGGAACCGTCGCACCGTATCAAACCACTTTTGCCGGACTATACGACCGGTATTATTCCTTCAACGGCAAATTTCCGTGGGCCTTGCCCAAACGCTGGCTGGCTCCCCCGGCCGAATTGCTGCGGCAGTCGATGTGTTTTGTGTCCACAAACGACATCATCGGCGGCAATTCGGGTAGTCCGCTGATCAACAAAAACCGCGAAGCCGTGGGGCTGGCTTTCGACGGCAACATGGAAAGTCTGCCGGGGAGTTTCATTTTTGTTCCCGATAAAAACCGCACGGTTTCGGTCAATACGGGAGCCATTGTGGCTGCCATGCGCTACATCTACAAAGCGGATCGGCTGGTGAAAGAACTCGTTGGAAAATGAAGCGCATCGTCCACAAACACCCGCTGGCGATCCGGTGGTTTCACTGGATCAACTTCCCAATCCTGTTCGTCATGATCTGGAGCGGATTGCTGATTTACTGGGCCTACCAGCCTTATAAAATCCAGATTGGCGATACAGTTCTGTTTAAGTTTTTCCCGAACTGGTTTATTCAGGCCCTGAACCTGCGTCGGCGGCTGGCCGAGGGCATGTCGTGGCATTTTGTGTTCATGTGGCTGTTCACCATCAACGGGTTTCTGTACGTTCTCTACACCTTTGTTTCGGGTGAATGGCGGTTTCTGCTCCCCAACCGACGGTCGTTTCGGGAAGCCGGACAGGTGGTGCTGCACGATTTGGGAATCCGAAAAACCGCTCCTCCGCAGGTAAAATACAACGGCGCGCAGCGGATTGCGTACACGGCTATTCTTTTGATGGGCGTGGGATCGCTGCTGACCGGTTTGGCGATTTACAAACCCACGCAGTTTTCGGAACTGACGACTTTAACGGGCGGCTACGAGAACGCCCGGATGTGGCATTTCATTCTGACCATCGGCTACGTTTTGTTTTTCGTGATCCATCTATTGCAGGTCGCCCGGGCGGGCTGGAACAATTTTCAGGCGATGGTGACCGGTTTCGAAGTCGAAAAGAAGTTGCCAGAAAAAACACCACCGGCCCCAACCACCCCGGCCTAACTGACCCCAAACCGTTATGGCAACAGTTGATGATATTGAAGAAAAACTTCCTGAAAAAAAGCCGCATCGCGAAGAGCTGACCTCGGAGCAGCAGATTCGTCGCCGGACGCTGAAAGCGTTCGCATGGTTCGGTCTGGCCGGTGTTATTCCCTTTAGCCTCTGGAAATGGATTAAAATCCAGCCCAAAGAAGCCGGGTTGCCAAAGGTATTCCGTGAGGTTTTGAAGGTGAATGAGGACGTGGCCAACGGCTATTTCAGCAACGCGAATCTGGCTCCGACTTTCCCGAAAGACTGGGCGGTCAAAAACGTGCGGGTGAATGGCAGAGACGGTTTGCGGAGCGCGATCGATAAAGACGCCTGGCGATTGAAAGTGGAGCAACCGGACCGGAAAGCCCTGTTAATTTCGCTCGACGAACTAAAAGCGTTGCCGAAACAGGAGATTATTTTTGAGTTCAAGTGCATCGAAGGCTGGAGCCAGATTCAACACTGGGGCGGGGTGACTTTTGCCGAATTTGCCAAAAAATACCAGTTGGGACAGAAAGACGGCTCGGACGAATGGTATCCGTACGTCGGCATGAAAACACCCGATGGTGGCTATTACGTCGGCATCGACACACCCAGCGCCCTGCATCCGCAAACGATTCTGGCTTACGAAATGAACGGCGAGCCGCTTACTGATCCGCACGGCGCGCCCCTGCGTCTGATTATTCCGGTGAAATATGGGGTCAAAAACCTGAAACGCATCGGCAGTCTCTGGTTCAGCGACGAGCGCCCCCGCGACTTCTGGGCCGAACGCGGGTATGATTACCATGTCGGGTTGTAGATTCCCCGTTGGAATAACGCCCTCCCCGTTGGATAACACCCCCCGTTGGAATAACGCCGTCCCCGTTGGGACAACGCCGTCCCCGTTGGGACAACGCCGTCCCCGTTGGGTAACACCCTCCCGTGGGATAACACCCCCGTCGGGTAACGCCCTCCCCGGATGTTATCCGGGGCTAGTGATGTAAGCCTTTCAGGCTATTTTCGTTATATCGGGGCAATCAGAAACAAGCCTGAAAGGCTTTCTATCATTAGCCCCGGCCGCAGGCCGGGGCACATCCGCACATTCCGAATGCGTCCCAACCCTGAAAGGGTTGAATCATGTCCCGATGGGATAACTCCGTTGGGATACGCCGTCCCGTTGGGGTAATGCCATCCCCGTTGTGATACCGTCCTCCCCGGATGTTATCCGGGGCTAGTGATGCAAGCCTTTCAGGCTTTGGGGTGTTGGTAGAGATCGGCTTTTTGTTATCTTCGGGAGTCATTCAGAAACAAACTCATGAAGAAACTTTTCCTCCTCGCAGCCGCTTTCGGGCTGTTGTTTCCGCACGCCCACGCCCAAACCGGCAAACAGAAGATTACCGTGACCGACCTGACCCGCATCCGGCAGGTTGGGGGCGTCAAAACCTCGCCCGATGGCCAACAGGCGGTTTACACACTGACGACGATTGAACCGGACGCCGAGAAGAAAGATGAATATGAGTATAAGACCCATATTTATGTAGCCGGCTTAAAGCGTAGCGACGCATCGTCCGGCGATCCCAAAGCGTTGACCCACGGCAGCGAAAGCGCCCGGCAGCCCGACTGGTCGCCCGATGGCAAGTCGATTGCGTTTGTGCGGACGGTGAAAGGCAAATCTCAGATTTTTGTGATGCCGCTCGATGGGGGCGAAGCCTGGCAGTTAACCAAACTGAGCTACGGGGCTTCCAGTCCGCAATGGTCGCCGGATGGCAAACGGATTTTGTTTACGGCCAGTGCCTCATTGTCCGACATTTTGAAAGACTCGCTGCTGAACCGGGGGAAAACCGTGCCGGCCTGGTCGTTGGAAAAACCGGGTTTCGCCACCAATGAGTTTATCAAACCGGACAAAACCGTGAAGGCAAATCCCGACGGATCACTGGCCGAAATCCGGGCCTATCTGAACAAGGATGTGGAGGATAAAAAAGCGAAAGTCATCAACCGGCTCAATTTTCAGGGCGAATCGACCACCGAACCCGAGCTGAGCTTTACCCACCTGTATGCAGTCGAGGTCAAAGAAAACGCGACGCCGAAACCCTTGACGCACGGTTTTTATTCGTTCCAGGCTCCGGTCTGGATGCCCGACGGCCTAGGGATTCTGGCCGTGACCGACCGCGATACGCTCCGCCACCCTGACCGCGAGCAGGATGCCGCGCTAATCTGGCTGGCGGCCGATGGCTCGGGCAAACGGATCAGCCTGCTGTCGGAAGCCGGAAAAACGTATTTCTCACCCTCGGTTTCGCCCGATGGTCGTCAGTTGGTTTTGCTGACGAATGCTGCACAGGGCGTTAACGCGGGGCAGCTTGCCATAGCCGCCCTGAACGGCACGTCGGTTTCTGATTTGCAGGTGGTTGCTTTCGACCGGGCGGCTGGCAATCTGAAATGGGGAGCGGTGCCGGGTCCGAAAAAGAAAAAAGGCCCCGCAACCACGGCCTATGCGGTATTTTTTACGGCATCATCGAACGGCGGGGTGCCGCTCTACCGGCTTGACCCGGCTACGAAGCAGGTAACGCAATTGTCGGATTTCGACAGCGGGATCACGGCCTTCGATCTGGCGGGTGATCAGGTGGTGTTTGCCAAAACCGCCGTTGCCAATCCGTCGGAATTGTATATGGCAGCTTTTACGGGTGCTACGACGCAAAAACCGCTTACGGCCAATGCGGTGAAACTGAGCAATCACAACGACTGGGTGGCCGGAAAAACGTTGAGTTTTCCGGAAAAACGGACTTACAAAAATTCGAAAGGGCAGACGGTCGAGTACTGGATTATGAAGCCCACGGCGATGGCGGCAAACGACGCGTCCGCTTCCAATAAGAAATACCCCTTGCTGCTCAACATGCACGGTGGCCCAACGGCGATGTGGGGACCCGGCGAAGCGTCGATGTGGCACGAATTTCAGTATTTCTGTTCGCAGGGCTACGGCGTGGTGTATGCCAACCCGCGGGGGTCGGGCGGCTACGGGATTGATTTTCAGCGCGCCAACGTCAAAGACTGGGGAACCGGCCCGACCGAAGATGTGCTGGCAGCCGCGACCGATGCCGCCAAAGAAGCCTGGGTCGATACGAGTCGGCAGGTGATTACGGGCGGTTCGTATGCGGGCTATCTGACGGCCTGGATTGTGGCCCACGACAACCGCTTCAAGGCGGCTTTTTCGCAGCGCGGGGTGTATGACCTCACGACTTTCATGGGCGAAGGTAACGCCTGGCGGCTGGTTCCGAACTATTTCGGGGGCTATCCGTGGCAGAAACAGACCGCAGACGTGCTGGAAGCCAATTCGCCGTACACGTTTGTCGAAAACATCAAAACGCCCCTGTTGATCAAACACGGTGAAAACGACCTGCGAACGGGCGTAATCCAGAGTGAAATGCTCTACAAAAGTCTGAAAATACTGGGCCGCCCGGTCGAGTATGTCAGGATGCCCGGCGGTACGCACGAGATGAGCCGGTCGGGGAACGTTCGCCAGCGGATTGACCGGATGTTGCGGATTTACGAGTTCTTCGAGCGGTATATCGGCGAAAAGAACAACCGGCAATAGACAGGGACGCGGATGGAACGGATGCAACAGATGTCCACGGATAAAATCTGTTTTAATCCGTTGTATCCGTCCAATCCGGGCTCCTGTCTATTGGATTTTAAAGAGAAATAATTTTGCGTTACCAATGGGCACATTTGGCAAATGATATTTTTTTGAAAATTTTGTACGTATATACTTAAAAAAGTGACAATTTAATTTGGCAAATATATTGTTTTGCTTACTTTTGATTTATCGACAAACCACAGTGACTTCTTTCTTTCTATAGGGCAATCCGCTGGCCGCACTACCGGAAAGCCCTGACCGGATCACGCATTTCCTGCATGGAGCAGGGAGGGTCCGGATTCACTGCCTGAGAAATTCAGGGCAGTTCAACCATTCCGTTTAGCCTTAATCAAACCAATTACCGACGATCTGGTCGGCTGGGCATTGCGTTGTCCATTCGGATCAAAACCGTACCAGAAATCTCGGACAAAGCACTGAATCCGGAGCAACTCCGGATGATCAGTCATTGTCATGCGCCCGGTTGCGGAGGGCGGTTCGGCGAAGCGGCCAGTGTCCGGCCGTCCAACGCTCCGGGTTTGCATGACAATGGACGTGTTCAACTATCCATCTTTAACGTACTTTGTTAACCTAGCTAATTATGAGGAAAACGCTACTATTACTAGTAGGGATGATCTGGTTGTCGGTAGTGGTTGCTACGGCCCAGACGCGTACGCTTACCGGTACCATTCTGGCGGCCGAAGAAGGGCCTCTCCCCGGGGCCAATGTCGTCGTGAAAGGCAGTACAACCGGAACGACAACTGATAACGAGGGCAAGTTCACCCTGAAAGTCCCCTCCGAAAATGCAACCATTATCATCAGCTCCATCGGCTTCTTAACCGAAGAAATCGCCATCGGCAATCGCTCTACACTTGATTTAACCCTCAAAACGGACGTCAAGTCGCTGTCGGAGGTCGTGGTAACCGCTTTTGGGGTTGAGAAAGAAGTGAAATCGCTCGGCTACGGGGTGCAGGAAATCAAAGGCACGGCACTCACCGAAGCGCGTTCGTCCAACGTCGTCAACGCCTTGTCCGGCAAAGTGGCCGGTTTGCGGGTTAGCTCCAACGGCGGGCCGGGGAGCGGTTCCACCATCCAGATTCGGGGTGCCTCATCGGTTTCGGGCAACAACCAGCCGCTGATTGTGGTCGATGGTGTACCGATTCAACAATCCTTCGACAAAACGTACGGTTCCGGGATTTCGGAAGTAAACCCGGATAACATCAAGGAAATGAGTATTTTGAAAGGCCCTAATGCGGCTGCTCTGTATGGTTCACGGGCGGCAAACGGGGTCATTCTGATTACGACCAAAAACGGAGCGGGAACGAAAGGCATCGGTGTTGAAATCAACTCCAACGTTACGTTTGAGCGCCCCTGGATCAAACCGCAGTTTCAGAACACGTACGGTGGCGGAAACGGCTACCGGACCTGGTACACCGACGGGTGGTCGGGTGCCATTACCGATCCGCTCGAAATTCAGCAATACCGGGCGGCTTACCCAACGGCTCCCCTGACCGGCACCGAAGGCACCGACGAAAGCTGGGGTGGCCCGATGGACGGTCGGCTGGTTCGGCACTGGTGGTCGGGCAAGGAAGTGGCTCCGCTCACGCCCAACCCCAACAACTGGGAAGATTTCTGGCAAACCGGACAGACCATTACGAACAGCGTAGCGGTTTCGGGCGGGAACGACAAAGGAAGCTTCCGCCTGTCGGCTGGTCGGATGGATCAGAAAGGGCTGATTTACTACAACGACTTCTACCGGAACAACTTCAAATTCAACTCCGCCTATAACTTCACCCCGAAATTCAGCGCAACCGTTTCGGCGGAATACATCAAATCGGGCGGTAACCGGAGCTACAGCAGCGGTCAGGAGTTCATCTGGGCGCACCGTCAAACGGATTACACCAAGTTGCGCAACTGGCGGGATTACACCAGCGTTCACATCCAGCGGGCATTGCCCGGCAAACCCGCCGACACCGATCCCCCCAACTGGCAGCATACGTTCTTTACCAACCCGTATTATTCTTCGGAGTTGCTGCCGTCTAATAACGAAAAAGACCGGCTGGTGGGCAACATCGCGCTGAACTACAAAATCCTGCCATCGCTGAGTCTGATGGTCCGGAGTGGAACCGACGTCTGGACCGATACGCGGATCAGTGTCAACAATTTCGAGCGGGTTCGGAACGGAAACCGGACGCCCGGTGCTTTCACGGAAGAAATTCTGCGTCGCCAGGAAACCAACCACGATGCCATTCTGACGTTCAACAAAGCCATTAATTCGGATTTTTCGACCAACATCCAGGTCGGTGCGATCTCCCGGACGAATTATTACAAACGCAATTCGCTCGCCGTGGGTGAGTTGGTTGTCGACGGCCTCTACAATGCCTCCAACGCCAACCCCAGCCGGAACACGGCCCAGAGCGCGATTGAAAAGTCGCAGGTCAACAGCGTATTCGGATCGTTGGAAGTGAGCTACAAAAACGCACTCTTTCTGAACGCTACGGCCCGCAACGACTGGTCGAGCACGTTGCCCTCGGACAACCGCTCGTATTTCTACCCATCCATATCGGGTAGTGCCGTGATCACCGATCTTCTGAATGTGCAGAGCAATGTGATTTCGTTTGGTAAAATTCGGGCGAGCTGGGCGCAGGTTGGAAACGATGCGTTGCCCTACCAGTTGCTGCAAACGTTCCGAGCCGGAACTTCCTGGGCGGGATCGACGCCGGAGTTTTATGAAAACACCCAGATTGCCAACTCCACGCTGCGGCCGGAAATTACGACCGGAACGGAACTGGGGCTTGATGTCCGCTTCCTGAAAGGGCGGATTGGGTTGGACGTAACGTATTACGATCAGCTCTCCCGTGACCAGATTCTGGCGGTTGAAATCTCGAAATCAAGTGGTTACAATTCCCGCGTTCTTAACGCCGGTAAAATCTCCAACAAAGGCCTTGAAGTGGTGCTGACCGGTACGCCCGTCAAAACCGCCACCGGTTTTAGCTGGGAAACAACCCTGAACTTCTCCCGCAACCGCAACAAAGTGCTGGAACTGGCCGAAGGGCTGACGACCTACACGCTGGCCACCCGGCAGGGATTGATTACCGAAGCCCGGGTTGGACAACCGTACGGCAGTTTTTTCGGAACCGGTTTTGAAAAAGCCCCCGATGGACAGCGGATTTACAATGCCAATGGCTTGCCGGTGATTTCGACCACGCCCCGCACGCTGGGCAACGTGCAGCCGAAATGGACGGGTGGCTGGTTGAACAGCCTGACCTTCAAAGGCTTCTCTGTTTCGGCTTTGGTGGATGTGAAATGGGGTGGTGACTTTTTCGACGAAGGCACCGGAACCGCCCGCTGGACGGGCCAGTATGAAGAAACCGCCGTGGGCCGCGAAGAAGGCGTGATTGGCAAAGGCGTTTACAACGCCGGAACCGCCGAAGCACCCAACTACGTCCCCAACACGGTGATTGTCCCGGCTAAAACCCTCATTGCCTACAACAACCCGCGCAGCTACCACGAAGCGTCGATTTACGACGGCAGCTACGTCAAACTCCGTGAGGCTACGATTGGCTACCAGCTACCGGCGGGTTTCCTGAACCGGGTCAAAATCCGCTCGGCCAAGATCTCCCTGGTGGGCCGTAACCTGGCGATGCTGTTCAAAAACACCACCCACGTCGATCCTGAAGTGGACCGGTTTGGGGCTAACCAGCAGGGTTTTGCCTACGGCGAATTGCCCAGCTCGCGCAGCATCGGCGCCAACCTGAGTCTGTCCTTTTAATTCCGACCAAACGAATTGACTATGAAGATCATAAAAGCACTTTTTGTGAGTATCGGTTTGATGACGCTGGCGGGTTCGTGCACGTCGGAGTTCGATGAAATGAACGTCAGCCCGAACGATCCGACCGCCATCAGCCCCCAGTATCTGTTGCCCTATGCCCTCGAAGCTTCCGTTGATCGCTATTGGGGCGTCCGGACCCGTTTTGAGCGTTTGAATCTGGATGGGGCCATGTGCTGGATGCAATATCTGACCCGCAACATCTACTCCAACGAGGGGGATAATTATGAAGTTTCGGTTGGGTTTTATACCAACAACTGGAAAGGATTTTTCAACGACGCTCAGGTAAACTACCAGCGGATTATTGCGCTGGCCGGACCGGGCGGCAAATTCGAAAATGCCAACTACGAAGGCGTGGCACTGGTCATGCGGTCGTGGGTGTTCTCGTTGCTGGCCGATGTCTACGGGCCTATTCCGTATACTGAAGCACTGAAAGGCACGGCTGAATCGCCTAACTACACGCCGGTTTATGATCCGGTCGAAACGGTGTATGCGGGTTTGCTGAAAGACCTGAAAACCGCCAACGAGAAGTTGAGCGTGACAGGCCCGGCCATTGCTGGTGATATTCTGTACGGTGGTGACATTCTGAAATGGAAGAAGTTTGCCAACTCACTGCGGTTGCGCTTAGCAAACCGTCAGGCCGTGAAAAAATCGGCGGAGTCGAAGGCCGTCATGGCCGAGATTCTGGGCAATGCAACAACCTATCCGGTTTTTACGAGCAATGCCGACAATGCCAAACTGACCAACTCCGCCGTATTGCCCAGCAACAACGAGTGGCACCAGGTGATGATTCAGGACGGCCGAACCGACTGGAACATCAGCAAAACCCTGGCCGACCGGCTGAATGAACTGGGTGACAGCCGGATTACGGTTTACGCGCAGCCCAACAAAGCCGGTAAATACGAAGGTCACGCCAACGGATTGCCCGATGCGGTTGCCACGGCTTACCTCGGAACGAGTTCCTTACTGGGGACTTACTTCACGGCCCCAACGGCCCCGGCCGTCATCATGACGTTTTCGGAACTGAACCTGATTCTGGCCGAAGCGGCTGCGGATGGCGACATCACGGGCAGTGCGCAGACGTATCTGGAGAAAGGCATCACCGCTTCGTTCGACCAATACGGTTTGACGGTGCCCGCCGGGTATCTGGCCAAAGTAGGAACCGCTACCAAAACGACCATCATGGAGCAGAAGTGGATTTCGTTGTTCGGGCAAGCCATCGAAGCCTGGACGGAGTACCGCCGGACGGGTCTGCCGGTGCTGCCCGCGAAAGATTCACGGTCGGTTTTCTCGAACGATGGTGTGCTGCCAACCCGCCTGAAGTATCCCACTTCGGAGTATTCCCTGAACAAAGTGAGTCTGGATAAAGGCATCTCCCTGCTCGGTGGAGCGGATGATATGAAGTCTAAATTGTGGTGGGTTGAGAAATAATTATAATTAACCATGAAGATGCGTATGAAGAGCTATAAAATCCTTATTTTGAGTGGGTTACTTGCAGCAGGGAGCTTGCTCGCCGGGTGCGAAAAAACGGAGGATCCCTTTGTCGATCGCGTCGTCGCGCCGGTTCTGGTACTGGTCGACGGAGCCTCCGACGGCGGTGGACAAACCGCCGAACCGGTGGTGACGCAGAAAATTACCGCCCCGGTGGTGATGACCGTGAAAATTCTGGAACTGGACAAAAGCGGTATTCTGGACTACAAAGTGGGCATCGACTCCATTCCGGTAGCGTCATTAACCGTCAAGCTGATGAAACGCGAGGTGAAAGGCACGGCGACCGTCATGACGGCAATTGCGGATCTGAAAACCGATGCCACCGGAAAGGCCACCCTGACCAAAACCTGGGCCGAACTCGGCATTGCTGCGCCCGCCGTCGGTAGCAGTGTGTCGCTGACCTGGACGGGCGAATACAAGGGCCAGGCATTTTCCCGGTTGTCGCGGGTTCAGGGGGTAAATTAAACGAAAACAAACATCTAACCACTTCTTTCTTATGTCTCTTAATCGTCGTGAATGGCTCCGGTCCGGATTGCTCGCGGGTGTTGGTTTAGCCGCAGCCCCGGCCGCGTATTGTGAACCCTGGCTGGACAACGCAGCGCCAGCCGGTGCCTTACCGCCAACGGCTCCCAAAGGTGCGCTGAAAGCACGTCTGTCGGCCAACGAAAATCCGTATGGTCCATCGCCAAAGGCGTTGAAAGCGATTAATGAAGCCGCTTCGGATGGCTTTTTGTATCCGTTTTCCTACGGCGCGCAATTGCAGAAAATGATTGCGGATGAGGAAGGGGTAGCACCGGAGCAAATTCTGCTTTCGGCGGGTTCGGGCGCGTTGCTGCACGCAACGGCTTTGCAGTATGCGTATGCCAGTCCGGGCAGCAGCGTGCTGTCGGCCGACCCCACCTACGAGTCACTTGTTCGGGCGGCTGTGATGCACGGCATGACGTGGGACAAAGTACCCCTGACCAGCGGCACCTACGACCACAATCTGGAAGAAATTGAAAAGCGGGTCAACGACAAAACCGGTCTGGTTTATATCTGTAATCCCAACAACCCAACGGGCGTTACGATCAATCCGGAAAGCCTGCGGGCGTTTGTGGACCGTGTTTCGGCGAAAAAACCGATCTTCGTCGACGAAGCCTACATTCACTACACCGGCGATCCGAAGAAATACACGGTGATCGAAAACATCAAAAAAGGCCAGAATGTGATGGTGGCCAAGACGTTCTCGAAAATCTACGGCATGGCCGGTTTGCGGATGGGCTATATGGTGGGTCAGCCGGATACGCTGAAAGCCATCTCGAAGTGGGGCGGTGGAGCCGGTAACCTGAGCATGACCACATTGCGGGCTGCACTGGCGTGTTACAAAGACGAAGAATTTATCAAATATTCACTGGGCAAAGGACTGGAAGCCCGCGAGTTTCTGTATGCCACGCTGAAGCAGAACGGCTACACCTACCTGCCATCGGGAACCAATTTCGTGCTGTTCCCGATCCGGATGAAAGGCGACGATTTCACCAAGAAAATGATGGAAAACGGCGTGAGCGTTCGTCAGTGGAAATTTGATGGTCAGTTCTGGTGCCGCGTGAGCCTCGGGACGATGGATCAGATGAAATACTTCGCCGATGCGCTGAAAGTTATTTCCTAGTTACCCACGGACTTTCGTACCTTGAAA
The DNA here is from genome assembly GCF_965227735.1 of Larkinella sp. Classification (NCBI taxonomy): domain Bacteria; kingdom Pseudomonadati; phylum Bacteroidota; class Cytophagia; order Cytophagales; family Spirosomataceae; genus Larkinella; species Larkinella sp. Next base: position 3,110,745 of record NZ_OZ245776.1, on the reverse strand, counting down.
TCGCTTCCGAAGACTTACCTTTGGGAGCGATTTCTATATAACCACCTATGTCCGTTCACATTTCACCCCTGGCCGAAAGCTTGCCGGCTTTTCTAAAGCAGCACAATTATTCGGCCATTGCGGTTCTGGCCGATGCAAATACGAAGCGTCATTGCTATCCGGCAATAAAAAATTTTTTACCGAAACATAAGATTATTACGGTTCGGGCGGGGGAAGAATTCAAGAATTTAGCGACTTGCGAAACCGTCTGGCAGGCCCTGACCGACGCCCAATTTGACCGTCATGCCCTGTTGATTGATCTCGGAGGGGGCGTAATTGGGGATTTAGGCGGTTTTTGTGCCGCTACCTACAAGCGGGGCATCGATTTTATTCAGATTCCGACCACGCTATTGTCGCAGGTGGATGCGAGTGTGGGCGGAAAGTTAGGTATTGACTTTCACGGATTTAAAAACCATATTGGGGTCTTCAAACTACCGGAAACCGTTCTGATCGACACCGTTTTCTTTCAAACCTTACCGGAGTTGGAGTTGCGGTCGGGTTTTGCCGAAATCATCAAACATTGCCTGATTGCCGACGCGGCCAAATGGAACGTCATTCGTCGCCGGGATCTGCACCAGCAGGACTGGAATGATCTGGTGGCGCATTCGGTGGGCGTGAAAAAAAATATCGTCGGGCAAGATCCAAATGAGAAGGGAATCCGTAAAGTATTAAACTTCGGTCACACGCTGGGACATGCGCTCGAAACCCATTTTCTGGCCGATCCCAAACGCCGGTTGCTGCATGGCGAAGCCATTGCCGCCGGGATGATTGCCGAAGCCTTTATTGCCAAACGCAAAGGCCTGATCGAAACCGGCTTGCTGGAGCAGATTGAAGAGTATCTGTTTTCCATCTATGGCCGTGTCAAACTGACGGATGCCGACCTGGAGCCGGTGTTGAAGCTGACGTTGCAGGACAAGAAAAACCGCAACGGCGAGGTTCGGATGGCTTTGCTGGACGGACCGGGAAGTTGCACCTACGATGTGCTGGTGACGAAAGCAGAAATGCGCCGGGCACTGGATTACTATCGAACCTAAACTAGTCTGTAAGCAGGGCCGTTCACGCGGTTTTTTTGAACCTTATAGCTAGACACTTACTATACCAATAGTACCATTCATTTTTAACCAGTTTGTCTATACGATTCAAATTTACAACCCTGTTAAACAGTCCGTTTATGAAACATTTTATCGGCGTTCTTGTGTTACTGGCTGTGGTTTCGCTGGCCGGATGCATGCCTGGGAAATTATTCGTTGAGCACGATTACAGCTACGAAGGGCATTTTAAAAACTATGAATCCTTTAACTTTCTGGAATGTGAGTATATCGACTCCACCCTGCTCTGCTCGGACATCCAGGAAGCCATTCGTCACCAAATGGAAGCACGGGGGTATAAAGTGGCCAACCGGGGTCCCAATCTGCTGATTTCCTACAACATTTTCCGCAACGATCTGCGTTTCAGAGGCTACCAGCAACCGGTTATTAAGGACTGGGTGGTGAGTGAAGATGGCGACGCAACGTACAAGCGCATCGACTACAACCTCGACGAAGGGACGCTGATGATTTCTCTGATCGATGCCGATACCTACCAGGTGATCTGGAAAGGCTATGCGTCCCGTGTAACCCGAAATCCGAACTTTAAGAATAATTACTTCAAAGGCATTGTCCGATCCATCTTCGACCAGTATCCGCTGATGGCGTCTGCCCGAAAGTGAAGTAAAAATTAAATAGCGAATATTGAACGTTGAATGGCGAATAACGAAATAAAGAGGCAGCGCCACTTCGTTATTCGCTATTCAGCGTTCAATATTCGCTATTCACTATTTGGTGTTGTTAGTCTGCCTGAAAGTGAAGTAAGAGTTAAATAATAAAAATTAAATAGCGAATATTGAACGCTGAATAGCGAATAACGAAATAAAGAGGCAGCGCCACTTCGTTATTCGCTATTCAGCGTTCATTATTCGCTATTCACTATTTGGTGTTGTCAGTTGTTTAAACACCCCCTCCAGATTGCTTTCCTGCTGTTTCAGCCCAACGAGCGTCAGGTTTTTGTCGGCCGCTAAACGAAAAACTGCGGCTCGCAGGTCACTGTCTTTGTGGGCCGTCAGCCGGTAGCGGTTTTCGCCCAGGGCCTCGATGCGCAAAATGCCGGGAAGTGCGTTCAAGACCGCAACATCCTCCAGATCCCGCTCGAATTCGGCCACGACGGCGACCGAACCGTCGGACGTTTCCCGCAACTGACTCAATTGCCCATCCGCCACAATCCGGCCCCGGTTGATGATGATGACCCGCTCGCAGAGGGCTTCCACTTCCTGCATGATGTGGGTTGAAAACAACACGGTTTTTTCGCGGCCCACTTCCCGAATCACCTGGCGGATTTCCGTAAGCTGATTGGGGTCAAGTCCCGTGGTGGGTTCGTCGAGAATCAGAACGGGCGGATTGTGAATCAGGGCCTGCGCCAATCCGACGCGCTGCCGGTATCCTTTCGACAACTGCCCGATTTTCTTGCGCTGTTCCAGTTCCAGCCCCACCAAGCCGATCATCTCCGAAACCCGCCGACTCAGTGCAGAACCCCGCAAACCGTGGAGCGATCCCGCGAAGTGCAGAAATTCCTTCACGTACATGTCGAGGTAGAGTGGATTATGCTCCGGCAGATAGCCCAAACTTCGCCGTACATCGATTGAATTCGTTCGAACGTCAAAACCATTCACCAAAACCGTGCCTTCGGTAGGGGGCAGATACGCCGTTGCCATTTTCATCGTCGTGGACTTCCCGGCCCCGTTGGGCCCCAGAAATCCCACGATCTCACCCGGCTGAACGGAAAAAGAAATGCCGTCGACCGCGCGCTGGGCCGTTTCGCCGTTTCGGGCGTAGAGTTTGGTCAGGTTTTGTACCAGAATGGACATTGGTCGATACGAAAATGCAAAGAGACAGCCTGCAAGGTAAAAAAACAATGCGAAGTCCCTCTATTAACGGCGTTTTTGGAAAACCGCTTTTAATACCAAAAACAATTTTTATTTTTAGCCTTCCGTTCAACCTGAAACGGGTTGAAATAACTGCAATGAGAACGAAGCACATCGGCATGGTAGTGGGTTGCCTGATGGCCATCAGTACGTGGGCGCAGCGACCGGCGACCCAAAGTCCCGCTCTGGAACACATCGATATTCTCAGTCATCCGCCGGATGTCCTCACCAACTGTGACAGCGCCCAAACGCAGACGGACATGAATTTATGCGCCCAGATGCGGTTTCAGAAGGCCGACCACGAATTGAATGCAGTTTACAAACAGTTGATCGGTCTGGTTGCGAAAGATGAGAAAGCCATCGTGATGGAAGCCCAGCGGCAGTGGATCGTTTACCGCGATGCCCACTGCAAAATTTACGAAAAAATGTACGAAGGCGGTTCCGCGCTGCTGATGGTGATTGCCAATTGCAAGGAAGCCACCACCCTCAGCCGGATTACCGAATTAAAAGAACTAATAGCCGAACGCAAACTTAGACAATAGACGCCAGCCTTATGAGTGACTCTGTATTCCGGAAAAAATCGGTTGTAAAAGCCATCGCCGATGTGGACGAGGGCCATGCGTCACACATGAACAAGGTGCTGGGCGTCCGCGACCTGACTTCGTTTGGAATCGCGGCCATCATTGGAGCCGGTATTTTCAGCACCATCGGACGGGCCAGTGTCAACGGCGGTCCGGCGGTCTCGCTGCTATTCGTCTTTACGGCCATTGCCTGCGTCTTTACGGCCCTCAGTTACGCCCAGTTTGCCTCCACCGTGCCGGTTAGCGGAAGTGCGTATACCTACGCATACGTGTCGTTCGGGGAGATTTTTGCCTGGATCATCGGCTGGGCGCTCATTCTGGAATATGCCGTCAGCAACATGGTGGTGGCCATTTCGTGGTCCGAATATTTCACGTCGATGCTCGAAGGGTTCGGGGTTCATTTTCCGTCTTACTGGGCAACCGATTACGGATCGGCGGCCAAAGCCTATGCGCTTGTGCAGGCCAGTGCTGCGCCCGCCAGTTTGCCCGAGAATACGCGGGAACTCGCGCAGGCTTTTCAGGATGCTCCGGCACTCGGAAGTTTGAAATTCATTGCCGACTTGCCCGCCGGTTTTGTTACGGTTTTGATCACGGCTCTGGTTTACGTCGGCATCAAGGAGTCCCGGGCCGCCAGCAACCTGCTGGTGGTGCTGAAACTGGCCGTCATTGGTCTGGTCATTGCCGCCGGAGCCTTTTACGTCAAACCGGCGAACTGGTCACCGTTTGCGCCCAATGGCGTTGCGGGGGTGTTGAGCGGAGTGGCTTCGGTGTTCTTTGCCTTCATCGGTTTTGATTCCATCTCGACTACGGCGGAAGAGTGCAAAAATCCGCAGCGCGATTTACCCCGGGCGATGATCTACTGTTTGATTATTTGTACGGTTCTGTACGTGCTGATCACGCTGGTGTTGACCGGCATGGTGAATTACAAGGAACTGGGCGTCGATGATCCGCTGGCGTATGTGTTTCAGAAGGTGGGACTCGACGCGATTGCGGGCGTGATTTCGGTTAGTGCCGTTGTTGCCATCACCAGCGCCTTGCTGGTGTATCAACTGGGCCAGCCCCGCATCTGGATGACGATGAGCCGCGATGGTTTGCTGTGGCCGCGTTTCTCGAAAATTCATCCGCGCTACCGGACGCCCTCGTTCGCCACCATCGTAACCGGTTTTCTGGTCGCCATTCCGTCGTTGTTTCTGGATATGCAGTTTTTCATCGACCTCACGAGTGTCGGAACCTTCTTCGCCTTTATTCTGGTCTGTGCTGGTATTCTGTTTCTGGACGCTAAAGGCCTTTCCAAACATTCGAAATTCAAAGTGCCTTATATCAACGGCAAATACATCATCGGCCTGGCGCTGGTTGTAGCGATGGTTCTGGTTTTGCGGGCGGGCGGTCTGCTGAGCGGGATTCAGGAAAAACCGTTGCTGGCGTTTTTCTGGCTTACCTGGGCCCTTTTTGCCGTCCTCTCGTTTCGGTACAATTTCTCCCTTCTCCCGGTTTTGGGCATCCTGACTAACCTCTACCTGATGACCGAGCTGGGCATCAGTAACTGGGTCATTTTCGTGGTCTGGCTGGTCATCGGTCTGGTAATTTACTTTTCATACGGCTACCGGAAAAGCAAACTGGCTGTCGAAACCGCTTCGTAAAGGGCGGTTTCAAATGGGAAATAGGAAAATAATGCAATATTTTATTAATTGATTGTACAGGCAATATAATTTAATGCTATCTTGTGACCCGGAAATCGTTGCGTTCAATGAGCGGTTTACACGGCTGAATGTTATGCCGATGAGTCCTGATTTGGCGGTCTACCGGTTTCCGATTGGAATTAATCTTTACATCTCGCAATAATGCAGAAAGCCTATAGGGTCTCCCTATGGGCTTTTTTTATATTGGAGAAGGGGCTATTATACAAAAAAAGAGGTGCCACGGTTTTTCGCAGCACCTCTTCATTGTAAGAAATTCTAAACTTAGTCGCTCCGGCGACCGCCCATCAGCAGGCTGGCATAATACAGCAGCGTGGCCAGCGAACCGAGTGCGGCTACTACGTAGGTCATGGCCGCCCACCAGAGGGCATCTTTGGCAAAACCGTATTCCCGTTGGTTGACGATGTTCCGGCTTTGCACCCAGGCCAGGGCCCGGCGGCTGGCATCGAATTCGACGGGCAGCGTTACAAAACTAAACAGCGTCGTCACGGCAAACAGAGCCACCCCAACCGCCAGCGGAATGATGGTGGTGTTGATCAGTAAAATACCGATCAGGATGATCCATTGCAGGTAACTCGACGAAACCGTCAGAAAAGGCACCATCGCCGAGCGGAATTTAAGGGGACCGTAGGCCGTTGCGTGTTGTACGGCGTGACCGCACTCGTGGGCTGCCACGGCCGCTGCCGACACGCTTCGCCCGTAATAGACGTCGGCGCTCAGGTTGACGGTTTTGTCCTGCGGGTTATAGTGGTCGGTCAGCATTCCTTCCACCGAGAGGACGCGAACGTCGAAAATGTTGTTTTCGTGGAGCATCCGTTCAGCAATCTCCTTGCCGCTCAGACCGTTGCTCAGTCCGATTTGTGAATACTCGTTAAACTTGCTCCGCAGACGCCAGCTAATACCGGCACTCAGGAGAGCGAAAATGATGAAAATAATCCAGATTCCAGGCATAATTCAATGAAGACCGGGGTCGCCGGTGCGATTAAGAGTACGTGGTTAAACGGTAGTGTGGATCACTATACTAACTTAACAAATATCACCAAAAAAACAGTTCATTGTTCATCCATACAGGCAACCGTTGATCCCGGTTTTGGGAAAATCATCCTTCCGGGTAAGCGTTGCGGATTTTTCCAATCAGGGCCGTGGTTGAATAACCCGCCACGAGCGGAATGGTTTGCACCCGGCCGCCGTTTTCCAGCACAAAATCGGCGCCCACGATGGCACTGACGGCGTAGTCGTCGCCTTTGACCAGCACATCCGGTTTTAACACCTGAATCAAGTCAAGCGGTGTGGACTCGCCGAAGAGAACAACCGCATCGACAAATTCCAGCGAAGCCATCAGCCGGGCGCGGGCATATTCGTTGACGACGGGGCGCAGCGGTCCTTTGATGCAACTGACGGACGCATCGGTATTTAATCCCAGAATCAATTTATCGCCGAATTGACGGGCTTTTTCCAGGTAATCGACATGACCCAGATGCAAAATATCGAAACAGCCATTGGTAAAAACCAGTTGCTGCCCCTCAGCGTGCCATTGTTCAGCTAACACAACGGCCTGATCCCGGCTGAGAATTTTGGATTCGGTCATATTGCTACAAATGGTTTTGATGGTTGAACGGTTCTGATGGTTAAAATGGTTGGATGGCTTGTTTTTAAACAACCATTTTTAACCATCCAGCCATTCTAACCATCTAATCATGTTTTATTTTATCATCACTCCGCGCCAACGACCTGTTGCGTGTTTCGGCCTTTCAGCATCACAATCAGGAAACTCAGTGCGCCCAGCACCACGACGTAGAACCACTGTGTAAACAGCATCAGCGTCGCCAGCGTGGCGCCATCCTGGTTACTGATTCCATAAAGTGCCAATGCCGCCCCGACCAGGATGTTGAACGTTCCGGCACCGCCCTGGACGGGAGCCGCCATGCCCAATGCACCCATGATTAGAATCGTCAGACCCGCGCGCCAGCCCAGATCGGCGGTTTGGGGCATGGCCGAAAACAGCACGAACGACATGAAATAGTACATTGTCCAGATCAAAACCGTATGAAAGATGAACGCCCCGGGGTTTTTCAACTTGCGGACACTCAGCAGGCCTTCGAGCAGACCAACCACGAACTTTTCAACGCGTTGGTAGAACGGTTTCTGACGAAGAACCTCTTTGTAACGGGTGTAGAAAAACCAGAGCATCACCGCAAAACCGAGCAGACATCCCCCCAGAATGACCAGCAACCAGGTGTTGTCGCGCACACCGGCCATGTTGAATTTGGATGCGAAAAAGTCCATCAGAAACGTACTGAGCCGGTTGAATTCGATCAGAAACGTAGCACCAAGGAGAAGAAACAACACCACGACGTCGATAATCCGCTCGGCCACAACGGTGCCGAAACTGACGTTCACGGGAACGCCTTCCAGGCGGTTGAGCGTGCCGCAGCGGGTGACTTCGCCCATACGCGGAACCACCAGATTGGCAAAATAACCGGTCAGAACGCCCAGCGTGGTGTTGACAATCGCGGGCCGGTAGCCCACCACTGGTTCCAGCAAGAGGCTCCAGCGATAGGCCCGGCTCCAGTGGGCCACCACCGTCAGCAAGCCCGACACGGCAATCCAGGTGTAGTCGGCTTTGCTGAACGCGTCGAACATGGCCGCCCGGTCGATGTCCTTAAAAACGTACCAGAGCAAGCCGGCGGCAATGCTGAGCGAAATGCCGTATTTCAGAATGTTTTTCAAGACGATTGGATGGTTTGATGGCTAAATATGGTTGGATGGTTTAATGGCTGAAGGATGGTTTTTAATGGTTAAAAATGGTTGGATGGTTGAAATGACGGGAAGCCATTCAACCATTTTTAACCATCCTTCAACCATCAAATCATTAAAAACCATTCAAACCAGATGATTATTGTTGTCGGGAAAAACCACCAGCGGTTGGTAGGTTTTGGCTTCATCGGTGGTCATCATGCCGTAGGCAATAATGATGATGATGTCGCCGACCTGCGCGCGCCGGGCGGCTGCCCCGTTGAGACAAATAATGCCGGAACCGCGTTCACCCTTGATCACGTAGGTGACCAAACGTTCGCCATTGTTGTTGTTGACAATATGGACTTGCTCATTTTCGAGCAATCCGGCCGCATCCATCAGATCCTCGTCGATGGTAATGCTGCCGACATAATTCAGTTCAGCCTGCGTTACCCGGACCCGGTGGATCTTGGATTTCATTACGGTAATAAACATAGTTGTGGTGACTGCCCGGTTTAAACGGACGGTCAAAAGTAGTGAAAAACCGTCCACCCGAAGCAGTTACCGCAAAAACAGCCCGCGAAAAGAGTTAGTTCAGCCGCTGGGTTGTCACACGATGAGGTTGTCGATCAGCCGGGTTTTCCCCAGATGCGCGGCAATGCACAAGGCTGTTGCGCCCGGTGCCTGGAGCTGTTCAACGGGCTGGAGCGTGTCGGCATTGGCGATTTCAAAATATTCCAGCCGAAAAGCGGGATGGTTCTGCAAATAGTGTTCTACGGCGGTTTTAGCGGTTTCGAGTGTTCCGTCGTTGCGCAAGATGTCCTGAGCCTGGGCCAATGCCTGGAAAAGGACGGGGGCTTCCTGCCGTTCGGCGGGCGACAGGTTGCGGTTGCGCGACGACATTGCCAGGCCGTCGTCTTCCCGTACGATGGGCATCCGAACCAGTTCCAGTTGAAAACCCAGATCGCGGACGAGCCGTTTTACCACCGCCACCTGTTGCAGGTCTTTCTGGCCGAAATACGCCCGGTCGGGCTGGATGATGTTGAACAGTTTGGAAACCACAATGCCGACGCCGTTGAAATGCCCCGGCCGGAAGGCTCCTTCCAGCACGGTTTCCAGTTCGCCAAAATTCAGTTTCATCAGGGGATTGGTCGGGTATATTTCGTCTGCCGAAGGGGCAAAAACCAGGTCGCAACCCGCTTCTTCCAGCAATTTACAGTCGGCCTCGAGCGTGTGCGGATACCGGGCCAAGTCGTCGGGGTTGTTGAACTGCGTCGGGTTGACGAAGATGCTGCAAACCGTGAGGTCATTCTGGGCTTTACTGGCCTCGACCAGGGTCAGATGTCCTGCGTGCAACGCCCCCATGGTCGGGACCAGCCCGATGGAGTAACCGGTCCTGCGTTGAGAATCAAGTGCTTGCCGTATACCGGCGATGGTTTCGTAGAGTTGCATAGTGACTTTTTAAGGAATTGAGTTGGTCAGCCGCCGGATTCGGTCGAAGCGTGAATTCGGCGACGAGCGGTTTATATTGACAAAACAGGAGTTTTTCTGGCGGAATTCTATTGAAATACCAGAAAAAATTGTATAATTTTGCAGATTTTTAATTTGTTCCGCTACGGCGGTGTATTTCACTAAAGCCCCCCAATCGTGTTATGAGCAAACTTCGGATTCTCTACGTTGCCAGTGAAATCAACCCTTTTCTCCAGACTTCTGCGGTGGCCGATTTTGTTCGGAAACTACCGCAGGCGATGCAGGAACGCGGCATGGAAATTCGCATCCTGGTGCCACGTTTCGGGCTGATCAACGAGCGAAAGAACCGGCTACACGAGGTGGTCCGTTTATCGGGTATTAACATTACGGTGGGCGATGAAGAAAAGCCGCTGATTATCAAGGTGGCCTCCATTCCCAATGCCAAGCTTCAGGTGTATTTTATTGACAATGAAGACTATTTCCAGCGTAAACACGTTTTTCTTGACAAGGATGACCAATTCTACGAAGACAACGACGAGCGGACTATTTTCTTCTGCAAAGGCGTTCTGGAAACCGTGAAGAAACTAGGTTGGTCGCCCGATATCGTCCACTGCAATGACTGGATGACGGCCCTGATTCCGCTGTATCTGAAAACAACCTATAAAAACGACCCCATGTTTAAGGATACCAAGTCGGTATTCTCGGTCTACAATAACTCATTTTCATACCGCTTCGACGATGGTCTGGTCGAAAAAGCCAAGGCCATGGATGTGGATGAGGATATGTTGAAGTATCTGAAATCGGCTGATTATGACGGTTTTATCCGGATGGGGTGTACTTATGCCGACGTGGTTGTAAAAGCCGACGAAGATTATAGCGAGAGTTTAAATACTATTTTGAATGATTTGTCCGACAAGAAATTTGAACTCGCCGAAGAAGGCCAGGAATTTGCTGATCAATACTACAACCTTTATACGGAACTGGCGGGCTAATCGGGGCCGCCGGGCCGTCAGCACGATTCAACTCAGTTTGATGGCCGGCATGTTCGTGCTGGTGTCGGTGTTGGTGGCCTGCGAAGAGCCGAAAGACATTGGTCTGGCACCACCCACGGCTATTGGCGTGCTGTATACCGACACGCTGACCGTTAAAACGTCCACCATTCTGCTCGACTCGGTTGTGACCGACCGCAACAGCCGCTTGCTGGTGGGTCAATATACCGATCCGGTTTTTGGCAAAGTCGTTGCCAAAACGTTCGGGCAGTTGTATGTCGAAGGCGGCAGTTTCAAAACCGAAGGTGAAATTGTCTACGATTCCCTGCGCGTGCTGGTCGGTTATTCGTATGTGTATGGCGATACCACCAGGGCGCAGGAGATTCTGGTTCACCGGCTGACGGAGGACCTGGATTCTACCAAACGGTATACCAACGCATCGTCGGTCGCGTATGCTACCGAGCCACTGGCCAAAATCAAGCTGACACCAACCGCCGTTGGAGGGGCCGGTTATGCCCGTCTGCCCGATGCGCTGGGTCGTGAGTTGCTGGAGCTTTCCAAAGGTTCCGGCATTGTTCAGGCGGACTTCCGGAAAGTGTTCAAAGGCATTGCCGTGGTTCCGGGTGCGACGAACACGACGGTTTTCGGGTTTTCCAACAACATGTTTGTCGAGTTGTATTACCACAAATCGGCGGATACGACCAAAGTGCTGAGCATCGACTTTTTCACAACGGCGGGTTTGCCCTCCTTCAGTCAGGTCAAGGTCGATCGTTCGGGAACGAAATTGGCAGCTTTGAGCCTCACAAAATCGCTGACGGGAGCCGACACGGGTGGTGAGATGTTCGTTCAGAGTGCTGCCGGTGTGACGACGAAAGTGAATTTTCCGACCATCGAGAACCTGAAAAAAGAAAGTGGCCGGATTGCCATCAACCGGGCTGAACTGAGCTTTTTCGTGAAAGGGAGCAGCCCCGGCGGCCCCGTTCCTTCCGTGATGACGCTGGCCCAGACCGATGCCAATAACCGGCTTTTGTACACACCGGAAGTTAGTACCGGAACCCGGCTGCTGCACTTGCTCCAGACTCAGTCGGGCACGTTCCAGACGGCCAATAAATGGTATTATCCGCAGATTGTTGGCTACAGCAGCCGTCAGAAAACCTACACTTTTGATGTTACAACGTATTTGCAGGCTATTCTGGTAGGCTTTCAAGCCAACAACGGTTTAGCTTTGTTACCTGCCACCAACACCTCATTGGTTACGACCAGCCAAACGACAGGAGCACCGAGTTTTCTGGCTCAACCTTACCTCAACAACCAGTTGAACGGTGCTATTTTAAATGCGCCGATGAATGCTAAACTGGTGGTGTTTTATACATACACGCCGTAAACTTAGACGACAAAAACGGAGCCAGCTTCTTTCAGGAGCTGGCTTTTTTGTTTATGTACTTTCCGGTTATAAATCGCGAGAATCAACGGTTTTATTGGTATCTTTCCCAGAAAGAAGGGCGGTTTTGTTAACAATTTAGGAATGCAAGATCACTTCCTTAAATATTTTAAAAAGTAGTTTGTACAACACCATTTAAATTTAAAAGCCTATGTGTGGAATTGTCGCCTACGTCGGTCATCGCGATGCGGCTCCGTTGGTTCTGAAAGGGTTGAAACGACTGGAATACCGGGGGTACGACAGCGCGGGAATCGCCCTGCTCGATGTTGAATCGCCCGGTTCGTCGGGATTGAAGGTCTACAAGAAAAAAGGCAAAGTGGTCGATCTGGAGAACGAACTGGCGGGCAAGGCGTTGCAGGCCAAAATCGGGATCGGACACACCCGCTGGGCCACCCACGGCGCTCCGAATGACGTGAATGCCCACCCGCACGAGTCGCACGACCGAAAGCTGGCGATTATCCACAATGGTATTATTGAAAACTACGCGACGATCAAGCAGAATCTGATTCGGAAAGGCCACGTCTTTCGCTCCGAAACCGACTCGGAAGTGTTGATTCAGTTTATTGAAGACATCCGGAAAGAAACCGGGTCGTCGCTGGAGGAAGCCGTTCGGCAGGCCTTGCTGGAAGTGGTCGGGGCCTATGCCATCGTGATCATTTCAGAGGAAGACCCAACGCAACTCATTGCCGCCCGGAAAGGCAGTCCGCTGGTGATTGGGGTAGGGGAGAACGAGTACTTCTTTGCGTCGGATGCCACGCCGATTATTGAATACACCAAAGACGTCATTTACCTGAACGATCTCGAAATTGCCGTCGTTCGCGCCGGGGAGCTGAAGGTGATCAACCTCGACAACACGCAGACCACGCCCTACATTCAGAAAGTGGAGATGGAACTGGAAGCCATCGAAAAAGGCGGTTTTGAGCATTTCATGCTGAAAGAGATTTTTGAGCAGCCCCGTTCCATTGCCGATAGCATGCGCGGCCGCGTTCGGGCCGACGACGGTCATCTTCAACTCGGCGGTTTGCGCGATTACCTGGATCAACTGGCGGCTTCGAAGCGGATTGTGATTGTCGGTTGCGGAACGTCCTGGCATGCCGGGTTGGTGGCCGAGTATATTTTTGAAGAATTGGCCCGCATTCCGGTCGAGGTGGAATACGCGTCGGAGTTTCGGTATCGTAATCCGATCATCGCTGAACGGGATATTGTGATTGCGATTTCGCAGTCGGGCGAGACGGCGGATACGCTGGCGGCTATCGAACTGGCGAAATCGAAAGGAGCGACCATTTTTGGCGTTTGTAACGTGGTGGGTTCGTCGATTGCGCGGGCCACGCACGCAGGGGCCTACACCCACGCCGGGCCGGAAATCGGGGTGGCCAGCACGAAGGCGTTCACTGCCCAGGTAACGGTTTTGACGCTCATGGCCATCGCTGCGGCCCAAAAGAAAGGCACGATTTCGGAGACGCTTTTCCGCCAGTTGCTGGCCGAACTGGAACGCATTCCCGCGCTGGTCGACAAGGTGTTGCAAAACGCCGAGAAGGTGAAGGAAATCGCCTATATTTTTACGTACGCCAAGAACTTCATCTACCTGGGCCGGGGGCTGAATTTCCCCGTGGCACTGGAAGGGGCGCTGAAACTGAAAGAAATCTCGTACATCCACGCTGAAGGCTACCCGGCCGCAGAAATGAAACACGGTCCGATTGCACTCATCGACGAGGATATGCCGGTGGTGGTGATTGCGACGAAGGACAGTTCCTACGAAAAAGTTGTCTCGAACATTCAGGAAGTGAAAGCCCGCAAAGGCCGCGTCATTGCGGTGGTGACCGAGGGCGACACCCAGATTCGGGAAATGGTCGATTTTGTGATTGAAATTCCGAACGTTCACGACATTCTGATGCCGCTGGTTTCGGTGATCCCGTTGCAACTGCTGTCGTATTACATCGCCGTGATGCGGGGCCGCAACGTCGACCAGCCGCGCAATCTGGCGAAGTCGGTGACGGTGGAGTAATGACCGTGATTTTGAGAATACAGCCAGCAGAAAACACCCGTCAGGTTTACAAAACCTGACGGGTGTTTTCTGCTGGCTGTATTCTCAAAATCCTATCCTATTTTTTTGTCAACTGCTGCATTAGTTCCCGAATGTCACCGATGGCAATCTGCTCCGGAAAATTGACATAGATTTCGTTGGTTTCATTGAGTTTTAAACCTTCCAATTGGTAAAATTCTGCCCAATAAATATAGTCCAGAGCCTGTTTATCTAAGTTGAGTTGATGGTGGATATTGGCCAAATGATAGAACACATCCGAAAACTTAGGATACCTGGTCAGACTGTTTTTTAAGCAATCAATCGCCCGGTCGTATTCCTTGAGATGGGCATGGGCCATCCCTAGATAAAACAGGTCTAAGTGGTGAACTTTAGTAGTACCTAAACGATCGGTTTGCTCCTGAATGGATTCTTCAAAAAGGGCTTTTGCCTGCTTATAATCACCCAATTCCAGGTAGCAGATGCCCTTCCAAAAGGCAAAGCTATGGTCCATTTCATACTTTGGAATGGCCGGATCGCTGTCGGCTTTCAGAAAATCCTGAAGCCCTGATTCATAATCCTTCAGGAAAACCGTTTTGCAAAACGCCCGGTAGGCCAGCCAGCGTTGGGGTTCCAACTCAACGGTTTTGTCGTAATACCGAAGTGTGTATTCGATATCGCCAACTTGCAGATACGGGAAACCTTTCATTCGCCAGAGGTGTGCGTATGTTGAATCAATCCGCAGGGCAGAGTCTGCATACAATTGCAGGCGGTATGACATATAATTTAGATGCTCCGTCTTTTTGTCAAAATACCGGTCGGCACTATCGCGCAGCATTTTCTTCCTTTCCGAATCCGTTTGCGCATGGGCCCGTAAGCTGAAAACCAGCAGCAATAGCCTAAGGTACCAAATTGTCGATTTCGCCATGGTTGATTTTGAACGTAAAATAGGTGAAATAATCAACGGCTTCTCCTTCAACCATTCCGACGGGCCAGTCGGTCAGCGATTGAACGAAGGTGAGCAGTTGGGAGGCAATTTGGGGATCAAAAGTTCGGGCCTGGTATCGTTCGTCAATTTCATAGGTATGATACCAACCCGTTTCGGACCGGCAATTGACGATGAAACGGAAAGTGATGAAACCGCTTTGGGTACAGTTTTCCGGTTTTTGGTAGATACTTCTGACTTTTCTCAAAAGCATCATGGAGCTTTCCGGGTATTTCTTGTGGAGGGAAAAGTATTGGTATACGGCCCAGTCTTTATTGCAGGGTCGGAAACGTTCGGTTGTGTCCGTCGGGTACCAGCCGGTAGCATGCTTGCTTCGGTCAAAAACCTGGGCCTGACAAATCGATTTTGTTGCACAGAGTAAGAGCAGCAGAAAAACAAAGTGTCTTTTTTTCATAAGAAGCCTTTGGGTATTTGACGAAGAACCCGGTTCAATGTCACTCAAACCTGTACCGATTGGGATATTAAAAATGGTTAAATTGCGGACAACCAAACCCGATAGAAAGTTGATCGACAGATTTCTGCCATCCGACGGTTTTGATTGCTAACTTTGCGCCACGAAATTTTAATCCGGTACGGCCTCGCAACGTTTTCCTGTGAACACCGCCTGCGGCAGTGCCGAAACTATTCTGCGTATTATGTCAACGAAAAAAATCATATTCTCCCCCGATGCCCCCGCGCCAATTGGGCCTTACAACCAGGCGGTTATGGTGAACGGAACGCTCTATGTTTCCGGCCAGATTGCCCTCGATGTCGCTCCGTCCGGTGATATTCAGGCCGAAACCCGCAAGGTGATGGAAAACATCGGCGCCATTTTGAAGGTAGCCGAACTCACGTTCGAGAACGTCGTGAAGGCCACCATTTTTGTCAAGGACCTCAACAACTTCGGGGCCATCAACGAGGTATACGGTAGCTTTTTTACAGCCGATCCGCCCGCTCGTGAGACGGTGGAAGTGGCGCGTTTGCCGAAAGATGTGAATGTCGAAATATCGGTTATCGCTGTTCAATAAGTAATCAAAAGTATAAGCCATTAAAATTGTTTCGCGGAGTTAAGCGGAGAAAAAAAGAGGTAAAAGGAGTTTCAATTCCAATCCCCTTTGCAGCTTGCACCTGATGGAATAATCGATCAAAAATGTCTCAACAAGCTGAAATACGCGTTCGTTTTGCGCCCAGCCCAACCGGGCCGCTTCACATTGGGGGTGTGCGAACTGCCCTGTATAATTACCTGTTTGCCCGCAAACACGGCGGCAAAATGCTGCTCCGCATCGAGGACACGGACCAAAACCGCTTTGTCCCCGGTGCCGAAGAATACATTGTCGAAGCCCTGAAATGGGTCGGTATTGAAATCGACGAAGGCCTGACCGCTGGTGGTCCTCATGCGCCCTATCGCCAGTCGGAGCGCAAAGCCATTTACCGCGAATACGCCGAACGACTCGTGTCGGAAGGCAAAGCCTATTATGCCTTCGATACGTCCGAAGAACTGGATGCGATGCGCAAACGGATGGAGGAAGCCAATGCCCCGGCGGCTCAGTACAATTCCATCACGCGGCTTCAGATGAAAAACTCCCTGACGCTGAAACCGGAGGAAGTAGCCGCCCTGATGGAGTCGGGCAGTCCGTACGTGATTCGGTTGAAAGTGCCGCGCAAGGAAGACGTCCGGCTGAACGACCTGATTCGCGGTTGGGTGGTGGTGCATTCGTCGCAGATCGACGACAAAGTATTGCTGAAATCGGACGGCATGCCGACGTATCACCTCGCCAACATCGTCGACGATCATTTGATGGGCATTACGCACGTCATTCGGGGCGAAGAGTGGTTGCCCTCGGCTCCGCTTCACGTCTTGCTGTACCGGTTTTTAGGCTGGGAAAGCACGATGCCGCAGTTTGCCCATCTGCCGCTTTTGCTGAAGCCCGATGGCAACGGCAAACTCAGCAAGCGCGACGCCGATCTGGGCGGTTTTCCGGTTTTTCCGCTCGAATGGAAAGATCCGTTTTCCGATACCGTCGCCCGTGGTTTCCGCGAAGACGGGTATTTGCCCGAAGCTCTGGTCAATTTTCTGGCGTTCCTGGGCTGGAATCCCGGTACGGAGCAGGAAATGTTTACGATGGACGAATTGATTCAGGCCTTCAGTCTGGAGCAGATCAACAAAGCCGGGGCGCGGTTCGACATTCAGAAAGCGAAGTGGTTCAACCACGAATATTTGCGGCAGCAACCGAACGAACAACTGGCCGAAGCCATTGTGAGCCAGGCAGCGGCCGACGGGATTGACTGCACCCGCGAGAAAGCGGCCAAAATAGCGGGTTTGCTCAAAGAGCGCGTCAACTTCGCCAGTGAGATTTATGACGAATCGGCGATCTTTTTCCGGGGACCGCAACAGTACGATCCGGCCATTGTCGCGGCCAAATGGAACGATGAAGCCGTGCGGGCTTTGACCGCATTGAAAGATGCATTAACTTCGGTTGAGGAACCGCTGACGGTTGATCTGGCGAAGACTACGCTGGCCACCGCAACGGCCGCTGCCGGGGTTAAACAGGGCAAAATCATGCAGGCACTCCGGCTGGCCATCACGGGCGTCGGGGCCGGGCCGGACCTGATGATGACGCTGGAAATTATCGGTAAACAGGACGCGATTGACCGGTTGCAGAAAGCGCTCAATGAATTATAAATGATGAATGATGAACGATGAATGGGTTACCACACGCTATTCATCGTTTATCATTCATAACTCATCATTCCTAAAAACATGGCGAAGAAAGTCACGAAACCCGAAGACCAGCCGAACGAAAAACCGCGGGTTCACAAAGAACTGGAAGGTTTTGACATCAAAATCAATACGTTCGGCGAGATTACGAACAGCTACGATATTGACAAGATCAACGCGTTTCTGAATAAAACCGTCGATGATAAAAAACTCCGGAACCGGAAAGACCTGAAAGACGGTGAGAAGGGCGACGGGGAGGAGTATGAAGATGGAGAGGAGGAATAGGTACGTACGCCAGTCCAGGTACAATCCGTAATTTTTAATCTGTAATTCATAGATTTTCATGCGTTCTCACGAAATCGACTACAAGATCATCGGCGAAGACATTCAGGTCGTTGAAATTGAACTGGACCCGAACGAAACCGTCATTGCCGAAGCCGGTGCCATGTTGTTCATGGAAGATGGTATTCAGTTTGAAACCAAAATGGGGGACGGCTCGCAGGCTACCCAAAGCATCATGGGCAAGCTGTTTCAGGCCGGTTCGCGGTTGCTGACGGGCGAGTCCCTGTTTATGACGCACTTCACCAACCGGGGCTACGGCAAGCGGAAAGTGGCGTTTGCAGCTCCGTATCCGGGAACGGTGATGCCGATTGATCTGGCCAAAATCTATGGCAATCAACTGATTGTTCAGAAAGACGCTTTTTTGTGTGCCGCCATGGGAACCCAAATTGCGATTCATTTCAACCAGCGGATCGGAACGGGTTTGTTCGGCGGAGAAGGCTTCATTCTTCAACGCATTCAGGGCGACGGCATGGCGTTCATTCACGCCGGGGGTGTGGTGATGGAGCGGCAACTGAACAACGAAACGCTGCGGGTCGATACGGGTTGCGTGGTCGGTTTCGAGCCTTCTATCAGCTTCGACATTCAGCGTTCCGGCGGGTTGAAATCCATGATTTTCGGCGGAGAAGGCATTTTTCTGGCTACCTTACGCGGAACCGGAAAAGTCTGGATTCAGTCGATGCCGATCTCCAAGCTGGTGGATCGATTGTCGGCCGGTGGCGGACAGGCTAACAAAGAAGGTGGTTCGGTGTTGGGCGGTTTGGGGAAATTGTTTGAGGATTAATCGTGCCGAAACTGGCGATTTATAAAATAATTATTTTACAGTTATCATGAAAACCGCCGGTTTTCGCAAGGTGCAGCCTGTTATTGATCACATCTCTTTTCGCAAGGAGGGATTTCTATCGCTCTTTCTCGAAGACGGTCGGATTTTGTATATACCGCTGGAGTGCTTTCCCGGAATTGCTCAATTAAATACGACTCAACGCAAACAATATCATATTGCGGATGGAGATGTGCTGATGTTTGACGGTGACAATGAAGTCTACCACATTCAGGAGTTTTTGGGAACAAATTTGCGTCAGCAATCCTTGTATACCCAAGGCGAATAAATCAGCAAATAGCTTAAAAAATAGATTGCTATAGTTAATACGTTGAAGTAAAAACAGAGATGGAAATCATTTGCGTAAACGAGAATTTCCCGGCTCCGGTGCTGGCTTTTTATGCGGAATTTGGGGTCAAAACGCCCAAGGAAGATCAGATGTATACCGTTCGGATGGTGAAGCGGCATACCAACGGCGAAACCGGCGTGCTGCTGGGCGAAATCCAGAATCCGGATGTGCCGGTTCGTCACCCGGTTTTGGGCGAAGTCTGGTTTGAACCGACCTTCAACATCAACCGGTTCCGGACGCTGCTCGGCCAGCCGGTGCGGCAGGAAGAACTGGAAATGATTAATTCGTGATAGGACCTGCAAGGTTTCAAAAACCTTACAGGTTTGAAGCATTTTAGATAATCAAACACCTGTCAGGTTTTCAAAACCTAACAGGTGTGAGTTCGCCCGGCACGAAAACGCCGGGCTTTTTCGTTTCCTTTCTGGTGTAACTTCCCATTGCCTGTGACAAAATCAGTTTTCGTTTTTCTGGCGGTTCTGCTGGCGGCTTGCGGCAGTCGCGATGCCGACAATTATGTTCCGAAACCCAAAGGCTATAACCGCATCGACCTGCCATCACATCAGTATCAGAAGCTGAAAGAAGCTCATCCGTACACCTTCGAATATTCCAGACAGGCCCGGATTTTGCCCGATACATTTCGAGGGGCCCAGCCCCACTGGATTTTTATCCATTACCCCGCGTTCAAAGCGAGCGTTCAGTTGACGTACCATCCGGTGTTGCACAATGAGAAGCGGCTGGCAGGCATGATTGGCGATTCTTATAAACTGGCCGCCATGCACAACGAAAAAGCCTATGCTTTTAAAGAAGAGTTGATTCAGCTTCCGGGCGGTTTGAAGGCCGATGTGCTTTCCATCACGGGTGAAGTGCCCAGCCAACTGCAGTTTTTTACGACCGATACTACCACCCATTTTCTGCGGGGAGCGGTTTATTTCAACGTCGCCACCCGCAACGATTCGCTGGCGCCGGTGATCGACTACCTGCGGAAAGATGTGTTGCATTTGCTCAAAACCCTACAGTGGAAGCCCGGAAGTTAGAACCATATGGGCTGATCCGGCGTTAGAGAACGTATTGCAAATACTTCCGGTATTTTGTATCTTTATAGGCCTTTTCGGGTAGTAAACCCTTGACATTCACGAATCCCGGCGAATGGGTCGCCTGAGGACATTACGCTATGAGACGCACAAAATTTAATCCGAATCAATTTCAGATCGACTTTCTGGCTGCGTTTCGGCGTATGCTCGTCAGTTTGGGCGATTCACAAAGTTCGCCCGTCAACGAGACGATTTTTGTCAAACTGAGCGATCAGTGGGAAAACAACCGCCAACTCCCGGCCGACCTGCTGTTCCAGAAAAGCCCGGTGGAAGCGGTAGTCTACCGCTTGTCGAAATCCGACGATCGGTTGCAGTTTCCCGAAGAGGTCATCGCGGGCGATCTGCGGGGCATTCCCGGCCTGACTGGTTTTGCGGCCAAGTTCCGCGAACAGGGTTGGGTGATTCTGCCGAACGAACTGTCGGGAGCCTACAAGCAGCTTTATCTGCACATTCTGACGGCGGCCATCGGCCTGGAGCATTTGTTCGCCAACCGCAATGAACTGCTGGCTGAAGCTGAACGCGTGGCTCTCGCGGCTTTGTTGCCCGAAACCGAAATCCGGAGTTTCTTCGGTGTACGGTTGTCGCGCTTCCCGGATAGCTTCCGCATGGATGTTTCCAACTACTTCAACCTGCCTTTCGAGTTTGTCTTGAAACGGGCGCACCAACTGGAGATTATTTCCGATACGGTTTTGGAAAGTGCTAAAAATGACGCCCTCCGGCCAGCACGCCGGGCACAGGTAAAAAAAGTAGCTTAATTCTGCCCAAAATCTTCGATAAAATGTAATTTTTTAAAGAAGTTTCAGTTTCTGATAAAATTTTCGGTGCCATTAGTTGCAAATCGCGACGTGGCACTCTTTTTTTGTGCAAAAAACTACTAAGTCAATAGATTATAAGTAATAATACTCCCTATAGTCTACCTGAAAACGTAGTTAGTATCTGTCAATTAATCAGGAACACATGAAAAAACCAGTACGCTCGTCCCGCCTAGTACAGCGATGTTGCTGATGCATCTTGCGCAGGCTGCTCACTAGTCTTTGCCTGTCTCTTCATTCCCTTCATAAACTGGAGCCACGTACTTGAAAAAAAACCTATTTATTCTATAGGAATACTAAATTAACACAACCAGCCACCACAATGCAACGAGTTTTAAGCGTATTTTTTTTGATTGGGATCATTTTTTCCCCTGTGTTTCTATCCGCCCAGAATGCCCCCATTGTCAATTCGACCATTTCCGGTAAAGTACTCGATTCAAAAACCAACGAACCGCTCATTGGCGCGACGGTATCCATCAAAGGAACCACCAATGGCAGTGCGACGGACGCAAACGGTGAATTCAGTCTTATCACCGGCCAGCGTCTGCCCTTCACGTTGATCGTTTCCTACGTAGGATACCTTAAAAAGGAGGTTCTGATCAATGAAAGCAAGGTGGAAATCAAGCTTGATGCGAACACGACCCAGTTGGACGACGTCGTGATTTCTTCCCGCCGTCGTCAGGAATCTGCTCAGGAGGTGCCCATTCCCATTTCGGTGATCGGTGGGCAAAGGGCCGAAGATGCCGGTGCTTTTAACGTAAACCGTCTTAAAGAGTTGGTGCCTACGGTGCAATTGTATGCTTCCAATGCCCGCAATACAACGCTCAACATTCGCGGGTTGGGGTCCACCTACGGGTTGACCAACGACGGCGTTGACCCGGGTGTAGGCTTTTATGTAGACGGTGTTTACTACGCGCGTCCGGCGGCCACGGCCCTCGACTTCATCGACATCGAACGTGTCGAGGTATTGCGTGGTCCCCAAGGAACGCTTTTTGGGAAAAATACGACAGCCGGGGCTTTCAACATCACCACGCGGGCGGCCAGCTTCACGCCCGGTGCCAACTTTGAATTGAGCTACGGTAATTTAGGGTTCATTCAGGCAAAGGCGTCGCTGACCGGGGCGTTGAGCAAAAAACTGGCCACGCGGGTTTCCTTTACGGGTACGCAGCGCAACGGCACGTTTTTTAACGTTCATACGCAATTGCCGATCAATGATATCAACAACATTGGCGTACGTGGGCAATTACTCTACACACCGAGCGAAAATGTAAACATCACCGTGATTGGGGATATTTCGGACCAAAAACCGACGGGATACGGATGGCCAGTCGCTGGGGTCGTTCCGACGAAAAGAGCAGCATACCGGCAGTTCAATGCCATCATCGCTGATTTAGGCTATACCCTGCCTTACCAGAGCGCCTTTGAACGCAAACTGGATCTGGATACGCCTTCCAAAGCCGACAACCAATTGGGTGGTGTTTCGGTCAATGCCGACATCAAAATCGGGAACGGAACGCTAACCAGTACGTCGGCCTGGCGCTACTGGGTTTGGACGCCATTGAATGACCGGGACTACATCGGATTGCCCGTCTTTACGATTTCATCCGGTAATTCGAAACACAACCAGTGGTCGCAGGAAGTCCGTTATTCCGGAAGAATATCACCGAAACTGAGCGGGGTAATTGGCGTATTTGGCCTCTGGCAAGACCTGAAATCGGACCCGGTGCAGACGGAAGAAGCCGGTTCGGCCCAATGGCGGTTTGCGCAAAGCTCAACCAGCGCGCTCTGGAAAACGCCCGGTTTGTTCGACAACTTTGGCATTCGCACCACCAACGAAATCAAGAGCACGAGTTTGGCGGTGTTCGGCCAGGCTGACTGGGCCATAACAGACCGGATCCACGTTTTGCCGGGCGTACGCTACAACTACGACAAAAAAGTGGTGGATTACAGCCGGGTGACCTACGGCGGTTTGCAGACCACCGATGCGGCCCTGATTGCGTTGAAAAACGGAGTCTATACCAATCAGTCCTTTAACACGGATTATTCGCAGGGAAACTTCTCCGGGCAACTGTCCCTGCAATACAAAGCCACCAGCAAGCTGAACGCTTATGCTACGTATTCCGTTGGTTATAAGCCCATTGGGGTGAATGTGGGTGGTTTGCCAACGGCAAATGGGCAGATTTTGATTAATCTGGCTAATGTGAAACCCGAGTACGTGGACCACAAGGAGTTTGGGATCAAAACCAAACCGTCGGGCAATTCGGTGTTGAACCTGACCTTCTATCGCTCTGACATCAGAGATTACCAAACCCAGGTGCAAACGCCGGAACCGGGTGTAAACCGGGGGTATCTGGCCAATGCGGAAAAAGTCCGGGTGCAGGGTGCCGAACTGGACGGGAATGTCCGTTTCACCAACCTGACCCTGAATGCCGCTGTGGCCTATACGGATGGTAAATACGTGAGTTTCGTCAATGCGCCCGTACCTCTGGAAGAAGTAGGAGGGGCGCAGGCTTTCAAGGATGTTTCGGGAGGCAGATTGCCCGGCATCTCCAAATGGTCGGGCTCCGTGGGCGGTGAAACAACCACCAAAGGTTCGCTCGTTGGACTCAAGGGAAATTACTTCCTGGGTGTCGATGTCTTCTACCGCTCCGAGTTCTCGTCAAGTCCGTCTCCTTCACAGTATCTGAACATCGACGGCTATGCGTTGACCAATGGCCGTCTGGGCTTTAGAGCTTCGAACGGGCTTACTTTCTTCTTCTGGGGAAGAAATATCTTCAACACGAATTATTACGAGCAACTCCTGGCAGCACCCGGAAGTGCCGGACAATATGCCGGTATCGTGGGCGACCAGCGCACCTACGGCGTAACGCTGCGGTACTCGTATTGAGAGAGTTAAGAGTTAAAAATGAAGAGTTAAGAGTTGAATGCGTCCGCCAACTCTTAACTCTTCATTTTTAACTCTTAATTCCCTACTGGCTCCACTCCGTTGGTGTGCGGTCCCAGCGGTGGCCTTTCAGTTCTTTGATGAGTTCTGGATTCAGTGTTTTGCCGTCGCTGGTGGCCATGTTGGCATCCACGTTGCGGAGTTTGCGCATACCGGGGATGGTCGTGGCCACATCCGGGTTTTCCAGAATGAAGCGCAGCGCCATTTCGGGCAGGGTCATACCGGCCGGAATCAGCGGTTTTAGCGCGTCGGCATGGTCGACGCTGGAATTCAGGTTTTCCGGTACGAAATACGTCGAACGCCAGTCGTCGGCCGGGAAGGTGGTTTCTTTCGTCAATGTACCGGTCAGAGTACCTTCATCAAACGGCACGCGGGCAATGACGCCGATGTTCAGTTCGCGGCAAAGCGGAAACAGGTTGTCTTCCGGGGCCTGATCGAAAATGTTGTAGATCACCTGTACGGCGTCGACGAGGCTGGTTCGCAGGGTGTTGAGGCAATTGTCCGGTTCCCAGCGGTTTACTGAAATGCCCCACGCCTGCACCTTGCCCTGCTGCGTCAGTTTCGTAATGGCTTCTTTCCACTCATCCTGCTCGGCCCAACCATCTTCCCAGACGTGAAACTGCTGCAAATCAATGGTTTCGACGCCCAGATTTTTCAGGCTTTTTTCGGTGTATTCGACGATGTAATCAGCCGGGAAAACATCCTGGAGGGCAAACTCGGGTTTGGAAGGCCACTGGCGGTTTTTGGGCGGAATTTTGGTGGCCACATACAACCGTTTGTCACTGAATCGTTTGAGCAAATCGCCCAGAATCCGCTCGCTCAGCCCTTCGCCATACCCCCAGGCAGTATCGAAGAAATTACAACCCAGGTCAACGGAACGGTCGAGTGCCTGATCGACTTCCTGCCGTTCAGACCCTGTCCAACCGGCCAGCCCCCACATGCCATAGCCAATTTCACTTACTTGCCAGCCGGTTCGGCCAAAAGTACGGTACTTCATAAGGATAGTTAAGAGTGATGAGTTAAGAATTAAGCGTTAAAAGTAATTATTCGCGACTACTTTTAACGCTTAATTCTTGACTCCTAACTCTTCACTCAAATTTATGTTGGTTCGTATCGTTCGAATGACGTTTCTGGAAACGAAAACCGCGGATTTCCTGGCGATTTTCGAGACATCAAAACAGAAAATCCGCACGTTTCCCGGCTGTCTTCACCTCGAATTACTCCGTGACCTTGATAATCCGGCGGTTTATGTGACCTACAGCCAGTGGGAAACCCCCGAAGCCTTACAGGAATACCGTCGTTCCGAACTGTTCAGGACCACCTGGGCGGCCACGAAACGGTTGTTTGCCGAACGGGCAACGGCGTTTTCAATGGAGAAAATAGACGAAGTGAAGGAGTGACAGAGTAGCAGTCAGGAATGTGCCTTTTCAGGTTTGATATGGTATTTTGCTAAGAATTTTGTAGTTTTAAGAACGCTACTTCTCAGACTCCATGACTGCTTTTCGCGCCGATCGTTTTCGTAACCTGCTGGTCGGCTGGCTCGGGGTGTTCATGGCGTATACCGGCGTTCTGGCTCAGGAAACCACCACAACGATCACCGGGCGGGTGACCGAATCGCAAACCGGCCAGCCCCTGCCGTTTGCCAACGTCTACCTCAACAACACCACGCAAGGCACCACAACCGACGAAAAAGGCCGGTTTCGGCTCACCAGCGTACCACTCGGCACCATCGAACTCGTAGCTTCGTATCTGGGCTATCAGCCCGCCCGGCAGTCGGTTCGGCTGGAAAACAGCCAACCCCGCATCATCAATCTGGCATTGAAAAGCACCGGCCTCACCCTCGCCGATGTCACGGTTAAAGGAAAGAGAGATAAAACCTGGGAGCGGCACTACCGGGAATTTGAACGGGAATTGCTCGGAAAAACGCCTTTTCGGAGCCAGTGCGAGATCATGAATCCGGATGTGCTCCAGTTTACCTACCAGAATAACATCCTGAAAGCAAAGGCCCGCGAACCGCTGGTGATTGAAAACCGGGCATTTGGCTACCGCATTCAGTATGACATGCAGTATTTTGAGGTGCAGACGAACGGGGCGATGTATTTTGCGGGGGCCACCCGGTTTGAAGAACTGAAACCGAAGGACACCCGCCAGGCCGACCGCTGGCGAAGCAACCGGCAACGGGCGTACCTCGGCTCCACCCGTCACCTGATGGCCAGTCTGGTGGCCGGAACCTACGAGAAAGAAGGCTTCCTGGTTTATCAGGTAAACCCCAGCTATCCCGAACGAACGGGCGGAGTGAGTTTGTTTCAGGACATCAACCGCCATTTGCTGCCGGTCGCTACCGACTCGCTGATCAAACCGGGGCGTTTGTCGTTTGAACGAAAACTGGTGACGGCGACTCCACTCAAAGTCTTTTATAACCGGATTTTCTCGGCGTATTCGCCCTACCGGGATGCGCCGTATGCCTATACCGAGTTTCGGTTTCCGCAGGGCATGAGCGAGATCACCGTCGATGGCCGGGTGACGCTCCCGTTGGGTATGCTGGCGATGGGCTATCTGGGCAACGACCGGTTTTCGTTGCTGTTGCCCGCCAACTGGGAACCCAGTGCGGCCTCCAGCCAACCGGATTCCGTGATGGCGTCGCCGATGGAAGGCCAGATTCTGGCGGCCGACTACCGGCTCGATTCGATGCTTCGCCATTGGAAACTGGCCCATCCATATCAGGCACCGTCGGCTTTCGTTCACCTCGACAAACCGTTTTACCTCACCGGCGACCGGATCTGGCTCAGTGCGTACGTCATGGAGCCGGTTACTTCGCAACTGATGTTCGGCGAGGGTGCCCTGCACGTCGATCTGCTGACACCGGGCGGGAAGGTGGTGCAACACCAGTGGCTTCGCATCAACGACGGCCGGGCAACGGGCGACTTCCGGCTTTCGGATACGCTGGCGACCGGCATCTACCGGCTGCGGGCCTATACGGATGAGGATTATGCCGCCACCCGCCCGGCTTTTGAACGAAGCCTAACGGTCTACAACGTGCTGAACGGCCCCGGCGAACGTTCCGTCGGGGTTGCGGAGGAACTGGACGTTCAGTTTTTGCCGGAGGGAGGCCGCTGGGTCGCGAATCTGCCGACGCGGTTGGGGTTCAAAGCCGTTGGGCGGGATGGTCGCGGCAAAACCGTGTCGGGCCGGATTCTGGACGAGCAGGGGCGGGAAATGACCCGGTTTGTCAGCAACCGGTTTGGTATGGGAAGTGTGTTGCTCGATCCGAAAGCCGACCGGGCTTATCAGGCTGAAATCCAGCACAATGGCAAAGTCCAGCGAATTGCCTTGCCGAAACTCGAGACGGAAGGATTCGTGTTGACCGCTGACATGGTCAGTGATACGGCTAACCTGAGCATTCGCATTCTGGCCAATGTGCCGCAACCTGATCCGGTGATTTACCTGACCTTCCAAAGCTACGGGCAGTTGGTGCAGCGGACCAAAATGAAGCTGCAGGACGGAAAAGCCCGGTTGACCCTGCCGATGGCCGTTTTTCCGCCCGGACTCTGTCAGGTGACGCTCTATGATGCCTACGGTCAGCCCCGGGCGGAGCGAATGCTCTTTATTTCGGAACAGATTCCACCGGCCGGGATCACAGTGACGGCGGACAAACCCCGCTACGCGCCCCGGGAACGCGTCGTTCTGAATCTCAAAGTGAACGCTCAACCGGAAATGTCGATGGTGTCCACGCTGTCGGCGGCCGTAACCGATGCCGATCAGGTTCCGGACGACTCCCTGGCTGCGGACATTCGAACCCATTTGTTACTGACCGGAGATTTGCGCGGACGCATTGAGCAACCCGGTTTTTTCTTCAAAGACACGACGGCAACAACCCGCCGGGCGCTCGATGATCTGCTGTTGACGCAGGGCTGGCGACGGATCGGGTTGCGCAAACCGGAGTCGTCGTCGGATACCTTGGGCGGTATTGTGTTCAGTGGCCGGGTAGTGGACGAAAAACGCAACCCCATTCCCTTCGCCGAGTTGCTCGTGGCGGCCCCCGGTTCATCGCAAGCCATTCCGCATTCCATCGGGACCAACCGCTACGGGCGGTTTCGGATGGCGGGTCTGGGCATCACCGATACGGTACAACTGCTGGTTCAGGTGATGAATACCCAGTTTAAATCCATCAAGGCAATTGTTGAAACGGATACGGCCGGGAGCGTCTGGTCGTCGGCAAAAGTGGTGGCCGAGCCGTCGCCGGACTGGCAACGGTTTCAGCAACAGCTCGAATTGGCGCGGATGCGTCAGGAATCTGATCCGGGATTGTACCGTGACAAGCAGGCCAAAATCCTGAAAGAAGTAACCATCAAAGGCTATCGACAGCCTGAGCGACCCGAGTCGGTAGAGCGAATGAGTCTGCACGGCACACCCGATGCGGTCATTCTGTTCGATGAGCGATCCCCGCAGTTTTCAAATGTCTACGAAATGATCCGGGGCCGGGTGGCGGGGGTGCAGGTGAAGCAAACCATGAACGGTTATACGGTCAACATCCGGAACGCCGTTTCGTTTGGGGTCGGGAACACCATGCAGATTCAGGCACCCTTGTACCTTCTGGACGGTTCTTACCTGACCGAAACGCCCGAAGGGAATGCCTTGCTGAGCCTGAATCCAAATGACATCGACCGCATTGAAGTGCTGAAAAACGCGGCTACGTCGGCCATTTACGGCGCGCGCGGGGGCAACGGCGTGATTGCTTTCTATACCAAACGCGGGAATTCCAAAGCGAAAAAAGTGGAGTCCAGTATCGGACTTAACCAGTTGCCTCTCATTGGTTTTTCGGCCCACCGGGAGTTTTATGTTCCGCGCTACGAAGACACGCCGGGGGCGGTTTTGGCCGAACAGAACGCCCCCATCGACCGCCGGGATGTGTTGTACTGGAAACCCGTGGTTCAAACTGATTCCAAAGGAACATCGAATCTGGCGTTCCCGCTGTCGGACGTCGTTCGCACCATCCGCGTTGTGGTGCAGGGCATTACGACCGATGGCCGGCCTGTGGTCGGTTTAGCGAAGCTGAAAGTGCAGTAGCAGGATTTACGGTTTACGGTTTTCAGTTTTCAGTTTACGGTGGGCTGACACACGTAGGAGAACGCGTCAGCCCACCGTAAACTGAAAACCGTAAACTGAAAACCGTAAACTAGCTT
Organism: Larkinella sp.; assembly: GCF_965227735.1. Taxonomy (NCBI): domain Bacteria; kingdom Pseudomonadati; phylum Bacteroidota; class Cytophagia; order Cytophagales; family Spirosomataceae; genus Larkinella; species Larkinella sp. Next base: position 3,081,574 of record NZ_OZ245776.1, on the reverse strand, counting down.
TCCACTCCAAACAGCGCCCGTAACTCCTTGGCGTCGTTCGGTTTCATGCGTCCGGCCAGCACCAGACGCAATTGCCGACGGCGCAGCGCACTCGCGTACAGATCGTGTTCGGCCTCGGTTTCGGGTGTCACCGGCGGCACTTCGATGGGACGCCCGTTCTGGTCGACGGCCACGAAGGTGTAAAACGCCCGGTTGGTGCTGACGCGGGTTCCGGCCGGAATATCTTCCGCCCAGACTTCAATGTTGACCTCCATCGACGAATTGAATCCCCGCGTGACCTTGGCCTGCATCGTCACGATGTTGCCGAGCTTGATGGGTTCCGAAAACGAGACGTTATCGACCGAAGCCGTGACGACGATGCGGTTGGAGTGTTTCTGGGCCGAAATGGCGGCACAGATGTCCATCCAGTGCAGCAACCGGCCACCCATCAGGTTGTTTAGGGTGTTGGTATCGTTGGGCAATACCATCTCGGTCATCGTAACCAGAGACTCGCGGGCGTATTTGGGTTGGGGCATGGCGAAAAGTACAGATCGGGCAAAATGCTTCGGTTCTTCGCGAAACTACGGTTTTTGTTTCCTTACTCAACCATCCTAGTCTTTTTTTCGGGCTTCTTTTCGCTCCCGGCGTTTCTGTTTCCGCTCTTCTTTCCGCTCCTGACGCGCTTCCTTTCGTTCGGCTTTTTTCTCCTCGCGTTTTTCTTTAAAATCTTCTTTCAGGTTATCGACAGCATCCTTGAAGGTGACGGTATTGTCAAATTCGGTGGTAAACGCTTCGACATACGCATTCCGCAGCACGCCGATGATGATGGGCCAGACCTCCGTTTCCGTATTCTCGACCGTTCCCCGCAGCGGAATCCGGGTGGCCACCTGGTCGCGCTTCTGATTTTTGAGAATGGCAGCACCGCCTTCAGCCAGCAGTTCCGTAAAAAACCGCCCTATTTTCCGATCCTCGCCCGGTTCCTTGAGCTTGAAAATCTTCATGTTTTTGGTCAGCGGTTTGAAATAGCCCACCAGCCGACCGTCGTACATGGCCATCTCGCTGACCACGCTGATGGTTCCGCGTTCGAAATCGACGTTGCCGTACTTGCGCGCCAGATCGTTGAGTTTAACCAGTTGAAGATTGTCGAAACTGAGGTTGTAATTGAAATCCGGGAGCGGTTTCAGCAAGTACATTCCGGCTCCAAACTTCATGGTGCCGCCCCAGCCCGGCACGTCACCCGAGGCCGTAACGGGCGAGGGCAGGCGGGTTTCTTTCTCTTCCACGTTGCGGATATTGCGAATATCGAGGGCGACTTTTTCCAGCGAAAGGTCGGTTTTGGTGGCTTCGAACAAATTAACCAGATCAATTTTGCCGTCATAAGCCGCAAACCGGTTGATTTGGATGGGCAATATGTCTTTCACCAGTTTCGTCCAGTCGAGTTCCCGACCCGTCTGGCTGGCCTGTTCGTTGTTGCTGAAAGCAAAATTAAGTTCGGGCCGGTAACACTCGACTTCTCCGACGAGGGCGCCCTTGAACAGTGATTTCCATTCGACGGAAAGATCGATTTTAGGAACGGAAAGGAAAGGTTCTTTGATTTTACCGTTGATTTTCCGGATGCGCAGGTCTTTGATCTGGTACGAACCCGTCACGAGCGCAATATCGACGTCTTCCACGTGTCCGGTATACGAACCCATGTCGGCCATCAGTTTATTGAGGTAGCGCAGTACAAAATACGGCAGCAGAAGCCTGGCGATAATGAGGACAACGACAATCGCCAGGATAATTTTTGTGGATCGTTTCAAAGCAACAAGCATTGATGTTGCTTATAGAACTGAAAATCAGCCGAAGAGTTATTCGGGCCGACGAACTTACGTCGGTCGGCCCGTTGGATCAGCGACGACTGGGTGCAAACTTCCGACCGTTCAGGGTGGCGTATTTAAAATCGGTGGGGCCGTCAAATACGGTCTCGTCGAAACTCGAATTGCGGGGCAAATGGGTGTATTTAAAATCAGCGGTTCCGTCGAACCGCGTGTTGTTAAAATTGACACCTTCGTCAAATTTAGTGTATTTAAAATCGGCATACTGATCGAAGCGGGCTTTCCGGAAGGCGATTGCTTCCCTGAAACTCGTGTATTTAAAATTACCGGTTTTTGCAAAGCGGGCGTCTGTGAAATCGGCTAATGCCTTGAATTTGGCGTATTTGAAATTGGCTTCTTCCCGAAAACCGGTACCAATAAAGGACGCCCGCTGGTTGAAGTCGGAATACTTAAATTCGGAGGCTTTTTCGAAGGTGCAGTTTTCAAACGTTACGGGTTCGTTGAAATGCGTAGCAAACGTGATTCCATTGCCGTTCAGAAAGCGCCCTTCGGTTTTGACGTTTTTGTACGCCAGGAAATTACCTCTGAAGGTGCAGTTCCGGAACGTGACCGGTATTTCAACGGTGCTTTCGTAGGCTTCGTTTTCGGCCCAGGAGTTTTTGGTAACGCGTTTTTTGTTGGCCAGCTCCGTCAGGTCGAGATCGCCGGTAATGGTGGCGTTTTCGTAACTAATAACCTCTTTCCGGTTGATTTTAGCCAGAATTTCTTTGGCTTCGACCGTGCGTTGAGCCCAGACGGCCGGTAAGGTGGTGATAATGAGGAGGAGCGTAGTGATGATTGTTTTCATGCGGGAAAGATGAGTGTTTCCCTAAGGATGAAAATACGTCGGCAAAGGTTGCACAGAATCATGAAGGGCTGAAAAATCATAAATGTAAAATGCTGAATATCGAATGTAAAAGTGAGAGGAAACACGCTCGCCCAACACTTTTACATTTAATATTCAGCATTTTACATTTGTGATTTTTCAGCCCTTCAGGGAAGCCAGAGGACTTTGTCGTAGGCGGTATCGTAATCGAATTCCTCCAGCGGAACAAAGTCGGCAAACCGGCCTGCTTCGTCCATGCGGATGGCATACCACAAACCGGTTGCATCGCGGAGTAGCAGCCGGTAGCCATACAGCGGGTGGTAGGTATGGCCGTCGGTGCGGTGATCCCAGCCAGTTTGCAGTTCAATAGCAAAGGCAATTTGCGCCAGCGCTTCGTTGATGTAGGCCATCAGACTGCCAAAACCGTCCAGTTCTTCCAGCCAGATCACCAGACCGTCGATGCCCCAATCGAACAATGGAGCCGAAGCCCGGCTGGCGGGTTTGGTTATCACTAGGTCGTTCGTCATGCTGATAAAGACTAAGAAGTTGTTTGAGTTAACCGGGAGAGCCCTGGAAGGGCGGTCTGTTAATAGTCAATAGCTGATATCAACTCGTGGTAGCTCCGGAGGAGCGGTCTAAAAACATCTTCAGGCCGCTCCTCCGGAGCTACCACGAGTTGATATCGGCTATTGACTATTAACAGGACAGGCCTCCGGCCTTCATTCAAACAACTTCTAAAGGTTAACTGTAAAATGAAAACGGGTTGTCTGCCAACCGCTCTCCAGATTCAGGAAGCCTGCCGCAGCCAGAAACCGGTGTCTTCCTGTTGCTGTTCTTTCCATTTGCGGAGCCAGAACCGGTATTTTTTCCGTCCGTAGTCCACAAAATCCGGGATCGACGTGGCATCGACGGCAAAAAGCCGGTGCGGTTTCTGCTTCTGAACACCAATCAGTACAAAGCGAATCTGGCGCGTTTGCTCCCATTCCTGACTATCGGCGGAGCGGAGGCTGTCGATGTAGAAAGCCGCCTGCCGGTCGTAGTCATAGTCGTAGCAGCTTTGCAGAAACTGGCTCTGCGTGCGCGCCGAGGTAGTTTTGAAATCCAGAATGAGCGCACTCCGCCGTTTGGGACTGGTATAGACCATGTCCAGCCGGGCTTTGCAACCCAGTTCGGTGATCGGGTCAGTAAAGAGAATCACCCGTTCGCGTTCCGATCTCCGGAGATACCGGTTGCAGAACGAATCGCGCCGAACCTGCTCAGTGAGGTGTTGCAGCCGCCCCGACTCGACCGGTTTCATGTCGGGCAGCAACTGCTCGATAATACCGCCGATGCGCTCCGGTTCCAGCAGATGCGAGTGAAATGCCCGCCCGAACTCCATGGCCCGCTGCGGAACCAGTCGTCCCGGCGAGGTGTAGCCCAAACATTCTTCCTTCAACCGGGTCAAGTCGGAATTCGAAACCCGCGGAATGGAACGGTAGTCGATCAATTCGGTTATCATAACGGGATTGGGTTTTTAATTCAGCAAATGAACGCCATTCTCAACCAGCAGTTCTTCCGTCGGATTGAGAAACGGATTGTAGTAATTGTAGGCGGTTTTGATGTTGGCGATGTCGGTCAGGGTTTCCTGACGGAAAATTCGATTGGCCTGACCAAAGGATTTCAGCACCTTCGTTTCCTCCGGATCGGCCAGTTTGTAGCTGAAGGTGGCGATGTAATAGACGCCTTTGGGTTGGATCTTGGTATTTTCCTTCTTCTCCGCTACGGCGGTAATCACGACATCGGCCAGGGTCAGATCGTCGTAGAACAGCGGTTCGATGAGCCGGAAGATGTTATCGACCGAATAACCGTGGAACAGGACCGCCGAAACACAGTTCTTTTCATCGATGAAAAAGATTTCGGCCCAGTTCTTGGTTCCCATGTTCAAAATATTGTCGGTAAAGATGCGCCAGGCAATCGGCTGGAATGTCAGCGTGCGGCCATTCGTCGGCCCGCCCAGTTTTTCGGTGCCATTGATGTTAAAGATGCCCTCCTTGGCGTCGAAACGGTACTGGCGGGGATGTCCCTCCAAATATTTGAAGTGGCTCGTATCAGGATTATTGATGACTTCACCCGTCGATTCGTTAACCTTCTGATAAAGTTTCACTTCCAAACCATTTTGATTTGTTGTGCCGGTGTTGTTTTTTTGTGTGTTCATTAGTATTTGTTGTTTACTGTTCGGACAGGGGGACCGCTATGCGATCCCTTTTGCCTTTTCAGGGGGTTTGTATTTGAGTTTAAATATACACACTATTATGTATAATACAAAACGGTACATAAAAAGTTTACTTAAAAAATAGAGTAGCCGCGAATACAGCCCAAAAACCGCCTTTTTGTCCTTTTTTATACTTTTGTGAGCCTGGACTATTTTGAAGAATCTGAATTTGTTCTACATTAGATGACAGAACGCAAGACTAGAAATTACATGGTACTGTGTAAAAAAGCCCTCTTCTCATGTCCATTGGAACCCGTTTGCAGCAACTGATCGATGCGTTAGACATCAGCGTTCTGGAGTTTGCCCGACAATTGGGGGAGAAGCGGGGTGAGAAAGTATACCATATTTTGCACGGTCGTCTAAAACCGCGCTACGAAACGTTACAAAAAATTTTACTGGCTTATCCCACCGTCAATGCCGACTGGCTGCTGCGGGGCGAAGGGCTTATGTTTCGCACCTTACCGCAAACTCCCCTGTCTGCCATCACGTTAGATGAGCGGCTGCGAAATATGGAGTTTCTTTTGTTTCAGTTAAACGAACGCGTAGCTTTGTTACAGGAAACCAGCGACCTGCTTCGGGAGGAACTTGAACAGGCTGCGGGTAAAAAAAGAGTCATTCGTCTCTCACACGTTAGTCGTCGGTCCGATTTGTCTCCGGAAAGCTGATAATTGCCGGGCTTACGACTTTATACTACACTATGTTCTCATTTTTTAAGCGTCGCCAGGAACAATCCGCTTTTTCGGATTTCGGATTTTTGGGAGTCGATATTCATTCACACCTGATTCCGGGGATTGACGATGGCGTACCCGACCTCGAAACGGCGTTGACCTGCCTGCGGGCCTTTGAGGAACTGGGCTATAAGAAAGTAGTCACCACCCCCCACGTGCTGCGCGATTATTACCCCAACAGCAGCGACACCATCCGGCGCGGTCTCGACGAACTCCGCGAAGCCATGGCCCAAACCGACCTGACCATTCAGGTTGAAGCGGCTGCGGAATACCTCATCGACGACCATTTCGTAACGCTGCTCAAGGCCAATGATCTGCTGACGTTCGGAGCTAATTATTTGCTGGTCGAACTGTCGTTTGCCAATCCGCCCCTGAACCTGGACGAAATCATTTTTCAGATTCAGACGAAAGGCTACCAACCCATTCTGGCCCATCCCGAACGGTATTCGTATCTGAAGGACCAAACCGAGCGGTTTCACAAACTGCGGGTGCAGGGCTGTCTGTTTCAACTGAATCTGCTCTCGCTCGTGGGGCAGTATGGCGGGCGCGTGCAACAACAGGCCAAACAGTTGCTCGATGATTCGATGATCGACTTTGTCGGCTCCGATCTGCACCGGCCCCGCGACGCCGAAAAGCTGGGGCAATTGCTTCAGTCCAAAGAACTGGCGCTCCTCGATTCGCACACTTTTCTGAATGCTTCCTTACTCTAAAAGGCCTTCTTTTGACAAGTTGCAGAAAGCTACCGGGTTACATCCAATCAGGCGAGTTTCCGTTGTGTCGATTTTTCCGGCAGGAAGATTCTGCGGCATACTTTTTGTTCATTGTCTGATAAATAGGAAAAAAACTTTGCGGATATTTTTAAAATATAGAAAAATAGTATTCCGTAAAAAACTTTTTCTTGAACTTTTTAAAGATTTTATACCGTATTCTCTTAAAAACATTGAAGATTGCCTAGGTAATATCATTTCTCTCTTTTATATTTAGAAGGTAATATCTAAAAAAAGCTAGTAGTAGTTTGTCTGATTTTGAAGGTAGGTATCTTTACAGATCGCCCTGAAACGTAGCTCATCACGGACTTCCGTTTCGTTTAATCAGACCTCTTTCTGTCGGAAACCCACATTTTTTTACTTATTATTCTATTTACTCAACGTTATGAAAATTGCTGTTGTTGGAACCGGTTACGTTGGACTCGTAACCGGAACCTGCTTTGCCGAAACCGGCAACCAGGTCACCTGTGTCGACATTGACGAGCGCAAAGTTCAGAAGCTCATCAACGGCATCATCCCCATCTACGAACCGGGTCTGGATGTGTTGTTTAACCGTAATACCGCCGAAGGCCGTCTGAAATTTACGACCAGCCTGGCCGAAGGCATCGAAGGCGCCGAGGTTATTTTTCTGGCCCTCCCAACTCCTCCGGGCGAAGACGGTTCCGCCGATCTGAAATACATTCTGAAAGTGGCCGGTGATCTGGGGCAATTGCTGAAAGAGTATGCCGTGATTGTCGACAAAAGCACCGTGCCGGTGGGAACCGCCGAAAAAGTACACGATTACATCTCGCTGGCTGCGCAGGTTGATTTCGACGTGGTGTCGAATCCCGAATTTCTCCGCGAAGGCGTTGCCATCGAAGACTTTATGAAACCCGACCGGGTGGTGATCGGCACCAAATCCGAACGCGCGAAAGCCGTGATGAGCAAACTGTATGCGCCCCTGGTTCGTCAGGGCAACCCGGTGATTTTCATGGACGAGCGTTCGGCCGAAATGACCAAATATGCCGCCAACGCGTTCCTGGCTGTCAAGATTTCGTTCATGAACGAAATTGCCAACCTCTGCGAAAAAGCAGGTGCCAACGTCGACGACATCCGGAAAGGAATTGGAACGGACAGCCGCATCGGCAAACGGTTTTTATTCGCCGGGATTGGCTACGGCGGAAGCTGTTTCCCGAAAGACGTGCAGGCGCTGGCGAAAACCGCCCAGGAATACGACTACGATTTCCAGATTCTGAAATCGGTGATGGACGTCAACGCGAAGCAAAAAACCAAACTCCTTCCGATCATCAACCAGCACTTCAACGGCGACCTGAAAGGAAAAACCATCGCCGTATGGGGACTGGCGTTCAAACCGTATACCGACGACATCCGGGAAGCTCCGGCGCTGGAAAACATCCAGGCTCTGCTGGATGCCGGCGCGAAAGTGACGGCCTACGATCCGGAAGCGATGGACAATGTGAAAAACGTATTTGGCAGCAAAATTACGTACGCCCATACGTCGTATGCCGCCCTGGACGATGCCGATGCGCTGGTGATCATGACCGAATGGCCCATGTTCCGGACGCCGGAATTCAGCAAAATGAACCTGCTGCTGAAAAACAAAGTCATCTTCGACGGACGGAATCTCTACGAACTGGACCAGATGAAAGAATTGGGCTATACCTACTACAGCGTTGGTCGGGAGACCATCTCGCAGGCGGTGGAACAACCGGCCTGATCAAGACCGAATTTATACTGACTGTCTGAACTACCATCAGACAGTCAGCTTTACTCAACGTTATGAAACTTTTTTAAGCGGTTTACATGAAGCGCATTCTGATAACGGGTGGGGCTGGCTTTCTGGGCTCACACCTCTGTGATCGATTTATCAGGGAAGGGTACCATGTCATTGCCATGGATAACCTGATTACCGGCGATATCCGCAATATCGAACACCTGTTCCCCCTTTCGAACTTCGAATTTCACCACCACGATGTATCGCAGTTCATCCACGTTGCCGGTGAACTTGATTACATCCTGCATTTTGCCTCACCCGCCAGTCCCATCGATTATTTGAAAATCCCGATTCAGACGCTGAAAGTCGGCTCCCTCGGGATTCACAATTGCCTGGGTTTGGCGCGGGTCAAGAACGCGCGGGTGTTGATTGCTTCCACGTCGGAAGTGTATGGTGATCCAACGGTTCATCCCCAGCCCGAAGAATATTGGGGGAATGTCAATCCGGTCGGTCCTCGTGGGGTATACGATGAAGCCAAGCGGTTTCAGGAAGCCATGACAATGGCCTACCATACCTACCACGGTCTGGAGACCCGGATCGTCCGTATTTTCAACACCTATGGTCCGCGGATGCGGCTGAATGACGGACGGGTTTTACCTGCTTTCATCGGGCAGGCGTTGCGGGGCGAAGACCTGACTATTTTTGGAGACGGCAGCCAGACCCGCTCGTTCTGCTACGTCGATGATCTGGTCGAGGGAATTTACCGCCTGCTGCTGAGCGATTATGCGTCTCCGGTCAACATTGGCAATCCCGTTGAAATTACGATCAAAGAATTTGCTGAAGAGATCATCAAGCTGACCGGCACCAGCCAGCAGGTGGTTTATAAACCGCTGCCGACCGACGACCCCAAACAACGCCAGCCGAATATCGATAAAGCAAAAGCCATTTTAGACTGGGAGCCGAAGGTGTCGCGGGCCGAAGGGTTGCGAATTACGTATGATTACTTCAAAAGTCTGCCGGAAGAAGAGCTGTATAAGGCGGCTTACCACCGGGAGTTTTCGGTTGGATAATTCAAAACAGTACTACTTAACGGATGTTGGCTGAACTAATACATTAATGAGAAAAGACGATAAAATATACGTTGCCGGACACCGGGGCATGGTGGGTTCGGCCCTGGTGCGTAGTTTGGAAGCCAAAGGCTACCAGAATATAATCACCCGTACCTCGTCGGAACTGGATCTGCGCAACCAGGCTGCTGTCGCTGATTTTTTTGCCGACGAAAAACCGGATTATGTTTTTTTAGCGGCCGCAAAAGTTGGCGGTATTTGGGCCAATAATACATACCGGGCTGATTTTCTGTACGATAACCTATTGATCGAAGCCAACATTATCCACAGTGCCTACCAAAACAGTGTCGAAAAACTGCTGTTTCTGGGTTCCTCCTGCATTTATCCCAAGCTGGCTCCGCAGCCGTTGAAAGAAGAATACCTGCTCAGCGGTTATCTGGAAGCGACCAACGAACCGTATGCGATTGCTAAAATTACCGGCATCAAGCTCTGCGAAGCGTATCGGAGTCAGTACGGCTGCAATTTCATTTCGGCGATGCCGACCAACCTCTACGGTCCGAATGATAACTACGATCTTCAGGGATCGCACGTATTGCCAGCCTTGATTCGGAAATTCCACGAAGCGAAAATCAGCAACCAGCCCTTCGTTGAGGTGTGGGGAACGGGTTCGCCCCGCCGGGAGTTTTTGCACGCCGATGACCTGGCCGATGCCTGCGTGTTTCTGATGGAAACCTACAACGATGAATTGTTTGTCAACATCGGGACAGGCGAAGACGTCACAATTCGCGAACTGGCCGAGCTGGTGAAAGAAACCGTTGGTTTTGAAGGTGAACTTCGCTGGAATACCGACAAACCGGACGGTACGTCCCGCAAACTCATGGATGTTTCACGACTGCATACCCTGGGTTGGCAACACCAGACCGATTTGAAAACCGGTATTACTACGACCTATCAGGATTTTCTGAACCATCAGGAAGTTTACGTCTAACCAAATTAAAACCTTAGAATACAGCTAATTACTCACGTATGAAGAAAGCACTTATTACCGGTATTACAGGACAGGACGGCGCTTATCTGGCCGAATTATTATTAGAAAAAGGATATGAAGTACACGGTATTAAACGCCGGAGTTCCTTATTCAATACGCAACGAATCGACAATTTATACGAAGATCCGCACGAAAAAAATGTGCGCTTCAAGCTTCATTTTGGTGATCTCTCCGATTCGACCAACATCATCCGGATTATTCAGGAAGTACAGCCCGACGAAATCTATAACCTCGGTGCCATGTCGCACGTGCGGGTGAGTTTCGATGAGCCGGAATACACCGCTCAGGTCGACGGCATTGGTACACTCCGCATTCTGGAAGCCGTCCGGCTGTTGGGTTTGACCGAAAAAACCCGCATTTATCAGGCATCCACGTCCGAATTATACGGCGGGGTGCAGGGCCACGCGCAGTCGGAATTGACACCATTTTACCCACGCTCGCCCTATGCCGTTGCCAAACTGTACGGCTACTGGATTACGGTCAACTACCGCGAAGCGTACGGCATGTATGCCTGCAACGGTATTTTGTTTAACCACGAATCACCGCTGCGGGGCGAAACGTTCGTAACGCGCAAAATTACCCGCGCTGTGGCCCGGATCGGTCTGGGTTTGCAGGACAAGGTGTTTCTGGGTAACATCGATTCTCTGCGCGACTGGGGTCATGCCAAAGACTATGTAGAAGCCATGTGGCTGATTCTGCAACAGGAAAAACCGGAAGATTTCGTGATTGCCACCGGTGTCACCACCAGCATCCGGGATTTTGTTCGGATGGCATTTGCCGAGATTGGCGTCGAACTGGAATTCCGGGGCGAAGGCGTGGCCGAACGGGCGTTTGTGGTGAGTGCGTCGAACCCGGATTATCCCGTCGAAGTCGGCAAGGAAGTGCTCAGCATCGACGAGCGGTATTTCCGTCCAACGGAAGTGGATCTGCTGCTGGGTGATCCGACGAAGGCCATGACCAAACTGAACTGGCAGCCGAAATATGACCTGGCCGCGCTGGTAAAAGACATGATGACGGCCGACATCGACTTGTTCCGTCGCGATCAGTTGCTGGCTGAAGGCGGGCATTTGGTGATGAATTATTTTGAGTAAACCTCTCCGGAGATTACGAACCGCAGGCTGAATCTGGTTCGTGATCTCTTCCCTTCTTTTGTAATCTGCCTGATTGGAACAGCAGCTACTCAACGTTTTTAATCGGTATGGCTATGGGCTTTATCAATGATTCCTATCAGTTTCACACAGTAACTCCCGTAGATACTCTCCCCGGCAGTACTAAAATTATCATCGCTATTGACGGGCACTCCGGCTGTGGTAAGAGCACAACGGCCAGGCAGGTTGCAGCCCAGTTGGGATACACCTACATTGATACCGGGGCGATGTACCGGGCGGTCACACTGTACTTCATTCATCATAAAATCGATCTTGCAAGTGAAAAAGCGGTACGGGAAGCGCTTGCAAAAATTCACATTACGTTTGAAGGTAACCCGGAAACCGGAACCATTCAAACGCATTTGAATGGAGAGAACGTAGAAGAAGAAATCCGAAAACTTCCGGTAGCGAATGCTGTACCGGAAGTGAGTGCTATTCCTGACGTACGGAAGGCCATGGTGGGGCTACAGCAAAAACTTGGTCAAAACCGGGGTATCGTGATGGACGGGCGCGACATCGGTACGCATGTTTTTCCACATGCAGAGCTGAAGGTATTCATGACTGCAGATTCACTGGTTCGGGCGGAACGCCGACGCATTGAACTGCAGGCTAAAGGAGAGCAGGTTGAATTGGCCGAAATCGCTCAAAATCTGGAAAAGCGGGACCATCTCGATACGACCCGCATCGAAAATCCATTACGAAAGGCGTCGGATGCCCATCTTCTGGACACCTCGCACCTATCCATCGCGGGACAGGTGGAATGGGTTATTCAACAAGCCTATCTGACCATTACAAGCGAATTGCACCGGGAATATTCCAAGTCAATGGAAGCTTAACTTCTCACCATGGGAAGGTAGTTAATCCATATTGCCCTATCCGTTATGAAAGCACCATTCTGCACCCTTGTTCTTCTTTTTTTAGGGAGTTGCCCCCTCCTCGCACAGCAACCCGTCTCACACGTTCAGGTTTCAGCCGAAGTAAGTGGCATGGCTTCATCGGCTCGCCGAACGCCGTTTTGGCTAAGAGCCAATCAATTTGGGACTGTTCCATTGATCGCTCCGGCCGGAACAGTCCGGTTGGGAAGTTCAGGCGTGTTTAGGGTAGACAGCACAGGCAAAGGGTGGCATTTCGGGTATGGCGCTGAGGTTGTGGGATATGCTGGTCCAAATAACCGGCTTTTAGTGCCGGAAGCCTACGCCAAAATTGGCTACCGCTCCATTGAACTAGTGGTGGGCCGTCGGAAAGAAGTGTTAGGTCTGGTGGATACCACTCTTTCATCCGGATCTTATTCGTGGTCGGGCAATGCATTACCCATCACCAAGATCCAGCTTGGAACAAATGGGTATGCTCCTTTAAAGTTTACCAAAGGCTTGATTTCGATTAACGCCTTTTTTGCGCATGGCTGGTTCCCGAATACAGATTCAATCCAGAATTCTTATTTGCACCAAAAGGCCCTGTATGGCCGCATTGGAAAACCGCACTGGAAGGTCAAGTTTTACGGGGGAGTTTTGCACAATGCACAATGGGGCGGAAAATCAGATTACCTAGCACCCATCCAGGCGGTAAATGGGCGAATGCCCTCTTCTTTTAAAAGCTATTTATCAGTTGTGACCTCTCAGCAACCGGCCAATGCTGGTGATTACGCCTTTCCGGACGCCGTCAATCGGTTTGGAAACCATTTGGGAAACATAGATATAGGTGCTGAGATTACGATTAAAAACTATACTATGTTAGGGTATTATCAACATCCATTCGAAGATAAATCAGGAATTGCACTTGTCAATTTACCCGACGGTTTATATGGTATTCGCTTGCAAAACAGGGCAAACACGGCGGACCGGTTTTTAAAACTCAAAACGATTACCTTTGAATATTTAACTACCAGAGATCAAAGTGGCGCAACGGTGAAAATAGACAGCCGCAAATATGACGGAATGGATGACTACTTTAATAATATTCAATACATTGACGGGTGGGCCGTAAAAGAACGGATCATTGGAACCCCATTTATTACAAGATATAAGGACACCAAGCCGGAATGGGATACGCATTTAACTCCATCTAAAAAAAACCAGGGGAGTATGATTAATAATAGCCTTGTTTCACTGTACCATATCGCCGTTCTCGGCGAGCTACGATCTGGTGTAACAGTTGAAGGGCGATTTTCGTTAAGCAGTAATTATGGAACACACTGGAAACGCTTTCCAGGAAGTGTAACGCAATCCTCCAGCTTAATACGATTAAATATTCCGGTGAGTTGGCTCGGTGGCGGGTTCCTGGGAATCAATCTGGCAATGGACCAGGGAGATCTCTATAATGATGCGATCGGAGGATTGATCAGCTTTAAAAAAGTGTGGCATTGAGGGTAAACAGCCCTGTCATGCTGATTTTATGACGATTAACTTGCACGTACATCAGCAGTAATCTTCTTTTGCTCGAATCTATCCCTGGCTATTTTGATAATTGGCTTCTCAATAAATTTATGCACTAGGATTCCACCAAGACAGCATAGAATACAATTAATCACCAATACGGCGAATGGATTTGCTGAGGGTTGGAACTTAGACCATACTCCTAAAACTGCCGAAATAATTCCAGGATGGACTAAATAGATAGAATACGAGGCATCCCCCAACTCTAATCCAAATTTATCGACTCTATTTAATGGACGACCAGAAAATAGGAAAATTGAGATTATTACAATTAATGTTGAAAATAAGCCAGTAACTATAATAAAGTTATCCCCCAGAATCCTTTGATAAGAAAAGAAAAATAGAGGTATGGTTAAAATTGCGCAAAGGATAAAGCCATTCCAGTTCTTTATTCTATAATTCAAAAAGCCATAATTATACAGTACTCCAATTAAAAACCCCATGCCAAACAAAAGATTTGCTTTGTGAAATAAGAAGTCACAAAGCTGGTGAAAAGTTGATGCGGGAACTAAATCAGAAATGCCGCACCAAAACCAAAATACAGGCGATAAGAACCACAGGGTTAATATCTCCCACCTTGGTTTTACATAAAGAATAAATACACAGAATAGCAAATAAAAAAGAACCTCGTGGCGCAAAGTCCAGATTTGACTTGGCATTATATCACCAATTGGAGACAAAACCGCTGCCCGTAGATACGGAAGGGGAGTAAAGGTACCTCTTCCTAAGAATCTGAGGGAGGCATATCCAATAATACAAACCCACATGAATGGAATAATACGTACAAAACGACGGGTTAAAAAATCCATCGGGCTGATTTTGGGTTTAATCTGATTGTTCAGTGAAACATAAGAGATGATGAAACCACTTATTACAAAAAACAAATGAACTCCCGAAGATCCAGAAAGTAACCAGGTTGGCAGGAAATTAGTGTTGAAATACTTTGGGAAATTAGCCATTTCAGCGACATGGCAAAGAACGACCATTAAAGACGCAAGGCCTCTCAAATACTGAATTCCAATAATTCCTTTCGAGTGACTTTCTTTTTGAGGAAGTGTATGAATTTGATTCATAACTCGTGATAATTAAAGTAGTGTATACGACTATTAAGGGTTCACCATTGGCAACTGACCGCAGTACATCGGCTTTAAACTCGGCGATATACTTTCGTTTTGGTTGTTGGGATTTGTTTATGGTACACGAACTTAAATAAGTTTTGTATCCGAGTATTCAGGACTATATCAGTATGTGGTCTAGCCAAGAGTAATAGCCTCATGGTCTTTCGCCATTGCGAAAGAATTAAACTCTAAATTTTTAATTTGTAACTCATCACTCCACTCAGAATTAGACACTTTTTTGTATATTTCTGATAAAATTTTAGAGTTTTTAGACGAATTGTGGAAAGTGTAAGAATAGGACGCACCATTCTCTCCAATACGCTTAGCTAAACCTGGGTTTTCTAAAAGATCCAGAATAGCCTTGACATACTGTTCTTTTGTCAAGCATGCATACCCATTCTCTCCGTTTCTAACTACATCAAGGCATCCGTCGCAAGCACTGACGACGCAGGGTACTCCTGCACGCATCGACTCAAGCAGAGAATAAGGAAGGCCCTCAAATACAGATGTTAAGACGAAAACATCAAGTGAATTTATAAATTCAGAAGAAGCTTTAGGATCACACCAGTCAAGTATATGAAATTGGTCTGCAATACCATATCTGTTTATAAGATCAATTACTTCAGTTTTTAAGTGATCATGGAAACCTGCTCCGAGTAAATAAAAATGTGATTCAGGATGGGCTTGTATTACATGATATGCTACTGTCACATATAGAAGAGGATTCTTTTGGGGGGTTAATCGAGCTATAGTTCCAATTTTAGGATGTTCATTTTTAGAATGATTTGTTCTTTGTAAACTCGAGTAATTTAAAGGAAAAGTCACTGAATTTAGCAGGACGTCAATTGAATTTTGTTTGTGACCAACTTCATAGATGAGTCGATTGGCTTCTGAATAAGAAACAGTTAAGATACGATCGGTAAAAAATTTAGCGAATGATTCTAAGGTAAAATAGATTAACCTCTTCATGCCCGTAAAGGACAAGTAAGATACACCGTTTGGAGTAAACAGGGAAGGACACCCTGCCAGCTTAGAGGAAATCCGTCCAAGAAAACCTGCTTTAGAGCTATGAATATGAACACAAGATGGACGCTCGCGCTTGATTAATCTGTAAAGGCGAATAAGTGATATCGAATCGCTGAACGGATTAAAGCTTCGGGACATATTAAATTCAATGTGCTGAATGTTATATTGAAGACAAACTTCCGTTAACGTTTTACTGGGAGGTGCAACAATCTTAAGTTCAAATTGATCTTTATCAACATGGTTGATTATTTCCCTGATGTAAGTTTCAACTCCTCCAAGAGATTGTGTAATGTGAAGTATCTTTAATTTCTTCATGAAAATAAGAGTTATTATTGATTAACCGCAGAAAACGGAGAGGATGTCAGTTCCGAGGACTCATTTTTTATGGCTGATGAAGTAGAGTATGGAGTATAATCAAATAATTCTAAAAATTTGTTGGAAAAAGATTCTAATGTGAATTTTTGCTTATTTGGAAATCCTAAAAATTTAGGCTTTTCTATTGATATATACTTTAAAGCCTCGTACAAAGAATCGGATTTATTTGGGTCATAAGTAATACCATTTACTTTTTCAATAATTGTCTCTGTCACGCCTGTCACTCTGGAAGCAATACTAAATAAACCGCATACTGAACTTTCGATCAATACTACGGGCGAACCTTCCGTAGATTCAATTACGCCATCATAACCTGAAAAAGTAGACATTTCCTTATCTATGGTAGGAAAAATGAAATAATCGACATTTTTCATCCATTCTAAAACATTACTTTGCCAGCCCATCCAATGGATATATTGGTTTAAATTATGTTTAACTGAAAATTCTAATAGCTCATTTTTAAAATTAACTTCGGCATCATTTGAAGGGTTTCCTAGTATGATAATGATTGGAAGATCAGCTTCGGGAATACTACTCTTAAGACAATTCAGTGCATAAATTAAATGATGTAACCCTTTCTGTGGCTTAATCAGTCCCGCATACAAAAGCTTTGTCCTATTCTGATAGCTTTCACCTAAGAGATTTTGTAACTCTATCTTAACATTACCACTATCAACTGATTCATATTGTGAAAAATCAATACCATAATTAATCACTGATTTTTTTCTTGAATCTGGTAAACTATTCTGAACATCAATACTTGGAGAAATGACATGATCGATAAATGAAAAGAATAGTAATTTAGATAGAAAAGGGCTGACTCTGTTTTTACTTTGTAAATACATTATCTTTTTTCCTCTAAAAAAAAGTAAAGGTATCTTAAGCATGACAGCCCCTCGAGGATCGCAGAAATAAAAAAAATCAAACTTGCCCTTTGTGAAAATTTTTATACAAGACCAATAAAAAGGAAATAAACCAGTAAAAAGAGTTTCAAAAATGACTGATAATCTAAACCATTGGCCAAAATTTCCATATGAAAGCAGCCTTTCGCTAGTTTTCAATTTTATGATTTCATCAACGTAAGGCGAAAAGTTTTTAGATATTTCATTTTTAGAATCATCGGCTAATAATAATGTAATATGGTAATTATTCCGTTTTAAAATTTTACATAAGTTTAAAGAGACTCTTTGAGCACCTGAAAAAAATGGGTAAGCTTCAAAAAACAAAACCTTCTTTTGTTTCATTGTTTTAGGTATTTATAGTGACTAAAACTCTTTTCTCAAATATAAAGTCAAGCCAAATTTTTTGCCTAAATTTCTACCATAATACTTTATTAATTGTACGTAAAAGTCAAAAAAAGCTTGAATTTTACTTGTTGAGTTGGAGTTTAAAACCGCCTTTCGAAGTTCAAAGAAAGTTTCAATTTTGGAACTCGCTCCTCCCTCAGTAACATGAGCTGTTACCTTGTTTAAAAATAGAGCATTTAACTTTTCTCTGGGCCTTAATAATAATTCATAATCTCCTACAATTCTATATGAAATATCGTAATTACCGTAGCTTTTGAATAATTTCATAGACTGTAGAGATCCAGGATGAGCAATTAAATTAATCCTTTTAAATGACTTCCATTGCCAAGGCCATCCATAAGTTCTAGTTATTTTCCCATCTAGAGACAACAAGTGAACTTTTGATGAAATATACAATGTAGAATCAGTACTTTCTTGGTTAATGAATTCTACGTATGACTCTAAAGTATCTGGAAATAAAAAGTCATCAGCGCCAATAAACATGACCCAATCGCCAGTAGCTTTTGCTATACCTTTGTTCCAGGCATCGTAAATCCCTTTGTCTTTTTCAGAAATGCTATACGTAATGTAATGCTTATATTTTGCAATTAATTCTTTAGTTCCATCTTTTGAATCGCCATCTATAATAATATATTCGTAATTTTTATATGTTTGAGAAATTACACTCAAGATTGACTTTTCTAAAGTTGCTGACGAGTTAAATGTCGCTGTGATTATTGAAATGGTCGGATTTTTCATGGATTTTACTATTTTAATTAGTTGCTATACAGATAGACCCTTCTTTAGCTTATATCTAACTAGTAAGATAATAGCAAGAATAAAACCAAGACCATATGCTTTTGTAAGGTAAAACATACTGTGAAATGGAGAGAATAAGAAAAATGCGAATGACATAAAATATACTAATTGAGCCGATCTAGACCTATGTAGATATCTCTTAGATATAAACATTAACTTAGACATAAAAAATATAAATATGAATGATCCTATAAGCCCAAAGTCGATGGATAGATCTCTTATTGATGTCGCCCAAACATTATATCTTATATCATAATCGTAGTAAAGGTGGTCAATATCATCATGTACTTTCATCCAGTTTATCACCCCGAACCTATCTAAAAAATTAAAATTATAAAATCCGTAAGTTAAATATGATATTTTGTCAGACGTATCAGTAAAAATACTTAAATAGTAAACACATCCTCCAGTATAATCATAAAATGTGTTTATAAAGAATATCAATATTATTCCGAATTGTGATCCCCCTAAATAATTTAAAGCCTCATTATTTATATGTGGCAACTTTGACATAAAGTTTACTTGCGTATCTCCTTCTACACCCGTCCTCATTATTGTGAACATTGCACCTAGTATAGAAATTACTAACAATGCAAGTGTAAATTTCCCAAAATATTTTAAATAAGATTTTTTTATTAATTCGAAATTTTTGTGAAAGTATATTGCTAAATATAAGCATGAAAATATGATAAAGTTTATTCTTCCACCATTAATTGGTATGAATGCTAAACATGATAAAATAGTTAAAATGTTTACGAATATTTTATATTTTAAATTATTGAAGTTGCAAATAATAAAAGAAAACATTAGTAGTGGAAATAAAAGATTATAAATTGAATCTTTAAAATCTCCACTCGCTTGTTCCATGTGTTCTTCTCTAATTTCTGCTAATTCTTTTCCTAAGTTGTCAATACTTGAAAAAAAGTATATACAAACTGGTATAAAGCCAATAATGGCAAATATGAGTAGATTGAAGTCTTTTTTTATGTGTACCGGATTGTCGTAGCTTTTTTTAGTAGTTATGTATCCTAAATATAAAAAGAACAAAAATATGACCGGTAAAAACAAAGTTAAAACGTTTATTGGCTCGTTAAACAGCCAAGTGAAGCTGAAATATATTACAAATATAAAAGCCCATGCAGCCATAGGGAAAAACAACTCTCGTATTTTTATAAAATTTTTCATTTTTTATATTTATTATTTATTGACAAATTTAGTCAATTCAATCCGTTCAAATATTTCTAATGCCCCTCCATCAGTGGCATTGTAAATAGCTCGGTTATCCGCATTATAGGCTAGCTTCGCTAGATTGTAGCTATACTCGCTGGTATAAATTTCCGGAAGTTGCCATTTCATCCCATTTGAAAAATAGCGTTTATCAAAATGAGAATCGTCATCGCCATTACTCACGGCTAGCCGCCCTGGTGCTCCTTTCGCATTGAAATAGTGATCACAGCCTACTAAGGCCACCTCACTGAACCCCATGTGGTAGGCAAGCTGCATGGCCACAAATGTGACGGTGCCGCCTTCCCATAAACTGATGCTAATGTCTTTTGAGAATTTCTGCTGATTACTGGTATGTAGAAAAGCTACGTTCTCTCTGTTCTTTACAAATTCTTTTCCTTCAGACCGCAAAAACAAAGGAATATCGGTTGAGTTATAAAAGTCCTTATTTTGCTCAATAACCAATAAATTGACAGCAGCAATAAACGAAGGCCGGAAATCTGATCGATCAAATAACAGGTTAATTTTATTTAACCCAAATGTGAATGTGTTTTTTAATAAAGAAAAATCGACTTTGTTAAGAGAGGGGCCATTGCAAAGTATTACCGCCTTTTCTCCTTTGTATTTATCTTTCCACTTCAATAGTTTATTTCTTGATGACCACGAACGAGGATCGATATCCCAGACCAGCCGGTCATAGCATAACTTTAGTGCTTGCCTGTACGGATTAAGTGTAGGATTTATTTTAAGCGTTGGGTCGTTATCAATAAATTCGTTTTTCATCTTTGTTCTCGATTAGGTGGACTTTAGTTTTCATACTTAATCACAAGTAATTTCCCGTACACATTAATACGGGTTTGTGATTGGCTGTCGACTGTGATTTTTGACTTATTTTTTGGGTAGATTATTTTGAAAATTTCCTTCTCAACTAGTACCGTGTTAATGTTTGTACTATCCTGGAATTCATATTTTACTATTTTTGAAGATGCTATTTTATTTTCTTTTGAACCAATTCTGGCACTTGAAGTTTCACTTTTTGTTTGAGAAAAATTATAGTTGTTTTTTTTGTTTACGGTTTCGATTACTGTATTTTCTCTTATTGCGTTATATATAGGTGAATAAATATCTGGTTCACCGTAATATCTGGTAGGTTTTTTTCTTGATTTTAGATCCACATAAACATCCCATGGAATAACTAAAGTGGTTCCTAATAAATACATATCAAGAACTGCTTCTACATTGTCTGCGTCGCTATCTGAGGAAAATGTGTAAAATTGTTTCTTATTTAATTGTCTTGCTTGCTCGATTCCATCGACAATGAATTTTTGCTTTAATCCGTTTGCGGGCACTTCGGCAATTCCAACTTCAAATTGCTTGTAAATATTACTCCATTTACCTTTGTAATTATTGGTTAAGAAAACGATTTTGTTAGCAGAGTATATTTTTGCATCTTTTTTCCATCTTTCTAGGAATCGGATCACTGAGTTTTCCTGGTAATCCTTGTACTCGGACCAAAAGGGAATATTTATCTTTTTTATAAAACTTTCTTTCTTTATTCCATTTTCCATTAAGAAATTTCTATAATCAAAATCTGTTTCGACTTTGCCCGGATAGTTTTCATGCATGTATTTTGTGAATCCCGGTATACAAAATTCACACATGCATCCCCCCCAGTCTATAGCTTGTTCATTTAACCTCGAATCATCTACAAATACACCGTAAGCACCAAGATCTATTATCTGATGTGTTTTTTTAATAAATAATTTCTGAAAGATTGGATTGTTTACACATCCCCAGTAAGGATTTTTTTGCTCCCAATTCTGCATCCAGGGGGCCTTTAATTTATTTCCTTCTATATCTTTAATCCGACCATTGACTGTATATTCTCCAGAATCAGGGATTTGAGGGTTGATAGCCAGACTAAACTTAATATTTCTTTTTCTTAATTCCGTTAACTGGCTTTCATTTGTACAATACATCCAGTCTAGTCGGTCTGGTTTGTAGATGTCCAGCATTTTTAATGTACTTAAGGTGTCATTTTTATTAATAGGATGAAACCATCTCGATGACAAAATAATTTCTGCTTTTTGAAACTGCCTTAAATGAGTTATGGAAGTACTACCCAGGACTAGGAGAATCAGTCCTGCTATTGTTATGACGTGGCGATATTTACTATTAAAAAATGTCACTAGATCTTAATAGTGTGAAAGATTGAATTCATCGCAATAACTAGTAAAATAAGTGATGGTATTACCAATTGTTTCGATTCAAATGTTATGAAATTCAATTTAAAGGCAGCGTATGACTTAAGGGTAGAATACCAGGAGTAAAATCCCAAATAAGCTGCCAAC
Organism: Larkinella sp.; assembly: GCF_965227735.1. Lineage (NCBI taxonomy): Bacteria > Pseudomonadati > Bacteroidota > Cytophagia > Cytophagales > Spirosomataceae > Larkinella > Larkinella sp. Next base: position 3,059,559 of record NZ_OZ245776.1, on the reverse strand, counting down.
ATGCTTAAAGGGAAAGCAAGTACGCCTAGCATTGGGTAGGCTATTAGTGCCAGTATGATGTAGATGAGTCCGGTAAGGCCATTCGCGATATGCCAAACAATATGATTTGTGATGCTGTACAACTGCAAATGCATTGCCCCATAGCGCTCCACAAAAAAAGCAATTCCCATGATCGCCCAGAGTCGCTGGTCAATAAAATGAATATTACTGCCAATTAGCTGCATTACTGGTTCTGCGAGTAATGCCACTCCAACAAACCCCGCTACAAACGTCCAATGTGCCCTTTGCATTCCTTTCTGAGCCACCTCGATGATCTGTTGGCGATCATCCTGGGCATACAGACGAGCCATCAGAGGAAGTTTGCTGTAGAAGGGTGCCTGGGCAAAGGTGATGATGATCTGCATGATGCGCATGGCAAATAGGTAGGCGGAAACCTGCTCAACCTGGTTACTTTGTGCATAGATGAGGCTACTGCTTTGAATGAGACCGTAGGACATTAGCACGCCAATTCCACTGCGCCAGGCGGCTGGCCAGATTTCCTTCAAAATGGTCTGATCAAATTTGAATGACTGGCCGGACACGAACACGCCCTCGTTGTACTGGTAACACATCCAGCGATTCCGTAAAACCGACACGATGTTCCATAATTGATTGACAGCTACCAGTCCAACTAATCCGGTATTAAAGTATAGCATCAGGACGCTGGTGAGAATAGCCGCTAATGAAAAAAAGGTTTCATACCGACGAAATTCAGCAATCCTGTTAATGCCTTGCAGATAAGTCGTATAGGCGTTGCCGCGAAATGTTACCGTTGTGGCAACAATTACGATACCCCAGGCCATCCACCCCTGATCCGGGTTTTCAAGAAAATGGATTGGACGGTATACCGAAAGGGTTCCTCCGACTACTAACAACAGAAACACTAACCCGGTCAACCAGGCGAATAGGATCTGCTGTGTACCAACTACTTTCAATAAATAGGATTGATTAGGTCCTGACTTATGCGCCCTGTCTACTGGCTTTTCCGTAGTATCTGTTCCATTTGCTCCACCCATGGCATAGGCGATGAATCTGGAAAAAGTGACGCCTAACCCCAGATCAATCATCAGGTTTAAGCTGATGACTGTGCTAAAAAGATACCATAATGAAATCTCGGCCGGGCTGAATTGCCGGAGAATGAACGGAATCAGCAGCACCAAATTCATGGAACGCGTCGCCAGACTCGCCCAGGTCATAAAGGTTGGGGAGTGCCAAAGACGCGTGATCGCTGAATTCCGTTGTATTTCCAGTGGCAACATGCTATTGATTTATGGGTATTCTACAAATCCTTCAATACCGAACTAATCCCCCCATCCAGCGACAGATTGGCTCCGTGAATAAAACCGGAGTTCTCCGATGCCAGGAACAACGCCATCGTGGCGACGTCCTGCGGGCGTCCGATCCGTTGTACGGGGTGAATTTTGCGGAGTTCATCAAGGGCGCCCTGATTTCCGTCGAAACCGGCCAGCAGCATGTCGGTCTCGATGGCTGCGGGGCTAATGGCGTTTACCCGAACCCGGCCTTCCAAATCGACGGCCAAGGCTCTGGTCAGGCCAATGAGGGCGCTTTTTGAGGTGGCGTAGCTAATAAACCGGCGTTTAGTCAGTTGCTGGTGAATGCTGCCAATGTTGATAATACTGCCGTTCACGTCTTCCAGTTGCTCCAGAAAGTGCTGGCTGAGCAGCAGCGGACCGGTCAGGTTGACGCTCATGGTATGATTCCAGTCGTCCAGCTTTAACTCATCCAGGCTACCGAGCATTTGCACCGCAGCGTTGTTGATCAGCACGTGAAGCTCCGGGATCAGCACATTGAAGGTGTGTTTCCATTCGTTCCGGTAGGCTTCATTCGAGCTGAACTGGTGAAGATCGAACTGGATCAGACGGTCGGCCTGGTGATGCTCCGATTCCTGAATGTCCAGCCCGTATACATAGTAACCGGCTTCGCGAAAGGCCAGTGCCAGCGCACTCCCAATACCGCCTAAAACCCCTGTAATCAATATCTTTTTCATCCTTTTACGCAGTTACACCAATTTCCAGAAACTCGAACATCGAACGAATAGCCTGGTGGCTGGCACGTCGAACACCCTGAATGGTATTGGAACCGTTGTGTGTCCCGAAAATGCAACGGTCAAAACTCCGAAGCTCCGAATCCATCGGCAGCGGCTCCGTTTCGAACACATCCAGACCCGCCGAGTGAACTTTGCCACTCTTGAGCCCTTCCAGCAAAGCGGCTTCGTCGACAATCGGACCTCTGGATACGTTCACAATCCGGACGCCGTCTTTCATCCGTTGAATCGATTCGGCATTGATCAGGTGTTTTGTCGCGGGCGTCAGGGCGCAGGTCGAAACCACAAAATCGGCGGTTTCCAGTTCTTCGGGGAAGTTCAGAAAGCGGTAGGCTTCTTCGTCTTCATCCGTCCGTTTTGCGAAAGGATCATACACATTGATGTGCATATCGAATGCTTTCAGGAACCGGGCGGTTGCTTTCCCGATGTCGCCAAAGCCGATCAGGGCCACCGTATGGCCTGCCAGCGACATACCCGCCGGTTTTACCCAGTTTCCCGCCCGCACTTCGCGGTCGATGTAGTAGGTTTGCCGCGCCAATCCCAGAACGTAGGATACCGCGATGGTGGCCACTTCGGCACCAAACATCATCGGGGTGTTGATGATGGGAATCCCCAATTCCTTGCAGGCTTTGAAATCGACATTATCGACGCCAATGCCCCATTTTACGGCGGCTTTCAACTTCCCGGCTTTTCCGGCGCGAAAGATGCGTTCGGTGGCCTGGTCATCGCCGATGATCCAGCCGTCGACAGTTGGAACGAGTTCCAGCAATTCTTCTTCCGATAAAATCTGAACGACTTTCGGAGCAATCACTTCAATGCCCGCTTCTTCAAAAATGGGGAGAAATTCGGCAAGTTGCCCGAGCATAGGAGGGCAAGTAATCAGGACTTTCATAGGGCCAGTTCAGGATAGAGTTCGGTAAACAGAAATTCGGCTACTTTAAAATTCAGTTCAACGTCGATGTCCTGCGCTTCAATGTCCGCAATCTCGTACATGAAGGGGCGGTCACCGATGCGGTTATGCTTTTGAATCAGCGTTTCTTTTTTGAAGAGGTACATGCAGGAGTTCTCCATGTAAATCGGCGGAAGGTCCTGCGTCCGGAGCAGAATGGCCGGGTTATGATTGACGGCTCGCGCCAACTGATCCCACAAACGCGTCTGGAGCCGGGTAACGCCAAACAGTGTATCGTAAATTGGGTAGTTTTTCAGAAATTGCTGAATGCCTTTCTCAACGGTTTCGGCCGACAGCAGTGGATTGGTGCTGTGGGTTTGCAGGTAAAAATCGGCCGGAATCTGGTTGCAAGTGTTCAGCAGCACGTTGTTCATCGGAATGGCTCCGTCGCGCAGGTGTTGGGGCCGCTCCAGGACGGTGACGGTCGGATAAAATTCTTCAACCTGTTCAATAACCGTCGGACTGTCCGTATCGATGACGACCTGCGTGATCGATGGGCATTCCAGCAGCGTGTCTACGATGCGGTGAAACAGCGGCTTACCGGCAAAATCCCGGTAGTTTTTGCCCGGCACGCGCTCGCTGGAGTGGCGCATGGGAACGATAGCAGCAACAGAGTATTTCATATAGTTAACGTTAAGTGTTTTACAAGACGGCTTGGTTATTCGTAAGCGATTTGTTTCATGACCACCGGTTCCTGACTCACCGGTTTCTCTCGCCTGAAAACTTCATTCGGATAATAAAACCGTTCCCGCAGGGTTCGGTCGAGTGTACCGACAAAACGGTACCCCTGATACGTTCCCCAGAATTGCAGAATGCGGAAAACCGGGATTTCAGCAATGTGTTGCCACAGAACGCGCTCCTGGGCTGCAGTTACGTAATCGCTAATCAGATTGGATACGGACAGGTACGTAAAATCCCAGAGACCAAACTGCGCCATCGGCTTCAGTCGTTTGAACGCAATGGCCTCCCGATAATACCGGTTGAAGATCTTCCGGGGCGTTTCTTCGTGGACGTGGACAATGGTGGCATCGGCATCGTAGGCAATCCGGTAACCCCGTTGCAAAATTTCACTGGCCCAATGCAAATCTTCCAGTCCGGTGAGGGTTTCGTCATAGGGTAATTCTTCCCAGAGCGAACGCCGAACGGCCGTATTGGCATTGTTGCAGAATGGGATCTGCTGGTTGTAGTTGGAAACCGCCGGGAACCACTTGGCAAACAATTGTTGCTCCGAATATTTGCTGAGCTGATTCCCGATCTGCCGCCCGTAGGTCAGAGCTACTTTCTGGTCCTGAAACGGCTTGAGCATCTGATCAATCCAGTTGGTGTAAACCGGGTAGACGTGCGCACTGGCAAACAACAAAATATCTCCTGAAGCCTGCTGGCAGCCTAGGTTAAGCGCCCGGCCAAAGGAGAACTCCTCCGGGCGAATCCGTACAATTTTGGCTCCATAGCTTTCGGCAATGCGGACGGTATTGTCCTTGGAACCCGAATCAACCAGAATCACTTCCAGATCGGTACCGGTTTCCTGTTGTTTGATGCCGTTGAGCAACTTGCCTATATGAGCTTCTTCATTGAAGGCTCGTATGATGATACTACAAGTCATAGGGATCTTTTCTTGTCAGAGAGTCTGGAGCCGCTTATTACCGGGCGTTTTTGTCACCTTTTACCATTTTTTCTACCGTCCACCAGCAGATCTTCACATCCAGAGGAAGTGAGGTATATTTGGTATACCAGATGTCGTAGCGGACCCGATGGCGCATCTGGTTGAGTTCTGATGTTTCGCCCCGCAGTCCTTTCGACTGGGCCAGACCGGTTATTCCCGGTTTTACCGCAAACCGGTGCTTGTATTCCGGTATAAGTGGCATATACTGGACATCGAGGGGAATCGGGTGGGGGCGGGGACCAACGATGCTCATGTGACCTGCAATGACATTTAGAACCTGGGGTAATTCGTCCAGATTGGTTTTTCGCAAAATCCGGCCAATCCGGGTAATTCGCATGTCGTTGTGAGTGGCTTGCTTAAAGGAAGCGTTTCGCTGGTATTTCATCGTCCGAAATTTCAGGCAGGGGAAAGGCCGTCCATTACGTCCTGATCGCAACTGAACGAACAAGACAGGCCCCCGCGATTCCAGCCGGATCAACAGTCCCAGCAAAGGGATGAACCAGGATAGAATCAGTATGGCAACCAAGAGGGATACCGTGATGTCGAAGGCCCGCTTGGCTACCGGCTGTGGCTTTCCCGCAGCCGTCTCACTGACGACGTAATACGAGGAGTCAGGTTGTAACAGGTTTATCATAACGTTCCAGGTTGAGTAAATACGAGTTACCAGGCAATGGCCTCCCAACCGGTGGTAAAACCGGTTGGGAATCCATCAAGTAATTGGTAGGTCAATCAGGCCGGTTTGTTGCCGGGAAGCAACCGCTTCAGAAAGGATTTTTTAGCGATGGGATCCTGTTCGTAGTAGCCTCCGGAACCATAGCCATAACCATAGCCGTAGCCGTAGCCATATCCGTAGCCCGTTCCTTCGTTGATCGAATTCAGAATCAGGCTCAACTTCCGGAAGCGTTGTTCCTTATACATGACGTCCACCATTTTCATGTGCTGCTTGGGCGTTACATCGTGCCGGACGACGTACATGGTGGCATCGGTTTTGTCGGCCAGAATCTGAGCGTCGGTAACCAGACCAATCGGCGGTGAATCCACGATGATGTACTGGAAGCGCTCACGCAGTTGGAGAAATAGATCATCCACTTTGTCACTCACCAGAAGCTCAGCCGGGTTAGGCGGTATGGGGCCGCTGGTCAGGATGAAGTAGTTCGCCATGCCCGGAACGGGTTGCAGAATTTCATCGAGGGTTACCTGACCGACCAGGAAGTTGCTGATTCCGACGGTGTTGGGCATGTCCAGCATGGAGTGCAATTTCGGACGGCGTAAGTCCATTTCCAGAATAACTGTCGGTCGGTCGATGAGCGCCAGGCTGGCTCCGAGGTTGAGCGAGATGAATGATTTTCCTTCCCCACTGATGCTGGACGTAAACAGGATGGCCAGACTTTCGTTGTTGGAGCGCAGGAATTGCAAATTGGTTCGCAGCGCCCGGATTTGCTCCGCCACAATCGACCGGCTGCTGGACGTAACCACCAGCGGGAATTTATGCTTGGCGTAGGAGATTTCGCCGACAATCGGCGTACTCGTCAGTTCTTCAATGTCCGTGCGCTTGCCAATCCGGTTGTTCAGCATGTCGCGGGTGGCGAAAGCACCAACCGGAATCAACAAACCCAACGCTCCAAATAACAAGAATACCAGGGTCTTTTTGGGTTTAATGGGCTTGCTGCCGCTGCGAGCCATATCGATCGTGCGGCTATCGGCAATGGCCGATGCATACGACAGTGCGGTTTCTTCGCGTTTGGCCAGCAAATAGGTATACAGGTTGTTCTTGATGGCCTGTTGGCGCGTGATGTCGAGCAGCGCGCGTTCTTTGCGGGGTACCGACCGAATCATCGATTCAAACTTGCGATTGTGAGCCATCAACTTCTGGCGGGTGCCCGTCATGATGTTCTTCATCGTCTGGATGTTATCGGTGATGTTCGATTTGGTGGTCCGGATTTGCTCATCCAGTGAACGCAGAATGGGGTTGTTTTCCGAGGTGGTTTTTACCAGTGTTTCGCGTTGCAGTTCCAGTTCCGACACCTTGGCGATCAGCCCTAAAAGAGTAGGGTCGGTCAGGCCTAAGGTAGAAGGCGCGGAGCCTCGCTCACCCTCTTTACTGCGAACGTACTTTTCGACGTCTTCCAAGGCACCCAACTGAATATTGACCTGGCTCAATTGGGCATCATTCTGCTGAACGTTTTGCAGAAAAATCTGCGATTCAGTACTGATATCCGTAATTCCCTCGGCTGATTTGTAACTCTCTACATCCCGTTCTACCGTTGCCAGTTCACCGGAGATGAGTTTCAACCGTTCTTCGATGAAATCCAAGGTATTGGCCGCTACCAGGTTTTTGTCTTTCAGAGCGGCATCATTGTATTCTTCAACAATTTTGTCGAGGATGTTACGCCCTTTTTCGGGTACCGCCGTTTCCATGCTCAAAATCAGAACCGTTGACTGCTTGCTGGTGGCTTCTACTTTTAGATCTTCAACAAACTTTTGAATGATTTCCTGTTTGGGAGCCACGTGAACAATAACGGGCTCCTTGTCGAGCTTGGCACCCGCTTTTGGAAAAATCCGGATCCGGCCAAATTCGGTGTTCAGACTTTGGTTGACAGAGTATTTCTTTTCGCCGATTTTAACCGTGGCAGGATCTACAAACTCCACTTTGAAGCCATCTTCGTATAAGAGTGGTTTGGGTTGTTCGACAACCAGACGGAATGGAGAGTCTTTATAAATCTCCCGCTCGCCAACCGGCGTGTCGTGGAAATAGGAGACATCCAGCGCCAGCGCGTCGTTCACCTTTTCCATGATCGTGTAAGACTTCAGAATTTCGATTTCATTCTCGACCACCTTTGAATCCGTGAAAAGATCCATTTCTTTCATGATGTTGTCGGCCGAAATCCCTTTCTTCTCGTCCTTAATCAAAATACTGCTTTGTACTTTGTAGATCGGAACCTGGTATTGCAGGTACGCATACCCGATGGCCAGCGCCACGACGAGCGAGAGCAAAAACCATTTCCAGTTTTTCAGATACCGGAAGATGATCAGCCGAAGGTCAGGTTCTTTTTCCTCCTGCTGGTGGTAAACATACGGAGTTGTGATCATAACGTTGTTGAGTAAATAGGTATTATCGTTTGGCAGTTGACCCAATGGGGTTGGCTGCTCGGGGTATGCGTTACTTACCGGCGGATGATCACTGCGATCAGGGATAGCGCGCCGATGATGGATGGCAGAATGGTGTAAAAGCGATCGGCATAGGCCAGACGGGCTTTCCCCGGTTCTACGTAAATGACATCGTTGGGATGCAGGTAATAAAACGGTGACTTGAACAGATCACGCTGGTTCATGTTGACCCGGCCAAATTCCCGCTTTCCGTTCGTCTCCCGAATGACCATGACATTGTCCCGTCGGCCGTAGATGGTAATGTCGCCGGCCAGACTCAAGGCTTCCGTCAAGGTCATTTGCTCATTCGGAACGCTGAACATCGACGGTCGGGTTACTTCACCCAGCACCGACACTTTAAAATTCAGAAACCGGACGGCCACCGTAGGTTCTTTCAGGTAATTCTTCAGCTTTTCCTGAATCAATTCCTGCGCACCGGCGGAGGTGAGTCCCAGTACTTTTATTTTTCCCACCAGCGGCAATTGAACCTGTCCCTGCGTATCGACCAGATATCCCACAACCGCCGTAACCGGAACCTGCCCGTTCACCGTTTGAAAAGTGGGTACCCGTTCTGCCGCAGCATACGGATTGAAAAAACTGCTGGCTTCCGGGTTCAGGCTGTTGACGTTGATGCCTAATAAATCATTGGGTTGAATGGTGGGGATATATTTGTTCGTTATTTCTTCGGCCACTGCCGTACTGTCAGCTACCGGGCTTTGAAAATAGGTGATCTGTTTTTGTGAGATGCAGGACGAGAAAGCAATGATCATGAAACAGAGTGCCAGAGAATTCCAATTCTTCATACGTTGTGATTTTCGATCAATAAATTAAGTACTTACTGTATTTGTCGAGTTGTCCGACAGAAAAGACCCCAAACCGATACGCAATTGCTCCCAAATACCCCGCTACTGCTTGCTTTGTGCAGAAAACCAGGGAGAACAGCAGAAATAATTTCGCATATTTTTTACCTCATTATCCATAAAATACCTACCGTATCCTAAATTTTTGACGGATGAATTTAGGAAATGCAAAAATATTTTCTCATTTTTCGACATCGAATTAGTTATCAGACTTCCTGATGGTTTTTTACCAGGTCATTGGTCGTACGATTACGCTCCGATATTTTTTGAAACATGAATTTATTTTTGCAGTTACTTAGTTAAATCAACCTGTTTTAATCTCTATCTCTTGTTCCTATTGCCATGCGTAAGTATGAATTGACCGACTCACAGTGGGAGAAATTAAAGGACATGATGCCCTCCAACAATCGTCCCGGACGTCCGTGGCGGTCTCATCGCCAATCCATTAATGGGATCCTTTGGATTTTGAATTCCGGTGCGCCCTGGCGCGATCTGCCCGAACGGTACGGCTCCTGGAAAACCATCTATGATCGCTTTCGTCGCTGGCAGCGTGACGGGACGCTCGCAAAGATTCTGACTCTTTTGCAATTGAGCTTTCCCGCTATTACTGCCGCAGAGAGTTATACGCCGATTACTTCGGAACAGAACCTTTCGACCGTTAGTTAGTAAGGCACATCGTGCCTGCTCACCAATCATGTCGAAGGTTACCGTACTTCTCTAAAGACGGAAACAAACAGTGATTTTTTGAGTATTTCAACAGCCGTTGAAATAGAGGTATGATTGACAGAGAGTAGTAACTTCAGGGTATGAAGTCGGCAATTGATTCACTGGATACTCAGGAGGCAGACTAAAACCTCCTTATGGATTATTCGGTATTTCTACGCTGTGCAAAAGAGAATTATCAGTCAAAATTCTGAGCCATTCTCGACGCTTGTCTTTAACGAACAATTATTCAAATATAATGAGAATTGTTATAAAGCAAGAGTTTTACACGTAAAATAAATGTTAAATAGGATTTTTATTATTTAACCACTATATAATTAAAGAATTGCGGGTCTGGGATACTGTTAATTAGCAGACAAACAAATCGATAATTTTGTAGTTAAATGGTTACAAAATTTGTGCCAGCATTATTTTAGTCTAGTGAATTGTTAGGATAGTTCAATAAAAAAGTCGGATCTGAACAGATGTCCGCAGATCCGACTTTTACAATTGAAAACAAGAAAAGACTAAACTAGTATTGTAGGGTACTCAGGCAATAATTTGCTTGGAAAGCAAGTCGAGATACATGTCCGTGCCCAGCACTTCTTCAGGGGTCTCGATGGTGCCAACCTGAAGCAAAAAGTCACGAAGGTCGGTCGAAATTTCGTACGTGACATACAACCGGCGGTCAAACAGGATGGGTGAATCTTCCAAATCGCAGATAGAATACCGCTCCTGATTGAAGGCGACCCGTTTTTTGGGTCGCGGCCTGGGTGGTTGATACGAATCGGCCTGTTGTTCCAATTCGTGCTGATCGAGGAATTTATGAATGTAATTCCATCCTTCCCACTGTTCCGGATACCTGGTCAAGTACTGCCAGAAAGAATCGTAGAGGTGTTGAAGGCTCAATCGACAGTACGTTTCGCGGTCACAATCAGCTTCCGGAACAATAGGATCGAGAAATGATAATACGTTGTTCAGATTTTTTTCCCGGTAACTGATCACCGGAACAATGGGCGTCTTGGTTACATAAGACAGGAATCCGACCCCTTTGCGGGCCCACACATTTTTGGCTCCAAAGCGCACCTGAACTTCTTTATCTTCCTGACGGTTTAGCCCAGTCGTACTGGTTACGCCGTCGATAAAGATGACCAGGGAGGTTCCAGCCCGCAATTCACGGATGACCTGCAGCGTCGATGACGTCTGCTCAGCGTCCAGAATTTGGAACGAGTTGGTTAAGTTGTGCTTTTTCTGAAGACCTTTGATGGTGGCCCAGATGTCTTTACCCTGTTCCTGATAAGTGCCCCTGCTGACCAGGAGGGCCACATCAATGCCGTTTCGATACAAATAGGTGGTCAGCAGGCGGTAAGAACCCAGGTGGAAAGTGCAGTAAATATTCGGGTGTTGGCTGTTTACCAGTTTCCGAATCGGCCCTTTCGTTTGAACCAGGTCATTGGCGGTCAAAAATTGCTGATCGAAGGTGGTATAAACCTGTTGAAGTAACAATTTCTGAAAAAGGTCTTCGTGCTTTTCTATCGGAATCTCAGGCAGAATGTTCTGGACACTGGCCGAGAACGTAGTAAATTTGAAGAGGTACCCTTTTTCTTTCCGGAGATCCAGGGATTCGAACTGTTGGCGACAACGATCCAATTCCCGCTGATATTGATGCACGAAGTTGCTCATGGTAAAGTAAGATTAAGAAAGAGCCAGTTGATCCGTTGCGTTTGGTTGCAGACCGTGGAATGAAGGCCACCAGTTGCAGCAAACTTCACCATCTTTGTCGGCCTTACCGGCTAAAAGGATGCGGTCGCTGGTTTCATTTTTAGCGATAACGTTCAGGTTGGTAGTAGCAGAATTCAATAATTGCTTAGCTGAGTTGATAACAAAGTTCTTTTTCATGGCGAAAGATGCGATAGATGCTGTTAGAGTGATTAAATTGTCAGTCATCAATCGGTCTGTTTTGCCCGGGATTATTTGGCCGATTGACTGATACAAAAGTACCGGCTCGGCATAGGCAAAAGAATGGCAACTTTTGGCTAAAATATTATGCGGCTTTAGTAACTAGTTACTATTTATTGTTAGTAATTTAGCACAGTTCAAGAAGTGAGAACATGATTGGGGTAGCAATGACCGAAGTACCGCTAAATCTGAAGTATATAAGAAGACCCTTCAAGAGTCTCAGTATTCTGCTATTGGCTGTATTTACGTTCGAAGCCTTCAACTGGCTCTTTGCGTTTGAAAAGAAATTAGTGAAAGTGGAAGAATACGGCGGTTTACTAGGCTACCTCTGGATTTTCCTGCGGGGCGGAATCCTGCCGGAAATTTCAACCCTGGTTATCCTGCTGATGCTGCTGAATATTTACCACGAAGCCTGCCGAATCAAAAAAATCGAACTGACCCCCCGGAACATACTCAATTACGAGGTAAAAATTTTACCCGTCATGCTGGTCGCTTTTTTCCTGTTTAACCCGGTAACGCAAACCGTGCGCTATCTGTTGGTAAACTTCCCTAATTATGACCTCGAACTGTACCTGGGTAATTACATCCAGGGTACGTATAGCCTAAAATATTATTCCTTTTACCTGATTCCGGTTTTGATCATGGGCTACGGTGCCGTCAACGGGTCGCTGCTGGTCGATATTCTCGAACAACGCCGGCAACGGAAACGCAGCAGCGAAGCGCCGGATCCCTTTCAGTCGCTCGTTCCCCAGCCTGGTGCTTTCCTGACGCACCTGAAAGGCAAAAACAATTTTGGCGAAACCATCTTGGCCGTTCAGGATTGCTTCTGGTTTGAAACCGAAGACCGGTACTATTACGCTGTTCACCCCACCGGCCGGTTCTCCATTACCAAAACCATGAACGAACTGGAAGCGGAACTGAACCCCGAACTGTTTTTCCGAACCAAACGCAATTGCATTATCAACCTCAGCTTCGTAGCCAGTTACGCGTATTGGGAGAATGGTAAATACAGCATTCGCATGCAAACCCCCAACAACGACGAAACCGACATGCCGCGAGCCCGGCTGCAGGATTTTAAAAACCGTCTGGTACGCTTCTCCGCCCAGGAGGTCGAATACCTCCCTCCAAAGAGCGAAATTATCTAGTAAACTTTACAGCACACAGGAAAGCCTGGATTTTATTGTTCTTACTCGCTACGGCAAATTTTCAAAGATACTCTTTTACGGAAATTCCGTAACGAGCCAGATTCCGGCAACTCCCCAACTCCAGCTTCTGCGCGATATTCGTTTTATGATTCGCCAGGGTCCGGTAACTGATGTGTAACTGATCCGCAATTTCATGACCGGTTGTCCCCTGCGCCACCAACCGAAGAATTTCAAGCTCCCGGCCCGTCAGGCGGCCCAGTTGCTCTTTCGTCTCATCGGTCATGACGTTCATTCCGTAGTTTTTTAGCAAAAGTAAAAAACCGGGGCTATAATAATATCCACCCGTACTGATGGTCTGAAAACATTTGTAGAGTTCGTCCAATCCGTCATTCGCGTATAAAAAACCGTAGAACCCCTGCTGCATGGCGTTGGCAACCAGTTTTAAATCCGGTTTGCTGGTATACAGAATGAATTTGGTTTTATGGTTGTTCGTCCGGGCCTGCTGAACAATGTCTACACTACGCCGTCCGGAAATTTCTGATTCCAAAATGACGCACTGCGGTTGCTTGACCCGAATCTGCTGAAGTGTATCCTCCATTTCGATGGCTTTCCCAACCACATTGTACCCCTGTTGCTTGAGTACCTGGCAAAGTACCTCACAATTAAATAGTTCAGCCTGGGCTACCAGGATAGAAAAGTCCTTTCGCTTCAATGAAAACGAAGAAGAAGACGATTCCGGTTTTGAATTGGTGTTGTTCATGGTAAAGCGATAGTAGCCTGCGTTTGAAGCTACAATTTAATTAGCCGAATTGATTCATTGGGTCAATCGAAATCAATACTTTTTTGTGTGAAATGACCAAAATAGAGAACCGGTCGTTCCACCTCTTCGTAGTCGTTGATGCAATTCGTAAACGCGCGGAAATCGACAGAGAGAATCAAACGCTAGATACGGCAAATTTGGTTATTTCACGCGAAAAAGTAGTTATTCCGTACGAAATGACTTTTTTGATCGAAATTGATGCCGTAGTTTTCACTTGTCATTCACAGAAAACAAGGATAGAACTACTAATATTGATAACAATGCGGAACGTTAAGGATTTAACTGGACAACAAGTGGAGCAACTCCGTCAGACGATTCGTGAGAGCCAAAACAACGTTTTGAAGAAACGTTGCCAGTGTGTACTGTATAGCTACTACGGTCTGACGGTTAGCGAATTGATGGATATGTTCGCCGTAGATCGTCGCAGTATTTACAATTGGATGAATCGCTGGCAGGAAGACGGTGTTCAGGGCTTAATGGATAAACCCGGCCGCGGTTTAAAACCAAAATTGAATCCCGACGATCAGCAGCACGTTGAGAAAGTGATTCAGGCCATGATGACGTTTCCGAAAGAACCCCGCCAGGCTCTGCAACAAATCAACCACCAACTGCCGAAGCCTGTCAGTCAGGACACTCTGCGTCGCTTTGTAAAGAAAATATCGAGAATAGACAGCATGGCTGCCTGAGTATCATTACTATAAAGTGGACAGTTGGTTTCGACTCCTCCAGGTCTGTTACTAACTGTCCACATAGGTTACGATATAACGGTTCCCAATAGTCGACCGATCTCGATGTCTACTTTCTTGTAGTGCATGTACTCTACCATGAGTCGGTCGCTTTCTGCCGGGTCGGTCGCCTGAACGATCTGTTGCTTGATGTCGCGCATCCGTTGTTCAGCCACCAGCTTCTTCAATCGCAGGATATTGGAGAATGCGGCATCGGCTAATTTATCCACTTCTGTCGGAACGTAGATTTCGTGCTTGAGCCAGTTTTCACTGAGCTGGTGTCGAAACGTAACCAGACCAATAACCTGGTGCTGGTATTCCTGGTTCTGATGTTTCAGAAAGTAGTCAGCCGTTCGTATTTCGTTGGCCACAAACCCCTCCCGAATTTCCCGCAGCATTTCGTTGAAAACGGGCGTCACAAATTCCATCGTTCCCAGTTCACTCAGCATGTAATGGCAAACCGATATGTCGGGTTCCAGTTCGTGAGCGCCATAATTGACCAGTAGCCGAACGCATTCTTCTTCCTGATAGGAGAGGGAAGAGCGGGTTTTGGGATTCAGCGGATCGACAGCCCGACGCTCGATGGGGGGAGCTTCCACCGAAAAATCATTCAGAATCTCCGTCAGTTCCCCGGGCATGGCTGCCGGGCCGGATGCTTTTCCGGGCGATGCCGTCTTGTCCTGTTGTTGCTTTGATTGCTGTTTCTGCTGGCTGAGCACCATTCGGTTGCTTTCCGAAATCAACGTCTGCTCATCAACCTGGAGCTGGCGGGCGGTTTTCTGGAAAAACACCTGCCGTTTGATTGGATCCGGTATTTTGGAAATGCTCTGGATTACTTCCGAGATAATCTCCGCCCGTTTGAACGGATTGTCCCCCGCGTCTTTCAGGAGAATGTCGGTCTTGAACGTAATGAAATCGTTGGAGTGCTGGCTGAGGTATTTTTTAAAGGATTCTGCCCCTACTTTCCGAACGTAGCTGTCGGGGTCGTCGCCGTCAGGAAACGTCGCCACGCTGACGTTCAGGCCCTCTTCCAGCACCATATCCAGCCCACGCAGGGCGGCTTTGATCCCTGCGGCATCGCCGTCATACAAAATGGTTACGTTTTGGGTAAACCGGCTGATCAGTCGAATCTGCTCGATGGTCAGTGACGTACCCGACGAGGCCACCACATTTTTGATCCCCGCCTGGTGCAATGACAGCACGTCCGTATAACCCTCCGTTAGGTAACAAATGTCTTCCTGTCGGATGGCATTCTTAGCCTGAAAAATACCGTACAGTACCTGGCTTTTGTGGTAAACTTCCGTCTCGGGCGAGTTGATGTACTTCGGCTGGTTTTTATCCGTTTTCAGAATTCGCGCCCCAAATGCAATCACCCGGCCGGCGACATTGTGAATCGGAAAAATCACCCGCCCCCGAAACCGGTCATACGTTTTGCCGCCTTCTTTCGATAACACCAGGCCCGCCTTTTCAAGCAGTTCCGCGCGATACCCCCGGCGCGTCGCTTCCTGGAGCAGTGCGTCCCACTGGTCGGAACTATAGCCCAGTTCGAACGATTGAACGGTATTGTCCAGAAATCCCCGCTCGCGGAAATAGCTCAAGCCAATGCTCTGGCCTTCGTCCGACTTCAGTAAGTGCGAATGGTAAAAGTCTTTGGCAAAATTGAGGACAATGAACAGGCTCTCGCGTTCATTTTGCCGGATCAGTTCATCAGGCGTCAGTTGTTCTTCGGCGACTTCGATGCCATATTTTTTGGCCAGATGCCGCAGGGCTTCCGGATAACCGATGTTTTCGATGTCCATCACAAACCGCACCGGATCACCCGCTTTGCCGCAGCCGAAGCATTTGTAGATCTGACGAACGGGCGAAACGTTGAACGACGGCGTCTTTTCGTTGTGAAACGGGCAGCAGGCAATCCAGTTCTGGCCCCGCTTTTTGAGCGAGACATAATCACTGACTACGTCGATAATATCCGCGGTCTGACGGATTCGGTCGATGGTTTCCTCAGGAATACGCATAACTCAAAGGTACGTAACTCCACCCGGTTTTGGCAACGTTTTTGCTAATATGAGTTGTCGGGAAGCTCCCCGATCTCCTCCCTTTTTACCCTCAACCGAATACGGCTATGACTCTCAAATGGATAAATCTAACAATGTTAAATTTGATTAGACAAGCAAATAACATACTTATCAGTGTTTTTTTACTGAGTGCGGTGACCAATTGTACGAAAAGTACGAAGGACGATCCGGTAAGTCCACAGGCCAAAACCGCTGACCAATACAGCGCGGAAGTGGCCTTGCGATGGTCGGCGATGAACCTGTTCCTGCTTCGAAATACGCCGGGATTCACCCCGCCGGTGGCTTCCCGGGCGCTGGGCTATGGTGGAGTAGCCCTCTATGAAGCCATTGTGCCCGGTTTACCCACACGTCGGTCGCTGGCGGGGCAACTCAGCGGACTGAGCACTTTGCCGCAGGCTGACGCCAAAGCCGCGTACGACTGGGCCATTTCGGCCAACGCTGCAGAGGCTCAGATCCTGCGGAATCTTTTCGCCAACACCAGTGATGCGAACAAAGCGAAAATCGATTCGCTGGAGATTCTGACACTGACGGAAGTGAAAGCCGAAGCCGGCAGCAGTGAGGTCGTGGACCGCTCGGTGGCCTTCGGCCGACAGATCGCCGACGCGGTTTTTGAATGGTCGAAAACCGATGGCGGCCACGAAGGTTATAACCGCAATTTTCCCGCCGACTTTAAGGTGCCGCTCTTCAACGGTTCGTGGCAGACTACGGAGAACGGGCGGAAGATTCCGATGCAACCCTACTGGGGCAAAAACCGAACGTTTGTGGCCGCGAACGCGAACCTGCCCATGCCGAAACCGCTCCCGGTTTCGGCGGATGTCACATCGCCGTATTTTGCGCAGTACCTGGAAGTGTATACCAAAAACAAATCCCTGACGCAGACGGAAAAAGAAATTTCGATCTGGTGGGCCGACGATCCGAGTGAAACCTTTACGCCCCCCGGCCATTCGTATAACCTGGCCCGGATTACCATTCAGACCGCCAAAACCGATCTGGGGAAAGCCGCCGAAACACTCGCCCGCACCGGCCTCGCCGTGGCTGATGCTTTTACGGTTTGCTGGAAGTGCAAATATCTGTTCAACAATGAACGTCCCTACACGTTTGTGCGCCGGGCCATCGATCCGGCCTGGATTCCGTTCTGGCCCGCTCCGCCTTTTCCGGGCTATACCTCCGGGCATGCCACGCAATCGGCGGCTGCGGCCACGGTTTTGGGCGGTCTATACGGAGAGTCATTTTCGTTTACGGATGACTCACACGTCAGCCGCGTTCGGGACTTGAAGCGCAACACGGATTTTAAAGCGCGGAGTTTTACTTCATTTTGGCAAGCCGCCGAGGAGTCGGCCTACTCGCGTTATCTGGGCGGTATTCACACCCGGCAAGACAACGAAACCGGTTTGATGACCGGAAAGGAAATCGGGAAGAATGTAAACAGCCTAAGCTGGAAAAAATGATTAATGTAAAATGGCAAACGCCAAATGTAAAAGTGATTGCTGTTAAGCTACTTTTACATTTGGCGTTTGCCATTTTACATTTTTACTTTATGATGCTTTCCGGGCTTTTTAATATGCCCGTACGCCTTTGCCTTCCATAAAATTGACGAAGGCTTTGTTAACGACTCTGTTGCCACCTGGCGTCGGATAATTTCCGGTGAAATACCAGTCACCGGAGTGGTTGGCACACGCCTTGCGGAGGTTTTCGACTGTTTGGAAAATAACCGCTACGTCGGCTTTCAGATCTTTCGGGGTCACAATCTCAGCGACTTTATCGGAAATCTGATCGTGCGTAAACGGATCGTACAATGCTTTGACGTAGTTTACGTTGGATGCGTTTCCGGATTCGATGGCGGCTACACACTGCGCGTATACTTCATCGACCCGGTTTTCCAGACCGCTTTCTTTCAGCAGTTGCAAGGTGGCCCGGAAAGCCACAAACTCCTTCATTTTCGACATGTCGATGCCGTAGCAATCGGGGAACCGAATCTGGGGTGCCGACGAAACGATGATGATTTTCTTGGGACCGAGCCGATCGAGCATTTTCAGAATGCTCTTTTCAAGCGTCGTCCCGCGAACAATGGAGTCGTCGATAACCACCACATTGTCAACCCCTTTGCGAATCACTTCAAAAGTCGTGTCATACACATGGGCCACCATCTCATCCCGCTGGGAGTCGTCGGTGATAAACGTCCGGAGTTTGACATCCTTCGACACGAGCTTCTCGATCCGGGGCCGGAACGACAGCAGCCGGTCGAGATCCTGTTCAAACAGAATACCGTCCATGATGGCTTTCTTGCGCTGTTTGGCCAGGTATTCTTCCAGGCCCTCGACCATGCCGAAGAAGGACGTTTCGGCGGTGTTGGGAATATACGAGAAAACCGTGTTCTCCAGATCGTAATCGATTTCCTGCAAGATCTGCGGAATCAACAGTTTCCCAAGCATTTTACGCTCGTTGTAAATGTCGGGATCGGAAGCGCGGGAGAAATAAATCCGCTCGAAGCTACACGACCGTTTTTCAATCGGCTTGATGAATTCGTACTCGTCGTACTCACCATACTTGTCGATGATCAGCGCGTGTCCGGGCTTCACCTCCTGAATCTGGTTGTACTCAACGTTGAAAGCGGTTTTGATGGCCGGTTTTTCGGAAGCCACCACCACCACTTCGTCATCGGCATAGTAGTACGCCGGACGAATACCGGCCGGATCGCGGGCCACAAAGGCAGCACCGAAACCCGTCATGCCAACCATCGAATACCCGCCGTCGAAATCCCGGCAGGAGCGGTGCAACACGCGTTGCAGGTCCATGTTATCCTCGATGATGTCCGACAGGTCGGGATTTTCGTAAATGCCCTTGAACCGATCGAACACGCGCTGGTTTTCTTCATCCAGAAAGTGCCCGATTTTTTCCATGACCGTCACCGTATCGACCTCATCCTTGGGGTGTTGACCCAACGAAACCAGTTTGTCGAAGAGTTCTTCGACGTTCGTCATGTTGAAATTGCCCGCCATCACGAGGTTACGACTGCGCCAGTTGTTCTGGCGGAGCATCGGGTGGCAGTTTTCAATTTCGTTCGCTCCGTGTGTCCCGTATCGCAGGTGACCCATCCACACTTCCCCCGTAAACGCAAGGTTTTCCTGAAGCCAGCGGGCATCGCGGGCTTTCTCCTTGTTGTTTTTCAGGGCTTTGCGGAATTTCTTGTTGATCTTCTGGAAGATGTCGGCGACCGGTTGGCTGGCTACCGAGCGGTAGCGGCTGATGTAGCGGTGGCCGGGCGGCACGTCAATTTTGATGTTGGCAACCCCGGCGCCGTCCTGGCCCCGGTTTACCTGTTTTTCCATCAGCAGGTACAGTTTATTGATGCCGTATAAATGAGTGCCGTACTTATCGATATAATATTGGTACGGCTTGCGGAGCCTTATCAGGGCAATACCGCACTCGTGCTTTATGGCGTCGCTCATGCCTGGTGTTTTAGGTTGTTATGAAGGTAACTTCCGAAGGTTGCTTTTCGTTCAGATGAAGTTAAGGCAAAGTTACGAAAAGGACAAAACGGATTCTCTACCGTTAACAAGACTTTTTTCTTTCGGGATTTTTGAGCTGGCCAGAAAGGATATTTGTATCAAAAAATGAGAAATAATTTGTCTGTTAATATGTATTTTATGGTCTGAAAATCAATTATATAGATTAGAATTAAGGGATTTTAATGTAAAGGGGTACCCGTTATTTGATAAATACTATTTTGAAAGTACAAAATACACGTGTAATATTGGTCATATCTGGTAACATCCGGGTATAAAATTGACTATTCTCACACTTAACTCTGTCCCCCATGAAACTACACTACACCAACACAACCAGTTCTCCTCCTCCTTGCTGTTGCTCCTGATTCAGGACGTACTTTCCGTTTAATTGCCTAAAATTCAACGGTATCCTTCGGGATTGGCTTTCCATACCGGCCAGTGGCTCGCTCACTGGACACTGTGAGGCATTGTCTCAACCGCTCTCTATTCAGGATTCCGTCCGGTATCCTGCTCATGCTGTTGCATCATTTTTCTCTAACATCCATCCCTGATCAGGGCCTATCCATGAAAACATTTACCTTTTTTGAATCTTTAAATCGTACACTTGGCTCATGCCGTCGGCTGAAGGCTCTCGGCGTGTCATTGATGTTGCTGCTGGGCCTTACGCCCGGGCTTTTTGCCCAAATTACCATCGACGGTTCCGGCAGTTATGCCACTATACAGGCTGCGATCGACGCTGCTCCGGCGGCTTCTGTCATCGCCGTACCTGCAGGCACCTACAATGAGAACATCACCATTACGAAAAGCCTTACCATCACGGGAGCGGGCCGAACCAGCACCACCATTGTGGGGCAAACGGGAGGTGCGGAGGCAACGGTGTTGATCAACGGTACCATTACCGGAGTCGCCCTGAGCGGGTTTACAATTCAGGGGTTTGACAACGGAAGTGCCGGAATCGAAAATGCGGCCCTATTTTTAAGAGGAACGCTGAATACTGTTACCATTACAGACAATGAATTTGTTGCCATGGGCGATCTGGCTTTTGCCACGACCTATGGCGATGCCAATCAGGCTACGAATATTACGGTAAGTGGAAATATTTTCTCCGGCAAAACCTTCACCGGCGACAACCCCAGTCTGGGCAATCAGTTCGAGGTCGCCAATGTGGCCCGGGCCTTGGTTTTTTTTAACGGCAAACCCAGCGGGGCTAACATTTCTAACCTGACTTTTACGGACAACCAGCTTACGGGCATTGCCGGAACATCACAAGGTGGTAACCTGCTGGTAAACGTTGAAGCGTCTACGGCCACCATCAAAGGCAATACCTTTTCAGGATCGACCGGTGGGCCTACTTCGCGCTCCGCCTTGCGTTTGCGGGGAACCGGCATGAGCGTCACCTGCAATACGTTCCTGGCCACGGCCTGCACCAATTGTACTTACATTGAGCGCGACCGCGCCCTGGATCCCCTAACGGGCGGAACCCCCGCTACCTATGCCGGACTGGCCTCCCAAAATACATTCCCGGCAGGCGCTTCGTACCTGAGTCCGGTTTCCGGACCAACCGCCATTTTTTCGTCGGCGTCTCAGGCTCAGTTGGCTGCTTCCGGCGGACAAACCGTGATCGCGGCCCTCTTCACGGCAACGCCGTCGAGCCAGACCATCAATGCCGGTACAACCGCATCGTTGACGGCCGTCGGTTGTGACGGCGGAACCGTGGCCTGGAATCCTGGTGCCGAATCCGGCTCCTCCTTTACCACGCCAATTCTGACTGCTACCACGACCTACACGGCTACCTGCACACCGGCTGGCGGGGGCTGTAGCTTCACCGCCACGGCCACCGTGGTCGTTCCGACGGTGACCGGTAACTTTGAAGGCTTCATGCAAACCGTCAATTGCGATATTCTGACGGGCTGGGTATGGGATAAAAATAAGCCCAATATGCCCTTGCAGGTAGGTCTGTATGAAGGCGATGAACTGGTCGTAATCGTCGATGCCAACAAATTCCGTCAGGATTTGCTCAGTGCCAACAAAGGCAACGGGATTCACGCCTACAGCATTCCAACGCCCGAGTCACTCAAAGACGGTGCCACGCACGTACTGAAAGCCGTTGTGTTGAACAGCAGCTTTCAACTGAAAAATTCGCCCAAATCACTGACGTGTGGCGTCGTGAATCCGGCTCCGGTGGCTCCTTCCGTGGCTCCGCTTTCGGCCACGGTAAATGAAGCGTATACGTCCGGGGCTTTGCCGGCTTTTACCGATTCCGAACCGTTAACGTATGGATTGACCGGATTACCGGCGAACCTGAGTTTCGACGGAAATACCCGGGTGGTGAGTGGCACACCGACCATTGCCGGAACGTTTCTGTTGAACTATACGGCCGATGATGGAACCACGACCAGTTCTACCAGTGTGACGCTGGTGGTGACAGGTGGACCAACCCCAACCCCGGTAACCGGTAATTTTGAAGGTTTTCTGCAAACTGTTAGCTGCGATATTCTGACCGGTTGGGTTTACGATAAAAACCAGCCCAATGCTCCGATTACGGTAGAGTTGTTCGAAGGAGGCAATAGCGTCGGTATCGTAGAAGCCAGCAATTTCCGTCAGGATCTGAAAACTGCAGGCAAAGGAAACGGTTTCCACGCGTTCAGCATTCCGACACCGGCGGGATTGAAAACCGGTACGACGCGCGTCATTGGCGGGCGGGTACTGAATTCCAGTTACCAATTGAAAAATTCGCCCAAAACCCTGAATTGCCCATCCCCATCCGGACGGGTTGCCTCTCCTTCGGCGGAAGGAAACAGCCTGAAAGTGACAGTTCTGGGAAATCCGGTCTCGAACCAGATCGAGATCGAGATTGAGGGGGCCGAAAACCAGGCGTTGCGTTTGCAAATCAATGATGCCCAGGGCCGTCTGGTAACCGAACGGGCCATTCCGGTTGCGGGAGCCATTGAGCGCCAGACGCTGCGCGTTGGCCAGCAGCCGGCGGGTTTACTGTTCCTGCGGGTTAGCACGGCGGGGCAGGTACGCACGATTAAATTGCTCAAACCGTAAGGTGTACAGCTTGATTTCTGCCTTCTAAAAGGTCCCCCGCTGCGTGTCGGCGGGGGACCTTTTTTTTGGTTGTGAGTTACCTGGAAGCGGTTTTTTCGATCTCTTCGTACAGAGCCCGGAAGCAGTTGGAAGCGGTATTGCCGGACTCATCCGTCTTTTTTCTACCGTAATATTCATCCAGAAACGAACCGGCGTCCGACCAGACGGTTTGGATCATGCCGTGAAACCGGTCTTTCATCGCTTTGGTGGCCGTTTCCCGAAACTTGACCATGTCTTGTACCTGCAAAACCGCATTTTTCGGCATTCGCCACGGACAGGTCATCACCTTCAGGCCCTTCATGGCAAAATAAACCGGCGTCTGATCCGGGCGCTCGTAGTGCCAGTCGCAGATCAGGACGTCCTTCGGAATCAGGTCGATGGCGCGGTGGGTGTTGTTCATACTGGCTTCCCACATGCCCAGGCCCGTGGTTTTTCCGTCCAGCAGCCGGTCTCCCCAAATCCACAACGTCCGTCCGTTTTGTGCCAGGTGATCCCGAATGGTTTTCACCTCCCCGGCAAACAGTTCGGCTTTATCGCGCCCCGAGCAGCGCGGACACTTGTCGTCGCCGATGTAAAACACTTCATCCATGCCCGCATGAAAAGCATCGGCTTCGAAAACGTCACAAATCTCATCCACCAGATCAAAAACCACTTTATGAACTTCCGGGTGCAGGGGGCAGTAACTCTTGCAATACAGACCGTCGGCGTTTGGCCACTGGTATTTCTCCGGCATTTTGACGTGGGGCGTTTCGTCGAATTGGGGATAAACCCGCAGTAGATTGGTGGTTTTGGCCGCCCACGACTGATGGCCCAGCAGGTTGATTTGTGGAATGAGCCGGATGTGGTGTTTCTGACACGCATTTACCATCCGTTTCACTTCCCGTCGCGACAACGCCACGCTATCGCGCAATTCGGGATGGCTTTTGAATTCGTAGTTAAAATCGACCCGCAGAATGAGCGTATTCACCTGCCGCGGAGCCAGTTCCTTTTCGATAAACTGCACAAATTCATCCACGCGGCTGGATTGGGGCGCGCCGATGCAGAAACCACGAACAGGCAGCAGGCTGTCGACCGGAATCTGGGCTGTCGACCACTGATACAATAGAAGAAAACCAACCAGTAAACCGTGTTTGAGGGAAGAGATTTTCATATCGAACCTGTTAGGAATTCTATTTTATCATGTACTCGCAGAACGAGATGAACTACGAAACTTGGGGAGGATTATTTCTTTTTAAATTCTCAATGTTAGCAAGATCCTTTGGTCTTCCCATAGCTTGCTTATCCTGAATCAGATCGTCAA
This sequence comes from Larkinella sp., assembly GCF_965227735.1. NCBI lineage: Bacteria > Pseudomonadati > Bacteroidota > Cytophagia > Cytophagales > Spirosomataceae > Larkinella > Larkinella sp. The sequence continues at coordinate 3,035,511 of NZ_OZ245776.1, read as the reverse complement.
AGCTGATAAATGGAATTTCGATGCCGTTCTGCTCAATAACTTTTCTCCTTGTATAAGCTTCCCAGAACTTTAGGGATGCCTTGATAATCGGCAAGACATCAAGAGTATAACCGTCAAATTCGTACTTGAAAACGGATTTCCTGGGGAAAGGGGCAGGGTCATCCCGGTATCTGGTCACGTCACGGCCCAGTTCTTGCAGGGCGTTCAGCAGCCGGTAATAGTTTTCTTAGCTTGAGTTGTACCAGAAATCCAGGTCCGGCTTATCCACTTCATGTCCGCTGGCTGTTTTCGATTTCCGGTAGTCTCCGTAGTAAGACACGGCAAAACCACCGACAACCATATATTCTACAGCGTTTCGCTTGAATATCTCGAATACATTATGATTAGGTTCGTCATAAGCCATACGCATCACCCTCATTTGTCGGCACATTGTTCTGTGAGGGCGACACGTCTTTAGCGGTGCTGTCTTTCAGGGAATTAATGAAACGCTCAAACCTATCATGACGCTCCTTTGACCGGGCTGAGGTCGGATCGGCTGGCTTTGCATGAGCTTTCAACTCCTGAATGCTTTCGTATTTGGTAAGTTCGTTCATGACCTGGCACCCTGTTTTATGCAGTAATGCAAATATAGTACGATCAGTAATAATACAACAGTTTCGGAGATATTGTTCAAACCGCTGACCAATAGGAACTTTGAAGAAAAATAACGGTTTAGACGCAACTATGGTACAGGCAGCAGGAGGGCAGGCCAACTGTCAAAGCCGCTGTGATCATTATACCACAAGCTTGCGGGAAAGATCAAGCTACTAAAGCTAACGATGTATTAGCAGAAGCTGTTTAGGATTGCATATGGGATAAAAAGGGTAGAAGCGGGCATCCGATTTTTCCGTCACAAACCGCCGATCCAGCGCAAAATCCATTCGGGCTTGAAAAACAGGGCCAGGACTGGAACCGTGAGAACGGTGGCTAAAATCAGTTGCGGACGACTAATATGGATGTCCGACAAATTGGCCGTGGAAGCGGGACGGAAGTACAATAGAAACGGAATGCGGAGGTAGTAAAAAAGGGAAATGACGGCGTTTAGCAAACCGATGGCAAACAGGGCCAGCACCCATGGATTTGCGTTCGTCTGATAGGCTTCCAGTAGCGCCGAAAAGGCCAGGAATTTGGCCGTGAATCCCACCGTTGGCGGCAAACCGGTCAGGGCAATCATAACGATGGTGAGGGCCGCGCCGAGGAGCGGCTGGCTGGTGCCTAAGCCACTGAAATCCTGAATGGTTAGATTGCCGTTATTAGCCTGCGCCAACAGGTCAATGAGCAAAAAAGCCGCCAGATTGATAAACACATAGGTGGCCACATAAAAGGTGGCGGCTTCGAAACCCGTTTCGTTGAACGCCACGACGCCCACCAGCAGAAAACCGGCGTGGGCAATGGACGAATACGCCAGCAGCCGTTTGGCATCGGTTTGCCAGAGGGCCGAAAGGTTGCCGAGGGTAATGCTGGCGAGCGAAATAACCGCCATCGGTGTCTGGAAATTAGCCGGTAAAGCCGTCAGAACGCGCATCAATACCAGCAACGCGGCCGCCTTGGGCGCCACCGAAAAGAAAGCCACAACCGGCGTTGGCGCAGCTTCGTAGACATCGGGCGTCCAGACGTGGAAAGGCACAAGCGACAGTTTGAACAGAATACCGCCCAGCGTCAGAAAACCGGCTACGTAAATAACGAACGAATCGTTTTGAGTCAGTTGCTCGACCGATTCAGACAAAGCCAGGGTTCCGGTCAAGCCGTAGAGCAACGACATGCCATACAGCATGATGGCCGAACTCACCGCTCCGAAAAGCAGGTATTTCAAACCGCCTTCCGATGCTTTGCGGCTGGCCGAAAGCCCCGTCAGCAGGTATGAACTGATGGAAACCAGTTCGATGCTGAGGTAAATCGTCAGCAGATTGACCGACATCGTCATCAGATACAGGCCGAGGAGCAGGGCCAGCAGAATGGGAAGCCAGTCGAACGGCAGGGGATTGGGGGTTTTAGAAACCGTCCAGGCGTGAAGAATGGCGAATAAAGCCGCCAGCGTCACCACCAGCTTATAAAAAACCGCCTGGTTGTCGAGCAGGAGAACGGAATTAAAAAGAAAACCTTTTTGCTGCGACTCCTGCCCGATTATGAACGCTCCGGCAACGGTCACCGCCAGCAGCGAAAGACCGTAAAGAACAGAACGGTTTTTGGCAAGAGCTTGCGCCTGAATTGAATCCTGACCCGATGATGGGCGCTTTGAACGGGTGAGCAACACCAAATCGGTTACGACGAGAATCGCAATGGCAAAGACCAGCGCCAGTTCCGGCCAGAAACCGGATAAGCTCCGTATACTATCATTCAGTTGATCAATGAGTTGCAAAGCGCAGAAAAATAGGCAGATTTTGATGGCGGTAAAGGTACAAAAAAAGCGTACGGGTTTTGGGGTTGGTTCGTTATCTTGTCATAAGGAATGCCATGCCGGCTTTCAACCAACCATTTAAACGGAACGCTTCCCATGAAAAGAATGCTGATTTTGGGCCTGTTTGTCGTCGGCCTGACCACTTTCGCCAGCGCGCAGGGTGTTTTTTTGACCGATGTCAACGGGCAGGTGCTCAGAGCCAGTAAATATGTTGATGTGCAGGGGTCGCCGTATTTGAACGAAGCCTGGAAAGAAGGGGCGGTAACGACGGCCGGCAACAAGTCGTATCCAAACCTGAAAGTGCGTTATGACGTTTTTGCGGGTGAACTGGAGTATCTGCAAAATAACCAGACGTACCGGTTAAGTCCGGCAGCGATCAGGGAATTCCGGATCATGGACAACGACGAACTGCTCTTTCGGAACGGTTTTCCCGTCGTAAACAACAACACCCCGGCTACGTTTTATCAGGTGCTGGTCGATGGCCCGACGAAGTTGTTGAAGCACACGAAAGTGAACATCGTCGAGAATAAACCGTTCAACTCGGCGACGGTAACAAAGGAATTTCAGAAGCAGGATCAATATTTCATTGCCAAACCGGACGGCGCGATGCAGCGCATTCAGAAAAACAAAAAGTCGGTGCTGGCTGCGCTGACCGACCAGAAGGACCGCGTCGAAAAACTGATCAAAGAACAGGACCTGAACCTGAACGAAGAAAACAACTTGATTACACTGCTGGAAAGTTATAACGCGAAATAGACGATTGACCGCCGACGATCGACCATTGAAAACCGGTTTTGGAAGATGGTCGATCGTCGGCAGTCTATGGTCTATGGTCAATCGTCGGCGGTTTATGGTCAATCGACCACTCACATTATCCCTTCCCGTTTGGCGCGTTCTTCGTAGCCATGTAGCTGAACCGGTTTTTGTTTCTTGCGCAGGCGCATGTTGAGGAATTCGACCAGCAGCGAAAACGCAATGGCGAAGTAGAGGTATCCTTTCGGCACGGCACCGATTTCGGCATCAAAGAAAACAAACTCGGCCAGGTGGGCTCCTTCGGCAATGAGCATGAATCCGATCATGATCAGGAAGGCCAGGCCCAGCATTTGAATACTCGGGTGTTCATTGACGAATTTGCCGACAGGGCCCGCAAAAAACATCATGATCAGCACGGAGAGGACGACGGCGATAATCATAACCGTCACATTCTGAGTTAGCCCCACCGCCGTCAGAATGGAGTCGATTGAAAAAACGACGTTGATGATGGCAATTTGCGCTACTACGCCGGAGATGCTGGCCTTGACCGGGGAACCTGCGGTTTCTTCCTCCTCATTCGGACTTCCTTCCAGTTTATGATGAATCTCCGAGGTGGCTTTATACAAAAGAAAAAGCCCCCCAATGATCAGAATGACGCTTTGCCCGGTAAAAGCAGCACTTAACCAATGGCTTTCGTAGTGCATAAACGGTTTACTGAGCGAAATCAGTACCGAAATTCCAAACAGGAGCGCGACCCGGAAAATCATGGCCAGTAGCAAGCCGATGTTGCGGGCTTTGGGCTGGTCGGCCGGAGCGAGTTTGTTGGCGGCAATGGAAATAAAAATGATGTTGTCGATTCCTAATACAATTTCCAGAAATGTCAGCGTTAGCAGACTAACCATGTTTTCGGCGGAGAACAATTGATCCATTCGTAGGGAGTTTGATCGTTGGAGAATTGCCCCAAATTACCCGCTTTACGGCAGTTAGACAACATTTTTATCAAAATCGACCCTGAAAAAGGACACAGAATTTTCAAGCTGCAGGCACACTCAGCTACCGTAATTTAGACGGGAAAACAGAAACCGGATCGTGAAGAATTCTGCTCATCTGTTTTGGGGTAGAAATAGTCCGGAATTTGCTGCGGTACGGTTTTAATTGTCGGACAGTTATCCGGAGGGTATTCAGCGTTTTATGGTGCTGTTGTATATGGAGTGTTTTCTTGTAAGACTTTACTTAATTAGTTGTCTTTCTGGTAGTTATAGTGTTATTTAGTGTGCATTTTTTCGGAAATGGGATAAAAGATAGACTCGGCTGGTTACAAGACAGTTATTTTCATATGTATAGGCAAACAAGAATGAATTGGTAAATTATTTCTGCCACCATATAATAAATTTGCCATTTGTATTTTGTAAGATAAAATTTGATTAACGTAGATTTGTAGTGTATAAAATGTGTATTTTGGTTACTATAGAGTAAAATTGGCTTGTTTTTGGCTGAAAGCGACTCTTTAACATTAAAAGATCTGTCTGTTTAATGACGGAAAAATCGGTTCTCAAGGTGCGTCGGGTGGTAAGAGTAAATACTTAGGTATTTATAATGAGCCGGAAAACTTTTTTTGAGTTAATATTGTAAAAAAATGGCGAAAACCATTTTTCGGGTGAATTCTGAAGAAGAAGGAAGTTATGAAATTTCAAAGACTTCCTCCGTATGAATGGCGTCTTATGCATAAACCTCCTCAATACGAACTTCATACTAAACACGTTATAAGCCGTCCTTTGGGATGACGGATCCAATTTTTACTTTTTTCGTTTCTAAGCCGGTTGCTCATGAAGTCATCGAATATGTATAGTTATCCTATGTATCCTCAGGGCGAGATTAACTCCTCGGACGGGCAGGGAACATTGAAGGACTATCTGAAACACTGGAAGTGGTTTTTGATTTCGCTGATCACACTCATCGTGGCCGGTTTCGTTTATATCTGGTTTACCGAGCCTATCTACCGGGTTCAGGCGAGTTTGCTGGTGAAAGATGAGCCGCCAAAGAGCGGGGTTTCGGGCGACGGCATTCTGAAAGACCTGACGACTTATAGCCCGGGAAAGGTCATCGAAAACGAAATTGAAATCCTGAAATCGAGTTCGTTGATGAAAAAGGTGGTCGACTCGCTGGGGTTGAACATCCGCTATTTTCGCAGTACGCCCTTCGGCAAACGGGAAATTTATGAAGAAGCCCCAATCCGGATTGTCCTGACCGATCCAACGCCCAATCTCTACCGGGCTGACCTGGAAATTGGTATCATCAGTCCGACTACGGTGCGACTCAACGATTGGGTCTATCCGGCCAACCAGATCATCAACACGCCTTTCGGACGGTTGCAAATCTTTATCAAGCAGCCCGTGGTGTATGCCAACGAACCACTGGTGGTGCAGGTCATGTCGCCGGCGCAAACCATCCGCTATTACCAGAGTAAACTCACCGTTGCGCCCAGCGGCAAAGAGTCGACGGTGTTGGTGCTGACCATCGAGGATGCCGTTGTGACCAAAGGGGAAGCCATTCTCAATCAGATGATTGCCAATTACAGTTCGGCTTCTACCACCGAAAAAAACCGCGCTGTAGCCAATACCCTGAGCTTTATTCAGACGCGTCTGAAGCTCGTTTCTGCGGAATTGGCTACGCTCGAGAAGTCGATCGAAACCTATAAAGCAGTGAATGGTATTTCGGGCATCGGCTCGGGAGCCCAGTCGCTGCTGAGCAGTTTGCAGAGCAACGATGCCCAACTCAACCGGGTTGCCATTCAACTCAGTACGCTGGGCGATGTGGAAAAATACGTTCGCAGCAAAGGCGAAAACCGGGGTGTGCTGCCGACAACGTTGAAATTCAGCGATCCAACTTTAACCGCCTTGATTGGTAAATTGACAGAACTGGAAACGCAGCGGACGGTGTTGCTTCGAAATTCGCCTGAACCAAGTGCGGTATTACGTTCGCTCGACGACCAGATTTTTGCTACCCGGGCCAGCATCAGCGAAACGCTGGCCACGCTCCGTGGCATCCTGACCAATACACGCAGCCAGTTGCTGGCGGCCAACAAACGACTTGAAGCCCGGATTGGCGTTATACCGGCGAAAGAACGGGCGCTGATGAACATCACCCGGCAGCAGGCCATCAAGAACAACCTGTATAACTACCTGCTTCAGAAACAGGAAGAAACCGCCCTTTCGTTTGCTTCCGTCGCATCCAACAGCCAGGTGATCGATGCTGCCAGCGGGAGCCTCGAACCGGTAAAACCCATCAAGTGGCTGATCCTGTTGTTGTTCGGAACCGTCGGGCTGCTCATTCCCATCGTCGTGATCCGAATCAAACGGTTTTTCAACGAGCGGGTTTCCGGGCGGGCTGAAATCAATCAGGCCACCAAGGCCCCCGTGATCGGGGAGATTGCCTACGTCAGACACGAATTTCCGGTAGTGGTAAATGGCCGGAAACGCTCGGTGGCAGCCGAACAGATTCGGGCCCTGCGGACGAATCTCCAGTTTTTGCGCGAAAATCCGAACGATAGCCAGGTGTTGCTGTTTACGTCCAGCCTGAGCGGAGAAGGCAAGTCATTTCTGTCGCTCAACGTGGCCGTGAGCATGGCCCTGGTGGGTCGTCCAACGCTGATCATGGATATGGATTTGCGTCGGCCCAAATTGCACAAGGCGCTGAACATGCTCAATTTTCGCGGTAGCAGCAGCTACCTGACGGGCGAGGCAACGCTGGACGAAGTGCTGCAGCAGGTACCCGGTTTCGACAATCTGTTCATTATTTCCTGCGGCCCCATTCCGCTCAACCCATCTGAATTGCTCAGCGGCCCGCGCCTGCGCGAACTGGTTGAAGAGGCCCGTACGCGGTTTGACAACATCATTATCGATTCTCCACCGATTGGTCTGGTGACCGATGCCCAGTTGATCGGTCCGTTTGTGGATGTGACGCTCTACGCCATACGCCATAATATTACCAACCGGAGCTATCTCAAACTGGTGGATTTGCTGTATCAGGAGAAGCGGTTTCCTAAACTGAACGTTGTGCTGAATTCCGTCAAAAATAAATACTCGTACGATTACCGGTATTACTACTACCGGAAGTCGGGCAATGACAAGCCCAACCTGTTGCGAAAATATTTGCTGCACTGAAACGGAAGCCCGTCCGCTTTGATACAATGGACGGGTGGATGGACGATCTGAAAAGCCGGGCATGATTACCGTACCAAAAGATTTTCTTGCGAAATGGAAAAACGGACCGTCGGAAAACACCCTGGCGTTTTCCCGGTCGGAGCGCAGACACCGGCACTCGCGGGACCGGAGCGCAGCGGCCGATTCGTTGAAATTCACGAAAGTTGACAATTTCCGGCGCTGTAGCCGGTGTGTACTGGATACGACCGTTTCGGATATCTGGTTCGATGACGCGGGCGTCTGCAAATACTGCTACATCCACGACGAAATGGAGCGGCTCCATCCGTTGAAAAACATGGAGGAGGATTTGCAGCGAATCGTGAAACGGATCAAAAAAGCCGGCCAAAACAAAACCTACGACTGCATTGTGGGCGTGAGTGGCGGCCGAGACAGCATCTACACCCTTTTTCTGGCGCGCAAACTGGGCCTTCGACCTTTGGCGGTTTATTTCGACAACGGCTGGAACACGGAAATCGCCGTTTCGAACATCCGGAAAGCAACCGACCTGTTGCGGGTGGATCTGCATACGGTGTTGGCCGATCTGGAAGAGTTCAAAGATTTGCAGCGGGCTTTTCTCAAAGCATCCGTACCTGACGCCGACATCCCGACGGTTTACGCCATCCATTCCGTATTGTACGAAACGGCCGCCAAACAGGGCATTGGCTACATTCTGCACGGGCACTCGTTCCGGACCGAAGGCACCTCACCCATTAGCTGGACTTACATGGACGGCCGGTATATCAAAAATGTTCACCGGCGGTTTGGCAGCGGGGTCATCCGGAGTTTCAAGGTCATGACGTTGCCCTACCTGCTCTATTACAGTTTCGTAAAACGCATTCGGGAAGTGCGGCTGCTGGAATACATCGATTACAATAAAAATAAAGTGGACGAAATTCTGGCCCACGACCTGGGCTGGGTGTATTACGGCGGATACCACCACAAGAACCTGTATACCAAGTTTTTTCAGTCGTTTCTGTTGCCGAATAAATTCAATATCGATAAACGCAAAACGGAGTTGTCGGCACTGGTTCGTTCCGGGCAGAAAACGCGGGAAGAAGCCATTGCGGAGCTGGAAGCGAGTACTTACCGGTACGACCGGTCGGTGGTGATCTACGCCGTGGCAAAATTGGGGTGGACGCTCGAAGAGTGGGAGCGGGTTTATTACCGCGCTCCCCGGTCACACAAGGATTTCAAAACGTATCTGCCGCTGATCCGGCTGCTGCGTCTGCCGATCTGGGTGGCCTGCAAACTGCGGATTTTGCCCCATATTCTGTATTTGAAGTATGCCAGTTAGAAAAAAAATAGAACCCCGCCGGTTTTCAGACGGACGCGGAACGACGAAGCAATCCGGGATGGGGCTTAGTTATTGGCTGATTTGACGGCTCTGAAGACCTCGGCGATGCGTCGGCGGGCTACCAGCAAAACCGTGCCGTTGGTCAGGGTGAGTTCGACCTGGTAGGTGGAAATCCGGTGCAGGCGGGCAATGTGGGTGGGGTTGACGAGGGCGCCCCGGCTGATGCGGATGAATTCGGGAAGCATTTTTTGCCAGCGAACCAGTGTTCGGGCCGTCATCAGATTGGGGGCATTACTGCGGTGCAACAGGCTGTAATTGCTATTGCCCTCCAACCAGATGAGATCGGAGAGCGACAGGGGTACTTTATATCCTCTTAATACCAGAGAGCCCGCTTGCTGCTGCATCATGAAGAAGTCGTCAATTGGTGGGTGACGTTTTGCAGAAATAAACGAACCCGAACCGCTTCTGTGGTTAATTCACACCGTTCTGCCTGTAAGAAATGATCCAGCATCGTTTTGTCAGTCGCCGTCACAATCCGTTGAATCCGACCACTCTGACGCGCCCACAAACTGTAGCCATAGATGGCATTCGGACATTCGGCCAATACGGCAAAGCCATACGGTGTTGAATCTCCGGACGGCTGGTGCCACAGAACAAACCAGCGTGCCTTTGCCATAATTTGTGATAACGAAAGCCGTTGCTGTTCCCAAACCTGGAAATGATTCAGAAGGTCCTCTAAAGGAATCTCCGTCTCATCCGACCCGGTTGATGGAACAACGCGGTTCGGCGACTCTGCAACTTCAGTTTGAAAGCGGTGGCGTTGAGTAAACCAGAAAGACATTTCAGGTAGTTGATAACTCACTTGCATAGCCACCCTAGTGGATTCCGGAAAATCGCTCAGATGAGTAAAAACTTGTGAGAGTATAAGTTCATGCGTGTTCATCCAATTTCAGTGCCATTTTGTGCGGTTTATAGTTCAATTCATAAAAAATTGTTGAAAAGGTAAATTATTTATGATCCTGTCATCTGAATCCAATACCGTAAAATCACTCCGCTGGAATCAAGGCGATTTGCGCTTATTTGGCACAGTAATTGTCATACCGGGGCCGGTAAAATGAAGGGGACTCCGGTTATATACGCACAGGGTTTTTTGGGTTTTCATCCGTTCGGCCAGCCGGTTGCACGGTGGACGTAGCGTCAAAATCCCGGTTTTAGCAGGGATTTTTTGGTGATTTGTTGATGATTTCGAAGTACTTTTATCTCCGCATTGGGCCGGTTAGCAGGCATGGCAGGTATAAAATTTTACGTAACGATGTACCGATTTCTTTTTTGGCTTTCTGTTCTGCTGGGTAACGTTCTTGGTTCACCAATCGCCAGCGCCCAACCGGTTATATTCAATGCCAGCCCCTCGGCCCAACCCGGCGAAACCGTCGGTCTGCAGGGATCTTTCGGGGCCTCGGCCCGGGCTTATTTCAACAAAGGAACCGCCACAACGCCCACGGCTTTGCCCATTCAGGTGCAGAGTGCCAACCAGCTTACGGTCCAGATTCCCGCCCAAACCGGTCTGGATCTCTACGAAATCTGGGTGGAAGACCAGGGCCAGCGCAGCCCCAGCGTATTCGTCAACCAGGCTTTAGGCCACCATTTCGACTCACCGGAGGTCTATGCCGACGGCACGGTTCGCATCTTTGGCCGGAATCTGAAACTGGCCGGGGCGAATCCCCGCGTTCGTCTGCTGGCGGATGGCTCCAACACCGTTCACGAAGCGTTGGTGAACGCCGATCAGAGCGACGCCTACCAATTGAGTCTGAAACTGCCCGCCAGCCTGCAGGCCGGAGTTGCCTACACGGTTTTGGTCACCAATGGCCTGGGTGGCACCGCCGGTGAAACCCAGATGGATCTTCGGCTGATGGGCATCGCTCCCGGTCAGGATTATTTCCAACTGGGGGTTGGCTGGGCGGCCAAACTGGACTTTTACCGCAACATCTACAACGTCAAAACCGATACGCGCCTGTCTGTGAAAGCGGTGGGCAATGGAGTGGCCAACGACCAGCCCGCTCTGCAGCAGGCCATCAACCGCGTGGCTGCCGACGGGGGCGGGATTGTCTACCTGCCCGCCGGAACCTATAAGCTCCTGACACCCAACTTTGAATACCTGCGGATGCGCAACCGGGTGGTGATTCAGGGAGCGGGGAAGGGGCAGACCATCATCCAGTTTGGCTACGAACCGGGCGTTTCCCACCTGGGCGTCAGTTGGCCGGAAATCACCCGGCAGGCCGGTCTGGCGGATTTGTCGCTGTTGAACATCGACGAGACGGGCAGTGGGCAACTGAGCAGCAGCCGGGGACAGGGCACGGAGATTTTTTTGCAGCGGGTTCGGTTCGATCTCAACCGCAGCGACTGGCTGTGGCTGGCCAACAGCGACAAGCTGGTGATTGCCAACACTGATCTGAGCCAGGGCGTCGACAGCCAGTATGACTACCGGGGGCCTTTGCAATTGAATGGATGCCGCAATTTTGTACTCCGGGATAACACGTTCAACTATGCCGTGGACGGCCTAAACCTGAACGAAACGCAAGACGGGGTTTTTGAGAACAATGTAGTAAACCGCGACGGCTCGGCCCGGTATCCAACCAATACGATCCACCACGTTCTGATCCTGAGTTTTGCCCGGAATGTCGCGATGCTCAACAATGAATTCAAGGTCGTCAACGGCCCGGCCCAGAACGGCAACGATGGCGAAACAATCCTGAGCGAAGGCGGGGGCGCTGACCGCATCGATGAGGATGCCGGAACGGTGAGCGGGGCCACGGCCACGACCTTGCAGGACCAGAGCAAGACCTGGGGAAGCTTTCGACGGCAGCCGGTGGTGGCCATTGTGAGCGGAAAAGGAATGGGGCAATGGCGCCGGATCACCAGCCGGAGCGGCTCGACGCTGCAATTGGACCGGGCCTGGGACGTCATTCCGGAAGCCGGAAGTCACTATGCAATTTTTAACTGGGGAGCCGAAAACTGGTTGGTGTCCAATAACCGTATGCAAGGGAACCGCCGGGGCATCACGCTGTATCACACGGCCACAACGCAGGTGGCGATTGTGAACAACACCCTGCTCAACAGTGGGTCGATCGATTTGACGCCGGTTCAGCAATTGTATAACGGTCGGCAGCAGTTTATTCCGGTCTATAACACCCAGATTGTGGGCAATACGGTTTCGAACACGGATGGATCGAACGGGGTTTTTATCGGTGTCCATGCCGTGCAGCACCGGCAGGAGCGAACCTTCGGTACGTCGGTGGTGGGGCTGGAGGTGCGGGGCAACACGCTGCGGGCGGGCGTTCCCAACATCCCGGCGGTGGTGGATGCCGACTTTCCGGAAGGCTACCTCAATTATTTGGAATACAATCCGGTGACGTTTTATCAGGACGAGCGGATTCCGGCCGTTCTGGGAAGTATCTTCGAAAACAACACGGCCATCAATTGCAACAACGCGCTGTATGTTAACAGCGGTTCGTATAACACGCTGGTTTGCAACCTGAAGCTGGAAAATACCCCCAATGCGATCCGGGACGACCGGCTGGACCGGGTCAGCCATGCTTCGGTGTCGACTTCGTTGTGTCTGATTACCAGCAATGATGAGTCGCAGCTTGTTGTAAAGGTTTATCCCAATCCGGCAACCACCGAACTCCACGTCCAATTGTCGGCGGCCGGGGCGCAACTGAAAATCTATTCATTGGCCGGAGCGCTGTTTATGGATACCCGAACGGCAACCTCCGAAGCAAATCTGGACGTACGGCGTCTTCCCGTCGGCCCCTATGTGTTGCAGGTTCAGCCCGATCAGGGGGGCGTTGTGAGTGAGTGCTTCATAAAATTCTAACAATTTGTTGAGCGTTAAGATTTTGATAATCAATATTTTGTGTTTTTTCAGATAAAAGAATATTAAATTAAAAATGATGAATGCTAAATGTAAAAGTATTTTCTAGTCCGACACTTTTACCTTTAGCATTCATCATTTTTAATTTAATATTCCCTTTCTTCTTTATTTATAAATTGAAGAAAAGTCAAATTCTAAACCGGTTTAATGCGTAGCTGGAACGAAGAACCACGGATATCCATTGCTTCGGCTCCGCTGGGCGATTGCTGGCCGGACGCCCTTTACCGGCATTACCTGCAATCCGTACCAATCGCCTTTCACGCCAAACTGAATGCCTACCGGAACTGGCAGGACCGGCAGCGTTCCCTGATTGGCCGGTTGTTGCTGGCTAAACTTCTGTGTCAGTATGGTTTTCCCGCTGAAACGCTGGAGCGGCTTACCATCGGCCGGTACGGAAAACCGTTTATCGAACCCGGATTTCACTTCAATATTGCCCATTCGGCCGACCGGATTGTTTGCGTGGCCAGCCGGGATATTGCCGTCGGAATAGACATCGAATTGATCCGACCCATTGACTTCTCTGATTTTGAATCGGTGATGTCGCCCGCGCAATGGCAGCGGATCACGGGATCGGAAGAGCCGATCCTTGAATTCTGGCGTCACTGGACTGTCAAAGAAGCCATTGCCAAAGCCGACGGTCGTGGAATCGGACTGCCACTTGCCACTATTTTGATTGAATCAGCCGTTGCCATGCTGGGAGAAAACCGCTGGTATGTGTCTGAACTGGAACAGTGGAAAGGGTATTGCAGTTTTGTTGCGGGTAACCAGCCCATCGAGCCCGGTCTGATTGCTTTTGAAACGTACCAGTTTGGGTAAAAATCAGCCGGTTTTTTCTACAACCGAAGGCCAGATGGTTATCCTTATCAAAATTCTCTCCGGATTACCATTCTCTCTTTTCAACCAGCGGTTCCGCCGGGGTAAATCGTCCGTTCACTTCCTTTTTTGTAAACTGCTGTAAACCGGGTCGAATTGGCACAGATTTAGCGGAAGAATAATGAGCCAATAAAGGCGATGTTAGTTCTGTGACTACACATTGGTGAAGGAGGAATGTGCGGTTGGATACGATGCGTAATCTGTAAAAAATAAAGATATGACCCATCGTTACCTGATATTCTTCCTTTTTATTAGCCTTTGTAGTTTACAAACCGCTACTGCCCAACCCCGCCTTTTCAATGCCAGCCCCTCGGCCCAACCCGGCGAAACCGTCGGTCTGCAAGGCTCTTTCGGAGCGTCGGCTAAAGCATTCTTTCGCAAAGGAACCGCTACAACAACCACGGCTTTGCCCATTCAGGTGCAGAGTGCCAACCAGCTTACGGTTCAGATTCCCGCCCAAACCGGTCTGGATCTCTACGAAATCTGGGTGGAAGACCAGGGACAGCGCAGCCCCAGTGTATTCGTCAACCAGGCTTTAGGCCACCATTTTGACTCACCGGAGGTCTATGCCGACGGCACGGTTCGCATCTTTGGCCGGAATCTGAAACTGGCCGGGGCGAATCCCCGCGTTCGTCTGCTGGCGGATGGCTCCAACACCGTTCACGAAGCGTTGGTGAACGCCGATCAGAGCGACGCCTACCAACTGAGTCTGAAACTGCCCGGGAGCCTGCAGGCCGGAGTCGCCTACACGGTTTTGGTTACCAATGGCCTGGGTGGAGCATCCGGAGAAACCCGCATGGAGTCCAAACTGACCGCCGTTACACCCGGTCAGGACTATTTCCAACTGGGGGTTGGCTGGGCGGCTAAACTGGACTTTTACCGCAACATCTACAACGTCAAAACCGATACGCGCCTGTCTGTGAAAGCGGTGGGCAATGGGGTTGCCAACGACCAGCCCGCTCTGCAGCAGGCCATCGACCGGGCAGCGGCCGATGGGGGCGGTATTGTCTACCTGCCCGCCGGAACCTACAAATTGCTCTATCAACATTTCGAATACCTGCGGATGCGCAACCGGGTGGTGATTCAGGGAGCGGGGAAGGGGCAGACCATCATCCAGTTTGGCTACGAAACCGGCGTTTCCCATTTGGGCGTTCTCTGGCCGGAAATCACCCGGCAGGCCGGTCTGGCGGATTTGTCGCTGCTGAACATCGACGAAACGGGTAGCGAACGGCTGAACAGCAGCCGGGGACAGGGCACGGAGATTTTTTTGCAGCGGGTTCGGTTCGATCTTAAACGCAGCGACTGGCTGTGGCTGGCCAACAGCGACAAGCTGGTGATTGCCAACACTGATCTGAGCCAGGGCATCGACAGCCGTTTTAGCTACCGGGGGCCGCTGCAACTGGACGGATGCAGCAATTTTGTACTTCGGGGAAACACCTTTACGTACGCTGTCGATGGACTCAATCTGGACAAAACCCGCGACGGGGTTTTTGAAAACAACGTAGTCATCCGCGACGGCTCGGCCCGGTATCCAACCAATACGATCCACCACGTTCTGATCATGAACTTTGCGCAGAATGTCGCGGTGCTCAAGAATGAATTCAAGGTCGTCAACGGCCCGGCCCAGAACGGCAGAGACGGCGAAACGATCATCAGTGAGGGTGGAGGGGGCGACCGCATCGATGAGGATGCCGGAACGGTGAGCGGAGCCACGGCCACGACCTTGCAGGACCAGAGCAAAAACTGGGGAAGCTTTCGACGGCAGCCGGTGGTGGCCATTGTGAGCGGAAAAGGGATGGGGCAGTGGCGCCGGATCACCAGCCGGAGCGGCTCGACGCTGCAATTGGACCGGGCCTGGGACGTCATTCCGGGCGCGGGGAGCCGGTATGCGGTTTTCAACTGGGGGGCGCGCAACTGGCTGATTCAGGACAACCGCTTGTCGGGTAATCACCGCGGCATTACGCTATACCACACATCGACAACGCAGGTAGCGATTGTGAACAACACCCTGCTCAACAGCGGGTCGATCGACCTGACGCCGATTCAGCAGCAGTCGGACGGTCGTCAGCAGTTTATGCCGATGTATAACACCCAGATTGTGGGCAACACCGTTTCGAACACGAACGGGGCCAATGGCGTGTTTATTGGCGTCCATCCCGTGCAGCACGCCCAGGAAAAAACCTTCGGTACGTCGGTGGTGGGGCTGGAGGTGCGGGGCAACACGCTGCGGGCGGGCGTTCCCAACATCCCGGCGGTGGTGGATGCGGAATATCCGGAAGGGTACCTCAATTATTTGGAATATCATCCCGTGGCTTTTTATCAGGATGAGCAGGTTCCGGCGATTCTGGGGAGCATTTTCGAGAACAACACGGCCATCAACTGCAACAACGCGCTGTATGTTAACAGCGGTTCCTACAACACACTGGTTTGCAACCTGAAGCTGGAAAATTCAGCGAACGCGATTCGGGACGACCGGTTTGATCGGGTTAGCCACGCTGCGATGGCAACGGTTTTGTGCGTTAAACCCAGCCCGACGCCCACGGCCAATAAACCTCCGCAGCCGCCTTCTCCCACCGTATTGATTGCCCCGCTGACCGCCCAGGTGGGGGTGCCTTTCTCGGGAACACTGGTCGCTTTCACCGACCCCGAAGGCGGAACCCTGACGTATGGATTAAGCGAATTACCGGGCGGATTGAGTACGAATACCGGCAACCGAAGTCTGAGTGCAACGGCGTTCAATCACATTATTACCGGTACGCCGGTCAAAGAAGGAACCTATAAACTGACGTATTCGGCCACCGATGAGCAAGGGGCAATGGGTCAGGTCAGTTTTGATTTGATTGTTAAACCTGCCGACATCGCGCCCGTTGTAACCGGAAATTTTGAAGGCTTTCTGGATAAACTGGAATGCGAAAGCATCCGGGGGTGGGTCTGGGATCGCAACAAACCGAACACACCCTTGACGGTTGAGTTCTACCTTGAAACCGGTTCGCCGGCTGTTACTACGATTTTAGGGCGCACGGAGGCCAACATTTACCGGACAGATTTAAAGACGGCCGGGAAGGGCAACGGGGTTCATGCGTACAACTTTTCACCTCCGGCAGGTTTAAAAAACGGCGCGATGGTTCGGGCCAGGGTGCTGGGCAGCACGTACCTTCTGAAAGGGTCACCCAAAGCCTATCAGTGTGCGAATGCGCGTTTATCAGCCGAAGAAACAACGGATCTCAGGGTGACTGTGCTGGGGAATCCGGTTGTGGGAACTGCACTGGAAATCGAGATTCGGGGTGCCGAAGGCCAGCCGGTTCACTGGCAATTATCGGATGTGCAGGGGCGACTGATCACCCGAAATCGGGTAGAACGGGCTGGTGCCGTTGAGCGGCAGACGGTGTTGATTGCCGGTCAGCCAGCGGGGCTTCTGTGGCTCCGGGTCAGCACCACCGATCAATTCAAAACCGTGCGGGTGCTGAAAGCAGAGTAGGGCAATCTGCCATCCGGTTCGAAGTAATCGCCCGGCTTTCAGTGCAGGCTACAAACAGCCTCGTACTTTCACCTCTTGATCCAAATTATTTTAGATTCAAAATGAAGCGGAACCGGGCGGGATTACCCGGTCTGAAAGTGTGCCTTTTGCCATTCATTGACCCGGCTCCTTCATGCGCCGGAGAAGTTGCATTTTCGCCGGAAAGCCTGCCACGCGCGCCCGGTTTGAATTATCGCACATAAAAATCACCGCCATATAATAAAGTAAGGGAAATTCGATGAATAAAATTCATTGAATTTCTTTGTCTGTTAAATAGGATGGTTATTCAATACAATACAAGGTAGTAAAACATTATTGTACAAGCAAATAAAATGGTTAGAAATACTACATACCTGCGCAGGGTTAGCACAATTTGTAGAAATTATATTCCCGTAAAAACTTGAGTAATGTCTGATTTTTTACCGTTTCCGGAACGGTAGTCGATTCTGCGATCAAAGTCGTTGGTAATTCGTAATTCATGTGTCTGATAAAAGAGATTGCGGAATTACTTAAGGTATTTGCGAAATTAAATTCTATTTTTATTCAATTTATAAGTATTATTTTTGTAATACAGTTGCTTCCATCAGGAACGGTAATAGCATCCAGAGAGTTTACCGTAAGGATCATGCAACCCAATGAGTACCCCGAAACGTCAGGCCGTGTAAATTGTTTTCGTTTTTTGAATTGAGTAATTTTACTTAACTTGCAAAACTTTTTGACAAGGACAATGTCTTGTTAGCGAAGTGGATGAGTTAGTCTGGCAGTAGCAGTCCGGTTATTTGCAGAACCAGTATCATTATTTTATTAAAGTGACGGTATGAATCAATGTAAACTGGGTGTTCGGGGGGGGATTTGGGTGTTGGGCCTGTGTGTTTTTCTGACGAGTTGTGTATCAAGCAGGAAATTGGTGCTGTATCAGAAAAGCGGGAACGATAAAGACACCATTGCGCTTTCTCCCCGGTATGTAGCGACCATCAAAGTAGGCGATGTGTTGTCTGTTCAGGTAAGCAGTTTTAGCCCGGAGGCTACGGCTCTGTTTAATCCCTATACCTCCATCACGGCCATGGCCGGGCAGAGTTCTGCCACAACGCCCATGCCTTATGTGACCGGTTATCTGGTGAGCGAAGAAGGCCAGATCGAATTGCCTTTGATCGGAAAAGTGACCGTTCAGGGGCTCACCAGCAGCCAGGCGGCCAAACAGATCCGGCAGAAATTACTTGATTATCTGAAAGAACCAACGGTGAATGTCAGAAACCAGAGCTTTCAGATTTCCGTCACGGGAGAAGTGGCCCGGCCTTCTCTCTTCACCATTCCCAATGAACGCGTTACGTTGCCTGAAGCCCTGGGGCTGGCGGGCGATATTACCATTTTCGGGCAGCGTACGAACATTCTGGTGATCCGCGAAGAGAACGGGCAACGGACGTTTAACCGCGTTGACTTAACCCGGCGGGATTTGTTTCGCTCGCCATTCTATTACCTGCATCCCAACGATATCGTGTATGTTGAACCCGGTAAGGCCCGAATTGCCAATGCAGACCGGAATTATCAGTTAGTACCCATTATCCTCAGTGCGCTTTCGATCATAGCCATTGTTGTAACGCGTTAATACTATGGTAAATAACTCATATACGCCTTATCAGGCCTATGAAATAGCACCACAGCCCAATCTGCGGGCTACGCTCATGCGGTATTTACGCTTCTGGCCGTGGTTTATGCTTTCCATCGCGATCATGCTCGGAGCGGCTTATGGGTACCTGCTCTATCAACCGCCGGTTTTCCGGGTACACGCGAGTTTGCTGATCAAAGACGAAAAGAAGGGGGGCGTCTCGGCCGAGAACCTGATGAAAGAACTCTCTCTCTTTACTAAAAACGTCAGCGTCGACGACCAGATCGAAATTCTTAAATCCTACACCCTCATGGATCGGGTGGTGAAAAGCCTGGGGCTCGACGTTCAGTATTATCACCTCACCAAAACGTACAACAAGGAAATCTACGGGGAGTCGCCCATCCGGTTACTGGTTGAAAAAGAGCATCCAAGCCTGTTTTCCAGCGAGTTGATGTTTACGTTCGTGGATGAAAAAACATTCCTGTTAAATGGCTACTCTTATCCGTTTAACCAAAATATTAAAACACCCTACGGGTTGCTCCGCGTATTTGCGCTCACGCCTGTTTCGGCCAGCACACCACCCGTGCTGGTGTCGGTGGCAACCCACTCGAGAGCCGTCAACAGCTATCTGAATAAACTGAGCGTTGAACCGGCCGCCAAGGAATCCAACGTGCTGGAGCTTAGCATGGAAGAAACCGTGCCGGACAAAGCGGAAGCGATTCTGAACCAACTGGTCAATGCCTACAGCAAGGAAGCGGTGTTTGATAAAAACAAAGACGCCAACAACATGCTCCACTTCATCGAGGAGCGGCTGAGCCTGATTGCCGGTGAACTCTCGAAAGTAGAACAGGAAGTCGAAACCTATAAATCGACCGAGGGTATTACGGATCTGAGCATTCAGGCCCAGACCTTCCTGATGACCGTCAAGGAAAATGATGCCCAGTTGAATGAAGTAAACATGCGGTTGAGCGGTTTGGCGGACATTGAACGCTACGTGGCCAAACAGATTGGTGACAAAAGTGTGGCCCCCGCCACCATCGGACTGAACGACCCGACCCTGAACGGCTTGCTCACCAAAGTATCGGAACTCGAACTGAAGCGCGATGAAATGTCCCGCATGATGGCCAGCAACAGCCCCATGCTCCAGTCGATCGACAGCCAGATCAGAACCATCAAAGGCAGCATCAACGAAAATATCCGGACGATGCGGCAGCAGTTGACCAGCAGCCGCAACCACCTGCTGGCAAACAACCGGCGGATGGAAGGCATGATCCGGACCGTTCCGGGAAAAGAGCGGACGCTGCTTAACATTACCCGGCAGCAGGTCATTAAAAACGGTCTGTATACCTATCTGCTTCAAAAACGGGAAGAAACCGCCTTGTCGGCCGCTTCGACGGTTTCAGACAGCCGGATTGTAGACGCAGCGCGCACGGACGAAGGGCCGATTGCCCCGGTGAAAAAGTCCATCTTTTTGATCTTCGGCTGCATCGGCCTGGTGTTGCCCATTGGCTTTATTGAGCTGAAATCGGCTCTCAATGACCGGGTGATGCGCCGTTCCGACGTGGAGGAATTCACGCAGGTTCCTATTTTGGGTGAAATTGTGAAGGGCAGTAAAATGTCCAGCGACAACCTGGTTTTCAAACCGAGAATGCGCTCTGTAATTGGAGAGCAGATTCGGGCTTTGCGGACCAATCTGCATTTTTTGAAAGGCGAAGAACAGCGCAGCCAGGTGCTGCTGTTCACTTCCTGCATCAGTGGGGAAGGCAAATCGTTCATTTCCCTCAATCTGGGGGCCAGCCTGGCCATGGTGGAGCGCACGACGGTTATTCTGGAGATGGACCTGCGGAAACCGCAACTGCACAAGAGCCTGCACATGGAAAACCTCGCCGGCATCAGCAATTACCTGCTGGGAGAAGCGACGATCGATGAACTGCTTCAGCCCATCATGGGATACAACAACTACTTCATCATTACGGCGGGGCCACTCCTGTCGAACCCGGCGGAGTTGTTGAGCTCACCCCGTCTGAGTCAGCTTTTTCGCGAGTTGCGGCAACGGTTCGACTACATTCTGGTCGACTCGCCACCCGTTGGACTCGTAACCGACTCGCAGGTAATTGCGCCGTTCGCCGATGTTACCCTGTTTATGATCCGGCACGACCATACACCCAAAAACCACCTCAAAATGGTGGATGCTCTCTACAAAGAACAGCGATTCCAGAATTTGAGTATCGTTTTGAATGCCATTGGAGAAGGCGATTCGCACTACTATAATTATGGCTACGGCGAATATTATGGGGGCTCGGATCCAAACCAGCAGGGTGGCAAAGCAAAACACCGAAAAACCTGACTCAACGGCCTTTTTTAGCAATTAAATCACCAACAGGTGCTGTTGATCGCCTGATACCAAGCTCCGACGGTTTTCCAAACCGTCATTCTCCTGTAACGAACCCGAATTAGACAGTTAAAAGCAATATGCTAAGCCTTAACTCACAATACCAAACCCTTTATGTCTATGCAGAGGAGCGGAACCGACGCAGCGATTTTACATACCGGTATTTTGGAAAGCGTGCCTTCGATATTTGCCTGAGTTTTCTGGTTATCGTGTGTATCCTGATCTGGATGATTCCATTGATTGGCCTGTTGATCAAATTAGGTTCACCCGGTCCCATTCTGTTCATCCAGAAACGTACCGGTTATCGCGGAACTTCTTTCAATTGTTTGAAATTCAGAACGATGACGCACAATCCGGCGGATTCCTTCAAACAGGCAAAACGAAACGATGAGCGGATCACCCCGATCGGGCGGTTTCTGCGGAAAACCAACCTGGACGAAATGCCGCAATTCATCAATGTGCTCATCGGCGACATGAGCATTGTTGGACCCCGACCCCACGCCATTCAGCACAGTGCGCAATTCTGGAATACAATGCCTGAATACCGGAAACGCTACCGCGTGAAACCGGGGATTACCGGACTGGCCCAGATCAATGGGTACCGGGGCGAGATCGACCATGTCATGAAAATGCGCCACCGGGTCAGATATGACCGCTTCTACAACCGGAAAAAGTCCATTCTGTTCGATCTCTGGATTTGCTGGCTGACGGTGAAGGCCATGGTTGGTGAAAATAAAAACGCCTGGTAACGGAATAATCTCTTGCAAGCTTATGTCCTGGTACGTATTGTATACGAAGTCCCGAACCGAAAAGGCGGTGGCCGACAAGTTGAAAGAGCGCGGTATCGAAGTCTATTGTCCGCTGGTTAAAACCAAACGAAAGTGGTCGGATCGAATGAAGACCGTTGAAGAACCACTTTTCCGGTCCTACTGCTTTGTGAATCTGGAAGAACAGCAACGCGCCCAGGTATTCGGCGTACCCGGTATTGTTCGCTACCTGTTCTGGATGAATAAACCGGCCGTGGTTCGGGATTCCGAAATCGAGATCATCCGGCGAATGCTGAAAGAGACCGATAACAACCACATTCAGGTTGAGGCCTTTTCATCATCCGACCGCATCAAAATAAAATCCGGCTGTTTTCAGGATCTGGAAGGCAACGTAATGAACCAGCAGGGGAAAACACTGCAAGTGTTTATCGATTCGCTGCAAATGGTTATAAAAGTCGATTTATCAAGAACGCTGGTTACGGCTTAAAGGCTACGTTTGAGCCCCTGCAATTTCTGACTACCCGAAAGTACGGCAAGTTAGGTCCAACCTGGGACTGAAAGGGCGAAGCCGTATCAAAACCAGCCGATATTTTTTAACTCCGGAACGTTTACGCGAAAAAAAACCGGATAACGGGCGATAAACCACGCTCAAAATCAGTCTGTCAATTCATGAAAAAAAATGCCCTGGCGGCCCTTATCTTTTGCTTCTTTCTCCTGCTGGTGGAGCTGGCTGGTCGCTATTACGGGTTAACCAATTATCCCCTTTACGACGCCAGTACGGAGTATGAGTATTTGCTGAAACCCAATCAGGATGTCAGAATTTACCGGAATCGATTTACCACGAATGAATTTTCAATGCGCAGTGCGCCCGTTGCCAAAACCGATACGCTCGTGGTTTTACTGGTGGGCGACTCGATCATCAACGGCGGTAATTCCATCGATCAGGACAGTCTGGCCAGCACCCTCGTGGAAAAAGAACTGCTTCGTCAATACGGTAAAAAAATACGCGTATTAAACATCAGTGACAAGACCTGGTCGCCCGATAATGTAGTGGCTTATTTAAAGAAATTTGGGGTGTTCGGTGCCGATATGATTTTGATGGTGGCCAATAGTGGCGACGCATTCGACCCGATGACTTTTCAGCCCATTGTAGGCGTAACGTCAACGCATCCGGATAAGAATGACGCATTTGCCTGGCCCAAATTGGTCGTAAAGGCGTGGGCCACCGTAGAAGATCGCTACTTCAGATCCGAAGAACCCGCTGGTAAGGAGGAAAAAATAGCCGAAGAACCCGAAAATCTGGTCAAAGGGTTTGCCGGTTTAGACAGTATTTCCAGGCAGTTAAAAATACCGTTCTTTCTGTATTTACACCGCTCCCAGTCGGAACTGACGAAAAATACGGTCGACCGGGGCGGCCTGGTGATCGAAGCATTCTGCAAAAAAAACCACATCCCGATGCGCATCAACCGCATGGCGTTCGACATGTTCAATGATGAAATTCATTTGAACAGCAAGGGACAAAAAGCATTGGCGAAAGATTTATTGCCCATCATTCAGTCGGAATTAAAACTGTAAAGAAGGTGTGATAAGCGAAGTTTTTGAAGTTAATCCATGATGAGCAACCCCATTTATGTCAACCACTAAACGACTGATTTCAGGTACGGCGGCTTCCTGGGCAAGGATTGGGGTTACTATGCTCACACAGGTGGCTCTTGTTCCCATCTTTCTGAGCTATTGGGACATTCAAACCTACGGGGTATACATTGCCATTCAGGCACTGATCAATGTTTTAAATACGCTGGGGAGAGGCTACAGTGATTATTTACAATTTGAATTTTTGAAATTTGGCACCACCAACCGACCCCAAATTGCTTCCTTGCTTTGGTCCGGAGTCAGTGTCATTCTGATCCTGAGTGTTCTGGAACTCTCTATCTTATATTACATCGCTTTTTACAGCAACATCGAGTTTTTATTCAACGAAAAAAGCGTCACCAATCCGGACTTTAGAAATCAGGTTGGCTGGTCGCTCATGCTGCAATGGGTTACGTGGATAGCCTCCAACATTATCGGGCTGTTTTTTAGAGCATTAAACCCCTTTGGCTACTACCCCCGAATGGAGTGGTGGAACGTGATTTCGTCCATTCTTACCTCACTTATTACGGTGGTCTTTATCATAAACGGTGCCGATTTACTGGGGGTTAACATCGCGGCATCCGTAGGGTCTATGGCGATTATGTTCATTCAATTTCTGGATACCAACAGGCTATTAAAACGGGAAAGCATCCAAATCACGACGGCTTCCGTGCGGATGGGCTTCGAAAAATACGTTACCTCCATTACGTTGTCGGGCCGGTATTTTCTGGAAAATTTCAAACAGCAGGGCGTTCGGCTGTTGCTGTCTCCCATGGTGGGTGCAGCCAGTCTGGCGGCTTTCGTAACGATGCGGACCGGTGCCAATGTGGCCTTGCAGGGGCTCTCTACCATTACGAACCCGTTGATGCCGGAATTGATGCGGTTTCTGCACACCAAGGATCAGGAACGCATGCAGGTCGCTTTCGACAGCATCTGGCTGGTGGTGGTGGCTGTTCTGGCGCCTGCCGTGCTGGTTATTCATGCCATCGCTCCTTTCCTGTTTACGATGTGGACGAAAGGCCAGATCGTCTACGATCCTTATCTGTTCGCGACGCTGTCGTTGAGTGTGCTGGTGTATGGCATCGCCCAACCGGCCACCGCAATCGTCACCGGGAATAACCTGCTCAAATTACAAATGGGTATTTCGCTGGTATCGTCCCTGATCGTTATCGCCGGTATCTTTTTCCTCGTTCCCCAAATCAGCATCGTTGGCGCCGGTATCTCGCTTTTAACCGCCGAAATGGCAGCCGCTGTTGGGTTCCGGTATTACGCCAGGAAATGGCTCCAGTTGCATCACATGCACTGGCCCAACCAATCGTACGGTATCGCAATCCGATCTGTCCTGATAGCGGCTTTTGGCATGATCATGATGAGTGCATTCCCCGACTATTATCTGTTGTATCTGGCCGGATCTTTTGTGGCTTTATGCTGGAATATAAAGAAATACTGGGAGCTGTTTTCGAAGATTGGGGTGGAGAAAACCTTGTTATTATTAAGTCGTCTGCCCGTTATTGGCAAGTACTGTTACAGCAAAACTGCCTAATTCAATCATGAAGGTTACCCAGTTGGCGATCGGAAGGTTTCATCACTTCCACCTCGCAAGACAGTTAGAACGGTTAGGACTGTTGGAAAGAATATACACGGGCTTTCCTAAATTTAAATTAAAAGATGAACAGGGTATCCCGAAGGACAAAGTAAAAACGTTTCCGTGGATTCATACGCCCTACATGAAAAGAGGGTTGATTGGAATTCAGTACTGGGAGTGGTTATCGGAAGAATGGGAATGGATCGATAAACAGGTGATTGATAAATATGTGGCCGGAAAAATTGACCATCCGACCATCCTGATTGCTTTGTCGGGCAACGGGTTACACGCCGGTAAAAAAGCGAAAGACAACGACGGTTATTTCATCTGCGACCGGGGCTCATCCCACATCCGGTTTCAGGATCAAATCCTGCGCGAAGAATACGCCCGCTGGGGATTTACGTTCAGAGGAGTCGACCCGCGGGTGATCGAAAAGGAAGAAATCGAATATGAACAGGCCGACCGGATTACGATTCCTTCTGAGTTCGTAAAGCAGACATTTATCGATCAGGGGGTTCCCGAAAGCAAGCTTTCTAAAATACCGTATGGTGCCCGGCTGGAGCGATTTTATAAAGTGGCCGAACCCGACACGGACAAATTTAAAGTACTCTGGGTGGGCAATGTGTGCCTTCGAAAAGGGTTCATGTATGCCTTACATGCCTTCCAGAACCTCCGGCATCCTAACAAGGAATTTGTCGTTATCGGAACGGTTGAATCGGAAATAAAACAATTGCTGATCGGACAAAACCTGGACCAGGTGTTTTTTTTAGGCCTGATCCCGAACGCTCAACTCCCCCGCATGTATAGCACCGCCAGCGTATTTATCATTCCGAGTTTAGAAGAAGGATTGGCCATGGTGCAGGGAGAAGCCCTGGCGTGTGGTTGTCCGGTTATTGCCAGTGTGAATTCGGGATCGGAAGATTTATTTAAAGACGGTCAGGAAGGCTTTATCGTACCCATTCGGAATCCGGCGATCATGACCGAGAAATTAGCGCAGTTGGCTGATGACCCGGCCTTGCGGGATCGCATGTCGGTGGCAGCCATTGAGTGCGTGAAAAGCATGGGCGGATGGGATCGCTACGGCGAAGGATTTCGGGAAACATTACTAGCCCTGGTCGAAGGAAAATGAGCATGGTAGCCAGTCAGAAACGGCCCCTCGCATCCGCACCGCAGACGCCTGTCCTGCCGGTTCAGCCGCGTTTTATTTTTTTAGGGATCTTCAAACGGTGGATCTGGATTGCGGTTTTTGTGGCCGCGCTGCTGCAAAGTCTGTTTTTCTTTAGTCCTGCCAATCTGTTTGCGGTGGTTTTTGTCCTTTTCGCATGGGGATTAGCCGATAAATTTATTCTGACGGCTTTTAACTTATCAAAATACACGTTTTCAACCGTCATCATCCTGGGTTTTTCACTCACCCAGTATGTTTTGCCGCTGATCTTTACACTGCTCGAAGGAAAGCCGATCACCTATAATCTTAAATTTCCGTACAGCGTTTTTATTCATTCTGTACTGGCACTGGTGGTTTTTATAACGTCCCATCATCTCTATAAAAAATGGCGCGAAGGACTTGCCGGCAGACTGTATTATAAACTGAGTCTGGTTTTAAAGCGGAATTATTTTTTTGCAACCCCTTCCGATCTCCAAATCTGGATTATTGGCTTTGTGGGCTTAGGCGGCATGGCCGTTACCTACCTCAGTGGAAGCCATTTTGATGGAACCGCCGAAGAAAGAGGAACGGTGGCGAAATTTTTCCAAGGGTTGGTACCCTATGCCTATACACCCTTATTTCTGTTATTAAGACCTTTATTTTCGTTAAAAAGACCGCCTTTCGTTAAACCGCCGACTCTTAAAGTCCTGATTTTTGCTTCCATGCTGCTGTTTGTCGGGATGGGCGGAAACAGTCGGGGGCTTTTTATGACCGGCATCAGTGCCGTCGGAATTGCCTATCTGATCGGCCTCCTGTTAGGCAAATTCGATCACAATATCTTCAATTTTAAAAATACCCTCCTGGCCGGTTTAGGTCTCTGGATTATAACCGGTCCGCTCGCAGATTTGGGTACGTCCATGGTGATTGTCAGGGCGCAGAGAAGCAACCTGACCAGTACGGAACTGGTGCTGAAAACGCTTGAGGTTTTGCAGAATAAAAAAGCCATTAAGCAGTTCAGGGCCATGAACACAGTGATTGAAGTTCGGGATTGGGATGAGACCTATTTTGATAACATCTTTTTGTCCCGGTTTTGCAACCTGAAATACAACGATGCCAGCCTTGAACTGGCGTATAAAATGGGCAAGCCGAACGACGACATGCTCAGTTATTCCATCGATAAATTCTGGGCCATTTTGCCGTTACCGGTTCTGAATTTTCTCCACATTAAAGTGGATAAACTCACGGTCAATGCCTCCTCCTATGGGGATTATTTGTACGATCGGTCGGGCGGTAAAGGAGGATTGGGCGGTTTTCGAACAGGCCATTTTGCCGGTACCGGTATGGCGACTTTTGGATGGTGGTATCTCTTGTTAATGGCCGTTGGCATCATTCCCCTGTTTTTATTGGTCGACTTATTTGTGATGTATTACCAGCAGGGGGCCGTGATGACGACCTGTTTAAGTCTGGCCGGACTCATTCAGATGAACTTCTTCTTTACCTTATTTTCGGTTTCCAATTTTTCGGAAAGCGTCGTTAATATTTATTCTTTTTTAATGCGGGGCTGGATACAGGATGCCCTTCTCTACTGGTTTATCCTGTTGGTTCTTCGCAAGTTCCGTCTTTTTTAAGGTCGTATGACGATTGTATACATTGGTGACGACAACCCGTCTTCTACCTCCTTTCACCGGTTTCTGGCGCTGAAAAGATTGGGGCATCTGGTAACGGTTTATAATCCGCAGGAGGCATGTAAAGAGCAGTTGCAGGGGTTTTTAGGTTCTAAAGTGCATTTTCGGACCGGCTACCAGTTTCTGCAAAACCGGATTCAAAAATGGCTGTCGACGGTACTCGAAAAACAAAAAACCGTTGATTTAATCTGGGTAGATAGTGGGGAGTTGATCGGTAAATCGGCGCTGGAAAAATTAAAAACTGCTGGCGCTCCGGTGGTTCTCTACAACGTCGATGATCCGACGGGAAAACGGGACGGCGGCCGGTTTAAATCCCTGCTTAAAGCGCTGCCTTTTTATGATCTCGTTGTCGTGGTGCGCACCGAATCCGAAAAAGAATGCCGTGAACTCGGCGCGTCCAACGTCTTGCTGGTCTACCGGAGTTACGACGAAGAAGCCCATAAACCGTATGATACGCTGGAAGAAATTCCGACGCAATTCCGCTCGGAAATCGCTTTCATCGGCACCTGGATGCGGTATGAAAAAAGAGACGATTTTTTGTTGAAATTGATCCAGAACGGTTTGCCGGTGGCGATCTGGGGCGACCGCTGGCAGAAATCACCGCACTGGAATGCGCTAAAAGCGCACTATCGGGGTGGAGCCCTGGGCGGTCGGGATTACGTGGCCGCCATTCAGGGGGCAAAGCTCTGCATCGGGATGCTCTCGAAAGGAAACCGGGATCTGCACACCCAGCGTTCGCTCGAAATCCCGTACATCGGTGGTTTGTTCTGCGCTGAACGCACTTCCGAACACACGGAAATGTACCGGGAAAATGAAGAAGCGGTTTTCTGGAACGATGTGGACGAATGCATCCTGATTTGCCGGGATCTGCTGGGGAATGAATCCAAAAGAGAATCGATACGCCGGGCCGGTATGCGGAGAGTCCGGGAGAATAAGGTGGGCAACGAAGACATCTGCACCCGAATCATCGAGGAGTTAAAACACCATCTGGTCATCTAACATGCGGATCGTTATTTTTTGTCACCCGTCCTTTCCCGGTTCGCAAAGTATGCCGCGCTATGCCCGCTGGCTGGCCAGTGGTATGCAGGCACGCGGGCATGAGGTGGATTCGTGGCAACCGAAACCGTTCTTTTATACGCTGCCCGTTCCGGAGGCTTTAAAAAAATGGATGGGTTACATCGATCAGTATATTGTATTCCCGATTCAGGTTCGGCAACGCATCAAAGGATTACCGAAGCAGACGTTGTTTGTTTTTGCCGATCAGGCCCTCGGACCCTGGGTGCCATTGGTCGCGGATCGGCCGCATGTCATTCATTGCCACGACTTTCTGGCGCAGCGATCGGCCCTGGGCGAAATTCCGGAAAATCAGACGGGCTGGACCGGGAAATTGTATCAGGCGTATATCCGGCGGGGATACCGGAAGGGCCGGAATTTCATTTCGGTTTCCAACAAAACGCAGGCCGAGCTTCATCAGTTTTTAAAAGCCGCTCCGGCGTTCTCGGCGGTGATCTACAACGGCGTCAATCCCAATTATACGTCGGGTCAGGCAGCCGAATCCCGCTCGGTATTGAGTGCCCGGTTTGGCATCGACCTATCGTCCGGTTACCTCGTACACGTCGGCGGCAATCAATGGTATAAAAACCGCAAAGGGGTGCTGGAGATTTATGATGCGTGGCGAAAAGCCTATTCACCGTCTATACCGCTGCTCATGATCGGCGAAGAACCCACACCGGAGCTGTCGGAACTGGCGCAGACGTCGGCGTTTCGAAACGATATTCATTTTCTGACGGGCGTTGACGATCAGCACGTTATTCACGCGTACCGGGGCGCTCGGGTGTTCCTGTTTCCGTCTCTGGCCGAAGGCTTTGGCTGGCCGATCGCCGAAGCGATGGCGTGCGGCTGTCGGGTGCTGACCACCAGCGAGGCCCCCATGACGGAAGTGGCCGGCACAGCCGCTACCTTGCTCCGTCGTCGGCCCCTCGATGAACTCGATAGCCAGCTTTGGGCAGACGAGGGAGCCGTTCGTATTCAGCACATTCTGAACGAAACGGCTGAAAAACGACGGGAATGGATCGACAGGGGATTGACGAATATCAGACGGTTCACGATCGAAAACGCGACCGATCAGCTTGAGGAGACCTACCAAAAAATACTTGGGACGTATCGTTTTGCCGGGCAAACTCACACACTCGTTTAATTCCGGTCATAGTCATGCACATTCTTCATGTCGTTTCGGGAATCGATCCAAAAGCAGGCGGAGTAAGCCAGGCCTTGCAGACGATGATCAAAGGGTTATCGCAGTTTTCGGTTCAAAATACCGTAGTAACGCTGGACGATCCTCAGGCGGTTTATTTGCAGAATGTAACGTTCCCGGTTTTCGCAACAGGCCCCGCCAAAAGCTCCTGGCAGTATAGTGCTGATTTTTTACCCTGGATGAAGGAGCACGTTACGCAGTATGATTGGGTGATTGTCCACGGGCTTTGGCAATACCATACCTATGCGACCTACAAAGCCCTGGCACGATTAAAAACGAAAAAGCCGAAACTCTACGTCATGCCCCACGGTATGCTGGACCCCTGGTTTCAACGGGCCGCCGGGCGTAAACTAAAGGCCATTCGGAACTGGTTTTTCTGGCAATTCATCGAAAATAAACTGGTCAATAAAGCCGACGGGTTGCTGTTTACCTGTGAAATGGAGAAGACGCTGGCCGAAATTCCGTTTCGACCCTACTTACCCAAGACGGAACAGGTCGTGAGTCTGGGCGTAGAAGCTCCTCCCGCTTTTACACCGGCCATGGCACTGGCTTTTCAGGAAAAATGTGTGGGACTCAGCCGGTCGTTCATTCTGTTTATCAGCCGGATCCACGTTAAAAAAGGGGTCGATCTACTGATCGATGCGTACCGGAGACTGAAAGCTGAGGGCATTTCGTTGCCGCAACTGGTGATTGCCGGTCCGGGTCTGGAAACCGCTTACGGACAGGAAATGCAGCAACGGGCCGGTGACGATACTGACATTCTGTTCCCCGGTATGCTCGAAGGAAACGCGAAATGGGGCGGTTTTTACACCTGCGAAGCGTTCATTCTGCCCAGTCATCAGGAAAATTTTGGCATCGCCGTCGTAGAAGCACTGGCGTGTGCAAAACCGGTTCTTATTTCGGATCAAATTAACATATGGAAGGAAATCGAACTCGAAAAAGCCGGGATGATCGAAAGTGATACGGAAAACGGCACCCATGCCCTGATCCAACGCTGGACTGCCCTGACGGTTGACCAAAAGCAGCAGATGGCGTTGCGGGCCAAAACCGCTTTCGAGACGCATTTCACCATGTCACAGGCGTCCCATCGGATGCTGCGTGCATTAAACCGTAACTAATTTTACTATGCGTATTGCCATTATACAAGGGGCATTTTTGCCGGTACCGCCGGTTCGGGGCGGAGCGGTCGAAAAAATATGGTATCGAATGGGACAGGAATTTGCTGCAATGGGGCACGAGGTTGTTCACATCAGCCGGTCTCATGCCGATTTTCCCGCCAAAGAAAACGTGAACGGCGTAAGCTACGTACGGATTCCGGGCTACGAAACGCCATCGTCCCTTCTTAAACTCAAATTTCTGGATTTAATCTACTCGATTCGGGCGATCAAAGCCCTGCCTGAAAAGGTCGATATTATTGTTACCAATACCTTCTGGTCGCCCTTTTTACTGCGCGGTGAACGCGGAAAAAAAGTCTACGTCGATGTGCAGCGGGTGCCCAAAGGCCAGATGAAATTTTACCTCCATGTGGGTGTTTTAAGGGGCTGTTCACCGGCCATTTGTGAGGCCATCATCAAGGAGGTTACCCCGGAATGTCATCACCTGATTTCCTACGTTCCCAATCCGGTTCCGTTTGAAATTAAAACCCTCCCGATCCGGCGTGAAAAAACGCTGCTCTTCGTGGGAAGGCTGCATCCCGAAAAAGGCGTTCACGTCTTGTTAAATGCCTTTCGGTTGCTCGCCAAAGAGCAGGTATCGGGTTGGAAACTGAAAATTATCGGGCCTTCGTCGTTCGAAGAGGGGGGCGGTGGAGCGGCCTATTACCAGGAACTCCGGCAGCTTTCAACCGGGATGAATGTGGAATGGATCGGGCCGGTTTTCAACGATGAAGAGCTGATTAAATACTATGCCGAAGCCGGTATTTTCTGCTATCCTGCCCAGGAAGGCAGTGGTGATGCGGCTCCGGTGGCTCCGCGCGAGGCTATGGCATATGGGGCCGTGCCGGTGGTGTCGGGTCTCGGCTGTTTTCAGGATTTCATTCAAAACGGAGAGAACGGTGCCTATTATGACCACACCGCCGACGATCAGGTCGGGGCGCTTGCACAGGTCCTTTCCGCGCTGATGAATGACGAAACCCGGTTAAAATGGCTCTCGAAACAAGCCATCAAGGTGAATACCGAATACGCCATTCCCGTGATAGCCAGGCGGTTTATCGACGATTTCAGGAAGATTTATCCCGTTTCCCAAAATGATAAAAACCCATCAGCAAGCGTCAGCGTATGACAGTCCCTGGACGGTAGCGCAGCGCATCAAAATGATAAGCTGGCAACTGGTCTGGACGGTATTCTGCTCCTGGACGCCCAAACCGGCCAACCCGTGGCGTCTGTTCTGGCTGCGTGTTTTCGGGGCGCAGCTAACCGGAAAACCGTTTGTTCACCAAAACGCCCGCATTCAGATTCCCTGGAATCTGGTGCTTCATGATCGTGCCTGTCTGGGCGATGGTGCCAACGCATACTCACTGGACCGGATCGAAATTCACGAACACGCCACGGTGGCGCAGGAAGCGTATCTCTGCACCGGAACGCACGCATTCGACCAGCCCGCCCGGAATTTAATCACAGCCCCCATTGTCATCGGTGCCCACGCTTTTGTCGGCGCCCGGGCGTTCATCATGCCGGGTGTTACGGTGGGTGCCCAGGCCATTGTCGGGGCTTGCAGCGTGGTGACGAAAGACGTTCGTCCGTTCGATATTGTGGCTGGAAATCCCGCCCGAATTGTTCGGAAAAGAGAGGTTAAAGGCGTTAGTAAGGTCGTAAGTTGATAGCCCAGGACCGTATTCTGCAAACAAAATGATTTCAGTACTCATACTTACCAAAAATGAAGAACAGGATTTGCCGTCCTGTTTGCAATCCGTATCCTGGTGCGACGACATCCACGTTTTCGACTCCTTCAGTGAGGACAAAACGGTGGAAATTGCCCAGGCCGCCGGTGCCACCATCACCCAGCGTAAATTCGATAACTGGTCGGCCCACCAGAACTGGGGGCTGGCCAACATTCCGTTCAAACACCAGTGGGTGTTGTACATTGATGCGGATGAGCGGGTTTCCGAAGAACTGAAAGAAGTGCTTTTGACGTTTGTACCCGGTGCTGACGAGGTGGTTGCCTACGAAATTCAACGGCGCGATTTTGCCTGGAATGGCCGGTGGCTGAAACACGCGCAAATGTCGCCTTTTTACCTGCGGCTCTTTCGGCCCGACAAAATGCAGTACAAGCGGCTGGTCAATCCGGTTTCGATTCCGGACGGAAAAGTCGCCCGGATCGGGGGCTTTCTGGATCATTTTCCGTTCAGCAAAGGCTTCCGGTTCTGGTGGCAGCGGCATTTGGGGTATGCGGACATGGAAGCGGCCATGCGGATGGTGGATATGAACGCCGGTACGTCGTTTTCGCTTCAGAAGGCGGCTTTTAGCAAAGATTTCAGCGAGCGCCGGTATCATCAGAAAGGCATCTTCTATAAACTGCCCGGTCGCCCACTCATCAAATGGTTTTATCTGGCGATCTGGCGTCGCGGATTTCTGGATGGTCACGCGGGGGTCACCTACGCCGTGCTGCAGGCGATCTACGAATACTTTATTATTCTAAAAACCAAAGAACTGCAAACGGCACAGTCGTAACGATCCGGTTTTGTCGGCTTACACGCTTTTTTCATGAGAATACTCATTTACGGCATCAATTATTCACCCGAACTCATCGGAATTGGGAAATATACGGGCGAAATGGGCGCCTGGCTGGCTGAGCAGAATCAGGAGGTCGACGTCATCACCGCCATGCCCTACTATCCCGAATGGGCCGTCCAGGCGTCGCACAAGCGCCGTTGGTGGCATACCGAGCAGGTTGCGGGCGTACGCGTACACCGTTGCCCCCTGTATGTTCCGCGTGAGGTAACGGCCTTGAAACGCATTCTGCACGAGTTTTCATTCGTACTCAGCAGCCTGTTTTTCTGGTTGCGAATTTTCTTTACGAAGCGCTACGATGTGGTAATCTGCGTGGCTCCCCCGTTTCATCTGGGCCTGGTGCCGACGATTTACAGCCAGATCCGGCGCGTACCGCTCTGGTGCCACATTCAGGATTTGCAGATCGATATGGCCAAAGAACTGGGCATGATCAAAAACCGCCATTTTTTACAAACCATGTTCCGGGTCGAATCCTATATTCTGAAGCAGAGCCGGGTTGTGTCGACCATCAGCGAGGGAATGGTGCGGAAAGTAGCCCTGAAAAAAGGGATTCAGTCCGCGTGCGTTTTGTTTCCGAACTGGGTCGATGGGGCATACATCAAACCCTTGCCGCAAACGCAATCGCTGCGGGCCGAACTGGGCTTGCTGCCTTCGGACAAAGTGGTGCTCTATTCCGGAAATCTCGGCGAAAAGCAGGGACTGGAAATCATCATCCAGGTTGCCCGCGCCTTTGTGAGCCAACCCGATGTGAAGTTTTTGTTTTTCGGAACCGGTGGGGGACAGGGCAAACTGGAAACGCTCGCGCGGGAGTATGCCTTGACGAACGTGAAATTTTACCCCTTGCAGCCGTATGAAAAGTTATCAGCCCTTTTGGCGACGGCTGATATTCACCTGGTATTACAGAAAAAATCGGCTTCAGACTTGGTTCTGCCGTCAAAATTAACCGGGATTCTGGCCGCCGGTGGTTTTGCCCTGGTTTCTGCCGTTCCGGGAACGACGTTGCATGATGTCGTGCAGTACCACCGCATGGGCGTTCTGATTGAACCGGAATCGGCAGAAGCCCTGAAAGAGGCCATCGACAAAGCCCTGCTTTCGGATTTGACGGCTTTTCGGCGCAATGCGAGAACCTACGCGGAAACGTACCTGAACAAGGAAAAGACATTGCGTGATTTTATGCAGGAGTTGTTCAAAATTGGCGATCCGTCCTGCAAGGCATCACCGGTTTTCCCGGAAACGACACCTGCGGAAGACGTTTTTAAGGAGCGTTTTGTGACCCAGGAAACGGATACAGAAAAAGAGGGAATTGCCCGGTAGCAATACGCAGAAATCTGGTAAGTAATTGACAAATAACAGCCTGAGCATACACTTTTAACCGGTTTAATAAACATGGACGAGCTTTCAACACGTAGTTTCGATTTGGACAAAACCGTCGTCGTCCTGTTTGCTGAACAGGTAAGAAAGTCACCTGATCGGGTTGCCGTCCAGTTTGAGGGCCGTCGGCTCAGTTACCGGGAACTGGATGAAAAGTCGAATCAGGTAGCCGGTTTTTTACGCAAAAAAGGGGTAAAAGAAGAAACCCTGGTGCCGATCTGTGTCAGCCGTTCGCTGGAGATGGTAATCGGTATCATGGGCATCCTGAAAGCGGGTGGAGCCTACGTTCCTATCGACCCTGAATACCCGGCCGAACGCATTCAGTATCTGTTGTCTGATGTTGCGGCCCAACTGGTTGTGACGGATTCTGACGCCGGTAAGGTGCTGGCTGAATATACGGAACAACTGGAAAAGATTTGCCTGACCACCGACCGGGAAGCGATCGCGAATGAACCGACGGAACCCATAAAAACCGCCGTATCGCCCGATCATCTGGCTTATGTGATCTACACCTCCGGCTCGACGGGACGCCCCAAAGGGGTTTTGATCGAACACCGGAACCTGAGCAATTTCATCCAGAACCAATCGCAGGAGTTTGGTATTCAGGAAGATGACGCCATTCTGCAAACCAGCAACTATGCCTTCGATCCGTCGGTCGAACAGATTTTTCTGACGCTCTGCAACGGCGCGAAACTGGTGCTGATCCGGAAAGAATCGCTGTTCAATCCCGACGAAGTGGTGCAATTGATTCAGGAACAACGCATCACGCACCTGCATTCAACGCCGAGTTTATTGCGCTACATTCCCGCTGCGACCTACGGCAGTTTAAAAAGAGTCGTTGCCGCCGGAGAGATTTGTCCGCCCGATCTGGCCCAATCCTGGGGTTCGCTGGTTCGGTTCTACAACAAATATGGCCCAACCGAAGCCACGATTAGTTCGATTCAATACCGGTATCCGGCGGAGGCCGAATTGGAAGTCGTGCCCATCGGAAAACCGATCGCCAACACCCAGGTCTACATCGTTGGAGCCGATGGAAACCGGGTTCCCGCCGGTATTCCGGGCGAAATCTGGATCGGTAACGCGGGCGTGGCGCGGGGCTATCTCAACAACCGTACGCTGACGGCGGAGAAATTTAGTACCGATCCGTTCAGCACAAAACCGGGTGAACGAATTTATAAAACCGGCGATACGGGCAAATACCGGGCCGATGGAACGATTGAATTTGTGGGTCGCATCGACGATCAGGTCAAAATCAGAGGGCATCGCATCGAGTTGAGTGAAATCGAAACCGTCCTCGGTGCGCATGAGGCAGTTGGACAATGTGTTGTCGTGGCGCAGGAAGATCAGACGACTGACCGGCGACTGGTCGCTTATGTGGTGGTCAACAGCGGGATTACGAATGGAGCCATCCGGCAGTATCTGGCGACCCAACTTCCCGAGTATATGTTGCCGTCTCTGTTCGTTCAAATGGCTTTCCTGCCGTTGACGGCCAATGGCAAAGTAGATAAAAAAGTGTTGGTAAAACCGCGACTCGAACGGGCGTCGTTCCCTGACGCCTACACAGCTCCGGTTTCACCCATGGAGCGCCAGATCGAAACCGTATGGGCCGAACTCCTGCAACTGGACAAGGTGGGCAGGGATGATAACTTCTTCGAACTGGGCGGCAATTCGTTGCTGGCGATTTCGGCCGTAGCGGGTTTAAAAAGGCGGTTTGGCTACAGCGTTCCGATTACAAAACTCTATCAGCAACCGACCATCAAGGGCCTTGCGGCTTTTCTGGGAACAGAAAATGACGGCCAACGCCAGACCCCGAAGCGCAAAGAAAAGGCGGCAACGCAGGACATCGCCGTGATCGGCATGGCGGGGCGGTTTCCCGGTGCCGATTCCATCGAAGCCCTCTGGACGCTTCTGAAAGAAGGCAAAGAAACGACCCACTTCTTCACCGAAGCGGAACTGGATGCGTCCATTACTCCCGGATTACGGAACGACGCGGACTATGTAAAAGCCCGGGGCGTTATCAACAAACCCGACGAATTCGATCCGGCCTTCTTCGGCATCAACCCCCGCCTGGCGGAATTGATGGACCCGCAGCACCGCATCTTCCTGGAAATTGCCTGGGAAGCGCTGGAAAGTGCGGGCTATGTCCCCCAACAGTACGACGGTTCAATCGGCGTTTTTGGCGGCTGCCGCAACAACACCTATTATTACACCAACGTGTTGCCGCACACCGAGCTGGTGGAACGGGTTGGCAGTTTTCAGGTGATGACGGCCAACGATAAGGATTACATTGCCACCCGGACGGCCTATGCGCTGAACCTGCGCGGCCCGGCCGTAACGGTGCAGTCGGCCTGTTCGACCTCGCTGCTGGCCATTGCCCAGGCCGTCGACAGCATCCGGAATGGGCAGTGCGACCTGGCACTGGCGGGGGGGGCGGCCATTGCCCAGCCGATCAACAGCGGGTATCTGTACCAGGAAGGGGCCATGTTGAGCAACGACGGCCATTGCCGGCCGTTCAGTGCCGACGCACGGGGTACGGTTTTCAGCGATGGCGCGGGCATCGTGTTGCTGAAAGGGCTGGAAGACGCCCGGCGGGATGGCGACACCATTCTGGCGGTGATCAAAGGGGTTGGCGTGAATAACGACGGGGGCGGCAAAGGCAGCTTCACCGCACCGAATGCCGAAGGACAGGCGGGAGCCATTGCGATGGCGCTCAAGGATGCCCGCGTCGATCCGGCCACCATCGGGTATGTGGAAGCCCACGGAACCGCCACGCCGATTGGTGATCCCATCGAAATCGAGGGGTTGAAAATGGCTTTTGGCGCACAAACCGCCACCCAGTTCTGCGCCATTGGGTCCATCAAAAGCAACATGGGCCATTTGACGACTGCGGCCGGGGTGGCCGGTTTCATCAAAACCGTGTTGGCGCTGCGTCACAAGCAGATTCCGTCCTCCATTCACTATAGCGCGCCCAATCCGGCGATCGATTTCGGCAGCAGTCCGTTTTTTGTGAATACGACCTTGACGACATGGGCGCAAACGTCCGATCCCCGCCGGGCCGGTGTCAGCTCATTCGGTGTCGGCGGTACGAATGTTCACGTCGTTCTGGAAGAATATCCCACGGAAATACCGGTTGAAACCGCAGCCGAACCGGCCACGAATAAACCGGTGCAGTTGATTACCTGGTCGGCCAAATCAACCACTAGCCGGGATTTGTACGGCCCGGTTCTGGCGAATCATCTCCAGCAAAACCGTCACCTGAAGCTGGCGGATGTGGCTTTCTCACTGCAAACCACCCGGGCGGCTTTCCAGCACCGGCGGTTTGCGGTGGCGTCCACCACCGACGAACTGGCCGAAAAACTGCGGACCAGTTCGGGGGCTTCCCACGAAGTAAAATCGATCAGAGAGATACCGGGTGAGGTGGTTTTCCTGTTTCCGGGTCAGGGGTCGCAATACCTGAACATGGGACGTGACCTCTACGAAAACGAAACCGTCTACCGGCAGGCCGTCGACGCATGTGCCGAGGGGTTGAAAGCGTACCTGGAAACCGACATCCGAACGGTTTTGTACCCGAACGAGGGAAATGCCAAAGCTGAAGAGAAACTGAAAAATACGCGGTTTACCCAGCCCGCTTTGTTTGTAACCGAATATGCGTTGGCCAAACTGTGGATGAGCTGGGGCATTGAACCGTCGCTGTTGTGCGGACACAGCATTGGCGAGTTTGTGGCGGCCCATCTGGCGGGCGTTTTTTCGCTGGCCGATGCGCTGAAACTCGTTGCGGTTCGGGGGCGGCTGGTGAGCGAACTGCCCAGGGGAAGCATGTTATCGGTTCGGATGGAAGCCGATCAAATCGGGAATCTCATGCCCGAGCCGTTGTCGATTGCCGCCATCAACAGCCAAAAGCTGTGCGTGGTGGCCGGTCACGACGAAGACATTGCGGCTTTTGCCAGCGTGCTGGACGGAAAAGGAATTCCGAACCGGGTGTTGCAAACGAGCCACGCCTTTCATT
Organism: Larkinella sp.; assembly: GCF_965227735.1. Taxonomy (NCBI): domain Bacteria; kingdom Pseudomonadati; phylum Bacteroidota; class Cytophagia; order Cytophagales; family Spirosomataceae; genus Larkinella; species Larkinella sp. The sequence continues at coordinate 2,996,334 of NZ_OZ245776.1, read as the reverse complement.
CGGTGATGATGGAACCCGTGGTGGCCGCGTTCCGAAACGTTGTTGACGAGGTGGTGCTGAACCCGCCCCAAAAGCGCATCGTATCCACGGTGAGCGGCACGTTGTTGACGGATGAGCAGGCAACCGACCCGGATTACTGGGCGAAACATTTACGCCTGACCGTTCGCTTTTCGGAGGCTCTGGAGTTTAGCATTGTTCTAAATCAACCACTGCTGATCGAGGTGGGTCCCGGCAATGCCACGACAACTTTTGCCCGCCAGCAGGCTGGCTCCCGACCGGTTCCCATCATCACCAGTCTGGATAAAAAAGGCGCGCAGTCGGAATATGAATCCCTGCTGAAAGCCATGGGGCAACTCTGGATCAGTGGCCTGGAACCCGACTGGAAAGCCTTCTATTCGAACCAAAACCGCGTGAAAGTCAGTCTGCCGACTTACGCTTTTGATAAAAAACGCTACTGGGTTGACCCCATCGCGCCCCCGCTGCCGGTGGTCAACTCCCCGGACGCGTCAGTTTTTGCGGTTTCGCCGATGGACGGCCCGGTTACCCATACTACTATATCCCCCCCTGTTGTGATGAGAAAAGACGCATTGATCAATAAGGTCAAAGAAATGCTGGAAGAAGCTTCCGGCCTTGAAATGGAAGGCGTGCTGCCCGACATGAGTTTTCTGGAAATGGGACTCGATTCGTTGCTGCTCACCCAGGTTTCCATCACCTTAAAGAGAGAATTTGGCCTGCCCATCACGTTCCGGCAACTGAATGAAGAATACGCCACGATAGATAGTCTGGTTGCGTATCTGGACCAGACCTTACCGGCAGAACACTACGCGCCGAAACCGGTTTTGCAGCCCATTTCGCAGCCGTCGGCTCCGTCACCGGCCCATCACATTCCGGCAGCCGTCGCCGTCGGCACGAATGATACGGTGTTGGGGTTAATGGCCCAGCAGGTGCAGATTCTGGCCAGACAGATTGCCATGATGCAGGGCAGTCAAACCGCGTCGCTACCCTCTCCACCTGCTTTGCCTGTCTTGACCACCCCGAACGGGAAAGCGTTAACGGATTCGGCGGTTCCGGCCAAAACGCCGGATTTGACGCCGGAAGAAGAAATCGAAATTAAAAAACCGTTTGGAGCCAGCGCCCGGATCGAGCGCCAAAGTACAGAGTTAAGCCCGAAACAAAAGAATTTTCTGCACCAACTGATTCATCGGTATAACCAGAAAACCGGCGGAAGTAAAAACTACAACCAGGAACACCGGGCCTACATGGCCGATCCGCGGGTGGTTTCGGGATTCAAACCGCTGACCAAAGAACTGGTCTATTCCATTGTGATCAATAAATCCCAGGGCAGCCGGTTGTGGGATGTCGACGGCAACGAATACATCGATATGCTCAACGGGTTTGGCTCCAACATGTTTGGCTACCAGCCCGAGTTTGTGAAGAAAGCGTTGCACGAGCAAATCGAAAAGGGCTTTGAAATCGGCCCGCAGCACGAACTGGCGGGCGAGGTTTGCCGGTTGATTTGCGACTTCACCGGTTTCGACCGGGCGGCTCTGTGCAGCACGGGTTCCGAAGCCGTACTGGGTGCGATGCGGATTGCCCGGACCGTTACAGGACGTTCGCTGGTGGTGGCCTTCACCGGTTCCTACCACGGCATTGTCGACGAAGTGATTGTTCGGGGGACCAAAAAACTGAAATCGTTTCCGGCCGCACCGGGCATCATGCCCGAGTCGGTTCAGAACATGCTGATTCTGGATTACGGCACGGACGAAAGTCTGAGAATTATCCGGGAACGGGCGCACGAACTGGCGGCTGTGCTGGTGGAGCCGGTGCAAAGCCGCCGACCGGAATTTGTGCCGATTGACTTCCTGAAGGAAGTGCGCAACATCACTGCATCGTCGGGAACGGCGCTCATTTTCGATGAGGTCATCACCGGTTTTCGGATGCACCCCGGTGGTACTCAGGCGATGTTTGGCATCAAAGCCGATCTGGCTTCCTACGGGAAAGTGGTGGGTGGTGGCATTCCGATCGGAATCATTGCGGGCCACAAGGACTACATGGACGTGCTCGATGGCGGTTTCTGGCAATACGGCGATGCGTCGTTTCCCGAAAAAGGCGTCACCTATTTTGCCGGTACGTTTGTCCGGCATCCTCTCGCGCTGGCCACGGCGAAGGCTTCGTTGCTGCACCTGCGGGAAGTCGGCCCGGGTTTGCAGAAGGGATTGACCCAGAAGGCCGAACGCATTGCACGGGCGCTAAACGCCGAATTCGACCGCCATCAGATTCCGCTGTATGTGGCCCAGTTTGGCTCACTCTGGAAAATCAAGCCCAAGGAAGAAATACCGTATGGCGAGCTGCTGTTCGTGTTGATGCGCGAAAAAGGCATTCACATCTGGGACGGTTTTCCGTGTTTCATTACCGAAGCGCATACCGATGCCGAGATCGATCAGGTGCTGGGCGCGTTCCGGGAATGCATTCAGGAAATGATTGACGCGGACATTTTCAAATCCATTGCGCCGGTTCGTCAGCCGAAGGAAAACAAAGTGACGGCATCCGGCCACTACCATCAACCGCCCGTTCCGGAAGCCCGTTTGGGTCGCGATACGGACGGAAATCCTGCCTGGTTTATCGCCAATCCCGACAAACCCGGTACGTTTTTACAGATTAAATTATAAGGTACGCTAAACCAGCCTGTGTGATGACGGAAAATATACCGACCCCAACCGCGACAACAACCGTTGACTTTAATCCGTTTGCCGGACCGGAAATTGAGCGTGTAGCGCCCAGTACGGAACCGCAGAAAGAAATCTGGACGGCTTGTCTGCTGGGTGGTGACAACGCCACCCGCGCTTACAACATGCTGACTTCGGTCGTCTTTAAAGGCGTTTTCGACCGGGTTGCCATGGAGCGGGCGATTCAGACGCTGGTCGACCGGCACGAAGCACTGCGAATGGTTTTTAGCGGGGACGGGGAATATCTGTGCATTTACAAAGAACTGGCGATTCCAGTACCCTATCTGGATATTTCGACGAAGACGGACGAAAGAAAGCAGATCCTGGTGGACAATTACGTCCAGAAAGAGACCTTGCACGTCTTCGATCTGCTCAATGGTCCGCTGTTTAAAACGGCGATATTCAAACTGGCCGATGACGAACACCGCCTGATTTTGACCGCCCACCACAGTGCGCGGGATGGCTGGTCGATGGGAGCGATGCTGCTGGATCTGAGCGCCCTTTACTCGGCTTACACACTGGGAATGCCTGTCACGTTGCCGGACGCGCCTTCGTTTGCACAATACGCCATCGAACAGGCCGACTTTTCGCAGAGCGCAGAATACCAGCGCATTGAGAACTTCTGGATTAATCAATACAAAGAAAACGTACCGGTTTTCGATCTTCCCACCGATTTTCCGCGCCCCGCTACCCGCACGTTTGAAAGCGGGCGGCTGGATTATCCGATGGACAGTGAACTGGTGCTGGCCATCAAAAAAATGGGTTTAAAGGCGGGCTGCAGCTTCGTAACGACCCTGCTGGCCGCTTTTGACGTATTGCTGCACCGGTTGTCGGGTCAGGAAGATATTGTTGTGGGGCTACCGGCTGCGGGGCAATCGGTGACCGGAAACAACCGGCTGGTGGGCAACTGCGTCAACCTCCTGCCGCTGCGCAGCCATCTGGAACCGCAAAGTACCTTTGCCGACTTTTTGAAGACGTGCCGCCGGTCGGTTTTTGATGCCTACGAACACCAGCGGCTCACCTTCAGCGATCTGGTTAGAAAACTGAACATTCCGCGCGATGCGTCGCGGATTCCGCTGGTGCCCATTGTTTTCAACATCGATATGGGAATGAATGACGGCGTTCATTTTCAGGGCCTGACGCACGAATTGATCAGCCATCCCAAAGCCTACGAAAACTTCGAGCTGTTTTTCAATGCCACCGGTTCCGAAAAAGCCCTGACCCTGGAATGTGCTTACAACACGCAGCTTTTTAGTGCGGAAACGATTGGGCGGCTGATGGATGATTTTACCAATCTCCTGAAAACGGTCGTTGCAAACCCGTCCGTGGTGATCGGGGATATTCAATTCGCTTCGGAAAACCGACTGAGCGAACAACTGGATCAGTGGAACGATACGGAGGCCGATTATCCGAAACACACGCCCCTGCACGATCTCATCGCCCAAACCGCAGCCCGCTTCCCGACTAAAACCGCCATCCGGTTTAACCAGCAGGAAATCAGCTACCGGACGTTGAACGAAACCGCCAACCAGGTGGCGCACTACCTGATTCAGACCGGAATTCAGACCGGGGATATCGTCGGCGTGGCTGTCGACCGTTCGCCGGAAATGGTGATCGCGTTGCTGGCCGTTCTGAAAGCCGGAGCCGCTTATTTACCGCTCGATACGGCCTACCCGCACGAACGGCTTTCGTTTATGCTGACCGACTCGTCGGCCAAACTTCTCCTGACCTCGGCCAGCCAGCAGGGGCGGCTGAAAAGCGAGTCGCCCGAACTCGTGATTGAAAAAGCCCTGGCGGATTCAAAAGCCCTGTCGAAAGAAGAACCGGTGGGTCGGGCTGCGGGGCCGGATCTGGCCTATGTGCTCTACACCTCGGGTTCGACGGGAAAACCGAAGGGCGTTCTGATCGAACACCGGAACCTGGTCAATTTCATGTGGGGCATGATGACGGCCCCCGGCATCGGCGAAGACGATGTGCTGCTGGCCGTTACGACCATCTCGTTCGACATTGCCGGACTGGAATTGTTTCTGCCTTTGTTGGTAGGCGCCACCGTGCTGCTGGTGGATCTGGCCGTTGCCCGCGATGGCCGGTTGTTGCTGGATGTGGTTCGTTCCGAGCGGGTTAGTATTGTGCAGGCCACGCCCTCGACCTACCGGATGCTGCTCGATGCCGGCTGGAACAGCCCGCTGCCCGTGAAGGCGCTTTGTGGCGGAGAAGCCCTCTCGAACGATCTGGCCGATAAATTGACAACCCTCTGTGCGGAACTGTGGAACGTGTATGGCCCGACAGAAACCACGGTTTGGGCCACCGTCAAGCAGATTGTGAAAGGCGATACCATCACGATTGGTCGGCCCATCGGCAACATGAAAGCCTACATCCTGGACGAATTTCTGAAACCGGTAGCGATTGGCACAGTGGGTGAAATTTATATTGGCGGTGATAGCGTAGGGCGGGGGTATATGAACCGGCCGGAGTTGACCACTGAACGGTTTTTGAAAAATCCGTTTGACAAATCGACCGACGGCACCATGTACCGCACCGGCGATTTGGGGAAATTTCTGGAAAACGGTGAAATCCAATGCCTGGGCCGGATCGACCACCAGGTGAAAATCCGGGGACACCGGATCGAACTCGGCGAAATCGAGAACATCATCGGCACCATCGCTGAGGTGAAGCAAACGGCGGTGGTTGCCCACGAAACCCGCTCGGGCGATCAGGTACTGGTGGCCTACGTCGTGCCGGAGTCGGTTCCGACGAATGACAAAGCCCCCAGTTGGCAGGAACGCTGGGACATGATTTACAACGTCGGCGTCGAACACGAAAAGGAGCAGAATTCGTCGGAGCAGGTTCTCGAACTGGCCATTGCCGAGCAGTTGAGCGGTAAAAAAGACGTCAAGGAAGAAATTGACGACTGGGTGCAGCAATCGATCCGGCGCATCAGGGCGTTGGGTCCGAAACGGATTATGGAAGTCGGTTGCGGGGCCGGGCAGTTGCTTTTTGAACTGGCACCCGCGTCGACGCTCTACATCGGAACGGACTATTCGGCAACGGCCATCGAAAATCTGCGGGAAAAACTGGCACTGGATGCGGCCAAATGGCGGAATGTGAAAACCGCCGTCGGCAATGCCGACGATTTCAGCGCGGTTCCGGACGCTTCGCTCGATCTGGTGCTGATTCACAGCGTGGCCCAGTATTTTCCGGATACTACTTATTTACAGCAAGTGATTGAAGAAGCCGTTAAAAAAGTGGCACCGGGCGGTTGTATTTTTATTGGGGACATGCAGGGCAAAGGAACCCTGCGGATGCACCACACCTTCGATCAGTTTCCCCGTTCGTCGGCTGAAAATACCGTTGCGGACTTTAAAAAGATCATCGACCGGCGGTTGTTCATCGAGGATGAACTCATGGCTGACCCGGCTTATTTTTACGTTCTGCCGCAACTCATTCCCGCCATTTCGGCGGTCGATATTCAGCTTCGCGAAGGAAAATTCCTGAACGAAACCACGAAACACCACTACGATATCTGGCTGTACGTCGGCAATCCGCCCGAAGTGGCCGAAGCCGATGCGGTGATCGACTGGAATCCCAACTATGCTCTTGAGAACCTTGAACAGAGCCTTTCGACCCATTCCGGATCGGTTGTGCAACTCCGTCATGTTTTCAACAGCCGCACCGCTGAAGATTATTCGCTGATTCAGGACATCGACGCTCTGAGCGATGATACCCTGCTGGTGGAGGCCAAACAAAAATTGTCTCCCGTTCCGGTCAGCGTCGACCCGGCCACCTTGTGGGCGGTGGGTGAAAAACACCGGTTTACCACGCACGTCCGCTGGGCGGGTGATGGCTCCGACAATTTGCTGGACGTTGTTTTTATTCCGAACGACCAGCCGAACCGGATTCCGGCCCGGCCCGCGTCCATTCCGGTCGAAAACGTGTCGCTGACCGATGTCTCCCGCAACCCCTTCAAACACAACCTGGTGGTTCCGCAGGAGCAGCTTCAGGTGTGGAAAGAGCAAATCCGGCAGCACCTGCCCGACTACATGGTTCCGAACAACTTTGTGGTGCTGGCCCGGATGCCCCTGACGCCCAACGGGAAAATAGACCGCAAGGCGTTACCCGATCCGATGCTGGACGAGGTCGAAAACCGCAGCAATTTTATGGCTCCACGGACCGACGTCGAAAAGCTGGTGGCCGACATCTGGATGGAGTGTTTACGGCTGGAAAAAATAAGTGTACTCGACAACTTCTTCGAACTGGGCGGACACTCGCTGATTGCGGTGCAGGTGATGACCCGGCTGGAGAAAAAAACCGGCAAACGTCTGCCGCTTTCACTGTTGTTCGAATACCCGACCGTCGAAAAACTGGCTTCGACTCTGCACATGAACGGCCGGTCGGTGAGCTGGGATTCGCTGGTGCCGATCAAACCGCAGGGAACGAAAACGCCATTGTACATCGTCCACGGAGCTGGTTTGCACGTCTTGCTGTTCAATACCCTGGCCATCAACATGCACCCCGATCAGCCGGTGTATGGACTCCAGGCGAAAGGGATCAACAGCGACGACGAGCCGCTGGACAGCATCGAAGCCATTGCGGCTTATTACATCGATGCGATTATGGCCAAAAATCCGGACGGGCCGTATGCGCTGGCGGGCTACTCCTTCGGCGGGATCATTGCCTACGAGATGAGCAGGCAGTTGAAGGAGCGGGGCAAAGCGGTGAAGTTGCTGGCGATGTTCGATTCGTATGCCGATCAATCGAACTTCTACGATCCGTGGTTAAAACGGGTCTGGACCGATTCGACCACCTTGCTGAAAGAGCGGCTGTATATTTTTACGCTGCTGCGAAAATACCCCCGCGAAACGATCAAAGAAAAAGCCGAATCGCTGAAACGCAAAGTCAATCAGTGGTACCGCCGGATTCGGTATAATGAAGATTACCTGAAAGTGTTTCATGGCAATTATTACAAAGTCAATGAAATGAACCGGATTGCGGCCCGCAACTACCGCCTGGCTCCTCAGGACGTGACGATCACGCTTTTCCGGGCCAACAAGCAAATTGCCTACAAGAAAGACTTCGAATTTCTGGGCTGGAAACCGTTTGCGCGCAAAGGCATCAAAATCCATGAAGTCCCCGGCGATCACATGAATTTATTCACACCGCCCAACGACAAGGAATTTGCCCGGATTCTGCAGAATGTGCTGGACCAATGCTAAACCGGCATACGGTTGCCGTGTGACTCCAGTTCAGCAAGCCGGAATGACGGCAGCCAACAGCGTCTTTGAATTGCATCTTATCCATCTAACCATATAGCTATGTTTCTAACTCTAATGAAATCCAAAATTCACCGAGCCCGGGTGACGCAGGCCGAATTGAACTACGTTGGTAGCATTACCATCGACGAAGATCTGATGGATGCGGCCGGTATGCTCGAGCATGAGCAGGTTCACATTGTGAACAACAACAACGGGGAACGTTTGATCACGTATGTGATTAAAGGAGAACGCGGTACGGGCATCATTTGCCTGAATGGGGCTGCCGCCCGCAAGGCGCAGATTGGCGACATCATCATCATTCTGTCGTATACCATGCTGGCCGCCGATGAAGCCAAATCGTACAAGCCCGTGGTCGTTTTTCCCGATGGCAATAACCGCCTGGTGACGGCCTGATTGCATTAACCCAACTCGAAAAACGTACCGTAACTCAGGACGCTGACGGTTTTAGCAGCGCCTGCCTTTCTTGAAAACGCCCGGTAAGGTTCGCCCTCCGGGCGTTTTTTTATGGGGAAAATGGGAGGAATTGCTCAGGAAGCCGCATTTTTTCCGAAGGAGGCAATCCAGAAAATCAGGCTAAAAAAAGCCGTTAAACAACCCACGATAATCAGTCCCCATTTCAGCACCGGCAGGAAATTCCACTTCGTGAGAAAGAACAAAGCGGCCACAGCGGCACTGGCGAACAGCGCCAGATAACCCAGGCTGATAAAGACGATGTAGCCCGTGCCAACGCCCGAATTGCGACTATCGTGGTAATCAATCGCTTCGCAAATAATCGTCATCAAAATCACAATGCCGACACAACCGCCGACAACGATCCGGAGCAGCCACCACCACGGGCTGCCGGGAGCCCAGAACAGGGGAACAAACGACAGCCAAACGCCCAGGAGCGGCAAAAACCAGCCAAAACTCAGCAATTGCTCATTGCCGGCATCCGTACCCGGGTTGCGAGCCGCCAGTAAGGCGGTAACGGCCAGCATCAGAACCCAGACCAGTTCGGGACCGGCGAAATAGGAGACGGTGCGGTTCATGGATTAAAATGCTTTGTAATTTTTCACCTCGTCCTGAAGCGACGCCAGCACATTGTTGAGGTGTTTGTCGAGTTCTGTATACATCGCCTGTAACTCCTTGTCATTCTTCTGGCAATAGACTTCAACCGGAACAGATTTTGAATCAAGACCGCCTTCCAGAAGTTCAACCTGCGTGATCGTTGCCCGGTATTTGCGGTTGGCGCATTCGATGATGAAGGTGTAGCGGAAGGTATAAACACCACCGGCGGAGGTTTCGGAGCGCGGCAGGGTGACGACCTGAACGGCTTTTCCGACCAGATCACCGGTTTCCTTGTCACTCACGTTGAAAGTTTCACCGGCCGACCGGAACGATTTTGCCGCCCACAACCGGGCGCGTCGGAACAGGTCGATCTGCGAAACACTGCCGCAATCGACCACCTCAGTATAAGCGACTTTTTGATGGAGAACGGGTAAAATGCCGTGGATTTTGCCGTCGGCAACCACGGGTGGACAATCGGCCTTGGCGGGTTCTGCGTTCATTATACCGGCAAGCAACAGGGTAAAGAGGATCAATTTCATCGTAGTGTATTTGTTATTTCCGGTCAAAAATACGGTTGCGAATACCGCCAAGTCCAGCCGGAAGCGATACCGGGTGGTGTTGGGTGCATAAGCAGGGCCGAAACGCGGATAATTGACGGACCGATGCGGGCAGGGAGAAGAACCGCAGGTGAAAAAAATGTACTACTTGATCTCTTAATACTTCAAAAAAACCTTTCTGTATTTTTTACAATATGAAACCTTTTCCTATTTTTGGTGTAAGCCGCCACTGGCACACCAACCTTTAGCCGAAATTTCTATGAATCGACTGTTTACCTCCAGCGGGTTGCTGATCGCGGCCCTCCTTTTGGGTTTTCAGACCCTGGCGCAAACGCCCCCGCGGCAGCCCACGCCCAACGATACCCTCAAATCGCCCAAAGTGCTGACCGACAACCGGGTTACGATTCAGCTTTACGCGCCCAAAGCCAGCGAGGTGACCGTTGTGGGCGACTTTATGACGGTTATGAAACCGCTTAACCTCACCAAAGATGCGAATGGCGTCTGGTCGGTGACGGTTGGCCCCCTGAAACCCGATTACTACACGTATACGCTGACGGTCGATGGCGTTCGGACGATGGACCCCAAAAATCCGGTTATCAAGCAGGGGATGAGCAGTCTGGAAAATGTGATGGCGTTGCCGGGAACCGAGACGGTTTTTCAGGACAACCGCCCGGTGCCCCACGGCGAATTGCGGCAGGTCTGGTACCAGTCCAATACGCTGGGCATGGCGCGCCGGATGCACATCTACACGCCCCCGGGCTACGAAAAAGGAACGACGAAATACCCGGTTTTTTACCTGCTTCACGGCGGGGGTGACGACGATTCCGGCTGGCCGACAGTCGGTCGGGCGGGGTTCATTCTCGACAACCTGCTGGCGGCCGGGCAGGCCAAACCCATGATTGTGGTGATGCCCAACGGCAGCATGCCGCTTCCGCCCTCCTCGGGAATGCCCAATCCGGCTGCGATGCAGAAAATGCGGGCGTTGTTTGCCGATGAACTGCTGAAAGAAATCATGCCGTATGTAGAAAAAACCTACCGCACGCAGACCAATCGCGAAAACCGGGCCATTGCCGGACTGTCGATGGGCGGTTTTCAAACGCTGGATGTGGCACTGACCCGGCCCGAACTGTTCAATTATGTGGGCGTATTCAGCTCCGGTTTTTTCGGCGCGACCATCGACGAAGCCGAAACCAAATATGCCAGTGCGCTGAACGATCCCGGTTTTAATAAAAACAAGAAGCTGTTCTGGATTGAAATTGGCAAAGACGATTTTGTGATGGATGCCAATAAAAAAACGATGGCGCTGCTCGACAAACACCAGATCAAGTACCAGTATAAGGAAACGGCGGGGGGGCATACCTGGACCAACTGGCGGCAGTACCTCAACGAATATGTACCGCTGCTGTTCCGCTGATGGCTTTCTGATTTGCTCAACTTTCGACTAAAACCATCCATGAATTTATTTCGTTATCTTCTCTTTTTCAGTCTGTTGCTGGCTGGTGTCGTTTCGTTCGGTGCCAAAGTTGATTCGCTGGACATTCCGAGTGCGGTGATGCAGAAAACCCTGCGCGCGGCTGTGGTCGTGCCGAATTCCTACGCCAAAAGCAAAGCGGCTTACCCGGTTTTGTACCTGCTTCACGGCGGGGGCGGGCGGTTCAGCGACTGGCTATCGAATACGCCCGACAAAATGCTGCTGCACACCCTGGCTGACCAGTACAACCTGATCATTGTAACCCCGGAGGGCGAAAACCTGAGCGGGTATCTGGACAGTCCGTTTCAGAAAGACAGCCAGTTTGAAACCTACCTCACGAAGGAAGTGCTGGCGAAAATCGACCAAACCTACCGCACGATTCGGGACCGGAAGGGGCGTGTCATCACGGGCCTGAGCATGGGCGGCCACGGGGCCTTGTATCTGGCGACGCGGCACCCGGATCTGTACTGTGCGGCCGGGAGCATGAGCGGGGCGCTGGATCTGAACCCGACGCACTGGCGGATCACGCCCGAATTTGCCAAACAGATTGCACCCCGGTTTGAGCGGATTCTCGGTCCGTTGGGCAAAACGCCCGATCCGTATGCCGATCATTCAGTGGTTTTTATGGCTGATAAAATGAAAGCCAACGGACTGAAGCTGATCATCGACTGCGGGGTGGATGATTTTCTGATCGAGCCCAACCGGGAGTTACACCGGCGGCTGGTCTACAACCAAACGCCCCACGACTACACCGAACACCCCGGCGGGCACACCTGGGACTACTGGGAAAACTCGCTGCCCTACCACGTTTTGTTTTTCCACAAGGTCTTGAAAACGAATGGCGTGACGGTTGCCCAATAGCGTGAAGGCATTTGAAGGGTCGGATGAAACCAACCGGTCTTTCAAATACGGCCTGGAGTACCAGTCTTCATAATATGTCGAACAAATCAGCCGGAAACGCGTTTAGGATAAAACGAGTTTTTCTCGGTCCTGGGAAAGTGCGACAACGCCCCTGTTGTACAGGCGTCTGCCCGTTAACAGATTTTTATGAAGCCACTTGTATTGGTAGTTGACGACGATGAAGATGACTTGTGGCTGATGCAAAAAGCCATGTTAGAGATTGGCGGCACCTGCCAGCTCAATCCGTTTAGCGATGCAGCCAGCCTGTTGACCTACCTGGATAGTGCCGTGACGGTTCCCAGTCTGATTTTGATCGACTACCACCTGCCCCGGATGGATGGCCTGGAACTGACGGAATTGCTCCGGTCGAGACCGGCGCTGAAAACCGTTCCGTTTGCGTGGATGAGCTCCGAAATCGACCCGAACTGGGAGGTGCGCTGCCGCGAACTGGATGTTTCCTGGTGTTGGGTCAAACCGACGGACTACACCGCCTGGCAGCAATTTGTCCAGCAGATTTGTGGCCCCCTGTTTGCTTCGCGATCAGAATAGGTCTGTGCGCCAGCGGTAGAGCAGGTTGGCCGACCAGCCAATGTCTTCAAAATACCCCTTTTGGTACTTATCGGTTACCGAAGAAAACTTCAAAAGACTCAACGGAAGCTTGGGGCAATCTTCGAATTCGATTCGAATCGATGATTGAATCAAGGAGGGCAAGTTTTGATTTGCGTCATGAGCAAGCTGGATCAGTTTGACCAGGAACTTGCCATTTCATGATACAAAGCCTGAACTTGCCGCTTTTCATAGGGGGTTGTCAACGTCTGCTCCGCACATTGCAACAGAAGGTGCGCCTGTTCGCGAATGAGGGCTTTCCGATCATCGTCCAGGCACTGGCTACCGACTAAAGACAACGCACGCATCAAACGCCGGATTACCGCGTGATTACCGTTGGCGTTGATCCGGATCAGATCGAAGGTTAGCCGGAGGTAATAATCAAAGCCCGCAGACTGGGCCAGGATGCGAAGTTGCCCGTTAGCGGTGCGAAACGGTCCCGGAAAACTGCGGGATGCCAGTCGCTCCATAACGGCACCTGCGTAGTCTATCGCCATAATTGCGGTCGTCGTATCGTTAATGCCGGGAGAAAGTGCTTTCAGGGCAATATCCACCAATTGTTGAATTCCAAAGGCGACATCCTGTTCGATGTTTCGATGACGACCGATTGCTATCTGATCCAGTAATTTACGAAGATGGTTGGAATCGAAGCTGCCGGACTTTTCGCCGTTGGAACATACACTGAAAAGCAATGCTTTTTCGCCAACAAAAGAGCCAATGGTCTGCTCTACACGCAGTAAGGCCCGGTGTTCGATCGCCCAGTGAAGTACCTCATCGAGGTCGATGTGCTGAATGTAGCCCGATTGTGTAGATAAAACCGATTGCCAGCCGGACTGGGTCTCGGCACGGTGCCAGCGGGCATCATCCCCGGGAGGTGTTTCAACCGGTTTTTCAGATTCACCGGGAAATAACGCATCGATTACCTTGATCGTTTCGCGGCTGATGTGTTCCACAATCGTACCCGTCTGCAGGGATTCGGCGATGTGATGAATAAAAAAAATAAGCGCGGCCACGCCCCCCAACGCCAGGAGCAATCCCATCAAAACCGCCGTTGATGGGACAAACTTTTGTTCTTCGGTGCCGCGAATGGTTCCGAGTACGATGAGACAGTAGGCGAATACGCCGACAAAATAACCCATAACGACCTGATTGCTGCGGTCGCGCATGAAATTGCGCAGCACTCTGGGCGAATATTGGCTACTTACCTGGGTAATGGTCGAGAGAGTCAACGAAAAAACCAGGGCAGCGACTGTTAACATGGATCCGGCAATGGCCGTTAACATGCTCCGGGAGCCTTCAGCGCCTGCACCGAATAAGAGCGGAAATCGCTTGGCGCCATCAAAGGACGTTTCAGCGTCGAAGGTGATCAATCCGTAGGCCATTCCAAAGGAGGCAAACACCATGAGTGTTGGAACGAACCAGAGTGACTCCTGTAGGGATTGCCAATACTGATAAAGTCGGATTTGCATTGTAAGGGAATGCTCTGAAAAATAAGTACTGAAGCTTCAACTCCCTCACTGGCGAAAATGTTGGTTTTAAAAATTGAACGTTTTCAGAGTGATTCTGGCGTTAGGCCATCTTCATAAATTGAAAAAACCAGAAACTATCCCGAAACTTAAATTTGCCGGAATTGATTTGCGGCCCCCTGTTTGCTTCGCGATCAGAATAAGATTATGGTAAACCGGGCTTCACACCGGCAGATAAACCCGGAACGTACTGCCCTGCCCCGGCTGGCTGTGGGCGGTGATGGCTCCGCCGTGGTTCTCAACTACTTTCTGGCAGATCGCCAGACCCACGCCCGTGCCGCTGTAGGCCGATTTCCCGTGTAAGCGTTGAAACACTTCAAAAATCCGGTCGGCGTGTTTTTCGTCGAAGCCAATCCCGTTGTCGGTAATGCCGATCAGGTGGTAGTGGCTGGCCTGCCGGATGGGGCGTACAGTGGAGGGCAAATCGGAAGCGGACCATTTCGCGTAGCTGATCTGAATGGCGGGTGCAGAATCCGGTCGTCTGAACTTGATGGCGTTGGACAACAGGTTCTGAAAAAGCTGCCCTAACTGAGACGCATCGCCGTTGATCGTCGGCAAATCGTCGCTTTGGATCGCGGCCCCGGCCTGCTGAATCTGCCATTCCAGCGTTTCCAGTACTTTCGTCAGCATGTGGGTTATGGAAACCGGATCAAAAGTCTGTTGGCGGGTCGAAATGCGGGAATAGGCCAGCAAATCCTTGATCAACTCCGACATACGCCCCGCCGACGATTGCATCCGGTTGATCAGATCCAGACCACCGTCGCCCAGCCCCGAAGCATACTGGCTTTGCAGGAGGCTGCCAAACGACTGGATTTTGCGCAGCGGTTCCTGCAAATCATGGGACGCCACGTAGGCAAACCGCGTCAGGTTTTCGTTCGAGCGGAGCAAATCCTGATTCGATTCTTTCAGTTCCCGCGTCCGCGCCTGAACCTGACTTTCCAGTTCGGCTTCGATTCTTTTCTGTTCGTGAATGTCGGTGGCCGTTCCCACCCAGAGCATAATGACCCCGGTTTCGTCCCGAATGGGCAACGCCCGGTTCAAATGCCAGCGATACATGCCATCGGAGCCCCGCCGGTAGCGGTTTTCGACCACAAATACCTCTCCGCTTTTCAGTGCTTTCAGATACGCTTCCAGGGTGTAGGGCAGGTCGTCGGGATGCACCACGGCCTGCCAGCCCCAGGCTTTGGTCTGCTCATAATCCAGCCCGGTATAGGTGTACCATTGCTGGTTGTAAAAATTGACTTCGCCAGCGGGCGTGTTCGTCCAGGTCATGGGCGAAATGGCCTCCAGAAGCGTGCGAAACCGCAATTCACTCGCTTCCACGTTCCGGCGGGCCAACACTTGCTCGGTTACGTCGATAGCCACGTCCAGAATCGCATACACCTCGCCGTCGGCATTGCGCAATGGTTTATACGTAAAATTGAAATAGTAAATACCGGGTTTGCCGTCGACCACCAGCACCGCTTCGGACTCCTGCGACGAAAATTCAATGCCGGTTCGGTAGACCTCATCCAGGATAGGCAGAAACGGTTGTCCCACCAGTTCCGGGAGGGCTTCCCGCAGCGGTTTTCCAACAACCGTGTTTCCCTTCCCCCAGAACTTCAGCATCGCTTCGTTGGGCAACTCGATGATCATATCCGGGCCGACAAACAGACTCATGGCTGCCGGGGCCTCTTCGATCAGGTTACGAAAACGCTGTTCGCTTTCTTTCAGCGCGAGTTTTGCCTTTACCTGGGGCGTTACCTCGGTAGCCAGCACCATGACGGCCGTGATGTGCTGCCCGTTTTCCCGCATCGGTGCATAGGCAAAATTGAAATAGGCGTCTTCCCGTTGCCCGTTGCGCTGCAGTTGCGCCAGTGTTTCAAACCCGTAATGGGGAACGCCCGTTTCATAAACGGTTTTCAATAATTCGATGAATCCCTGATCCTTCAGTTCGGGCAGGGCGTCGGACAGGGGACGATTGAGTATGGATGCATCTTTTCCCCACAATTCCAGCATGGCGTCGTTGACCGTTTCAATCACCAGATTTTCGCCACTCAGAATGCTGATGGCCACGGGAGCCTGGGCAATGAGGTTTCCAAAATGATCGTTCATCCGTGCCATTCCTTTGGCCGTGCTATCGCGGGCATCCCCGCCCGTTCCTAAATCTGTATTCACAGGTAATTTTTGTCGTTCATAAGCCTAATATACCCTTAAAAATAACCAAATGTAGCTGAATTATCAGCGATTGCGTTCCTTTCGACGGTCTATTTAGGCGTCTTTTATCCCCGAATTTGGGAATAGCCCGACGATATTCCGGTCCGAACGGTTTCAAACCGGGAACTAAAAGGCGGCTTTCGCATCTTTTCAGTGCAATATTGCTTTCTTTAGACGATGTACGCTGAATCCACTTATCAGGCGGCCCGGCTGGTTTCGGGAACCATAGAAACCTATTTTGCCCATCATTTTGCGACGGCAACCCGCAATGGCGGAGAAGACACCGGGCATCAGCCTTATGCGCCGGAAATCGAAGCCATGATCGATACGGCCTTCTGGGCCAGCCTGCGGCACGAAGAAGGGGTTTCGCCCAAAGTGACGCTGGCCTTTTTGCCCCCCGAACAAGCGGGTGAACCCCTGATTTTTGGGTATCGCCTGCGGTTTACCCCCGCCGTGCTGACCAAACTGGCCCCCGCCGTCGAGCGCCCCGGCATTCATCTGGGCGTCTGGCACGAAAATGAAGAATTGTACATCTGGGGAACCACCCGCGATATTCCGGGCAACTGCCTTGTGCTGGAAGTGATCGAACCCGGTCTGCTCGTCATCAAACACCGGCGGATGGACGGTTTTGGCAAGTTTGTCAATGTCGCCATTCTGAAGGGCGATCAGATTAAAATCGTGGACGAAGGCACCGCCCGGACGCCCGATTGTCCGGATGTCGTCACGTCCATGCTCGGTTTCAAATTGCCCTCGTTCTGGAACGATTCGATGAACATTCTGGTACAACTGGCGGTGTCCATGCGGGCGCACGGCCGGGGTGGTTCGCTGCTGGTGGTTCCGTCGGTCAGTCAGTCCTGGCGTGATTCCATTCTTCAGCCTATTTTGTACCCGGTGGTGCCGGTGTTTTCGCGGCTGGCGGATCTGCTGCAGCAGGAATCAGACGCGGCCAGCCAGAACGTATGGCGGGGCGCGGTGAATCTGGCCGTCGAGGCTATTGCCGGCCTGACGTCGGTCGATGGCGCGACCATCCTCAACGATCGCTACGAGGTGCTGGGATTTGGTGCCAAGATAGGCCGTTCCGAAACCACCGACCGGGTGGAGCAGATCATCATCACCGAACCGGTTATTGGCAATAAACCGGCCAGGGTGCAACCCACCCAGACGGGCGGAACCCGGCATTTGTCGGCGGCTCAGTTTGTGTTCGACCAACGGGATGCCGTGGCCCTGGTGGCCTCGCAGGATGGTCGTTTTACGATTTTTACCTGGTCGGAAACGTACGGGATGGTCCACGCCCACCGGGTCGATTCGCTGTTGTTATAAACGACAAAACCGCTTATAATAAGCGGTTTTGTACCGGTTGCTAAACTTATGTACCGATTTATTAATACAAGTTACTTGTATTCTGCTTTTCTACGTATTTTAGTAAAACCTCACGTTATCTGAAGAATGCTCCACCGTCCCAAACCGAATCGCTATTACCTCATTCACAATGAGCCGGTCCTGCTGACCGAAACGCTCCTGAAAGAACTTCAGCCGCCCAACCGTCCCCAACCCATCAAGCTCACCAAACCCTGGCTTATCGCTTTTGGCTACTGGCCGGACCCTTCTGCCAACTCCTGGATTTTTGAAGATTCCCGCCTGATTCCGGGCATGAATTGCTGGCTGTGTGTGCAAACCCGCCGGTATCTCCAGTACGTCCACGAGCTTCAGGATTTGTTTGAAGAGGAATACGAATACACCGAACTGCGGCTCCGGACCGATCCGAACAAACTGCACCTCCCGACCATTCGCCAGCAGTTGGTATAACGTATACTTCCTTACCGTTTCTACTTTACCGAAGACGTCAGCTTTGTGTATTCCAGGGTCGGAATGACAATTCCCGGGGCCGATTTGATAACAAGTTTGGTCAGATCCGTATCCGGGAAAAAGATGTCTGTCATTACGGTCAGTCCGCCATCGGCAAACAGTTCGACCGACGCCACGTCGACCAGCAGCGTCAGCGAAATTTTTGGATCGACCGACAAACGCGGGGCCGTATGCCGCTTGCCAAAGCCTTTCTCAAAACCGGTTTTGCCCGCCTTGCTCCGGTCGATGTAGTACGCATTCGCGGTTTTATCATATCCGATCACCACCTCATTCCCCTGTTCATTGGCCAGCACAATGGCAAAATCGCCGGCGGTTTTGGTGGATAGTTCCAGCCGGAATAAGCCCGACTCATTCCGGGTTTTGGCCGTCAGCTCATAGCGGTCTTTTACCGTCAGGTTGTTGACCAACACCGTTTCCTGATTCAGGGCACCAAGTTCTTCCACCGGTACCGACGTTAGAAACAATTGCTTGTTCACTTCCTTCAGGCCCAGTTCACGCGGTACCGTGGTGGCACTGCGCCAGGGATCGGTCGGCACGACGTTGGCATACTGCCAGTTGCTCATCCAGCCCATGAGAACCACCCGATTGCCGGTATTCGAGAACGTCACCCCGGCGTAATTATCGGTTCCGTAATCCAGCCACTTCGTTTCGGTGGAATACGGTTTGAAGGTTTTTCCGTCGAAATCGCCCACGAAATACTGGGTGGCCGAACCGCCATTGGGGCCGCCGGGGTTGATGCTCACCAGCAACGTCCAGACGGTTTTGCCGTTGTGGGTCAGCGGGAACAGATCCGGGCATTCCCAGACACCGCCGTGTGCGCCGACGGTGCTGCCAAACTCGCTTTCCCGGGTCCAGTTTTTCAGGTCGGGGGATGAATAAAACGTGATCCGGTCTTTGGTCGCCAGCGTCATGATCCACTTCTTCTGCGGTTCATACCAGCGCACTTTCGGGTCGCGGAAATCGGTAATGCCGGGATTGGGCAACACCGGGTTTCCGGCGTACTTGGTCCAGGTTTTGCCTTCGTCGAGGCTGTAGGCCAGGCTCTGGTATTCGTGTTTTCCCGTCTTCTGCTTTTCCAGAACCGGGTTGTGGTGCGTAAAAATGGCAACCAGGGGCGTCTGCCCGTTTTTGCCAAAACCAGTCGTGTTGTTCACATCGACCACCGCACTGCCCGAAAAGATATAACCCAGACTATCCGGAAAAAGCGCAATCGGTTGTTCCTGCCACCGAACCATATCCTTGCTGGTCGCGTGGCCCCAGTGCATCGGCCCCCAGGTGGTGCCGTCGGGATAATACTGAAAAAACAGGTGATACGTCCCGTTGAAATACACCATTCCGTTGGGATCGTTCATCCAGTGCGCTTTGGGCGAAAAATGGTACTGCGGGCGATGGGGTTCCGGACTTGCCGCAACAACGGGTTGATTCATCTGGCTAAAGGAAAAGGAGTTGCTCAGGAGCAGCATACCAACGAAAGCGAGCAAGTTATGCATACGGATAGGATTTGTCAATGTACAAAATAGGAGGCATCGGGCGGCCGATGGGGCCGGAACGGGCTGCCGAAGCAAAACCGCATCCCGGCCGTCATCCACCTTTCACCCAGGTATAGCACTCGGTTAAAATCCGGGGTTCTGCTTATACAGACCCTTCGTAAAATTGATTTCGCGCTGCGGAATCGGCAGGTATTCATCACGCCCCGCCGTAAATTTGGCTCCGCTCAGAAACGACCGCCGGGTTTTTTCTTTGGCAATGTAGGCATTCAGCGTCGGTTCGGCAATGCCCCAGCGAACGAGGTCGAAGAAGCGCGGACTTTCGGTGGCAAACTCCAGCCGTCGTTCAAATTGCAGGGCTTTCCGGGCGTAGGCCTGCGTCCAGTTCGTGGCCTCATACGGTTTGATCAGGTAGTTGGACGGGTTGGTGCCGTCGGCTTTCTTGGTGCGCCCGGTGCTGGCGGCTGCCCGCGCCCGGATTTTGTTGATGAGCGGCAAGGCCAGTGCTGGTTGCCCCAGTTCGATGTAGGCTTCGGCCTGCCAGAGCAGCACATCTGCATACCGGATGATGTCGATGTTTTTCGAGGTACCAATAAACGGCCCCTGTTTTTTATAGGTCGAATTGGTCGCGGCCTGTTGCTCCTTCATGCTCTGGAAAAAACCGTAGACGCCCGGATCGCGCACCCAACTATTGCTGAAGAGAATGGCCGGATTGTACTTGTACGGATGGCCGTCGATGCCGATGGTGTGGTCCACGCGCGGGTCGACGGTGGCGGTTTTGAAATCAATAACTGCATCGTTGAACGTATCGAGTTTAGGTAAGCCGTTGGCGTCGGTTCCGAAGGCGTTGGCGAGGTTCTGGCTGGGCTGGTGAAAACCGCAGCAGCCGTATTGCGGAGCACCGTGGGGGTAGTTCAGCCCGGTTTCGAAGTTGAGCCGACCCACCGTCGTTCCGTCGTTGATCGAATACTGAACCGCAAAAACCGACTCGACGCCGTTGTCGAATTCCGGCAGGAAGTTCTCCGCAAAATCGGGTTGCAGGTTATACTTACCCGAGTTGATCACCAGATCGGTCAGCTTCACGACTTCCTGTAACTTGGTTTTGTTGATGCTCGTCACCTTGTTGTTATCGTCCTGTTCGTAAGCCTGATACAACCGCAGTTTGGCCAGATACGCAGCCGCCGACAGTTTGTTGGCGCGGCCCACCTGCGTCTGCTTTTCGGGCAGATTGTCCACCGCAGCCTGAAAATCCGTCGCAATTTTGTCCCACAACTGATCATTGGTCATCGCCCGGTTCGAAACGGTCAGAATCTCTTCGTTCGACAACGTTTCGTCTACGTACGGAATGTTTTTGAACAGCATTTTCAGCATGAAATGGGCGTGTCCCCGCAAAAACCGCAACTCCGCCAGCCGGGTTTTCCGCTCCGGAAAACTCGCATCGGTCAGGGCCGTGATGGAGCGCAGGGCCACATTGGCGCGGGAAATGGCCTTGTAGTAATTCTCCCAGGTATACGGGTGATACAAACCGCCCCCCTGCTGGGGCTGCGTCAGGTTGTGTTGCTCGTAGAAGTTGAGGTCTTCCAGATCGGCCACCCCGCCACCACCTTTGTAGGCGTCGTCGGACCGGATGCTGCCGTAGACCCACATGCTGGCGATGGGACCGATCATTTCGCCGTTGCCAATGGACGCATAAGCCGCCGTGACGAGTGCATCGGCGTTCGATGCACTCTTGATATTATCGGACGAAAGCGTGCCTTGTGGCTCATACTCCAGAAAGTCCTTGCACGCGGAAGTCAGTAACGTTCCGGCAGCAATCAGAAGAAGGGAAAGTGCTTTATTTTTCATGATTTGAAGGCTTTAGAGCGGTTTTCGGTATACGGTTTACTGTTTTCGGCGGGCTGACGCATTCTTGTTCGTGCGTCAGTCCCGGCGGGGAACCGCACCGTAAACTGTAAACAGAAAACCGTAAACTTTAGAATGACACATTTAAACCGAAAGTGAACGTACGTGGGACGGCGACGGCGTTGACATCGACCCGCTCCGGATCGGGACCCAGAAAGGTTTTGCTTTTCAGCCAGAACACGTTTTCAACCATTCCGTACAGGCGCAGGCTCGTCAGCCCCACTTTCCCGATGACGTCTTTGGGGAAGGTGTAGCCCACCTGCACATTCCGGATCTTGAAATAGGAGGTATTGACGTTGAAATAATCCGAGGTGCGCGTCTCGTTGTTGCCATCCGACAGCGTGAGCGACGGAATGGTGGATGCGGTGTTCTGCGGACTCCAGGCGTTGAAAACCCCCGGCCCGACGTTGTCGCGTCCGCGGATGAAGTTATTGTAGAAAGTGTAGGAGTCGAAACCGGTCCGGCCGGCAATTCCGGAGCCGAAAACCGAGAAATCGAAGTTTTTATAACCGAGGTCGATGCGGGTTCCGTATTCCAGACCGGGCAGGGTGGTTCCGAAAAACTCCTGATCCAGCGCGTCAATTTTCTTGTCGCCGTTGATATCCCGGTATCGGATACGGCCCGGAGCGGCTCCCACCTGCGTCGCGTGGCTGTTCACTTCTTCCTGATTCTGGAAAATACCGTCGGCGCGGTAGCCGAACAAATCCAGTTGCGAATGACCGATGATCGTCGTAACCGCATTGCCCGCAAAAGCCGAGCGAACTTCTTCCGGTAAAACCGTTATTTTGTCGCGGAACCGGGCAAAATTTGTCGAGATGCTATAGGTGAAATCGCCGATCGGTTTGCCAAAATAGGCCAGCGAAAGTTCGAAGCCCTTGTTGGTTTTCGTCGCGCCGTTCACAAACTTCAACTGCCCTTCACCCACCGCCGACGCGACGGGCGGTTTGATCAGAATGTCTTTGGTGCCCCGGGTAAAGTAGTCGAACGACCCCGCCAGACTCCCGTTCAGGAAGGCGAAATCCAGACCGACGTTCAGTTCATTGGTGGTTTCCCACTTGAGGGCCGTATTTTCTCCCTGCGTTTGCACAAAACCCGAGGGGAGGGTTCCGGCCCCGGCACCGTTCAGATCGTAGGCCGTTCCCACGTTCCAGTATTGGTCAAAAAAACCGTTGTGCCCGTTTGGTACCTGCGACGCCAGGGTTCCGTAGCGCGGTTCGAACAACCCAAACCGGGCCAGATCCCCGATGTCCTGGTTGCCAATCCGACCGATGCCCGCCCGCAGTTTCAGGTTGCTGATGGCCCGGACGTTGCTCATAAACGCTTCCTTGTCGATCCGCCAGCCCACCGAAGCCGACGGGAAAAAACCGTAGCGGTTGTCGGCACCAAATCGCGAAGAACCGTCCCGGCGCAGGGTCACAGCCGCCAGATAGCGATCCGAAAAACCGTAGTCGATCCGGGCGAATTGCGAGAGCAGGCGGCTGCCGGTCGACGTCCCGTTGCTGCTGGCGTTGCCCGAAGCAGCACTCAGCACGAAGAACTCTTCCGACTGAACGGCGAAGTTTTCCCGGTACGACGTCACGTCGTTCAGATTATCCCGGATGGCCTCAACCCCGGCCAGCAGTTTAAAATTATGGTCGCCGAGTGCGAAATTGTACCGCAGGGTATTGGTCCAGGTCAGGCTCAGAAACTTGTTGGTGTTGAGCGTCAGGCTGTTGAGCGAGCGGGCAATAAAACCGTTCTGGAACGATTGCTCGATGTTTTTGTTGGAATACCCGGCATTGTCCATGCCCAGTGACGACCGGAACACCAGCCCGGCGAGGGGTTCGATTTCGGTGAACACGTTGCCAAACACAAACGTCCGGTTGATCTTGTCCCAGCGGTTGATGTACTGCATGAACAGCGGGTTGTTGCGGTCGGAGTAGCCGGAGCCGATGGGTCCGGCGTAGTCACCGGTTTTGGTATACACCGGGATCGTCGGGGCCAATGTCACGGCCAGACCGGGGGTTGGCGCTCCACCGAGATCGGTTGCAATGGGTGTTTCGCGGGAACTGGTCATTTGCAGATTCACCCCGAATTTGAACCGACCGTCGAATTTGCTGGTCATCCCGTTGATGCGGCCCGTCAGCCGGTCATAGCCCGTGTAACGCAGCATCCCCGAATTATTCAGGTAGCTCACGTTGACCAGAATCGAGGAGGTTTTGGTTCCGCCCGTAATCGTCAGGTCGTTGTTGGTGACGTAACCCGTTTTGTACATCTCTTTTTGCCAGTCGGTATCACCCGCCGGGACGTTCTGATCACCCCCCACGAACGGTTTGACCGTAACGCTGTTCAGGATCGGATTCTGGAAGTTTTTGTTCCAGTCGAAACCGTAGATATCGCCGTAGCCGGACGCCGGATCGACGCCGTCGTTGACCGATGCCTGCCAGAGCGCCCGCCCGCGATCCACGGCGTTCAGCATCTTGAACCGTTG
This sequence comes from Larkinella sp., assembly GCF_965227735.1. Taxonomy (NCBI): domain Bacteria; kingdom Pseudomonadati; phylum Bacteroidota; class Cytophagia; order Cytophagales; family Spirosomataceae; genus Larkinella; species Larkinella sp. Next base: position 2,972,307 of record NZ_OZ245776.1, on the reverse strand, counting down.
CGGTTTTTCGGTTTGGGCCGAGATGCTGGAATTGAACTGAACGTTCAGCTTGCCGTCGGAATTTGCCCCGTTTTTGGTCGTGACAATGATGACGCCGTTCGACGCCCGCGACCCGTAAATGGACGCCGATGACGCATCTTTCAGCACCTGAATCGACTGGATAGCCGTGGGATTCAGGCTCTGGAACACCTGCGACCGCTTGGTCGGCATCCCGTCAATGATGTAGAGCGGGTCGTTGTTACCCAGCGTGTTAGCCCCGCGAATCAGAATCCGGCTGGCGTCGCCCGAGGGTGTTCCCGATTTTTCAATGTACAAACCCGGCACGCGGCCCTGCAACGCCTGCATGGGATTTCCGGAACTGGTGTTTTTGGTGGCTGCTACTTCGATAACGGCGATGGCCCCGGTCAGGTCTTCCTTGCGGGCAGTGGTGTAGCCCAGCACGACCACTTCATCGAGTTGTCCGCCGGACACCAGCGAAACCGTCACGGTAGCAAGCCCTTTGACCGGCACTTCCTGGGTTAGATACCCGATAAAAGACACCTGAATGGAAGTCGAACTTTCCGGGATTGTGAGCGAAAACTTGCCTTCCGCATCCGCCGAAGTCCCGGTGGTCGTTCCGGGAACGACGATGCTGGCGCCCACCAGCGGCTCGTTATTTTTGGCATCCAGGACGGAGCCCGAGAGCTTGCGTTGCGCCCAGGCCAACGGTCCGATCAGCAACAGGGCCGTCACGATAAACAGCGTTTTTCTTGAGTTCATGGGAGTACGTTTTAAAATCATAGGAATCAGGATGGTAGGGAATACAGCGTTAAATCAATTCTTTCCAGAAGGCATTTTTGACCAGTATTTCTTCCGAAACCGGGGGCGTTGCGCCCCGTTGGGTGGCGACGTACGCACCGGTCGCACAGGCAAATTCGAGGGTGATTTGGGCGGTTTCGCCTTGCAGCGTTTTGTAGAGAAAAGCCGCCAGAAAAGCATCGCCACTGCCGATGGTATCTTCCACCTCGACCGGAAAACCGGGTTGGTGGACAAAGCCGGTTTCGTCCAGCAGAAAGGCTCCTTTTTCGCCGAGTGTCACGCACAGTTTTTCGAGGTTAAACCGCTCCCGAAGACCATACATCGCCGATTTGGCGTCGGTCGGGCCGTTGAACCAGCGGGTGATTTCGCTTAGTTCGTGTTCGTTCAGTTTGGCGATGTCGGCCTGTTGCAGCAGTTCCAGAACGGTTTCCGGTTCGTAGTGGGGCGCGCGGAGGTTGACGTCGAAGACTTTCCGGGGTGCCACCGCCAGCAGGGCCAGCAGCGTTTCGCGGGTTTGCGGACTGCGGGCGGCCAGACTGCCGTAGATGAAAAACGCGCTTTGCTGAACGGTTTTGAGTAGCCCCGGTTCCAGTTGGATGTAGTCCCAGGCCACGGGCTGCACGATTTTGTAGGTCACCTCGTTGCAGTCGGAGATGTTGGCTTTGGCAACACCCGTCAGGTGCGACTGCCCGGTCTGGATGCGGTCGAGCGGCAGGCCTTTCTGCGCAACGAATTCCAGCAGTTCGTGTCCCAGTTCGTCGTTGCCCACCCGGCTGATGAGCTGGGCGTTCAGGCCGAAGTTGCGAAGGTGGACGGCAACGTTCATTGGCGCTCCACCGGCCTGTTTGCTGGTGGGCAATACGTCCCAGAGAGTTTCGCCGAAGCAAGTAATTAAAGGTGTCATTGGAATAGAGCGTAATAGAGTGAGGGAGTGCGTGATTCGGGTAGTGTTAATGGACGACGAACGTCTTTTCGATTTGCTCGAGGCTGGTGCCTTTGGTTTCGGGCATCAGCCGCACGACAAAAAGCAGTTGCAGCACCATCATGGCAGTGAAAAAGAGGAAGGTGTTTCCTCCGCCGAGTTTTTCGGCCAGATACGGGAACGTGAAGGTGATGATGGCCGCCATCAGCCAGTGCGTGAAGCTGCCCAGCGCCTGCCCGCTGGCGCGGACTTCGTTCGGGAAGATCTCGGAAATGAACACCCAGATCACCGCACCCTGCGAGAAACCGAAGAAAGCGATGTACCCAAAGAGCAGAAACGGAACCGTCATGCCGCTGAAGTCCTGTACGTAGAAAGCGCGTGCAACCAGCCCGAGCGTAATGATCAGGCCAACCGAGCCGATTTTCATCAGCGTCCGGCGGCCAAACCGGTCGATCAGGTTCAGGGAAATCAACGTGAAAATGAGATTGATCAAGCCAATACCGGCGGATGACAGCAGGGCCGAACTCTTGCCCAAACCCGTCATTTCGAAAATGCGGGGGGCATAATAAATGATGGCGTTGATGCCCGAAACCTGATTGAAAACCGCAAACAAAACCGCCAGCGTGATCGGTGTTTTGTAGGTTGACGAAAATAAGCGGGCTTTCGTCTGGGTCTGGGCCGCGCTCAGTTCCAGTGCCAGCAGCGTTTGACCCGCCGTTGCCGGATCGATCATGATGAGTACGTCGCGGGCTTCTTCAACCCGGCCTTTCCTGAGCAACAGCCAGCGTGGACTTTCCGGGATATTGAGAACCGCAATCAGGAAAATCAGCGAGGGCAACGCCTGAACGCCGAGCATCCAGCGCCACGATTCGGCACCCATCCCCGCCAGCAGGTAGTTGGAGAGGTAGGCAATCAGAATGCCCAGCACGACATTGAACTGAAACAGCGCGACCAGCCGTCCGCGGGATTTGGCCGGGGAAATTTCGGTGATGTACATGGGCGCGGCTACCGACGAGGCACCGACCCCCAAACCGCCCAGAAACCGGAACACCAGAAAGAGGGTCCACTCGGGCGCTAATGCGGTTCCGATGGATGAAACGAGGTACAGAATGGCGATCCAGAACAACGTCTTTTTACGGCCCAACCGGTCGGCGGGAATCCCGCCCGACATCGCTCCGATGACGGTTCCGATCAGGGCCATCGAAACCGTCAGCCCGTGTTCCCACACGCTCAGGCCCCAGAGCGATTGCAGCGATTGTTCGACGCCCGAGATCACGGCGGTGTCGAATCCGAAGAGAAAACCGCCCAGCGCGGCTGTGATAGACCAAAAGAAGATGCGTTGTTTTTGACTCATGTCTGACAGGGTAAATCCCGGTTAAATGCCGATCATGAACCAAAGCTACCGAAAGCCACCGGAGCGGACTTGCGGGAATTGTTCTAATTATTTCAAATTAAGTACTAATTTTAAAGTGTTGATTTACAGGGGTTTGTGGTTGATTTTTAAAATGCTTTTTCGATTTTGTTACACGCTTTTTCGATTTTGATTCAGGAAATGCCGGAGCGGTTGGAATAGGAAACCGAAAATGGAAAAATTGTCAAAGTGAACTTGTATAGTTATCTTAGTGAAAAAGTTCACTCGTATGGCTACTGCCGCTTCAACTCCGGGTTCTTTTCGGAATCAACCCGGACCATCGCGTTCGTTTACCGAGCAGGAGATTATTGCGCGCAGTCGGCAGGGGGTGCTGCGGTCGGAAGCCGATCGGGTGGCTCAGCTTGTTGGCTTGACCGATAAAGAGGTCGCTGCGGCTTTGGGCTTATCCGCCAGTTACCTGCATCGTCAGAAAACCGACCAGCGGATCAGTCAGGATGCTTCCGAGCGGTTGCTGCTGCTCGAAAATCTGCTGTATCATGCGCTGGATACCTTCGATCAGCGGACGGCAACGGTTTTGGGGTGGCTTCGTACACCATTACGGGAACTGGACAACCAGACTCCGCTGCAAACCCTGGATACGGTTACGGGCTATACGCTGGTGGATCGGGTGTTGGGTCGAATCGATCACGGTATTTTCGGATAAGCATGGCGTTGGTCTATCGCGTTGTCCGCCAGAAATACGCCGACCGGCCTTTGGATGTGGCAGGAACCCGGCTGAACGGCGGCCGCTGGAATCCTCCCGGTGTGGGAATACTCTACACCGCCGAGCATCCTGCACTGGCTCTGGTCGAAATCCTGGTTCACATGCCGCAGGTACCTTACGAACAATTGCCGACCTATCGTCTCTTCACGCTGGAAATTCCCGAGAACAGCCAGCGCATGGTAAAGCCGGAGGAGTTGCTGCCGTATTGGAACGAAAACACGTATGCCAGAAGCCAATACCTCCTTCAGGATTGGCTGACAAAACCGGATACGCTGGCTTTGGGCGTACCTTCGTCGGTATTGCCAGCCGGAATCAACTACCTCCTGCACGCCAGTCACCCTCAGTTTGCCGCCATTCGCATCATTGCAGAATCGGATCTGGTGATCGATCCCCGGTTGTCTAACTGACGATCAGCGGGAAAAATGCTTCTACTCCTGAAAAACCCGTCCGATGACAGTATTTTTCCCTCTTTGTCTGCTTCCTATGGTATGCGGGATCGCTGGACGGTTGCCGTAGGTTTTGTCCCGAACGGTCAGCATCTGCCAACTCATAAGCAAACGGTTTTCAATGGAAAATTCACGAAGAGATTTTATTAAAAAAGCCGCCCTGAGCACCGCCGGAATCACTTTTGGCGGGATGGCGACGGGCCTGTCGCCCAAAAGTTACGCCAAAGTGATCGGGGCCAACGAGCGGCTGAACGTCGCCATTGCCGGGCTGGGTCGGCGGCTGGGCGCGTATTACGAACCCATTTCGAAAAAAGACAGCAATGTCGAACTGGTGTATTTATGTGACGTCATGCAAAAACAGCGGGAAGCGGGGCTTCAGAAATTTTCGAAGTTTATCGACTACAAACCGAAGCTGGAAAACGACATCCGGAAGGTGATTGCCGACAAAAATGTGGACGTGCTGATCAACGCGACGCCCGACCACTGGCACGCACCGGGCACCTGGCTGGCCGTTCTGGCGGGCAAACACGTCTACGTCGAAAAACCGTGTAGCCAAAACCCCCGGGAAGGTGAAATTCTGGTTGAGATCCAGAAAAAATACGGCAAAATCATTCAGATGGGCAACCAGCAACGCTCGGCGCTGGAGTCGATTGACGTGATCAGCCAGATTCACAACGGCGCCATCGGCACACCCTTCAAAGCCGTTGCGTTTTATACCGCCAACCGGGGCGAAGTGCCCCTGCCAAAGGCGGCACCTGTTCCGACCGGTCTGGACTGGGATCTATTTCAGGGCCCGGCCCCGCGTCGACCGTATACGCACGACACCTGGGATTATAACTGGCACTGGTATGGCTGGCACTACGGAACTGCCGAAAGTGGCAACAACGCGACGCACGAACTGGACGTAGCCCGCTGGGCCTTGCAGGTGGAGTTTCCGGAACACGTAGCGGTCGAAGCCGCCAAACGGCATTTTCTGGACGACGGCTGGACCATGTACGACACGATGGACGCTACCTTCCGGTTTCCGGGCAACAAAATCATCAAGTGGGATGGCAAAAGCCGGAATGGGTATAAAACCTACGGCAGCGACCGGGGCACCGTCATTTACGGCAGCAACGGCAGTGTGTACGTCGACCGCGACGGCTACCGGCTTTACAACCGCGAGGGCAAGATGGTGAAAGACAGCAAATCGAAAGGGTCGGAAGCCGGAACGGCGCTGGGCGGTGGCGGTGACATGTCGACCCGTCATGTCGTGAACTTCTTCAACGCCATTCGCGGGAAAGAAAAACAGAATTCGACCATCGACGATGGTGCCAAAAGCACGCTGCTTTGCCACCTGGCCAACATCTCCTTCCGTACCAACAAGGCACTGGATATCGACTCGAAAAACGGTCACATCCGCGACAAGGAAGCCATGAAACTGTGGAGCCGGGAGTATGAAAAAGGCTGGGAACCACCCATCTGATCGTCTTTTTAACCCGTTGAATTTTAGGGTAAATACCGCGTTTTGATGAACTGAGGTAATAAACTCAATTCAGAAACGCGGTATTTTTATGTTCAGCAATTGACTTCTGTCCGTTTGATTCACCCGATTTTAGGCCAAATGTAATTTCATGCCTTCGTGGGAATCGACAAAACCGATGGTCTCGTAAAACCGGATCACATCCGGGCGTTTTTTGTCGGTGGTCAACCCCCGGAAAATCTAAAACAATTGACGATCAGGCAGGTGCGAAATGGATCATCCCTACGGGATTCATCCCCTTAATCATTGCACACGGTTGCTACAAAATGAACCATCCCGATGGGACGGATGGTGCAACCAGGTCTTCAGGAAAATCCAAAACAATCCCGTAGGGATGATCTATTTTGTAAAATCGACCCTACAGGGGAATGTAAACCAATCCCGTAGGAATGATCCATTTTGTAGAATCGGCCCTACAGGGAAATGTAAACCAATCCCGTCGGGATGGGCCATTTTGTAGAATCGGCCTACAGGGAAATGTAAACCAATCCCGTAGGGATGATCCATTTTGTAGGGATCGGATGTTACAGGAAAACCAACACCAATCCCGTCGGGATGGGCCATTTTGTAGGATCGGATACCACCGGGAAAACCAAAATAGATCATCCCGGCGGGGATGCTGAGGAGGTCAGGCACGGGATAAAACTTAGTTGGAAAATCACTGCGATTTCGATAATGTCTTGATTTATACTCCTAAAATAGCTTTGTTTCGACATAACTTTGTAGTTAGAAAGTCTCTTTGGCACGGTTTTGCGTATTTATATTGACAAAATCAGTTTCGAATGCGTTTCCTGATCTTTTTCATTCTTTTTCCGATGACCCTTTCTGCCCAGCCGAAAGGCTGGCAGGAGATTACGATCTCCGATGGCCTGTCGCAGAGCATGATTTTCGACATCGAGCAGGACCGGAAAGGATTCATTTGGGTGGCTACCAAAGACGGTCTGAACCGCTACGACGGCCACAACTTCAAGGTTTTTACGCACGATCCTTACAACGATTTTAGCCTTTCGGGTGATAATTGCTCGGCCTTGCTCATCGACAGCCGCCAGCGGCTTTGGGTGGGCACCTTCAACGAGGGGCTGAATTTGTTCGACGACCGGACGCAGCGGTTTTACCACATTAACATCAGCGACCAGACCAGCTCGAATGCGGGGAATTACGAGGTCCGTACCCTGGCCGAAGACCCCGAAGGCAACATTTGGGTGGGAACCTATACCAACAAGATCTTCAAAATCAGTTTGCCGGCATCGCTCCGGAATCAGTTGCCGGATCAGGCGAATCTGACGCAACAGGTTCGGATTCAGCCCATTGCAATAAAGGAGAAGAAAATCAATGCGTCATCCCTCTATTTCAATTTTCGACCGGACGGACAGGGGTTACTGGGCGCAGCCTATGGCATTTTTTCATTCAACTGGCGAAATCCTTCGCAAGCCACCAAGCTGAGTCTGTTTGGGAATGAGGTGCTGGATTTGCATTCGGTGTATGAAGACAGCCGCCAGGGTTTCCGGTTTGCTTCGACCAGTGATCACATCAAAGGCTGGTTCAAAGGGCAATCGAAAACCATTGCGCTGCCAAAAAAAAAGTATTTCGGGGTGCAGCTATACGCGATGGATGCGCAGACTATCGCCATCGCCACCGCCGACCATATGTGGCTGATGTCGCCCGCCGAGCTGTTTCGGCAGGACAGTTTGACTGTCCAAAAGGCCTTTGTGGCTTTTCCGCCCAACGTCTACAGCATTACGAGTGTTTTAAAAGACCGAACCGGAACGTTCTGGTTTGGAACCAGCGGCTACGGCTTGCGAAAATTCAACCCCAAAATCAAACAATTTCATTCGTATTTACCCAATACCACCCTCTCCAATCTGTATGTCGACCGGCAGGGTCGTACCTATGTGCGGTTTGAATTTTCATATTGGGAACTCGACCGGACCCACAACCGGCTCCTGCCGTTTCTGGATCAAAGCCTGCCCGAAGCCGACCGGCGGCAACGGTATCTGATGCAGGACCGGGCGGGTACCTACTGGATTTCCAATGTCCATTTCGAAACCCACGAAAAACACCTGTTCAAGTTCTCACCGGACTGGCAACTCCTCAAAAAATACCCGTTGCCGGCCAATACCTCCTTCGGTTTTTATGGTAACCAGACCATTGAAGACCAGGCCGGTAATCTCTGGATTGGTGCAACCAATGGGAATTTGCTCCGGTTTAACCCGAAAACCGAGCGGTTCGAGGTGTTCAGCTACCAGTCCCTGATGCCCCAAAGTGGTTCCGACATCGAGACGTACGCCTTGTATATTGATGGGAGCGGCACCTTGTGGATCGGTACGCAGAAAGGACTCATCAAAGTGATGAACGCCCGGACCAAACCGGTTTTTTCGATCTATAAAAACAGCAAAACCGAACGGCAGAGTCTGAGTAACGATTTCGTATCGAGTTTGATCGACGATCCCAACGAACCGGATCGGTACCTCTGGGTTGGAACGAAGGGCGGGGGGCTGGAGCGGCTGGATAAACAAACCGGTTTGTTCGTGCACTTCACCGAAGTCCGGGGCTTGCCCAACAAAGTGGTGTACGGTATTCTGACCGATGGCTCCAAAAATCTCTGGCTGAGCACCAACCGGGGATTAGCCCAGTTCAATCCGAAAACCTACCAGTTTCGCAGCTATACCAAGGCCGACGGCTTGCAGGATGATGAATTCAATACCAGTTCGTACTTTAAAACCGCATCCGGCGAACTCCTCTTCGGGGGCATCAATGGATTGACCACGTTCCGGACGGCAGAAATCGGCGCGACGAGTCCGGACAAACCGCTGGTGAACATCATCGGGTTGAAAATCAACAACGAAACGGTTGAGGTGGGAAGCCCCGGAGGCATTCTGTCGCAGGCCATCGAACAAACACCAACGCTCGAACTGTCGTATGATGAGAATCTGGTTACGCTCGAATTCGGGGTGATGGATTATATCAATTCCGGTAAAAACCGCTACCGCTACCGGCTGACAGGCATCGACCGTGACTGGGTGGAAGCTGGCACCAACCGCTTCGCCAATTACGCCCACCTGCCCGACGGCAGCTACCGGTTTGAAATGATGGGGTCGGCCGACGGCGAGGTGTGGAGCAAACCCGTCGAACTCCAGATTCGGATTCATCCGCCGTTCTACCGCACCTGGTGGGCCTATTCCCTTTATCTGCTGGTGCTGGCCCTGATCGGATGGCAGTTGTACCGGTTTCAGATTCAGCGATTGGTCCTTCAGCAACAGGTTATTTTTGAACAGAAAGAAGCCAGTCGACTGGCCGAACTGGACGCGCTCAAAACCCGGCTTTTTACGAATATTTCCCACGAATTCCGGACGCCCCTGACGTTGATCCTCGGACCCATCGAACAACTGGTTCAGGAATATGCCCAAGACATCCGGTTTCCGCTCATTCAACGAAACGCCACCCGGCTGCTCAGCCTGATCAACCAGTTGCTCGACCTGAGCAAAATTGAAGCGGGGCAACTCAGCCCCGAACTGCGCACCGGCGACATGGCTGCTTTTTTTCGGATGCTGGCCAGTTCGTTCAGGTCACTGGCGGAGAGTCAGAAGCTGGCGTTTAGTTTCGTCCAAAACGAGTCGACTTTCTGGGCGGATTTTGACCAGGATAAACTCGAAAAAATTGTGACTAACCTGCTCTCGAACGCCTTTAAGTTTACGCCGTCCGGGCAGGTAGTGCGCATGGCGGTGAACTATTCAGGTCAGTCCGGAAAAGAGGAAGTAACGGTCACGGTTGAGGACAGCGGTATCGGGATTGCTCCGGGGCATCTGGGGCGCATCTTCGAGCGGTTTTATCAGGTCGATCGCCCGTCCATCCGAACCTACGAAGGAACCGGCATCGGTCTGGCGCTGGTCAGCGAACTGGTCCGCGTACTGAACGGGACTATCACCGCCACCAGCACCGAAGGCATTGGCACGACATTTATTGTGACCTTGCCTCTGGTTCGGAAAGCGCTGGAAGCCGGTATCGCTGTGCCCCGGATTCAGACACCGGCTAACCCGGTTTTGCAACCGGCCCGTCCGGAAAATATTCTGCTCATCATCGATGATAACGCCGACATCCGGTTGTATGTGCGGAGTATTTTTGAAAACGACTACCAGATTGTCGAAGCCACCGACGGGCAGGAAGGGCTGGAAAAAGCCACGGCCCTGTTGCCGAATCTCGTCATTTGCGACTTGATGATGCCCCGGCTCGACGGATTTGGTTTTTGCCGGGCGTTGAAAACCCAGGAAGCCACCAGCCACATTCCGGTGGTGATGCTCACGGCCCGCGCCACCGTCGAAGACCGCATCGAAGGCTTTGAAATCGGGGCTGATGCTTATCTGACCAAGCCCTTCAACCAGGCCGAAATTGTGGTCAGAGTGCGGAATTTATTGCAGAATCAAAGCCGGTTACGAACCTATTTTAGTGGAAGGGGAAATGTGACCCTGCCGGTCGATGAGCCGACCAAATCGAAGGAAGAAGCGTTTTTGCTAAAAGCGAAAGCAATCATCGGGCAACACCTGGCCGAAAGTAATTTCAGTGTGGAGCAGCTCAGCGAAGAACTGAACCTGAGCCAGCGGCAACTGGTGCGCAAACTGAAAGCCCTGACCGACCAAACCGCCGTGGAGTTTATCCGGAACCAGCGCCTGGATCATGCGGCTGAGCTGCTCCGTCAGGGGAACAATACCGTATCGGAAGTGGCCTATCAGGTGGGCTTCGAAAGTCTCTCGTATTTCACCCGGGTGTTTCAGGATAAATACGGCGTGTTGCCTTCCGGCTATGCACAGATCTGAATGGGTCTGCTTTGTTGGCATTTCTCCAAGCATGTCATTTGGCGAAAATGAGCAAAAGAATGTCGGATTTGCGTTAACAGAAATTGGCCGTCGAAAGTCAGCTTTGTGGTAGAAAAACGCGTTCATTTTTTCACCACTTTTCGGTCGTGCTATGCAAAACAACGCCGGTTTTTTTCGCTTTTTTCAAGCCTGTCGAACGATGCTGACGTCGACGGTTTCAGGCTTGGGTCTGCTTGTTTGGGGTCTGCTTTGTGGCCCGATTATCCTGTTGGCAATCGTTCAAACGATGAATCACAAGGCGGTTTGTCCGGCAGACCACGGTCTCGTGTGTGATGTGTATATGGGAATTCCTTCCCACGAAAAAAGAGGAAAGCCGGTGGATTCGTCTCCGCCCCGCGGGGCGTCGGATATGGCTGAAAGGGTTGTGCCGGGTGCGTTTTTGAAGACACTCAAAACGGCTTGAAGTGCTTTTTATGGGAGAATGGGGCTAAAAAGAGGAGAATGTCCGAAATGAGGAAAAGGATGTCCGAAATGCGTTAACTGAAAAAGGGGGAATCGGGGCTCTTTTGCAGAGACGAACCGACCACTTATTCACGTGCATATGCCCCAACCTTTTTACGCTGGCAACACGACCTGTCAATCAGCCGATTTGACCTTTAATTCATCCGAAAGCATGCTCACGATGCACTGTCGGAAAACGGGACCGATCAGCCTTCCCGTAGCGGATTTGATGTTTCTGCAGGCCACCGGCAACTACTGCTGGTTGCACTGGAGAAATGGACAGCGACTGCTGCTGCCCCGGACCTTAAAATACTACGAGCCTCAATTGCCCGATGCACTGTTTGTTCGCCCACACCACAACTGCATTGTCAACATCCGCTACATTGAGCGCATGGAAAGGATTTATCCTGACAAAGGGGGATTGATTCATTTGCGGTCGGGCGTGGCGCTACCCATCTCGCGTCGGCGGTGGCTGGCCATCCGGCAGCTTTATACCCGGCTGAAAACAGATCACTAATACCACTTCCGGGCAGCCTCAAACCCCAACCGGCGATTTTCGGTATTCGGAAGGGGTCTGTTTGGTGTGTTGCTTAAAGAATGTTGTGAAGTAGGCGGGTGAGCTAAAGCCGGTTTCTCCGGCGATTTCCGACATCGCTTTGTTGGTCTCCACCAGCAGCACTTTGGCTTTTTTCAGGCGGATTTCGGTAAAATACTCATTGACATTTTTGTCAAGCATGGCCTGTACTTTCCGGTAGAGCTGGACGCGCGAAACGCCCATTTCGCGGCTCAGTTGCTCGACGCCAAACGACGGATCGGCCAGATTCTGCTCGATGAGGGCGGTGAGTTCGTTCAGGAACTTTTTCTCCTGGCGGTTTTCGGTTTTCGTCAGGTAATCACCCATGTATCGTTTCTGCCATTTTTCCCGGTTGTTCAACGCCGTCCGGATCGTTTCGAGCAAATACGTAATCAGAAAGGGTTTGGCGATGTAGGCGTCGGCTCCGGCGCGGGTGCCCTCAATGCGGTTTTCCATCTGGCCCTTGGCGGTAAGCAGAATAACCGGGATGGTCGACGTTCGGAAGTCACTCTTGATACGCTGGGTCAGTTGCAAACCGTCCATGCCCGGCAGCATAACGTCGCTGATAATCAGGTCGGGTACGGTTTCCAGAACGGTCTCCCAGCCTTTTTCGGCGGTTGTTTCGGCCACAACCTCAAATTCTTCACTGAGCCGGGTGGTCAGGTACTGCCGCAATTCGTCGTGGTCTTCGATGAGCACCAGCGTACCGGTTTTTCGGGACACCGGAGCTACAGGGCTGGCGGGCGTCCGCGTTCCTTCGTCATCGTCCAGCAACAGGGGCAACGTACGGGTACCGGGGATTTCTTCCTGTTGGGTCGGGTCCAGGTGCGCATTGCCCAGTGGCAGCAAAATGGTGAAGGTCGTCCCCTGGTCTTTCTCCGAGTGGACGTCGATTTCGCCGTAATGCAGGTGAACAAATTCCCGCGAAAGGGCCAGTCCGACGCCGTTGCCGAGGTTAAAATGTTTGGGAGCCGTATAGAACAAATCAAAGGCGTGGGCCTGTTCTTCGGCGTTCATGCCCGCCCCGTTGTCCTGCACCTGAATCCGCGCCCGGTTGTCGCACAGATCGACCCGAACGTGAATAAGTCCGCCTTTCGAGGTATATTTGAACGCATTGGACAGCAGATTGAACAGGACTTTATCCAGTTTTTCGCGGTCGAACCACACCATGAGCATCGATTGCGCGGGAATGAATTGCAGGTCAATGTGGTTTTTCTCGGCTCTTCGGCGAAAATCACTCGTAATGTCCCGGATAAACGCCACCAGATCCTGTTCGCCGGCCTGCAAAAGCAGTTTGCCGGCGTCGGTTTTTCGCAGATCCAGCATTTGATCGACCAGCCGCAACAGGCGGTAGGCGTTTTTTCGGATGAGGGATAAATTCGTTTTGAGTTCGTAGGGGTTGACGGTTTTTTTTGCCAGCAGGTCTTCGGCGGGGGTCAGAATCAGGTTGAGGGGCGTGTTGAACTCGTGGGAGATGTACGAATAGAACCGCAGTTTTTCCTCCGTTGCCAGCCGGGCCTGGGCCGATACGGCTTCGATGCGGTCTTTCTGTTCGCTTATTTCAACGTTCTGTTTCGCCAGTATCTGGTAAGCGGCCTGTTTTTGCCGAACCAGATATAACGCCCAGGCCCCGAGCAGAATGACCACAAACAAACTGGCCAGGGTGACATACAGCGTGTTGCGCTGGGTCAGATACGTCTGTTTCAATTCGTCGATTCGCTGGCTTTGCTTTTCAATATCCTGCTGCTGGCTGAGGAGTTTGTCGCTCTGGGCTTTGATGGCCCGGACGTTGGACGCGTCGATCTGGATCGAATTCAGGGTCGTTTCGCGCCGGACGGCTTTGCCGGCCAGCACCTGCACGGCGGTTTCGATGGCTTCCTCCCCGCCGGTCGGATACAGAAACGACGCTTTCAGAAGCCCGTCGGTCACGAGTTGCATGCCGCCCTGTGGACCAGGCAGGGCGTCGATGCCGACAAACTCAATCTGGTTCGTCAGGCCGTGTTGTTTGCAGACTTCGTAGACGCCAAGGGCCATGACGTCGTTGTGGGCGAAAACCAGGTCGGCTTTTTGAAGGGCTGGGAGGTTGGCCTCGGCCCGGTGGCGGGCAGTGTCGCGTTCCCATTCGCCGTCCAGTTCGGCCACCACGCGGATTCCCGGAAACCGGGCGAGTTGTTGCTGCAAACCGCGGTGTCGTTCCTGAGCGGGCGACGAACCGGCCAGCCCTTTCACCTCGATCACGGCACCTTTTCCCTTGAGGTGATTCCCGATGAACGCACCGGCCAGCCGCCCAATTTCGAAATTGTCGCCCCCGATGTAGGCGTTGTAGGATTCGGAATCGATCCGCCGGTCAAGGACAATAACCGGGATGCTTTTCTTAAAAACCGCATCGACGGCTTTGGTAATGGGCGCGGTTTCGTTGGGTGAAATAATCAGTAAGTCGATTCCACGGCTGGTAAGTGATTGAATTTGAGCGATCTGTTTGTCGGTGCTATTGCCCGCATCTTCATAGAGCAGGGTGTAATCGGGATGAAACGACAGCGCCCGTTGCATGTCGCTGAGCATGGTTTGCCGCCATTGGTCGGCGCCGGTGCATTGTGAAAAGCCAATGGTAATTTTTTTGCTCTGGGGTTTTGAACAGGAACTCCCCAAAAAGAAGATGAAAAACAAGAAGAGACTATATTTCATCTTTTTCTGTTATTAATGCTATTTGTCCAGCCTAATCAAAAGTAGGAGTATTCTGTGTGAAATCAAACTCGGCGTCGGCCCGGTTTTCAGGGACGTTGGGGCCTTGACAGATTCGTTGTATTCGGAAAAAAATCCGTAAAAGCGGCTAAAAAGGTAACTAAGCTTTTCTTTTGAAGGCAATGCGGGAGATAATGAACTTATTTGCCGGGAAGCGAATTAAAAATATAGTACCTTGCCTGCCAGAAAGCCGCTTCCCTGCCAGATCCCAGATCTTCTCCCATCGAAAAAGCCTCCGGATAGACGGGAAAGCCGTATACTGGCTGATAGAACTCATTTTCCACTAAAACAACCACCACATTATGGGTAGAACTCAAGAGACGTTTAATAAAAAGGAAAAAGAAAAGAACCGGCAAAAGAAGAATAAGGAAAAGGCGGAAAAGAAGGAAGAGCGGAAAGCCAATTCGGATAAAGGAAAAGGTCTGGACGAAATGATGGCGTATGTCGATGAAAACGGTAATATCTCGTCGTCGCCCCCGGATCTTCGGAAGAAGAAAACTATCAATACGGAAGATATACAGATTGGGGTTTCCAGACAAGAGCCGGGTGTCCCGCAGGAAGTTATCAGAAAAGGTACGGTCACGTTTTTTAACGAGTCGAAAGGCTACGGTTTTATCAAGGATCAGGAAACGCAGGATAGCGTTTTTGTGCACATCAGCGGTTTGGTCGACGCGGTGAAAGACGGCGACAAGGTAACGTTTGAAGTGGAAATGACCGCCAAAGGTCCCAACGCCCGTGATGTGAAGAAGGCCGTTTGAGCCGGTTTGAGAGCAGCACGTTGAAAATCTTCGATTAGCAGAAACCCGGCCTGAGTGTCGGGTTTTGTTTTTTGGTGGGTTTTCATCACGGGGTTGGTGCGGTGCCGATGCCGGTGTCGTGTCGATGTCATGCCGGTGCCATGCCATGGCCATAGCATAGGGCGATGCCCTATGCTAGTAATGATGCCCTTTCAGGGCGCGATGCAGCGAAAATTCCACCTCCCGCCCTGAAAGGGCATCATCACTAGCACGGGGCAACGCCCTGTGGCATCATCCGCACCATCGCCCCGAACATGGCATCATCCCGAATACGCCATCGCCCCGAACATGGCATCATGCGAACACACCATCATCCCGAACATGGGATCATCCGAACACGCCATCGCCCCGAACATGGCATCATCCGAACACGCCATCGCCCCGAACATGGGATCATCCGAACACGCCATCGCCCCGACATGGGATCATCCCGAACACGCCATCGCCCCGAACATGGCATCATCCGAACACGCCATCGCCCCGAACATGGGATCATTCCGAACACGCCATCGCCCCGAACATGGAACCGTCGCGAACATGGAATTAGAATAGGTTTGTAGCAGGTGATGAACAATCACCCTGAACCCAAATCGGGTTCAGGGCATTACTTTTTGCAGGGGTTATCGTCTAATGATTTAATCGGGCAAACCATTAAATCAGGTACACCATGCCACAATCTTTAACCAAGGTCTATGTCCACTTGGTCTTCAGCACCAAATACCGTGCGCCAATCATCGGCGATGAAGTGAAAGACGAATTGTATGCTTATCTGGGCGGTGTTTGCAAACAATGGGAATGTAATCCCGTAAAAATTGGCGGTTACTACGACCATGTGCATATTCTGTGCGTTCTGTCGAAGAAGATCGCCCTCATGAAATTGCTGGAAGAAGTGAAGAAAAGCTCGTCCAAATGGATGAAAACAAAAGGTCACACCTATCGGAATTTTTATTGGCAGGACGGGTATGGCGCGTTCTCGGTGAATCCGTCGCAGGTCGATGCCGTGGTGCGGTACATTAGCAATCAATACCAGCACCACGGCAGCATCACGTTTCAGGATGAATGCCGGGGAATTTTTCAGAAATACGGCATGGCCTATGACGAGCGGTATGTGTGGGATTGATTACGCGCCTTTCTCCGCCAGTGCTTTCACTGTGTCCAGGGCGGTTGGCCAGGTCTTCAGAAAGTAAACTTTGTCCTGCTCCGTAACGTCCAGGTCCACCGTTAGTTCGGTTTGTTCACCGACGGTTTTGAGCGTATAATTTTCGTGGGCACCCGCCCATGATCTGGTGGCTTCACTGTCGTAGTCTTCAACCCCGTTTTTGATAACGCCCAGGTGTTTGAACGACATCAATTCGTTGGGTCGGTTGGCGGCAATCGAAGAAATCATTCCCTCGTGTTCTCCACCCAGGAACAACACTTTACTCCCTTCTTTCCAATCCGTTTCCACGCGTGAGCCCTCACTGAAAACCGCCGTCCAAACTGGATAGGTCGCATCGTTCCAGAGAATATTCCACACAGTTTCCCGCGGAGCCTCGATTAAAATGGTATATTCCAGCTTTTCCATGGTGTTGAATAGGGGTTTGGTATGGAACAAAGGTGACGGTTTTTTTTCGGAATCAGGAGGGGCGAAAACGACAAGTTGAGGGGTTGATTCCGACCCGTTGGCCGACTGGAAATTAAAAAGAGAGAATCGGAACAAACAAATCGGTTCGGGCCATCCGGGGATTGTGGATGGGCTAAAAAAGTACCCATTAGAACCGTTTTTCTTACTGTACAAGGGCTTTGGAAGGTTCTTTTTACAAAGTAGTTTTCGGGTGTTTCAAAGTTTTTTGCGTGCTTTGCTCTGTAGAAAACACTTCTGTTTAAAGCGTAACCTGCCCACCGATTTATGAACGCCCCCCATCCCGCCATCGAAGCCTTGCTGCAACCCTTCAAACCTGTCATTGGTGCAGATTATGACCGATACCGCAACCACGTCTACCGGGTTTTTCTGAATTGCCTTTTGCTGGATCGCGACCCAACCAACGAAGAAAAATACGCCCTAGCCGTCGTCTTTCACGACATCGGCATCTGGACCAATCACACCATTGATTATTTAGACCCTTCCGTGGCACAGGCCCGGCACTACCTGACCGAAACCGGCAAACCAGAGTGGATCGAAGAAATTACGTTGATGATTTACTGGCACCACAAAATCAGTCCATATCGCGGTAACTTCGAGAAAACCGTCGAAAACTTCCGGAAAGCGGATTGGATCGATGTGTCGCTGGGCCTGTTGACGTTTGGGTCCGACCCGCACCAGATTCGGAAAAACCGGGAGCGATTGCCCAATCGGGGGTTTCACTGGTTTCTCACCAAAAAAATAGCGAAGAATTTCTTCGGACATCCGCTGAATCCGCTGCCCATGTTTACGAAATAAGCAGTCCCATCGGCAGCAATGACCGGTTTTAAGCCGTAGTAATCCCAAATTCTCGCAAAGCGCGGGGGAAGTTTTTTCCTTCGTGACCCGAACGACAGAGCTTGATCAGCGCAAACCGCTGGAGCACATCCAGCCGAATCCACTGCCGGAGGGTCAGGGGCGCACAGTTGAATTCCAGGGCTTTTTCCTGCACTTCGTCGGGAACCTCGCCCAGACTATCCCAGGTCGCTTCCAACGGCGGCAGTTCGCTGACGGTTTTCTGGCAACGCTCGGCCACCCGATGAATCAGATACTGGCGGTATTGCTCGATTTCTGATTCGGTATAACACGGACGGATCGCCAGTTCGCGTTTTTCATCGACCCGCAGTTTTACCCATTCCGGTAGCTTCAGCTTGATGCTGCACGTGTCGAGTTTGTAGCGGACAATCATCGGAATGCAACGAAACGTGTCGACAAAGTCGTTCTCAAAAGCAAAATACACGATTTCAACAGCCTGTGGTTTCATCGGAAAGTGGGAGTTGGGTTGGTTAATTCGAGCTGAACTTCCTGTAACTCGGTTTTGGGAGCATCGCAGGTAGAACAGGTGTAGTCACTGGGTAACTGGCTGAATGACACGCCCGCCGGAATGCCGCGCCGTTCGTCACCGTACTGCGGATCATACACCGTAAAGCAATGCGGACACTGGTACAACAGATGGGCCGGAGCGGGAGCCGGTTCGGAATTTTCCGGTTCCAGACGGACAGCTTTGCCCGTTTCGAGCGAACGGCGGTTGCTGAATTTCCGGCACAAGCGGTCGATCTGGTACGGCAAAAACGGTTTTAACAACCCTTTCTCGAACCGGATATATGTCCGGCTGTTCGGGTTAAAATTCTCGGTGTAATACAGATCATACACGCTGAAAAGCGCCAGGTGACCGATCCGGAGCAGGGGGCGTTTGCGCACCAGCACGGAGCCGAAGACTTCGGATTTTGGGCGGGTTTGTACGCCAAAACACAACCCAAACGTCCGCATGTCGTAGGTTGAAAAATACCGGATGACGTAGTTTTTCAGTTGCAGACCGTCGTCGCTGTGGTCTTCCGTTTGCCACGCCAGTTCGTTGGCGGCATGGCGCACGTTGATGTTGTGTTTGGCCAGCACATACGACCACGCTCTCCGGTCTTTCTCTTCGATTCCTTTGATAATTAACGATTTCCAGGGCGTTACGCAGATTTCGCCGATGCGGGTTTTGAGGCACAGGGCACAAAGATCCAGCAGAAAATCGATGGAAAACTGCTCATCCCGGCGGTACAATCCGAGCCATGACCGCTCACCGTAGCGGTTGAACCCTTCGTAATAGGGTAGTGAAAACTCCGGCAGTTCAACCTCCTGCGTCGCCGGTTGGGTAATGAAGCTCGCCTGACTCGTGACGGTTTTATGCAGTGTTTCGGCATCCCGGTAGTCCGGTTCGCCGTCCAGCAGAGCCGTTTCAACGGCTTTGGCCAGGCGACCCAGATCGTTGGTATAGACGAGTTCCGGCCAGCGAAAAACCGTGTTACTCTGCTTCGGGCGAATGTACAGATACCAGAAATGGGGCTCGGGCGAAGCAATAAAATTGAGATTTCCCGTAAAAAAGGGCGTAAAACTCTGGTTGGAATCTGACAGGTTTATTTTTAAACGGGGCTGCTCATCAAACTGATCCAGCACCGTATGATATTCACCTTCCCGCAGCCACGCGCCCGTCCGAAATACGTCTTCCCCACAGTAGGAACTGATGATATTGGGGTACTGATCCGTATTGATTTCGTAGGGAATCGGGTGTTTTTTCAGTTCTTTTTCCAACGCACGCAGGTCTTCGTAATGCACCGTCATGAGCAATTGCTGCCGGGCACCAAAACGAACGTTCCGAACGTTGGCACTCCGGGCCAGCGACAACAGATTTTGCAACGTCCCGGGCGAACTGATCCCGGCGGGAAGGTTGACTTTGAGGGTGTAATAATCTCTCATTTTAATGATGAATGATTAGTGATTGAGTGAGTTAATGATTGAGCGATTGAGTGAAAATGTCGCGTGAGCCACTCAATCACTCAATCACTAATTCACTCATTTTTTCCAGTATACTTCGCACTTCCGGGCGACACGAACCGCAGCCGGTTCCGGCGCCGGTTTTCTGGCACAACTGCTGGAAGTCGGTGCAACCCGCCTGAATGGCGCGCTCCAGATTGCCCTGACCGACGCTGTTGCAGGAACACACCAGTTTGCCCTCCATCGGATCGACGGCTTTGCTGGCCCGCAACAGTTGCAGGCGTTTTTCCGACAGTTCCGTTCCCTTGGCAATCAGGTCGCGGAACTCCGCAAATTCGTTCTTGTCTCCAATCAGAATGGCGCCCACGAGCTTGTCGCCCTGAACGATGCATTTTTTATAATACCGTTTCGACTTGTCGATGAAAACGATTTCTTCGTAACTGGAATCATTC
Source organism: Larkinella sp. (assembly GCF_965227735.1). Lineage (NCBI taxonomy): Bacteria > Pseudomonadati > Bacteroidota > Cytophagia > Cytophagales > Spirosomataceae > Larkinella > Larkinella sp. The sequence goes on along the minus strand of NZ_OZ245776.1, from coordinate 2,952,187 downwards.
GGAGGAGTTTCGGCCATTCCGATGCTGCATAAATGCAGTCCTTCCATTTTCAGGATACTGATCGAAACACTGCCCCGATACGGTTTGGAAACGTCCCCGGCGATAAAACCGGCGGCAATTTCGGCCTGCTGCTCGGCGGCCAGCGTGATGCCCCACATCTGACCGTTCCACTGCGCCAGTTCGCCCGCGGCAAAAATGTCCGGGTCCGACGTTTGCAGGTAATCATTCACCACCACGCCCCGGTTGCAGTCGAGTCCGGCTTCCCGCGCCAGTTCGCTATTCGGCTCCGTACCGATGGCGATCACTACGACCTGGCACGGTATTTTATGACCCGATTTTAACTGAATGCCTTCCACTTTGGTGGTTCCGGCAAACGTCTGGACTTCCTCGTTGAAAAATACATCGATGCCCCGTTCTTTCAGTTCCAGATACAGCAGCTCACTCGCCAGCGGGTCAATCTGGCGTTCCATAAACCGCCCCGCCCGCTGAATCACCGTCACCCGCACGTTGATCTGACGCAGCGAAGCCGCCAGTTCCAGGCCCAACAAACCGCCCCCCACAATTACGGTGTGCGGTTCGGCTCCGTCTTCCGGTTGCTTCAGGAAAGGCAGCAGCGAATCGGCATCGAGCCGCGACCGCATGTTGAAAATGCCCGGTAAGGACGGAACGCCCCGGGGCATAAACGCCCGGCTTCCCGTGCCGAGCAGCAGTTTGTCGTAGGTGTGTTCCACGCCGTTGCTGTCGATCAGCACTTTGGCTTTCCGGTCGATGTGGATGATGCTAACGCCCTTGTGAACAATGATGTTAGCATCTTCGAACTGGTCTTCGCGCAACTTGACGAGTTGCTCCCACGACTGCGCCCCGCTGATGTAATCGGGTAGCAGGACCCGGTTGTAGAACGGATAAATTTCTTTGGAAAAGACGTGAATCTCATCGTCCGTATTTAAAGTTCGGTAGGCATTGATAAAGCCCAACCCCGCCGAGCCAGCCCCAATGATGACGATTTTTTCAACCGGTTTGCAGTAGGGAGCAACCTCGACCGCCGAAAACTTGAAATCGGGTTCTTTCGAACGGGGATCGATGAGGGCATTCGTCAGGTTGTTGGCGCGGTTCAGGTTGCTTTTGCTCGGACCGCCGACCGGCATTTTGCCCCAGTGCATCGGTAAAAAACACAAACCGGGCCGCACATCCTCGGTGAGCTGGGCTTTGACGCGCACCTCACCCCGCCGACCCCGCACTTCGACCAACTGACCGTCCTGAATGCCCCGCGCTTTGGCATCGTCAGGGTGGATTTGCAGAAATGGTTGCGGACTGTGCTGATTGAGTTTGGCCACCCGACCGGTTTTGGTCATCGTATGCCACTGATCGCGAATGCGCCCCGTGGTCAGCACCAGCGGAAAATCCTCATCCGTGGGTTCCGATGCGTTTTCGTCAGGAACCGCATGAATCTGCGCCCGACCATTGGCGGTATAAAACCGGTGATCGGTAAAGAGCCGTTTGGTGCCGGGGGTCGGTTTAGGGTTTACAGTTTCCGGTATACGGTTTTCGGTATACGGTTTTCCGCCTTCGTTATTTGTTATTCGAAATTCAATATTCGATATTCCTTCTCCTTTTTTCCTTTGTTCCGCCGAAAACGGCCACTGAATCGTCCGGTATTTTTTCAGCAACTCATAATTCACGCCCGTCACATCGACGTTCGTTCCGGCCGTAAGTTGGGTGTATTCGTCATAGACTTCCGAGCAATTCGCATAATTAAACGACTCGCCAAAGCCCATTTTCTGCGCAAACCGCCAGAGAATTTCCGAATCCGGCAGGGCTTCGCCGGGGGCGTCGATGACTTTGGGGAGGTACGCAATCCGCCGTTCGGCATTGGTCATCGTGCCGTCTTTTTCGAGCCAGGCGGCAGCGGGCAGCACGACATCGGCAAAACCAACGGTATCCGCGCGGTTCGAAACATCCTGCACGACCACAAACCGGGCTTTTTTCAACGCCAGTTCAGCCGCATTCACATCCGGCATACTCACCAGCGGATTCGTATTGATGATCCAGATGGCTTTCAACCGGTCATCCGCCAGCGCTTCGAACATTTCCGTAGCCGTCAGACCGGGTTTGGGCGCAATGTTGACCGGACTTTTCCAGAATGCTTCCACCTCGGCGCGGTGGGCTGCGTTCAGCACGTCGCGGTGGGCGGGGAGGCTGTTGGCCAGACCACCGGTTTCGCGGCCCCCCATCGCGTTGGGTTGTCCTGTCAGCGAAAAAGGCCCGTTACCCGGTTTGCCAATCCGACCCGTAATCAGGTGTAAATTGATGAGCGACAGGTTTTTGTTCACGCCAATCACCGACTGGTTCAGACCCATTGTCCAGAGCGACAGAAAGCCTTTCGAGCGGCCAATCCAGTCGGCCGCCTGCCGAATGCCTTCGGGCGAAATCCCGCACAGGTCGGCGGCTTCCTCAATCGTGCGCTGCATCACCTGATCGCGGTAGGCGGCAAATCCGTCGGCGTGATTGGTGATAAAGTCAATGTCGATGTCTCCATTCTCGATCAGCACCCGGCCCATCGCGTTGTTCAGCACAATGTCGGTGCCGGGGCGAAGGGGCAAATGCAGATCCGACGATCGGGCGGTATCGGTTTTTCGGGGATCGACGCAGATGATTTTGACGTGCGGATTGGCCGCTTTGTGTGCTTCGATCCGTCGCCAGAGAATGGGGTGACACCAGGCCGGATTGGCCCCCTGCACCAGAAACACGTCGGCTTCCTCGATGTCGTCGTAGCAAACCGGTACGGAATCTTCCCCGAGTGACAGTTTGTAGCCCACCACCGCCGAACTCATGCACAGGCGGGAATTGGTATCGATGTTGTTGGAGCCAATAAAGCCTTTGATCAGCTTGTTGACCAGGTAATATTCTTCCGTCAGACATTGGCCTGACACATAAAACGCCACCGAATCCGGCCCGTATTTTTGAATGAAGGTCTTAAAAACCGCAGCGGTCCGTTCCAGCGCGGCATCCCAGCCCACCCGTTGCAGCGGCATCGACCGGTTGAGCCGCATCTGCGGATACAGCAACCGATCCGACTGATCCATTACTGTATAGTGCAGATTCATCCCTTTCGAACACAGCATGCCGCGGTTGGAAGGATGGTTTTTATCCCCTTCAACCGTCAGCCGTCCGTTCTGCTCCTGTTTGACCACGATTCCACAGCCAACACCACAGTAGCAACAGGTAGTTTGATGAGACATGGTTTTTTTAGTTTTCGCCCCTAAATCCCGAACGTCGGCCCGGCCTAAAGGGGACTTGGATACCACTTAATCCGGATTTTGAAAGTCCCCTTTAGGCCGGGCCGACGTTCGGGATTTAGGGGCATTTTAAAGACAAACAGATTTATCAGATGTAAGTCCTAGAGTTAAGACGGTGACGCCCGTGAGGTTAGAATGCGCCAACCAAACTCTTAATTCTTCACTCAAGCGGTTTGCAATTCAGTTTCGGCGGTTTTTACGACGGCGGTTTTGCCGAAGTTGACCAGGAACAGCAGGAGTCCGGTCGCTGCGACAATGCCACCAATGTAGAGAAAGGCCTGTCCGTAGCTGATGGATTGCGATTTAAACAGGAAGCCCATCAGCATACCGCCAATGTTCCCACCGGCACCGACCACCCCCGAAATAACCCCGACGGCTTTTGGATTGACGAACGGCACGATGGCATACGTGCTGCCATTGGCCATTTTCAGAAACAGCGCGAAGCTAATCATCGAAATAATGGCCATCGACAGGCTGCCTGATTGGGCGAAAAGCGCAATGCCGACGCCTTCCATCAGCAGCAAACCGGCTAGTAACAGCCCTTTACCGCGCATACCGTATTGATTTCCCACTTTGTCGGCGACGATTCCGCCGAGGGCGCGGGCAAAAATGTTCATGAACCCGAACAGCATGGCCCAGAAACCGGCTTCGGTTTCTTTCATGTCGAAATTGTCGAAAAAGTAGAGCGACGCCACACCGTCGAAGGTGATTTCCATCCCGAAGCAGCAGGCATACGCCAGCGATAAAGCCCAGACGCGGATGTCGGCGCAGGCTTTCCAGAAGCTTATTTTCTCGCCTTTAACGGTTGTGCGTTGAATCTCGTCGTAGTTGCCGTTCGGTGTGTCTTTCGTGTAGCGGAAATAAACAAACGCCATGATGAGCATCAGGACGCCCGGGAAAATCATCGCCAGCCGCCAGGCTTCGGGCTTGGTGTAGCCAAAACCGATAATCGTCGCCATAATCACCGGCATGGCGAGTTGCGTGATGCCTCCACCCAGGTTCCCCCAACCCCCGGCCACGGCATTGGCCGTTCCCTTGATTTTGGGAGCAAACATGACCGACGTGTGAAACTGCGTGATGACAAACGACGCACCGATGACGCCAATTGCCAGACGGAAGAGCAGGAACGTGGTGTAGTCGTGGGCCAGTCCGACGAACATGACCGGAAACGCGCCCAGCACGAGTAAAGCCGTGTAGGTTTTACGCGGTCCCCAGGTGTCGCACAACTTACCGACAACCAGCCGGGCGAAGATGGTGGCCGACACGGCGGCAATGATCGTGTTACCCACTTCGGGCTTGGTCAGTCCCAGGTCGGCGCGGATGGCGGGCATCAGCGGTGCCAGACCGAACCAGCCGAAAAAGCAGACAAAAAACGTCATCCAGGTGATGTGAAAAGTCTTCATCTGAATGCCTGAGAAACTGAAGATAGGAAGCGATTCCAGCGGCTTATTTGCGTGTGCGTTCATGGCTTTTTTCGGTTTATGATTAGAGAAAAGTGGGGCGGATGTTGATCATCAAATACGCCCAGGTTCCCAGTTTATCTTTCTGATTCATGGTGTTTTGCTTCGTATATTCCAGCGAATTCGTGCCGCGCATCAAGGCGTATCCGGCTTCCAGGCTCGTGAATTTGTTCAGGCTGTAGGTGGCCGTAAAGTCGAACTCCATGCCCAGTTTCGAATCGAGTTTTGCGCCGGATGCCGCATCGGGCATTTTGTTAAACGTGGTTGCCGCCAGGGCGAAATAATGCACATCGAGGCCCGTCGTCAGGCGTTTTCCGGCATATTTGAACTTCAGAAAGGCATCTTTCAAACCGCCCACGGGTGCGCCCGTGCCCACGTAGAAATAATCCATGTAGCCCCAGTGTTTGTGCGGGGTGCCATAGAGCGGATCGAAACGACCGGTTTCACCCGGTTTTACCGTCGCGGCATTGGTGCCGGAAAGAACTTCATACCCGGGGCTGATACTCAGCAAGCCTTTCTGGAACGTGACGTTGGCACCGTAGTGATAGGCGTTCCGGATGCGCAAACCGTCGCGGTCTTTGCCACTTTGCAAATACCCGAAAGCCTGCCACAGCATCTGACCGGTTTTTACGGCCGAAACCGTGACCTGTCCTGTCAACATCGCTCCGTAGGTCAGCCGGGAATGAACGCCCGGAACATCATAACGCCGACCATATACGTAGCCGGTTGAAGCGCTGCCCAGCGAGTCGATCCGGTATTTCGAGAAATCGTCCTTGAAGAGTAAAGCCGAGAATTTGGTCCCGTTAAATTTTCGCGTCAGATACGCCATTTGAAACGCCTTGAACTGCTGATTCTGGCCGTTGGTACTGACCGCGTTGGCCACCACCGGCGCCCCGCCTTTGCCGACGGTGGGCAAAAAACCGCCCGGAATCGCCAGCGAAACGTTTTTGTTGGAAAGTGCCGACGCTGGTGCATTGGCGGGTGTGTAATAGGTGCCGGTGTTTCCAAACGCATCGGAATTCTGGTTAAAGCCGACGCCCAGATCCAGCGCCCAGCCGTGGTGTTGAGCTTTCAGAAGGGCGGCATCAAACCGTCGGGCCTGCTGGAGCCAGTCGAGATTGCCCAGCAAGCGGACATCGTCGTACACCAGTTCCTGACGTCCGATTTTCAGGGATAACCTGTCGATGGGCTTGAATTTCAACGTGCTATCGGCGGCATTGATGAGCGTCAGATCAGCCCAGGCTTCGTGGATCATCAGCCGGTTTCCGTCGGTGCTGTTGATACTGGAAGCATCCTGGCCCCACACCCGCACGTCCTGCACGGAAACGTTAAAAAGAACGCGATCCCATTTATAACCGAACGTCAACCGGGTGCGTTGCGACGTAAAAGCGGCCGCCCGGCTGTTTTTGGGTGCCAGATTGCCGACACCGTCGCGCAGTTCCGTACGGGTACGAAGCTGGCCGGTCAGCGAAACCTGCGCCCGGAGTTGAACTTGGAAGATAGTCAGCAGAAGGCATAGAAGCCTTAACCGCATGAAGTAGAGTTTCATGGCATACGTGGGTTGAAAGAAAAGAAGCGGCCGGTGCAAAAAGTAAGCAGGATACCCGAAGCGGGTAAGAGAAAGGCAACCCTCTGAAAGGACAGGTCTTACGGGCGACGACGCGATTTGTCCGGTCGTCCGGACCCGGTAAGGCAAAATGAAGCGATTTGCTTTACGTCGGTTTTTTCATTTTCTTTGAACCGTTTGTGTTTTACATAGACAAACCCGTTTTGGCCGATCCAAAGGTGCCCCCACACCGGATCGGCTTTTTTTACGGTTGATAGTTTTCAGTATTCGGTTTACGGTGGCTGACGCATGCTTGTTCTGGCGTTAGCCAACTTGCGTCAGCCACCGTAAACCGAATACTGAAAACTATCAACCGAAATGCTGCGCAGGCATTCGGCCAGATAGGCCGGATGCAGGGCAACCACTTCGCCGATCACCAGCACAGCCGGCGCCCCCACGCCATGCTCTGCTACGAGATGAGGCATTTTCCACACCTGACCCACCACACTCTGTTCGTTGATGCGGGTTCCGTTCTGAATAACCGCCATCGGGACATGGCCCCGACCGGCCTGGCAGTAGAGTGCGCAAATCTCCGCCAGTTTATTCACGCCCATTAACACCACCACCGTCGCTTTTGACTGAACCGCCAGCCGCAGATCGTCGGACAGTTCGCCGTGGCGCGTGGTGCCGGTGATGACCCAGAAACTTTCACTGACCCCGCGGGAGGTAACCGGAATGCCCTGCGAAGCCGGAACCGCGATGCAACTGGAAACACCGGGAACAACATCGCACGGAATACCGTACTGCCGGACGTGCTCGTATTCCTCGTATCCGCGTCCGAATACGTAAGAATCACCGCCTTTCAGCCGAACCACGTGGCCGTGTTCCTGCGCCATCCGCACAATCAACCCGTTGATTTCCTCCTGCGTAAAAGATGCCTTCCCCGCCCGTTTCCCCACGTAGGTTTTCAGCGCATGTTCGGGTGCAAAATCCAGTAAGGAGTCATTGGCCAGATCGTCGTACAGCACAACGTCGGCTTTCTGAAGCGCCCTGATCCCTTTCAAGGTGATCAATTCGCCGTCGCCGGGACCCGCCCCCACGAGTGTAAGCTTTGGCTTCATCGCTTTGGTGTTTAGTAGTGGTGAATAGTTAAAATGTACTATTGTTAGTATTTGATAACTATCAAATTATTGGTTCAAAATTAAAGACATAATTTTGAAAAACAAGTAGATTCGATAAAAATAAGATTAAAATTTGACCTTAACAGAATAAAAATATAGGAAATTGGGAAAAATCAGTTTAATTTTGAATCGTAGTATTTCAGGAGTGATTGGGGAATTTTACTGAAATAGTACAAAAAATAAACGGGTTTGTTTTATAACTATAGTTACTAATAACTATGAATGCAAACAAAATGAGGCATGTCGTCGTCGTAGGCAATGGCATGGTGGGCTACAAATTCTGTGAGAAATTAGTAGCTAAACAAAAAAACGGGGCGCAGTTTACCCTGACGGTTTTTGGGGAAGAACCGCGGGCAGCCTACGATCGCGTCCATCTGAGTGCCTATTTCGATGGAAAAACGGCCGAAGACCTCACGATGGCACCCGTATCGTGGTATGCCGAAAACGGCATCCAACTGTATTTGACCGACCCGGTGGTGGACATTGACCGGGAGCGGAAGGAAGTCCGTTCGCACCACGGTTTGGTAGTGCCCTATGACTATCTGGTACTAGCCACCGGCTCCGGCGCGTTTGTGCCACCCGTGGCTGGTGTCGAGAAAGACGGGGTGTTTGTCTACCGCACCATCGAAGATCTGGACCTCATTCAATCGTATGCGCGCAGAGCTAGAAAGGGGGCGGTGATGGGGGGCGGTTTGCTGGGTCTGGAAGCCGCCAAAGCCCTGCTTGATCTGGGTCTGGAAACCGCCCACGTGATTGAGTTTGCGCCCCGCCTGATGCCCCGGCAAATTGACGATGCCGGTTCCGGTATTCTGCAACGCCAGCTGGAAGCCCTGGGCCTGAACATCCACCTGTCTAAAAGTACGCAGGAAATTACGGGCGAAGACACCATCAAAGGCATCCGGTTTGCGGATGGCAGCGCGCTGGATGTCGACATGCTGATTATTTCCGCCGGGATTCGTCCGCGCGACGAACTGGCGAAAGCAACCGGTTTGGATACGCACCCGCGCGGGGGCATTGTGGTCGATAATTTCCTGCAAACCTCCGATCCGGCGGTTTTTGCCATTGGCGAATGCGCCGTCGTTCACCACATGATCTACGGCCTGGTGGCTCCGGGCTATGAAATGGCCGAGGTCGTGGCCGCCCGGTTGATGGGCGAGGAGAAGGAATTCAAACCGTACGACATGTCGACCAAACTCAAACTGATCGGCACCGATGTTGCCAGTTTTGGTGATCCGTTTATGTCGGAACCCCACTGCCGCACGATTTCGTACGAAAACAAAGCCAAAGGCGTTTACAAACGCATTAATATTTCGGCAGATGGTAAGACCTTACTCGGCGGTATTTTGGTGGGCGATGCCGATCAGTATAACATGCTGCTGCAAACCTGCAAGAATAAAACCATTCTGCCACCCGATCCCGAAGACCTGATCCTGGGTTCGCGCGGGGGTGAAGAAGCGGGCGCTGGTGTCATGGGCTTGCCCGACGACGCGCTGATCTGTTCCTGCGAAGCCATCACCAAGGCGATGCTCTGCCACGAAATTGGCGAAAATGGCCATACGACCATCGATTCCCTCAAGAAAGCCACCAAGGCATGTACGGGTTGTGGCGGTTGTACGCCGTTGGTGAAGGACATTATTCAGGGTGTACAGAAACAGCAGGGACTCTACGTCCGGAATGTGCTCTGCGAACACATCGACTACACCCGCCAGGAACTGCTGGATCTGGTGAAAATGAACAGCCTGAAAACGTTCGATGAGGTGCTGGACACGTTCGGAAAAGGAGACGGCTGCGAGGTTTGCAAACCGGCGGTGGCGTCGATTCTGGCGAGTTTGTGGAACGAAAATATTCTCGAAAAAGGGCGCGCGACCATTCAGGATTCCAACGACCGGTTTTTGGCGAACATCCAGAAAGGCGGCACCTATTCGGTCGTGCCGCGCATTCCGGGGGGTGAAATCACGCCCGACAAACTGATCGTGATTGGTCAGGTGGCAAAAAAATACGGGTTGTATACCAAAATAACCGGTGGACAGCGCATCGACCTCTTCGGCGCCCACGTCGGCGATCTGCCCGTGATCTGGGAAGAACTCATCAACGCCGGGTTTGAAAGCGGCCACGCCTACGGGAAATCCCTGCGGACGGTGAAAAGCTGCGTCGGCAGCACCTGGTGCCGGTTTGGCGTGCAGGATTCGGTGTCGTTTGCCATCGAAGTGGAAGACCGCTACAAGGGCGTTCGGTCTCCGCACAAAATCAAGTCGGGCGTGTCGGGTTGCATCCGCGAATGTGCCGAAGCCCAAAGTAAGGATTTTGGCATTATCGCCACCGAAAAAGGCTGGAATCTGTATGTAGGCGGCAATGGCGGCTCCAAACCGCAGCACGCGCAGTTGCTGGCTTCGGACGTCGACAAGGAAACCTGCATTCGCTACATCGACCGGTTTCTGATGTTTTACATCAAAACCGCCGACCCGCTGACGCGCACCGCCACCTGGATGAACAAAATGGAGGGTGGCATGACCTACCTGAAAGCCGTGGTCGTGGACGACGTGCTGGGCATTGCCGATGATCTGGAGCGCGAGATGCAGTTGCTGGTCGATACGTTCAAATGCGAATGGAAAGAAGTGGTCGACAACCCCGAACTCCGCAAGCGGTTTACCCACTTCGTCAACGTTCCCGAACAAAAAGACCCAACGGTAGAATTTGAATCCCTGCGGGAGATGAAACGGGCGAAGGAGTGGAAGTAATACCCGGTGGATTTATCAGCCCACGGTTTTAACCGTGGGAACAGGCGAGGTTTTAGGCCGATTATAAACCGTTTTAACGGTTTGGCCAACTCCCAAAACCGTTAAAACGGTTCCCGGAATATGGGATACGGATTGGCATACCCACGGTTAAAACCGTGGGCTATGAAAAAAATATGGTCGTTTCTTTTTTCCAAAGGCAAAAAATCATGGAAACACTAATCACTGAAAAAGAAGAGCTTACGTGGTATCTGGCCTGCCGGGTCGAGGATGTTCCCGCCGATGGTGGGGCCTGTGTCCTGATCAATGGTCACCAGATCGCCATTTACAATTTTGCGCGCCGGGGCGAATGGTACGCGACGGACAACGAATGCCCGCACCGCCAGCAGATGGCCCTTTCGCGGGGCATGATCGGCAGTCAGGGCGACGAGCCGAAAGTGGCCTGTCCGTTTCATAAAAAGACCTTTTCGCTCCAGACGGGGCAGTGCCTGAACGACGATGGCTACCAGATTATGACCTTTCCGGTGAAAGTGACCGACGGAATGGTGTATATTGGGGTAGAATAAAGACCGAATGAATCAACTCGATGAGCAGGTAGCCCGCCGTTTAACCCGGTTTTACGTCCTGGCGTTAACGTGTATTGCCGTGTTATCGCTGAGCGGGCTGCTGTTTATCCGCCAGACGCTGAGCGACCACTACGACGACAGCCGGGTGGTGAACGTGGCGGGTCGGCAACGCATGTTGAGCCAGCGACTGACGAAACTGGCACTGCTCCGGACCACAGGAACGCCTACGGCCGACACGACGTCGTTTTCCGCGCTGTTGCACACCTGGAGCCAGAGCCACATTCAGTTGCGGAATGGTGATTTGCGGATGGAAAAGGCGTATGTAGTGCGGAAAAGCCGCCAGCTCGACCAAATGTTTGCGGAAATCGAGCCGGTTTTTCAATCTATGTACAAAAGTCTGGTGCGGATCGATGTTGCTTCTGCAAGGCCGGAGCAGAAGAAAACCGCCCTGAAGACGATCCTGCGCGACGAGCCTATGTTTCTGAATCAGATGAATGCCATCGTGTTTCAGTTTGATAAAGAAAGCTTCGAGCGGGTTCGCTCGCTCGAACAAATAGAGTGGGTGCTGACGGTGGCGACCCTGCTGACGCTGCTGATTGAAGGGTTACTGATTTTCAGACCCGTGGTGACGCATACCAAAAATGTAATTCGGAAGCTGACGGAGTCGGACAATGCATTACGGGAGGTGAATGGGAACCTGGCTATTGCCAATAGAAATCTGGAAGATGCAAACCGTCAGTTGGTCATCACCCAGCGGGAACTCCTGTGGGCGACCGAAGAAAAATACCGCTTGCAGATTGCCGAGGAAACCGTGCGGTCGGCGGGTTTGCTGGAAGGGCAGGAGGAAGAACGGCGCCGGTTTGCGCGCGAACTCCACGACGGCATCGGGCAAATGCTTACCGGCCTGAAACTGCACGCGGAAAAGCTGAAGGTCATTCCTTTTCCGGAACCCAAGCACCGGCAGCGGTTCGAGGAATTGTGCGAACTGATTTATGACGTTATTCAGACAACCCGCCAGACCTCGCACAACCTGATGCCGTCGGTGCTGGGCGACTTCGGCCTGGGGGCTACCTTGCAATTATTAGCGGAGCAAACCGTCCGATCATCCGGGATTGAGGTTATCTTTGAAGGAGATCGTGATGAACGCAGACTACCGCCATCGGTGGAAATTGGCCTGTACCGGATTGCGCAGGAAGCCCTGAACAACGCCATCAAGCACGCGCAGGCGCAAAAAATCCGGATTAGCTGGCAGCGGGAGCCTAAAATTGTATTGACGGTGGAAGACAACGGAAAAGGATTTTCTGTGAAATCGACTCCGAAATACGAAAAAGGAATTCAGCCCGTCAATGGCATGGAAAACATGCGCACCCGGGCCCGGTTGATGAACGGCGACCTGACGATCACGTCGAAATTGAAAAAAGGAACGAAAGTTACCGTCACTTTACCAGACACTACGAACGGATGATGCCGATACGAATTCTTGTTGCCGACGACCATTCTGTGGTACGAAAAGGGGTTCGGACCTTGCTGGAAGACGAAGCTGATATTGAGGTGGTTGGCGAAGCCCCCGACGGCGACGAAGCCATCGATCTGATTCCGGTGGTGAAGCCGGATGTGTTGTTTCTGGACATCACCATGCCCCGCATGTCGGGGATCGAAGCCCTACAGATTATTACCCAGCAGTATCCCAAAATCCGGATTCTGATGTTCAGTATGCACAACAACAAGGATTATATCCTGAAATCGGTGCAGTACGGTGCCGCCGGTTATTTACAGAAAGACACCGATCGCGAAGAAATTCTGCGGGCGGTTCGGGCCGTGGTCGACGGCGAGTTGTATTATCCGCCGAGCGCTTCGACGGTAATTATCCGGCATTGGGTGGTGCCAGAAACAGCTCCCCGAAAAGAAGATGCCAGCTATAGTTCCAAAAGCCGCTCGTCCATCTGGAACAAGGTTAGCTCACGGGAAGCCCAGATCCTGACCTGTTTGACGGAAGGGATGAACAGCCAGGAAATCGCTAAAAAATTCGACATCAGCACGAATACCGTGGCCAACCAGCGCGCCAGCATTCTGAAAAAAGTGGGCGTCAAAAATACCGTCGATCTCATCCGGCTGGCCCTGGAAGAAAAATCCGGTCGGACGAAAAACTAACGGCACCAGGTGTAATTCATTGATTAGTTGGGCGGTAACAACTGAAATTCACTAACCCCGATGCTGCCCGATGATTCGAGGATGACCAACCGGAACCGCTGCGCCGTGATGGGCGGAATTTCCTGCCGCCATTCGTCGCCTATCTCCCGGCCCGTCGCCAGCGTTACCCATTCGTTGCCTTTCTGATACTGCACACTGAACCGGCTGATTTTCGGAATCAGCTCCGGGTTGTTTTTTCGCTGAAATTCCTGAAGCACAATTTGCCCAACGGGTTGCGGTTTTCCGAAATCAACCTGCAGCCAGCCGGTACTTTCGTAGTGAGACTGGGCTTCTTTCGTCTTATAGTGAAGCGGTTTTCCGTAATTGGTCTCAAAATTGGCGTCGCTCCGGCGGCCGAGCTTCCAGTAGGTCGCCCTATTATCGTCGAAGGCGGCCCCCGCATCGTGCAGAAACGGTCCCACCGCGCTCGAAGCCGACGGTTTTTTGCCATAAGCCAGCGACCCGGTTTTCGAAAACGGCAGAATGGGAGCCAGTTGCGCAGCCGGGCGGTCGAGGGTCAGGGTGATCATCGTCGCAATGGAATCGCGCGCTGAAACCGGCACGATCAGCCGAACCTGCTCTTTATTCTGCGAAAAAGTCAGCTTTGTGCCATTGAGCAGGGTGGCCTGTTTAACCGTCGCGGGCAGGGGCGGTAGCACCACTTCGCTGGTGGTTCCCGCCAGCAGGTGCAGAAAAATCCGGTTGTCTTTTTGCGTACAGACATACGCCGGTGCGGGGGTGTAGGGACCGCCTTTGGTGCCGTAAATGGCTTCTTCCCGGGGCTTGATCCAGGCCCCGACTTCCTGCAAACGGCTGGCAAACAGGGGCGGAATCTGCCCCAGGCTATCGGGGCCAACATTGAGCAGTAAGTTACCATTGCCGCCCACACACCGCAGCAACGTATGCACAACCTCTTTCGCTGGCCGGGGTTTGTCTTCAAACCGCCACGCCCACTGGTGGCCTAAGTTCGTGCAGGTTTCCCAGGGAACATTGCCATAGCCAGCCACAAAACCCTCAGGCGTAACATAATCGCCGTAGCGCCCCGGCTGGGCGTGCGACTCGTCCGGGTTGAAGGCTTCGAGCCGGTTGTCCAGGATAATACCGGGTTGCAGGCGATGCGCCAGCTCATGCACATTTTTCGGGTCGGTCGGGCAGGGCCAGCCGTCGTAATCAATCCACAACAGGCTGATTTTACCGTAGTTGCTTAACAGTTCGGTGAGTTGTTGCAACATCCGGTTTTCAAATACGGTGTTCCGTTCCCGGTCGGGATTGCGGCAGTCGGGGTCTTTCCAGTCGCCGGGCGAAAAATACCAGCCCAACTCCAGCCCGGCTTCGTGAACGGCATCGGCCAGTTCCTTGCAAACGTCCCGCCCAAACGGCGACGAGATGATGTTGTAAGGAATGGTTTTGGTGTTCCACAAACAGAAACCGTCGTGGTGTTTGGCGGTCAGCACGACGTATTTCAGGCCGCTGGCTTTCGCCAGTCGCACCCATTCTTTTGGATTGAATTTAGTGGGATTAAACCGCAGATACAGTGAATCGTACCGGCTTTTGCCGTAGCCCGCCCGCGACCAGCTAATCTCTTTGCCCGTCAGCGTGGCCGGTCCCCAATGGATAAACATACCGAAGCGATCCTGCTGCCACCACTGGAGCCGTTGGGCCTGGGGCAAGGCTTTTTGTGAAACCGCCGGGAGCGCGGTCAGGAGAAAAAACAGCGGGAGCAGGAGCCGTTTTGCAGTCATTTGTCGGGAAATTAGGCTGTCGGAATATGCCCAAATGTACCCTAAATCCTTTTAAAGCCTACGCTTGCAGCGGTTTTATCGTGTCGCTGTTCTTCCCGAAGCCGCCGGGCTGTTCCGTTCTGCCGTGTTTTGCCCCCCAGCCCCCTAAAGGGGGAGTTTTCTCGCGCTCCAGGCTCCCCCTTTAGGGGGCTGGGAGCAAACAAAGTAGGAGCCATTCTTTAATTCCCGGTAGCTAAGAGTTCTCGATCAATTCGGGATTAAAAGCAATATTGTGTTACCGATTTGCGTAGAGTGGTAAACACCACCAGCACAATGATGACACCCCTGAAGCCCAATCGATACTATGTTGTTCAGAAAGAACCGGTTTTATTGACTGAAAAACACATCAAAGAACTCCAGCCGCCGAATGAACCCCAGCCGATCAAACTCACCAAACCGTGGCTGCTGGCCTTCGGATTTGAGCCCGACAAAGCATCGAACGTGTGGAACTTCGAAAATGCCCGCCTGGTAGCCGGGATGAACTGCTGGCTGTGCGTCAAGTCACGCCGGTACATTCAGTTCGTCCACGAGCTTCAGGATCTGTTTGAGGAACACTTCCGCGAAACGACCCTGGTTCTCAAATCACACAGTTTCTACATTTCCGGTCCGGTTTAGCACCCGGTTTTCCGGTTATACAAAACCCCGACAGGAGCCGGGGTCTGTACGATTATATCCTATTATGTATGAAGTTTTGCATTACGCATCCGTTGACTGACTAGTCATCATCCTCATCCGTGCTTTCATCCGCAGCATCCCGCATCACCTGATACAGACTGACCAGGTCATCCGTAGAAAGTTCGTCCAGTTCAACATCGCTGTCGTCGCTGAAACGCAGCGTCAGCGGATCGCTTTCGTCGTCGTTCAGGGTGATGGCCGTTATTTCCAGATCGGATTCGGCGAGGGTTAGCGGCAGAAACCGCAGATCGAAATCGGACGCATCGGCATCGTCGCCCAACTCCGTTACGACCTGCACAATAGCGCTTTTAATTGTATCACGGAAATCGTCGAGCCGCGACACAAACTCGTCGGCCGTTGGCAAAGCAGAAAAATCGGAAGTAGCCATAAAATCGAAAGTTGAGGGAGAAGTTGTCCGTTCGAATATCACGGGCCGAAGTTCCGGCGAATCCCCGAATTCCGACCTTTTCCGAAGTTATGTTTTCGTGAAATTTTAACTGGCGACAAGAGAGGGGAGACCAGAGAATAGAGACCCGGATGGAATGATGCGAATTTGTGCTATTCAGGGTTATAACCGATACGAAGGGAAAATGAAGAATGAATATCGAACATTGAATAGTGAATAACGAATATCGAAGTAATGAAGATAGACCCGGCCTACTTTCGATATTCGTTATTCAACATTCAGTATTCGATATTTTTTCCATTATATCGGTATTCTCTAACTTTTTAAAAAAATAATCTTAAAACAGGGGTTAGGTTTCCTGAAAAAGAGGCTCTTGCAGGTATAGCATCTGAAACTATGAGTAGACGGCTACCTTCGGAAGAAGCACAACAACTGTGGCAGGAATACCGGGCGGGGGATATGTATGCGCTCGCGAAGATCATGCAGAGCTATTATGCCGACCTCTTTCACTGGGGAATGCGGTTGCATGCCGACCGGGAGTTTGTGAAAGACTGCATTCAGGAGCTGTTCCTCAATCTGTGGAAACGACAGGATTCCGTTTGTTCGGTCGAAAACGTCCGGGCCTATCTGCTCGTGGTGCTCAAAACCCGCATCCTGCGGGAGCTTTCCCGGAAACACACCACGCACCAATCCACGCTTTCGGACGAATACGCGTTTTCGGTCGAGTTTGCAGCCGATGTGCAGTGGATCGAAGAAGAAAACGAGGTTTACCAGATTCGCAAACTGGAGCGCGTGATCAATCACCTGCCCGACCGCCAGAAGGAACTGATTTATCTGCGGTTTTACCAGAACCTGAGTTTCGAACAAATTGCGGATGTGATGCACCTGGGCCGCCAATCCGTCTATAATCTGCTCCAGAAATCCCTGACCAGCCTGCGGAAAAACTGGACCGTGCAATGCGTCGGGTTGCTGTTTGCTCAGTTTATGGTATACTGAATACCGCTACACTTATGAAAAACTACGAAACCTATACCGTGGAGGATTTTATTCGGGACGAAGATTTCCAGGACTGGGTGCGGGGTCGTGGTAATCGGGATGGGTTCTGGCGGTCTTTTCTGAAGAATTACCCCGGAAAACAGACGGTTTTCCGGCAGGCCGAGCAGTTTATCCGGGCTACCAACGTGGCTCCCGAGCGACTCAGCGAAGCAGAGATCCGAAAAGAAACGGAAGCGTTTATTGACAACGCCAGTGCGTATACACCCAAACGGTATGCGGTTCTGGAGCCGGAGCCAGACAAAAGCCGACCCGATAATCCGGTTCGCTGGCTCCCGGCGATTGCGGCCGTTTTCGTGGCGGTGATGGGATTTGGCTGGTATTTTTTCGATAAAAAACCGGCACAACAGGTCGCTCAGTTGTCGGTTAAATCCGCCATTCAGTTGGTAGAAACCACCAATGATTCTCACCAACTTTTGCGGGTGGTGCTCAACGACAGTTCGGAGGTGTTGCTGAGTCCCAAAAGCCGCCTTCGGTATCCGTCCCAGTTTTCCGGCAATTCCCGCATCGTGTATTTACAGGGCGAAGGCAGTTTTTCGGTCAAGCGCCAGCGCCAGCCGTTTATGGTCTACACCGGCGAAATGATCACGCAGGTGCTCGGCACGCGTTTCGTCGTGAAAGCCTTCGATCTGGATCAGAAAATTACGGTGCAGGTGTTGTCGGGGAAAGTGTCGGTTTACAAAAAAAAGCCGGAGAAGGTCCCGGATAACAAGGAGGTCAACGGGCTGATTCTGAACGCGAATCAGGCGGCTATTTTTGAAAAAAGCGACGGCAATCTGACCAAAACGCTGGTGGCCAAACCGCTGCTGATTGCGAAAAGAGCCAAAGAAAGTCCGTTTGTCTACGATGAAGTTCCCCTGCCGGTGATTCTGCACGAACTTGAAAAGAGCTACGGGATTCCGATCCAGTTTGACGAGCAGCTATTCGAAAACAGCAAAATAACCGCCATCCTGTCGAGTGAGTCGCTCTACGAGAAGCTGGATTTGCTTTGCAAGGCCTCATCGGCGAGTTACGAAATAACCGATGGTCAAATTGTCATCAGCCGAAAGGGATACCGATAAAACCGTAAAAAGAATTGGCAGTGACAACGCCACTGCCAACCGGTCTATTCACTGAGTGTCGCTCGCCAAAGTAACCGCTCAGAGAAAAACGTTCCGAAAACAGAACTAGTCAACCTTAACAAAACTATGAAAAAACACCTTGCCGGACAACTCTGGTTGAAGCTTATGCGGTTTTCATTAACACAAAGTTTGGTTATGTTATCGCTGGTGGGCGTGTCGTATGCCCACACGAGTAACGCTCAGGAATACCTGAGCCGACGCCTGACGTTACACGCTGATAACCAGGATATAAAACGGGTGCTGGCGGATATTGAAAAAGCAACGGATGTGCAGTTTGTATACAGCTCGCAGGTGATTGAGAAGCGGCAGAAGATCAGCATTCAGGCCAACAACTCAACGCTGGAGGAGGTGCTCGTCAAGTATTTCAAACCGCTGCCGGTCAACTACGAACTGGTGGGTCGAAAGGTGGTTTTGTCGGCCAGCACGGCACCCGTCTACGAGCCCGGCCTGGTCGATCTGATCGAAAAAGCCGCAAAGCTGGCTCCCAAACGCCTGGTGTCGGGCAACGTAACCGACGAAACCGGCGCGGGCTTGCCGGGCGTGAATGTACTGATCAAAGGCACGCAGAAAGGGACTACCACCAACGCCAGTGGAGCGTTTCAACTGGATGTGCCGGATGGTTCGACGGTATTGGTTTTTAGTTATGTCGGCTACGTGAACAAAGAACTGGCCGTCGGCAATCAAACCACCATCCAGATTGCGCTGACGCCGGAAAGCAAGGCACTGAATGAGGTGGTTGTGACGGCCCTGGGGATTAAAAAACAGACCAAAAGCCTGGGTTACGCCACCGCAACGGTGGGTTCGGACGAAATGACGATCAACCGGACGGCTAATTTTATGAACGCCTTGCAGGGCAAAATGGCGGGGGTCAACATCACGTCGCTGGGATCGGGACCAGCCGGGACCAGCAAAATCCGGATTCGCGGGCAGTCGTCGTTTGGCGGTAACAACTCGCCCCTGATCGTGGTCAACGGCGTGCCGATCGACAACACGAACTACGGAGCGCGGGGCGATGCTTCGGACCGGGGCAGCAACCGGACGTCGGACAGTGGGGACGGGCTGAGCAGCATCAACCCCGACAACATCGAAACCATGACGGTTTTGAAGGGGGCGGCAGCCTCGGCCCTGTACGGGTCGCGCGCCAAAGACGGTGTGATCATGATTACGACCAAAACCCGGGGTAGCGGCAACGGTATTGGTCTGGAATACAACTCCAACTTTACGTCCGATACGCCCCTGGATTACACCGATTATCAATATGAATATGGTCAGGGTGAGAATGGCGTCCGTCCGACAACGCCCTTTCCGACGTCGGGTCAGTGGAGTTTTGGTGAAAAATTTCAACCCGGCATGACGCAGGTTTTGTTCGACAACATTACCGTTCCGTACCAACCCGTGCGAAACCAGATTACGGATTTTTACCGGAAAGGCAGCACCTGGACGAATACACTGACGCTGTCGTCGGGGAACGAAAACGGCGGTTTTAGCCTCTCGCTTTCCAATCTGGACAATACGACCATCCTGCGCGGGTCGAACTACAACCGCAGAACCGTCAACCTGGGCTTCACCCAAACACTGGCGAAAAAACTGACGGTTTCGGGGAATATCAATTACTCCAAAGAATTCCGGAAAAACCCGCCCAACATCGCCGAGCAGGATTACAGTCCGGTAATCATCTTTAGCATGGCGAACTCCATGCCGTTGGATATTCTGGAAAAATACGCGTCGGATGCCAACGGCAACGAAACGGTCTGGTCGCGGTTTACGAACCGAACCAATCCGTATTTCGCCCTGAAGCGTTTTGAAAACATCAGCACCGACCGGGTTTTCGGCAACCTGACGGCCAAATACAACTTCACGAACTGGCTGTTTCTGCAAGCCCGAATCGGACAGGATTTCTACGCCCGCGAACAGGATTACAACCTGCCGACCGGTACGCAGCGGCAACCCGCAGCACCCGCCGGTTTTGTCAATGGGCAGTATGTGCAGGACGTTCGGCACGTTCGTGAATTGAACGCCGATTTCCTGCTGAATGCCAACAAAACCTTCGGCGTTTTTGGCATCAATGTAAATCTGGGCGGTAATCAGATGTACCGTAAAATCAGTCGTCACAACGTGCTGGTGCAGGATTTTTACGTCCGGGATTTGTATACGATCGGCAACGGCCGGCAACGCGACGCTATTTACGACTTTTCGGAACGGCAGGTGAACTCGCTCTACGGTTCGGCCGAAGTCTCGTTTAAGGATTATCTGTTCCTGAACGGAACCGTCCGCAATGACTGGTTTTCCACCTTGTCGCCCGCAAACCGGAGCATTCTCTATCCGTCCATCACCGCCAGCTTCGTGTTTTCACAGGCTTTTGCCAGCTCGTTGCCCACCTGGCTGACGTTCGGAAAAATCCGGGCGGCCTATGCAGAAGTTGGGAGTGACACCGACGTGTCGCCCTACGCCAACAACCTCTTCTACGGCATCAACGCCCAGCAGTTTCCGTCGCCGAGCGGAACGGCCCAACCCCTGGCCAGCATCAGCGGCACCACCGTTCCCAACGCCGATTTGCGTCCGATGCGGGTTTCTGAAAAAGAGGTCGGTCTGGAGTTGAGGCTGTTCAACAACAACCTGAGTCTGGATTTTACGTATTACGACAAAGTGTCGTCGGATCAGATTCTGCGCGCCCAGACGTCCGACGCGGGCGGTTATCAGACGCAGTTGATCAACGTGGGCAAAAGCAGCAACAAGGGGCTGGAAATGCTGGTGACCCTTTCGCCGGTGAAACGGTCGAATTTTACCTGGAATACCACCTTTAACGCGGCCTATAACGTCACGAAAGTGCTGGATCTGGGTTCGAGCGTGAGCGACAACATGATTACCGTCGGAACCGGCGACTTCACCGGCGAACTCCGGCAGGTGGTTGGCCTGCCGATGGGCCAGCTTTTTGGCTTCGGCTATCTGCGGGATGCGCAGGGTCGGCAGGTTTTCGACGCCGGAAACGGGCGTCCGCTGCGCACGCCCACGCAGATCAGTTTTGGCAGTGCCCTACCGAAGTGGGTGGGTGGTATTACCAACAGCTTCAGCTACAAAGGCATCAACCTGTCGTTCCTGATCGACTTCAAACTGGGGCACAAGATGATTTCCGGTACCAACCACAACGCCTGGCGGCACGGGTTGCACAAAGCCACGCTGGTAGGGCGGGAGCAAAATTTTGTGATTGGCGCGGGCGTCAATCCGAATGGCGAAGTCAACCAGACCAAGTCGGGCGTGCAGGCTTATTACGAAACCGTCCGTTCGCAGAACATTGCCGAGGAGTTTGTCTACAACGCCGGGTTATGGCAGTTGCGGCAGATCACGCTGGGCTACGACTTTACCAAATTTCTACCCACCAACGCGAAGTTCATCAAAGGACTGCGGCTCAATGCCGTGGCTAACAACGTGGCCGTGATCAAGAAATGGGTGCCGAATATTCACCCCGAACAGTTTGGGTTCCCGTCTGATAACCTCGTCGGTCTCGAAGCTACCGGTTTGCCGATTACGAGAAGCATTGGTTTTAACTTGAATGTGCGATTTTAAGGTTAGTTGTTACACAGAGTTGATCAGAGGGCATCAGAGTCTATCTGAGAAAACTTTGATTTACTCTGATGCCCTCTGATTAACTCTGTGTAACAACTAACCTCTCCAAACCCGATACAAAAACATGAAAAAGATACACATCGCTTTCTTTCTGACTCTTCTCCTCACTGCCTGCGACGACGGCTTCGATGAAATGAACGTCAATCCCATTGCCCTGACGGCGGTGGAACCGGCTTTTCAACTGAATACGGCCATCGTGTCGAGTGCGCCGGGCTACGGTAACCTGAGCTACGAAACCACCATTGTGAAGCAGATGATCACGCCGTTCAGCGGTTCGGGCTCAGCGGCCAACTTTAACCAGGACAACCGCACCGTCTCAAACGGCAACTGGAACACCTATTACCGGACCATCATCCGGGAACTGGTCGATGTGATTGCCCAAACCAAAGATAATCCGGCCCGCGTCAATCTGTACAATATGACGCGGATCTGGAAAGCGTATTCGTTCATGGTGGTTACCGACACCTACGGCGACGTTCCGTATGTTCAGGCCGGAAAGAGTTATCTGGAGGGCATTGTAAAACCGGTTTATGACACCCAGGAGTCGGTGTATACCGATATTCTGACGGAATTGGATGCAGCTTCGGCGGCTCTGGACGCGTCGAAAACCAAGGTGGCCAGCGATGTGCTCTACGATGGGGACGTGGTCAAGTGGAAGCGGCTGGGGTATTCGCTGCTGCTGCGGGGTGCCATGCGGCTTTCCAAAGTGAACCCGACCAAAGCTGCCGAATACGTGGCCAAAGCGGTGGCCGGTGGCGTGATGCAGTCTAACGCCGACAACGCGATCATCCGGCATACTGCCAGTTTTACCAACCCCGTGGGCAGTCAGTTGAACGGGGGGCAGTCGGCTTTCTTCTACCTGGATCAGGAGTTTGTAAATTTCCTCCAGAAAAACAACGACCCGCGCCTGGCCTCCATTGCGGTTCGCTACGTCGGTGCCATCAGTGGGGCGCAGCAGGTGGAGTCGCGGGCCAACAGAACCCCAGCGGTTCAGATTGGCGCTCCGCAAGGATATGATAACACGACCATCAGTAGTGCCGTAACCGCCAGTAAACTGGCCAGTTTGTGGGATTACAGCCAACTCGACAAAACCCGGATGGCTGGCCTGACCGCGCCCAGTTTTCTGGTAACCTATGCCCAGACCCAGCTTCTGCTGGCCGAAGCCGCTTTTCGGAAATGGACGACGGGCAATGCCGCCACGCTCTATGCCAACGGGATTCGGGCGCACATGCAGCAACTGGCCACGTATGGCGCCAATACCGCCGTGGCAGAAAGTGCCATCACGGCCTATCTGGACGCCAACCCGCTGGCGGCAGGCAAAGAACTGGAGCAGATCAACACGCAATACTGGGTGGCCTCGTTTCTGGTAGGTCCCGAAACCTGGGCCAATTTCCGCCGGAGCGGTTTTCCGGTTTTGACGCCCAATCCGTATCCCGGCAGCGATCTGAAAACGGAAGGCTTCATTCGGCGGCTGACCTACACCGATGCCGAGTTGAACGTGAACAAAGCCAATGTCGATCAGGCCATTGGCCGACAGGGCGCCAATCTGCTGGACACGCGGATTTGGTGGGATAAGAAGTAAAGTACCCTTTTTTTCGCCTTTCCTGTACATGAAAAATCTAAAAAAACGACTGAAACAAGGCGAAACCCTCAATGGGTGCTGGTTAAATCTGGGAAGTTCGCTCACGGCGGAAATTGTCGGCCAGTCCGGTTTCGACTGGGTGCTGATCGATCTCGAACACGGGGCGGGTTCGGAAAAAGACGCTTTGTATCAGTTGCAGGCGCTGGAGCATACCGATGCGGGGGCTATTGTGCGGGTCGAAAGCTCGGAAAGCCAGCGTATTCACCGGGTGCTGGACATGGGCGCGGAAGGCATCATGTGTCCGAAGGTTCATAACCCCGAAGAGGCTCAAAAAGTAGTCAATGGCCTGCATTATCCGCCCCACGGCGGCCGGGGTGTCGCCAAAATGGTGCGGGCGACCGGTTTTGCTGTAAATTTTCCGCAGTATTATGCCGAGGCCCGGGAAACGATTCTGGGCGTGGTGCAGATCGAAACCGTCGAAGTCCTGAATCACCTGGACGCAGTGGCGGCTATCGACGGCGTCGATGTGCTGTTCATCGGTCCCGCCGACCTGTCGATGGAACTCGGCATTTTCGGGCAGTTCGACCATCCGCGGTTTAAGGAAGCATTGCGGGAAACGGTTAATGCAGCCCAAAAAGCCGGGAAAGCCACCGGCATTCTTTTTTTCAATCCCGACGATTACAAAATGTATCACGACCTCGGCATCCGGATGATTGCCTGCGGAGCCGACGGAACCTTCGTCGCCGACGGTGCCCGCAGTCTGGCGAAAAAGCTGGATGCATTCCGGAAATGAATTATTACACAGAGTTGATCAGAGCAAATCAGGGTTAATCAGAGAAAAGATTTCAAAAACTACCCTGATTAACCGCCGGGCGGCCCCGTCTGATTTCCTCTGATCAACTCTGCGTAACAACCTAAAACATTCTTAAACCTGAAACTCTGAATGTCTGATCCCCTGTTAATCTTAGCCGTAGGTGTTTTTATTGTCGTCGGTGGCATCATCGGATTGAAATTGCATCCTTTTCTGGCGCTGTTGCTCGGCGCGTTCATCGTCGCGCTGATGACGCCCGCATCGGCCATCGAGCAGTTTGCCCTGGCGAAAGGAACCGCCCCGGCGGCTGCGCAGGCCCTGGCCAAAAAAGGCATCGGCGAGCGGATTGCCACGGAGTTTGGGGCCACCTGCGGCAAAATTGGCATCCTGATTGCCATGGCCGCCATCATCGGCAAGTGTATGCTGGAAAGCGGGGCCGCCGAGCGCATCATCCGTTCCATGCTGAAACTGACCGGCATCGGCAAAGCACCCATCGCCTTTCTGGTCAGTAGTTTTTTTATTGGGATACCGGTTTTTTTTGACACTGTTCTTTTCCTGATGATGCCGCTTGCCAAGGCCATGACTTTGCGCATCGGTAAAAATTACCTGTTGCTGGTGTTGTGCATCATGGCCGGAGCCGCGATGGCCAACTCCCTGGTTCCGCCCGCGCCGGGGCCGCTGTTCCTGATCGGCGAAATGCACATTCCGATTGGACTGATGATGATTGCCGGTACCATCGTAGGACTTTTTACGATCACTGCCGGGTATTTCTTTGCGCTCTGGGCCAACCGAAAATGGCCGATTCCGTTGCGGGATTCGCTGGATGCCAAGCTGGAAGACATCAAACTGATTGCCGCCAAAGAAGATAGTCACCTGCCCGGTTTGGGGGTGTCGTTGCTGCCCGTGTTGATTCCACTGGTTTTTATTTGCGCCGATACCGTGCTGAGTACGCTGGCCACACCCGGAGACGCACTGACGCAATCGGTGATTTTTAAGGTGGTGAAGTTTTTTGGTGACAAAAATATTGCCGTCGTCACCGGTGGCATTGCGGCTTTGCTGATTCTGGCCGCCCACAAGAAAAGCGGCAAAGAAGGCTTGACGCCCTTTGTGCAGGCGGCTCTGATGAGTGGGGGCGGTATTATTCTGATCACGGCAGCGGGTGGCGCTTTTGGGGGCATGTTGCAGCAAACCGGCATCAGCACGCGGATTGCCGACCTGACCAAAGATTACCAGATGGCCCTGATTCCGCTGGCGTTTCTGATTGCCGCCGTGGTCCGAACCGCACAGGGTTCCGCGACGGTGGCGCTGATCACGGCATCGGGCATTCTGTCGGGCATGGCGAGCAATGCGAACCTCGAATTTCATCCGGTATACCTGGGTCTGGCCATCGGCTGCGGTTCCAAACTGGTGCCTTGGATGAACGACGCCGGTTTCTGGATCATTTGTAAACTCAGTAATTTAACCGAACAGGAGGCCCTGAAAACCATCTCGCCCCTGCTCGTGGTCATGGGCCTGACCGGTCTGATTATCATCATGATCGGCGCCCAGTTGTTCCCGTTGATTTAACGGTTTACGGTAATCGGTTTTCTGTTTACGGTGGCTGACGCATGATTACATTGCGTCGAGTCAGCGTGCGTCAGCCCACCGAAAACCGTAAACTGAAAACCGTAAACGATTTATTACATGCAAAAAATAGGATTCATTGGCTTAGGAATCATGGGGAAACCCATGGCGTTGAACTTGATCAAAGCCGGTTATCCGGTATCGGTTCTGGAAAAAAGCAGCGCGGCTGGCGAACTGGTTGAAGCCGGTGCAACCGCGTTCCCGGGGAATAAAGCTTTGGCGCAAAACACGGACATCATCATCACGATGCTGCCGGATTCGCCCGATGTGGAGCAGGTGGTTTCCGGCCCGGATGGTGTTTTGGAAGGCATTCGGCCGGGCGCGTTGTTCATCGACATGTCCACGATTGCACCCAGTACGGCCCGAACCATTCACCAGCAGATGCAGGAAAAAGGCGTGGAAGCGCTGGATGCCCCGGTTTCGGGCGGTCAGGTGGGGGCAGTGTCGGCTTCGCTGTCGATCATGGTGGGCGGGAGCGAAGCGGCTTTTCAACGCGCACTGCCGGTTTTTCAGGCGATGGGCAAAAACATCGTCCTGATCGGCGAACCGGGCGCGGGGCAAACCACCAAAGCCTGCAACCAGATGATTGTCGGCATCACCATTCAGGCCGTGGCCGAAGCCTTTACACTGGCCAAAAAAGCCGGGGTCGATCTGGAGAAAATGCGGGAGGTTTTGCTGGGCGGTTTTGCCCAGAGCCGCATTCTCGACCTGCACGGCAAACGGATGATCGAGCGCAATTTTACGCCCGGTTTCAAAATCAAACTGCACAAAAAAGACCTGGGAATCGCGCTGCAGTCCGGTGAGGAGTTTTCGGTGCCGCTGAAAGCCACGGCGCTGGTCGCGGGGCAGATGCAAGCCGCCGTGGAGGCTGGGAACGCCGAACTGGATCACAGCGGGATTCTTTTAGAATTGGAAGCTCGTCGGGATTGATGCTCGTCAGGATTTGCAATCCTGACGCACTCTGTAGCGGATTTGCAATCCGCAGCATCGTCACGGTTTGTAATTCTAAAAGAAACGCCTGACGCTGCGGATTGCAAATCCGCGACAGATATGGTCAAGATTGCAAATCTTGACCAGCGCAATCAGCACAAATAAAACCTAAATCCCTTACCAACATGAAACGGAAAAGTTTTATCAAAGTCATGGCCGCCAGCTCCGTTGGAGCGGCTGCGTTTGGTGCCGAACAGGCCCGGGCGGAAGTGAAAGCCGCACCCAAAAAAGTGTTGATGAAAGTCGGCTGCCAGTCGGGCGGAACGACCGTGGAAAACCTGGAGTTCAAAGCGCGGCACGGAGTCTTTAACCTGGACGGTGGTTCGCCCGTAACCATACCGGGCAAAGGCTGGGACCTCGACGATTCGATGAAAAAGCGGGAAGCCTGCGAGAAATACGGCATCAGCCTCGACGCCTATCACTATCCACTGACTTCCGCCGGAATCGACAAGGTGCAGTATCCGAACATCATGCTCGGAAAAAGTCCGGAGCGGGACCGCGAAATTGAGATTCTCCAGCAAATGATTCAGGTGGCCGGCAAAACCGGGATCAAAGTCCTGAACTACAACACCACGATTCTGCCGGTTTTGCGCACCGGGCGGTATACCGATCCCAAACGCGGCAATGCCGATTACAGCGTCTGGAACTATGAGGAAGCCCTCAAGCAAAACCATCCCAAAACCATCGCGGGCGATGTAACCATCGAGCAGATGTTCGAACGGATTACTTACCTGCTGGATCGGATTCTGCCGGTGGCAAAAGAGTACAAAGTGAAGCTGGCCAACCACATCGCCGATCCGCCGACGCCCGTTGGGTATCGCGGCATCACGCGTTGGAACAGCCCCGACGTGTTCAAAGGCATTCAGCGGTTTGCGAAATTGTACGACAGTGAATACCACGGTTTTAACTTTTGCATTGGCTCGATTGCGGAAGGATTGAAAGATCCGAAAACCGAGATTATGCCGATAATTAAGTGGGTAGGGGAGCGAAATCAGATTTTTAACGTTCATTTGCGGAACATCAAAGGTGGCTGGAACAATTTTCAGGAAGTGTATCCCGACAACGGCGACATGAACTTCCTGCACGTGGTCCGGGCCCTGCGCGATGTCGGTTTTTCCGGAATGGTGATGCCCGACCACGTACCGCACCACCACGATCCGGCCAGCACACCGCAGGCGTTTTCGTTTGCGTATGGCTACATCAAAGGGCTGCTTCAGGCGGTTTCCGACGAAGTGAAGAGTTAGTTAACTGACAACAGAACCCCGCATTTTACGATGACTTTGACAACCCCTTTTTCCTACAAGGCCGGGCCGAAAATTAAAGAGATCACCGTTACACCGATTGCCGTTGTCGATCCGCCCCTGTTGAATGCCGCCGGGCTGCACGCACCGTATGCCCTCCGCACGATTGTGGAACTGGTGACGGACGACGGCATTTCGGGCATTAGCGAGATTCCGGGCAACAGCGACATCGATGCCGCTCTGGAAGCGTCAAAACCGTTGCTGATCGGACGCGATGTCTTTCAACTCCATGAAATCCGGCAGGTTCTGGTCGATCATTTCGGCACCGACACGGCGGCTCAACGCGGTGATGCACCCTGGGATCAGCGGAAAATGGTCCATATCTTTAGTTCCATCGAAGTCGCTTGTCTGGACATTATCGGAAAAGTCGTGGGTCGTCCGGTGGTCGATCTTCTGGGCGGCAAAATGCGGGATCGGGTGCCGTTTTCGGCCTATCTGTTTTACAAATACGAGGGGGCTGGGGGCAAGCTGGCGTTCGATACCGACCCGAGCGCGGAAGGCTGGGCCGCGGCCCGGCAAGCCAGCGCCCTCAATCCGGCCGAGATTGTGGCACAGGCCAAAGCCATGTGTGCCGAATTCGGATTTCAGTCGATCAAGTTGAAGGGCGGGGTTTTCGAACCCCGGCAGGAAGTTGACGCGATGTTCGCGCTCTACGAAGCGTTTGGCCCGAATGTGCCGCTGCGGATCGATCCGAACGCCCTCTGGAAAGTGGAAACCGCCATTCAATACGGCCGGGAAATGGAGCCGATTCTGGAGTATCTTGAAGATCCGGTTCGCGGACAGGCGGCCATGGCGGAGGTTCGCAAAGCCCTGAAAACGCCCCTCGCCACGAACATGTGTACGACCTCCTTCGAAGACATTCCCAACAGCATTGCCATTGGTTCGGAGGACATTATCCTGAGCGATCACCATTTCTGGGGCGGTTTACGGTCTTCGATGACGCTCTCCGGCATTTGCGAAACCTTCGGACGTGGGTTGTCCATGCACTCCAACAGCCACCTCGGCATCTCGCTGGCGGCCATGGTGCATCTCGGCGCGGCTTTGCCGCAGGTTCCGTACGCGCTGGATACGCATTATCCGTGGCAGTCGGACGAGATCATCACCGCCGGGCGGTTTACCTTCGAAGAAGGGGCGGTTCTGGTGCCGCAGCAACCCGGTCTGGGCGTAGAACTGGACCGCGAAGCGCTGGCCCGGCTGCACCAGAATTACCTCGATTGCGGGTTGAAAAAACGGGACGACGAACCGGAGATGCAGAAAAAACAGCCCGGCTGGAAATTTCAGTCCGTTCGCTGGTAAAGTAGACGAACGTGAGGAGGAACGAGCGGCCCCTGTCTTTGTAAGATAAATGCATTCCGGTAGGCAATTAATCCAGTATCGGGACGGTTTAAGATTGCAAAGATGACTCATCACAAACTCCGCGTCCGGCTCTGGCTGGGCGTTCTCTATACCTTTCTGCTGATACCGGCAGTCATCGGACAAACATTCAGCCACCTTAGCGTGGAAGAAGGTCTGTCGCAAAGTAGTGTGTACGCCATTGCGCAGGATCCCAAAGGATTCATGTGGTTCGGCACCCGCGACGGACTGAACCGCTACGACTCCCGCCGGGTGGTGGCCTACAAAAATCAGAACGGCAATCCACGCAGCCTGGCTTCCAATACGATCAACAGCCTGCTGCTGGATAAAAAAGGGCGGCTTTGGGTCGGCACGACGAAAGGTTTGTGTCTCTTCCGGCCCGATCGGGATGATTTTCAGCGGTTTTCGTTCAACGATTCTCAGGATTCCACCATCATCAGTCTGGCGGAAGACAGCCGTGGCAACCTCTGGGTCGCCACGTTTCACGGATTATACCGCTTGCAGGCCGACCAATCCCGGCAATTTGAGCCGCTGGCGAACCTGACCGAGTACCGCCGGGAGCTGAAAAACCGGCACGTCCGAACCCTCTTCGAAGACCGTAATCGCAACCTCTGGGTCGGTACATCCGGCGGTTTGGTGCAACTCCGGCCAATGCCTTCGGGGAAATTTCAACTGACGCATCATTTCCTGGAATCGACCGATGCGGTTTTTCACAACGCCTTCAACAGCATCAACGCCATGGCCGAAGACCGGGCCGGACGGCTCTGGCTGGGCACCGAACGGCACGGTATTGCGCTGTTCGACAGGCAATTAAAACGCGTTATTTCGTGGAATACCGCACCCGGACTGGACCTCAGCACCCAAACCATCCGGACGATTCAGGCTGACGGGAAAAGCAATTTCTGGGTGGGAAGCATGTCGGGACTGCACATTGTGGCGCAGGATGGCAGCCGGTTTCGAACCCTGACCAATCAACCCGCCGACCCCGGTTCGCTGAGCGACAACTCGGTGCGCTCCATTTTCCGCGACCGCGATGGCTCCGTCTGGGTCGGGTCTTATTACGGGGGCGTCGATCTCTACAGTCCGCTGGCCCGGCAGTTCGGGTCCTACCGCCCGATCAGTCGCGAGGGCGGCATGCCGTTTAAAATTGCGGGGCCGATGCTGCCCGCCAACGCATCGAACCAGCTCTGGCTTGGCACCGAAGACCGGGGACTTTTTCTGCTCAATGCCGACAAAACCATCGCCCGGCATTACGTCCACAATCCGAAAAATAGCCAATCCTTGTCCAACGACAAGGTCAAATGCCTGCTGGCCGATGGGCCAAACGGCCTGTGGATCGGCACGTTGCAGGGCCTGAATTACCTGGATTTGCGCCGACAAACCATCACCCGGTATTTGCACGAACCCAACAACCCGCGTTCGTTGCCGAACGATCGCATTTACGACCTCAAACACGATGCGGAAGGTACGCTCTGGATTGTCACCAATCTGGGTGGTTTATGCCGGTTTGAGCCTGAAAAACAAGCTTTTGTGCAGTTGGGACACCGGGCCGATCAACCAAATTCGCTCAGTTCCAACAACGCGATGAGTTTGCTCATCGACAGTCGGCAACAGGTATGGGTCGGCACCACGAACGGCCTCAACCGGAAGGTGCCGGGTCGGGATGCCTTCGTCCGGTTTGTTCACCGCGACACCGATTCGACCTCGATCAGCAGCAGCCACATTACCTGTTTCCTCGAAGACCGGCAACACCGGCTCTGGATCGGTACGCGCGATGGCGGTCTGAACCTGACGCTTCCCGACAACCGCTCGTTCCGGCACTACACGATGGCGCAGGGGTTGCCCAGCAACACGGTTTTCGGGATTCGCGAGGATCAGCAGGGGCGTTTGTGGATCAGCACCGACAATGGCCTGGCCCAACTCAATCCCGACCAGTCGAAGATCATTTCCTACAACAAACACGACGGGCTGGTTTGCAAGGAGTTCACCTCCAATTCAACGCATCGGGACGCGAACGGCTATTTTTATTTCGGGGGCTACGGCGGTATTGTCTATTTCCACCCCGACAGCATTCGCCGGAACACCGCCCCGCCCCGGTTGGCATTCACCCAGTTGCGGTTGTTCAACGAGCCGGTTACCAGCCTTTCCTCCGACGGAATCGATTATGAACAGGGGCTTACGTTTACGCACGAGCAGAATGTTTTTTCGCTGGATTTTGCGGCTTTCAATTACATCAATTCCTTCAAAAACCGGTATGCCTACCGGTTGAAAGGCTTCGATAAAGGCTGGAATTACGTGAACGAACCCCGCGCGATGTACATGAATCTGGCTCCCGGCGCGTATGTGCTGCAGGTAAAAGGAGCCAACAACGACGGCATCTGGAATCCCCAACCGCTGGAGCTGACCATTACGGTTTTGCCGCCGGTCTGGAAAACCGTCTGGGCGTACATTCTCTATGCGCTGATTTTTGTGGGATTGCTGGGACTCTGGTCGCGGTTTAACCGAAACCGCCTTCGCCTGGCGCATGAGCTGGAGGTAGAACAGATCGAAAAAGCCCAACAGCAGGCGCTCCACCAGACCAAACTGAACTTCTTTACAGAAATTGCGCACGAAATCCGGACGCCCTTGACGCTGGTGATGGGGCCGCTGGAGGTGCTGACCGCCCACCGGACCGACGATGCTTTTCTGCAAAAACAACTGGCCATCATGCGGGGCAGCACCGACCGGCTGTTGCGGCTTTTGAACCAGCTTCTCGATTTCCGAAAGCACGAAACCGGGCATGTCCGCTTGCAAAAACGGCAGACGGATCTGGTGGCTTTTCTGGAAAAAATCACGGATTCGTTTCGGGAACACGCCCGTTCGCGTCAGGTCGCCTTGCTCACAGAGTCGGAAGTGACCACCCTGCCGGTTTGGATTGACGCCGGGGAAATGGAGAAGGTGATCTATAACCTGCTGCTGAACGCGTTTAAATTTACCCCGGCGGGTGGCACCATTTCCGTGCGATTGCAACAGGATTTTGGCGCGTCGGACGCGGCCAATCGGGCGGTTGTTACCGTTGAAGACACGGGCAGCGGCATTCCGGCGGATGAGCTGGACCCTATTTTTAACCCATTTTATCAGGTCAACCGATCTAAAACGCGGGATTCCGGCTTTGGGCTGGGGCTGGCACTCAGCAAAAGCATTGTCGATCAGCACCAGGGCGAGATCACGGTCGAGAGCCGGGAGCAGGTGTGGCAAACGGCTGGTTTTACACGCTTTACGATCACCCTCCCCGTCGGCCTGCCGGGCCAATTCGAACCGGTGCCAACCGACCTGTCGACAGAACCGGACTTTCAGGTGCTTCGGCCAGCGGCTTTGATCGCAGCTCTGGAAAGCGCAAAGGAATCGGAAGAAATACCGCTTTCCGGCAAAAAACTCATTCTGGTGGTGGAAGATCAGGACGACATCCGGGCGTATATCCGGGATTTGCTGGCCGACACCGCCCAGGTGATCGAAGCGGCTGACGGGTTGATGGCGTGGGAAAAAGCATCACAACTGTTGCCCGATCTGATCATCACCGACGTCGCCATGCCGGTGATGGACGGGTTTGCGCTGACCCACCGCATCAAATCCGATCCGCGCACCAGCCACATTCCGGTGATTATGCTCACGGCCAGAGGCACGACCGATGATCAGTTGGTGGGGCTGCAAATCGGTGCCGACGACTATGTGACCAAGCCTTTCCACCCGGTTTTGCTACAGGCCCGGGTTCGCAACCTGCTGTTGCTGCGGGAGCAGTTGCGGGCCAAATACCACCGGATCGTGACGTTGCAACCGCAGGCACAGCAACTGGATCACCCCGACGATAAATTCCTGAACCAACTGATGACGGTTCTGGACGCGCACCTCAGCGATGCCGATTTCAACGTGACCAGTCTGGTGGGCGAAATGGGCATGAGCCGCCCGGTTTTGTTCCGCAAAGTGAAAATGCTGACCGGCTTGTCCGTCATCGACCTGTTGCGCACCACGCGGCTGAAAAAAGCGGAAAATTTGCTGAAACAGAAGAAAGCCAGCGTGTCGGAAATTGCCTTTGCGGTCGGTTTCAGTGATCCCCGGTATTTCAGCCGGGCGTTCCGCGCCCAGTTTGGCGTCACGCCGACGGAGTATAGCCATCAGGTGGGCGAGTCGGCTTCTGAATTTACAAAAATTTGTATTGTGAGTTGATAGTATCTTACAAATTATGTAAATTAATACCTACATTTGTAATTTATTGCCGTAGCTTGTGTTATCTGTCTAGAATTATAATGGTCATCATTAGTAAGACAATTCTGAATGAGTTTGGTCAGAGGCATGCCGATTCGATAAGTGCTTTAAATGAGTGGTATACTACAGTAAAAACCTCCGATTGGAATAGTCTGGCAGAGCTGAAACAAACATTCAATTCAGTGGATTATATAGATAATGATCGCTATGTATTTAATATTCGAGGTAACCGGTACCGCATTGTTGCCATGATTTTTTTCGACAAACGGACTGTATTTATCCGTTTTGTTGGCACTCATACCGAATACGATAGAATTGACTGTTCAACGATCTGAACGACAGCATTATGAACGCGCCCAAAAACGAAACGGATTACCGGGAGTTGATGAACCATATCGAAACTTTTTTGCAAAAAGCCACGATCGGTAAAGGCTTCGCCAGTCTGACGCCTGAGGAGGCTGACCAATTGGCTCAGCTATCCCAACTGGCGGAAGCCTACGAAGATCGTATTCCGCTGATGCCTATTAAAATGCCTCAATCTTTGGTTGAGATGATTGAGTTTAAAATGTACGAAAAAAAGCTCAAACAACGGGATATGGCCCATTTGCTGGAAATACCGGAAACACGTTTGTCAGAAATCATCCGGGGCAAACGCCGGATTTCACTGGATGTTGCGAAGCGTTTATACACAAAGTTGGATATTGACCCAGCCTTCATTCTTCAACAGGCTTAATTGCTTTACCGGGTTTTTATTCTTCAAGAGATTGGGTTTAAAGTCAGAGATCGTGAGTGGTTTTGTCAGTGTACAGATGAGCCAGAAGTTATAATAAATTATTAATATGAGGCTGTACGATAGAGATTATAACGCCATCACTGAAGAAGAAAAACAGATTTGGGAAGACCTTAAACAGGATGAAGTTGTTTGGAGGGATGGGAAGCCAACTGCCTTTAAAAAATCCCTTCGTCATAAGTATCCAAGAGCTGTCAGGCACTTTCTAAGTTTATTTCCTAATAATTTTATTGATAGAATTGACTTACTAAACGATAGAGATTATCATTCGAAAATTCTGTCTGAGCTTGAATCTTTAATAGAAGATAAGTCTATAAAAGAACGAGATATACTTTCATTTATCCATAAAGAGGCAGCATATTTTATTATTGGATCAATACTGAAAAACCAATATATGTTTGGCCATCACGGTCTTTTTGTTTTTCCTGAATTTAAATTGGCACCTAACTACCAAGTTGATTATTTAATTGTTGGGAAAAACTCTGAAGGCTACCATTTCGTTTTTGTTGAATTCGAGAATCTCTATAATTCAATTACTACTAAAGATGGCTCTTATGGAGATACAATTAGAAAAGGCATCAAACAGATTGAAGATTGGGATTTTTGGCTTGGTCAAAATTTTCATCATTTAGAGTTAATATTTAAAAACCACAAAAATAAGCGTGAAACATTACCAGATGAATTTCGAAAATATGACCGGACCAGGACTCATTTTGTTGTAGTTGCAGGAAGAAGAAACGACTATGCTGAAAAGACCTATCTGTTAAGAAGGAAATATAGTGAGCAGCAGAAGCTATTAATTATTCATTATGATAATCTAATTGATACATCAAGGGAGACAAGTATCACAAATTCGTATTAGCACTTCCAATTACTTATCTAACCAGCAATACTAAAACTTGGGCGAACAGCCTGGAAGGCGTCCGAATTGAACCCTGATTTGCTCACAGAATCGACTATTTTTTCAGAGTGCCCTGTAATCCGCAGCAAAATTTGGCTTTTTTGCGACATTGTTGAAGAATGGACCTTTCTTTGCAGGCTAACACCCTATCCCAACCCACCTCGTACGTTTCATGGAAAACCTTGTCAATACCCTTAATGACATTATCTGGAGTAATGCGCTGATCATCCTGTGCCTCGGCGTCGGTGTTTATTTTTCAATCATCACCCGGTTTTTGCAGGTACGCTACCTCAAAGACATGGTTCAGTTGCTGTTTGGCGGCAAATCATCCGCAAAAGGGGTCAGCTCCTTTCAGGCCTTCGCCATTGCCATTTCGGGACGGGTCGGAACCGGAAACATCGCCGGTGTTGCCACGGCCATCGCCATGGGCGGGCCGGGCGCGGTTTTCTGGATGTGGACCATTGCGTTTTTAGGGGCAGCATCAGCCTTCATCGAGGCCACGCTGGGTCAGATTTACAAGCAGGTGAAAGACGGCCAATACCGGGGTGGCCCAGCCTACTACATCGAAAAAGGGCTTGGAATTCAATGGTATGCAACGCTGTTTGCCATCGCAACGGTTCTGAGCACCGCCTTATTTTTGCCCGGCGTTCAAAGCAACAGCATTGCCATCAGTGCCCAAAATGCGTTTCAACTTCCGGTGGCCGTTACCGGCGGCATTGTAACACTTCTGCTGGCGCTGATCATCTTCGGGGGGGTAAAACGCATCGGGAAAGTAGCCGAAATTGTCGTTCCGTTTATGGCCGGGGCCTACATCCTGATGGCCGTTATCATCATCGTCATGAACATCACCGAAATCCCCTCGGTGATGAGCCTCATCTTACGGTCGGCGTTTGATCTGGAACCGCTCTACAGTGGCGTTTTCGGCATGGCCGTGGCCTGGGGCGTGAAACGAGGCATCTACTCCAATGAGGCCGGTCAGGGAACGGCCCCGCACGCGGCCGCAGCCGCCGAAACCAGCCATCCTGCCAAACAGGGACTGGTGCAGGCGTTTTCAGTATATGTCGATACGCTGTTCGTTTGTACCGCCACCGCCTTCATGATTTTATTTACGGGACAATACAATGTCGTGAATCCGAAAGGCGGTTTTCTGGTCGAAAACATTCCCGGCGCAGCCATTGGGGGCGAATACACCCAAATGGCCATCAACACCCACTTCCCATCGTTTGGTGGCGGTTTTGTGGCAGTATCGCTTTTTTTCTTCGCGTTTACCACCATCATGGCCTACTACTACATCGCAGAAACGAATTTGAGCTACCTGGATCAGAAAAAGAACAGCAAAAGTCTGTTGCTGGCCCTTCGCATTCTGATTTTGGGTGCCACCTTTTACGGATCAGTCAAAACGGCGGCTCTGGCCTGGACACTGGGCGACATTGGCGTGGGCATCATGGCCTGGCTCAATATCATTGCCATCGTTCTCCTGCGAAAACCGGCGTTGCTGGCCTTGAAAGACTACCAGGCTCAGAAAAAAGCGGGGAAAGATCCCGTTTTCAATCCGAGAGAACTGGGTATTAAAAACGCCGATGAATGGGAGAAGTCCTGAAACGAGCGACGGTTTCCGGTGTCAGAACAGCGGTTTTTTCTCGTTCAGCTTTTTTGCTCGCAGCAACGCTTCCAGATAATAATAATCGGCATACACCAGCGGCACATCCCGCTCGAACGTCTTCGCGCCCGTGCTGTGCAGGAGTAGAAAACCGTGGTTTTTTCCGACCGGCGAAGCATAGTTTTTCGACAAACTGGTGATGACCTGATCCGCTTTGGCCCGGTAGTGTGCGTTACTGGAACCGTAGGTGCTCAGTTCATACAGGGCCGAAGCCATCACCGCTGCCGCCGACACATCGCGCAGTTCGTTCGGAATGCCCGGCGCATCATAGTCGTAATACGGCACCAGATCGGCGGGCATTCGGGGGTGATCAAGCATAAACCGGGCAATGGCTTCGGCCTGTTTCAGAAACTGCGGGTCCTTGGTTTCGCGGTAACAAAGCGTGTAACCGTATAAGCCCCAGGCTTGCCCCCGCGACCAGGCCGACGCGTCGTTGAAGCCCTGGTGCGTGTTTTTCTTCAAAACTTTTCCGGTCAGCGTGTCGTAATCGACCACATGAAAGGAACTATGATCGGGACGGTAATGGTTTTTTAGCGTCGTTCTGGCATGCGTAACGGCGATTTTGTAAAACGTCGAGTCGCCCGTCAGGCGGGTGGCCGCAAACAGCAGTTCCAGGTTCATCATATTGTCGATAATCACCGGACACTGCCAGACTTCCTTGTGGTGGTCCCACGACCGGATGATGCCCGCCGTCGGTTTAAACCGTTTGCTCAACGATTTCGCTCCCTGAATAATGACCTCGCGGTACGCCGGATCGCGCGTCAGCCGGAAACCGTTGCCGTAGCTGCAATAAATTTTGAAACCCATGTCGTGCGTACCGGCGTTCATCTTCTCGGCTTCGAGGTTGGCCGTGTAGAACCGGGCCTGGGTGGCCCATTCTTTTTTGCCGGTAAATTCGTAGAGGTACCACAGTTCGCCGGGGAAAAAACCGCTCGTCCAGTCGCGGGCGGGCACGAGCTGTAATTCACCTGCGTCATTCAACGTTCGGGGCGAAACCAGAAGCGGTTTGTTATTGCCCGGTTTTTTTTCAGCAGCGGCTACTTCGCTCAGCATCAGCCGGGTTTGCTGTTCGGCCTGGTCGAACAGGGATTTGATCAGGGTGTTGGGAACGAAACCGGTCAGCAGACCCAGCAACGCCAGTAGTGAGATGGGGACTTTTTTCATAGTTACATGACCTTAAAGCCAGATGACGAGATTCCGGATGGGCAGATTCCGCAGCACTTCCTCAACCTGCGGACGATGTTCCAGTTTTTGCCAGGTTGCCAGCCAGGTCGGTTGGCCAAAAGCCACGGCTCCAAACACCAGAAACGGATGCGCCACCGGCCAGTCGTTCCAGTACATCACATCGGGTTTGAGCGGCCAGTTCGCTTTATTCTGCACATACGGAACCAGATACGAAATACCTTTCCGAATACCGCGTCCATCGGCGGTCTGGTAGGTCCAGAGGTTGTCGGTTTTGGTGGATAAAATCTGACAGATCATCGTCATGGCATCGAGGTTGAACAGCGAATACCCATACGGTTTGGTCCGGCGAAGTTCCAGCGGAAAACTGCCATCGACGGCCATCTGGTCGGGGAGCAGCACGGTTTTGTAGCGGTTTCGGCAGAACGCCAGCAGCGAGTCGTTTTGCGTGAGTTTGGCAAATGCTGCCACCTGCATCACCCAGCAGGTGCCGTGGTTGTTCTTCGCATTCATTTCGTCTTTCCCATACGGATGGGTCGTCAGCCAGGTCAGGTAGTCGGCAAACCAGTGACGAACAGCCGCTACAGATCGTTTATCGCTGCTTTGGGCGGTTTCCATCACGCGCAATCCCTGCGCTACTTCCATCAGGTGAATGGTGTCGATGATGCCAATACCCCGGCCCGTTGCCCGGCCTTTGATGGCCTGGGTGTAGAGCAACGATGGATTCATGCGCGTGGCCGGATCGACAAACCAGGCGTTGAGGTGCCGGAAAGCCTGCCGGACGTAGGTTTCGTCGCGGGTGATGACGTAGGCCGACGCCAGCGCCCCCACCACCCGGCTGAAGCGAATCATGGCCTGGCGGTGGGCGACAAAATTGTCGGGGTTCGTCATGCCGTCGCGCTGGACATACGGCCCCTGCGGATTGGTGGAGTCGGGCCACCAGTAGTCACCTTCCGAAAAAAAATCGTGTTGGCCGCCCGCGCTCCGGGGCGAGGTTTGGGCCGTCACGGTAACGGGCTCCTGCTGCATCGCCCAGCGGGCTTCGTCCAGAATGGCGGACTTCAACGTGGCCACAACGGTTTTCGGTGGTTTCGGCAATTGCCCATAAACCACCCCCGCCAGCCAGTGGCAGATCAAAACCGGGAAGAGGAGTAACCGTGTTTGCATCGGTATGACTTAAAAAGTATGGACTCGTTTGGCAACCCCGAAACCGGGCTGTCGTACTCGTGAAATCAGAGCAGGATCGAAAGCAAATATAGGAGAAAGGAGACGAGTACGACGATGGACCCGACTTCGGCAATGGATAGAATAAGTCTGTTTTTTCTCACAGGGATTGCTCCTACGGTTTGGAAGTGCAAGTTTAGTTACGTCCAACTTTTTCTTGATAACGTCTAGTGGTCAAATTGGTGGACAAATCGTTCAGGCCGATCAAAAACCGTTCAAAGAGGTGGACAAACCGTTCGATTTAGATTATTCCGGCATTTTATAGGCTCCTGGCAATTAATATTGCTTAGTAATTAACCAATCAGCATTTGTTAACCCGATCAACAATCCTGTGGGCGTCGAGGGTGCAACCTATTTTACAATTCTAAATCCTATGAAAAAAAACGGTACAAAAGCCAGCCGGTGGATCTGGTTCGCCCTGCTGGTGGGCCTGCAGTTTCCAATCCTGCTTATGGCGCAGCAAACCGCCCCGGTTTCGGGGAAAGTAACGGGAGCCAACGGTGAGGCCATTCCCGGAGCCAACGTGGTGGTGAAAGGAACGACCACCGGAACCTCCACCAATGCACAGGGTACATTTAGTTTGAACGCTCCGTCCAACGGCACCCTGGTCGTTTCGTCGCTGGGATTCACCTCGCTCGAAGTGAACATCGGCGGTCGGAGCCAGCTGACGATTACGCTGGCCGAAGACCAGAAAGCGCTGGAAGAAGTCGTGGTGGTGGGCTACGGAACGCAGCGGAAAAGCGACGTAACCGGTTCGCTGTCGTCCGTTACGGCGAAAGACATCAAGTCCGTACCGGTGACGGGCGTCGGGCAGGCGTTGCAGGGCCGGGCCGCCGGGGTGCAGGTAACGCAGGCATCCAACGCGCCGGGTGGTGGGGTCACCATTCGGATTCGCGGGGGCAACTCCATCAATGCCGGAAACGAGCCACTCTACGTCATCGACGGTTTTCCGGTGTACAACGAAAGTGGAGCCAACCTGAACCCGAACGACATCGAGTCGATGGAAATCCTGAAAGATGCGTCGGCGACGGCCATTTACGGGTCGCGGGGTGCCAATGGCGTGGTGCTGATTACCACCAAACGGGGTAAATCAGGCCAAAACCGCATCGAATTTGAGACCTATTATGGCATTCAGCAGGTTCGCAAGAAACTGCCGATGCTGAACGCAACGCAGTATGCGACGCTGGTGAACGAAGCCAACACGAATGTGGGCCGGGCACCGGTTTTCACGGACGCACAAATCGCCGGTTTTGGCGAAGGCACCAACTGGCAGGATGAAATTTTCCGGGAAGCGCCGATTCAAAACTACCAGTTGACGGCGTCGGGTGGTTCGGACAAAACGCGCTATGCGGTTTCGGCCAACTACCTGAATCAGCAGGGCGTTATCATCAATTCCGAGTACGACCGGGCTTCATTCCGCTTCAATTTCGACCATAAAATCAACGACCGGTTCAACATCGGAACCAGCCTGAACGTGATCCGGAGCCGCAACAATGCCGTGCCGACGGACGCCGATGGCGGAACGAGCGGAACCGTCGTCTACAGCGCACTGAACTTCTCGCCGACGCAGCCGGTTCGCAACCCGGACGGAACGCTGGTGGTTTTCAACACGCCCGGCCGGATTCAGATCGGTAGCCCGGTGGCGCAGGCGTTGGGAACGTTCAACAAAACCGTTGGAACGCGGATGATCGGAAGCGTATTCGCCGATTACAAAATCATTCCCGGTCTGACGTTCCGGACGAGCTTCGGGGCCGATGTCAATTACTCCAAACGCAGCCTGTACCTGTCGCGCAATACCGCCACCGGTACGCAACTGAGCGGTCAGGCATCGATCATCAACACCCAATCGTCGACCTGGCTGAACGAAAACACGCTGACCTACAACAAAACCTTCGGGAATGCTCATAACCTGACGCTTCTGGCTGGTTACACGATGCAGGGCAACCGGTTCGAGAGCGTTGAGGCTCGTTCGCAGGGATTTGCCAACGACATTCTGACCTACGAAAACCTGGGCTCGGCATCGACGGCGCTGGTTCCGGCGTCGTCGGCCAGCAACTGGCAGCTTAATTCGTACATCGGTCGGGCCAACTACGATTATGCCGGTAAATATTTGATGACGGCAACGGTTCGGGCCGATGGT
This sequence comes from Larkinella sp., assembly GCF_965227735.1. Taxonomy (NCBI): domain Bacteria; kingdom Pseudomonadati; phylum Bacteroidota; class Cytophagia; order Cytophagales; family Spirosomataceae; genus Larkinella; species Larkinella sp. The sequence goes on along the minus strand of NZ_OZ245776.1, from coordinate 2,910,754 downwards.
TCATCCCGGTTTGGTGCCAGCAACAAATGGGCGGTTTTTCCGTCGGCTTCGGTGGCATGGCGGTTGTCGGAAGAGGATTTCCTGAAAGGCAATAATGTGATCAACGATCTGAAACTGCGGGTGAGCTATGGTTTGAGCGGAAACCAGGAAATTACGCAATACCAATCCCTGGCGACGCTGGGAACGCAAAATGCCAACTTCAACAACACCGTTGTGATCGGCATCGGGCCGTCGCGCGTGGCCAACCCGGATTTGCGCTGGGAAACCACGGCGCAGTTCGATGTCGGTGTCGATGTGGGCGTTCTGAATAACCGCATTACGCTGACGGCCGATTATTACAACAAGAAAACGACCGATCTGCTGCTGTCGGTGCCGCTGCCTTACGTTTCGGGATATGCGTCGGCTCTGCAAAACCTGGGAAGCATCCGGAATCAGGGGGTCGAACTGGGCATCAATTCCACCAATTTGACGGGTGCGTTCAAATGGACGACGGCGTTTAACATTGCGGCCAACCGCAACGAAGTGCTGAATCTGGGCGATCAGACTGAATTTGCATCGGGCGATGCCAGCGGTCACCTCCAGCTTCCGAACTCCGGGCTGGTGCGGGTGGGTGAGCAGATTGGCTTGTTCTACGGTTACAAAACGGACGGTATTTTTCAGACGCAGGCCGAAGTCGATGGCTCTGCGCAGAAAACCGCCAAACCGGGCGACCGGCGTTACGTGGATCAGAACGGCGACGGTGCCATCAACGCCAGCGACCGCGTGATTCTGGGATACGCCCAGCCGAAACTCTACGGTGGGTTGACCAATACGTTCTCTTACAAAGGCGTCGAACTGAGCGTTTTCATGCAGGGAACGTACGGCAACAGCATTTTCAACATCAACCGCTTTGAGCAGGAGTCGCTGACCGGCGTTAGCAACCAGTCGACGGAAACCCTGAACCGCTGGACGCCGACGAATCCGAGCAACACCATTCCGCGCGCCAACGCCGTCGGCAATGCCTACGTGCTGTCGAGTCGTCAGATTGAGGATGGGTCGTATCTGCGGGTGAAAAACATCAATTTGTCGTACACGCTGCCGTCGTCGCTGGTCAGTAAAATCAAACTGTATAACGTGAAGGTCTACGTCAGTGCGCAGAACTGGATTACGTTCACCAACTACAGCGGTTTTGATCCGGAAGTGAACCGGTTTGGACAAAGCACACTGAGCCAGGGCAGCGACTACGGGAGCTATCCGGGCAATAAAATGATTCTGGCCGGTCTGAACATTGGACTCTAATCCGACCTTAAACTTTTTGTACGATCATGAAAATCAATCATATCCTTGCTGTTGCCGCGTTGACTTTCGGGCTGGGAGCGTGTTCGCTGGAAGAAACGCCCCCGTCGTCGCTGGCTCCGGTCAATTTTTACACGAACGCCAACGATGCCACGGCGGCCGTCAATGCCGTCTATGACATCGCCAATCAGGTGGGCGACCAAAGCCGGAATTTCATCATCATGGGCGATCTGCCGTCGGATGATATGGACCCCCTGCTGAACAATGCCGACCGGGTTCAGCTCTGGAGTTTCCAGACCATTCCGACCAACAGTGTGGTGACGCAGAGCTGGCAGGTGATCTACCAGGGCGTCAACCGCGCCAACACCGCCATCGACCGGATTCCGGGCATTACGATGGACGAAACGCTGAAAAAGCGGTTGATCGGGGAAGCGAAATTCCTGCGGGCTTTCTATTATTTTTACCTCGTGCGCTGGTATGGCGGGGTGCCGCTGATGCTGACCGAAACCCAGTCGCTGAGTGCCGGGAAAGATGTGGCCCGGGCCAGTGCCGATGAGGTCTATACGCAAATCATCAAGGACCTGACCGAGGCCGAAACGTCGTTGCCCGACAAGTTTACGGGTGCCGATCTGGGTCGCGTTACCGCCGGAGCCGCCAAGTCGATGCTGGCGCGGGTGTACCTCACCAAAAAGGATTTTACGAACGCGCGGGCCAAATCCAAAGAAGTGATCGACAATGCCGCCAAATACGGTTACGGATTGTTTGACCGTTACATCGACGTGTTTGCGATTTCGAATAAAAACGGCAAAGAGTCGGTGTTCGAGATTCAGTTTGTGGGCAACGGAAGCGGGCAGGGCAGCGGCATGGTGACGTATTTTGCGCCGGAAAACTCGCCCATCACGGGCCGGGGTTTCGGGTCGTTCATTCCGACGATGGACCTGTACAACAGCTTCAAAACCGGGGATAAACGCAGGGAACTATTCCTGAACTCGTATGTCGATGGGGCCGGAAAAACCGTCAATACCTTCCAGCACTTCAATAAATACGTCGATCCATCGGCGCGGGCGTTTGGCGATGCCAACAACAACTTCCCGATCATCCGGTATGCCGATGTGCTGCTGATGTTTGCCGAAGCCGACAATGAAATCAGCGGCCCCACGGCTGCGGCTCTGGACGCCATCAATCCCATTCGGCGCCGGGCTTACGGTTTTCCGTTAACCGGAGCTTCGACCGCCGACTTCACAGCGGCTTTAACCAAAGACGCTTTCCGGCAGGCGATCTGGGACGAACGACGCTGGGAATTCAACGCCGAAGGACACCGCTGGTTTGATCTGGTGCGGACAGGTCGGTTGGTGCCACTGCTGAAAGCCAAAGGTAAAACCAGCATTACGGAAACGCATACGCTGTATCCGATTCCGCAGCGCGAACGGGATCTGAACCCGAATCTGACGCAGAATCCGGGGTATTGAAGCCAATGGATAAGCAGGGGACTTGCCCCGGAGGGGCTCCCTGTTACTAGAATATACGTACTGAATAGGCGATAAGCTCCGGAGGAGCGTCCTGAATAAGAAGGACGCTCCTCCGGAGCTTATTCATGACCGGATTGCTAACAGGCTATTGACAGAGGGCTCCGCTGGAGCCTGATCAATTCTGACTCACATTAACATACTGCTTAGAAAGTGCTCCTTCCAACCAGTAGCTTCAAAACGGATAATTAACATTTTTCGGCAACGCTTCCACCGCCAGTTTCATCCACTTTCCGTTGATTTTGATCACGACGATGTTGTGGTCTTTATCGTAGAAGATCGTTCCGTTTTCGCTGTTTTTCAACGCTTCGTAATTGACGTGTTTCGCGTCCTCGGCGTAATTGGTTTCGGCATCTGCCGTCGGTTTTTCCACCAGCAGATTATCGCGCCCAATATTGCCTAACGTCAGCGCATTGGTCATTTTTAAAGAGCCATAGAAAATCGCTTTATCCCGGCTGAACAGAAACGAGTGTTGCCGGACATCGGAGCCGATTTTAAACCAGTTATAGGCCGGTTCGTCGTGGTTATACACCGTGCTGTAATAATAAAGTTCAGCGACCGGTTTTTCGTCTTCGATGTGTTTATTCACCAGCATCGTGATGCGGGATTTGTCATCTCTGGCGTAGCCTTCAAACACGTGATAGCCCCAGCGTTTGCGGTTCCGTTCGTTTTCATTGCCCCGCACCTGGATCATGTAGGGCGTACTCAGAATTCCATTGACGGTCGTATACATCGGCGTAATTCGTGGATTAAAGCCAAAGTTATACCCCCGTTCTTTCCAGCGGCTCCAGGTCGTATCGATGTCGGACGAAAGCTCCAGGCGTTTGAAGGCCGATTGCTCCGAACCGGGGATGAGTTTCAGGTATTCCGTACCATTCGCAGGTGTAGAAGTTTGTGCTTTCGCTTGACTGAAAAAAGAGATAAGGGCATACAGGATGAAGGCGTTTTTCATACGGAATTAAAATTGGATGGATTGAAAACGAAGTAGGAAAAGGTACGTATAATTTCGTGCCGATGGAAATTTACCGTACGTGCAGCAGCCGGGTAGCATCTACGGCCCCAAAAAATCTGACCATCAAAAAAATAAATCGTAATATTGCGATTAACAAAAAGCCTGTTACCTTTGCAGCATGGGACTCACCAAAACCGAAATATTTTCTGACCAGCAAAACCGCATCGCTGATCTGGCCAAAGCCTTTGCCCATCCGGCCCGGGTGGCCATTCTGCAATTGCTGATTGCGAAAAAATCCTGTGTCTGTGGTGATCTGGTGGATGAATTGCCACTGGCGCAACCGACGGTTTCCCAGCATTTGAAAGAACTGAAACGCATCGGCATCATCAAGGGCGAAATCGATCCGCCCCGCGTGTGCTATTGCATCAACGAAACCGTTTGGGAAGAGGCCCGGCAGACGTTTGGTACCCTGCTGGATTCGTTCGCGCCCGCGACCTGTTGCTAAAACCGGCGTCGCTATTTTTTTGCCTGAGTCAATCGTAATATTACAATAAACAAATAAATAAGTGAACATGGAAACTGCTGAACAACTAAAAGAAATCGTGCGCCAGACCTACGGCGCCATTGCCGAAGGGGGGCAGTCTGAAGCGGCTGGCTGCGGGTGTGGTCCTACGTCGTGCTGTGGCCCCTCGAATGACGTACCCATCAACATGGCCGTTGGCTATGACGGATTGAACGGTTACGTGGCCGAAGCCGATCTGGGGCTGGGCTGTGGCCTGCCGACGCAATTTGCGCAGATCAAACCCGGCGACGTGGTGGTGGATCTGGGCTCAGGAGCGGGCAACGACGGTTTTGTGGCCCGGGCCGAAACCGGCGAAACCGGTCGGGTAATTGGCCTGGACATGACGCCGGCCATGATCGACCGTGCCCGCCGGAATGCCAAAACGCTAGGGTATACCAACGTTGATTTCGTGTATGGCGACATCGAAGACATGCCGCTGCCCGACAACCTGGCCGATGTGGTGGTGAGCAACTGTGTGATGAACCTGGTTCCCGACAAGCAGAAAGCGTTTTCCGAGACGTTCCGGATTCTGAAACCCGGCGGTCATTTCAGCATTTCGGACATCGTGCTGAAAGGCGATTTACCTGCGGGCATCATCAAGGATGCCGAATTGTATGCGGGCTGTGTGTCGGGGGCTATCCAGAAAGATACCTATTTGCAGATCGTGCAGGAAGCCGGTTTTACCGGGATCGTCCTGCAAAAAGAACGCGAAATTGTTCTGCCCGACGAACTGCTGCAAAGCTATCTGACTGCGGACGAGATCACTGACTATCGCCAGCAGGACAAAGGCCATTCAGCCCGGGGCATTTACAGCATCACGGTTTACGCCGAAAAGCCTGCCGCAACTGCTCCCGAATTCGCCGATTCAGAGCCGAAAACCGCTTCCTGCTGCGGACCCGACTGCTGCAATTAGTTTCCGTTCGTCAACGCGTTCAATCCTGAAAAAGATGGCTTTACAAATCGAAAATGCGCGCCCGGAAGACCGGGAAGCCGTTATTGCGCTGTTGCAGCAGGCTGAGTTGCTGACCGATGATTTGTCACCCGAACTAACCGGTTTTCTGCTTGTCAAAGCACAGGAAGCCTGCGTTGGCGTGGCGGGTCTGGAATGCTTCGGAACCGTGGCGCTGCTGCGTTCTGTGGCCGTAGATCCGCAGTACCAGGGGCGGCACATCGCTGCGCAACTGGTTAACCGACTGCTGGAAACCGCCCAAGCCGACGGGTTGGTTGACGTGTATCTGATCACCACCACGGCCGACCGCTATTTTGATCGGCACGGTTTTCAGCGGGTAGGCCGATCGGACGTGCCTGAAGACATTCAGCAAACGCAGCAATTCAGTACCCTTTGTCCGTCTTCAGCCATTGTGATGAAGCGAACCGTAAACGACCATGCCGTATGAACATGCCCCGCCTTTCGTTTCTCGACCGGTTTTTAACACTCTGGATTTTTCTTGCCATGCTGCTTGGGGTGGGCATCGGCTACTTTTTTCCGCAATCGGAAGGCTTCATCAACGTGTTTAATTCCGGTTCGACCAATGTGCCGCTGGCCATCGGCCTGATTCTGATGATGTACCCGCCCTTAGCGAAGGTGCGGTATTCCGAATTGCCCAAAGTATTTTCCAATACCAGAATTCTGGGGCTGTCGCTGCTGCAAAACTGGATTGTCGGCCCGTTGCTGATGTTTTTTCTGGCCGTGATCTTTTTGCCCGATAAACCCGGCTACATGACCGGTTTGATCCTGATCGGAATTGCCCGCTGCATCGCGATGGTCATTGTCTGGAACGATCTGGCGGGGGGCGACCGGCTCTATGCGGCCGGTCTGGTGGCTTTCAATAGCATTTTTCAGGTGCTGTTCTATTCGCTTTACGCCTACGTTTTCATCACCGTTTTGCCGCCTTTGTTTGGTTTACAGGGCTTTATGGTCGATATCACGATTGGCGAAGTGGCGCAGAGTGTTTTTATTTATTTGGGCATTCCGTTTCTGGCCGGTTTGCTGTCGCGGCTGATTCTGACGCGCGTTTTCAGCCGCCAATGGTATGAAGAGTCATTTTTACCGGCCATCAGCCCGATGACACTCATCGCCCTGCTGTTCACGATTGTGGTGATGTTCAGCCTGAAAGGAAAACTGATCGTTTCCATTCCGTTCGATGTACTCCGGATTGCCGTTCCGCTGACGATCTATTTTGCCATCATGTTTTTCTCGGCGTTCTATCTGTCCAAACGGGCCGGTGCCGATTACGCCAAATCCACCTCGCTGGCTTTCACGGCCGCCGGAAACAACTTTGAGTTGGGCATTGCCGTGGCCATTGCTGTTTTTGGCATCGACTCCGGAGCCGCTTTTGCCGCCGTCATCGGCCCACTGATCGAAGTGCCGGTTTTGATCCTGATGGTCAACTTTGCGCGTAAACAGAAGAATACATTTGGAATTTCCTCCCAAAAACCGTCCCCAAAAACCGTATGAAAATTGCCCTGTTTTCCGACATCCACGCCAACCTGCCCGCTCTGGAAGCGGTTTTAGCCGACATCGACCGCCAAAAACCGGACGTAGTGTATTGCCTGGGCGATCTGGTGGGGTATAACATCTGGCCCAACGAAGTGATCGCTGAAATTCGCCGTCGGAACATTCCGACGATTGCCGGTAACTACGACTACGGCATCGGCCGCTCGTCGGACGATTGCGGGTGCGCTTACAAAACCGACGATGAAAAAGCCAACGGCAAGGTTTCGATTGCCTACACCAACAAAACCGTCGGCGACGACGAACGGGCGTATCTGCGGACTTTACCCACCCACATTCGCGTCGAGTTTGAATTGGGCAACAATGGCAGCGGCCAACCGTCCGGACAATTGTGGCAGCAGCAAACGCCGGTTTCTTTGTTGCTGGTACACGGCAGTCCCCGGCGGGTCAACGAATACCTGTTTGAAGATCGCGGAGATCGTAGTCTGGCGCGCGTTCTGGAGGGTGCTCATGCCGATATTATGTGTTTTGGCCACACGCACAAACCGTATTACAAAGTGGTCAACGCGCTGGGCGAAGGCGAAACGCCGTATTACCGGCATGCCATCAACATTGGTTCTGTGGGCAAACCCAAGGACGGCGACCCCCGCGCGGGTTACGTTCTGCTCACGATCGACGAAACCGCCCGGCCTGGTTCTGCCGATGGTGTTCACGTCGAGTTTGTTCGGGTGCCGTACGATGTGGAACGGGCGGCTGTGGCCGTCGAGCAGAGTGAATTGCCGGACGTCTATGCGCAAGCATTGCGGTTGGCGAAATGAGCAAGGAAGCTTGTTTCCAGTCGTATGCCTGGTAAAATGAAACCTGACTTACGACAAGAAGCAGCTGTAAATAGCGGTATTCTCCCGTTAATATAGGTGCCGTTTCTAACGCACTCAACAGAACCAGAGGAGCCGAATTTTATGGCTTTTTCATACAGGAAATGATAAACTGGGCCGAAAAAATGTGCTTTAAACCCGGAATTTTTTCCAGAAAAGGCTGTAAGAAATAGACCACTTTCGCGGGGCCGGTCGGAAAAAAGAAAGGGACGTAACCGACATAGCTCCACGAATCAATTTGCCCGCCCGCATTGCGTATCCAGCGTTTCAATTCCCATTCGAAGAAGGACTGTTCTTCGTGTTCGATGTGATATTTGGACGTTTTCTCGATGACTTTCAGAAGGGGATTGTTGCCATTCGGTTCCATGATAATCAGATGATCGGCGAACCGGAACGCATTGGTGATGGCTTTTTGCTGGTCGGAAAGGTGGTGGAGTACACCCCGGATAACGGCTACATCGTATTTTTTAGCCGGAACTGGCAACTGGTCGTCCAGCAAATTAATGGTTTCAAACTTTACGTTAGGGTACTTCTTACTGGCGATCTGAATGGCCGAATCGGCAGGATCGAAGCCGTGCACGGCCAGATGCGGGAAGTTCTCCTTGATGTTGTTGGTATACATGCCGTCGCCACAGCCAATGTCTACCAGGGTTTTGTAATGTGGTTTGATGAGTTTGAAGATCTCGTCCGAAATCCGTTTGTTGGCAACATGCGACGAAAACTGGGCATTGGTGGTATACAGAAAACCGCCATTTTCGTTCACATTCCGGTTGAACTCCTGGACGTTTTTTTTCAGCTTCGTATCCATTATGCGAGGGATTAGATGAAAAAAAGGTAAGAATACTGTAGGTATCTGGAAAAGCCAGAAGAGAAGCGTTACGGCCAATTGTGCTCGTGTTTGCTAAAATGATATTGATCTCTGATCGAATGATCAGGGTGGAATAAGATATAGCATAGCTAAAGCGAAATTTGTAGACTCTCCTCCGCAAATGGCAGAAAAGGAAAGCCAGACCTGCCAGCCGCAAAACGGCTGGACACTGCTCGAAAAAGTGGAAAAAAGAGGAACTCCCCGGCACTCGATGCGGCCGCGTCAACGATCTAGCCCAGGGTTGGGGCTAGCGGAAAATCGTCGTCAGGGGGGAGTAAGTTGCAGCATAATTCCGAATGTGACCAATATTAATGAATCGGTTACCAAGACAAATATTAAAAAGAAATTAAAAAAAGCAAGGAAAAAGATTAAAATAAGATTAAGTGGCCCGGCTGAATGTTTCTTCTTACTATTGCATTTTATCAATTGAAAAACGATGAAAGCAACGGTGCTGAAACACTTCCAGGAATTTTTTACATCGGGTTCAACCGGCGGTATTCTGCTGTTTCTCTGTGTCATTATTTCGCTTGGTATTGCCAATTCGCCCTTGGGGACGTCCTTTGAAAATTTGCTGGCCACCCGGCTGGGAACGGACTGGGGCGGTCTAGATTTACAATACTCCGTTTTGATCTGGATCAACGACGGCCTGATGGCGATCTTTTTTCTAATGGTGGGCCTGGAAATCAAAAGGGAATTGGTCGAAGGGGAATTGTCATCCGTCAAAAAGGCGGCTTTGCCCATTTTTGCGGCCATCGGTGGTGTGGCGGTTCCGGCCCTGTTTTACATGATGCTGAACCGCGGCACCGAAACCGCGGTGGGTTGGGGAATTCCGATGGCAACGGACATTGCGTTTGCCCTCGCCCTCATCACGTTGTTGGGAAAACGGGTTCCGGCGTCGCTCAAAATCTTCCTGACCGCCCTGGCCATTGTGGACGATCTGGTCGCCATCGTGGTGATCGCCATTTTCTATAGCACGGACCTGCATGTCAATTACCTCGCGTATGCAGGGGGTATTTTGTTGGTACTGATTATTTTCAACCGGGTGGGCGTAACGAATCTGGCCTTTTACCTGATTCCCGGCCTGTTCATGTGGTATTTTATTCACCATTCGGGTGTTCATGCCACCATCGCCGGGGTGCTTACGGCCTTTACGCTGCCGACCACACCGGATGACACCGAGTCGGCGCTGGAAAAGCTGGAACACCTGCTGATCAAACCGGTCAATTTTGCCATCATGCCGCTGTTTGCGCTCGCCAACACCAACATCCGGTTTGAATCCGGCATGTTGCAAGGCTTGTCGACCCCGCTGGGGCTGGGCATTCTGGTGGGACTTGTAGTGGGCAAACCCGTGGGAATTACGTTGCTTTCCTGGTTTTCTGTCAAAGCGGGTTGGTGTACCTTACCCGAAGGCGCCCGCTGGCCCCATATTATCGGATTAGGCCTGTTGGGCGGCATCGGTTTTACCATGTCGATTTTTATTGCGCTCCTGTCGTTTGCCGATCAGCCGGTTTTTGCCGCAGGAGCCAAATTTGCCATTCTCATTGCCTCGGTTCTGGCGGGTGGTTTTGGCTATATCGTTTTGAGTGCCGTCGCCCGGAAAGACGACTTTCTGGTCGCTGACGAGTAAGTTTCCCGCTTCTTCTAAGTCAAAGAAGACAAAAAACCGGAGTTGAGCCCCGGTTTTTTTGTCGAAATCCGTGATTATACCACGGCCACTTCTTTGCGTTCGCCAATTTGCTGCCGCCACATGGCGTAGTAGAGTCCTTTCTGCAACAGCAAATCCGCATGACGCCCCTGTTCGGCAACGTGGCCTTTTTCCAGTACAAAAATCCGGTCGGCGTGCAGAATCGTGCTCAGGCGGTGGGCAATCAGAATCGTGATGTGCTGCCGCGAACCCGAAAGCTGGCGGACGGTTTTGCCGATTTCCTCCTCCGTCAGCGAATCGAGGGCCGACGTGGCCTCGTCGAACACCAGCAGGGTCGGACGGCGCAGCAGCGCGCGGGCGATGCTGAGTCGTTGCTTTTCACCCCCGGAAACTTTCACCCCACCTTCGCCAATCACCGTATCGAGCCCTTGCGGAGCGCGACTCAAAAGCGTATCGGCGGCCGCCTGACGGAGTGCCGTGAGGCATTCTGCGTCAGTGGCATTCGGAGCTACAAAGCGCAGGTTTTCGCGAATGGTTCCGGCAAAAAGCTGCGTGTCCTGCGTTACAAAGCCGATTTGTTCGCGCAATTCGTCCAGGTCGACTTCCGAACCCGGAACGTCGTTGTACAGAATCCGGCCCGCCAGCGGGGGATACAGACCAACCAGCAGCTTGACCAGCGTCGTCTTCCCCGAACCGGACGGCCCGACAAACGCGATGGTTTCGCCCAGTTTGACATCGAACGAAATGCCGTCGAGGGCCGGGTTGTCGGCGGATAAGTGTTTGAAACGGACGTCCTCGAACGCCAGCGTCTGAATTTTCTTGATCGGGATCGGATGAGCCGGTTTGACGTCGCGGGGCGTGTCGAGAATCTGCTGGAAATTGGCCAGCGACGCTTCCGTTTCCCGGTAAATGTTGATGATGTTACCCAACTCCTGCAACGGCCCGAAAATGGCGAAGGAGTAAATAAAGAGCGAGAAAAATTCGCCCACCGTAATGCGTCCCTGCACCACCAGAAACAGCATCATCAGCATGATGGCATTTCGCAGTAAGTTCACAAAGGTGCCCTGCACGAACGACAGCGAACGCACATAACGGACTTTTTTGAGTTCGAGTCGCAGGATTTTTTCGGTAGTTGCATTCAGCCGTTCGGTTTCCTGCTGGGCCAGCCCGAGGCTTTTCACGAGTTCGATGTTGCGCAGACTTTCGGTGGTCGAACCGGCCAGTGCCGTGGTTTCGGCCACAATGTTTTTCTGAACGACTTTAATTTTTTTACTGAGCAGCGAACTGACAAAACCGAGCAATGGAATGGTCAGAAAATAGGCCGGGGCAATGGGCCAGTATACCGTGCTGGCATACCACATGACGAAGATAATCCCGACGACCGAGGTGAACAATACGTTGACAAACGACTGGATCAGCTTTTCCACATCCGTCCGCACCTTCTGGAGTTTACCCAGCGTTTCGCCCGACCGCTGGTCTTCAAACACCTGATAGGGCAGGTCGAGCGAGTGGCGCAAACCGTCGGAATAGAGCCGGGCGCCGAGTCGCTGCGTGATGACGTTGACGTAATAATCCTGGAAGTTTTTGGCGATGCGGCTCACCATCGCAACGCCCAGTGCCTGCAAGATCAGCAGCCCGGCGCCATCGCTCAGGAAGCTGACAAAATCCAGCCGCTGGATGGCCGAACCCGGTTTGACGACGTACTGATCGATGATTTTTCGGAAGATGTACGGATCGAGCAGCGAAAAAATCTGGTTGATCGCGGCCAATAGCAGAGCCAGAATGAGGAGTGGCCAGAAACCGCGTAAGTAGCTGTACAGTAATTTCATAAAGTAAAAAAAGAGGTTTGATTTCCGTTTTGCCCCCAACCCCCTTTAGGGGGCTAAACCATCCGGATTTGAAAGCCCCCTTTAGGGGGTTGGGGGCAAAACGGAAAGCGGCAATGCATCATTTTGAAACAGACTCTTATACTATTTAAACGTCCGCAAGCGGTTTTCCCGCTGAAACTCCTTGATGAGTTTTGTGTTCCCGGCCAGCCAGATAACATCGCCCGGCAGGAAAAAGGTCGTTGAATCCGGATTTAAAATGCGTGTTCCCTTGCGTTCAATGCCCACGATGAGCCCCTGGGTTTTTTCCCGAATCCCGGAATTTCGAATGCTTTGATCGATGTAGGGAAACGACTCATCGACGGCAATTTTCTGAAGCGAAATTTCCTGCGCCGGTGTAGTCTGCACCTTCTCCTTTTTGGCGGGTTCGATCAGGCTAATGAAATGTTCGAGTTGCTTGTCGGTACCAATTACCGCAATTTTATCGCCCGGAAACAGCCGTTCGTTGCGGCCCGGCACCAGCATCGTCACGCTGCCGCGCGCAATGGAAATGACATTGACGCCGTATTTTTCGCGAAGCGCCAGTTCGGCCAGGGTAGACCCGACGCCCGGCGATTCGGCATTGACTTCGAAATAGGAAAGGTGGGCATCCCACGGCAGCAGATTCCGCCCCATGCGGTTTTCCTGGTAAATCTGGCGGGAATTGAGATTGATCAGAAACCGCTTTTCGATCAGGTCATAAATCAACGGAAGCCGCTTGCCCAGCACGAGCCAGCCGCCGGTCAGCACAACGACGACGAAAAGCAGGAGGCTAACGGAGAAAAATTGTTGCAGCAACAGCAGCACAAGCCCCAGCCCGATGACGCCCCGGGCAATTGCCAGCGTCACCAGCGGCCCCCGATACGCGCGTCGTTCGGTCCAGAGCCGGGTGTAAACCGGCCGGTTGATTCGTTTCAGCACCAGCGCCCACAGAAACGGAGCCATCAGCAGGATGGACAGAAAACCGGTCAGAATATCGGCTCCCGGACTGCCGATGATTTCCTCCGCAATCAGGGGCATCAGCCAGCGGGATGCGAGCAGAATGATGCCCAGAATGACGGCGGTGTTGACGATGATGATCTGAATGTGTTCACGAAGCAGTTGATACCAGTCACTCACACTGCCGATGGTTTGCGCCCCGGAGCTGTAGGCCGTCAGGAAGAGTTTGGTTCGCGGGCTCAGTTTGCTTTCCACCCAGGTGCAGAGCGGGCCGGACGCCTTGATCATGTAGGGCGTGGTGAAGGCCGTTAGGGCGGAAACCGCAACGGCAATGGGATACAGAAAACCGCTGGTGACTTTCAGATTGAGGCCCAGCGTGGCAATGATGAACGAAAACTCCCCGATCTGTGCCAGGCTCATCCCGGTCTGAATCGATTGTTTCAGCGGCTGGCCCACCACGAGCGCACCGAGGGTGACAAAAATGGATTTGCCCAGAATAACGACAATGGTAACTATCGCAATCGGTCCGGCGTATTCGACCAGAAGGGCCGGGTCGATCAACATACCAACCGAGACAAAAAATACCGCTCCAAACAGATCCTTGATCGAGGTCAGCAGGTGTTCGATGCGTTCGGCGTAAATGGTTCCGGCCAGAATCGATCCCATGATGAAAGCGCCCAAAGCGGGCGAAAAACCGACGCTCGTGGCGAAAACCACCATGAGCAGACACAGCGCCAGCGAGATGATCAGCAGGGTTTCGTCGGTGATGAATTTTCGGCCGCTTCGCAACAAAGAGGGAACGAGAAATATACCGCCCAGAAACCAGATGACCAGAAAAAACGCCAGTTTCATGATGGCAACCAGCATTTCGGCACTGAAAAACTGCTTGCTGACGGCCAGCGTGGAAAGCAGCACGAGCAACAAAACCGCCACGATGTCTTCAATCACGAGAATTCCAAAAACAATACCGGCAAACTGCTGGGTTTTGATACCCAGTTCGTCGAACGCCCGGATGATGATGGTGGTGGAGGAAATGCAGACAATACCGCCCAGAAAAATGCTATCCATCGTCGACCAGCCCAGACACATGCCGGTGAGGTAGCCGAGGAGCACCATCGCCGAAATTTCAATGACCCCTGTCATGGACGCCGTGCCGCCGACTTTGACGAGCTTTTTGATGTTAAACTCAAGCCCGAGGCTGAACAGCAGCACAATGACGCCAATGTCGGCCCAGATGCGAATGGTGGCCGGGTCGGAAATGGTCGGGAATAATGAAAACTTTGGCCCTACGAGCACTCCGGCCAGAATATAACCCAGAACGAGGGGTTGTTTAAGCCATTTGAAAAGAAGCGTCGTTACGGCTGCGGTTCCCAAAATGATCGCCAGATCAATGATCAGGTTTGGTAGATGAGCCATATCTGGAAAAAACCGTATTTTTATCGACCTACCATTGAAACAGCAGACGGATAAAACGAATAAAATTGCTATTCTTACAATAATACGACCTTTTTAGCCCGAATCGGATGAATCATTTGCTTAACCGTAGAAAATTTCTGGGTGTGACAGCCACTACGGGACTCTCGCTCAGCCTGCCGCACACCCTTTTTTCGATGCCTGAACCGACTCCTTTGGCGGAGGGAAAACGGGTTGGTATCATTGGTCTGGACACCTCGCACAGCACCGCTTTCACCAAAGAACTGAACAGTCCGACCGCCGGTCCTGAACTGGATGGCTACCGCGTCGTGGCGGCTTATCCGAAGGGCAGCAATGACATCGAATCGAGTGTCAGCCGGGTGGCGGGGTATACGGAAGAAGTGAAAAAACTGGGCGTCGAAATTGTCGGTTCCATCGACGAACTGCTCCGAAAAGTGGATGTGGTGTTGCTGGAAACCAACGACGGCCGTTTGCATCTGGAGCAGGCGCTGAAAGTGTTCAAGGCCGGGAAACGGGTGTTTATCGATAAACCGATTGCGGCTTCGCTGGCCGATACGAAAGCTATTTTTGAAGCCGCCCAAAAGGCCAACGTTCCGGTTTTTTCGGCTTCGTCGCTCCGCTACATGACCAGTGCGCAGGACATTGCGCAGGGAAAAACCGTCGGGAAAGTGCTGGGGGCTGACACCTACAGTCCGTCGCCCATCGAGAAAACCCATCCGGATCTGTTCTGGTACGGCATCCACGGCGTCGAAACGCTTTTCACGGTGATGGGGCCGGGTTGCAAACAGGTGAGCCGGACGCACACAAAGGATGCCGACGTGGTTGTTGGCATCTGGAATGATGATCGGATCGGGACTTTCCGGGGAATCCGCTCTGGAAAAACCGGGTATGGCGGCACGGCGTACGGCGAAAAAGGCATTGCACCCATCGGCCCCTACGAAGGCTACAAAGCGTTGTTGGTACAAATCGTAACCTTTTTCAATACCGGAAAACCGCCGGTCAGTGCCGCCGAAACGCTGGAAATTTTTGCCTTCATGGAAGCCGCCGAAGAAAGCAAACGGCAGGGCGGAGCCAATGTAACGCTGGAGAGCGTGCTGCGGAAAGTGTAAAGGTGGGTCTAAAGGTCGCACCCCAAAACCGTATCAAAACAGGAATACCCCGGAGGGGTAGAATGTTAATAGATAAAAGAAGTTAGCGTCAAATCCAAGCTTCGGAGGAGTGCCCTCAAAGCACCATCAGGACGCTCCTCCGGAGCTTAAAAAGACAAGTTTAGCTGATTGGGCTATTAACATTCTACCCCTCCGGGGTATGTTTCACAACATATAACCCTTTAATCCATGCAATCATTGAATAATACCCGCCGGGCGTTTATCAAGAAAACCGTATCGGGCACAGCCGCCTTATCGCTGGGCGGTATTCTGCCCGGTTTCAGTGCCAAAAGTTACGCCAGCATTCTCGGAGCCAACGAGCGAATCAAAGTGGCGGTGATGGGCGTCAATTCGCGGGGGCTGGCGCTGGCGAGCAACTTTGCGCTTCAGAAAAACTGTGAAGTGCTGTACATCTGCGACGTCGATTCCCGGGCGTCCGATAAAGCCATTGCGACGGTGGAAGACCTGCAAAAAAGCCGACCGAAAGCCGCTCCCGATTTTCGCAAAGCCCTCGAAGACAAGGACCTGGAAGCACTGGTGGTGGCTGCGCCCGACCACTGGCACGCACCGGCGGCCATTCTGGGCTGCAAAGCCGGAAAGCACGTGTACCTCGAAAAACCGTGTAGCCATAATCCGCATGAGGGTGAGTTGTTGATGGCGGCTACCGAAAAATACAAACGGGTGGTGCAGATGGGCAACCAGCGCCGGTCGTGGCCGAATGTGGCGAAGGCCATTCAGGAGGTGAAAGGCGGCATCATCGGTCGTCCGTATTTTGCGAAAGGCTGGTATACCAACAACCGGGCGTCGATTGGCGTCGGGAAAGAAGCCCCCGTTCCGTCGTGGCTGAACTACGAGTTGTGGCAGGGCCCGGCTCCGCGCCGACCGTTCAAAGACAATCTGTTGCATTACAACTGGCACTGGTTCTGGCACTGGGGAACGGGCGAAGCGCTCAACAACGGCACCCACATGATCGACCTGATGCGCTGGGGCCTGGGTGTCGAATACCCAACGCGGGTTTCCTCCGCGGGTGGGCGGTATCGCTATAAGGACGATTGGGAAACGCCGGATACCCAAGTGATTACGCTGGAATTTGACAACAACACCAGCATCGTTTGGGAAGGGCGCAGTTGCAACGGTCGCACGGTCGAAGACAGCAGCGTGGGCGTCGAATTCTACGGCGAAACCGGTTCGGTTGTGATCGAAAGCGGGAATACTTACAAGGTGTATGACTTGCAGAGCAAGCTGGTCAAAGATGTTAAAAACGACTTTGTTATCGACGCCCGCGACCGCATGAACCCGTCGCAGGCGCTGGATGCGATCCACATTCAGAACTTCTTCGACGGCATTCGAAAAGGCACGGCTCTGGCGGCTGAAATCAAAGGCGGACACCAGAGCACGTTGCTTTGTCAGTTGGGCAACATCGCCCTCCGGTCCGGCGAAACCCTGAACATCGACCCCAGCAACGGCCACATCAAGAACAAAGGTCTGATGAAAAAGTACTGGCAACGGGACTATCAATCCGGCTGGGAACCAACGGTTTAGTTACTATTATTCACTCATTCGCTCAATCGCCCATTCACTCATTGAATTAGATGAAAGCAACTCTGGCGGCTGTCGAGGTCAGTTCGTTAAGCAAGCGGGATACGCTCATTTCGATCCTGATCATCGGCCTGTTATTTTTCATATTCGGTTTTGTGACCTGGGTCAATGCGATCCTGATTCCGTATTTCAAAATCGCCTGTGAACTCACCAATTTTCAATCGTATCTGGTCACGTTTGCGTTTTACATCTCGTATTTCGTGATGTCGGTGCCGTCGTCGTATCTGCTGAAAGCCACCGGTTTTAAGAAAGGCATGATGATCGGTTTCTGGATCATGGCGGTGGGTGCGTTCATTTTCGTACCGGCTGCGCTGACCCGAACCTACGAGATTTTTCTGCTGGGACTGTTCATGATCGGCGTTGGACTGGCGGTTTTGCAGACAGCGGCCAACCCGTTCATCACCATTCTGGGGCCGCAGGAACGGGCCGCCCAGCGAATTAGCATCATGGGCATTTGCAACAAAGGGGCCGGGGTGCTGGCGCCAATTCTGTTTGCCGCCGTGATTCTGCGGGCGACCGACACCGATCTGTTTGCGCAACTGCCGACGATGTCTGCCGTGGAGCGGAGTGCCGCACTGGACGAGCTGGTTCGGCGGGTAATCGTGCCGTATTCGCTGATGGGCGTGGTGTTGATTGGCCTGGGGTTGCTGGTGCGGTTTTCGCCCTTGCCGGAAATCGATACGGAGCAGGAAACCGCCGATGTGGCGGCTGCCAACTCCGGAAAAACCTCGATTTTCCAGTTTCCGCACCTGATCCTGGGTGCCGTGGCGATTTTTCTGCACGTGGGCAGTCAGGTCATTGCCATCGACACGGTGATTGGATACGCCAACTCCATGGGAATCAGCCTCCTGGAGGCCAAGACCTTTCCGGCGTATACCTTAATGGCCACGATCTGCGGCTATATTCTCGGCATTTCGCTGATTCCGAAAACCATCAGCCAGGTGACGGCTTTCCGGTTTTGCACACTGTTGGGGGCGGTTTTGACGCTGCTGATCATCTACACCAGTGGTCCGGTTACGATCCTGGGTCATCAGGCCGACCGCTCAATCTGGTTCGTGGTGTTGCTGGGGCTGGCCAATTCACTGGTTTGGGCCGGCATCTGGCCGCTGGCACTGGACGGTCTGGGGCGGTTTACCAAACTGGGCGCGGCCATCCTGATCATGGGACTCTGCGGCAACGCCATCATGCCGCTTTTCTACGGTTATTTCGCGGATTTGTACGGGGTAAAACTCGCGTATTGGGTGTTGTTCCCGTGTTATTTGTATCTGGTGTACTATGCGTTTTGGGGGCATAAAGTGCGGAGGTGGGTAGGGTAGGGTTAAAAATAGTATCATTTTGCACTTAATTTCAAAATAGATCGTTCTTTTGTCGTAAACTTGACAAAAATACTATTTATTATGCTCATCAAGTTCAGTCTCCGTAATTACAAAGTCTTTCGTGAGCGGGTAGAACTGAGTCTTATTGCCTCTAATTACGACAAAGAAACCAACGAAGAGAACGTTATTGAAGTGCCTAAGTTTGGCCTGCGACTTCTGAAAAGCGCAGTGGTGTATGGGGCTAATGCCAGTGGTAAGAGTAAGCTAATCGAAGCGTTGGGACACATGCGCAACTTTATTCATGTGTCTTCGAAAGATAGCCAAAAAGGTGATGAAATTCCCGTAGAACCTTTTCGCTTGAATACCGTATCAGAAAACGAACCGTCAGAATTTGAAGTGACATTTATCCATAATGACGTGCTTTATCGATACGGTTTTGAGGCTACTCGATACGAAATCGTCTCAGAATGGCTTTATTATCGTCCCAACACGAAAGAGGTTGAGTTATACTATCGTGAAAAGCAAAACTTTGAACTTCATAAGCGTAGCTTTAGTGGGCTTGTAAACCAACTTGTTAAGGGTAAAAATATTCGTGAGAATGCACTATTACTATCAGTAGCTGCGCAGTTTAATGACGAACGAGCGAATCATATTTTTGCTTGGTTTGATAACCTACGGATTATTTCCGGTATAAACGAAGAAGGGTATGAGAACTTTACTGTACAACAAGTGAAGCAATCGGATCAAAAACATAAGATATTACATTTACTTCAAGCCGCAGACTTAAGTGTCCAAGAAATTGCATTTGCAAAATTTGATCCTTATGATCTACCTTCTAATCTAGCGTCAAAATTTCAGGATTACATTTGGGAAATGGGGGGCGATGCTTTGTCGGACGATGTACAAACCGCTCATATCAAGTACAACGAATCCAATCAAGTTGTTGGTAGCGTCATGTTTTCGATGAAAGAAGCTGAATCATCAGGCACACAAAAGTTTTTTGCGTTGGCAGGGCCAATTCTGAATGTTTTGGAGAATGGTTCTGTGTTTGTCGTTGACGAGTTAGATGCAAAAATGCACCCCAACCTGGTTAGTGCCATAGTAAAACTTTTTCATTCAGCTACGACGAATCCCAAGAATGCTCAATTAATTTTTAACACGCACGACACCAATCTGCTTGAATCGGACAATTTCCGACGTGACCAAGTCTGGTTTACCGAAAAAGATCGTTACGGCGCAGCCACACTTTACTCTTTAGCTGATTTTAAAGTACGTCGCAATGAGAATTTTGAAACAAACTACATTCAGGGAAAATACGGCGCCATTCCGTACTTAGGCAATTTCTCCCGACTCTTCAACCCGGCAACCGAAACGGCTGATGTCGAACCGAAAGGATAAATTTGTCACGCAGCGGGAAGACCGGGATGCGGCCAAAGCCCGGCGTCGGGGCGAACCGAATTTAACACGAGCGGCTCCCAACAGGCAGACAAAACCCACTATCCTGATTGTTTGCGAAGGGGAGAATACCGAACCATCGTATTTTGATTCATTTCGACTTTCTTCGGCTACCGTCGAATCATATGGTGGGAGGAAGCAACCGGTTAATGTTGTCAAGCACGCCATCTATTTAGCGAGTCAGAAGAAGTACGATGAAGTGTGGTGCGTCTTCGATAAAGATGACATATCAGATGAGGATTTCAACGACGCTATTGATCAGGCCGAAGCCGCCGGTTTTAAAGTAGCCTATTCCAATCAAGCCTTCGAATATTGGTTCATTCTCCATTTTGAAGATCACAAAGGTGGCCCAATGCCCCGCGCTGATTATCACAACCGAATCAATGGATACATCAACCCGTTAGGAGCTTACTATGATGGAAAAAAAAGCAAAACCGTCTCATCAGCCTTCTTCGATGCGTTAGACGGTTTCGATATTGTCAAAAAGGAAACAAGAATCCAATTGGCTGTAAACCGTGCCGGACGGATTCACGGCCGATGTAAAAAAGCCGGAGTCAGTCCAGCCAAATCGGAATCCTGCACAACGGTTTATCAACTGATAAAGCGGTTTTTAAAGTACCGGTGAGGTGATACAAACTGGTTTATAGGTCGATCAATATTGGTCTTGCCAAATTGATCGTTTCTACAACGGCAGCTCATTTCGATTTCCTCCGCTTCCGGAGAAACCACCAAAAGGTAATTACGACCAGCATCACCGCCAGGATTGGCAAAATAGGACCGCCTTTATAAACGATGCCGTAATAATCACCGGAGACCGGTTCGACGGGTCTAAGTGCTTTCATGTCGATTCGTGCTGGGCTACTGCTCAGCGGTCTGTTGGCCTGGTAAGCAGCGGGTATGAATCCAATTTACAACGGTTTGGTAGAAATGGCAAGTGTTGGCGACAATGATTAGGGCTTATCTATCAATGACTTATTGTTTTTTTTCCGCCACTTGCGGCTGTTCCTGACGCCCCATTCAGGAAAACGTTGACATGCGCTCCGAAACCTGAAGACCGGAAAACGACGCTTCAGGGATTGCTTTTTCCGGTTGAACCGAACCGGCGTTTTAGCGTCGTGGTTGGGTGTTGATCTTTGCTCCCGAACAACAAATACCAACGACCATGCACATTACCTACCCCCACACGATTGAGAACGGCCACGGCGAAAAATTGGTCTTTCTGGGCGTGGCCCAGGAGCCCGACGGCGACCGGGTCTTCGGAGAAAACTTTGTGACACCCGGCAGTGGCCCGCCCATGCACGTTCACTGGCTGCAGGATGAAGGGTTTACGGTGTTGAAAGGCAAAATTGGCTACCAGATTCAGGGGCAAAAAGAGCAGTATGCCGGTGAAGGCGAGTCCATCGTGTTTAAACGCGGTGAACCGCACCGGTTCTGGAATGCAGGAACCGACATGCTTCAATGCCATGCCTGGATCAAGCCGGCCAATACCATTGTGTTCTTTCTCTCGGCCATCTTTGCGGCCCAGGCCAAGTCGGGCAAGAACCAGCCGGAAGCCTTCGATGCCGCCTACCTGCTGACCCGCTATGCCAGCGAATATGACATGCTGGAAATTCCGCTGTTGGTCAGGAAAGTGATGATTCCCATTATCTATGCCCTCGGAAAGCTGCTGAATAAATACGAACATTTCAACGATGCCCCCGAAGCCGTGAAACCGCTTTAACCCAGCGCGTTTGGCTCATCTACATCCACATCAGCCGGCTGCCCAATCGCAAACGCAATAACGCGGGCGATGGCAGCCGGTAGCCTGCAAAATAGTCCCGATGCGACAAACTGGCTCTTAAACCAGCGACGGCTCCAGTCCATTTCTAAAGTTCGAAAGTTTATTTTCCCTCCTCCAGTTACTTTTTTCAGATTCAACGTCTTACTACAGGATAGGTGATTATTCTTTCGCCTGGAGAGTGGGCATACTTTGTTAGAGTTAGTATGGTTCCGGTCGGAGTTCCTGACACCGACCGGACTTTTTTCCAGTTTTGTTCAAAAACAGAAATTTGGGACAAAAGAACATAGCGGTGTCACGCCCTCTTTTTTGGTTTACTGACAACCTTCCGGCGAAATTCCCTGTCGATAGGACTAAGGGGGTAAAAAGCGATTAAAAACCGGGTGAAGAATACCTTATACGGTTTTGAGACCTTTCTCTCTTCTGATTTACGCAACGTACAAACGCAATCCGGAAACAAACATTCGCATGACAGCACGACTCGAAAAAGGGATAATGGAGCAACTGACGTCTAACCTGGCGAACGCAAAAAATATGAAACCCGCTGAACTGAACCTGATGATGCAGCGAATCGCGGACGTTATCGAGAATGCTGCGGGCATTCGGGTGACGTGGGAACTACCGTCTTCAGCTCAAAAAAACACCCAACAGCAACAACTGGATCAATTGGCCGCCCTCTATCTGGGGGTTTAACCGGCCGTAAGGCAAGTCAGGAAAGTGTAGAAAAAATGGCGTGATAACATTCAATGAGCGGATCTGGTTTAAGTCAGCGTAACGTTGCCGTTTCCGAATTAAACCGGAACCGTCGGCCAATTATCCGCTCCTGAGTGCCCGTTGGGTGCCGGGAATCTGTCATTTACCTATGGTTTCCATTAATTTGTTGCTGGTCGTGCTGGGCGTGGCTGTGCTGGCCGTTGCGTTCCTGCCTTCCTTTCTCAAAGAATATCCGCTTTCATACCCTATCGTTCTGGTCGGTCTGGGCCTGTTGGTCTACGCTTTTCCGCTCCCTTTGCCATCTGCCGATCCGCTTCAGTATCCAGCTTTAACAACGCACCTGAGCGAATTGTGCGTCATTGTAGCCCTGACGGGGACGGGCCTCAAGATTGATCGCCGGTTTTCGCTAAAAAACTGGCGAATACCGCTTCGGCTGGTCTCATTGGCCATGATCCTCACCATTGGCGTCATGGCAGTGGCAGGCTGGTACGGTGTGGCATTACCCCCGGCTTCGGCCCTGTTGCTGGCGGCCTCACTGGCACCCACGGATCCGGTGCTGGCGGGCGATGTGCAGGTTGGCGATCCGGGCGAGGGCGGTGAAGACAACGTCCGGTTTGCGCTGACGGGCGAAGCTGGTCTGAACGATGGGCTGGCTTTCCCGTTCGTATACGGAGCGATTGCCCTCTTGCCTTCCGGGGTGCCTTTGACGGATCGGTTCTGGGATTGGCTGGGCATGGACGTTTTCTATCGGCTGGGCGTAGGTTTGCTGGCGGGTTGGCTTTCGGGAAAGCTAATGGCCATATTCATTTTCCGGTTGCCCGAAAAAATCAGCATCAAATCATCGGTCTACGGATTTGTGGTTTTGGCGGTAACCCTGACCACCTACGGGGCCACCGAATTAATACACGGATACGGCTTCCTGGCCGTCTTCATTGCCGCCGTCACCCTCCGCAGCTACGAACGAACCCACGAATACCACCAGCACATGCACGATTTTTCGGATCAGGTCGAACGGCTTTTCATTGTCGTCGTCCTCCTGTTTTTTGGTGGAGCGATAGGGCAGGGTCTGCTGGCCCCGCTTACCTGGGCGGATGCCTTGCTGGGGCTGGGCCTTCTGCTGGTGATTCGCCCCCTGGCGGGTATTCTGACGCTGGTGGGTGCCAGTGCCAGGCTTCGCGAACGGTGGGTGATTGCCGGTTTTGGAATTCGGGGCATCGGTTCTTTTTTCTACCTCGCCTTTGGATTGGAGAAAGCCCCTTTCCCGGAAGCCGAGCGGCTGTGGGCCATCGTCGGATTTGTGGTTCTCGTTTCCATCGTGGTCCACGGAATACTGGCTACGCCAGTCATGAAATGGCTCGACAATCAGAAATAAGGGTTGCCCGGCCTTAGAGTTTATCTTTCCAGGCTTCCATCCGGGTCAGAATGGCTTCGGTCGAGCCGCTGAACCGGATGATGTTTTTGTCCGGAAACTGCGTGTAAATAGACCGGTAGATTTGGCAAAATTCGATGGGATTTTTGGTAGTTAAACCGGCCAGAACGTCTTTACCCCGGTATTCTTCAATCACTTTCGCCATCCGATACCCCATAAAATAACTGGTTTCGTCGAAGGCGACCGTAAAACCGATGTTATAAAGTTCACTGAGGTTGGCAGTGGAGTCGTGGAACGCAGAAAATAACAGGCTCTCGAATAACGCAAAATTCTGCTGTGAACGCTGCCCGTTGCGGGCATACTGTTCCTGCTGCTCTTTTGAGAAACCGCCCGGCTGCCTGATTTTTGTAAAATCACCGACCAGAGTGGCGGAGCCTTCGGCCCACAGATTGGACAGCAGCGTGTAGGCATTGTCAATATGCTTTGGCGGATTCACTGCGGTTTTTCCGTTCGTGCGATGGCGTTCGCCGACCTGCTGAATGGTATGATAAAGTTCATGGGCGACCAGATAAACCAGTCCTTCGTAATCATCGCCAATTTTCTGCAAAGCCACATTGAAGGTGTCGTCGCCACCAATGGTGAAGCCCAGCGCACCCCCGCCGACCAGAAAACAGGCCCGGGCTTTTACGGGCAGCGTAGCCGGAGAATACGGCAAAATGAGCGCTTTTACATCCTCGATAAACGACGCCTTCGTTTCCAGTTGACGGACTAAAGCTCTGATTTTCGGAAGTTTAGACTTGACAGCTTTCCACTCGAACGGGTCGTTGCCTTTCACCGTTCCCGTTTCGACCATCTCCCGCAGGGTTTGTTTAAAGGCGGCTTCTGTCCCCGTTTTGTTGTAACTGGTGACCTTTCGGATCAATTGCTGACTACCGTAGAGTTTCGCGATTTCGTCCAGTTCGGCATCGGTCGTTTTCGTTTTGGCTAGCAGATTCGTAACCGCCTGCGCACTCCCAAAATCGAGCTGAATGGCCATGTCGGGTTGTGAAGATGGTTTTTTAGTTTCCTGACCAAAAGACTTCAGATTGACCAGTAAAAACAAAACAAACGCGACTGTCTTCATCATAGGGATAAAATTAGTGAGATGATTCGGCTGGAATTAGCTAGTCCGTGAGCATTCAGTTAAGTTTCTTCACCACCCATTCGCCCACTTTCAGTCCCTGCGCCCTGCCCTGATCGATGGCGTCCATGAAGTGAATACCGCCGTAAAATCGGGAAAGTCCGGCTTCAACAGCGGCTTCGCGGAAGGATTGGAACGGGCGGGCTTTCAGGCCATACGGCTCTTCGACGGTGTCGGTATACTCAAAATGATCGCCGAAATAGTGCGTCAGAATCACTTCCGAAGCCGCCGAAATGGTGGAATGACCGCTCAAATATTCCGGAAACGGGGGCGTTTGCAGAAACGGTTTCCAGTCGGGATCGATGAGTTTGCGGATGGCGGTTTCGGGGCGAACGCGGTTGCTGCGGTATTTTTCGTCCCAGCAGCAGATAAAACCGTCCGTTAATCCGATGGCTACAGCCGTGTAAATCTTCAGCGATTCGGCGAAGCTCTTTTTCGCTTTGGCACACGCAATCCCCGTAATGCCCAACCAGTGAGCGCCGGGGGAGATTTTTTTGAGACCCACCATCATGTGGCCGTTGTTTTCGAGCGCAAACGGATTGCAGTCCCAGAAAGCCGCGATCTGCCGGTGTTCTTCCGTCAGGGTGTTGCCGCCTTCCTTCTGGTTTTGCAGGAGCATCCGGTAGAAAGACGAGCTTTTATCGGTGGAATAAGCCGCTGGCGGTGCGGGTTTAAACTGGGCCGCCGAGTCCAGCGTGAACGGCCGGACGGTATTGAAATACGGCTCAACCGGGGCAAAATACCCCGGCGGGGTCGGATACCAGCTTCCGGCTTTTTCGGAGGGCGTATACCGCGGGAAGTTGCTGATCCGGTTGTACTGATCGGCTTTGGCGTATTTCAGCATCTGTTTGCTCACCTCCAGCGCATACGTTGCCGATTGTTCGATCACCTCGTCGGAAAACCCCACGGTTCGGCACGAATCCAGTAACTGCTTTTCCAGCTTTTCCAGCCGCTTGCCCGAAGGCTGCATTTTCTGGGCGGTTTTGAGCATCGCCAGTACCGCGCTGAGGTGCATGGAATGTCCGCTAACGTTCGGCTTTTCCATCGCCGGGTAGCCGTTCAGGACGCCGTGCATGCTCCGGTAGGCCTTGTCGTTCTGGGCAACCACTTCGTAGCCAGCCAGACAGGCGTAGGCGAAAAACCGGGCGGCCAGGGGCGGATTGGTTACGTCGTGGATCATCACCTCGGTCATCTCGGCAATGACGCCGGTGATCTCCCGGTTGCCCAGTTCCGGCGTTTTTTCGGTCTGGCAACTGCTTATAAGGGCTATAAATAAAAGAGAGAGGAAGATTTTTTTCATCGAAATTGAAAGGTTGTTACACAGAGTTGATCAGAGGAAATCAGGGTTAATCAGAGAAAAACTTTGATAACCTCTGAGGTTCTCTGATCAACTCTGTGTAATAACTCATTTAAACCCATACGCTTTTACCCCGACCTGATTGATACCGAACAAAACCGTATTTCCAATCGGCAGCACGCTCCGGACATCACCTTTCAGCAGAAAACCGGATTGGGGTTGCGGCACATACGAAAACTGACCTTTTCCGTTGCCTTTCAGCAAAACACCGTAGTTGGCGTCGTACTTCCCGAACCGCAACCGCGCCCGGCTGATGTTGCCGCACAGGAGCAGGTCTTTCTTGCCGTCGTGGTCGTAATCGAACGCCGTGAGCGCAAAAACCGGGGAAACCTGCACCTCCGCCGGTAATGCTTTTTCCTGCCATTTTCCCGTCGTCGTACTTTCAAAATACGTGGTTTTCAGGTGATTGGCTTCCAGTTTACTCACGTCTTTCAATTCTTCTTCCGTGAAAATATCCTTCATCGTCGCGTCGGCGTAGCTTTTATAATCCGGGAAGCGCGTGCGCATGATGCTGAGCTGATCCAGCAACTCGTCGCGGGTGACGTAGGGATAAGATTTGCCCTGAATATAAAAACACAGAATCGGATCGACCGAACCGTTGTCGTCGAAGTCCTTATAAAACAGTTCGGCGGGTTCTTTTTCGCTGGCTTTACACTGCGTGTTCAGGCCCTGGTTGCCCACCACCAGATCCGGTTTCCCGTCGCCATTCAGATCATCGACCAGCAGTTTATTCCACCAGCCCCGGTATTCTTTGTCGAAATAGGTCTTGGTCTGATCGGTAAATCTGCCACCGTCGTTCCCGAAAACCGTCACCGGCATCCATTCGCCCACGACCACCAGTTCGGGTTTTTTATCGCCGTTGAGGTCGGTCCAGGCGGCATCGGTCACCAGGCCAATGCGCTGGAGGTCGGGAGCCAGGCTCGCCGTTTGGTCGATAAATTTACCCTTCCCGTCGTTGATTAACAGAAAACTCGGGGGCGTTTCGGGATAGCGGCCCGGAATCACCCGCCCGCCCACGAACAGATCCGGTTTGCCATCGCCGTTGAGGTCGGCCACCCGCACGCAGCTTTTGCTGGTGCGCATGGCGGGCAAAGCCGCCGGATTTTTGGTGAAATTGCCTTTGCCATCGTTTATGTAAAGGCGGTCCTGCAACAAGGCGTCGTCGGGCATGAAATTCGCGTAACCACCGCTGCACACGTACAAATCCGGTGAACCGTCGCCGTTGGCATCGAAGAAAACCGCATCAGCGTCGTCGCTGGCTTTGTCGGTTTCCAGCGCGGGTTGCGCTTTTTGCAGGAACTGCTGGTTGGCTTGCTGGAGAAAAACCGCCCCGGGCTGTCCGCTGCCACCACCCACAAAGACGTCTTCCAGACCGTCGCCGTTCACGTCCGCTTTGGTCAGGCAAGGCCCCACAAACGACGCCGGATTGACCAGCAGCGGCTGCCGTTTGAAATCATTAACGGTATTTTTCGGGTGCTGATACGCCACCGGGGTTTTCTGTTCCGTAAAAATAGCCGGCGCGGAGGGCATTGTCTGCCGGGACGTTTTGGCGTCTTTTTCCGAAACCACCAGCACCTGATCGGCTTTGACGTTGGTCAGCAGTTGTTGTTTATCGCCCGGCCACACTATGCGCAGCGAGTCGATAGACGACTCTTTTCCCAGCCCAAAATGCAGAATGGGCGATACGCTCGACTGATAGCCGCGTGATGGCATTTGCTCCAGATACTGTTGCTGACCGTTCCGGTACAGGGTTACTTTGGTACCCAGTCCAAACCGGTTTGCTCCAACACCATCCAGTTTGACGTTCAGGTAATGGTTTTTGAGTTGGCTGCTGGCTTCATTCCGGTAAATAAAAGCCGGTTTGTTGATGTTATTGATGGCCAGATCCAGATCGCCGTCGTTGTCCAGATCGGCATACACCGCGCCGTTGCTGTTCGAGGGCAGGTTCATGCCCCAGGCCCGGCTGACGTCGGTGAAGGTGAGGTTACCATTGTTTTTAAAGGCGTAATTAACCACATCGGAAGCCGGTATTTTGTAGACCAGTTCCAGCAAATCCTGGCGCATGACCTTGCGGTTGAGCAGGAAATCGCCCATGTATTTCAGGAAGTCCTGGTTGGTATAATCGCGCAGATAGCCGTTGGTAACAAAAAGATCCTTCCAGCCGTCGTTGTCGTAGTCGGCCAGGAGGGGAGCCCAACTCCAGTCGGTGTTGGAGATGCCGGACAATTGCCCCACTTCACTGAATTCGGGAATGCCCCCGGTTCCTTTCTTGCTGTCCGTTCCCACATTCAATTGCAACATATTCCGCATGTGCTGGTAATAAAACCCCGAATTGACGGCCAGATCGAACTTTTCGTAATTGTCGGGCGACATCAGGAGTTTCTGCCGCCGGTTGTCTTCGGGTAGCATGTCGAGCGTCAGAATGTCGGGTCGGGCATCGTTGTTCATGTCGGCGACATCGTTTCCCATCGAGAAGTGGGAAATGTGGCCGATGCCGGTTTGCAACTGATTCGAGAAAGTCCCGTTGCGGTTGTTGAGGTACAGAAAATCGGGGACGTTATAGTCGTTGGAAACGTATAGATCGGGCCAGCCGTCGCCATTCAGGTCGGAGACGCCCAATCCCAGGCCATAGCTCAGTACCGAATTGAGCAGGCCCGCCCGTTCGGTCACATCCTCGAAACGGGTTCCCGTATTGCGAAGCAGGCAAATCCCGATTTCCGGGCTTTTTTTCTTCATCAGCTCCGCCGTGGCATCCGGGTCGAGGATGGGCAACAGCCGGGGGTTGTGGTTGAGCAGAAACAAATCCAGATCGCCATCGCGGTCGTAGTCGAAAAACGTCCCCTGGGTCGTCTGTCCGGGCCGGTCCAGTCCCCATTTGGCGGTTTGATCGGAGAAACGGGGAACGCCCTGTGCGTCGGGACCGTCGTTGATAAATAGTTGGGGTGTCCGTTTTTGGGGCGGCAAACTTCCTGAATAGGAGAGAAAGAGATCGAGCCGCCCGTCGCCGTTGACATCGGCCATCGAGACGCCCGTTCGCCAGGGCCCTTCGCGTCCGGACACACCCGCGGTGGCGGTAATATCGGTAAATTTGAGATTGCCTTTGTTGAGGTACAACTGGTTTGGAACCATGTTGCCGCTAAAATAAATATCTTCCAGGCCGTCGCCGTTCAGATCACCCACGGCGACACCGCCACCGTTGTAAAAATATTCGTACATGAGTACGTTGGTATTCAGCCCTTCATTTAATGTATTGACGAACGAAATGCCGGTTTGCTCCGGAGAAAGTAAGGTGAACAGCGGAGGCCCCGCGTCGGGTGTTGTCTGCTCCGTAGAAGCCGGTTTCTTCTGGCAGCCCGTCGACAAAAAGGCCATCAAGATGATAAGGCCACTCCAAAAAGCGCGTAAAAAAAGCGTCATAAACGAAAGAATGGATGAAAAAGCACGGAAAGCTAAGTTAGGACAATTGCGTGCAATAGTTCAGTGTTTTTTCAAATTGTCCTGGTAGGGGTGGGTTGACTCATCCAGATTTTTGGGTGGCAGAAGCGGGAATGAGTATCAAAAAAACTGGTGCCAACGCAGGGTTATACGTTGGCACCAGGTATATTCAGAGGGATATCAACTTGAGAAAAGCGTTCAATGCTATTGATAACCGGGATTTTGCACCAATTGCTTGTTCCGGTTGATCTCATCCCGGCTGATTGGCAGGAAGTAGATTTTGTCGGCCCACTTCCGGTTTTCCTTGCCAGTACCTAAATCCTGAACGCTGTAGGAATACGTATAGTTGTCTTTGCTGTATTTATACGTCGTCACGGTTTTTCCAGGTTTCAGTTTGCCGGTGATAACAATGATCTGGGCTTGTTTGCCCAAGGCCGTTGGAGCAATCATCCAGCGCCGGACATCGTAGAACCGCTGATCTTCAAACAGCATTTCGATGTTCCGTTCGTTCTGATACCGGGTGACTAGGGCCGCGCCGGTTTCGGTAATGGCGGGCATACCCACCCGGAACCGGACTTTGTTGAGCCAGGTTTTGGCCTCAGCTTCCTGACCCAGGGCCAGACAGGCTTCTACGTAGTTCAACACCACTTCCGTAAACCGGATCTGGATGGAAGGCACTTCCTGCCGGATGTTCTGATCGACAAGGGTTGGATCGGGATCCATAAATTTGCGGATCGCGTAACCCGTCCATGTTCCGTTCCAGTTTTCGATGGAGCTGTTGCGGGTATCCAAACCGGAGTATTTGGTGGGGGCAGCCGAGCTACCGACTTCATACTCACCCATTTGAATCTGTCCGGCCGGATCGATACCCGCTCCATCGGGCGTGCGGGGTTTCCATTGCGCACCGTCATACAAGATGGATGCGTAGAAGCGCGGATCGCGGTTTTCGTAAGGTGTTGCCGCGTGGGCCGGGTTTTTCCAGTCGAATTTCGTACCGTCCATCATCTCGTAGTTATCCACCAGTTGTTGCGTGGGTTGACTCGATGTCCAGCCATGATAACCGTTTGGCATGTTGTTCCGCGGATACCACGAACCCCAGTCGTCGAACGAAGCCCGGATGTAGTATTTCAGGAAGATGCCATCGGCTTCACCACCGTTGCGCGACAGATACATGTTGACGTAGTTCTGCTGGCCTTCGGCCGCAGGAACCGGTGCCGTCAGGTTCAGTTTATAGCCATACTGGTTCAAATCGATTACGGCTTTGGCGGCATCCCGGGCTTTCGTCCAGCGGGCAATCCGGTCGCCACTAACGTATCCCAGCAGTTCGGGTTTGTTGAAACCGGCGATGACGGTCGACTTGGCTTTCGCCGTCGGAATATCGTGCAGATCACTGGCGGCATACAGCAACACCCGGGCTTTGAGGGCCATAGCGGCACCCATCGTGGCGCGGCCACTGGTCAGGGTTTTTCCTTTCAGCAGGATCGTGGCCGAATCCAGGTCACTCACGATGGCGTTCACACACTCTTCGTAGGTATTCCGGGCGATGGTAAAATCGGGGTTATCCAGTGTGTAAGGCGATTTGATCAGCGGAACCGCTCCATAATAGCGAAGCAGTTGGTTGTAAAAATAGCCCCGCATGAAATACATTTCACCTTTCATCCGATCGGCCACCGTGGCATTGTTAAACTTGGGCTTGGCCAGGTTGGCGATCGCAATGTTGGCCGCCCGAATCCGGGCGTACATGGCACTCCATTCCATCGTGTTTTTAACCGTTCCCAGGTTCGATGGACTCACGTTGGCTTCGTTGACATCCTGCTTGCCAAAGCTGTAAAGAGCGTTGTCGGTCTGGCAATCGAAACTCATCTGGTCCAGAACACCGTCCCGAATCCCGTTGTAGACGTCCGTCACAAAGGCTTCGGAGAGGTTCTGATCTGACCAGACCGCATCCCCCGACACTTTATCGAGGGGTTTTGTATCCAGAAAATCGCTGTTGCAAGCTACCATCGTCATCCCTACAAGTAAACTGGACGACAGGCATTTTACGATATGGTTCATAATAGAATGATTGAGCATTTAGTTAAAAACTGACTGATAAACCGGCGTTAAGTACCCGAGCCTGCGGATAGTACTGTGCGCTGCCGCTGGTCGATTCCGGATCGAACAGACCTTTCATGGCTGGTGCATAGGTCGCCAGGTTCAGGCCATTTACATAGACCCGCAGGTTGTTCAGCCCCACTTTGCTGGAAATCAGGGCCGGTAACGTATAGCCGATTTCGACGTTCTTCAGACGGATGTAGTCGGTTTTTTTCAACCAGTAGCTCGTACCGTTGGAGAAGTACTGGTTGCTGCGGTCAACGATGCGGGGATGTTCCGTGCTCGGGTTGTCCACCGTCCAACGGTTATCGTAGCTCCATTTCAGGAAGTTACCGATCGTGCCTGACTCGGTTTGCAGGAAGATCTGACCACCCGCCGAAGCCTGCACCAGGATGCTGAAGTCGAAGCCTTTGTAAGACATCGTTCCGTTGAAACCGCCCTGGAACCGGGGTTGGTTGTTGCGGTCGGCTCGAACGCGGTCGTCACCATTGATTTTCTTATCACCGTTGATGTCTTTCAATCTCATGTCGCCGGGGCGCAGCAAGCTGGCACCTACACCACTGTAATCCACCGTGTTCTGATCGATTTCGGCTTGTGTCGAGAAGATGCCGTCGTATTGGTACATAGCGTACCGTTTTGCTGGTTCGGATCGTTGACGTTGCTCGGAATGGGCTTGCCGGTCGAACGCTGCCATTCGGGTGCGCCGGGGGTTTCGTCCCAGAACGTAATTTCGTTTTTGGCATACCCGCCGTTCACACTCACGCTGTAGCGCAATTCACCCGCCTGTCCGTTGTAACCCACCCGGAATTCGTAGCCTTTGTTGGTTACTTTTCCGATGTTGGTGGCTGGCAGGGTCATCCCCGTGGTTTGTGGAATGGAAGCACTCTTGCGCCACAGGATGTTAGACCGTTTGTTCTGGAATACGTCGAACTCGAAGAAAATCTTGCCATTCAAAGCAGACCCTTCCAGACCGATGTCGGCGTTGTTGGCTACTTCCCAGGTGAGCGTCGTGTTCGGAACACCGTTTTCATACAGCGTTTGGGCAACCTGACCACCCGTTACGTAACCCCAGTTGGCATTGACAGCATCACCGTAGGCATACGTAGGCAGATAATCATATTCGCGCAAAGCACCGTTGAAATATACCTGGTCGTTCCCCAACTGACCCCACGATGCCCGCAGTTTCAGAGAATTGATGGCCGGAATGGCATTTTTGAAGAAATTTTCTTCCGAAATACGCCAGCCCGCCGACACACCGGGGAAGAAACCCCACCGGCTTTCTTTCGGGAACATGTATGAACCATCATACCGCCACAGGAATTCAGCGAGGTACTTTTCTTTGTAGTTATACGCAGCCCGACCGAAGTAGCTCATCCGCGCCCGTTCCCAAGCTGACGTCGTGTTGCTGTTCTTTTCGGCACTACCACCGGCAAACAATTGATCGATGGCTGTGGAGGCAAAATACCGCCGGAAACCGGAGAAACCGGCCGAGTTCGACGCTTCTTTGGTGATACCCGCCAGCAAGGTGATGCCGTGGTCCTTACCAATGACACCATCGTAGGTTAAAATACCCGACAGCAGCGAGTTGAACTGGTCGTTCGTGTATTGATTAAGTTCTGCCTGAGCGGGACCTTTTGCCACCCGGTTCAGGATGGGTTGCTTGTTGGCATCATACGACGTGTAATCCCAGCTATAGACGTACCAGGGCGTCTGCCATCTCTTGCCTTGCTGAATGTATTTGTCAAGGGCTACACTACCGCTGAATTTCAAACCCGGAATCCAGGGGTTGGTAACGTTGACGGTGGCATTGCTTTGCACGTAGTAGCGCGTATCCCGGTCGTAACCGGTGGCGTCCGTCGTCACCAGAACGGGTTGCTGACCGTTTTCAATGTCCGGAGCGGGCAGCCCATTCGGCCAGAAAGCTGGTTTGTTAGGATAACCCCGCATCAGCATCCGGAAAATGGCTCCGGCACCTACTGTTGGGAAAAACCGGTTTTCCTGACGACCGACCACACCCACCACGGTATTGACGTACTTGTTGACTTTGGCGTCCAGGTTCAGGCGGAAGTCATACTGTTTGTAACCCGTTGCGGAGTTTTTGTAATAGCCATCCTGATTCTGGTAGTTGGCCGACACCAGGTATTTGATGTTTTCGCTACCACCAATCAACTGGAGCGTGTGTTTCACCTGAGGAGCCCAGGTTTTCAGCGCTTCGCCAAACCAGTCGGTGTTGGGGTGTCCCCACGGATCGGAGCCGTCGTTAAACTTCTTGATGTCGTCCGGCGTAAAGGCGGCTTTGGCAATCGCTCCGTTGTCGGGGCGGGTAAAGCTGCCTGTGGTTTTGAAGGCATCCGAAGCACCTTTCCAGTACTGCGGAGGCAGGTTATACACGTTGATCTCGTTGTTCAACTGGGCATATTCGGCCGCAGTTGCCATTTTAGGAATCACCGTCGCCTGCGAAAAACCCTGGTTGAAGCTGTAGGAGAGTTCCGGTTTGCCGGTTTTGCCCCGTTTGGTCGTCACCAGAATAACCCCGTTAGCTGCCCGTGAGCCGTAAATGGCTGCTGCGGCATCTTTCAGGACGGAAATGCTTTCGACATCCTGCGGGTTGATCCGGTCGAAACCCCCGGCCCGGGCCGGAACACCGTCGATAACGATCAGCGCGTCGTTGTTTCCCAGCGTGTTGGAACCCCGAATCCGGATCGCAGAACCGTCATAACCTGGTTCGCCACTGGAGTTGGTGGCAATAACGCCCGGCATCCGTCCCGCAATGGAGTTACTCATGTTCATGGCGGGTGATTTCACCAGATCCGTCCCTTTTACGGTAGCAACCGAGCCCGTAATCGTTTCTTTCTTTTGTTCACCATACCCCACAACCACCACTTCATTCAGGGTACTGATGTCGTCCGCCATTTTTACGTCGATCACCGACCGGCCGCCGATGGCTAATTCCTGGCTCACATACCCAATAAATGAATAAACCAGCGTTGCATTTTTGTTCGGAACGTTGAGCGAATACGTGCCGTCTGAGGCCGTTGTGGTTCCCTGCGTGGTGCCTTTGACCACGATACTCACGCCAGGCAGTGCGTCTCCCTGTCCACCGGTTACCTTCCCTTTTATGGTCGAGTTTTGAGCAAAAGAAAGGGTGACAGAAGCAATCATTAGATAAAGCACCAATAGATACCTGTTTTTTGGAGGCACCTGATGAGTAGACTTTTTCATACGCATAAGACGGATTAGATTAAGTAAGTAATAGAGTTGGTAAGATTGAACAGGCAATACTCTTTCACGTGTAGGGAAGCGTGGACAGCAAGAAGACTATAGGTGTCACTAAGACCCCCGGTGTCTGGTAATACCGGGGGCGCTAGTCAAAAAAGGTTGGGAAATGAATTAAACCGGGGGAAACCCCGAATGATTGTAGTAATTGTTTATCATAATTAATAGAGATGGTTTGAGACAATTGAATTATGCAAAGGAAAAATTATTTCCCGAATTATTTCGTCAATTTGTAACAGAATAGAGAAGAAAAATACCATCCTGTTACCTGTTACCGCGACCTAATTTGGTAAAATGAATTGCCTGCCGAATTCACATTGAAAAACGCCTGCGTGGGGGCGAGGATCGTAATTCAAACGTTAAGTTAAGAATAGAATATAAATAATAAAATATTGGAACAATAAAAGTCAAAACGAAGTCAAAACCGGTTAAAAATCAGTCACTCACCGGTGACCATCGACCCGGATTCTTCGGAATTATGTCGGACAAATAAGACAAATGATCCTAACTTAATAGATTGCCCGCTACCGTACGGTGATTGATCCGGTATGTCAGCCTGTGTACCATTGCAGGGCGTTTTTTCTGGTTTTCACAAATTAGTGTAAGTTGTTGAAATACAGCTTATTGATGATGAATATCGAATACTGAATGTTGAATAACGAATATCGAAAGCCGGATCATTCACTTCGATATTCGTTGTTCAACATTCAGTATTCGATATTTTAGCACCTATCACACCGGTAACTTGTCGGAGCATTAACTTTTTTTAACAGGCTGTTTATAAGGCAGAACGATGGTTGAAAGGGGATAGAAAGTACCTTTAGGGCAACCAAATCCGGCTTGCCAACGGGGCTTATGCTACAGAATTACTTCAAAATCGCCTGGCGAAACTTAACCACGCAGCGGAGTTACACCCTGCTCAATATCCTCGGGTTGTCCGTTGGCATGGCGGGTGGACTGCTCATTTTTCTCTTCGTTCGCTACCACCTCAGCACCGACCGGCACCACACCAAATTTGACCGCATCTTCCGGGTCGTGACGGACCTGCACCTCGACGACGGTTCCGTCGAGTATTACCCCGAAGCCCCGTTGCCTATGGCGCAGGTGTTGCGGACGGATTTTTCGCAGGTCGAGCAGGCGGCTTTTCTGATCATGAACCGTGAACTGACCGTTACGTACCAAAAGAATGGAAAACCGGTTCGCTTTCTGGAGCACAAAGGAACGGCTTTTGTCGAACCGGAATTGTTTGATATTCTGGACTATCAATGGCTGCACGGTAACCCCAAAAACGCCCTGCGCGAACCCGGTAGTGTGGTTTTGACCGAGTCGTGGGCTAAAAAGTATTTCGGTGATGCCGACCCGATGGGCCGGATGCTGAATCTAAAGCCCGGAATCGACGCCAAAGTAACCGGTGTTCTCGCCGACCCTCCCAAAACGACAGATACCGATATTCGTTTTTTTATTTCCCTGTCAACCCTCAAGGCGTTCAGTCCGGACTTCAATCAGGCGGATTGGAGCTGGCTCAACAGCAATTACCGGCTTTTTGTAACGTTAAAAGATCCCCAATCGGTCGGCAGTCTGGAAGCCGCCATGCCTGCTCTGACCAAAAAGCATTTGGGTTCCAACTTCCTGCAATTTCATTTCCAGCCACTCCGGGAGAGTCATTTCGATGTTCGGCGCGTGATGGGTGGCGCTATCGCCATACGCCCGTCGCTGCTGTGGTCGCTGGGACTGGTGGGCTTGTTCCTGGTGCTGACGGCCTGCATCAATTTCGTCAATCTGGCAACGGCGCAAGCCCTCCGGCGGGGCAAAGAAGTCGGGATTCGGAAAACGCTCGGCAGCACCCGGGGGCAACTGGTTCGGCAGTTTTTGCTCGAAACCGCGCTGATCGTGTTGGCGGCTACCAGTCTGGCCCTTCTGATGGCGGTGCTGAGTTTGCCGGTTTTCAACCAGTGGGTCAACGTTAGTCTGTCGCTGCAACCGAACGGGTCAACGCTCGGTTTTATCGCGTTACTCGTTCTGGTCGTCATTTTGCTGGCGGGCGGCTATCCGGCTGCGGTTTTGTCGGGTTTCAGCCCCTGGGCGGCTTTGAAAGGGAAGCTGTCGGCCAAATCGGGGGGCAGTTATTCCGTGCGGCAGTCGTTGATTGTCCTGCAATTTGTGATTTGTCAGGCCCTGATCATCGGTTCACTGGTGGTGGCCACGCAGGTCCGCTACATTCAAAATACGGATGTCGGTTTCCGAAAAGACAATGTCGTGGTGGTGACCTTGCCCAATCCGCAGAAAGCATCGCGGGAAACGTTTAAGAATGAACTGCTTCAGTATCCCGACATTAAATCCATCAGTGCCAGTCACCGCCCACCCTCCGCCCTGATTATGAACGGAGGGTCGTTTAAGTTTGGTGACCAGGCCGAATGGACGGATTTTCCGATTCGGGAACGGCTGGCGGATGCCGATTACCTCAAAACGTATGGCTTACAACTCGTTGCGGGCCGTAACCTGTCCGAAAGTGATACGATTCGCGAATACCTCATCAACGAAACCCTTCTGCGGAAGCTGAACATCCGTGATCCGCAGCAAGTGCTGGGCCGCAAAATGCAGTATTATCTGTCGCCGGTTGCGCTGCCGATCGTGGGCGTGGTGAAAGACTTTCATCTGCGGTCGTTGCGCGACGAAATAGCGCCCTGCTTCATTGCCAGTTATTTTAAGATGTATGAGCGGATCGGTGTGCGGATTTCGGGTCAAAACCCACAGCAAACCGTTCAGCGCATTCAGAAAGTCTGGGAGAAAATTTATCCCGATGCGGTTTTTGAGTACGAATTTCTGGACGACCAACTGGCGCAGTTTTACGAAACCGAGAACCTGATCTTTCGGCTGGTCAACACGTTTGCGGGCATTGCCATCCTGATTTGCGGACTCGGTTTATACGGTCTGGTGTCGTTGGTGGTTGTTCAGCGGACAAAGGAGATTGGCATTCGAAAAGTGTTGGGCGCGTCGGTGGCCGGCATCGTTGCGTTGCTTTCGAAAGACTTCCTGAAACTGGTGCTCATCGCAATGGTCATTGCCAGCCCCATTGCGGGATACGCCATGAGCCAGTGGTTGCAGGATTTTGCCTATAAAATCAGTCTGGCCTGGTGGATGTTCGCGCTGGCGGGCGTTCTGGCGGTTTTGGTCGCGTTGGTGACGGTTTCCTTTCAAAGCATTAAAGCGGCTTTGGCGAACCCGGTGAAGAGTTTGCGCGCGGAGTAAAATTAAAGAACACAAAGTCTGTTCGGTCGACGACTATTCTTTAAACAGGGAAGTAAGACTCAATTCAATACCTGTCTGCTCATCGCTTAAGATACCATCAGTAAAAACTTCCTGTTGAGTGGGGGACAACACCGTCACTTGCTTGAATTGTGGAATAATAACCCAGACGGTTGTTACGCCGGATGGGAAATACACGTCCAATGCTTTATCGGTGAGGTCCGACAACGCTTGCCGGGGGGATAAAATCTCAATGGCTATCAATGGTGGAGTCGTGGGACGGATGATGTCTTTGAGCCAGTTTGCTTTTCCAGGGATACAAATGGCAACATCCGGTTTTGCCCGACCGTGTGAAAGGTCAAACTCCAGTTCCGGCAGAATATCGAATAGTTCATCATACTGACCAAGACTTTTCGTAAGACGATACGTAAGCTTAGCGTGGTTGTACGACATGACATCTTCCGTTTGAAACTCCTCGAATACATCATACTGGGGTGTTTCCATAGCGCTTTGAGTTTTTATCAAATGTAATAAAATTAGTAAGACTATGCTTCGCAACTATTTCAAAATCGCCCTGCGCAACCTCTGGCGCAACAAGTTGTATACCGGTTTGAACGTCGGCGGGCTGGCCATCGGGCTGGCGGCCTGTCTGCTGATGGCGTTGTATGTCGACCACGAGTTTTCGTATGACCGCTACCACGCCAACGCCGACCGGATCGTGCGCGTAACGACCGATATGAAAACGCCGGAGTCGGTTTTGTCGATTGCGTCCAGCCCGGTTCCGCTGGCGGAAGCACTGAAACGCGATTACCCGGAAGTCGAAACCGCCGTGCGTTTGTTGCCTACGGACGCCGTAATCCGTCATGACGATAAGCTGCTCAAAGAATCGGATGTCTATTACGCCGATAATGAAGTGTTCTCGGTTTTCTCATACGCATTTCTGGCAGGAAATCCGGCATCGGCGCTGGCCAATCCGAACAGCACGGTTCTAACCGAACGGCTGGCAAAAAAGTATTTCGGGAAGACGGATGTTCTGGGGAAGACCATCGAATTTAACAAGCAAATTTTCCAGATCACCGGCGTGGTGGCCGATGCGCCGAGTAATACCGATTTGCCCGTGAGCGCCTTTCTTTCCAAAGTGTTCACCGGAAGCCGGTCGTGGGTGGAAGATGATTTTCCGTGTTATACCTACGTCCTTTTCCGGGATGAGCCCAATCTGGCGGTTTTCGGCAAAAAACTCACGCAACTGGCCAATAGGTATGCCAACCCCGAACTGAAGAAAATGGGTGCGGAGGGCTACTCGCTCACCTTCCCGGCGGAGGTGTTGCAAGACGTCCATTACAGCCCGGGAAAAATGGCCGATACGCCCAAGGGGAATAAGCAGTACGGGTATCTGTTCGCCTTTCTGTCGGTCTTTGTCCTGGCCATTGCCCTGCTGAACTACATCAACCTGCTGACGGCCAAGGCCACCGAACGCGCCAAAGAAGTCGGGATTCGGAAAGCCAACGGTGCTCAACGCGGCCAGTTGATCCGGCAGTTTCTGTTGGAATCCTGGTTATTGAGCGGTTTTTCGGTCGGTATTGCCGGGGTGCTGGTGTATGCTGCCCTTTCTTTTTTCAATGAACTGTTACAAATCCGCCTGTCAATCGTCTTATCAGAAGCGGTGCCGCTGATCGGTTTTACGTGGCTGCTGATCACGCTGGCGGGCGGTTTATACCCGGCTTTTGTGTTGTCCAGTTATCGCCCGGTCGAGGTGCTGAGAGGCCGGATTGGCAGCTACGGAAAAGGAGCCTGGCTGCGAAAATCCGTGATTGTTTTTCAGTTTGTGCTGGCCGTCGGCATGATTGCCGGTGTGCTGGTGATTCGCCGGCAAATGACCTTCCTGCAAACCAGGGATCTGGGTTTTACGAAAGACCGGATTCTGAGCGTTCACCTGCCCGACGACTCGACGGCGCGGGCGGGCGCCACGGCCTTTGCCAATAGTCTGAAAAACCGCAGTGAAGTCGGCGCGGTGACGCTGGGCTCCGGTTTGCAGCCATCGGGCCTGGTGCCCATGGCTTCCACTACATTCCGGAGCAACGGACGAAAACGGGAACTCATGAGCAACTTTCTATTTGTGGATGACCAATTTTTACCGTTACTGAAGATGAAGCTGAAAACCGGGCGCAACCTGTCGTCGCAATCGAAAGCCGATTTGAAAGGGGGATTTCTCGTTAACGAAGCGTTTGTTAAACTGGCGGGGTGGAAGGACGGCATCGGGCAGACGATCGACGGATTCGGCCACAAGGGAAAGGTCGTTGGCGTCGTGAAAAATTTCCATTACCGCTCCCTGCACAACCTGATCGAACCTTTGGTGCTGGTTTATAATACGATTCCGGCCAGCAGCGTCATGCTGAACGTAAGCGTCGATCAGTTGCCGGTTGTGAAAAACATCTGGCAGCGGCATTACCCGCTCTATCCGTTCGACTATGAATTTCTCGACCAATCGTTTGAGGCCCAATACCATAAAGATCGGGTGTTGGCAACAGTTTTTAACGGTTTCGCCACATTAACCATCCTGGTTTCTTGTTTAGGACTATTCGGTTTTGTTACCTTTACAACCGGGCAACGAACAAAAGAGATCGGTATACGCAAGATTTTGGGTGCGTCCGTCGTTAACGTGGTGTTATTGCTCTCCAAAGATTTTCTCAAGTTAGTTCTCATTGCCTTTTTCATTGCTGCTCCGGTTGCCTGGTATGCGCTGGATCGCTGGTTGCAGGATTTCGCGTACCGTGTCGGATTGGAAGGATGGCTTTTCGCAGCAGCGGGTGGCCTGGTCATACTGATTGCCGTGTTGACCGTATCGTTTCAGTCCATCAATGCCGCATTAATGAATCCGGTGAATACGTTAAAACAGTCTTGAACCGGGATTGCGCGGATTAAAGGATTAACTAAGATTAACGCGAACTATGAGATTATTTTCTTTCTTACAAGTCAACTAAGTGCCAACGGCACGTACTGTTAATAGTAAAACGGCTTTCTGAGTATCCCCGCGTGCCGGAGGTACGCAATATGAGTCTAGTTGCGTACCTCCGGCACGCGGGGATACTCAGAAAGTCATTTTACTATTAACATTGGACCCCTCTGGGGTCAAAATCTCATAGTTCACGTTAAGATTAATTGTGCGTGTATATAATCCCAGTTAATCCTTTAATCCGCGTAATCCCGGTTCAGGTTACTCTTCCTAAAACAGTAAACACATGAAAACAGCAATTACCCTCGCACTCTTCGGAATCAGTATCGCGGCTGTCGCCCAGGAACGCTCGTCGATCAGCCGGAGCATCAATGACAATGGCAAAACGTTGCGTATAAAGATCGACGTCGAACAGCCCAGCCGCAACATTCACTACGACCAGGAATTCGATGCGATGGGAATGAGCAAGGAAGAAAAAGAAGCATTGATTAGCTCGATCCAGGATTCATTGGGCGTGCATGTCGTGGTCAGTCCGCCCCGCGCCCCCAAACCGCCGACGGCCCCCCGGGGTGGTGTCCGACCAACGCGTTATGAATCGGGTGAAGTGGCGGTTGCTTCGAGAGGAACCGGCACGTCCGGCAACCGGTCGAAAAATGAAGACAATCACCTGCCGAAAAACGTGATTGTGGCACCGGACGGAACGCCCTACACCAAAACCCTTATCGAAGATCCCGAAAATAACCGCCTGAAAATGAAGTATGAATACAAGCTCGACGGCGAGGAACACGTTTTCGAGCGGACGATCAACTTGCAGGGCAAAAGCGAATCCGAAAAACAGCAGCTCATTGCCGAAACAGAACGAACGCTGGGCTTGTCGAATGCGCGAAAGTGAGCAACGAACGATAAATAACTGATCCGGTATGGATTGAAAATCCCGACTCAAGACGCGAGCCTTGAATCGGGATTTTTTATTTCAGTCGAAAACGAATCGACGGTGCAACAGGAAGCTACCCCAATCCGTCTATTGAAAAATGGCCCGAAAGGGGTGCCAAAACGTCCTGAACCATGCTTCAAAACTACCTCAAAGTCGCTTTCCGCAGTCTCCGACGCGATCCGGTTTATTCCAGTATCCATTTGGCGGGTTTGTCCGTTGCCCTGGCGTTCGGCCTGCTGACCTACGCCTTCGTGCGTCACGAACGCTCGTTCGACCGGTTTCAGACCGACGCCGACCGCATCTACCGGTTTGAATCGACCGACTTGTTTGATTTTGAGGGTAAACCAAAACGGCATCCGCTCAACCTGCCGTTTTTTCCGGCCGAAGAACACCGGAGTATGATCTTTCCGGTGGTTTTCGGGGTGGAAATCAAGCAGCAGATGCCGGAATTTCAGGAGGTTATTCGAATGACGAGGCTTCAGGAAAGCATCGTGAAATACGAAACGAACGCGGTGTATGAAAAGGCCATTCTGTTTGCGGATTCCAATTACTTCACGTTTTTCTCGATTCCGCTGGTCATTGGACGCCCGGAGCAGGTGCTGGCCGGATTGCACCAGGCGGTGATTTCGGAACGACTGAATCAGAAACTGTTTGCGAATGAGAATCCGGTTGGCAAGACGATTCGGTACGATGGCAAATTCTACAACGTATCGGGCGTGATGCAAAACCCGCCGTCGAACACGGCGCTCACCGCCGAACTGGTGGTGCGGCTGGAAAGCGATGACTATTACACGAAGCAACTCGAACAACGATACAACACGAGCAATGTCTACACACTCGGGAAACTGAGCCCCGAGGCTTCACTGACGCAGGTGACGACAAAACTGGCTAGCCTGGGACCGAAACTCTTCAACGAAGTGATCGGTGATATGCTAAAGGCAGCGTCTCCTGAACACAAAGACCGTCTGACCAATAACCGGTTTTTATTGACCGTTCGCCCGCTGACCGATACGCATTTTTCGTTCAACGAACGCTGGAACCGTACGGTTTCACCGACAAATGTGTACCTGTTGGTGTCCATCAGTCTGTTGATTCTGCTCGTGGCCGGTCTGAATTACATCATCATTTCGCTGTCGAAACTGGCGGGGCGTTTGCAGGAAGTGGGCGTTCGGAAAGTGGTGGGAGCGGCTCCAAAGCAGTTGGCAGTGCAGCTCTGGCTGGAAACCGTGCTGGTCGTCGGCCTGGCGTCGGTCATCAGTCTGCTGCTGGCGTTGCTACTACTGCCAACCTTCAACAACCTGACCGACCGGACACTGACGGTTTTCGATGTTTTTCAGGCGGGTAATTTGCTGGGCTTGCTGAGCATGGTGTTGGGCGTCAGTTTAATCGCGGGAATTTATCCGGCCCTGCTGTTCGCCCGTTTCCGCCCGACCGTGTTTCTGGGTCAAAACCGCACCTACAAAATCAATCCGCTGGTGATTCAGGGGATGATGGGAACGCAGTTTGTGCTGTCGCTGGTGCTGGTGACGGCCGCCATTACGATGCATAAACAGTTGCGTTTTGTGCAGGAAAAGGAACTGGGATTGACAAGAGAACTGGTTCTCAAAGTCAAAAACCTGCAACAGTTTGAGGACGGCAGCGGCCCCCGGATTTACGAAAGGTTGCTGCGGTATCAGTCGGCGAACCCGGACGTACTGCTGGTAGCGAGCAGCGCGGGCGGTTATGGCGAAGACGGTTTTAACCGCAATGGCACCACGATTAACGGACAGAAATACTGGGCCTTGCAGCAGTCCATCGATTACAACTTCTTTACTTTGTTGGGAATCAAACTCAAACAGGGCCGGATTTTTTCGCCGGCGTTCCGGTCCGATACGGCAAAAAGCGTCAAGGCGGTGGTGATCAATGAAACGCTGGCGAAGTTACTGGGTCAGGAACTGGTGTTCAACAAA
This sequence comes from Larkinella sp., assembly GCF_965227735.1. NCBI lineage: Bacteria > Pseudomonadati > Bacteroidota > Cytophagia > Cytophagales > Spirosomataceae > Larkinella > Larkinella sp. The sequence continues at coordinate 2,866,556 of NZ_OZ245776.1, read as the reverse complement.
CCGCTGGAAACTTTGAATGGCCGGACAGTGATTGGCGTCGTCAACGATCACAACATCGAACCGCTGACCAAAGCCATTCAGCCCGCGTATTACAAGTTGGGGCTTGACTTTCAGGGCGTGTTTTACCTGAAACTGACGCCGGGCAATCTGTCCGACAAAGTCGCCCGCATTGCCCGCGACTGGCCGCAGCTTTCCGACGGGCAACCTTTCGAGTATTCTTTTCTGGATCAGGATCTGCAAGCCCGGTATCGCGACTACCAGCGCTGGACGACGCTGACCCAACTCGCCACCGGCATTGCGTTGCTGATTGCGGCTTTGGGCTTGTTCGGGCTGGCGGGCATCCAGGCCATCAACCGGATGCGGGAAGTCGGTATCCGGAAGGTAATGGGTGCCACCGTGGGGCAACTGTGGGTTCTGCTCAACCGCCGGACGCTCACGTTGGTGGTACTAGCTTTTGTGCTGGCTATTCCGGTGTCGACCTGGTTGATGAACCGCTGGCTGGATGGTTTTGCCTACCGCATTCCGCTAAACTGGCCCATTTTTGCGCTCGCGGGCGGTTTGGGCGTTTTCGTCGCGCTGGCTGCGGTCAGTTATCACTCCATTCGGACGGCCTTGATGAATCCGGTGAAGTCACTGCGTTCTGAATAATAAGTTAAGAGTTAAGAGTGAAGTGTTGAGAGTGAGGAATTAAGAGTAAGGAATAATGAGTGATCAGGTAAGCGTGAGGAGTAAGGAATCGTTCTGGTGAAGGCCGGAGGCCTGTCCTGTCAATAGAAACGCTGGTCACCTACATACCGCAAGCTCCGGAGGAGCGGTCTAAAAAACATGCTTAGACCGCTCCTCTGGAGCTGGTCTCTGACTGAAACCGGGAATTTTCTATGGGTAGATCACCCTTCCAGGGCTTTTTGGTTAATTGAAATGGCTTCTTGAACTCAATACCCCTGCTTTATCCTTCAAAAATCTCAGCTAACTGAAGCTGAATACCGGTTTCGGGATCGGTAATCGTGCCTTCCGTAAAATTGAGCTGTTTGCGGTTGGGCAACAAAATGGAAACAATTTGCAGCGCCGGTATGATTTTCCAGCCGGTTTTGACACCGGCTGGAAAATGTTTTTTGTAAATCCGTTCGAGCAGACTATTTAGACTTTGATCAGGAAAAAGAATCTCAATAATAGTCAGCGGAACATCGTGAACGATTGGTTCATCATTCAGCCAATCCGCGGTTTGCCTGGGAAAGATGCATAGATCGGGACTAATTTTGCCATTGGCAAAGCTAAGGTCTAAATTGGTTAGAACACTGTATTGCGTCCGGTATGACAAACGCAGTAAAAAAGCCAACTGACTTTGTAGCTTAGAATGGTTCCGGCTTGACACTTTTGTGTCCTCGGATTCCTGATTAGAAATTTTTTGGTCAGCAGTGGCTTTCATAATCAATGTAGGTTTTCCAAATATACTTTTATCCTGGCTTAACAGAGTAAACCGCCTACTCATCATTCCTGCTGACGAGAAAATCGAAAAATCACTTTCGGACCTGACTTTAAACCGCTACTTTAGCGGCCATGAATGGCTTTGGGGGTGTCCTGTGCGGACTGAGATAATACCCTTCGAACCTGACACAGTTGAGACTGTCGTAGGGAAAAGCTGGAAAGAACGCTCACTTCTTTCTTTTTGATTTCCGTACCGGGAAGCGCACCCATGCGTCCATTCAGTTTTTGCTCACGTCAAAACCCGGTGCTTGTGGATACTACTCTTGAACAGGATTTGAACGCACTGCGGGCAATGGCTCCGCTGGTGCATAACATCACCAATTACGTAGTGATGAATTACTCCGCCAACGCCCTGCTGTCCATCGGTGCTTCGCCGGTGATGGCCCACGCCATCGAGGAAGTGGAAGAAATGGCGGGGATTGCGGGGGCGCTGGTGATCAACATCGGGACGCTCTCAGCACCCTGGGTGCAGGCCATGAAGCTGGCGATGAAAAAAGCCGCCGACCTCGGAAAACCGATTGTGCTGGACCCGGTCGGTGCGGGCGCGACGGGTTACCGAAATACCGTTTTGTCCGAACTGCTGGAAACCGCTGCGCCGACGGTGATTCGCGGCAATGCGTCCGAAATTCTGGCGCTGGCCGGTTTGGGCGGGCAGACCAAAGGCGTCGATAGCACCGCATCGTCCATGAGCAGTCTGGACGCGGCCCACTCCCTCAGCGAGCGGTTGGGCTGCGTCGTCAGCGTGAGTGGGGCCATCGATGTCATTGTGCAGAATGACCGGGTTGCATACGTGGAAAACGGCCATCCGCTCATGACCAAAGTGACGGGCATGGGCTGCTCGGCTTCGGCGATTGCGGGTGCGTTTTGTGCCGTTCAACCGGATTCTTTTCAGGCGGCTGTGTCGGCTGCGGCAGCGATGGGCGTTTGTGGGCAACTGGCTTTCAGCAAAGCCACCGCACCCGGTAGTTTCCAGATCGCGTTTCTGGATGCGCTGGCCGAATTAGCCCCCGAAAAACTCGTTGAACTGGCGCGGATTAGATAAGAAATAACCCCTAAATCCCCTGAAGGGGACTTGGACGCTGAAACATCCGTATGCCTAAGTCCCCTTCAGGGGATTCAGGGGCAAGCCTTTCAAACTATGCAGCTCTATTTAGTAACCGACGAAACCGCCTGCCGGGGCCGGGACTTCTTTTGGGTCGTTGAGGAAGCCGTCAAAGGCGGGGTGACGATGGTGCAATTGCGCGAAAAGTCGCTCGGCACGCGGGCTTTTGTAGAGCGGGCGATCCGGCTGAAGACTTTGTTAAAACCGTATGGCGTTCCGCTGATTATCAACGACCGGGTCGATGTGGCGCTGGCCAGCGCTGCCGACGGCGTTCACATCGGGCAGAGCGACATGCCGTATGAAACCGTACGGGAACTGCTGCCACCCGGTAAAATCATCGGGTTATCGGCTGAAACGAAAGAGCACGTGCGGGAATCCGAAAAGTGGGATCTTTCCTATCTGGCACTAAGTCCGTTGTACGCAACGCCTTCCAAAACCGATCATGCCGAACCGTGGGGGCTGGCCGGTTTGCAGTGGGTGCGGGCCAACAGCCGCCATCCGCTGGTGGTCATTGGTGGGTTGCATTTACTGAATACCGCCGAAGCCATCGAAAACGGAGCCGACGGTGTTGCAGTGATTTCTGCGATCTGTAGCGCCGAATCACCCCGGACGGCGGCTTTTGAATTGAAGAAAACGATACAAACCGGCGTAAAAAAAAGATGAAACGCTATCCAACGGTGTTGACCATTGCGGGTTCGGATAGTGGCGGAGGGGCTGGCATTCAGGCTGATTTGAAGACGATTGCGGCTTTGGGAGCCTACGGAACCTCGGCCATTACGGCGCTGACGGCCCAGAATACGCAGGGCGTTCGGGCCATTCATGCGGTTCCGGCGGTTTTTCTGCGGGAACAGCTCGAAGCGGTTTTTGAGGACATCACCATCGACGCCGTCAAAATCGGGATGATCAATACCGTCGAAGTGGTGGATGTCATTGCCGATGTTCTGGATCGGTTTCAGCCGCCGTTTGTGGTTTTCGATCCGGTGATGGTGGCGACGAGCGGAGCGAAACTGATTCTGGACGAAACCGTTGACATCCTGAAAAACCAGCTTTTTCCACGCGCTACGTTGATCACGCCCAACCTGGACGAAGCCCGGATTCTGCTGAAAAAGCCGATCGAATCGGTTGAGCAGATGCGGGAAGCGGCCGAAGAATTGATCGATCAGGGCTGTCGGGCGGTTTTGCTGAAAGGCGGTCACCTTGTTGCGGCCCGGCTGTATGATGTGCTGGCGGTTCGGGGTGAACCAACGCAGGTTTTTGAGTCGGACTACATCGAAAGCAGGAATGTCCACGGAACGGGATGTACGCTTTCGTCGGCGATTGCCACGCATCTGGCATTGGGCTACGCGCTGACCGAGGCCGTTTCGCTGGCGAAATCGTACGTGTCCGAAGCGATTCGGGCCGGGAAAGACGTCACCACAGGGCGTGGTTCCGGCCCTTTGAATCATTCCTTTTCTCCAAAACCCATGGTAATCCGATTATGAAATTCACGGAACAGCTCTGGCATGCCGCGTTGCCGGTATACGAAAAAATACAGGCGCATCCCTTTAATGAAGAACTGAAAACCGGGACGTTACCGGTCGAAACGTTCACATTTTACATTTACCAGGATTCGCTCTATCTGGCGGATTTTGCGAAGGCACTGGCCGTTGCCGGAACCCGGTCATCAACGAGCGGGGAACTGCTGGAATTTTTACAGTTTGCCCAAAATGCCATCCTGGTGGAACGCGCGCTGCACGAAAGCTACTTCGCGGAATACAACATCGACTTCACCAGCGGCAAGGCGCCGGGTTGTTTTGCCTATACGAATTACCTGCTGGCTACCAGCACGTTCGAATCCTACGAAGTGGCCGTGGCCGCTCTGCTGCCCTGTTTCTGGATTTACAAACAGGTCGGGGATTATATTTACGCCAACCAGACCACGCCCAATCCCTACCAGAACTGGATCGATGCCTACGCTGGCGAAGAATTTGGCGTAGCCGTGAACAAAGCCCTTGCCATCTGCGACCGTTTGGGCGAACAGGCTTCCGAAGCCACCAAAAACCGCATGGTCGAAGCCTACCTGATCTCGTCCCGATTGGAATATGGTTTCTGGGATAGCGCCTACCGCCGGAAAAGCTGGCCGGTCTGAATCAATGGGTCAGGCCGTAAATGGCAAAGTAGGTCAAAGAACCGGCGATGTAGCCCAGCAAGGCAAGTCCGCTGATCCGGCGCAGATACCAACCGAATTCCAGCTTTTCCATGCCCATAACCGCCACCCCGGCGGCTGAGCCAATGACGAGCAGACTACCGCCCGTTCCGGCGCAGTAGGCCAGAAATTCCCACAGTTTGGCATCGGGCGGGTAGGTTGTCATGTCATACATGCCCATCGCGGCCGCCACAATCGGAACGTTGTCGACAATGGCCGACGCTACTCCGATGATCATCACAATGAGGTCGAGATCGCCGACGGCTTCATCGAGCGCTAAAGCCACACTCGAAAGAATTTCAGTCGATTGCAAGGCACCGACGGCCAGCAAAATGCCCAGAAAGAATAAAATACTGGGAATGTCGATTTTGCTGAGGGCATAAGCCGCCGTAAATCGCTGGCGGTGTTCTTCATCTTTATCGGAATGAATAACCTCCGAAACCACCCAAACGGCACCCAGGGCCAGCATCATGGCCATGTAGGGCGGGAGGTGGGTGACGGTTTTGAAGATCGGAACAAAGAGGATGGCGGTTAATCCGGTGGCAAACATGGTGCGCCGGTCGCGCCGTTGGAGCGGGGTAACGTAGGGTCGGCTGATGCCTTTCTTCGCCGTGCCAATCTCGGTTTCGGAGGTCGGTTTGATGGTGAAAGTCAGCCACACCAGCGGCACCAGCAAACAGACCAAACTGGGCAGAAACAATTGGGTAATGATGTTCATCGTCGTAACCTGACCGCCGATCCAGAGCATGGTGGTGGTGACGTCGCCGATGGGTGACCAGGCACCCCCCGCATTGGCGGAAATGATGATCATACCGGCCATCAGCCGCCGTTGTTCCGGATCTTTCACCAGTTTGCGGGTCACCGAAACCATCACGATGGCCGAAGCCAGGTTGTCGAGCATGGCCGACAGGAAGAACGTCAGCCCACAAATCAACCAGAGCAGCACCCGCGCATTGCGGCTGGCAATGCGGTCGGTGATGATGGAAAAACCGTCGTGAATATCGATCAGTTCCACAATGGTCATGGCCCCCATCAGGAAGAACAGGATCTGGGCAATTTCGGCCAGATGGTGCCCCAGACTCTCCAGAACTGGCTCCGGTTCCGGGACATTCAGGATGTAGAGGGTCCAGCAAATCACGCCGGTAATGAGGGCCGTAGCGGTTTTATTGAGCCGGATGGGGTGTTCGAGCGTAATTAAAATATACCCAATTACGAAGACGATAATGATCAGTGTTGTCATGAAGCGGATGGGCTTGCCCAGCCCCAAAGATAGTGCAATCGGGGCATTTAGGGTGAAACCGGATGATTAGATTATGCTTAGAATCCGCTATTCCTGCGCGACACCCGCTTCGGCCAGCAACACCAGCAGAACATTTTGCAGGCCCAGAACGCCCTGATCGTTCAGCCACCATTCGTTCAGCGCGTGGACATTTCCGCCCTTGCCACCGCTGCCAATCGTGACGGCGGGAACCCCTAGCGAAATCGGCGTATTGGCGTTGGTCGACGAAACATCCAGTTTGGGCGTGGCACCCAGGTGTTTGGAAACTGCCATCGCCCGTTGCACCAGCGGCACCGTCGGTTCGATTTTGCCGGAAGGACGGTCGCCGATTTTCTTCACATCAACTGTCAGATCGGGGCCGCTGCGTTTCAGGCCATTCTCTTCTTTCAACGCCCGTTGCACGGCGGCTTGCAGTAATTGGTCGATGCCCTTGAGCCGTTCGGGACTTTCGGAGCGCATGTCGATTTCCATCCACGACTCGAACGGAATGGCATTGACTGACGTGCCTCCGCCGATCACACTGACGCTGTAGGTGGTTTTGATGCCCTGCCGCGTGAACTGGTCGGCTTCGTTGGTGAAGTAATGAATGGCTTTTCCGAGCGCACTGTGCGGATTCACGATGCCGAACGCGCCGTAGGAATGCCCGCCCGGCCCTTTGAACATAATCCGATACCGGTAGGAACCCAGTCCGCGATGGACGATTTCGCTGATGCCGTCGCCATCGACCGCGATGTACGAATTGATTTTGGAACGGTTCGTTTTGAACAGATGCTTGACGCCCCGCAGGTCGCCCAGGCCTTCTTCACCCAAGGCTCCGACAAACCAGACATCCGCGTCGGTTTCGATCTTCGCCTTTTCCAATCCTTTCAAAACCGTCAGAATGGCGATCAAACCCCGGGTGTCGTCGCCAACGCCGGGCGCGTACAGCGTGTCACCTTTTTGCTTTACTTTGACATCGGTGCCTTCCGGAAAAACCGTGTCCAGGTGGGCTTCGACCACCACGGTTTTCTGGCCGGAGCGGCCTTTGCGTTTGCCAATGACATTACCGATTTCGTCGATCCAGACCGAATCAACACCCGCTTCTTTCAACATGGCGGCATATTTTTTGGCTTTTACCGATTCTTTGAAGGGGGGAGCCGGTGTTTCGGTGAGCGTAATCAGATCCTGTTTCGTCTGCGGTTCCCATTCCACAAAATGTTGAAAAACCGCCTTCACCGCCGGGCGATTCGCCAGGGTTTTGATTTCATCCGCGTAGCGTTTTTCGACGGCAACAGACTCCTGCGCGTAGAGGGCATGCGAATAGGTGAAAATAATTACTAAGCTAAAAACCGCTGCTTTGAAAAGATGCGTCATGGATTTTGTGATGAAGGAAAACCGTGAAGATGGCCTAAAAATAGCGGTTTTAACCTAAATCTTTATCACGTGCCTTACTAAGACTTTCGCATGAACACCCCTAAATATGACTTGGACACGTAAGCTTCCAGATGCAAAAGTCCCCTAATTGATTTAAAAAAAATAACCGCCGGATTCATAACTGGCTTATCAGCCCACTGCTTTAGCTGTGGGTAAGGCGAAAAGTAACCCCACCTACCTGAACCGTTTTAACGGTTTCATGGTCCGGCAAACCGTTAAAACGGTTTAGTAATGATTTGATTTCACTTCAATTTACCCACAGCTAAAGCAGTGGGCTAATAAACATCTACTTCGGCAGTTATTTAGTTTGAACAATTAGGAGATTTAGGGGTGTTCATGCAAAAAAAACAACCCTTATACGTTGCTGTATACGTTTTTAGAGGCTTGTCCGAAAGCGGAAAACAGGTCGTCCGTTTGCGGACAAAACAGTTTTTTTGTGTAACATAAACGACTTATAGTCAGATTTTTATCTTTCTGGTACAGCGTTTGGACTAGATACTGTATCCATTTTAGAAACCTAAACGGCCATGCTCAAAAACTACTTCAAAATTGCGTTTCGAAACCTCTGGAAAAACAAGGTTTTTTCGGGCGTCAACATGGCGGGGCTGGCACTCGGCATTGCTGCTTTTGTGCTGATTCTGGAGTACATCAGTTTCGAGAAAAGTGTCAACGGGTTTCATCGCAACCTGCCGACGCTCTACCGGATGTTGTGGCAGAACAAAGCCGGCGAGGTCTGGCCGGATATGCCCCCGGCGGTGGCAACGCTGATGAAGCAGCAATTTCCCGAAGTGAAAACGTATTGCCGGGTGGTCGACAATTCGATTTCCGGGATCGTTTCGGCTTCTGAAGGAAAAAACCGCCTGTCGCCGAAAGCCTTCCGGGAAACCGACGTCGCCTATGCCGATGCCAGTTTTTTTACCCTGTTCACGTTTCCGCTCGTTCAGGGCGATGCCGCCACCGCGCTGACCCGCCCCAACACGGTAGCCGTGTCCGAATCCTACGCCCGCAAGTATTTTGGCGATGCGAAGGCACTGGGGCAGTTGGTGACGATGAACAATCAGTTTGGAACAACGCCCTTTACGGTTTCGGCGGTGTACGCCGACATGCCCCAAAATTCGGATATGCAGTTCGGCATGGTGTTTTCGCTGCAAACCCTGGCGAACCCGGCCAACCTCAACGGCAACGACTGGGCGCGGCTTGACAGTTTCGACGGAGCGTACCTGATGACGTATCTGCAACTGCCCGAAGGAACGAATACCCGAAAACTGGAGGACAAATTCGATCGGTTGAAAATGAAAATCCGCCCGCAGGATGAGAACCGGATGGTGCTGCAACCGGCTGCGAACATCCACCTGGGCGCGTCGCTCAGCGATCCGTATCCGACCACCGGCAAACTGGCGTTTGTCTACTTGCTCGGCGGAATTGCCGTGCTGATTCTGGCGATTGCCTGGTTCAACTACATCAACCTCTCGACGGCGGGGGCCTTGAAACGGGCCAAAGAAGTGGGCGTTCGGAAAGTGGTCGGGGCCGGGCAGCGGCAATTGATCGGTCAGTTTCTGGGCGAGTCGTTCCTGCTCAATCTGCTCGGTTTCGGTCTGGCGATTCTGCTGATCAGTGGCTTACAAACCGTATTCAATGAACTGATTAAAAAAGACTTGTCGCTGAATATTCTGATTTCCAATAACTTCTGGTTAATCGGATTGGGCTTGCTTCTTTTCGGCGCACTGGCGTCGGGCGGGTATACGGCTTTTGCATTATCCTCTTTCCAGCCCCTTCAAACCTTGAAGGGCGCGTTTGGCAACCGTGCCAAAGGGGGGGCGTTGCGGAAATCGCTGGTCGTTTTTCAGTTCAGCGTGTCGGTGGTGCTCATCATTTGCACCTTCGTGCTGTACCGGCAATTGCAGTTTATGCAAAACCAGAATCTGGGCGTTAGTCTGGAGCAACGCGTCGTGATTCACGGCCCGGAAGTTGGGAAAGATGAGTCGTTTCAGGCGCGGACGTCGGCTTTCCAACACGAACTGGAGCAATTACCCTACATCAAAAACTTTAGCAGCACGGGAACCGTACCGGGGAATTTTTACAATTTTTCAACCAGCGGTATTGTGAAACAAAATCCGCAGGCAGAGGCTGACAAAATCGTGTATTCGATGGGTTTCATCGACCACCGGTACCTGGCAACCTACGGTATTGCCCTGGCGGCCGGGCGGAATTTTCTGACCACCGAATGCGAGGCTGGCTACGTGAAAAGTGGCAAACTGATGGTGAATGAGACCGGGGCCCGGCGACTGGGCTTTCCGTCAGCCGCCGACGCGGTGGGGAAAATCATCAACTGGGGGCAGGCCTTCGAAATTATGGGTGTTGTGAAAGATTACCACCACCAGTCGCTTCGGGAAGCCATCGATCCGATCATTTTCATGCCCAGCCGCTACGGCAACTGGCTCACCATCCAGCTAGGCACCGATCAGATTCAGACGAAAATGGCGGCTCTGGAACGGCTTTACAAAGCGACCTACCCCGGCAATCCCTTCGAGTTCTTCTTTGTGGATGAGAACTACAACCGGCAATACCAGACGGAGCAGCAATATGGCAAGATTTTCGTCACGGCGTCGCTGCTGGCCATTTTCATTGCCTGCCTGGGTCTGTTCGGTCTGGCAACGTTTATGACCGAACAACGGACGAAGGAAATCGGCGTGCGGAAAGTGCTGGGCGCTTCGGTGGGCAGTATCGTAACGTTGCTGTCGAAAGACTTCATGAAGCTGGTGCTGGTCGCATTTCTGATTGCCTCACCAATTGCCTGGTATGCCACCCGGCAGTGGTTGCAGAATTTCGAGTACAAAATCGATCTGGAATGGTGGGTGTTCGGGCTGGCTGGCGGAGCCGCCGTGCTGGTGGCGCTGGCAACGATTTCGTTCCAAAGCATCAAAGCCGCTTTGCTGAATCCGGTGAAAAGCCTGCGAAGCGAATGAAAAGGGGAAGATGAATATCGAATACTGAATAACGAACGCCGAATATCGAAAGCAATCGACGGCCCTTCGATATTCGGTGTTCGTTATTCAGTATTCGATATTGAAACGAATAAAATTCGCATAGAAACGAAACCGCCCGACACTCGATGACTTAGAAGTTGTTTGAATTAAGGCCGGAGGCCTGTCCTGTCAATAGTCTATTGCCGATATCTTCAGACCGCTCCTCCGGAGCTACCACTTCGGCTATAGACTATTGACAGACCGCCCTTCCAGGGCTCTCCCAGCTAACTCAAACAGCTTGTTAACTTTTTTTAACGCCCCGGTTTTGTGGGTTGTCCGTACCTTGAAGCACCATCAAGGACGAACCACTCATGCTACACAATTACTTCAAAATCGCCTGGCGCAGTCTGCGTAAAAACAAGGGATTTAGCTTGATCAACATCCTGGGTTTGGCCGTCGGCATGGCGATTGCTATGCTGATCGGCATCTGGGTTTGGGATGAATTAACCTTCGACCGGTTTTATAAAAACGAAGCGAATCTGTACCGGATTATGCTCAACCGGACCGCCAACGGTGAAACCACAACGCAGCCCAACGGGGCCTTGCCGCTTGGGAATGTGATACGGACCGAAATCCCGGAAATCAGGCGGGTGGTTGAATCGCTCAGTTCCAATTTGAGACCGGAAGACGGCTTGAAAGTCGGAGATAAAAAACTGATTCGCAAAGGCCAAAATGTCGGAAATTCGTTTTTCCACCTATTCGATCTTCCCCTGTTGCAAGGTAGCCCGGCGACGGCATTGCAGGAGCCGAACTCCATCGTTTTAACCGAACAAACCGCCGACGCCCTGTTCGGCCAGGCGGACCCGATGGGAAAAACCGTTCGGCTCAACGATGCGTTTGACCTGAAGGTGACCGGTGTCTTGAAAAAACTACCGACCAATACCGCCTGGGATTTTCATTTTCTGGTGCCGTTCAGCCACCTGGAAGCCAACGCGCCCTGGGTTGAAAGCAGCCGCACGAACTGGAACAACAACGTCATCGAATACCTGGTCGAGCTGCATCCGAATGCGGATCCTGCGAAGGTCGACCAAAAACTGCGGGGCCTTATCAAGCGGCATAATCCGGAGTCGGTCTTTGAGGCTTTCCTGCACCCGGTTGAAAAATGGCACTTATACGGCGAGTTCGAGAATGGCAAAAACACCGGCGGTTTCATTCGCTACGTGCGGCTTTTCGGCATCGTCGGTCTGGCGGTTTTGCTGATTGCCTGCATCAATTTCATGAACCTGGCGACGGCCCGGTCCGAAAAACGGGCGAAAGAAGTGGGCGTTCGGAAGGCCGTTGGCTCGTTTCGGTCGCAGCTCATTGGCCAGTTTCTGAGCGAATCGTTGCTGATTGCCGGGCTGGCACTGGGGCTGGCGTTGATTCTGACACTGCTTTTGATGCCGGTATTCAATGAAATCACCCAGAAACAGCTCTCTTTTCCGTGGGCCAAACCCGGTTTCTGGCTGTTGGCGTTGGGCTTCACAGTGCTAACGGGCGTTTTGGCGGGGAGTTATCCGGCTTTTTACCTGTCGTCGTTCAAGGCCGTGCGGGTGTTGAAAGGCAGCGTTCGCGTTGGTCGCAACGCCAACTGGCCGCGCAAAGTGCTGGTGGTCGCTCAGTTTACGGGCTGTATTGCGTTCATCATCAGCGCTATCCTGGTCTACCAACAAATTCAATACGCGAAAAACCGCCCGGTTGGCTACAATCCCGATCGGTTACTGACGGTTCCGCTGACGAGTGATCTGGATCGGAATTACGAGGCCGCTCGAAACGAATTGCTCGGTTCCGGCGCGGTCGAAAGCGTGACGAAAGCCTCCAGCCCGGCCACCACCATCACGAGCGACACGCGGGTGGACTGGGCCGGCAAAGCCCCCGACGAAATCATGCGGCTCAACCTGATTGCCGCTACGCCGGATTATCTGAAGACGATGGGGATTAAACTGAAAACCGGTCGCGATTTTTATGCCAACGGCACGGACTCGGTATCGGCCATTCTGAACGAAGCCGCCGTGAAGGCCATGCGGCTGAAAAATCCGCTGAACCAGGAGTTGAGCTTTGTCTGGGACCCCGGCACGAAGCTGCGGATCGTCGGCGTAGTCGAAAATTCGATCATCGAGTCACCCTACACGCCCGTTAATCCGCTGATTCTGATCACCGGTCGTCCGTTTGAACGTTACGTGATTTTTCGGTTGGCTCCGAATCTCAACACCACCGAAGCACTGGCGCGGATCGAACCCATTTTTCAGAAATTCAACCCGGCTTTTCCCTTCGATTACCAGTTTGTCGACGATGCCTATAATCGCAAGTTCAGGCAGGAAGAACTGATCGGAAAACTGGCGGGTGTGTTTGCGGTTCTGGCCATTTTCATTGCCTGCCTGGGTTTGTTCGGTCTGGCGGCTTCTCTCGCCGAACAGCGGACCAAAGAAGTCGGGATTCGCAAGGTGTTGGGAGCCAGTGTGGGGAGTTTGTGGGGGTTGTTGTCACGCGAGTTCGTCGGGCTGGTGATCGTCGCCTGTCTGCTGGCATCGCCCCTGGCGGCTTATTTCCTGAACGACTGGCTGTCGCAGTTTGATTACCGCATTAGCCTGAGCGTCTGGATGTTTGTGCTGGCGGGTGCGCTGGCGATTCTGATTGCATTGTTGACGGTTTCGTTCCAAAGTATCAAAGCGGCTTTGATGAATCCGGTGACCTCCCTGCGTTCGGAATGATCCTTTAGGATCTATCCTAGTTAATCCTTTAATCTGCGTAATCCGAGTTCAAGAATTTGTCCGCAAATGGCCGGAAAACCGTCCGTTTACGGACATTTTATTTTATTTACTTTTTAGTAAGAAATTGATTGTGAGTATTTTATTGATTCTGGTATGCCATTTGGGAGAAAGCACGGATACGTCTTCCTATTCTGCTGAAACCCATGCTGACGAGCTACCTTAAAATTGCCTGGCGGAGCCTGCTGAAAAACAAGCTCTTTTCCTTTATCAATATTTTTGGCCTGGCCCTCGGCATGTCGTGTAGCCTGATGATTGGTCTTTGGGTCAATGACGAGTTGAGCTACGACCGGTTTTTACCCCATCTCGACAACATTTTCTTCGTCCGGACCAATAGCACCGCTCAGGGTATCATCTATACCAATACCGTCACACCGGGCCCGCTGGCTGAAGCTTTGAAACGCGATGTGCCGGAAGTACGCTACGCGGCCAAAGTGCAGTTTCCGGAAGAAAAACTTCTGAAAGTGGGCGAGAAATCGGTGAAGCAACAAGGGTTTTATGCAACGAAAGACTTTTTTCTGCTTTTCGATTATCCCGCCGTTGTCGGGAGCCCGCTGGTGGCTCACTCGAAGCTGGATCAGATTATTATTACGCGGAGGGTAGCTGAGAAGTTTTTCGGCACGACCCAGGTACTCGGAAAACGCCTGCAATTTGATAATAAAACGTATTATACCGTTGGAGCGGTTATTGAAGATTTGCCGGGCAACTCGACTTTTCAGTTCGACTGGATCATCAATTATGACGTGCAGGAGGAGGATTGGAAGAAAAAATGGGGCAACAGCTCGTTTTTGACCTACGTCCGGCTGGACCCAAAGGCTGATCCGGCCAAAGCGGAAGGCGGCATGAAGGGAATTTACCGGCGCAATACCGACTGGAAGGAGGTGCCTGTGCCAACGCTTCAGCCCATGAAGGATGTGCATTTATACGCAAAGTATGAGAACGGAAAGGCCGTTGGGGGCAAGATCGAATATGTGCGGATTTTTGCATTGGTAGCCCTGTTCATTCTGCTCATTGCCTGCGTCAACTTCATGAACCTGGCCACGGCCCGCTCGGCCATGCGGGCGAAGGAAGTGGGCGTCCGGAAGGTCGTTGGCGCGTTACGGTCTTCGCTGATCGGGCAGTTCATGAGCGAGTCGGTACTGACGAGCCTGCTGGCGGTTTTTCTGGCCCTGAGCATCGTGAGCGTAGTTTTGCCGACCTTCAATGCCGTTTTCTCCAAACACCTCACGCTGAATCTGGCAGACCCGATGCTGTGGCTGGGCATCCTGATTCTGGTACTAATCACGGGCTTTGTGTCGGGCAGTTATCCGGCCTTGTTCCTGTCGTCGCTGCAACCCATCCGCATTCTGAAAGGCACCCTGAAGTTTGGTTCCGGAGCGGTTTTGTTTCGCCGGACGCTGGTCATTTTTCAGTTTACGTTATCCATTTTTCTGATCATCGGTATGCTGGCCGTAGCGCATCAGATGGACTATATCCGCACCAAAAATCTGGGTCTTGACCGCGAAAATGTTCTGTATGTGCCGCTGGAAGGGGATACCTATACGAAAATGGAGGCCTTTCGGCAGGAACTGATTCGCACCCCGTCGATTGCTTCGGCATCGGTAACGATGAGCTTACCCGTCAATATTGAGTCTACCTCCGGCGATTTGACCTGGCCGGGTCAAAAACCGGATCAGAATTCGAATGCAGCGACCATGTCGGTGGGCTATGATTTTATCAGGACCATGAATATTCAGCTCGTGGAGGGCCGGGATTTTTCGAGTGCCCGCAAGGCCGATTCGTCGTCGTACATCATCAACGAAGCGGCCGCTAAAATGATGGGCATGAAGAATCCGGTGGGCAAACAGGTGGGTTTCTGGATGGGCAAAGGCCCGATCATCGGGTTGATGAAAGATTTCCACCTGCAATCGCTGCACAGTCCGATTACGCCCCTGATTTTAACCCTGATACCGGGCAATACGAGCTATCTGCTGGTGCGGACGGAGAAAGGAAAAACCACCGAAGCCATCGACGAACTGGAACGGGTTACGCGGGAATTTAATCCGAGTTATCCGTTTGAGTATCATTTCCTGGACGATGCCTACGAAAAACTGTACCGCGGTGAACAGCAGGTCAATACACTCATCAATTACTTCGGAACACTCGCCATCCTGATTTCCTGTCTGGGACTGTTTGCGCTGGCGGCTTTCACGGCGGAGCAGCGGATGAAAGAAATTGGCGTTCGGAAAGTGTTGGGTGCGTCGGTATCCAGCATTGTTTCACTGGTTTCCAAAGACTTCCTGAAACTGGTTCTTGTCGCGCTGCTGCTGGCTTCTCCGCTGGCATGGTGGGCGATTTCACAATGGCTAAACACGTTTCAATACCGGGTCGATCTGTCGTGGTGGCTGTTTGCGACGGCCGGGGTGCTGGCGGTTTTCATTGCCTTCCTCACCGTGAGCTACCAGTCGATCAAAGCCGCCCGCATGAATCCGGTCACCTCACTTCGTTCGGAGTGAAGAGTTATGAGTGGGCTGCCCGTCGGTTGGCTGATGCATTTATAACTCTTCACTCATAACTCTTCAAACAACAATGCTAAAAAGTTACCTCACCACCGCCCTCCGCGCTTTCCGGCGCAACTGGAATTATTCCGTCATCAACGTTGTCGGACTCACGCTCAGCCTGGCGTGTTGTCTGCTGCTGTTCATCGTGATCCGGTACGAACGGAGTTTCGACCGGCACCATGCCAACGCCGATCGGACCTACCGGCTGGTGACTCACTATACGGCACCAAAAGATGGTTTTAATGTGGGAGTACCGTTGCCGTTTTTGGCTGCAATGCGAAACGATTTTGCGGATCTGAAACACCAACTGACGTTTATTCACGACGTTCGAAACCCCGTAATTGCCGCTGAAGACGGGCGGGAGAAAGGAACGATGCGCCGGTTTCAGGAAACGGGCGGAGTGGCTGCTTTTGCCGAGCCGGAATATTTTCGATTGTTCGACTACCAGTGGATCAGCGGGAATCCGGCCACGGCGCTGAACCGCCCGGGTACGGTGGTGTTGACGGAAGAACTGGCCCGCAAGTATTTTGGAGACGACGATCCGATGGGGCGCACGCTGAAAATCGATAATAAGCTGACCGTTCTGGTGTCCGGCGTGGTGCAAAACCCGCCGGTGACGAGCAGCATCCCGTTCAAAATGCTCATCTCGTTTGCTTCGCTGAAAGAATACGGGGCCAACACCAACTGGGACGACTGGGTCTCTTCCTACACGGGTGCACAATTGTACCTAACATTGCCGGAAAACACACCGGCGGCCCAAATGGAACAGAAGCTGGTGCCTTTTCTCCGAAAATACATCAGTGCGGAAGATGTTAAAAATCAGCGGTTTGAGCTGCAACCGCTGACGGAAATTCACTACAGCACCGAAATGAGCAACTACAGCGGCCGAACCATCAGCCGATCCATGATCTGGGCGATGGCGCTGATCGGGCTTTTTCTGCTAATAACCGCCTGTGTCAACTTCGTCAATCTGGCTACGGCGCAGGCCATCCGACGGTCGAAAGAAGTGGGTGTGCGGAAAGTTTTGGGCAGTTCGCGGATGCAGTTGGTGCGGCAGTTTCTGGGCGAAACCGGTTTTCTGACCGGTCTGGCGGTTCTGCTGGCGTTGCTGATTGCCAACTTCTCCCTGGCGTCGGTGGCTGATTTGCTCAACATTAAACTCCAAACGACGCTTTTCAGTGATCCGCTGGTACTGGGCTTCCTGCTGCTGCTGGCGGTCTTTACCACGGTATTGGCGGGTTTCTATCCGGCCCTGGTTTTGTCGGGTTATCAGCCGGTTTTGGCCCTGAAAGGCAAAATTCGGGGTTCGGGCAGCGGGCAGTTGACGCTGCGCCGGACGCTGATTGTGCTCCAGTTCACGATTTCGCAAACGCTCATCATTGGTACCGTGATCGTTTACAACCAGATGGATTATTTCCGGAATGCCGATCTCGGTTTTCGGAAAGACGCCATCATGATGATTCCGATTCCGGAGAAAAAACCGGGGAAAATGGAATCGCTGCAAGCCAAACTAACGGGTTTGCCGGGCATCAGCTCAATGAGCTTCGGGATTTCATCGCCTTCGGCCCGGGGCAACTGGTGGACCGGTTTCCGGTATGAAAACCGCGAAAAAGATGAGGAATACGGCGTCGTTATGCGCCCTTCCGACACGTCCTACGTCCGGACGTATGGGCTGAAACTGCTGGCCGGACGGATCAACTTGCCCGCCGACACGATGCGGGAAGTGTTGGTCAACGAGCGGTTTATGACGAAGCTGGGCATGAAGAGTCCCAACGAGATTTTGGGCAAAACGATTCTGCTAAACGGTCGGCGGCTGCCCATCGTCGGCGTAATTAAAAATTTCAACACGTTTTCGCTGCACCAGGAAACCGAACCCTGTATTCTGACTACGCACCGGGATGCCTATTCAAGTCTGGGTATCAAAGTGTCTGGTAATTCGGCGCAGGTGAGCAAAACGCTGGCGGAAGTGGAAGCGGCCTGGGCGGCTACTTTTCCGGATTTTCTGTTTAAATACGATTACCTGGACAAAACCATCGCCGATTTCTACGCGGCTGAGGAACGCCTGTATGCCCTGTTCCGGTTGCTGGCCGGTATCGCCATTTTTATCGGCTGTCTGGGTTTATACGGCGTTGTGGCTTTCATGGCCGAGTCGCGGACGAAGGAGGTTGGCATTCGGAAAGCGTTGGGCGCATCGACTGCGCACATTTTCGGACTGTTCTCGTTCCAGTTCCTGAAACTGGTGCTGATCGCCCTGCTGATTGCCGCGCCCATTGCCTGGTATTTCACGAACCAGTGGCTTCAGGATTTTGCGTATAAAATTGACATCGAGTGGTGGATGTTTGCATTGGCGGGTGTCATGGCAACCGCCATTGCGTTGGTAACCGTCAGTTTCCAGAGCATCCGGGCGGCCTTGATGAATCCGGTAAAAAGCCTGCGGGCGGAATGAAAATGAAAGGAATAAAGAATAATGAATATTGAATATTGAATAACGAATATCGAATATCGAATATCGAAATGGGCGTCCGCAGAGCTACTTCGAAGTTCGCTATTCAATATTCGTTATTATAGAAAGCTATTCAAATCGAGTTGGAGAATTTCGGAGAAGGAGGAGTTTTCGGTCAGTCCGCCGTCGCCTTTGCGGTAGCGGAACCATTGGCCGGTTTTGTAATTGTAAACGAAGCCTTCGAGGATACCATATAAATTCTCGTCGATTAATCGAATCGTTTTGGCAAGGTCATGCTTTAAACCACTGGTATGACAGATTTCAATAATGATTGGGGTTTGATCGGCTTCGTTATCAAATAAAATAACATCGGGTGTTGGGCTGCTGTAGGTAAAATCCAACATCATTTCGGGCAATGGTTCTAACGAAATACTGTGGTTACCGTGATACAAATTTCCTAAACCCATAGTCAATTTTGCGATGATACGCTGGTGAATGACAGGCGCATTGACGCCCGTTTCACCTTCATTCACAAAAAATTTACTGGCGCGGGGCGGAGGAATATACATGATAGAGATGATTTGATTAAACAAACATACCGAAAAAGCACATGCTTCGCAATTACCTCAAAACCACCTGGCGCAACCTGCTTCGCAACCGGAATTATGCGCTGATCAACCTCTCCGGGCTGACGTTGGGGCTGGGCGTTGCCATCGTTTTGTTCTGGATTGTGCGGTTTGAATACAGCTTCGACACGTACCACAAAAAAGCCGACCGGCTGTACCGGCTGATTGCGGTCGATAAATACGGCGAAAAAGGCACCTCCGTTCCGCACGGCGTCATCAAGGCGCTCAACGAACAGGTTCCGGGGGTCGAAAACGCGGCCAATGCCTACGGCTACGGTTCCAACGGATTGCGGGTTGGGCAACAGCTTTTTAACGTCAAACACCTCTTTTTTGCGCCCCCCCGGCTTCTGGACATGATCGACGTGGAATGGGTGAAAGGCTCTCCGCAGCAGTCGCTCAGCCAGCCGTATCAGGTGGTGCTGGACGAACCGACGGCCCGTCGGTTTTTCAACGAAAGCGACCCGATGGGCAAAACCATCCGGTTTAATAACCAGACGGATCTGGTGGTGTCCGGCATCATTCGCAAAGCACCGGTCAACTCGGAGTTTCAGTTTCAGGTACTGGCTTCCCGCGAGACGCTGAAACGCATCGAACACGAGTATACCAACGAAGAATACTGGGGCGGGGGCGATTCGATGCACCACGGCTACGTCGTTCTGAAACCGGGTGTTTCACCTTCAGCCATCGAAGCCACCCTTAAAAAACTGGCGCTCCAACACCAGAAACACTCTGCCCTGACCGGGTTCGAGCTTTTGCCGATGACGGCGGTGCATCGCAATACGGAAACCGACCCCGACCCGTTCAATTACGTCATTCCACAGTGGATGCTCAACACGCTGGCCGCCATCGGTCTGTTTCTGGTCGTCATCGCCTGCATCAACTTTGTCAATCTGGCCACAGTGCAGGCGGTTCAGCGGAGCCGCGAAATTGCCGTCCGGAAAGTGCTGGGCAGCAGCCGGAAACAGTTGATGATCCAGTTTTTCGGGGAAACCGCTTTTCTGGTTTTTGCCGCTATCGGTCTGGGCGGTTTGCTGGCGACCCAGTTGATTCGGTACGCCGACCAGTTGCTGAATACGCAGGTCGCGCAGTCGAAAGTTTGGGATGCCGGAGCGATCACGTTTCTGGTAGTTCTGGGTGTTGGCGTAACCTTGCTGGCGGGCTTCTATCCGGCCTTGGTGTTGTCCGGTTTTCAGCCGGTGAAGGTATTGCGGGGGCGGTTTTATGTCGCCAATTCCAAAGGATTTTCGTTGCGCTCGTCGCTGGTCGTAGCGCAGTTTGTGATGGCGCAGGTGCTGGTGATCTGTACCTTGATTGGCAGCAGGCAAATCCGGTATTTCTACGAAACCGATCTGGGTTTCGATAAAAAAGCGATTGTAACCGTTACCATGCCGGAGCGGGGCAACGGAGTTCTGCGCGAACGGTTCCGGCAGCAATTGCTGGAGCATACCGAAATAAAGGACGTTGCGTTTGCCCTGACCACGCCCTCGAGCAACCGCAACTGGTGGTGGCGCACGATTCATCACCGGAATCTGCCCAATGGAGCAGGCGAGTTTCGGATGCAATACGTCGATACGAATTACTTCCACTTCTTCAAAATTCCACTGCTTGCTGGTCGGTCGTGGACCCGCGCCGATACGAATACCGTTGCGATAATCAACGAAAAAGCCGCCCGGGATTTGGGTTATAAAAACCCGCAAAAAGCCATTGGCGAACGGATCAATCTGGATGGAAACCAGCCGTTTACGGTGATGGGCGTCGTCAAAGATTACCATTCGCAAAGCCTGCGGTCGAGCATTGTCCCGCACATCTTCCTGTATGCCGACTGGAATTTTCAGGAAGCCAGTATTCGCATCGATCCGAAACAGCAGTCGCAGGCGTTGCAACACATTGAGCAACACTGGAAAGCGGTTTTTCCGAACTATTATTTTGAAACCCATTTTCTGGATCAGGACATTCAGGCTTTCTACGACGATGAACGCAAACTCACCAACTTCCTGACCCTCTTTGCCGCCGTTGGCATTCTGATCGGCTGTCTGGGTTTGTTCGGTCTGGTCTCGTTTGTCGTAACGCAGCGGACGAAGGAAATCGGCGTCCGGAAGGTGCTGGGCGCGACGGTTGCGAGCATCGTTTCGCTGTTGTCGAAAGACTTTCTGAAGCTGGTGCTGGTCGCCTTTGTTATTGCCGTACCGATTGGCTGGTACGCCATGAGCCGGTTTTTGCAGGAATACCAATACAAAATTGACATCGACTGGTGGGTGTTTGCGCTGGCCGCCGGTCTGGCCGGACTGATTGCCCTGCTGACAGTTTCGGTCCAGTCGGTGAAAGCCGCGTTAACGAACCCGGTTACGTCACTTCGTTCGGAATGAAGAGCTTTTCTGCCCCTAAATCCCCTAAAGGGGACTTTTAGCATCCAGATTAAGCTGCGTCCAAGTCCCCTTTAGGGGATTTAGGGGCAGAAAGCGAAAGTCTTGCACTTTTAACTAAAAAACTATGCTACAGAACTATCTCAAAATCGCCTGGCGGAATTTGTGGAAAAACAAGGTTTTTTCAGCCATCAACATCATTGGGCTGGCCGTTGGAATGGCCGCCTGTATTCTGATTCTGCTGTTTGTAACGTACGAAACGAGTTTCGACGGGATTCATAAAAAGAACATTTACAGGCTCGATGAAGTGCAGAAATTTCCGGGCATGGTGGCCCCGCAAAACGTGGCATTGTCGATGTTTCCCATGGGGCCGACTTTGACCAAAGAATATCCGGAAATTCGCAGCTTTGTCCGGGTTCGGCCCAACAAGGAGGTGCGGCTAACCTATGGTGATAAAAAGATCGTGATGCCCCAAATGCTGTGGGCGGATTCGTCCTTTTTGCAGCTCTTCGATTATAAACTGCTTCAGGGTGACGCGAAAACTATTCTGAAGAGTCCCAACAGTGTGGTGCTGACGGAAGAAAGCGCGGTTAAATTCTTCGGGAATGAAAATCCGATTGGCAAAACGCTCGTGCGGTATGATTCAGATACGATTAGCTTTAAAGTGACCGGTATTCTTGAAAATGCCCCCAAAAACTCACACCTGCAGTTCGACGGAATCTTCTCGTTTAATTCGTTTGTTAAAGCCGACGCCATGAACAACTGGGGCGGCAACTGGCTGGTGACCTATCTGGAACTAGCCAACAATGCCGACGTTGCGGCTCTGGAGAAAAAATTTCCGGCTTTCCTGAAACGGCACATGAGTGGTGAGAATTGGAAATTCTACGAACTGTTTCTCCAGCCGCTGAACGAGGTACACGATAATTCGATGGCGATCACGCATGATTACCTCAATTTTCAAAAATTCGACAAGAACTATACATACATCTTTCTAGTCATTGCGGTGATCGTGCTGCTGATTGCCTGCATCAACTTCATGAATCTGTCGACGGCCAAATCGTCGGGTCGGGCCAAGGAAGTCGGGATTCGCAAGTCGGTGGGGGCGGAGCGAACGCAACTGGCGGCTCAGTTCATCGGCGAATCCATTCTGCTGTCGGCCATCGCTCTGGTTTTTGCGGTTTTGCTGGTGAAACTCTGTTTGCCCTTCGTCACCAAACTCAGTCAGCGGGAATTGGATTTAGCCCTGTTCAGTAACCCATTGGTCTTGATTTTATTTCTCGCCTTTGCCATTGTAATCGGCGTCATTTCCGGCAGTTATCCCGCCTTTTTTCTATCGTCGTATCAGCCCACAAAAGTGCTGAAAGGCAGTCTGGAAATTGGCAAAAACAAAGGGTCATTCCGCAATATGCTGGTGATCGGGCAGTTTACGGGGGCGGTTTTTCTGATTATTGCCACGGCTTTTGTCGTAAAGCAACTGCGGTTTATGCAGGAGCGTGACCCCGGTTTTTCCCGCGATCAGGTGATGGTGGTTCCGCTGAATTCCGCTACGGAGCCGAAATACGATGCGCTTAAACAGGAACTCCTGTCGAATTCACTGATCACGGCGGTGACGGGTTCGCAACAACGCCTGGGGAATAACCTGCACCAGACCGGCGTTAAGTTTCACGGCGACGGGCCGGTCCGTGAAATGGCGACCTCGCAGGTGATTGTCGATCCGGATTACCTGACGCTGTATAAAATTCCGATTCTTTTCGGTCGCAACTTTCTGAAAGACAGCAAAACCGACAACGCCCGGGCGTATATCATCAACGAAACGCTGGCGAAAGAACTGCTGAAAGAACAGCCCAAAGCCACGATGCAATCGCTGATCGGCCGGAATTTTGGCTTCGGCGGGATGGATTCGCTGGGCCGGATTGTCGGGATTTCGAAGGATTTCAATTTCAACTCGCTCCACCACAAAATCGAAACGCTCTGCATTTTCAACCAGAAGGATTGGGGCTATAGCGAAATGTCGATTCGGATCAGTGGGAAGAACGCCCCGGAAGCCATTGCCTACGCCAAATCCGTCTGGGCCAAACTCGCACCCGATCAGCCGTTCGATTATTCGTTTCTGGATGAACATTTTGCCGAACTCTACCGCGCCGACGGTCAGGTGAGCGAAATTGTCGGCATCCTGGCGTCGCTGGCCATCCTCATTTCCTGCCTGGGTCTGTTCGGGCTGGCGTCGTTTTCGGCCGAACGGCGCATCAAGGAGATCGGAATTCGCAAGGTGCTGGGCGCTTCGGTGGCGGGGATCATTGCACTGCTTTCCCGGGATTTCCTGAAGCTGGTGCTCGTCGCCATTCTGATTGCCTCGCCCATTGCCTGGTACGCAATCAATCGGTGGTTGCAGGATTTTGCTTACCGGATCGACCTCTCCTGGTGGGTGTTTGTGCTGGCCGGGGCGCTGGCGGTTTTGATCGCCCTGCTGACGGTTTCGTTCCAGTCGGTGAAAGCCGCTTTGACAAATCCGGTAAAGAGTTTGAAGAGTGAGTGAAAACTCGGATTCTTTCAGTGAACTACGCCTGACGGGTTCTGGCGGGCGTTGACGGGGTGGGTTTGAAAACCGGATCAGGGCCATATACCCCCGGAATTCGTTTGAAAAGCGTGCTCTTCATACTTTTGGGTTCAGAAACAATGCGTGCTCCCGTCCAGGTAGATGCGATAATCAAACCGGCAGCAATCAGGATAATATCCTTGATGATGTACTGAGCGGCCAGAGTCGGCGCATGGAGGGGGCCGGGGAAAAGCTCCGCCGGATAAAGAACCAGGGGGGACATCGCCCCCAGCATCTGGGCGCCCATCAGCCAAACCCCAACGCGCAGGAACCGACCTGTAATGAAACACACGCCAATGATGCATTCGAGCGTGGCAACCAGATCCATGGCACCGTGCCCACGGAGCTGACCCAGGGTAAGAACGGTCGTTGTTTTGGTCGCTAGAACTTCGATGGGGCTAATTCCGGGAAAAAATTTCAGGAAGCCAAAACCGAGGAAAACCAGCCCCATGCTGACCCGCAGGATGGGAATGCTGTAGGTGACCAGCCAGCGGTTCATGCTGGTATCCAGATGATCGAAACGGTCGAAAAGATTGGCTAAGATTTTCATAACGTTGAGTGGTCAGGGTTATTTCCATTCATACTAACGATCCGTCCTGTATTCTGGATTGCCGGGCGCGCTGGTCGTCCTGTAAGGATTTGATAGTCAGAGAATATAGTTGATGTTGCGTGCAACGTCGATCCTGAAAAAGCATCTTTTGATCATGTGTTATCAATCCATCCCTGTTTATGTTCCGCAACTACCTCAAAATCGCCTGGCGTAACCTCAAACGCAACAAAACGTTCTCGCTGATCAACATCCTCGGTCTGGCGCTCGGCATGGCCTGTAGTCTGGTTATTCTGCTGTGGGTGCAGGACGAACGCGCGATGGACCGGTTTCATGCCAACGACGACCGGATTTATCGGGTCATGGAAAACCAGGCCTGGGCGGGTCAGGACGTCAGTACAACGCCCTCCACCCCCGGTATTCTGGCCGAAAACCTGAAGAAGGATTTTCCGGAAGTCGAGAAAGCCGCCATGATGACGTGGGAACAGAACATTCTGCTGACGGTCGGCAACACGTTTGGCAAGGAAAAGGGGCGGTTTGCCAGTGGCGATTTCCTGACCATTTTCTCGTTTCTGCTGAAACAGGGCGACGCCCGGACTGCCCTGGCGCGTCCGGACGGCATTGTGATCTCCGAAAAGTTGGCGCAGAAATACTTCCCCCACCAGGATGCGCTCGGGAAAGTGATTCGGGTGGACAATACCGACGACATGATGGTGACGGGGGTGATGGCGGAAGTGCCGGAAAACAGCTCCCTGAAATTCGATTACCTGATGTCGTGGGAGCGGTTTGTGAAATACAACGCCTGGGTGAAAGAATGGGGGAACAACGGCCCCCGGGCGTTCGTGCTGCTGAGTGCCAAGGCGGATCCGGACAAAGTATCGGCTAAAATCAAGGATTACATCAAGCAGAAAACCAACAAGCAGACCAATAATATCGAGTTGTTTCTGCAAAAAAATAGTGACGCTTATTTGCATTCCAATTTTAAAAACGGCCAGCCCGACGGCGGCCGGATCGAATACGTGCGGTTGTTCATCATCGTAGCGGTTTTCATTCTCGTCATCGCCTGCATCAACTTCATGAACCTGGCCACGGCGCGTTCGGTCAAACGGGCGAAGGAAGTGGGTGTTCGGAAAGTGGTGGGCGCCGAGCGGGGTTCGTTGATGGGGCAGTTTGTAGGCGAATCGCTGTTGATTTCGTTTCTGTCGCTGTTCGTAGCGGTTCTGGTGGTGGCGCTGACGCTACCCATTTTTAATGAACTGACGGAAAAACACCTGACGTTTCAGTTTACCGATCCGTTTTTCTGGCTGGTTTTGCTGGGCCTGACGCTCATAACCGGTTTGGTTTCGGGCAGTTACCCGGCTTTGTTCCTGTCGTCGCTGAAACCGGTGGTGGTCTTGAAAGGTGTGCTGAAGTTCAAACCGAGTGCGACCCTCTTCCGCAAGGGGCTGGTGGTTTTCCAGTTTTCGCTGTCGATCATTCTCATTGTCGGGATGATCATCATTTACCGGCAGATTCAGTACATCCAAACCAAAAACCTCGGGTTCGACAAGGGCAATCTGGTGTATATGCCGCTGGAAGGTGATCTGAAAAAGAACTACCAGACGTTCCGCAGCGAACTGCTGACCCAGCCGGGCATTCAGGCGGTTTCGGCCTCCTGGGCCGACCCGCTGGAGGTTGGCAGCTCGACCATCGGCGTTGGCTGGCGGGGCAAAGACACCACGCAGCGGATTTTGTTCAACCAGACCGCCGTGCATTACGACTACCTCAAGGCGATGGGCGTCCGGCTGAAAGAGGGGCGCGAGTTCTCACCCGATTACGGCACCGACACGACCAACTACCTCATCAATGAAGCGTCGGCCCGGAAGATTGGCTACAAAAATCCGGTGGGGCAGGAGCTGACTTTCTGGGGTCGAAAAGGCATCATTGTGGGCGTAGTGAAAGATTACCACACCAATTCGCTGCACGTCGCGATCGAACCACTCATTTTGCACATGCAGCGCAACGAATTCGACGGCGTTGTGCTGGTTCGCACCGAAGGTGGCCGCACCAAAGAGGCTATTGCCAATCTGGAAAGGACTTTCCGGAAGTTTAATCCGCGGTATCCGTTCGAGTACAAATTCACGGACCAGGAGTTTGGCAACAACTATAAGAGCGAAAACATCATTAGCAAACTGTCGAACTACTTTGCTTTTCTGGCCATTTTCATCTCCTGTCTCGGACTGTTCGGACTGGCGGCTTTCACGGCGGAGCAGCGGACGAAGGAAATCGGCATCCGGAAAGTGCTGGGAGCCAGCATTGTCAACATCGTGCTGATGCTTTCCAAAGATTTTCTGCTGCTGGTTTTGCTGTCGTCGGTGGTGGCGCTTCCGGTGGCCTGGTGGGCGATGAATAGCTGGCTGGAAAAATACGCCAACCGCATCGAAATTGAATGGTGGATGTTTGTGGTCGCCGTTCTGGCTTCGCTCGCCATCGCGCTCTTTACCATCAGTTTCCAGAGCATCAAAGCGGCTTTGATGAATCCGGTGAAGAGTTTGAAGACGGAATAAGTCTTGAACTGAGATTACAGGGATTAAAGGATTTACCGGGAGTATGTTACATCCTGTTCATCCTTTAATCCCTGTAATCTCAGTTCAAGACCCTTACATGGAAACTTCACGTCGCGACTTTCTCAAAAAAAGCACCTCTCTGGCCGCCCTGACAGTAGGTGGAATCACATCGGCTCAGGCGTCTGAACAACGGGGCGGGGCAAAACCGGCTGTCGATCAGGCGGTGCTGAAAGATGCCGGAATGCAGCTCTGCGAAGCGTATTTCAGCGGGATGAACGAACAGAAAATCGCGCTGACGAAGCAGATGGCGGTGCTGGGAGCCGTGGGTGGCATCAACCCCGGCATGGTTGGCCTGAAGGACGTGAAACCCTGGGAATCCAAGGCGGTTTTGGCGGTGAAGGAAGCCTGGGACAAGGTGGGTCTGCAACTGCGCGTCATCGAAGGGCCGCCCGCGCTGGGCGAAAAAACCAAGCTGGGGCTGGCTGGTCGGGATGAGGAAATTGCCAGTTTTATTACGCTGATGAAAAACCTGACGCAGGTCGGGATCGATACAATCTGTTACAACTGGATGCCGGTGATTGGCTGGTATCGCACGCAGAACGACCGCCCGGGTCGGGGTGGGGCGCTGGTCACAGCGTTCGATTACGAAGCCATCAAAAACCTGCCGCTGACGCAATACGGCGAAGTATCGAAGGAAACGCTCTGGAAAAATCTGGCTTATTTCCTGAAAGCCGTCGTGCCGGAAGCGGAGAAAGTCGGCATGAAACTGGCCATGCACCCCGACGATCCGCAGGTAGACAGCGTTCGGGGCATCGCCCGCATCATGAATACCGTCGATTCGTTCAAACGGCTGCTGGAACTTTATCCCAGTCCGAGCAACGGCATTACGATGTGTCAGGGCAATTTTGCGCTGATGGGCAACGATACCAACATCCCAGCGCTCATCGATTACTTCGGGAAACGGAAGAAAATCCATTTTGTGCATTTCCGGAATGTGCGGGGCGACAAGTTTGCCTTCGAGGAAACCTTTCACGATGAGGGGATTATCGACATGTATCAGGCCATGAAAGCCTATTATGCGATCGGTTTCAAAGGCCCGATTCGCCCCGATCACGTCCCGACCATGTACGGCGACAGCAACCAGAATCCCGGTTACAGCACCATCGGCACCTTGTATGCGCTGGGCTATACGCGGGGATTAATGGAAGCTGTGAGTAAGCGGAGAACTTAATGATGGGTTATTCTAGTGCTTTCGCCCCTAAATCCCCTAAAGGGGACTTTTAGCATCCGGATTATTATGTGTCCAAGTCCCCTTTAGGGGGTTGGGGGCGAAAAGCGGGTATTTTAACGATCCTAATTTTTAGAACTTAACAGCCCTGCCCTTTAGGGATTTAGGGGCGAAAGCACTAATTCTTTCTAAAAACCAAAAGTGTGCCAATTTCGGCGATGAGCAGGCTGAAATGGGTGGCGGATAAACCGCTCATTTCGTAGGCCAGAAAGAACTCATCGGCCAGGATGAAAGCCGCCCACAAACCGATCGTGACGGTGAGCGCCCGGTAGGCCGTCGTTTGATACTGAGATGTTTGTCGGACGGTGGCCGCGAACGCGCTCCAGAGCAGCACCGCGCCAACCGCCTGCCAGACAAGAACGCCGGTGTAGAAAAGCCCCGCCAGCCAGACCGGTGAATGATAAATCCCGACCACTTTTTGAACCAGGGCGTAGTTCCCCGAAGCAAAAACCCAGTCGGTCGGCAGCAAGCCGAGGGCTTTGAGGGCGTCGGTGCTGTTGCTGCCCAGCACGAGGGAGAAATAGAGTGCCCAGAAGAGGAGTAAAACCGCCTGGATGGTTTTGCCGGAGTGTGGATTATTGTTCCGCATAACGATGTTGCTGACCGGTTTAAAGAGTTAAGGGATAGAAGAAAACACAGGGCTTATTCAGGAAATTCGTGAACCAACCCGATTGCGCCGGGTTTACTAAGAAACGCAATTTGATTTTATGGCAGATACGACTCCTCAACTCCCACCCCAAATATACAGCGTAGTACCGGCCATCTTACCCCCTGACCAACTATTTGGCCCTTTGTTTCATGACGTGCAGATGCTGCCGGTATTTACCGACTCCATCACCTTCGCCGACTGCTATCCCCGGCGGGCGCCGGAAGAAATTCTGAGCCAGTATGAAATCGAGAAACACCGGGAGGGCTTTCGGCTGGAAGACTTTGTTCATGCTAATTTTCACCTGCCGAAAACCCTGGAAACCGATCACGTCAGTGACCAGTCGCTGCCGACAGCCGTGCACCTGAACCGGATGTGGCCGCTTTTTGAGCGACGGTCAGAACCGTTCTGTTCCATGTTGCCGGTTCCGAAACCCTACATCGTTCCCGGCGGTCGTTTTCGGGGGCTCTATTACTGGGATAGTTACTTCACCATGCTGGGGTTGCGGGTGTCGGGCGAAAACGAAATGATCCGGCACATGGTCGCTAATTTCGCTCATTTAATCGATACCTACGGCCACATTCCGAATGCCAACCGGAGCTATTACCTGACGCGGTCGCAACCGCCGTTTTTTGCCCTGATGGTCCGGCTGCTTTCCGAAATCGACGGCCCGGACGTTCTGGTTCGCTACCTGCCCCACATGCAGAAAGAATACAATTACTGGATGGATGGCTACTTTCGGCTCGACGATCATGAAGGTGCTTTCCGGCGCGTGGTGGTGTTGCCCGACGGCAGTATTTTAAACCGCTATTGGGATGACCTCTCTGCCCCCCGCCCCGAATCCTACCGGGAGGATGTGGAACTGGCCCGCGAAGCGGCTCCCTACGGCGTTGCGCCCGGAACGTTGTACCGACACATCCGGGCGGCTTGTGAATCCGGCTGGGATTTCAGTTGCCGCTGGTTTGGCGATCCGGAACATCTGGCCACCATTCACACCACCGACATCATTCCGGTGGATCTGAACTGCCTGATGTATGATCTGGAAATAACCCTGTCGGATGCCTACCTCCAGCGTTCCTTCCAGGAACCGTATGCGCATTTCAGACAGAAAGCCGAGACCCGGCGAAAAGCCATGATGACATATCTCTGGGACGAACAGCGGCAGTTTTTCATGGATTATAACGTCGTTTTGCACAAGACAACGCCGGTCTGGTCGCTGGCGGCTCTGTTTCCGTTGTTCTTCGGGCTGGCGACCGACGAACAGGCAGCCCAGGTTGACGGGCATATCCGGAAAAGCTTTCTGAAAGAAGGCGGAGTGGTTTCAACGCTTCAGCGGAGCGGGCAGCAATGGGATTCTCCGAATGGCTGGGCACCGTTGCAATGGATCACGCACCAGGGTCTGTTGCGGTATGGCTTTACGCAGACAGCCGCTGAAATCCGTCAACGCTGGATGGCGCTCAATGACAAGGTGTTCCGGGAAACCGGAAAAATGATGGAAAAGTACAACGTCGTGGACACCGATTTGCCGGCGGGCGGGGGAGAATACCCCAATCAGGACGGTTTTGGCTGGACCAACGGAATTTACCTGGCCTTACAAGCCAGCGACGGCATAACACCGGGTAATGAGAAACACTAAGAAGTTGTTTGAATTAAGGCCGAAGGCCTGTCCTGTCAATAGTCAACAGCTTGTAAGTTTATTTCACGAAGAATGGGCTCGAAACCGAAACATTCCGGTGGTCTTTCAGGTAGAAAAAACCGTACTGGAATCCTTCTTTCGGCATGGGGCTGGTCACGGTTCGGGCGTTTCGGTCGAGGGTCGCTTTCTGCTTCGACCAGACCCGGTTCTCATTCACCGATGTCGTGTCGTTGGAATAATAAAACTCGGCGGTATACACCGTAACCGGTGATTGATAGGACAACCGGAGGGTCGAGTCCTGTACGGAAACCGGTGCGACAGCCGCCAGCGGAACGCCGTCGTTGAGGATACTCTCGAAGAAATACCGGATTTCGTGCGGTTCCCAACCCGCTTCGTGGCCGTGCTTCATGTCCGGGATCAGGCACATCGTCCGCTGGCCGGGCGCAATCAGACTGTAGGTTTTGTGGTAGGGAACGACGTTGTAAAACCGGTCTTTGTTGCCATTGACGAACAGAAACTGCGGTTTGGCAAACGGCAAATACACCGACGGATCGAAATACCGCATCCACTTCCGCTGACCGCCCGGTGAAAGCTTGCGGATGGAAGTTTTGAAAACATCGGATTCGTCGTAATACGCGCAGCCATACACCGGCGCGGCCGCCTTAAACCGGTTGTCGAGACTGGCGACGAGGCAGGTCAGATAACCGCCCCAACTGATGCCGGTGACCGCCGTTTTGGTGGCATCGACTTCGGGGAAATTCAGCAGCAGCGAATGCGCCAGAATGGCGCTTGACACGGCCTGATAGGTCCATAGATCGCGGAGATCGGCGGTTTCCAGTTTCGAGAATTTATCGACTTCGCCCTGATCGGGTCCGGCCTGCGCGAGCCGTTTTCCGTCTTCTCCTTTCCCCGCCAGATCCATCGCGATGGCTGCGTAGCCGTCGGCGGCCCATTTTTCCACCCATTCTTTGAACGCTTTTCCGCCCCCGCCGTGAATCAGCACGACGCCCGGAAATTTCTGCTTGCCGACCGGTTTTCCCCGAATCAAATCTGGATTGGAATAATAAGCAAACACCTGCGATGGTTTGCCTTCGTAATCGACGCTTTTATACAAAAGCGAACGAACCGGTCCGGTTTGGCTGAGCCACTCCACCGCCGGGGCCTTGCTCAGCGCCTTCAAATCCCACAGCAGCGAGTCGACTTTGATCACGCGGGCGTCGATGACCGGCACGGTTTTCTTTTGGGCAAAGCCAGCGGTTGTGCTGAGGAGCAGCAGCAAAAAGAAGCATTTCATGGGGAAAGTCGGATTCAGGAACCGGAAACTAACGTAAGGCATTCAGGGCCGTTTTTTACCCGTCCGGGCCGGTCTATCTTCCTGTACACTAGCGGACAGAGATTGTCCGAAATCGTACAGCGTTCCCGCTTACAATCCGCCTAAAATCGCTGTTAAGGCCGGTTTTGGAAGTTGGCAAGGCATTTGATCAGCAAACGTAGAACTAATTGACAGCGATGAAACGCAGCTATTTGGGCGAGTTTGAAGAAATCGTATTACTCACCGTGGCCGTCATGGAAGGCGGGGCGTATGGCGTTGCGATCACCCACGAAATCAGCGAGCAGACCGGTCGTGCGGTGCGGTTGAATCAGGTCCACGCGGCTCTGGAGCGCCTGGAAGACAAAGGCATGCTGAAATCGGAAATGGGCGAACCCACTGCCGAGCGTGGGGGACGACGGAAGCGCCTGTTTACGGTGACGGCCTATGGCCGCCGGACGTTGCAGGAAATTCAGGAAGTCCGCGTCAGCTTCTGGGCGCGTTTGTTGAATCCGTTTAAACCAGTCACGAGTGTTTAAATGAAAATGATAAAATATCGAATACTGAATAATGAATAACGAATATTGAACGCCGGGCGCTGGCGAAGCCACTTCATAATTCGGTGTTTAATATTCAGTATTCAATATTAAAAAATTATATGAAACCGCCCCGCTTAGCCGACCAACTGCTCGAACTCTTTTGCGCTCCCCATCGGCTGGAGGAGGTGCAGGGCGATTTGCACGAGGAGTTCGATTATCAGGTGAGACGGATCGGCGAACGACGGGCCAGAATACGGTATTGGCGGGATGTGCTGGGCTTTCTGAAACCCCCGGCTGGATGGCCGTTCGCCATTAAACGAAAAGAAACTGCGTATTCAACAACTCATACGATGAACCCAACCATGATCAGCAATTATTTCAAAATCGCCCGGCGGAATTTAATTAAAAACCATACCTACGCCTTAATCAATGTCACGGGCCTGGCGTTGGGCATTGGCGCTGCGCTGCTGATTTTTTCGCTCGTTCGCTACCACCATACCATCGATACACACCACCAGAAATACGCTTCTATTTACCGGGTAACCACCGAGTTTGTTACGCCCGAAGGCAATTTTAACGTAACTGGCGTTCCTTACGAACTGGGGAAAGCCCTTCGAAATGACCATCCGGATATCGAAAATCTGGCGATGATCGAGCTCTACCGGGATCCTTTGGTGGCCATTCCCATAGCCAATGAACCCGACCGAAAGTTTAAAGACGCTCACAAAATGGGAGCCTTTGTGCAGCCTTCCTATTTTAAAATTTTCGATTACGAGTGGCTGGCTGGCGGACCATCGGGACTGGCTCAACCCAATACGGTAGTTCTCAGTGCTGAAAATGCCACCAGGTACTTTGGGACAACGCAGGTACTTGGCAGAATCATTAAAATCAATGCAACCTTGAATGCCCGAATTGTTGGGGTGTTTAAAGACTACCGGGATAACACTGACTTCGCCTATTCTCTAATGGCATCCTGGGCCAGTTTGCCCGAATTTCATGACCGCCCGCTGAACGTAGATTTTGATAACATCGACAGTGGTACGCAGTGCTTTGTGAGCCTGAATAGCCACTTTACGAAAGCCGACTGGGATCGGCAGATGCTGGCTTTTGTGAAAAAATACAAACCGCACGGCGTTAAAGACACCCGGTTTCCGATGCAGCCTCTGCGGGATATTCATTTCTCGACCGAAACCGGTGGCGTCAGCTCGGGCTTGATCTGGTCATTGTTTGCCATCGGTATTTTTCTGCTCATCACGGCCTGCATCAACTTTGTCAATCTGGCCACGGCGCAGGCCCTGAATCGCTCCCGGGAAGTGGGCGTCCGGAAAGTACTGGGCAGTACGCGACTCCAATTATTCTGGCAATTCATGGGAGAAACCGCCTTGTTAACGCTCACAGCCACGGCCATTGCCCTCCTGTTTTTCCAGCTTGGTCAGCAGTTGGCTCAGGAATATTTACACGGTGTCTTCCGGTTCACTTTCTATTACGATCCATCCGTCATTGGCTGGTTGGTACTGATCGTGGCTGGGATCATTTTTCTGTCCGGTTTTTATCCCGCTCTGGTGCTGACGGGCTTCAAACCGGCCTTAGCGCTGGCCGGACGGATCACCTCCCGGCAAGTGGGTGGTTTTTCCATACGCCGGAGTCTGGTCGTCACCCAGTTTGCCATTTCACAGATGCTGATTGTGGGTATGATCGTGGTTGCCAATCAGTTGCAGTACATTCAAACGAAAGACCTCGGTTTCCGGCAAAAGGCCATCCTCACGGTTCGATTGCCTTCGTCACCCCAACAGGATGTCGGCAAAATGGCGAACTTCCGCCACCGGGCTATGGCCATTCCCGAGGTCGAAAAATTGAGTTATTCCATGAGCGGCCCACCCCAAACGGGCTGGATCAGCCAGACGGTTATCAAATTCGACACCCGCCCCGAACCGGAAAAATTTACACCCCAGCAAAAGTATATCGATGCCGCTTACGTCGACCTGTATGGGTTGAAACTGGTGGCCGGGCGGAATCTTCAGGCCGCCGATACGTCCCGGGAAGCTTTGGTCAATGAAACGTTCGTCAAGCAGTTGGGCATTCGTAATCCAGCCCTGGTGCTGGGAAAAATCCTGCATACGTCCCGAAAACTGGAAATCGTGGGCGTTGTGAAAGACTTCAATGAGCGCGATCTGAAAAGTGGAATTTTTCCGCTCTTCATGACCACCCGGGCGACCAATTATTATTACGCCAGTCTGCAGTTACACAACGGTAATTTTGAGCAGGTCATCCGCCAACTGGAAAAAGAGTATAACCAGGTCTATCCCGACAGTTATTTCACCGCGCAATTTGTCGATGAGCAATTGCAGGAAAACTATGTACAGGAGCAAACGATGGCAAATCTGGTCAATTTCTTCGCCGGAATTGCCGTGGTGATCGGTTGTCTGGGGCTGTATGGACTGGTGTTGTTTATGGCCGCTCAGAAAACGAAGGAAATCGGCGTCCGCAAGGTGCTGGGAGCCAGCATCACTAACATCCTGTGGCTGTTTGGAAAGGAGTTCGCCCGGCTGATTGCCGTGGCCTTCGTGGTCGCGACGCCCGTGGCGTGGTGGGTGATGACGCACTGGTTGCAGGATTTTGCCTATAAAATCGACATCGGTCCCGGTATTTTTGGAATAGCCCTGCTGGCCACCGTTCTCGTGGCGGCCCTGACGGTTAGTTTTCAGAGCGTCAAAGCCGCTTTGATGAATCCGGTGAAAAGCCTGAAAAGTGAATAAGTTGAATATCGAATAATGAATATTGAATATCGAAATCAACTTCCAGAAGCCTAAGCCCACACTTCATTATTCGTTATTCAATATTCAGCATTCGATATTAAAAAATACCATGAAACCACCCCAACTCGCCGACCGCCTTTTGGAACTCTTCTGCGCTCCCCACCGGCTGGAGGAGGTGCAGGGCGATTTGCACGAGGAGTTTCAATACCAGCTTCGGCGGGTGGGGAAACAGAGAGCGAGGAGGTGGTATTGGTGGGGTGTGCTGGGTTTTCTGAAACCCCCGGCTGGATGGCCCCCGGCTGGATGGCCGTTCGCCATCAAACGACAAAAGACTGACGATTCAACAATGCATCTAATGAACACAACGATGATCAGCAACTATTTTAAAATCGCCCGGCGCAACCTGGTTCGCAACAAAGCGTTTTCGGCCATCAACATCCTCGGGCTGGCCCTCGGCATGGCGTGCAGCCTGCTTATTCTGCTGTGGGTGCAGGACGAACGCAGCGTCGACGGTTTTCACGCCAACGGCGACCGGCTTTTTCAGATCTACGAGCGCGGTTTTTATGACGGCAAGGTGGAAGCCTCCTATTACACGCAGGGCCTGCTGGCGGAGGAATTAAAACGCGTGGTTCCGGAAGTGGAACGGGCCAGCGGTCTGGAGCAAAGCCGGACGGTTACCTTTGAAGTGGGCGGGAAAATCAGCAAGGCCGATGGATCGTTTGCGGGTGCCGACTTCTTCAGCATGTTCAGTTATCCGCTGGTGCAGGGAACCCCCGAAACCGCCTTGAACACGCCGGAAGGCATCGCCATTTCGCGGAAAATGGCCGAACTGTTTTTTGAAAAACCGGAGAATGCCGTCGGCCGGACGATTCGCTACGAGAACCGGGACGACCTGATGGTGACGGCGGTGTTCGAGAACCTGCCCGCCAACTCGTCGCAGCAGTTTGATTTTTTGCGGAGCTGGAAAGCGTATGTGAAAGAAAACCAGTGGGTGAATAACTGGAGCAACACGAGCCCTTTTACGTTCGTGCAGCTTCGTCCGGGAGCCGATCCGGCGAAAGTCGAGGCCAAAATCAAAGAGTTCATCTACCAATATATGACGAAAACCGCCGGATCACATACCGAACTGGCCTTGCAGCCATATCCCGAAAAGTACCTGAACGCGACCTTTAAAAACGGTCAGGTCGATGGCGGGCGGATCGACTACGTGCGGCTTTTCAGTGTCGTGGCGGTTTTTATTCTGCTCATTGCCTGCATCAATTTCATGAACCTGGCCACGGCCCGCTCCACCAAACGGGCGAAGGAGGTGGGCGTTCGGAAGGTAGTCGGGGCGGTTCGTTCCGCCTTGATCGGGCAGTTTATGGGCGAGGCCATTCTGCTCACGTTTTTCGCGGTGGTGCTGGCGGTGATGCTGGTGCTCATTCTCTTGCCCGCCTTTAATGAGCTGACCGGAAAGCGCCTGTTTCTGCCGTTTGGACAACCGGTTTTCTGGGCCAGTCTCGTCGGCCTTCTGCTCCTGACCGGCCTGGTGTCGGGGAGTTACCCGGCCCTGTTTCTGTCTTCCATGAATCCGATCCGGGCTTTGAAAGGACGGATGCTGTCGGCGCGTCTGGGATTTGGCGCAACGTTTTTCCGGAAAAGTCTGGTGGTTTTTCAGTTTTCGCTTTCCATGATTCTCATCGTGGGCATGATCGTGATTTATCGCCAAATGGGCTACATTCAGTCGAAAAACATCGGGTATGACCGTGAAAATCTGCTTTACATTCCCATCGAGGGGGATTTGGTTCAGAAATACAATCTGTTCAAAGACGAAGCCGCGAAACAGCCGGGCATCCTGACCATTTCGAGGATGAAGGAATCGCCTACCCTGATTGACCACCACCGGGGCGACATCGAATGGGTTGGCAAAGAGCCGAATTTGTCGGTGCCGTTTGCCGACGCGGTGGTGGGTTTCGACTTCCTGAAAACCATGAACCTGAAACTGGCCGAAGGGCGCGATTTTTCCCGCGAATTCGGCACCGATTCGGCCAGCTACCTCGTCAATGAAGCGGCTGTTCGGAAAATTGGCTACAAAAACCCGATCGGAAAGTCGATGTGGTGGGGAAACCGGGAGGGCAAGATCATCGGGGTTTTGAAAGATTTCCACTTCAATTCCATGCATCAGGCCATCGAACCGCTGATTGTCCGGCTGGACGAACAGCAGAAATGGGGCAGTATTCTGGTTCGGACCGAAGCCGGGAAAACCCGGGAAGCGCTGGCCAGTCTCGAAAAAATCTGCAAAGAACTGAATCCCAATTTTCCGTTTACCTACCAGTTTTCGGATCTGGAATACGCCAAATTATACCACAGCGAACAGGTGGTCAGCCAGCTCGCCAATGCCTTTGCTTTTCTGGCTATTTTCATCTCGTGCCTGGGTTTGTTTGGGCTGGCGGCTTTTATGGCCGAGCAGCGCACGAAAGAAATCGGCGTTCGCAAGGTGCTGGGCGCTTCGGTTCCCAACATCGTGGTTCTGCTGTCGGCCAACTTCCTGAAACCCGTTGCTCTGGCCATGCTTATCGCCTTTCCCGTTGCCGGGTATGCCATGAACCAGTGGCTGCAAGGCTTTGCGTATCAGGTTGATCTCGCGTGGTGGGTCTTCGCGCTGGCGGGTTTGCTGACGGTGGTAATCGCGCTGCTAACCGTCAGTTTCCAGAGCGTCAAAGCCGCTTTGATGGATCCGGTGAAGAGTCTGAAAAGTGAATAAGAAGAGAATTGAACAAGAAGAGAATATCGAATACTGAATATTGAATAACGAAGTGGCTCTGTGGACGACATTTCGGCGTTCGTTACCGCGGGGGCGGCCCCGTCAGTGTTCGTTATTTGTTATTCAATATTCGCTATTAACACATTATGACCCCTCCCCCCCTCGCCGACCATCTCCTCAAACTCTTCTGCGCCCCCGACCGGCTGGAGGAGGTGCAGGGCGATTTGCACGAGGAGTTTCAGTACCAGCTTCGGCGGGTGGGCGTCCGGCGGGCCAGATGGCGGTATTGGTGGGATGTGCTGGGGTTTTTGCTATCGTTTGCGCTTAAAAGAAAGTCAATTGAGTATTCAACAACGCATCTAACAAACCCGACGATGATTCAGAATTACTTCAAAATTGCCTGGCGGAATCTCTGGCGGAAAAAGGCGTTTTCGTCCATCAACATCGCCGGTTTGGCCGTCGGTCTGGCCACCTGTCTGCTCATTGTCCTGTTTGTGCAGGACGAGCTGAGTTACGACCGCTACAACGCGAAAGCCGACCGGATTTTTCGCATGACGCTGCAGGGCAGTATTGGCGGCAAGGAACTCGATATCGCCTATGCGCCCGCCCCCGCCGGACCCGCCATTCAACACGATTATCCGGGTGTGGAAGCTTTTACCCGCCTGGAAGAACAAGGGACGTTTGTGATCAAATACGGCAACGAACGGTTCAAGGAAGAACGGGTGGTGTTTACGGATTCCAGTTTTTTTACGATTTTTTCGATCCCACTGTTGAAAGGAAACCGCCAGACGGTTTTGACCGAACCCAATACCGTCGTTCTCACCGAATCGACCGCCCGGAAGTATTTTGGCACTCAGAACCCCGTCGGCAAAAGCCTGACGATGGGAACGATGGGCCTTTTTCGGGTAACGGGGGTTTGCCGGGATGTGCCGTCCAACTCGCATTTTCATTACGACTTTTTTGGCTCCTACCGCTCGCTCCACGCGCGTGAAAAGTGGCTGTCCAGCGGGGCAAATACGTATTTTCTGCTGCGGGAAGACTATCCGGTTGAGAAGCTGGCGGCTCAAAGTACACAGATGGTCCGGAAGTATCTCGGCCCGGAATTAAAGGAGTTTCTCGGCATGAGCTACGACGAATACCTCCGCAAAGGCGACCGGTTCGAGTTTCAGTTCCAGCCGATTACAGACCTTCACCTGAAGTCGGACCGGGAAGGTGAACTGGAGCCAAACAGCGATGAAAAATACGTTTACATTTTCTCTGCCATTGCGGTTTTTATTCTGATGCTGGCTTGCATCAACTTCATGAACCTGTCGACGGCCGGGTCGGCCAACCGGGCCAGGGAGGTCGGCATTCGCAAGGTGTTGGGGTCGGTGCAGCGGCAGTTGATTCGCCAGTTTCTGGCCGAATCGGTGCTGATCACGTTTCTGGCGTTGCTGGTAGCCTGCGGTTTGGTGATTGTCGTACTGCCGACATTCAATCAGCTGGCCACCAAGACGTTCGGTCTGGATACGCTGTTGAACGTCCGGATGATCACGTACACGCTGGCGGGCTGTCTGGTGGTCGGGTTGCTGGCCGGCAGTTATCCGGCTTTTTTCCTGTCGTCGTTCAAACCGGTTAGCGTGCTGAAAGGCAAACTCGCGTCCGGGGTGCGCAGCGGCTGGTTACGGAATACGCTGGTTACAATCCAGTTCGTCGTTTCCATCGGCATGATCATCGGAACGCTGGTTGTCTATCAACAACTGCGGTTTATTCAGAACAAAAAAGTTGGCTTCGACAAAGAACAGGTGTTGATTCTGCACGATACCTACGTGCTGGGTAACAAACTGAATGCGTTCAAAGCCGAACTGGCGAAGCAATCGCAGGTCGCGAGTGTCAGTCTGGCGGGTTATTTGCCCGCCGGGAATTCCAACAGTGGTTTTGACGGTGTTCGGGATGTGAATGCCCCGGCAGAAACGAGCCCCTATCGGCTGAAAACCTACCGGATCGACGAGCAGTATTTGCCGACCCTGGGCATTCGGCTGGCACTGGGCCGCAATTTCTCCAAAGCGTTTTCGGGCGATAGTGCTGCGGTGCTGGTCAACGAAGCCACCGTTCGGCAATTTGGCTGGAAAAACCCGATTGGGCAGCGCATTGCAACCATGGGCGACGGCAGTCCGGGCGACCGGCACACCTACACGGTTGTCGGCGTAATCAGAGACTTTCATTTTGAGTCCATGCACCAGCACATTGCGCCCCTGATCATGTTGTATGGCGGAGATGGGTACCAGTTGGCCCTGCGCATCCGGACGGAGAATTTACCGGCTTTTCTCAAAACATTGGAACAGAAGTGGAAAGCCGAAACCGATAATCCCTTCTCTTATTCTTTTCTGAATGAGCGGTTTAACAAAATGTACGAGTCCGAACAGCGGATCGGGAAACTGTTTGGCATTTTCGCAGGGCTGGCGGTGGTCATTGCCTGTTTAGGCCTCTTCGGCCTGGTGGCACTCACCACCCTGCAACGAACCAAGGAAATCGGCGTTCGCAAGGTGCTGGGCGCATCGGTTGCCAGCATTGTGGTACTGCTTTCCAGAGACTTTCTGCGGTTGGTAATGATCGCCATCCTGATTGCCACACCGATTGGCTGGTACGCGATGAATCGGTGGCTGGCGGATTTTGCTTATCGGATCGATCTGGAATGGTGGGTGTTCGGGCTGGCCGGTTTTCTGGCGGTGGCCGTTGCGCTGTTAACCGTCAGTTTTCAAAGTATCAAAGCGGCTTTGGTGAATCCGGTGAAGAGTTTGAGAAGCGAATGAAAAATGAAAACTTGAATATCGAATACTGAATGTTGAACACTGAATAACAAAGTGTCGTCCACAGAGCTACTTCATTATTCAGTGTTCAACATTCAGTATTCGATATTAAAAAATATGAAACCGCCCCAACTCGCCGACCAGCTTCTGAAATTCTTCTGTTCTCCCCACCGC
Organism: Larkinella sp.; assembly: GCF_965227735.1. Taxonomy (NCBI): domain Bacteria; kingdom Pseudomonadati; phylum Bacteroidota; class Cytophagia; order Cytophagales; family Spirosomataceae; genus Larkinella; species Larkinella sp. The sequence goes on along the minus strand of NZ_OZ245776.1, from coordinate 2,825,778 downwards.
CTGGAGGAGATTCAGGGGGATTTGCATGAGGAATATGCCTGGCAGGTGAAACGCATTGGCGAACGGCGGGCGCGGTGGCGGTATTGGTGGGATGTGCTGGGATTTGTAATCCAGTTTGCCGTAAGAAGAAAGTCAAGCAACGATTCAAACACCTCATTAACAAACCCGATGATGATCCGGAATTACGTCAAAATTGCCTGGCGAAACCTGCTTCGCTACCGACTGAACAGCACGCTTACCATCACCGGCTTGGCGCTGGGGCTGGCGTGCGGTTTGCTGATCATTCTCCACGTCAGGGAGGAACTGAGTTACGACAAAGGCTTTACGAAAGCCGACCTTATTTTTCGGATTACCACCGAGAATATCGGTGAGAAAAGCCGGATCTGGGCAGCTACATCGCCCCTTATCGGCGTGGAAATGAAGCAGCAAATTCCTGCTATTCAGACCCTGGCGCGTTTCCACCGTCCCTATCCCGATCGGGTATTCAGTTATGCACCGTCGGGCGGTGAACTTCGGCAGTTTGAGGAGAAACGCGGTTTTTATGCCGATTCGACGGTGGTCGAAGTGTTCGATCTGGCGTTTGTCAAAGGCGATTCACGAACGGCACTGAAACAGGTCGACGGCATCGTGCTGACCGAAGCGACGGCCAAAAAATACTTCGGCGACGACGAACCGCTGGGCAAAGTGATTCAGGATGATCTGGACAAACGCCCGTTGACCGTAACGGGGGTGATCAGCAACTTTTCGTTTCCGACCCACCTGCAATTCGACTACCTGATTTCCATGTCCACCTACTATGGCATTGCTGATAAAGGGTCGCTGGAAAACCGGGGCTGGTCGGGATTTTACAATTACGTGTTGTTGAACCGCAATGCCTCGCTGCCTGAAGTGGAAGCGCGAGTGCCTGCATTTATGGTGAAATTCTACGAGCTTGCGGGCGAAAACCGGAAAGACATTCTGACGGCCCGGAAAACGCACCTTCAGCCCATCACGGCTATTCACCTGCATTCGAAGCTGGAAAAGGAAATGGGGCCGAACAGCGATATTCTGTACGTGTATGTATTTGGGGTGGCCGCTCTGTTCATCTTGCTGGTGGCGTCGGTCAACTTCATCAACATGGCAACGGCGCAGGCTTTTAACCGGCTGAAGGAAGTCGGTGTACGGAAAGTGCTGGGCGCACGAAAAGAACAGTTGGTGAAGCAGTTTCTGGGCGAATCGTTCCTGCTGACGCTAACGGCTGCGGTTTTGGCGCTCCTGCTGTTCCGGCTGGCGATTCCGTTTTATAATGCGCTCACGGCTAAAAACCTTCAGTTTGGACAGTTGTTCAATCCGGCAAACGTCGTTGGGATGCTGCTGCTGGCCGGATTGATCAGCCTGGTTGCCGGCCTGTATCCGGCGTGGTTCATATCGAGTTTTGAGCCGGTTACCTCCCTGAAAGGCAGGAAGAGTTCGGTTTCGTCGGTGACGCTGGTGCGCAAAGGGTTGATCGTTTTCCAGTTTGCGGTCTCGGTTTTCATGATTTTCAGTACCATCGTGGTGTACCGGCAAATGCAGTTTTTCCAGAACAAGAAGCTGGGTTTCGATCAGGAACAGGTCGTGGCCGTAAAACTTTATGGACAGGAAATGCACGAAAAGGTGTCTACGATCCAGAATGAATGGCTGAAAAATTCCGCCATCACGGAGGTTGCCCTGATTTCGGTTCTGCCCGGCGACCGGTTTAGTACCGATATGCTGACCCCGTTAGGAAAAGCCGACGATGCCAGTCAGATGCGGTTTATGTGGGCCGACGAACACATGCTTCCGGTGCTGAAAATTGGCCTGAAAACGGGTCGCAATTTCGGGCGGAAAACCGAAGGTGCTCACTTCCCTTATATTCTGAACGAAGCGGCTGTGAAAGCGCTTAAATTACAGTCGCCGATCGGCCAGAAAATGGTTTCACTGGGTGATACGGGCGAGATTGTGGGCGTTGTCAATGATTTTCATTTTGCTTCCCTGCATAACGCCGTCGAGCCGCTGGTGATTGTTCAGCATCCCGGTCAAGCCAACTACTTTTTACTGAAAATAAAAGGCGATCAATGGCCCGAAACGGTCCAGTTTGCGCAATCGACCCTGGCTCGTTTATCGCCCAAAAGCCTGTTTAGCTACACATTTCTGGACGAAAAACTGGCCCGGCTCTACGATTCAGAACAACGCGTGGGCCATGTGCTGACGGTTTTTGCGGTTTTTGCGATTTTTATTTCCTGCCTAGGCCTGTTTGGTTTATCGGCCTACGCGGCTCAACTGCGCATCAAGGAAGTCGGGATTCGCAAGGTGTTGGGGGCAACGGTTTCGGGCGTGGTTCTTCTGCTGTCCAGAGACTTTCTCCGCCTGGTGATCATCGCAGCATTGCTGGCTTCACCGCTGGCCTGGTGGGCGATGAGCCGCTGGCTGGAAGGGTTTGCGTACGCCATTGAGATGGAGTGGTGGATGCTCGTTTTGACGGCTGGTTTGGCGGTTTCAGTGGCCGTGCTGACGATCAGTTTCCAGAGTATCAAAGCCGCGCTGATGAATCCGGTGAAGAGTTTGAAAAGTGAATAAAATAAGTAATGAATATTGAATATTGAATATTGAATATTGAATATTGAATAGCAAATATTGAATAACGAAGTATAAAATCGAAAGCAAGGCGCTCACTTCAATATTCAACATTCAATATTCGTTATTGACCCCTTCAATAATTATCCTAACCGTTCTGCCTTATATGATTCGAAATTACCTGAAAATCGCTGTTCGAAACCTGGTTAACAACAAGGCATATTCCATTATCAACATTGGCGGACTGGCGGTAGGAATGGCCATTGCCATGCTGATTGGGTTGTGGATGCATGACGAACTGTCGTTCAATACTTCCCATCAAAACTACGACCGGATTGCGCAGGTCATGCACCGGCAAACCCTCAACAGCGAGGTGAAAACCGGGCAGGGCGTTCCGATTCCGCTGGCTGCTGCGCTGCGTACCCACTACGGAAGTGAATTCAAGCACATTCTGTTGTCGTCGTGGACCACCCGGCATGTTCTGACGTTTGGCGATGCCAAATTTACCAAAACCGGTAATTTCATGTCGCCGGAAACGCCGGAGGTGTTGTCGTTAAAAATGCTGAAAGGTACGCAGGCGGGTTTGAAAGAACCGGCTTCCATTCTATTGTCCGAATCGACCGCCAAAGCGCTATTCGGAGATGGAGATGCGATGAATAAGCTGGTGAAAATCGACAACAAACTGGACGTAAAAGTCACCGGAGTGTACGAAGATTTGCCGGATAATACCGACTTTCAGCCCCTGCGGTTTGTGGCTCCCTGGGATTTATACGTGGCCTCGACAGACTGGGTAAAAGCCGCGCAGGATCAGCCTGAATGGGGCAATAACTCGTTTCAGATTTTCGTCCAGCTTGCCGACAAGGCCGATCTGGCCCGTGTGTCCGAAAAAATAAAACCAATTAAAACCGATCTGGGCGACAAAGAAGAGTTGAAGTTCAAACCCGAAATTTTCCTGCATCCCATGAGCCGCTGGCATCTGTATTCGGAATGGACCAACGGCCTTAGCGCGGGTGGTCGCATTCAGTTTGTCTGGCTTTTCGGGATCATCGGCACCTTTGTTTTGGTGCTGGCCTGCATCAATTTCATGAATCTGGCGACGGCCCGCTCCGAAAAACGGGCGAAGGAGGTTGGTATCCGGAAGGCCATTGGCTCGGCCCGGTGGCAGTTGATCAGCCAGTTTTTCAGCGAATCACTGCTGGTCGTCACCATCGCATTTGGGGTTTCGCTGCTGCTGGCGCAGCTTCTTTTGCCGGTTTTCAACGACGTGGCCGACAAAAAAATGGTTCTTTTATGGTCATCTCCCTGGTTTTGGGCCGCCGGACTCGGGTTTAGCTTGCTGACGGGTTTGCTGGCCGGCAGTTATCCCGCCTTTTACCTGTCATCTTTCCAGCCGATCAAAACGCTCAAAGGAGCCCGGTTTCGGGTGGGGCGGATGGCGGCCCTTCTCCGGCAGGTGCTGGTCGTATTGCAGTTTACGGTTTCGATCACGCTGATGATCGGGACGGTGGTGGTGTATCGCCAGGTCCTGCACGCTAAAAACCGGCCGATTGGCTACACGCGGGAAGGACTGGTGTCGATGCACGTCAGCACGCCGGATCTGCACGATCACTACGATGCGGTTCGGGATGCGTTGCTGAAAACCGGTGCGGTCACCGCACTGGCCGAATCGCAAAGCCCCACCACGGACGTCTGGTCGAACAATACCGGTTTTACCTGGGCTGGTAAAAGCCCCGGTTTGCAGGCCGATTTTGCAACCGTTGGTGTCTCCCACGACTTCGGAAAAACGGTTGGCTGGCAGTTTGTCGACGGACGGGATTTTTCCCGGGCCTTCGCCAGCGATTCGTCCGGGTTTGTGCTCAACGAAACGGCCGCCCAGTTTATGGGGCTGAAACACCCGGTGGGCGAAACCGTTCAATGGAACGACCGGCGTTTTAAAGTCATCGGGGTGGTGAAAGACATGCTCATGTCGTCGCCCTACGAACCGGTTAAACAAACGATCTATTTTATCCCCAGACGGGCCGGTAATTTTGTGACGATCCGCATCCATCCCGGTTCCAGTGCAAATGCGGCTCTGACGACGATTGAAGCGGTCGTTAAAAAATACAGCCCTACGGCGCCTTTTGACTATGATTTTGTCGATGCCGAGTTTGCGCTCAAGTTTGCCACTGAAGAGCGCATTGGAAAACTGGCTTCCTTTATTACCGCATTGGCTATTTTTATTTCCTGTCTGGGTCTGTTTGGGTTAGCGTCTTTTATGGCCGAACAACGAACCAAAGAAATCGGTATTCGCAAGGTTTTGGGCGCGTCGGTCACCAACCTCTGGGGGTTATTATCGAAAGATTTCGTGGTGCTGGTCATTATTTCGTGCCTGATTTCGGCGCCCATCGCGTACTATTTTCTGGATGAGTGGTTGCAGAAATACGAATACCGGACGGAGCTATCCGGGTGGATATTCATCGCTGCCGGATTGGGCGCATTGGGGCTTACGGTATTGACGGTCAGTTATCAGGCGATTAAAGCGGCCTTGACGAATCCGGTGAAGAGTCTGAGAAGCGAATGAAAAATGAAAGCTTGAATAGCGAATATTAAATGCTGAATAACGAATATCGAAGTGACTCCGCTGTCTACCCTTCGATATTCGATATTCGATATTCGTTATTCAGCATTCAATATTTGCTATTAAAACCTTATGAAACCACCCCAACTCGCCGACCAGCTTCTGAAATTCTTCTGTTCTGCCCACCGCCTGGAGGAGATTCAGGGCGATTTGCACGAGGAGTTTGACTTTCAGGTGAAACGCATTGGCGAACGGCGGGCCAGATGGCGGTATTGGTGGGATGTGCTGGGATTTGTAAGGCCCCGGCCGGGCCGACGTTCGGCCGGATGGCCATTTGCCGGAAAGCACAAATCGGATGATTCTTCTTTAATTTTTATTCTAAACCCAACTATGCTCAGCAATTACCTCCTCATTTCCCTGCGGAACCTCTGGCGCAACCGGCTTTCGAGCACCATCAGTACGGTTGGATTAGCCGTCGGTCTGGCGAGTGGCCTGATGATTTTTCTGCTGGTCGACTGGCTGTTCAGTTTCGACCGCTATCACGCCAAAGCCGACCGAACCTACTGGGTCGTGACAGACATCCGGCACGATAACGTGGTTCCGAGCGATGCCACGCCCCGACCGCTGGGCGATGTGCTGCGCCGGGATTATCCGTTTGTGGAAACCGCCGTCCGTCTGGAACTGGCGTTTCGGAAAATCATCGGGATACCGGACGGAAAAGGCGGTTTGGCAAAGAAGTTCGAAGAGTCGCGCAACATCGGTTTTGTCGAACCGCAATATTTTGAGGTATTCAGAACGGAATGGATGAAGGGAAGTCCGAAAACCGCTCTGAACGCGCCCAACACGGTTGTTTTATCGGAACGCTACGCCCACAAATACTTCGACGACGCCGACCCGATTGGCCGCACACTGCGGTTTGATAACCAGACGAACCTAACCGTTACGGGTGTCATTAAAAACCCGCCCTCCAATACCAAGCTGCCCCTGGAGATGCTGGTTTCCTACGCGACTTTTCCCGTGTTAACGGGCGATTTACACGCCATGCAACGCTGGGATGCGCCCGCTGCCCTGTGTTTTGTAACCCTTCGGAAAGGGGCTTCCGTTGCCCGGTTGACTCAGGCCTTTCCGACCATTCGCCGGAAGTACCTAGCCGGGCCGGAAGCGAAACGGCTTGATTTTCGAGCCTTGCCCCTGAGCGACCTGAATCACAATCCACAATACGGCGGCCATGCTCCGCGCTCTATTCTGTATGCGCTGATCATCCTGGGTGTATTTCTGGTCGGGGCTGCCTGTATCAATTTCGTCAACGTCGCCACGGCCCGCGCCATCAAACGGTCGAAAGAAGTGGGCGTTCGGAAAGCCATCGGGAGCACGCGCGGGCAGTTGATTGGCCAGTTTCTGACCGAAACCACCCTGGTGGTGCTGGCGGCAGTCGGGCTGGCCCTGCTGTTGATCCAGCTCAACCTGCCCCTGTTGAACACGGCCCTGGCGAAACTAAACGCGGATCTCTCGGTGCTGAATGTGTTTCGGCCCGACGCGTTGTGGTGGTTTGTCGGTCTGATTCTGGCGGTTATTCTGCTGGCAGGTTTCTACCCAGCCCTGATTCTGTCGCGGTTCAATCCCGTGATGGCGTTGCGCGGGCGATTGACGACGCAGCAGGTCGGGGGTGTTTCGGTTCGGCGCGGTCTGGTGGTCGTTCAGTTTTTTATTACGCAACTTTTCGTGATTGGGGCCATCGTCATGACGAGGCAGGTGCAGCACATGCAGCAGGCCGATTTGGGTTTCACGAAAGAATCGGTGCTGACGGTTCCGGTGCCGACTACCAACCCGCTGAAGCAACAGACCCTGCGCGAACAACTGGCTCAACTTCCCGGCATTGAACAGGTGGCGCTGGCGGGCGATCCTCCCGCTTCGTACCGCCGTCCGCCGGTTCCGTTTACCTACGACAGCCATCCGGAACCGGAGAAGTTTCCGGTCAATGTGAAAGTGGGCGACAAAGACTACGTTCCACTGTTCGACCTGAAGCTGGTGGTGGGGCGGAATTTCCTCACCAACGATTCGACGAACAACGAAGTGCTGGTGAATCAGGCCATGATCAAACAACTGGGGTTGCCGACCCCTGCGGCTATTCTGGGCAAACGGCTCACGGTTTTTGGGGGAACCAAAACCGTGGTGGGCGTGGTGAATGATTTTCAGATCGGCAAAGTTCACGGCAGTGTGCCGCCCACGGCTCTGCTCAATTCGCATACGGATTTTGCCATGGCGGCCTTGAAAGTGGCTCCGGGCAACCGGCCCGCTACGGTACAGGCGGTTGAAAAAGCCTGGAATGGGCTGTTTCCCGAAAACGTTTTCAAAGCGGTTTTCGTAGACGAACTGGTGAATGAGTTTTACCTGACCGAACGGATTTTGCTGGGACTGATTCAGGTCTTTTCGCTGGTGGCCATTCTGATCGGGAGTCTGGGCGTCTATGGTTTGGTGGCGTTCATGGCCGAATCGAAAACGAAGGAAATCGGAGTCCGGAAAGTGCTTGGAGCCACTCAGTCTCAGCTTCTGTGGCTGTTTGGCCGGGAGTTTGGCAAGCTGGTTTTGCTGGGCTTTCTGGTGGCCGCTCCACTGGGCTGGTGGCTGATGACCCACTGGCTCCGGGGCTACGAATACCGGATTGAACTGAGCTGGTGGATTTTTGCGCTGGCCGCGCTGCTGACTGCGGGTATCACACTGCTCACGGTGTCTTATGAGTCTGTCAAAGCCGCTTTCAGGAACCCGGTGAAGTCGCTGCGTTCCGAATGACGCAAGCACGCAAGGATTACGGAAAGAGCCTGCTGTCTGGCTCAATTTTTGCCGTAATCAGATACTTACTTCTTTGTAGGCCAGAGTTCTACAGGCCTGCAAATGGGGTACTCAGCGTGTATGATTTTTCAGGATGAAACCGTTCGGGCACAACAACTGGAGAGTTTTCAGGACGTCATCCCGGTTGCGGTGTTGTATTGCCAGCCTATCGTTCAAAACAACCAGGTAGCCGACTTTCGCTACATCTGGGGAAATCATGCTGCCCTGAAGATGTCGGCACTGACGCCCGGCGAGATCGGTCAGACGACGATGCTCCAGGTTTTTCCCAGTTTCGTCGATACGGGTGTTTTCAGCCGGTACGTCCAGGCCTGGGAAACCGGCATTACCCAGCGCTTTGAACGACCACACCCGATTGGCAACACCATCAACTGGGTGGATGTCACGGTGAGCAAAAAATACGAAGGGATCATCATCACCTCCCTCGATATTACCGCGTCCAAACAAGCGCAACTGGCACTGGAGCAACAAACCCAGTTGTTGCAAACGATTGTGGAACATTTACCGGCCGGGCTGACGTTGTTTCACCCGGTTCGGAACGAGGCTGGTGACGTCACCGACTTTCGCTATGCCTTGACCAATCCCGTCAATGCCCGGACGGTAGGGCTCTCCGTCGACCGACTGATCGGCCGCAGCATACTCGATCTCTTCCCTTCGGCCCGCGAACAGGGTTCCTTCGGGCGTCTCGTAGACGTGTTACAAACCGGGATTCCCAAACACTACGAAGCGCATTACCAGGCCGATGGGCTGGATTTGTGGGTAGAAGGCCATCTGACCCGGATTGGCGACGGAGTGTTGCTGACGTATCTGGACAATACGATCCTGCAAAAGCAGCAGCAGGCGTTGCGGGAGCAGGCCGATCTGCTGCACCAGAAAAATGAACAACTGCACCGGATTAATCAGACATTGACCCGGACAAACCAGCGTCTTCAGGGGTTTCAGGCCATTGAGCGGGCCTTGCTCAACCAGAGTTTGACCGAACAGGGCCCCGAAGCAGCCGCCCTTCTGCACGTCCGGGAACTGGTGCCGTGCGAGCAACTGGTGGTTTTCCGGTTTAACGATGCAACGGGCCTGGCGCAGGCCGAAAGTTGGCTGGTTGGCAATGAAATGGCCACCCGGACGGCTGCCGGCTTGCCCGTTCATCTGTTTAAAGTCGAGCCGTTGCTGAATGGACAATCCTGGCTGCTGGATCACCTGCAACCGGATTCTGTGGCTATTCCGCCGGAACTAAACCTGTATAAACGGGGGTTTCGGTCGCTGCTCGTTATTCCGCTGTTCAGCCAGCAGCAATACATCGGCGCTTTTGTGCTGCTGTCGCACACACCCCGGTTTTTTACGGAAGAATACTGCCAGATTGCCGGCGAGGTGGCCAGTCAGCTAGCCATCGTTATCTACCAGCAATACCTGAATGAACGGCTACAACAGCATACCGAACAGCTCGAACAGCGGGTGGCGGAACGAACCCGGGAACTCGGTCAACTCCTGGCCTTGCAAAATGCCATCCTCAAAAATGCCGGGCAGGCCATCATTTCCACCGATACGCAGGGCGTGGTGCTGACGGCAAATCCGGCCGTTGAGCAGGTGTCGGGCTATCGGGCCGACGAACTCATTGGCCGACATCCCCAGACGCGTTTTGACATTTCCGAAGCCCCGGTTCCCATTCTGACCTACCAGGCCGAACTGCCCAGTGCCCCGCCCTCTTTTCTGATTCAGCCGATCCTGCAGGAACAGGGCTATTTTCAGACCGAATGCCTGATTGAGGGCAAAGGCGGAAAGCGGGTTCCGGTTTTGTTGACCACCAGCACGCTACAGAATGAGCAGGGAGAGATTACGGGGTATGTGGGCATGGCGACGGATATTTCGTTGCTCAAGGCGGCTGAAGAAAAACTGAAACAGAAAAACCGGGAGCTGAATACCTTCTTCGTGGGGGCGCTGGACATGCACTGCATCTCCGACAGCCAGGGAAACCTATCGAAAATCAATCAGGCTTTTCAGGTGGCACTGGGGTATACGGAAGCCGAGCTGATGGCTATTCCGTTTTTGCATCTGCTGCATCCCGACGAACAGAAGTTCGTTTTTCAACACCTGTTGACGGGCATTCTGCACCGGCCGGTTCGCAACCAGATTAACCGGTTTCGCAAAAAAGACGGCACCTACCGCATCATCGAGTGGAATGCCATTGGAATTGATAACCTGGTATACGGGTCAGCCCGCGACATTACCCAGCGAAAACTGGCCGAAGATGCCCTGCGGGAGAGCGAACAGCGGTTTCGCGAGATTGCCGAAAACGTGGATGAGGTCTTCTGGATTCACTCGGTGGAGCCGTTCAGGTTGCTGTATATCAATCCGGCGTACGAACGCGTGTTTGGGATTGTACGCCAGAATGCGCTCAAAGGTGAGCACTCTTTTCTGGACACGATTCTGGAAGAAGACCGGGCCGCAACGCTGGCCGAATTTGAAAAATACCGGCAGGGGCAGGAAGTGACGGTTCAGTGCCGGGTGAAAGGCACACACCAGGCGATCCGGTGGCTCCTGATCCGGACGTTCGTTATGAAAGACAACCAGGGCTTGCCGATTCGGTATATCGGGATTGCCAACGACATCACCAGCCAGAAAGAGAAAGAACTGGTGTTGCAGCAATCGCTGGCGCGCGAACAGGAACTCAGCAAGCTAAAATCGCAGGTCGTTTCGACGGCATCGCACGAGTTCCGCACACCCCTGGCCACCATCCAGACCAGTGTCGATTTGATTCGTCTGTATCTGGAACAGCGGCCGGAAACCGCCCGCCCGGCCATTAAAAACTATCTGGAGGTAATTCAGCAGCAGGTTCAAAATTATACCGGTTTGCTCTCGGACATGCTCACCATCGGCAAAATTGAATCGGGCAAAGTGGCTTTCAATCCCCAATGGGTCGATATCCTGGCGTTGTGCCAGCAGATCATCGGCAGTCATTTCAGCCACCAGCCCGACGGGCGAACTGTCCATGTTTCGTTGGGTGGGCCGTCGTCCCGGGCGTATCTGGATGAAAAGCTGATGACCCACGTTTTGGTCAATTTACTGTCCAATGCCTTTAAATTTTCAAAAACCAATCCCGGCTTGGTGATCCGCTTTGAGAAACAGACATTGGTCATCGAGGTCATTGACGAAGGCATCGGCATCCCGGCCACCGAACTTTCTTCCCTCTTTCAAACCTTTTTCCGGGCCAGCAATACGGCCAGCATTCAGGGCACCGGACTCGGTCTGGTGATTGCCCGTCAGTTTGTGGAGCTTCACGGGGGAACGCTCACCGTCGAAAGCCAGGAAACGAAAGGATCAATGTTTACCATCCGGCTGCCGATCGAACCCGACAGTCTTTCTATCCCATCGTCGTAATCCCGCCCTGTTCATTCCCACTTAAAAATCCACCCTTTATGGCTACGCGAATCGTACTGATTGAAGACGAAACCCCGATTCGGGACAATGTAACCACCTTACTGAGTCTGAAAGGCTACGACGTAGAATCGGCCCCCAATGGGCGGGAGGGCATTAGTCTGGCGATGGTGTCGCAGCCCGACCTGATCCTGTGCGACATCATGATGCCGGAGATGGATGGATATCAGGTGCTGGAAGCCATTCGCAGCAACCGGTCACTGGCAACGGTTCCCTTCATTTTTTTGACGGCCAAAACGGAGGACGCCGACGTGCGTCGGGGTATGATCTCGGGGGCGGATGATTACCTGACCAAACCTTTTACGCTGGAGAGCCTGCTGCTGGCCATCGAAAGTCGTCTTCAGCGCGAGGCACTGCGGGAATCCGACCTGCAAAGCCGGTTGGGAGAACTCCGCCGGACCATCACCCGGATGTCCAATCATGAATACAACACGCCCCTGAGCGGCATTCTCGGTTTCGTTACGTTGCTGATGGAGCATTACAACGAATTCGATCAGGAAGATAGCCTGTCGATGCTGGGCATGATCAAAACCTGTGGGCTGCGGCTGAAACGCTCTCTGGACAATCTGCGGCTCATGGAAGATCTTCAGGAAAATCCGGCGTCTGTCCAGTTTATCAAGGGGATTTCACGACTGGATTCTGATGTGGTAAATCATCAAATCCGCACGGTTAATGAGCGACACGATCAGCCTATTCAAAGTCAGATTGATGTGGCAGGGGCTCCGGTTTGTATGTCGGAAACCGGTCTGCGGATTGTGCTGGATGAATTGATCGACAACGCACACAAGTTTTCCAATGGGTCAAGTCCTATTCGAATCACGGGTCGCCGGGCGGGCGACTCCTACCGATTGACGATTGTAAACCGTGGACAACCGTTTAAACCGGAAGACATCGCCCGCATTGCGCCGTACGTCCAATTCGACCGCAAAAGCTACGAACAGCAAGGCTCCGGGCTGGGTCTTGCCATCGTCAAAAAACTGCTGGAAGTGACAGGAAATACCCTCGAAATCGAAAGTCTGCCGATGGGAGAGACGTCGGTAACGGCTGTTTTTCAGGGGGTTAATAATGGATAGAGAATAACGAACACTGAATATTGAATATTGAATAACGAATATTGAACACTGAATATTGAACACTGAATATTGAATATTGAATAACGAATAATGAATAATGAATAATGAAGAGGCTCTGCCGACGTCCAGCCTTCGTTATTCAATATTCAGTGTTAGTACTGTACGAAGGATTGTTCTCTGTGCTTCAAGCTTGGGACGTTGGCGTACAAATTTTTCTGTATTGTATCCATTGAAACAAACGGTAAGAGGTGGGCCGCGTAGCGGACAGATGTTTGTAGCAAGGCGCTGGACCGCGAGCATACCTGCGTCTTGCTATAAACATCCGTCCGCTACGCGGCCCAGTCAGCCCGGGCTTGCCCTGTCATTACAAAATGGTTGTCAAAAACCGTAGTTAATAGATAAAAAAGGCCATTTTAAAAGCATGTTTATTTAAACCCAAAGACTATTCGGCAAAATCAATCCTTCGTACAGTATTAATTCAGTGTTCGTTATTCGCTATTTTCTATTCCCTTGATTTCATTCGCTTCGCAGACTTTTCACCGGATTCACCAAAGCCGCTTTGATGCTTTGGAAGCTGACGGTCAGCAGGGCAATGCCCACCGAGAGCAGGCCGGTCAGGGCAAAAACCCACCAGTCGATGTCGATTTTGTAAGCAAAACCCTGGAGCCACCGGTTCATGGCATACCAGGCCAGGGGCGACGCAATGATGATGGCAATTAGAACCAGTTTCAGAAAATCCTGTGAGAGCAGCGTTACGATGCTGGAAACCGATGCGCCGAGTACCTTCCGAACGCCAATTTCCTTCGTGCGTTGCTCGGCCATAAAGGCGGCTAAACCAAACAGACCGAGGCAGGCAATGAAAATGGCCAATACCGCAAAAAGGGTGGACAGCGTCCCCACGACGGTTTCGCTTCTGTAGAGCTTCTCATACTCGGTATCGACAAACGAGTAGGTGAACGGAAATTTGGGGTTCAGTTTCTGGTAAAGAGCCTCGATACTGACCAGTGCCTGTTTGGTCTGGCCGGGCTGGGTTCGGATCAGAATGTTTCCGAAAGGACGGTTCGTCAGACGAATGATGAGCGGTTTGATGGGGTTGTGCAGGGAGTTGAAATGAAAGTTTTCGATCAGACCCACGATCTTCCCCGGTTTATTCCAGAACGTCAGTGGCTGCCCAACCGGATCTTTGTAGCCCATGCGCCGGGCCGCGGCTTCATTGATGAGGTAATTGGTTGAATCAGTCCTGAAATCGGGTGAGAAATCGCGTCCACGAATGAATTTAACGTTCAGGGTCTTCGCAAAATCATAGCCAACGGCGGTGTTGTTGAACGAAATAACCGCACTCGGGTCTTTGCCGGTCCAACTGACGCTTTCCGTCGTGTTTCCATTGTATAACGGATTCGTCTGCATGCTCGAAACGGCCTGAATGCCCGACGATTGAAGCAATTCGGCTTTAAACAGCGTGAATTTTTGAGCGATCTCACCCTCGCTGGGAATGCTGATCAGATTCTCGCGGTCGTAGCCCAGATTTTTTGTCTGTATATACCGGAGTTGCTGATAAATAACCACCGTTCCACTAATCAGCAGCATCGACAGCACAAACTGGAAAACCACCAGCCCACGCCGGAATAATTGCGCGCTGGCCCCAAACCGCAAGGCTCCTTTGAGAACACGCACGGGATTGAGCGACGACAGAAACAAGGCCGGATAGCTCCCGGCCACCCCGCCGGTTCCGATCAACAACCCGACCAACGCGGCCCAGAATACCGGTTGATCGACCGGCAGGGCGAGGTGTTTCTCCGTCAGCTGGTTGAATACCGGCAAGACCAGCATCACCAGCCCAACCGCCAGCCCGAGCGAGAGTGTTGTCAACAGCAGGGCTTCGCCCATAAACTGCCCGATCAGCGACGACCGTTCGGCGCCCACCACTTTCCGGACACCCACCTCCCGCGCTCGCTTGACCGACCGCGCCGTGGCCAGATTCATGAAGTTGATGCACGCAATAAACAGCACAAAAACCGCCACGATGCTAAAAAGCCGCACATAATCGATGCGTCCGCCATCGCGGTGGCCGTTTTTGAAGTTCGAATACAGGTACGCTTCCGTCTCCGGTTGCAGAAACATTTCAATGTTAAAATTCGGCCCAATGTCTTTGTTCCGGCCTTTCAGGAACGTTTTCAGCTTTGCATTTAACCGATTGGGGTCAGCATCGGCGCGGAGTTGCAGGCGGGTTCCGGGTCCATAATTGTCCCACTTGTTGAGCCAGGGTTCCCGTTTCAGGTAGCCCTCCCAGTTTAGCAGAAAATCGTACTGGTCGGGCGAGTGGGCTGGCTGATTTTCGAAAACCGCCGTCACCTGGTAGTCGTTCCTGCTATCGAATCGGATGGACTTACCCAAGGCTGCCTGCGGACTGCCGAAATAAATTTCGGCCAGCTTTTTCGAGATGACCAGACTCGTGGGCGAATTGAGAGCCGTTTTGGCCGAACCCGCAACCAATGGGATACTATACATCGTTAACCAGTCGGTTCCGACAAAGCACCCCGACTGTCTGGCTACTTTGTCGCCCACCGATAAAACGTGGCCCTCTCCTCCGGAGAAACCGGCCGCGTAAACCACCTCCGGAAACTGTTTTTTGAGTTCATCGGCCAGAATGCCGGGCGTATTATCATCGGTAACAATTTGGCCATCCGTAATTTCGTGCTCCATCACGCGGTATAAGTGAGCCGCGTTGGGATAGTGCGTTCCAATATGAAGTTCATCCTGAATCCAGAGGAAAATCAGCAGACTGGAAGCCATGCCGAGAGCCAGCCCGGCGATGTTGATGGCCGAAAAGGCTTTGTTGCGAATGAGATTTCGCAGAGAGATTTTAATATAATTCCGGATCATATCGGGATTCAGAAAAAAGGGTGAAGAATCGGCTTTTTTTGCTTTGGCCAGTGGCCGCAACAACTTCAAAACACTCCAACTATACCGCCAATTGGCCTTTCGTTCGCCCCCGGTTTTGACCCAATAGGCGTAGAGTTCGAGCAAATCGCCCTGCACCTCCTCCACAGTGTTGGGATCACCCAGCCAGTCGAGCAGGGTGGAAGCCCAGCGGGGCGGTTTTGGGGTAGAAGATTTCATACGTTTTAATATCGAATATTGAATATTGAATAACGAAGTGAGGGCTTAGCTTTCGAAGTTTGATTTCGATACCGCGCTGGCGGCCCAGTCGCTGTTCAGTATTCAATATTCACTATTTCCTTTATTTTCACTCACTTCGCAGACTCTTCACCGGATTCACCAAAGCGGCTTTGATGCTTTGGAAACTGACGGTCAGCAGGGCGATTCCCGCCATCAGCAGGCCTGTTAGCGCAAATACCCACCACCTGATCTCAATCTTGAACTCGAAATTCTGTAGCCATTGATTCATGGCATACCAGGCAACCGGTGACGCCAGGACGATCGCAATCAGAATCAGTTTCAGGAAGTCTCTGGAGAGCAGCGTAATAATGCTGGCTACGGATGCGCCCAATACTTTACGAACGCCGATTTCTTTGGTGCGCTGCTCGGCGGTAAATGTGGCCAGGCCGAACAAACCGAGACAGGCAATCAAAACCGCTAAAAACGTCGATGCTTCAATGAGTTGCGCCGTCCGGGTCTCGGACTTGTAGGCCTGCGCCAGCGTTTCTTCCAGGAAACTATACTCAAACACCTGGTTCGGGAACGTGGCTGTCCAGACCTTTTCAATATGCGCCAAAACCGCCTGTACCGTTTCGGCCGCTGGCTTCTCCATTTGCAGTTTGATGCCCGCCTGGTAAAAATTCTTCGGCACGACCATGATCAGTGTCGGGTCGATTTTCTGGTGCAATGAGTTGACATTGAAGTTTTTGGTTACGCCAACAATCGTGGCGAACTCCTGACTGTCTCCAAAATATACTTTCTGTCCAATGGCCTCAGCGGGTCGGCTGATGCCCGATCGGTTCAGGAATATTTCATTGACGAGGACTTTGATCGCTGCGGAAGCGGTGTCGGTATCCCTGAGTTTTTCCCCGGCCAGCAATGGGATGCCGTAGGTGTCCAGGTAACGCGAATCGCCCATTTTCGTCTGGGTCCTGATGTCGATCGTTTTGGTTCCTTTTCGGTATTGCATGCTCTGCATCCAGTTGCTTTCTGCCGATGCGCTGTTGAACGAGAAACTGACGTCCTTAATCTGCGAAGACCCGACCAGTTGATTGCGAAGGGCTTGTAGTTTTTCGGGTTTGTTTTCGGGTAATCCGACGGTAATAATGGCCGCTTTATTAAAACCCAGATCCGCGTTCCGGAAGAAAGTAAGCTGCTGGTTGATCAGCAACGCACTGCTGATGAGAATCAGCGAAACCGTAAATTGAACGACAACCAATCCCTGCCGCAACGACAACCACTGCTTTCCCTGCGTCAGCGCATTGTTTTTCAACGCCCAGATTGGTGCCATGCCCGACAGCCGGAACGCCGGATAAACCCCCGCCAGCAAGGTAGTCAGGACCGCCAGGATGAAAACAAACAAACCGGTTTGCCATGAGAACAAATCCGGCGTGGTGAGTGGAACCGCCAGCATACCGGCTACGGTCGAGAGGGTCATTTGTGCCAGCAGGATGGCTAGTAAAACCGCCAGAAATGTAATCAGCCCGGCTTCCGTCAGAAACTGATAGACCAGCGACCGGCGGTTACTGCCCACGGCCTTGCGAATGCCGACCTCTTTCGCCCGTTTGAATGCCTGGGCGGTGCTGAGGTTAATGAAGTTGAAGCAGGCAATCAGCAGCACCAGCAAGCTAACGAATGACAGGGTCTTGAGTAAACTGAGGTTGGCCGTTCGACCACTCAGGTTGCTGGTGTAATGGAGTTGGGATAACGGGGTCAGCAAGAAGTTTTTGTTGGACAGCGCTTCTTTATCCATGTACTTGAGTATGATCGACCGAAACCGTTTGTTCAGTTGCGCGGGGTCAATGCCTTTTTTTAGCAACACAAACACCTGGAAATTGTCGCCCCATCCATTCCATTTGTTTAAATCGAAGTCCGGACTGGTGTTTTTGAGAGTAGAAAATGAAACCAGCATATCGAACGGAAAACTGGTGGTCGACGGCTGATCTTCCAGCACACCGGCCACCATCAACTCTTGTTTGTTATCGAGCTGAATGACTTTACTGAGGACATCCGTGGTGCCAAAATACTTTTCGGCATACGCCCGGCTTAAGACAACGGTGTTGGGTTGCGAGAGAGCCGTCCGGGCATTGCCCGCAAGCCACTGATAGTTCAGCAAATGGAATAGCCTGTTGTCGGCAAATACGAACGATTCTTTAAACCGTTTGTCGGTCGAGGGAACGGCAAAGATGCTGCCTCTAACCTTAAACAGCGGAACGACGAGTTCCGCTTCAGGAACATCCGTCCGTAAAGCGTGTGCCATGCCGGTAAAGGTGCCCGGAGAGGTGTGTTTTTCTTTGGTGTTTTCAGTTTCAACGCGGTAAATCCGGCTCCCGTTGGTGTGGTTCTGGTCGTAGCTGGTTTCATGTTTGATCACGAGAAAAATCACGACCGTACATGCCAGGCCCGCAGCCAGACCGGCGATGTTGATCAATGAATATCCTTTGCTTTTGGCGAGGCTTCGGAGGGCGATTTTTAAATAATTCCGGATCATGTGAGGACTCAATAAAAAAGGTGAAGGATACGCAGCAGATGATTTTCGTTTGGCCAGTGGCCGCAACAACTTCAAAACACTCCAACTATACCGCCAATTGGCTTTTCGTTCGCCCCCGGTTTTTACCCAATAGGCGTAGAGTTCGAGCAAATCGCCCTGCACCTCCTCCACAGTGTTGGGATCACCCAGCCAGTCGAGCAGGGTGGAAGCCCAGCGGGGCGGTTTTGGGCTTGGTGGAGTGGAAGGTTTCATGGTTTTTAATAGCGCATATTGAATAACGAATGTTGAATGTCGAAGTGCGTGCTCCGGATTCCGGTGTTCGTTATTCGATATTCAGTGTTCGATATTCGCTGTTCAGTATTCGCTATTCCATTGATTTTCATTCACTTCGCAAGCTTTTCACCGGATTCATCAAAGCCGCTTTGATGCTCTGGAACGAAACCGTCAATAGAGCAATGCCAATCGCCACCAAACCGGCCAGGGCAAATACCCACCATTCCAGGTCGATTTTGTAGGCGAAATTCTGGAGCCAGCGGTTCATACCATACCAGGCCATGGGCGACGCAATCAGGATGGAAATGCCCACCAGTTTCAGGAAGTCTTTCGACAGCAGGGCCACGATGCTGGCAACCGACGCGCCCAGCACTTTCCGAACGCCAATTTCTTTGGTGCGTTGCTCCGCCGTAAACGTTGCGAGTCCGAACAGACCCAGACAGGCAATGAAGATGGCCATGCCCGAAAAGCCCAGAAAGAGTCCTCCTTTCTGCTCGTCGGAGCGGTATTGTTCGGCAAAAGTCTGGTCCAGAAAGGTGTATTCGAACGGCTGATTGGGATTGGCCTCCTCATAAACCGCCCTCACATACGCCAGCGCAGCCGGAATGTTTTGAGGCATCACCCGAACCAGCAGGTTATCGCCCCGATCCGGGTGTAAAACCAGCACCAGCGGTTCGATTTTGTTGTGCAGTGAATGCAGGTGGAAATCCCGGATGACACCCGCGATCGGTATTTTTCTCGAACCCAGTTCAACGAGTCCGGCCGTGCGGTTTTTCCAGCCCAGGCGCTTGAGCATCGCTTCATTGACCAGCACCGCACCGGTCGAATCGCTGGCCAGATCCGGTGAAAAATTGCGCCCCTCTTTTAGCTTGATTTGCAAGACACTGAGAAAGTCGTGGTCAATCGAAAAGTGTTCCGTGCTTACACTCTGTTCGGTGCCTCCCGCATAAAAAGTGAATGCACTCTTGTTGTTCATTTCGCTCCCCACCGTGCCGTTGGTCAGGCTGGCTCCTTTGATAAGGGAGTTTTGCAGTAATTTACTTTTGAGCACCATACCCGACTTTTGAGCGGAAGGCACTTTGAGCGGAATGGTAAGTACCTGCTCCTGATTGAGTCCCAGTTGGGTGTGCCGCATAAACTGCAACTGGCGATAAACGATGATCGTCCCCACCATCATGACCATCGAAATCGTAAACTGAACCACCACCAGCGATTGCCGCAGCAAAGCGCCTTTTCCGCTGGCCGTAAAGTTTCCTTTCAAAACCACGGCAGGTTTGAAGCGGGAGAGAATGAAAGCCGGGTAAAGGCCACTGATCAGGCCGATGACCAGCGCAAAACCGGTGAGTTGAAAACCGGTTTGTCCATTCCAAAGGGCGAGTGTCAACGATTTGTCTGTCAGTTTGTTGAAAAGAGGCAATAGCATACACAGCAGCAGCAGACTGAAGAATAAAGCCAGAAACGACGACAGAATGGATTCGGCCAGAAACTGCCCCAGAAGCTGCAAGCGAAGTGACCCGATGGCTTTTCGAATGCCAATTTCTTTCGCCCGACCGGCCGACCGGGCGGTTGCCAGGTTGATGTAGTTGACCACCGCAATCAGCAGGATGAACAACCCAATGGCCGAAAACGTGTAAACGTACGCCATGTTACCGCCATTCTCTTCACCCATCAAGTGCGTCGACCGAAGGTGAATATCCGTTACCGGTTGAAAAGTGATATCGAATTTGACTTTGTTTCCACCATCGTCTTCAAGAGCGCGGGCAATGTATTTTTTATAAAAGGCGGGCATTTTGGCTTCCAGCTTCCGCTGCTCATCGGCCCGGTTTAGCAGGACATACACCATCGAGTTGAAGCTATCCCACTTGCCCGGATTGATACCGCTGATGGCTTCATTCGCATACGGCAGAATGGCTTCAAATTTCAAGTGGTGGTTGGTAGGTACGTCCCTGATCACTCCGGCAACCATAACCGGTAGATTATCTTTCACCTGGATAACTTTACCCAGTAAGCCATCAGTCCTGCCGAAGAGATTAACCGCCAGTTTTTGCGTCAGAACCACGCTATTGCGGTTGAGGAGGGCGGTTTGGTGGTTACCCTCGACAAATTCATAATCGAAAAAGGTAAACAGCGTCGAGTCGGCGTAAATAACATGCTTCGCATACAGGACTTTTTCGCCCGCCCGAAACAGGGTTTCATTGCTCTTTTTTACGCGCAGTATGCTGTTAACTTCCGGGTATTCCTGTTGCAAAGCGGGCCCCATCGGTGCCGAGGTAATGCCCAGTTTGTATTCATTGTCGGACCATTTGATGTATTGATTGACCCGAAAAATCCGCTCCGCGTGCTTGTGATAATGATCGTAAGTCAGTTCGTCATATACATACAGGCCCAACAAAATAGCACACGTCATACCGGCGGCTAGTCCCAATAACGTCAGGGCGCTGTACACTTTGCTCTTAACGAGATTTCTTGAAGCGATTTTCAGGTAATTCCGTAACATAGCAGGACTCAGTAAAAATGGGGTTGAATACAGTTCTTTTCGTTTGGATAATGGCCGCAACAACTTCAAAACACTCAGGGCATACCGCCAGCGCGCTTTCCGTTCGCCCCCGGTTTTGACCCAATAGGCGTAGAGTTCGAGCAAATCGCCCTGCACCTCCTCCACGGTGTTGGGATCACCCAGCCAGTTGAGGAGGATGGTAGCCCAACGGGGCGGTGGTCCAATGTTTCGATTTGGATGATCTGGCGTTTTGGCTGGTTTCATTTTTTTTAATATCGAACACTGAACGTCGAATAACAAATGTCGAAGGTTGGACGTCGGCGAAACCTCTTCGTTATTTGGTGTTCATTATTCGATATTCGTTATTTACTTTTTCATTCACTTCGAAGACTTTTCACCGGATTCATCAAAGCCGCTTTGATACTCTGGAAACTGACGGTTAGCAACGTAATCACCAGCGCGCCGACACCCGATGCGGCAAAAATCCACCAGGAAAGCTCGGTGCGGTAGTCGTACTGCTGCAACCAGCTACGGAGGAAATACGCAGCGACGGGCGTGGCAATCCCGAAGGCAAGCAGGACTAATACCACGAAGTCTTTCGACAATAAACGCCACAGGTTGAACACCGATGCGCCCATCACTTTCCGCACGCCGATCTCTTTGGTGCGTTGCTCAGCGACAAACGACGCCAGCCCAAACAAACCCAGGCAGGAAATGAAAATGGCCAAAACCGCAAAAAAGGTCGCCAGCTTGCCAATCCGCTCTTCGGCCCGGAACTTGGCGTCGTATTCTTCATCAGCAAATTTGTACTCAAACGGGGCCGCCGGAATCAGCCTTTTAAACACGGCTTCAATGTGGGATAGCGCATTGCCGGCATCAGCCCCGGGCTTGATTTTGATGTTGATCCAGTTGGGCGAGCCAAACAGGAAGAAAACCGTGGGTTTGATCGGCTTGAAGGGCGACTCCATCACCATGTCTTTCACCACGCCCAAAATCCGGAATTGTTTTTCCACATTGTTGGTCATCCATTGGCTCTTCCAGCGGACGAATTCGCCCACGGGTTGCCGAAAACCCAGTAGTTTGGCGGCTGTTTCGTTGATGACAAACCCGGCGGAATCGGACGCCAGTTCTTTCGAGAAATTCCGCCCCCCAATAAATTGCCAGCCGACGGTTTCGGCGTATTCGGGCGAAACCGTTAGCGTAGCAAATCGCTCGTTCAAACCGGGCGGCATGCCTTTCCAGCTAAATCCCTCATTCGACGACCAGACACCCGTGATCGGGCTTTGCGACTCGGCTACTTCGCTCACCACGCCGGTATTTTTCAGTTCACTGCGTAGCAACGCGGTTTTTCCGTAGAAATCGGCAGACTGCATCGGCACCAGCAATAGCCCATCGCGGGCATAACCAACCGGACGGTTTTTTGCAAACTGAATCTGTCGGTAAACGACCAGGGTGCTGATGATCAGCGCAATGGAAACCGTGAACTGCGTCACCACCAGAATCTGGCGGGGGACGGATGCCAGCCGGCCCCGCTGCGACCGCGCCGATCCACTCCCCTTCAGGACCTGAAGGGGCTGAAACGAAGTCAGATACAAGGCCGGGTAGCTGCCCGCCAGGAAGCCCGTTATTCCAATGAAACCAAGGCAGAACAACCAAAAATAGCCATTCGCCCAGGGAATAGTCATCTGCTTGGCGGCCAGGTTGTTGAACCACGATAACGAAACCGTCGCCAGCAGCAGGGCAATCAGAAAGGAGAGGAAAACCACCAGCAAGGATTCGCTGAAAAACTGACCCACCAACTGGGAACGATGCGAACCAACGGTTTTCCGGATGCCGACTTCCTTGGCGCGTTTTTCGGAGCGGGCTGTCGAGAGGTTCATGAAATTGATGCAGGCCAATAGCAGCACGAAAAAACCGATCAGGCCCACCATCCAGACGTATTGAAGCGGCCCTTTCCCGACCACACCGTTTTTGAAATCCGAATACAAATGCCAGTCGCGCATCGGGTGCAACCACATTTGCGGCCGGGTTGCGGCTTCTTCCTTCATGCTCTCCAGGTGCCGAATAACGTTCAGTTCGGAGTCTTTGATGGTCGCCGTGGCTTTGTCGAAGTCGGTATTCGGCTTGATTTCCACGTAAATTGAAATGGCGTGGTTATCCCATTTCTTTTCCCTCATATACCGGTTATTGGCCACAAAATATTCCCAGGACGCCAGAAACTGCGCATCGTGGAACTGGGTATTTTGCGGTAAATCTTCATACACGCCGGTCACTTTTACCAGCCAATCCGTATTGATTTTCACCGGTTTATTGATGGGATCAGCCTCGCCGAACAGGGCTTTCGCCGTCGAAGCCGACAGCAGAATGGATTGGGGGTCCTGCAAACCCGCCCAGGTGCCTTTGACCATCTTCAACGTCAGCATTTCCAGAGCTTCGGCTTCCATGAATTGCCCCCGTTTCGAAAGCTTCGTTTCACCCGCCGTTAAAATGTGATCGTCGAGGTGGGTGGAGGTTACGATGTGTTTAAAGGGACTGCTGTACTTGCTTTTCAATTCCTGAATAAAGGGATACGGCAGGGATTGCGACGTGTGCAGTTCGCCATTTACCACCTGATTCTGCATCACCCGGGCGATGCGGTCGTAATGCTGGTGATACCGGTTAAACGATAATTCATCGTAAATCCAGAGGCCCGTCAACAGGGCCACCGCCATGCCCACCGCCAATCCACCCATGTTGATACCCGAGTACCCTTTGTGTTTGACCAGATTGCGGAAGGCAATTTTGAAATAGTTTCGTACCATAGCAGGATGTAGGAAAAAAGGGGTTGAATAGTCTTCTTTTCGTTGGGCCAGCGGCCGCAGCAACTTCAAAACACTCCAACTATATCGCCAATTGGCTTTTCGCTCACCCCCGGTTTGG
Source organism: Larkinella sp. (assembly GCF_965227735.1). Classification (NCBI taxonomy): domain Bacteria; kingdom Pseudomonadati; phylum Bacteroidota; class Cytophagia; order Cytophagales; family Spirosomataceae; genus Larkinella; species Larkinella sp. Next base: position 2,801,959 of record NZ_OZ245776.1, on the reverse strand, counting down.
ACCCAATAGGCGTAAAGTTCGAGCAAGTCGCCCTGAACTTCCTCGACGGTGTTGGGATCGCCCAGCCAATCGAGCAGGATGGAAGCCCAGCGGGGCGGTTTGGGGGTAGAAGATTTCATACGTTTTTAATATCGAACACTGAATGTCGAATATTGAATAACGAAGTGAGGGCTTAGCTTTCGGAGTTTGATTTCGATACCACACTGGCGGCCCAGTCGTTATTCAATATTCAGTGTTCGTTATTCGATATTCATTGTTCATCTCTTTCATCCTCCCATCAACTGCAACGTTTGCGGAGGCAGGGCATCCCACAACTGCTCACGGATGCTTTTGACTTCCATGAGTGCTTTACGACCGGCGGCTGTCACCGTGAAAAAACGCTTCCGCCGACCACCGCGCTCGGCCGTGGCTCCGCTCATTTTCGACGACAGATATCCTTTTTCCTCCAGCCGTTGCAGCGTCGTATGAACTGTGCTGAAGCCCACCGCCCGCCCGGTTTTCTGTTCGATTTCCTGCGTAACGGTCACGCCGTACGCACTTTCGTCCAGCACGGCCACCGTCAACAAAACCACCTCTTCAAATTCTCCTAAAAAAGCCCTTTTCATGGCGCAGTGATATGATACGATAATGCCGATCAAATGCAGTGCCAACTGTTGGAATACCGCTTCAATTGCCTTTAAACGCAGATTTTACAAAAACCGCTTGGGTACCGTGTCCGGTTTTGGACAGTGGACGTACTGAAAACGGACAAGCCGGATGACGGCCGGTGCTGGTGGCGGGTGAGAAACGAAGCCCTGTACATCGGCGGACAAACGATTGTACGATTTCGGACAAAGAAAGGAGAAATCATTTTGTAAGGATCTGTTAGTCAGTGATATATCAGGCGCGGCATGGAAGTTGAGCGACCCAGGGCAACCGAACCGTTTTTCTTGCCGAACCTATGTTGCGCAACTACCTGACCATCGCCTGGCGGAATCTACTGAAAGACAAATTCTACAGCCTGATCAACATTCTGGGTCTGACCATCGGCGTCACCTGCGGGCTGTTGCTGCTGCTTTATGTGACCGATGAGTTGAGTTTTGACCGCTACCACAAAAAAGCCGACCAGATTTACCGCATCGTCTCGTACATCACCGAACCCGACAAAATCAACAAGTGGCAGAGCACGCAGCCGCCCCTGGTGACATCACTGAAACGGGACTATCCTTTCGTGGAAAACTACGTGCGGTTTTTTCCCAACGGCCGGGTGGCGTTCCGGCAGGGTGAGAAGCGGTTTTATGAAGAAGAGGTCTATGCGGCCGACTCCACGGTATTCGACGTCTTTACCCACAAATTTATCGAGGGCGACCCCAAAACCGCGCTGGCCCGGCCCGGCAGCGTGGTGCTGACCGAGAAAACCGCCCGGAAATTCTTTGGCGAAGGGGCCGCGCTCGGACAGACGCTGCGTACCAACGACACGACTTCGTATCAGGTCACGGGCGTTATTGAAGACGTACCCCGAAACTCGCATTTTACGTTCAACGCGCTGCTGTCGCTGAGTCCGAACGAACGGAAGGCCGACGGCTGGGGCGGTTTTTACATCGTCAGCTACCTGGTTTTGCCGAAAAACTTCGACACCAGGATACTGGAAAGCAAGTTTCCGCAACTGTACGACAAAAACATGGCGTCGATCTTCAAGCGGATGGGCATCAAGATCACGTACCAGTTGCAGCCGCTGACGAGCATTCACCTCTACTCCAAACTCGACGGCGAAGCCAACGGCGATATCAGTTACGTCTATATTTTCAGCGCCGTCGCCTTTTTCATGTTGCTGTTGGCCAGCATCAATTACATGAACCTGGCAACAGCCCGCTCGGCCAAACGCTCGAAGGAAGTGGGGCTGCGGAAAGTGATGGGTTCGCTCCGGAGTGCGCTGATGGCCCAGTTCCTGACCGAGTCGGTGCTGATGACGGTTTTGTCGCTCCTGCTGAGTCTGCTGTTTGTGGCGTTGCTGCTCCCGTTTTTCAATTCGGTTTCAGGAAAAGAGATTCAGTTTCGGGAATTGATTCAGCCGCAGTTCATGCTGATTGCCCTTTCCATTGTCGTTTTCACCGGTTTTATCAGCGGTAGTTACCCGGCTTTTTATCTGTCGTCCTTCGAACCGGCCACGGTGCTGAAAGGCTCCTTTAACACCAAAGGCGGCAGTTTTTTCCGGAAAATGCTGGTGGTGGTTCAGTTCGCCATTTCGCTGATCATGCTGATTTGTACCTGGATTGTATACGATCAATTGCACTACATGCGGGACAAGGATCTGGGGTATAACCGCGAGCAGGTGTTGACCATCGATTACCAGGACCGCCAACCCCGCGACCGCTACAACCGGCTGCGCAGCGAACTACTGGCTAATCCGAACGTCCGCAGCGTGGCCACGGCTTCGTCACCTACCAGCAACATTGGCGGGCGAATTATTTTCGGCGTGGAATCCAATGCCGGACTGAAAGAAATGGGCTTCAAACCGATGGGTGTTGACCACGATTACCTGCAAACGATGGGGATGAAAGTGGTTGCCGGACGGGATTTCTCGGATAAAATCCCGGCAGATACGTCCAATGGCGTGCTGGTGAACCAGGCCGCTGTCAAACGCATGGGCTGGAAAGAACCGCTGGGCAAAAAAGTATTGCTCGGCGGGTTGCCGCAGGCCGGTCAGCAGGCTCCGCCGGAGGCAAAGGTCGTGGGCGTAGTGAAGGATTTTCACCAGCAGTCGCTCTATATGCCCATTGAGCCGATGATTATGCTTTATCGGCCGCACAACGGGGTGATTCACCTTAAAATCGATGCCCAAAATGCCGACAAAACCGTTGAGTTCATTGGCCGGAAATGGCGCGAAATCTACCCGGATCGCTTGTTTGAATACCGGTTTCTGGACCAGGATTTCGAGTCGGCCTACAAAGCCGATGAACTGCGGGGCCGGATTTTTACGGCCTTCTCCGGCCTGACGATTCTGATTGCCTGCCTCGGTTTATTCGGTCTGGCGACGTTTACGACCGAACAGCGGGTGAAAGAGATCGGCGTTCGCAAAGTGATGGGCGCGTCGGTGTCGAGCGTGGTGCTGCTGCTTTCCAAAGATTTTACGAAGCTGGTGCTGTTCTCGTTCCCGATTGCCATTCCCGTAGCCTGGTATTCGATGGACCGCTGGCTGCAGCATTTTCCGTATAAAACCGACATCGGCGTCGGGGTGTTTGTGCTCGCCTGCGTGCTGACGCTGCTCATCTGCTGGACCACCGTGGTGTATCAATCCATCAAAGCCGCCATCGCCAACCCGGTGAAGTCGCTTCGTTCCGAATAATGTTATGCTGAAAAACTATTTCAAAGTGGCCTTCCGCACGCTGGTGCGGCACCGGACCTACAGTCTGCTCAATGTGATCGGGCTGGCGGTCGGGCTGGCCTGCGGTATTCTGATTTTTCTGGTCGTCGGGTTTCAGCTTGGATTCGATGCCTATCATCAGAAGGCCAACCGGATCTACCGCGTGGTAACGGAGCTGACCTACGAAACGACTACCTATTCGCGGGGAACGCCGAAGGCGCTGGCTGGGGTGTTGCGACGTGATTATCCCTTCATCGAAACGGTTGCCCGGATCAAACGGCTGCGGAGCAATTTGCTGAGTATACCCCGGGGCGATGGCGGTTTTCTTCGGAAGTTTCAGGAAGAGCGTACGGTTTGCTTTGCTGATCCCGACCTGTTCAGTGTGTTTGATTTTCAGTGGAAAACCGGTACGCCGAAAACCGCCCTGACCGCGCCGAATTCCGTGGTACTGACGGAAAAATACGTCCACAAATACTTTGGCGATGCCAACCCGATCGGTCAGACCCTGCGCCTGGATAACAACCTGAATCTGACCGTGACCGGTGTTCTGAAAGACCATCCGGTGGCCACCAACCTCAGCGATGAGGTATACATTTCCTACAGCACGGTGTTGGGTCTGGAGGCCCGGTCGTTGCAGAACTGGGATGACCTCAACAGCGAAGAAATGACCTACGTTACGCTGCCGGAAAATACGCCGGTCGGCCAGTTGGAAGCGGTTTTTCCGGGCATTGTCCAAACGCATTATACCCCCGAAAACGCCCGGTTTTTTCACTTCCACGCGCAGCCCCTGCACGACATTCACTTCAATACGACCTACGGCGGTCGGATGCAGCTAAAACTGCTGTATGCGATGGGGATTGTTGGGGTGTTTCTGGTGCTGGCAGCCTGCATCAATTTTGTCAATCTGGCCACGGCCCAGGCGCTCCGGCGTTCGAAAGAGGTGGGCGTGCGGAAGGCACTGGGGAGTACGCGGGGGCAGTTGTTCCGGCAATTTATGACCGAAACCGCCCTGGTTACGCTGGCGGCTGTTGCGCTGGCGCTGGCCCTGGCGCAGGCCGGGCTGCCACTGGTCAACCAGACGATGTCGGTTTTCAACGCCAATTTTTCGCTGACAGACCTGTTGCAGCCGAAGTCGTTGCTGATTTTTTTGGTGCTGATTGGGTGCGTGATTGGGCTGGCTGGTTTTTATCCGTCGCTCATTGTGTCGGGTTTCAATCCGATAGCGGCTTTGCGCCGGAAAATGACAACCGAGCAGGTGGGCGGCATTTCAGTACGTCGCGGGCTGGTCGTCGTGCAATTTTTCATCACGCAACTCTTTGTCATCAGTGTGCTTGTGATGATGTCGCAGTTGCGGTATGTCCGCAATGTGGATTTGGGTTTTACGAAAGAAACCGTTCTGACCATTCCGGTGCCGACGCCTGATCCGCTCAGGCAGGAAACGCTGCGGAGCCGGTTGCGGCAAATCGGGGGGATTCAGGACGTGGCATTCGGCAACACTCCGCCTGCGTCTTCCATCATCAACAAGAGCCCGTTTACGTTTGATAACCGGGCCGAGCCGGAAAAATTCGAAACCCAGACCAAAATTGGGGACGGGAACTATGTGCCCCTGTTTGGCCTGAAACTACGGGCCGGTCGTAATTTTCTTTCCGGCGATACCGTCGCCAGGGAAATCATCGTCAATGAGATGCTGGTGAAGCGGCTGGGATTGCCCTCGCCCGATGCCATTTTGGGGAAACACCTCAACGTGCTGGGCATTGACCGGACGGTGGTGGGCGTGGTGAACGATTTCCACGTCAACTCGCTGCGGATGGCAGTGGCACCAACGGTGATTTTCAAAGCGTTTAGCGAAAACCGCATGGCCGCCCTGAAAGTGAGTCCGGCCCAGTTGGCTGAAACGCTGAAGCAGGTCGAAAAAACCTGGAACGGTTTATTTCCCGAACTGGTCTTTCACTACCAGTTCATGGACGAAATCATGGATCGCTTCTACACCGCCGAAACCATCATGCTGGGTTTTGCACAGGTGTTTTCCCTGATTGCCATTCTGATTGGCTGTCTGGGCTTATACGGTCTGGTGTCGTTTATGGCTGAATCGAAAACGAAAGAGATTGGCGTGCGGAAAGTGATGGGGGCCAGTGTCGGGCAGATTCTCTGGCTGTTTGGCCGGGAATTTGGCCGGCTGGTGCTGCTGGGCTTTTTGGTGGCCGCCCCTTTGGGCTGGTGGCTGATGAGCCGCTGGTTGCAGGACTACACCTACCGAATCGAGATTGGATGGTGGGTGTTTGGCGCAACGGCCGGTCTGGCCAGCCTCATTACGTTGGCAACGGTTTCGGTTCGGTCCGCAAAAGCCGCTTTGATGAATCCGGTTACCTCACTTCGTTCGGAATGAAGAATTATGAGTTATGAGTGAAGAGTTGGCTGACGCACGATAAACTCTTCACTCATAACTCTTCACTAAAAAAAGTTATGCTCAGAAACTACCTCAAAATCGCCATCCGAAACCTCCGCAAACAGCGGGGTTTTACGTTTATCAATATTTTTGGCCTGGCCACGGGGCTGGCCTGTTGTCTGCTCATTACGCTTTATGTCGTGGACGAACTGAGCTACGACCGGTTTCACGAAAAAGCCGACCGGATTTACCGGATCAATACCGACATCAAGTTTGGCGGCAATGATATGCACATGGCCGTTTCGCCCGATCCGATGGGGCCGACCTTGCTCAAGGATTATCCGCAGGTCGAAAACTTTGTGCGGTTACACGGGCGGGGTACGTTTCTGGTCAAGGAGACGGGGCAAACGAACAATCTGCGGGAAGACGACATCATGTATGCGGATTCGACGCTCTTCGATGTGTTTACGCTGCCGCTGGTGGTCGGTAATCCGAAACGGGCGCTGGCAGAACCCAACACGGTGGTGATTAGTGAATCGGCCGCCAAACGGCATTTTGGCAACCAGAATCCGATGGGAAAAACGCTGCTGTTTGACAATGAGTTTACCTATCGGGTGACGGGGGTCATGCGCGACATGCCGACCAACGCCCATTTTCGCACCGATTTTTTTGTCTGTATGCGGAGTGATAATTATGAGTGGGGACGTTGGCTTAGCAATAACCATCAAACCTATATTCTTCTGAAAGAAGGTGTTGACCCCCGGAAGTTTAGCCAGAATTTTGAAACCATTATTCAGAAATACGTGGGGCCGCAGGCTCAGGAGTTTGTCGGCACGACGATCGACCAGTTGCGCCAATCCGGGAACCGGATCGACTACTCACTCATTCCGATGACCGACATTCACCTGCACTCCAAACAGAACATCGAACTGGCCCCCAACAGTGACATTCAGTACGTTTACACCTTCTCGGCGGTGGCGATTTTTATTTTGTTGATTGCCTGCATAAATTTCATGAACCTCTCGACGGCCCGTTCGGCCAACCGGGCGAAAGAAGTGGGCGTCCGCAAAGTGCTGGGATCGGTGCAACGGCAATTGATCGGGCAGTTTATGACCGAATCCGTGCTGATGGCCATTTTGTCGATGGGGCTGGCGTTGGTGATCGTTGCGCTGACATTACCCTTTTTCAACGACATTTCAAGCAAACAACTGACCATCAACAGCCTGTTCAATCCGCAGTTCCTGCCGGTTTTGCTCGCGTTGCCGCTGGGCGTCGGTTTGCTGGCGGGGAGTTATCCGGCTTTTTTCCTGTCGTCGTTCCGACCCATCAGCGTCTTGAAAGGCAAGATTAATCTGGGCCTGAAAAGTGCAGGTTTGCGGAGCGGGCTGGTGGTTTTTCAGTTCATGATGTCGGTGATTCTGATTGTGGGAACGATGGTGGTCTATCGCCAGATCAATTTCATTCAGACGAAAAAAGTGGGTTTCAACCGCAATCAGGTGCTGACCATCAACGAAGCCTATGCACTGGGAAAGCAGACGCAGGCTTTCAAAGATGAGGTGCGGAAACTGCCCGGTGTGATGAACGGTTCCGTGTCCGGCTATTTGCCCGTACCCTCGAACCGGAGCGATAGTCCGCTGTTTCCGGAGGGGCAGCGAGAGCAAAGCAAAGCGGTTTCGACGCAGCAGTGGGGTGTCGATTATGAGTATATCCCGACCCTGGGTATGGAACTGAAAGAAGGCCGGAATTTCTCGCGGGAGTTTGGGTCCGATTCAACCGGAATCATTCTGAATGAAACCGCCGTCAAGGTGTTCGGGTTTAAAGATCCCATCGGAAAACGGGTTTGGCGGATGCTGGACGATGAGGGAAAGGTCTTCAAAACGTACACGGTTATCGGCGTTGTAAAAAACTTCCATTTTGAATCCCTGCGGCAGAATATCGGTTCGGTGGCGTTGATGATGGACCCGAATCAGGGCGCGGTATCTTTCCGGCTCAACAGCCAGGATATGCCGGCGCTGGTGAAACAGATCGAAGCCAAATGGAAGCAAATGGCGCCGGGAATGCCGTTTAGTTATTCCTTTCTGGATGATCGTTTCGATGCCATGTACCGCGCCGAACAGCGCGTTGGGCAAATTGTGCTGACGTTCTCGGTGCTGGCCATTCTGATTGCGTGCCTGGGGCTGTTCGGGCTGGCGGCTTTCATGGCCGAGCAGCGGACGAAGGAAATTGGCGTGCGGAAAGTGCTGGGTGCCACCACCGCCAGCATTGTGGGTTTGCTGTCGAAAGATTTTCTCCGGCTGGTGCTCATTGCCATTCTCATTGCCACGCCGATTGCCTGGTACGGCATGAATGCGTGGCTGAAAGACTTTGCCTACAAAATCGACGTGCCGTGGTGGGTGTTTGTGCTGGCTGGTACGGTTGCGGTTTTCATCGCGTTTGTCACGGTGAGCTTCCAGTCGATCAAAGCCGCTCTGATGAATCCGGTGAAGAGTCTGCGGAGCGAGTAAAGCCGTCCGCTCCCGGACAATTTTAGAATTGGATAATTTGGTAAAATGCTGATAGAGAGGGTTTTGTTAGTTGTGGTGTATTCTTTGATCGTCTTTCAGCGGAAACGATGCAACTCCATTGGTTCGTTTTGCATCTTTTACCCAACTCTCCAACAATTTCAAACGCAAATACTATGAAACGTTCATCTTTCCTCTTAACCGCTGCGTGTGCCATCGCTTTGTCCTTTACCTCCTTCGCCCAGGATAAAGATGAAACTCCCTACGAGACCAAAAATTTCTCCGGTAGCCTGAACACCGTCCGGGTGGAGACCTCCGGCGGCAGCATCTCGGTAGAAGGCAACCAGTCGAGTGGCGTCAAAGTTGAAATGTACGTACGGGGCAACAACTGGCCGAGCAACAAACTCTCCAAAGACGAACTCGACGAACGGCTGAAAGAATACGACATCAAACTGGGCGTCGAAGGCAATACCGTCGTTGCAACGGCCAAACGGAAAAACCGCGACAACTGGGACTGGAAACGGTCGATCAGCATTTCGTTCAAAGTCTACACGCCCAAAACCTTCGCAACCGATCTGCACACCAGCGGAGGCAGCATCCGGCTGAGCAACCTGGTGGGGAGCCAGAACTTTGCCACCAGTGGCGGAAGCCTGCACCTGACCGGTGTCGAAGGATTGATCAAAGGCCGGACGTCGGGCGGGAGTATTCACCTGGATCGCTGCCGGAAAGATATCGACCTGGCCACCAGTGGCGGTTCCATCCACGCCGAAGATTCTGATGGCAACCTGGACCTGCGGACCTCGGGCGGTAGTGTCCATCTGGCCAACCTGAGCGGCCGCGTCAATGCCCGCACCAGTGGCGGCAGTGTGAAAGGCGAGGGCATCAAGGGCGAACTGGTAGCTGGTACGTCCGGCGGTTCGGTTCGGTTGTCGGGCATTTCGGGCAGCGTCGAAGCCAGCACGAGCGGGGGCGGAATGGATGTTGAAATTACCAAACTGGGCGAATACGTCCGGCTGTCGGGTGGACCGGGCAGCGTGAAAGTCCGAATGCCGCTGGATCAGGGCATTGACCTGGATTTGTCCGGAAACCGGGTCGATATTCCGCTGAGTAAATTCGACGGAACAGTGGAGAAAGACCGCGTCCGGGGCCGTCTGAACGGGGGCGGTGTTCCCGTCCGCATCTCCGCCGGTAGCGGAAGTGTGTATGTGAATCGATAAGCCGAGACCTGTAAGGTTTTAGAAACCTTACAGGTCTGTCCGTTTGTGAACAAAAGAGTGTCCGGTGACGGACACTCTTTTGTTTTTAATGCGTGTATGGCGTTAATTATCAGCCTTTTGGTTTTCTGGCATAAGCCTTGAGTCTTCTTAGGCAGTCTGATCATCTGAACGCCATGTTCCGCAATTACGTCGTCATCGCTTTTCGCAATCTCTGGAAACACAAACTGTTTTCCATCATCAATGTGGTGGGTTTGTCATCCGGCATCATGGTGTGTTTGCTGGCCTTGATCGACATCAAAGGCGCGTTTGATTACGGCCATTTCCACCCGAACCCGGAGCGAACGTATCGCATCCTGACCGATGTAACCAGCGGTGAAAATCAGGTAGTTGCTTATGCCAGTACACCGATGCCGCTGGCCGGGGTGTTGAAACGGGACTATGAATTTGTGGAACAAACCGCCCGCGTCATTCGCACGTATGCCGAGTTTACGGTCGATCGGAAAATGCTTCAGGAGTCCTATTGTGCCGTCGACCCGGCGTTCTTCACGGTTCTAGGGTACAAACTGGCCAGCGGTCAACCGGCGACAGAACCCCATACTGCCGTGCTGACGCCCCAAACCGCTGAGAAGTTTTTTGGCCGGTCGAACCCGATTGGCAAAACCATCCACCACAAAGAGTTCGGTACAATCACGGTGACGGGGGTGTTCAAGCCACTGCCAATCCGGTCGCATCTGCGGTTTGACCTGGTACTTTCCATGACGACGCTTCCAGCCGAAAACCGCAAGCAGCAGACCGACTGGAAGTACTATGCCGCCGGTTATACCTACGTCGCTTTGAAAAAAGGCACTTCGGTCGAATTGCTCGAAAAGGCGTTACCCGCCATTGCCGCGCGTGCTACAAAAGACCTTCGGTTCACGTCCGAGAAAGGCTACACCTTTCGGGCGCAACCCCTGACCACGCTTTCTCCCTCGCGCAATGATCTGCAAATGGGCACCTGGGAGCAAACCTGGGGCAAGCTGGCAACCGAAATGGCGGTTGGACTGGTCACCTTATTATTAGCGGTTTTCAACTACGTCAACCTGACCCTCGCCCGGTCGCTGAGCCGCGCCCGCGAAGTCGGCATCCGGAAAGTATCCGGGGCCGTGCGCTGGCAACTGATGGCCCAGTTCATGGCCGAGTCGGTGGTGTTGTCGGTGCTGGCGCTGGGCGTTGCCTATCTGCTCCTGTTGCTGATCGAACCGATGCCGTTTGTGCAGCAGTGGCTCATTGGCGGGGTTCAATTGAATGGTACGATGTGGGCGGTTTTTGTCGGGTTTAGCATCACGGCGGGTTTGCTGGCGGGCTTCGTTCCGGCCCGGGTGTTGTCCGGTTTTCGGCCAGCGCAGGTGCTGCGGAGCCAGACGGGCTTAAAGGTTTTTAAAGGAATTACCCTGCGGAAATCGCTGATTGTCGCGCAGTTTTCCATTGCCTTGATTGCCATGATTGCGCTCCTGTCGATGGCGCGGCAACAGAATTATATGGCAACGGCCGATTACGGTTTTCGCAGTGAAAATATGCTGAACATTCCATTGAACGGAGTGCCGTATCAGCGGTTGGCCAATGAATTAAACCGGGTTTCGGGTGTCGAACTGGTATCGGCCTCCTCGGAACGGTTTGGTCATCATGATGGAGACTATGGCCGGATACGCCGGCAACGCTCCGGTGGCGATTCGATTGCGGCTTTTATGTTTGCCGTCGACCAGAATTTTGTTGCCAACATGGATCTGACCTTGCTGGCAGGTGAGAATTTGCCCAAAATGACCGCGGATGCAACTGGTGACGGTTCGTCGGGGCGGTTCATTCTGGTCAATGAAGAGGCCGTAAAAGCCTTTCGGTTCAGCAACCCGCGGGAGGTGGTAGGACAATCACTTTGGCTGAACGACAGCACGGAAGTGCAGATTGCCGGTGTATTGAAAGATTTCCGGTTTACGACGTTCAACTGGGCCATCAAACCGCTTATTCTGCGGTATCAGCCGAAGGCGTTCCGGTTTCTGAATGTAAGAATCGCCACCGGTGCCGAAGCGTCTGCGCTGCCTGCCATTCAACGCATCTGGAAACGGCTCAATCCGTATGAACCGTTTGCCGCGCAATGGTATGCTGATTTTTTATACGAACGCCATAGCCACGAAGACGATGTTAATTTCATGAGCCTGCTGACGGGGCTGGCGTTTTCCATTGCCTGTCTGGGTTTGCTGGGCATGGTGACGTACACGACCGAAATCCGCATCAAGGAAGTGGGCATCCGGAAAGTGATGGGCGCCGAGGTGCGGCAAATTATCTGGCTGCTGTCGTGGGATTTTGTTAAATTACTGCTCCTTGCCGGAGCGATTGCCATCCCGCTGGGGTATCTGGCCGGAATGGCTTTTCTGATTAATTTTGCCTACCACGTTTCGATCGGTTTTGAAACACTGGGCGGCTGCATCGGTTTGCTGCTGGGGCTGGGTGGACTAACCATCGGAATCCGGACGTACCGGGCCGCTTTGTCGAATCCGGCGGAGAGCCTGCGGGCGGAGTAGAATAGTGCCCCCCAACCCCGAAACGTCGGCCCGGCCTAAAGGGGGCTTAAAATGCCGCTTTTGAAAGCCCCCTTTAGGCCGGGCCGACGTTTCGGGGTTGGGGGCGAAATAAATAAGAATAGAACAGGTTTTCAACTATACCAAATTATGATTTCACTACAGAACGTTTCCAAGTACTACCCCGCCGGTTTCGGTAAGACGTACGTGCTTCGTAATATCACGCTGGATATCAACGAAGGCGAGTTTGTCTCCATCATGGGTCCATCGGGATCGGGAAAATCCACGCTGTTGCACATTCTGGGGATGCTGGAGGAGCCGTCGGAAGGAGAGTACCTGTTTTTCGACCAGCCAGTACAGAAATTGTCGGAGAAACGTCGCACCGAATTGCACCGTAATTACATCGGATTTGTGTTTCAGGCGTATCACCTGATCGACGAACTGACGGTGTATGAAAACATCGAAACACCCCTGCTGTATAAGGGTATGTCGTCGTCGGAACGCAAAAGCCGGGTGGCCGAATTGCTCGACCGGTTTAACATGGTGGCGAAAAAAGACCTATTTCCGTCGCAACTCTCGGGTGGTCAGCAGCAGTTGGTCGGCATTGCCCGCGCCGTGGCGTCGCAGCCGAAGGTGATTTTTGCCGACGAACCCACCGGCAACCTGCATTCCGACCACGCGAAGGAGATCATGGATTTGTTTAAAAAACTGAACAAGGAAGACGGCGTGACCATTGTGCAGGTGACGCACTCAGAAGTGAACGCCGAATACGGCAACCGGATTCTGCGGTTGAAAGATGGCTGGCTGGAATCGTTTCAGGTGCCATCGCTGGAGCGTGAGTAAATAGCTGCGCTATAAATCCGCAAAAACCGGTCTGATTCGATTCATCAGCGTCTCGTCAAACACGGTTTCGCCAATGCGCCGAATCCACTGGATGCCGCTGATGTTGGTGCAGAAAACCGCATCGGCTTTTGCGAGAACGTCCGGCAAGAAGAGTCCTTCCTGCACCGAAAGGCCGTGTTGCGGAGCCCGCCGGATCAGTTGACGACGCAGAATGCCCTCGATGCAGCCACTGGTGGGCGATGGTGTAAAGAGCCCATCGCCCGCCAGCCAGAAGAGGTTCGATGCGATGCACTCCGCGAGGTGGCCGTGCGTATCCAGCAAAATCATATCGTCGGCCTGTTGCTGCTGTTTGGCAATTCCGGCCAACACGTAGGGTAAGGCATTGAGGGTTTTGTAGGCCGAAACCGCTGAGGGTGACAACCGGACGGCGTCGAAGAAGCCCACCGTGGTTTTTTCGGAGAGGGCAAAATCCGGGCCGGGTCGGGTAGTTATCAGGTAGTGGGTCTCAAAACGCGTTGGCGTGTATAGACCTCCGGTTTGTCGCCAGACCTGGAGTTTGATGCGCGAAGTCTGGTCGGGCAGGTGGTTGACTTTCAGGAGTTCGATGACCTGGCTTTGGAGCCTGTCGGGCATGAATTGGGGAGGTAACCGGAGCGAAAGGGCTTCCATTCCACGGGTGAGCCGGTCGTAATGATCCGGCCAGAACCGGACTTCATGGTGTTGGTAACGGAGGGTCTCAAACAAGCCGTCGCCGTACTGAAATGCCCGGTCGTTGGGGGGGAGCCCCACGGCGTCTTCCGGCACTACATCCCCGTTTAAAACCACGTTCATTTGCATTTTCACCGTTTATCTAAAATAGTTAATGAGTACGCAAGATACTTTGTAACATTGAACAACCATGAAGCGATTTACTATCAACAACGGTCCGGCGATCCGGTTTAAAACAACGATCCTGGCATCGCTACTGGGGCTCATCGTGAACGCAACGAATGCCCAGACAACGGTTCAGGCCAGCCAGACGGCTCCGGTTTCCCAGCGGTATTCATTGCGGCAATGTATCGACATCGCCTTGCAAAACAACCTGCAAATCAAGCAGGGCCAATTGGATGTGCAGGGTAGTGCTTTGCAATTACGACAGTCGAAACTGAATCTTCTGCCCAGTGCGAACGGTTTCGCGAATCAGTCGTTCAGCTCCGGCCGGAACATCAACCCGGTAACCAATCAATTCAGTACCTTGTCGATTCGGTCGAACAATTACCAGCTTCAGGGGCAGGTGACGATATTCAATGGTTTCGCCTTGCAAAACACCATCAAACAGAATGATCTGTTTTTGCAATCGACCCAGCAGAATTTAAAGGCCACCCAGAATAACGTCTCTATCCTGGTGGTTCAAAACTACCTAAACGTATTGACGTACCAGGAACAACTCGATATTGCCCGGCGTCAGGTTGAAACATCGCGTGGTCAATTGGATCGCACGACGAAACTGGTCAATGCCGGCACATTGGCGGAGGCCCAACTGTATGACCTGCGTGCGCAGGTGGCCAATGATGAATTGGCGGTTGTGAATGCTCAAAACAACCTGGATCTGGCTAAACTGGCGTTGTTACAGGCAATGAATGTACCCGCGGGCAGCAATGGCCTACCGGCACCGAGCACGCTGGAAGTGGAGAAATACCAACTTGATGATCCGACGCTGGAACCGTATTCGGCAACGGCACAGGCGGTTTATGAAACGGCTCTTCAGTTTATGCCGGACGTAAAAGCCGCCGAACTCCGCGTACGAAGCGATGCCGCGGGCGTAGCAGTCGCCCGGGCTGGTTTATACCCAACGCTTACTTTGAGCGGGTCGGTTAGTACGCTGTATTCAAATGTGGGTTTACAAAAGCAGATTCCGGATGGACAAAGCCAGATCCGTATACCAATTATCTTACCGGATGGTTCCCAGACGGAAATCATTACTCTTCAGGATAATTTCCGATCGGAAAATTATACCTACGGCCAGCAGCTCAACAATAACCTGAACAGAGGGGCATCTTTAAACCTAAATATTCCGATTTTTGGGCGTTTCCAGGCCAGAAACCGGATTACGAGCGCGACCATTACGCAGAAAACGTCGGAAATTGCCGTTGATAATACCAAGCTGACGCTGCGTCAGAACATCGAAACCGCCTATACCAACATGCTGGCCGGTGCTAACCGCTACCGGGCTACCCAGATTCAGGTGGAGTCGCTGGAAAAAGCATTTCAGGCGGCCGAAAGCCGGTTTAATGCCGGGGCGTTAAACTCGGTGGATTATAACATTGCCAAAAATAACCTGGATACCGCCCGCGCCAATCTGGTGCAGGCCAAATTTGACTACGTGTTCCGGACCAAAATTCTTGATTTTTACCAAAATAAACCGTTATCTTTTTAACGAATAATGGACAATGAATAATGAATATTGAATAATTTGCAAGTTCTGCCATTCAGGCGTTTGCGTATTCCGTATCACATTCAGGCTCATTATTCATTGTTCATCTCTATGAAACGCAAATCGAACCGCATCTGGTGGATCTTAGGTGGTATTGTTATTCTGTTGGTAGGTGGTCTGGTGGCCGCCAAACAAACGGGGTTGATCGGTAAAGCCAAACCGGCCGAAGTGGATTTTACCGCTGTCAAAAAAGTGGACATCATCGAACGGGTGAGTGCTTCGGGGCGGGTGCAACCCGAGGTGGAGGTGAAAATCAGCCCGGATGTTTCCGGTGAGATCATTGCCTTATACGTCGCCGAAGGCGACTCGATCAAGCAGGGGCAATTGCTGCTCAAGATCCGGCCCGACAACTACGAGTCGTTGCTGGCCCGCGCCCGCGCCACGGTCAACTCCAGCCGCGCCCAGTATCTGCAAACCAAAGCCCTGGCCGCACAATCGGAAGCCCGTTTGATTCGGGCGAAAGCCAATTATGAACGGAACAAAAAACTGCTGGCCGACAAAGTAATTTCGACCTCGGATTTTGAACAGATTGAAGCCGACTACAACGTGGCCAAGCAGGACATCGAATCCGTTCAGGCCAATATAAAAGCCGCCGAGTTCAACGTCGCCGGTGCCGAAGCCGGTTTGCGCGACGCCACGGAAAACCTGCGTAAAACGACCATCTACGCGCCGGTGAATGGTACGGTTTCCAAACTCAATGTCGAATTGGGCGAACGCGTCGTGGGAACATCGCAGATGGCCGGTACCGAAATGCTCCGGATTGCCAACCTCAACAACATGGAAGTTCGGGTCAACGTCAATGAAAACGATATTGTGCGGGTCAGCCTGGGCGATACGACGGACATCGACGTTGATTCGTATTCGACCACGGGGCGGAAGTTCAAGGGAATTGTTACCGAAATTGCCAATACCGCCAATGGATTGACCGGAACCGGGACCTCTACAGCAAGCATGTCGACCGATGCCGTGACCGAATTTGAAGTCCGCATCAAGGTGCTGAACAGTTCCTACAAGGATTTAATGGCGCAGCGGGCCAAACGCAGCTATCCGCTCAAACCGGGGATGACCGCTTCCGTTGAAATCATTACGGATCGCCGTCCGGGTGTGCTGGCCGTTCCGATTGCCGCCGTAACGACGCGGGGAGCCGCGCAGGAAGCCATGAACCGCAGCCCGAACGACAATAACGACAACAATAACAACAACGGAGAAAAACCGGCTAATCAGGCTCCCGCCAAAAAAGAGGAGATCAAAGAAATTGTGTTTGTTCACCAGAACGGCAAAGTGGTTCAGCGGGAAGTCAAAACCGGCATCAGTGACTTTGAAAACATCGAGGTCAAATCGGGACTGAAAGCGGGTGATGAAGTGATTTCCGGACCCTTCATTGCGGTTTCGAAGCGCCTGAAAGACGGCGACCCGGTGGTGAAACGCGACCCGAATAAGGACAAAAAGACGGAAAAACCGGAAGAATAACTTCCGCTTGAGCGATACGGTTGAAAAAGCGAAAACGCCTGCCTTGTTAAAGGTGCAGGCGTTTTTCGTATTTTGCGGGATCATATTTCAAGAAAAAAGAGAAAAGAGGTGAGACAAAAGACTTCATAACGGGTTGTAGAAGTCTCTGGTCTTTATTCTCACCTCTCTTGTCCACAATAAACACCTATGAATCAACCCGCTCGGATTACCGTCGTGGGCGGTGGCAGTTGGGCCACGGCAATCATTAAAATTCTGTCGGAAGGAAACAACCACATTCGCTGGTGGCTGCGGAGCCAGCGCGATGCCGGGCATATCCGAAAATTTCACCACAATCCGAGTTACCTCAGTGATGTGCAGATCAGTCCGCGCAAGGTGCGGGTTTGTACAAAAATCAAAGACGCACTCAGTACCAGCGACTACATTATTCTGGCGGTTCCGGCGGCTTTTGTCAGCGACGCCCTCCAAGGCGTCAAACCGGAACAACTGGCGGGGAAAAGTATCATTTCGGCGATCAAGGGCATGATTCCGGAAAAAAACCAGTTGATTACCGATTGGGCCGAGCAGGAATTTGGCGTGCCGTCGGGCCGGATTGCCGTGATTGCCGGACCGTGTCACGCGGAGGAGGTAGCTCTCGAAAAACAGTCGTATCTGACCATTGCTTCGCAGAACCTGGATTTTGCGTCGGAAGTAGCCCAGTTCATGAACGGACGGTTTGTGCAGACCTCGGCGCTCGACGACATTTATGGCGTTGAATACTGCGCCGTCATGAAAAACATCATTGCGCTGGCTTGCGGCATCACGCACGGTTTGGGCTACGGCGACAATTTTCAGGCGGTTCTGGTGTCCAACGCCATGCAGGAAATCCGGCGGTTTGTCGATCGGGTGTATCCCATGCAGCGCGATCTGAGCGCGTCGGCGTATCTGGGCGATCTGCTCGTAACGGCCTATTCGCCCTTCAGCCGCAACCGGACGTTCGGGCATCTGATTGGCCGGGGCTACAGCGTGCAGTCGGCCCAAATGGAAATGAATATGATTGCGGAAGGTTATTATGCCGTGAAGAGCATTCACGAAATCAACCAACAGTACAACGTTCTGATGCCGATTATGGAGATGGTGTACACGGTTTTATACGAAAAAACGTCGCCGGTGCTGGCGACGAATGCGTTAAAAACCGTATTGAAGTAAGTTAGAGGAAACTCCGGATGCGGGCGGCTATTTCGCTAAACTCTTCCGGGCTCACTTTCAGCTTGTTGTTGAAATTCATATCCGCCATGCTGTTGATGGGAATCAGGTGGACGTGCGCGTGCGGCACTTCCAGACCCACCACCGCCACGCCAATCCGCTGGCAGGGAACGGCTTTCTCGATCGCGGGTGCAATCTGTTTGGCAAATTTCATCAGTCCGAGATACAGATCCTCATCCAGATCGAAGAGGTAGTCGACCTCCTTTTTCGGAATGACCAGTGTATGCCCTTTCACCGTCGGAAACACGTCCAGAAAGGCGAGGTAATCGTCGGTTTCGGCAATTTTATAAGCCGGAATTTCGCCACTGACAATGCGGGAAAAGATGGAAGCCATGAGGGGAAGGAATAATGAACACTGAATGTCGAATTACGATGTAGCTCCGGATTCGAAACTCAGTGTTCATTTTGAAACTTATCGTCCGATTTCGAGTACTTCAAACTCCAGCGTTCCGGCCGGTACTTTGATTTCGGTGGTGTCGCCCACTTTTTTACCCAGCAATCCCTTGCCAATCGGAGAGCCCACCGAAATCTTTCCTAATTTCAAATCGGCTTCTTCTTCCGACACCAGGGTGTAGGACATCGTCGCGCCGTTTTTGCGATTTTTTATTTTAACCGTCGACAAGACCGACACCTGCGAAGCATCGATCGATGATTCGTCCAGCAGCCGGGCGTTCGAAACAATTTCTTCCATCTTCGAAATCTTCATCTCCAGCAGTCCCTGGGCATCTTTGGCCGCATCATATTCCGCGTTCTCGCTCAAATCTCCTTTGTCGCGTGCTTCGGCAATCTGGCGGGACATATCGCTCCGTCCTTTGGTCTTCAGGTCGTTGAGTTCGGCTTTCAGCCGGTTTAGACCCTCTTCAGTGTAATACGAAATTTTACCCATGTTACATCTACTCTATAAATTTCTTTGCCTTTGGTTTCGCTGCTCCCAAGACCCTACAAGTCCCACTGTAGCCGCTTATTTGGTAGTAAATGGCTACAAAAAAGAAAAGAACGGTTCGCTGACCGTTCTCCATACAAAATCTTGTTTCTTTGTAGGAAGCGTCAGGAGCCTTTCTGCGGAATTGTATGTATAGCTGTTCGACTACTCATAGTGGAACTCAGGAAGACAAAAATAACAATTCTGGAGCATTCTCCCAATGTCCTAATCAGCAATTCGAGCAAATAACCCGTTACTGTTTTGAGAAGTGATTCTTTTCGCATCGTATTTATGGGCACGCCCGATTTTGCGGTCGCCAGCCTGAGCAAACTGCTCGGCGACGGCTGCCAGGTCGTGGCCGTGGTGACAGCGCCCGACCGGCCTTCGGGGCGGGGGCAACAATTGACGGAGTCGCCGGTGAAACGGGCCGCCGTTGCGGCCGGTATTCCGGTTTTGCAGCCCGAGAAACTGCGTGATCCGTTTTTTTTGGAACAACTACAAAGCTATCAGGCTGATTTGCAGGTGGTCGTGGCCTTTCGGATGTTGCCGGAAGTGGTTTGGGCGATGCCCCGGATTGGTACCTTCAACCTGCACGGTTCTTTATTGCCGCAGTACCGCGGAGCGGCTCCGATCAATTGGGCCGTCATCAATGGTGAAAAGGAAACCGGTGTGACGACCTTTTTCATCGAAAAAGAGATTGATACCGGCCAGATGATTTTTCAGGAAACCGAACCCATTCATGCGGATGACACCGCCGGAACGCTTCATGACCGGTTGATGGAAAAAGGAGCCAATCTGGTGCTGAAAACCGTTCGGGCGATTGAAGAAGGCACGTATCCGCGAAAACCACAGCCGCAGGTTGGCGAACTGAAACTCGCTCCAAAAATCCACCGCGAGACCTGTGAGATCAACTGGTTTCAGCCCGCCGAAGCGGTTCGGAATTTTGTGCGGGGTATGTCGCCTTATCCAACGGGCTGGACGAAAATCAACGGGAAGGTCTATAAAATTTATGCAGTGTCGTTTGCGGACCATTCGCCACTTCCGGCCGAACCGGGTGAAGCCTGGTCCGATGGCAAAAAAACGCTGCTCATCAAGGCGGCCGATGGCTGGCTGTCGGTAGACGAATTGCAGGCCGAGGGAAAACGGAAAATGACCGTAGAGGAGTATTTTCGGGGGAATAAAATTTGACGTATGCTAATCAGTTTAATCGCAGCCGTGGCCGAAAACGGCGTTATTGGTCAGAATAATGAGTTGGTCTGGCGTTTGCCCGACGATTTTCGATACTTTAAACAAACGACGTCCCATCACCCGATCCTGATGGGTCGCAAAACGTTCGAATCCCTGGGGAAGCCGCTTTTGAACCGGCTCAATGTCGTGATTACCCGCAATCCGGATTACCGGCCCGACGGCGTCGTGGTGGTCGATTCGTTGGAAAAAGCGCTTGATGAGGCCCGAAAAACCGGTATTGACGAAGCTTTTGTGATTGGTGGTGCCGAAATTTACCGGCAGGCGATTGACTCGGCCGACCGGCTTTATCTGACCGAAGTGAAAGCCTCTTTTGAAGGGGATGTCACCTTTCCGGATTTTGACAAAAGCCACTGGCAGGAAATCAGCCGTCGGCATCATGCCACCGATGAGCGGCACGCCGTGGCGTTTGATTTTGTGGTTTGGGAGCGGAAACCGTGATCCTTAGCGTAATAGACTGAGGGTGAAGGCAAAACCGGGTAGAACATTCTCACCAGAAAGGGTGTTGTCGAAGCCCTGGATAACCTGCACCGAACCGTCAAACCGGTAGACTCGGACGGTTTCGGTTTTAGGGTCAATGAGCCAGGCCAGGCGGCAACCATTGTCGATGTATTCGCGCATTTTGTCCTCTGCCATGCGCAGGACGTCGGATTCGCTCATTAATTCAACCAGGAATTCGGGGCAGATTGGGGGAAATTTGCGTCTTTGTTCGGGGGTAAGCTGATTCCAGGTCTTCTGGCTAATCCAGGAGACATCGGGTGAACGGTCAGCACCGTTGGGGAGCTTGAAGCCAGTCGATGAATCGAAAACCAGCCCTAATTGCGTTTCATCTGACCAAATGTCTAAACGGGAAGTCAATTTAGTATTTCTGCGACCTGTTTCTCCGCCGGTAAGTGCCATAATTTCAATATTGCCATTGGCATCGCGTTCGAATTTGACGTCCGGATTTTCTTCACAGAAATGGTAGAACTCGTCATCGGTCATCGCGCGAAGACGGTCAGCCAGATCCGTACCGGATGGCAAATTTGTGATTTCAATGGGCAAAGTCAGTTTCATAAACCAACGGGTTTTATCAAATATACCAAATTATCCCTTCATAAACCGGATCACCGCCACTTCGGCCAGCAGAAACACCAGGGCGGCAATGACGAAATACTTCCAGAGATTGGTGCCCAGATTTTGTTGCCGAAGTTCCTCCACAAAATCATCGTCCTGAATGCTGTCGAAAACCGCCACATTGGGCTGGTTGGCAAAAATCCGCCGGAGTTCGTCGGGTTTGTAAAACTCCATCTGCGACTCCCGGTTGCCGTGGTTGAAAGCCAGCAACTTCTCGGTTTTGCCATTCAATTGCAGTTCGTAATAACCGGAGGCCAGCTGCTGGCCGTCGTTCAACTGGTTGCTTTTCGGGAGTTCCATCAGCAGTTGCTGCCCGTTGACGCGTTGCACGGGAATGATCTCCAGTTTATCCCGCACCAATTTGTACACGGCATTGGGCGAGGCATTGCTGACGGGGACTTCAATCGTATTGTCATCGAACGAATACGCCGTGCGTTGTGGGCGAACGCTCTGGGCGGCAATTTTGTACATAATCGGCACGAAGAGCGCATGTTGGGCGACATTCCCGTATTCGACGTTCAACGGGCTGGCAAAAATGTAAACCTGTCCGGCCGTCGGGCCGCCCGTGCGGGATTGCGTCAGGTAGGGCGTGCCATTCCGCAGCGTCAGGAGCCGCTCTCCCACCACGCGCCATTGCCAGACCGGGACCGCATTCGGCAGGTTTTCGATGCCCTGTTGATTGGTTTGTTCAAAAATATCGCGGAAAAACGGATTCTGGCGATTCGGAGCCGACAGCGGCTGCTGGGGTGGCAGGGGAGGGGCCTGCGTTTGTAAGCCGCCAACCCCTAAACCGGCAAAAAACGGCGACCAGGTGGCTGCATCCGGTGTTGTCGGCGGAATGATAACCAGACTACCGCCTTGCCGCACAAACCGTTCGAGTTCGCTCCGCAGCGTTCCATTCACCTGATTGACGCCCTCCAGAACCACCAGATCGGCGGTTTTCAACTGACCCACATCCACGTTTTGCGCACTGAAACTCCGGCGAACAAACAGGCTGTCGTTGCCATAAACATTCTCGACGTAATTGGCGTCCGATTTTTGGTCGAACAGGTGCAGAACCCGAATCGAGGGCGATGCCTGAATGACAAAATAATACTCGTTATCGAACGTAATCGGGTAATCTTCGAACGTGATGCGCCCCCGGCGAAACCCTTTCTGGGTCACGTTAAAATTGAGCGTGGCCGTAGCGGCTCCTTTGCCCGGCAGCGTGACGGAAGCCGTAGAAACCTGGGTCTGGTCGATGAAAAGTTTGATGGGCAAATTCCGGACCGACTCATCGCCACTGTTCCGGACGCGGACGTTGAGCGTGTTGTTTTGCATCTCCCGAATGAACGGCGTACTGAGCCAAACCGAGTCGACAAAAACGTTTTTAGTCGGCTGGGTTTCCAGCGGAACGAGGAAAAGCCGGTTGGTCGTATCAACTTTCAGGCGGGATAAATCGCCGGTGGTACTTTTTTGAAAGTCGGAGAACCAAAACAATTGGTTGGTGCCGGTCGGATTGTGTGAGGCCAGCAGGTTCAACTGTCGGCGGTATACATCGGACAACGTGCGGGGCGTATGGGCAAATCGGACGGTGGTGACGCGGTCGCGCAGGGCGTCGGCGGTTCCGACGGTTTGTTCCTGGCTGCTGAAATCGTTGGTGACAAGTTGGAGTGAGGTGGCGTTTCGAAACAATCCCAGCAGTTGATCCAGTTTGCTGGTCGCGATATCCAGGTACCGTTTTTCGTTTAATTCATTCTGCATACTGTACGAATTGTCGAGGTACAGACTCGTCAGGCCCTTCCGCGACAGGCCCAGTTTGCTTTTACTGGGTAGAAACGGTTGGGCGAAAGCCAGCACCAGGCAGATCACAAACAGCGACCGGAACAGCAGGATGAGGTAGTGTTTCAACCGCCGGAACGACTTGGTTTCGGTCTGGACGGTTTTGAGCAGGGCAACGTTGGTAAAAAATACCCGGCGCGTCCGGCGAAAATTAAATAGATGGATGGCGACAGGGACAGAGACCGCCAGGAGCCCAAAGAGAAACGAAGGATATAGAAAACTCATTCAAACGGGTCGTTGTAGCGATTATTTTCTTTAATAACGGCCAAATAAACCAATGTTGTTCTGACCGTTACGAATTTAACAAGAATAGCACGCGGATAACACGAATTGGCCGGATTTACCCGGATAAATCGACGAACGGCTAGTTTACATCGTCGAAATCGATGGTGTAAAAGGCTTCCTGTGTCTGCAACACGTCGGTGTATGTAATCGAACCGGTTTCGTCG
Source organism: Larkinella sp. (assembly GCF_965227735.1). NCBI lineage: Bacteria > Pseudomonadati > Bacteroidota > Cytophagia > Cytophagales > Spirosomataceae > Larkinella > Larkinella sp. The sequence continues at coordinate 2,778,379 of NZ_OZ245776.1, read as the reverse complement.
CCGATGGTGGTGAATTCCGGAACAGGTGTATGCCCCACAATTTGATGCAGACCGGGCAGGTAATCCGTTGATGTTTCGCGTTTATCAGCCCACAATGGCCCACCGGCTTCGTCAAAACCGCCCCGCAGGGAACTGACGTCAAACAGCGATGTTCGCAACATCCGATCCTGGTGCATTTTGTTCATGGCGTCGGCCAACAGATCCAACGCCTGCAAATTTAGTTCCAGTTTTGGATCGCCTTTAGGGACATGGGCCAGCCAGCGATTCGTCACGCCCGCGTGGGTAAATAGATAGAAACCTTCCTGATGGGCAATCTGAAACAGGGATTGATGTTTTCTAAACAGAGAAGTGAGTGCGGGTTGCATCGACGGCCGAAAACCGGAGCAACGGTAATGCGGAAAATGCAGATACTGAGCATCATGGTTGCCAATGAGCAGAATAATCTTATCGGGAGCCTGCTGCTTGAGCCGGATAATTTGGGAGAGATTTTCTAAAATAGCGTCATCAGTCAGATCGTAGCTGTCGGTATAATCGCCTAGAAAGACCACCTTATCATAGTGTCCTGCGTCGATATGAAGCCAGGAATTCCGTCCGTGGAGGTCAGAGATCGTAATAATTTTCATGAATCTCCAATATATTGAAAAAGCCTTTCCCGCAATTTGCAGGAAAGGCTTTTTTTATCGTGTTGTACCGAATGGCTTATAACGTCCGTTTCACTTCTTTCAGTTCGAAGCTTTCGATGATGTCGCCGACCATAATATCGTTGAAATTCTTGATACTCAAGCCGCACTCATAGCCAAACCGCACTTCGTTAACATCTTCTTTGTACCGTTTCAGGGCGCTGATTTCGCCGGTATGAACCACGATGAAGTCGCGAACGATGCGGACTTTGTTGTTCCGTTTGATGATTCCTTCCGTTACCATACAACCGGCTACTGTTCCAACGCGGCTGATCTTGAACACATCGCGCACTTCGATATTGCCAACGATGACCTCTTCGGTGGTGGGGGCCAACATGCCTTCCATCGCATCCCGGATTTCGCCGATGGCATCGTAGATGATGGAGTACAGGCGAATTTCGATCTGCTCCTGTTCGGCCAGACGACGGGCACTGACCGAAGGCCGTACCTGGAAGCCGACAATGATCGCATCCGACGCCGACGCCAGCAGGATATCCGATTCGGAAATCTGACCCACGGCTTTGTGGATGATGTTGACCTGTACTTCTTCCGTCGAAAGCTGCAACAGCGAATCGGAAAGGGCTTCTACCGAACCGTCCACGTCACCTTTCACAATCACGTTCAGTTCTTTGAAGTTACCGATGGCTTTCCGGCGACCGATTTCTTCCAGCGTAATGTGTTTGCGGGTACGCAGATTTTGCTCACGCAGCAATTGCTCCCGTTTGTTGGCAATTTCGCGGGCTTCACGCTCCGTTTCCATCACGTTGAACTTATCCCCGGACTGCGGAGCACCCGGCAGACCCAGGATTTGCACCGGCGTCGATGGCCCGGCTGCTTTCAGGCGCTGACCAATGTCGTCGGTCATAGCCCGAATGCGGCCAAAGTGCGCACCCACCAGCACGATGTCGCCCTGTCTGAGCGTACCGGTTTGCACCAGCATCGTGGTTACATAACCCCGGCCTTTGTCCAGCTCGGCTTCAATGACGGTTCCGGTCGCTTTTTTGTTCGGGTTGGCTTTCAGATCGAGCAATTCAGCTTCGAGCAATACTTTCTCCAACAGTTCCGAAATACCCAAACCGGATTTTGACGAGATTTCCTGTGTCTGGTATTTCCCACCCCATTCTTCAACGAGCATGTTCATCTGCGACAGTTCTTCCCGCACTTTTTCCGTATTGGCACCCGGTTTATCGACCTTGCTGAAGGCAAACACGATGGGCACACCAGCGACCTGTGCGTGGTTGATAGCCTCGCGGGTTTGTGGCATGACGCTGTCGTCTGCAGCAATAACGATGATAACAATGTCGGTTACCTGCGCACCCCGTGCCCGCATGGCCGTAAAGGCTTCGTGACCCGGCGTATCGAGGAACGTAATCATGCGGTCGTCCGTGGTTTTTACGCTGTAGGCACCAATGTGCTGCGTAATCCCCCCGGCTTCCCCGGCCGCAACGCGCGTCCGGCGGATGTAGTCAAGCAGCGAGGTTTTACCGTGATCGACGTGACCCATGATGGTTACAATCGGCGCGCGGTGTACCAGATCTTCTTCGTTATCCGGTTCATCGACCAGACCCGATTCGATCTCTTCCTCGGCAGAGACAAATTGTACTTCGTAATCGAATTCATCGGCAATGACCGTAATCGCTTCGGCATCGAGACGCTGGTTGATGGATACAAACATCCCCAGGCTCATACAGGTGGCAATCACTTCGTTGACCGACACATCCATCAGCGACGCAAGGTCATTGGCGGATACGAATTCGGTTACTTTCAGGATTTTTGCTTCTTCGTTTTCCTGGTCGATCCGCTCGCGTTCGCGTTCGGCGCGTTCCTGGCGACGATCCCGGCGACGGTCTGCACCCCGATTCGGTTTGTTACCGGTCATCCGGGCCTGCGTTGCCTTGATCGAATCTTTTACTTCGCGTTGGGTTGGCTCTTCCCGGCGGTCACGCGTACCACCCCGGGCTCCGGCTTTTCCTTTATTAGCGGTTCCGGCACCCGTTCCCGTAGCTGGCTTATTGGCCTGACCCGGTGGTTGGTTGCGGTTGGTGGGTGCGTTCGCATCCCGGGTGCGCGGTGCGCCACCCTGACCCTGCGGTTGGACTGCTCCGCCGGTTGCCGGGGCTCCACCGACCGGATCCCGGCGCAGGCGTTTGCGTTTGCGTTTTTTATCCCGTTCGTCGGTTGACGCAACCGGGCCATTTTGTTTCTTCGAGCGTTCAGAAGGCAGTTCGATGGTTCCCAAAACCGTCAGACCACGCAGTTGTTCACCCCGGGCGCGGATGGTTTCGACTGGCTCATCGATCGGCAGATCAACGACAGGTTCGGGCTGAACCGGTGTTTCTTCCATTCGGGGCGCAACGGGCCGTGGTTCTACAGGACGCGGAGGCTGTTGGCCCCTGTTGTCCTGCGGACGGTTCCGGTCACGATCGGACGGGCGATTGCCACCCTGTCCCTGGCCTGGAATACCGGCACGGTTTTGATCACCGGCCCGGTTATCGGGCCGCTGGCCATCCGGTCGGGAACCCGCATTCCGCTGGTCATTCCGGTTGGGTTGTTGACCGGATCGGTTATCGGGCCGCTGGCCATCCGGCCGGGGACCCGCATTCCGTTGATCATTCCGGTTGGGTTGCTGCTGCCGTGCATTCGGGTCGTTGGGCCGTTGCGAGGGCTGCGGAGAGGGTTTCCTCTCCAGGTCGATTTTACCCAAAACCGTCAATCCCGGCAATCGGGGACTGGAGATTTCCGGCTGGGCGGGTTCTTTACTTTCCGGTGAGGTCACTTGCGGACGATTTTCAACCTGAGGGGTTTCGATTGGGCGTGGGGGCTCAACCGGTGTTGGTGCCACAGGCTGAATAGGTTCCGGTTTATTCTCTATAACGGGTACAGGAGCCACTGCTTCCGGTTTAGGAGCAGGTGCTGGTGTCGGCGCAGGAGGAGTTTCCTTTGGTTCAACCGGCGCGGGCTGCTGACGGGCTTCAACAGGAACTGGCTGGGGCGGAGCCACGGGTGCCGGGGCCGGTTCTGGCTTGGGCTGGCTCGGCTCTGGGGCCTTTGCTGCTACAACGGGTTCTGGTTGGGTAACCGGCTGCGGTTTCGGGATCACCGGCGCTTCCTGTACAGGGGCAGGCTTGGGAACAACCGGGTTGGCAACAGGCTGAGGTGGCACCGGCTGGGAAGGCCGGGCGGGTTCGCTGCGGAAATATTGCGGCAAATCATCATCTTCCCGACGTTTGGGTTCGGGCACAAAAGTCTCTGAAGCTGGTTTGCGAACAGCTCCACCATTCAACAGTTCAGTATTACCGAATTCTTTCGCCAAGATTTCCACTTGATCCGTAGAAATCTTGCCGTTAGGGTTACTATCAACCTTAATCCCTTTGGCAGAAAGACGACTCACCACAGTAGACGAACCTACTCCGAGTATTTTTGCCACTTGGCTAAGGCGCATGGATTTATCTTCTGCCATACAAATGGTTTAGAATGAAAAAAGCATTTTAATGATACACTATGTATGATGAACGATGAATGGATCGACTTAATTCATCGTTCATCCTCAATAGTTCATCATTTTACTCAAATTCCTGGCGTAAAATCGCCAGAATCTCTTCAACCGTATCTTCTTCCAGATCCGTCATCCGGACAAGTTCTTCTTTCGAACGGGCCAGCACGCTCTTGGCGGTGTCCAACCCAACCCGGCGCAGTTCCTCGATCATCCAGTTGTCGATTTCGTCGTTGAATTCTGACAAATCAACGTCCTCATCGTCTTCCTGCCCTTCGACATCCCGGAACACGTCGATCTCCATCCCCACCAGCCGACCGGCGAGTTTGATATTCTGACCGCCTTTTCCGATGGCCAGCGAAACCTGATCGGGTTTCAGGAAAACCGATACGCGTTTGGCTTCGCGGTCAACAGTCATCGTACTGATTTTGGCCGGACTCAACGCCCGGCTGATCAGCAGTTCAAAGTTGTCGGTATAGTTGATAACGTCAATATTCTCGTTACCCAGTTCCCGCACAATGCTGTGAATCCGTGATCCCTTCATCCCGACGCACGCGCCCACCGGATCAATCCGGTCGTCGTACGATTCCACGGCGACTTTGGCCCGCTCACCCGGTTCGCGAACGATCCGGCGAATGGAAATCAGTCCGTCGTAGATCTCCGGAATTTCGTTCTCAAACAGGCGTTCCAGAAAAACCGGCGATGTCCGGGATAAAACGATCTTGGGCGTGCCATTGATCATTTCAACCCGGTGGACAACGGCCTTGGTGGTTTCCCCTTTCCGATACCGGTCTTTCGGAATTTGCTCGCTTTTGGGAAGGCTGATTTCATTGCCTTCATTGTCGAGCAAAATTACTTCATTTTTAAGCAATTGGTAAACTTCTGCGTTCAGTAAATCACCAACCTGGTTTTTATATTTGTCGTAAAGAATCTCTTTCTCCAGATCTTTGATCTTCTGAATCAAGGTTTGGCGGGCGGTTTGCACAACCCGGCGGCCAAAATCCTCCAGCTTTACTTCTTCGGCTACTTCTTCACCCACTTCAAAGTCGGCCTGAATTTTACGGGCTTCTGCCAGCGGGATTTTGTCATAATCCCAGATGTCTTCCGAATTGTCATCCACAATCTCGCGGGTGCGCCACATTTCGAGGTCACCGCTTTCGGCGTTGATGATAACGTCAAAGTTTTCGTCAGTGCCGTATTTCTTGCGAATCATCGTCCGGAATACATCTTCCAGAATCTTGATCATGGTCGGGCGGTCGATATTTTTCGACCGTGCAAACTCTGCAAACGACTCAATGAGTACTCCGCTATCCATCATTTCAGTTCTCAGTTTTCAGTGTAGGGATTCAGTTATAGGTTTCCAGTCAGAATAAACAGAAACTACGAACTGAAAACGCGACTTAGAAACCGACCTTCCTTTATTTAAATGAAACTTGTATTGTGCTCTTCTTTATTTCGGTAAACGGGATGGCCGTCGGTTCGATCGGAGGATCGTTTTTCTTCGGTTTTTTGAGCGGTATTTCGGTGATCACAATGTGATCGTCGCCGATGCTCTCCAGTTTTCCTTTCCGAATCTGACCGTCGTTCAGCAACACCTCCACCTCACGACCTACGTTTTTCAGATACTGTCGTCTCAACACCAGGGGTTCATCCACACCCGGCGACGATACTTCCAGGGTAAACGCCTGTCCGTCAAATACTTCCAACTCTTCCAATTGGTTGCCCAACTGACGGCTGATTCCCGCGCATTCCTCAATAGTGATTCCGGTATCGCTATCCAGCAAGACGGTTATTTTAGCACGAGTACGGGAAGGGGATACCTGAATGCCAACGATAAAATACTGATCTTCGTTCAGATACGGCTGTAACAGTTCGTTGACTTTCGCCTTTACATCCATAAATTAACAAAAAAGGGAGTCGAAAACTCCCTGCCATGCACAAATGCTGATAAGTGGTGCAAAGATAAGTATTTTATGAATTGTTTCCCAATCAAATTGCCGAACTGCCGCTAACAATTTTTACGGCTGATTAAACGGGCTATTTTCCGAACAAACGTTCGTAACTTTGTACTCCTACGCCCTACATCTGTCGTTACTGAAAAAAGGCGGTCTGCGTGACCCGCACCCATCTGATTCGTTCGTATGAAATTTTCGCTTAGGCTTGGCGTACTGGTTTCTTCGTTTTTTTCGTCGCTGCTCTGGTCGCTGAACCTGTTGTTATTTCTGTATACTCTGCTGGTTTATTACCTGCTCTACGAAGTGCCGATTGGACACTGGACCGCCAGTATCCTGATGATTTCATTGCCCGTCGCCTGGGCCTGCAATCTGTTTTTTATCCTGTTCTGGGTTTTGGTTCGCCCCTGGCGGGCCGTGCTTCCCGTGCTCACGATGCTGATCGGTATTCCGTTCTGGCGACGCACCCTGACGTATAGCCAGCCAGGCAGCAACAGCGAGAAACGCCCGACGCTGCAGGTCATGAGCTACAACGCAATGGGGTTCAACAAATACGACATCGTGGATACCCAGCGCCCCGATGATGCCAACAACATGATTGAATGGGTTCTGAAGGAGCCGTCAGACGTGAAGTGTTTCCAGGAATTTTACAACGACAATAGTTCGGTCGTCTTCAAAACCATCCGGCGGCTGGAGAAAGCCGGGTATCCGTATTATGCCGTGCTGCATCCGCCGGAACGGGAGGGGCCGGGGAAGTTTTTCGGCGTGGCGGTTTTTTCGCGCTACCCCATCGTGAAGCGGGGCGATGAAGTATTCGATAATTTCAACGGGCTGGTTTGGGCGGATGTCAAGGTGGGAGCCGACACCGTCCGGGTAATCAGTGTTCACATGCAGTCGATGGGCATTCGGGTGGGTGGAATGCTGGATCAAACCGAAACCAACCGGGTCAAAAGCAACACACGGACGGTTTTACGGCAGCTCCGGCAGGGCCTGACCCTGCGCCGAAACCAAATTGTACGGCTCGAAGAGTATTACCGGAACAGCCCGCATCCCATTATCATCTGTGGCGATTTCAACGACACGCCCTACAGTTATACCTACGGAAAGCTGCGTCGGCTGCTTCGCAATGCCTTCGAAGATGCGGGGCGCGGATTTGGTTTTAGTTTCAACAAATCTCCTGGTTTTCTCCGCATCGACAACCAGTTTTACAACGCCCGGTTTCTGGAACCGCTCAACTACATCACCTACCGCGACGTCAAATTCTCCGACCATTACCCCATCATGGCCCAGTACGCCATCAAACCGCGCGAAATCAGCAAAGACCGGACGCCGAGAACCCACGTAGAGTTTGATTTTTAACTAATTGGAAAGTAAATAACGAACTTTGAATAACGAATATTGAAGAAAACACAGAACGGTTATTTTTCCGTCTCTCCACAATTCGACGTTCGATATTCGGTATTCAATATTCGTTATTCAGAGCTCTATGGATGGGCATCGACCCAGACCTGGCCGTCTTCAAAAATCTCTTTTTTCCAGATCGGAACCTGTTGTTTGAGGGTGTCGATGATATAGCGGCAGGCATCGAACGCATCGGCCCGGTGGGGCGTGGCCACAGCAATCAGAACGGCTATGTCACCAATGGCCAGATTGCCTTTGCGGTGAATGATGGCGTACTTCCGGACGTCCCAGCGCTGGCAGGCTTCGTCGGCGATTTCCTGCATCTTGGTTAAGGCCATGCGGTCATACGCTTCGTATTCCAGCCGCTCGACCACTCGCTCGTTGGTGCTGTCGCGAACCGTTCCGAAGAAAAACGTAATGGCCCCGGCCGCATCCGTCGAAACGTATCGGTAAGCCGCATTCATATCGATGGGATCAGTCGTAATCGAAACCATAGGGGAATGATGGATGATGAACGATGAGTTATGAGTGATGGACGATGGCGTTAGTCCATTCATCGTTCATCATTCTATTTTAGCCTCCGCTGACGGGCGGGATGAGGGCGATTTCGTCGTTGGGATGGATCGGTTGATCCGCTTCGGCGTATTCGCCGTTGACAGCCACCAGCAAGGACCGGAGGCCAGTCAACGCGGGATAGTGTTCTTTCAGATTACGCAGTAATTCGCCCACCTGGCCGGGTTGTGGCAAGTCGAGTGTGAGGGCCGAAGTGCCGACAATCTCGCGGGTGATACCAAAAAGCTGAACAGAAATTCGATTGCTCATGCCCAAAGATACAAAACAGAACGCGGGTTTGGAAATGGCGAAACCGCTTACCGGAGTTCGAACAGCAGAACCACCTCGCCCCCCAACTCGATCTGATCGCCGTGCTGAAGCGGGTAGCCCATCCCGGCAATGTCAGCCCGCTCGATGGTGTTGTCGGGGTGCATGATTTTCGTCTTGTTGCCGCTGGCGGGCAGCCCCCCCGGATCGACCAGCAGGGCGTATTGTTTCTGCCCGGAATCATACCGGATCGTGGCATGCGCCCGGCTAACTGCCCCATTTCCGGCCCCTTTATCCGGGTCAAAACCGGCATCGTCATCGTTGAGAATCACGATGTCGTTGGTTCGCACCCGGCCCGAGTTGGTTTGGGCGGTATGCCCGCGACCGATGCAGAACGTGCCTTTTTGAGACGAATCAAGAAGATATTCTTCCTGCTCCGTCTGGCCTACCAGTGCCACAATCCGGGCCAGCAGCGGAGCGGCATCCGACTTCGATTGATCCTCGACAAGCAAACCCAGGTTGCCTTCCCGGTAGGTTGTGGCTGGCCATTCATTTGCAAAAAGTGCATAGTCGAACCGCCAATTTTTGGGCAAAACGATGTAATTGTCGGCCAGCAGGCGGTTTAATTCCCGCTGGAACTTCCCCGGCTGGTTGGCCCAAAAAACCACACGGTAGAGTTCTTCCTCCTCCGGGCTTGCACAAAAAATCACAAGCTTGAGTCCCACCGGAGCGGTTTCCGGCTCGTTCTGGTAAGCCCGCAGTTTGTTGATCACAAACCGGATGAGCTGATCACGGCGCGGAGCAGCCGGGGGGGGGCCGGACGGAGCCGATTTGGGAATAACGGGGGTCGGTTCGACCTGCCTGACCACCTCCGCCGGGCGTTCCGCAGCGGCTGGCGGTTCTGCCGCTGCAAATCCGAATAGTTTCTTTACTGTGTCCAGAATGCTCATAAAAAGGGACGGTTTGGGGTTAAAAACTACCCAGATACCGGCGTTGTTTCAAAATAGGTGCCACGACGGTGTTGGCCAGGTTGACCGCATCGGCGGAGGATTTTCCCAACTCGATGCGCACCGTCACCACGGTATTCGACCGGCCGTCGGGCGTTGGGGCGAAAAAGACGTACCAGCCGTCATTTTCCTGAACACCCTGCACAATCCGCTCGGGCGTACCGGTTTTGCCCGCCACCCGGGCCAGGCTGATCTTGCTGCGCCCCGCCGGGTTCGACTGTTCGATCATGAATTCTTTCAATTGCCCGGCGTAATCGGTATTCCGGGCCACGGGTTTTCCGGTCCCAATCGGCTGGGGTTGTCCCGCTTTGGCCACCACATAGCGCGAAGGCTGCAAAACGCCTTTGTTGGCAATCGCTCCGGCCATCCGGGCCAGGGCTGCGGGTGTGGTACTCAGTTGTCCCTGCCCCCAGGCCAGTCCCGAAAACTCACCGCGGTACCGTCTCGGATACTGCAAACTTTGGTAGAGTTTCCGACGAACGACAAACGAAGAATCGCGCCAGTGCTGTCGAATCTGAACGCGCTCGGCCTCCGTGTGCGTATCCGAAAACGAGTAGCCGCCGATGTAATCGACATTCATCCCGGTGGCTAAATACAGATCGGCCAGTTCTTTATCCAGTGCCTGATCGTTCGCCAGCCGGATAAAATAGACGTTGCTCGACCGGACAATGGCCTTCCGCATATCGACGGATTCCCCGCAGGGCTCCGACTCCCGCTCGCCCCGCCGGATGATCTCCTGGCACGAAATGGAATACCGAACAGCCGAAGCCGACGACCCCAGTTTGTTAAAAGCCGCCATCGCCGTCAGAATTTTGGCCGTCGAACCGGGGGCAGTCGGAAAGGTCATTCCCAAATCCCGTTCCGTTACCAGATACGGCAGTTGCAGCCGCTCCCGATCCGACAGCAGCATGGCTTCCGGGGTTTTCAGATTGGGTAAGGGGTGCATGGCCGACGCCAAAACATCGCCCGAAGCCGCATCCAATACCACCACCGAAAGCCGCTTGTCCCGGTATTCGGACTGGGCCAATGACTTTTGCAATGCCACCTGAAGATCTGCATCGACGCTCAGAAACAAATCCCGGTTTTTGGCTTGTCGGCTGGCCACTTCCCGGCTATCGACCCCGGCCCGTAAAGCCGGTGCCAGTTCCCCGTAATCGTAAACCGACAGCGTCCGCGTTTGCTCAACCGTCGGACTGAAGCGGTCGGCCCGGTAGTTAGTGGCTACGAGGTTGGTTTTGCGGGGGCGGCTGTTGAAACCGCGCAACTCGCTGAAGTGGGTGGCTTCGGCATAATATCCGTTGCTTTGGCCCCAGAACAGTTGCGTGTTGAGATCACCCGTCCAGAAAAACAGGTGTTCGCCGAAGGGATAATACCGTTGCAACCGCTTCTGGCTCATGGCTTTCACCTGATCCGGTTCCAGCCCGCTTTTTTTCAGCCGGTTCAATTGCCGGTTAACCCGCTCCGGCGAACTGGTAGCCAGCACCAGCCCTTTCCGGTCGTAAATGGTGCCCGAAGCCAGCACGCGCGTCAGCCGCTCGATGCGGGGATTGTAGCTGTAGATGGGGTCGCCGTTGCGGGTGATGACCCGGGCAGGCCGGACAATATACTCGTTTCCGCGCCAGCCCACAATCGGCAACAACCGGCCAATCAAAACCGCTACGCCCAGCAGAAAACCGGCAATACCGGCCATCAGCACCACATCGTAGTTTTTTTCCAGGTATTCGCGTTGCTCGGCCTGGCCGGGCCGGTGCGCCACGCTGAACACAATGCCCATCGCCATGAGGTTGATGATGAGCGAAATTTTTCCGTAACTCAGAAACGGTACACTAATTCCGGTCAGGGGCAGTAGCCCGATGGAGCCGCTGGCAATGATCAGAAACTGCACACCCGTTGCGATGGCGATACCGGCTACCAGAAAGAAGCTGAACGGCTGACCCGCCCGGCGGGCGTGCAGGAAGGTTCGGTGCAGCAGAAGGCCCATGAGCAGAAATACCGCAATGACCCCTAAGCCACCCAACTCTTCGCCGACACTGGGCAGAATCATGTCGGTGTGGGCGGCTGGCATCGCATTCGCAAAGCCTTTGCCCAGCCCCTGTCCCGTCCAGCCGCCCGACGCCAGTGTCCAGAAACTATGGGCCAGGTGATCACCGCCGTACACGTCGTTGTTCCAGGGACTTAGCCAGATCGCTTTGCGGTCGGCCAGGCGGCTCCCCACAAAAGGCAACTGATCGCCAAACGCAAACATTGCGATCACCATCAGCAGCAGAACCGGAGCTTCCGTCAGCAAAGCGGCCCAACCCAGGGCGGTTTTGGAACGGGCCTCTCCCCGCCAGAACAAATACCCCATCAGCACCACCAGACTGAGAAGGGTGGCGATCCAGCCCGGCAACAACCACAGGGCAATGCCATAGCCGATCCCCGTGGCGAGTGTCAGCGGCAGGTTGCCACGCGCAATGCTGTAAAACAGCAAAAATGTAAAGCAGACGACCAGCGCGGGCCCCATGTCGCCCAGCAGGAGGTAGAGTAGCATGAGTAAACCGGCACTGGCCAGTGCACCAAAGCTCACCGCAAACCGCCAGCGTAAATCCGGGAGTTGCCGGATCTGTTGTTCATTCGCAGCAAAAAAACCGGCGAAGAAGACCAACAGCAGGTATTTGGTGATTTCGCTGGGTTGAAACGTCAGTCCCAAAACCGACAGGTTTACGCGGACGCCACTGCCTTCAGGCCCCGAACCGACGAACAAGGTCAGGGCCGCCAGACCGAGGGCGAGTACCAGCCACGTCCAGCCCGATAAACTGACGGAAGACCGGTTGTAAAACGTAAACAGCCAATCGAAACGCCAGTCTGCATACAGGCGACCGATGTTGATCTGGGACACGATGAGCAGGCCGAACAGCCCAGCCGCCACGCCCTGCAAGGTTTGCCAGGCGTATAACGTATCCTGCAACGGGTCCTGAATGGCTAAGAGCGTCAGGACGGAAATGCCGGTGAGCAGCATGAGAACCGACAGCAGTAGCGGATCGGGGTAAAACCGCCGGAGCGTCCAGACGCCCTGCACGGCCCAGAAAGCCCCGATAAACAGCCCGACGATGACCCAGAATTGTACGGTAAAAGCCGTTGGCGTGCGAACGATGAAAGCATGATCCGACTTCAGTTGGCCGTAAACGACGGAGCCAATCAACCGCAGTTGGTGGGGACGGGCCGTAAAGGTGTAGGACTGATCGCTGGTCAGTTGGCTCGTTCCCCGGCGGCTGCCGAATTCAAAACCGGGTTTCAGGGCGACGACGCTGTAGCCTAGATCCGTCGTCAGGCCGGTGAACGAAAACCGCCCCCCGGCATCGGTGCGGGCGTAGGTGAACTGGTTGGGAAGCGTGTCGGGCTGGGCGGTGGCGGGGTGGCGTCTGAGTTGCATCAGCACATTCGCCACTGGTTGCTCCGTTTCCGTGAGCACCACCTGCCCCGAAATGGTGGCTGTTCCGCTCCCCGCGCTAACGGTGGCCGGATACGGTTTCGGATTATTGAGTTCGCGAACGTACAGAACAGAGTCGAAGCCCATTTGCTGGCGGGACAGTTGCAGACGGTTTTGAAAATCCGCTCCGCCAATCCGGCTGCGCCACGCCACCGGCGCCCGGATCGAAAACTGCCGTTTGTTGATGGCTCCCAGGTTGTCGGGCGAACCGTTGAGGGCCAGTTTAGCCGCCAGAGAATCGGCCACCAGCGTCCGGTCGGCCGGAACGCTGTAGTAATTACCGCTGTTGAGTAAACGCTGGATCGGTGCGGATTTCAAACCGGGTTGCAGCGTGATGGCCTGCCCGTTGGCGAGGGCTTCTTTGGCCTGATTCAAACCGGGAGCCAGGTTGATGTAAAGACGCACAAACAGCAGAAGCAGCATGACCGATGCTCCCAGTAAATACAAACGACCAGACGATACAGACGTACCTTTCATGCAATGGGTTGAGTGGTTAATTTCCCGTCTTTGTGGTGTCAACGACGGTTTTCGATGAATCCGGGGGCGATGCCGGGACGGCCGGAATTTCGGGTTCCGTTGTGGTTGCCGGACTGCTGTCCGATCGGGTCGAATCGGTTGTGCTTTCGATAAAGCCCTCCGATGGCGTTGTAGCTGTATCCTCGACCATTTCGCCTTGTGTTTCCGACGCGCTGGAGTCGGTTTCCATCCGCGTCGAATCCGGTGCCGTTGTTGTGTTGACGTTGGTTTCCTTCGCCTGGTACGTATAAAAAACCGCCAAGCCGATCAGAATAACGACCAGGATGCCCAGGCCGATGTACCAGCCGGTCTGGCGGTTCGTGGGCTCTTCTTCCGGCTCTTCGGGTAGCTCCAGTTGCGGCAGTGGTTCGGAAGCCACCAACGTGCGCGACGAAACCGGACCCCGGCGATCGTTCGACCTGCCGACCTGCAACTGCTCCACATTTGCCTGGCCGAACAGCAACACCAGCTCGTTGACATCACTCAGCCGTTCCGCCGGTTTTTTGGTAAGCATCCAGTCGAGGAGTGTGTTGAGGCTGGGGGGCATGAACTGACCCGTTGGCAGCACCAAAGCAGGCGGGGGCGTGCGCAACACCTGCCCCATAAAGGTGGCGATACCGGCGTTATCGGCCATCGAAAAAGGCACCCGGCCCGAGAGACATTCGTATAACACGACGCCCAGCGAATAGTAGTCCGTCGCCACATCCACACCCCGGGGGTTGTCGAACTGCTCGGGCGATGCGTATTCGTACGTCATCAGCGACTGTCCCGTCATGGTTTGCGACTGTTCACGCAGCCGGGCCACGCCAAAATCCGTCAGCAAAAAATGCAGTTCGCCACTGGGCAGGAGCCGAAAAAGGATGTTCTCCGGTTTGATATCACGGTGGATAATGCCCTGTGGGTGAATCGCTTTGAAGGCTTCGGCCATTTGCAGACCCAGCCGGATGACGGTCGGTATTTCCAGATGTCCTTTCTCCGCCAGAAGCGTCCGCAGGTTGCCGCCCTCGATCCATTCCATGACGATGAACGGCATGGGCATGTCGAGTTGGACTTCCCGGACGCGCACCACGTTCGGGTGTCGAATGTCGGTCATCAACTGCGATTCGAGCCGAAACCGCCGGAGCGTTTCGGCGTCGGTGTTGAGGGTAAAATGTTTAATCGCCACCAGATCACCCGTTGCCAGGTGACGGGCCTTCAGAACGCGGGCGTTCGAGCGGCCCAGTTCGCCGATAATTTCATAACCCGGAAAATGCGTATTGACGCTTACGGTTGGCATGAGTCGATTAAAGTAACGAGTCGGTTTTGACGGGCATGGTCCGCATTAGAGAATCCAGATTTCCGGGCAAATCATACTTCAAGATCCTGCAACTGATTCGAATGCCCCGGTCACTGTCCGGAGCCGTCCGAACGGGGGATGAATTGGGTTTTACGTTCATGAAAAACATCTTCTCGGTTTTATACAGACCGCCTTTCTCCTTAAAATAACTCACCTGAACCGCCACCGCCGGAAAGGGAATGGCACTGGGATTGTTGAGTTGAATCTGCGCTTTTTTGATTCCGCCGAAAAAACCGACTTTAAAATCCAGGGGTTCTACGGTCAGGGTTTTTCCGGCCGCCAGAACCTGCGCCCGGAACTGTTCCCGTCGCCGGGCTTCTTCCGCCAGTCGCAGGCTTACTGTGTCCTCTTCCTGTTCCAGGTCTTCCGGCACATCGGTCCCCGCAGTCTGATCTCTTGACGTATTATTAGTATCGTTTGGGGCCAGCACACTGGCGATGGGTTTCGCTCCAAAATCGGTAAGAACATAGTATAGCCCTGCTCCGCCCGCCAGCATCACCAGCACGAGAGCCGCCAGTTTCAAACGCCTGCCCGACGACTTGCTTTGAGTCGGTTTAGCCGGTTCGGGTTTGACAACAACCGGATCGGGTGCAGGAGCCCTGGCTGCTTCGGGGTCTGGCTTCGCCGGATTTTGCTGAGTAACTCTGGGTAATGGGGCGGTTTTAGGGCTGGTTCGACCGGCCTGCAAATAATTCAGTTCGGCCCGTTTCAGCAACCAGGTCAGTTCATCCGGATCGTTCAGGCGTTCACTGGCTTTCTTTTTCAATAAGCCCTCCAGAAGCTCCGCGAACAGGCCCACGGTTTGGTCCTGGCTGGTCACGGTCAGGGCGGGTGGTGCTTCGGTCAGCACTTTATTCATAAACGTCACGATACCCGAATCATCATCGAGTGCAAACGGGACGCTTCCGTGCAGGCATTCGTACAGAACGACGCCCAGCGAATAATAATCTGTGGCCGTTCCGACGCCTTTCGGGTCGTTGAACTGCTCGGGCGATGCGTATTCGTACGTCATCAGCGACTGCCCCGTCAGCGTACTCGATTGTTCGTGGAGCCGCGCAATCCCGAAATCCGTCAGCAAAAAATGCAGTTCACCACTGGGCAAGGGCCGGAAAAGGATATTCTCCGGTTTCACATCCCGGTGAATGATGCCTTGGGGATGAATCGCTTTGAAGGCACTGGCCATTTGTAGCCCCAGCCGGATGGTGGTCGATACGTCGATGCGGTTCTGGCCGGTAATGAGCTGTTTTAAGCTTCCGCCCTCGATCAGTTCCATCACGATGTAGGGCAGTTCGGCTTCCAGTTGCACCTCCCGAACCTTCACCACATTGGGATGGGCGATGCTGGTCATGATGGCCGATTCGCGCTGAAACCGCCGGAGCGTTTCGGCATCGGTGTTGAGGGCAAAGTGCTTGATCGCCACCAGATCGCCCGTAGCCAGGTGACGCGCCTTGAGAATCCGGGCGTTGCTGCGGCCCAATTCACTCAGCACTTCGTAGCCGGGAAACCGTGTATCAAACCGGGTGGTAGACATCAGCGAGGGAGCGTTTTGGATGAATCAGTCTGGTTCTGCAAGGTAACCACAATAACGGCATCGCGGAAAGTTTCCTGTCCGATAACGGCCTGAACGGGCTGGCTCACGTTGCGAAAAGAGACCTTCGACAGATGAAGCTTCGTTCCGGGACTGGTTTCGATCCCGGTCTTGAAACCGCTAATGACCAGGTTTTGAAGTGCCACCGGCCCCGAACGGGTGATCCGTAACGCGAGCTGCGCCTGGGCCGTATCGGCGGGTACAAAAACCGTTAGCCCGGTTGCGCCCACAATGCTTTGCAGCGAGTCGGTGAGCAGCAGGGGCTTCGTGAGCCGAACCGTATCTACGGGCAGCGTCAGCCGGTGATCACTGCTGCGATAGGCCGTTTGCAACAGCGAATCAAAGCGCGAAACCGTTGGCGCGATAGCCTGCGTCGAATCAGCCGGATCGCTGACCGTCGGCGGCTGGTTGGAAACCAGCGGATCGGATTGGCTGGGACCCTGGTTTTGATACCACACCAGTCCCGCAATGGTTCCCGCCAGCACCAGCCCGATCAGAATCCAGAAACCCGTCAGTCCCCGTTTAGCCGGTTCGGTCTTGCTCGAAGTTGGCTTGGGACTATCAACCGGAGTCGGTTTGGAAACCGGTTTGGGCAACACCGTTGGATCGGCGGCAGTGGCAACCACCGGCTGCGGGCTGGCTGGCGTTGTGTTCCGGGCCAGAACGACGGTGATGTTGTCGTTACCGCCCTGTTTATTGGCAAGCCGGATCAACTCGGACACCTGTTTTTCAAGGGAAAGGTTCTGGTCCAGAACGCCCTGAATCTGGGCCTGGGTAATCATGTCGGTCAGGCCATCGCTGCACAGCAGCAGAAAATCGCCCGGCAGAAAGTCCGTTTCACCGGATTCCAGGAAGTCCGGATCATCGACCCGGTGTGCCATCGAGCCCACTTCGCGCAGAATTTCGTTCCGTCGCGGGTGTTGCATGGCTTCGGCTTCCGTCAGTTCGTTGGCATCCTCCCGAACGCCCACCATCGAGTGATCACGGGTGAGTTTTTCGAGGACGCCCCGGCGGTACCGGTACAAGCGGGTGTCACCGACATGCACAAAATACAGTTTTTGGGTACGGCTATCGGCCACTGCCGTCGTCAACACACAACACATCTGCGCCAGTTGGAGGTTCTGCTCGCGCTGCGTATTGATCTGGTTGTTGGCAAACACGACGGCTTCGCGCAGCATCGATAGCGGGTCACCGTTGGGCGTCGCCATATACTGTTCGATCGATTCCTTGGCAATGGCCGCAGCCCGGTCGCCCCCGGCATAGCCGCCCACGCCGTCGATGGCGGCCAGCAGCGCGCTGGATTCGGACCAGATCGTTGCGCAGATGAACGTATCCTGGTTATTTTTTCGGCGTTGGCCTACATCGGTTTGACCGGCAATGAGAAACGGATTCATTTAGCAGGGGAAACGTGGCGAAATAAACAGTTCTACTGAATAGAACCGCTGGCAGCGCATTCTGTTGGCTTTATCGGGGTAAATCCTGAAAATGCCGGACCACCAGGATGATTACAAACAGCAGCAGCAACACGACAAACAGCGCATCAATCATGGCGTTGAAAGGTTAAAGTGACCATGCTATTGAGCAGAATCTGAGCCTGATCCGGCAGCGCGTACCACTGCGGACTGGCGGGTTCGCTACGCGGAATAAGCTGTTCGTTCACCCGGGTTTCGTTGCGGCTGAACGATGCAATCTGAAAAGCCTGCATCTCGTCGTTGTAGCGAATCCGGGCGTGCGGGTTCGACACATAAGCCGATTCGAGCAAAAGATAATTGGGAAAATGCTGGTTGTCCGGCTCTTTTCGCGCCACCACGATTTCACGGTCGCGCATCAGGTACGAATCCTCCTTGTTCAATTCCGCAATGTAGTGATTGATCTGGGCCAGCCCGGCCCCCAGACTGCGGGGCAATCCCGGCGCGTGACGGGTCGCGGGGGCTCCGGCCGGTGGTCGTGCGGTGGTCGGTGCCGGCGTCGAAAACGTAAACTTTACCACAAACGCCCCCGGTTCCCGAAAGTCGATGTGCTGGAAGGTGTTCGGGTCGATGTCCACTTTCTCAAACCGGTTGGTCTGTTTGACCCGGCGCGTGACGTGAATCCGGTCTGGCAATTGCGCCGGGTCGTTTCCGGGCAGAATACCGGTCAGGGCACCCACCACTTTGACATCCGTTGGCGTAACCGGTTCTCCGCCAAATTCACGGCCGCCCCCAAACTTAAAGAACCAGTTGGCGGCCACCGGCACCACGCGTTCGTAGTTGGCTTTCTCCGACTCAATAAAAGTCGTAAACGCGTTCACCGCTTCGTTGACAATCACCGGGAACGCATTCTGGCGTGCTTCGTAAGTGTCGGGATGCAGAATGATCAAAAAATGCGCATTGAAAAGCATGCTTTTTCCGACGGATTCCCGCGGCACGGAATCCTGAAACGACGCCACCAGCTCGTTCAGAATGCGCGTATTGGAAACGGTAGCAACCGGAGTGGTTTTGGGCTGACTGGAGGACGGCACCAGGAGATTCCCTAATTTATTAAGCCAGTTGCTGGGCTGATCTGCCATGAATGAATTCCGTTAGGATGGTATTGTCTCTTTAACGCTGAATGTAAAAGATTTCTTTTGATGGATCAAGAAGTTCCTGCGTCCGGTTGGGAGTAGGTTACACCGGTTCCAGCCCTTTTCCGTTCAGATTCATAGTTTTTACAAAATAAGTCTGATATTTGATGCCCGGCTTTCTACTCGAACTCGAAGAGGTAGAGCCGGTTTTATAAACCCCGATACCTTCTAAACGTTCGTATGAAACAATTCTTTCTCTCCGCCGTCCTGCTGGGGATGCTCGTCGGCTGTAATAACTCCCAAAAACAACAAGAATCGTCAACCATGTCGGATAGTACAAGCACAGCGGCTGCTGATTCAGCCAGCGGTTTGCCTGATCGCTCGCGTTTTCAGAAAGACGTTGAAGGAAAACAGGCTGATTTATTCGTTTTGACCAATGCCAGTGGAATGAAAGTCGCCATTACGAACTACGGCGGCCGCATTGTCAGCATTCTGGTGCCGGATAAAACCGGTAAACTGCTGGATGTAAACCTGGGTCACAGCAGCATTGATGACTACCTGGAAAATGAATCCTTTTTCGGGACGCTGGTGGGTCGGTATGGCAACCGGATTGGCAAAGGGACGTTTACGCTCGATGGCAAAACGTATCAGCTCGCGACCAACAACGGCCCTAATTCGCTGCACGGCGGCAAGAAAGGCTTCAACGCCAAAATGTGGGATGCCACGCCGGTGGGAACCAACGGCCTGAAACTGCACTACGTTTCGCCGGATGGCGAAGAAAATTATCCGGGAACACTGACGGTCGATGTGACGTATACGTTGACCGACGATAACGGCATCAAGATTGATTATCAGGCGACTACCGACAAAAGCACGGTCGTCAACCTGACCAACCACGCTTATTTCAACCTGAACGGCGAAGGCTCCGGCTCCGTGGCCGATCATCTGGTGGAAATTAAAGCCGATCGCTACACACCGGTGGACGCGACCCTCATTCCGACGGGCGAACTGGCTCCGGTGGATGGAACGCCCTTTGATCTGCGGAAACCGGTTGCCATTGGCGAACGTCAGGATGCCGACCATCCGCAGATTAAAAATGGGGGCGGTTTCGACCATAATTTCGTGCTGAATGGCGGCCAAACCGCTGAACCACGGCTGATTGCCACGGTGACCTCGCCCAAAACCGGCATCTCGATGGATGTGCTGACCACGGAGCCGGGTGTCCAGTTTTACGGTGGTAACTTCCTGAATGGAAAGCGGATCGGCAAAAGTGGCAAACCGTACGACAAGCGGTCGGCGTTCTGTCTGGAAACCCAACACTTCCCCGATTCACCCAACCAGTCCAAGTTTCCAACGACGGTTTTGAAACCGGGTGAAACGTACAAAACCACCACGGAATACCGGTTTTCGGTGAAGTAATTACGGGTTGTTACACAGGGTTAATCAGAGGACATCAGAGTTAATCAGGGACAACTCCGATTCTCTCTGATGTTCTCTGATTAACCCTGTGTAACAACCCCCAAATCTTTCTTTATAAAACTTCTGTGCCAATTAATTATGAATCAACTTCGATTAGTGCGACGTATCATTTTTGCGGTTTTACTGAGCGGATCGTCCTTTTTAGCAACCGCGCAGCAGTGGACGCCCAAACAGGCCAACGACTGGTATAAGAGCCAGCCCTGGCTGGTGGGGAGTAATTTTATGCCCGCCAGTGCCATCAATCAACTGGAAATGTGGCAGGCCGAAAGCTTTGATCCGAAAACGATCGACAAAGAACTGGGCTATGCCGAGAAACTGGGCATGAACACGATGCGGGTTTTTTTGCACGACATGGTGTGGCGGCAGGATGCCAAAGGCTTCAAAAACCGCATCGATCAGTTTCTGGCGCTGTGTGCCAAGCACAACATCAAACCCATGCTGGTGTTGTTCGACTCGTGCTGGGACCCGCAGCCGAAACTGGGCAAACAACATGCGCCGGTGATGGGTCGGCACAATTCGGGCTGGGTGCAAGGCCCCGGCGCGGCCATTCTGAGCGATAAAAGCAAGTGGGAAGGTCTGCGGAGTTACGTGAAAGACATCGTGGGTTCGTTCCGGGCCGACAAGCGGATTCTGGCGTGGGACATTGTCAACGAACCGGATAACGATAACGCCAACAGCTACGGCCGCAACGGCAAGATCAAAACCGAATTACCCAACAAAGCCCAACTCGGCACCGAACTGGTGAAAGCCGGTTTTGGCTGGGCGCGGGAAGCCAAACCAACGCAACCCATTACGTCAGGTCCCTGGAAAGGAGATTGGTCGTCGCTCGAAAAAATGGATGACATGAACCGGTTTCTGGTTCAGAATTCCGACGTGATCACGTTCCACAACTACGGAAAACCGGATGATTTCAAAAAGCGGGTAGCGGATCTTAAGAAGTTTGGCCGACCCCTGATCTGTACGGAGTACATGGCTCGCCCGGCCGGCAGCACGTTTGAAGGCTCGCTGCCGATTGCGAAAGCCGAGAATGTGGGAATGATAAACTGGGGCTTTGTGTCCGGAAAATCGAATACCATTTATCCGTGGGACTCGTGGCAGAAGCAGTACACCGCCGAGCCGCCGGTGTGGTTCCACGATATTTTCCGTGAGAACGGTCAGCCGTATATTCCAGCCGAAACGGCTTTTATCAGGAAGATGACGGGGAAGAAGTAATGGTTTTGATGGCTAGAAATGGGTAGATGGTTAGATGGTCAAAATGCTACTAGCAATTTTTAACCATCTAACCATTCAACACTTAAAGGAATTTTAATTCTCCTGCATTTTTTCACCGGCTTTCTCTACTTTCTTGCCGGTTTTACGTTTCGCTTCGCGCGCTTTCTGCTTGGTCTCTTTGGCCGTTTCCCGAACTTCATCGCCCGCGTCGTCGGCAGCTTTGTCTATTTTCTTGCCAGCTTTTTTAGCTTTCTGTTTCGCTTCCTGCTTGGTTTCGCGGGCTTCGTCTCCTACCTCATCGGCGGCTTTTTTTACGGTTTGGCCGGCATGGTGCGCGGTCTCCTTCGCTTCCTCTTTCACTGTCTGCGCATTTGCTGTGAAACCGAATGCGGCCAGCAGAGCAACAATCCACAATTTTTTCATGATGTTGGTTGGAATTATTTTGAGTCTCTTCCTATAACCAGCGTTCGAGGGCAATTGTTGGGTAAAAACAGAAAATCCTCCTTTGCCGGGAGGATTTTCTGTTTACTCTGAATGCTAAGCGGCTGATTACTGGACGCTTGAGAAAAAGAGATACGTTTGCAGTAGATAGTCGATAACCGCCGTGCCGTGGTCTTTTCCTGGCAGCGTTTTTAGCTCTACATTCGTAGCCCCCCGTTTTCGCATGGCGTCGTAGGCATCCTGTGTATTGAAAAAGAACACCAGATTATCGGCATCACCGTGGAAAAGATACGTGGGCGTTTTAGGCTTCCAATCGTAGACATCATTGTCTTTCACCGCATTCAAAAACCCGGTTTCAGTCCCGTCGTTCACCGCTTTCTTGAAACTATCCGTGAAAATGTCACTGATGCTAACGCTGATGTTGATGTTTATGCCATTCTGGGTGGCCTGCGTCGCATACGGTTCTTTCAGGTAATAGCTCATCGGTTTGTTGAGCTTATACAAGCTGTTATACGTGAGCATCGTCCACAAATACAGGCGGTTGTAGCTGGCAATGCCGTGCGTTTTCTGGTTGATGATGTACTTCATAAAGGCCGATTTGTGGTAGGCTCCCGCGCCAATGCTGGAAGCCGTCAGCGTAAATTCGGACGGAAATTCTTCTTCGATCTTTTTCTGCAACGACATTGTGGCAAAACCGCCTTCCGAGTAGCCGGTGAGCAACAGCCGGTTATCCCATTTGATCGACTTTTGCTTGATGAATTCTTTCGCGGCCCGGATCATGTCCAGCGAGGCCGTGGCCAGCCCTTCACGGTGTTCGTAGGTGTGGGGAATGGCCTTCGATTCGCCGTAACCGATGTAGTCCGGGCAAACCATGATGTAGCCGTTGGAGGCAAAAAACGTACCGCCAAAAGCGGCATCGCTGCCCGGCCCGAAATTGGAAGGGGCATCGGCATCGTTCAGAATGGTTCCGTGTTGCTGACTGATCATCGGAACTGCCGTCGTGACGGTCGGAACAATAATTGCTCCTGACGCTTTGGTGGCGGTTCCGTCGGGCAGTTTGGTGTTGTAAACCAGTTTATACACCTTGACATCGTAGCGCAGAAAGCCCTTGATAATGCTCTGGTACTGAGCCGGAAATTGCTGGGCAATCTGCGCGCCAAGCTGATCCTTGGTGAATGAGTTAATGTCGGAACTGCTGACCAAATACACATCCGGTTGGGGCTTGGGGTCAGAACCGGTTCCGGTGGTATCACAGCCCGACAGAAGAACCGTGATGGACAGGAGAAGAGACAGCAGAAACGCCTTGCGATTAATAAGCATACGAATGAGTTGGGTCTTGAAGGGGGTAGAAAAAGGGCGTTTTCCGGGATCAGAAAACGCCTGTTTTGACAACAACGCTCCAAAGCGCTTAGTTCGTGTCGGTTAAAGCCGTTCTTCAAATAATTTCAGGATTCGCTTATACTCGTCCATCCAACTGGTAGGTTCCACAAACGCATGGTCCTCAACGGGATAGGAAGCCACTTCCCAGTTTTCTTTCCGAAGCTCGATCAGTCGCTGGGTGAGCCTGACAACATCCTGATAATGAACGTTTACGTCGACCATGCCGTGGCAGATGAGCAGATGACCTTTCAGGCCGTTGGCAAAATAGATGGGCGAACTCCGGCGGTAGGCCAGCGTGTCGGCATACGGTTCGTTCAGGATGTTGGCCGTGTAGCCGTGGTTGTAGGCCGCCCAGTCGGTTACGGGTCGCAGGGCGGCTCCGGCCGCAAACACGTCGGGCGTGGTAAACATCGCCATAAGGGTGATAAAACCGCCGTACGAACCGCCGTACAAACCGATCCGTTTGGCATCCACGCCCTGGGTTTTGACGAGCCACTGGGCCGCATCGACGTTGTCCGTTAAATCCTTGCCGCCCATGTGCCGGTAGATGCCCGTCCGCCAGTCGCGACCGTAGCCCGCACTGGCGCGGTAGTCGATGTCCAGAACCGTGTAACCCTTGTCGGCCAGCAGGTTATGAAACATGTATTCCCGAAAATACTGACTCCACCACTTGTGCGCATTTTGCAGATACCCCGCGCCATGCACAAATACCACGGCTTTTCCATTGGGTTTGGCGGGTTTATACAGCCGTCCGTAAATGGTCTGTCCATCGCGGGCCGGAATGGTTACAATGGCCGGGTCACGCCAGGGATATGTCTGAAATTCAGGCGTTAATGAAGCCGTAAGCTGAACCGGTGTCGATGCGGGCGACGGTTTTTGTTTCCCTTTGTTTAGGGTTACCAGTTCGTTTTTCATCAAAAACAACTCCCACGGTTTGTTACTGTAGGAATAGCGAATGGCCAGTTGGGTTTCGTCGGGCGAAAGCGTTACATCATTGGCACCGGTCATCGTGGTCAGTTTCACGCGTTCTCCGCCGTCGACGGCCATCCGGTAAAAATGTTGCTCGCCGGGATGAAGCTCGTTGGTGGTCAGGTAAAAGAATTTCTTATCGTTCGACAACTGAATCTGCTGCACTTCAAACTTCCCCTTGGTCAACTGCTTTTTCTCACCCGTTTCCACATTGACGGTGTATAGATGGGAATAACCGTCGGTTTCGGAAGGGAAATAGAACGTCTGGTTATCCGCCAGGAAACCGGTCATGCCCGTCAAAGGGCCAAAACCGCTGACCCACGCTTCGTCGCGCTGGCGGTCGAGGAGTTTCAACTGGCGGGTGGCGGGGTCGAGCCGCATGATCCAGCGGTCTTTGTTGTCGAAGGCGCGGATGATTACCACGGCGTATTTTCCGTCTTCCGACCAGATTGGCCCACTGATCGTCACGCTGCGATCCGCCAGTTTTTTCGTTTTTTTGACGGTATCCGTGATCACTTCGGCCGCCGATGGGCCGCGCCGGTTGCTATCGGGAACGGACGCTGGCGACGGAGCGGTTTTGGCATAATCCGGCGCATCCGTAATGCCCGGAATCGACTTGGTCGAAACTGCCTGGATCGTATCCCGCTGAATGTCATACACATAAAACTCGGAACTGGCAAACGGAGCGCCGACTTTGGTGCGGGCGGTGAGGTCTTCCGTAAAACCGGATTCCGTTACGTAGCTCGGTACGATGGCGGTTTTGGCCCCCTGCGCCGACTTCAGCAGCGAGAATGTCACAAACCGCCCGTCGGGGCTGAGCCGCTGATTCTGAACGGTTTTTCCTTCGGTATAAAACTGCTTCGGTCGTTTGGGTTGCCCGGCTTTCGTAATTTTCTCGCCCTCGTCCTTCTTCGCTTTTCGTTCTTTCAGCACATCGAACAGCGCCAGTTGGTCGCGTTTGAGCCAGGTTTCCTGCTCGTTGGTTTTGGGGTCCGGTTTTTTGGTGCCGGGGTCGAGGTTCGTAACCTGCGTCCATTCGCCGGTTGCCAGCGAAATGGTGAAAAGGTTGTTGGCCCTCGCAAAAACCACCTTTCGCTCGTCGCCACTGAATGCCGGATTGCTTTCCCGCTCAACGGTATTGGTCAGTTGCCGGACGGTTTGCCCGCCGGTTTTTCCCGGTTTGCAGTCGAGCAGAAACAGGTCGCCGTCTTTTTCGTAGAGTTTCAGCGTACGAGCGCGGTTGTAGGTTCCACCGGTAGCGGGGGGAAGATTTTGCCGTTCCGCAGCGGCCACTTTGACGGGTTTCCGGTCGCCGGTGAGGGGTATTTTATACAGCGAATCTCCTTTGGCTTTTGTCGGGTTCCAGTTGAAATAAATCGTTTTGGAATCTTCCGACCAGAAAATGCCCGATGGCGATGTCCCGATCCATCCTTTCGGGTCCTGCATGATTTTTTCGACGGTGAGCGGGGATGCAGTCGGCGTCTGGGCTATTGTCCTGACCATCAGCAGGCAACCCAATCCGATGAGTAGTGGTTTCATTGATGAATAAGAGGCTAGTACGGTTTTAAACACTGAAATTAGCGAGAAAAAGGGAAAAGGATTAGATTTGGACAAAAACAAGCGTTGGAACCCCCAACTTTGGTGTTATTTTTTGTTTTAGTATTGAAAAAGGATGCGGTACGTTATTCACGCTTACGATTATACCGACGATCAGGCCATGAACCGGCGTCTGGCCGTTCGTCCGAACCACTTCGATGGTGCCCGACAATTGAAAGCCGACGGCCATTTCGTCCTGGGTGGTGCGTTACTCGACCCCGACGGTAAAATGATCGGCTCCATGATGTTGCTCGATTTCGATACGGAAGACCAGTTGAACGACTGGTTGCAGAACGAGGTGTATATTTCAGGAAAAGTTTGGGAACGGATTGACATCAAGCCGTTTAGGCAAGCGGATATATGAGAAAATTTACGGTTTACGATTTTTGGTTTACGGTTGCCGAAGCATGCTATTTGTAATACGCGTCAGCAACCGTAAACCAAAAGCCGTAAACCGAATACCGAAAAACAAATGATTCAGGCAGCAATATTTGACATGGACGGCCTTCTGGTCGATTCGGAGCCGTTCTGGCGGGAAGTGGAGATTGAGGTATTTCGCACGGTGGGTCTGGAAATGGACGACGAGATGTGTAAACGCACGACCGGTTTACCCACCGACACGGTGGTGCGGTATTGGTACGAAAAATACCCCTGGCACAACCGGAGTGTGGAAGAGGTGAATGCGGATATTATTCAGGGCGCCTACGACCAGATTGGGAAACACGCGGGCCCGATGCCGGGCGTTCCGGCCATTCTGGAGTTGTTTCGGCAGCAGGGTATTCCGATGGCCATCGCGTCGGCATCGCCCATGCACCTGATCGAAGTCGTGTTGGATCGGCTGAACATCCGGTCGTATTTTACCCTCTGGCATTCGGCAACTCTGGAAAAACGCAACAAACCGCACCCGGATGTTTACCTGGGAACGGCCCGCAAACTGGGCGTCGAGCCCCACCGCTGTATCGCGTTTGAAGATTCCGGAAATGGCCTGAAATCGGCCTATGCGGCTGAGATGCTGACGGTTTCGGTGCCCGCCGATTATGAATTCGATGATCCGAAGTTTGACCTGGCTACGCTAAAAATTCCGTCGTTGACGGCATTTACCCTGTCCCACTTGCGGGAACTGGAAAATCAATTGTCAATCACACAAATAACGCGCTGAAACCCTAAACCCATTATGCCTATCCGCCTTTATCAACTTGATGCGTTTACCGACCAGCTTTTTGGCGGAAACCCGGCTGCGGTCTGCCCGCTGACGGAATGGCTACCCGACGAAACCATGCAGGCCATTGCGGCAGAAAACAACTTGGCCGAAACGGCTTTTTACGTTCCGACCGATCCCGAAAACGGTTTTTATCACATTCGCTGGTTTACGCCTACCGTGGAAGTCGACCTGTGTGGTCATGCTACGCTGGTGTCGGCCTACGTGGTGTTTTTCCTGGAAAAAACCGCGGAAGGTGATGCCATTGCGTTCGATTCACGCAGCGGCCTGCTGCGGGTTCGGCGCGAAGACGACTGGCTCGTGCTGGATTTTCCGACCGACAGCACGCACATCGCCATTCAGCCGCCAGCCCTGGAAACGAGTCTGGGCGGCATCAAACCGGTGGAAGTGCTGAAAGGAAAAACGGATTACCTGATTGTTTTCGAGAGCGAGCAGCAGATTCTGGACCTACAGCCCGACTTCCGCGAACTGGCAACCATTCCGGCGCGGGGGGTGATCGTGACGGCACCCGGCAATCCGACTGAAAGCGGCCCCATCGACTTTGTTTCCCGGTTTTTTGGCCCGCAGTCCGGCATCGACGAAGATCCGGTGACGGGGTCAGCGCACACGACCCTCATTCCGTACTGGGCCGAAAAGCTCGGCAAAACGGAGCTGACGGCCCGCCAGGTTTCCAAACGGGGCGGTTTTCTGCGGTGTAAATTGCTGGAGGATCGCGTTGAAATGGCCGGGCAGGTGAAACTCTATCTGACGGGCGAATTCGAACTTTAAAGTCCCTCGTCAACGGACGGTTTTCCGGGGCCATTCAGGAGCAGAAAGACACTCATTGCCACCAAATTAAGGGCTGGCATGGTATTTTTGTAGGTATCCTGAATGGCCACATGTCCCACCAAAACCGCCAGTACAAAGTTGATCAGCAGGAAAAAAGCCGCCCAGCGCGTCCAGAGTCCGGCAATCATCAGAATGGCACCCAGAAATTCCGCATAGGCCGACAGCGTTGCGCCGACCAGCGGCAATGGAAATCCCAGACTTTTCAGCCAGTCGGCATACCCCGGAATTCCTTCGGCGGGGTGCAAAGCCGTGTGCCCGGCCGCATCGATGAGTTGATAACCAAACGCCAGCCGGAGCAGGAAGGGCGCATAGGGGCGAAGCCGGGATAGGCGAGCGAAGGTATCTTTCATGGAAAATTTCAATTAATAGTAGGATCTAAATCTGATAATTCAGTTGCAATTACAAATTGCCCTAAATCCCCTGAAGGACGGTCGGCCGCTGCCGGACTTTTTGATCCGGACTAAGCAGTGTCCAAGTCCCCTTCAGGGGATTTAGGGGCAATAAGCAAAAGTTCTATAATAAGGTTGGTAATTTATGTCCCGTTTAAAAACAATATTTGTACTTATTCTAAATAAGTAATACTTTTATGGCGCAATGTTGAAAGCGCCATGAATGAAATGACCGAAAAATCGTTCGAATTCTCTTTTGTAGCCGAAAACGCCAAAGCGTTTGGTGCCAACCCTTTTCTGGGTGAGGTGGACTGTGTGTTCAAAAAGTGCTGCAAAAAATGGAAAAAGAAAGGGAACCACTGCAAAAAGTGTCCCGATAAGTAATAGTTTCTCCCAAGGTACCTTCTTCTTTTTTAACCGCACGCTAAAAAGATAATCGGTATTTCTGCCAACTTTGTGGCATGAAGTGCCATTATGAAATTTACGACGGTTTTCCTGCCGAAACCACCCTGCAAGGAATAATCCAATTGCACCAGCGGGTATTCTCCGGTCAGACGCCCGACCAGCTTTTTCAGGAATTTGAGGAAATGAAAAACCGCCGGTTGCTGACGATCGTGGCTACCAACGATCAAACAATTGTGGGCTATAAAATGGGGTATCAGCGTAAACCGGGTCATTTCTACAGTTGGCTGGGTTGCGTAAACCCGGATTACCGGCGGCAGGGCATCGCGGGCGAACTGATGCGCCAGCAACACGACTGGTGCAGAATCAACGGCTACCAGACCATTCGGACCCACACCCGCAATCAATGGCGCGACATGCTCATCCTGAATCTGCGACACGGTTTTGACATTATCGGTACCATCACCAGTGCCAATAGCCACACCACCTTGGTACTGGAAAAAATGCTGTAAAGCCCGGCCTTTCCGGCAGACCCAGTTTGCTCTGTTTTTGCCGGGAACTTGATCCGGTTCAGATTTGTAGTTTCGCCGATGCATCTGTACATCCACATCCCTTTCTGCAAACAAGCCTGTCACTACTGTGACTTTCATTTTAGCACCAGTCTGAAGCAGAAAACGGCGCTGGTCAAGGCCCTTTGCCGGGAAATCGAACTGCAAAAAGACTATCTGCCCACCCGTCAACTGGAGACCATTTACCTGGGTGGAGGCACGCCCTCGCTGCTGAACGAATCCGAATTGCAGCAGCTTTTCGAGACGATTCACCGGTTTTATACCGTGGCGCCGGACGCTGAAATCACGCTCGAAGCCAATCCGGACGATTTGGTGGGGCCGACGACCGACCCGCTGGCTCCGCTGCGGCTTTTTCGGCAATACGTCAACCGCTTGAGCATGGGTATTCAGTCGTTTCACGAGCCGAACTTGCGCCTGATGAACCGCGCCCATTCGGCTTCCGAAGCCGAAAAATGTGTGCAATTAGCCCGGGAAGCCGGTTTTAATAACCTCACGATCGATCTGATTTACGGCATTCCTGCCGAAACCCACAGTGTTTGGGAAGCCGATCTGGCGAAAGCACTTTCGTTCGGAATCCCGCACATTTCAGCCTATTGTCTGACGATCGAACCAGGCACGGTTTTTGGCAATTGGCAGAAAAAAGGCCGGTTACAGGCTGCCGACGATGAGTTTGCCGCCGATCAGTTTACGACACTCGTGCAAACGCTGGTGGCGAATGGCTACGAACAGTACGAAATCTCGAATTTTGCCAGACCCGGTTGGGAAGCCCGCCACAACAGCAGCTATTGGAAACGGCGACCCTATCTCGGCATCGGCCCCAGTGCGCACTCGTTCAACAACCACAGTCGGCAGTATACTGTCGCCAACAATGCGCAGTATATTCGGGCCATTGAAAAGGGCGAAATTCCGGCTACCGTCGAGGAGTTGTCGAGGGCGGATCAGGTAAACGAATACATTCTGACGGGAATGCGGACGAAATGGGGCTGTGATGTCCGGGAACTGACGGCGCTGGCCGGAACCGATTTTGAAGCACTTTGCCGGACTGAACTGCAAAATTTATACAACCGGGGCTGGCTCTCGCTCCAGAACCATCGGCTAACCTTAACCGAAGCCGGTAAACTGTTTGCCGACCGCGTAGCCGCGGAGCTTTTTGTAAGTTATGAGTGAAGAATTCTTCACTCATAACTCATTACTCTTTACTATTTTTACGTTTAATGAGTACTCTTCGTTCCGTTAAAGTCAATCGTTTGCGCTCGTCAAATCCTCCTTCGGCTTCCTCCCGTTCGGGCCAATCCCCACGTATGGGGTCTTCGCTCCGTCAGCGTCCGTGGCTGGAGCGGTCGGTTCGGCTGGTTGCCAGATTGATCACGCTGTCCTTCCTGCTTTCGTTTGGTTGGGTGGTGTTGCTGAAATACCTGCCGGTTTCGTTTACCCCGCTGATGGTTTCGCGGAAACTGGAAGCGATGGGTGAGGACCAGGACAGCAGGCTCTACAAGAACTGGACGCCTTACGAATCGATTTCGAAGGAAGTGGCGCTGGCCGTTGTGGCGTCGGAAGACCAGGCGTTTCCAACCCATTGGGGATTTGATTTCGACGAAATTCAGGATGCGATCAAAGACAACCAGCACCGGAAACGACCGCGGGGTGCCAGCACGATTTCGCAGCAGGTGGCCAAAAACGTTTTTCTGTGGAATGGTCGCAGCTACCTGCGCAAAGGACTCGAAGTCTATTTTACTTTTCTGATCGAACTGATCTGGGGCAAAGAACGCATTCTGGAAGTGTATCTGAACGTGGCCGAAACCGGCCCGCTGACCTTCGGCGTCGAGGCCGCTTCCCGGCGGTATTATGGTCATTCGGCGCAATCCCTGACGCGAACCGAGGCTGCCCGCATTGCCGCCGTTTTGCCCAATCCCCGCTTGTTCTCCATCAAAAAACCGTCGGCCTACACCCAGAAACGTACCCGCCAGATTGCCCGCCAGATGCGGTATCTGGGTGGGCGCGCTTACCTTAAAAATTTGTAAAACCGTTAATTTTTTGTATTTTTAATACGAAGAAAGGCCAGATTTAGAATAGTTATAAAACATCCTAAATCTTACATTGAAGTAAGCAGGCTTTTGTTTTAAAACGGCTTATTTCTGGCTTTTACTCATATGAAATAATCTCTGTTAATCGGGTCTGGTTACTAATTTTATTGCTAGTAATGTACACCATCGTAACGGCATCCTTTATCTGATTAGTATCACAATGCCACAGTCGGCCAAGTTATTGCATTCTCCTTCCTTACAGCGAAAAATCTATGTCATTATCGTTGATGATGATGAAGATGATCGCCATTTTATTCATCGGGCGTTTCAAAACGTAGGGGCAAAACACCAGATTCTGCAATTTGAAGATGGAGAGCAGTTGATGAGTAGTTTGCTGGAAAGCGAAGGAGCAGAAGAGAAAATTGCCCGGTGCGGACTCATTATTCTGGACGTCAATATGCACCGGATGAGCGGAATTGAAGTACTGGAAGCCATCAAAACCAACGACTCGTTAAAGCATATTCCGACCGTGATGTTATCGACCTCCATCGAGGAAGATCTGGTGCAAAAAGCTTACAATCTGGGCGCCAATGGGTATCTCCAAAAACCCAATCTGATGGACGATTACAACCACCTGGTGATTAGCATGCAGGCCTGTTTTCTGGAGGTGCCCAGCGTTCGCTGGTCCAAGCTGCTCTGAGCTTCCGGTTATTGTAATTCCGTTGTCGGGTCCCAAAGCAATTTTCCGAATTCCACGACGCGGTCGTCCTGTACCTGAACTCCTTCGGCCGCTAACAAATCCTGCATGGCGGTTGGGCTGCCAAAAAAATGCTTGCCGGACAGAACGCCGATGCGGTTGACAACGCGGTGGGCCGGTACATCGCGCCCGTGGGCCGCGTTCATGGCCCAGCCCACCATGCGAGCCCCGGCGCGCAGGCTCAGATACTGAGCAATGGCGCCGTAGGTCGTCACCCGCCCCGCCGGGACGAGCCGAACCACGTCATATACATCTTCAAAGTAATCGCGGTGTTCCATACTCCCCCCAATCAGGGCTATTTCTCTTCGATTTCCTTCACCAGCTCGCCATACCAGGCCGGGCCATACATGCGGATCAGGGGTTCTTTCAGAAACTTGTAGACTTCGACGCCCAGTTGTTCGCCAAAATCACAGGCGGGGCTGCAAATGGGCCAGCGGTCGTAATTGAGGGCGTGAAAACTGTCGTATTTGGTGATCCGGATCGGATACAGGTGGCACGAAATGGGTTTCTTGAAATCCACTTTGCCATCATTATACGCTTCCTCGATGCCGCATTTCAGAATACCACGCTTATCGTAATTGGCAAAAACACATTCGCGCCCTTCAATGGTGGTCGTAACAAAACCGCCGTCCTCGTCCGATTCGTACAAGCCGTGCTTTTCGATGGCGGCAACGCCTTCGGGCATCAGGTACGGTTTGACCAGCGGATAGATTTCGTCCAATACCGCCAGTTCCGAGGTCTCCAGCGGTGCGCCCAGATCACCCTCGACGCAGCAGGCACCCTTGCATTTGTCCAGGTTACAAACGAAAAACTTTTCGGCTACATCATCGCTGATGCAGGTATTATCAATGAGGATCATGGATTTATCGGACGAGTCTTATTTCTTGATTATTTTCAACTGCTGCCCCACGTTGACTCCGCCACCCGAAAGCTGGTTCCAGGTCTGGATTTGCTCAACTGTAACGCCGTATTGCTTCGAAATGCGGAACATGGTTTCGCCTTTCTGCACCGTGTGATACACGATTTCTTCCGAAACCTTCGCATCGACCGCCGGACTGCCGGACGCGGCAGGCTGGCTTCTGGATACGGCCCCTTCACCTTTGATTACCAGCGATTGACCCACCGCCAGTTTGTCGTTCTGGGTCAGGCGGTTCCAGGCCAGCAGATCGTTGACCGAGACGTTGTAGAGCCGCGAAATGCTGTAATACGTTTGTCCCGGTTCTACCCGGTGCGTCATCGATCCGGCAGACCGTGTCGTTGTTGCGGGGGCCGAACTGGTGCGGGTTATTCTGGACGATGATTCTTCCATTGGTTCGGCCGCGGGGCGTTTGGCACTGGCGGTTACGGGAGCGGATGTACCCGGTTTCCGCTCGGCTGGACGGCTGACCGGTGCCGCGGTGGTAGTCCGGCTGGGGGCAGGAGCCGGTTCGCTGTCGAAGTCGGTCGAGCGTTCCGGACGAACGATAACAACCCGTTGCGTCGAACCGGAATTCTGCGTAGTGACCGTCGGCGTGCTGGCAACCGTCGGCTCAGAAACCGGCGGTTTTACCACGGCGTTCTCCTGATTGTCAACGGGTCGGCTGGTGGGTGCGCTGCCGGGCGTGGTGGTCGTTACGCGCGTATCCGGGGCTGGCGAAGGAGTGCTTGTGCTTGCCGGAGCGTCCTTCGATTCAACCAGTTTTGGTGAATACAGTTTGCGTTCGGAGGCATTTCTGGGAATGGCATTCGCCGGGCGATCGGAAGGCGTCGACTGGCTCATCCGGTTGTCGCTTGGGCTGGGTTGGCTGGCAATCGGTCGGGAAGCAGGAGCGGGTGTGGCCGGTGTTTTGATGATTTCGACGGGTTTGTTGCCCGGACGGCGTTCGCGCAGCCACATGACCCGGCCCACCTGCAAACGGTCGGAGCGGTCGATGCGGTTGTAGCGCAGGAGTTTTTTCAGCCGGAGGCCATACATCTGCGAAATGCTGCGCACGGTTTCTCCCACCTGCACCGTGTGGTGTGGAACAACCGCCTTCCGCATTTTCTTCGCCAGATAATAGACTTCATTTTCAGTGACCGGGTCACGGTCACTCATGTCGTTGTAACGCAGAAAACTCGATACGCTGACCCGGGCTTTGCGGGCCAGTGTCGAGGCATTGTCACCCGCCAGGGCCTGAATACCCGGCAAACCGTTGATTTCATACAACACCACATCCGGTTTGCCTTTCGAATAATTGACTTTGCGCAAGACCGGAAAACCGGTGTCGAATTTCGCCCTCGTCACTACTTCCGGGGCTTTGGTTTGCGCGACCAGTTTGGCTTGCTGGGCCTGACGCCGGAGCGCAGCCGCCTGATCGCCCGTTGCCGGAATGGCCAGAACGTATTCTTTATCGGACGGAATCTGGTCGCCCAGAATCCAGCGGTTGTATTTCCGGATTTCCGGTTCGCTGATTTTCAGATCTTGCGAAACCCGGGCCACGCTTTTTCCACTGCCATACGGATATTCGATCAGCGCTACGGAATTTGCCGTTTGAAAAGAAGGCAAAACGCTTTCGAAAGCCAGTTTGTGGGCAAAAAAACGAAGAATGTAGCGGTCGGTTTTGCTGTCCAGCGTGACTTCCTGGGCGTAAGACCATTCGGCCGGAACGAGTTTGCTGATGCCGGTGGTGCCGAGGTAATACGAAAACAGGGACGATACCCAGTTGTTGTAAACCGTATTGTTTCGTTTGAAATACCGGGCGGCTCCGCGCGTGGAGGCAACGATGCTTTTGCGCTCGTCCACTTCGTCATCGACGCGCATGCCGTGGTCGGTAGCGGTTTCTTTCTTGAATTGCCAGTAGCCAACGGCGGTCGAGGACGAAACCGCGTCGGGAACCAGCGAGCTTTCCTGAACGGCCAGATATTTCAGATCGACCGGTACTTCTTCTTCCGCCAGAATGGATTCGATCAGCGGAAAGTAGAGAACCACGCGGTCGAGTTTGGCGTCCCAGTATTTTTTGTTGGATTGAACCAGAGAGGTAATGTCCTGTCGGATAATTCGGCGGGCGCCTTCGTCAAAACGGACTGTCAGATCGGCGAAGCGGATGGATTCGGGAATGTCGGCGGGAACCTGAGCAACGCCGGAGAGAACGAAAAAAGGGGCAAAGAAAAGAAAAAAGGGGAGAGTCAAAAGTCTCTTTTTCATACGCTGTTATCGTTTGTAAATCATCATTAATCCGTCCCGTACGGGCAGCAAAACCTGCTCGACGCGCGGATCCTCACTCACTTTTCGGTTAAAATCAAGCACTGCCTGCGTGTCTTTGTCGGCCCGGCGTTCGGCGGCCGTGCGGCCCTTCCCAACGGGCCGGACAACCTTGCCGCTCCACAGAACATTATCAGCTAAAATGATGCCACCCGGTCGCACCTTGTCGAAAACCAGGTCGTAATACAAACTATAATTTTCTTTGTCGGCATCGATAAAGACCAGATCGAACGGCCCTTCGAGGGTCGGGAGCAGTTCGGGGGCCAGGCCCAGCCGGAGGTCGATCCGCGAACCGACCGGCGACTGATTCCAGTAGGAGCGGGCAAAGGACTCCAGTTCGTCGTCTTTTTCGATGGTAGTCAGCACGCCATCGTCAGCCAGCCCTTCGGCCAGACACAGGGCCGAATACCCCGTAAAGGTGCCAATTTCGAGAATTCGATGGGGACGGAGCATCCGGGAAATCATGGCTAAAAACCGCCCCTGCAAATGGCCGGAAAGCATCCGCGGATAGAGCATCCGGGCGCGGGTGTTTCGATTAAGCTGGCGCAGCAACTCGCTTTCGGGCGAGGTATGCGCTTCGGAATACGCTGAAATTTCAGGTGGCAAAAAATCCATGCCGGTTGACTGTGAGCCTGTTCGGCCCGGTTTACTTTAGGCGGTTGAAAACGAAACCCGGTGGCCGTGTAAAAATACGACTATTCTGTTAACGGGAATGGGCCGTTCCTATTTTATCATTGTATCTTTATAGGAGCGAACGGGAAGCGCAGTCGTTACTCGTCCTCGTCCGGCTCCGGCACAAAGGTGAGGTAGCTCAGTTGGCTTTCATCGAACATTTCGTTGGCCAGGTCCTGCATCAAACCGGCATCGACTTCCCGGATTTCCTTGAAAATCTCCTCCAGCGAGTCCAGTTTGCCCGTGTCCAAAATGCTTTTTCCCATCGTGAGCATAAAACTCTGGTTGCTTTCTTCCGACATCGCCAACTGGCCCATCAACTGCTCTTTCGTGTTGTGAAGTTGCAGTTTGGTGAGCGTTTTTTCGCGCAGGGCTTTCAGTTCGCGGGTGATGAGCGCGCTGCTGCGGTCGAGGTGTTTTTGGTCGGTGCCGAAGTAAATTCCCAGAAAACCGGTATCCAGAAAGGGCGTGTAGCTGGCTTCGATGGAATAGACCAGCCCGAATTTTTCGCGCAGGTTCATGTTCAGCCGGGAGTTCATGCCCGGTCCGCCGAGCAGGTTGACCAGCATGAAAAACGGCAACCGGCGGGGATCGGCCAGGGCATACGACGGGCGGCCAATGGCGCACTGGGCCTGCGTGATGGGCCGCTCGACGGTCACCCGCTGCGGTTCATAACTTTCGGGTGCCAGCCGTTTCCGCTCCGAGGTGCGGTGCGGAATGTCGATCAGGTATTTGGATGCAATCTTTTTGACCTTGCTGAAGGGCAGGTTGCTGACCGACGAAAAAACAACCCGTTCGGTGTCGAGATTGTCGACGATAAACGACTGGAGTTGGTCCCGCGTGAAGGATTTGACGGTTTCGGGTGTGCCGAGGATGTTGCCGCCCAGCGGGTGATTCTTGAAAACCACCTGGTCGAAATCGTCCTGGAGCGCATCTTCGGGCGAGTCGTAATACATCGCCATTTCTTCCAGAATCACGCTCCGTTCTTTTTCGATCTGCTTTTCGGGAAACACCGAATGGAAAGCAATGTCGGCCAGCAGTTCCGTGGCTTTTTCGAAATGCAACCCCAGAACCGACGCGTGAAAGCAGACTTTCTCCTTGGTCGTGTAGGCATTCAACTCACCCCCCACGGTTTCGAGCCGGTTGATGATGTGAAAGGATTTGCGTTTTTTGGTCCCCTTGAACGCCATGTGTTCCCAGAAGTGGGCCAGGCCCTCCTGTTGGGGCAATTCGTCGCGGCTGCCGATGTCGAGCATGATGCCGCAATGGGCAATTTGGGTATGCGGTACTTGTTTATGAACAATCCGGATTCCGTTCGGTAAAGTATATACTTCGTAATCTTCCATTCTTTTCCAACCCTTTTGGAATGCATAGGGTCTGATAATCAGCTATACCGGCGGTTGTTTGCTGCGCGTGCAGTTGCAGGTACAGAATTAAAAACTAAATTTAGTCAAAGAATAGTTCATCCCAATACAACGATGAAGACAATCTACCTGCTGTCGTTCGGTTTACTCGTTTTAAGTCATGGGTTGTTTGCGCAACGACTCAGCCCGCAGATCGGTCTGAATGGGGTGCCGTTATTTGATAAAACCGTAGAAGTGAACGCGACGGTGTTGAGAACGCCAGAGTATGAAATATTCCTTCACGGCGGTTATTCTTTTCCTCGCAATTACCTGAAAAATAAAAATGATTTTGAATGGCAATATTGGGAGGGAAAATCGAGTGGTGCTTATTTACGGGTAGGAGGAAGAGCTTTTCTAAATTCAAACAGGAAGTTTCGGATGTTTCTGGGTGTGCAGTTAACGGAGAGCTACCTCAAACAATCTGGCACGAACTATCATGTTATTGAATGCATTGTGGCGCCTTGTTATCCTCTTGAAAGTGCCGCGGCTAAAAAAACTAACGCGTTGAGTGCCGGTATTACAGGCGGATTCAGGAGTAACCTCGCTTCGCGTTTGTCGCTGGATCTGGGAATTCAGGCCAATACGTATGTCTTTGAAAAGCCCGATTTATTGAACAATATGGTGTACGTGCCGGGCGTTGGCAGAAAACCGGTGCAAGGTGTCGCGTCGATTCAGTACACACTAAAAGGCCGGTGAATGGCCCTCTTTCCGGTTTATACGGTCTTAGGAGGATCTACAAGATGATTCATCCCTACG
Organism: Larkinella sp.; assembly: GCF_965227735.1. Lineage (NCBI taxonomy): Bacteria > Pseudomonadati > Bacteroidota > Cytophagia > Cytophagales > Spirosomataceae > Larkinella > Larkinella sp. The sequence goes on along the minus strand of NZ_OZ245776.1, from coordinate 2,740,260 downwards.
GGATTTTGGACCTATCTCTTTCATTCTCTACCCCCGGTTTTAACCGGGGTCTACAAGATGATTCATCCCTACGGGATTTTGGACCTATCTCTTTCATTCTCTACCCCGGTTGAAACCGGGGTCTACAAGATGATTCATCCCTACGGGATTTTGGACCTATCTCTTTCATTCTCTACCCCCGGTTAAAACCGGGGTCTACAAGATGATTCATCCCTACGGGATTTTGGACCTATCTCTTTCATTCTCTACCCCGGTTGAAACCGGGATCTACAAGATGATTCATCCCTGCGGGATTATCGAATCCATACAAATCCCGTAGGGATGAATCATCTTGTAGCAGTGGGTTTTAACCCGCTGGAAGAGGGATTATCGTATCCACACAAATCCCGTAGGGATGAATCATTTTGTAGTAGCAGTGGGTTTTAACCCGCTGGAAGAGGGATTATCGTATCCACACAAATCCCGTAGGGATGAATCATTTTGTAGCAATCGATTTTAACCCGCTGGAAGAGGGATTATCGTATCCACACAAATCCCGTAGGGATGAATCATTTTGTAGCAGTTGTTTATACCGATCGAAACCGCGCCGGTTTTGTCGGCCGGAACCGGAGGACTAATTCCGTGAAAAATACGACCACGACTCCCAAAATCGAGAGAATAACCCACGGCATTTCATGCAGCGGTGGCGACAATTCAAGGGATGTGAAAACCCGGTATTTGAGCAATTCCTTGCGCAATGTACTCATGTCCGACACATCGAATGCCTGGTTGAAATGGATTTTGCGTCCGTTCCGGGTGCCATCGATCCGGATCGAGAGCGTTTTCTCGTCGTCACTAATGCGCATTCGCAGCGAAGATTGGGCCATGGCGACCGTGCTGATGGTTAGGAACAGGCTGATCAAAAGGAGTTTCATAAGATTTGTTGTTTGGTTTTATTCACTGCGTAAGCTTTTTACCGGATTCACCAGCGCGGCTTTGATGGTCTGAAAACTGACCGTCGCCAGCGCAATCAGGATGGCGGACAGGCCAACACCGGCCAACACCCAGAAGCTGATCTGAATGCGCTCCCGGTAATGGTCGAGCCAGGTATTCATCAGAAACCAGGCAATCGGAAGGGCAATCAGCAGCGCAACCACAACCAGCTTGACAAAGTCCTGCGAAAGCACCACGATGATGTTTGGAATGCTGGCGCCCATCACTTTCCGGATGCCGATTTCTTTCGTGCGCTGTTCGATCACCATCATCGCTACGGCAAACAATCCCAGGCAGGACAACAAGATGGCAATGCCGGCCGCCAGGCTACAGATTTTTGCCATCTGTTCTTCGTTCTGGTACCAGGCATCGACATTGGCGTCCATAAACATGCCCATAAATTCCGATTGCGGGGCCACTTCCTGCCAGACGGCTTTCAGCTTTTCCATCGAACCCGCCAGACTTTGCGGAGTGACGCGGATAAAGATGTAGTGGATGGTTTCCGAATGAGAAAGGTGCATCGTAATGGGGCGGTTTTCATCGGCCAGCGAATACAAATGGAAATCCGGAATGACGCCGATAATTTCCGATCTAGCACCGGTCGTATCTTCATCGTCGCCCATAAACACGCCCACCGGTTTGGGTTCGCCCAGCATTTTGGCCATGCTTTCGGTAATAACAATCCGGTTTACCGAATCTGTCGAATAGGAGCGGCTAAAGTCACGGCCCGCTACCGGTTTAATATTCAGCGTTTTGAGGTAATCGTAATCGACCAGCAGGATATCCGTAGCGACCTCTCTTCCCTTGTATTTAAATCCGGCGGAGGTGCGCGAACTGACCCGATCCTGCCCGCGACCGATGTTGACGCTCGTGCCCGTTACGGCCAGTACCGCAGGATCGGTTGCGAGCTTGTTGCGGAGCCGCCCGAGCACTTGGCGACCGTCGACCTGATTGCCCACCGGAATGCTGATGACCTGTTCTTTTTCAAAACCGAGGGGTCGGGTGCGCAGATGATCGACCTGCTGGGCGGCAATGATCGTGCAGCAGGCCAGCAAACACGACATCGCGAATTGGGTAACGATCAGTGAGTTGCGTAAAACGCCCGGCCGTTTCATCGACAGTTTGCCTTTCAGCACTTCCACCGCGTTGAACTTCGCCATTTGCCAGGCCGGATAGCCACCGGCCACGAAGGTAACGAGAAAAAATACGCCGAAAATCAGGCCCACAAAACCGGGTTTGAGCAGGTATTCCAGTTTCAGCCGGGCGTCGAACGTAGCGTTGAACTGCGGCATCAGCAGGTAGGTGAGCAGGATGCCGACTAAAAAGCCCACCAGACAAAGTAGGGTCGATTCGCCCCAGATCTGGACAAAAAGCTGGTTTTTGAGCGCTCCCAACGATTTCCGGACGCCAACTTCCCGGGCACGGGTAAACGACCGGGCGATGCTCAGGTTAATGAAATTGATGCTGGCAATCAGTAGGATAAAAGCGGCCATGCCCAGCAGCGTGTAAACGATCGCAATCGGGGTACCTTTTCCGCCGGAGATTTCCCGGTCAAAATGCACCTTGGAAAGCTGCTGCAATCGGACAGCAAACACATCACCCCGTTGATCGGGCCGGGCTTTTTTCTCTTTAAGGTCTTTCAGCGCACCGGAGAAGTATTTTTGAGCAAATGGTTTCAGTCGGTTTTCGAACGTAGCCTGATCGACCTGGGGCGGCAATTTTAGGTAAACTGTATAAAAATGGCCATTCCACTGTTCTTTGTTATTCTGATAGTTCGGCGCATTTTCGATTCGGACCAGAGCATCGTACTGAATCGACGAATTGTTGTAGGGAGCATCGCCGATGACGCCGGTGACGACATACTGCTTCTGATCGGCGTCGCGGCCCACCAGCACGGTTTTGCCAATCGGGTTTTCGGTGCCAAAAATGGTCGTCGCCATGTTCTCGCTGAGAACGATGCTGCTCAGGTCGCGAAGCGCGATTTCCCGGTTTCCTTTGAGGAGAGGAAATGAAAAGATTTTCAAAAAATCCTGGTCGGTGTGCAGCAGCAGCTTGTCGAAATACTTGCCTTTCGCTTCTACCAGGCTTTTCCGACCGCTCATCATTCGGGTTGCGGCTTCCAGCTCGGGATAGTCGGCTTTCAGAGCCGACACAAAAGGCAACGGCATGTTGGCACTGCGCGTCGCTTTTTCCGGATCATTCGAGAAAAGATAGGTCTTGAAAATTCGGTCGCCATCCTGGTGAAAGGAGTCGTAGGTCAACTGTAGATAGGACGTCAGGAACAGAAAAACGCAGATGCAGAAGGCCACCGAAAGGCCCACCACGTTGATGGCTGCGTATTCTTTGCTTTTCCAGAGGTTGCGAAAGGCGATTTTTAAATAATTACGGAGCATGTCTGGTTGCAGAAAAAAAGGTTGGCGTTCGTCACGTAATGGGTATCGGTGAGCGGTTTTTGAAACCGGATGGGCAGACGGTTTGATGAAATGGGCCGTTCGTCGTTTCAGAAAATACGGTCGGCAGAATTTGATCACTTCCAGGGCGTACAGCCGACGGGCTTTCCGGACGCCAAATTCGACAACCTGATCGGCAAACTGTTCGTGCAGGTCACCCAGGAGTTCTTCCTGCAAAGCGGGGGGGCACAATCCCTTCAGTAAACGGTCGGCCCAGGCGGGTGGTTGGGGAGTATTCATGGGCTATGACCAGGAAGGGTTGGGAATGGACTCCCAGAGTCCGTTGCGTACCTGCCGCATCTCACTCAAGGTTTGTTTGCCGGCTGCCGTGATGCCAAATAACCGCTTTCGACGGCCACCCCGCGCGGCTGTGGCACCGCCTAGCTCGGAGCTGACGAATCCTTTTTCCTCCAGACGATACAAGGCGATGTGAACACCGCTCAGGCTGATGACGCGATCCGTACGCTGCTTGAGTTCAGCCGCAATCGTCACGCCATACGCACTTCCGTCCAGCACCGCAACGGTAAGTAAAACCAGTTCTTCAAATTCGCCCAGATACGGTCTTCCCATGATTTTCGTATTTCCTTGTTATTTGCTAAACAAATGCCTTGCCAAACTGCCAGAATGCCTTTCTGGTTGTAACAGGGGCGGTTTTGATGGCGGGCTGAAAGGAAATTTGTCCAGAAACGGACAGCGGATGTACACAAATGGACAGAATCCGATCTCCGGTTTTTGGAATCAGGGGTTTTTAATCTAATATTGAACTGCTTAACTTGACGAGAGGTAAAGGCCATCCTGAAATTTGTTAAATGAATCAACCGCCCCGGTTTCTCATTGTCCAAACCGCTTTCATCGGCGATGTCATTCTGGCCACGTCACTGGTCGAAAAACTCCATTTCCATTTTCCGGATGCCACGATCGACTTTTTGCTTCGGAAGGGAAACGAAGGATTACTGAAAAATAATCCGCACTTGAATGACGTACTAATCTGGGACAAAAAAAATGGTAAATACCGGGACTTGCTGCGCTTGATCCGGCTCATCCGCCCCCGTCGCTACGACAAGGTGATCAACCTGCAACGCTTCGGTGCAACGGGTTTACTCACGGCACTGTCGGGAGCCGAAGAAACCGTTGGGTTTGAGAAAAATCCGTTTTCCCGCTTCTTTACTTACGGCATCGATCATCGGATTGCGCCTGATATTCACGAGATTAACCGCAATACGGAACTGGTTAGCTGGTTTACGAATCATGCTGCGCTGAAGCCAAAGTTATATCCATCGTCCGGCGATTTTGAGCGTGTAAAACCGTATCAGACCAAACCCTACATTTGCCTGGCACCGACATCGGTCTGGTTTACGAAACAATATCCGGAAGAAAAATGGATGGACTTTTTGCGGCAGCTACCGCCTTCGCTGACGGTATATTTGCTGGGCGCTCCGTCGGATTCTGAAGCCGCGGAGCGAATTCGGCAGGGGGGCGACAGCGAACGGGTGGTGAATCTTTCCGGCAAGCTATCGTTTCTGGAATCGGCGGCTTTGATGAAAGGGGCTTTGATGAATTACGTCAACGATTCGGCTCCCCTGCACCTGGCGTCGGCGGTGAACGCTCCGACAACGGCTATTTTCTGTTCAACCATTCCGCAGTTCGGTTTCGGGCCGCTGGCCGACGATTCGCACCAGATCGAGATTGAGGAAATTCTCGACTGCCGTCCCTGCGGTCTGCACGGGCGCAAAAAATGTCCGCTGGGCCATTTTCAGTGTGCCTACGGAATCCGGACGGAGCAACTGATGCAGCGACTTCCTACGTAAGTTCGTTGAAACACATCCGCTTTGGCAACGGTTTCTACCCTATTACACCTTGTCTATTGCTATGCTGAATGTAGGAGAGGTAGCACGACTCATTTTCGAGCGTCTGGAAGGCTGGGTCAAAACCGCCGTTCTGTATGTGCCGAATCTGGCGGTGGCGCTGCTGGTCATTGTTATTTTTAACTTCATATCCCGGTATTTTCGCAGGCTGGTGGTGCGGGCTTTCGATCGGTTTAGCGATAATCTGTCGCTCATCAACCTGACCGGAACCGTCGCCCAGTTGGTCGTCATGACGCTGGGTTTGTTCATTGCGCTGGACATTCTGGGCCTCGAAAAAACCGTGGCGTCGTTGCTGGCGGGGGCCGGTGTGCTGGCGCTGGCCATCGGTTTTGCGTTTCAGGACCTGACGGCCAACTTCATTTCGGGGACGATCATTGCCCTTCAGCGACCTATTGAAGTCGGCGACGTAGTGGAGACCAACGGTTTTCTGGGAAAAGTGGTCCGTATCAAACTGCGTTCGATTGTGCTGGACAATTCGGCGGGGCAAACCATCGAAATACCGAGCAAGGATATTTTTCAGAAACCCATCACCAACTTCTCCCGCACCGGCGAACGGCGGATCGAACTAACGGCGGGGGTGTCGCACCTCGATGATTTGAGCAAAGCCCAGCGGGTGGCGATCAGCGCCGTAAAAGCCCTGCCGTTTATTCGGAAAGACAAACCGGTTGAAATGCACTATAAGGGCGTTTCGCTGGAAATGATCCAGTTTCTGGTCTGGTTCTGGATCGATCCGAACAAAGTGGACGCCACCAAAGCCCTGAGCGAAGCCATTATCGCCGTCAAGAAAGCCTTCGGCGAAAACGATGTGCTGATGCTCTTTCCGCCCCACACCTACGACCTGAAAAAACGCGCCAACGAGTCAGCCGAGTCGTCCAATCAATAGGTTTCGTATTCGTACTGCTCCAGAAGGGTAGAGTTTTCGGCTAATAACCGTCTGACTGGCAGATTGTTATCGTAAACGTAGCGGTATTCGCTAACCGTTGGTTTAGCCTGTGTCCCTGCTTCTACCTGATACGTAGAGGCTCGAATGCAGTTGTTTTTCGACCAGCTCATCTGATCGAAAATCGGGCATTCGGCCAGGCAATATGGATTGGGTTTGTTGTCGTATTCATACACGATCCGGCGGGTGGTGGTGGTGGCGGCTGCGTTCCGTTGCAGGGGTGTGGTCGTCACGGTTTCTTCGACCAGGTTGCCGATGGCGTCGTAGCGATACTGGCTGGCGGTCAAAGTAACTGGTGAGCGCCCGGCCATTTCGCCCCGGGGCGGGTACGTATACCGCTGACGGCCCACAATCTGACCGGTGGCATTGTAGATCAGGGAGTCCGTAAAAAAGAGCGATTTTTCGGGTTTATCCAGCGAAAGTCCCTTGCGGAGCAGGTAACGTTCTTTCGAATTCAGGCGTCCTTCCTTGCTGTAGTTATACTGTTCCGAATAACCGTAATTCCAGGGCGTTTCGGGGGTTTGGTACCGCATCGAATAGGTGGTCAGTTTGCCACTGGTGCCGTAACTATGCTGAAACTGACTGAGTGGTGCCTGTTCGCGGGTGAGTTCCTCCTTACTGAGTTTACCGGCGGCATCGTAGAAAAACTGCCGGATCGTGCCGTCGGTGTAGGTGATTTTCTTGAGTCGATTTTGGGCAACGGCGGGTTGGATACTGGCAAATCCGACTACTAAACTGAGAAACAAGAAGGAAAATAACGTTTTCTGCATAACGTTGAGTCTGTATTGGGTTTACGAGTCGATTGCAAAAACTATGCCCGTAAAAAAAGCCACTCTAAAAAGGGCGGCTTTTACGGCGGAATGCGCCAAATTAATTTTTACGGTACTGCTCGATGATCTTGTAGAGTGCCTTCTGCTTTTCCAGTTCCGGAAAAAAATCGAACAACAGAACGTGCTGGTCGTAATTGAGTGTCAGAGCCGCTTCCAGACTAACAAGTGCTTCGCGATACATACCGGCATGAATGAGGTAAATCACAGCCCGGTAGTATAAATCCGCTTCCTGCGGCAGTTCCTCGATGCCCATCTCGATGATTTCGTGGGCGCGGGTGAAATCCCCCTGGTCGAACATCACGAGCGACCATTGCAGGTATACATCGACGTTGGCCGGATCAGCTTCGACGGCTTTCTCAAACGCTTCGAGACTCGATATGCCATTGCCCAGTTTATACTCGGTTTCGGCCAGGGCGAGCCAGTATTCCGCATTTTTCTCATTCAGTTTCAGGGCTTTCCGCAAAAACGGAATGGATTCGTGCCATTTGCCCAGTTCACTCAGACAAACGCCGATGCCATAATAGCCTTCGTCCCACAAACTATCGAGATGAACGGCATCGCGGTAGCGCGTGATGGCTTCTCCGTAGCGGTTTTGTTTCTCCAGACTGGCGCCCAGGTAACAATACGTTTCGGGCGTAGCTTCTTCGTATTTCAGCGTACTGCGGTAGGCTTCCTCCGCCTTCACAAACTCGCCCAGGTTCATGTACGTATTGCCGAGATTGAAATACGCCGACGCAAAATCTTCTTTGATAATCGTCGCGTAGTCATACGCTTCGGCCGCGTCTGTATACCGGCTCAGTTTGCTGTAGGCAATGCCAATGTTATACCAGGCGTTGTGCGAATAGGGGTCGCGGTCGATGAGTTGCTGGTAATAATCCAGACTATTTTCCAACTCCCCGATCAAATCCAGGCAAAACGCCAGTTCGTACAGGGAATTTTCGTTGTTAATGTTGTGGTTAATCGATGTTTTATAATTCTCGATGGCCTGCTCGTATTTTCCCCAATTCTGATAGGTTTGTCCAAGCTGAAAATAGATGTCGTCTTTCTCGTCGGCGGTTTCCAGCAGATCATTCAAAATCTCAACGGATTGTTCGAAATTTCCGGCGAGGTTGCTGATCGTTCCCTGCATGTATTGAATATCCGGGTCGCTGGGATTATACAGGGCGGCCCGATCCAGCAGACCCAGGGCCTGCTCATACTTTCCGTTGGTGGCCAGCAACTGGGCTTTATCCAGCATCAATTCCAGCGAGTAGGGGAAATTTCCGAGTCCGGCTTCGCAGGCTTTCATGGCCTTTTCCAGGTCGCCTTCTTCCATGTAATGTTCGACCATCTGCTCGTAGACATCCAGATCGAAAAATTGGTTTTCGGAGCCGTCCAGCATACTCTCAAATCGCTGTATCGAGGCCTTTATTTCGCTTTCTCTTTCCTCAAACTCTTGCTCCATATTCACTTCGTACAGGGGTTACGTATATACTATACACCACTATTCAGCGTGGAAATGTAGTAGAAATATACAACTAATAATCTATTCCGCAACTATTCGCGCAAAAAAAGGAGGTAGTGGTTTTGGACCGGTTTTCGCATGAATTGGCGATCAGTATTTTAGATCCGATTCCCGGCCAATGGTCACTGCTTCTGCTTGAAAAACACAGAAATCCGGTGAATCGTTTCGTCGGTATTGCGGTAGCGGAAAGGGAGCATTTTTTCGATCTTGCGGCCATCATACTGATATTGTCCTGATGCCGACCGGGCGGTTTCGCGGGTAATCAGCGGAGGCTTGCCCGTGATCCAGGACCGGATGGCTTCGAGGGGCCACAGCAATTGCGTCAGTTTGGGGGAAACACGGTATCGGGTTCGTTTTTTGCCCATCGCATCCGCCATCTTGTCCAGAAATTCCTTATACGACAGGCTTTTCGCGCTCAGAATAAACCGTTCGGCGGTGATGGGACTCTGCATCAACTGAAAAACCGCTTCGGCTACATCCCGCACATCGACCAGGTTGACAATCCCGGCGGGATAGAACGGTTTTTCGTCGTAGGCATATTTGAAGAGTTGCGTGCTGCTGCGCGTCCAGTCGCCTTCGCCCAGTACCAGCGACGGGTTGACCATCACGGCGTCCAACCCTTCGGCAATCCCGCGCCACACTTCCAGTTCAGCCCGGTATTTGGTTTGGCCGTAAAAGGAGTTTTGGGGCGATTCTTCCCAGCGTTGCCCTTCGTCGATCACGATAGCTGCGTTGTCGTTCCCGCCTTTGATTGTCGGGCGACCGACGGCGGCCACCGAACTGACGTAGCCCAGTTTCCGAACGCCTTTCACCAGACAGAGATTGACCACATTGGCAGTGCCTTCGACATTGACTTTGTCCATGCGGTCGCGGTCTTTCGGCGAATAGGAAATCATGGCGGCCACGTGGATCACATCGACGGTACCGTGGGCCTGCACGGTTTGAAGCGCGTCTTCCAGAGATGGAATATCCAGAATATCGCCTTCGAGCCAGGTGATGCGGTCCTGGATGTCGTTCAGTAAACCCAGATCACTGTTGGCGCGCCGGAGCGCGGCCACAGTTTGGCCCGCGTCGAGATACCGCCGGATGATGTGACTACCAATGAGGCCGTTAGCGCCGGTGATGAGGGTGATATCAGGGAGTGAGGAAGTCATTCAGAAGGTTTTCGAGGGTGATGAAACCGGGTGCCTGGCGGGTGTGGAGGTCGGTGAGGAGTTGGAGGTAGTTGGGGTCGGTTTGGATTGATGGCGTTTTTAGCTTTTCTCCCAATAATTTAGGCTTAATGGGAAAATCGTACAAAGCTAAGTTTAGATTTACTTGCTCGGCATTCCATATCAGAAAACTTTCAATGGCTTTATCAATGATAATGACATATTCAGCAGAGTCAGGCTTGTGCATGAAACAGGTTTTATTTTGCTCATTTAGGAGACTGCTCGCTAAACTGTGTCAAGGGTGAATAAAAAGGAAAAAACCTTATTTTCACTATCATGAACAACGACTTCGATTTCGAGGCCTTCAAACAGGCCGCTATCAAAGGCCTTTACGAAGGCAAACCCTTAACAGGCGAAGGTGGGCTGTTTGCCCCTTTACTTAAACACTTCCTCGAATCAGCTTTAGAAGGCGAAATGAGCCACCATCTGGTTCAAACTCGTCTGCCTGAGCAAAATCGACGCAATGGTAAAACCAGCAAAAAAGTAAAAAGCAGTGCTGGTTTGCTGGACTTGCAAACGCCCCGAGACCGCACCGGTAGTTATCAGCCCCAATTAGTCCCTAAACGGCAAGTTGTACTGACTCCACAACTGGAACAGAAAATTCTCTCGCTCTACGGAATGGGTAGCAGCTACGCGGATATCAGCCAACATCTTTCAGAGATGTATGGCTACTCGCTATCCGACAGCGAGTTAACAGCCATTACCGACAAAGTAATCCCGGCCATGCGGGAGTGGCAAAATCGACCTTTGGAGAGCTTGTATGTATTGGTCTGGTTGGATGGTATCTACTACAAAGTTCGTCATGAAGGCCGGGTCGTGACCCGCGTCCTATACAGCGTCATTGGACTGAGTTTAGCGGGTCGTAAGCAGGTACTAGGGATTTACACAGCGGAGAGTGAATCGGCCAAGTTTTGGCTCTCAGTGCTAACTGACCTTAAGCAGCGCGGGGTCGAAGACATGCTGATCACCTGTGTGGATGGGCTCAAAGGGTTTGATACGGCTATTGCAACCGTTTTTCCAGCCGCCACCGTTCAACTCTGCATTGTCCATCAACTCCGTAATTCCTTTCGGTTTATCCCTGACAAATACCTCAAGAGCTTTGTTAAAGATATTAAGGGGGTATACCAGGCATCGGATCGTGAGCAAGCTATGGAGCAATTATTGCTGGTACAGGAAACCTGGGGGCAGCGTTATCCACAAGCCATTCAGCCTTGGTTGGACAAGTGGGAGTTACTTTCGCCTTACTTTGACTATCCGGCGGCTATCCGCAAGGTCATGTATACGACCAATACAGTTGAAGGCTACCATCGTCAATTGCGTAACGTAACCAAAACGAAAGGGGCTTTTCCCTCCGATATCGCTTTACAAAAACTGGTGTATTTGGTGATTCAAAATCTGCAAATCAAGTGGGAAACCACCACGTATAATTGGAAGGAGATCTTAGCCCAAGTTTCTATTATATTTACTGAACGAATTCAGCCACATCGCTTTGATTAAACCCACTGACACAGTTCAGCGAGCACTCCCTCATTTAGCTTTACAAACAAATCGAAATAGCGTGGTTTAACCTTGTCATTATCAATTATGCCGACTACTATATCTGCCGATTGGATGCCTGTTTGCATGTCTTTTGCCACTTCCGTACCCGCTGAATGAATAAGTAGGTTTTCATCTTTTACTAAAAACCGTATTAAGGCCGTATCAGCGTGACATTCAGGATACAACATTACCGTCTTAGGCATTAGGCTCAAATTTATTCAGATTGAAAAACACATTGGTACTATAGTCCAGAATGTCACGGAATTCTTCTTGTGTCAACGCTTTTACTTTTGTCTGGTAATCATGGTAATACGTAATGAAAACATTCAAATCTGAGTAATCCATTTTGGCGATAAATGGATGAAGCATGTAAGGGCTGTGTGTTGAAATAAAGTATTGGTTATCTTCATCGTATATCATTCGATAGGCTAGTGACTGCGTATAAGGCGGAAATGAGTGTACTTCCGGTTCTTCGAAGACAAGTACTGAATCCTTATTTGACTCAATGGCAGATATATAAAACATATACCGCCGGAAGGTGTCCGCAATTGAGAAAAAAGGATATTGTTTGACATAGGGCCCTTCCTTTTTTTGTAGAATAAACTCTTGCTTTGCATCAAATAATACGAGTTCCAATTGCTGCTCGGTAAACAACTTCGCAAACTCGCTCCATAAATCTTTGTTTCTCCTTACTATTTCATACAAGTTTGGACCTCCTGGCGGAAGAAGATATTGACTAAAGGTACTATCGAAGGTATTCAATGAAAGAAAATCATACTTTTTAACAGGACTTGTACGGTATATATCAAAATGATCTTTTTCGCCACGATTATTTTTTGATCCTGATCCAAATACAGTTACGGCCCCCTTATTACTTAAAACGAATTGTCTGAAACTAGAAGAACCTATTTTTTTTGTCAGTTCAAAAGAGTCTTCAGGTACGTTTTCTAAATAGCTATCCCGTTCAACTGAAGCTGTAAGTTGGTTTGTTGATATTGTAATGGGTTGCTCAGGATCACTATCTCTAAACAAATCTCTTACATATTCATACCGAATGGCACCGTTCAAATATTTATCATCATCATAATTGGCTCCCAACAACCCCAACGCTTCCAGAATATTCGACTTCCCCACATTCGGTTTGCCGATGAAGACATTGACCCGCTTGCAGTTGAGTTGTAAGTCCTTGATCGACTTGAAGTTTTTGATTTCAACCTTCGTCAGGAAATTATTCGTGCTTTCCATGGTGTTATCCAGATCCGCCCGGTGACGAGCATTTTTGTAAACATAACAACGTTTGCCGCCGATTTGCTAATTTCGCGCCAAAATTAGGTTTTGAAAGGTGCGATTTGACGGAAGATGGAACCCGCCATTGTTTCTGTGTTGAACCGAATACCGAAAACCGTAAACCGACCAACATGTCACTCGAAAACCCGCAACGCTATACCGTCACGGCGGCCCTGATTTACGCCAACGGCCCGATTCACATCGGACACATCGCCGGTTGTTACCTGCCCGCCGATATTTATGTGCGGTACCTCCGCGCAACTGGCAAAGATGTGGCCTTCATCAGCGGCACCGACGAACACGGCGTTCCGATTACCATTCGCGCTCAGAAAGAAGGCATTACACCCCAGCAGGTGGTCGATAAATATTACGTCCAGATCAAACGCGCCTTCGAAGATTTCGGGATCTCGTTCGATATGTACTCCCGGACGTCGAAACCGATTCACCACGAGACTTCGCGGGAATTTTTCCTGAATCTGTATCACAACGGGCATTTTACGGAAGAAGTCACGGAGCAATATTATGACGAAACCGCCAACCAGTTTCTGGCCGACCGCTACATCGTGGGGGTTTGCCCGGTTTGTGGAAACCCCAATGCATACGGTGACCAGTGCGAAAACTGCGGCTCAACACTCAGCCCGACCGAATTGAAAGAACCGTTGCGCTCGATGCTGTCGGGGGCCAAACCGGTTTTGAAAGCCACCAAAAACTGGTATCTGCCGCTGGATCGGATGCAGCCGCGCATCGAGGCATACGTCAACAGCCACCCGGAGTGGAAAACCAACGTGATGGGACAGTGTCAGTCGTGGCTGAAAGAAGGATTGCGCCCCCGCGCCATGACCCGCGATCTCGACTGGGGAATCAAAGTGCCGCTGCCCGATACGGACGGCAAGGTGCTGTACGTCTGGTTCGATGCGCCGATTGGCTACATTTCGATGACCAAGGAGTGGGCCGAGCAGCAGGGCCGGGATTGGGAATTGTACTGGCGTGACAAGGATACAAAGCTGGTTCATTTCATCGGAAAAGATAACATCGTGTTCCACTGCATCATTTTCCCGGCGATGCTGATGCACGAGGGAAGCTATATTCTGGCCGACAATGTGCCCGCCAACGAGTTTATGAACCTGGAAGGCGACAAGATTTCGACCTCGCGCAACTGGGCGGTCTGGCTGCACGAGTACCTGGACGAACTGCCGGGCAAGCAGGATGTGCTGCGCTATGTGCTGGCGGCCAACGGCCCCGAAACCAAAGACAGCGAGTTTACGTGGAAAGATTTTCAGACCCGCAACAACAGCGAACTGGTCGGGATCTTTGGCAATTTTGTGAACCGGGCGGTGGTGCTGACGCAGAAATTCTGTGAAGGCAAAGTGCCGACCAAAGGCAGTCTTAACGAAACCGATCAGGCGGTTTTGAACGAACTGGCCCAGTTTCCGGATCGCATCGGTCAGGCCATCGAGCAATACCGTTTCCGCGAAGCCCTGACGTATCTGATGGATCTGGCGCGGTTGGGAAACAAGTATCTGGCGGAGACGGAGCCGTGGAAAGTGGCCAAAACCGACTTGCCGCGCGTCAACACCATTCTGAACATTGCCTTGCAGATTTCGGCCAGTCTCAGCATTGTTTGCGAACCGTTTCTGCCTTTTACCGCCGAAAAATTACGGAAACTGCTCAATACCGACCAGATTACGCCGGAAGATGCCGTCGGATCGGCTTTTCACTGGATCAATGCGGGCAAACCGGATTTGCTGCCCCACGGCCATGCTTTGGGCGAAGCGGTTTTGCTGTTTGAGAAACTGGAAGACGAGGTAATTGCCCAACAAATCACGAAACTGCACGAATCCAAACGCATGAACGAACTGGCCACCAAAACCATTCCGGAAGCCAAACCGGCGATTCAATACGATGATTTTGCCAAAATGGACATCCGCATCGGAACCATTCTGGAAGCCGAACGCGTCCCGAAAAGTGATAAACTCCTGAAACTGAAAGTGGAGGATGGTACCGGCCCACGCCAGATTCTGAGCGGTATTGCCAAACATTTTGCCCCCGAAGCCCTTATCGGCAAGCAGGTAACGTTTCTGGCCAACCTGGCTCCCCGCAAAATGATGGGGCTCGAATCGCAGGGAATGATTCTGATGGCCGAAGACCGCGACGGCAGCCTGTCGCTGATCGGGCCGGATAAAGCGGTTTGGAACGGGGGGACAGTGTCGTAATGTCTGAACTCGGATTCCACGGATGAAAGGATTAACTAAGATTGCTACCGCAACGCCATTCTATATCCCAGTTAATCCTTTCATCCGTGGAATCCGAGTTCAGGACAGATGGTCACAAAAAGATAAAGCCTCCCGATCATTGCGAGAGGCTTTATACTGACTATTCCTAAACCCTTAACCTTTTCTTCTTTAATAACTTAGCTACTTCTTCATGTCTTTCAAATCGTACCGTCCGGCAGCTTTCTAAACTAACTACACTTAAGACGTGACAATAATTCAGAAGTAACGCAACAAAATCTTTTTATTTCAAATTAACTTAGAAATTCCTGATTTTGTTCAATTGCTCTCCCTTTGAAGAACAATGCAAATATCGCAATAAATTTTAAGAGTACAAATTTTATTTTTTAATAATAGTAGTGGCGGTGGGTGGTATGGTATTGATTTGTAATACGTTATAACGCCGTTTCTATGCTATTTAACCGCTATATTGAAACAAAATACTACAAATTGCACAATTTAGCCAAAGGAAATTTTTATTTCAGAAATTGTAAAAATCTTTAAATAGTTTTATTTTTGGTTGAAAAAATTCATCGTGTGCTGTAGTCCGGAAGTACAAAAACTGAGCACGGCCTCACCAGCCCGGTCAAGGTGGTCCGGCAATTCCGCCAGCTCTTCCGGTGGAAACGTTCCCAAAACAAAGTCTACCTGACGCCCCTTTGAGAAATCGTTGCCAATGCCAAACCGAAGCCGGGCGTATTCCTGTGTTCCCAGCACATCATCGATGCTGCGCAGGCCATTATGACCACCCGCCGAACCTTTCGGCTTTAGTCGCAACTTCCCAAACGGCAAATCTTTGTCGTCGGTGATAACCAGCAGATTTTCAGTGGGTATGCTAAATTGTTTCAAATACGAGCTGACCGCCCGACCACTCAGGTTCATGTAGGTCGTGGGTTTGATGAGGTGGATGATTTTCCCCTTGTGACGCCATTCGGCGGTGTAGGCCAGGCGGTTGGTGGAAAAACTAAAACCGTGTTGAGCCGCCAGCCGATCCAATACCATAAAACCGGCGTTGTGACGGGTCAGCATATATTCCGGGCCGATGTTGCCCAGCCCGGCGATGAGAAATTTCATAGAAAACCGTTTTTGAGGGGTTCATCAATTGAATCCGGTTGCAAAGTTCGCAGAAACCTTTCAACAAAAAACACCTGCGGAAAAACCGAAAACTGAAAACCGACTACTATCTTTCGTTCATGAACCAAAAACGCCTTATCCTCGCCAGTCCGTTGCTGGAGATTGTTATCAGCCGGTTGTGTCAGGAACTGATTGAAAATCACCAGGATTTTGCCGAAACGGTGGTACTGGGCATGCAGCCGCGCGGCATTTATTTTGCCGAACGGATTGCGAGGGAACTGAACCGAACGTTACAGAAAGAAATTCCGCTGGGCTACCTGGACGCTACTTTTTACCGTGACGATTTTCGCCGGCGCGAGTCGCCCTTGCGTCCCAATACCACCCATGTGCCGTTTCTGATTGAAAATAAGAAGGTCATTCTGGTCGATGATGTGATTTCGACGGGGCGGATGGTGCGGGCCGCACTCGACGCCATGACGGCTTTCGGGCGGCCCCGCACGATTGAACTGCTGGTGTTGGTCGATCGGCGGTATAACCGTGACCTGCCCATCAAACCCGACTACATCGGCAAACGCGTCAACACGCTGGAGTCGCAGCGGGTGCTGGTGGAATGGACGGAGCAGGGCGCGGAAACCGACCGGATCTGGCTGATGGAGTAAACAGAACATTTTTGTTCAAACGGCTTTTACAATTTTAAATTCCACGGCAATGCTGGTTAAAATCCTGATTGGACTGGTGGCGGTGCTCCATCTCTACATCCTCTGGCTTGAAATGTTCGCCTGGACCACCCGGGGGCCGAAAGTATTCAAGAACTTCCCGGCTCATTTATTTCCCGCAACCAAGGCCCTGGCGGCTAATCAGGGCCTGTACAACGGTTTTCTGGCTGCGGGTTTGATTTGGTCACTGCTGATCAGCGACCCGGTTTGGCAGGCCAATGTTGCCCTCTTTTTTCTGTCCTGTGTTGCCGTCGCCGGACTATACGGAGCCTTGACAGCGGATAAAAAAATCTTCTTTACCCAGGCTCTGCCAGCCTTGATTACGATTGGGCTATTGCTGGTTCAATACAACTGGTGAAGCTGGAGCTACTGACGACACAACGATGAACGAACGCACCACGCCCACGCTGAACGACTGGCTGGGCGGTACCAACCGGCTGGAACAACTGACGACACGCTTCTATCAGAAAGTTTTGAAGGACGACCTGCTCGAACCCGTCTTCCGGCACATGTCACCCGAACACGCCAGCCACGTCGCCCATTTTATTGGCGAAGTTTTTGGCGGGCCGAAACACTACACAGAAACCGACGGCGGAAGCCACGCCATCATGGTGGCACATCACCTCGGCAAGCAGCTCGACGAGCCCAAACGACGTCGGTGGATGAACCTGCTGCTTGAGAGCGCAGATGAAATTGGCCTGCCCGACGACCCGGAGTTTCGTTCTGCCCTGCTGGGGTATCTGGAATGGGGAAGCCGGATTGCGGTGCTAAATTCGACGGCGACCCACAATCCCGTTCAGGCCGATGCACCGATGCCGGCCTGGGGATGGGGTGAAACCGGGGGGCCATATGTCCCGGGTTAAGGGTCAGGCGTAGATGAGAAAGCCGCCCGCCGGAAATGGGCCGCAGGTATTGCCGCTCTCTCCGCAATGCCAGGTGCTGTTTCGAACCGGTTTCGAAACCAGGTGTGTGCCCGCTTGCCAATCGCTTCGGAGACGTATATACCATACGTATGGATTGCTTCTGCCATTTCGCGGAACGCTTCGGGGTGCCAAACCGCGGTTCGACATCCAGAAAATTTTGAATGCCCTCTCCCGTATACGTTTCCTGAGTACAGACTTGCTTTAAAACCGGGCTGATCCGGATGACCGTGCCGCCCGGCCGTTTCAGCCGAATCCATCTTACTTTGTAGCCCTTTCAGCGTTTCGCCGACAAACCGTCGTTTTGTCACCCGCCAATGTTCTGCTGTCGGGTTTTTGCTCATGTATCGATAAAATCGATACGCGCCAGAACGATTCTGCCCTGTTTTGCTCCCAGAGGACCGCGACATTCCCTTCCTGGATTAGTCTTTCTAAAACCGCCCTGTGCTGGTTGTCGATGGTGGTTAAAAGTGGTCCTGCCAGTTTGTTTACCGGCTGTACATTTCGGTAATTATGGCGTTCTGAAATTTTGTTTTTTCTCGATTTTTAGTGGCAGTCAGTACAGTAAAAACCGTTCTCTAGATTTTTCAAAAAAAATCAACAGCCATTCAAATATCTGAATTTCAAGTATTTGTACCAAAGAATAACAAAAAATTCCATTGGCATCTCTTTTGCATTATCCATTCCGCTAGCAAGTTGAAGTGTATTTGTCAGACAAAAAAGCTTTTCAAATGACGACCTATGTCCATAGTTTAATGGCTATGATTGGTTGGTGTGAAGTGTAAGAGAAGAAAACGGGGTATTTAGGCAAATGCCCTATTGTTGGATCACCTTTAAAATTGCTCAACGGTAATTATGATTTCAAATCTACCTGTACGCATTCGGCGTTCTCCTGTCCCTGTCCAATTTCCGAAGCATATTTTTAAAATAGTAGTGCTTCTTGTTGCATCTTTTCAGTTTGCAATGGCTCGCCCGGCGGACACTCCGCCCCCATATGCTGCGAAAAATGCCCGGTTTGCTCCACCTGTGATCGATAGTCAGCGTTACCTCGGTCTGACGATTTTTAACTTTGAGACGGATGCCCGCATCGACGATGAACGCATCGAACACTCGGCCGCTACGGGTTGTAATGCCGTAGAAATCACCATCAACTGGGACCGGGTTTATCCTACGGTCGAAAGCAGCGCGAGCTGGGATGTGATCGATTCTCACATCCAGACGGCCCAGCGATTGGGTCTGAAGATTGCGCTGCGGGTCCATGTCGGTCGTGATGCCGTACGGCTTGGGGGGTTCTGGGGGCTTCATGAAACCATGCAGGCAGCCGACAGTTCCCGGAACCTGACCAAGGGAATCATCCAGTTTTCATTTTCCCACAAGCAAACCGTCGACCGGGCCAACGCGTTTGTGCTGGAAGCGGCCAACCGATACCATTATCTGCAGGAACAGGGCCAGCTTCTGTTTTTCTCGGTCGTGTCCTCGCCCGCGCTGGAGGCCGAATATTCGCCCGTTTACGATCCCCCGTCGGGCAACAAATACGTGGTTCCCTACGATTACAGCGTATCGGAGCTGGAAGCTTTTCGTCAATATCTACAGGCTCGGTTCAGTTTAGCCCAACTCAACCAACGCTGGGGAACCGACTTCAGTGAGTGGAACCGTGTGCGACCCGCGCCCCACATTCCTTCGAACCCCTACGCGTCTCATACCGGTGTTCGGGGCGAAGACTGGTATGTGTTTCGGCACCGCCAGTTGAAAGGGTTTATCGACAAGATCAACACTACTGTCAAAGGGGTCGATCCGAACATCGTTGTTGTCAACCAGCACGGGTGCGTCTGGGACCGGCTTTCGGGCTTGCGGGCGTCGTTGGCCTTCAAGAACCTCGGCCAGTCGGTCGATGGTCTGAAGTTTAACGACGGGCCGGATTATAACCACCGGTTTTCGATGGATGTGGTTCGGACGAATCTGCGGCCGGGGGCGTTTATGATCAACGCGGTGGATGGCATGTTCCACACGTCGGTATCGACCGAGAAATACTACGAGCAAATTTCCCAGTGTTTCGAACATGGCGCCAAAATGCTGACACTGGCCAACTTTGGCGGCACGAATGCCCGGCAAAAACTGACGGATCTGATTAAAATGGTGGTCAACAACGGCTTGCTGAACCAGCCGGTCACCCAGGTTCAAACCGTTGGGGCAGCCATTGGCTATAAGCTGTCGGATATTTTAAAAAACCATGTGATTGCCCAGGAGCGCTGGGGGCAGCGGTATGCACAAAACGGAAACAAACCGGTACGGATTGAACTGGATGAAGATTTGCTCCGGAATGAAGCCCCGGTTATCAATAACCTGCCCGTTTTGAGTCAAACTCTGACCGACCAGTTGGCTACCGTGGGGCAACCCTTCAGTTATTCGATTGGCCAGGTTTTTACCGATTCGGATGGTTCG
The DNA here is from genome assembly GCF_965227735.1 of Larkinella sp. Lineage (NCBI taxonomy): Bacteria > Pseudomonadati > Bacteroidota > Cytophagia > Cytophagales > Spirosomataceae > Larkinella > Larkinella sp. The sequence continues at coordinate 2,720,240 of NZ_OZ245776.1, read as the reverse complement.
ATTGTGAGTGTTGAAGCGAGTGGTTTGCCGGAAGGCATCCGGTGGGTGAGTGCAACGGGCGAATTTACCGGCACACCCACGCGGGTACAGTCGGCGATGGTGACGTTGACGGCCCGTGACAATCTGGGCGCGCTGGTTACCGGGAGTTTCCGGATGACGGTCATCGATCCCGGCGGAACCAATCAGGCTCCGGTTGCTCCAACCGTCGCTGCCCCCCTGGGCGAAGTCGGCAAAGCCTTTTCGTACGGGCTGCCACCGTTTACCGATCCCGAATCGCAACCCCTGATTCACCGCCTTGCGGGTACGGTGCCGGGCTTGACCTACTCTGCAGAAACGAACACACTGAGTGGCACACCAACCACGGTGGGCGTGTTTTCGCTGACCTATACGGCTGCCGATCCCTCCGAAGTGGTCTCTTCGGTTCCGTTGCAGGTTACCATACGGGAAGCCGCTCCGGTGGTGAAACGAACCGGGAATTTTGAAGGCTATCTCGACAAATACAACTGCGAAGGCGACATCTGGGGCTGGGTCTGGGATCGTAACCTGCCCAATACGCCCATGCCGGTGGAAGTTCTCGACGGTCTGAATGTGATCGGCACCTTTACCGCCAATGTCAACCGGCCGGATTTGGTGGCGGCCAAAAAAGGAAACGGTCTGCATGGCTACCAGTTCCTGATCCCGGCCAGCATCAAGGACGATAAGCCGCACGTCATCAGCATGCGGATTGAGAATTCGGATTATTATCTGAAGGGCTCGCCGATCACGCTGAACTGTCCTTCCAGTACGGCTCAGGTATCGGAACCGGGTAACACGCCACCCGTTGCCGTTCCGCTTCCTATCATCTATGCGTCGGTCAATGTTCCTTTTTCGTATACGATTCCGGAATTTGCGGACGATGAGAACCAGACGCTCGTTTATGCCATGTCCGGTGGCGTAGTTGGATTGACCTACAACCAGGCAAACCGCACATTGATTGGCACACCTACCCAGGTCGGTACGTTTACGGCCAGTTTGATTGTATCGGATGGTCAGGGCGGGTATACGCCCTCGCTGGTTACGGTGGTGGTTACAACGGCTCCCCAAAACCGCCCGCCGGTGGTGAGCCAAACCATTCCGGATCAAACGGCTCGCGTAGGGGAGTCCTTTGCCTATACCCTGGCTGCCGGTATTTTCACCGATCCCGATAACAACCTGAGCACTATTCAGGTGAGTGGCTTACCCGATGGGCTAACTTACAATGCTGGCAGCCGCCTAATCAGCGGGACGCCAACCGCCGAGGGAGTGGCAACGGTGACGGTGAGGGCGACGGATGCATTGAGTGCAACGGCCACTACGTCCTTCCTGATTACGGTCAATGCCGCCCCCAAACCGGCGCCCATTCCCAATCTGCCACCGGCCATTGTTCAGGCTCCGGTCGACCAGACGGTTACCGTTGGACAATCATTCATTTTTCAGATTCCGCTTGAAACGTTTGCCGATTCCGACGGAACCATCGCCAGCATGGCCGTCAGCGGCTTGCCCGCCAGCCTGAGTTACAACCAGAGTAACCGAACCATCAGCGGAACCCTGACGCAGCCCGAAACCGCAACGATTAGTGTGACGGCCACCGACGATGACGGCGGAACGGCAACGGTTGCATTCAAATTGGTGGTTGTAGCGTCGCCCTCACCGCCGGAAAATCAGGCACCGCAGGTCAGTAGTCTGATACCGAATCAGACCGCTACCGTCGGGCAGCTTTTCAGCTATACCATCGTGGAAGGGGCCTTTACCGATCCGGACGGCAGCATTTCGAAAGTAGAAATCGTGAACGGCTTGCCCAATGGGCTGACCTATACGCCCGCTACGCGGGTGATCAGCGGAACCCCTACGGCTCCCTCCACCACGACGTTGACGGTGAAGGCCACCGACAACCAGGGAGGCTTCGTTACCACCACCTTTCAGCTAATGGTGAACCCGGTGCCGGTTCCGGAAAATATCCTGCCCGTGGTGGCACAGACCATTCCGGATCAGAGCGGTACCGTTGGTCAGGCGTTTAGTTATACGATCGGAGCGGGAGTATTTACGGATTCAGACGGCAGCATTTCGAAAGTGGAAATTGTGAGCGGTTTGCCCAACGGACTAACGTATACGCCGAACACGCGGGTGATCAGTGGAACGCCCTCGGCCCCCACCACCACGACGGTGACGGTGAAGGCCACTGACAACCGTGACGGTTCTGTCACGACGACCTTCCGGCTGGCGGTGAACCTGGCTCCGAATGTCCTGCCCATCGTGGCACAGACCATTGCGGATCAGAGCGCTACGGTCGGACAGCTTTTCAGCTATACGATCGGAGCGGGGGTCTTTACGGATTCTGACGGCAGCATTTCGAAAGTGGAAATTGTGAGCGGTTTGCCCAACGGACTAACGTATACGCCGAACACGCGAGTGATCAGTGGAACGCCCACGGCCCCTGCGACAACCACCGTGACAGTGACGGCGACGGATAACCGTGAAGGCTCCGTTACCACGACTTTCCGGCTGACGGTGAACGAGGCTCCTGTCAATCAACTGCCCGTTCTGGTGCGCGAAATTCCCGGCCAAACGGCAACGATCAGCATTGCCTATTCCTACACGATCGGCAAGTCGCATTTTTCAGATCCGGATGGCAGCATCACGTCGGTCGAGGTGACCAATTTGCCGAAAGGGCTTTCTTACAACCCGACGACCGGTGTCATCAGCGGTGTTCCCACAACGGCTCAAACCGTTGCGGTCAGCGTGAAGGCGATCGACAACAAGGCAGGTTCCGTGATCGTCACCTACAACATGACGGTAAAAGAAAACATCGTTATGAAACTCTATAAGGCTGGCAAGGGACCCGAACCGCAGAACTTCATTCAGGAATTGAACCACGAAACGGTGCTGATGGCGAATACGCTGCCGGCCATGATCAATATCTTTTTCGAAATTGAGACGAAGGTGTTGAGTGTGAAATTTGAACTCAGTGGACCTAAAAACGTGAATTTTCAGGAAAATTTTGCACCCTGGGCCATGGTGGGCGACAACGGAGGAATTCCGCTTCCAGTTGGGATCTATATGTTGAAAGTGACCGGTTACAAAAACCCCAATATTCAGGGCAACCAGCTCGTCACGCGGCTCATTACGTTCTACGTAAGAAATATTTCCGGTAAACGGGAGAACGCCGAAATTTCGGTGGCCAACTCCACCGCCGAATCGGCCGTCTGGGGCGTTTATCCCAATCCGTTCCGCGATCAGATCACGGTAAACCTGCCGCTGGAATCCCAGGAACAAATCGTACCGCTGGCACCCTATCGTTTTTCAATCGTTTCGCCGACGGGGCAACAACTGCCGGTTTCGGACCAGGACACGCGGATTGAACCGGGTAAAGCCACCCTCAATGTGCAATCGAACGGCCTGCCGGGCGGAATGTATCTGCTCCAGATTCAGCGGGGCGAAGGATTACTCCGCACGCTGAAAGTACTCAAGGAGTAAGTCTCCTGAGACAATCAATTTAATAACCTGGACTAACAGAAAAGCCTGCTTCCCCTGGAGGCAGGCTTTCTATATGAAAAGGAACCGGGCGTGTGTTATCATGGCCTCCCGGCCACTGCGGGATGACCTTTCTTCTGACAGAGCAGACCGGGGTTGTAGAATAGGAAAATATATTTACGTATTTCCGTAGTTGCTTGATTTGTAACCGTTTTTGGTGTTTTTTAGCCTTTAAGTATACTACCGAATAATAAATTTAGTGAGTATTATTACTTAATTTATTGACGGATTATTACCTTTGAACTGTCTTACCGTAACTGTACTTTTAATGAACACGCTCAAGAACGCATCCTACCTGACGACATCAAACCGGTCACGTAATCAATTGCAGTCCTGTAGTTTTACAAACCTGCCGCAAGCCATCGGGTGTGCCAACCAGTTTTTTATGGAAGGCCTGAACGCCCAGATTGTTGCCCGCGACAATACGTCATTTCTAGTGGTTTCGCCCGAAATTGCCCGCCAAATGTTTACAAAAGGGTTTCGTTTGCTGTATGGAAACTAATACCTTGCGAATAGATTTTTACTAGTGAGAATATCAGGTTATTTGAAAGAAAAAACCAGTCAATTGACTGGTTTTTTTCTTGACTACTCTATCCATGTTACTATCTTTTGCGCTTGACCAACCCGGATTTCGCTCAGGATTGCACGGTGATTTGATGCTGTAGTTCAACGCGTCGTTCGGACCCCAGGCTTAGATAGGCCCTGAAAACGCAGGTAGCCTGTTTCTGATACAAGCCCGCCGAATACCACCCCAGCAAATCCGGCTGCTGCTGGCCATTGACGACCTCGACCTGCAAAACCGGATCGATTTGCAGCACCACCAGCCGCTTCGTTTGGGGGTGCGAAAGGATAAAATGATTGCGGCCTTTGGCCCGAAACCGGATGGCCGGATGAACGTGAAAAAGAACCTCAACCATACGAGTCCCGGTTCGCCGGCTTTCGACCTGGTCGTCGATCAGCAGGCGGTTATTTCGTTTATCGAACGCCATCCGGCGCTGGTGTGAACAACCAATCCGGTCATATCCGTTGTGTGAGGCAATGACTTCGTCCGAATCGTCACGGATTTCGGCTTTGTGAGTCGTGATGACGTACGGATTCCGCCACCGCAGCGCATCGTCCTGAAATGCCTGATTTTCGCAGTCGATACAAACCGTGTTGTGGGCGCGGGTACTGACAAAATACCGGCGCCAATCCGAAGTTGAATACTGCACATACGTACCGGAATCGACGAAAAAAGGCTGTCCATCGACGTGCATGACAAACGACAGCGCATCCGCGTGACCGTGGGGTACGGAGGCCGAAGACCCCAGTGTGGCTGCGTTGAAATGGACGTAAATTTCACCGGTACCGGCTTCCTGTTTGCGGAGGATGTAATGCCCTTCTGCCGGGTAAAACTGGCTGCCCAGGGTCGTTTCCCGGGCCGGAACAGCCTCGAATTTCGGAAGACCCTCGTCGCCAAAAAGCAGGCGGTTTTTCAGATCGAAACCCTGTGATCGTTCTTTCGAAAGCGGATCGCCAAACAGAATGGCCGAAGCCGAGAGCAGCGACCGGAAATTGTTGGCCGGTGCCGGGTTATCCAGATACCACAGATACCCGCTGCCCTCATCGCCGTAGGCAGGAACATGGCCCTGTTCGTCGGGCAATTGGGCCATATACGAAAACATATTCTCCAGTTGATGAATATAATGTGCGGAAAACGGATTCCCGGTGCGTAAACCGGTCAGATAGGTCAGGAGAAACAAATCCGCAATGAAGGAAATTGAACCGGCGGTTCCTTCCCGGTTGATCCCGTTGGCTCCCTGCTGGCGCTGCATTTCCTGCTCCAGACCACCCTGGGCGAACGAATGCCAGGCGGGCGATTCCGGAAACTTCCACAATGAACTGGCAACAAACAAACCCGCATAGCCAGCAATGAGCTGGTGGCCGGCAGTTGAAGGAAACGGAAGATTGTTGCGGCTATACAGGCAGTGCTGGTAAATGATCGGGAGCCAGACCGATTCGACAAAACGCTGAAAAACCGGGTCGGTTTTGGCCAGAATAGACGCATCCAGGATATTCCAGCAGATGAACCAGTTGATCAGCCGGATGTTCACTTCCTGATTACTGTACCAGTTGACGCCGAGCAGATAAGGGTTTGCCTTGACCCACGACGAAATGAGGGTGATGAGCCGGCTTAATTCCCGCGGGTCGGCCGTGAGCTGGTAACGCAGCGCCAGCGCCGGCAGAAAAAGGAACCGGTTGACTTCCCAGACGTATTCGACATTTCCAAAAGCCGCGTTTTGAATGTTGATTTCCTTCGCGTAAGTGAGCGGAAACCGTTTGTTGGTACTCAGGTCGAGGTGCCAGTCGATCGGGTAGCGATAGTCGAGCGTCTGTTCAAAAATCTTCTGTTCGTGTAAAAAGGGGAACGCCGGAATATGGTCGGAGGACATGGCGAATATACGCTCCGGCCAGGTTGCCGGTAAAACGTTTGGTTTCCATCCAACCTGTTGTTTGTCAGCTTTTTTCTGGAAATACTGTCGCAGCCGGAAGCCCACTTCTGCGGTCGATAGAGATCGCAGCCGGTAATAAAACCAGTGATACCGATTCAGCATTTTTACGTTACACGTTGAGTACGAATCAGAATAAGCCCGTTGCAAACCAACTCTGCGCAAGGTGGAGGAGCTGGGCGTGCCGAAGCGATGCAGGGGCCTGAAAGCCATCGGCGACTGGCCCGGTGCTGCGGTCTAAACGCCCTCCCGGGCTATTAGACCGCAACACACCAGGCCCTGCCTGTCTTTCATGTTTAGCGTTGAGTAAATGGCAGTATGGGGTGTCGACGACCGCTTACCGGGCATTCTCATTCGTTTCCCGGCAGGCAGCATCGGCCTGTTTTCAGGAAACCAGCAGGTTGAAGAATTTCGCCAGTGTGACAATGGATTTGACTCTCCGACGACTTACCGATAGACGGGTTTCGTCTGATAATTCAACCCAGCTATTGTGCATATCATGCAAATCCATCTGAATGATATGCTCCGGATTGACCAGATGCGACCGCGAGATACGCCAGAAGGAAGGATGATATTCCTGTTGTTCCTTCAGTGTATAGCTAGAAACAAAACCGTTCTGTTTGTTAAGAAAAATACGGCTATAATTGCTCCAGCCTTCAAAAAAGAGGATTTGTTTGGCAGAAATCGTGACAGCTCTCCCTCTGCGGTCTCTAACTTTGATACTGGTACGTGCGGTATTCATGGAAAAGTAACGATGAGTACATAGCTTTCTTAAACGTTAGCAAACACTATGCCAGTATGTTACTATTCCTCCTTTTTGGTCACAATTGTTGTCTGTTAATTGGCGTGTGCTGTGGTCGTTTGATTCAACTTAGGGCTTTCGCATGGCCCGCAATAGCCCACCAGCAGATTTTAAAATCCAGCCAAAGCGAGTGTTGACGAGCATACCATCGGTCGTAGCGAAAGGCATACGGCAATTGAATCAGTCCCGGCGTTGCAGCACTATCCAGGCGGGTTTGAACCAGGCCAGTCAGGCCCGGACGCATCGTCTGGCGTTCGCGATAACCGGGTACCGTCCAGTTTTGGGCATCGTATTGAAGCGTGTGGGGGCGGGGACCAACCAAACTCATGTCGCCGAGCAGTACATTGAAAAAGATCGGTACTGCTTCCAGGCGGCTGCTCCGCAGAAACCGGCCCACGGGTGTGACGTCGGCTTGCTGCTGGTGGGTAGCGTGGTATTTTTTTCGGGGATGGTAAACCGTTGTCCGAAATTTAAGACACCGAAACGGACGTCCGTTCCGGCCGGTACGGAGTTGGGCAAAAATAACCGGCCCCGGTGAGGTCAGGCTGATGGCCAGGGCAATCAGGGGAACGAGCCAAATGAGCACGAGAGCCGTAAGCAAACCGGCAAAGAAAAGGTCAAATAAACGCTTTCCAACCCGCGCATAAACCCTGGGAGGGGCCTTTCGCGTACCGGCAGCGCGGGAAGGAAGGGAATACACCCTGGATACAAGACTAATCATACACGTTGAGAGTAAAAAGAATCAATATTAAATAAGTACAGTTTGTGAGTTTGGCTAAAATCACCGGTTATTTCCGGAGATGAGTACTATATAGTTGTATTTAAACAACATAAATAGTTGATTATTTAAGAATGTTTAGGCGGTTACAATGCCTATAAGATCAGAGATAGGACAAAATGGAGACTAAATAGGCTTGTAGTGTTTTCTTTTAAAGAAATTTCGGGATGAAAACTTCTTACAGCCGATCCAGGTATAAATATTTATCAGACAATAATAGCCCTCAAAAATTCCCCGGACAACTAATCAGTTTGAAAAGTGATTGAGTGGTCTTTCTTCGTTTTATTATTTTTTTTGATTTTCTAACCGAATTGTAACCAGCTCGCTTAAGACAATGGGAAGACGCGTTCGAAAGACCAGGCGGTATGCCTGCCGGTGGTTACTTAGCTAATACTTAGTAATTATTTATGCCGTTATTGGTACTTACGAATTGTGGGAAAAGTAATTTATTTCTGCTTTGCGGATTGTCTGAAACATTAAAATTCAATTAAAATTAGTGTCTGATAAAAAATTTACTATTATTTAATTGGTACATAAAATATTGTAAATCAGTATTTTGTCTAGATTAATTTACTCCTTCAATAAGTTAGGAAAAATATTTTATTTACTTTTTTTGCTCTTCGGTTACTCAACATGTCTGATAATGTATTTACTTTGCATTAAGTAAAAGTACTTAGTATTATTCTCTGTCTGATATTGTGAAAGCATCCTCTACTCTTGCAAAGCTCTTTTTTGCATTAGCGACCATTTCGGCGGCAGCACAAACCCCGGCAACCATGTCGGGGTTTGTCTGGGAAATGGGCAATCGCAAGCCTCTTTCCGGCGTTCACGTTTATTGGGCCGGTCATCAAACGGGGACAGTTACCGATGCTGCCGGTTTCTATACCTTATCCGTTCCGGCCAAAGACAGTGTGACGGTAATTTTTTCATTTGTGGGTTACGAAACGGTCACCCGCACCCTCCTCCCAACGACACTTAAGCAGACACTCGATATATCCCTGACACCCGGGCAAACCCTGACCGAAGTGTCGGTTAAAAGCCAGTTGGCCCGGCCAAAAGACAGCGACAACGCCCAACTCAGCCGAATTGAAGTGCCGATTGCCCAACTCCATAAAATACCGGCTTTGCTGGGAGAAAAAGACGTATTGAAAGTGATCCAGCTTTTGCCGGGTGTTCAGAAAGGATCAGAAGGGAACGCGGGCGTCTATGTCCGGGGCGGTGGGCCGGATCAGAACCTGATCATGGTCGACGAAGCCGTGGTCTACAATCCCAGCCATTTGCTCGGCTTTTTCTCGGTGTTCAACGGCGACGCCCTGAAGGGTGTCGAACTGACAAAAGGCGGTTTTCCGGCGCGGTACGGCGGGCGGCTGTCTTCGGTCATCGAAATGGGCATGAAAGAAGGCGATAAGAACAACCTGCACGGTACGGGCAGCATCGGTCTGATTGCCTCCCGCTTGACGCTCGAAGGCCCGTTGCAGAAAGGCAAAGCGTCGTTTCTGGTGTCGGCGCGGCAGTGTTATTTAGGATTGCTGACGCAGGCGCTCTCGCCGGGGCCGGAATCCGGCCTTCCGACCCGCTCCGGTTTCTACGATTACAACGCCAAACTTTCGTTTGATTTGGGCCCGCGCGACCGCGTCTATCTGAGTGGCTATATGGGAGCCGACCAGTTCACCAGCCAGCGGGTTTACAACGATCGCACCTTGGAATCGGAACTCGGCTGGGGCAATTCAACGGGTACCCTCCGCTGGAGCCACCGGTTTTCCAATCGCGTATCGGGTCATACGGCGCTGGTTTTCAGTCAGTACAAAATGCGGGTTGCCAATGAAGAAACGGCCACGGTTGCCAATCAGGCCGGGGCGGTTTTCCGGCTGGAATATTTTTCGGGTATCCGGGATTTTACGCTGAAACATGACCTCGATGTCTATGCCGGGGCGACGCATCAACTGCGGTTTGGTTTTCAGGCAACGTCTCACCGGTTTACGCCCAGCGCGGTGGTTTCGGCCAAACTGGAAACCGGCACACCGTCGATGCGGGCCGATCAGGCCATCGAGGTGATTGAATCCGGGGTGTATGCCGAAGATTTCTGGCAGCCAACGAACCGCTGGCGCATCAATGCCGGGTTGCGGCTGAGTTATTTTTGGCATAAAGACGCGCAGTATGTCCGGCCGGAACCCCGTCTGTCGGTGGCCTACAAACTACCAGCCGACTGGACGCTGAAAGGAGCCTATGCGCTGATGAACCAGTACGTTCATATGCTGTCGAGTTCGGGTGCCGGTCTTCCCACCGACCTGTGGGTGCCCACCACCGACCGCGTGAAACCGCAACAGTCTGAACAACTGGCCATTGGCGTCGTTAAAGATTTCAACTCCGGCATTGCGCTTACCGTCGAGGGTTATCACAAAACGATGACCAACAACATCAGCTATAAGGAGGGCGCCAGTTTTCTGCTGACCAACACCACGGCTACGGGAGCACCCGCCCGCTGGGAAGATAACGTAACGGCGGGCAAAGGCTGGTCGTACGGGGGCGAGGTAATGCTCCAGAAAAAAACCGGTCGCTTATCCGGCTGGCTGGGCTACACGCTGTCGTGGACCCAATGGCAGTTTGCGGACCTGAACGGCGGCCGGAAATTTTTTCCGCGCTACGACCGTCGGCACGACTTCTCGGTGGTGGGCGTATATGAGCTCCGTCAGCGGTGGACGGTATCGGGAACGTGGGTATACGGAACGGGGCAGGCTCTGACGGTTCCGCTGTCGCGGTACGCCGTGAGTGCCAATAATCCGGATCATTCCAACCCCAGTGCCAGCCCGTTTATAGACACCCGAAACGTGAAAGATTACGGCGAGAAGAACAGTTTTCGGGCCGAAGCCTTCCACCGGATGGACCTCAGCCTGCAATACCACACCAAGAGAAAATCGCGCGAAAGTATTTGGGAACTAAGTGTTTACAATGCCTATAACCGGCGGAATCCCTTTTATTATTCGCTGGAAGGGAAAGTAGAAATCGACAATAAACCGTCGAAGTCGGTGCTCTATCGGTATTCGCTTTTTCCGGTCGTTCCCACGGTTAGTTACACGTTCAAGTTTTAAACCGAGTAGTGAATACAATCCCGTACAGCGAATGCAATGGCGCATTTCTGTACGATCATTAAAGTGCAGTGGGTGTAATGGAGCAGCCCTGTACGATTATTAAAGTGCAGTGGGTGTAATTGAGCAGCCCTGTGCGGTTTTTTAAAGTACAACCGGTGCAATGGAGCACCGTTGTGCGGGTTCTGAAGCACAAGGAGTGCAATGGAGTACTCCTTGTGCGGTTTTAGTGAATAACTCTCTGTCTTACCCACTTATTACCATGAAACGGATATACGTCGTATCTCTGCTTGTTATGCTATTGGCCACCGGTTGCCAGAATATGCGTCAGGAAATTGAGCCCGAAGGGTTAACGCAAGTCGCTAAAAAGCTGGTCCTGATTGGATTCATTTCCCCGCAGGACACGGTTCTGGCCATCAAAGTGAACAGCACCCGTCCTGTTGCCGACCCCAATTACACAACCAATTACGGCGTGGTCCGGGATGCCAAAGTAACGCTTACGGCGGGTGGCCGGTCGATTCAACTCACCTATAACGGCAAGAACGATTATTATCAGGCTGATCCGAAGAAATTTCCGATTCGGGCGGGCGAGACGTATCAGCTCACGGCGCAAACGCCCGACGGTCTGAGTGCTTCCGGTGTCTGTACGATTCCGCAGGCCCTGCGCCTGCAACAGGTCCGGCTCGATTCATCGGAGGATGCCAACCGCCAGAAAGAATACTTTGTCCGGTATTATTGGCAGGATGCGCCGTCCGTAACCAACTATTACCAGACAATTGGGGTCTTTGCCTATGCGAAATCGTGCCCTACCTGCAAAGCGGAAGCAGGCACGAAGCCCAAAGCAGAAACCACACCGGTTCTTTTCGAATCGCTGGGAACCGTCAACACGCTGTTGTCGGACGGTGCCAGAGACGGAAAATTGCTGGAATCGTACCGGGGGCTTCTGAACCAGAGTGCCACGACAAGCCAGACGGTGTCTGATAAAATGACGTTCGTTAATCTGTATGACAAGGCCACCGTGAAGGCGAGCTTACTCCATGTGGATGAGGCTTATTACAAGTATCACCAGGCTCTCGAACTGCAAAAAAAATCGGATGGAAACCCGTTTGCGGAGCCGGTGTTGTTACCCAATACGATCACGGGGGGGCTGGGTTGCTTCGCCGGTTACAACCAGTCGACGGTAACAGCAACCTTTAAATAATATTTTTTCCGGGGATATTAATTTTTATCAAGTTTTATTGCGTACAAATACTCAATTTTTGTTACTATTGTATACTTCTTTGAAAGATGCCCCAATCAACCATGAAAGACTATATCGTTGTCCATTATGATGGCAACAGCACGAATCTTACCTACACCGATACGGAAGAAGACGCCCGCGCTTATCTCGCTGCGCTGATTACTACTAATCAGGTACGTAAAGATGATACTTTGTCCATCGTTCGGGTCTGTGACGACTATCTGGTCTATTTCAAACGTCGGAATAATACACTGAAAACCGTTCTGGGAAAAAAGGCGCAGACCTCCGTAAGCTGGAGCGAATTCTGGTTGGGATCAACCCAGGAATTACTTACAAAGCTGTATAAAAAATTAGCCAATTTGGGGGTTGCTTCCGGGGGGCGGTAGGGTATCTCCACAACTTTATGCTTTCGGTCGGTACACGGAAACTATAGGTTTTCCTGTACCCAAAATGTAGGTCTTTGCGGATTGAATAGGGGAGTCCCGAACGAGACCTTTGTTACGGTCAATTCATCTAACAAAGGCTCTCATGCACGCTGTTTCTACCCCCGCTCCTCAACCGGTTCGTACCGCCGAATCCGATCCCAAAAATGACGGTTTTTTTGCGGTACTCTACGACATCATCCGGAATCACCCGCTGCTCTTCACGGCGTTTTTCATGATTCCTTTCCTGGCATTGCTGATTTCACTGGGGTTGAAATGGTACTATGTCTTTCACGATACAACGCATTATTTGTCTGATTTTCAGGTTGATCCCGTAACCGGGAAGTGGACGGATGCCCGGGCGTATTTCAATCCGGGGCTCGACAAATACATCCGTGAACTCGATATAGCCGGTTTGCTCGGCGGGATTGTCGGAATCTTCATCGGTTTGTACGTCACCGTTACGACGGAGAAAGCCAACCGCCTGAAGGAACGGCTGAACCAGCAGGAAATGGAGCACATCAAAACCCAGACCCATTTGCTGGTGCAGGCTACGCAGTCGCTCAACACGCTCATGATCGATGTGAGCGGCAAAGTCAACGAAAAAGTGTTGCTGATGGAAGGCTCCGACGAGGTGCTGAAAGGCATTGGCCGGGTGGTGGAATCGGCGCAGTCGCAGGGCAATGATCTGCTCGTTCTGTCCAATACCGCCCGGGTGGAAGGCATTGCGCCATTTCGGATGGATTACGTCGCCAAACACGCCGACCTGAAACCGCACGAACTCCGGAATGCGACCCAGTTCGACTACGCCCGCAAAGCCGAAGGGCTGCAACGCGATTGTACGGACGTGGAAAACAAGCTGAAAGGAGCCGCCATCTATCTCCAGAACATGGGCAGCGACGCCCACGTCGAGTTTGTGACCCTCAACGACCAGAACGAAGGAGCGAGTCACGCCTTTCTGAAATACCTTGGCAAAGTCATCAATGAACACGTTCTGGTGGAAACCTACCGCCCCGGCAGCAACGCCCTGTTGAGCCAGACCGACAGCGTTCCGCACCACAACCGGTTTTTGATTCCGTCGTCGGCCACCGAACCAGCCGACCCCAAAGCGCTGCTGGTGAACCAATTGTATGCCGAACACACCCAGGCGATTCGGGAAATGCAGGAACTGGGCATCCGGATTACGAAAGCCAACAAGACGCTGCCCGTTCAGTTGTTCATCAGCGCCCCCCGCGAAAACAAACCGGGAATTTACCGGGGCCTGTGCGTCTGTATTCTCGGCAGCGGCTCCAGCACGAGCGGCCGGGCCACCAAACTGACGGCTTTTTTGACCGAAGACCCGCACATCGTGGCCTCGATGACCGAGCTTTTCTACGACTACCAGACCGACGGCAAACTGAACACCCAGGAATTTATCCGCCAGATGATCTGATGAATACGTTCCTGTTGATCCGAAAATTGTGGCCCTTCGTCCGGCGCTACCGGGGAAGTCTGGCCCTGGCGCTCCTGCTGACGACCATCGGTGCCTTGCTGGCCCAGGTGACGCCCCTGGTGATGGAACACACCGTCAATACCGTCCAGAAGTTATTGAAAAAACCCATTGACAAACAGGAAGTAAGCTGGGTGGTCGGAACGCTGGTCGTGATTCTGCTGGCCAAGGAAGTGCTGAGTTTGCTGGTGCAACTGGGGCAAAAATTCCTGAGCGACCGCATTCGGTTTCGCATGGCCGCCGACCTCTACGATTACACCATTCAGCGGATTGTTTCGTACCACCTGTCCTTTTTTGCGCTGGGGCAGAACCAGACCGGGAAGCTCGAAAAACGCATCGACAAAGGCATCGAGAGCCTGACGAAAACCGTCAAAAACCTGTTCGTAGACATTGTGCCGATGCTGGCCAATGCCGCTTTTGCGCTGATTCTGATTTATAACAAAAACGTCGGGGTGGGCATTGTTGCCACGCTCGTGCTGCCGGTTTATGCCTACATCAGCCGCGAACAAACCAATCGCCAGAAGCAGATTCGCCGGAATATTCAGGAAATCCGGGAAAACAAGGCCAATGCGCTGTTTGGTCTGCTCGAATCCATCTTTGTTGTCAAATCCTTCGTGCGGGAAGGTTACGAACAGGGCCGCCAGCACGACCTGAACCACCGGCTGGCCGAGAACGAAATTCGACACCACCGCACCAACTACCTGTTTGACGGACTAAAAAGCGTGGCCGAGCAGGTGGGAATCGTGCTGGTTTTTGTCGTAACGATCTATTTCGTCCTGAATCGCCAGATGTCCGTCGGTGCCATTTTGCTGCACATCATGCTGTTCAACAACGTGTCGGCACCGGTTCGGCACCTGCACCGCATCTACGACGAGTATACCGAAGCCCTGGTGTATGCCGAAGGATTTTTCGATATGATCGAGAACAACACCTACATGCTCCAGCGCGGTTCGCTGAAATCGCCCACCTGGAAAGGGTATTTTGCGTTGCAAAACGTGGATTTTGTCTATCCCAACGGCAAACAGGCATTGCGGAACATCACCCTCGAACTGCAACCCGGCAAGGTGACGGCCCTGGTGGGTTTGTCGGGGGCCGGGAAAAGCTCGGCGCTGAATCTGCTGGCCGGTTTTTACGACCCGACGCGGGGCAGCGTGCTGCTCGACGGTCAGCCGTTATCGGACTACAACAGCGAATTTGTCCGGGAGAACGTCGGGCTGGTATTGCAGAAAAACCACATTTTTGCCGGAACTGTCGAGGAGAATATCCGCTACGGCAAGCTCGACACGCCGTTTGAGGCCGTGGTGGAAGCCGCCCGCCAGGCCAGTCTGCACGATCAGGTGTTGCAGTTGCCGCAGGGCTACCAGACCGAAGCCCGCGCTTTGTCGGGTGGTCAGCAGCAACGGATTGCGATTGCCCGGCTTTTCCTGAAAAACCCGCCGGTGCTGTTGCTCGACGAACCCACCGCCAGCCTCGACGCCATTACGACCGAACAGATCAAGGACAGCCTGGACGCCATCAAGCAGAACCGGACGGTTTTGATCATTTCGCACAACATCAGTCAGATCATGGACGCCGACCAGATTTATGTCATGCAGGAAGGGAAAATCGTGGGGCAGGGAACCCACGAATCGCTCTACCGTGAAGGCGGTTTGTACCGCGACATCATTGATTCCAACGCCCGCTCGATGAACCTGACCCGTTTGGCGGCCACGGTTCTGGGGTGAGAAAAACCGCATGTGAGCCATGAACCAATCGATACGAGGATACACGCTGACCCAGTGGGTGGGGTCGGGCGGGATGGGCGAGGTGTACCAGGCCTACCACACCGCGACGCAGCGGACGGTGGCCGTCAAGCTGTTGAGCCGGATGGAGCAGGCCGACCGGTTTCGGAACGAAGCCGCCGTACAGGCCTCGCTGCGGCATCCGCACATTGCGCTCGTGTACGAGTTTTTTGTGGAAAACGGCCTCTCCTGCCTGGTGCTGGAATACATCGAAGGGCCGACGATTGAGCAGTACATCCGAAAAAATGGGCCTTTTCCCGAAGAAACCGCCTGGAAACTGCTGGCCCAGATTGCTTCGGCGCTGGAGTATCTGCACAGCCGCGACATCGTTCACCGGGATCTGAAAGCGGGAAATATCAAAATTGCCCGACCCGGAAAAGCCAAATTGCTGGATTTTGGCCTGGCGCGGGCGGCTACTTCACCCAAACTGACGCACGAGGGCCACCTGATCGGTACGGCGTCTTCGATGGCTCCCGAGCAGTTTTCCGGCCGGAGCAGTTCCGCGTCCGACTGCTGGGCGCTGGGGGTTCTGCTGTATGAAATGCTGACGGGGCAGCCCCCGTTTGGCGGAAACACGCAGAGCGACATCGGCCGCCGGATTCAGAAAGGCGATTACCTCGCTCCCCACAAGCTGAATCCCGGGCTGTCGAAGGCCAGTGAGCGGCTCATCGACCGGCTGTTGACGGTGTCGCCCGACCGCCGGATGACCGCCCGGCAGGTGCTGGAGGTCCTGCATCACCCGGCTTTGCTGAACGGTCCCGACTGGATGGCGCCGGTCCGGAAGTGGTGGGATCGGGTGAAGCCTTGAATTGGTGGCAGAAATCGTGTAGTTTTAAACGGTTAACCCGTTTGCTCCATGGCTGTCCGATTTCTACCCGTCTTCTTTTTTCTCTTCGTATTCTCCGGAGCCTTCGCGCAAAAACCGTCCGGGTCAACCTTCAAGGTAGTTCCGTTGGGGGTGAAAGGCGGTATCGACGAAAGCAATCTTTCGGCCTATCTGCTGGCTCCGCAGGGAACGGATGCGTACATCTGTCTGGATGCGGGAACGCTTCACGCCGGGATTGAGAAAGCGGTTCAGAATCAGGTATTTAAAGTGAGTTCCGAAACCGTTCTGAAAGAGTACATCAAAGCCTACCTGATCAGCCACGCCCATCTGGATCATTTGTCGGGTCTGATCATCAACTCGACGGAAGATGCCCGGAAGCCGATTTATGCGATGGCGGCTTGCCTTGATGTCCTCAAAAAGAATTATTTCAACTGGAAAAGCTGGCCCAATCTGGCCAATGAGGGCGATCAGCCAGCGTTGAGCAAATACCGCTACACGGTTCTTTCGCCGGCGAACGAAATTCCCATCGAAGCGACGGGTCTGAGCGTGCGAACTTTTCCGTTGAGCCACGGCAATTCGTACCAGAGTGCGGCTTTTCTGATCCGAAACGGCGAACATTACCTGCTGTATCTGGGTGATACCGGCCCGGATTTAATCGAGAAATCGACGCATCTGTCGCAACTCTGGCAGGCGATTTCTCCACTGATTCAATCGAAAAAGCTTAAGGGATTATTGATCGAAGTTTCGTATCCGAACGAGCAACCGGATAACCAGTTGTATGGGCATTTAACACCGAACTGGCTGATGCACGAATTGACGGTTTTGAGCAAATTGACCGGTGCAACAGCCCTGGACGGATTGCCGGTTGTGATTACACACATCAAACCGGCCGGAACCAACGAAGCCGCGATTAAAAAGCAGCTTCGGGAAAGCAACGCGCTGAAACTAAAATTAATTTTTCCCGAACAGGGATCGCTTCTGGAATTTTAACATTTCTTATCCCATGTTTCCATTTTGGTCAACGGTTTTATTCGCTTTGCTGATGGTGGCTGGTTTCCTGCTGCTCTTCAAAAGCATTGGCAAATTGATCCGCATTTATACAGCCGGAACAAAAATTGAAGACTCGGCGTTGGTGCCGGATTTTGAATTTCCGTTAAAAGAGCCCGGCGCGTACGAAATCGCGGTCAAACGCCCTTCGTTAACCGGTATAATTCCGACGGATATTCCGTTTGAAGTGTCCGATTTAATGACGGGAAAGACCGTGGCCGTGCATTCGTTTGTCAACCTGCTCGGGCAGCGGAAAGATGGGTCGGGCAGCCGGATTGTTCCCATTGCCGAATTTACCATCGAACAGGAAGGTCGTTTTAAGCTGACGAATCCGCAAACTGGTCGGTTTAAAGAGAGAGATTCCCTGATGGTGATGCCCAAAACCGGTAGTCAGGGGTTTCTGATGATTTTTGCGGTTTTATTTTCGGCCATCCTCTTCATTGGCGGTTTGGTGTTTTTTATTCTATCGCTGTTGGAAAAGTAACAACCATACGCTCCTGTTTTATAGTTTGGCCGCGATTTATGAAATTATTTACGAAGAATTTGATTATCAGTTTGTATTGTTTCGCTAATTCCACGGCAATTCTGACCAGCCGGACTTTATAACCCAGCCGGAAAGGGAATAAAAATTCCTGATTAATTTTAATCGAAAACCGTATTTATTTGTAAGAATACCACGTATTTTTGCTCTTTACTCGTAGTTTCATTCCACACACTTCCAGTCAGAATTCCCGTAACAATTCCATCTCTAATAGACAATGAAAGAAGCGCGCAGGTTGGTGCAGGCGAAAGCCGATGGCCTTCCTGTAGTGATACATGGTGTAGTTTTTAGTCATGCTAAACGAGATATAACCCTCAGAATCAGAACGGGAGAAGTGAGCCGGAAAGAGCAGGTACCCATCAAATCCGCGTGTCCATCAACATTCCTGCCGATAACCGCGATTATGTCCTGTTTTCCTTAGTAGAAATACCCGAAAGTAGGTATTGTTAGCCTATTTGGTATGGCTAATTTTACCTTGTTTACCAAAATGCGAATTAAGTAATATAAGGGGGTGTGGCCTGGCCAGAAGCGGCCTTCGGTCGCGGGCGGTTTTTATTTTCACATTTTTTCAAAAAAGGTGATAACCTGAGTCCGGTTGCGGACATGGATGGGTACAAAATCAAATTCTATATGCGATCGATCGTCTTGTTTTGCATTTGTCTTGTCAGCCTGACTACGCTTCGGGCTCAATCTCAACCCACTTTTCACGTCATCATGGTAGGGGCTACCGAAGATAAAACCCTGGCCCGGGCCTGTCAACTGGATATTCTTCGCTTCCACGAGCAGTTTAGTAAAATTGCCGAAAGCATCGGCTACGTGTATAAGCCGGGCGTGTTGGTGAAAGAAAATTTTAGCAACGATGCGATTCGGAAGTCGATCCTGGGATTGACCTGTGGTGCGGAGGACATTGTCGTTTTTTATTACACCGGGCACGGTTTCAACCTGACCAAATATGCCGGGAATTTTCCGATCATGGCGATCGATACGACCGGCGACGGAAACTTCCCCCTCATGCTCATTCATGAAGAATTGATGAAAAAGAAGGCCCGGTTCTGTCTCACCATTGGCGATTGCTGCAACAAAGTGATCGATGAGAACGTCCCCCAGGACCGGTCTATGGTGAAAGGCACGGCGTGTAATCCGGCTATTTTTCGTCAGTTGTTCCTGCAGCAGCGGGGGGGCGTCATTGCCGCCAGCAGCAAACGGGGGCAGGTTTCGGGGGCTGCTCCGGGCGGGAGTTTTTATACCTGGTCGCTCCTGCAATCGATCGATTATGCCTGCCATTACAACGAACGGGTGACCTGGGAGCAGTTGCTCGACGATACGCAAACCCGGATGTGGAGCATTCAGGCCGCCCGCCAGGCCAAACAGGAGTCGATCTTCACGGTTGGATTGGCCAGTGATTCTACCACAACGGTGCCAGACAGCCAGGTGGCAGTGGTACCGCCATCAACACCGCCGTCTGCCGCCCCGGTTGCCCCGGTCGATTCCAATGCGGTTGCTCCTGCCCAGCCAGCGATGGTTGCCGGAGCGCCACAACCCGCGGCCCCGGCATCGGCTCAACGACCGGATTTCAGCGACGTAAACGGTTTTCTGAACACGCTGGCGGATGAGTCGCTCACCTATGCCGTTCGCACCTCGAAACAGACCCAGGCCGGGCAGTATTTTGTTCACAATGCCCGGGTAAAAGTATACGTCAACGCAACCCAGGTGGCACTCATACCGCTGGATCAGTTGATGAGCCGCTATTCGACGCTGGCAAAAAGCATCCGGCAGGTCAACATCGTGGAGCGGCTTTCCAAACTGGATCCATCGGGCCGGTTTTACACCGAAGTCGCCGTTCAGGAGATCTGGAATCAGTAAATGAATGGTACGGTGCTGATTGATAAACCTTTACAGAATAATCCCCTCGCTATGAAATTCTTTTTTCTGCCCGTCTTGCTGAGTCTGATGCTGACCGGAGTCCAATCGGTATCGGGGGCCAACGCCACCACTGCAATTAATCCGGATACGCTGACCCAGCAGCAACTTCAGGACTTTGGCGAAGAAGCTAAAATCCGGATCAAGGCCTTCGTGGATTTTCTGGGAATTATTGCGGACAAAGACCGTCGCTTTGACGAGCGCAATGGAGCCATCCGGCAGGCCCTTGGGATGTTTGAGAGAGAAGCTACCCTTCTGATTTTAAATAGAATGACTGGGGTGACACACACAATGCCGGTGCGACAATATCTTGAAAGAGTTAAATTGCTCAAATACGAAAACATGCAGGTTATCAGCGCTGAGCCGGTTCTCAGTGTTCAGGAATCCCCTTTTTATAAAGAAAAAGGTTGGGTGGTTCTGTTTAAGAAGGCCACTATGAGTGTCACCCTCCGGGATTAAAATTATAAATAATCATTTTTCGCGCAAACCGAATAATCCCCTCGCTATGAAATTCTTTTTTCTACCCGTCTTGCTGAGTCTGATGCTGACCGGAGTCCAATCGGTATCGGGGGCCAACGCCACCACTGCAATTAATCCGGATACGCTGACCCAGCAGCAACTTCAGGACTTTGGCGAAGAAGCTAAAATCCGGATCAAGGCCTTCGTGGATTTTCTAGGAATCATTGCGGACAAAGACCGCTCTTTCGATGAGCGTAACGGAGCCATCCGGCAGGCCCTGCTGATGTTCAAAAAAGATGTCAGCGTCGAGGTTTCCAATATCAACACGGGGACGCGCACCACTTTGCCATTGCGGCAATACCTGGAAAAGATCAAGGCACTCAAGTACGATAAAGTGCAGATTACCAACTTCGAATCGGTCCGATTGGATAGTTGGAAAAAGCAGCCCGATGGGTCCTACCAGGCAACCGGGCAGTATTTTCAGGCCTTCAAAGCCTGGCGAAATGGCGTCCCGGTTTATCAGGATAAAACCACTAAAAAGATAGAAGCGGACCTGCGGGTGCGGGAAGACCCCTTCTATAAGGAGAAAAACTGGATGGTTTTGTTGGGAAATATCACGGTGGATGCCACCGTTCGGGACGATAACTAATTGCACACAACGCGAATGACAATTTGGCAAATAGTAATGGGAGCCGTTCCGCTGCTGGCGGTTTTGGGCCAGACGCCGACGGTTATCGAGGGGCCACGAACGATGGAATCGGCCGATACGCTCCGGCAAGCCGGGGTGACGGATACGCTCAAAAAACCGGCGACGGATTCGCTGACCAGGCTCGTTGCGGATTCGGTGGCGAAGCCGGCCTATCTGTCCGTGGTGAGCCGACCCGCCGAACCGTTCATGATTCAGCGCGTGGCTTTTGTGAGTGATTTTCTGCACCGGCTCAATTACCAGCAAACGCCGACGCAGCAGCCTTTCGACTCCCTGAGTCGGCTGACCTACCCACGGGAACGCTACCTGCGGATGCTTTTCAACGAAGACGACCCGCGGCTGAAGGTGCGCTCGGGCCGACACAGCCCGGCCTATCAAACCCTGGTGGATGAGTTTGTGTCGACGATTGCAAACGACACGGCCGCCGTTTTGCTGCCGAAGGATACAGAGGAGTTATTTGGCGAAGTGGAATACGCGGTTTTGTACAAAAATACGCCCCAGAAGGTTACCTTTTTTCTGAAAAGAAACCGGACGGATTCCTATTCGGACTGGAAGATCATCGATGCGGAGGCTCCTTTTCTGAAGGCTTCGCGGACGGATACCATGCGACTGGATACGTCCCGACGCAACGATCGTTCGCTGTTTATCAGTTCTGAAACGCACGAAACCCGGTTTTTGAATCTGTATAATCTTTTGCGCAACCGCGAAAACCTCCTGGCCTTTACGCTTTCGGCCTATCCGGTTAGTAAAACGCTGATTCGGCTGTCGAAGGCTGTTCAGGAGGGCAGCCTTACCTTACAACAAACCCAGGAGGTGCATCTGTATCTGGACATTCGCCGGGGCTGGCTGCTCAAACTGGAAGATTTTCACCGGGAAAAAGAAAATGCGGGCTGGCTCATTACCGACCTCTACAGCGTCGAGTACCGAACGCCCCTGCCTGCCGCCCTGAGCCGGTATATGAAATGGTCTGCATCGTCTAAAAAGTCTGACTGACATGAATAGCATGAAAAACATACTGATAGGGATTCTGATCGGTGGCTGGATGTCCAGTACGACCAGTTGGGCCGCCCCCGATAAACCCGCCGGATTGAATCTGGTGAATCCGGCCGTGGCAAACTGGCTGGCGAAGTGGGAAAACCGGGTCAATCGACTCAGCAGCCGGGTCGATTCGGCAGAGATGGACACCCGGAAACGGGCTTCCTGGCAGGAATTTTTTGTGGCCGACACGGTGAAGATTCCGGATTTGCGCCAGCCAGCGGTTATTTACCAGCACGTTTCGCCCCAAACGACCGCCCGGAACTGGGCCAACGGTTTTTCGCAACTGTTCTGGGAAGATGTCTTTCATTTCCAGCTTCAGCCGACCCGAATGCGGCAAGTGGCCAAAAAGAAGAACCGCACCCGCCTTGAAGTGACCGCGTCGGTAGCGTTGACAGGCATCCTGAGCGAAGGCCGGCAGCCGCTGCGGCAACTCGACGAGTGGGTGCTTGAACTGGATGCGACGGAGCGGAAGGGGGCCTACCAGGATTTGGTCATTCACCGCATCCGGCGGAAAGCCGACTCGATTGAGCTACCGGGTTTGACCATTGCCAAAGTGGCCGACTACCACGAGCAGATGCAGCATTGGTTTGTGCGGTTTCTGGCCGACTCAACCCGGCAAACCCAGGCCCTCGGTAAACTGAAACAACTGATGCGCTCGGATACGGTGGTGATCATGACCGGTGAAAAAGCCGATACGCTGACGCTGGCCCAGCTTCTGGCCCTGCGGCTGAGGCCCGAAGCCATCGCCCGGTTCCAGATTCAATCGTTCGACCTGGAATATTGTGATGACTTTATCGAGAACCCGGATAAGGTCGTGGTCGGACAGCTCATTGTGCTGGAAGGCGTCACGGTTTCGGTCGAAAGCCCGCAGATTTACCGGCGCAAACGAACGGATGCCGTTCCGTTTCCGGCCGGTCGCCGGGAACCCTGGGTTCAGGCATCCAACCTGGTCGTTCACTGGAATCAATCGAGTCAATTGCGATGAAACACCTGTCAATTTTCGTACTGCTGCTGAGTCTGGCCGTTTTTCACGGCCCGTCGATTCAGGCTCAGTCGGCCCGGACGGCGCTGCAATGGATGGAACTGGCCGACCGGGAAACCGATCCGCAGAAGGCCATTGGCTACTACCGGGAAGTCCTGAAAATCCAGCCCGACGGCCTGACGGCCGCCGAAGCCTACCACGGGAGCGCGGTGGTTCGCTCGTTGCCCGCCGTGAAAGCGTACCGGGAGGCCCTGGAGGACGTCAATCAGGCCATCCGCCGGGATGAGGGACCGGCCAAATACTACGCCCAGCGTGCGTACATCTATATTCAGTTGAGCGAGTATGAACGGGCCGCCCGTGATTACCAGCAGGCCATCAACCGCGCACCCTCCAAAGCGGATTATTACAGTGGGTTGAGCTATTGCCAGACCAAACACGGCCGGTTCGACGAGGCCGAAACCACGGCCCAGAAAGGCATCGACCTCAACGCAAACTCGCCTTACGCCTATCGAAACCGGGGCCGGGCGCGGTTGCGGAAAGGCCAGGTCGATGTGGCCATCGCCGATTTTCAGACGAGTCTGAAATTGAAACACGGCCAGCTTTTTCGGGTGTATTGCGATCTGGGTGAAGCCTATGAACAGAAAGGTGAATTGAAACAGGCACTCAACTACTACCAGCAGTCGCTGGACATCGATCCGGATTTTCCGGATGCGCTGGTGGGCAAGGCACAACTGGAGCAGAAGTTGAAAATTGGCGGCAAAACCGGTGCGCTGTCGGCTTCCAATTTCAACGGTCGCCGGATGGCGCTGGTGGTTGGTAACTCCGATTACAAGAACGTGAATAGTCTGGATGGTCAACCCCGAAACGACGCCAAAGCCATGCAAAAACGGCTGACCGACCTGGGCTTCGAAACCATGCTCGTTACTGATGTGACGCGGGAAGGCATTGATAAAACGCTGCTGGAATTTTACAAAAAAGCCAGTAAAGCCGACGTCGCGCTGGTATTTTATGCCGGACACGGCGTGCAGCACCGGGGCGAAAACTATCTGCTGCCCGTCGATGCGCAGCTTAAGAACCCGGAAGACATGGATTTGCAGGCTATTTCGGTAACGAACCTGATCGACGCCATTCAAAAACAGGAACCCCGGTATTGCATCATTATCATCGATGCCTGCCGCGACGACCCATTCAGTAAACCCGCCGGAACTACGGCTCCGGCCCGAAAGGACAGTACCCGGTCGGTTCGGCTTTCGGTGGTTGCGGGCGAGCAGCCCCGCCCGGTGTCTCAGGGTGGGCTGAGCCGCGGATTCAAGCGAATTCATGTCGAAAACAGCATCAATAACTGCTACGTGGCCCTGGCCACCGCGCCCGGCTCCACCGCCCGGAATGGCCCGAAGGAGAACGGATACTATACGGCGGCCCTGCTCGCGCACCTTCGGCGGGGACGGCGGATCGGGGATGTTTTTCAGGACGTACGCAGTGAAGTGATTGCCCAAACCCAGAAAAATGGATTTTCCCAACAACCGGAATACATCGACCGAACCGTTGAGCCTCTTGTTCTGTAACGCTAATAAAATTTATGAAAAAATATACGGCTACTGTATGTCTGCTTTTCCTGTCGCTCTGGGGTGGTTCTCCGGCGGTTTGGGCGCAGCAACGCTTTACCAGAGGGGATAGCACCGCGTTCATCGTCAATTGTCGTACGGCCCTGGAAGACTATACCAGCGCCCTGAACGCGGCCGGTTTTTACTGCCAGTCGCAGGGGGAGTTCAACAGCAAACAACAGATTCTGATTGCCCAGTCGTTTGCCGGCAAAGAGACGTTTGTGTTCAGCGATCTGATGGGCGAGTCGTATCCCGTTGAGCAGTATTCCCAACAGTTTCGCCTTTTCAAGGGCGATGCGGAAACCGATCTGGACCGGGAGAAATACCTGCTCAGCCGCAACAGGGAAGGGCGACTGGTGATGGTCGCCTATGTAACCCAAACGACAGCGTTTAACAAACCGGGGACGGCCCGGACCAAACGGGCGACCCCGCTGGCGATCCATTTTTCCTTCGATATCCTCACCGAATCGAGCGGTTTTGAGCCACAGAACTACCGGATTGTCAAGATCGAAAAAGCCGCCGTCATTCCGCCCCAGGCCGTTTCTTTTCCGGTGGATGTGAACCTGACCGAAATTCGCCAGCGTGAACGCAGCCTGAGCTGGGCGGTGTATCGCCTGGCCAAAAGCATCACGGAAAAACTGCCGGACAAGAAGAAACCGGTGGTGGTAAGAAAATTTTCGTATGACAACAGCCAGCTCACCAATGCGTTTTCCGATCAGTTGGTGAACGAGCTTCGCCAGCGGCTAAAAACCGACGAAGGCCTGAATGTGGTGGCCGACGACCCGGCCCAGGGGCTGGGAATTCGCGGAAGCTACCGGCAACGGGGCGGTCAGGTTGAAATCATGACCGAGCTCTTTGATCCGGCTACGGACAACAGTTTCGCCAAACTCACGCCGAATCTGGACCTGCCCGTTACCTGGGTGCAGCAGAAGGGCCTCCAACTGAAACCGGAACAGAACGATGAGGTGATTGCCACCCAGCAGACCATTACGGCCGGAGCGCCACCGGCTTCGGCTCCGCCCGTGGAGGCCAAAGCCGAACCCTTCCAGATTACGATGAAGGCGTCCGGGACGGCGCGGAAAAACCTGGAATTCTGGGAAAAAGACACCATGACGGTGCAAATCCGGGTCAATAAGCCCGGCCACGTCCGGCTTCTCTACGTGCAGACCAACGGGGAGGTTGCCCTGCTCTGGAACGACTTCGAGATTAAACCGGGTCAGGAAAACAAGGACATTGTGTTTCCGGATCAGTTTGAGTGCATTCCGCCTTTTGGTCAGGAAACCCTGATTGCTGCGGCATCGACCACCCGGTTTTGTCCGGTCGAAACCAAGCCGAACGAACACGGCGCAGACATCATCGTGGGAACGCTGAAAGATGCGCTGAAAAACGCCCGGTGTGTGGATCGGGGCATGGCCCGGCTGCCCCAACTGGCCGAGACACGGCTGGTGCTGACGACCCGCAGCGCGGTGGCCCAACGCACGAAATGACGTTTTGAATTCGCCGTTGACCCGGCCTATACCTTTACTTTATCCCTGATCCTATGAAAATCATGCGTATTAACCTGTTGATGGGGATGCTGCTCGTGCTGCCGCTGACCCTGGTGGCCCAGAAGGGCAAGAAAAAGAAGGAGGAGTCGAAGCCGGAAACAACGGCCCCGAAGCCCGTAGCCCCGGTGGTGCCGGACACGCCGGTGGATGAAGTGCCTCTCGATAAAACCGGAAAAGGGATTATCATCGAGTTTAAACCGCCCTATAAATACATGCTGGTGCTGGCCGAAAACGATGAAGAGGGGCGGTATAGCCACGTGTTCATGACCGATTCAACCCTGTTTCCGAAACGCAGGGTGAGCTATTCGAAGGGAGTCCGGCGAAAAGTGAAACCCCAGGATTTACTGACGCCGTCTTCGTTCCGGGCCGGTATGGAAATTACCTTCCATTTCGACCACCGCCAGCGGACATTGCAGAACACCGCCAAAGAAATCTACCTGGACGATGAGTATTTCGGGAAGGCCAAAGTCAGCGGTATTCTTGAATTCCGGGATGGAAACCGGGCCGTTATCGACGGACAGGAAGTGCGGATGGACCCTAAAGCCGAGGTGAAGGGCCTGGACGAATGGAAAAACAAAACCTTTACGACGTTTAACCAGATGCAGTTAGGAGCCGAACTGACTGTAACGGGTCGGCGCGATACGAGCGGGGTTATTTTTGTCAAATCCGGCACCATGCGCCCGGTTGAAATCAGTAAGGACGACCTGTTGATGCGACGGGCCATCAATAAGGCTTTGTTCATGAACAAAGACGTTTTACAGATCGGCAAAGACATGTCGTATCGCTTCGTGACCGAGCGAAACCTGTTTGCGTATGTCAATGATGTGGGGCAAAAACTGATTCCGGAATACCTGAAATCACTCGACCCCAACCACCCTGATTTTATCAACTTCAAGTTTTATCTGGTTCACGACGATACGTTCAACGCGTCGGCCTATCCCAACGGAACGGTCATTGTGCATACCGGGCTGATCAAACAACTGGAAAACGAAGCCCAGTTGGCGGCCATTCTCGGACACGAAATTGCCCACGTTACCCAGCGTCACCACACCAAAAGCTACCGAACGGGCAAAGACTGGCAGGCACTGGCGGATTTCGGCAGCACCGTGACTGGCTACCAAACTGGCAGCGATGTGCCGGCCAAGTTGATTCAGGCCGCCAAAGACATGTACCACAGCAGTTATAACCGCGAACAGGAAACCCAGGCCGACCGCATCGGGCTGCAATATATGTTCATGGCAGGCTATGACCCCCGGCAGGCGGCCAAAGTCTGGAGTAAACTGGCCAAGGATGAAAAGGAAGCCGGTGAATCGCCGGAGGAAGCCGCGGCCCTGCAATACGTCATGAACGCTTCGGAGACCGGCGAACAACGGCACGACAACAGCCAGCGGGCCTCCGACCTGGCGGCCACGGGCTATGCGTTGAGAAGCCAGAACTACGCCATGCTCGCGTTCCGGAATGTGGCCTCCAAAAAAGGCGAGTCGGTGTATTCGTCACACCCGCGTTCCCTCGACCGGTTCAACCACGTGAACTTTCTGCTTTCGACGGCCTTTGCCTACACGGATTTTAATACGCTGGAAACCAACGAGCCTGATTTCAAAAAGGTGCAGACTCAGCTTAAGAAAATCGTCGTTCAGCCCGCACCGGGGGTAAAAACACCAGACAAGCCCGGTGATAACAAGAAAAATCCTAAAAAACCGGGGACCAAACCCGGAAACAACCGGGGAAAAACATTCGTA
Source organism: Larkinella sp. (assembly GCF_965227735.1). Lineage (NCBI taxonomy): Bacteria > Pseudomonadati > Bacteroidota > Cytophagia > Cytophagales > Spirosomataceae > Larkinella > Larkinella sp. Next base: position 2,692,195 of record NZ_OZ245776.1, on the reverse strand, counting down.
AAACCGCAGTAGCCCTATGCGCATCGTAGCCCTTCTCTGTCTACTCTGTTTCGCCGGCCCGGGGACGTCACTGTCTTTGGGGCAGGCGAAACTGCATTTCATCGTTTTTGCCGACACGGATGATCCGACCCTCGGCGACGCCAACCGCAAAACGTACAATTACCTCACCGGCAATTACGGCCCCAACGTGGCCCGATACGCCGGTTTGTCGCTCGAAATGGCGGCTTACAGCGGGGCCAAATGCCTGGCCACCGAACTGGACCAGAAGCTGGACGCGCTGAAAGTGGACGCCGACGATGTGGTACTGTTTTATTTTATCGGACACGGCTGGAACAACCGCCAGAATGAGTACCCATCCCTGATTTTCGGAAAAGCCAACGCCGACCGCGCCACGCTGGAAACCAGTTCCCGAAATCTGCAGACGATTTACGAACGGATTCTGGCCAAAAAACCGCGTCTGGCGCTGGTAATTGGCGAAGCCTGCAACAAAGAACGGAGCGATGAGCCGCCCGTCACCAGCAAACGCGAGGCCATTCCGATGGATGCGCCGGAAAGTGCCGATGCCGCCAAATACAACGCCTTGTTTCGGCATTATGCCGGGAGCCTGATTCTGAGCAGTTGCAAACGCAACCAGTACTCCTTCAGCGATCCGAAAGGCGGCTGGCTGGGGGTTTCCTGGCAGGTGGCGACCAACCGGCTGCTGTCGTCGAAAACAAAGGAAAAACCGACCTGGGACCAGTTTGTAAAAACCGTTGTCAAACTGACCGAAAGTGCGGCTGCGAAGAACAACCAGAACCAGAACCCGCAGCTACAGATGGCTATTCGCCCCGTCCAGGGAGGAGGGGGCGGTGTTCCGCCGAAACCACCCGTTCCGCCCGTGCCACCGGATCAGGCGCCCTGCCCGCCTTTAGACAGCTACGTAAACGAGACGGCCCTGGCCGGTATTCGGGAAGATTTGCCGCTGTTGAAGCGGATGGACGAGGAAATCAGCACGGACAATGCCGAGCAGTTTGCCGAAAAATTCGACACGTTTTACCGCAACCAGAAGAATTTCTATGATTCCCTGAACCAGATGCTTTTCTACGATCAGGCCGATATGCCGGAACGCTGTCGGGCTGGCTTTCAACAGGATACGCGCTGGGTAAAACCCAAAACGACGGAAATCATCCGGCGGTATCAGATCGTGGTCAAAATGAGTAAACAACCCCAGCAACTCGTGGCCCAGGCCCGAAGCGAATTGCCCTCGCTCATCCGTCGGCTGGAAGAAATTCTCGAAAAACTGGATAAATAATCGCGCACTCAACATCAATTTTTCTCTCGTTAAAACAAATCACGTTTACTATGAAAGTTCTTTTTACGTTGGCTGGATGGCTTTTAATGGTTCCCCTGACGATGGCTCAGGTTTCGTCGCAGCCGGTTGTGAGCGTGTTTCCGTTCAAAGGAAACTACAGTGACCGGGTTACTTCGGCGGTTTTTTCGGGCCTCACGAGTTCAAGGCGGGTCAAAACCGTCGACTCTTCCACCCTGGATCAGATTGTTCAGCAGCAGAAAAAGTCGCTGGACGACAAATACGATCAGACCAACGCCATTCAGGCCGGGCAGTTGGCCGGGGCTCAGTTTATGATCAACGGCGAGGTAACAGCGGTGAATTTCAGCAACCAGCGGATCGGAAATGTGACCTATAATAATTGCAATGTAGAAGCCAAAGTGCAGGTGACCGACCTCGAAACGGGCGTTAGCGAGTTCGAAACGCTTCAGAGTTCGTCCAGTTCCAGCAGCAATTCGGATCAAGATTACCTGGTCAACATCGCCATGAGTTCCCTGATGTCCAAAGCGGAAAGTTTTGCCCGCCGAAAATTTCCGGCCAGTATGCAAATTCTGGAAGTGCTAGAAAAAAGCGAGAAGAAAGGCATCATCAGTTTTCGGGTCGAAGGCGAAGGACTGACCTCAAAAGCATCGGCATCGGACGACGACCTTCTTCCGTTCCCGCTGCCGGGGATGCGCACGCGCATCATCATTACCAATCAACGCGAAGTAGCCCGGCCCGACGGAACCAAACGGATTGTGAATGAGGAAGTTGCTTTTGCTAAAATTAAGAAGGTAGAAGATGGCGGCACGGCTCTGTGCACGGTGACCGAAGGCGGAAAGAAGCTGCAGGAATTGTGGGATAAACAAGCCCGGCTGATGCTTAAAACCACCAACTAAAGAAGGGACGATGATGAAACTCCGATTGAGTATGCTATCGGTTTTGATGGTGAGTTGGCTGCTGTGTGTGCCGGTTTTTGGGGCCCTGGCCGAACCGCCGGTCGCGGTTGTTGTGAAGACGGGGAGTACCCACGACCTGACGTCCGTCCTTCCGGTTTTGCAGGGATTACTCCGCGAGCGGAAATATTCAGTTGTGGCGGGTTCGCAGGCTGGCGAGGCCGGGTGGCGGATCGAATTGAGCTGTCTGACGGATAAATGCCCGCTGGATGCGTCGGTGCCGCGGGTAGTTGTCAAACTGGAAGCCTTCGACCCCGACTTGTCGGAGCCGGTGGCCGTTGTCAGGGCCCCCCATTGCAGTGTTCAATCGATCGATCAGGCGGCTTCCCAGGCGGTTACGATTCTTTTCAAAGGCCGGGGGGCCTATGAACGCGACCGGGAAGCGTTTTTTCGGCAGATAGGCTTTCATTTCTCCGGAAAACAGGCGGCAAAACCGGTGTTGGCCGTGCGGGATACCGTTGGCCCGCAAATTGATGTGATCAGCCCTTCGCTGCCGGAAGCAACCCGGGGCATGGCCCGGCTGGCCAAGGCTAAAACGGGTGAGGTTACCATCATCGGGCGGGTCACCGATCCCTCAAAAGTAGACCGGCTCACGCTCAACGGCCAGTCGGTTGCGCTCGACGAGAAAGGGACGTTTCAGCCGGTGGTGCAACTGACCGACCGGGGCGACTACCCCATTCTGATGGAAGCGTATGACGCAGTGGGCAACGTCAGCCGACTGGAATTTACGCTGACGCCCCAGATGGCCCAGCGGATTGCGGCTGCGAAGTCGGCGGTCGATAAACGGCTGGCGCTGGTGATCGGAAACGGCGGGTACAAGGGCGTGCCAGCGCTGGGCAACCCGGTCAACGATGCCGACGCGATGGCCAGTTCGCTGACCAGCCTGGGATTCAGGGTGATCAAATGCACAAATGTCGACCGGATTGCCCTCATCAGTGCCATCAATGCGTTTGGCGAGGTGCTGAGCAAGGAAAACTACACGGTAGGAATGGTCTATTATGCCGGTCATGGCGTTCAGCGCAACGGGTTGAATTACCTGGTGCCGGTGGAGGTGACAAAGCAGAGTGATGTTGAGTCGGAATGCGTTGGCTTGCAGCATATTCTGAATAAAATGGAAGCCGCCAACACCCGCGTCAACATTCTGGTGATGGATGCCTGCCGAAACGATCCGTTCGTCAAACCGGTTCAGCAACGGGATGTCGGCAATTCGGGCGGCCCGGCGTCGATCAAAGCCCCAACCGGCACGCTCATTGCCTTTGCTACTGCGCCCGGCAGTACGGCCGCCGACGGAACCGGTAAAAACGGCACCTACACCGAAAGTTTGCTGCAACACATCCAGAAGCCCAATGTCTCGATCGAATCCGTTTTCCGGCTGGTGCGCACGGATGTGATGCAGAAAACAAACAACGAACAGATTCCCTGGGAGTCGACTTCGCTGACGGGTGACGAGTTTTATTTTCGGCGTTGAAATTTAACTACGCACTAACTTCCTCAGGGGAATCTTTCACTGGGGCTGTGCCTGTTATACTTTTTATGATGGGTTTAACAGATAAAACTTCACGGAGAATATCGTTTATTAAATCGATAGCATACCGCTGGTAGGCATCATATTTCTCAGATAGAATTTTTTCTTTGATTACATCTCCTTCCGGATAGTGGTTATCCGCCGAAATGAATCCCAGTAAAACGGGTTCTTTGGTGCGCCGTGAAACAATCGGTCCCACAATCCATTTTCCATCCGGATCTTTATGAAGTCGTTTTGTATTGACGTCTTCAGCAGGAAACATTTTTCTGTGCTGATGCATGGCATACGGATTGTCTTTAAACCGGTTAATGGTGAAGCTGCAGTAAGGATCATCAGCCCTGGACGTCACTCCCACGTATTCATTGTCTTTTTTACAGTCCTTTAACGTTGCACTTTGAGTAGAATACGAATAAATGCACGTAAAAACTTCTGCCTCTTCGTTATAGACCCAAAGCCTAATACGGGCCAGTTCGCAATTTGAACCCGTTAGGGGTTTTAATAAGGCTTTTATGAAGCCAAATCTATTATTTTCATTCTGCAAGAAAGCAACCCACGATTTTCTGTTAATATTTTGGTCTAATCTTTTTATTGATTCGTTAATCTCAATAATAAATCTTTTAGCCTTATATTTTTCTCCTGCTATATTGTTTGAAAAGTCGCGATCAGGAGAGTTGGTGATGAAGTGAGCCATCCTTGATATTCTGCTGGTTACTTCAACAAGTTGTTGAGAATCTCTGGACCACGCAACAAGAATAAACGAAGTATAGTGGCCGACCTTTACAGGCGTTGCATAGATGGAGCCTTCGATGTTGAAAAATTTTATACCTTTCGGTGAGATGATAGTTTCATTATTGTCCTTCATGATAATATCATCAATATACTTCTCGTTTTGTTGTTTAAGAATATGGGTTGCCAAACTAGTTTCGTCAAATTTGTAACTGAATTCTACTTCATTCAAAGTTGATAAAATTTCAGGGTCGTACTGGGCTACTAATTCGCCCTTCCTATAGTTTATTTCGTAAAAAAGGTACGAAATTTTGAAGCGTTTCAAACGGAAACAATTATCCATTAATCCCTGCAGGGCTACTGCATTGCTGAGCAAGTCGATTTCTTTGACTGATTTTTCGCGCAGCTCAAGTTCTTTGAAAATTGCACCGAATGAGCTTGACTGACTCTCAATTGTTTTGAGGTGTTCAAGCGTAAAGGCATCCACCATAGAACTCTCGATCGAAACAACACCGACGGGGCTTCCATCGGAGAATACTTGCGTGATTAACACTGATTTGGTTTCCGGACTTAGAGGGTTATACTGGTATTTTTCCGGAATGGTATCAATATTTGAAATCTTTTGGTTCTTACTAATATCGCTATAATATAAATATTTTCTCTCTCTACCACCCAGAGAATAAATGAATCCAAGAATGGTGTCATGACTGATTCTTTCAGCGTAGTTCTCAGATTTGTAGTATTCATTTTTTTGGTATAAATCATCTTTAAAAATATATTCCAGTCCAGGAATATTTCTGCTCTCAACGAAAGAGACAATGCCCCTCTCGGCACCAGTTAACTTAAGCGTTTCCCTTAATAAATTGTGGATAATGTCGTTAAAGCTAAAAGATGCTGAATTTATATTAACAATTTTGTTGTTCGTCACGAGTTTTTGGGAAACACTACCCGAAAGGGTCTTCAGGAACGAGCATACAATATCGGTTAATATATCTCCAGTGTAATTCTCCGGAATACGGCAAAGTATTACGTTAATGTTATATGAATCCTTTAGGTATTTTATAAAAGATTCATCAACTTCATTTTCAAAAAGGACCGCATAGTGAGGTCCAAAATTTGATTTATACGTTAGTTTTGCATCATCCATTAGCCTCAGTAAATCGAAATCTTTTAATGAGGATCCAATAAATAAAAATGTTTTCAAAGAAAGCAGAATGGTCAAGCCGTCATTAAATGACTTATTGATTTGCATTAAATCTCTATACTGTGTTCTCGTAAGCACCAGTGAGCTCAAGTCTTCAATGTCACCATGTGTTTTTATGATGGCAAAGGTGTTCTTCTTGATTGATCGGAATATGTTCTCTGCCAGCCTCCAGGTATAGACGGGGTGGGTTTCATTATAAGACATTTCCAGCAGTTTATCGTAATTGGTGGTGATGGCTGTGGAAAAAGGAATTCTGGAGATTGCTTTATGAATTTGAGATGGTTGTGATGTTTTCTTGAAAATCTCCCAAATGTGTTCTCCAAGTTCGTTGCCAAGCACTTGCTGAAGCAGTTCCGCCGACATCAAAAAATCGCCTTCTCTTAGTAATTTTTCCGCCAAGTTGAATGATTTCGAAAAGTTGGAGTTGTCATTGTCGAATTCTTTCAGGTTGGCTTTCGCCTTCATAAGACTGCTGACTAACAACGCTTTCCAGTCTGGAAGGCCTGCCGATATTGAAGCACCAGCGCCAACATAGACCACCGCTTTCTGACTCGATATGGCATCAACCAGGGGGCGGATATCAAAGTTTATTTCAATACTTGAGAGTAAATTATGCATGATCGTAAGGGTTTAGGTAAACAGGACAGAGTATGAATGGCACGGCAAAGCCAGCCTTGTTGACCGAATTGGGTCACGAGACAGTAATTTGACTTGTACTAAGAAGGCTCAGTTCAGTGGGCAATTGACCCGGTAATTCCAGATGGTTTGCCCCGTCACCCGCACCGTTACATACTGGCTTTTGGTTTGGATGAGTTGCTGCATGGATGCCCGCGACCAACTGTCGTAGATGGTGCTGCCGTAGTAGATAAACAGCGGTTTCGAATCCTCATCGATGTCATCTTTGCGGCCCTCAAACACCTCGATCTGATCCGGGACGGCATCGGTGTAGTAGTCCAGCGCGAACGTGGCATCTTCCTTGCCCAGGTCGTATTCGGCAATCACGACCTTGATGTCCGGGCTTTGATAATCCTGCCCGTCCTGCCCGCCATTGCATTGAGACAGGGCGATGTCGTCGTGAATTTCCGGACCGGCTTCGTTATTCAAGGGATCCGGGGATACGGCGGTCGAATCGGGGGACACTGCGTTCAGGCTGTCCGGTGGGGAAAGGCGGTTTTTATGCCCCCGGACCGATGCGTTCAGCTGATCCTGCGAGAGCGGTTTTTCGTCATACGCGAAGTAGTAGTAGGCAATCAGCCCGGCCACCAGCAGCACCAGCAATCCCAGCAGCAGTCCCAGACAGCCCAGACCACGCTTCACCGGTTTGAGCGGATCCGGAATAAAAACCGGAATCACGTAGTCGGCCTGGCCGCGTTCGTGGACGTAGGTTTTGACCAGCGGCTCTTTTTTATCGACGAGGTCGTAACACTGCACACTTTCGCCATAGTAGGTATTGTTGAGCAGCAACCGTCCCTGTTCGTCGGCCTGGGCGGGCAGTTGCATTCCCTGATAATCGAGCCGGATGTGGTGTTTGGGAACCGCCCGCCCGTGCTGGTCTACCACCCGGAAAAACATGGAAAACGGCAGTCGTTCGAGCAAAACCGGATAGGGTTCCGCCGGATTTCGCTCATCCACGAAGACGGTTTGCCGATTCACCGGTTGCCCGCCCGCGTCCTGCTGATGCACCGTTATTTCGCTCAGATAAGGAACCTCCGCAATCGTTAACAGACCCTGTTCGTCGGTAGTCAGTGTCCGTTTATGGGTTTCAAACTCAACCGCCAGCGGCTCGTTGGCTGCGGGCAGGTTCGTCGGCCGGTACGTGGCTCTGATCACCACGGGCGTGACCCCAAACGGCACCAGTTTCCGGATGATGTTGCGCTCGGGCTTTTCCGTTTCGAACATAAACCCCCAATTGGTCAGCGTAAACCGGGGGCCGTCGGGCGTATTGAACACCAGAATGTGTTCCGTCGAAGGTACTTCCAGAAAGCTCTCGACACTTTGGCGCAAGTTCCGGTAGCTGGCCCGGTCATATTGCCCCGGCCCCTTTTTGATATACCGGATGATGTCGCGAAACAAGTAGTTGACCTGCTCGTTCAGGATCGGCAGAAGCTGCTGCTGTTCCTCGGGCGAATACGACGCCAGCGTCCGAAAATCGCCGGGATACTCGCCATACCAGGTAATTTCGTCGCGACCAGCCCCCGTTACGAGCGGCTCGGCAAACAACCGGTCGTGGCCGTTGACAAACAGGCCGCGCACCTGTTCATACCGTTTAACGTTTTCACCCACATTAAAAAATACCGGCCGAATGCGTTTCAGGGGGGTTGTAAGGAGTTCGCGTTTCATGCGGAAAGGGCTTTCTGATGGTTTGGTAAAGCGCCGGGAGCGCCCGGATGTCTATTGATGCCCGCCCATGAAAAAGGTTATCACGGTCGGTTGTTTTTTGAGCGGTCAGAGGTGAAACCGGTCCACAAAAACCCGCTCGCCCTCTTTGGACGTCTCCCGTTGCAGCACATACTGCTGGTTGCCGTGCTGAACCGTGATTTCGAAAGGAACAGCCTGCCCTTTCGGCGAACGGCGTTTAAAAAACGAAACCTCGATGGTGTAATACCCAGCGTGCGCTTTCTCCCAATAGGCGTTTTCTTGCGGCTCGGTCGTGGCCGAATCGTCATCGGCATTGGCGTCCAGATCCAGGATTCCGAGATAATCCTTGAAATTCACTTCCCGTTGCTGGTAATTGAGCAGGTTGCCGCCGGGATCGGAAACAAACAGATCCAGGTCGTCGGTCGAAAACCAGCGGAGATTGACGCTAAACGCCCCGCGACGACCCCGAAGCCCGGATGGATTCAGTTCCACAATGTGGGTTTGGTCCCCGGCCGCCAGTTCCATTCGCTCGTCGGCAAAATCCGGATGCGTCACATACACCACCGCCGTTTCTCCGGCCAACAGTAAAACCGGGTCGAAGAAAACCTGGCCGGTTTCCGAACTGGTCTGGGTAAGGTCGGAGTTGGTGGTCGTGAGCCGCACGGTGGCACCGTTGACCGGTTCTTTCGTAGCAAGATCGATAAGCTGGAGCGGGAAGGCGTGTTCTTCCAGCCGCGGGTGCAGGGTTAAAGTAGTGATGAGGGGGTAAAAACCGTCGAAAATCAGATCGGCAACGGTTTTTTCGCTGGTCAGCGTCGTAGTTGCCACGGCATACGCGTCGGCTGCGGCCTCCACCTGAAACACCAGCGGATCGATGGGAATGATCTGCTGGAAACTGACATTGCCGTCGGTGCTGGTCGTCAGTTTATACGTCTGCCCGCCGTGGTGCAGGGCAACCGTCGCGTTGGCAACCGGCTTCTGGTCAGTGGCTTGCACCACTTTGGCGTTGAGCATCATCCGGGGCGCAACGGCCTGCTGGGTCAGCTTGCGAACCAGGCCACGGGTGGGGTTGAAATCACTGCTCAGAAAACCCCACAGGATTAAAACCGGGCGTTTGCCAATCAGATACAGGTTTTTAACCTGCGGAATTTCAAGGCAGTCGGCCAGCATCCGGTGCAGGTCGTCCGCGTCGTGGTAGCGCTGAATCTGGTCATACGCCAGATCGGTATAATAGCGCAAAACCGCCCGGGATTTGGCCTGCCACTCGGGCGACAGTTCCTGATACGGCTGAATGGCGCCGGGCAGATCGCTAAACCAGCGAATCTGACCGGGTTCGATAACGGGCTCGGCAAAAACCGCATGGCCGCTGCCCACCGTCAGCAACTCCCGGAGGGTCTGATATCGTTTGACGCCTTCGCCAACGTTCGATCCGAAAACGGGGCGCAGGCCGGCAGTGGGGGTAATGGCAATCAGTTGCCGGGGCATAGGCGTTAGGGCTGGCGTTTGAGTTTGGCGATTTCCCGTTTCAGACTGTCGAGCGTCGCAGCACAGGCATCCTTCGGCTCCAGCCGACAGGCTTCCAGGGCTTTGTGCAACTGAATGAGCGGCCCGATGGATTTGCCGCTCCCGCCCAGGTGCGGATTGCCGGTTTTTACCAGAATAGCCCGGATTTGGTTGGGACTCAGGTCCGGACGCAGGGAACACATGAGCGCCACGCCACCGGCCACGATCGGCGTGGCCATGCTCGTGCCGCTCATGTAGTCGTAGCCTCCGCCCGGCACCGCGTTGTAAATCTGAACACCGGGTGCCGACACGGTCGACAGCGGACCGTAATTGCTGAACGATGCGCGTTCGACCTTGCCCGCCTGGTTGGGTAGACCATCGGCCGACACATTGATGGTATACGGCGTATCGTTCATCGGATCGAAACCGGCCGGAATATTTTCGTTACCGGTTGCTTTCACGATGACGACGCCATTGCGCGAAGCCTCGCCGAAAAGGGTCTCGAACAACTGGCGTTCGGTTTGGTAGGCCGGGCTTTGCTGATAACTCGCCAGCAGGGCGTTTTGCCGGGCTTCGGGCATAGCCGCCAGTTTTGCCGCTGCGGCAGCCGGAATACTGCGGCCCAGCGATAAACTGATGATGCGGGCACCGTTTTTAATGGCATATTGAAGGCCAAAAACAATCGCTAGCGTACTCGGTTTGTCGGTGCCTACCTGAACAGCCATGACCCGGCAGTTGGGGGCAATGCCGGAAGTGCCCGCTGCATTGCCCGCCCGCCCGGCTACGGTGGCTGCGACGTGCGTACCGTGTCGGCCACCGACGGGGCTATCGGTGTTGATCTTTCCCGACTCGGCGGTCATGTTGCGGGCTTGCACGATCTGGTTCTGGAGTTCGGGGTGGCCCGTATCAAAACCGCCATCCAGCACGGCCACCGTCACCTGATCGGAGCCGCGGGTGATGTTCCAGGCTTCAAAAGCACCAATGGCTTCGAAATACCAGTTTTTTGTCCGGTTCGCCAGATCCGGGTCGTTGGGCAGACCGCTCGACTGGAACAGACTTTCGTCGAAAACCAGGTATACTTCCGGCATTTTCTGAAGCCGGTCGCGCCAGACATCCCGCTGATCGGTCGGAATCTGGACTTGCAGAGCGTTCAGGGTGGTATCGAAGGCCACGATCTGCAGTTCATTGTCGGTATAACTGGCTTTCACTTTGTTGACAAACGCAACCAGATTGACCTCTTTTTTCAAAAAGACGTTCAGCCGGTTGCCAATAATCGGGCGTTGCAGGGAGTCTTTCGGGTTGGTAATAATCTGGGCCGAGTCAACGGGGGCCACAATTCCCTGCGGGCGATCCGGCAAGTGGGGGCTAAGGGTTCGGCCCGACTCGGGCATCTCGCCCCGCCCGGTTTCGACACCCGGTGCGCCCACCCCAACAGGCCGACCCCAGTGCGCGGGCCAGAACCAGTACAACAATCCCAGCAGGAGCAGCAACAGGAGCAGGCCCAGCAGCCAGCCAATGCACCCACAACCCACCGGCCCATCGGTTTGCCGTCGCCACCAGAACCAGCGCGGCCACCGCCAGTCCCACCACCACCGCCGGGTTTTCACGATGTCCGGTACCGGCTGAACCGGGGGCGGGGTCGGGACTGGATTGGAGGTCAGCACCGGATTCGTGGACGTTGCCAACGGCACCACCGGCGGCACGGCTGGCGGTTCGGGAAGCTGGTGTTTGAGGTACTGATTGACCCGAAACCGTTCCTGCCGACTGCGATCGGATTCAAACCCCCACAGCACCAAAACCGCCTGATCGCCATTGGTCAGCACGCATTCCGGCCCCGGTATTTCGATGGCGAGTCGCAGCAGGGTTCCCAGTTGCTGGTTTTCCGTCTGCGAAGTCCGTTCGAGTTCATCGGCCAACTGGCGGATGGCGGAGAGCTGTGCATCCAGCAACTGGCTGACGCGGGCGCGATCCGGGGGGATCAGGTTGGGTAAGGGCGTTCCCTGCCGAAAACTATCGGAAAACCAGCGGGCTTCGGTGCGCGTCTGTTCGTAGGGCGGTGGAATGAGCGGCTCGGCCAGAAGCTGCGCGTAGCTTTCGCCCAGGCGGCTGCGGAGCAGATCCCGAAGCTGGTTGTAGCGCGTGTAAACCGGTTGCGCTAACCAGATAACCGGCCGGTAAGCGGAGAGCGACGTACTGAAGATAGGATAGTGGGCGGGCATGAGAATAACGGGCTAACCGATTACTGGCACTGATAACCAAGTTCTTTAATGATGGTGTCGAGCAGGCCATTCACCCGGGCTTTTTCGGGGTCGGTCAGGTTGGCTTCGCGCAAAACGTTGTACTCAAACGACTTGTCGAAACCGTTGAACCACTGGCTGTAGAAGACCCGCGACGGATCATCCACCGTGGTTGTCAACTGGTTTTTCGCTGGCACGTCGGCCAACGGATTGCCGTAAATGGGAGCCACCACGTTGGGCGCCGACTGGTAGACGGCCTTGTTGCTGAGTTTGTCGTCGGCACTTACCCGCGACCAGCCCAGCGTATTGACGAAGTCGTTGATGGCGGCCCGGCCCAGCGTCAGAACCACTTCCAGGTTATCGGATTGGTGAATGTAGGGGCTGACGTCTTCGGCAACCCGGACTTTCAGGCTGTCGCGTTCCATGCTCCGCTCCATTTCATCGACCAGAATCGTTACTTCGTTTTCGGCCAGGCCAAACTGCCCCTGAAACTGCCGGTCGCTGCGCAGTTGCTTGAGCTGCGTCACCCATTGCCCCAGTAGGCTTTCGGCATAGCGGGTGGCCAAAACCGAGCCCGGTGCTGGTTTGGGGGCGGGTGCTGCGCTGACGGGTTCAAAATTCAGAAGGCCATCCAGAAAACTATCCAGCTCGGCGGAGCCTGCCGAAGCATTGGTAACCGCGCTGGTCGATTCGGCCTGTTTCAGAAACAGATCGGGCTGGCTCATCACCTGGCGAACCAGCTCGCGGTCCCAAAAGCTGTTTTCTTTGCCGTTCACAAATTGCTCGGCGACGGTGAAGGAAGCCAGAAAGCGGCCAAACTTTTTCTCTTTGATCAACCGTCCGACCGGTTTCCGAAGCTGATCCCGGCGTTCGCGGGCGCGGATGAGTTTTTCTTCCACCGATCCGCCCTCGTAATGGTGGCACAAAGCGTCCCCCACTTCCTGCCGCACCCGATTCAGGGCTTCCCGGATTTGTTCCTGTTTGATGGCCGGATGACAGGCCGGTAGCAGGTATTTCAGCAGGTAATCGATCCCGTTCCGGCCCGGCTGCGTGGCTTCATACCAGGCCGTCATCGGATCGTGAAAATGCCGGTTGGTGTGTTCATTGTTCACAAACGAGCGTTCCATGTCGGCAAACGCCGGGGTGTAGCGTTCGTTGTAGGTCTCGACGCCATCGGTAATCTGGTACGAGACCTTACAATACCGGGGGTCGCGAATCATGAACGTGTTTTTGAAACTGTCGTTCGGGCCGTTCCAGCTTCGCGTCCATTTATCGGTCGAAACCTTGTCGAATTCCTTGTCGAAAAACCGCTCCAGCCGTTTTTCCCAGATGTGATCGTAGAGGTCGGTCCGGCCCACCCGGGTGGGGTCGCATTCGTCGATCTCGACGTTGATCTTGGTCAGCACCAGAAAGAACGGATTGATCCGGTCGACGCCAGCGCGGGCATCGAGTGGCACCAGGTTGTTCAGAACGCGTTCGCGTTTTTCGCGCTCCTCCGCCGAGCGGCCCACGTTCATGCCGATCCACTGGCTGATCATGCTGTTGATGTTGAGCGTGCCTTTCACCTCCGACTGCATATTGTGCATGCAGAAAAGCAGGCTACTGATGCCGAACGAATCGTTGTAGGCATTGAAGAGGTAAAAGACTTTTCCGCGCAGAAACGGGTCCATTTTCTTGGAAACGTCGGTTTCCTGCTGAAAAACGTTTTCCGGTGAGCCTTCCATGCTCCGCGCACCCGGAAAATCGAGGATGTCGGCGTGTTGCAAAAACCGGCGGCTGGGGTGATTTTCGAGGGCTTTGGGCAGGGGCAACACCAGCTCGGAGGTCAGCCCGGTCAGAATACTCCGGGTGAGCGGAATCCGCTTTTTGTCGCGGGTGACCACCGTTACGGTGTTGAGCTGATTGTCGGTATGGTCCATTTCATACAGCCGCATGACGTCGACAATCGTTTGCTTCTGGGGCGCTACAGCTTCCAGACCGACCCATACTTCCGACTCAAATCCCAGTTCGACCAGCCCCTGACTCAGTTTGTTGAACAAGTTGGTCATGAACTCGTCTTCGTGCCAGAGCGGGGCGAAAATGGCCCAGCGGTCGCCGGGCCGTAAATAGGGCGCAATCGCGGCCACTTTCTCCCAGTAATTGTATCGGCGCAAGGTGCCGATGAGGTCCATTCCCTGAAAATATTTCGATAGATAATCACGCAAATCCAGTATATCGTCTTCTGTCATTCCCGGCTGAATCGTGGCCTGCCGTTGCCGTTCCAGGCGGTTTTGCAGTTGATCCAGTTGCTCGAACGTGAGTTTTTCGGGGTATTTCGAATTAATAATATTGTATTGATACCCAATGGCCATGGTTTTCACGATGTCCGACTGATTCAGCAGCCGGAGCAAATAACCGCCCTCGTTGTTCTGGTGGTAGGTCGTAAAGCGCGTCACTACGCCGGTGGCCTCGGTTCCGCCCCCCACCGGGTTGATGTCGTCGATGAAGCTGATCGGCCCGTCGTGTCCCGTGATTTGCCGGACGGTTTCGGCCGGTATGCCCGCCGATTCGATCTGCAACAGATTGTGGCCGGGAATGCGGGCCAGATTGGAAACCAGATACGATTTCCCAACCTGACTGATGCCAAACAGGGCGAGTGCCGGACGCATTTTGGCGGCCTGTTCGAGCCGTTTGGCCCGTCGGCGCAGCTTGCCCAGCTCATCGAGCGTGCTCAGCCGTTTTTCGGGTTCTTCGTATAAACTCAACCATTCGGTGCCGCGCCGAATGCTTTCCTGTAATTGCAGACTTTCCTGAGATAGAGTAGGAAACATAGTGAATGGGTTTCGGGATGGTTTCGAGTATTTATGCCTGAACACCCGTTCAGGTTATCAAAAATCTTTATTCGGTAACGATGTCTGCATAAATCACCACGGTTCGTGATTGCCGCCGGATGACGGCAAACGACCGGCCTTCGCGGACGGTATTTCCCCCCAACCCCTGCACGTTGTGAAGGGCCGGGTCCACCTGCCGGGTTTCTTCGGGTGATACAAAAACGAAATCCTCAAAGTGGTTCGACGCCCATTGGGCCACCTTGTCCAGCAGGGCGCGACGCTGGGGAATATACAGGCCCGTCAATGCGCTCAGCAAATCGGTCAGCGCCTGGTGGTATTGCCGAACCGCATCCTGTGGCGACTCGTTCGGGGTGGTCTCCAACGCCCGCAAGGCCGTCCACCCGCCCACAAAAGCCGCCAGAAAACCGTTGAGGTCGGGCGTGGGCGACTCCGTGGCTTCGGTGAGCAGGTTTCGGATGCCGGTTTCGGCGGCAGTACTGAAAAATAACCGCACAAACTCAGCCGCCGGCAGCATAGCCGCCCGCTCTTTCCGAAGCCGAAATACCTCGATTTCGGCCTGCTCGCGACCGGTTTCGGCGGTTTGCTTCTGCTCCAGTGCCAGCGTCAGGGCCTGTTGCTGTTCCCGTTGCTCCCAGCGCAAATTCTCAATCTGCTGCTGCAACGGCCGGCTGATCGCGAGCGGCAAATCCCTGGCCCGGCTGCCCACGGTTTCGAGATCGTCGGACGACAGAATGGTTTGCAACCCCCGGCGGAGCCAGTCACCGTCGCTGCTGTTTTCGTCGGCGTAGGGCAGGGCCAGATTGGGGTTTTGCCGCAGACGCATAATCACCTCCGCGCCCAGCAGGTCGCGGAGGTGATTGACAAACGAATCAAGCGGAGTGGGCAATGGATCGGGTGGCGTAAAGTCGGATTGAGCGTGCATACGGGTTGAAAAAGCCAATCAAATCATGGGAAAGCAGCCTGATTGTCAGTTCGAATAAGGGTCCAGATAGAAATTTCCGGTATCGAGCCAGTAGCCGTGCGGATCAGTCAGCGTGCAAACCGTCAGCTTCAGCGCCGGAATGTCGCGGCCCGTTTGCGGGTCCATCACCGTCAGGTTATTGCGCAGGATCAACCCTTCCTTGTCGCGCAGGTTCGGGCGACCAATCCGGACTTTGAGCGGCAGTCTGGGCATGAGCAGCGTTCTGGCCCGTTCGCTGTCGAACTCGATTTTGTATAAAGGCGTGGCAATCCACTGATCACTCGCCATTTGGCGCATCCCCAGGAACGTATCTTTGGCACCGGTCAGCTCAATTTCGTCGATGGGCTCGATGGATGAATCGTCGGGAACGGCCAGCACATGCTCGTTTTTGATGCGGGGCGGCTGGCCGTCCGTCAGCAACCCAATGTAGTCGGCGGTGGAGGTCATGCGGGCTGCGAGCAGACGCGTATCGAGCCGGAAACCGTTCAGATGCCCCAGTTCCGACAGCAGGGCGATGGCGGCCCCGACCGAAACGCAGGTTTTGGGATCCTTGATGGTGTATTCGTGCGGATCGCTGAAGGGATACCAGAATTTTTCGCTGGTGGCGACCCGGATGCGGTTCATCGGCACAATCCGGTCGGGCGAAACCGGCATGTTTTCCAGAAAGAGATCCAGCACCACCGGCAGGGTCGACGGGCGGCCCGACAGCAGAACGTAATCGCACTGGTACTGGGAAATGATGCCGCACAAATCGCGGAGCATGGTTCCGATGACGTTGCGGATGGCTTTCTGGTTGATTTCCTCCGGTGACACTTCCCAGCTCATCAGCCGGATGTCGAAACCGGTGGCTCCTTCGCGCCGGAATCCCTCGTTCACATACTGCAACACGCTCGGAATCGGTGCTTCGTGTTCCTGAAAAAACTCATCGAAAGCCACCTGACGGGTTTGATCGGGATGGGCGGTAATCTGTCCCAGCATGCCCTGCGCAATAACCGTGGCCACCTGATTGGCAAAATGTTTCTTGAGCGTGCGTTTGTGGTCGGTATCGGTGCTCTGGAACGGGCCGAAGAGCGAATACAAAACCTGCCCCGCGCGGCCACAACCCAGTCGGCGGGCTTCGCGGGCAATTTGCGGCAACACACACTCTTCAATGAGTTTCTTGATGATGTGGTCACCGGCCAGGTTGAATCCTTCCCAGAAAACCGGGTTCTGGTAGAGGCTGGTGACCGCGCCCGGTTCATATTCGTAGTGACCAATCATCAGGTCGGTCGTTCCTCCGCCAATGTCGACGCTGGCGATCATCAGCGATTTGCGGGATGGGTCGAGGTCGTCGGTGCGCCGACGGCCCATGGTCTCAAAAAACCGGGGGGCATTTTCCGGCCCAAACCGGTGAACAATCTCGTTGTACATAAAGACCAACTGGCTGCAGGTGGCTTCATCGTAGCCCCAGGAGGTGCGCAGCCGAACGGGATCATGGTTTTCCCGCAGGTCTTTCAGGTTTTTCGGAATGCGGTTTTCAACCGGGTCGTTTTCAGCCAGTTTGCTGTAGTCGGGAATGATTTCGAGGTCGGGTGAAATCAGTTTGTACTTGTCGCCGTAGTAGTCACGAAGGGCCTGGAGGGCGTCGGCGGCACACTCGCGCAGCTTGACCCGCTCGGTTTTTGGCATGGCCGTCGGGCAGGTCAGCACGATCCGGCGCAACCGCCGGGGCACCCCCGCTTCGCCCCGTTCGTGCCGGAACTCGTAGCTGTTGATGTAACTCAGCGTCTGGAGCAGAATTTCGGTCAGCGCAAAGGTCATCAGCGCACTGCGGGCGTAGAGCGGATTCTGTCCACTCCGGTAGATCAGTCCCGGACCGTTTGCGCTGGCCAGTTTGTTGGCTTTATCGACCAGCATACCGTCGCTCGTAAAGAGGTTGGCGAGTGGAAGGCTCGACGCCGAATTCTGCATCAGTTCGGTGTGTTCGGAAAAATAACCCCAGGGCTTTTCGCGCTTTTTGGCGTCCCACAAATACCGTTTGGGGCTGGAAAAGGTCATTTCATACTGGTCGTTGACGGCCTGGTTGTCGCCGAAAATGACCCCGTATCGCGTGGCTTCCGTTCCGACCCGAACCATGCTGGGCCAGCGGAACAGGAAGTCGTCGGTCAGCCCTTCTTTTTTGCCAAAAGACGCTTCCATAAACGCCAGCTTCATCTCGAACGGTTTGTTGCTGGTGTGGGTCGGATTGCGGAGTTCCCGGATTTTCAGGCGTTTGGCATCCGTCAGAGCGAGTTCGGCGTCGCGCTCGCGGGCACTGCTCTCCAGCACCAGCCCGCAGGTGCGCGAATTGCCGACGTCGAGCACCAGGTTGACGTCGATGCTCCGGCCCAGGGCGTCCTGTTGCAGCGTTACGACGGGCCAGCTTGTGGTCTGCTCGATCATTTTCAGGAGCGTCATATACAGCCCCAGGTGCAGCAGGTGGTGGGGTTCGCTGGTAAGCTGGCGCGGAATGCGGTTTTTGCGTTTCGTGATCACTTCTTCCAGCCAGTCGTTGACGCGCTTCTGCGACAGAAAAAAACCGTTGGTATCTTCGTGGGTAGCACACTTGAAGCGGGTGTTGCCGCCTTCCGGATCGCTGGAATCCGGCACGACGTAATACGTGTGGTTGAGCCGCGGGTCATATTTGTCGTCGCAGTGCGTATCGAACGCCAGCACCAGTTTGTGGGTATATGGGCTGCCCTCGGCTTTTTCCTGCGAGCTGATCCGGCCGAGGTACATGCGCGCCCAGGACTGCGGACCGGGCATCAGTTTGCCAGCGTCGTAGTGATCGGTGCGGAAATAGGGCAGGGGGAGCCAGACGCCCTCCAGAACATCGAGTGCATAGCGACCCTGGAGATTGATCAGGTGATCTTCCCGGATGTAGTTCAGGTTTTCGGGCCTGATTTTGCTTTCGTCGATGGAGCGGT
Organism: Larkinella sp.; assembly: GCF_965227735.1. Classification (NCBI taxonomy): domain Bacteria; kingdom Pseudomonadati; phylum Bacteroidota; class Cytophagia; order Cytophagales; family Spirosomataceae; genus Larkinella; species Larkinella sp. The sequence continues at coordinate 2,673,643 of NZ_OZ245776.1, read as the reverse complement.
CGGGGCGGAAAGCTTCGGCGTTGATGTCCAGGCGGCTGATGTACTTCCCGTTTTCGAGCATATACGGGATGATCAGATACACCCGGTCGTTGTCGGGGTCTTCCTGTTCGGCATACTCGAACCGCAGTTTGGGGGCCGCGCTCGTGTCGCCGAGGTTAAGAGGAATATCTATAAACTGGATGCCGGAATTGGCGATCAGAGATACCATGTTCATGAGTGGTAGGGAAAAGACCGGTTAAACGGTTTTGTAAATGATCTCGAAATCAGTGCCGGCACACTGGCGGCAGACGACGGCTTCCAGCCGGTTCGGGGTATGGCAGTTTTTACATTTTTTGTAGTCGGGTGGGGGCGGGGGTGTTCCGTTCAGGCGTTTCAGCCGGATGTATTGTTGATTGGGCTGCCAGCCGTCGAGGCTGAGCCACTGGCCGTTCTGTTCGATGGTGCAGACATCGCCACTGATGAGCGGAGCCGCGCTGCCCGGTTTTTTCAACGGAATTCCTACTTTTTGCGGAACGGATTGCAGGTTGGTAAAATCGGCCTCGTACGGAGAACCGTCCAGATGGATTCGGACGGATTTGCTGGCACTGCCGGCCAGCTGGTTGATGATTTCTTCCTGAACCAGATCAAATTGCTGGTTTACGGGCGGAAAGGTTAGGGTTACTTTTTTTGGGTTTTGGGTTGGTTGCTCCCAGATAACTTGTGGCATAAATGGATTCCGTTTTAAGTCAACGTTTTTGGAAAAGGATGGAATTTATCAGGGATAATCAGCCGGGGTAAATCAATTTTTAAAACTGCTAAAATTGGGTGGTTACATCTTCATTCGCAATACCATATTCCATGATTCTTTCTAAGGGTATTCATGATTTTACAAATGGATCACCAACCTTTTAGACATATTGTGTAATATTGACGCGTCGGCTCCTGGGATTTGCTAATTTATGCCGCTTATCTACGAAGGTTATCATCTTATTCCGAAAATATTTCTATGCAGCCACCGTCTACTCCACCTCAAAAATACAATCCCTATTATTTGCCCGTACCGGAAGGCTGTGGAAAACGAACGGATTGCCCGTATAAGTCGATGCCGGAATATTTGCAGCCTTCGGATTTCAAAAATGAAGTTCTGAGCAGCTTCGACGATCACTACTGTTCGCTCTGCAAAAGCCAGTTGAAGCTGGTGCCACCGCCCACTACCCCACCACCACCACCTCCTCCTCCTCCTTTTCCACCTGTTACAGAGAATAATCCCTGGTATCGCAAATACTGGTGGGCTATTCTGGCAGTCCTACTGCTCCTGATTGCGGGACTTGTGTATTGGTTTTGGTTCAGAAAATCACCTCCCGCTCCTGCTCCGGTTTGCAAACAGGGTGAAGTGATTGCGGGAAAAGATACGTGTATAAATGATGTCAAATACCAAGTGATCTGCGATGGAAAAGGTGGTTTTGACAAAGGAAAGAAAATCGGAACCTGTGCTCCTCCTCCTTCCCCTTGTGCCGCCGGAACGGTGGTCAATACGTTCTGTAAAGGAACGACCCAGTATGTAAAACTATGTGATGGAAAAGGCGGCTATACGGAGAAAGTCAATAAGGTAAATAGTGTGGATTGTGGCTGGAAGCCATCGCCCCCATCACCTGTTTTCAAACCGGGAATACCGTATGTGGTAATACGACCGGGGGTAGGATGTGTCATTGAAACTTACAATGCAAGTGGAGGGCTTCAAAGTCAGGTGTCATTGCCTGCGGGCGACCCTCGTTGTGACAACGCACCGCCTGCTAAAAAACTGAATTGATGTTGGGTCGTGCCATGCCTGATAACGTTTCGATGGAATGGGCCATTCATGGGTGTTCGACCGATCTAAATCTTTGACACTCATGAAACCCATTCTCTCCGCGTTGCTGATTCTGACATTGCCGATGGCTGCTTTGGCGCAATCGCCGAAAGAGTACGTCCGTCATACGAGTTACATCTATAATGGGAACTCGAAAACGCCACTAACGACCAGTTTTGTGGTGGAAAAAGACGAATACGTCTACATCGAAGTCTCCGGCGATGTGGATCTGGGGCCGTTCACGGGAGCTGCCGACGCGACCGGAAAACCGGCCCTGGCGGCACTCCGGTTTAACAAATATAAGGACTACTACCACGGTGCGCTGGTGTGCCGGATTGGTGATTGGGCTATGCCTTGTGAAGAAATGTTCCGGATTGTCGACGGTTGGGCCAATCCCAGGGCTAATGCGGGCATTCAATGGCTGGTCGATACCCGGCGGATGGTTCATACGCGCGGAATAAGTTACATTCCGGGCGCTTATTTTTTGTCGCCTGCTACCGGACCATTAACGTTCGATCTGAACGACACCGATCCGGATAACAACACGGGCTCGTTCTTAATCACCATTTATGCCTTAAAAAAGAACATCCATTACAACCGGAATGCCTTTAACTACTGCCCGGTCAAAATGCCGGCTGAATCAGAAACCGTTGAATGGAAGCAAGAACTAACGGGATCGTCGTACCACCATCCCGATACGTTTCGGGGAACAGGAAAGTACCGGGGCTGTCAGTGTGCCTATTTCGAGGATAATGCCCATACGCTGGACAACCATACCCCCAGACAAGGAACTTTTGATTTTGGCTACTACATTTCCGTCGACAAGGCTACGGCGGATCATCTCCACATCGTTCTGGATATGCTGCCTCACGAATTGTATGGAAAACGGTTTCCGGCTGAAACCTACCGGCGTATGCCGGATGCAAATCTGACCCGCTGACTTGCCTGCAGACCAACCGATCGTTTCTCAGCGGTGGTCGATGAGCACCAGCACCGGCACGATGCTCCCGGTGGCCTGGCCCTCCACCTGGAACGCGATTCGGTTCGGTTCATACCGGATTTTGGTGAAATCGATCAGGTTCTCTGCGCTCAGGGTTTTCTGAAGCCGGTCGAGCAACCGCCCCCCCTGCACACTCCGCAGCGTTCGGTTCATGCGGCCGCTGTCGACGGGCCGGTTTGCAAACAGCAACAAAAAATAATCCGTCCCGGTGTTGTTATCCAGCTCAATGGTGTTGGTGGGCGGGTAGGCCACGGTGGTGTTGGCACCGAGCAACGGGCTGTAGTCCACAAGCTTACCGTCCGGTCGTTTTTCGCTGTACGGAAAAAGCCGGGTCAAATCGGAGTTGGGTCGTTCGTCAGTACCGAAGGCAAACAGGTAGGCCTGCCGGTCGTTGTTGATCAGAAATTTGAATTCGTCGCCCGACAGATTGGGTTTGTTCATGCGGTAGACCAGCATCCCGGCGGTTTTCGAAGCGGCTTCGTCGATGTGAAGCCCCATTTCGCCCATTCCCTTCTGCTCAAACTGCACAGCCGCCTTGAAGCCGCCAATCTGGTAGGTGGCCAGTTGCTGCATCGGCGGGTAGAGCTGCACACCGTAGCGGGTGAATGTCGCCAGATCGGCGTACCGAATCCAGCAGAATCCCTGTTGGCCCCAGCCCGGCCCCCGGCTGTTGACCACCCGGAACGCTCCGCCAAACTGCTCGTCGTCGTAGCCCAGGATGCACAGCGCGTGGCCCATGCCCGACTGGCCTTTGGTTTGCAACTGCTTCTGTTTATTCGCCACCAGCGTAAGATCCTCCTGGCCGGGTTGCCAGACCTCCTGGTTCAACTGGTCGAACGATGGCGTCATCAGAATGCTGACCACCACCGGCAATCCCTCCGCCAGCACATTTTTCAGCTTGGATACTTTTTCACTGACGGGATCGTCCAGCCGCAGAAACCGCTGCGATTCGGCCACCCGGTAGCGCATCGCCAGTGTTCTGAATTTTCGTATATCGGCCTGACTGCAAGCGGGATATCCCAGGTAGCTGAACGGGATGATGCCCTTGTGCTGAATGACGTTCGTGGCCGAATCGATCCGCAATCCATTCTGACAATACGGATCGTTCCTGAGCTTGGCTTCTTCGTAGAGATAGGTCGGCGAAAAGGCCAGCTTGTTGATTTCCACCCGATTGGTGGTGTTGAGCCGCCGGGCTTCCATGATCGTGCGGAGGTAGTAGCCCAGAGCAAAGGCCAGACAGGTGCCGTGTTTCCCCTGGTCGAGGGGTTGGGGGCAATAGGCTTCGTAGGATACCCTCGCCGGAAGTTGCTGCAACCCGAACTTTCGAATAACCGGCGGTTTGGCCGGAATCCGAAGGTAGCTGTCATCGTCCATGATGAGTCCGTAATTAAACGCATCCTGAGCAAAAAGGGACCGCGTTAGCAGGAGGAAGAACAGAACAGGGAGTTGTTTCATGGACAGAAGAAGTTATCGGAAATAAAAATCATCGCGCATCATATTCACATCCTGCGTCGTCTGGCGTTCGGCGGTTTCATTCTCAACCTCGGTTCGAACCCGTTGCAAAATCTGCGACAGCGACAGTCCGCCCTGGCGGATGTATTTGACGAGGGCTTTGGTAAACGGGCTATTGGTGCCGGTTTTGGCCCGGTCGCGGGCGGCTTCGCCATCCGAGGCCGCGTAGGCAATCAGCGTGCCTTTGGGCGGAGGCAGCAGGGCAAAACCGCCCGAATCACCGAGGCCCCGGCCCCAGGTGCGGGCAAACGGATTGTCGCGGCAGGCATCGAACAAAATGATGTTGGTCAGGCGGTTGGCTTCTTCCATCTTGCGGATGAGCCGGGTGGTTGGAATGCCTTCGAACTCCACCTCGTCCTCGCTTTGCGGATTGGCGTCGGTGGGCAGAAAGTAATTCATGCCCCGAATGCTCAGGCCGTGACCGGCGTAAAATACCAGCCCGACATTGTACGCCTTCAGCTTCAGGCCAAATTCCTGAAAGGCAGTAACCATGCCTTTTTTGTCCAGATCAGCGTAATAAAGCACCGTAAAACCGCATTCTTCCAGAACCGCTTTCAGGGCCAGGGCGTCGTTGACCGGATTGGCGAGCGACCCGGCGTGTTGATACCGGGCATTTCCGATCACCAGCGCCAGCCGCTTTTGCTGTGGAGCGGTTTGCACCGTCAGGGGCGATGGCGCAGGCGGCTGGTAGGTAACATACCGACGTTCGGACGAAACCGTGCCGGCGGCTGTGGTGGCGGTGAGATACAATTCGTTCGGCCCGATGCGGAGCGTAAGCACCTGGTCAATGCCCAGGGGGCAGCCGAGCCGTTTGAAACCCCGGAGGCTGACCGGTTCGCCATTGAGGTAAAGCTGGTGGGCGGTTATGCCGTCGCCGGTGATACAGGCCTTCACCCCGAAGGCATTGCTGGCAACGGTTTCGTCCGACCGGCCCGGCAGTTCCCAGGAAATCGTCGGGGGCTGAGCGGTTTTGGGCAGAGCGGCCACCACGGGTGACCCGGCCACTTTTTTCAGGAAAACCGACCGGAAATAGGGATAAATCTCGTAAAGACCGTCGGGTGTTTTGGGCGCTTTGAAGTTCGCATCCGTGAAAAAACCGACCTGGTCAAGCGTCTGAATCAGTTTCAGGGTTTTGGCATCGCGAATTTCGATCAGGTTGTCGAAACCTTGAACCAGCACGTAGCGGTCGTTGGGGGTGTAGGTGATCTTGCAGACATTGCTAGTAATTGGAATTGTAACAACGGATTTATTTAGGGCTATATCCCATAACTGGAGCGATTCTTTCCACCACGTTGCGAAAACAAGCTGATTGGAATTGGTACCCATACCAATTGCCATTACTGAAGGAAGTGTTGGTGATGAATAGGTTACTTTACTCAACTGATTATCCCAAATGATAAAGCCTCTGGCGTGTCCCGCTATAATGTGAAGCCCATCGTTCGAAAAGGTAATCGAGTTGCCTGCGTACGGTTTTTCAAATCGTTTATGGAACTTGTCTGCGTTTATCTCCCATAGTGCTAACGCAGGTCCTCCTTTATCGTTCTTTCGATCGATGGCCGATATGAACTGGTTTCCTGATGGGCTGAACGCGATAGATTCAAAGTTTCCAACTTTCTGATCATAAAAGTGTTGCTGGAATTGCCCGGTTTGGGTATTCCAGCAAGTTACGTCGAATCGTCCGGCTATCGCAATCTGCTTTCCATCGGTGTTAAAGTCACTCGCATCCTGATCCCCGATTTGGCCCAGTCCATAAACGGTTTGCTGAAGTTGTCCTGATGCTATGTCCCAAATGTTGATGTCTGTTTGCTTTTTGCTGTCGATTGCCGCGATCTGGCTTCCATTTGAATTAACTATAAAGGAAGATTTTTGATAGTTAATGTTTATAGGCAACCGTTGGTGCAGGGTCCCCGTCTGAAGATTCCAGATGTTTAATGAATCAACCGTACCTGCGCTGTTCTTATTTATTTTGCTACTGAATAGCAGATATTGATCATTGTTGGCGAAACATAGTTGGCTGATCGTGTTTTTTTCAGAATATACTTGGGTTTGCAGGATTTTACCAGTAGCGATTTCCCATAGATGAATAACATTTTTGTGGCTGGAGGCTATCTTCTGCCCATCTTCATTGAATGAAACCGACTCGACAGGGGTATATTCATTTTCTTTTTTATTGATGATGCGAAGAAGTTTTCCGGTCGCTACATCCCAGATTCCGATGGTATTATTTCCGTATCCCACCGCTAGTCGGTTCATTTTTGAGTTGTAACTTATAGAGGTGCATGTACTGTGTCTCGTTCCAAACACTTTAACCTGATCAAGAAGAAACCGCAGCTTTCCAGTCTGCATGTCAATCAATTGTATCGGTTTGGCGGGAGATACCAAGGCAAGTAGTCGATCCTGGTCAACTACTTCCACGTAACTAGTTGGGTATGCCGATATCTTACGAATCAATTGTCCTGTTTGCGCATCCCATATAATGACAGATTTTGTGGAAGTAACAGCCGATCCAGACACCAGAAATTTTCCGCTGGCAGTAAACCGCACAGAAGCGATAGCTCCAGCATGTCCGGTTAACGTTCGTATTACTTTGCCACTTTTAATGTCCCACAGTTTAATGATATTGTCTTGACTGCCAGACGCTATCAAATCTCCATTGGGATGATAGGCCAAGGTGGTTATTTCGTTTACATGCCCCGCCAGCGGAGATTTGGACAAATCCGTGACCTGAGCCAAACCGGGCAGGGCCAGCAGGCTGATCAACCAAAAGAACCTTTTCATGGCAGGGAACGGGTTATTCGTTTAAACGGCTGCGTAGTTTTCGGGCTTCTTCCTGATACGGGTGTCCATCCGTTCGGGCAATGCGCGTCAGGATCGACCGGGCTTCCCGGCGCTGCCGGTTTCGTAAATACGCCAGACTGAGATACCACTCGGCGCAGGCCCGCCAGTGGCCGGGATAGCCTTCCAGCACGGTTTTCTGCAAAATCGGGATGGCTTCGCGGAGTTGCCGTTGCTGCAATAGCCGGGCGCCCTGCCAGACGGCCAGCGAATCCTGTGCCACGGCGGCTGTGTCGGCCGTACCGGCGGCATCGGTTTCATCGGGCGGTTCGATGGGCAACGGGGCGGCTTTGGGCGTGGGTTTGAAAAGCGCGTCGGCCAGCAGCAGACCCGGATCGGCGGGAGGAGCGGGCGTTGGCGCGGGGGGTAATGACCGAAGGGTGTCGGCGGGTCGGGGTTGCGTAGCGTTGGTGTCTTTTTGGGCAATCGGGGTTTCCGGGCCGTCCAAACCGCCGGTTTTGTAGAATCGCCAGAACAGCCCGAGGGTCAGCAGCACCGTGGCTGCGGCCAGCCAGACGGCAGGGCGTTCCCAGAGCGGGCGGACGGTCACTTCGGCGGGTTGGGCTTCTTTTTCCGTGGCCAGTTCCTCCTTTGCTTTGGCGTAGAAGGCCGCAGCTTCCTGCTCGAAAGACAGAAGCCTCATGCCCCGCCGAACCCGTTGCTGAACTTGCAGTTCCCTTTGCAGGGCTTCGTTTTGGCGGAGTTGTTCTTCAAAGGCGGTTTTTTCGCCGGGCGTCATCTGGTCTGACAGATAAGCCGCAAGATCGTCGTGCTGTTGCTCCGTCAGTTCTTCCATGATTGACAATCGGAAAGGTATTGTTTGAACAGTCTGACGAATTCTTTTTTGGCGCGGTGATGGAGTAATTTTCCGTATCCATCTGATTTTTCTTCCATTGTTTCAAAGTCATTCAATTTCATTCCATTGACATAATGCTCCCACATCAGTTTCTGCTGAACGGGTGTTAGTTTTTCATAGGCCTTGCGGGCCGCAATCCGCAGGCAGTCATCTTCTTCGGCAGCCTCATCCGTGGCAGGTTCGGGGCCCAGCGGCCGGTCGTCGAATTCCCGGAAAAGCGAATCCCAATCGACTTTGAGGGACATTTCTTTTTTTTGTTTTTTCCACCAGCCCCGCCATTTATTAATACAGATCCGACCGACATAACTGATGGGTTTATAGCCCTGACAAACAAATTTTCCGGAATAAATATCATCCATAAACTGGACCAGTGTATCCTGAATCAAATCCTGAATGTCGTCTTCACTGGTGCCGTATTTTTGGGCGTAATGAAAGAAAAATTTATACAAACGCTTCGTCAGACACATCCAGGCCGTTTCGTTGCGCGGATCTTCCTGAACCAGTGTTCGGCAAAACAGATCGGGATTGTTCTCAAGGTGAAGGCAGGGGTTAGTCGGGACAGAGGAGGAAGATTTCTGTAGAAATTTAAACATACATACAAACGGGTCAAATGGAGGCCAAGTAGCAGTTAAAACTACTAAAATCTCTCCATCTGACCATTTGTAGTTAACTAAATTTTCAGATCAGGCACTTTGGCGGTACGGTGCCGGACGAAGGCTTATGGTGTCGCGTGAGATATGTCGGCGCATTTCCGGCACGGTGAAATTGAGGAAGTCGAACCACATTTCTTCGCGGTTGGCGTAGTATTCCCAAATCCGCTGCACCTGGCCCGCCAGTTCCACCTCGCCCTCGAACAGCGGGTGTTTGACCACCTGCATCTGAAAGTCCCGGATCTGGGCGTGAACGGTTCCGCCGACGATGAAGGGCTGGTTGGTGGCGTAGGCATCGGCCAGCATGAACAGATACACCTGCCAGCGTCCGAGCCGTCCGAGGGCTTTGACGTCCATCCAGATGGCGCCGATTTCGGCCACGTCTTCTTCCCGAATTTGGCTGTCTTCCAGCATCTGGGCTTTGATGGCGGCCGGCAGCACATCGAAATACCGATGCGGTGGGCGGGCGTTGACAAAATAACCGGCTGTCCATTCGCCGGGTTGATCGCTATCCTGAAAAACCCGCACGGTGGTGTGTTTCAGGAACTCCGGGTCAACGCTAATGCCCTGACTCCGTTGTCGATACGTGTCGATAAACCGGTAAAGATCCGTTGTGCTCTGGAGCAAAAATGTCTGTAACATGATCGCAGATGGTTTGATTTTTCATCCATCTATGGCGGTTATGACAAGAAGTTATCATCTCGTTTGACTAATTTTGAATATCTATTATTCCTCCCTATCGTGAAAGGCAAAATCAAAGTGTTGCTCCTCGACGACCATAAAGTGGTGATCGACGGTCTTCTGAGTTTACTCCGTGATGACCCGCAAATTGAGATCGAAGAGGTGTTTACCAATGGCGAGGAAGCCCTGCAGTTTTTTAAGAATGGAACGGGCAAAGAACCGCTGGTCGATGTGGTCATAGCCGATTTGCGCATGCGCCGGGGAATCAGCGGGCTGGAATTTGTGGTGCAGCTTCGCTCTGTGTCGCCCCGAACCCGGGTTATTATTCTGAGCATGTCCGAAGACCCGAAAGACATCCATGCTGCCGTTCGGCTGGGCGTATCCGGGTATCTGTTCAAAAGCCAGGACGTCGACCTGGTTCGGAAAGCCATTTATGAGGTGATTCGCGACGACCGGCCTTACATGAGCCAGGAAGTATTGCGAACGTTTGTCGATTCGCAGGAAGAAAAACAACCCGAGCAAATCCGCCAGCTTACGGCCCGGGAAATTGAAGTGCTGCGGCTGATCGCCCAGGAGTTTACCACCGCCGAAATTGCCGACAAGCTGAACATCAGCGAAGCGACCGTTGATACGCACCGCCGGAATATGATCCAGAAACTGAAAGTGAAGAGCATTGTCGGACTGGCCAATTTTGCCATCCGGAACGGACTGGTGTAGAAACCGGGTGGCCGGAAGCCCAATTTTAACGGGCCGGACTCACCAACGGCTCGTTGAGCTGTTGATGGATGGGCGGTTTTGGCAGATTGATCTCGATCAACGGAATCCGAATCTGAACCCAGGTGCCTCCGCCGTCCGGCAGGTTCGATACGTTGATGGTGCCGCTCATCAGGCCCGCCCGTTCGTTGATGCTTCGCAGTCCTTTCCCCTGCGGAAACTGGTCAGGGTCGAAACCCAAACCGTCGTCGCGGACGCTCAGTTTCAGGAACTTCCGGTTTTCGTCGACCATAAACCGGATGGTGGCTTCACTGGCTTGGGCGTGTTTTAGAATGTTGGTGACCAGTTCGAGGCAAACGCAGTAGAGATGAAACTTGGCAATCCGGTTCAGTTGCTCTTCCACACCACTCAACTGGAGAACAAAACTGGTTTTGCCCGCGCGGTTCAGGCTGTTGGTCAGTTGTTGCAGGCTGCTGCCCAGCCCGCGTTCATCAAGTTCGTCGGGCCAGAAATTATGGGCGATCAGCCGGATACCGTCGTAGGCGTCCTGTACGGATTGCAACAGCGAATGCAGGGCCGAACGGTCGATAATGGGCTGTTTGTCAGGGTTATTTAGTTCGCTCAGGCGGGTGCGAATGCTAAACAAGACGCTGCCCAACTGGTCGTGTAATTCGTCGGCCACCCGGCGTCGTTCCTGAATTTGTCCGGCAATGAGGGCTTCTTCCATTTCTATTTTTTTGCGAATCTCCTGTTCGTAAGCGGCCAGTTCGGCGATTTCGCGTTGGCGTTTCATCTGCCGGACCGACCGCCGTTCGTTCCGGATGTAGTCGGCCAGCCCCACCGACATGAACGTAAATTCCAGCAGCGAACCAATGTTCTGGGAATAGTGAATCAGAAGACCGGTTCCGGGAATGATGCCGACCCGGTTGAGCACAAAAACCGCAAAACCGAGGGAGTAACACATGGACGCAATGACGTAAAATTTCGAGGACGTCTGCCCCTGCCGCCACGTTAGCACCCCCGCCACAAACATGCCGATAACCAGCGGACAGGAACTCATCAGGGCCACAAACTGGAGTGACAAGGGTAGCAATTCGAGCAGATTGATGCCAACCAGAACCACGCTAATACCGCACAGAATCCAGAGCGTGTAATACAGGCGGGGAATCGTTTGCCGCAGGTTCAGCGCCCGGGAATAAAAAATGATAAACGTAAAGAACACGCCCAGCGAAAACAGCCCCAAACCGTGTTCGGCCAGCCAGGTCGAACTGGGCCAGAGGTAGCGGATGCCGATGTTACTCCCCCGGCAGGCTTCGTAAAAAAGGTAGGAAAGCAGGTAAAACGCCAGGTAGAGGTAGCTGACAATCCGGGTGAAGAGCCAGATAACGAGGTGATACAGCAGCATCAGACACAGCGTTCCCCAGTAAAATCCCCACAGCAGGGCGGCCAGTTGGGCATGGGCCTGAAATCCCTTTTCTTCCCAGACGATGAGCGGGAAGTAGCTGTGAAGCTGGCGGTTATCGATGTGGACATAAACGGTATACGGTTCTCCGGGCCGGAGCGGCAGGGGAAAGACGTAGGTGTTTGACGACATCGGCCGGCTGTTGCGCCCCAGGGCATCGCCCGCCCGGAAGCGGGTCATTTTGCCGGTACGGTCGATCAGGTAAAGATCGATTTCCCTGATGTTACCAAAGCCCACTTCGAACAGGTAGCGGCTTTCGGGCCGAACGTCCTGATTCAAAAGTTGAAAGCGGAACCAGTAGCTGCTGTTGGCAAAAACCAGGTTGGGGGTTTCCTGCAAACTGGGTTGAAAAAGGCGGGCCAGCGCCGGTTTGCGTACGTCGTTGATCGTCAGATGATCCATCGTGTCGGCCAGAAAATCCACCCGCCGTCCCAGGCTGTATTTCGGTTGCGATGCCGACAGCAGAACGGGAAGGCTGGCGTAGCCGTCTGCCGCACAAATGCCGAGGAACAGGAGGAGCAGGAAGAACCGGAAAGGCATACGATCAGGCTGAAAAGAGGATTCTACGTCTGTGAATGCCAGAAGTTTACGCAGAATTACCCATTCACTGCAACTAAATGCTGTAAAATCATGGCAGGCTTGAGTACAAATAGCAGAAAGTGGGTATTTTTTGAAAGGAAGCTTTTCCCGTAGTTAAAAAAAAATTTAAAGGAACCGATAACCTTGAAACCGTAGACAGAATAGATGGTCAAACGCTTCGGACGGGGCGGAAAACCACAAACTATTTTTCTGTATGAAGTCACTCATCGCCTTTCGCAATCGGACCGGAATCACGGTCGCCTGTTTCGCCGGTCTGCTTACGTTATTCTCCTGCAACACGTCGCGAGAACCGGTTTATCAGGGCAGTTACCAGGAAGCCAATGCGTTCGTCGGCCAGTATGCCGGGCTATTGATGAACCAGTATTATCCGAACACGGGCCGCGATTATCAGGGGATCACCAACCAGTGGAATTACGACCCGGATACCCGTCGCTACACCATCGACATGACCTCGACCTGGGTCGGGCGGGGGTGCTGGATTTGCGATGAGTGCCAGGTGGAAGCCCGGGGTTATCTCTACGTTAACGACGATGGCACCCAGCCCCAGTTTAGAATGGAACGCGTGAACGACTGTGCGCTGGGCCACGATTTGCAGGGGTTGATGATCGGCACGCTGATCAACGTGGCGGCTGATGAATTGAGCAAAGGGAATTAGTATGGTTCTTTCAAAAAAAATAAGCATGAGCATTCACAACTCTTCCGCTAAGTATCATTCTTTTGCGTTACACACTGGTTTTTGGGTAAAATTCTCCGAAGGAATACTCGATGAAATCGAAAAAGTCGAAGGGGTTACAGGTGCTTACATCGGGGGCGACGATTGGGTATCCGTCGATTACGATCCGAATTATGACCTTGTTCAACTCCAGCAACGCCTTAAAATCGTCGTTAACGAATACACGGCAAAATATAATCCCAATTGGCCCTATGAGTCCTGGTAAACTAAGAGAGCTAATGCGCTGGGCAACTTCGATTTTTACTTTGTTTGTGGCGTTCAATGATTATTTTTGAAATGGCTATTTTCAGGCTCCTAATTCGTTATTCTACCCGCCAATGAAATACTGTCTATTCCTTTTTTTGTTGTGTTTTTCTTCCTTGCAGGCCCAACGGGCTTTTAAGCCCATTGCAAGTACCAGCCAACCGCAAAAGGGTCGCCTGGCCCTGGTGATTGGCAACTCAACTTACCCCGGACAGGCACTCCCCAATGCCGCCAACGACGCCCAGGACATGGCCGCCACATTGCGGCAGTTGGGCTTTGAGGTGATCCTCAAACTGAATCTCAACCAAACCGAACTGGAGGACGTGGTGTCCGCGTTTACCCAACGGCTGAAAAAGTACGAAGTGGGCCTGTTTTATTTTGCGGGACACGGTTTTGAAGCTGGCGACAACCTGAATTATCTCATGTCGGTCGAGGTGCGAAGCGACCTCAATGAGACGCTGGCCAAGCGAAAGTCCCTCTGTCTCAACGACGTGATGAGCAGCATGAAAGAGGCCAATAGCCATACCAATATTCTGCTGGTCGACGCCTGCCGGAACAATCCCTTCCGGGGGTGGGATCGGAATACGGCTTCCGGCCTGGGAGCTGTCAATGCGCCCAGCGGCACGATTGCCTTTTTTGCGGCCTCGCCCGGCCAGACCGCCAGCGAAAACGCGGGGCAGCGGAACGGTCTTTTTACGCAGGAATTGCTCAAGCAACTGCGTCAACCCAATTTAGAGTTGATCAGTATGTTTAAAAACACCGCCCGGGCGGTGAAAGTGAAAAACACCCGCCAAACCCCCTATCAGGCCGGTTTTATTACGGATGATTTTTATTTTAAACGGACTGATACTCCGACACCTGCACCGCCCACCAAGCCTGTTGTGGACCTAGAGCCAATAGCGATGGTGAGCATAGCCGAAGGAAGTTTTTTGATGGGTAGCAATAAAAGTGATTTTGAGAAGCCCATTCATCGCGTGACGCTCAGTAGTTTTCGGATGGCCAAGTATGAAACAACCGTGGCCGAGTTTGAGCGATTTGTGGAAGCGACCGAATACAAGACCGAGGCCGAGAAGGGTAAGGGAAGCTATACTATTAATGCTGGTCTTACTATACCATCCTCCGGATTGCAATATGGTGATGCTAAAACACAATCCGGAGTGAATTGGCGATGCGACGCGTATGGCAAAATTCGTCCTCGTTCGGAGTATAATCATCCGGTCATGCATGTGAGCTGGAACGATGCGGTGGCGTATTGCGAATGGCTGACGCTGAAGACGGGCATAACGTATCGGTTACCGACCGAGGCCGAATGGGAATATGCGGCCCGTGGGGGGCAGCAAAGTCGGGGAACCATCTACGCTGGCAGTAATGACTTTAAGGAGGTGGGGTGGATTTCCGATAGAACCCCGCGAACCGGTACGCGTGCCGTGGGTCAAACGAAGCCCAATGAATTGGGTTTACATGATATGAGTTGGAATGTATCAGAATGGTGCAGCGATTTTTTTGAGAAAGGCTACTATGCCATCAGTCCTGGCAGTAATCCCACAGGCCCCCCGGCTACGGATTATAAGTGGCGTATCGTGCGTGGCGGTAGCATTGGCGGCAATACCAATGATCCGCACTCAGCCAGAGTGGCGTCTCGCTCCTTCCTGCAGCCCGATGCTGGCAGTTACAGCGTAGGCTTTCGGGTTGTGTCTGTTCCGTAAACAGGGAGATAGCCCGGCATACCAAAAATTTACCAATCTTGAAAACCGACCCTCACAGCCACTCCCAGGCACTCTGATACGCATCGAGTTTTTCGGAATAGGCAATGAAGTCGGCATAAAACGGCAGACTTGCCAGCGTGGCACTGTCGCCCACAATGACTAATTTCTTCCGTGCCCGCGTCATGGCGACGTTCATCCGGCGAATGTCGGCCAGAAAACCGATTTCGCCCTCGGTATTGCTCCGGGTCATGGAAATGTAGACAATATCGCGCTCCTGCCCCTGAAAGCTGTCGATGGTGTTGACCGCAATTTTTCCCACATACTGCTGTAAATCCGGGGCGTGGGCCAGTTGCTCGTTCAGAACGGCGAGCTGTTGTTTATAGGGCGAGATGATCGCAATGCTGGGGAAATTCTGCGGACTGTAAAACGGCCCCAGCTCGGCTACCAACTGCGTTAAATGCTTCATCAGCAAAGCGGCTTCCTCCGGATTGGTGGAACTGGTGCCTTCCAGTTTTTCGTCAAAACCGCAGCCCGCCGTGTCGATAAACCGCAGCGCGCTGTCGCCGGGAAACAGCGAATGAGCCGCCACCGACGCGTGCGCTTTGAGGAGATTGGCATAAAAAACCTGCGACGAATAGCCCATGATGTGCGTATGCATCCGGTATTGCTCTTCCAGCACACTGACCGCTTCGGGGTGCAGCGCCACGCATTTTTCGAGCAAAGTCGTGCTCAGGCCTTTCCGGGCGGCTTCGTTCGATTTGATCGTCGGCGACAACTGGCAGTGATCACCGGCCAGCACCACCTTTTGCGCTTTCAGAATCGGAATCCAGCAGGCGGGTTCCAGGGCCTGCCCGGCCTCGTCGATGACCACGGTATGGAACGTCAGGTTCCGGATCATGTACTGGTTGGAACCGACGAGCGTGGCCGTAATCACCTGCGCTTTGGCCACCAGATCGTCGATGATGTACTGCTCCGTGTTCCCCACCTCCTTCATAATCCGGTGGGCCTCATCGAACAGTGCTTTTCGTTGATCGCGCTCGGCTTTGCCAAAATTCCGCTTGTACTTATGAGCCATATTTTTAAACTCATTCGCTTGCTTTTTTAGCTTTTTGGCCTCTTTCATCAGGTGGTGGTCCGCCATTTTGTGGTCCAGCGTGAGCGCCATCAGCCGCTCCGAAACGCGCGCCGGATTGCCCACCCGCAGGACGTTCAGCCCCTGTTCGTGCAATTTTTCACTCAACAGATCGACCGCCGTGTTGCTGGGCGCAACCACCAGGATTTTCCGGTTATCCTGTTTCAGCAGGGCTTTGATGGCTTGCACCAGCGTGGTGGTTTTGCCGGTTCCGGGAGGACCGTGAACAATCGCCAGTTCGTTGGCGGCCCGGATTTTTTCAACCGCCCGGTTCTGGCTTTCATTCAGTTGCGGAATCGGCAGTGGCGGCAAATCGGTCTGAAAGGTGGGCGACGACTGGCCGGTCAGGATCTTCACCAGCCGGTGTTGCGTCCCCTCGCTCAGCGAATTCGCCAGCTTGAGCGCATCCTGCATTTCGTCGTAGCTCTTGTCGTCGAAAAGCAGTTCAACGCCCAGTTTTCCATCCCGCGACCAGTCGGGCAGTTCGTCGGTCAGCAGGGTGATTTTGAGCCGATTGCCGCTCTGGTGAGAAACCGTCCCTTCGACCCGGTCGTTTTTCGGATCGTGGTTGCTGAAAAATACGGCGGGCATGCCCGACCGGAATTGGTGCGAAACATCCTGGTGCGTGGTTCGTTCCACTTCCACCGTCAAATAGTCGCCCCGGCTCATCTCGGAACCCCGGATGGCGATGGGATACCAGGTCAGGCCGTTGGCCCGGCGTTCGGCAACGGAAGTGCTTTCGGTCTGTCGGCGGTATTGATTGCGATCTTCTTCCCGTTCAATTTTTAAGACGTCGAGAAGATTTTTAAAGTAATCCATCCCCAAAAGTAGTGGATATTCGGCCGGGCAAAAAGTTGACCCCCGGTATTTTGACGCCAGATGAAGGATATTGACGCAGGAAGTATATCTTCGAAAAACCTTGCTTTCCTGAAACGCATGCACCCTGAAACCGCTGATTCACCGAATGAAATGCCCACGCAACCGGGGCCGGGCCGCACATCGCCCCGGACGGTCAAAGCCTGGCTGTCGTCGCTGGGTCCCAGTATCATCACAGCCGCGCTGGTTTTTGGCCCCAGCAAAATGACGATTACCTCGAAAATGGGGGCCGAATACGGGTATTCACTGCTCTGGATCATTGTGATGGCTATCTTCTTCATGATCGTTTTCACGGCCATGGCCGCCCGGATCGGTCTGGCAACGAACCAATCCCTGCTGGCGACGATCCGGCAGAAGTGGGGCAATCCGGTAGCGGTGGCGGTGGGCATTGGGGTCTTTCTGGTAGCCACCTCGTTCCAGGCGGGCAACTCCGTCGGGGTCGGGATTTCCATCGCCGAAGCCACGCATACCCCGGTGAACATCTGGATTGGCCTTTTCACGGTTCTGGGAATCAGTCTGCTTTTTTTGAAGTCGTTTTATAAAGTGCTCGAACGGCTCATGATCATGCTGGTTGGCGTGATGCTGGTGGCTTTCATCGCCACGCTGACCTTTTCGGGGCCGGATTATGGCGAGGTCGTGACTGGTTTCGTGCCGTCATTGCCCGCGGGTTCGCTGGGGTTGGTCATTGCGTTTACGGCCTCCTGTTTTTCGATTGTCGGTGCGTTTTACCAGTCGTATCTGGTGCAGGAGCGGGTGCGGGTCAATCCAAAAGTGCGGGATGAAAAGGTGGATACCGTCACCGGCATGACGCTGATGGGGTTGATGAGCGCGACGGTTTTGGTTTGTGCTGCGGCCGTGTTGCATCCGAAGGGCATCAAGGTGACCAGTGCCTCCGACATGGGAAAAGCCCTGGAACCGATTTTCGGGCAATATGCCTCGGTGCTGTTCCTGATCGGTTTGTTCGGTGCTTCGTTTTCGTCACTGGTCGGCAACGCCACCGTCGGCGGAACGCTCCTCGGCGATGCGCTGGGCTATGGCAGTCAGTTGGGTTCCAAACGGGTCAAATACCTGATTGCGCTGGTCATGGTGTTTGGGGCTTCGATCGCCATGATTTTCGGAAAGTTGCCGCTCGACCTGATCATTTTTGCCCAAAGCATCACCATTCTGGTGGTGCCTTTTATCGGGGTGGCGATGTATACGATTGCCAACGACGGCCGGATCATGGGCCGCTACGCGAATTCGACCGCCGTCAAAGTGGCTGGCGCGTTGGGCTTGCTGGTCATTTTCGGGCTGGCGCTGAGTAATGTCAACCAATTGTTTTTTAAGTAACAGACATGAACGATTTACACGCGTTGGAACAGGAACTGGTCAGGCCCTCGGCGGCTTTGGTTTCTGATTTACACGAGCTGGAGGGCGATATTCTCATTCTGGGGGTCGGCGGAAAAATGGGGCCGAGTCTGGCGCGGCTGGCCAAACAGGCCATTGAGCAGGCCGGTATTCAGAAACGCGTCATCGGCGTCTCCCGGTTTTCGGACCCGCAGCTCCAGGGCGAACTCGAAGCCGACGGCATCGAAACCATCTCGGCGGATTTACTCAACGAAAGTGATCTGGCGGCTTTGCCGTCCGTAAAAAATGTGCTCTATCTGGCCGGAACCAAATTCGGTACGACGGGCAAAGAAGCCTTCACCTGGGCAATGAACGCGTATTTGCCCGGTCGGGTGGCGGAGAAATACCGCAACTCCCGGATTGTGGCGTTTTCCACCGGCAATGTCTACCCGTTTACGCCGGTAACGTCCGGGGGCGCAACGGAAGAAACCGCCCCCGAACCCGTTGGCGAATACGGTCAATCGTGTCTGGGCCGCGAACGGATTTTTCAGTATTTCGCGGAGAAAAACAACACGCCGACGCTGATTTACCGCCTGAACTACGCCATCGATCTCCGCTACGGCGTGTTGCTGGAAATTGCCAAATCCGTCATCGCCGAAAAACCAATCAACCTGGCGATGGGCAACGCCAACGTCATCTGGCAGGGCGACGCCAACGAAATGGCCCTCCGGTCGCTGCGGCATTGCGATGTGCCGGCCAAAATTCTCAACGTCACCGGCCCCGAAACCGTCTCGATCCAGTGGCTGGCGCAGGAGTACGGCAAGATGCTCGGCAAGGCCCCGGTTTTTGTCAACGAAGCCCAGCCAACGGCTTTGCTGAGCAATTCGTCGCAGGCAAACAGGCTGTTCGGCTACCCGCGCGTGACGCTGCGGCAGATGATGGAACTGACCGTCGCGTGGTTGCAGGGTGGCGGCACAATTCTGAACAAACCGACTCATTTTCAGGAACGGGACGGCAAATTCTAACCCACAGCACATGGCATTACGTTCTGATATTCAGCAGTTATTGCACGCGGGGACGGTTATTCCGGCGCATCCACTGGCCTTGAACCAAAACCGGCAGTTTGACGAAAACCGGCAACGGGGTTTAACCCGTTACTATATGGCCAGCGGAGCCGGTGGGGTGGCCGTCGGCGTTCACACTACCCAGTTCGAAATCCGCGATCCGAAAATCAATCTCTACGAAACGGTTTTAAAGGTAGCTGCTGAAGAAATCGAGCATACGCAACTGAACCGTCCGTTTATCAAAGTCGCCGGTATGGTCGGCCCCACCGAACAGGCGCTGAAGGAAGCCGAACTCGCCCTGAAATACGGGTACGATCTGGGACTGCTGAGCATGGGCGGTTTGCAAAACTGGACCGAAGCGGCCATTCTGGACCGGGTTCGGGCGGTTGCCGAAGTGATTCCGGTCTTCGGTTTTTACTTACAGCCATCGGTCGGCGGGCGCATTTTTAGCTACGATTTCTGGCAGCGGTTCGCCGAAATTCCCAACATTCAGGCCATTAAAGTCGCCAGTTTCAACCGCTACCAGACCCTGGATGTGGTTCGGGCGGTTTGTCATTCCAGCCGCCGGGATGCGATTGCGTTGTATACCGGCAACGACGACAATATTGTGGCGGATTTGTTGACGACGTACCGGTTTACGGTTGACGGCAAAACCGTTGAAAAGCGGTTCGTGGGCGGTTTGCTGGGGCATTGGGCCGTGTGGACGAAAAAGGCCGTCGAACTGCTGGACGAAATCAAAACCTGCCTCAACAACGGCAACGACGGGCTGGCGGAACTGCTGACGCGCAACGTCGAAGTCACCGACAGCAACGCGGCTTTCTTCGATCCGGCCCACGGTTTTCACGGCTGCATTGCCGGTATTCACGAGGTGCTGCGTCGGCAGGGACTGCTCGAAGGGCGCTGGTGTCTGAATCCGGCGGAGGAACTGTCGCCGGGGCAGATGGCCGAAATCGACCGGGTATACGCGGCCTATCCGCACCTGAACGACGACGATTTTGTGGCAACGATCATTTCCGGACACTTCTCACCTCAGCGTGCGGAGTAGCGATTTGAACGAAAACCGCCCTTGCCCGGTTCCGACCGGCAAAAAGGGTAGGGTTCTAGCGTATTCTCTCCACCAGGCGGTTTTTTCAAGTCGCCATTTTTGGCACTTTTTTTGTAATAATTTGAATTTCTCGATTAAGTGCCAACACGGGCTTTGACGAAGGCATCTGCAAATTCACCGGGCTTCGCTTTCCGGGCATTTTGCAAACTTTCAGGGGCGTAGCAACCTACAACGGCTTTACCAAATCATGATTCAGTTACCAGTTGAAGACGCGTTAAACGAATTCCTGAAAACCTTCACCGACTTCGGGTTTATCCAGGGGAATCACCTGATCTACTGGAATGAGCGGTTTGCCACCGCCGATCCTGCCCGGTTTATCCCGGTTGTTGAAGCCGTGGTTCGCTACGCTATTGACCAGGGCGAAGCTGTTCCCTTTGATCGGTTTGTGCTTTTCTTAAACAAAGGCAACTTCGATTTGTATTTCCGCACGGTCAAAGCCTACACCGTCTGGTTTTACGACACACTTCTGGGGATGCTGAACGCTTCTGCCAATCTGGCCAACTCGCTCGAACAGGAAGCCGATCAACCGATTTATAGGACATTTCCCAAAAGTAGCAGGGATTGACTCATCTGGGACAGGTTTTTTTTGCCTGGAAGCGGACCTTTGGTTTATCCAAAACGGACAACCAAACTAAACTTCTCACGCCATGAAAACGCTCACCAAATCCCTGATCATAGCTTTCCTATTGACGAGCCTGACGGTTTCTTTCGCAGTAACTAATGCCAGCCAACCGAAACCCGCCGGGAAAGTGCAATCGTATCAAAGCAGTCTCTACACCGATACCGAGGGTAAAATCCGCGTCGCCGTCGATAAAATGATCGGCGGTATCGTAGAAGTCCGGCTGGTCAACAGCACCGGAAAGGAATTTTTCGTTCAGCGCGTCGGACGGCGGCAACGAATAGCCCGGATCAAAATGGCTATCGACGCATTACCCGACGGAGCCTATCAGGTAGTCGTTACCGACGGGTTTGATACCAAAGTCAACAACCTGGTGCTTGCTACCCAGCCACCTGCTGTGACGGGTCGGCTGATCGCGCTCAACTAAAACAGGCAATCAAATTAAGTTCAGTCAATACATAAATGAAAAAGGCTAATTCGTTGATTTGGAGCGTTTATGCTCTGCAACGAATTAGCCTTTTTGTGACTTGTGAGCCTCCTACGGGACTCGAACCTGCGACCTACGCATTACGAATGCGTCGCTCTACCAACTGAGCTAAGGAGGCAAAAACGACCCGCCGTTTTTGTGGCCGGGCCGTTGATGCGGTGCAAATATAGCGGGTTCTTCACAAACCATGCAAGCAAACGCGGCAAAAATGCGTAAATTTGCCGGTATGATTTCTCTTACAAACCTGTCTTATTATCTCGGAAGCCGGGCGCTCTACGAAAATGCGTCGATGCACATCAAGCCCGGTCAGAAAATTGGTCTCATTGGCCTTAACGGAACCGGAAAATCGACCCTGCTGCGGTTGATTATGGGTGAATACCAACTCGACGGCGGAAGTATCTCCAAAGCGGGCGATGTAACCATCGGCTTTTTGAACCAGGATTTGCTTTCCTACCAAACCGACGACTCGATTCTGTCGGTGGCCATGCAGGCTTTTGAACGCCAGAACCACCTGCAAAAACGGATCGACGGCCTGCTGCACGAGATGGAAGTCAATTACCGCGACGAACTGATCGACAAATTGGCGCGGGCGCAGGACGAATTTGCGGCCCTGGACGGCTACACGATCCAGTCGAAAGCCGAGGAAATTCTGGAAGGTCTGGGCTTCTCGACCGGGGATCTGGACAAACCGCTGCGGCTGTTTTCCGGGGGCTGGCGGATGCGCGTGATGCTGGCAAAACTGCTGCTGCAAAAACCGTCGCTGCTCATGCTCGATGAACCGACCAACCACCTGGACTTACCGTCCATTGTCTGGGTTGAAAAATATATTCTGAACTACGAAGGCGCGGTGATTGTGGTTTCTCACGACCGTGAATTCCTTGATAATGTGGTGGATAGCATCGTGGAAGTGTCGGGTGCGAAGCTGAATTTCTACGCGGGAAATTATTCGTTCTACATTGAAGAAAAGGCACTCCGCAACGAAATTCAACAGGGCGCTTACGAAAATCAGCAGGCCAAAATCCGGCAAACAGAGCGGTTTATCGAGCGGTTTAAGGCGAAAGCCACTAAAGCCAAACAAGCGCAAAGCCGGGTGAAAATGCTCGAAAAAATGGACCGGGTCGATGCGGTGATCGATGAAAATGCCCGCGTTAACTTCCGTTTCAACTTTTCGACGCAACCCGGTCGACACATTCTGCACCTCGATGAGGTGACGAAAAATTACGGCGAGAAAAAAATCCTGACGCACACCACCGCCCGACTCGAACGGGGTGATCACGTGGCGCTGATCGGCGCCAACGGGCGCGGTAAATCGACCTTGCTGCGGATTATTGCCGGAACCGAACCGACCACGAAAGGCGAACGGCGGCTGGGTCATAATGTCTCCTTCAGTTTCTACGCCCAGCACCAGTTGGAGTCGCTGAATGTGGAGGATAACATGCTGGAAGAGCTAAAATCGGCTAATCCGACCAAATCGGAATCGGAATTGCGGACGGTTTTGGGCTGCTTCCTGTTCTCGGGCGACGATGTTTTCAAGAAAATCAAGGTGTTGTCCGGGGGCGAAAAATCGCGGGTGGCGCTGGCGAAAGTGCTGCTGTCACAGGCCAACTTTCTGCTGTTGGATGAACCGACCAACCACCTGGACATGCAATCGGTCAATATTCTGATTCAGGCCCTGGATCAGTACGAAGGCACGTTTGTGGTGGTTTCCCACGACCGGTATTTCGTGTCGCAGATTGCCAACAAAATCTGGTATATCGAAGACGAGCAGATCAAGGAATACCCCGGCACCTACGACGAATACGAATGGTGGATGGAAGAACGGAAATCGAACCCGGTCGAGACGCCCGCCAGTTCCCCGCAATCGGCCGCGAATTCGAATGGTAAACAGGCCGAAACCAGCAAACCGGTCGATAAAAATGGGCAAAACCGCTCCAACGGATCTGCCAACGGCAAGAGCATCGCCAGTGACGAAGAGCGCAAGGAATGGCAGCGGGCGTTGAAGAAAGCCACGCAACAGGCCGAGGATTTTGAGCAGCAGATTGCCCGGCTGGAAAAACAGAAGAAGCAACTGGAAACCGAAATGGCCGAGCCGAAAGTGGTGGCCGACGGAAAGCTTTTTCAGTCAAAAACCGCTGACTACAAACGGGTTGGTACGCAACTCGATTCGTTTCAGGCGCAGTGGGAGGACGTCATGCTGGAAGCGGAAAAATTGGAAAAGAAGTTGGGGTAAATCGTCTGGAAGCCCCAACTCAAAGCGGACCGGAATCGGAGGTTGTTTTGATGGGTTCCGAAACCGGGATGAGTTGCCGAACCGACAGCCGGATGTTCTTGCAGATCGTTTCGGCGGGCAAATCGTTCGCATCTGTCCCGAAGGGGTCTTCGATTTCTTCGGCAATGACCTCCAGACTGGCCAGAACGTAGAAGATGAATACGACAAACGGGACAACGAAGTAATGCAGGCTGAAAACGTAGCCGAGCGGGAGCGTGATGCAATAAATGAAGATGAATTTTTTTAGAAACGAGCTGTAGGAAAACGGAATCGGTGTTTTGTTGATCCGTTCGCAGGAGCCGCAGATGTCCATCAGACTCTGCAATTCGCCATTCAAAAACAGCAAATGTTCCGGTAAAAAGACGCCCTTTCGCTGAAGTTCATAGACTTTACGGGTAAGAGCCGCCGAAATTTGGGAAGGAATGTGCTCGTGCCGGTTCAGTGCAGATAAGGGGAAAAGCGAACATTCCGTGAATTCTTTCTCGACGAAATGCGCCCGCAGGTGGTTTTTCATCGCGTAGGCAAAGTTGGGGATCATCGCACGGAAAAACTCCCGGTCGTCGGTGGCAGCCTGGTCCAACAGGGGTTCCAGCTTCAGGGCCAGGTTGCGGCTGTTGTTGGTGAGCGCTCCCCACATCCGGCGCCCTTCCCACCAGCGGTCATAGGCGGTGTTGGTTCTGAAAACCAGCAACATCGAAATGACAAAACCCAGTAAAGAGTGCATCACCGAAATATGCCTCAAATCCGAATTGTCTTTCAGATTGAAGACGTACAGGAGAATGAAGGCCACCAAAAAAGAATAGAGCGTCATCAGGCCTAAAAAAGGCATCAACTTGCGGACGGTATCGGCTTTTGGGAAATTAATCAGAAACCGCACCCAATCTTTCGTATCGTAATTGACCATTTGTGCCTTCGTTACATCTTGCTGAGGTCAAAAATACATCCTGAAATGTTTTTTATACCGCCTTTCACTAAAATTTCGTTCCTACCTATACCGATTTATCTATTCTAAATGCTTTCATTCTTCCGACTTTTCCTGCTGCTGAACGGCATCCTGCTGGTGCAGGCTTCCGCCCAGAACCTGCCGACCGAAGACCGGATTGCCGATCCAGCCATCAAAACCGTGCTGCTATATCCCGTGCTCGGCAACGACCCCACCGACCCGGCGCAGACGCTCAACCCGCCCGTCATCGATCAATCCGTCGAGACGCAGCTCATGCTGGAATTTGACGACCTAACGGCTACCTTTCGCCCGTTTCGGGCCAAATTCGTGCATTGCAACGCCGACTGGCAACGGTCGATTCTGAATGATATTGAGTTTACGTACGAATACAACGACTATCCAATTCAGGATTATCAGATTTCGCAGAACACCAAAATACCGTATTACCACTACCGGTTTCCGGTGCCGAAGGTCAAATTGCCAGGGAATTATGTGTTGGTGGTCTATAACGAGCGGAACCCCAACCAGATTTATTTCAGCCGCCGGTTCAGTGCCTACCTCAACCGGGTGGGCGTGTCGGCCACGGCGCAGTTTGCCAACGATCCGCAATTGCGCTTTACCGACCAGCAGATCAATTTCGAAATCAGTTACCGGGGCTATCCGCTCATTTCGCCCCAGGACGACCTGAAAATCGTTATCCGCCAGAATTTTCGCGACGACCGCGTGATCACGGGCCTGCGGCCAACCAACGTCCGGGCGTTCGACAACCTGCTGGAATACCGGCTTTTCGATCTGAAAAACACGTTTCCGGGCGGGAACGAATACCGGTATTTCGACACCCGGACGGTTTTGTCACGTGGCAATTACATCGAGCGGATCGAGCGCCGGGAAGACCGCAACACGGCATTCGTGAACGCCGACGGCATTCGAAGCGTGGGCGCGTATGTCCAGACCGACGATTTTAACGGACAATACGTGATCGATCACCTGGAAACCCGCACCGGAGCCACGCAGTCCGACTACATCACGACGGTTTTTACGCTGCGCATGGACGAGGTGCCCAATGCCGAATTGTTTGTGAACAGTGCGTTCAATTTCTGGCAGTTAAATGATCTCAACCGGATGAGCTACGTGCCGGATTTACGCGCCTACCGGGCCGAAATTCAACTGAAGCAGGGTGTCTATAACTATAATTATTCCGTGAAGGGTATTCCCCCGCCGGTGTCGCGCTCCGGGATGAACCTCACGGGCAACGAAACCCTGATCGAGGGAAATTATTCGGATACCGAAAACGACTACGAAATTCTGGTCTACCACCGCCCTCCGGCGTCGCGGGCCGATCAATTGGTGGGCTATCGGCGAATTGGCTACAACAAGCGGAAGTAGCAGCAGGCAGGAAGCGGGGATCTTGATGTATATGAGAAGAGCGGGACTTAAGCCCGCTCTTCTCATTCGTTAGGCGCTGTGCAGAAATTCCATCACATCGCCGTCGGCCACGACGTATTCCTTGCCTTCGACCGACAGTTTGCCCGCTTCCCGAACGGCGGCCTGGGATTTGTACTGAACAAAATCCGGAATTTTGATGACCTGCGCGCGGATGAAGTGTTTTTCAAAATCCGAGTGAATCACCCCAGCCGCCTGCGGGGCTTTCCAGCCGCGCTGAATCGTCCAGGCGCGAACCTCCTTGACACCTGCCGTAAAATAAGTAATTAAATTGAGCAAGCGGTACGACGCTTTGATGAGCAAATCCAGACCGGATTCCTGCAAACCGTATTCTTCCAGGAACATCTGGCGTTCATCGGGGTCTTCAATTTCGGCAATCTGGGCCTCGATGGCGGCACACACGATGACCACTTCCGCGCCCTCGGCTTTTGCCATTTCTTTCAGTTGGTCGGAATATTGGTTGCCGCCCGGCAGCGATTTCTCGTCGACGTTGGCGACGTAGATCACCGGTTTGACCGTCAGCAACTGGAGTTCGCCCACGGCGGCAAACCGTTCTTCGGGCGTCACATCCACGGCGCGGGCATTTTGTCCGGCTTCCAGGGCTTTTTTGTAGCGGATCAGAATTTCCAGTTCGGCCTTGGCTTTGGCGTCGCTACCGGCGCGAACGGCTTTTTCGGTGCGTTGCAGCTTCCGGTCGATGGACTCCAGGTCTTTCAGTTGAAGCTCGATGTCGATGATTTCTTTGTCAAAAATCGGGTTGACGCGCCCTTCGACGTGCACGATGTTGTCGTCTTCGAAACACCGGATGACGTGAACGATGGCATCGACTTCCCGGATGTTGGCCAGAAATTTGTTGCCCAGGCCCTGTCCCTGGCTGGCGCCTTTGACCAGCCCGGCGATGTCGACAAATTCGATGATGGTTGGCACCACTTTCTGGGGCTTCACCAGGCTTTCCAGCGTGTCCAGCCGTTCGTCAGGCACCGTGACGACGCCGACGTTGGGATCTATGGTACAGAACGGATAATTGGCAGCTTCGGCTTTTCCGCTCGAAATGGCATTAAACAAGGTGGACTTCCCAACATTAGGCAGCCCGACAATACCGCATTGAAGACTCATGAAATTTTAATTTTGAATGATAGAATGATAGAATGAGTGAATAAAATAGGATCGAAGATCATCCTTCTGATCGCGGTAGCTATTCACTCATTCACTCATTCACTCATTCAAAATTAACCATTCAGGGGCGAAAAACAAAAAAGCCTCCGGGGATCAGAGGCTAAGTTGTGGAAGAAGAGATAGAGGGGTTATTCCCACTTCAATTCGCTGCCGCCCACATCTTCCAGTTCGTCTTTCACGGCATACTGGGAGAAGTCGAATTCAGGCATCAAATCGGATTTAATATATTGAATCGTATCGTGCAACGCATCAGAGAACTTGTCGAAATCTTCTTTGTAGAGAAACATTTTGTGTTTCTCGTAAATAAAACCGTCGCCCTGCGGATGTCGGCGGCTTTCGGTAATGGTCAGATAATAGTCGTTGGCGCGGGTGGATTTGACGTCAAAGAAGTAGGTACGTTTTCCAGCTCTGACGCGCTTGGAAAAGATTTTTTCTTTCTCTTTTTCTTCCACAATCTCTGGTGGTTTGAGGTGATTTAAACGCTAAAATAAGCGGATTAGTATAACTAGCAAAAATATTGCCTCAAATTAATTTTCATAGCGTACGGTCCAAACTGGACAGGTTTAAGAGAACACTAGAATAAAGAAAGAAAACAGTTTGCTTCTTAAGCAGTTGCTGTTATCTTTGTAAGGAGGGAATTGTTAAATTTCTGCTAAAGGTGGGGCGCAAGTGTCTGACGCTCAGCCTTTTTTTGTTTTCCACCAAACCTCAAACTGTATGAGTATAATCGTCACGATCATGCTGCTTTTTGGCGGCATGAAATCAACGGAGGCCCAGTCGGGTCTCATACAGAAAGGAAAGGCTTCTTTCTATTCAAAACGCTTTCATGGGAAAAAAACCAGTTGCGGAGAACGTTATCAGAACGACAAACTGACAGCGGCACACATTTCTCTGCCCATGAACACCATGGTCGAAGTGACCAATTTATCCAATAATCAATCCGTTGTCGTTCGGATTAACGACCGGGGGCCGCACGGCAAAGGCCGCATCATCGATCTGGCCTATGCAGCCGCGAAAACCCTGGGAATCGTTAAAACCGGCATCGCCAATGTGGCCATCCGGGTTGTCGGTCATAACCGGAAAATAACCGAGCCTGCCACCGCCGTGTTGTTTCCGCTTACGAACCGTTTAGAACCGTTGCTTGCTCCCATCGATACCATTTAAGCGCGGAATCCGTTTTCATATCGCGGTTGGATCACTGAATCAAAGCGTAGTTTGCGCCGGGCGCATTTCAGACACAAGGCAAATTTGATGCGCCGGATGCCTAAACTACCCTTCGAATCCCTTTGATGATCCGGCCGCGATCTGTATTTTTACGACTATGGCAACGCAAGTAGATTTACTGAAAGTCCGGGAGTACGGTAATGTGGAGTTTCTGGCCCGCCAAATGGTGGAAGGATTCATTACCGGTTTGCACAAGTCGCCCTTCCACGGTTTTTCGGTCGAGTTTGCCGAACACCGGCTCTACAATACCGGCGAAAGCACCCGCTACATCGACTGGAAAGTGTTTGCCAAATCGGAACGCCTGTTTGTCAAGCGGTTTGAAGAAGAAACCAACCTGCGCTGCCACCTGCTGCTCGACACCTCGTCGACGATGTATTACCCCGAACCGGGCTACGGCAAAATTACGTTCAGCATTCTGGCCTCTGCCTGCATCGCCTACCTGCTTCAACGCCAGAAAGACGCCGTTAGCCTGACGACATTTGCCGAAGGGATTGATATTCAGACGCAAACGAAATCGACGCCTTCACACGTTCATAAAATCTTCCAGCAACTCAACACGCTGCTGCAACAACCGCCCCCGCTGCGGAAAACGTCGGCCGCCGAAGTGATTCACCAACTGGCCGAAAAAATCAACAAACGTTCACTCGTGGTCATTTTCAGCGATATGTTTGAGAATGTCTCGGATGTCGATCACCTGTTTTCTGCCCTGCAACACCTCCGCCACAACCTCCACGAAGTGCTGATTTTTCACGTCATCGATAAGAAAACGGAGGAAGATTTCAGTTTTGACGAACGGCCTTACGAATTTATCGACCTGGAAACCGGTGAAAAAGTGAAAGTGCAGCCCAACCAGGTGCGCGACAACTACCAGACGGCCATCAAGAATTTTTACCACGAACTCAAACTCCGCTGCGGCCAGTACCGGATCGACTTCATCGAAGCCGATATTGCCCAGGGATTCGACCAGATCCTGACGAGCTATTTAGTGAAACGGACGAAGATGCGATAATGGTTTACGGTTTTCAGTATACGGTTTACGGTGGCTGACGCACGCATTATACGCGTCAGCCACCGTAAACCGTATACTGAAAACCGTAAACCTCATTTCCCCTTCGCACTCGCTTTTGCATCCTTCATCGGGGCCGGTTTTTTGGACATTTTCTGCTGCTGGAGGAAGTTGAAGTAGCCTTCCAGATCTTCAACGGGCAATCGGCGGGCCAGGATTTTCTTGTCTTTGTCGAGCACATACACCGTCGGGGTGGAGTATACGTCGTATTTCGTTTTGTAATCGACGGGCGCGCTCGGGCCGTAGACGTTCAGCAGACTCTGCAATTTAAACTCCCGGATAAATTTCTTCCAGATCGCTTCGGTTTTGCCAATGGCTACCGCGTAAATCTGCACACCTTTGGCTTTGTGTTTATCATAGAATTTCTTCAGCGCGGGGGCCGACTCCCGGCAATGGCCGCACTCGGGATCGTAGAAAAATGCAATGGTATACTCCGCTTTGACGTTGTGTAACGGCTGAAACCGCCCGAGCGTATCCTTCAAACTCACGTTGGGCAGCGTTTTGCCGGCCAGCAGCGGTTTCAGAATCCTGACCCGGTCGCGCATGCTGGTAAGCGTGGAAGTATCGCTGACGGGCATTACCCCGGTTAACCAGTATTTCTCGGCCATGTGAATGAACAAACCGTCGGTGTTCAGCACTTTCTTTTGCTCTTCATACTGGTTGGTAATGTACCAGATCGTGTATTGCAGAATGTCTTTGTTGGCTTTCGCTTTTTTCACCAGATAATCAGCCGCCGGAATCAGCGAATCGACGGTTTGCACGGTCAGTTCTTTGAGGTAGCGGTCGAGTTTGGTTTGAAGAAAAGGCGTCCGCATCAGCCGCTCGTCCGAAAAATCAAAACCGTCGAGAAAGTGATTCCGGTAATAATTAAAAACAAAATTCGAATCCGTTCGTCCGTTCGCCAGCTTCGGCGCTTCCGGAATTTCGGGTTCTTCGGCGGCCCGGAACAGTTTAACGGTCAGCGTATTGGCGTTTTTAGCGATGAAGTCTTTGCGGTAGTCTTCCACTTCCTTCTGACCAGCGGCAATCTGGCTGGCCGATCCCCCGCTTTTTTGCAAAGCACTGATTTCTCCGTACTTTTTGCTCAGAAATTTCTGGTACCCGTAAAAAAGCTCATTTTCGCGGGAACCGGTCACTTTCATGGATTCAATGACGTTCACCGTATCGGCCTCGATCGAAAACCGCTGTTCGCCGATCACCAGTTGGAGAACCGGTTTGGCATCCACCACAATCATATACAACCCGCCGGGAAGTTCTTTCGGTCCGTCGAACACCAGACGTCCTTCCGCGTCGGCGGTGGCGGTGTCGCGGGGCGTGAACTGCGTCTGACCATAGAAATGCGCCAGATAGGCGGTTTTGTTGGCCAGCCCTTTAATTTTGGCCGTAACCAGGTGACCTTCGGACGATTGCGCCCGCAGAAACGGGGCAGAGAGGAGCAGCAGGAACGCCGTAAAACAGAACCGTCGATTCATGAATTGCGTGGTTGGTTGACCAGAGTTTGTCATACAAAGATACGAGTTATAACGATTGGGGCGTTGGCCTTCGCATACACGATGTTCTACTTTCTTTCCAAAGTATTCTCCTTTCTGCTCATGCCCCTGGGGCTGTTGACGATTTTGTTGCTGGTAGCGATCCTCACCAAAAATCATGCCCGTCGACGCAAAGCCCTGCTTTCGGCCGTGGTGTTGCTGCTGATTACCGGAAATGGGTTTATTTCCAATGAGGTTGCGCGCTGGTGGGAAATTCCGCCGGTTACGCTGCCCGCATCGACGCGTCCGCGCATTGGGGTGGTGCTGACGGGCGGCATGGTGAAGGTCGATGGGGAGCCGCGCAACCGCATTTATCTGGGCGATCAGGCCGACCGGATGGGGCAGGCGTTGCTGTTGTATAAAGCCGGGCAGATTCAGAAAATCCTGATTAGCGGAGGCATTGGCGGTCTTTTCCGGAGCGACGTCGCCAACGAAGGCCAGCTAACGCGGCAATTCCTGCTTCTGGCGGGCGTTCCGGCGCAGGACGTTCTGCTCGAAAACCGGTCCCGCAACACGCACGAGAACGCGCTTTTCTCAGCCCCAATACTCCAAAAACGGTTCAATGGGTATGAATATGTGCTGATCACGTCGGCCTGGCACATGCGCCGGGCGATCGGGTGTTTTGAGAAACAGCACATTACCGTAACACCTTACCCGGCAGCTTTCATTGGCGGACCACGCGAGTTTGCGCCCAACCACCTGCTGCTGCCGTCCGAAAAAGCCCTGTTTAGCTCCTATTGGCTGATCCACGAACTGGTGGGCTACACGGCATACCGGGTTGCGGGCTACCTCTAAACGCTCAGAATCCGTACCATTCGCAGCAAATCCTCGTTGATCGGTTTGGGCAGTTTGATCGTGTCAATGAAGGGTGTGTAGAGAAGTTGGTTGTTGACAACACCGGCCATGACGTTTTTCTCTCCGTTTAACAAGCCTTCCAGGGCTCCCAAACCCAGGCGGCTGGCCAGAATGCGGTCGTAGGCCGTTGGAATGCCTCCGCGCTGGATATGGCCCAGGGTCGTCACGCGCATGTCGACGTCGACGCCCACCTGCGAGCGGATTTTTTCGGCTACTTCGGCGGCATTGCCTTCTTCGTCGCCTTCGGCCACAATGATGATGGAGGAGGATTTGGAACGACTCCAGCCCTGTTTCAGCGTTTCGACTACTTCCGAAATCGGCGTCAGCACTTCCGGAACCATTACCATTTCGGCGCCCCCGGCAATGCCCGACTGAATGGCAATGTAGCCCGAGTCGCGGCCCATCACTTCGATGAAGAAAATCCGGTCGTGTGAATCGGCGGTATCGCGAATTTTGTCGATGGCTTCCAGGGCGGTATTGACGGCGGTATCGAAACCGATGGTATAGTCGGTACCGTACAGATCGTTGTCGATGGTGCCCGGTGCGCCAACGGTGGGAATCTGGTATTCTTCAAAAAACTTTAAGGCTCCGGTAAACGTCCCGTTTCCACCGATGGCCACCAGGCCCTCGATACCGTGTTTAATCAGTTGATCGTGCGCTTTCTGACGGCCTTCGGGAGTCATGAACTCTTTGCTGCGGGCGGACTTGAGGATGGTTCCACCGCGTTGAACAATGTTGCTCACGGAGTGGGACGTCATGGGAAAAATATCGCCGTTGATCATTCCGTTGTACCCCCGACGGATGCCGAAAACTTCGACGCCGTGGTAAACCGCTCCCCTGACAACCGCCCGAATACAGGCATTCATGCCAGGTGCGTCACCGCCGGAAGTAAAAACAGCTAAGCGCTTCATATTAAAAGTCTATTTTAAATTTCCTATGTGCAAAAAAATATTCGTCTGCCTTTTGCTCGCGAACCGCAAATTTATTTTCATTTTTGGACAAACCGACAAATGTGTTCAACGAAAAACGAATTTAATACGGACGTAATGCTGAAAACCGGTGATTGACAGGTGGTTACTCATTTAAAATACTTAATCAATTAACTGATTGACAGGTGATTGTATTTAGCTTGTCGGGTGCTTGCGGTGGCGTTGTAACTTGCGTTTAATAACGGGATAAACCGCATACGTTATCTTTACGGACGCAATACCGATGCCGGCGCCGGTCAGAACATCGGCCCAATGGTGCTTTTCGTTGGCCACCCGCAGCACCGCCGTGGCACTCGCCATGGCATAGCCCGCGATGCTGATCCACGGACTTTTGTGTTTATACGCCTGGTGCAGTAATTCAGCTCCCGTAAAAGCTACCGCTGTATGACCGGAAGGAAACGATCGGCGGTCGGAACCGTCGGGACGGGTGGAATTGATCGTGCGTTTAAGGACCTCGGTGACACCGCCCATGGCCACGTTCGACAAAACCGTTACGGCAATTTCGTCGCCCAGCCCGATCGCCGGTTTCACGCCCGCCAGTTGCAGCGCGACCCGCAGGCCATACGGCCCGAAACGCAGGTAGTCATCCGCCGAACTGACGTGACCCGTCGAGCGAAAGGGCTCCCGGGTGGGGTGGCCGAGCAGTGCCGTTCCGCCCCCTGCCAGCGTGGCCGGCACAATAAAAGATGTTAGCGGAAACCGTCGTTCGGTGGGAATGGAATCACCGGCTGTTTGGGCAAAAAGCGGAAGATAAGCAAGCCAGAGGAATAAGGAAATCAGGGTTTTATGCGTCATTTCAATGGTAGAGGACTTGTATCTGATAGATAACTCGGTTGCACTTTCGATTCCTGCCCCTGTAGAGAGTAATTCGGCAGTTATTTAATGTAAGAAACTATTGAAGGCCCATCTAAAAGACACCGTGGATGAACTTTTAAGGGTGAAAGCGAAGATCAATCGTCACCGATGCCTACGCACAAACTTACTCGAAAAGCTGTAAAAAAGCATTCCTGCGGAGTTGAATTGAAAATAATGGAAACGTTCGTGTCCGTTGTGGTCATGAGGTCATATTCCCCGTAATGTCCAAACCACTCAACCGCTGGTAGATACAGGTCTACCAGCGGTTGTAGAGCGTTGCCCACGACCGGAGCCGGTTTTCGGCTTCATCGGTCAACTGCCCCGGTAACAGCCGCCAGAGCCAGTTGTTGGCGGTGGCCGCCGGGGTATTGACCCGGGCGGTTTCGTCCAGCCCCAGCACGTCCTGCACCGGCAGAATTACCGTTCTGGCCACCGAGGCATACACCAGTTGCCCCAACGCCAGATGCACGGTTTTTTCGGAAACCGGCTTCCCGACGTATTCCGCTACGGTTTTCTGCTCAGCCGGGCTCAGGTTTTGCCGGTACCAGCCCCGGGTGGTATTGTTGTCGTGCGTGCCGGTGTAGGCAATGAAGTTGGGCGTATACTGATGGGGAATGTGCGGAGAGAGCGGCAACGCTTCCTGAAAAGCAAACTGAACGACCTTCATACCCGGCAACTGAAACGCATCGCGTAGCTGATAAACCGCTTCGCTGATGTCGCCCAAATCCTCGGCCACCAGGGGTAAGGTGCCTAATTCCTGGTGCAGAACCCGGAAAAAATCGGCGCCCGGCCCCGGTTTCCACTCGCCCCGGATGGCGGTTTTCTCCCCGGCCGGAATTTCCCAGTATTCCGACAGCGCGCGAAAATGGTCGATGCGCACCAGGTCGAACAAGGCCGTATTTTTCCGGATGCGCCGAATCCACCAGTCGTAGCCGCGCTCTTTGAGCCGGTCCCAGCGAAAAACCGGCATGCCCCAAAGCTGACCGTCAGCGTTGAAATAATCCGGCGGTACCCCGGCCACCGTCAGGAGTTTCCCCGATTCATCCAGACTGAACAGATCCGGGTGCGACCACACATCCGCCGAATCATAGCTCACGTAAAAAGGCAAATCGCCCAGCAGGTGAATGCCCCGCTGGTTACAATCTGTTTTGAGGCTCTGCCACTGCCGGTCGAAACTAAACTGCAACCACCGTACCTTTTCCAGTTCGTCATGGTGGGCTTCCGCAAACGTCTGCAACGCATCCGGCTGGCGCAGGCGATATTCTGTCGGCCATTCATACCACGGCTGCCCCTGAAATTTCTGTTTCAGGCCCATATACAGCACAAAATCGGTGAGCCAGTGGGCTTCGCGCTGACAAAACGCCCGAAACTGGTTTTGCAAAGGGCTGGCTTTCAATTGGGAAAACTTCCGGTAGGCTTTCTCCAAAAGAACCGTCCGAACCCGCTCGGCACCGGCATAGTCTACCTGCCCGGTGGTCGGAAGCTGGTGGGTGCGCAACGTATCCCAATCCAGCAAACCGTCCTGCGCCAGGGCTTCCGGACTTAGCAGCAGGGTGTTGCCCGCCATGCTGGAATAGGTGCTGTAGGGCGAATGGCCCGCGCCCGGTTCCGTGGGATTGAGCGGCAGAATTTGCCAGTAATGTTGTCGGCTGCGGCTCAGAAAATCGGCAAAAGCCCGCGCTTCCGGCCCCAAATCACCAATGCCGAAAGCCGAGGGCAGCGAGGTGACGGGCAGCAATAGGCCCGCGCTCCGGTCGGTAAAAGCCGGTTGTAGTTTCAAAACCGCCAGCGGCAGTGTTTTAAAAACCTCTTTCAGTGCGATGCCGTCCGTTGTTTTGCCACTGGTCGGAAGCAGCAGGTGCTTCCATTCGTCCGGCGCATCCGGCGGCAGAACGATCCGGGTGTCTTTCCAGTCGAGGGCCGAAACGCTTCTGTTTTGCTGGCGGCACAGCCCGGCCAGGTGCAGCGGAACAGCAACCACCAGCCAGGTTTGCCGGTGCCGACGCGCAAACGCCAGCACATGCTCCCGGTAGCGACCTTCCACCGCCAGCGGAATATACTGCCCTTCGGCAAAGAGTTCGGTCGACTCCTGATTGCGGGCGGTGAGTAAGGTGTGGGTCAACCAGAGCTTGATTCGGGCGTCATACCGGTTTTCCCACAGATCGCTCAACAGCGCATCCGAGGGTGCCGAATCGGGATTGGTCAACTCGTCCAGCCACTGCTGGCGCTGGTCATAATCGACGGGTCGGCGGTTGTCGGGATCGACCAGACTCAGGTCCCACAACTCACAGCCCTGATAGACATCGGGAACACCGGGGCAGGTGGCTTTGAGAACAACCTGCGCCAGAGAGTTAACGATCCCGAAATCAGCCAGTTGCCGGTGAAACTTTTGAAAGCTTTTCCAGAAAGGTCGTTTCCGGTTCAGCAACTGCGCAACGAAATTCCGGGTGGCTTCCTCATAGGCAGCGTCGGGCGCGTTCCAGCTCGAATGCCGTTTGGCCTCCCGCAAGGCTTTTTCCAGATAGTCCTGAAGCCGGTTTTCAAAGTCGTCGTCGTCCTGGTCCGGCATGGGGTAGGCCCCAGTCAGTGTCTGATAAATAAAGTATTCGTCGTTGGCATCCGGCGCGCCCTTCTGTTTCAAACCGGCGTTTAGCTGCTGCCATTCCTGCACGGTTTTCAGCCATTCGTCGGGCAAATCCGTCAGCACGTTCAGCCGCGCCCGGACGTCTTCTCCGCGCTTGGTGTCGTGTGTCGAGGTGGCATTGAGGGCCAGCGGCCACTGCTCCCGGCGTTCCTGCATGGCCCGGTGAAAATCGGCCGGCGACAACCCAAACGTTTCCGGCGAATCGCCCACTTCGTTGTGTGCAATCAGCCGGTTGTAGGTATACATCAGCGTGTCTTCCACCCCTTTGGCCATCAGCGGGCCGGTAAACTGCATGCACCGCCGGTAAAAATGAGAAACCCGCTGGTTGTAGGCATCGTCGCCATCGGCCGGTTTTTGCAACAGAATCTCTTCCAGCACATCGGCCGCCGTGGCCAGTTCCGGTTTCTGGTTTTTTATTTCGGTCAGGATCGTCTGCACGGCGGTAGCTTCCCGTTCCTCCAGCGGAAACGCGTTACCATAATACCGGTAAACCGGGCAGTATACCAGAAATGCGCCGAGGGCCGCCTGCAGACTGTCGGGCGGCAGAACAGCCATCGCATTCTCATCCACCAGATTCAGTTCCAGGAAAAACCGGTACAGATTGTCCAGTTCTCCCTTCATGTGCCGGGCCAGAATGAACGCCTTTTTGTTCAGGATTTGCTGGTGAATGGGCGTGGTATCGGAAACAAGCTGCTGGTAGAAATGCGTCAGAACCGGCTCGCTGGCCGGGTGCGTAAACAGGTTATTGACCTGCGCCAGAAACTCGTAGCCGGTGGTTCCCTGAATGGGCCAGGCGGTTTCCAGTGGTTCGCCGGGTTCGAGAATTTTTTCAACGATGAGGTACGTTTCTTCCCCCGCCAGTTCCCGCAGCCGTTCCAGATACGGGCCGGGGTCATACAATCCGTCGATGTGATCGACGCGCAATCCGGTAAATACGCCCTCGATCACCAGATCCTTGATGCCCTGATGAACGGAGGAAAAAACCGCGTCATTCTGCACATTCAGGCCAATCAGGCTACTCACCGTAAAAAACCGCCGGAAATTGATCCGCCGGTCGGTTTCCTGATGGTGGCTCAACTGATACACCTGCTCGTCTGCCAGTTGGCGGAGTCGCTGCGGGTCGCGGTTGAGCGCGCTCAGACACGACTTGATGTAGGCCTTAACGACCGGGTTTTTCTGTAAGGACGCAAGCTGCTGCCGGAATTCGTTCATACCCAGTGCATAGGCTTCGGGTTCTTCCACCAGTTGAAGGGGGCGGATCTGGTCGAGCAGTTGCTGAACCGATTCCAGTATCGGCTGATTGTCGAGAGCCTGCAAAACCGTTGGGTACGACCGCAGGCGCAACGGATAAGCCGTGTCGAAATACCGCAGTACCAGCCTTCCGTCCTGGTAAGCGACCTTGAGTTCCCGGTTTTTGATGACCTCGTCGAGGGGTGCGTCCAGAAAAGGAACCGTTAGCCGACCGTGAAAAAGCTGGCTCGTCCAGACGGTATCGAAGAAGGGCACAAACCGCGACAGAGGGCCTTTTTCCAGCACGTCCATCAGCCACGGATTGTTGGGATGAAAGGCCATGTGGTTGGGAACGATGTCCTGCAACCAGCCGATGCCTTCCTTCCGGAGTTTTTTGCTAAGTGCTTTCAGTTGCTTTTCCGTGCCGATTTCCGGGTCGATGCGGTGCGGATTGACCCCATCGTAGCCGTGCTGGCTGCCCGGCACGGATTCGAAAACGGGCGAAGCGTAGAGCGTGCCGACCCCCAGTTTCTTCAGATAAGGCAGTATTTTTTCAAAATCGCTAAAGGTAAATCCACTATGAAATTGGATACGATAGGTAGCAACCGGATTATTCATGAGTATCAGATAAAGCCTGCGGATAAAGTATGTTCCAGGAACCGTTTGTCAACCGCCAGGCTGGTCGACAAACGGACGTGCCGGGTGAGCACCTCTATAGTAAGCAATGACCGGAATAGAATGTTTAGATCTTTAAATGGGAGTTCATAACGGCCCAGTGCTGTCTAAGTATTCATCCATGCGCTGTTTGGGAGGATACCCGGTTTTTCCGGAACAAAAAAACCGGTAGTAAGCCGGTTTACAATAACGGCTTACTACCAGTCCTGTCTGCAAGTTTTCGAAAAATCAATTATTCACTTTTCGCCGATTCGTTGATAGAGCCTTCGGCAATTTCCGTCAGCAGAGAATCGGTTTTCTTTTCTTCGGCCAGCGTTTCTTCCAGCAGTTGAGCGGCCTTCGGATAGCCCAGCACACCGGCCAGGGTTTTCAGCGTTCCGTAGGAAGCAATTTCGTAATGCTCCACTTTCTGGGCCGCCGAAATCAGGGCCACATCCCGGGTGAGCGTTCCCTCTTTGGTGTCTTCCATCAAGCCTTCTGCTTCCTCGATCAACCCCGCCATCGCATCACACTTTTTGGCCGATGCTTTTTCGCCCACCACCTCAAAGACCTGCTCCAGCCGGGTCACATGCTTTTCCGTTTCGGTCAGGTGTTTTTCAAAGGCGGTTTGCAATTCGTCCGACGTGGCTGATTTGGCCATTTTGGTCAGTGCTTTCGTCAAATGTTTTTCTGCCCAGTAGATGTCTTTCAACTCATCGACAAACAATTCCTTCAATTCGCTTTCTCCGTTTCCTTTTTCCTTTGCCATGATTTTAAACGTTGTTTTGTTAAGATTTACAAACGGTCGGTTCTGAAAGAAACCGCTTCAACAGCCCGACTCGTTGGCGTATCAACAGAAGCGGGCTGGAGTTGTTTTCAAAAAGTTAGCAACGTTTCCGCCGGTTTATCCGGTGCCCCGATCCCGGAAAACCGTTTTTCAACCATTCCTTCCTAATCTGGTTATTCTGGCAACGTATCTTGAATTTCAACCTGAATGGCGACTTTATGCATGCACCGATCGATCCTTCGCTAGCCGCTTTGGCGACCTATCTGGCCGCCCGGCGGGAGGCCATCCTGAACACCTGGCGAACAGCCTGTCAAAATGACCCGGCCTGCAACACCATCGCCAGTTTGAGCCGGGAAGAGTTCAACAACAAGGTTCCTTTTATTCTCAATGTTTTCGACCATAGGTTGCGGCAAATCGCTCTGGACGCGGATATTAAGCTGCTGTCGGAGGAGCATGGCCTGCACCGCTGGCAAAAAGGGTATACGTTGCAGGAACTGCTGACCGAAATCCATCACCTCAATCAGGTTTTGCTGGATGAGTTTCGGCAATACTGGCAACACGATCCTACTCCGGAAATTGATCTGATTTCGCAATCCTACGAATACCTGTCCTGGTTCAAAACGCTTAGCATCAGTGGCAGTGTAGAGCAATATACAGACTTGCAACGCCTGGACGCCAGCAACCGGGTTCAACTCCTGCAGCAAGCCCTCGACGACCTGAACGAACTGACGCGTCAACGGGGTGATCTGCTGAGAACGGCCTCCCACGACCTGCGGGGCAGTTTTGGCATCATCGAGGGAGCCGCTTCGTTTCTCAATCTGGTGGAAGCGGATGAACCGGAACGGAAGCAGATGCTCGAAATGCTGAATCGCAACCTGACGACGGTGCGGGAGATGGTCATTCGATTGATGGATCTGGCCCGGCTGGAAGCTGGTCAGGAATCCCTCAACATTCAGTCGTTCAACGCGGGCCAACTGCTGCATCAACTGATCGACAGCTACCAGCCGATGGCCGAGGAAGCGGGTTTGATGCTGAAAGCCGACGGCCCGGCGGAGTTGCTGGTCGAAAGTGATCCCCTCCAGTTGCAGCGTATCGTGCAGAATCTGGTATTGAACGCCCTGAAACACACCCGATCCGGTTGGATATCGGTGTCGTGGGTTCGCGAAAGCGATTACCGCTGGCTCATCGGCATTCAGGATTCCGGCCCGGGCCTTCCCAATCAGGAGGCCGGTTCCTATTCGCAGGTGCTGGCTCCCATTCCCGAATCAAGCGCGGCTTTTGGGGTGCCAACCCCGGAAGCCGACGCCCGGGAGAAAGCCGTTGTTCAGGCTCCAAAAACGACCAAAGGCGAAGGCATCGGCCTGTCGATTGTCAAACGATTGTGTGAACTCCTGCGGGCCAGCCTGGAAATTGAGACCAAAGCAGGTGAAGGCACCCTGTTCCGCATTCGCCTGGGCCTTCACTGGAAAGCCCAGTAAAGGCCCAGGCCACGCGTGTTCACTGAACGGTTTCTTTCAGCACCCGGTAGCGGTTTCGCAGCTCGTCCAGTTTTTTGCGGAAAGCCGGGTCCGTCGCCCGGTTTTTCGTTTCGTGCGGATCGGCTTTGATGGAATACAACTCCTCATAACCGTGCTCGATGAATTTCATGTATTTGAAATCCGGCGTGACCACGCCCTCCACTTTCGGCAACCGCGGACTGCCCATAAACGTGTGTTCGTAGAAAAAATCCGGTCGGGCGGGCGCATTCGCCTGCATCAAATCCACGCCCTGCATGGTTTTCGGAACCGGAACCCCGGCGAACGACAGGATGGTGGGCGCCACGTCGATGTTGAGTGCAATCCGGGCCGGTCTGGTTCCTTTCCGGCTGGCGGGTAAAACCGGGTTATAGATAATCAGCGGCACCCGGATGGATTCTTCGTGGCCAAACCACTTGCCTTCCATGCCGTGTTCACCGAGGTAAAAACCGTTGTCGCCCATGAAAACGATGATCGTGTTTTTATCCAGTTTCAGTTGCTTCAACTGCGCCATCAGCTTGCCAACCACCTCATCGACGCCCGTGATCAGCCGGTAATAATCCTTGACGGTTTTCTGGTGCAGTTCGGGGGTGGAGAACAGCGGTTTCCAGCGTTCGCGGCCAATGTTTTGGTCGGTTCGGAAAAAGTCCGGGAAGCTGGCCCAGTATTTCGGGTCGGCGGTTTCCGGCACCGGGATTTTGGCGTCTTCATACAACGCCTTGAACCGCTCCTGAACCGGGTACGTTGGCGGGTTGCCATCCAGTTCGTGCGGGGCCTTGAAGCTCACCGACAGACAGAACGGCCCTTGGCCGGCAAAATCGTTCAGAAAGTTCTGCACGCCATTCGCCACGCTGTCGGTATGGTGAATCTTCTTCCCGCTCTGGTTGGTGTATTCATACGGCGGCTGGCCTTTGCGGTTACAGGCCCAGAAGTCGTACTGGTCTTCGGGTGGGTTATCGCCGACCCCGTACTTACCGACAAAACCGATTTTATACCCGGCTTTTTTGAGCAGCAACGGGTAAGTGTTGGCAACGGCTTCCGGCGAAAAATCCGTCACAAAATCATTGATCTTATGGCGCGATTCATACTGCCCACTCAGAATACTGGCCCGGCTGACGCAGCAGATCGCCGTGGTGACGTAGGCGTTGGGAAACAGCACACCGCCCTTCGCCAGCGCATCCAGGTTCGGCGTCCGGATGATCGGATTCCCCATCACGCCCAGCGCATCCCAGCGGTGGTCGTCCGTCAGCAGGAAAATGATGTTGGGCTTTTCGGGCGGTTTTGCCTTCACATGCTCGGATAGATGAGGAGCAAAGGACGCGGCCATCAGGACCACACCGGCCATTCCAAGCACTCCGGCGACTATTGACGTTGTTTTATTCATCGAAACGGGATTAGGTTTTATGTCTGATAATTCTATTGCACTTTCGCTTTCTGCCCCTAAATCCCCTAAAGGGGACGGTCGGCCGCTGTCGGACTTTTAGCATCCGGTTTAAGCGGTGTCCAAGTCCGGCAGCGGCCGACCGTCCTTTAGGGGATTTAGGGGCAGAAAGTCCTAAGGACTTAAGACCTTTACTTGGGACGAATTTCTGCATAATACGACGGCGGTCGCAAACTATCCTTGTTATCGTAGGTGTAGTTATAGCGCTTCATATACTCGTCGGCGGGCAAAAATTGATCGTTGGTTTCCTTCAGTTTCTGATCCAGCACGGTATTCAACTGCTTTTGCAACGCAGCGTATTCGGGTTTATTCACCAGATTATTCAACTGATACGGATCGGTCTGGTTGTCATACAACAGCCAGGGACCGGCCAGCCGCCGGGCGTAGGTATACCGCTCGGTGCGAACGGCCCGGTATTCGCGCCCCCCGTTCTGGAAATTGTATTCGTGAAACGGAACCGGCAACACCACCAGCGCGGCATCGACGGGGTAAACCGCCGGGTTCAGAATGCCCTTCGAAACGTCCTTGCCGTCGATGGTTGAGGGGATCTTCAACCCCGCCATGCCCAGTAGCGTCGGCAGAATATCCGGCGTGTTGATTGGTTTGGTAACCTCAATGCTTTTCTTTCCAAATTGGGCCGGATACCGCACCAGCATCGGCACCCGGATGGATTCGTCCCAGGGGCGTTGTTTCCGCAAAACACCCTGGGTCAGCAGCATGTCGCCGTGGTCGGAGGTCCAGACCAGAATTGTGTTGTCGGCAATGCCCTGCTCGTCCAGGGTTTTGAGCAGTTTTCCGAGCGCATCGTCCAGGGCGGTGCAGTGGGCGTAGTAGTCTGCATAAATCCGCCGGGCGCTGTCCTGCATGGCTTT
This sequence comes from Larkinella sp., assembly GCF_965227735.1. Classification (NCBI taxonomy): domain Bacteria; kingdom Pseudomonadati; phylum Bacteroidota; class Cytophagia; order Cytophagales; family Spirosomataceae; genus Larkinella; species Larkinella sp. The sequence continues at coordinate 2,630,723 of NZ_OZ245776.1, read as the reverse complement.
CGGCACATTGGGCCGGATCTTCAGCGTCTTCGGATCATACATGACCCGGTATTTTTCGGGAGCCGTGTGGTACGGATTGTGGGGCGGCCCCCAGGACAACACCAGCAAAAACGGCTTCTCTTTGGCTTGCTTGATAAACCCGATGGCACTGTCGGTCTGCGGAAACGCGTCGTAGCCCGGCCACTGGTGCTTCTGATCGTTCTCATCGAAATAAAACGAGTCGTTGTAATCGTGCGACACTTCCCGGACTTTCCAGTAATCGAACCCCTGCCGCCGGTCACGGGTAATCGGCTTGTCGCGGGCGCTAAACGGGTGTTCGCCGTTTTTGTGTCCATTGATGTGCCATTTGCCGATGTAGCCGGTCTGGTAGCCATTGTCCTTGAAGATTTCGGCCATCGTCAGGGCTTCGTTCGGCAGCGGTTTGTCGTTGTAAAAAACGCCGTGTTTGAGCGGATACTGCCCCGTCAGCAAGGTCGCCCGGTAGGGTGTGCAGACGGGCATGGTGGCAATGGCGGTTTTGAAGTTGACGCTTTCCTTCGCCAGTTGGTCGGCATAGGGCGTTTTCACATCCGGATTGCCCGCGTAGCCCACGGCATCCGCCCGCCACTGATCCGAAAAGATGAAGATCACATTGGGTTTTTCGGTTTTCACGGCGGTTTTCGGCCGGGTCGTGCAGTAGAGCAGGCTTGCGCCAACCAGAAGGAAACCAAGGAATTGCAGGGTTCTTTTCATTCTTTTAGTTAACATGCTTTTGACCTGATGTTGATGTCATACCTACTTTTTTTCCTACGCGAAAGATACGAATGGCAATGGGGTCGCTCTGCGATTCGTGACAGAAGGAATCAAGATTGGCAGTTTTGTATCTAATGAACGGTTTATGCTTATTCCTGTGAACGGACTGCGAATTGCAACGGGGTCGCCCGGCGATTCGCGACAGATGGGATCGGGATTGCAAATCCCGATCAGCGATTAATACCCCGGATTCTGGTTGATTTTATTGACCAGTACCTGCTCTTCCGGAATCGGAGCCAGCAGTTTGGTCGGTGTCACTTCGTAGGCGGTATTGTAAAGAAACGACTTCTTCGCTTTCTCGCGCTGGCCGTGTGCCGTCATCACTTCCACTGCTTTACCCGTCCGTTTCAAATCGTACCAGCGCTGGTTTTCAAAACAGAACTCGACCTGACGTTCTTTGGCAATCAGCGTTTCCAGGGCGGTTTTGCTGGAACCCGCCAGCGACTGCGTCAACCCGGCCCGGTTCCGAACCTGCTGCACATACGGAATTGCTTCGGCCGTATTGCCCTGCTGATTCAACGCTTCGGCATACAGTAGCAACACGTCCGAATACCGCAACACCGGCATGTTGTCGCTGCTCCGGTCGACGGGCGACGAAAGCGGGGCCTTGTACTTGGCGCAATACGGAATGGGCCGCACGACGCCGTCCCAGTCCGCGCCATTCCAGAATTTGATCGACACCTCCTTGCGTTTGTCCCCCGCTTCGAACGCATTGATCAGATCGTCGGTGGGTTGGTTCCAGCCCCCGCCGACCAGGCTGATGCTGGGTCGCCCGGTAATGGCTCCTGCCGAGGTCCAGGGGGCAAACCAGAAGAGAAACCGGTTGGACAATGCCGCGCTGTTTTCGGAATACTGAACCGCAAAAATCGTCTCCTTAAAATCTTTGCTCGACGGATTGAAAACGTCCGCGTAATTGGGCAGCAAACTATATTTGCCAGACTCGATCACGGTTTTCAGGGCCGCAGCAGCTTCGGCATATTTGCGCTGGGTCAGATACACTTTTCCCAGCAACGCCAGGGCCGCTCCCTCGTTGGCGCGTCCGTTTTCCTTGACGTCGGTAGCCCCATTGAAATTCTCGACGGCGGCTTTCAGATCGCTGATGATGTTCTCGTACACCTGTTCTTCCGTCGACCGTTTGATGCCGACGGCTTCCCGCGATTCGATGGGGGTCAGCACCAGCGGAACGCCCCCGAATTGCCGCACCAGGTTGAAGTAATACAGCGCCCGCAGAAACTGGGCCTCTCCGGCGCAGCGCTTTTTAAACGACTCCTTCGACCAGGTTACGCCCGTCCGGTCGATTTCGGCCAGCAGTTTGTTGCAGCGGGTGATGCCGTTGTACGAAAAATTCCAGAAGTTGGCGTAGGCGACGTTGTTGGAGGCCAGAATAAACTGGTCGATAACGCCCTTCGACGCTTCGCCCGTTACGGTGCTGTACTGGAAGCTGCCGTTGTCGGAAATGAGTTCGGCCATCACCCAGTGTTCAACTTTTTCGTACGTCTGCATCGGAACATAACAGCCGTTGGCCAACAGAATGTATTCCGTTTCTGATTTGTAAAAAGTCCCTTCACTGAGGGCGGTTTCCGGATAAATTTCCAGAAAATCGTTGGAGCAGGCCGACAGGAAAAACAGGCCCAGCACATAAACTATCTTTTTCATACGATTGGTCTGGTTTTTAGAATGTCAGGTTGATGCCGATGGAGGTTGTCCGGGACAGCGGATACGACGACATGTCGAAGCCGGGAGCCAGCGTGTTGTTGACCGTCACCGACTGCCCTTCGGGATTGGCCCCTTTGTAGCGGGTGAACGTCGCCAGATTCTGGCTGGTCAGGTAAAACCGGCAGTTGTTGACAAACCCGGTTTTCTTCACCCAGCTATCGGGCAGCGAATACCCCAGCGTCAGGTTGCCAATCCGGAGGTAGCTCGCATCCTCGACCCACAGACTCGAAACCCGGTGGCCCAGACTGGGTGTCAGAATGGGAATACCGTAGTGTTGGCCGTCGCCCGGCGTATCAGCGTTTCGCCAGCGGGCCGTCCACTCCTTGCTGACGTTGAAAAAGCCCTGGAGGTTGTCGACGGTCTGCCGCAAGCCGTTCATGACCTGCCCGCCATACTGCCCGCTCACGATGACGTTCAGATCGAAGCGGTTGTAGGAAAACCGGTTCGTAACGCCAAAGATGAACTTGGGGTGCGGGCTGCCGATCATTGTATAATCCAGCAGATCGGTAATCACGCCATCGCCGTTCACATCCTTGTACTTGACGTTACCTTCGTAGACCTGCGGAGTTTTAATAATGGCCGGATTGGCAATGTCGGCGGCCGTATACAAGCCGTCGAAAATATACCCGAAGAACTGACTGATGGGTTTGCCAACCACCGAAACGTGCGTGGGATTATTGTCGTTGCTGCCCGCCAGAATCCGGTCGCCGTTGTCGTTGAGCGAAAGCACCTTGTTGCGGTTAAAGGCCATGTTCAGGTTGACATCCCAGTTGAAAGCGCCCGAAACCGGAGTGCCGCCCAGCGCAATTTCGACCCCGGTATTCCGCACATTTCCCTTGTTCACCGTCTGCGCGTTGTAGCCGGTGATGGCCGGAATCACGTCGTTGAGCAGCATGTTCGTGCTTTTCCGGTAGTAATAATCCAGCGAGAGCGACAGGCGGTTTTGCAGGAATTCAAAATCCGCGCCAACGTCCACCTGGTTCGAAACTTCCCAGCTCAGGTACGGGTTGGACAGGCCCACGCTGGAAGCCGTCACCTGCGTCGTTCCGAAGACATACGATTCGGCGTTGATCGACGCCAGGTGGGAATAATTACCGATGTTGTTGTTGCCGCTTCGTCCATAGCTTGCCCGCAGTTTCAGGTCGTTGATGATGCGGTTGCCTTTCAGAAAATCCTCTTCCGAAACCCGCCAGGCGGCCGCGACCGACGGAAACAGGGCGTAGCGATTCCGGCTTCCAAACCGCGACGAACCGTCGGACCGGAAAGTGGCCGTCAGCAAATACCGGTCTTTGAAGGCATAGTTCATGCGGCCCAGGTACGAAATCATGGCCCACTGGTTGACGGTTTCGCCCCAGGCGCTGATGGTCTGCGCGGCATTGATGGTCTGAATCAGATCGTTCGTATATGGATTGGCCGTGAGGTTAACGCCCGTCGACGTGCTTTTCTGGGTCGTGTAGCCCAACAGCGCATCGAAGCGGTGGTTGCCAATCGTCTTGTCGTAGGTCAGCGTGTTTTCGATCAGCCAGTCGAACCGCTCGCTGCGGCTGTTGTTCGACCGACCGGTTCCCACCGTCGGGGGCGTGTTGGAAGCGCCGACCGTGGCCGGAATATACTGCTGGTATTTGGCCGTCGACCAGATGGTGTTCAGCGATGTTTTCGCCTTCAGACCCGGAATGATTTCCCATTCCACAAAAGCCGATCCAAGGTTCTGGAAATCCTTCTCGGTCTGGATGGTTTCCTGCAACGTAAACAGCGGATTGGCAAAGCTCCAGGCCGAATGGTATTTGCTCTGCGGAGAAACGATGTACGGAATCAGGTTGCCATTCTGATCATACGGCGTCCGCAACGGATTGGCCCACAGACTGACGCCCAGAATATCCTCCCGGCTGGAATTGGTGTTGGTTCGTTTCTGGGTAATGAACGTAGGCTGGAGAATCGCACTGACCTTGACGTGTTTGCCGAGGTTGGATTCGATGCCCAGTTTGCTGCTATATCGCTCCACACCCGTGTGTTTCAGAACCCCGTCCTGTTTGAAATAGCCCATGCTAAAACTCAGCCGGGACTCTTTGGAGCCTTTCTGAATGCTGACGTTGTGGTCTTCGATGGCGGCTGGCCGAAGCAGCAAACCGTACCAGTCGGTGCCGTCGCCGGTCAGGTTGTCGAGGTTGCGGTATTCCTGCGGATAGTCGTCGATCGTTGCCGCCCGTCGTTCGCGTTGCCGAACCACAATACCGATTTTATCCCGCTGCAATTCCGCAAACTCGCGTTCGTTCAGCATTTCGGGGCGGCCTTTTTGCGGAACCTGTTGCACCCCGCGCATGGACGACACACTGACTTCGGTCCGGTCGAATTTTCCTTTTTTGGTCGTAATCAGAATCACGCCATTGGCCCCGCGCGAACCGTAAATGGCGGTCGAAGATGCGTCTTTCAGGATACTGACGGATTCGATGTCGTTTGGATTGATAAACAGCAACGGGTTGAGCGTCTGGTTCATACCCGCCGAATACGGCATTCCGTCCACCACATACAAAGGCTCGTTGCCCGCGCCCAGCGAACCGCTGCCCCGGATTTTGATGGACGTTCCGCCCCCCGGCGCACCCGACGGCTGCTGAATCTGCACCCCGGCCACCTGCCCGATCATTTTCTGGTCAATGGTCGAAACCGGCAGGCTGCGAATGGCTTTCTGATCCACCACCGCCACCGAACCCGTCAAGTCCTGCGACCGTTGCGAACCGTAGCCCACTACAACCACTTCCTGCAACGCCTTGGTATCGGCTTCCAGCGTAATCGTAAAAGTCGTTTGCTGCCCCAACGCAATTTCCTGACTCAGAAAACCAATCGAGGAAACGACCAGACTCCCCCGAACTTCCGGCAGGTTCAGACTAAACTGGCCCTCGGCGTTGGTGGACGTGCCCAGGTTCGGATTTTCCTTGTAGAGCACGGTGGCTCCCGGAATGGCTTGCCCGTTCTGGTCGATCACCCGACCGGTAATTGGCACCAGTGCAGCCGCTATTTTTTGACTGATCGGAGCGAAAAAACCGCTTCCTCCCAGTTGAGAGGCTTCGCCGGAACGATCGTTTCCGTTGACGGGGCTGGCAGCCGGAGCCGGGGTTTGGGGTTTCTCCTTCTTCTCGGTCGACAGGGGCGCAATCAGGTAAAAACCGTCGTTCACTTTCTCATAGCGCAGCGGTTGCCCTTCCAGTACTTTTTTTAACGCCTTTTCGGCACTCGAAAACCGGTCGGTTTTGAATTCTACGGTGCGGTTATCCAGCAAATCCGACCGATAGGCAATGGAAATCTGAAACCGGTTTTCGATGTCTTTCAGCACCGAGGTCAGCAGACGCCGTTGGGCCTGGCTGGCTGGTTTTTCCGGCAGTTGCCGGTTGGGGTTCCACGCCAGCACCTGACCGCTGACCGGTTGCCGGATGAATAGCCCAAATACAACCAAACAAAATAGAGTTGTTCTATCCATAAAATAGAGTTTAGGAGTAGTGCGTATTAGGTTCATACGATAAGGGTTAGGAATTAGAGCTTATGGAGCGTGACGGTGGTTCCGGAACGTTTGATAGTCAGCGAGAAAAGTCTTTCAATCTGGACGAGCACATCGTCGGCATCGGTGAGCGGCATTGATCCCGACGCCCGTAGCCGTAGCAGGTCTTCCTGTTGCACCTGAACGGTCAAACCGTAGTTGTCCTGCAGGATTTCGATCAGATCGGCCAGGGTGGTTTGATCCAGCACCAGCCGTTTTTCCTTCCAGGCCGAATATGGTTCGGGCCGGATGGTTCGCCACTGCTGGGTACCGTCGGCTTTTACTTCAAAAAACTGGCCCGGTTTCATCGTAATGCCTTGATCCGGCGCTTTGTCGGGCTGGCTGAGTTTCACACTGCCCGACTCCAGCACCACCTTGACGGCTTTGGGGCGGGTAAAAACGTTGAACTCCGTTCCCAGCACCTGCACATCGAGCTGGCGGGCGTGGACAACAAATTTCTGGTGGTTTTGCTGGTGGGTCACGGAGAAAAAAGCTTCGCCTTCCAGCCAGACTTCGCGCGTGGCCGCCGGTTTCCAGTTTCGGGCGAGTCGCAGGCTGGAGTTGGCGTTGAGCATCACGCGGCTTCCGTCGGGTAACGTAAGCTGCCGGGTTTCGCCGTACGCCGTCCGGTAGGTTTCGGGCGTGTTCTGGTACAGCCACCAGGCCAGACCAGACAACAGGATAACGGCTACGGAAGCCGCCACCGAAAGCCACGAGCGCGACCACAGCGGACGGACAACCGGCTCAGGCAGACGGTTTTGCAAAGACTGCCACGAGCGGTCGAGTTGTTCGGCCGGCACGGCAGGCGGCTGCTGGCTATACAGGATGAGGATTCGGGCGTGGGCAATGGCTTCCCGCTGGGCCGGATTCGCAGCGATGTATTGCTGCCAGAACCGGTCTTCCGAGGCCGATGGATGCAACACCCAACGCCGGAAGGCGGTATCAAAAATCCAGTCGTCGGGGGTGAACAATTCGTATTCCGTTGCCAAAGCTTTCCTGCTTTTTTGGAATACAGTCTGATCCGGGCAAAAAGTACCCTATCGTTTGAACATTTTTTTAAAAAAATACGGCAGAATCGGAATCAGGCTTCCATAGAGAATTTGCGTAATGCGAATGGCCGGGCCAATGCGTTGGCGCAGTGCCTGCAACCCTTTCTGAATGAAGTTTTTGGCCGACTGGTGGTTGACGCCCATCACTTGCGCAATTTGTTCAAGAGACAGACCGGAATAAAATTTGAGGACAATGGCTTCGCGCTGGCGCTCGGGAAGCTGCTCCAGAGCCTGGTTGAGTTGCTGAATCTGCTGATCCGACAGTTGCCGGATGATCAGGGCATCTTCTACCGACAGTTCGACCTGCGCCCCGGTTTCGGGCAGGGGGTAAGCATCCCGCAGGCGGTTCAGCAGGGTCAACTGGCGGAATAGCATGTTCCGTAATGAAGCCAGCAGATAAAAAGCAACCCCGTCGGTCATGGGTTTCAGGGTGTTGCCATACCGGTGCAGGTTCAGAAACAAATCCTGAATGCAATCCTCGACCAGTTTGTCGTCGTGGGTGAACGTTCGTCCATACCGAAACAAAACCGCATAGAACCGCCGGTATAACAGTTCGAAGGCTTCCGGACGGCCCGTACGAAACAATTCCCAGAGTTCAGCGTCGGTATGTTGCATCGTCAATCGATTGACCTTCTTTTAATGCAATTTGAAAGATAAATGTGAATAAAAAAAGTGGTTTGATAACTCTTCATTCAGTCTATCAATTCTATGTAATAAATAGGCTTACCCTGCAAAAACAGAGCCAGTGTGGTGACGCTGGCTTCTGACTGCAAACTTGGGATAAATCGTTGAATTTGCAAATACTTCGATGAAGGGAATGGAAAAATACTGGCTATGCGGACGCCATAGGCTGGCTCATCCGATTCAAAAACCGTTGGAGTTGACCCCTATTCCTCCCACCTGATCCAAAACGTTCCCGGTTTTTTAGTTCCGGTCAGTAGGAAATGCCCCCCCGGCTCTTTATGTGCTGCGGGTTCTGTACAGATTACGACGTGTTTTGCGCACAGTGCCTGAACAAACCGGTTCCATTTTACCATCTCTATTAACGACCGCCCGGACGAATCGTCCGGGCTTTTTTTGTTTTGAACCGTACTTTTGGAGCAGGAATTAAATCAGATAGTCGATTTCCAGGAACTCCGCAACGTTGTTCAGCCAAAACTGCTCCACAAAGCGGACATGATCCGGATGGATATTGTACGCGTCGTATTGTTCCTGACCGGCAAACTCCATGGACAAACCAAAGTCGTACGGGTTTTTCGGGCTGATTTGTTTCAGACATTCGAACTGTTGCACCCCGGGAATCGTGACCAGCTTCCGGGCTTCGTTCAAAAAATGCTTCTCCTCTTCCGAACCAGCCGGATGTTTGAGTTTGAAGACAACGGTATGACGGATCATGTGCAGTGGGGTTCATTCATGAACCGATCAAGGTTTAGAAACGGTTTGAATATTTTTTGGGTCGCATAGCGACCGAATGTTTGTAGCTTAAAATGGCCTTATGATGTCCACTGGTCGCGTAGCGATCAAACAACGGCTCATGTTTTGTTCGGTCGCTACGCGACCAGTGCGGGATTGACCCCGTCGATTTTCTACAAACATTCAATCGCTACGCGACCAGAACGGTAAGTTGATGTTTTCAACCCCAGCTTGCTTTCTGAATGTTGTCGATGCTGATTTTGATGCTTTCCAGCGGAGGGCGTTTGCAGATGTCCTGCTCCACAAAATAATGCTTCATTCCAGCTTCTCCGGCTTTTTCAAAAATAGCGGCAAAGTCGATGGAACCTGTGCCTACTTCCGCAAATTCCTGCTCCGGTGTTTTCGCCATGTCCTTCACGTGCCAGAGCGGAAAACGACCGGGGTATTTGGCGAAATAATCAGTCGGTTTCTGACCGGTTTTCGAAATCCAGTACAAATCCATTTCCATCTGCACCGTCGTGTTTTTCAGAATCAGTTCATACGGCATCTGTCCGTCCACGCGCTCCGTAAACTCAAAATCGTGGTTGTGGTAGCCCAGCGTCAGCCCGGCTTTTTTCGCCGTTTCCTGCCCCGCCGATAGCAGATCGACCAGTTGTTTGTAGTCCTCCGGTTTGCGCTCGTCGGCGGCCAGATACGCAATGATGATGTATTCCTGACCCACAGCGGCCGCATCGTCCACCACCTGCTGCCAGTTTTTAGTCAGGCCGTCCATCGGCCCCATTTGGGTTGAACGCGCCGTCAGGGTATGGCCGCTGGGTGCCGACAAACCGTTGTCCTTCAAAATTTTAAGATACTCAGCCGGAGTTTTCCCGAAGAATTTTCCACCGCCATAGCCGAAGTTTTCCACTTCTTTATATCCCAATTTGGCCACCTCCGCCAGTACGGTTTCGATTCCCTGTTTCTGAATGTCGTCCCGGAGGGTATACAGTTGCAAGCCTATGGTTTTGGCTTTTGCCGAACAGGCGTTCAGGCCAAGCACGGTGAGCGCGCTGAGTCCTAAGGAGGTTCCGAGAAAGTTTCTGCGATTCATGTTGATTCCGATAAAATAGACGATTGGTTGAAGTATCTGGCGTAATCTTAATGTGTATTTTCAACACAATGATACCGCGTTTTGGCTTTGTGTCTATCTTATCCCTATAAATAATTTAATTTTTTCAGTATGGAGTCCAGATTGATAGGAACGCGGATTCAACGGATCGAACGGATTTACACAGATTTAATCCGTTTTGATCTGTTCAATCCGCGTTCCTATACCTTTTGTGATTACGCTAAAACCGACTTGACCACCTTTCCGGCCACATCCGTCAGCCGGAAGGGACGCCCCTGAAACTGGTAGGTCAGCTTGGAATGGTCGAAGCCGAGCAGGTGTAGAATCGTGGCCTGCAGGTCGTGGACGTGAACTTTATCTTTCACGGCATAGTAGCCAATCGGGTCGGTTTCGCCGTAACTAAAACCGCGTTTGACCCCGCCCCCCGCCATCCAGACGGTGAACGCATCGAGGTGATGATCGCGGCCCATGAACGGCAACGTCTGACCGTCACGGTTTTCCTGCATGGGGGTGCGGCCAAATTCTCCGCCCCAGACCACCAGCGTTTCGTCGAGCAAACCGCGCTGTTTCAAATCGTTCAGCAAGGCGGTTACGGCCTGATCCGAGGTCGTACATTTATCCCGCAAACCGGTTTCGATCGAACCGTCCTTGCTGGTTCCGTGCGTGTCCCAGCCCCAGTCGAAAAGCTGGACAAACCGCACACCACGCTCAATCAATCGTCTTGACAACAGACAGTTCCGGGCAAAAGACCCTTTGTTCGGGTCAACCCCGTAGGCATTCAGAATGTATTCGGGTTCGCTCTTGATGTCCATCGCATCGGGCACCGACATCTGCATCTTGAACGCCATTTCGTACTGTGAAATCCGGGTCAGAATTTCCGGATCTTTCACGTCGTCGTACTGCTGCTGGTTGATGTCGTTGATCGCTTCGATGGTTTGCTTCCGAATGTCGCGGTTCATGCCCTTCGGGTCGGAAACGTACAAAACCGGGTCGCCGTCGGTGCGGCACTGAACACCCTGGTACACCGTTGGCAGAAAACCGCTGCCCCAGACCGATTTGCCCGCATCCGGCTGTTTTCCGCCCGATGCCAGCACGATGAATCCCGGCAAGTTATCATTTTCGGAACCCAGGCCGTAGGTCACCCACGAGCCAATGCTGGGCCGCCCCAGCCGGGCCGCGCCGGTGTGCATCAGCAACTGCGCCGGGGCGTGGTTGAACTGGTCGGTGTGCATCGATTTGATGAAGGTGATCTCATCGGCCACGGTTTGCAAATGCGGCAGATAATCAGAAATCCACGCGCCCGACTGCCCGTGTTGCGCAAACTTGCCCTGCGGCCCGAGCATCTTCGGAACGCCCCGGATAAAGGCGAATTTCTTGCCCTCAAGCAACTCCTGCGGACAGTCTTTGCCGTGGTATTTCACCAGTTCGGGTTTGTAATCGAACAACTCCAGTTGCGACGGCGACCCGGCCATGTGGATGTAAATCACCCGCTTGGCTTTCGGCGAAAACTGCGACGGACGTGGCGTCATCGGCTCACCCGAAGCGGATGTCGCAGTCAGGGCAGTTTTCTCTTCCTTGCCACCGAAAAAACCGCAACTGGTCAGGGTCGACCCCAGGGCCATCGCACCCAGACCGGTGGTGCAGGTGTGCAGAAAATGCCGTCGGGTTTCGCGTTGCAAAGCCGCTTCCTGGAGTTCTTTGAGGAGTTTGTTCATCGGATTTTATTCTTTCGTAATCACTTCGTCCAGGTTCAGCATCGTATTGGCCGTCACGGTCAGAGCTGCCAGTTGGGGCGTCGCTTCCTCGCAGGACAAGAGCTGGTGAGCTTCTTCCGGATGTTGCCGATAATAGGTTTCGGTATTTCGGTACAATTTCGTCAGAACGGCCAGTTTTTTTGGTGTCAGATCCCGCAGCATGACCAGCCGAAAACCGGCCTGAATCTGTTGTTCCGGCGTTTTTCCGCGCAAAGTCATCGTCTCGGCCAGTCGCTGGGCCGATTCCACATACACCGGATCGTTGAGCGTCACCAGGGCCTGCAAGGGTGTGTTGGTGCGCAACCGCCGGAGCTGGCAGAATTCCCGGCTGGGGCTGTCGAACGTAATCATCGACGGATAGGGCGCGGTTCGTTTCCAGTACGTATACAAGGCCCGGCGATAGCGGTCTTCGCCTTCGCTCAGCTTCCAGGATTCGCCACTGTAGGGCGATTGCCAGATGCCATCGGGCTGGGGCGGCATCACACTGGGGCCGTATAACTTCTTGCTCAACAGGCCGGTAACTGCCAGTGCCTGATCGCGCACCTGCTCGGCTGCCAGCCGGACGCGGGGACCACGCGCCAGCATTTTGTTGTAAGGATCTTTCGCCAGCAACGCGGGCGAGACTTCGGAATGTTGGCGGTAGGTGGCCGAAACCACGATTTTCTTCAGTAATTTCTTGACGCTCCAGTGATCGGTTTCCATGAAATCGACGGCGAGCCAATCCAGCAGTTCGCGGTGCGTCGGCTGAATGCCCTGCGTACCAACGTCTTCGACGGTTTCCACAATACCGGTTCCGAACAACTGTTCCCAAAACCGGTTGACGGCTACCCGCGCCGTCAGCGGATGTTCGCGGCTCACCATCCATTTGGCCAGACCCAGGCGGTTTTTGGGCAACTCCTTCGCCATTGGCGGCAACGATTTCGGCACGTCGGGCTTCACCTCCTTGCCTTTCACCAGCCAGTTACCCCGCTCAAAAATGTGGGTTTTCCGGGCCAGATCGCCGGTTCCGTCCTGCATGATGGGCGTCGATTCGGGCCGGGTATTCAGAATTTCCGCCAGTTTCAGATCCATTTCGCCCAATGCCGTCGCGGGTTGATTGGGCAGTGCGGGTTGAAACGACACCCATCTGATCTGCACCCAATCTTTCGGCGTTTCCGGGCTGCTCAGCGTCAGGTAAAGATCATGGCGACCCGAAACCGCCGGAAGTGCAAAAATTATGGTCGTATCGCGGCCGGTGGGCGTCGGCGAGCTCATCAAAACCGGGCCGGTCGGGCTATCCTGGTGCAGGGTCAGAACGGCGTTTTTGGCCTTTGTTCCCCATTGCATAATCAGACGGTTTTTGCCCGTCAGGTCGATGTTTTTGATCCGCCCCGAACCGCCATCCTGCACCCCGAAAAATTTGGCATCAATTAGCGACGCATTGACGTACTGATCGAAATCGTGCGAGTTAATTTTGGGTTCGGTAATCCGGACAAACTTCATCACCTCCTGCGCCTGCCGGGGCTGTTTCACATGCCCTTTCAGCCAGCTATGGAGCGCCTGAACTTTCAGCGAATCGTCCTTTTTATAAAACCGCAGGGTCGGGGTTTCGGTCGTTACATCCTCGTCGCGGGCGTTGTTGAAAAACGCCAGGTATTTGTAATATTCTTCGTGGACAAACGGATCATAGGGGTGGGTATGGCATTGCACACAGCCAAAGGTCGTTCCCTGCCAGACATCCCAGGTCGTATTGACGCGGTCCATCACGGCGGCCACCCGAAACTCTTCGTCCTGCGTTCCGCCTTCGTCGTTGGTCATCGTGTTGCGGTGAAAACCGGTCGCAACCAGTTGATCATCCGTCGGGCTTGGCAACAAATCACCGGCTAACTGTTCGACGGTAAACTGGTCGAACGGTTTGTCCTGATTGAAGGCTTTGATGAGCCAGTCGCGGTACCGCCAGATGGTTCGTCCCGGATCACGTTCGTAGCCTTTCGTGTCGGCGTAGCGGGCCAGATCGAGCCACATGCCCGTCCAGCGTTCGCCGTAGGCCGGAGAAGCCAGCAGCCGGTCGACCACCTTTTCGTAGGCATTCGGGGACTGATCAGCCATGAAATCCGCTACCTCTTTTTCAGTCGGCGGCAAACCGGTCAGATCGAGCGAAACCCGGCGGATCAGCGTGGCTTTGTCGGCTTCGGGCGACGGTTTCAGGCCTTCCGGTTTGAGTTTTTCCAGTACAAAATGGTCGATTTCATTTTTCGCCCAGTTCAGTTCGTCGTTTTCAACGATGCCGAGTCGCGACCAGAACGTACCAATTTTCGGAACGTCCGGTTTTTCGACGGTTTGGTACGCCCAGTGATCGCCCCATTCCGCGCCCTGGTCGATCCATTTCCGCAGTAGTTCGATTTCTTCCGGTTTCAACGGGGGCGCTTCCAGCGGCATCCGTTCGTCGTGGTCGGTGAGCGTCAACCGGCGGATCAGTTCGCTGGCATCGGCATCGCCCGGCACAATGGCCAGTTTCCCGGATTTGGCGGGTGCGAGGGCTTCGTGTTTGAAGAGTAAACTATAGTTCGACGCCTTTTTGACGCCCCCGTGGCAGGCAATGCAGTTTTTATTGAGCAGCGGTTTAATCTGGGTATTAAAATCCACCTTATCCTCGAAGATTCCGAGGAACGAAGAAAGCGTAAGCGCAACCACCACGGCCAACCCGCCAACCACCAGGAGTTGAGGTTTCATAAGTAAAGGTTCAGGTTTCTGGGTTTCGACTCCTTATAAAGAGTTGAAAAAGGGAATGTGCTGAAATCTACTACAAAAATTAGAAAATTTCCGCACTTTTCCGCGTTAAAACTGGATAATAATTGGGATCCTAATAGCAAGAAGCCCGACCGGTATGTCCGATCGGGCTTCTTCAACTCCCTGCGTTTTCGATGATCGCCAAGGTTAGTTCGGCTACAGTGGAGGGAGCCTGCTGTTAATAAAGCTTCGAGATCCTTACAGGTGCCGCATAGGTAGTCCGGCTCCAGCGGAGCCTGCTGTTAATAGACTGGTAGCGATCAGATCAGGAATAAGCTCCGGAGGAGCGTTCTTTTACAGGCCGCTCTTCCGGAGCTTATCGTTATTTTACACTTATTTTCTATTAACAGGAAGCCCCTCCGGGGCAAATCCGTCATTGATTCTGATGAATTACTCGCTGCGCAAACTTTTCACCGGGTTGGTCAGGGCGGCTTTCACACTCTGGAAACACACGGTCAGGAAGGCAATAGCGATGGCCAGCAATCCCGCCAGCGCAAACACCCACCACGCCGGTTCAAGCTTGTATTCAAAATTTTGCAGCCACTGGCTCATTGCATACCAGGCAAGGGGCGAAGCCAGGACGATGGCGATGACGATCAGTTTCAAAAAGTCTTTCGACAGCAACAGCACAATGCTGGCGACCGATGCGCCCAGTACTTTGCGAACGCCAATTTCTTTGGTGCGTTGCTCAGCCGCAAAGGCCGTCAGCCCAAATAGCCCCAGACAGGCAATCAACACCGCCAGAACCGTGAAGGTCAGCAGGATTTGGCCCTGTTTCTGTTCCGCTTTGTACTGATGCGAAAAGTTTTCATCCAGAAAATGGAAATCGAGCGTGTTGGCCGGATCGAAGGTTTGGTAGACCGACCGAATGTAGGCCAGGGCTTCGGTCACTTTCGCAGGTTGAATTCGAACATAGACATTGTCTTTCTCGAAAGGAGCGGGCATCTGCAACACCAGCGGCTCGATTTTGTGCTGCAGCGAATAGGTATGAAAATCTTTGACGACACCCACCACGCGGGCTTCAGCGGTGTGCTTTTCCTGATCGATGTAATATTTCACCCGCTTGCCGACGGGCTCTTTCCAGCCGAGTTGCTTCACCAGGGTTTCGTTGACCAAAACCGCACCGAACAGGTCGCTTTTGAACGATTCGGAAAAGTTTCGTCCGCTCAATAGCTTAATTTCCAGAGTCTTGAGGTAATCTGAATCGACCGAAAACTTCTGGACAACCTGCGTACCTTCTGAAATCGCCCCGTTTTGCTCAAAGAACATCCCGTTGCCGCCGATGTTATTGTTGCCAATCGGATTACTGGCGGCCGACGCACTCTGTATCAACGGGTTCCGTAGCAGCGCTTCTTTGAGTGCCTCGACGCGCTGGCGGGTTTCGTCACTGCTGATGTGAAAGGTGAGCACCTGCTCTTTATTAAATCCTAAATCCTTGTGCATCACAAATTCCATCTGCCGGTACACGATGCCCGAGCACGCAATCAGCGCAATGGTGGCCACAAACTGAAACACGACCAGCGACTGCTTAAAAAAGTTGTTGCCCGATTGGGACCCAACCTGCCCCCGCAGAGCCGCTGTAGGCCGAAAACCCGACAGCATCAGGGCGGGATAGAGACCGCTCAACGCACCCAGAGTGAGCGAAAGGCCACCAACCACCAGGACCGTAGTCGGTCCATCGGGAATCGACAGCGACTTATCGGCTAACTGATTGAAAAAAGGCAAGGCTACGACCACCAATGCTGTACCGACCAAACCCGCCAGGAACGTCATGAGCATCGACTCCGTCAGAAATTGCCCGATGAGCTGCTGCCGAAATGAGCCGATCGCTTTCCGAACGCCCACTTCGCGGGTCCGTTTCAGGGAACGGGCCGTATATAAATTCACGTAGTTGATGCAGGCAATCAGGAGAATCAGAGCCGCCACGACCGCAAATATGGACACCGTCCGCGCGTTGCCGTTCGGGCTGATTTCGTAGTCAAGCTGCGAGTGCAGGTGAATCGACCTGAGCGGCTGGAGTTCCATGCGGTAATTCACCCCTTCCCCCAGTTCTTTTTTCAGGTATTTCTGGTAGAAACCGGGCAGCTTGGCCTCCAGTGTTTTGAAGTTGCTTCCTTCGGTCAACAGCAGATAGGTATAGAGTTCGAAACTCTGCCAGCCGCTGGTATAATTGGCTGGTAGCGAGCGCAATGCCTTGAATTGCAAGTGGGAATTGGCCGGTACATCCTCGATCACCCCCGTCACAGTATTGGGAAAACGGTTGCTGAACTCGACGACTTTTCCAACCGCTTTCCGGGCATCACCGAACAGGTTTTCGGCAACGCTCTTCGTCAGAACGATGCTTTGCGGTTTGCTCAGCGCCGAAGCCGGATCGCCGTACAGAAACGGAAACGTAAACACCTCAAATACCGTCGGGTCGCTGAAAAAGATGTTGCCGACCTCAATTTTTTTGTCGTTGAACGTAATCTGTCCACCACCTTCCGTACTGAACCGAACAGCCTTTTCAACTTCCGGGTATTCGTTCTTCAGGGCTGGTCCAAACGGCGCAGAGGTCGGGGCTAGTTTGAGGTTCCCGCCGGGCCACTGGGCATAATGAACCACCCGGACAATGCGGTCGGCCTGGGTATGAAACCGGTCGTAACTCCATTCATCCAGAACGTACAGCGCCATCAAGCCTACCGCAGCCATACCAACTCCCAGCCCGACTACATTGAGACCGCTGAACAGCTTATTTTTCCAGAAGGTCCGAATCGTGATTTTTAGGTAATTGTGTAGCATAGTTAACACCGTGTTGAAGGTTAAAGCCGGGAAATGATCACCTGGGATGGAAACGAAGTCAGGCTGTTCTGGTTCATCCAAAAGCCGTACCAAAGGACGAATACCCCTGTTTTCACTATATGCAGGGCTCTTCGGTTTGTTTATT
The DNA here is from genome assembly GCF_965227735.1 of Larkinella sp. Taxonomy (NCBI): domain Bacteria; kingdom Pseudomonadati; phylum Bacteroidota; class Cytophagia; order Cytophagales; family Spirosomataceae; genus Larkinella; species Larkinella sp. The sequence continues at coordinate 2,613,670 of NZ_OZ245776.1, read as the reverse complement.
GTCCGCAAATGGACGGTTTGGCTGACCGCAGACGGACAGGCATTCAAACTGTTACCGTACCGCCGGTTCCAGCAGCCGGATCGTTCCGGCATTGGCGTCCATTTCGGCTTCAATGCCGAGCGGAACGGTGAATTTGTGCGTAATGTGGCCGATCATGGCGCCCGAATAGGCCGGTTTTTTCAGCGGAATAATGTGATCCCGGAAAACGTCTTCCAGCGTCAGCGAACCGTAGCCTTTGCCGGGCTCGCAGTCGGTGCATTTCCCGAAAACAAAACCGCTGATCTGATCCAGAACGCCCGCCAGTTTGAGTTGCGTAATCATCCGGTCCATCCGGTAGACATCCTCGCCAATGTCTTCCAGAAACAGGAGGCTGTCTTTCCAGTCCGGCAGGTATTTTGATCCCATCATGTGGCTCAAAACCGTCAGGTTTCCGCCCACAAGTCGACCGCGGGCTTTGCCGGGGTGCAGCGTGTCGATCCGGTCTTTGACCTGCGTCAACAAATCGCCTTTGTCGTGCGGATTTTCCATCAAAACCGCCTGACCTTCCATCAGCGTCTGGCGGAAATAGTTCACTGTGAATGGATTGAACGTTGCCGACCCCACCGGGCCATGCATCGTCACCAAACCGGTTTGGGCGTAAATGCCCAGCAGCAAGGCCGTGATGTCGCTGTAGCCGACCAGAATTTTCGGATTCCGCCGGATCAGGTTGTAATCGAGCAGTGGCAACAGCCGGGCGCAACCCCAGCCGCCGTGCATGGCCATGATGGCATTCACACCCGAATCGGCAAACATCGCGTTGAGATCGGCGGCCCGGTCGGCGTCGGTACCGGCGAGGTAGCCGTAGCGGTCGAAAACGTGTTTGGCGATGACGGTTTTGAATCCCAGCGCCTGCAATGATTCCATCGCGACCTGCACCGTTTCGTGCGTGAAAGCCGGAGCCGCCGGGCCTACCAGCGCCACCGTGTCGCCCGGTTTGAGCCGGGGTGGTTTGATCACCGAAAGCGGTGGACGAAAAGCCGGGATGGCCGCAGCAGCGGTGAGCGTTTGCAAAAAGTTTCGGCGGGAAAACGACATGGGACGGAAACGAGTAGTAAGAATTGCGGTAAAAAGAGTAACAAGATAAAACAGAATACAACGCGATTCCTTAATTTAGATCGCATTCGGCATTTTTAAAAAATTTTAAAATATTTTTATTGGTGTTACGAATAAGTATACCGAATTTTGCCGCACCGCACGAACCACAATCTACCATTCGTTATGATTTCTGAACCTTCCATTGTCGAAAATGCGTCGGGTCGTAAACCGGGTGAGCCGGTGCAATCGGCCATCACGTACGAAAAAATTCCGACGCACATCTACGCCGATGCGAAAGATGCGTCCCGCGCCGTCGCCCACGAAATTGCGGATCTGATCCGCGCCAAACAGCAACAGGGCAAATTGTGTGTGCTGGGTCTGGCCACCGGTTCTTCTCCCAAAACCGTGTACGCCGAACTCATCCGGCAACACCGCGAAGAAGGCCTGAGTTTCCATAACGTGGTGACTTTCAACCTGGACGAATATTATCCGATGGAGCCCGATTCGCTGCAAAGCTACGTGCGGTTCATGAAGGAGCAGTTGTTCGACCACGTCGATATTCCGGAGGGCAATTATCACATTCCCGACGGAACCGTTCCGGTCAACAAAGTGGCCGAATTCAGCCGGTCGTACGAAGAAAAAATGCAATCGTACGGTGGACTGGATTTTCAACTGCTCGGCATCGGGGGCAATGGTCACATCGGTTTTAACGAACCGGGTTCGCTGATCAATTCACACACCCGCCTGATGATGCTCGATCACTCGACGCGGGCGGCTGCGGCCATGGATTTCGGAAGTCTGGTACGAACCCCGAAAAAGGCCATCACGATGGGTGTTGCTGCCATTCTAAGTGCCCGGCGGGTGGTTCTGCTGGCCTGGGGTGAACGCAAAGCGCCGGTGATCCGGGCCGCTCTGGAAGGTACCGTTACCGAATCCATTCCGGCTTCGTACCTCCAAACCCACCCCAACGCGCTGTTCGTGATCGATCAGGCGGCAGCGTCGGACCTGACCCGGATGCAAACGCCCTGGCTCGTCGATACGGTCGAGTGGGACAACAGCATGGTTAAAAAGGCCGTGACGTACCTGTCACGCTCGCTGAAAAAACCGGTGCTGAAACTGACCAACAAAGATTACAACGACAACGGGATGAGCGATTTGCTGGCGCAGGTAGGCCAGGCATACGATCTGAACATCGACGTTTTCAATCAACTGCAACATACGATTACGGGCTGGCCGGGTGGCAAACCCAATGCCGACGACACGAAGCGCCCCGAACGCGCGCTGCCCGCCAGCAAACGCTGCCTGATTTTCAGCCCGCACCCCGACGACGACATCATTTCGATGGGAGGAACCTTCCAGCGCCTGGTCGATCAGGGCCACGAGGTACACGTGGGGTATCAGACGTCCGGCAACATTGCCGTGGCCGATGATGAAGCCCTGCGGTTTGCGGATTATGTGGTAGACTTTAACGAGAAATTCGGAATCGACAGCCCCGAAGCAACCCAGATTTTCCGCGATGCGGCCGAGTTCCTGCGCGCCAAGAAAGACAGTGAAATGGACTCGATGGAAGTGCGGTATATCAAAGGATTGATCCGGAAAGGTGAAGCCAAATCGACCTGCCGGTTTGTCGGGATTCCGGTTGAAAACGCCCACTTCCTGAACATGCCGTTCTACGAAACCGGTAAGGTGGAGAAGAGTGCGCTGAGCGAAGCCGACATTCAGGTGGTGATGGACGTCATTAAACAGATAAAACCGCACCAGATTTATGCCGCCGGTGACCTCGCCGATCCGCACGGAACCCACAAAGTTTGCCTGGACGCCATCATGGAAGCCGTTCGCCGGTTGAAAAATGAAGACTTCATGCAGGATTGCTGGGTGTGGCTCTACCGCGGTGCCTGGGCCGAGTGGGATATCCACGAAATCGAAATGGCGGTTCCGATGTCGCCCGATCAGGTGATGCGCAAACGGCTCGGTATTTTCAAACACCAGTCGCAGAAAGACGGCGTGGTCTATCAGGGGTCCGATTCGCGGGAGTTCTGGCAACGCGCCGAAGAACGCAACCGGGCCACGGCCGGCTTGTATAACCAGCTCGGTCTGGCCGAATACGAAGCGATGGAAGCCTTTGTCCGCTGGAACTACTAACGTACTCACCAACTTCTTTCGACAAGCCCCAGCCCCACCCGGCCGGGGCTTTTTTTGGACCCTGCCGCCGGTTGAATCGTTTTAAGGCCGGCAAGCGCCGGGATTCGGGCGCGCGGCTTTGAATCCGTCGTACGGGTGTCTATTTTTGCCACACGCGGGGCTGTCACCCGTTCAATCCTTACCAACTTGACTTTAACCGACCGCGCCTTCTGGCTCAATTACTGGGAATCAAAAGAGGGGCTCATTTTCCAGATTCCGAACAAATACCCGTTTCTGCCCCTGATCCGGCAACTGGTGGCGGCTCACCCCATCCAGTCGGTGCTGGAACTGGGCGGTTTTCCGGGTTATTATTCGGTCTGGATGAAAAAGCACCTGAACACCGACGCCACGCTGCTCGACTACGTTGTTCATCCGAAAATTCTGCATGAACTGGAAAAAGCGAACGGGTTGCCGGAACATTCCGTCGGGGTGATCGAAACCGATCTGTTTCAGTATTCACCCCAACGCGGTTTCGATATGGTGACCTCGAACGGCCTCATCGAACACTTCGACGATACGGCGGTTATTCTCGAAAAACACGTCGAATCGCTGAATCCGGGCGGTTTGTTGCTCGTGACCCTGCCCAACTTCCGGGGGCTAAACGGCTGGTTTCAGAAGACCTTCGATCCGGAAAACTACGCCAAACACAACATCCGGTCGATGGATCTGGAGTTGCTGCGAACCACCAGCGAACGGCTGGGTCTGAAAAATATCAAGGTCTATTACGACGGGCGGTTTATGCTCTGGTTTGAGCGAGAATCCGAAAAACCGCTGCTGGGTCGCCTGCTCCGAAAGGTCCTGTGGCTTCCACTGAAAGTGTTTTTCAAACTGGTTCCGGTCGAAACCAAAGCCTTTTCGCCCTACATCGTTCTGACGGCTACCAAATGAAGGTTCTGCACCTGAGTACGTTTCATCAGTTTGGCGGGGCGGCCATTGCGGCCAATCGCATCAATCAGGCGCTGAACCGGGCCGGTTTTTCGTCCGATATGCTGGTGGCCAACACGTCGGTGGCCGAACCGTTTGTGACATCGCTCGCCCAAACGCCCTGGCAAAAACGCCGGAACACCGCCCGGTTTGCGCTCGACCGCCTGACCTTTATGCCCTTCGAACGCAGCCGCGACCTGCGGTTTGCCTTTTCGCCTGCGCTGATCGGCACCGACATCAGCCAGCATCCGCTCGTCCAACAGGCTGACATTCTGCATCTTCACTGGACTTCGTTTGGTTTTCTGTCAACCAGGTCGCTGAGCAAGCTGTTTGCGTTGCAAAAACCGGTCGTCTGGACGATGCACGACATGTGGGCTTTCACAGGCGGCTGCCACCACAGCGGCAACTGCGAGGGCTACCAGCACCACTGCGGCAACTGCCCGTTCCTGCGCACTGCTGCGCCCGACGACCTCTCCCACAGCGGCTGGCTCCGCAAGCAAACGGCGTATCAAAACGCCCGGTTGACGCCCGTAGGGTGCAGCCAGTGGCTGGCCAACCGGGCGCGGCAAAGCAGTTTGTTTGGTAAATTAGGGGTTCAATCGATCCCGAATCCACTGGATACCCAGGTGTTCGTTCCGGTTCCGAAAGCCGTTGCCCGGTGGGAATTGAAACTGCCGGATCACAAACGGTTTATTCTTTTTGCCGCTACGAAAGTATCGGCGGTGGGCAAAGGCTTTTCGTATTTCCAGAAAGCCCTGGGGTTGTTGCGGCAGCAACTGGCGCAGCCCGACGATGTGGAACTGCTGATTTTTGGAGCGGGCGACGAAAGTGTGTTGCAGGAATTACCGTTCCGCTACCACTTTCTCGGTTCGCTGAAAAGTGTGCAGCAGATCGTCACGGCCTACAGTGCCGCCGATCTGTTCGTCATTCCGTCGCTGGAAGAAAATCTGCCCAACACCATCATGGAGTCGATGGCCTGCGGAACGCCCGTGGTCGGTTTTGAGGTGGGCGGTATTCCCGAAATGGTTCAGCATCAGCAGACGGGTTATCTGGTCAACTACCGCTCGGTGGAGGATCTGGCCAACGGCATTCAGTGGGTGCTGGAACAATCCGAAACCGCTTTTCAGCAACTGTCGGCAAACGCCCGAAACCATGTGGTCACGCATTACGACGAAACCGTGGTGGCTCAGAAGTATATTCGCCTGTACGAACAAAAAATTGCCCCTAAATCCCCTAAAGGGAACTTGGACGCATCTGATTCCGGATCTGAAAGTCCCCTTTAGGGGATTTAGGGGCAATTAAAAAATCGCCAAATCGCTTTTCTTCCGGCACAACACCGCAAACGCGCTCGGTTTGATTTTTCGCAGAGCGGGAACGGATTTCAGGATTTGGGTTTTCAGCCAGATGGCCCAGAAAGCCAATGTGTTGGGAGCCGAATGGCGAATGGCGGCCGTGTCGTAGAAAACGCTGTGCTCGGCCAGAATTTCGAACCCTTCGGATTTGAGCAGAAACTTGAACAGCGAGGGCGTGAAAATATTGATGTGACCGTACGACAGGAAGTGATCGGTTTTTTTGTCGACAAAAAAGCTGAAGTCGATCGGTACTTCAAAAAACTGGTACTCCGAAACCCGGGCAATTTCACGCAACAACAGCCGGGGGTGTTCCACGTGTTCGATGACGTGTGAGCAGGTCGCCAGCGGGAATTCTTTCGGGCCATACGGTATTTTGTAGCCATCGAATAGCTGCACGTTCTGCAACGACGACAGACCCCGCTCCCGGATTCGGCTGGCCCCACTTTCCGAGATTTCGAGGGAATACATGGCCGGCGAAAACCGGTTCTGGTCGAGTTGCTGCAAAACCGCCCCATCGCCGGAACCCACGTCGAGCATCTTCGGAAAGTTATAGGATTGGCACAGACGGCGAATGGTTTCGGCTTTCATCCGGGCGCCCATATTCCGCCAGGTGCGGTCAGAATCAGCGTATTGCGATCGGTATGCGTCCTGAAGTGCCGATGAGGTTGTTGAATTCGTTTCCATTCAGCCGTTGGTTAGCACGTAAAATTACCGTTTTTTTGTGAATTGCCGCGATCACTCTATGCCCTTACTTTCCATCATCACCATCACCTACAACGCCGAACGCTTTCTGGAGCGCACCATTCAGAGCCTGTTGGCCAACCAGCCGGGCGCCGAGGTGGAGTACCTGATCATCGACGGTAATTCCAAAGACGGGACGCTGGACATCGTGCGGCAGTACGAAAAATACATCACCCACTGGATTTCGGAACCCGATCGCGGGTTGTACGACGCCATGAACAAAGGCCAGCAACGGGCCACGGGCGACTATGTCTGGTTTATGAATGCCGGTGATGAACTCCACGACGAAACGGTATTGCCGAAGCTTCTGAACCAGATTCGGAACAATCCCGCCGATGTTTATTACAGCGACGCCCTGTTTGTGGACGACCACGGCAAAGCCCTGGGGCTACGAAGCCAGGTTACGCCCCACGTCCTGCCCCGCCATCTGAACTGGCGCGACATGGCCCTGGGGATGAAAGTCTGTCATCAGGCGTTTATTGCCCGCCGAAAGCTGGCTCCGCCCTTTCTGGTCGACAACCTCAGCGCGGATGTCGATTGGGAAATTCGCTGTCTGAAAACCGCTCAGAAAGTTGTTATGCTCGATTTTGTCTTGTGTAAATATCTGGTGGGCGGTTTGTCGGTTCAGCGGCACCGGCAGTCGCTCCGGGATCGGTTCACCGTGCTGGCCGATCATTTCGGCGTGGCAACGGCCTTGTGGAACCACGTCCGGATTGTGGTCCGGGCGGTGCGGTTTCGGTTTTTAAGCTAAAAAGGATTCGTGACTGGTTTGTGGGTGCGATACAAAGTGACACTACAGGGCGGCAGGCTGATTGGCTGGCCCGGTTCGGCCTGAGCGGGCAACAGGGCGGTTTCTGAAGCGACCACTTCCTGCCACTTAGGGTCTTTCGAGTCCAGAATCTTGTCCCAGGACGATGCCCAGGTGGGTAGTGCATACGAAACCGTTTCATCGGACAGATTAAACAGGCTGAGGATATGCGATTGGCCGTCGGCGGTTTGACGATTCAGAACAAAACCGGATTGGCCCAAAACCGTGACGCGGAGGTCATTTTTGGCGACGTTCTGCAACACCGGCTCAGTCCGGCGCAATTCGATCAGTGTCCGGTGCCATTCGAGCATTATCCCATATTTGCCTTCTTTGCGCTTTTCCCACTGCAGGATGGAGTCAGTAAAAGTCGCTTTATCGAAGGGGTCTTTCGGGTCGTCGGTCCAGCCAAAAGAAGCAAACTCATCCCGGCGGCCTTCCTGCACCGCCCGGATTAGCGTTTCTTCGGAGTGGTCGACAAAATAATAGAAGGGCGCATCTTCGGCGTATTCTTCCCCCATAAACAACAATGGCACATAAGGCGACAGCAACACAGCGGCCGCGGCCACTTTTTGTCGCTCGAAATCAACCAGAACCGACAGCCGTTCGCCCCCCACGCGGTTGCCGACCTGATCGTGGTTCAGGTTAAATACCACAAACTGGTCGCCCGGCAGACCTGCCGACGAAGCGCCGAACTTTCGTTTTCGGAAAGAAGCATATTCCCCGCTAACCACAAAACCGTCGGTATAGGCTTTGGCCAGTTGCTCCATCTGGCCGAAATCGCCGTACCGATCTTTGCCTTCTTTATGGATCAAAACGTATAGTGCGTGGTGAAAATCGTCGAGCCACTGGGCATCGAAACCGAAACCGCCCATCTCGGGTGATTTGATGACGCGCGGGTCGTTCAGGTCCGATTCGGCCACCAGGTGCAACGAACGTCCCAAGCGTTTTTCCAGTATCTTGACTTCGTGATGAACCTGTTCCCAGATGTGGAAAGCGCCCATGTCGAACACGGCATGAATGGCATCGAAGCGAAGCCCGTCGAGGTGGTAATGCTCAAACCAGTGAAGCGGATTGTTGGCGAAATAATCCCGCACACCATCCGACCATTCGTCGTCGAAATTGATGGCGTCGCCCCAGGGCGTGTGGTATTTGGCATTGAAATAAGGTCCAAACTGGCTGAAATAATTGCCTTCGGGGCCCATGTGGTTGTAGACCACGTCCAGAAAAACCGCCATGCCGCGGGCGTGGCAGGCATCCACCAGCTTTTTCAGCCCGTCCGGACCGCCGTAAGAATTCTGAACCGAGTATAGGTAAACGCCGTCGTAGCCCCAGTTGCGGGTGCCGGGAAACTGGCCGACAGGCAGGATTTCCAGCGCGTTAATGCCGGTTTCCATCAACGCATCGAGCCGGGGAATGATGGCTTCGAACGTGCCTTCGGGCGTAAACGTGCCGACGTGCAGTTCATACAGAATCAGATCGCAGAAGGGGAGGCCCCGCCAATTCTGATCCTGCCAGGCATGGGCAGCATGGTCGACCACCGCCGAGGGGCCGTGGACGCCTTCGGGCTGGAAATGGGAGGCCGGATCGGAGTAGGCTTTTCCGCCGTCCGGTTTGAAAAAATACCGCGTACCTGGCTGAACATCTGTTACTTCCACGCAAAAATACCCCCATTCCACGCGTTGCATGGGGATTTGGCGTTCGGCAGGATCGAGAAGCAGGAGCGTCATGGATTCTTTCTCCGGCGCCCAAACGGTAAACATACAGGAACCGTTACCGGTATAATTTGCACCAATGGTTTTCATAATCGTTTAGTCAAGTCGAATGATCATTCCTTCGTCACCGCTGAGGGTGATGGTTTCGCTTACCGTATTTCCTTCCCGTTCGCGGGAAGTAGCCAGCGCAATAACGCCTTTCAGCGAAGGATCTGTCGGTTTAAAATAAGCCGGTCGGTGGCTCAGGTTCAGCACCACCAAAAACCGGGGATGCCCGTTTGCCTGCCGAATGTAGGCCATCAGATTGGTGTCGGCATACACCGGCGCGTAATCGCCCACCCTGAGCGAAGGCTCCCGTTGCCGCAACGCCAGCAGGCGTTTGTGCAGCGAAAGCATCGAATCGGGGTCTTCGTTTTGCACCTGCACGTTTTGGCGGGCATGGTTTCCGGCCAGCCGGAGCCAGGGTTTTCCGGTGGTAAAACCGGCATTGGGCTGCCAATCCCACTGCATGGGCGTTCGGGCGGGGTCGCGGCTCAGGTTTTTGTCCGGCATGTTCAGCCCCTGCGGGTCCTGCACTTCTTCCAGCGGAATGGGAACATCCCGCATTCCAATTTCGTCGCCGTAATAGAGCGTGGGAGTGCCGCGCAGGGTCAGCAGCAGCAGGGCCGCCACCCGCGCCTGATCGCGGCCGACCCGGCTCGTAATCCGGGGCTGGTCGTGGTTGCCCAGCACCCAGTTGGGCCAGCCGCCCGCCGGTAGCAGCCCTTCGTACTGATCGATGGCCGTGGCAATCTGGCGGGCGTTCCAGGGGAGTTGCAGCAGCAGGAAATTGAAGGGGAGATGCGCGCCTTTGCCGTCGGTTCCGTAGTAGGTCATCAGCCGGTGAATGGGGAGATAAATCTCGCCGATCATCATGCGTTCGGGATACCGATCAAGGACTTCCCGCATTTTCAAAACCAAGTCGTGCACATCGGGCTGGTCGGTGGAGAAAACCGGTAAAAGCTGCTCATAGGTTGCCAGGTGCGGCTGGTAGTCCGGATTCGGCGGGTTGTTGCGAAACAGATCGTCCTTGATCATATGCCACATCACATCTACCCGAAAACCGTCGACGCCTTTGTCGAGCCAGAACCGCATGACGTCGAACATCGCCTGCTGCACTTCCGGATTCCGCCAGTTCAGATCGGGTTGTTCTTTCAGAAATGCGTGGTAATAATACTGTTGTGTGGTTTCGTCCCATTCCCAGCCGCTGCCGCCAAACACGCTGAGCCAGTTGTTGGGAACGGAGCCGTCGGGGAGGGCATCCCGCCAGAGGTACCAGTCACGCTTTGGGCTGGTGCGCGACGACCGGGATTCCAGAAACCAGGGGTGCTGGTCGGAGGTATGATTGGGAACCAGATCCAGAATCAATTTGAGACCCCGCTGGTGTACTTCCGTCAGCAGGGTGTCGAAGTCGGCCAGGGTGCCAAACAAAGGGTGAATATTTTGATAATCAGCAATGTCGTAGCCGAAGTCGGCCATCGGTGACGGATAAATCGGCGAAAGCCAGACGGCGGTGATACCCAGTTCTTTCAGGTAGTCCAGGCGTTTGAGAATGCCCGGCAGGTCGCCGATGCCGTCGCCGTTGCTATCCTGAAAGGAGCGGGGGTAAATCTGGTAAATGACGCCTTCCTGCCACCACAGAGGTTTCGTTTGCTGTTCTTCCATAAGTGTCCGGGGTACGGGATGATTCTGCACGCCGGTCATCCCGGATGTTTCGGGATGGCCGTTCGCTGATTTAGTAACCCCAATTACGGGTTCTGGGATGAGAAAAAAAGGCGAAAAACGATTATTCGGTCCGGTTTTCGGTGTTTAAGACATTTTCTCGCCAACAGAACTGCCTTTTTCGGAAAATGCCCTGCCCCAGGCAGAAGTGAGCACAATCAGCAGCGCGGCCAGAACCAGGCCCGCCAGGATGAAGGCTTTCTGAACGGTAAACCACTCCGTCGGGTTGAACGCCAGGTCGGTAAAATGGGGAATACGAATGACCAAAAGCAGCAGAACCGACAAAAAGCCCACCGCAACCCGAACCCCCATCGATTTGTGGTAGGCCGGGATGTCAACGGATTGGATCTGGCTGGAAATCAACAGCAGGGAGCATCCGAAAGCCATCGCCAGCCAACGCCCGTAGTCCATGGCAATCAGGGACAGCAATACCGCCATCAATCCAATACCGCAAATGGCAACCAGGAGCCGACGGCGGTTTTGATACGTCAGGGTGATGTTGAACAGGCGGAGCAGCCCGTACAAAGCCCCAAACTGACCGACATACAGGAGTAGATAGAGAAAAGGATTCATACCGGTCAGATGCACCCGGGCGTTGTTGATATTGGTCCAGAAGGGTAATTTCTGAAAATAAGCAAATGCAGCGAACTGGTGTCGGTTAAAACCCAGGGCGACATACTGCTCGACAAACTGTTCCGTAATGGTCCGGGAGTTGCCACTCAGGGTCGACAGGAGGAGCGTGACGATTGTACCTACGGCAAAATACAGCCCCAGTTGCTGCCGGGTGGCGGTTTGGTTCAACCAGTGGTAACCCAGCAAAAACGGTAGAAAGAGGAAAAAGAAGCTGTCGTGAACCAAGGCACCGACGATGATAAAGGCGACATTGCCGGGCCAGCTTCTGACGTCATAGGCAACCAGACCGAGAAAGAACAGGTAAAAAAACAGCTCTTTGCGAATCGCCAGCGGGTCTTTCAGATAAAGGGCGATTCCGAACGGGGAGAAGAAAATCAGATAAGCACCGATCAGGCTCCAGGCCGCTTCTTTCCCGGATCGGAGCAAAAAAAACAACACCAGGGGAGACAGCAGACACAGGCTGTAGGCCAGCGTGATGAGGGCCAGAAGAAGGGTCCGGTTTTGAAAAAGAAGGAAAAAATTACCCACCAGTGCCCGCCGGTTAAAACCGAAGCCGTAGTTCATCAGGGTTTCCGCCAGAGTATAGCCCAGCTGGTCGTTCGTGAGCGGGATCCAGATGGTTTTGAGGGTCATTCCCACCGCGATGAGCAGCAACACGATCCATATTAGATGGATAGACTGCTTCTGGGAAAACGGAATTCGGCCAATCATACGTCCGGGATACAACGATCGAGTCGGTTGAAAGCCGGAAAGTTACCGCTTTGTTTGAAACGGTAACTTTATTCATATCCAATGGAACCACAGATTGGTCATGGGTGGGTAGGCAAAAGACATCGCCAACTCAACACAAAGCGGCTGTACCAATCCATAATGGCGCATAGATAGAGAAACCCGTTAGTCATTGGGATGTAGGTTATATCGCGGGGCCGCCCGGCGGTCGACCAAACCTGATTTCGACCTTCAACAGGCCTATTCCGGGATGAGACAAGCAGACCAATTCTGCATTCAGTCTAACCAATTATTCACAACTGCTCAGTCCGGATAGATGATTTCAACCGGCCCTTTCTAGGGTAGATCCATCGGCAGCAAATCCATTCGAGTGGCCCCGGCCAATTGCGCCGACCCCATACCCAACTGAAGACAACCTGACAGGCAAAAATGCCCCCGACGATGCCTGCTCTTGCCCATACAGGGATTGGGCCTGGCACCACGAACTCAAACCCATCTAGCAGAAGTCTACACAGGATCGATTGGAAGACATAGTTCGATAAGCTCATCTGGCCCACCCGGCCCAGCCAGCTGGCCCAGCCTGTGGGTGTCAATCGGACGTTTACTCCTACATCAAGCACATATACCCCTGTCAACAATAAGGGACCCAAAAAATCACTGAGGGCTAACAGCATGGGTTGATAGGTGACAACCTGCTTCGGCAGTACCACAAGCCCCAGCGCCATCAACACCCGTACGCCTTTGAAAAGTAAAGCGGCTGGTAAGACCAGTAATTCGACCAACGATAACCGCACTTTCAACCTCAGATCTCGTCTCAACCTCCCCAGCTTGCCCGCCAGCAAGCCACCCAACATCATTAGTTCGTATGAAATAACTGTCGAAAAGCCCTGGCTCACCGATTCGCTGGAAAGTACCCACTCCCGAATGGGTTGCCAGCCGATTCCCTCCCCGAATTTTCCCTGTTGAACAAACAGCAGTAGCAGCGACTCAATGGGGGAATCGGTTAGGGTCTGAGCGTTCACCCCGGCGGAATGCAGGAGAAACAGACAACAGGGTATCCCAATGGCCAGCCCGGATAAGCCCATCATCCAGCCAAGCAGACTGGCCACCGACTGGTTACGAAAGTAAACTAGCGTCAAGCCGAGCAACCCATACCCAACGAGTAGATCAGCCGACCCTAACAGTAGACTCAGGCCAAGCCCTATCCCCAGTACCAGCAGCAATTGCCTCCGGACTATGCGGTCGATCGCCAACCTTGCCAGTCGGGGACCATCCAGTCCGGCAGGTTGGAAGCACCGGTAAAATCCTAGTCCAACCAAAAAGCTGCCCATTCGCTCGAATTGGCCTGCCACCAGAAGTTGCACCATAAATTGAGCAGGCAGCTCGGCGGGGGAATGAGCCACCGTTAACGGATTGGCCGGTTGAGCACCGGCCAGTTGCCCATAAGCCTGAGCGATCAACAGCCCCAGCAACGCCAGGCCTCCCAGCACATCCAGGGTAGTGATCCGCCTGAAAGGATGGCAAATAGCAAAGACCATACGTTGAGAAAGAAAAAGAACTAAATCCGGGATTCGCTGACGCGGGTAGCCAGCAGGGTAAACCAGGTCGACAAGGCCAACTCCCGCTCTATAGCGAACTGATCCGTCTGCTGATAAGACGTAAGAAAGTCGGTGGCTTTTCGCCGATGAACCTGGCGAAAGCTTTCCAGGTTGGCCATAATGCCCGTCGAGACTATCCTTCGGTTGACAGACCTGGCTTCTCGGATAAGTGAAACCGTGTCACTGCCAACTCTTCGTACAGAATCGGTTGATCGATAAAAAAGAGCGGTCTGACCACGTCTCCTGACGGCGACATTTCGCTCATTTTCCGAGGTGGATGGTCTTGTATTGATTGACTTGGAGATACACATTCTTGGTTGTTGGTAAACCCAGTTTAGTAGGCGTTTTTATGGATTCGTTTGTTGTAATTTCCGGAAGAGTTCCCTGGGAGTTAAAACCATCGTGGGTTTGGCCGCTGGGTCGTTGACCGACAGGTCGATCTGATACCGCTTGCGGTTAGCCACAAACTGGCTCAGAAAATCAAGGATAATCGGTAACTGATCGATCATGGGCAATACCGATACTTCATGACCCAACCCTTCAGCCCGGTAGATATAATACGGATAACCCTTTTCTTTAAACGTGCGGGCAATTGAGGCCGAGCCAAACATCCCCCGATTAAGAAACCGAATCTGCTCATAGGGGACCATCTTATCGGCCGTTCCATGGAACAACAGGACAGGAGCTGGAGGAACCTTAAATTGGAGCCGTCCATCCACGCTGAAGATGGCCCCCGAAAAGGCCACAATGCCCGCATAGTTAAAATTGGCGGGTAATTTCTGGGCTACCGGCTGGCGGTTTCGTCGATTAAAATCGGCTTCCAGCACGGTAATCGCTCCCGAACTGGATCCCGACAGAACGATCTGAGAGGTATCAACCTCAAGCTTTCCCGCGTGATTAATGATCCAGTTGGTGGCGTCATAGACATCGTCTACAGCCATACCAATGGCTTTCTCCAGAGGGGTAATGTTAAATTTTGACAGGTTCTTTACCCCTTTTAGCCCCAGCCGGTAGGACATGGAAATTACTACGTAGTTGTGGGCTAGCAGGCTATTGAAATAGTTGTTGTAGAGACTATCATCCCTTCTTCCGGTCATAAAGGCTCCCCCGAAAACAAACAGGACACACGCTTTTTTTTGTGTCGATACACTGTCACCCGTGGTGTAGACATCCAGCTTCAGCGGGATTGACTCTTTGGTCGCATAGGTCATGCTTTGCTTTCTAGCCGTTGGGGTGATGTGTTCGATGTGTCGACGCGATTCAACGCCTAACGGAACGGTTTGGGAGAGGCCAGGTAAGGCCGCCAACAAAAGCAGATGGTGGAATAGAATAAGGAGGAGTAACTGGTGGGATTTGAAATAAAGCATAGCTAGTTCAGGCAGTATTAGTTGGCGAGCGCATCAATAATGGGTTGGGGAAACCCGAACGCATCCTTGTAATAAGCGATAGTATGTTGATACTTAGCCTCTTTAAAATAAGTCCCCGACCCATCGGGATAACTATTTGCCCCACCCTGAAAGACATACTCCTGCTCAGGTGCGATACGCTGGTAGGTTTTACTATCGATCACCACTTTCAGCGCATCATAGTCAAGCTGCTCCTTGAGTGGTAAGGTAAACCCCGCTGTACCACCCGGATTGAACGGAGGGGTATTTTTATAGAGCGAGGGAATTTGGGCGAACCTATCTTTCTGCCAGGCATGGGGAACCATATCATTGGCATTGATAACTGAGTGATAATTGGCACCAAATTGCCGGGCGGCATACAGGGCAAACTCTGCATTGCCTGGCGTCGGTCCAGCAATCGGATAAATACTGACCGTCAGGTTCGAATACCCCATCTGTTGCTTCCACTCAATAAATTTGAGGGCCATCAAGGGGCAGAGGGCTCCGCCCAGACTATGGCCCGTAAAGGCGATTTCAGAGGGGCCAGGCGCGTTGAGCGTGCTCAAAAACTGGAGCAGGGTTTTTCCCGTAGTAGCATCGGTCATCGAGTTGAGGATGGTGAAACCTACATGGCTACCCGCGCTGATTCTACCACTACCCGGTATTCCCCAGTCAGTTTCGCTGACCACATTCACATCTTCGGCGATCGCTCCTTTTTGCGAAACGACATTCGTCCCCGCAATGGCCACCACATGGATTAGTTTGCCCGTTGTCAGGTCGGTTCCTCTGGCTACATACATCGTATTGTCGGTAACGAAACTGTCGACGGGGCTGGTGCTGGATTTCTTTTTGCTATTGGCAATGGCGGGCCCCCAAACGACCTGCCAATCGGCACCCAAATAGGCGCGCGCATCAGCGTTGGTTTGCAGCGTCTCATTAATTTTTAGCGTGTTGAGGCTTAATTCCTGCTCGGATGCAGCCACCAGATCATAGTTGATATCGGCGAGCATACACAGCAGGGCAATTCGTTTGTGGGTATCGGTTAGGGCGTTAGGTTCACCAATGCCCGGCGGCAGCAGATGGTCGTTACAGGAAGCGAGTGCCATGACGCCCAGCAGAATCAGGGCAACAACATGATAGTCCTTTTTCATACATTCCGGGCTGTCCAGCCAATACATAGGCTATCACGGCCATGAATTAGCTGGACAATTAGGTTATAGTAGTAAGCGTGCTAGTTAAGTGCATTAGTGCACACGTCTAAAGCTGCCCAGTGGCCTTACGAGTCGCCTTTAACTCGTTGGTAATGAAAGTGGTGGCGGGGGCGCATGCCAGAACGATCACGAATCGCATTTACTTTGGCCAGGGAAGAAATCCAAACACGATGCAGTTGGCAGCGTAGCTTAACGTTTCATCGACGCCATCAATGTAAATACTTGACAGCCCGTAACCATTATACCCGGCACTAGGGGTAAATTGTCCCTGTGTTGTGCCCATCGTACCCGTTTGGTAGCCATTGTTAAATGTGAACTGAAGCGAGTCAATCACCTGAGTGGCAGTCATCCCGGCTGTCCAGTCATAGGATACCACAACCTTGGTAATCGGGATGGCAGACCCTGTGTCAAATGTATAAGGACTACCCCCATTACTGTCACCCATCCGGGGCGTTGTGGTAACGTTATTGGGTCCATCACCGGCTGGGTAGGTTAGCTGAACTGCATCAATTCGATGCCCCGCCCATACAGTTATCTGAGTCGGAAAATCGTAGGCAGGTTCCGACGGTAAAGCGAAGGGTGGGGTTTTGCGATCGAAATTTACCCGGTTGCCATACGGGTCCGAATAGATTTCGCGGGTAAATATGCGTATTTTCGTTCCGTCCGGATTAACCGCTCCATTCGGGTATAGTCTAGGATTAAAATAGCCCCAGGCATCCATATAATCAAGGACCAGCATCGTCATAAAGCGGTCATAGGTGTTGGTGGATCGAAACGGTTCCATCGCCTTATCGTCCCGCGGGATGTTTAGTTTAGGTGCTCTGCCGTTACTATACGTGGTATAGGCATAGTTCGTAAATTCAGTGAACTTATCGTCAAATTTCTGAGTGTATGTCTGGATCTCGGTATCGGTCATCCCCCAGCTTTTACCAAATAGTACCACATCGCGTAATAAACCCATGTAGAGGTTGGCAAACTGCGCAAATAAGGGCAACAGGAGCACCTCGTCCCCTTTTTGTTGGAAACTGGGTTGATACAGATCACAATCCGTAAAGGCAATTATCCAATACGTTTTGATATCAGCATTGTTTGTGATTGCCTGCTTGTAATCGCCTATCACACCACGCAGGCCCGCCAGGTTAGCCGTTACCCGATTGTAGTCATCATCAGCGAGTTTTTGATCCACGAGTGCTTCGACCTGGGCTTTGACCCCGTCCCAGGGGCTGCTACCTGAGAAAGGCCAAATGATGGTTACCAGAGCGCTAACGAATACACCAACTTCGGGGATATAACCGAGCGCAGTGGCGACTGCTAATTTTGCATCGTTATTCCAATCAACGTCATCACCTAAACCCGGAGGAATGATCTGAGGAATATTGTGATCGTTTATACAGCTTTGCAGCAGCGATGAGGAAACTAATAAACTGCCGAAGCCCCAGGCTGAGCGTTCCAGAAATTGTCGGCGATTATATAATCCTAATTGTGAAGACATATCTTCTAGTGTTTAACTTGATTGAGAAAGATGTTTGAGTTCAGATAATTCCGTTCAATGGCGGAGCAAAACTAGCTGGCGCAGCCCCCTGGAGAGTAGCAAAAAACCGACAATCGACTAGTAAAAATCAGACAATATGCGCTGCTGCTCGCTTCAGATCGGGCCAAAAGCGAAAAAATAAGACAACAGGAAGAATAAGTAGTACAGGAGTAGGGCGTCCTAGGAGCGGTTTTGGGCGAGCTTATAGGCTGAAGGAGAGAGACCAAACTGGCCTTTAAACAATTTTGCGA
Organism: Larkinella sp.; assembly: GCF_965227735.1. NCBI lineage: Bacteria > Pseudomonadati > Bacteroidota > Cytophagia > Cytophagales > Spirosomataceae > Larkinella > Larkinella sp. Next base: position 2,595,779 of record NZ_OZ245776.1, on the reverse strand, counting down.
AATAAGACTGCCCTTCGAAGCCCGTTTTCTCAGCGGCTTCGGCCACGGAACAACCCTGGTCTAACAAACTGGCGGCCTTCCGTAACCGGAAGGCCCGGATTAATTCGTTTGCATTGGTGCCGGTCAGGACATCTAGTTTGCGAAGCAGGGTTCGCGGACTGACGGCCAGTTCGTCGGCCAACTGGTCAACCCCGAAGGCCGAGTTGGCTAGTTGAGTATCCAGTACATCGTACAGTTTTTGCAGAAATGGGTCATCAACTGGAAGCGGAACCTCCGCAATTATTGTTTGTTCTTTAGCTACCTGACTCATCTGTTGCTGCCAACGCTGGCGCAACTGCAGTTGATGGCGGAGCAAATTGCTAATTCGTAAATTCAGTTCCTGAACATTGAAGGGTTTGGTCAGATAATCGTTGGCCCCCACCGTTAAACCCTGGATGCGCGAATCGGTCATGGTTTTAGCCGTCAGCAGGATCACGGCAATATGGGCCGTCAGCGGAGTTGTTTTAATTCGCTCCACCAGCGTAAAGCCATCTACCTTGGGCATCATCACATCCGAGATAACCAGTTCAGGCAACTCACTCAGGCAAAGCTGCCAGCCTTCCTGCCCGTCCGCTGCGGTAATTACCCGGTAGTGGCCTGCCAGTTCCCTCGCGATGAATTCCCGCAGTTCGTCGTTGTCTTCCACCACCAGCACCAGAGAAGCTGTTGCGGGGACTGCCAACCGAACGGGAGCTACCTGAGCATATTGGTTAGTTGGGCCAGCTATCGTTTTCAGGGCTGGTGTTCCTGAGTCAGCCTTCTTCAGAGGCAGACTCACGGTGAAGGTAGTTCCTTGCCCCGGCAGACTGTCGACGGTTACGGATCCGCCTAATAACTTACTAAATTCAGCCACCAGAAACAATCCTATGCCGGTTCCCTGGCGGGTACTAACGTCGGTATGATGCCCCTGAAAAAAGCGGTCAAAAATGTGGGGGAGTTGCTCGGGCGAAATGCCTGGCCCTGTATCCGCAACTTGCAGCTGAAGTCTGCTGGGACCTCCCCACATAGTTTCTTCGGTTAGGCGAACCCTAATCTGACCGCCAGGCTGAGTGAATTTGACCGCGTTGGCTAGTAGATTATAGCCGATCGACTCCAGCTTCTGGGCATCAAATCGGTAATCGGCCGTGAGTCCTACTGATTCGTAAGCTACCTGCACCCCCTTTTTTTCGGCTCTGGATTGGAACGCATCAACTAGTTGGGCAAAGAAAGTAGGTAGATTTCCCTGTGATTCAACACTGGCCAACTGACCGGCTTCCAGTTTAGCTATATCCAGCAACTGGTTGATTAAGCGTAACAGGCGCTGGGCATTGCGGTGCATGACACCCAGTTGCTGGAGGAGCCCTGTCCGGGTCGGCAGCACTGGCGTATCCAGAAGTTTCTCCAGCGGATTGATGATCAGCGTGAGGGGTGTTCGAAATTCGTGGGTGATGTTGGTAAAGAAACGCGTCTGCCACTCGGCATTTTCTTTCAGATGTTGGGCTTCCTGCTGAAGCTGAGCCTGGTTGATCCGATACTGGATGTAAGCGCGAATGAGTCCTACCAGCAGCAGTATGTACAGGACATATGCCCACCAGGTTCGCCACCAAGGGGGATCAATAATGATCTGAATGGTTTTAACAAAGGGGCTCCAGTTTCCCAGTGCATCGGCCGCATTAACCCGAAATGCGTAGGAACCGGGTGCCAGCTGTGTATAATTGGCCACGTTCTGGTTACCCACATAGACCCAGTCGGCATCCACGCCGGTTAACTGGTAGCGATACTGAAGGGTGGTAGGTTTATTGTATTGCAAGCCAGCAAATTCCAGACTCAAAAAGTTCTGCGTGGGTTGCAGTCGTAGGGTCTGGATGGCATTCAGTGGTAACGACAGGGGAGAACCACTTTGGCTGGGTTCCTCCAATCGGTTACCAATTCTGAGCTCCGTTAGAGCGGTTGGTATGGGTTTTGCCCCCTCCAGCAGGCGCTGTGGATCAAACACGGTTATACCCGTAGCTCCCCCAAACGCCAATCGACCATCCGGTAAGGTCAGCGCGTGATTTTGCCGATATTCAATGTCAAGCAGCCCGTCTGACTTACCGAAATGCCGCATCTTACCCGTTCGAGGGTTCAATCGGCTGATGCCTTTGACGGTACTGAACCAGAGATCCCCCCGCCGGTCAACCAGCAGTGTTTGAATACTGGTACTAGGCAGTCCCTGCTTCTCCGTCCAGTTTTGAAAGCGGAGGTTGCGGGTATTCAGGCGACCGAGCCCGGCCTGGGTACCCACCCAGAGCAGGTTTGCATGGTTGGGATCAGCAACCAGCCCTAGCACTTGATTGGAGAGTAGTGAGGTGGAATCCGCCGGTTGGTAGCTTAAATGTTGCACGATCCGCTGGGTCTTCAAATCATAGGCGTACAAACCGCTCTCTTCGGAGGCAATCCATACCCAGTTTCCCATGGGTTGAATGGCCGAGACATGGTCAATGGGCAGTGGCTTGGCCACTCTTTCCAGTAGCCGTCCCGTAGTATCGGCTTTCAATAGGCCCCAGTGGTGGTTGTAAAGCCAGACCGTTCCATCTGATAGAACCCGAATGCCATTGCCTCCATGACTGGTTGGGTTTTGTTGAGTCCCGGGTAGTCTGAGCAAGGATCGTAGCGATCTCGTCCTGCGGTCAGCACGGAAGAGTTCATACCCCGTATCAATCCCCAGACTCAAATAGGGAGCCGTTCCACCCCACCGTAATTCATAATCATATCGATTTGTTTCTGCCCATTCCGGCACGGATAAACCCAGTTCCCTGGTCAGTACATCCTGAACAAATGATGTCCGCTGGGGATAGGTTTTGATGGGCAATGCGCTTAGATCGACTTGGTAAATGCCATCGCCGTTGGTGCCGATCCACAACACCCCCGTTCGATCGACCAACAGGGCGTGAAAATAATTCTGGTAATCGATACGGGGAGCGGTCCAGATGGGCTCGATGCGATCATCTATCGTTAGGCGGTAGACCGTCATCGCACAAGTGAAATATATATTTTTGTCGGCAGCCTCATAGATCAGGCCAGCATGGACATGGATTGCTCCAGGGACAGGAATAGACCGAAACCGGTGGTTTTTTGGATTGAATAGTAGGAGTTGCTGAGCTGCTGTAATGATGATTTCGCCATTGCTGCGTTGGAGCAGGTGGGTATCGTAGTAGGTTTCGACAGTTTCACTGGGCAGACCCACATCAGGATGCGGCCAGTCCTGAACTTGGTTGGTGCGGGGTACAAATTCGAGCAGATGGCCCGTCGTGGCGGTAAACAGATGCCCCTGCGTATCCAGCAATAAAGACTTTTGGGCACTGTAGTTAAACGCCCTGGCTGATTGAGGAAACGGGAATGCCTGAAACAGCCTGGTTTTCCGATTGAAGCCTACCAACTGGTAGGGTAACCGACCCCATAACTGGTCTTCCTTCGGGGACAAGATCGTTTCTGCACTTAATTCCAGCGGCTTGGGGGTAACCAGTTCGGCAAACCGTTCAGTAACAGGATTAAATAGTTGGAAACGACCATTTTCAAAATGAATCAACAGAGTGGTATCCGAAACCGATTGGAGCGATAGGATGACATTGTTGGCCAGCGAATGGGGACTAAAGGGCTGTTGGCGAAACACAGTAAATTGACGGCCATCGTAGCGGGCGAGTCCGTCGCGTGTGGCGACCCAGATAAAGCCTGCCTTATCCTGTACGATCCCCGAAACATAATATTCGGGTAAGCCCTGCTGAAGACTAAGGTTACGGCTGGGTAATTCCTGAGCCAGCACGTTGCTGGTGATAACCAGCCAGAGCAACCAGAGCCGAGCACAGACGTTCATGGACAGTAAAGAGGAGAGAAGGCTAAAAATACGTCTGGCGCCCCAATTAGCCAAATCAGGAAGGAATATTCGATCGCTACTAGTCGAACCCGGAACGGGCCTATTATTTATCGATGACCTCCGTTTTCATCAGCGACTCATCAAGCGGCTGCATCAGTTCTTTGATTTCGGCCTTGGTTAGACCCGGATCGATCCAGCGACGTTGCTCCTGGTGACTCAGCATCAACAGCATGCGCTTTTTGGTGTTGTGAATGTATTCAATGATCGGGTTGGCCGCCGTGGTCACAATCGAGAACGTCGGCTGGTTTTTCCAGACCGAATAAATACAGCCCAGGGCAAACGTTTTTTGATCCGAGAGGGTGATGTGATACGGGATTTTCGCTTTCCCTTCGTGGCGCCATACGTAGAAACCGTCGATGAGCAGAAGGCAGCGGTGGGTTTGATTAAAAATACAAACCTAAAAAAATGCAACGTCCTCCACAACTTTTGGGATCAAGAGCAAAAGTTGTGGAGCATCTTGGATTAAGCATATAACTGCGTCAATCGGTAAAGAAAGAATTCCACATTTTTTACCCCTCTGAACTGGGCTCGGAACGCTTTGATTTTAGCATTGAAAGATTCGGCCGACGCATTGGTGCTGCGGTTGTCAAAATAATTCAGGATTGTCTCATAGTGGTTTTGAATCGAACGGGCCACGGTGTTGAAGGCCTTAAAACCGCACTGCCGGACCTTTTCATGCCATTTAGCCAGACGAGCCAAGCCATAAAGTTTATCGGTCGTATTCTCAAAGATCTGGCTTAGGGCTTGACTGAGATCATAGGCTTTTTTCAGATCAGGGTACCGATCAAAAAGCAGCGTAGCCCGTTCCCGTTGACTGTCAGTCCAATCACCCGGTTTTTTATAAAGCACATACCGGCTGCGGGCCAGCAATTGTTTAAGGGTATCGCCATTGGAAAGCACCGGGGACTCGTACTCACTCTGAGTGGCTTTGGCTTGTTCAAGGGCTTCGTTTTCGGCATCCAGGGCTTCCCACCGGTACTCGACGCGCATTTCCTGAACGGCTTCCAGGGCTAATTGCTGAACATGAAACCGGTCGGTGACCTGAGTAGCTCGTGGAAAGCTTTTTTTGGCAATCAAAGCCATGTTACCCGCCATGTCCAAAGTGATTTCGGTGACCTTTTTGCGGAGCTTTTCGGGAATTTTCCGGAGAATAGCGATCACGGTTTCCGCTTTTGTACCGGCGATAATGGCTACAATACTGCCCTTTTGGCCTTTGGCTGCTTTATTGGTCAGAATCGTATATAACTCGCCATGCGAAAGGCTAGTCTCATCGATCGATAAATGCGTTCCTATATTTTGGGGATATAACAGCCACTGTTTAGCATGTTTTAGCTGGGACCAGTTCTGAAAATGGCTCAAATGGGTCCGATACTGGCGGGACAAACGTTTTCCGTCAACGCCATATAAACGACCCAGGCTATTGGTACTGTGGGGGAATAAATCCGTCAAGCTGGTTTAAAAAAAGCGCGAATTCTTTCGTCATTCGCGTTCCCTCTGCTACCTGTGACCAATCTCTTTGCTGGATGTGACCGGTCTGGGTATTGAGCCGCGCCACGGTGGCCAGCGACGACGTTTAATATGAAGAAAAACCCGTTTATCACGGATGGGGAAGTCCTGGATGGTAATTTCAGGTAAGAAACCCTTCGATAAAAGAAATGCTTTAGCGGGATCGGACTCCGGGTAGTTTTTCTCTTCCAGATAAACATGAAGCAGATCCGAAGACTTCTCGACACGGGTCAGTTCATAATAGGCTACGATAAAATCAGGTAACAGGTATTCGACTAAAGGTAAGAAACTCTCCAAGACGGTCAGGTTTGATTAAAAACACAAACCTAAAAAAATCCTACGCCCTCCACAACTTTTGTACTTGATCCAACTTTTGTTCTTGATCCGTTGATCCCTTGTATTGCAACCGCCATAAAAAAAGCACTTACAAATTAATGTAAGTGCTTGATTTACAAGGCTCCCGAAGCTGGGCTCGAACCAGCGACCCTCTGATTAACAGTCAGATGCTCTAACCGACTGAGCTATTCGGGAGTGTTTTGTGGGTGCAAAAGTAAGTGGCCGGAAGAACTCTTGCAAACATTTTCTGCAAAAATCTGCAAGAACTTTCGCTTTAGACCGCTGAAGAGCCCAGGGTCGGCACCCGCGTCAGAATTAACTCCTTGATCTGGCGGGCGTCACCCCGCGTGAAATTCTTGATGATAATTTCGGGCCGGGCCCGCGGAATGATCCGGATCGTAGAGAAAAACAGCCCGTTGTCGATCTCTACGCCCGAAATGTCGCCGTAAAAAACAAAACTGTCGGTGCCGCCAATCAACTTGTTGACGCGGAATGTTACCCCCTTGTCGTTGAATTCAACAACGTCGCGGTTGATGGGATCTTTGAAACCGCTGGATTTGAAAACTTGTGCCATAGCCTTTGCGTTGGGAGCCCCCCAACTGTTGAACGATTATTTGGGTAGATAAATGACCTTCTTGGTTTCGAAAAACGGTTCGTCAAAATACGTGGATAATTCGTAAATCCGGTGCTTCTCCTGCACTTCGGCCAGTTCTTCGCTGACATCCCCGCCTTTCAGGTACAAAACCCCATTCCGAAGTTTATTGTTGCCGGTTTTCAGAATCTTGTAGCGCACCCAGCCCAGAAACGGTTGCAGGCGCGTCACTGCCCGGCTGACCACAAAATCATACGTAGATTCCAGGTGCTCCACCCGGGCCTGCTCCGCCTTCACGTTGGTCAGGCCCAGCGCCGAACTGATTTCCGTCACTACTTTGATTTTTTTGCCGATGCTGTCGACCAGATGAAAATCGACGAGCGGAAACAAAATCGCCAGCGGAATTCCCGGAAAACCGCCCCCCGTGCCAACGTCCAGAATTTCGGTGCCGGGTACAAACTGGATGACTTTGGCAATGCCGAGCGAATGCAGCACGTGTTTCTCATACAGCGAGTCGATGTCCTGCCGCGAGATGACGTTGATCTGGGCGTTCCAGTGCCGGTACAAATCATCCAAAGCCGCAAACTGCTCCAGTTGCCGCGCGCTTAAGTCGGGAAAGTATTTTTTAATCAGGTCCAAAATGGTAGATAAATGACGGGAATGCTAAATGTAAACGGGGCCGCCCGCGCGGTGATGAATGCTAAATGTAAAAGTGCGGGATTAGTAAACCCTTTTACATTTTACATTCATCACCGCGCGGGCGGCCCCGTTTACATTTAGCATTCTTTCTTTAAGGTTCATTTCCACTTCATAATGCGGTTTTTACGCCGTGGTCGCAGGGTGACAACCCCCATGATGCCGTAATAAAATCCCATCGTCAGATCCAGAACCGGTATGGCCATCCAGTCGACAGTATGGCCCAGCCGGTAGCTGATCCGCCCGACGATGGCCCAGAAAACCAGCAGCCGGAATCCAAACAACCCGCTGGCGATGAGCAGCAATTGGCCGTCGTGCTGGCTTAGCATACCGGACAAACCGGTATTCAAAACCGTAATCAAGGTGATCAAACCGATGACGGGACCCGTTAGCCAGGTCAGCACATGGGAGAGCGACAAAAGTCCCAGCAGCAACTTGTTGCGGGCTTTGTAATGCTTACCCACCGACAAATGCCGCTGTTTCTGGTGCCACCATTCGGCAAACGTCTCCTTCGGCTTCGAATACGTAAAGGTAGCCGGATGTACACTAATTGCAACGTTTCGGGCGGTGGCCACTTCGTTGATAAACAAATCGTCGTCGCCCCCCAACACCCGGATGTGCGAATAAAACCCCTTGTTTTCCAAAAATAATTGCCGCCGGTACATCAGATTTCGCCCCACGCCCATATACGGCAATCCTGCCAGCGCCATCGAGAGGTACTGAACCGCCGTAAACAGGGTTTCGTAGCGGATGAGCCGGTTGATCCAGCCGTGCTTTTTCCGGCGTTTGTAGGGACCAAAACCCAGCACAATTTCTTTGTTCGGCTGGTCCATTTGTGTCACCATGCCCGCGAGCCAGTAGTCGCCCGCCGGTTGGCAGTCGGCATCGGTCAGCAGAATGAGGTCGTGGGCGGCACTGCGAATGCCGGTGGTCAGGGCGTATTTTTTGGGTGTCACATGATCATGTTCCCGGTCGATCCGGATGACCCGGACGTGCTCGAAGCGGTCGGCCGATTTTTCCAGAAACTCTTTCGTGCCGTCGCTCGACCGGTCGTCCATCACCAGCACTTCGAAATCCGGATAGATCTGGTCATCGAGCAGGGGCAGAAGTGTCCGCAGGTTTTCCAGTTCATTCCACGCACACACGATGATGCTCACCGGCGGATCGGCGGGCGGTGGGCTGGCCAGCAGTTTGAGGGAAGCCGCACCGTCCGGCGACCCGCTTTCGTCCGGGTCGGAGTAGAAAGCCAGTCGGGAAAAAATACCAAGAATATAAAGAAGTTGTATGCCTACGGATAATAAACACACAACCAGCACGATAAAGACCACGAAACGACGGGAATAAAGGGCAGCAAGGCCAAATTGAAATACGGTGGCAAATATACATATTTTGATTTTGGTCGCCGGACTTTCCACCTTTGCAGGCAAAAGATCGTAAAGCGACCCATCATGCAATTTACCCTACAGGCAACCGACCCCCACTCAAAGGCGCGAACGGGACTCATCACCACCGACCACGGGTTGATCGAAACGCCCATTTTTATGCCCGTTGGAACGGCTGGAACGGTGAAAGCGGTTCACCAGCGCGAATTGGTGGCAGATGTGAAGGCGGAGATTATTCTGGGAAACACCTACCATTTGTATTTGCGCCCTGGCCTTGACATTCTGGAGAAAGCCGGTGGACTGCACCGGTTTAACGGCTGGGAGCGTCCGATTCTGACCGACAGCGGAGGGTATCAGGTGTATTCATTGTCCAACACCCGGAAAATAAAAGAAGAAGGCGTCACGTTCAAGTCGCACATCGACGGTTCCAAACATGTGTTTACGCCGGAGGGCGTCATGGATATTCAACGGATCATTGGGGCCGACATCATCATGGCGTTCGATGAATGCACACCGTATCCGTGCGAATATGGCTACGCCCGGGCGTCGATGGAAATGACCCACCGCTGGCTGACCCGCTGCATCGCGCGGTTTGACGCTACGGAAGGAAAATATGGCTATCAGCAAACCTTATTTCCTATCGTTCAGGGCAGTACGTACAAGGATCTCCGGCAGCAGTCGGCCGAATTTGTGGCCGAACAACAACGGGACGGAAACGCCATCGGCGGGCTGGCAGTGGGCGAACCGGCGGAGGAAATGTATACGACCATCGAGCAGGTCAACGCCATTCTGCCGTCTGATAAACCCCGGTATTTGATGGGGGTCGGAACGCCCGAAAACATCCTGGAAGCCATCGCGCTGGGCATCGATATGTTCGACTGTGTGATGCCCACGCGGAATGCCCGGCACGGGGTCGTATTTACCACCCAGGGCATCATCAACATCAAGAATGAACGGTGGAAAGATGATTTTAGCCCGATCGACGCGGAGCTGGGCGGGTATGCCGGAACATGTTACTCTAAAGCGTATTTAAGGCACTTAATCAGGTCCGAAGAAATTTTAGGGGCACAAATTGCGAGTCTTCAAAACCTTACCTTTTATTTATGGTTAGTGAAAGAGGCCCGGCAGGAGATCAATACCGGTAATTTCGTGAAATGGAAAGCAAATATGACAAAAAAACTGATGCAACGCCTTTGATGGTAGCCAAATCCTGTTTTTCTTGTGCCGGTAAAACGAAACCGTATGAATTGAACAAAGCGGACGGTAACTTGTTTGTAAACTACCAGTGTCTTGTTTGTAAACTAAGCGAAAATCTATAGTTTTGCGGCAAAGCGTTGAAAGTTGCATAAAACGACCGGCTAAAGTAACCGACACAAGTTGTTTCACCACACTCAATGGTTTATTAACTGTCAAACAATAACCTGATAAGTATGAAAAAAGTATCCCTGTTCGTAAGGGCAATGGGACTGGCTCTTCTGGCAGCGACAGGTGCCAGTGCCCAGTATAACCCGAAAGCCTCGTATGAAGGCCCTGCAAAACTGAACACCTGGTCAGTTTCTGTCATGGGCGGACCCACTCAATTCTTTGGAGACCTGAGGGAATATGACTTCTATCCGGTTTCGAAAACCGGATTTGACAGCTACGACGAACGTAAGTCGGCGTTCTTTGGCGTAGCCGTCGGGAAGCAGTTGTCTCACCTGTTTGGCCTCCAGCTCGATGGGCAGTTTGGTAATTTAGTCGGTATGAAGCGCCGGTTGTATTATTCTTATTTTCGATCAAACTTCATCCAAACCGACCTGACGGGAAGTGTGAACCTGAAAAGTCTGTTGTTTGGTATCAATAAAATGAAGCGCTGGAAGGTTGATGCCTACACGGGTATCGGGGTGATGTTCTTCAAATCAACCGCCTACGAATTAGGAACCGGCCGCGTACGTCGCTGGACCAAAACCAACAATGGCGATGGCATCCTGCGTGAGGCCAAATACGAAAAAGACTGGGTGATTCCTGTTGGTCTGGCCGTTAACTACGAAGTGAGCTCCCGTTTCGATGTGGGTCTGGACTTCCGGTTTTCAAACGTCAACACCGACCGGCTCGATGCCACCATCGGGGGAAACAGCTCCAGCTATTTCGATCAGTTCGGCACCCGCGGACAATTTGACAACGCTTTCGAACGCAAAGGAGAGTCGAACCTGGACAAGTGGGGATATGCAGCCGTATCGGTTACCTACAAATTAGGCAAAAACGCGATCAAGGTTCAGAAAGTGAACGGAAAATACGAGTACGATACGACCAAAGGTACGTATCACCTCCGCTGGACCGATCCTCGCAACCTGATCAAGCCGCCGGTCATCCTGACGCTGGAGCAAATCGACTCGGTAGCGAAAGCCAACCGGCCTAAAGACATTGATCCCCGTTTGTTGATGGATACGGATAATGACGGTGTTTCGGATTACTTCGACCGTCAGCCCAACACCCCGGCTGGTAGCATCGTTTCCGGTGCGGGTGAAGCCATCGACTTCGATAAATACGTAAGTGCTGCTCTGCCGGGTATTGCCTGTGCCGAGATCCTGACCAACGTAGCTTTCGACACCGACAAAAACATCATCAAGCCGCAGTACTACGACATGCTGAACAAAGTGGTTGAATTGCTGAACAAAACGCAATGCCGCCTGCAACTGTCGGGTCATGCTGACCGCCGTGCTTCTGACCGGTACAACATCGCGCTGTCGCGCCGTCGTGTTGAAGCCGTCAAGAACTACCTGGTGAAACAGGGTCTGAATGATGCCAACCGCATTATCATCGACTACTTCGGATCGTTCAAACCGATCGGCGACAATTCCCGTGCCGGTCTGACGAAAAACCGCCGGGTTGAATTGCGCCTGGTTCCGTAAGGATTCGTTTAAAAAAACAATAAAAAAAGCCCCGAAGGTGTAACCTTTCGGGGCTTTTTGCGTCTCAATAGAGTCGGTTATGAAAGGTAGTCGCAAGGGAGAATAAATCGGGAGAGAAACCGGTACTCTTTCCGATGCTATCCTCTTTACAATGAGTTGATTAGCGTTTATTTCCGAATTTTAATCTTCGCCTTTTTTCTTTGGTGCAGTATTTCAGTCATTCAATTATTCATAACGTGCATTTAACCGGTACGAAGAAACGTAGCGTATTGGGCCAGACGATGGGCCTGTTTATTTTATTTCATTTATTCACCAGTACAACGCCAGCCTTTGCGCAAAAGGTAAGCGAATTGACGGATGAGCAGGTTCGCCAGTTTGTCAGTCAAGCGAAGAACAGCGGTCTATCCGAATCCCAGATTGAGCAATTGGCCGCGTCGCACGGATACACCCCGACGGATGTAAAAAAAATGCGCGAGCGCATCGACGCGCTGGATCATACACCGGCTTATACGGCCTCAACGCCGGCTCAAATTGGTCGTGAACAGCTCGATAAGGCAGGTCTCAGCCCAGCAGGTTCTGCTTTGCGTGAAGACACTACCGCCAGACATAAACCACCGGTTTTTGGAGCCGGTCTGTTTTCGTCCGCTAATCTGACCTTTGAACCCAATCTGCGGATTCCTACGCCGAGAAACTACCAGCTTGGTCCGGAAGATGAGCTGATCATCGACGTATATGGGAATGCTCAGCAAAACTACCGGGTCAAAGTCAGCCCTGAGGGTGCCATCAAATTAGAAAATTTAAGCCCGGTTTATGTCAATGGATTGACCATCGAGCAAGCCGAACAACGAATTGTCGGACGGCTGCGTCAACTCTACTCCGGTTTGAATGCCAAAGGAAGTGGCGTTTTTGCAACCATTGCTCTGGGAAGTATCCGAAGTATTAAAGTGACGCTGCTCGGACAGGTCGTGCAACCCGGAACCTATACCCTGTCTTCGCTGGCAACGGTATTCAACGCGCTTTATGTAGCCGGGGGGCCTGACCCTGATCGGGGTTCGTTTCGTGACATTCGCGTTTACCGGGGGAACCGGCTGATCCGTACGCTGGATGTATACGACTTTTTACTTCGTGCCGATCAAAAAGATAACATCAGGCTTCAGGACCAGGATATTGTTTACGTAAACCACTATGATACGCGGATCGAGCTGACGGGCGAAGTCAAGCAGCCAGCTCTATATGAGGTTCGGAACGGAGAATTATTGAAAAATGTGCTGGCTTTCGCCGGCGGTTTCACTGATAAGGCCTACGTGGCTTCATTGACGTTGCAGCGGAATACGGCCAAAGAACGGCAAATTGTGACCATATCCTCCGCTGACATACCGTCTTTCGTGCCCCAGCGCGGTGATGTATATTCGGTGGGGGCCATCCTCGATCGCTACGAAAACCGGGTGACGATCAACGGAGCGGTATTTCGGCCCGGGGTGTACGCGTTGCAAAACAGTCCCACTGTGCGGCAATTGCTGGCCACCGCTGAGGGATTGCGGGAAGATGCGTTTCTGAACCGGGCAACGATCCGTCGGCTGCGGCACAATCTGGACCCCGAACTCATCGCGGTTGATTTGGGTAAACTGATGCGCGGAGAAATGAATGACATCAGCCTTCAGCGGGAAGACGTGGTTTCGGTGGCCTCTTACAGCGATTTAAGGGAGCACAGAACCGTGCGTATTCATGGCGCTGTCAACAAACCCAGCGTGTTTGATTATGCCGACAGCATGAGTGTCGCCAGCCTGATTATTCTGGCGGGTGGTTTTTCCGATGGCGCAACGGCCACCCGGATCGAAATTGCCCGGCGGGTGCGGAAAGACACCAGCGACCTGCCCGGTAACCAGAGTATCCGGCTTTTTCAGTTTGAACTGAACGATCAACTCAAGCTCACCGAAGCAGATGCCCGGTTTGTGCTTTTTCCGTTCGATGAGGTGTTTGTACGAACATTTCCCCGGTATGAATTTCAGAAATCCGTCACCATTACCGGTGAAGTTCCTTATCCGGGCCAGTATCCGATTCGGGACAAATCGGAGCGCATTACGGAATTGATTGCCCGCGCCGGGGGGCTTCGTCCGGAAGCGTATCTGAAAGCAACCCGGTTTGTTCGCAATGGAGAGCTTGTGTCGGTCGATATTCAGGAAATTATGAAAAAACCTTCTGATACCGGGAATCTGCTCCTGCTGAAAGGGGATTCGATTCATATTCCAAGAAAAACAGAACTGGTACGCATACGGGGCGAAGTGCTCAATCCGGCCGTTATTGATTTCAATCAGTCCAAGTCCATCAAATCGTACATCAGCGGCTCAGGGGGCTTCACGTCCAAAGCGTTCCGCAAAAAGGTGTATGTCGTCTACGCGAATGGAAAAGTGAAACGGACCAAAGAGTTTCTGGGGCTGCGGTTTTACCCTGACGTCGAGCCCGGAATGGACATCATTGTTCCAGTTAGACCGCCCAGATCGGAGAGCAAACTGTCGGCCCCCGAGCGGGTGGCCGTGATGACGGGCATTACCTCACTGGCAGCGGTGGTGCTGACCATTATCCGGCTATTTTAATGAAAAAGTATATAACTTTGCCGCCGATCGAGGCTCAGCATGTCCGGCAACCTTCACATCTGGATCCTGAGTGGGCTTTGGTTGCGGTATGGCACCAAAAGACCGCTGTTCTGCTTATCGCTTTTTTATTTGGGATTGCTGGGGTAATCATAGCCTTGCTGAGTCCGTTTGAATACACATCGGAAGTGCGGGTGATGCCGGAATTGCAAGCCCGGTCGGCTTTGAATTTAAAGCGGTTTGGAGCCCTGGCAGAATTAGCGGGGATCAACCTGGAAGGGGTTAGTAATACGGAAGCCATTCGGCCGGACCTCTATCCGGATGTGCTGAAAAGTACTCCTTTCATTTTATATTTGCTGAATCAGCCCATCACAACGGTTAAAAAAAGTAAATATGCCAGCCTGGCTGCTTTCCTGACTCAGGAATCATTTTCGTGGACTGATCGGTTTTTTGACAGGAAGCCGTTAACGGTTCCTCTGTCGACCGACGACCGGCAGGCGTTGCGTCTGACGCGGGACCAGGAGCAGTTAATCAAAGACACGAAGGAGCGCATTTTATCCGATTTAGATAAGCAGTCCGGCGTTATCATTATTCGGGTAAAAATGCCGGATGCCGAAGTTGCGGCTCAGGTCAGTCAACTGGCAATCGATTATTTGACCCGCTATGTGATTCAGTACCGGACTGAAAAAACCCGTTCCGATCTGAAATTTCTTTCGGGACGATTTCGGGAAGCCAAGCAACGGTATGACCGGGCAATGGTTCATCTGTCGGCTTACAAGGACCAGCATCGGTATATGGTAACGGAGATTGGAACCATTGAAGAGCGCCGTTTGCAGGCAGAGTTTGAATTAGCGCAGGGCTTATACAGCACCATTACCCAGCAATATGAACAAACCCGAATTAAAATACAGGAAGAGACCCCTATTTTGAAAATGCTGGAACCTGCCCAGGTTCCGACCAAACGGAGTGAACCGCGCCGGACCATCATGGTGTTGATGGCGGTTTTGATGGGTGGGCTTTTTGGTATAGGGATTGCACTGGTACGGCATATAGATTGGCAATCTCTGTCAATAAAAAGATAAGCGAGACTATAAAATCATGGATTCGGTACGCATTGCAATTGTTGGTTTAGGGTACGTGGGCTTACCACTGGCACTGGAATTTGGTAAACGATACGATGTTGTCGGGTATGACATCGATGGGCGCAGGATCGACGAACTACATGGCGGTTACGACCGAACCCGGGAGACGGATGAAACGACACTCCGGCAAACGAACCGCCTGCGGTTTTCGTCCAGCCTGGACGACATTGCCGGCTGTACGGTCTATATCGTTACAGTTCCAACCCCCGTCGATGCCTATAAAAAACCAGATTTAAGACCGTTGCTGGGTGCCACACGCGACCTTGGAAAGGTGCTGAAAAAAGGAGATTTGGTCATTTATGAATCGACGGTTTATCCGGGTTGTACGGAAGAAGAATGCGTGCCGGTTCTTGAAAAAGGCTCCGGGCTGGTCTACAACGTCGACTTTTATTGCGGTTATTCACCGGAACGGATCAATCCGGGCGACAAAGTTCATACGCTAACCACCATCCGGAAAGTCACCTCCGGTTCGACGCCGGAAATCGCCCTTTTCGTGGATCAATTATACGCATCGATTATCCAGGCGGGCACACACAGGGCAACGTCGATCAAGGTGGCCGAAGCCAGCAAGGCCATTGAGAATGCCCAGCGCGATGTCAACATTTCGTTTGTCAATGAATTGGCGCTGATGTTTGATCGAATGGGAATCGATACCCTGGAGGTTCTGGAAGCCGCCGGAACGAAATGGAATTTTCTGAAATTCAAACCGGGCCTGGTAGGAGGGCACTGCATTGGAGTAGACCCGTATTATCTGGCTCACAAGGCTGAAAGCCTGGGGTACTACCCGCAGGTAATTTTGTCCGGACGACGCATCAATGACAACATGGGCGTGTTTGTCGCCAGCAAACTGGTCAAACTCATGATTCGGAAAGGGCATACGATCAACGGTTCGCGCGTTTTGTTGTTAGGTATTACTTTCAAGGAAAACTGCCCCGACATTCGCAACTCACGGGTCATCGATATTTACCGGGAGTTGGTCGAGTACGGCATTCAGGTCGAAGTACACGATCCGTGGGCCAATGCCGATGAGGTTGAAAAAGAGTACGGTTTCCGGCTGATCAGCCAGCCTGACGGCTGTTACGACGGCATTGTCATGGCGGTGGCGCATGAACCGTTCCGGGAACTGGATTACCCGGCTTTACGAACCGAGAAAACGGTTATGTATGATCTGAAGGGATTGTTGGACAAGGATAAAGTGGATAGCCGGTTGTAAAGAAAGAACTCGTGCTTGCTGGGATTGTAAGAAAAATAGCGTTATCGAATCGGGATATAACACCTGTCAAATTAATCGCCCTGACAGGGCTTAGTATTCTTGTTACGTTATTCATTAATTATCTTTTGGCTGAACAGGTTACCCCAGATCAATACGGGGCGTGGCGTCTATTTCTGATGATCGCATCATTTTCCGGTTTTTTCCATTTTGGATTTGCCGACGGGATCAACATTCAGTGGCTTTTTAGCGACCGATCAAACTGGCAGAAATCGGCCAAACGCGATTTTGTATATTTTTTAATTCAACAAACCGCACTTTACGGTATTGTTATTTTTGTATTGCACAGCCAGCTATTTCCTCAGATTAAGACTTTTTCAATACATGAAATTTGTTTGGCGAATCAAATTTTATTACAAAACAGCATCGGTTTGATTCAATCGTTCTTCAATCGTGCCCAGAAATTCTACCACGGTGTCGTATTGACCTTGTTTGGGCAAATTGTGTTTTGCCTTGGGATTATATTTTACCGAGCTGGGTATCTGGCAACACTCGATCTCATTCTACTCAGTAATATCCAATTAGTGGCGGTGGCAATCCCCATGTTGTATCTGTTATCCCGGGAGATAGAGCAAAGCCCCATGTTAGACAGGCGCGATTTTCACTTTAAGAAATTCTTCTACGCTTTCAGAAAGTCGGTTGGCGTGGGATTTCCCATCTTGCTTACTGGTCTTGTTTTTCTAGGATTTCAAAATATTGACAAATTACTTATCTCAAGCTATTATCCTGCAACTGACTTTGGGTATTATGCATTTGCTTCGGCGCTGCTAAATGTTGTTTTGACTCTGGTCGTATCAGTAAGTAATTTTTTAATGCAAAAAATGGCATATAGCCGTAATTCTATTGAAATATATTATAATAAATCGGTGAAATCTGTTTCTATTTTATTTTCTGTTCTGTTAATTAGTATACTTCCCTTGCAGTGGATTGCTACTAAAATAATCCCAGCTTATTCTGATTCGATGCTATATCTGACGTATTTGGCAGGTTCAATCGCTCCCTATGTATTGATACAGCTAATTCAATTTAATATGTTCAAGGTTTTGCAGAAGCAGCATTTTTTTTTAGCATTATCAATACCGGTTTTTGGCATGATAGCAGGTGCAATATGGCTGCTGGTATTAAATATGGTATCATTGACTTGCATCGCATTTATTTCAGCTTCTATGTCCTATAGTTGGTACATAGCCAGTGATGTACTATTGTGCTTTATTAACCCAGAGTTGAAACGTCACCAATCTCAAAGGTATTTGCATGTAGTAGTGACCTATATTTCATACTTATTTATAATATTTATCAACTTCTTATGGTAATTAGAGTAATTATATTAAACTACAACACCGTAGAGCTTACGCTGCAATGTGTTGATTATGTGCTCCGACAAAATGAATCAAATTTCAATATTGTGGTAGTTGATAATGGGTCACTAGAGGAATGCTACCAA
Organism: Larkinella sp.; assembly: GCF_965227735.1. Classification (NCBI taxonomy): domain Bacteria; kingdom Pseudomonadati; phylum Bacteroidota; class Cytophagia; order Cytophagales; family Spirosomataceae; genus Larkinella; species Larkinella sp. The sequence goes on along the minus strand of NZ_OZ245776.1, from coordinate 2,577,998 downwards.
GAAATAAAGTTAAAATTGCCTGCTTCAGTTAACTTAATAAGATTTGAAAATAATGCAGGTTTTGCTGCTGGTAATAATCGCGGCTGTGGCCGAATAGAAAATTTGCCTGATCCTGATTACTATTTATTTATCAATAGTGATGCTTTTCTGACAGAACCGGGTACTATTAAAACACTGAGCACAGCATTAACAAACCAGTCTCAGGCCGTAGCCATTTCACCCCTGGTCCACACTACTTCAAATTCTGTACCCGTTCGCTTTCAGATTCAGGTGAGAAGAATCCTGTCACCTGGCTGGCTGGTAATTTGCCATAGCCCAATTTTGCGCCGGTTACCATTTGCCAGACAATGGCATCATCATTTTATATACCGTGATTTAGTTCCTTATAGCGAAAATATATACCCTGTTGAAAGTATAAACGGTGCTGTTTTTATGATAAGAAGTGATTTTCTTCACCACATCGGACTATTGGATGAAGGGACATTTTTGTATTTGGAGGAAATCGTTTTAGGTGAACAGATTCGCAGGGAAGGCAGAATATGCTTATTACACGGTGGTGTCATTGTTCCTCATATTCAAGGTGCAACGACGGGGAACCAGCGTGGAAAGTTGAGTAAAAAATCTTTTAACTTTTTTATCGATAGTGAAGCTTATCTATTAAAAAAGTATCACAACTATTCAAATATTTGTTTAAGAATTATCAGGAAAATGCGTCTTTTTGAGTTCTTTGTAAAATCAATAAGAATTCGTTTTATCAATTTATAAAGAGAGTGATGGTCGTATTTTTACTAAATATAATATTCTTGCTCTCCATCTGGGGAATTATTTACATACTAAAAAAAAGAGTAACCAATATGGGGTATATTGAAATTTACTCTTTACTATGGTTTCTCTTAATTTTAGGGTCTCAACTTTCAGGGCCAATTTATCATGTTAAAATTTCAAGTTTATTTATAGTATATTGCTCGTGGATTTTGTTCCTGATTCCTTCTTTTTTTATTCAGGAAAATAGAAAATATACTAGTGCCGATTTTACTTCAATTAAAAACAGGTTGAAATTAATATTAGCCATTTTAGTGTTTACAAGCTTACTGGTCAATATTATTTCTTTGTACACATTACTTGGAGGAGTGAATTTTTTCAAACTTGGATTAATTGCATTGCGTGTAGAAGGAAGGCAGTTGTTAGATGAACAATCAACTGTTTTTTATCAACTATTTGCAAAATGCTTTATTATTTACATCCCTCTTGCCATGCTGGGATATAAAGAAAGGATTATCAGTCGATTTATTTTATTAGTTGTCTGTTTTATTGGTCTGTTTACGTGTGTGGTTACACTGACAAGAGCTCCAATATTATCATGGGCGATTACTATACTCACTTCCAGTAGTATTTACTTCAAGTTATCAAATAAAAGTTATTATTTGATAACTATTTACCTTGTATCTCCTATTATATTAGTTACAATGCTGGTAACAGGAATTGACCAGGAGTTATTGGATAATGTCAAGTTATACTTGTTTGGAGGTGTGAAGGCCTATGAAACGATATTAAATGGTGAGTATCCCGATAAATCTTTTTATGACAGTGATTTGTATAGTATTGATTTTATTAATTATACGTTGAAAAAAATAGGATTGATTGACCGTTATCCGCCCTTAATACGAGAGTATACCTACGTTCCTCACACCAACGTCTATACGTATCTGGACGCTGCAACTCTAGATATGGGTGTGGCAGGTGTCTTTTTCTCTGCGATTTCTTTTGGTGCTATTGCTGCTTACGTTCATAGTAAAGCTAATGCAACGAAGGATATAGTATATGTTTCATATTACTGTTTTATTAATTATGCTATTGCCATTTCATTTATGAATAACGAATTAATCAGGATAAATGGATTCATTCTTATTATCGAATTACTTGTCATAAGAATGTTTATTAGGGCCAATCATCTAAGAAAAGATGTACAGTCTGCGCTGAAAAATTAATACCCTTATGATTGTTGTTGAAATGAAAGGTGGTTTGGGCAATCAATTATTTCAATATGCGTTGGGCAGAAGCCTTGCGCACCAGCACCAAACCGACCTGGTTGTCGATCGGCAATTCTTGATGAATCGAAAAGTAACAGGGCAGAATATAGTTTATAGAAATTTTGACCTTGATTTACTCTCTGTTCATCCTGTCGAGGCTATTTCATTCATTTCGCAAAGGTATGGAACCAGTGGTTCTTTGCCCGTGCGGATCGTGAAACGGTTTTTGAATCAAACTATTCAGTTGGGTCCACTACGGTATATAGAAGAGCGAACACCATTTCGGCAGGATATCCGGATCGGGCAGGCAGGAAAGGATCTGTATTTAAGCGGTTATTGGCAATCTGTTCAGTATTTCCGAACCATAGAAAATGAATTGAGGGCCGAATTACAGTTTGCAAATCCCATTCCTCCGTTCGCAAATGAACTGGCGGAAAATATCCGGGCAAAAAAATCGGTTTGTGTTCACGTACGGCGGAGTGACTTTGTGACAAATTCGCGTCATAATATTATTCAGACCGATTATTACCAGCAGGCCGAGCGAATGATTCGGGCGTATGTAACCGATCCCGCTTTCTATGTGTTCTCCGACGATATTGATTGGTGCCGCACCCATCTTCGTTTTGATGGACCTACGGTTTATGTAGGAGATGAGTATGCAGGTGAACGGGCCGGAACGTATTTGCAACTGATGACGCTTTGCCATCATTTTATCATACCCAACAGCACATTTAGCTGGTGGGCTGCGTGGTTGAGCAAGCATATAAATAAAGTGGTCATTGTTCCAAAGAATTGGGTGTATGACCGTGGTACTTTTATCAAGTCGGATGAACTGGTTTATCCGGGCTGGATTCAACTTTAAACAGGATGAGGTGATTCTATGGCTATGGTTACTGTCGGCTTACCGGTTTACAACGCGGCTCCCTATTTGGCCGATGCCATACAGTCGGTCTTGAACCAAACGTTCAGAGATTGGGAACTACTTGTTGTTGATGATGGGTCGACGGATGGCTCGGTTGGTATTGCCCGGTCGTTCAGCGATGCCCGGATAAAAGTTATTTCTGATGGACTTAATCTTGGCTTGCCGATCCGTCTGAACCAAATTTCTCAGTTAGCACATGGCTTGCTAATTGCTCGGATGGATGCAGACGACATTATGGTGGATAAGCGTCTACAGGTCCAAATTGACTATTTTGGCAAACATCCAGAAGTCGATGTTGTAAGTTCGTTCATTTATACTATTGATAAACATAATAAGGTGTTTGGAATGAGGGGTAGTACAAATTTGCCAATTACAATTAAAGGAGCCATATCAGGAGTCCCTATTGCACACCCCACAGTTATGGCTAGAAAGAGCTGGTTCTTGAAACACCCTTATAATCCCACGAATTTCAGGGGACAAGACATGGAATTGTGGTTATCAACTATTGAAATAGCAAAGTTTCACGTAATTACAGATTCGCTTCTGTTTTACAGAGAATTAGGGATCCCTTACACTAAAAAATATTTACAAACATCGCAGGCCGTACGTACACTTCTCAAAAAATACAGTAAACAACTTGGTTACTGGAATACACTGCTTGCTTTCCTTATGACTTATATAAAAGACGGGCTTTATATACTCTTTAACCTTTTTAATAATGAAGATTGGTTGTTGCGTCGTAGGAGCAAAGCATTGACTACATCGGAACTGCAGGATGCCCAAAAAAAACTCAATCAATCGATTCAACGGAGTCTGACACCTACACCATGAACCGGAATTATCCCCTTGTTCAAACGTTCACCGTGCCGATTTCTTTAATTTTTATCGAAGAGTGCTTTATTTAAGTGCGAATAAATTGCTTGCGCAAGCATATAATTTCGTTCAAAAAATGTATAAAAGCCGGTATCGCCGACGAACGACTGTAAAAAATGTATAAAACCGCCTATCACGAGAGCTCATTGAGCGAATACGCATTTTTAATAACTGGAGGAGCCGGTTTTATTGGATCAAATCTGGTTGAGTATTTGCTAAAGCACAACGCCGGCAAAGTCCGTGTATTCGATAATTTCAGTACAGGTTTTAAGAGTAATCTGGATGAGTTTACAACTCATCCGGCTTTTGAGTTACTGGAAGGGGATATTACCGATGCCCACGCCTGTCGACTCGCCTGTGAAGGCATTACTCATATTTCGCATCAGGCTGCACTTGGCTCGGTCCCACGTTCTATTAAAGACCCCATGCGTACACACCAAGTCAATGTAACCGGTTTTTTGAATATGCTGATTGCAGCACGAGACGCCGGAATTCGCCGATTTGTTTATGCTTCATCAAGTTCTGTGTATGGCGATAGCCCGGCACTTCCCAAAGCAGAACATCAAATCGGCTGGCCGCTTTCGCCTTATGCAGTTACGAAGGCCGCTAATGAGCAGTATGCACGGGTATTCGGAAAGATCTATGAAATGGAAACCATTGGCCTGCGGTATTTCAATATATTTGGACCCCGTCAAAGCCCAAATGGTCCTTATGCTGCGGTAATCCCATTATTTATGCAAGCCGTCAAGGAAAATACCGCTCCTGTCATTCACGGCGATGGCGAACAGACCCGCGATTTTACCTTTGTAGAAAATGCCGTTCAAGCCAATGTGCTTGCCATGCTAGTCAACAATGTATTAACATACAATGAGATTTTTAACGTCGCCGTCGGTGAACGGATTTCACTGAATCAGCTTTGGAATGAGCTCTGTACCATTGGCCAGAAAGAATTGAGTCCTTTGCACGTAGAAGCGCGCAAAGGCGATGTTCGGGATAGCCTTGCCGATTTATGCAAAAGTCGGACAATACTTTCATATCAATCTAAAATCTCACTGAAAGAAGGACTACTAAAAACGTACAATTGGTATTCGAACGCGACTGTGCAAGAAATAACGGGGTGAAACGATGATTTCGCCCGGAGAATGTGCGGGTGATGCGTTGCTTTCTTCGGTATGGGCCTATTTTACAGTAGCAATCGTAGGAAATTACTTTGCTAGCTGGATTTTTTCAGAAGGTAGCTAGCTGAGATCAGCTTACCTAAAACCATTTCGTTTCTATGTGCGGCATATTCGGAACCGTTAACTGGCCCCACGATTCACCAGCGCATCTGGGGGACAGCCTATTGCATCGGGGACCGGATGAACAACGGGAGTGGCGGAAGGATAATATTTACCTGTTTCATGCCCGTTTGGCGATCCAGGATTTGTCACCGGGTGGGCGCCAGCCAATGACTCACGGTATTTATACCATCGTTTTTAATGGAGAAATTTACAACCATAAACAGTTACGTCAGCGGTATAACCTGAACTGTCAGTCTTCATCGGATACGGAAACGTTGCTTTATTTATACGAGCGTATTGGCTTGCGGATGCTGGATGAACTGGACGGCATGTTTGCGTTTGCGCTCTATAACGACAAGACGCATACTTTGCTGCTGGCTCGCGACCGGGCAGGTGAAAAACCGCTTTATCTCTACCAGAATAGCCATCAATTGGCATTCAGTTCGGAGTTGAATGCCTTGTCGGCTTATCTCCCCCTTTCGATAAATGAGCTGACTCTGGCTCGTTTTCTGCGGGTTGGATTTCTATATGGTCAGGAAACGCCCTATGTGGGGGTTACAGAGCTACCGGCTGGTCACTTCGCTGAAATTAATTGCCGCACGATGACCGTAACGGTATCATCGTGGTGGACTATTATGGATTTCGCGCGTCAGATGCACTCTATTCCGGAAGCTGAGGCACTTGAAAATGTAGACACCTGCTTGCAGGAGGCCGTTCGCCGACGGATCGATAGTTCTGATCTGGAAGTAGGCGTCTTTCTGAGCGGAGGAATCGACAGCGGATTAGTCACTGCAATGGCAGCTCAATTCAAACCCGGTATTCGGTCGTTCACCGTATCGTTCGCTAATGGCGAGTATGATGAAGCCCCGTTGGCACGGTTGGTTGCCGATCGCTACCAAACCCGGCATACGGAAGTACAACTCTCATTCGGGCGGCTCCAGGACGACATTGAACACATTATTGCCGGGTATGGAGAACCGTTCATGGATAGTTCGGCCATTCCAAGTTATTATGTGGCGCAGGCCGCTAAACAGCACCTGACCGTCATTTTGAATGGTGATGGAGCCGACGAGCTTTTCGGTGGTTACCGGCGTTATGTGCCAGCCGCTCGATTTGACTTTAATAATTTCCCCGGAATCGTGAAGCGGGGTGCCAATGTACTTTATCGTTCGTTACCTTATCCAAAAGACAAGAAAAGTCGGTATAACTTTGCATACCGCATGTTGGATATGGCCCGAAAATCAGGCCTTGAGCGTTATCTTTCGGCTACGACCGATGTTTTTGAAAATTACACGGACGCCTTCTGTCAGCCCATTCCGCTTACCGATTTAGCCAACTCCCTCGCTGGCTTGCAGGCATCGGGCTTAAGCGCCTTACAGCAAATCCAGATAGCCGACTTTCAGGCTATCCTGCCGGGAGATTTACTGATAAAAATGGACATTGCCACGATGGCGCATTCGCTCGAAGGGCGAAGTCCTTTTCTGGCCAAAGACTTAGTAGAGCTAGCACCCACCTTGCCGGATTCATTAAAGATTCACGGTACCACAACAAAGTATTTGCTGCGTCAACTGGCCCAAAAATATTTGCCTCAAAAATTGATTGATCAACCAAAAAGAGGGTTTGAAGTTCCTCTTAAACAATGGATAGACAACGAGTTGAAAAGCGTAGTGTATGATTACCTCGTTCAACCGCAGATTGTGGATCGCTATGTCCGGCGGGACTTTATCACCAGGCTGATTGGGCAACCGACAAAATTCCCGGCTGAAAAGCGGGCTAAAATGCTGTATTCTCTGTTTGCAATGGAAGTCTGGTACCGAAAAATTGCAAGAAATGGCTAAGCTGATGCGGATGACAACCGTTCCGGTTTCGCTCCAGAGTCTGATCCGGGGACAGATGCGGTATATGAAATTGCATGGATTTACCGTCTGGATGAGCAGTGCCGATGGAACTACTATCCAGGCGTTGGAACAGCAGGAAGGCTGTCCGCACTATATAGTGCCCATGACGCGCCGGTTTACACCCTTGCAGGACCTGAGAGCTTTGTGGGTAGCTTATAGGCTGCTTCGGCGGCTGCGTCCGGACATTATTCACACGCATACTCCTAAAGCCGGTCTGATCGGAATGCTGGCTGGCTGGTTCGCGGGAGTACCCATCCGGCTTCATACTGTTGCCGGGCTGCCTCTCATGGAACGTGAGGGGGTTCTAAAACAGGTATTGATCAGGGTAGAGCAACTTACATACGCTTGTTCAACGGGGGTCTACCCCAATTCAATGGCGTTGCGAGCCTACATAGAAAAGGCTATTTATACAAATTCTCAAAAATTAAAGGTAATCGGATGCGGAAGTAGCAACGGTATCGACAGCAATCACTTTCGCCGAACGGATGGGTTGCTAGAGCAAGCTCAGGCACTTCGGGATCAATGGGGTATGCAATCGAAGACGTTTGTTTGGCTCTACGTAGGACGTATGGTCAGACAAAAAGGCATTGATGAGTTGATACAGGCCTACATACGGTTATCAACCACCTGTCCGGACATTCGGTTGGTGTTGGTTGGGCCGTTTGAGTCGGACCTGGACCCCATTTCGCCCGGTTCGGAACACCTGCTGAAAAATCGGGAGGATATTATCGTAACCGGTTTTCAGCCAGATGTAAGGCCTTATTTGGCAATGGCCAATGCGCTGGTTTTTCCCAGTTACCGGGAAGGATTCCCCAACGTTCCCATGCAGGCGGCCTGCATGGAATTACCCATGATTGTAACGGATATCAACGGGTGCAACGAGATCATAACCCGGGAGGTAAACGGACTAATTGTGCCACCCAAGGATGAAGAGTCTCTTTATCTGGCCATGAAACGGTTGTATGAAGATGCCGACCTGCGTCAGAAATTCAGCCGGAAGGCGCGTGAATTGATGGTCGAACGGTTTGACCAGCAATGGATTTGGCAGCAGTGGTTGATCGAATACAAGCGATTGATGGTCGAAAAACGTCTTATTTAGCCATGAAAAACTGCTTTTGCATCTACCTCACGAAGTCAGGCGAACTCGCTGAGCCGTGGTGTGTGCCTGGCCGACCGATTTGCGTTCAACGGTTGGCACTACGCAAAACCAGTTAAATGGAAAAGCAGCAGCGGCTCACAATTGACAACGTATTGGAAATGTACTTAAAAGCAGTTAAGCGTCTCATTGATATCAGCATATCGGCGATAGCCCTGCTGGCCCTGCTGCCTGTGCTGGTTTTGCTGGTGTCTGCGTTGGCACTGGCTAATGGCGGAAATCCATTTTTTATTCAGGCCCGTCCGGGCCGAAACGAGCGGATTTTTTGGTTGGTTAAATTCAAAACGATGAACGACCGGTGTGCTCCGGATGGTCGCTTGTTGCCCGATGCCGAGCGCCTGACGCCGATTGGCCGACTGGTTCGTAAGACATCCCTCGACGAATTGCCACAGCTCTGGAATGTTCTGAAGGGTGAAATGAGCCTGATTGGTCCCCGCCCGTTGCTGGTTGAATACCTGCCACTGTATACCGATCATCAGCGCAAACGGCATAGCGTTCGGCCTGGTATTACGGGTTGGGCGCAGGTGAATGGCCGAAATACCATATCGTGGGAAAAAAAATTTGAATACGACGTATGGTATGTGAGCAATCGATCCTTTGGGCTGGATTGTAAAATCATGGCAATGACTATTCAGAAAGTATTAAAGTCAGACGGTATTTCGTCGGCTTCGTCAGTTACCATGGAAAAATTTAAAGGAGCGAGCTAGCATGTTATTGTATGGAGCCAGTGGCCATGCCAAGGTAATCATCAGGTGTTTGCAGGTCAACAAAATAGGTGTCGAAGCCATTTTTGATGACGATGTAGGCAAAAAGGAACTGTCGACTATTTCCGTGATAGGTCCTTACCAGGCTGATTATAAGATCAATGAGCCGTTGATAATTGCCATTGGTGATAACACCATTCGATACAGGCTTGCTCAGCAAATTCATCATTCGTATGGAATCACCGTTCATCCGTCGGCGCAGATTGATCCGGGGGTAAGACCGGGAGAAGGTAGTGTTGTGCTGCATGGATCTATACTACAGGCGGATACCCTGATCGGTGATCATGTCATTATCAATACCGGCGCATCCGTCGATCATGATTGTACGGTGGGTAATTTCGTTCATATCGCTCCGGGTGCGATTTTATGCGGGGGCATTCGGGTAGATCTCGGTGCCTTTATCGGGGCTGGCGCAGTGATCTGTCCCAATCTGACCATTGGTAAATGGGCTGTCGTTGGAGCGGGTTCTGTCGTTACCCGCCCGGTTCCTGATTATGCAGTTGTTGTTGGCAATCCAGCCCAGGTTATTAAAAATAACAGACCTCTATGATCCCTGAAATCTATCTTTCATCCCCCCACCTTGGTGACCTCGAACTCCAGTATGTTCAGGAAGCTTTTGCCGCTAACTGGATCGCACCCGTTGGCCCACACATCGATGCGTTCGAGCAGGAACTGTGCATCGAAACCGGAGTGGCCCACGCTGCCGCGTTGTCGTCCGGAACATCAGCTTTGCATTTGTCACTCGTCTTACTGGGGGTAGGCCCCGGCGATGAAGTGATCTGCCAGTCGTTTACCTTTGCGGCCAGTGCGAATCCGATTGTCTATCAGGGAGCTACCCCCGTGTTTATTGATAGTGAAGCCGATACCTGGAACATGTGCCCGGACGCGCTCGAAATGGCACTGAAAGAGCGTTTGGCGCAGGGGAAACGCCCCAAAGCCGTCATCGCGGTTCACCTGTATGGTATGCCGGCCAAACTCGATGCGTTGCTCAAAATATGCCACCAATATGAGGTGCCATTGGTTGAAGATGCGGCCGAATCATTTGGTTCAACATACAAAAAAAGGGCTTGTGGTAGCTTTGGAAAGCTGGCGGTTTTGTCATTCAACGGGAACAAAATCATTACGACATCGGGGGGAGGAGCGTTGCTGTCGGATGATGAAGCTCTAATTAAAAAGGCACGGTTTCTGGCTACGCAGGCACGTGATCCGGCCCCTTACTACCAGCATTCGTTTATTGGCTACAACTACCGAATCAGCAACGTCTGTGCCGGAATCGGACGGGGGCAATTGAAGATTCTGTCTGACCGGGTAGCGCAGCGACGCGCGAACTACGCATACTATTTTGAGCATTTAAGCAAGCTGCCAGGCTTTGCTTTCCAGCCCGAACCCGACCCCTGTTTTTCAAACCGCTGGTTAACCTGCATCACGGTTGATCCGGATTTGTCAGGGGGGATTACCTGTGAGGATATTCGACTGGCATTGGCCGAAAAGCGGATTGAAGCGCGGCCTTTATGGAAACCGATGCACCAGCAACCTGTTTTTGCCGGGTTGCCCTACTACGGAACCGGCGTATCTGATCGACTCTTTGAAACGGGTTTGTGTTTGCCTTCAGGTTCTAATTTGACCCGTGAACAAATCAACAAGGTGGTCTCGTGCGTAGAAGAAACTGTGGAAATAGCTTATCTGACGGATGGAAAGAACTAGATCGAAAAAACGATGTACAGGATCCTGCTAGTGGATGATCATTCTATCGTGCGTTCGGGCATTCGTCTGCTTTTGAAGGAGCAGTACGGCGCTATCGAGGTCGACGAGGCCAAAAACGGCAGTGTGGCTTTCGGGAAAATCATGGACAATACCTACCACCTGATGGTGACGGACATCAACATGCCCAATACCGATACGTTCAGCCTGCTCCAGAACATCCGAAGCACAGCCCCGGAGCTACCGATCATGATTTTCACCATCATGACCGAATACGCTTTTGCCAAACGGTATCTGCAACTGGGCGTGAAGGGATACATCAGCAAACAGGCTGAAGATTCGGAAATTCTGAAAGCGGTTCACCGTATTTTATTTGGAAAGCTTTATGTCTGTTCCGAACTGATGGATCAGATGGGGGAAGATAGCCATTTTAGCCAGGAACTGGACCCCTTTGGACGGTTATCGAACCGGGAACTGGAAATTGCCTATCATCTGGTGAAAGGGAAATCCGTCAGCTACATTGCCGATACGCTCAACATTCACACGTCGACCGTTGGCACGCACAAAGCCCGGATTTTTGACAAGTTGAAGGTCGATAATGTGGTGGTTATGAAGGATCTTGCCATGCATTACCGCCTGATTTAAAACGGGTTTAGTCAACTTGACCGGTAAAAAAAGCAGCAAACGAAATCCGTTGCGGCTTTTTGGGGTTCAACGAGTTTGCGCGGTTAAAGCGCATTTCCGCCTTTCACCCCCTTGCCAATGGCCAATAACTCTTCCGGTGAAATATATCCCAGCACTTTCTTGACAACTTTGCCGTCACCATCGATGAAAAACAGGGTCGGATAGCCTTCCAATGGGTATTGCAGCGCCAAATCCGGGCCTTCGCCTTTTTCCATATCAACCTTCACGTTGATAAATTCTTTGTTGAAAAAATCGCCGACGGTCTGCTGGGTAAAGACGTTTTTTTGCAGCATTTTGCAGGGACCGCACCAACTGGTGTAGGCATCCAGAAAAACCAGTTTGTTCTCGGCTTTCGCCTTGGCCAGGTGTGTTTTCCAGGCGGCATCCGTAAATTGAATGCCCGGTTCTGCACTGGCCGTAGCCTCCGCTGGAGGGGTTTCAGTTTCAGTCGCAGCCGGAGTTGCACTTTCGCTAACGGCCGGTTTTTCTCCTTCCGATTTCGTGCTGGTGGTGTTGCAGGCATTCAAAACCAGCGCCAGGGCAACAAGGCCGGATAGCAAACTTGTAGGTTTCATAATTCGGTATGCGGTTCGTTCAGATGAAAGAGTAACGACGAATGGATTCTAATTGGTTTCCCAATTTCGGAAAATGGTCCCATTCGTAGTACAATTTTAAGCAAAAATATCGATTTATAAGCCGGTGTGATCGATGCAATGTGGGGATAGAATAGTACTCTTCTCAATTCTTTACGAACTTTGCGGCTGGAAGACGGTTTTTAAACTTGTTCTCTGAACCACTATGGAAGTAAAACAAGCTGAGTTTATAATTAGTAACTCCGACCCGACCCGTTGCCCGAAGCCGGACAAACCGGAATACGCTTTCATCGGTCGCTCGAACGTCGGAAAGTCGTCGCTCATCAACATGCTGACCACCCGGCACAAACTGGCTAAAACCTCGCAGACGCCCGGGAAAACGCAATTGATCAACCATTTTCTCATCAATACGGATTGGTATCTGGTCGATTTGCCGGGCTACGGTTTTGCGAAAGCACCCCAGCGGGAGCGGGAAAAGTGGGAGAAAATGATCGATGCCTACCTCACCGAACGCCCGAATCTGATCTGTACGTTTGTGCTGGTCGATGGCCGGATCGACCCGCAGCGGATCGATCTGGAGTTTATGGCGAAAATGGGCGAACGCGGACTGCCCTTTGTGATTATTTTCACGAAAAACGAAAAAAGCAGCACGAACGCCATTGCGCAGATGGTAAAAAAATATAGTCAGACGCTGAAGCAAACCTGGGACGAATTGCCGCCGATGTTTGTGTCGTCAGCCGTCAGCAGCCGGGGCAAAGAGGAAATTCTGGACTACATCGACCAACTGAACAAGGAATTTTACCAAGAAATGAAGGCGAAGCGCGATTAGCCCTATCTTTGCCCCTCAGTTTTTAGGAAAATTGGCAATAACCAAATCAAATCGACCGTTACCCATTAAACAAGCAGCATGGAAGCGCTGAAAGAAATTGCAAATATTGCCGGAAAAAGCGGCTTATACCGAATCATGAAACCCAGCCGGACTGGCGTGATTGTGGAGTCGCTCGACGAAAAGAAGGAGAAAACCATGATCGGGCCGACGGCACGTGTATCGGTGCTGAAAGACATCTCGATTTATACCGACGACGAGGAACAATCGAAGCCCCTGGCGGATGTGTTTCTGGCCATCTACGAAAAATACGAAGACACCTTGCCGATTACGCCCAGATCGGCTTCAAATGCTGAACTGGCGGAGTTTATCGGCGAAGTGGTGCCGGAATACGACCGTGACCGGGTGCATATGTCGGACGTCAAGAAAATGATTGGCTGGTATACCATTCTGCGGAAAAACCTGCCGGAAGCCTTTGAGGAAAAAGCGGAAGAAACGACGGAAGTTGAAGAAACTACCGAAGCTACTTCGGGCGAAACGCCATCTGCAACCGCCGAGACGGAAGAGCAAAAAGCATAACGAATTTCCATTTTCAGTAATTGAAAAAGCAGGAACGGGCCTTTGGCTTTCCTGCTTTTTTTTGTTTTTGAGAATAAAGAAGATAGACAAGAGAGTAAAGAACGTTTACATGCGAATCATCTTTACTCTCTTGTCTATCTTCTCTTGTCTATTTATTCTCACGAAAACAACCGCCTGATCGTTTCTTCTGAAAAACCCGCGCTGGAGGTCATGCCTTTGCCGCCAATCCCGGTGATGATGTGAACATTTTCCAGATCGGCTTCGAAAATTTCCTGGGTAGTCTGGGCGTAAAAACCGGCCCAGGTCCGTTGAATCCGATCCACCGGGAAGTTGACGATGCGGCTGGCTTCCTCCAGAATCAATTGATTGACATAGTCTTTGGTATCGAACCCCAGGTCGTCGGTCTGGAGCGCCGTTGCATATTCGTGCGAATCCCCGATGATGATGGAACCGTCGAGCGCCTGTTTGAACAAGACGTGAATGCCCCATTTTTTTAGCTCGTCCAGGTGTTCCGGCGTTTTGAGACTGGCATACGACGGACAATCGGCAAACGACTCATACCGCCGGATGGTCAGCCCCGTCAGAATGTTTCCGGGAAGGGCAATTTCCGGCATCGGAACCGTCTGCATCATCTGAAGTTTGCTTACCACCAAGCCACTCTCGGCAAAAAGGTCGGGGTACAACAACCGAAATTCGCTGCCGTTGCAGATCAGAACTTTCTGAGCCTGAAACCGTTCGCCATTCGCCAGTTGAACCGTTGCCCCGCTGGCCGTCGATTCGCAGCCAACCACGGCAGCATTGTTCCGATGCGTTACGTTGGCGTATTTCGTCGTCACATAATCGATGAGCTTGTAGATCATCAGATCCGGCTCGACGCTGATTTCTTCCGGAAAAACCACGGCCCCTTTGACATACTCGGGCCGCAAAACCGGGTATTTTACCAAGGTCTGGGCCTGCGACCACAATTCGCAGGGATAGCCGTCGGCCCGGCGCTGGTCGTATAATTCATTGGCCAGTTGCCACTCGTCGGCGTCTGATGCCACGTAAACCGAGCCGTTTTTCCGGACCGAGATGTCGTGTTCCTGCTGAATTTCGTGGTAGAGTTCCAAACTGCGACGCCCGTATTGATACCAGCGCCCACTCAAACCCGACGGAACGACCTGTCCGAAATTCCGAACGGTGGCACTGACGGGGCGGTTGTCTTTTTCAAGAACCAGAACCCGCTTGCCGGCGCGGGCGGCATGGAACGCGTGAAACGTGCCCAGGATACCGGAGCCGATGATGATGAAATCGAAAGAAGCCAAGAGAAAAAGAGATTACGAATTACAAACTAAGACCGTTGGCCCGTTTCTGAAAAGATGACGCTGAAAGCAGGGTGGGCAACTCACCGAGCGATCCCAGCAACCGGTCGTGTGGCTGGGTTTCGAGCTGACTGCGGGTGTGCGTGCCGTTGACAACCCCCAGGTTGAGTCCAACCCCGGCAGCCTTGCCGGATTGCAGATCTGAGGGCGTATCGCCAATGTTGACTACCGATTCCGGATTCGTAACCGCCAATAACCGCATCGCTTTCTGGATCATCAGCGGTTGCGGACGACCGTGTTCCACCTCATCGCTGGCAATCGACGCCTGAATAACGGTTTGGCTGTTGCCCACATACTGCTCGTCCAGACCGGTCAGCCAGCCTAATTTTTCCAGAATAATGTCGGTCACCTTGCGGTAAAAACCGGTGGTCAGCGCAATCTGGATGCCGTGTTTACGCAGAAAATCGAAGGTTTCCAGACAGCCTTCCGTTGGCACAACGGTTTGGGTTCGGTAGTGGTTTTCCAGGATCTCGGTAAAGAGCTGGTAGGAATGATCCACTTTGGCCGTCAGTTCTGAAGGCGAAGGCTGCCCCAACTGCTCTTTCCAGAGGGTTTCAAAAACAAACCGTTTGGAAAGGCCCTGCATGGCCAGAATGCGTTCGTCGCTGACGATCAGATCGGTCTGGGAAGCCGCCTGAGCAAAACAGTGCTCCACCTCGTGCTGGTCCCGAACCGTCGTGCCAGCCATATCAAATACCACCAATTGGAAAGATTTCATTTTCAAAAACGGATAAAATACCAATCGTCAAACATACAAAAGACCCGCCTATAAACGGTTATCGGTGTATTAAATTCCTGGATTTCTTGGCCTTATCCGGGCTTGTTAGTAGATTCCATTTTGGATTCCCCGGCATTTCGTATACCCGGTTTTCGTACAACTCTTTTCGGAATTGTTACCACTATGGCCTACCGCTGTACCGTTCGGAACTTTACCTATCACTTCGACGACCTGAAAACGTTGCTGGCTAAAGCCACCCCGCTGCGGTCGGGCGACCAACTGGCGGGCGTGGCGGCCCAAACCGCCCAGGAGCGGGTGGCGGCCCAAATGGCCCTGGCCGATCTACCGCTGACGACGTTCCTGAACGAGGCCGTGATTCCGTACGAAACCGATGAAATTACCCGGCTCATTCTGGATACGCACGATGCCGATGCGTTCGTGCCGATCAAAAGTCTGACGGTGGGTGATCTGCGGAACTACCTGCTGTCTGACGAGGTCGATGCACAAACGCTGACCAACCTGCAACCGGGCCTGACGCCGGAAATGGTGGCGGCTGTGAGTAAGCTGATGCGAAATCAGGATTTGATAACGGTTTCGGCGAAGTGTGAAGTCATTACCCGGTTTCGGGATACGATCGGGTTGAAAGGGCGGTTTTCGACCCGGCTGCAACCGAACCACCCGACCGACGATTTTCGGGGCGTTGCGGCCAGCATCGTAGATGGTTTGTTCTACGGAAGCGGAGACGCCGTAATTGGCATCAATCCGGCCACCGACCACGTTCGGACGGTGGTTCGGCTGGTCGATATGATGGATCAGATCCGGCAGCGGTTCGATATTCCGACGCAAACGTGCGTGCTGAGCCACATTACCACCACGCTTCAGGCCATCGAACAGGGCGCGCCGGTCGATCTCATGTTTCAGTCTATTGGCGGAACGGAAGCCGTTAACAGTTCCTTCGGGATCAATACCGCCCTGCTCCGGGAAGGGTTTGAAGCTACCCGCGCCCTGAAACGCGGTACCGTGGGTCAGAACGTCATGTATTTTGAAACGGGGCAGGGGAGTGCGCTGTCGGCCAATGCCCATCATGGCGTCGATCAGCAGACCTGTGAGGTTCGGGCGTATGCCGTGGCCCGGCTTTTTGAACCTTTGCTGGTCAATACCGTAGTCGGTTTTATCGGACCAGAGTATCTATACAATGGGAAACAAATTATTCGGGCCGGTCTGGAAGACCATTGCTGCGGAAAACTGCTGGGGTTGCCAATGGGCGTCGATATTTGTTACACGAACCACGCCGAAGCCGATCAGGACGATATGGATACCCTGTTAACCTTACTCGGAACCGCTGGCGTCAATTTTATCATGGGTATTCCCGGTGCCGATGACGTGATGCTGCATTACCAGAGTACCTCGTTTCACGATGCGCTGTATCTGCGGGATTTGTGCCGCCTGCGCCCCGCGCCGGAATTTGAAGCCTGGCTGCTGCGCATGGAATTGATGAACGCCGACGGGAAGTTGCTGCCCGTTAAAAATACCCACCGTTTACTCCAAGCTGCCGGTTTATGAGCCATCTGCCCGACCAGCCCGATCCGTGGGCGTTTCTGCAAAGCCACACCTCCGCCCGCATCGCCCGCGGTCGTACGGGCCACAGCCTGCCCACGCGCGCCCTGCTGGATTTTCAACTCGACCACGCCAGCGCCCGGGATGCGGTTTATTCGGAACTGGAGCGGGATGCGTTGCTGACTCAACTCCAAACCGTTCAACAGCCGGTTTTGCAGCTTCATAGCCGGGCGGTTGACCGGCAACAATACCTGCAACGCCCGGATTTAGGTCGGAAGCTGGATGAAAAGAGCCTTTCCCGCCTACACCTACACCCGTCAGGTCTTCAAGATCTGACGGGTGTAGGTGTAGGCGGGAAAGGCTCACCGGGTTTCGATCTTAGTATTGTGCTCGTTGATGGTTTATCTGCCACGGCCATCAATCGGCACGCAGGAACCGTCGTTTCGCGATTAGCGGAAGAAATTCGGGCGTTGGGATGGTCACTGGCGCCTTTGTGTCTGGTGGAACAGGGGCGGGTGGCGATTGGCGACGAAATTGCCCACGCACTCCAGGCCGAAACCGTCGTGGTGCTGATTGGTGAACGGCCCGGCCTGACCTCGCCCGACAGCATGGGGGCTTACCTGACGTTCCGGCCACAACCCGGTTTGACCGACGAATCGCGCAATTGCATCTCCAACATCCGGCCCGAAGGCTTTCCGTACGAAGCTGCCGTACAAAAGTTGCTCTATTTGCTCACCGAAATGAAAACCCGGCGGTTGTCGGGGGTGCTGTTGAAAGACGAATTTGACGACAATCTGTTGATGCCTTAGCGGAGGGGCTGTAACGTGGCTTTCATGCGGGTTGTCAGAAACACTTTTTTGCCCGAAATCCGCTCCAGCATCGGTTTGAGAATTTTGTCGGCGTTCTGCCGGGTTTGTTCCAGAATTCCGCTGTTCAGTGCCGACTGCCGGATTTGGGTTTCGGCCCGTCGGTAGGCTTCGTTGACCAACTGGGCTTCTTCAAAAAACGCGTATTCCGTATTGAAAACCCGCGAGCGGTTGTGGTTGATCTTGTAGGAACAGATTTCCGGGTCGGGCAAATGAACGATCAAACTGTCGCCCTGGGCAGTAACATCGTCGGCGGTTATTTTGGTGAGATCCAGGCAGCCAATCGCTTCGCCTTCCACAATCAGCACGGCTTTCGGGTTGGGCAACCACTCCCGCACAAACTGGTGTTCGACAATGTCTTTAAAGCGGTATTGAACCAGTTCGAGCTTTCCTAACTCCGTGACTTCCTGCAAAACCACCGTCTGGACGGTCGCTTCTTTCTTCGTCAACCCGCTGAAAACCGACCAGCCCCGCAGTTGTTCCCACAGCACAACCAGGCCAACGACCAGCAGGACGATCAGAAACAGGCGGAGAATCGTATTGATAAAGCGGGACATAGCAGAAGGGTTTACGGTTTATGGTATTCGGTTTACGGTAACTGACGCGTTTTGATGTATGCGTCAATCCCGGCGGGGAACCGCACCGATCCGGCGGCCTGGCGTAAACTGTAAACCGAATACCGTAAACGAATATTGCTCAAACGAAAAATCCCAAACCAATTGCTTCGTTTGGGATTTTATAGAGCGCTCATCATAGGTTAGTGAAAATGCTGCGATGCATCGGCGGGTTGTTTTTCCAGGTCGAACAAATCCGTTAACACATCGATCAAGGTATCGGCTTCGCCCCGTTTGCAGGCGGCTTTGAGTTGCAATACCGGTGATTTCATGATTTTTTGCATGATGCTGCGCGTAATTTTCTCCACTTTCTCGGATTCTTCGGCAGTCATGTTTTTCAAATGGCGGGCGATTTCTTCTTTTCGAATCTGCTCCAGCGCATTTTTGAATTTATTGATCGTGGGTGACACCACCATTTCCCGTGACCAGTCGTTGAAATCGGCAATCGACTGATGGATAATGGCTTCTACCTGCGGAATCGACGCCATCCGGCGGCTCAGGGCTTCGTCGGCCCGGTTGCGGATGTGGTCGATGTTATACAAAAGCACCCCCGGAATCTGCTCGATGTTGGTATCGATGCTCCGGGGAACGGATAAATCAATAAAGTACTTGAACGTTAGCGAGTTTAAGTCGGCCAGCAAGTCGGTGGTAATGAGCGGTTTTTCAACCAGCACCGACGCAATGATCACGTCCGCTTTGGCAATTTCCTCCGTCAGATCGGCCATGTCGGCCACCCGGAACGCGTGTTTCTCCGCCAGCGCATCGGCTTTGGAACGGGTGCGGTTGCAGAGCGTAATGCGGTTTAATTTGCGGGCAGCCAGGTTTTCGCAGATGTCTGCGCCAATTTCACCCAGACCAACCACCAGCACCGAGGGCGTAGCCGGACCGTGACCCGCCGGGCAGCCGCCGGTTCCCACCAATTCTTCAATCAGTTCAACGGCGGCATACGAAACCGAAGCGGCTCCGTCGCGGAAACTGGTTTCCTGCGCTACCCGTTTGTTGGTAAAGAAGATGGTGTGCATCAGCCGGTGCAGGAAAGGCCCCGCCATATCGAGGTCGGCCGACCATTGATAGGCTTGCTTGACCTGATTCGGGATTTGCATGTCGCCCACAACCTGCGAGTGCAAACCGGTACAGACTTCGAACAAATGCCGAACGGATTCGGCCTGCGTATCAAAAAAATGAAAATAGGGAAGGTAATCTTCCGTTGAGGTTATCCCTTTTTCGGTGAGTAACAACCGGGCAATTTCCCGGTTCAGATTTTGCGGGGAAGTGTAATAAACCTCCGTACGGTTGCAGGTAGAAATAACCAGCGATTCCGAGGCTCCAAAAAACTCCCGAAGCTTGATCAGAAACTGTTTGGACTCGTCTTCATTTAATGCAATTAGCTCCCGGACAGCCAGGGGGGCGGTTTTATGTGAAAGGCTAATTGATTGAAAGAAATCGTGCATTGCTACTTTTCAAAATATGCCCAAAATTACGATACAATTCTCTTACAGAAAACACTGTTGGTACAGATTCAGTTTACTAGTTACTTATTTAGAACCTCTATAAACTATTGCAAAGTTCTCTTCTTTATATCCTATTTGCAATATTATTCCGGTGAGACGGGCAATAAGGACATTGAATTGCTGAAAATGAGCGTTATGACGTAAGTCTGTTGCGAAGTTACCACCTGAAGCGGTTGTGATTTGATGATGAGAATCAGCCCATAAAATGATAATTTTCACCCGATACGCCGAAAACCGGAGTTAGGTTGCTTCAAACCGAAATCTATGTTGAAGTCATTGGATATATATGGTCAGCGAAACACGCTGAAGATTGTCGTTGCCCTGAATCTGCTTTTAGTCGGTACGGCTTCCCTGCTCTATACCAACCGGTTGGTGGAGCGGCTGGAAGAACGGGAGGAGAATTACGTCAAGTTGTATGCCAAAGCGCTGGTTCAGGTGTCTAATGAGAATCCGAATGAGGATATGACGTTCATTACCCAGGAGATTATTTTTGTTAACGAAAAAAACCAGCTCCCGACTATCTACGTAGATGAGAACGATAAAATAATCGTTCACAATTTCACTTTCCCGCCGGGCACACCGGACGAAGAAATCGACCTGGAATTGGAAGAAAATCTGACGGAAATGAAAGAAGAGCATAAACCCATTGTGGTTGAGATGGGTAACAAGAAACGCGGCTACATTTATTACCACAATTCCGCGTTACTGACCCAACTCCGGTTTTTTCCGTACGTTCAACTGGCGGTGATGATCGCCCTCGGTTTTCTGGCCTACCTGGCGTTCAGTTCGGCCCGGAGGGCGGAGCAAAACCGGGTTTGGGTGGGTCTGGCGAAAGAAACCGCCCACCAGTTGGGAACCCCGCTGTCGTCGCTGATGGCCTGGGTCGAATACTTTCGCACCGATCCGGCGATGGATCAGTCGATTGCCGATGAAATTGAGAAAGATGTCAACCGGCTGGAGACGATTGCCACCCGGTTTTCCAGCATCGGCTCCATTCCAACGCTGAAGCGGGAGGATCTGTATGAAACCGTCCACCAATTTATCACCTACCTCGAAAAGCGGATTTCAACGAAGGTCAAAATGCATGTTGAAAACTATCTGGTCGATGGCCGGGAAGTGAAAATTAATAAACTCCTGTTTGAGTGGGTGATTGAAAATGTGTGCAAGAATGCCGTCGATGCGATGGGCGGGATCGGTAGTCTGACGATTCGGTTGTTACCGCTGCCCCGCAACGAAATCGCCATCGACATCACCGATACGGGAAAAGGAATCAGCAAGGCCAATTTGCAGAAGGTGTTTAACCCCGGCTACAGCACTAAAAAACGGGGTTGGGGGCTGGGACTGACGCTGGCGAAACGGATTATTGAAGAATACCACAACGGCCGGTTGTATGTCAAAAGCTCCGAAGTCGGCAAGGGAACTACGTTCCGGATTTTGCTGCGGGAAACCGTGGTGGGTGAAGAACCGGCCCTGGAAAGCCACAAAACGATTCGCAGTGCGTAAAACCGGTTTTACGCACTGCGAATCGTATATTTCTTAGTTCAGGGGAACGGAAATGGTATCGGTTTCCACGACGTTGCTAACGCGCAACTGGCGGTCCCGAATGCGAATGGCAAATTTGACCGGCGTCATGCGGGTATTGCGCGACCGCAGAAAGCTTTGGGAGAAATCCAGTTTGCCTTCCAGCGGACTGTTCTTGTTGTCGGGTTTCAAACGCGGAAAAAACAGTTTGTTGAGAACCGGCAGATCGACATATTCGAACTTGCCATTGACAAACCGGTAGGTTTTCAATTCATAATTTCCCCAATCCAGGTAATTCAGAGAATCTTTGGTTCGCTCATCGACCGATAGCCCCAGATCGCCGTCACCATCCTGAAACTGAACTGTAATCACCAGGGAATCTTTGGGAATCTGGGAAAAATCGTCGAAGGCCGGATACGATGTAACCGATGGTGAACTTATTTTGGGCGTATTATCAAAATCAGGCGGTTCCAGACAGCCGATCAAAAGGGCTGAAAATCCTAAAAAAAACAGGCCTTGCCGAATAAATCGCGTAGACATCGTGTTAATAAACTAATCGTTACCAGTTAGTATGTATTGGGCTTACCCTTCATGACTAAGCCGTTTTCTCTCTTTACTTTGTCAACTTCAAACATTCGTCAGGAACTCCGAAACCGCATCATCCGGCTTGTTGCAACCGACCATTCCGGGTTCGATTCGCTCGCACTGGCGGTTTTTCGTTATCAGGCGGTTTTCAATCCCATCTACAGGTCGTACCTGAAGCACCTGAACGTTGAGCCTGAAAAGATACGAACCATCACTCAAATTCCGTTTCTCCCCATCGGTTTTTTCAAACAGCACCCGATTCTGACGTGCGGGTCTGACGAAGCAAAACCGTCTCTGGAAGACTTGTTAACCTTTGAAAGCAGCGGTACAACCGGAGTGGTAACCAGCCGCCATTTTGTTTCTGATCCGGCGTTGTATGATACCGTCAGCCAGCAAATCTTTGAAAACCGCTACGGGCCGCTCGATCGCTTCCACATTCTGGCCCTGTTACCGTCTTATCTTGAACGAAATAACTCGTCGTTAGTGTATATGGTTCAGCGGTTTATTCAGAAAACCAACTCGGCATTTTCGGGATTTTTTCTGCACAATACCGCCGATCTGACCGCTGCATTGCAGGAACTGGCCGCCCATCCGGAGCCGGATCGCAACATCCTGCTCATTGGCGTTACGTTTGCACTACTCGACTGGGCCGAGTCCGACACGGATTTTTCGTTTCTGAGGTCACTGCCCCAATTGGTGGTGATGGAAACCGGCGGCATGAAAGGTCGGCGGCAGGAGTTGCTTCGTGAAGAAGTCCACGATCTGTTGACGGCCCGGCTGGGCATATCGGCGGTTCATTCGGAATATGGCATGACCGAATTACTGTCACAGGCCTATTCGACCGGGGCCGGGGTTTTCCAAATGTCGTCTACCCTCCGTGTGCTCCTCCGCGACGTGAACGACCCGTTTGCCGTGCTTTCTTTACCAGACGACCAATCGGCCTCGGCAACACGCCTGACGGGAGGAATCAACGTGATCGACCTGGCTAATCTGGATTCCTGCAGTTTTATTGAAACCCAGGATTTGGGGCAATATGAAAAAGGCGCACCCCATGCCTTTCGGGTCATCGGGCGGTTCGATAATTCGGATATTCGGGGCTGTAATCTGATGGTGATTTGATCCGTTTCAGGCGTACATTTCGACATCATTCCGGCTAATTTCATCCCCGCACAGAATGACCAGCCGTTCAACCACGTTGCGTAACTCCCGGACATTTCCGGTCCAGGGCAGGGACTGAAGATAGGCCATGGCGTCCGGTGTGATTTCTTTGGTTTGTGCGCCGTATTCTTCCGCAATGTCGTGCAGGAATTTATCGGCCAGCAGCGGAATGTCTTCCCGCCGGTCGGCCAGCGGAGGAACGTGGATGCGGATGACGCTCAGCCGGTGGAAAAGGTCTTCGCGGAACGTGCCTTCCTGAATCTCTTTGCGGAGGTCTTTATTCGTAGCCGCAATCACCCGAACATTGATTTTGATTTCTTTATCCCCACCCACGCGGGTAATTTTACTTTCCTGCAACGCCCGCAGCACTTTGGCCTGGGCAGAAAGACTCATATCCCCGATTTCGTCCAGAAACAGCGTGCCACCGTCGGCCTGCTCAAATTTGCCGGTACGCCGGGCCGATGCACCGGTAAATGCCCCCTTTTCGTGACCAAACAATTCACTTTCAATGAGTTCACTCGGGATTGCTGCGCAATTGACTTCGATCAGCGGCATGGCCGAACGGCTTCCTTTCTCGTGGATTTGCTTGGCAACCATTTCTTTCCCGGAGCCGTTGGCCCCCGTGATCAGAACCCGGGCTTCGGTGGGAGCAACGCGGTCGATGGTGTCTTTAACCCGGCGAATCGGGTCGGAATCGCCCACAATCTCGTTGAGTTTGTAGATCCGCCGTTTCAGGGTTTTGGTCTCCATCACCAGTTTGGCTTTTTCAATGGCATTGCGAACCGTAACCAGCAGACGATTCAGATCCGGCGGTTTGATGATGAAGTCAAAAGCACCCCGTTTCGTGGCTTCGACGGCGTTTTCAACATTGCCGTAGGCCGAAATCATGATAAACTGGGTTCCTTTGCCAACGTCGGCGGCTTTCAGCAACAACTCAAGACCATCCATTTTGGGCATCTTGATGTCGCAAAGCGCTACGTCATAGCTATTTTGTCTAATCAGCTCCAGTCCCTCCTCACCATCTTTGGCTTCGTCAACTTCATAGCCTTCATATTCCAGAATGTCACGGAGCGCATCCCGGATGCTTTTTTCATCATCAATGATGATCAATCTCGCCATAAATCAATGTTACTTAATAAAATAACCTGGTAACTTGTCCGAAAACTAACTTTTTCAAAACGGAATTCAGGTGAAAGTAATAGAAAGAGATTTCAATAAACAAGGTTCTGTCTTTTTTTTTAGAGGAATCGAAAAAACATCTGTAGAAAAGGATTCCTGACCCATCCGGGGCCTACCGATCCGTGCAATTACCGGACAAAATCATAGGAAAATTAGGGATTCTAACGGTATAATTTTGACTAGATGGTGAAAAATATCTAAAAAATGCCTTGTAATATCCTAAAAGTTACTGAAATTTAGAAAAACCGGTAATTGGGGCTTAATTGCGGGTATATTCAATATAATCTTGCTCTTTTACCATTTTGAGCCTTTCCCATCTTTATTTCAAAAAACCATTTCCTATGCAGTATTCTACTTTCCTACGAAGTTTGCTAACCCTGTGGCTAGGGGTCCTGTTAGTAGCAGGCGCTCAGGCACAAGACCAGCGGGTGACCGGAACGGTTCTTTCCGGAAAAGACCAGCAGCCCGTTGCGGGGGTTTCGGTCCTGATCAAAAACTCTACCCTCGGCACCACAACGGATGCCACGGGAAAATTTGCCCTCAATGTACCGGCCAATGCGGTTCTGGTCTTCAGTTCCATCGGTTTTCAGGGCCGGGAGGTTCCGGTCGGCAATCAAACGGTTCTGACCGTGACCCTCGAAGAAGGCTCCCAGAGTCTCAACGAAGTGGTTGTGACGGCCCTCGGGATCAAAAAAGAATCCAAACGGCTGGGGTATGCCACGGCCAACGTGAACTCGGAACAAATTACGACCAACCGAACCGTTAATTTCATGAACGCCCTGCAGGGCAAAGTCGCCGGGGTCAACATCTCCAGTTTAGGCACAGGTGCCGCCGGAACGAGTAAAATCCGGATTCGCGGGCAATCGTCTTTTTCCGGACAGAACTCGCCCCTGATCGTTGTCAACGGGGTACCCATCGACAACACGAACTTCGGCCAGAACAACGGCAACACGGGCAGCGACGGCTCCATCGCCGGTCGTGACCGGAACTACTCCGATGGGGGCGACGGACTTTCGTCCATCAACCCGGACGACATCGAGGGCATGACCGTTCTGAAAGGAGGCACGGCAGCCGCCCTCTACGGTTCGCGGGCCAAAGACGGGGTCATCATGATCACGACCAAAACCAAAGGCAGCGGGCAGGGCATCGGTGTCGTGTATAACACCAACTTTACGACCGATACGCCCCTGGATTTTACGGATTTTCAGTATGAATACGGGCAGGGCGAATACGGCGTTCGGCCCACGGCGGCCAACCCAACCTCCGGGGTGTGGAGTTTTGGCGAGAAATTCAACGGACAGACGCAGGTTCTTTTCGGTGGTGTGACGGTTCCGTACGTACCCGTTCGCGACCGGATCAAGAAATTCTATCGCACCGGCTCCACCTGGACCAACTCCGTTTCCGTTTCGTCGGGCAGCGACCGGGGCGGTTTTAACCTGTCGGTTTCCAACATGGATAACAAGGGAATTACCCCGAACAACTCGTTCAACCGCAAAACCATCAACCTCGGATTCAGCTACAATCTGTCGCCGAAGCTGACCGTAACGGGATCGCTCAACTACTCGAACGAGTACAACAAAAACCCGCCCCAGATTGCTCAGCAGGACAACAGTACGCCAACGGTGATTTACACCATGTCGAACTCGATGCCCCTCGATGTGCTGGAAGCCAACCAGATCAATCCGGCAACGGGCAACGAATTCATCTGGTCGCGGTTTCAGAACCGGACCAACCCGTATTTTGTCCTAGGTCAGAAATTTGAAAACATCCGGCGCGACCGGCTGCTGGGTAACCTGACGGCGCGGTACAATTTTACCGACTGGCTGTATCTGCAAGGCCGGGTTGGACAGGATTTCTGGGCGCGGGATCAGGACTACAATTTCCCGACGGGCCAGGCTTCGCTGGCAGCCGCGCCCGCCGGTTTTGTGAACGGGGCCTACGTGCAGGAAGCCCGCCGGTTTCGCGAAATCAATGCTGACTTCCTGATCGGAGCCAACAAAACCTTTGGCAAGTTTGGCGTTGATGTTACATTGGGGGGGAACCAGTTGTACCGCCGGAGTGACCTGAACAGTGTGCTGGTAACGGATTTCATCGTTCGCGGGCTATATATTCCGCAAAATGGCCGGGTGAAAGATCCGACCTACGGTTTGAGCGAACGGAAAGTGAATTCACTCTACGGAGCAGCCGAATTTTCGTTCAACGACTTCCTGTACCTGAATGTAACGGCGCGGAACGACTGGTTTTCGACGCTCGCACCGGCCAACCGCAGTGTTTTATACCCATCCATTACGGGTAGTTTCGTCTTTTCCCAAGCCTTCAGCAATATGCCAAACTGGCTTAATTTCGGGAAAATCCGGGCTGCTTATGCCGAAGTGGGGAGCGATGGCGACGTGGCACCGTATTCCAACAACCTGTTCTACAGCGTGGGGGCCAACCTGTTCCCAAATCCTGCGGGTCTAGGCCAGCCGGTGGGCAACATCACCTCAAATACCGTTCCGAGTGCAACGCTGCGGCCCAGCCGGACGGCCGAAACCGAAGTGGGTCTTGAGCTGAAAATGTTCAATAACCGCGTGGGGCTGGATCTGGCATTTTACAACAAGATCACCAGTGACCAGATCGTGGCGGCTCAGTCGTCCGACGCGTCCGGTTATACCAATACGCTGATCAACAGCGGACAAAGTCGTAACCAGGGTTTTGAAGTATTGCTCAATGTATCACCATTCCGGTCGAAAGATTTCTCGTGGGACATCACCCTGAACGGTTCGTATAACCAGACGAAACTGCTCCGATTGCTGACTGACGTTGCGGGAGAACAGATTGTCGTTGGGAACGGGATTTACGTGGGTGACCTGCGTCATGTCGTTGGTCAGCCGCTGGGCCAGTTGTACACGTTCGGGTATGTGCGCGATGCGCAGGGTCGGATTGTTCACGGGGGCGATGGCCTGCCGGTTCGGACGCCTTCACCGATTTCGTTTGGTTCGGCCTTGCCCAAATACATCGGCGGGATTAACAACTCGTTCACCTACAAGGGCATCAATCTGTCGTTCCTGATCGATTTCAAACTGGGCGGAAAAATGATTTCGGGTACCAACCTCAACACCTACCGGCACGGTTTGCAGAAGGAATCGCTGGTGGGCCGGGGCGAAGCCGATAACAAAATGGTGGGCGCTGGCGTCAACGAAAGGGGCGAGGTCAACACGGTTCGGGCTTTTGTTCAGGACTACTACTCGGTTGGCCGGTCGAAGAGTCTGGGCGAGCAGGTGGTCTACGATGCCGGTTTCTGGAAACTGCGTCAGATCACGCTGGGCTATGATTTTACGAAAATGTTACCCAGCAAACTGTTCATCAAAGGTGTTCGGCTGAGCGCGGTGGCCAACAACGTCGCGCTGTTGAAAAAATGGGTTCCCAACATCGATCCTGAGCAGTTCGGATTCAGTTCGGATAACCTGGTTGGTCTGGAGTCGACAGGCTTGCCCACAACCCGGAGCATCGGTTTCAACCTTAATGTTAGATTCTAAATCGGTTTACGGTATTCGGTTCTCAGTTTACGTTGGCTGGCGCAAGCGACCTTTGCGTTCGTCAGCCACCGTAAGCTGAAAACCGTAAACCGAATACCTCAATCAGAAAACTATGAAAAAGACAGCTTTATATATTCCGTTAATTGCCCTGCTGCTTACCGTGAGCGGGTGCGAGGAAGGGTTCGACGAACTGAATGTTAATCCGACCGCAGCAACGGCCCTTAATCCGCTTTTTACATTTAACAATGCGATGATCAACACCACCTTCCCCGGATCGACGATGGTATTTGAGCATCCCATTGTTCAACAGGTTTTTTCGCCCAACTCCGGGGTGTTGGCGGGCGGAAACTTTAACGTCGACAACCGGGGACCCACGGGTCCTAACACGGGGATCTGGCAGCGGTATTACCGGGATGTCATCCGGTATCTGGTAGATGTGATCGCCAAAACAAAGGACGACGCCAACCGGACGAATCTCTACCACATGGCCCGCATCTGGAAAGCCTATGCCTTTATGGTGCTGACCGATACGTACGGCGACATTCCGTATAAGGAAGCAGGTTTGGGATTTCTGGGGGCCAACATAACCCCGAAATACGATACCCAGCAAAGCATTTACGACGACATCATCAAGGAATTAACGGAGGCAACTGCCGCACTGGATGCCGCCAAGCCTACGGAAGCCGGTGATATCGTGTATGGCGGGAACATCGTGAAATGGAAAAAATTCGGTAATTCCGTTCTGCTGCGGGCCGGGATGCGGCTTACGAAAGTGAATCCGACACTGGCGCAGGCCACGGCGGTAAAAGCCGTAGCGGGTGGTGTGATTCTGACCAATGCTGACAACGGACTCATTCGGAACAATGCCAACTACCAGAATCCGGTAGGAACGATGCTCAATTCGACGGAGGCTGCCAATTTATACCTGACGCGGTATTTCGTGGATTACCTGCGCACGAACGAAGATCCCCGGTTAGCCTCGATTGCCGCGCGGTATGTTGGGGCCAAAAGTGGTGCCGAGCAAACTGCTGCCCGGATCAACCGTGACCCGTCGGTGCAAATCGGTATGCCGATGGGGTTTGATAATGGCACGATTCCGGCGCAGGCAACGGCTGACAAACTGGCGAGCTTCTACGATTATTCGCAGTTGGACCGGACGCGACTGGGCAAGCTGGATGCACCTACGTTTATGGTGACTGCCGCTCAAACGAATTTGCTCCTGGCGGAAGCCGCCCAACGCGGCTGGATCACCGGCAGCGCGGCTGATTATTACGCGGCTGGCGTGACGGCCCACATGCAACAGTTGGGCGATGCCGATGCGAATTCGGCAGTTCCGGCGGCTGCTATTACGGCCTATCTCCAGAAAAAACCTTACGTGGCCGCCAATGGTCTGGAATTGATCAACACGCAATACTGGGTAGCGTCGCTCTTGAACGGCCCGGAGGCATTCGCTAATTTCCGTCGGAGCGGTTTTCCGAAGCTCACGCCCAATCCGTATCCCGGCAAGGAAATCAAAGGAAGCTTCATCAATCGCATTACCTATCCGGACTCTGAATTGTCGGTAAACAAAGCAAATCAGGCGGAGGCACTTTCCCGTCAGGGCCCTGACAATCAGGATAGCCGCGTCTGGTGGGATAAACAGTAGAAATAGACATTCAACAAAAAAACCGGAAGTTTCCTTCCGGTTTTTTTGTATCTTAAGACTTATGTCTGATAATTCTATCACACTTTCGCTTTCCGCCCCTAAATCCCGAAGCGTCGGCCCGGCCTAAAGGGGACTTGGACGCGGCTTAATTCGGATGCTAAAAGTCCGGCAGCGGCCGACGCTTCGGGATTTAGGGGCGGAAAGCGAAAGTCCTATGGCAATTACTTCTTGTACATCACCACATCGACGGCCTGTAACGTCCGTTTTACGTTCGGCAGAATCACTTCGATCAGGGTTGGCGCATACGGCAGCGGCAGATCCAGGCTGTTGACCCGAATCACCGGCGCATCCAGGTAATCGAAGGCGTTGCGCTGAATGTTGTAGGTCAGTTCCGACGAAATAGCCGCCAGTGGCCAGGCTTCTTCCACCACCACACACCGGTTCGTTTTCTTGACGGAGTTGATGATTGTGGCGTAATCGATCGGGCGAACGGAACGCAGGTCGATCACTTCCGCCGAAATACCTTTATCGGCCAGTTCATCGGCCGCTTGCAGCGCCACTTTCATGAATTTACCGAACGAAACGATGGTGACGTCGTTGCCCTCGCGCTTGATATCGGCTTTACCAATCGGAATCAAATATTCTTCTTCCGGAACCTGGCCTTTGTCGCCATACATCAGTTCCGACTCCATAAAAATAACCGGATCGTTGTCGCGGATCGCCGTTTTCAGCAGACCTTTGGCATCGTAGGGATTCGACGGAACCACCACTTTCAAGCCAGAGGTGTTGGCAAACCAGTTTTCGAAGTTTTGCGAGTGTTGCGACGACAGCATCCCGGCATTCCCCGTCGGTCCACGGAACACGATGGGGTTGGAATACTGACCACCCGACATCGACATGATTTTGGCCGAGCCGTTGATGATCTGGTCAATGGCAACGAGCGAAAAGTTAAACGTCATGAACTCGATGATGGGCCGTAAGCCGTTCATGGCCGCACCGACGCCAATACCGCCAAAACCCAATTCGGCAATGGGTGTATCGATGACCCGCGCCGGGCCAAACTCGTCGAGCATGCCCTGACTGACTTTGTAAGCACCATTGTATTCAGCCACTTCTTCGCCCATCAGAAACACCTTCTCGTCCCGGCGCATTTCTTCTACCATGGCTTCGCGAAGGGCTTCGCGGAATTGTATTTCTCTCATCGTGTGTGAGTTAATGATTGTCAGCTTCTAATAAACGGTCAAAAATAGGGAAAACAGGCTAAAAGTACAATTCGATCTCACGACACGGGCAACCCGGCATTCAGGCGGGGCTGAACCCGAAGCCGCAAACCGCCTTGGCGACGCAGTATTATACCCGGTTTTGGGGAAGAATTTCATAAAGTTACAAACTCCTTTCCAATCAAAAGTCTCCGTTCCGAACCTTTCGGTTATCTTTGCGGACATTTAACACTCTGATTACCTCTGGTGTTCTCTGATCAACTCTGTGAAATAACTTCGATAGCTGTTCCACAGAGTTGATCAGAGAACACCAGAGGTAATCAGAGAAACAGTTCTCTTTATGTCGAAGACCATTCAATCTGCGCTTATTTCAGTTTATTACAAAGACGGGCTGGAGCCACTGGTTCGGTTGTTGCACCAGAACGGCGTGCTGCTCTATTCAACGGGGGGAACCCAGACGTTTATCGAACAACTGGGCATTCCGGTAACCGCCGTGGAAGACATCACGGGCTATCCGTCTATTTTCGGTGGCCGCGTCAAAACCCTCCATCCGGTCGTGTTTGGCGGCATCCTCTATCGCCGGAATCTGGCCGAGGATGTGGCCCAGGCCAGCCGCCACGACATCAACCCAATCGATCTGGTGGTGGTCGATCTCTATCCCTTTGAAGAAACCGTAGCGTCGGGTGCTTCGGACGAAGACATCATCGAGAAGATCGACATTGGCGGTATTTCGCTGATTCGGGCTGCGGCCAAAAATTACGAAGATGTAGTGATTGTCTCGTCGCGCGGCCAATATGCCGATGTCGTCAATCTGCTGACGGAAAAGGAAGGCACAACGGATCTGGAAGACCGTCGGCGGTTTGCCAAAGAAGCTTTTGCCATGACGTCAGCGTACGACACGGCCATTCATCAGTATTTTGCGTGTTCGACGGCTAATGATGACTTCCGCCAGCTTCCCGCGCAGTCGCTGCGCTACGGTGAAAACCCGCACCAGCAAGCTACTTTTTACGGCGATCTCAACGCCCTGTTCGACCAGTTAAACGGCAAAGAATTATCGTACAATAACCTGGTGGACGTCGATGCCTGCGTCAGCCTGATCGATGAATTTACGGATACCACGTTTGCGATCATCAAACACACCAACGCCTGTGGTGTTGCAACGGCCCCCACGGCGAAGGAAGCGTATCTGAACGCACTGGCCTGCGACCCGGTTTCGGCGTTTGGCGGGGTGATTATTACCAACGCCAAAGTAGACCTGGAAACGGCGGAAGAACTGAACAAACTGTTCATGGAAATCCTGATTGCGCCGGATTTCAATGATGATGCGTTGAAGTTGCTCGGTTCGAAGAAAAACCGGATTTTGCTGAAACGCAAACCGGTGGAATTCAGTCCGAAAATGTTCAAGACACTGTTGAATGGCGTTCTGGAACAGGACAAAGACAGCCAGACTGAAGTGGCTGACCAGTTCAAAACCGTTACGGAAAAAGCACCAACGGAAGCCGAACTCCGGGCGTTGGAGTTTGCTCTGAAAATTTGCAAACACACCAAATCGAACACGATTGTGCTGGCGAACGACGGGCAACTGCTGGCAAGCGGGGTGGGTCAAACCAGCCGCGTCGATGCCCTCCGGCAAGCGATTGAAAAAGCCCGGACGTTCGGTTTTGAACTGAAAGGGGCCGTGATGGCGTCGGATGCGTTTTTCCCATTCTCCGACTGCGTG
Organism: Larkinella sp.; assembly: GCF_965227735.1. Lineage (NCBI taxonomy): Bacteria > Pseudomonadati > Bacteroidota > Cytophagia > Cytophagales > Spirosomataceae > Larkinella > Larkinella sp. Next base: position 2,545,519 of record NZ_OZ245776.1, on the reverse strand, counting down.
GAGATTGCCGGTGAAGCCGGTATTTCGGCGGTGGTTCAGCCCGGCGGCTCGATTCGCGACAAGGACAGTATCGATGCCTGCAACCAGCGCGGGATGGCGATGGTGACCACGGGTGTCCGGCATTTCAAGCATTAATTTATGTTGTACACGATCTGGTGCGGTTTCTGGTTTCTGACCCTGTTTCTGGTTCTGTTTCCGTTTATGTTTCTCTTCCTGCAACGGGAAGAGTGGAAACCGTATGCCCATAAAGTCAACTACGTCTGGGGGCGGCTATTTTTCTGGATCATCGGCATGCCGATTCACGTCGATTACCGGTTTCGGCCCGATCCGAAGCAGACGTACGTGTTTTGCGCCAACCACTTCTCGTACCTGGACATTGCGGTGATGGGCGTCATCATCCGGAATTTCTACGCGTTCATTGGCAAGAGTGAGGTAAAACGCGTGCCGCTGTTTGGGTATATGTTTGCCAAACTACACATTCAGGTTGACCGGAGCCAGGCCAATAGCCGCGCCTATTCGCTGTCAAAAGGCATCCGTACGTTGAAAAGCGGGCGAAGCATCATGATTTTTCCGGAAGGTGGCATCAAATCCAAACAACCGCCCAAAATGCACCATCCGTTTAAAGATGGTGCATTTACGATGGCTGTTCAGCAGCAGGTGCCGATCGTGCCGATTTCGTTGCTGAACAACCACGAAGTTTTTCCCGAAAAGAAGAAACTGCGGATGTACTGGCGGCCCATCCGGGCGGTGGTTCATCCGCCCATCGAAACGAAAGGGCTGACCCAAACCGACGTGGAACGGTTGAAAGAAGAAACGTTCCGGATTATCGATGAATCGTTGATGAACCAGCCGGCTCGGGTTTCTTTAATTAAAAATGACCTATGAAAGTCGATCACGAAACCCTGCACAAAATCGCTCACCTCGCCCGGCTGGAAGTGCGGCCCGAAGAAGAGCAGTCCCTGGTTGACAGCCTGAACGAGGTGCTGACCTGGATGGAGCAACTCAACGAAATCGATACGACCGGTGTGGCACCATTGACCCACATTTCGGCCGAATTAAACGTTCTGCGCGAAGACGTCGTCGGTCATCAGCTTCCGCGCGAACAGGCGCTGGAAAACGCTCCCGACAAAACCGATCAATATTTTCAGGTTCCCAAAGTGATCGAGTAAAGGAACACAGCGGTTTTTGTAACTATTGAATCGAGGTAGGCCAGGATTTCCACTCTTTAACTTCTCCTTCGTCCTGACATTCCGCCAGCAACTGCCGATTGGTTTTTTGAAAAACCGGGTGAATAAACTCGGGTTCAAGTTCTGTCAGCGGAACCAGCGTAAACCGCCTTTCGTGCAGAAAGGGGTGAGGCAGGGTCAGTTTTTCAGTGGTCATTACAGCCTCATCTACGTATAACAGGTCGATGTCGATGATGCGGCTGCCCCACTTTTCGCGCCGAACCCGGCCCAGACGGGTTTCGATGGCCTGGGTTTTTTCCAGCATTTCTTCGGGCGAAAAAATGCTCAGAACTTTCAGCACCTGATTCAGAAAAGCCGGTTGATCCGTAACGCCCCAGGCTGCGGTTTCGTAGAGTGCTGATTGCTTTAAAACCGGTCCCAGATCAATTTGAATCGTTTCTTTCGCCCGTTGCAGGGTTGTGGCCCGGTCGCCCAGGTTGGCACCCAGCAGTAGAAAAACCGTGTGCGTCGTCATGGGTTAAAAGCCAATGGACCGGTTCGTTTTTTTAGCGAAATGCACTTCCTCTTCCAGGTGATAAATATCGGCCAGGGTCATGGGTTGTTCCGTCCGGAACGCCAGTTCCCGTTCTTCGAGCAGCCGGTTGGCTTTGTCGACGGCCAGTTCGCCAAATTCGTAGCGGGCAATGAGCCGCCCTTTCCGAAGTAACGCCGGATCGAGTCGTTTGATGTCGGTATTGAACGTACAGATGATCTGGATGGCCAGGCAATCGGCCAGCAAGCCGTCGGTCAGGTTGAGCAGGTTGGAAACGGCGGCATTTCGAACATCCGATTCGCGATCCATCAGGACCTGTTCTGCTTCTTCGATGACCAAAATCGAATTGCGTTGTTCGAGCAAAAACGGAATAAAACCGGGTTGGGTCATCACTTCGACCAACTGGGGCGGCAACACCAGCACCTGCTTGGAAAGCTGCGTGGTCAGGTGGCGGATGAGGTTGGTTTTGCCCGTTCCCGGTTTGCCGTGCAGGATGATCAGCCCTTTTTCGCTGTTGGTATTCAGCCGTTGAATCAACTTGTCGTAAACCGGCTGCAAATCGTCGTTGTAATGTTTTTCCAGATCGAGCGGCAGCAGCTTCAACTGGGTTTCTTCCACAATCAGTTCGTTGTACTGTTGCGTAATGAGCCCCACCTTGCCCAGCGAATTGTCGGGGTCCGGAATCTTGTAGGTATCCAGACCGGTCAGAACGCGGTCGAGCACTTCGCGGTTGCTGTAGCCACCCATCATCGAATAGGCCTTCATGGCGGGCAGGTAATGCAACCGAAGCAGAAGCCCCTCGGGATGCGACCAGAATGAATGTTCCTCCTGTTTGGTAAACAAATCCGTGCGTTCGTGAACCTTGACGAATCGCTGTTGGGTCAGGAAATCAGGCAGGGTTATTTCAAACTGATGACGGCAAATAAGCTGATTGGGGAAGATGCCAAACTGCTGAACGAAGTAATAGACGTTGGGAAAATCGTCGTCGTCGGGCGAAAATTTAAATTGGTCGGCGGGTAGTTTCCATGACATGCTGTAAAAATCGTTGAATACCCGCAAACGTGCAAAAAAACCGGCTGAAACCTTCGAAAGTTCGGAATCCGTCGTAACCCGTCAGGTTTTAGAAACCTGACGGGTTACGACGGATTCCGAACTTTCGAAGGTTTCAGCCAAACGAATGCGCGGGCGTTTTGGGCCGTTGGAAAAAGCTGACCAGCCACACCAGGGCGGCAATTCCGGCCCCAATCCCGGCGACCAGCGACACCGAACCGCTGCCCTGCTGCCCGGCGGCAATGGCAGCAAACGCCCAGACGAACACCAGCAGATACGAAAAGCTCCGCAACCGGCTGAAGACGAATAACCCGATGGCCAGGCCAACGGCAATCAGGATCTGCGCCCAGACCGGACCGCCAACACCGCCACCATCCCAGCTGGTCGACTTCAGCCAGACACAGACGTTGGCAATGGTAGCCACCGTTACCCAGCCAAAATACAGACCGAACGGAACCCGGGCCAGCCATTTTTCGGCAGTCGGTACGTCGGCTGCGTTCAGCCGGAGACCGAAGTTGATGCCGTAGAGCGTAAAGAGAATACCGGAAATAAACAGGACGGAAACAAAAAGCCACTCGTTCTGGAAAATGGGTAACCACAAGCTGTTGAACACGCCATTCAGGATGACCAGCGGACCGATGGCCCGAAAACGTGGATTGGTTCGTTGCGATGGCAGGGCTTGGTAGACCGCAAAGCCCAGCAAACCCAGATAGATGACACCCCAGATGGCGAAGGCAAAACCGGCGGGCGTAAAGTCGGTAAAGTATTTATTGGAAACCTGGGCGTTGGTCTGCCCGCCAAACGGCAGCGCGTTCGACAGGTAGTTCATGATGATGGTCGAAATAATGACGAAGACAACCAGGAACTGCCGGAGCTTATCGTTTTTCATAGCAAAAAAGTTTACGGTTTACGGTTTTTGTTTACGGTGGCTGACGCGAGCAAAGTGCGAATGCGTCAGCCACCGTAAACAAAAAACCGTAAACCGTAAACTTGAAATTTAACCCGTTGTTTGGAATGGCCTGAAACTTAGAAACTCAGGATCTTAAACTCCGTTCGGCGGTTGCGCTGGTGTTCGTCTTCCGTTTTGGCGTTTTTGACAATGAGTTGTGTTTCGCCGTAGCCTTTGGCAATCATCCGTTCGGCCTCAATTCCTTTGGAAACGATGTAATCGACGGCGGCTTTGGCCCGGTTTTGCGACAGGCGGATGTTGTAGGCATCGGCGGCCCGAACGTCAGTGTGCGAACTTAGCTCGATTTTTAACGTCGGATTGTCTTTCAGAATGGTCACCAGCTTGTCGAGTTCCTCGGCCGCGTCGGGGCGGATGGCGTATTTATCCAGATCGTAATAAATATTTTCGAGCACAAACGTTTTTCCCAATGTTACCTTATCCAGCAAAATCGGCACTTCGAAGGTGGTATCGGTTTCGGCTTTTTTCAGGAAAATCGGCGGAATGCTGCGGCCCTGCATCGTAAACTGTTCACGCTTGGTGAGATAACCGGGCCGCTCGACCAGAATTGTGTAGTCTTTTCCTTCCTTCAGCGGATATTTTCCATAGGTACCGGGGTTGCCCGTCAGCACTTCGCCAATCGGTGTTTCAACGCCTTCCTCAATGATGCGAACCGTTGCGGAATCCAGGGGTGCCTGAGGAGAAGCGTTTTCTGAAACCGTACCGGCAATGAAATACCGCACCCTTTTCGGCGCTTCGGTCGGTGGGGTAGAGGCCAATGGCGGTTTTTCGGTGGTCGATTCGGAATCGTCGAAATAATAAATGTCATCGTCGCCCTTTCCGCCCTCGCGGTTCGACGCAAAGTAGCCTTTGTCGGCTTCGACCAGAAACAGCCCGAAATCATCCGCCGGCGAATTGATCGGCACGCCCAGGTTCTCCACCGAAATGATGCCCTGCGAGCGGGTTGCGACGAAAATATCAAGTTTTCCTAAACCGGGATGACCATCGGACGCAAAATACAATTTGCCATCTTCGGCCACATACGGAAACATTTCGTCACCGGGCGTATTGATGTCACGGCCCATGTTGACCGGGCGGCTGAACCGGCCCGACGCATCCATGTTGGTGCGGTAGAGGTCAATACCGCCCACGGTTCCGGCGCGGTTGGAAGCAAAATAGAGCGTTTTGCCGTCGGCCGAAAACGCCGGGCTGCCGTCCCAGGCGGTTGAGTCGCTGATGGGCAGTCGCAGGGGTTCGCTCCAGGCGTTGTCGGCTGATAACCGGCTGATAAACAGATCGACATCCAGGCCACCTTTGCGTTTTCCGTTGTTGCCCCGCGCAAAAATCATGACTTTTCCATCTTTCGAAAACGCGGGTGTCCCTTCGTTGGCATCGTCTTTGAAAATGTTGGAACTGAAGAGTTGCGGGTTGTTGCCGGTTTCGTCCGGTTTCTGTGCCAGCTTGATTTTATACAAACCGGTCATTGGCTGACCGTTGTTTTTGTAAATCTTCTCTTTCCGCGATGAGGTGAAAATCAGCTCGTCTCCGCGAACCACCGGCGCATATTCGGAACCCGGCGAGTTCAGCGCACCGATGTTTTTAGGCTGAAAAGCAATTTTTTTCTGGCTGATGAGGTCGATGGCCCGCAAGGTTTCGGCTTCGCGCCGGGCTTTTTCCAGATTGACTTTGCTGGACGGTTTGGTGGCCACATACTGATCCAGTTGCACCAACGCTTCCGGGTACCGGCCCTGCGCTTTGAGCGCGTAGGCGTAATACATTTTGGCGTTGATCTCCGGGATACCGGCTTCGATGGCTTTCTGGTAAAACGGAGCCGCCTGCGGGAAACGGTTCGACAGGCGGTAGGATTCGGCCAGCAGATAATTCAGCCGGGCGACGTCGGTGACGCCTTTGCCATTGGCGGCTTTCTGCAAATTCTCAATGGCAAGGTTGTATTCCCCTTGTTCGAATTGTCGAACGCCTTTTTTATACACCTGCATGGCAGAGTTGCATCCAGCCAGCCCTATGGCCAACCCCAGCGCCACCAGCAGGGAATAGGAGGTACTGATTTTCATATAAATCCTGTAACAATATGCTGTGATTGCCGCCAAGTTAACGATTTATCACTTGGCTATACATTTTAACGAAGAGAAGTTGAATTTATTGGGGCAAAATCGGGGTGGAAAAAGGGGGATTTGCGGAAATGAAAAATCCCGCCGGAAGCCAGCAGGATTTTGTTAAAAGACGCAATTGAATAGTAAACGGCGGAGTCGGGTAAATAGTTTACGTTATGAAAAATTATTGCTTTATTTTTCAAAATAATAACGAACTTTTATCTGATGCCCTAAATTCCCCGAGGGCCGGGCTGTTAAATTCTACCGCATTTCGCCCCCAACCCCCTAAAGGGGACTTTAGAATCCGGATGTTAAAGCCCCCTTTAGGGGGTTGGGGGCGAAATGCGGTAGAATTTGTCAACTTTAACGATCATCATTTCAAGTATTTAACAGCCCTACCCTTCAGGGATTCAGGGGTAGAAAAACCGCCTGGGTCCAGCTTTGTATAAAAACCAAAAGCGTATGACCGGAACGCCTATCTTTGCGGGAACGAAATCGTATGAGTGCATTTAAAAAATTGGCGAGCGATACCGCCCTGTATGGAGTCAGCACCATTCTGGGGCGGATGCTGTATTGGTTGATGGTGCCGTTGCATACGCGGGTTTTTCCGCGCCCCGGCGAACTGTCTTCGAATGTTGAACTGTTTTCGTACGTACCGGTTTTGCTCCTGGTGTATACGTTAAGCCTCGAAACCGCCTTCTTCCGGTATGCCGCCCGGCAGAAAGAAGATAAGCAGAAGGTTTTCAACGAAACCCTGAGCATTGTGCTGGCCGTCAGCCTGGTGGCAACGGCCCTGATTGCGCTTTTCTCTCCGCAAATTGCTACTGCATTGAATTACCCCGGTCAGCAAAAATTCATTATCTGGGTGGCGATGATTGTGGCGACGGACGCGATTGTATCGATTCCTTTTGCCCGGTTGCGGATCGAAAACCAGGCCCGACAGTTTGTAAAGGCCAAACTGATCAACATTGCCCTCAATGTCGTCCTGAATGTCTTCTTTCTGGTGATTTGCCCGCAGATTTACAACGGCGAGTATTTGCTTTTTCTGCAACCTGTCGTGGATATGTTCTACGACCCTACCGTTGGACCCGGTTACATTTTTCTGGCGAATCTGATCGCCAATCTGGTGTATTTTCCGCTGTTGTGGAAAACGTTTGCAGGCTTCCGTTTTCAGCTCGACGGGCCGCAGGTACGGCTTTTACTGGCCTATTCGTTTCCGTTGATGCTGACCGCGCTGGCCGGTAACGTGAACATGTTAACGGATCGCTGGTTTTTGCGCCCGCTTTTGCCGGACGGTTTTTATCCGGGCCTGACGTCGGAAGATGCCCTCGGTATTTACGGGAACTGTTATAAACTCTCCGTTTTTATGGCGCTTGCCATTCAATCGTTCAAGTTTGCGGCTGACCCGTTCTTTTTCTCCCGCGCCGAAGACAAAAACGCTCCCGGTTTGCTGGCCGATGTCAACAAATGGTTTGTGATTGTCTGTGTCATCATCTGGGTCGGCATCAGCCTAAACCTGGACTGGATTGGGCTGTTTATCGGAAAAACTTACCGGCAGGGGCTGAGCGTCGTACCCCTTTTGCTGCTGGCCAATCTGGTGCTGGGTGTCTATTACAACATTTCATTCTGGTTCAAGCTGAGTGATAAAACCGCCTACGGCACCTTCATTACCGCCCTGGGCGCGGCTATTACGGTGCTGCTCAACGTGTTGCTGATTCCGGTGATGGGCTACATGGGCTGTGCCGTAGCGTATCTGGCATCCAGCATCGTGATGTGCGTTACCTGCTACCTGCTGGGTGAAAAGCATTATCCGGTTCCCTACGATGTGTCGTCGGCGCTGATTTATCTGTTCAGCGGGGGGCTATTGATCTTTCTGGCTTCCCAAATTGAAATTTCCAACCTCTGGATTTCCGTCCCGTATCACCTCGTACTCTTCGTTTTATACGTCGGCACGATGCTGGTGATCGAGCGGAGAACCTTTGCGCCCTTGCTGGCGAAAGTGCGAAACCGTGGGCGGGTTGTTCATAATGAATAATAAATGTAAGCTGTGAGATTATTGACCCCGGAGGGGTTCGATGTTAATAGCAAACGGGTATTGAAGGGTTCCAGGCGTGCCGGAGGTACGCGATATAGGCTGAGTTGCGTACCTCCGGCACGCCTGGAACCCTTCAATACCCGTTTGCTATTAACATTACGTGCCGCTGGCACTTAAACAACTGTTAGGCAAGGGCATCATCCCATATTTCGCGTTATATTTTTATTTTTTTGACAAAATCATCGATCAACCGGCAAGGCGATGATAAACTCCGATCCGATTCCCGGCTGACTTTCGACGGTTAGCGTTCCGCCGTGGCCTTTAGTAATGATGTCGTAACTCAGTGAAAGCCCCAGGCCGGTGCCTTCGCCGGTGGGTTTGGTGGTAAAGAAGGGTTGAAAGAGCTTTTCTTTGACGGCATCGTCCATTCCCAGCCCATTGTCGATGATCCGGATTTCGATCTGCTTCAAACCGGCTTTTGTCGACACTGTAACCGTTGGCTTATACGGTATCAGCGTTGTTTTCTGCTTTTTCTGGACGACGTAAAATGCATTGTTGAACAGATTCAGCAATACCCGCCCGATTTCCTGCGGGACGAGGTTGATCGAACCGGCTGTTGGGTCCAAATCCGTCACCAATTCACAATTGAACGTATTGTCTTTCGCCCGAAGTCCGTGGTAGGCCAGCCGCAGGTATTCGTCACAGAGCGCGTTGAGGTTGGTGGCCTGGCGGTCGCCGGTCGTGGTGCGCGAATGGGCCAGCATATTTTTAACGATCTGGCTGGCCCGGCTGCCGTGGTGATTGATTTTCTGGAGGTTCTGCTTCAAATCGCCCAACAGCTCTTTTTCCAGTTCGGCGTCGCGATCCGGTTTTTGCTGTTCCTCTTCGAGTTCGGCCACCAGTTCGGTGCTTACTTCCGAGAAGTTATTGACGAAGTTGAGCGGGTTCTGAATTTCGTGGGCGATACCAGCCGTCAGCTCACCCAGCGAGGCTAGTTTTTCTTTCTGAATGAGTTGATTCTGCGTGGCTTTCAGTTCCTCAAGTGAGGTCTGTAGCTGGGCGGTGCGCTCTTTCACCTGCTGTTCCAGCCGCTCGTTCTGGCTGGCGATGATGCGGTTTCGTTCGATTTCGCGTTCTTTTTCAAGCTGTTCCTTTTCAATTGCCTGTTGCGCCACCCGTTTGCGCGCCAGGTTGTAGCGGTTGAGCAGGGCTCCCGAAAAGAAAATAATCAGCCAGGCGAAGCAGAAACTTTCGCTGTACTCCAGCATACCCCGAAACCCTTTGGGGAGCTTCAGATTCAGGTACCGTCCTACAATTTGTGTGCTGAGGGTAAATAGCCAATATATAAACAGGGGAGCCGTTGCCAGCAAGGCAAACCGGGCGTCGAGCGACCCGCGCCGGATCATTTTCACCATCCCGATACCCAGCAAAACATACACGACCCGAATCAGGATTTCGATGAGGAGCATGATTTCGGAGGTCGGCATCCCCGAAAACCGGTACATGAAAAACTGAAGTACATTGACGGCGGCAGTCAAAGCCAGAAAATAGGAGATGGCGCGGTTTAAGCGCCCCAACTCCGGAACCGGCTGAATAAATTTTCGAATTGATTGAATGAAAAAGCTAAAAAAGATAATGAAAAAGAAATTGGCCAGCAGTTTGAACAGATGGGGCTGGTTTTCAAAAAAGGCAAGCTGAATGTTGTAGGCGTTGCGGTCTAAGGTGAAGAAAAAGAGACAGATAGCGAAATAGAGATAGACAACATCTTTGATCGAAATGAAAATGAACAGGTTGTAGCCAATGGCCAGAATGAGAACCCCGATCATAATCCCGTCAAAAAAGTAATTTTTCCAGAAGTTCTCAACCCGGATCGACTTGTAAACCGATTGAATTCGGTTTTCTTCGGTCTCGAACTGGGGCTCCAGGTAGGTCAGGGGTGGGTGCCAATAGGCGCTTTCCGCGCGTTGGTAGAGTGTCGTTTGCTCGCCGGGGCGCAGATGAATGAACAGACGGCTTCGTTCCTTATTGCCGTTTCGATCCGGAATCTGTTTTTCCGGAACCAGATCGCCGGTTCGCTGGTGCTGCCAACGCTGACTGGCATCCAGCCAATACAGGTCCAGGTAGCTGGCGTAGAAGTCGCCGTAATACAGATTCAGATCGTGGGGCAGCGTATTTTCGACCCGCATACGAATCCAGTAAACATGCGAATTTCGGTTGGGGTTGTAGTGAGAATCAAACCGGAACGAATCGCTGCGTCGGACCTGTTCAAAGGTGTAATTTCCCGCCGGGTCTGCCAGCACCTGAAAATGAGCGGTATCAACTTTTACACGACCGGAATCGGTTTTGATTTCAAAAACCGGTGGCCAGGGTTGTTGTGCGAATCCAAAAAGTTGAAATCCCAGCCAGAAAACCAGCAACAAGGCACCATTCACATTCATCGTACGGCATCGGATCGGCCCGCCGTTCCTGGTTAATGGTGCATCATCCCCTGGTTTCATGCTTTGGTATCCCGCAAGAGTTTATTGGCGTAAATGAATTCGTTCAGTTCCGCTACGTTCGACTGCGTGATGGTTGAGCTGGAGCCTTCCCACATTTTTTTTCCCTGGTAGAGAAACATGATTTTCTCGCCGATTTCCATCATCGAGTTCATGTCGTGGGTAATCACAACGGTGGTTATTTTAAATTCGTCGGTAATTTCCCGGATCAGTTCGTCAATTTTGATGGACGTCAGCGGATCAAGGCCGGAGTTGGGTTCGTCGCAAAAGAGGTATTTGGGGTTCATCACGATGGCGCGGGCAATACCGACGCGCTTTTTCATGCCCCCGCTTATTTCGGACGGCATCCGGTCGGCCGCGTTTTCGAGCCCGACCCGCTGCAGACAGAACTGCGCTCGTTCCATTTTTTCCGATGTGGGCATGTTGGTCAGCATGTCGAGCGGAAACCGGACGTTTTCCAGGACGGTTTTTGAATCGAACAACGCGCCACCCTGAAACAGAACGCCCATTTCGCGCCGGATGGCTTTCTGGGTATCTTCGTCGCCGGTCAGGAAATCCCGTCCGTCATACAGCACCTGGCCTTCTTCGGGTTTGATGAGGCCAATCATGCACTTCAGCAAAACGCTTTTGCCGGTGCCGCTGCCGCCAATGATCAAACTCGTGTCGCCGGGCAAAAACTTCCCCGAAATACCCGACAGAATCGTCCGTTCCCCGAAAGTTTTCTGAATGTTTTTTATTTCAATCATGATGCTGGTAATTGGCTGTTACACAGAGCTAATCAGGGGAAATCAGAGTTACACAGAGGTTTCTTTGATTCCCTCTGATGTCCTCTGATAAACTCTGTGTAATAGTTCATTTTTACAACAACAACTGCGCTAACAGAAAATCGGCGGCTAAAACCGCAATACAGCTATTCGTGACGGCAGCCGTGGAGGCCTGTCCCACTTCCAGTGCGCCCCCCGCCGTATAATATCCCTTGAAAGACGAAATGGTCGAAATCAGAAAGGCAAAGACCACTGATTTGATCAGGGCAAAGGTGATGCTGAACGGTTTAAAGTCGGAGCGGAGTCCACTGATGTAGTCTTCCGGCGTAATGATATCGGCTGCTGTTCCGGCAATATAACCGCCGTAGATCGACAGAAAACCCGCCAGGATGACCAGCATCGGAAACGTAATCATGGAGGCCAGCACTTTGGGCAACACGAGATACGAACTCGAATTGATCCCCATCACCTCCAGCGCATCGATCTGTTCGGTGATGCGCATGGTGCCCAAACCGCCGGCAATGTTGGAACCGACTTTGCCCGACAAAACGACACAGGTGATGGTGGGAGCCAGTTCCAGGATGGTGCTGTCGCGCACAATCACCGCAATAATCGTTAACGGCACCAGCGGGCTAACCAGGTTATAAGCCGTCTGGACGCAGGTTACAGCCCCAATGAAGGTCGAGACGATGGAAACGATGAAGACGGAGTTGATGCCGATTTGGATGCATTCGTCCAGAACCAGTTTGGAATAAACCCCCATTTTTTCCCGGTTCCGGAACAAGGAGCCTAAAAAGATAAAATAACGTCCAAGGTGATGCATGAGCACAAATAACAACAAAACTACGGTAAAGATAGAACGCTTTTGTGCGTATCTTGCCAAAAAACATGAAAGAGTCGATAGTCATTAACAAACAATCTTTCGTATTTAGATAGATGGGGTGGTGGCTAATGACCATTGGCTGATTCTATGAATCCACTATTGGTAGTTACAGGCGGTACGAAAGGCATTGGCCGGGCCGTGGTTGAACGTTTTGCGGAAGGCGGTTTTGACGTGGCGGTTTGTGCCCGCAACGAAGACGATTTAAGGCAGTTGAAGCACGAAATCGAGGAGTCGGTGGCGGAGGTTCTGGAAGGATTCGAAGATGCGGTGATTCCAACCATCTTTCCGTTTGCCGCTGATCTGGCTCAACGTGAGGAGGTTAGCCGGTTCGTTGACTTCATTCGTTCGCTGGCCCGTCCGGTTAGTGCGCTGGTCAACAACGCCGGCGTTTTTCTGCCGGGGCAAATCCACAACGAGCCGGAAGGAACGTTTGAACGGACGATGAACCTCAACGTGGCCAGCATTTACCACCTGACCCGGGGGCTAATCGGTGATATGATGAAGCAACGGAATGGTCACATTTTTATGATGGGGTCAACGGCCAGCATAACGGCCTATCCGAACGGCGGTTCGTATTGCATTTCCAAATTTGCCCTGCTGGGAATGGCCAAAGAATTGCGGGAAGAGATGAAACCGTACGGCGTTAAAGTGACAACCCTGCTGCCGGGGGCCACATATACCGACAGTTGGGCGGCTTCCGGTTTGCCCCAGGCCCGGTTTATGCAGGCCTCCGATGTCGCCGAAGTCATCTGGTCGGCGTATAATTTATCGGCGGGAGCCGTGGTTGAAGAGATTTTGCTCAGGCCGCAGTTGGGAGATATAAAATGAGAAAATGATGAATATCGAATAATGAATAGCGAACACCGAAAGAGCCGCATCACTCCGTTATTCGGCGTTCAATATTCATTATTCGATATTCATTAAAATCTTCCTTCGTATCTTGCGCCCTCATTGAAAAAACTGAGATAAAAAAGTACGTTTCAAACATAAAACTCCAGTAATGGAATCTGTTCAATATTTGGGTATTGACGTCGGCGGTACGAATGTCAAAATGGGTATTGTCGACGCACAAAGTGGCAATATTTCCAACTTTTACAGTCATGATACGGCTAGCTGGCGCGAATCAGGGCATTTTGTCGAACAATTTGCTGACGCCATTGCGCTTCAACTGTATGAACACAAGGAGATTAAGAAAGTAGGCATTGGCTTGCCCGGTATGATCAACCGGGAGCGAACCGTCCCGCTCGAAATTACGGCCATCCCCGAATTGAACGGTGTTCCACTGGTCGAATCCCTGAACAAACGGTTTCCGGACGTCCAGTTTTTTCTGGAAAATGACGCCAACGCGGCTGCGCTGGGCGAATTTTATTTTGCTGACGATAACATCGACGAAAATTATATTTTCATCACCCTGGGAACGGGCGTTGGTGGGGCGGCTATTATCAACAAGAAGGTATTTGTCGGTGGCGACGGCAACGCGATGGAGCCCGGTCATCTGCCTTCGCGCAACAACCGTGTTCTCGAACGGAACATCGGTAAAAAAGAACTGCTGGATTTAGCCAACGAACGGCGTCAGGAATTTGAAGGGACTACCCAACTGGCGGCCGACGGAAGCATTTCGACGACCAGTCTGGTGGCTGCGGCCGCCATTGGCGACGAACTGGCACTGCAAATCTGGACGGAAGTGGGCGAGATGCTCGGCGACGGGCTCGTATCGCTCATTCGGGTGCTGGACATTAAGCAGATTCTGATTGGTGGCGGCCTGTCGGCTTCCTACGACTATATTCTGCCCGCCGTTCAAAAACAATTGGACTTCTGGCTCACGCCCTATTATCAGAACGGTTTGTCGCTCAAACGCGCCACCCTCGGCAACGACGCGGGCCTGCTGGGCGCGGCATCGCTTTGTTTTGAATAGATGGTTTTTGATGGTTAAAAATGGTTGGATGGTTTGAATGGTTAAGAATGGCTGATTCCTGTAACTACCCAACCATTTTTAACCATCAAAAACCATCCAGCCATTCAATTCATTCAAACAATATTCACTTCCGGATTCAGCCGAATCCCGAACCGGTTTTCCACCGACTGCTGCACCTGGTGGGCTACGTTCAGGATTTCGGCACCCGTGGCTCCGCCGTGGTTGACCAGCACAAGCGCCTGTTTGGCATGGACCCCCGCAGAGCCGATGTGTTTGCCTTTCCAGCCGCACTGTTCGATGAGCCAGCCCGCCGGAACTTTCATCGTCAGGTCGCCGGTCGGGTAACCGGGCAGGGTGGGATACTCGGCTTTCAGCCGGGCAAAGTCGTCTTTTGAGATTTCCGGATTTTTAAAAAAGCTCCCGGCATTGCCAATTTCGGCGGGATTGGGAAGTTTGCTGCGCCGGATTCGGATGACCGCTTCACTGATCGCCTTGATGCTGAGATTGTCTTCCGAAACGCCCATCGTCGCTAATGTTTCCCGAATGGCACCGTACTCAATGTGAAAAACGGGCTGTTTGTTCAGGCGAAACGTAACGCTGCTGATGATGTATTTTCCTTTGGCTTCGTGTTTAAAAATGCTTTCGCGGTACCCAAACCGGCATTCAGCATGGTTGAAAATCCGGGTTTCGCCCGTCAGGATGTCCACCGCTTCCAGGTGATCGAACACCTGCTCGATTTCAACGCCATACGCTCCGATGTTCTGCATGGGTGCCGCACCCGTGGTGCCGGGAATCAGCGACAGATTTTCAATGCCGGCATAGCCATTTTGTACACAAAACAAAACCAACTGGTGCCAGTTGACACCCGCACCGGCTTTTACGAACACGTGCGACACGTCTTCCCGCACCACTTTGATTCCCTGGATGGACATTTTAATAACCAGTCCCTCAAAATCACGGGTGAAAAGCAAGTTGCTGCCGCCACCCAGAATCAGTTTGGGGGCGGCCAAAAACTCGGATACCTGGAAAAGCGTTCTCAGTTGTTCTTCGGTATCGATTTCGACCCAATAGCGGGCTTTGGCGTCGATTCCGAATGTATTATAGGATTTCAGCGATACGTGGCTCTGAATATCTAGCATGGGTTAGCGTAAGAAGGCTACCTCAAAGTAAATAAAAAGAAGGGAAAACGTTGGTATGTTGGTGGTATTGCTCAACAAGATAGCGTTCGGATTGTTGCATAACCAGATAGTTGCTAAATTTGCAAACAAGGGATGAAAGCACAGATGTATAAAGTTCGTTCGGATAGCGCGTTTATCCTGGTAGTTTTGGTCGGACTGTCGGGCTGGATCAGCTCGTGTGCGTCATCGAAAAAGACGGTATCCCGGTCGTCGTCAACTTCCTCGGTGGATTACAATACGTACAATTATGACCTGTCGGCTACCCGCCCCAGATACAGTACGGCAGCACCTGCCACGGCAAAACCGTCACCTTCTACTCCGCCTGCCCGCCCGGCTCCCGAAACCCGCCGGACGCTGCCGATGGCCGAGCCCCTGCACATCAACAAAAAACTGGATGCTATACTGGACACCATTTCGGTCAAAAACCGCTCCATCCGGTACGCGCAGGGGTATCGAATCCAGGTGTATGTTGGTGACCAGCGGACTGAAGTGGATCGCGTCAAGCGGTTTACCTACCAGAATTTTCCGGAATTGAACCCCTATACAACCTATCGGCAACCAACATACCGGCTGAAAGTAGGCGATTTTATGCGTCGGCTCGATGCCGAGCGGTATCTGACTCAACTGCGTCAGCAGTTTTCGTCGGCAACGCTTTTGCCCGATCGAATCGAGATTAGAAGAAGTTTATCCATTAAATAGCGATAAACTATATTTTTTGTAGTCAGTCTTTACAATAATCTATGAAAAAAGCACTCATTACCGGAATTACCGGCCAGGACGGCGCTTACTTAGCGGAACTCCTCCTGTCGAAGGGATACGAAGTTCATGGTATCAAACGCCGGAGTTCGCTGTTCAATACCCAGCGGATCGATCATATTTACGAAGATCCACACGAGAAACACGTGCGGTTTGTGCTACACTACGGTGATTTGTCCGATTCGACCAACATTATCCGGATCATTCAGGAAATCCAGCCGGATGAAATCTATAATTTGGGAGCGATGTCGCACGTTCGGGTGAGCTTTGAAGAACCTGAATACACGGCGCACGTCGACGGGATTGGTACCCTGCGAATTCTGGAAGCCGTTCGGTTGCTGGGATTGAGCGAAAAAACCCGCATCTACCAGGCTTCGACTTCGGAGTTGTATGGCGGGGTGCAGGGCCACGCCCAATCCGAAGCGACACCGTTTTATCCCCGTTCTCCCTACGCCGTTGCCAAACTCTACGGCTACTGGATTACGGTCAACTACCGCGAAGCGTATGGCATGTATGCCTGTAACGGCATTCTGTTCAACCACGAATCGCCCCTGCGCGGGGAGACGTTTGTAACCCGGAAAATCACGCGGGCCGTGGCCCGGATTGCGCTGGGTTTGCAGGACAAAGTATTCATGGGCAACCTGGACGCCCAACGCGACTGGGGCCACGCCAAGGATTATGTCGAAGCGATGTGGCTTATGTTGCAGCAGGAAACACCCGAAGACTTCGTGATTGCCACCGGGAAAACCACCCACATTCGTGATTTTATCCGGATGGCTTTTGCCGAAATCGGCGTCGAACTGGAGTTCAAGGGCGAAGGCGTCAACGAAACCGGTGTGGTGGTCAAGTCGACCAACCCCAGCTTTCCAATTGAGGTGGGCCGGGAACTGGTCTGCATCGATGAGCGCTATTTCCGCCCGACGGAAGTGGATCTGCTCCTCGGTGATCCGACCAAAGCCATGACCAAACTGGGCTGGAAACCCAAATACGATCTGGCCGCTTTGGTGAAAGAAATGGTTGCCGCCGACATCGAACTGTTCCAGCGTGACCAGTTGCTGGAAAAAAGCGGTCATCGGGTGATGAATTATTTCGAATAAATTACTTTTTTACCCCTAAATCCCCTAAAAGGGACTTGGACGATTATACTCAGGATGCATAAGTCCCCTTTAGGGGATTTAGGGGTTCATAAAAAAGCCGCCGGTTCTCAGAACCGGCGGCTTTTTTATGAACCCGAAAACACACTTTACACTTTATACCGGTACGGCGTAGTAGTACATCCGTGAACTGTTCGGATACATGCCAATCAGCATCAGGCCTTCACCTTCTTTGGTGGTGTTCAGTGCCGTTTGCAGATCTTTTACCGAGCGGACTACTTTTCCGTTGGCTTTCACGATGATGAAGCCTTCTTCGATGTCGGTTTCGGACATTTTACCTTCGCGAATCCGCTTCACCCGAACACCGCCGTCAACGCCCAGCCGTTTGGCATCGGTTGCGGCCAGTTCTTCGAAGTCGGCTCCCAGCGAACCCAGGGTGGCGGCTGAATTAGAAGCAGAAATGTTGTCGCTTTTCTTGATGATGTCACGACCGCCGTTGCGGTTGCGCAGTTCGACGCGGAAATCCCGCAGATCGCCATTCCGGTTAACCGTCATCGCGATGACGTCACCCGGGCGACGACGGCCGATGATCTCCCGCATTTGTGCGTCGGAATCCACATTCTGACCTTCCATTTTCACGATCACGTCACCTTTTTTCAAACCAGCCGACGCTGAGGCACCGCCTTCCACGACTTCGTTGATGTAGATACCACGACCAATTTTAGAACCCAGTTCCTGGGCTCGCAGGCTGTTCAGTTCAACCGGAATGATGCCCAGATAGCCCCGTTGTACGTTGCCATATTTCACCAAATCAGCCGAAACTTTCTTCACCAGAGAAGCCGGGACGGCAAAACCGTATCCGCTATAATACCCCGTTGCTGAAGCAATGGCCGAGTTGATACCGACCAATTCACCACGCAGGTTGACCAACGCCCCACCGGAATTACCGGGGTTGATGGCGGCATCCGTCTGGATGAAGGCTTCGACCGGCGAATCCGGTTTGGCGTCGTTCCGGTCGATATTCTGATCCAGGATACCGATCCGGCGGCTTTTGGCACTCACAATACCGGCCGTAACCGTCGATTCCAGATCCAAGGGATAGCCCACGGCCAACACCCATTCACCGAGTTTCAGCGCGTCCGAATCACCCAGGGTGATGGAAGGCAGATTTTTGGCATTAACCTGAATAACAGCCAGATCGGTCAGCGGGTCGGTTCCAATCACTTTCGCTTTAAAACTGCGTTTATCCGTCAGAATTACCTCCACTTCGTCAGCACCCTGTACGACGTGATTATTGGTGACGATGTAGCCATCCTGGCTGATGATTACGCCCGAGCCGGAAGCCTGTCCGCGTTGCCGCTGTGGAGCCCCGCCGTTGCCACCCCGGCCAAATTCATCCCCAAAGAAGTCACGGAAAATATCCGGAATCTGCTGTTGGCGAACCGTGCGGGTCATGGTCGTTTTGATGTGTACTACCGCCGGCGTGGTGGCTTCGGCAGCGTAGGTAAAATCACCCGGAGCACCCTGGGGCCCGGTCAGTGCCGCCAACCGACCCGTGGGGGTGGGGGTTGGTGACGATTCGTTAAAAATTACATCCTGCTTATTAAATCCTAAGAAGTTATAAGCGGCCAATGTAACAAAGCTTGACAGCAGAGCGATGATCGCTAACGTTTTCCAGTTGTTTTTCATGACTTGATTCTAAAAATGGGTCGTTTACTGTTTTCGTACCAGTTCCCCATGATAACGAAATCTGCTTTTCCAAAAATTCGCTTTTTTAACGCAATTAACAAATTTTAACAGGCGAATGTTGGCGGGCTGCGCCGTCATCTTTCTAAGACGGTGAGCCAGTGAAAATTATAATTTTCCGTTGCCAGGTTCTTGTTCCGAAATCAGAAGTATGAATACCCTCGATACAACATCCATACCAGTCCAATGTTTAGATAAATTTATGTCATTATGGCGGGAATCTTTGTTTATTTTAGAATACTACCCAGTCAGTTTGACAGACGGTTTTGACTGCAAGGGGTGAGTTTCGATAAAATGACACACACGATGGAAGGCTGGCGCAGAAAGAAGTGATCTGGAGTCTTGATCGGGAAATGGGAAGAAGGCGGTTCTTAATTAGAAACCGGTTTCATTTGCAGTTGCTCGCAGGCTTTTTCGGCGGCCGACTGTTCGGCTTTTTTCTTGCTGTAGCCACTGCCCTGGGCAAACGGTTCGTCATTGACCGTTACCTGCGAGATGAATTCGCGGAAGTGGTTGTTTCCGCGTTCAGAAATAATGATAAATTCGACTTTTTTGCCTTCCCGTTGCGCCCACTCGATCAGGCGGCTTTTGAAGTTGGCATTGTTACTGATCAGGGCTTCCAGATCATAATGACCCAGTAACTCCTTGAGAATGAACCGACGCGTAAAACGGAATCCTTTGTCGAGGTAAATGGCACCGACCAGGGCTTCAAGCGCGTCGCCGTACATGGAGGTTCGGGAAGGCACAATGCCCCGGTTGCGGCTGCCGTCGTATTCGATCAGGTTTTCCAGACCGATTTTCCGGGCAATGCCGTTGAGGGTTTCCCGGTTGACGATCCGGGAGCGGATTTCGGTCAGGAAGCCTTCGTCTTTATACGGAAATTTTTTGAAGAGAAATTCGGCAATCACCATGCCCAAAACCGCATCGCCCAGGTATTCCAGCCGTTCGTTGGATTCTTTGAAGCCTTTAATCGCCGTTTCTTTCGAGGCCGAGGTGTGCCGGAAGGCGAGTTGATACAGGCCGACGTTGGAAGGCGCTTCGCCAATGATGTGTTCAACGGAGCGCTTAAATTTTTTGCGTTCGCTGTTGCCCAGCCGAAACCGGAAAAAACTGCGAATGGGCTCGAAGAAGGTGTTGGCTGAAGCGGCTGGCACGCGGCTGTTTATGACTCAAGTTTGCGAAATATCACGGAAAAATTATGACCCCCGAACCCAAACGTATTACTCAAAGCAACGTCAATGGTTCGTTTCTGGGCTTCGTTGAACGTAAAGTTCAGCTTCGGGTTAAATTGTTCGTCGTCGGTAAAATGGTTAATGGTCGGTGGAACAATACCGTATTTCATCGCCATCAGACAGGCAATGGCTTCAATGGCCCCGGCCGCTCCCAGCAGGTGGCCCGTCATCGACTTGGTGCTGCTGATGTTGACTTTATAGGCATGGTCGCCAAACACTTTTTCAATCGCGGTCGCTTCACTAACATCGCCCAGGGGCGTCGACGTGCCGTGTACGTTGATATAATCGATGTCTTCCGGACGAATCTGGGCGTCGTCGATCGCATCTTTCATTACGTTCAGCGCGCCTAGTCCTTCGGGGTGCGGTGCCGTAATGTGGTAAGCATCGGACGACATGCCTCCGCCGATCAGTTCGGCGTAAATCTTGGCACCCCGCGCTTTCGCGTGTTCATACTCCTCCAGAATAAGGGCACCGGCACCCTCACCCAGCACAAAACCGTCGCGGTCTTTGTCGAACGGCCGTGAAGCCGTTTCCGGCGACTCGTTTCGTTCCGACAACGCCCGGAGCGCATTGAACCCACCGACACCCGCTTCGGTTACGGCGGCTTCAGAACCGCCGGAAATGGCGATGTTCAACCGTCCCAGCCGAATGAAATTGAAGGCGTCGATCATGGCGTTGGTCGCCGAAGCGCAGGCCGAAACCGTTACGTAATTGACACCGTGAAACCCGTAGCGAATCGAGAGCATGCCCGATGCACTGTCGGCAATCATTTTCGGAATGAAGAATGGATTGTAACGGGGAGTGCCATCGCCGGTGGCGTAATTCTTTACTTCGTCTTCGAAGGTTTTCAGCCCTCCGATTCCTGAACCCCAGATGACACCGGCTTTGTTCAGATCGAGCTTGGTGAGGTCAAGCCCGGCATCTTTCACCGCTTCGTCGCCCACAATGAGGGCGTATTGGGCGAAAGGGTCCATCTTACGAGCGTCCTGACGAGGAATAAACTGGTTGATGTCCAGGTTCTTAATTTCGCAGGCGAATTTTGTCCGAAATTTTTCGGCATTGAATTTAGTAATCGGACCGGCGCCACTTACACCGGCAGATAAGCCGTTCCAGAACTCTTGTACTGTATTACCAATCGGCGTAAGAGCGCCCAGGCCGGTGATTACTACTCGTTTAAAAGGCATAGAATGAACTACAAAAAGAAAAGCTTATTTCACATTCTCTTCCAGGTACGTAATGGCCTGGCCTACCGTACCAATGTTTTCCGCCTGATCGTCCGGAATAGAGATGTTAAACTCTTTTTCAAATTCCATAATCAGTTCAACGGTGTCGAGCGAATCAGCGCCCAGATCATTAGTGAAGCTGGCTTCCGGCGTTACCTCCGATTCTTCAACACCCAGTTTTTCAACAATGATTGCTTTTACTTTGTCTGCAATTTCTGACATTTCTGTATGCGTTTGGGGTTCTAAAAACTGTGCAAAGAAAGAGATTAAAAACAGTATTGTCAAATAATTTTTTCTATCGAAAATCGTTTAAAAGTGCTTGGTTTTTTTTGTAAAAAGACAGATTAACAGCCTATTACAAAATAAAATTGTATTTACCAACCGAACGACAGGCGCTGTGGCAACTCATTCACCGGACGACCAAATGAAGAAGCGCCTGTTTCGACGAATGGCCCAATATTCCATCAAAATGGCAATAAACAACTTAAATTTCAGATTAATCACTTCCAAAGCAGCCAGAACCGGCAAAACTTAGCGAAAGTGCGATTTTGAGAAGCCACAACCATTCAAAGTGGGCTAATTGTGTAGTTTTGTACGAAAACGTCGAAACCACCTGTGAAGATTGCCAAACTAAAACACACCGATTCGGGTAACTTTTTCCTGATTGCGGGACCCTGCGCCATCGAAAGCCGCGGAATGGCCCTGGAAATTGCCGAAAAACTGGTCGCCATAACGGATCGGCTCCGGATTCCGTTTCTGTTCAAAGGATCTTACCGCAAAGCAAACCGGACCCGGCTGAACTCTTTCACCGGAATTGGCGATCGTCTGGCCCTCGAAATTCTGAAAGAAGTGGGCGAGACGTTCGATGTTCCAACCGTCACGGATTTCCATGAATCGCACGAGGCTGCCATGGCGGCTGCCTACGTAGACGTACTGCAAATTCCGGCCTTTCTGTGTCGGCAAACCGATATGCTCACCGCAGCCGCCCAAACCGGGAAGGTGGTCAACATCAAAAAAGGACAGTTTATGTCGGGCGATTCGATGGCTTTTGCCGTTGAAAAAGTGAAGTCGGTTTATCCGGATGCGGAGGTGTTTTTGACCGACCGGGGCAACTCGTTCGGGTACGGCGATCTGGTGGTCGATTACCGCAACCTGCCGATGATGCAGGACCACGGCGTTCCGGTGGTGATGGACTGTACGCACTCGCTGCAACAGCCCAATCAGTCGTCGGGCGTTACGGGTGGAAAACCGGCCCTGATTGCCACCATCGCCAAAGCCGCCATTGCCGTGGGGGCCGACGGTTTGTTTATCGAAACCCACCCCAACCCTTCGGAAGCCCAGTCGGACGGGGCCAATATGTTGCCGCTGAGCCAGTTGGAAAGTTTGCTGGAGAAACTGGTCCGGATTCGGCAAGCCATATCCTGACCGATAACAGTAGAAAAAACCGCTCCCGCCCTCTATTCATAAACTGATCTTATTCATCCATGCAGACCCGTTATACGACCAATCCCAGCGATTTCAAACAATATGATACCGACCGGATTCGCCGGGAATTTCTCATCGAGAGCCTGTTTACACCCCATACTTTCGAGTTCGTTTATTCGCATTATGACCGGATGATCGTGGGGGGCGTCATGCCGGTTGGGGGGCCGCAGACGTTGCCGACCTATGACGAACTGAAAGCGGATTTCTTTCTGCAACGGCGTGAACTGGGCATTATCAATCTGGCCGGTGACGGAACCGTGACGGTTGATGGTCAGGTGATTGACTTGTCAAAAAAAGATTGTTTATATGTGGGCATGGGAAGCCGGGAGGTGGTTTTTAACAGCAATCAGGCCGACAATCCGGCCAAATTTGCGCTGATTTCGACCCCCGCCCACCGAACCTGTCCAACGGCAAAACTGACGTCGGCGGAGGCTTCGCCGGTAGATCTGGGTGCCCAGGAAACGGCCAACCAGCGCACCATCTATAAATACATTCATGCCGACGGTTTGCAAAGCTGCCAATTGGTGATGGGCCTGACCACCCTGAAACCCGGCAACATCTGGAACACCATGCCGCCCCACGTCCACGACCGCCGGATGGAAGCCTATATTTATTTTGATATTCCTGAAAACCAGCGCGTTTTTCACTTCATGGGCCATCCCCAGGAAACCCGGCATCTGCTGGTAGGCACCGATCAGGCCATCCTGTCTCCGCCTTGGTCTATTCATGCTGGTGCCGGAACCGCCAGCTACTCCTTCATCTGGGCTATGGCGGGCGAAAATTATTCCTTTACCGACATGGATTTTGTTCAATTGAATGATATACGCTAGAAGAATAGCATCGTAATCATCTGCACATACACTTTTTTTTGAATAAATTTCAAAAGGTGATTTAACGGTATTTCCTGATTATCAGATAAATAGCTTTTTTTGAAAATCTATTTATCTGATTTTTAGATGGTTATGCTGTTGTATAAAAAAGAATAACAGTAGCTTTAGGAGCAACATTGCTACCTGAAACTATGTCCATCGTAAACAAAGCGCGGCAGGCTTACAAAAGGCTGTTTCCTGCCCCGGTTCTCCATGATTTTCCGGCTGAGAATCTGCCCTGGATTGACAGACAGAATCCGGACATCGAGGGCTTCGTCAAACAGTTCCCCAAAGCCCGCCAGTTACCCTATGATTTGACCGAAAAGCTTCACTTTTGGCGAAAAAACGGGTATGTCATTCTTGAACAGGTTATTTCGGATGAACTGATCGATGCCTATCTGGCCGATGTGCAGGAATTGATCGAGAAGCACGAGCTGTATGACATCAACATTCGCATCGACCGGCCCGAATACCGCAAACACCCGGTGATGAAGGTCCGGGATGTTCCGCGTGAAATTATTGAAGGACAGTATATTAAAGTAATGGACTTCCACAATGCCTCGGTGGCCGGTAAGAAACTGATGCTTCACAGGGCTATTGTATCATTTCTGGAGGCCATTTTCAACGAGAAGGTGGTAGCCATGCAGAGCCTGACTTTTTTGTACGGTTCACAGCAGGAGACCCACCAGGATTTTCCGTATGTGGTTCCCCAGGTTCCGAGTCATCTGGCCGCAGCCTGGATTGCGCTGGAAGATGTGAAACCCGGATCGGGTGAACTGCATTACTTTGTCGGTTCGCACAAAATTCCGAAATTCAACTGGGGAAACGGTATTTTCTTCACGGGTGAATCGACCAAAAATCCGACGGATTTCGGCCGTTACCTGATTGCCGAATGTGAGGGGCTGGAGCGGAAAACGCTGTTGCTTAAAAAGGGCGACGTTCTGATCTGGCACGCGGCTCTCGCCCACGGTGGCGAACCGATTCTGGATGAAAGCCTGACCCGCAAATCGTACGTCTGCCATTATTCTTCGGCCCTGGGGTATTTCCGTCACCGGCACGACCTCGTGAACGAACCCGTCCGCTATAACCTGAACGGAGCCGATGTTTTTGCCGATCCCACGCTGAAAGAATACGAAAATACCTTTCAACGCGGTGAGACGATCCAGGGCTAGTTACCCGGTTTTGTTCCATAAAAAAATCGCCCTCCAAGTCAGAGGGCGATTTTCGATTCTACCAATCTCAATTAACTATTTTATTTTTACCGATCTGCACTTCTGATCGAGCTGGCACCGGAAGTATTGGAGCGGATGGAGGCCGAACCCCGGTAGGTCAGGCTGCTGGCTCCGCTGGCGTCGGCATCGAGCCGGTCGCTGACGTTTAGCCGGGCGGTGCTGGCCCCCGACAGCTCTACTTTGGCACTCGAAACCTTCAGCTCATAGGCTTTCAAGGTTGTTGCTCCCGAAACGTCCCCGTCGAGCCGTTTGGCCTGGCCGGTTAGGGTCACATTGGAAGCACCCGACAGATCGACCATCACACGCTCGGCGTCCACTTCGATGGTCGACGTCGACGCACCCGAAATATCGACCCCCAGTTCCTTGAGGTTGCGGAAACCCGTCACATCGGACTTGGAGGCCCCCGAGAAGGAAACACTTGTCAGATCCGGCATCGTAATCGTGACGGTTACCCGCTGGCGGTTCCGGTTCCAGCCTAGTTTATCTTTGTAACGAACCTGGAGTTTATTGCCGATCACTTTCGCTTCCAGATCGTCCAGATCATCACCCCGGCCCGAAGCCGTCACTTTATAACCACTGCCGCGCGTCACGTGAATGATGAAGGCACTGCCGAGGTCGAGTTTGTCGAAGTTGCTGACGCTGAACGTCCGGGTTTCATCCTGAACGGGCAGGGCACTCATGATTTCGACCAGTTGGCTTCCCGAAGGACTGATGGCGGCTATCGATAGAACCGTTGTCGAAAGCAGGAAGGGTGTGAATAAGGAAAACGCAAGTGACCTTTTCATAGCAGATTTTAGTTGAAGAATTCTGGCTAAAGATGCAAAACCGTATCAGAACGTTGCATCTATTGCTCCTGATTTGTATTTCCGTGTACGCTGCTGGCTCCACTGGTTTTCGACTTCAGATCGTCTACCTTGCCGAATTCCGCGTTGCTGGCACCCACTGCTTCGACGTCGGCCCGGCCCACTGTCATCGCCGTGGCATCGAGTTTACAGGCACCGGACAGGTGTGCGTTCACATTATTGGAACGTCCCCGCAGGGTCGCCTTCGACGCACCGGTCAGGTCGATGTCCAGTTTGTTGGTTTTGACGTCAATAAGGGCTTTGCAGGCACCGGTCAGGTCGATGTCCAGGTTGTCGAGCGAGTCGAAACCGGTAATGATCGACTGCGTGGCTCCCGAGTAATGAATGGATTGTACATCCGGCATCGTTACCGTGATGCCGATTCGACGGCGGTTGCGCCATTTGAAAACGCCCTCGTTCCGGAAGTCGACGTGCAGTTCGCCATTTTCAACCCGAACCCGCAGATCGTCGATGTCTTCTTCACGGCCATCGGCCACAACTTTGAACGTTTCGCCCCGTTTTACCCGGACGGCAAAGGCACCACCCATGTCGATCTTTGAGAAGTTTGTCGCTTCAAACTGGCGGGTGTATTCACCTTTCTGGTGGAAATCATCCCCCAACTCGTTGCGCAGCGTTTCGTCGATGGCGTCGTTGGTATCGAAGTCTTCCTCGTAGCGGTTGTCGTTCAGTTCACGCGGATGGGTCAGGGAAACCAGTCCATCGGTTTTGCTGAATTTCCAGATACTGGTTTTCATGCGCTCCAGTTCCTCGTTTCCAAACTCGTTGCGAATATGACGGGCAAAGGCTTCGGTCATTCGGAACGGGCGTTCGTAGGGAATGTAGATCGTGAGGTCGATATCCTGCCCCCGAAACCGCGATCCCGGTTTGATTTCGTAGCTGTCGTCAAAGCGAATCAGGGAGTCTTTCACCGACCAGTTATACAGAATAGTCCGGGCATTTTGCTGGGCGGCCTGGCGGGTAGGTCCCTGGGCTTCCTGACGTTTCAGTAGGCTCCAGGCCGTGCCCTCGACGCCTTCCAGTTCAATGGCTGTATGAAAATCGTTGTCATTGTCTTCATCATTGATGTCGAGCGTCGGGATGGCGGCCGGAACCGGCAACGTCACCGTCTCCTCGATGTGACCGCTGCGGCTGAATTCATTGACCACCTGCGGAACCGTAGCGGCCAGACCAATCAGGCCTAAAAACCAGACACTCAGCAGCGTTAGGGAAATGGCGGTGGTCACCAGGGCCCGTTGCGAAATGATCATAATTCCGAGAATCGCAATGGCCAGACCCGGCAGGAAAACCGCAACAAAGGCCGACAGAATCATCGGAGGGGTGATTTCCCGCTGGATCATGTACGGAATATCACTATTTCCGAAGTGAATTCCTTTCAGGCCAAAAACCGTACCCAGAACGCCCAGCGCACCCACCATAATGGCAAACCCAACCACGACCAGAAACACCCCGGCTAAAACCCGAACAATCGATACCGTGCCGCGTGCCAACGGTCCCAGGATGCTGGCCAGTCCGTTGAAGATGGTGGCAATCAGTCGAAACGGAAACAACAGGACTTTAGCCAGCGTACTTTCTTCGGCGGTTTCGTTGATATCAAGGCTGCGCTTGATATTGCTCTCGATGTTCGAGAGCGTAATGGGCTCCCCCTGCATTTCCATTTTTTCGGTTAACGTATTGGCTGTCGGCGAGATAATCCAGAGAACAATGTAGGCCAGCAGACCAGTACCGAACAGAAAGATGGTCAGAACAAACAGCAGGCGGACCACCCCGGCATCGATTCCAAAGTAAGCGGCAATCCCTGAAGCCACCCCACCCAGCACTTTATCGTCGGGATTGCGGTAGAACTTCTTGACACTTTTGTCGTCTTCCAGCGTCATGGAACCCGGAAAAGCTACCCACATGGCGATGTACAGAATCACCGTGAACCCGGAAATACCGCCAAAGAATTCGTCACTGCCGTGGCCGAAAATACCGCTGAAAGGCGGCAGAGCCAGAATGAGGGTTACAAAAATCAAGCGCACCCAAACCGGGTCGATGTTGAAATAATTGGCAATCCCGGAGGCAACGCCACCGGCAATTTTCCGGCGTAAGTCGCGATACAGCTTGCGCGGGGGCAAACCGCTCGGGCGGGGCGGAGGCACCGAACCCGTTCCGGGGGCTGGGCCAGCTTTGGGTTCCGGATTGGCACCCGCCGTTGCGGCCGATTCGTAGGCTGCCTGCGAACGGCTGCCGGTGGTAGCACCGATGCTGTCTTCTTCTTCGATGGCTTCGAAATCGGCCACCGTTCCCATCGACAGAATCAGTTCGTTGACATCCTCCAGCGTGACCACCTGGCGCGGACTGGCCTGTTTTTCAGCCGCCTTGAGCTTGTTGAGCAGCTTTTCGGCAATCCGGTTTTCGATGTCGGTAATGATTTCCTGGCTGTCTTCGTACGTCGAAAAGTAGTGTTGAATCGACGTGAGATACCCTTTTAATTTATCGTAGCCATCTTCCTCGATGTGGAAGATCACTCCGCTTATATTGATACTGATGGTCTTTTTCATGGCAACAACGCGTGTGAAAGAGTCGAGATGTGTTTAGGTCAGTTTTCCGGATTGGGATTTTCGGGCTTGTTTTCGACGGACGGAACCGAGGTTTCCACGGCCGTCAATCCATTGATCGCAGCCTTGTGTTTATCGGTTTTACTGACAATCGAGTTCACCGAATCGGATAATTCCTGCCACGTATCGTTCATCCCTTTCAGAGACGCCTGGCCGGTTTCGGTCAGCAGGTAATATTTCCGCGGAGGGCCGGAGGTTGATTCCACCCATTTGTAATCGAGCAACCCGGCATTTTTGAGCCGGGTCAGAAGCGGGTAAAGCGTGCCTTCCACGACCATGATGCGGGCGGACGTGAGTTCCTCCAGCATGTCGGAAGCATATACTTCGCCCCGCGAGATGATGTGCAGAATGCAGAATTCCAGAATTCCCTTCCGCATTTGCACTTGAGCATTTTCGATATTCATATCACTGCATGACG
The DNA here is from genome assembly GCF_965227735.1 of Larkinella sp. Classification (NCBI taxonomy): domain Bacteria; kingdom Pseudomonadati; phylum Bacteroidota; class Cytophagia; order Cytophagales; family Spirosomataceae; genus Larkinella; species Larkinella sp. The sequence continues at coordinate 2,516,908 of NZ_OZ245776.1, read as the reverse complement.
TTTAACTTGTTGACGGGGGTAGGAGCTGATCGGGTTATTCATGGTCGTAATCGGTTGTTCATCAGTTGTTGTTCACGTAGTAATCGGTGTCCAACCAGCTCCTGACCTTTCCAGTTTTGATAGTTCAAAGGTACACAAAGGTACTATGCAATGCAAGGTACTTTATAAAATACTCTTTGCCGAAGTGATGAGCGGAAAAAATAAAGAGATGAATGGCAGATTTGGCGTAAACACCGATTAATTCGTAAGTTTAACTGCCAAATTTTACGCACCCACGCCATGAGACTCACCCTGTTAAGCTTTTCACTTTGTCTGCTATCGCTAAAATTGATTGCCCAAGCAACTGAATACGGTAATGAATGGATCGATTTTGGGCAAACCTACTACCGAATCCCCATCACCCAGCCCGGCGTATACCGACTCACCACCGCCGATTTGCAAAAAGCCGGTATACCAACGGCCTCCATCAATCCGGTCAGCTTGCAGGTGTTTCGGCGGGGCGTCGAACTGGCGATTTACGTAGTGGGCGAGTCGGACAACAAACTGGATGCGGACGATTACCTGGAGTTTATCGGCGAACGGAACGATGGTCGGCAGGATTCGCTGCTCTATCGCCCCCGGAACGCCCAGCCCCATCCGTATTACAGCATGTATTCGGATACGGCAGCCTATTTTCTGACCTGGCGGCCCGACGGCCGGAAGGGCAAACGTATGGATGTTATTACCGAAACCGACGCGCAGGGCCTGACACCGGAACCGTATCACCTGGCCGAGCAGCTCACGGTTTTGACCAACGAAATCTCCATTAATCAGTCGAACGGCGGGCCGTCGCCTTTTCTGTCGGCCTACGAACTTTTTTTTGAAGAAGGTGAAGGCTATACCGGCCCGATGCTGAAAAAAGACAGTGTTGTTAGCCGCACTTTTCTGCTCGACGGCTGGGTGCGGACGGCCCCCGAAAAACCGCACCTGGAACTGTTGCTGAACGGACGCGACAACACGACCCATCTGGTCCGTATATTTCCGGGAAAAACCGCTTCGGGCTCGTCTCCGCTGGCAAACACCCGGTTCGAGTGGTTCAATACGGGCCGCCTGTCGTTCGATATACCGCCAACGGATGTCTCGTCGTCGAACGAATTGACACTGTCAACCCAATCGTATGGGCCGTTTGAAACCGACCGCTATTCGGTGAGTTATTTCCGCCTTCAGTATCCGCAGTCATTCAGTTTGAGCAACCTTACGCAGAAAACCATCCATCTTTTGCCGAATCCCAAAGGCCGGTCGTACGTGGAGTTGACCGATGCCCCGGCCAATCCGTTGCTGTATGATTTGACCGATCCGGTTCACCCGCGCCGTCTGACCGCCATCCGAGACCAGACCGTCCTGAAACTGATCATACCCAATACCGAAACCCCGCGCCAGCTTCTGATCTCGGCCGGAACGCTGACGCCGTCGCGGCTGGAGCGGACGGTTTTTCGGAAGATCGATCCGGCGAAGCACAACTATCTGGTGGTCAGTCATGAGTCGTTAATGAAACCGGTGGGCAATGTGGCGAATCCGGTCAAAGCCTACGCGGGCTACCGGGCGTCGGCAGCGGGCGGGCGTCATGATACGCTGGTGGTCACGATGAAGCAATTGCTCAACCAGTTTAGCTACGGCGAACGGACGCCCCTGGCCATCCGCCGGTTTGCTGATTACATGCTGACTGCTAAGTCTTTATCCGCCGATACGACCAAATACATGCTGTTGATTGGGCGCGGCAACGCGTATTATCCCATGCGGACCAGTCCGGATCAATACTACCGTGACCTCGTGTTGACCATCGGCAATGTGCCGGGTTCCGATCTGTTATTGACGGAAGGACTGGCCGGTTATCAGGCGAATGTACCGGCGATTCCGACCGGGCGGATCAACACGCTGAATCCGCAGGAAGTGTTGAACTACCTCGAAAAAGTGAAGGAATTTGAACGCACGCCGGTCAATGAACCCTGGCGAAAGGAGGTGTTACACCTGAGCGGAGGCAGTTCGGTTTTTGAAGTGACCACGTTCCGGCGCATTCTGGATCGGGTGAGCGAAACCGCCCGAAAACAGTATGTGGGTGCCAATATCACCGTCAAAGCCAAACAGACCGACGAACCGGTGGAGCGCGTCGACGTCAGCGGTATTGTCAATGCCGGTGTTGCCCTGATGACGTTTTTCGGCCACTCATCGCCCATCGTGACCGATCTGGATTTCGGCTATGCCTCCAAACCGTCTTACGGCTACCGCAACAAGGGCCGCTATCCGCTGATGTTTTTCAACGGCTGCGGAGTCGGTAATATCTTTTTCGGATCGGTCGGTAACTTATCCACCGACTGGCTGCTGACTCCCGACAAAGGAGCGATTGCGATTCTGGCGCACAGCGGTTCGGGCTATTCCGGGCCGCTCGAAACCTACACCCAGCAGTTTTACCAGACGTTATTTGCTGACACGGCTTTTCTCAACAAACCGATTGGGCTGATTCAGCAGGAAACCACCCGGCGCGTGCTGGCGCAATACAGCGGAGCCTACGACATTTCCAATGCCCACCAGATGGTGTTGCAGGGCGACCCGGTTTTGCGTTTGTTTCCCATTCAAAAACCGGATTTTAGCGTCAATTCGTCGGGCGTTTTTCAGCGGGGGGCGCAAAAGGATTCCGTGCGTTTGGGCGTGGTGGTCACCAACGCGGGGCGTTTCGAGGTCGGGCAGCGGGTGGGGTTGGCGGTTCGGCAACGGCTGGCCAATGGTCAGATGCGGTCCTATGGCACGAAGATGAACAACGCCATTGCCTACCGTGATACGCTCTTTTATGCCTTCAAACCGGAGTCACTGCCCAACGCCGAAACACCCAACCGGTTTGAAATCGCGGTTGATCCGGATAACCAGATTGAAGAGTCGGAGGAAAAAAACAACGTGCTGGTGTTCGACCTGAAAACCGGAGCGGATGGCTATACGGTGGTTTTACCGGACTCGGGACAGCGGTTTCCCCCCGACCGCCTGAACCCGCTGCTGAGTGTAACGTTTGACGGCATTTCACTGAAAAATGAAGCCCTGGTATCGGCCAATCCGCTGATTCGCCTGGTTTTGCAGGATGAAGACCCGTACCGAATCCGTCAGGATACCGTCGGGATTGAGGTGTTCCTGAAAAAACCGTGTGCAACCTGCGATTTTGAACGCGTAACCCTGAATAGTCCAGCAGTTAGCTGGAAACCGGCGGGTGCCGACAACCGGTTTGTGCTGGATTATCAGCCCCGAAATCTGGCGGATGGCCTGTATGCGTTGCAGGTTTATGCCGCCGATGTCAGTGGCAACCGGGCCGGGCCGGGGCCGTATGAGATCCAGTTTCGGGTGCAGAATGGGGATAGTTTGTCGGCCGTGCAGGCAACGCCCAATCCGTTTGCGACGCACACCCGGTTTCGGTTTACCGTTTCGGGAACGGAGTCGCCGGGGGAGGGGCAGATTCTGATTCGGAACCTCAACGGCCAACTCATTCGTACCCTGCGGCAGCCGGTGCGGGTGGGCGAGAATCTGGTTTTCTGGGACGGCACCGATCAGGGTGGGGTGCCATTGCCCAACGGCTTGTATCTCTTCCGGTTGTTGTTGGACGATGGGCGGCAGAAGAGTGGCAAGGCAGTGTTGAATCGCTAAGCCGGTTTAATCCCAGCATTCCATCAGGAGCAAATCGCCGGTTCGGTACTGGATCTTTACAAAACCGTCTTCGGCGGCTTCATTGCTGCTGCCGGTTCGGTAGCCCAGGGTCAGGGTTTCGTCGGACAGGTTGTATTTGAGTCCTTCAGTAACGATGCCGTCCACAGTGCCGACCGGAATGAGCGAAATGGGCGTGCCTTTGGCGTACCATTTTTCGAAAGAACCGGTCAAAGGCGTAATTTTTGAATGATCATCGACCATAACGACTTTAATCCGGTCTTTATATCGAATAATGTTCGTCATATTGGTCATGGTGTGATCGGCCCGGCGGCCCGTGGCCCAGACGATGTTGACGGCCGGAAAACCGCGTTCGATCAGAAATTCAATGCCTTTGTCGAGGTCGGTTTTGTTCTGATCGGGCGTGTGAATGATTTCGATGGGGTATTGCCGTTCGCGAATCAGGTCGAAATCCGGTTGCAGGTCAAAATCGCCGAGCAGGGCGTCCACCTTGATGTCCAGGTCCAGCACGCGCCAGATGGCATTGTCCAGCACGACGACGAACGGATTCCATTCAAGCAGTTGGCCCAGCAGGTCGGGGTCGCAGCTTTCGCCGTTGGCAATCAGCAAGGCCGGTTCCTGTTTGTCGCGTACAATGTGGTGAGAAGACATAAGTTGAAAGAATGATGAACGATGGATGATGAACGATGACGGGGCAGTCCGCATGAGCCCATTCATCGCTCATCATTTGTTTAATTGGTGTTCAAAAACCGTCATCGCTTTGCCCGGTTTCTCCGGTTCGGTTTCCTTCTTTGGCGAGCCGAATGGCTTCCCGCAAAAAAACAGCATCCTGCCGTTGGGGTGCTAGAAAATCCGGGGTATTCACGTTGGTCAGCTCGCTCACGTCCTCGATTTCCAGCAACTCGATCGCGTTGTTCATTAGAATGGTCCGCGGGTAGGGCGTGCCTTCGGCGATGCCCCGAAGGATAGCCGGATAGGCGGCTGGCTCCCAAATGCAAACGGACGGTTCCGGAAACCGGTGGTCGCTGTCCCAGAAAGCCGTCGCGATGGTTTCACTCGTTCGGTTGAAGACCAGTTTTTGGATCGATTGTTCGGATAAAAAAGGCAAATCGCACACCACCACCAGCCAGGCGTGGTAGGCCGACTGGTTTTGGAAAGCCGTCAAAATACCGGCCAACGGACCCTTTACCGTCGAATCGTCCGGAATAAGTTTAAACCGGCTGTCGGCTAGTTGAAGCGCCTGCTCCGCATTGACCGACAAAAAAACGTCGTCGCAATATTTGGCCAGCAGATCGTGGAGGTATTCGTACTGCGGTTTCCCGTGGTAGACAATGGTGCTTTTGTCCACCCCCATGCGGGTGCTGCGCCCACCGGCCAGCACCAGACCCAGCAGGGGAGCGCTTGCTTCAGGTGGTTTGGTGAAAGTCATTTTTTCCGCCGGTTTTGTCCAGCAACCGGGTTTCTTTGATCACAATATCGTGCGAAAACGCCTTGCACATGTCATACACCGTCAGGGCCGCCACCGACGCGCCCACGAGTGCTTCCATCTCAACGCCGGTTTTGGCCTCGAGGGCCGTGGTGCATTCGATGATCACCTCGTTTCCGTCGGCGGTGATGGTCAGTTTGCAACTGTCGAGACCGAGCGGGTGGCAAAGCGGAATCAGATCGGACGTTCGTTTGGCAGCCATGGTACCGGCGATGATGGCAGTTTGAAAAACCGGCCCTTTTTTGGTCTGAATATCCTGCCCCTGCAGGTGCTGCATGATGTCGTCGTTCAGCACCACAATGCTCCGGGCGCGGGCCACGCGCCGGGTAATGGCCTTGTCGCTGACGTCAACCATCGACGGATTGCCTTTGGGATCGATATGGGTAAACTCTTTCATGTTTTAATAACGAACATCGAATACTGAATAACGAATCCTGAACAGCTTGCTTTCCTGAAGCTCAGGGATTGTAAATTTTGGTGCGGACTTCGTAACGCTTCAAAGCCTGATAAACCCGGTGGACCGGTAATCCCATTACGGTGTAAAAAGAACCTTCGATGCGCTGGATGCCGATCATGCCGATGGGTTCCTGAACCCCATAGGCCCCGGCTTTGTCGAAGGGACGGTATTTTTCAACGTAGGCGTGGATTTCGTAATCGTCCAGCGGATTGAAAACCACCGTAACCACGTCGGTAAATGAAACGGTTTCTTCGGCCGACAGCAGGCAAACGCCCGTCATAACCTGGTGCGCCCGGCCCGACAACCGCCGGAGCATCTGCACGGCTTCGTCGGCATCGGCGGGTTTGTTCAGAATATCGGAATCGACAACGACGATGGTGTCGGCGCACAAAACCAGTTGGTCGCCCAGATCGGACCGAAACCGGTCGGCTTTCTGACGCGCCAGAAATGCCGGAACAACGGCAATGGGCATGTCGGCCGGGAAGCTTTCGTCGGTCGGTCGAACGTCAACGCGGAACGTACACCCCATTTCACGCATCAGTTGTTGTCGGCGGGGCGAATTAGAGGCCAACACCAGGGGACGGGTTAATTGCATGGATTTTTGAAATATTATTCGTATACTTTAAACGGTTAACGGGGCAAAAGCATCTATTCCCTGCAAACATAACAACTAAACTGGTCTTGAAAACACCCTTTCAGATTCGAACCGCTACCCTGGACGATGCGGTGGCGCTGACCGATCTGGCGATCCGGACGATGCGGGAAGCTTTTGGGCCTCCGCACAATCCGGCCGAACTGGTTGAAGCGTATATAGAAGAAGCTTTTTCTGTGGAACAAACCCGCCAGGAACTGTTGGACCCCAAAGTAACTTTTTTAGTAACCGTTGGTTCCGATCAGGAAGTGGTGGGCTATGCGAAATTACGAAGAAACCGCCCACCCCGTCAGCTCAAAGGCCAACATGCCATCGAAATTCAGCGTTTATACGTATTGGATAGTCAGATCGGGAACGGATTGGGGAGACAACTCATGGAAAACTGCCTCGATCGGGCCCGTCAGGAAGGGTACAAAACGTTGTGGCTGGGGGTCTGGGAGCGGAACAAACGGGGCATTGGCTTTTATGAGCGGATGGGTTTTCAGAAATGCGGGTGGCATTATTTTCAGTTTGGCCACGAAAGGCAGCGGGATTACTGGATGAAAAAAGAAGTACAGTAGCGTGAAACCAGTCAAAGATCGTCAGATCGATTTCAGGAGATTCCGGCTCATTCACAGGGGCTGGCTGACGATCGTATGGCTGCTGCTGGCGGTTTCGGTTTCGGTGGCGCAGGAAATTAAAATTCCCGTTCCCGACACCAAAGGCGATTCGCTCACCCGGGCAGATTCGATTACGAAAGGCATTCGGGATGCCAAACAGGTGGTGCGGGACAGTTTGTTTTACACGAACCTGAAAAACCGGATGTTCAAACGCAAGATCACGCGCGAACTACACAAACTGCTGTTTCACGACATGTATAACAGCCGGATTAAAACCGGGGATGTTAATGAGATTGAAGCCAATCCGTTCGTGAAATACCAGGGCCGGGTGATCAATAAAATCTACATCCGGCGGCTGGGTGTTTTTGGCCCCAGTGTATACGATACGTTGCGCCGACCCCGAAGCTGGCTCGAACGAACGGCAAACCAGCTCCACGCCGACACCCGCGAGGGCGTAATCCGGCGGTCGTTTCTGCTGTTCGAAGAGGGCGACCGCATCAGTCCGGACACGCTGCGCGACAACGAGCGGCTGTTGCGGAATTCCAATGTGTTTCACGATGCGCGGATCATCGTGGTGCCGCACGAAGGAAGCCGGGGTTTTGTCGATGTCTACGTCATCACGCAGGATGTCTGGTCGTTATTGCCATCGGGTAGTGTGGGCGGTTTTAACCGGTTCGATCTGCGCCTGGAGCAGCGAAACTTCCGGGGGCTGGCCCACACCTTTTCCAACCAGATTGCGTATAACGCCGACGATCCCTTTCAAAAACTCGAATACCGGGGGCGGTATATTGTTCCATACATCGGCAAAACGTTTTTTACCGGGCAGGCCGATCTGGTAGAAACCCGCGATTTGAAACAGTACGCAGTGCGCTTCTATCGCCCGTTTCTGACGCCGGATACCAAGTGGGCGGGTTCGGCCGAATTGAGTTACAACCGGTTTCCCCGCTACATCGTTTTTTCGGAAGACAGCGCTCAGCTCACCAAGCTCGGCTATTATTATAATGACGTCTGGGCTGGTTATGCCTTCAAACCGTTCTTCAGTTTTTTGGGGGAAGGAGACGACCGAACGCGGCTGGTGGTGGCCGCCCGGTTTACGCGACTGGCTTTCACCAACCGGCCGGAAGTGCGGCAAGACACGAATCAGTTGTTTCAGAATACGAATGCCACGCTGTTCAGCATCGGTTTGTCGCGTCGGCGCTATGTGCGGGATGTATTGATCTACGGTTTTGGCCGGACAGAGGACGTTCCCTTTGGGAGTCTGGCGTCCATTGTGGCGGGCTACGATAATGCCGAACTGGGTCAGCGCAAGTACCTGGGTTTCAAATACTCCAAAGCGCATTACCTCGAATCGTTCGGATATCTGTATGGCGCGTTGAGTATCGGCAGTTTTCTGCGGAGCAAGACCACCGTGGAGCAGGGTGTTTTTTCGCTGGAGTCGAGTTATTTCACCCCCCTTCGAACGACCAACTGGGGCAACTGGCGGCATTTTATCAATTTCCGCTACACGATGGGTTCTCAGCGGTTCACCAATGAATACCTGACGCTGAGTGGCCGCGACCGGCTCGGGATCAACAACAACGAATTGCGCGGTACGAAGTTATTATTGACCAATCTCGAAAATATTTTATTCTCCCGTCTGAACATCGTCGGTTTTCGGGTGGCCATTGTCACCTTTGCCAACCTTGGTTTGGTTACCTACCAGACCCGGAAACTGTTCCAGGGACCTCTTTATCAGGGTTATGGCGTGGCATTTCGGTTACGAAATGAGAACCTGACCTTCAACAGTTTCCAGATCCGGATTGCCTGGTATCCCAATATTCCCAACAACCCGGCACCCTTCCGGCCAGCCTTCGAAGGCGTGCCCACCGCCCGTTTCCGCGACTTCGACACCTCGGCACCAGAAATTATTCCATACCGCTGAAACTTTTTTTGAATATAATGTTGTTACATTAAATGTATAGACAGTATATTTGTAACGTTAACGGGGACTGGTAATTAAAGGTGAAATGGTTATTTTGCAACTGAACCGAAGAAGCCGTTCCTCACTTAGCAAAAATGACAATGCCAATCGAGAATGACATCAAACAAACCACATCGTTCCGGTCTCCGTATCACCGGATGACGGTGAACCTGATGTATACCAACGGGTGGGTATGCGATGAGCAGATGTATTTACTAAAACCGTATGGGTTAACCATTCAGCAATACAATGTCCTCCGGATTTTGCGCGGACAGTACCCTAACCCGGTCAAAGTAGCGGATATTACCGAGCGGATGCTGGATAAAATGTCGAATGCGTCCCGTTTGGTCGATAAATTGCTTGCAAAAGAATTAGCCCAGCGCACCGAATGCCCCAACGACCGTCGGGCGGTCGACGTCGTGATCACCGAGAAAGGGCTGGATCTATTGAAAATCATGGATCAGCACCAGAATCAGTGGGAAAAGCGGTTTCATAACCTGACCGAAGAAGAAGCCAATGAGCTAAACCGCCTGCTCGACAAACTGCGTGGATCGTCAGAATAGCAATCCCTTTTTTTACCAATAAATCAAATTACAACCAACCAATTTCCCTAAATTAAAAATTAATCTCATGTACAAGCAAATTTTAGTAGGATTCGTGGCCCTGAGCGTAGCAATCAGCAATCCTGTAGCAGCCAACACTGGTGTTTCCGGCAATGACAAAAACGCCAAGAAGAGTGTCGCCAAAACGACGACGTACAACATCGACGTCGATAAAAGCGTATTGACCTGGAATGGTAAAAAAGTAACCGGCGAACACACCGGCCCCGTAAAAGCTGAAAAAGGCTATCTGACCCTCAGCGGTAACCAGTTGAAAGGCGGTCTCGTATCCATCGACCTCCGGACAATGACCAGCACCGACCTGAAAGACAACAAGGAATACCACGACAAGTTGATCAATCACCTGAAATCGGACGATTTCTTCTCGGTTGCCAAACACCCGGTTGCCACCTTCAAAATCACGAAAGTGAAAGCCACCGCCGGTAATGTCGCCGATGTAACCGGCGATCTGACGATCAAAGGCATCACGAACCCCGTCACGTTCCCGGTGACGTATTCTGTTTCGGGTAACACGCTGACGGCTAGTGGAAAAGCTACCATCAACCGTGCTAAATTCGAGATTAAATACGGTTCGAAATCATTCTTTGATAACCTGGGCGACAAAGTGATCTACGATGACTTTACCGTCGATATGAACATTGTGGCCACGGCCGACCAAGCAGCTTCCGGCGTAAAAACGAAATAAGTTTTTAGCGTACCCCCGTAACGAACCGCGTTCCTGATCATCAGGACGCGGTTTTTTTGTGGAAATCTGAGAATAATAAAAAAAAATCTACGAATAGACTAGGGGATAGACCCGGTTTCGCGGACTTAGTTGTAAATCCGATCCGTTTGTCTTCCTTTGTCGATGGCCGAAAATCTACCCGAAAATCCTGTTCCCTCCAATCCATTCCGGCAGCCACCTGCGGAACCGGTGGTGGTCGATACCGAATTTCTGATTCGGCAGACGTTCGAGAGCGACGCCCGGCGGGGCTACGAGCTGCTTTTCCGGCGGTATTACCGGACGCTGTGCAGTCAGGCGGTTCGGTTTGTCCATTCGCGCACCATTGCTGAAGACCTGGTGAGCGAAGTGTTTTTCAGTTTCTGGAAAAACCAGGTTCATCAGCACATTACCACGTCCTATCAGGCGTATTTGTATGCTGCCGTCCGGAAACGGGCTTACACGCATCTGCGGCTGGAATTTCGGCAGGAAGCGATGCCTGCGGAGGACGAAGCCGATGGAATGGACGCCGATTTTGCACTCGATCCCGAACAATTGCTCCAGTATACCGAACTCTACCAGCGCATCGAAGAAACCGTTCGGCTGCTTCCCCCGCAATGCCAGCGCGTGTTTGTGATGAGCCGGTTTGAAGGCAAAAAGCACCGCGAAATTGCCGACGAACTCCAGATTTCTCCGAAAACGATCGAAGCGCATTTAAGTCGTGCGCTTTCGCAGCTCCGCCAGTCGCTTCAATTAGGCCTTTTTTGCTGGCTAACGGCATTCACCCTTGTTCATCCTGCCACGCAACCGGGCTCCCCTGCATCGGCGCAAACCTCCGTCATCGTATGAATCCGGTTATCACGAAAGAAAAATTGTTCGAACATTTTGCGGGTCGTTCCACGGCTTTGCAACGGACGATGATCGCCGAGTGGTTGCAGCAACCGGCCAACCAATTGCACTACGTAGCCTGGCTCGACGAATGGGAACGCCAGCATTTGCAGTACATCGCCGATGAAGATGCGGCCCTGCAAACCCTCACCGATCGCATCGAAATCTGGGAACAGCAACACCCGGCGGTTCCGGCAAACCAGCCCACCCGCGTTCATCCGTTGCCGGTTAAGCCCCGCTGGCTGGTGGCGGCTGCGGTGGTGCTTTCGCTGCTGGCGGGACTCTACGCGGGTCGGCAACGGCTGCTGTACCAGACCATAGCGACCGGCTTTGGCGAAACCCGACCGGTAACACTGTCGGATGGCTCGCAGGTGACGCTCAATGCCAATTCGACGCTGCGCGTACCGCGTTTCGGCTTCGGCCCACAAACCCGGGCGGTTTGGCTGACGGGCGAAGCGGCCTTTTCCATCCGGCATACGCCAACGCACCAGCGGTTTGTCGTTCACACGAAACGGGGTATCGAGGTGGAGGTATTGGGCACCGAATTTAACGTATACGACCGACCGCAGGAAACCAAAATTGTGCTGAGTCGCGGAGCCATCCAACTCAACTACAATAGCCCGACCAAACCCGTCCGTCGCCTGCGCCTGAAACCGGGCGATGCCGTCCGGGTCAATCCCGCCGGACAGCTAACCCAGAGCCATATGGCTCAGCCTGAGGTTAGTACGGCCTGGCGCGACCACCGGTTTGTGTTCAAAAGCACCCCCGTTCGGGAAATTGCCGATCTCCTCCGCGATACCTACGACCTGCGGCTGGAACTGAAAAATCCGGCCCTGGCCAACCGCACCATCACGGGTTCTTTCCAGGCCCACGATGCCGATGAGTTTCTGCAGGTGGTGGCTGAATTGTTGGAAATCAATTACAAACAGAAAGAAAATACCGTCACTTTTTTCGAATAGCCTTTCTACCCTTATCAACTTTCCTGTTCTATGTGTTCACCCTTGAACTCCACTCCGCTGCCCGTTTTGCTGGTTGCCTGGTTACTGAGCAGTCCGCAACCGGCCAGCAGCCAGACCCTGGCGATGATCCGGCAGCAGGACCGCACGACGATGGCTCCATCAGCCGTGGTGACGCGCCGACTGGCCGACGTGCTGAATGACCTGAAAACCCGATACCGGACCGATATTCTGTTTGAAGACCGTACCATCGCCAATCTGACCGTCCCGGCGGATGCGTTGGTCGGCAGTGCCACGCTCGAAGACGCGCTGGGCCGCTTACTGAAACCGTTCCATCTGCGCTACAAACAGGTAAAACCGGGTACGTGGGTTGTTCTGAACCGAAAACCGTCGGCTGGTGATGCGCGATTTCCGGCAGTACCGGCGACCGGGACAGAGCAGGCCGAAAACAATTTCCTGAATGCGGGCTTACCGGCATCCATGACCGCTTCGACAGCCGCCGTTCCGGTGGATATTTCCGTCGGTGGTACGGTGACGGGAGCTGACAATGGCGGTTCGCTGCCCGGCGTCAGCGTGGTTTTGAAAGGCACCAACCGGGGTACGACGACCGATGCCAACGGGCGGTATCAGTTGAGCATTCCGGAACCGGCCACGGGTCTGACGCTGGTTTTTTCGTACGTGGGCTACCTGGCGCAGGAAGAGGTGATCAATAACCGTTCGGAAATTAATGTGGCGTTGAAAGTAAATAGCCAGGCGCTGAATGAAGTGGTCGTTGTGGGATACGGAACGGTGCGGAAAAGCGATCTGACCGGTTCTGTGACTTCCCTGAAAGCCCAGGATTTGACGCGGGGTGCCAACATGAACCTGCAGCAAACGCTGGCGGGTCGGGCACCGGGTGTGCAGATTTACCAGAAAAGCGGAGAACCGGGGGCCACGATGAGCGTGCAAATCCGGGGCATTACGTCCATTACGGGCAACAACGATCCATTGTACGTGGTGGACGGTTTGCCGGTCAACGACGGCACGGCCATTGGCTCGGCGAGCGCGGGCGGTACGACCAGCAATCCCAACAACCGGACGCCACTGAACAGCCTGAATCCCGCCGATATCGAGTCGATCGAGATTTTGAAGGATGCTTCCGCAGCGGCCATTTACGGGTCACGCGGAGCGAATGGGGTAGTGATCATTACCACCAAAAAAGGGAAAGATGGCAAGCTGAAAGTGGAATACAACGGAACCTATGGCGTGCAGAAAGTAGCGAATACCCAGCAGTTTATGACGGGTGATGAATACACGAAAGTGATCAACGAAATCATCGACCTCGGCAAACTCAGCACGCCCAAAGTCACCGGCACGAACGCCAATACCAACTGGCAGAATCTGTTGTTACGCAACGCCCCGATCCAGTCACACGATCTGTCGTTCAGTGGGGCCGGAGCCAATACCAAATACTACGTATCGGTTGGGTATTTTAACCAGGACGGTATTATGCTGAAATCCGGCACCAACCGCTACAACGCCCGGGTGAATCTGGAAAACGGCATTGCCTCCAAATACAATGTCGGAGTGAGTCTGACGACGGCTTACAGCCGCGATTACTACAACGCCACCGGCGTCGGTCTGAACGACAACGCCAGCGCGCTCTACATGGCCCAGAACTACGATCCGACGGCAGCACCCTACAACCCCGATGGTTCGTTTTACCGCTCGCCATTGATGGCTCCGATGGACAATCCGCTGGCCGTCATCAATGGACAATATGGCATGGGCGACACCTACCGCACCTTCGGAAACGTGTATGCGGAATACTTCCTGATGCCGTCGTTGTCTGCCAAAGTGCGGGTCGGCGTGGATTTAAACAACAACCAGCGGTATTTCTGGATCGATCCGACCACGCTCACCGGTTTGTCGTACAATGGGTATGCCGACGTGCGCGACGGAAAACGGGGGTATTACCTGACCGAAGGCACGTTGAACTACAACAAAGAGGTGAAAGACCACCGGATTTCGGCGGTGGCCGGAGCCACGTATGAGCGGTACACGTCCAGTAGCCTGATCGCCAATTCCCGTTCCTTTGCCCTGCCTGATCTGACGTTCGATGCCTTGGGTACGGGCGATAATACGCTGAACGGAGTCGGCAGTGGTCGTCAGGAGAACAAGATCGTCTCGTTTCTGGGCCGCGCCAGTTATGCCTACAAAGGGAAATATCTGCTGACGGCGTCGATCCGCGCCGATGGTTCGGCACGGTTTGGCCCCAACAAACGGTTCGGGTATTTCCCGTCGGCAGCCGTCGCCTGGCGGATTTATGACGAGGATTTTCTGAAAAATAACCGGGTGCTGAGTGAACTGAAACTGCGGGCGAGCTACGGCGTTACCGGAAACCAGCCGACGGTGAATTACCTCTATTTTTCGACTTATTCTGCCGGACGCAATGCGGTTTTTAACGGCAACAAGGTCAGTTCGCTCCAGCCCAGCCGCAGCGCCAACCCCGATCTGCAATGGGAAGCCGCCGTGCAGGCCGACATCGGGGTGGATTTTGGCTTCTTCAACTCGCGTCTGACGGGGAGCATCGATTACTACAACCGCAAGACTTCCAATCTGTTATACGACATTCCGCAACCGGCCAGCACCGGTTTTGGCAGCCGGACCGAGAACGTGGGCAGTATGCGCAACACCGGTTTGGAACTGGCGCTGAAAGCCGTGATTGTGAACCAGAAGGACGTTCGGTTCGATGCCGGTTTCAACATCACGACGCTGAAAAACCGGGTGTTGAGTCTGGGCAATGTGAGTCAGGCCATCGGCACCGGGCCGGGCAGCATCGGTCAGGTGAGCATTCTGAAACCGGGTGAATCCATCGGTTCTTTTTATGGGTATCTGGTCGATGGTGTCTGGCAAACGGGCGACGATTTCGGTCAGGCGCAAACCGGCGTCCGGGCCGGCGACCTGAAATACCGCGATCTGGACGGCAACAAAATCATCAATGCCAACGACCGGGTGGTGCTGGGCAAATCGCTGCCTGATTTCTACTACGGTTTTAATTCCAGCGTTTCGTATAAAACCCTCGTTCTGGATGTGTTTCTGGAAGGATCACAGGGCGCTAAAATGCTGAACAGCAGTCTGGTCGATTCATATTATCCGGTGGATTATCGCCGTAACAAACTGGCCGAACCGTATCTGAACCGCTGGACGCCCACCAACCCCACCAACGACTATCCGTCGTTTCTGCCGAACGATGTGCAGGGGCAACGGCAGGTGACCAACAAAACTGTCGAGGATGCCTCGTATCTGCGGCTTCAGTCGATCCGGTTATCGTACAAAATTCCCCTGAAAACGCGGTTTATCAGCGGGGCGTCGGTCTTCGTAAATGGGCAGAACCTGTACACGTTTACGAACTATTCCGGCTCTGACCCGGCGGCCAATGCCCTCGGCGACAATATTTTACGCATCGACTACAACACCTATCCCTTAACCAGAACCTTTACAACGGGGCTAAACCTCCAGTTCTGACCGTGAAACGAGACTTTATACGTCCTAACAGTGGATCATTCATGAAAAAGATCGTCAACTATATCCTCCTCGTGGGTGCGGTTCTGGCGTTGCCAGCCTGCGAAGAGACCCTGGAAGTAACGCCCAAATCCGAATTTTCGCCGGGCAATGTGCTGACGTCCGAAAGCGGTATCAAGTCGTTGCTGTTTTCGGCTTATGCCCAGGCGCAGACCCAATCCAACTCGCGCTACGTCATCAATGATTCGGAAGTTTGTACCGATATGGCATTCAATACCGGTGGCGCCGAAAACGGGCAGCTCATCACGATCATCAACTTCACCTGGGATCCGTCGCTGGGAACGTTCAACGATGATATGTGGGCACCGAATTACCGGGCCATTCGCGATGCCAACGGCGTTATCGAGAACATCGACAACGTGAATACGACCGATGCCATCAAGAAACTCTTCAAAGCTGAAGCGCGGGTTTTGCGGGCGCAGGCCTACGCGATCCTGTACAATTTCTTCGGCACGGTTCCGCTCCGGACTTCGACGAGCCAGCTTGGCGGACTGGCGCGGGCTGCGGAGGCTGATCTCAAAACGTTTATCGAAACGGAAATCAGTCAATCCATCGCCGATCTGCCCGATCCGGGGAAGGAAGAAGCGTATGGCCGGTTGAACAAAGGGAATGCAAACGGGATTCTGGCCAAGTTTTACCTCAATACCAAACAGTGGCAGAAAGCCGCCGATGCCGCGAAAGCGGTGATGGATCTGAACTACTACGCCCTGCATCCTGCATTTGCGGAACTGTTTCGGATCGAAAATGAAGGCATGAACAACCGCGAAATGCTGCTGGTGTTGCCGTGCCGAACGGAAGATCCGTTCGGAAACTGGTTTCAGGCCGGAACCTTGCCGCCGTCGTACAAGAGCAGTCCGCAGTTTCCCAACTATGTCTATAAGACCACCATGTCGAATTTTGCGACGCAATACCGCCTGCGAACCGCCTTCACCAGCACGTTTGCTCCGACCGATAAGCGGCTTCAACTGATTTGCACCAGCTATGTCAACAGCAGCAACCAGACCGTCGATCTGTCGACCGGCGACAACGCCCGGAGTTTTAAATACTGGGACAACAATACGGTGGGGAACAACAGCGGAACCGACGTGCCGGTGATTCGGTATGCCGACATCCTGCTGACCCGCGCCGAAGCCCTGAATGAGCTGAACGGCCCAACCGCCGAGTGTTTTACGCTGATCAATCAGGTGCGCACCCGAGCCGGTATTGCCAACCTGACCACCGCCGATGCCGCCACCAAAGAAGCTTTCCGGACGGTTATTTTCCGGGAGCGGGGCTGGGAGTTTGTCTCCGAAGGCAAGCGCCGGGAAGACCTGATTCGTCAGGGAACGTTCATTTCGCTGGCTCAGGCGCGGGGCATAACGAACGCCAAACCGGAGCGGGTGTTGTTCCCGATTCCGCAGTCCGAAATTGATGCCAACAAGTTGTGTGTTCAGAATTCGGGTTATTGACTCCAGGACTTATGTCTGATAATTCTGATGCATTTTCGCATTTTCTTTTTGCCCCGTTCCCCTAAAGGCCAGGCTGTTAAGTTATTCCGCTTTTCGCCCCCAACCCCCTAAAGGGGGCTTCGAAATCCGGATGTTTTAGCCCGGCACTGGTCGCCCGGCCTTTAGGGGGTTGGGGGCAAAAAGCGAAAGTCTTAAACTCTTTTCCTTTATTACAGTAGGTATGAAACGATTATTGACCATTGTGGGGGTGCTGATGCTGGTTGCGACCGGATTAAACGCCCAAAACAAGATCTGGACGCCCGAGAAGGCGAATGCCTGGTATCAGAAACACGGCTGGATCCGGGGCTGTAACTTCCAGCCCAGTTCGGCCATCAACCAACTGGAAATGTTTCAGGAGGCAACCTTTGATCCCCAAACGCTCGACCGCGAACTTGGCTGGGCCGAAGGTCTGGGACTGAATGCGATGCGGGTGTATCTGCACCACGTGGCCTGGACGTCGGATCAGGCAGGGTTCAAAAAGCGGCTCGATCAATACCTCGGCATCTCCCAAAAACACGGTATTAAAACCATTCTGGTGTTTTTTGACGATTGCTGGAACGACGAATACCGCCCTGGAAAACAGCCGGAACCCAAACCGGGTATTCATAACAGCGGCTGGGTGCGCGACCCCGGTACCATGATCCACACCCATCCCGACAGTTTGGCGATGCTGGAACGGTATGTGAAAGATGTGATGACCACCTTTAAAAACGACGAGCGGATTCTGCTCTGGGATCTGTATAACGAACCGGGCAACAACCAGTATTTCAGCAAAAGTTTGCCATTGCTGAAAGCGGTTTTTAGCTGGGCGCGGGCCGTTGATCCTTCGCAGCCGGTGAGTGCCGGTTTGTGGAACTGGGACGAAAAATTTACCGAGCTAAACCAGTTTCAGCTCGAAAATTCGGATGTGATCACCTACCACCATTACAAGTATATCGATGATCATAAAAAGCGGATTGCGGACCTCCGGCAACACAAGCGGCCGCTGATCTGCACCGAATACATGGCCCGGTCCAACGGCAGTATTTTTCAGACCATCATGCCGCTGCTGAAACAGGAAAACATCGGTGCGATCAACTGGGGGTTCGTGGCGGGTAAAACCAACACCATCTACGCCTGGCGAATGCCGATGCCCGACGGCAAAGAGCCGGAATTGTGGTTTCACGACATTTTGCGGAAAGACGGAACCCCCTTCAGCGCAGAGGAGTTGAAGACGATCAAAACATTGACCGGTAAAAAATAAAGGTGTCGATCCATCCGGCGTGGATTATCCGTAGGTTGCATTCATATTGGTTCAAATTTACTGGTTACGTTATGAAAAAAGGGCTTTTGGTTCTGTCGATCCCTTTGCTGGCCGTTTTTGCCATCCTGTTTCTGGGCAGTTTTGAGAAAAAACCGCTCGCTACTCCGTCGCCCCAAGCGACTGCCCGGCCCAACATCATTGTGATCATGGCAGACGACCTCGGTTTTTCGGATGTCGGCTGCTACGGCGGTGAAATTCATACCCCGAACATCGATTACCTGGCCCAAAACGGCATTCGGTATACGCAGTTTTACAACACCTCGCGCTGTTGTCCGACGCGGGCCAGTTTGCTGACCGGTTTATACAACCAGCAGGCCGGTATTGGCAAAATGACCGAAGCGGAAGATCAACCCGGCTACCGCGGTCACCTGACCGACAATACCGTAACGCTGGCGGAAGTGCTCAAAACCGCTGGTTATCAGACAGCGATGACCGGGAAATGGCACGTTTCGAACACCACGGTGCAGAAAGACCCGAAGGAACAACTGGCGTGGCTGAACCACCAGAAGGACTACGGCGATTTTGCGCCTATCGACCAATATCCGACCAACCGGGGTTTTGACCGGTATTTTGGCAACATCTGGGGCGTCGTCGATTTTTTCGATCCATTCAGCCTGGTAAACGGCACCAAACCGGTCAAAACCGTGCCGAAGAACTATTACCACACGGATGCCATCAGCGATACAACGGTCGCGTACATTCAATCCTTTGCGAAGGGATCGGCACCGTTTTTTCTCTATGTGGCCCACACGGCCCCGCACTGGCCGCTGATGGCGTTGCCCGAAGACATCGCGAAATACAAGGATACCTATAAAGTGGGCTGGGATGTGATTCGGAAAAACCGGTATCAGAAAATGGTCAAACTGGGGCTGATCGATCCGAAGAAAACCAAACTTTCCGACCGCTGGCAGAATGACCTGAGCTGGGAAGCCAACCCGGATAAAGAATGGGATGCCCGCGCAATGGCCGTTCATGCCGCCATGATCGACCGGATGGATCAGGGCATTGGCCGGATGCTGAAAGCCCTGCGCGAAACCGGTCAACTGGACAATACGCTGATTCTGTTTTTGTCGGACAACGGAGCCAGCCCCGAAAACTGTGCGGCTTACGGCCCCGGTTTCGACCGCCCCAACCAGACCCGCGATGGCCGACCGATTGCCTACGACCTCAAAAAGCAGGTGATGCCGGGCGCGCAGACGTCCTATGCCTCGATTGGACAGCGCTGGGCCAACGTTGCCAACACGCCGTATCAGTTCTGGAAAGCCGAATCGTCGGAAGGGGGCGTTCATACGCCTTTGGTGGCTTTCTGGCCCAACGGGATGACGGCTAAAAAAGGCAGCTTTAGTGCGCAGACGGGACACGTGATGGATTTCATGAGCACGTTTGTCGAACTGGCCGGTGCGACGTACCCCAAAACCCACCAGGGTCACGCGATCACGCCCAGCACGGGCGTCAGTCTGGTGCCGTCTTTTCAAGGAAAACCGGTAGTGGGTCATTCAACCTTGTTTAACGAACATTTTGGCGCGCGGTATGCCCGGTCCGGGAACTGGAAACTGGTTTCGGCCAGCCGCGACACCACCTGGCGGCTGTTCGATCTGGCAACGGATCAAACTGAAATGAACGATTTGGCGGCCCGGTATCCCGATAAAGTGCGTGAACTGGAAGGGCTATGGCGTCAGTGGGCGAACACCCATCAGGTGTTTCCAAAACCGGGGAAGAAAACGAATTGATTACTCAAACCGGGGCAGATCGTCCAGAAAATCAACCGTTTGGAGTTGGTAATCGACGCAGCAGCAGAAGTGCGTTAGGCCATTGGTTACCACGATGTACGGGGCCTGATGGATGTGGTTGTAACGGCCAATTTGGTCAAAGACCTGTTGGGTTACAGTCACCTGGGGGGCTTTGCACTCGACGAGCAGGAACGGTTTTCCCAACCGGTCGAACACCAGAATATCCGTTCGTTTTCGCAATTGATTGAGTTTCAAACCGCCTTCACTGCGAATCAGTGATTTCGGATAGCCATACTGATTCAGCAGCAGATGCACGACGTGTTGCCGCACCCATTCTTCCGGCGTAATGAGCACGTACTTCTTCCGCAACACATCGAAAATATACGGTTTCCCCTCGATCTGCTTCGTATTGTACTCAAAAACCGGTAGGTTTAACGATTCCATCCGTCAAAAATACGGAATCTGGCGGAGTAATGCTGCCACCGATCGATGATACACTTCAAACCATGAAAACCAAAGATGAAATTGTCCAAAACTGGCTTCCCCGGTATACCGGAACGCCCATCGAACAGTTCGGAGAGTATATTCTGCTGACGAATTTTATCAACTACGTCGAGCTGTTTGCGAAAAAATACGATACCGAAATCTACGGCCTGGGCCGGGCCATGCAAACGGCAACTGCTGACAACATTACGATTATCAACTTCGGAATGGGCAGCGCCATGGCCGCAACGGTCATGGATTTGCTGACGGCGGTAGATCCCAAGGCGGTGTTGTTTCTGGGAAAATGCGGTGGGTTAAAAAAAACGCTGGTCGGCGATCTGGTTTTACCGATTGCGGCCATTCGGGGCGACGGCACCAGCAACGATTACATGCGGCCCGAAATTCCGGCTCTGCCGTCGTTTCGGTTGCAACGGGCGGTGTCGTCCATGATCAAAAAACACGAACTGGATTACTGGACCGGTACGGTCTATACGACCAACCGGCGGATCTGGGAACACGATGAAGTGTTCAAGGAATATTTGCGGGAGATTCGCGCGATGGCGATCGACATGGAAACCGCCACGATCTTCATCGTCGGCTTTGCCAACGCCATTCCGCACGGTGCCCTGCTGCTGGTTTCCGACAATCCGATGGTGCCGGAAGGTGTCAAAACCGAAGAGAGCGACAAACGCGTTACCGGCTCGTACGTCGAAAAACACCTCCAGATCGGCATCGACTCCCTCCGCGAACTAGCCAACTCGGGCGAGTCGGTCAAGCACCTGCGGTTTGAGTAAAGAGCTTTGCCCCGTTCCCCTAAAGGGACTTTTGGCATCCGGAGGATTCCGCGTCCAAGTCCCCTTTAGGGGAACGGGGCAAAATTCTTTACTCAATTGCAGTAATCACTAATCGCCTTGTACGACGGGGTGTAGCCGAGTTCGCCGGATTTGCTGAGGTCGAGGCAGCCGCCGTTTTCGTCGCCCAGGCTGTGGCGGATGATGCCGCGTACGTAGTAGACTTCGGCGTATTTCGGATCGAGTTGAAGTGCGCTGTTGCAGTCCAGAATGGCCCCTTTCTGGTCGCCCTGCTGCGAGCGGATAAGGCCGCGGGTGAAGTAGGCTTCCGAGTAGGTCGGATTCAGTTCGATGGCCTTGTTCAGATCGGCCGTGGCTCCCTTGATGTCGTTGGTTTTGCTTTTGCTGATCGCCCGGTTGAAATACGCTTCCGAACGTTCGGTTGACAGGGCGTCGATGATGTTTTTCTGCTGCACGGCGTTCCGCAAATTGTCCAGAACCGCTCTCGAAATTTTGCCGTTATAGACCACTTTCGTTTCTACGTTGGCATTGTTGATTTCAATGGCCGTATTGTAATCCTGAATGGCTCCGCGCTGGTCGCCCAGTTTGCCACGGCAGAAGGCCCGGCCATAAAAGGCCCGGTAGTTGGTTGCTTCCAGAACAATGGCACGGTCATAGTCATTCAGCGCACTTTTATAATCTTCCAGCTTGCTCTTGGCAAAGCCCCGGTTGTAGAACGACTCGCCGTCTTCGGGTGCCAGTTCAATGGCTT
Organism: Larkinella sp.; assembly: GCF_965227735.1. Classification (NCBI taxonomy): domain Bacteria; kingdom Pseudomonadati; phylum Bacteroidota; class Cytophagia; order Cytophagales; family Spirosomataceae; genus Larkinella; species Larkinella sp. The sequence goes on along the minus strand of NZ_OZ245776.1, from coordinate 2,494,779 downwards.
TATTAAGGTCCTCAGCGGCTTTTTGGTACTGACCCAGTTGCACCAGCGACGCTCCGCGACCGGCGTAGGCCTGCGCCCGTTTGGGGTTCAGTTCGATCACCTTCGAAAAGTCGGCCAGACTGCCCGCGTAATCGTCCAGTTTCTGCTTCGTAATGCCACGGGCATACAGCGTCTGTACGTTGTTGGGGTCCAGTTCGATGGTTTTAGAGAAATCCTGCAAGGCACCCCGGTATTGTTCCAGGCGGCTGCGGCTCACGCCCCGGTAATAATACGCCTGTACGTCGTCGGGTGCCAGTTCGATGGCCCGGCTGAAGTCCATGAGGGCCGCGCGGTGGTCGTCCTGTTTGCTTTTGCTCACCCCGCGACTGAGGTAAGCCAGGGCATCTTTTCCATTCAGTTCAATGGCCCGGTCGTAGTCCAGAATGGCGCCCCGGTGGTCTTTCAGATTGGCTTTGGCCAGTCCGCGGTTGTAGTAGCTGGGTGCGTTTTCGGGATTTGCCCCGATGGCCATACTGAATGCCTGTAAAGCACCCATAAAATCGCCCGATTTACTTTTCACAATGCCGGTTTCAAAAAACGTGGCCGCGGTCTGCTGCGCCTGTAGGATCGTAGTACTGAGTAAGACGCAAAAAATGAAGGATAGAAGACGGTAATACTGGAACATAAGTAATAGTACGGTTGAGAGGGAGGTACAGAAGGCTAAAAATAAGGTTTGATTGTCGATGCATCAACAATCAGTCACATTAAATTTCTTGCTTACTCTTGCCAAAAAGCTATGCTAGCCTTATTGTGTCCGTGTTTCCGCTCCATATCTCGCAGTTTTAATCCATAATCATTGGATATAGACAGTTGATTAAGTACAGGACTTATGTCTGATAATTCATTGCATTTCCGCTTTTTGCCCCTAAATCCCCTAAAGGGGACTTGGACGCAGCTTAATCCGGATGCTAAAAGTCCCCTTTAGGGGATTTAGGGGCAAAAAGCGAAGGTATTAAAGTAATAATTCCGGCAAACGTCTGGTGGCATTGAGCAGTTGTTCCGACAAAAATGCCGGTCAAGTAAGACAAAATGTCATCTTTTCTTTCGGTATAAATGATTTTAGTGACAAAATGGCTGATCCGGATTCTATTTTTAGATTGGTACACAAGTTGAATAAAGGGAGATGTAGTTCAGAAATTAAAAAGATAACCAACATAAAGCCATGAGAACCTTAGTCCAATACAACCAGTTACCCTCTTTTTTTAACAATTTGGTAAACCAGGAATTCAACCGTCATTTTCACACGCCAGCGGTTGCCAAAGCAGCCAGTTCGGTCGTTCCGGCGGTGAATGTGAAAGAAGATGAAAACGCCTATCACATTGAGCTGGCGGCCCCCGGTTTGAAGAAAGAAGATTTCGCGATCAACCTGACCAACAACCAGTTAACCATCTCGGCCAAGCTGGAAGAAGCCAGGGAAGAAAAAGCCGAAAACTATACCCGGAAAGAGTTCAGCTACAGTTCTTTCGAACGGAGCTTCCGCTTACCGAAAAACGTGAACAACGAGCAAATTCAGGCCGCCTACACGGACGGTATTTTGAAAATCGATCTGCCGAAAGTTGAAAAACCGGTGATCGAACCCAAACAAATTGCAGTAGCGTAAGGTGAGTCGACGCATAGAAAGAAAACCCCGGCCCGTTTGGTCGGGGTTTTTTATTATTTAGCTTCGGTGAATTTGGGCGAAAAACCGCGTCAGTTTATCCGGATCCAGCTTTCCGTTGGTCCGGACACCGCTGCAAATGTCCAGGCCGAAGGGCTGCACGGTGTCGATGGCCTGCCGGACGTTCTCCGGGTTCAGGCCACCGGCCAGAAAAACCGGCACCCGGCTTTGCTCCACAATCCGGCGGCTCAGCGTCCAGTCGTGTCGGCGACCTGTTCCGCCCAGTTCCTTCACGGCCAGTTTCGGATTGCCCGAATCCAGTAACAAGGCATCCACTTCCTCCGCCGATGCCAGGGCTTCGTCGATGCTGAGCTCATCCAAAACGTGAATCACCTGCACCAGTTTTATGCCCGGTAAAGCCGCCCGCAGTGTCTGGTAACTCCCCGGTGGCAGGGCGTCGACCAACTGAATCGTATTGGTGAAAACCCGGCGGTGGTGTTCGATCACGGCTTCGGCCGTAGGCTCGCTCGTCAGCAGAAACGTGGCGATGGGGGGAGGCACGGTTTGCGCAATCGTTCGGATAAGTTCATCTCCGATCACGCCCGGCCCGCTGGGCATCCGCCCCACCAGACCCACCGCCGACGCCCCGGCTCCGACCGCCAGCCGGGCTTCTTCCACACTGCTGATGCAACAAATTTTGACACGCATAACCGATTCTTTTGAAAGACGTTAAATAATGACGACGGGCAGCCCGGTCGCGGGTTGGGGCTGCTCGGCGGCTCATTTACAAAAACAAAGAAATGACAGTTCCGCTTAATATTCAGCAGAATCCTGATCGAACCGTTATTTTTGTCGTATGAATAAAAAGGTTGACACCTACGCAGCCCTTCGTTATCCCGAATTTCGCTTTTTTGCTGCCAATAGCTTTCTGTTTACGGCCACACTTCTGATTCAGGAGGTTTTGTTGGGGTATGAATTGTACAAGATGACGCACGATCCGCTGGCGTTGGGCCTCGTTGGCCTGGCCGAAGCGCTGCCGTTCATCGCCATGTCGCTATTTGGCGGTCACCTCGCCGACCGGCGGGAGAAGCGTTCCATTTTGCAGGTCAGCCTGTCGGTGATTATTCTGGGGTCCGTCATTCTCTACCTGGTTTTTCAACCCTCGGTGGTCGGACATCTTTCCAAAACCACGCAGTTGGTGGTGATTTACAGCGCGTTCGTGCTGATCGGGACGGCCAAAGGATTTTATTCACCCACCAGTTCGTCGCTAAAACCGTTTCTGGTTCCGCGGGAGCTATACGCCAATTCGTCCACCTGGAGTGGTTCGTTCTGGCAGGCTGGTGCCATTGCCGGGCCGGGCATTGCCGGTTTCCTCTACGTCTGGCTGGGATTGGATTATTCGTTGCTGGTTGTCATCGGTTTGCTGCTGGTTTGTCTGGTATTGATTTCCATGATCAAGAAAAAACCGGTTCCGGTGACGGAAGGCCCGAAAGACAGCCTGTGGAACAGCCTGCGCGAAGGCTTCCGGTTCGTGTTCAAAACCAAGATCATTCTCTATTCCATTTCGCTGGATCTGTTTTCGGTTCTGTTCGGGGGTGTGGTGGCCATGCTGCCGGTTTTTGCCGAAGACATTCTGAAAGTGGGTGCTCAGGGGCTGGGAATTCTGCGGGCGGCACCGGCCATCGGTGCCATCGGAACCATGCTGCTCCTGACGCGGTTTCCGCCCACCCACAACGCCTGGCGGAACATGCTCATTGCGGTGTTGGGCTTCGGGGTTTTCACGCTGGTGTTTGCTTTCTCGACCCACTTCTGGCTGTCGGTTTTTGCCTTGTTCGTGACGGGTGCCTTCGACAGTGTGAGCGTGGTGATTCGGAACACGGTTTTGCAAATTTTTCCACCCGATCACATGCGGGGCCGAGTGGCGGCTGTCAACGGTATTTTTGTTAGCTCTTCCAACGAGATCGGGGCTTTCGAGTCGGGGGTGGCGGCCCGGCTGCTGGGCGTGGTGCCCTCGGTGGCACTGGGTGGGGTGGTTACGCTGTTTGTCGTGGCCTACGTTTACTATAATTCCAAAGAGCTGTTTGCCGTTCGGTTAAGTTAGCGCGCTGTATGGTAACAAACCGGCCAAACCGTTGGAATAACGGCGACCGTGTCGTTACTTACAAGGTAATTATTACAAAACCATCTGCTCCCGAACTATGCGTTTGCTAAATCTACTGTTAAGCGGCAGTATCATCCTGACCGTTACCCTGTCGGCGTTTGAGTCGCCGAAAAAAGAAAAGAAACTCGTGAAAGTCTGGGAAACCGACTCCACGTTGCGGGTGCCGGAATCGGTGCTGTATGATCCGAAAGGGAAAGTTCTCTATGTGGCCAATATCGTCGGCAAATCCGATTCGCTCGATGGGGACGGTTTTATTTCGAAAGTCTCGCTCGACGGCAAAATCGAGAACCTCAAGTGGACGACGGGCCTGAACGCACCCAAAGGCATGGGCATCTACAAAAACCGCCTGTATGTGACGGATGTGTACCGGCTGATTGCCATTAATCTGTCGAACGGGCAGGCCGAGCAAACCTGGGATGCCACGGACAAAAAGGCGTTTTTGAACGATGTCACGATTGATAAAGAGGGAACGGTTTATGTATCAGACAGCCGGAACAGCAAGATTTATCGCCTGAAAGACAGCAAGTGGGAAATCTGGATGGACGGTGGTGACCTCAACAATCCGAACGGTTTGATGGCAGTCGGAACGAAGAAAATGATGATCGGCAGCACCAAAATCGGGGCCCTGCAATCCATCGACATCGAAACCAAAGCGATTACGAAGCTGGCCGACGGCATGGGAAACACCGACGGTATTGTGGCCGTCGGGAAGGACTTCATCGTTTCGGACTGGAGTGGCCGGTTGTTTTACATCACTGCCGACGGACAGAAACAATTGATGCTCGACTCGCGGCCGGAGAAAATGAATACCGCTGATATTGAATATGTTTCGGGTAAGAAGATGATCGTTGTGCCGACGTTTTTCAAGAACAAGCTGGTTGCCTACCGGGTGGAATAAGCTGGGATCGGAACGCGGGATCAGTCCCGCGTTCCGATTAATTTCTCCACGGCTTCTGCTACCTTCTCCGCGCCAAATCCCTGCATGTTCGCGTCCATGTGCTTCACAATCTGATCGTTTCCCAAATTTCCAAGGCTGCCTTCGTGTGTGTGGTGCAGTTCGCGGGACGCTTTATACGTTCCTTCTTCCACTTCGGTTTTGACCATCAGATAGGCTTCCCGGAACGGAACGCCTTCCAGCACCAGCGCGTTGACCCGCTCGACGCTGAACATCAGATCGTATTTCGGATCGTCCATCAAATTGGGTTTCACCTGAATGTTTTCGAGCATGAAATCCGTGATTTCCAGGCAATCCAGGAGTTCTTCAAAAGCGGGCATCAGGATTTCCTTCAGAATCTGCATGTCGCGGTGGTAGCCAGACGGCAGGTTGCTCATCACCAGCGTCACCTCCATCGGCAGGGCTTTCAGGCGGTTGGTTTTGGCGCGGAGCAGTTCGGCCACGTCGGGGTTTTTCTTGTGGGGCATAATGCTCGAACCGGTTGTCAGGGCGTCGGGCAGCGTCAGAAAACCGAAGTTCTGGCTGTTATAGAGGCAAATGTCCATTGCCATCCGCGAGAGCGTGGCGGCCACGGCGGCCAAAGCCGTCAGGGCGGTTTGTTCGGTTTTTCCGCGACTCATCTGCGCATATACCACGTTGACGTGCATGCCTTCAAAGCCCAGCAGTTCAGTAGTTAGCGTCCGGTTGAGCGGAAACGAGGAACCGTAGCCCGCACCTGAACCGAGCGGATTCCGGTTGGCAAATCGGTAAGCGGTTTGCAGCAGCAGCATATCATCCGCCAGGGCTTCGGCATAAGCACCAAACCACAATCCAAACGACGACGGCATGGCGATTTGCAGGTGCGTGTAGCCCGGCAACAAATCGGCCTTGTGTTGCTCCGAACGGGCAATCAGCCGGTCGAACACCTGCCGAACGGCCTCGGTCACTTGCCAGAGCCGGTCGCGGGTGAACAGTTTGAGGTCAACCAGCACCTGGTCGTTGCGTGACCGTCCGCTGTGAATTTTCTTGCCAACGTCGCCCAGTTTCCGCGTCAGCATCAGTTCCACCTGCGAGTGAACATCCTCCACACCTTCCTCAATCACAAACTCGCCCTCCTGAATTTGCTGGTAAATAACTTTTAACTCTTCACTCATCATTTTTAACTCCTCACTCGAAAGAAGGTTGATGGTTTCGAGCATGGTGGCATGAGCGAGGTTGCCGAGCACGTCGAAAGGAGCGAGGTACAGATCCATCTCGCGGTCGCGTCCAACCGTAAACCGTTCGATTTTTTCAGATGCTGCGTTGGAATTAGGGTCGGTATTTGCTTTTTGCCAGAGTTTCAAGCGCGTAAGGAGTCAGTTGGAAAGCCGCAAAATTAAGCGGTTCTTCCCGGACTATTTAGTAAATCTGTTAAAAGAGTGGTTTTCCTCACCTGAGTGGCTATCCACCAGAATAGGCAGGCCGAGGCCAGGCAAAATCCCATCACCACCATCCAAAGCGTCGAAAAACCGGCCCAGGCGACAACCTGTGACCCGAAAGCGGGTGCCGTAATCTGGGCGACGGCATAGGCCATCGAATACAACGCGAGGTATTGCCCCCGGTTTTGCGGATTGGCCCGTTCCACCGTAAACGACTGCATGAACGGCATCGCCAGCATCTCCCCAAGCGTGTTGATAAGAACCGAAATAATGGCTAAAACCGGCCACAAACCGGTATTCAGGATCAGATAGGACAAGCCGACCAGCAACGCGCCGAACCCGATGATGCCGACTTTCAGGTGGGCATACCGCTTTTCAACCGCGTAGACCAGCGCCATTTCGATGAAGACGATCATCAGGCCGTTCATCGTCATCAGCAAGCCGATCTGGGTTTCTTTCAGGTGCAGCACCTGTTTGAAATACAACGGAATCATGCCGAACAATTGCCAGAAGCCGATCGCAAACAGGATCGTAGCCCCGATAAAAATCAGAAACAACCGGTCCCGGTAGGCCGATCGGATGCCTGCTGCGGGGGTGTCGGTTTTGGCAACCGTTGAACCAGACCGGACGGGAACGGGCAGGTACGCCCGCAGCACGATCGCGGCCACGATGCAGGTGAGGCCATCGACCCAGAACAGAAGCCGGTAGTCGATTCCGGCCAGATAGCCGCCCAAACCGCCCCCGAGCGACCAGCCGAGGTTGATCGCCAGCCGGTTGAGCGAATAGGCGCGGGTGCGGTTTTCGGGAACGCTGTAATAGGCCACCGCCGACGAAACCGCCGGACGAAAGGCATCTCCCAGCAGCGTGTAGATGAAAACGACCCCACACAGGGTGTAGAAATCCTGCGCGAACTGCAGGAAAATCAGGAAGAAACCCGAAATCAGCAGGCTCAGAAACTGAACCGGGTAGAAGCCGAACTGGTCGGAGAGCCGCCCGCCCAGAAACGTCCCGACCAGCGCCCCCGCCCCGTAAACGGCCATCACCAGGCCCGCTTCCGTCACGCTGTAATGGAGGTGTTGCGTCAGATACAGCGTCAGGTAGGGCAGCACCATCGTGCCGCTGCGGTTGATGAGCATCACGCCCCCCAACAACCACACGGGCGCGGGCAAACCCCGGTAGGCATCCCGATACAGACGTAAACTGCGGCCAATCATAGCCGCAAAGGTCACCGGTTAGCGGGGAATAAAAAAGCTAGATTTTGTGTACGGACGTGATTTGCCGTTATTTCTTCGCCAGTTCCTGCAAGCGGATGTTGCGCCAGCGGACTTCCATGGGCCGCTGCACTTTGGTGCCGTGAACCTGGAGGGCAATGAATCCTTTGGTCGCCAGCGTGTCGGTGTAGTCGGTGGTTTTGACGCCATTCAGGAAAATCTTGACGGTTTTGCCAACGGCTTCGATCCGGTATTTGTTCCAGTCGAATTTTTTGAATGCCTGCCGACCTTCGGGGTTATTTTTCAGATCGACCAGCCAGCCGCGCCGGGCTTCGTCGTATAAACCGCCACTCCAGGCGCGGGCCGCCGGATCAATTTCGGCCTGGTAGCCGTGAACACGGCCATTTTTGAAATCCGGGCGGCTTTCGCTGCGAAACTGAATGCCGGAATTCATGCCCGTATCGACTTTCACTTCCAGTTCCAGAATGAAATCGTCGTAATTTTTATTGGTACAGAGGAAGGTATTCTGGGAATTGGGTTTCGAGATTCCGACGATTTCGTCGTTCTCGATGCGGTAATCATTCTTGACCTGTTCCCCGCGAATGGTCCAGCCGCTGAAGTCTTTCCCGTTGAAGAGCTTGACCCATTTTTCTTTCTGGAACGAGCAGAAAGCGAGGGTGAAAGAAATGGCGATGATGAGTTTTTTCATGAGAATTCGAAAGTTGTTATTACACAGAGGTAATCAGAGGAAATCGGGGTTTATCAGAGAAATCTCTGGTTACCTCTGGTGTTCTCTGATAAACCCTGTGTAATAACTTATTTACTCACTCCGGAGTCACAAAAATCTTCGGATCGGAGATTAATGCGCGGTGTTCTTCCAGAAACTGTTTGAAAAGCCGGATTTCTTCGAGCTGTTTATCAATCGGATGCGTGAGGGAATAACTCTCGACGTAGACCTCCTTAAAATCCGTGATCAGGTATTCCATCAACCGGATGCCGCGTTTTTTCAGCGCGTGGAGATACAGATTCTGGTGGTTGAAAGTGAATCGGGGATGCTGATAAGACGCCGTGGTTTTGATATCGACGGCTTTGTATTTTCCGATCAGATCGACGTAGCCGTAAAACAGCACGTCGTCGATCTCATACTGGCAATAGACCTGGGTTTCGATGATGGGGCGGGGCAGGTGTCGGCGGAATTTTTCCAGAATGTCGGCGTTGAACCGCTCCTCGTCTTCGCCCTTGATCACGGCATCTTCAAACCGGCTGCCGCGCTCCTGCGCCACCGTCGTTGGGGCCGGAACCCGGTTGATGGTGTCGAGCAACTGCTGCATCGTGAAATTACCTCCGGAAAGATACCGGGAGAAGGTGTTGAGCAGCGTCGGATAAAAGCGGTATTTGACCATGCCTACTGAACACGGATTGGAACCCGAATTGTTCGTTGTTTTCTAATTCTTTACCACCAGCACAACACCCAGCACGATCAGCAGAACGCCAACCAGTCGCCAGAGCGTCAGCCCGTGTTCTTTAAACCCGAGCAGGCCGTAATGATCCAGAATAACGGCTGCCAGCAACTGGCCGGCAACGCTCAGACTGAGCAGGTTGCCCGCGCCAATCCGCGGAACGGTTATGATGACGGTGGTTACATAAATGGCGCCCAGCAAACCGCCCGTCCATTTCCACCAACTGATGCCCCGCATGGTTTCGAGAGCCGGTATGGGCGTCCGGAAAGCCAGACACATCAGCGCCAGCACCACAAAACCGGAGCCAAACGAGATGAGAGCGGCCAGCACCGGATGGGCAATGCTCTGTCGCAACTGGGAATTCACGCCCGATTGAATGCTCGTCGCTGTTCCAACCAGAAAAGCAAAAATGAAGTAGATGAAATTCATCGTTAGTTTAAGGTACGTAGGATTCCAAAACCGTCATGGGGCCGTTGGGGAGCAGGGTGACCTGCGTGGTGGAAGCGGGCAGCAGTACGCATTGGCCCATTTTCAGCGGGATGCGATAGCCGTCGCCGGTTTCGACCGTTAGTGCACCGTCGACGCAAACCAGGATCACGAACGAGTCCAGGTGTGTGTAATCGTGCAGCACTTCCTGATCGAATTTCAGGACATTGGTGACGAAGTAGTCGCTGGTGACGGCATTGACGCTCTGATTCGGCTGGGAATCATACGATGTTTTGTATTGATCGTAGTGCGTATAATCGATGGCATCGACCGCCAGTTCGGTATGGAGTTCGCGTTTCTGCCCTTTGTCGTCGGTGCGGTCGAAATCGTAAATCCGGTAGGTGATGTCGGAGGTTTGCTGGATTTCGGCCAGCAGAATGCCTTTTCCGATGTAGTGAACCCGACCGGCGGGCAAAAAGAAGACATCCCCGGCACTGACCGGTTCGATGTTCAGAATGTCCATCAGCGTGTTATCCGCGACGGCCTTCACGTACTCGTCTTTGGTCACTTCCCGGTTAAAACCGGAGTTGAGCGTGGCTCCTTCGTCGGCTGCGAGGATGTACCACATCTCGGTTTTTCCAAAGCTGTTGTGCCGTTTTTTAGCCAGTTCGTCGTTCGGATGAACCTGAATCGAGAGGTCGTCGTTGGCGTCGATGAATTTGACCAGCAACGGAAATTCGTTACCAAACCGCTCGTAAACGTGCTTGCCAACCAGTTCGTCTTTGTAGTGTTCCAGCAGTTCCTGCAAACTTTTACCTTTCAGCGGCCCTTCGGCCACCACGGAGATATTGCCCGAAACGCCGGAAATTTCCCAGGTTTCTCCGCAGTTGGGCAAAGGAGAAAAGTCTTTGCCCAGAACGGTTTTGATCTTCTGGCCGCCCCAGATTTTGTCTTTGAAAATCGTTTCAAACGTGAGTGGGTGCAACATGATTTACAGGATTTGTTCTAACATTCGGATATATAACTCAATTCCCTCTTCAATTTCCCGCAAATAAATAAATTCGTCGGCGGTGTGCGACCGCTCGGAGTGGCCGGGACCGCATTTCAGCGAGGGGCAATCGAGCAAAGCCTGGTCGGAGGTGGTTGGCGAACCGTAGGTTTCGCGTTTCAGGGCAATACCCGCCTGCACAATCGGGTGATCCAGCGGAATGCTCGACGGTTTGAGTCGAATCGAACGCGGCTGAACGGTCGAGCGGATGTTTTTGCGAATCGTCTCGATGATTTCTTCCAGCGTATATTGTTCCGTAGCGCGCACATCGACCGTAAACGTGCAGGTGTCGGGAACGACGTTGTGCTGCGAGCCCGCGTTGATGATTGTCACCGACAATTTGACCGGTCCCAGCGTCGGCGACACTTTCGGAAACGGATTGCTGGTCAGCCACGCGATGTCTTTGATGGCGTAATAAATGGCGTTGTCGCCTTCGTCGCGGGCGGCATGGCCGGATTTGCCTTTGGCCGTACAGTCGAGCACCAGCAACCCTTTTTCGGCGATGGCCAGGTGCATCTGCGTGGGTTCGCCCACAATGGCAAAGTCGATGGGCGGCAATTCGGGCAGAATCATCTCCAGCCCTTCGCGACCCGATATTTCTTCTTCGGCCGTGGCCGCCATCACGAGGTTATAGGCCAGATCTTTTTTGTCGTAAAAATGGCAAAACGTGGCAATGAGCGACACCAGACAGCCCCCGGCGTCGTTGCTGCCCAAACCGTAGAGTTTGCCTTCGCGTTCGATGGGCTGGAAGGGGTCGAGCGTCCACGACGCATTCGGTTTGACGGTATCGTGGTGTGAATTGAGCAGCAACGTTGGTTTGGCAGGGTCGAAAAACCGGTTGTGGGTCCAGACGTTGTTTTTGGTCCGCTTGTAGGGAATGCTGCGCTGGCGGAAAAACTGTTCGATGAGAGCCGCCGTACGGTCTTCCTCCCGGCTGAGTGAAGGAGTTGCAATGAGCCGTTTCAACAGGTCGATGGCCGCTTCCGTTTGTGTCTCCAGCGAATACGCCGTGAGGGTTGTCGGCTTTGTGTCTACGGACCGGTCTTTGGGGGCGTTATTCTTCATAGTATTTAATTCTCAAATCTCGCAGGAACTTTTTGATGATGTCAACGTGAACACACTGACCAACGTTCAGAAACGGGTAGTTGGACACGCGGGTCTGGCGGCCGTTCACAATCACATCCCGGTCTTCGATGTCGAAACCGAGGTGAAGGTGGCGCGTGGAGCTTTGCATACCGTAAATAATGCCGCTGGTATCGAATAGCGGCCCACCGCTTTGTCCCCGCAAACCGGGCGTGCTCATTTCAACACCGACGATTTCGCCGTTTTCGGCCCGCAGCCGGGTCACGATGCCGTCGATGGGAAAACGCGGGGTGTTGCTGCGTCCGTCGGCGGTCCACTCGATGTCGTCAAGCTCCGGGTTGAAGCGGTAATTGGTAAATTCGGGAAAGGGATATCCCAGACGGCACAGGCTCCGGCCCTGCTTGATTTTGCTGCTATCGCGCAGAAAAACCGCACAGGCGTTGTATTTAATCTGGCTGTATCCTTTAAACTGGATAACGGCCAGGTCCTGCGTGGGGTGGAGGTGGTAGGTGATTTCCGAAAACTGATCGACCGAATTAACGAACTGGTTCTTGATCCGGATGATGCTTTCCCGGCGCAGGTTGTATTTGTTTTCCAGGTCTTCCTGCCGCCGGGTCTGGTTTTTGTCCCGCGGAATGGAACGGCGCTCGCCCTGAAACTGGATGTAATTTTGGTGAATCGTATCCGAACTGATCAGTTGTTCGGCCACGTGCTTGCAGGTGACGGCGCAGGCCTGTTCATTGACAAAAAACATGGTTGAACAGGCCGGAATTACTTCGCTGCTGCCATACCGCCGGACAATCGATAAAATAGGACGTACAAAAGGGTCGACCCGCTCAATGGCTTCAACAAACATAAATTGGGAGGTAAAACGGTCGCGCAAGTTAGCAAATCCGCTGATTTTACGGTTCTGATTTTTTATCGAGCAGATTCAGGAAACCTTCGAACTTATCCCGGTAGGAAGCCCCCAGCGGAATCTTGGCCGTACCCACAAAGATTGTCCGATAATTGTAGCTGTTGATTTTGGATAAATTCAATAAGTAGGATTTGTGAATCCGGAGAAATTTGTGTCGGGGGAGCAGATTTTCCAGATTGGAAATTATTTCGTTCACCACCACCACTTTCTGATTGATAAACACCTTACAGTAGGTGCCAAAGGCTTGTATGTACTCAATGGCGTCGTAATCGAAGCGCTGCATGGCATGGCCTACTTTTAAAAAGATGAAACGGTCCTCCGTCAGGCTATTTTGAGCCAGTTGAACCCCCAGGGCGCGGTTGACAGCCCGGATAAACCGGTTAAAAGAAAAGGGTTTGAGCAGGTAATCCGCCACATCGAGATCATAGCTCTCAACGGCAAAATTGGGATTAGCGGTGGTAACAATCACCGACAGGGGTTTGGAAAACGAGCGTAATAAATCCAGTCCTGTTTGGTCTGGAAGGCTAATATCCAGCAAGATAAGGTCAAAATGCTGCTGTTGTAGCAGACTTGTTGCATCCCGCACGGTTCCGCTGATCTGGGGAGGCATAAAAAAGGGGAGCCGTGCCAGATACTCCTGCAGGATGGCTACCGCCGAATCGGAATCGTCTACAATCAGACATTGACGATATTTCATGGAATTGAGCTATGGTGAGTAGAGGACTTTTGTTACTGGGTAACGATGAGATAGTAAATATAAGTAAACAAGTTTTTTGAGCAAACAACCCATCGGATATTAACTGGGAAGTCTTACTCATTGTACTTTGATGAATATTCATGCCCTGAAAAGTCCTATTCGACCATTATTCACTGACGAGAGTACTCAATTTTGGGCCTAAAAGCGCTTCACAGCAAGTTGATAAGCCCAAATATAAGTATTTATACTCTTCAACATTCGGTTTATAACGTTAATCTATACGTTCATAGTGTTATCCCGGCCACAAGGCCCGGCTGGCGGGGTAATTGTATTTAACAATCATGTAAAATCAGTAACATCACTGTTGATTTTAGACTCAAAAATCAACGCCAGTCCCGAAGTTACCGGATTGGGAGGACCTGTTTCTGATGGACCTAAACGTAACAGTTCATTATTGAATATTAATTTTCTCTGTCTTATGAAACGTGTATTGAAAGACGAAGAACTCATCGGTTCGTATCTGAACACCCGCCGGGCGGATTGTTTGGAGACTTTGTACAAACGCTATGTGCATAAAGTGTATGGTAGCTGTCTGACATTTACCCGCGACCCGGTCAAGGCGGAAGATTATACGCACGACATTTTTCTTCAGGTTTTCATCAAGATTGATCAGTTTCAGGGACGTTCCGCTTTTTCGACCTGGCTGTTTTCCATTTCACAAAATTATTGCCGGCAGAAAAGCCGGGTGGCAAACCGCATGGTGGTGGTGGCGATGGATGAAGTCGATATCGACAACATTCCCGATTCGGAAGGCAGCGATACGGCCCATGCCATGCTGAGCCAGATGGCGGTGGTAATGGAAAAAATTTCGCCGGACCGCATGGCGTTGCTGCAACTCAAATACGTGGATAACATTGACGTTACCGAAATTGCCCGGCAGTACAACATCAACCACAGTGCCGTCAAGATGCGGTTAAAACGAACGCGTGAACAGGTGATCGATGCGTATCAAAAGCAGTTTATGATGGACTGATTGTGGAGCCACCGGGCAGTTTCAGGGTAAAGCCTGTTCAAACCGTTTGTACACCGCCTGATACCGCCGGTGACGTTCGGCATCCGGCTCGAACGTCTGGCCGAAGCCGACGTGGCGGGTGGCTTCGGCCAGCGACGAAACCCGCCCGGTGGCCTTCATTGTCAGCAGAATAGCGCCAATAGCACCACTTTCGTTGCTCTCGTTGAGCCGAACCGGAACGCCAAAAATATCGGCCATCATCTGCACCCAGAACGCGGACTGGGCAAAACCGCCGTTGGCGTGAATCACCCGCGTGGGGCCGGTGTGCCGCGACAAAATGCGCTCGATGCGGAGCAAATTGAACAACACGCCTTCCAGCGCGGCCCGCACAAAATGCGCCCGTCCGTGGTGCCAGTCGACATTCAGGTACGAGCCCCGCACGCCCGCGTCCCAAAGCGGAGCGCGCTCGCCCTGCAAATAAGGCAAAAACAGCAGATCGTCAGAACCGGCTTCTACGGTGGCTGCTTCGGCCAGAACGTCCGTGGTTTCCGATTGCGTCAGCTTTTCGGAGACCCATTGCAGAACATTCGCCCCGTTGTTGGTAGGGCCGCCGACCACGTAGTAGTTTTTATCCGTCGGATCGCTGACATTCAGGATATAACTGAATAACCGCCCTTTTTCATCGCGCAGTGGCCGTTGAACCGTCCGGCGAATGGCTCCGCTGGTGCCAATGGTAATGGTGGTGATCCCGGATTCAATGGCCCCGGCTCCCAGGTTTGCCAGACAGCCGTCCGATGCCCCGATGTAGAGAGCCGCTTCCGCCAGGCCGTCGGTGACGGAGCCGGGTAGCGCGGAGTTCGTGAGCTTGCCGGCGTAGGTGGTGGGCACCGGTTCCGACAACTGCTCGATCCGGATACCGGCAAATTCGAGCGCGGGTGCATACCACTCCTTCCGCTGGCTGTCGAATAAACCGGTGGCCGTCGCAATCGAATAATCGATCTGGTATTTCCCCGTCAGCTTGTGCCAAATGTATTCTTTGATTGAAATCCAGCCCGTGGCCCGGCGCAGCAGCCGCAGGTTGTGTTCCCGAAACCAGGCCAGTTTGCAGAGCGGAATCATCGGGTGCAGGGGCGTACCGGTTCGTTCGTAAATGTCTTTGCCGAGAGCAGCCTGGTCGTGGCGGAGGGAAGCTGCCTGTTTTTCGGCCCGGTTGTCAGACCACAGGATCGCATGGGTGAGCGGTTTTCCGGCGTCGTCGACCCCCATGCTGCTGTGCATGGCCGAACTGAATCCAACGGCTTCGATGCGCCCGTTCTGCTGCTTCACTTCCCGGCAAACTTCGTCCAGCACGTCGATCAGGTTCGTCCAGACTTCCTCTGGATCCTGTTCCGCATAACCGGGTTGGGGGTGGAGCGTTGTCAGGGGGGCGGAAGCGTGGGCAACAAGATCGCCGGTTTCCGGCTGAAAAGCCAGGGCCTTAACGTTAGTCGTGCCGATGTCGACGCCGAGAATGCAGTTCATCATAGAAATAAAGGGCGGCTATTGCGGTGCAAAGAAATGAGAAAAAGTAATAGCGATTTCGGAAAAGGTCAAACGGCGGTCGGCCAGCAGTTGAAAAACAGGCGGTTTTGTGATAAGTTTGTTCTGTTTTTTATCATACGATGTCTTTCAATAGATCAATTTCGTTTTTCGTCTATTTGTTTTTTGTGTTTTGGGCAATGGCGTGTAATCAAAGCCCGCAGTCAACCACGCCAACGGAACCGTCAAGCTTAAGTGGACCGGAACTAGCCCGGCAGTACTGCACAGGCTGCCACGCCTTTCCATCACCGGAGTTGCTGGAAAAAGACATCTGGAAGCGAAAAGTGTTGCCGCAAATGGCGCTTCGGATGGGTTTTTCGGCCGATTCGCTGTCGCCATTCCGGCAGTTGAGCGACCCGGACGAAATTCAGCGGGTGCTGCAATCGACAGCCTTTGCCAATGCGCCGATGGTGCATCCCGACGATTGGCAGAAAATTACCGACTATTATGTAAAAAACGCGCCGGAAAAACCGTTGCCACAGGCCCCCCGCCCCGCGATTTCGTACGATTTGCCACTTTTCAAAATCCGCAAACCTGCCCAGTCCGTCGACAATCTGGTAACTCTGCTGGCCTATCAGCCGGTGAGTCGGCGCATTGCGGTGGGGAGTCGGCGAGGAAGGCTGTATTTTCTGGACAACACCCTGCAAAAAGTCGATTCAGTGGTGACTTTTTCACCCCCTTCCAGCTTGCGCACCCGGCCCGACGGCAGTCTCGATGTGCTGGCGATGGGAACGATGGACCCCAACGATCTCCTGAATGGCGAACTGCTGCACATCAACCGCAACCCGGCGACGCAGAAGATCGATCGGGCGGTGTTGCTGAAACGGCTGCAACGACCCGTCGATGCCACTTATGCTGATCTGAACGGCGACGGAAAAGAAGACATTCTGGTGAGTCAGTTCGGGTTTTATACCGGGCAACTGACCTGGTTTGAAAATACCGGATCGACCTACACCGAACACGTTCTGGAACCGGTGCCGGGCGCGGTTCGAACCGTGGTGACCGACGTGAATGGTGACGGCAGGGTGGACATCGTCGTTTTACTGTCGCAGAGCGACGAGCAGGTTGCGGTTTTTAACAACGAAGGCGGGGGGCGGTTCTGGAAGAAAACCGTGCTGCGTTTTCCGCCGGTCTTTGGGTCCAGTTACCTGGATGTCGTTGATTTTGATAAGGATGGCGATATGGATCTGCTGTATACCAACGGCGATAATGCGGATTATTCCAACACCCTGAAGCGGTATCACGGCGTCCGGCTGTTCCGCAACGACGGCAATTTTAAATTCCGGCAGGTGTGGTTTTATCCCCTGCACGGGGCCACGAAAGCCCTCGCCCGCGACTTCGACGGCGACGGTGATCTGGATGTGGCCGCCATTGCGTTCTTCCCGGATGTGTCGCGCAAACGGCTGGAAAACTTTGTGTTTCTGGAAAACCGGGGCAACAACCGGTTTCGGCCGAAATCGTTTCCTGATGCGGATCAGGGCGCGTGGTTGACGATGGATGCCGCCGACGTCGATCAGGATGGCGACGAAGACCTGCTGCTGGGGTCGTTTGCCTTCCGGGTGACGCCCACGCCCAAGGCGTTGCTAGACCGCTGGCGGCAGTCGAAAGCCGGGGTGATTCTGCTGGAAAATCAGTCGAAAACGAAGACGCCGATCGACTGAGTGGCTTCGAAAAGCGTCCAGCCGATCGGCTTTTATGTCGGTTAATTTACCACGTAACGGCTTTCAGACGCACTCCCTGCGGATTTTCGGCGTCCGACAGCTTGAGGGCGGTTTTTCCACTTTCGACCTGGTAATTCATGGTTTCCTGCTTCAATTCTTCCTTTCGCGCATCGCGGTTGATGTTGCTGCTGGGCGCACAGCCGTAAAAGCCCCGGTAGTTGCCGCTGGCGGGGGTGATGACAAACGAACGGTTTGCTTCGTTAACCTTAACGGTTCCTTTGAAAAACGTGTAGGCTTCTGTTCGGCAATTGTAGCTCGTGGTGGAGTTGACGACGTACTCTTCGTAGGTGCCATTGGCGTGAAATTCGAACACCAGGGCCTGCTCGTAGGCGTTGCCGGTGTATTTGCCATTGTAATCCCAGAAATTGGTCGGCGAAAATGTTCCATACGACCATTTACCGACGAGTTCAGCCGGTATTTTTCCGGTTGCCGGGGGCGGATTGCCGGAATTTGGATTTTGGCCGCTTCCGTCGCCGGATGAATGATCGGTCGGATCAATGGATTCATTGCCGCCTTTTTTACAGGCAACCGAAAGGAGTACCAGCGCCAGTAGCGCGAGAAAACGCATTTTCATGATTCAGTAGTTTTTGTTGTTTTGCTATTCCGTCTTCCAGAATGAGTACAAAACAAGGCAAGTGCGCGTCAGCACCCAAAAACCGGGTGACTCAATAAACGGAACCGGTGATTGAATTGCTGAAAAAGAAGGCTGAATTGTGTGCTGGTCGAGACCGGGCGGCCGGTGCCGTTGCAATCTCGACCCACTCTGTGGCGGATTTGTAATCCGCCAATTCTCATAATTCCGTTACTCTTCCCCCTTTTTAACGTCAAACAGTGGTATCTATAAAATAAGAGGTTTGCTATGGGGGTTCGCAACCGTATTTCCGAAGACTATGCCTATTTTCTGACGCTAACCGTCGTTGATTGGGTGGATGTATTTACGCGACCAGTTTATAAAGATATAATCGTCGATTCGCTGCGGTATTGCCAGCAACACAAGGGGCTGGAGCTGTATGCCTAGGTGTTGATGACCAATCATATTCACCTGATTGCTTCGGCCAAATCGGGCACGTCTTTGTCTGATATTCTCCGCGATCTCAAGAAATTCACGTCCAAAGCGCTGGTAAAAGCGATTCAGGAAGAGCCCGAAAGCCGTCGGCAATGGCTGCTGTATCGATTTGAATTTGCCGGAAAAGTTCGGCCCAGAATCAAGGAATATAAGTTTTGGCAGGATGGCAATGAAGCGAAAGAACTGTTTACCGATCCGTTTTTAGTTCAGAAGTTAACCTACCTGCACGATAATCCGGTACGGGCCGGAATTGTTGAGTATCCGGAGGAATACCTCTATAGTTCTGCCCGGAATTATGCGGGGAAAAAAGGGTTGTTGGAGGTGATTGTGATTTGAAGACTATTTGTGGTTAATGAAGTGAAGGAATGCCGATTGCAACGGCGCCGGACGCCCGGTCGCGACCAGCGCACGCTTTGATCCGAGACAAATGCTTTAAAAATGCGGATTGCAAATCCGCTACAGAGTAGGTCGCGATTGCAAATCGCGACCAGCGGTCAAAAAAAAGTCAACTTTTTTCAAAAATCACTAAGGGTAAAATAGTGCAATAAAGTCTTTAATTCGTTTTAGAGATCTTGTGCTAATGGCTACCTTTACCCTGTTGAACCCTTCGATATCGCCCGAAAACCGCCCTACACCTTCCATCGCCGAAGAAAAACCGGTGACGACGGTGTATGATTCCGAGCTTTTTCTGCGGAAAGCCTTTGAACAGGAACCGCGGAAAGGGTTTGAACTGCTGTTTCGGCACTATTATACCCCACTCTGTAGCCATGCCGTTCGGTTCGTCTATTCCCGGCAACTGGCGGAAGACCTGGTGAGTGAGGTGTTCTACCAGTTCTACCGCACGGAAGCGTACCGGAAAGTGCACTCGTCTTTCATCAGCTATCTGTTCACGGCGGTTCGGAATGAAGCCTATACGCACCTGCGCAAAGAGTTTGGCAAAACCGACTCCATCGATTCGACTACCGAAAACCACCTGACGGGGCATCAGCCGCAGCCCGATTCGGAAGTCCATTTCAACAATCTGTTTCTGGCCGTCAACGACGCCATCAGCCAGTTGCCCGCGCAGTGTCGGCGGGTGTTTCTGCTGAGCCGGTTCGAGAATAAAAAGTACGAAGAGATTGCCACCGAATTGCAGATTTCACCCCGAACTGTCGAGGTGCATATTTCCAAAGCCCTCAAACACCTGCGCCAGACCCTGCGGGAAGAATGGACCGTGCTCGTCTGCCTCATCAATCTATTTTTCTGCTGAACTAAGGGGAAAAGTAGCTTTTCAAGTCTCTCGTTCAAATGCCACAAACATGAATCATTCGGTATCGAAACATACCCTGTTTACCTATCTGGCCGGACAGGCAACCCCGATCGAGCGTCAAACCGTGGAGGAATGGCTGAAAAATCCGGCCAATACCCCAACGTTCCACGAATGGCTGCTCGAATGGGAGATGCGCTCCCTGCAATTTGTGCCGGATCAGGAAGCAGCTTTTGCAAAAGTGGTGCAACGGCTGGACCAGACCGAAAGGCCGGAAGCAGACGAAGAACCGATGCCCGTTCGCAAACCGCTGTTCTTTTGGGGCGGCTGGAAACCGTATCTGGTGGCCGCAACGGTTTTGCTGGCGCTGCTCATTCCGTTGCGAAACAAGCTGTTTTATCAGACACACTACACGGCCTACGGAGAAACGAAAACCCTCCGGCTGGAAGACGGAACCGGCGTGGTGCTGAAATCAAATTCGTCTTTGCAAGTGCCCCGGTTTGGCTTTTACACGAACATCCGGGAAGTGCTTTTGACGGGAGAGGGCCGGTTTTCGGTGACGCACAAACCCGATCACCAGCGGTTTGTGGTCAAAACGTCCGACCAGTTTCAGATTGAAGTGCTGGGGACCGAATTCACGGTTTACGCCCGGAAGCAAAGCACAAATGTGGCCCTGGGCCGGGGCAAAATCCGGGTCGATTACAGCCAGGGCGCCGATAAACACCAATTGACGATGAAACCGGGCGATCTGCTCACGCTCAGCCACCAGGGCAATCTCCATCTGCGTCAGCTTCCGGCGGTTCCGAAAGCCGAAGCCCGGGACAAAACCGGCCTGACCTTCAAGGAAACGTCCGTTTGGGAAGTGTGCTACCTGCTCCGCGAAAATTTTGGCCTGAAAGTGGAAATCGACGACGACTCACTGGCGCAACGGACCATTTCCGGGAATTACCACGCCGATAATGCCAACGAACTGCTCAACGTCCTGACCGAGACCCTCGACCTCAAAACCGAGAAAACCGGCACGGGCCTCCTGTTAAAAAACAACTGATTATCCCTATTCCCTATTATTTCAGATCAAATGAAGAAAGCTGTACACCACCTGGGTTTGTTAGCGGTGCTATTGATCGGCTATCCGGTTACCGGTTTTTGCCAGACGCTGGCGTCGGCCCAACACCTGCAACGCTCCACCGGCCGAAGCGCGCAAATGCAACTCAAAAACGTTTTGCTCGATTTGCAGCGTCATTACCGCGTTGAAATTGTGTTTGAAGACCGGATTATGGCCGGGAAAACCGGGCCTTCCGAGCCCGTCAATCTGAACGTTTCCGTCGAGAAAAACCTGCACAATCTGCTCAAGAATACTGGTTTGCGGGTGAAAAAAATCCGGAAAGACACCTTTGTAATCACCGAAGAGCGGAAAACGAAAAACGACCTGTCGAACCGGACTCAAGAAACGGAGTCGGAGGCTTCAACGCCCGCTGCCACGCCGGTTGACGAGCGCACCGATGGCAATGCGACCGAATCCGTTGCCAACCACCAGCCCGTT
The DNA here is from genome assembly GCF_965227735.1 of Larkinella sp. NCBI lineage: Bacteria > Pseudomonadati > Bacteroidota > Cytophagia > Cytophagales > Spirosomataceae > Larkinella > Larkinella sp. The sequence continues at coordinate 2,473,623 of NZ_OZ245776.1, read as the reverse complement.
GTGGCCGACCTCAGCATCAGCGGCACGGTGATCGACGAATCCGGGGCGGGATTGCCGGGCGTCAGCGTGGTGTTGAAAGGCACGACCCGCGGTACGACCACAGACAGCAAAGGATTCTATCAGGTGAATGTGCCCGACGAGAAGGCGGTATTGGTCTTCAGCTTTGTCGGCTACATCTCTCAGGAAGTGACCGTCGGAAACCGCTCCACGGTGGGCGTTAAACTGGAAAATGATACCAAGTCGCTCTCGGAAGTGGTCGTGGTGGGTTACGGAACGCAGAAAAAAGTAAACCTGACGGGGGCCGTATCGTCCATTTCGAATGAAGAACTGGTGCGACGCCCCGTGGGCCAGACTTCAGCCGCTTTGCAGGGCATGATGCCGGGCGTAACGGTGACGCAACGCTCCGGGCGTCCGGGTGCCGACGGCGGTTCCATCCGGATTCGCGGGGTCGGAACGCTGGGAAACTCGGACCCGCTGGTGCTCATCGACGGCATTGAAGGATCGATGAACAGCATCGATCCCAACCTGATAGAGACGGTTTCGGTTTTGAAAGATGCGGCTTCGTCGTCCATCTATGGGTCACGGGCGGCCAACGGCGTGATTCTGATCACCACCAAACGGGCCAAAGGAAACCGGATTTCGGTCAACTACAACAACTACATCGGCTGGCAAACGCCCACGAACTTGCCCAAAATGGCCAACGCCATCGACCACATGCTGCTCACCAACGAAGCGTATGTGAACGTGGGCCGTTCGCCCTTATACTCCGACGATTTGATCCAGAAATATCGTACGGAAGGCGCTTCCAACCGCGATTTGTATCCCGATACGGACTGGCAGAAAGAAGTGTTAACGGGTTCTGGTCTGCAACAGAGCCACTTTGTGAGCATCAACGGCGGAAGCGAGAAAATCCGTTTTCTGACCTCGGTAGGCTACTTTGACCAGAAAGGCGTGATTGAGAATTCAACGTTTCGACGCTACACGCTCCGGAACAACGCCGATATTCAGCTTTCTAAAAAATTCAGCGCGCGAGTCGATCTCCAGCTCGTGGCCGCCACGACCCTCGAACCGGGCCGGGGTTCCGAGGAAGTATTCCACTGGATGAACCGGATTCCGGCCAATCAGATCGGGATTAACTCCAACGGAACCTGGGGCGATGGCTGGAACGGCGACAACCCGATTGCGATGTCGCGCGACGGCGGAACCCGGAAAAACAACAGCCCCTACGCTTTTCTGAATGCGGCCCTGGTATACAAACCCACCTCGTTTTTAACGGCCGAAATCGCCTATGCGCCCAAATATGCCTTGTCGATCGATAAAAACTTTAACAAAGCCATTCAGGCGTACAAACCCAATGGCGCGCTGAGCTTTCTGGCACCGGCCCGAAGCACGCTGACGGAGGGCAACAGTCGGTCGATGTACACCACCTTGCGCGGAACACTAACCTTTGATAAAGCGTACGGCGACCACGGTCTGAAAGTTTTAGCCGGTTTTTCCCGGGAAGACTTTCGCAACGACAACACTTCAGCCTACCGCGAAGGCTTTCTGCTTCCCGATTATCAGGTGCTGAATGCCGGAGCTTCGGACATCCAGCGGGCTTCGGGGGGGGCCTCGGAATGGGCGTTGCAATCCGCCTTTGGACGGATCAACTACGATTACAAACAGAAATATCTGCTGGAGGCCAATGCCCGTTACGACGGTTCATCCCGGTTTGCAACGGGACGTAAATACGGTTTTTTTCCTTCGGTATCGGGCGGCTGGCGGATTTCGCAGGAATCGTTCATGCAACCCCTTTCCAATGTGGTCAACGAACTGAAACTGCGGGCGTCGTGGGGACAACTGGGTAACCAACTCATTGGCAACTATCCGTTTATGTCGTCGCTGCAATTTGGTCCGTACACGTTCAATAAACAGATTGTCAACGTCGTCGCCCTCAATACGCTGGCGAACGCGGATATTTCCTGGGAAACCACCGAAATGACAGACATTGGTCTGGACATGACGCTGTTTTCCAACCTGTCGATCACCGCTGATTATTTTTCGAAACGTACCAAAGATATTCTGTTGGAACTGGATATTCCGGCCATCATCGGCTTGGGAAAGCCTTCGCAGAACGCCGGAATCGTTGACAACAAAGGCTGGGAACTGGGCATCAATTACAAAGGAGCCGTCCGGAATTTTCGCTACGATGTCGGATTCAATATATCGGATGTTAAGAACACAGTGATCGACATGCGGGGTGTCAACCTGACGGGCCTGACTGCCAACCGGGAAGGCTACCCGATCAATTCGCTCTTCGGTCTGGAGTCGGAAGGTTTTTTCCAGACGGCCGACGAAGTGGCCGCCCATGCCCAGCAATTCGGGGTGATCAAACCGGGGGATATCAAATACAAGGATCAGAACGGCGACGGTCTCATCAACAACGACGATAACGTGGTTTTTGGAAACACCATTCCCCGCTTCACCTACGGCAGTACGCTGAATGCGTATTACAAAGGGTTTAGCTTAAACATTGTTCTTCAGGGTGTTGGTAAAGCTGACGGCTATCTGAATGAGCAGGGCATCATGCCGTTCTTCCTGGGCGGAACCGTGCAGGAGCAACACAAAGACCACTGGACGCCGGAAACGCCCAATGCCACCTTTCCCCGGCTGGCGTTCAGCGAAGCCAACAACGAAAAAAACTCCAGCTTCTGGATGCGGAATGCCGCCTACCTGCGTCTGAAAAACATTCAGATTGGCTACACGCTGCCGACGACTTTAACCCAAAAAGCCGGTATCAACAACGTGCGGGTTTTTGCCAACGGCCAGAATCTGCTGACCTGGGATAAGTTCTGGGACGGCTACGATGTCGAATCGCCGGTTGGTTCGGGACGCAGCTACCCGCAGGTCAAAATGGTCAGCTTCGGACTTGATGTCAGCTTCTAAAAACCGCCGGTTTTCCTTCCCATTTTCAACTGAATCACTCGAATGAAAAAGATACACTACTGGTTTTTGTCCATCTGCCTGATCCTGAGTACCACCTCCTGCGAGGATTATCTGGAACGCTTTCCGCTGGAAGGCCCCGCCGACCAATCGTATTTTGCCAACGCCAGCGAACTGGAGCTGGCCGTCAACGGCTGTTACAAAGGCATGAATTTTCACCCCAGCGACGGGATGCCGACCCAGCTTTTGCTGGATGTTTGCACCGATATCAACTGGGACCGGAACAACAGTGCCATGCAGCAAATCGGCAAAGGAAGCCACGACAGCAACAACGGTTTTGTGCGCTCGGTCTGGAATGAGTCCTACAAAATTATTGGCCGCTGTAATTTTATCCTGGACAACATGAACAAGCTGGACGGCAAAATGGACGCGACGCTGTATGCCCGCTACCAGGCCGAAGCCCGTTTCATCCGCGCTTACCAATACGGTTATCTGATCGAACTGTTTGGCGGGGTTCCGCTGGTGACCAAAACGCTGGGGCTGGCCGATGCGCAGGTTCCGAAAGGCACCAAAGACGAATGCGCCACCTTCATCATGAATGAGCTGGACGAAGCCGCCAAGGCCTTGCCGACGAGCTATGACGCCAGAAATACCGGTCGGGCTACCCGGCAGGCGGCTTTAGCGACTAAAGCCCGGACGGCTCTTTACAACGAGAAATGGGACGTTGCGGCCACCGCTGCCAAAGCCGTCATGGATTTGAATATCAACAAACTGCATCCAAATTTCGGGGAGTTGTTTTCGTATAAAGGGCAGAATTCCAGTGAAATTATGTTCTCGTTGCAGTACCTGAAAGGAACGCTGACGCACAGCACCCCGCAGAACTTTCTGTCGCGCAACGCGCAGGGCGCTTCCAACAAGGTGCCGGGGCAAATGCTGGTGGATTCGTACGAATGCACGGATGGACTGTCGATCGACAAATCGCCCTTGTATAACCCGAAAGATCCGTTCAAAAACCGCGACCCACGCTTGGATTTTACGGTGGCCGTACCGGGTTCCAACTACTTCAATTTCAAGTTTGAAACCCACAAAGACAGCGTCAAAACGATCAATTATGCCACGGGCGCGCGGGTTGACAACCAGGACGCCATTCACGCCTTTGCGACGTATACCGGCTACTGCTGGCGGAAATACACCGACCTGACGGACAAAGACGACCGGAGCAATTCGGAACTCAACATCATCCTGATCCGCTATGCCGAAGTGTTACTGATTTACGCGGAAGCTAAAATTGAAGCCAACCAGATCGACCAATCGGTTTACGACGCCATCAATGCCGTGCGGCAGCGGGTCAACATGCCAGCCATCAAAACGGGCAAAACGCAGGCCGAACTTCGCTCGATTATTCGCAAGGAACGGAAGTATGAATTGGCCAATGAAGGCTTTCGTTTGTTTGACATCCGTCGCTGGAAAATCGCTGAAAAGCTGATGAACGGGAATTTCTTGGGCCGCATTCCGAAAGGGTTGCTGGCGACAGCCCCAGCGATCGATGCCAACGGAACACCGGATTACAGCAATGTGCCTAACAAAGCCGACATGCGGGTGGTCGAACTCCGGATTTTTAATCCGAACCGCGATTACCTGTGGCCGATTCCGTACATCGAAACCGTTACGAATAAAGTATTGACTCAAAACGCTGGTTATTAAATAATAAAACGGATGTCTGATCATCTCTAAATTGCTTTTGAGTTGCTTTGATAGGTGTTACAGTTACCCCGGAGGGGTGATCTGTTAGTAGTCAATAGGAACCCAGTTAGTGACCTTAAGCCCCGGCTGGGGCGCTCTAATGAATGCCCTTACGCTAAGTCCGCCCCAGCCGGGGCTTGGAATCTGGACTTATGGACTCTGCCTATTGACAGATCACACCTCCGGGGTAATTCCTGTTAGAGCAGCTTAAAGGAGATTTAGGAGTAATAAACCTACCTGAAACTAAAACTAATGCTTGCAACCCGACGTCACTTTCTGAAAGTATCCGGCCTGAGCGGTTTAGCCCTCACCGCCGGACTCCCCGAACTTTACGCCAGCGCAACCGTTCCGCTGGCGGAGACTGAGTATGACCTGATCATTGTTGGGGCCACGCCCGGCGGAATCATGGCCGCCGTTTCGGCTTCCCGGATGGGCAAAAAATCGTTGATTCTGGAGCGGACGGCCTACATCGGCGGTTTGCCCGCCAACGGACTTGGGGCCACCGACATCGCCACCCGTGGGGCTACAGGCGGTTTGTTCCTGGAGTTTGTGCAGCGCATCAAGGCCTATTACGTTGAGAAATACGGCGCGGATTCGCAGCAGGCCACCGACTGTGCCAATGGCTACCATTTCGAGCCGTCGGTAGCCGCCAAAATCTTCGATGGCTTTTTGAAAGACAGCCCGAATGCAACGGTGTTGACCCTGCGCCAATTCGATTTTGAACCCGAAAATCTGACGATTGAGAAAAACCGGATTCGGGGCATTCGCGTCATCAACCGAACGACGAAAAAACCGGAAACCTATCAGGGGCGGTTTTTTATCGACGCGACCTACGAAGGGGATTTGATCGCGGCTGCGGGTGTTCCGTTTTTTCTGGGCCGGGAAGGCAAATCGGAATACAACGAAGTGGGAGCGGGGCGCGTCTACAAATACTGGGCCGGGCCGGAAGGCGAAGGCTCGACGTTTCAGGGCGACAACGCCGTGCAGTCGTACAATTACCGTTTGTGCGTGACCAATGATCCGAAAATCCGGGTCAGAATCCAGAAACCGGCGCGTTACAACCGCGAAGAATATGCCTCGCTGGTCAACGACGTCAAAACCGGTACGTATACCGGCGTCGCCATGACGAAACTGACCGATGCGCAGAAGGCGGAAATTCAGCGCAAGACGAAAGCAGGCGTGTCGCCGGACGTTCCCGGCATGCCGAAAGGTATTGCCTGGCTGACGAACATGGTCAAATTGCCGAACGGAAAAAACGACGGCAACAACCAGCACCACGCCTTCATTTCCACCGATTTACCGGAAGAAAACTGGCCTTATCCGACCTCCGGCTGGGAGTGGCGCGACCGGTTTGCCCAACGGCTGCGGGAATATACCGAAGGACTTTTTTACTTCGCCCAGAACGACCCCGAATTGCCCGAGTGGTTTCGGAAAGAGTGTGCGCAATGGGGCTGGGCCAAAGATGAATACACCGACAACGGCAATTTTCCCCGGCAGTTGTACGTTCGGGAAGGCCGCCGGATGAAGGGGAAATACATCTTCAAAGCCCAGGATGCACAGCCGGTCAAACCGGGCGGACGACCTCCGCTTCACGCCGACAGCATCACGGCCAGCCACTACGCCCTCGACTCGCACGCGGTTCGGAAACGGGAAGCGGGCAAGATTCACCTGGACGGTTTTATCAGTTATCCGTCAGCGGTGTATACCGTTCCGTTCCGGGTCATTGTGCCGGATTCGCCGTTGGAAAACCTTCTGGCGCCGGTTCCGGCTTCGGCTACGCACATTGGTTTTTCGACGCTCCGGATGGAACCGTGCTGGATGGCCCTCGGGCAAGCCGCCGGAACTGCTGCGGCCCTGTGCGTTCAGAAGTCGCAGTCGGTGCATGACCTGTCGGTGCCGGACTTGCAGAAGTCGCTAGTACAGCAAAAGGCGATTCTGGTGTATGAGAAGGGACTTTCAACATCCGACCCAAATTTCGAAGCCAACCAGTTGGCGGCATTGAAAAAATAAACTATTACACAGAGTTGATCAGAGATTATCGGGGTTAATCAGAGTTTTTCTCTGCGTATCTCTGATGTACTCTGATTAACTCTGAGTAACAACTCTTTACAAAAACATGCGATACATACTACTTTGCCTCAATCTACTTCTCATCACCTCCGCCATTGCCCAGCAGCAGGTGGACGTCTGCGTTTACGGCGGCACATCCGGGGGTGTCATTGCGGCATACACGGCCCGGAAACTGGGAAAAACCGTGTTGCTGATCGAACCCGGCAAACACCTCGGCGGCATGACCTCCGGCGGGTTGGGCCTCACCGACATTGGCAATAAATACGCCATTACGGGCATCTCCCGCGACTATTACCGGCGCATCGGGCAACACTACGGCAAGTTCGAGCAGTGGATTTTTGAACCGCACGTAGCCGAAAATCTTTTCAACGACTACGTCAAACGCGGGCAGGTCGATGTGCTGCTGTCGCACCGGCTTTCGAGCGTGAAAAAGACGAACGGAACCATTCAGGAAATCGTGCTGGAGGATTCGGGAAAACCGGCTGCCAAACGCACCGTTCGGGCCAAAATGTTCATCGACTGCTCGTATGAAGGCGATTTGATGGCGAAAGCCGGTGTTTCCTACACCGTCGGCCGGGAAGACAATTCGAAGTACAATGAAACCATCAGCGGGGTGCAACTCATGAAAGGGCACCAGCTTCCCGATGGCATCGACCCCTACAAAACCCCCGGCAAACCGGAATCCGGCTTGCTCTGGGGCGTCAGTCCGGCGAAACTGGAACCGGATGGAACCGGCGACAATAAAGTCCAGGCGTATAATTACCGCATTTGCCTGTCGTCCGATCCGGCCAATCAGGTGCCCATTACGCGCCCGGCGGGCTACGATTCCACGACGTATGACCTGCTCGCCCGGCTGATTGCAGCCCAGCCGCAGAAGCGCACGCTCAACGACTATTTTATCTGGAGCGGAATGCCCAACAAAAAAACCGACATCAACAACCGGAACGGTTTTTCGACGGATATGATCGGCATGAATTACGAGTATCCGGACGGGAGTTATGACAAACGGGCGCAGATTATTCGCGATCACGAGCTGTATACCAAGGGATTACTGTACTTCTTCGGCCATGATTCGCGGGTACCGCAGGACCTTCGGGAGCAGATGCTGAAGTGGGGGTATCCCAAAGATGAATATACCGATACTGGCAACTGGTCACCGCAACTCTACGTTCGGGAAGCGCGCCGGATGGTGGGAGCGTATGTGATGACCCAGGCCAATTGTCAGGGGAAAGAGGTCGTGACCGACGGCGTCGGCATGGCGGCTTACACGATGGATTCGCACAACATTCAGCGGATTGTGATCGAAAAAGACGGCAAAAAAATGGCGAAGAACGAGGGGAATGTTGAGGTGGGCGGTTTTGGGCCGTACCCAATTGCCTACCGCGCCCTGATTCCGAAAGAAACCGAGTGCCGGAATCTGCTGGTGCCGGTTTGCCTGTCGGCGTCGCACATTGCCTACGGGTCGATTCGGATGGAGCCGGTTTTTATGGTGCTGGGCCAATCGACGGCGCTGGCGGCTGTGATGGCGATCGATGCCAAGACCAGTGTGCAGAAAGTGGATATTGCCAAGTTGCAGAACGAACTAAAAATGAATCCGTTAGCGGATAAAAGTACCCCTGAAATTCTGGTCGATAATGACGACAAGGCGTTGACGACGGCAACCGGTCCGTGGCGGTTGGAAAGTAAGAGCAAAGGCGGCTATGGCCCCTCGTATCTGATCCACGAAGGACAGGGCACCGAAGCGGCATCGGTACGGTTTACGCCGAACATTGTCAAAGCGGGCAAATACCGGATCTATACCTATTTCCCGCGTCTGGCCAAAAGTGCTTCCGAGCTGGGGGTAACGGTTTCGGACGGGAAAAATCAGAAGTCAATTCCCATCAAACCCGCTGATATTGTGGTGGTTGGGCAAACGTCGGGTGAGTGGGTATCGCTCGGTGAATACGACCTGCCGAAGGGTAAAACGGCCTCGGTTGAAATTGCGGTCAAGCAAACCGACGGCCCGGTGGTGGCCGATGCGGTTTTGTTTGTACCGGCGTTTTAACATCCTTGGGTACGTTTAATTTCAATTTGGTGTTTGGTTGACAGTAGAGGAAAGCCTGATCGGAGCTTTACACGGTTAGCAATCTTCATTATTCCTTCATGATTCTTGATCTATTCTCCCTTCAGGGTAAAACGGCGCTGGTAACCGGCGCCAAACGCGGTATTGGGAAAGCCATGGCCATTGCGCTGGCCGAAGCCGGTGCCGACATCATCGGGGTTTCGGCCACGCTCGAACCGGGCAGCGAGGTGGAAACCGCCGTAACCGCGCTGGGCCGGAAATTTTACCCGTTTCCGGTCGATTTTACGGATCGCTCCGCGCTGTACACGTTTCTGGAAACCGTCCGCGACGAATGTCCGCCCATCGATATTCTGGTCAACAATGCCGGAAACATCCGCCGAAAACCGGCGGCCGAACATCCGGATGAATACTGGGATGAAATCATCGACATCAACCTCAATGCTCAGTTTATCATCAGCCGGGAAATCGGGCGCGAGATGCTGACCCGGGAGGTGGATTATAACCGAAAAATTATTTTTACCGCTTCCCTGCTCACCTTTCAGGGCGGCATGACGGTGCCGGGCTATGCTGCCAGCAAAGGCGCCATCGGGTCGCTGACCAAAGCCCTGGCGAATGAATGGGCGTCGAAAGGCATCAACGTCAACGCCATTGCGCCGGGCTACATCGCCACCGACAACACAGCCGCGCTCCGGGCCGATGCCGACCGCAATCCGGCCATTCTGGCGCGAATTCCCGCCGGACGATGGGGTGAGGCCGACGACTTGCAGGGTGCCGTCGTTTATCTGGCCTCGCAGGCTTCCAACTACGTGCAGGGAACTATTCTGACCGTGGACGGCGGGTGGATGGGGCGATAGTTCGACCAAAACCGTAAACATTCGGATTCGTTTCGCAGTTATGGATGAAAACAACCCTCACCATGATGGACACGAACGAAAACGAAAATCAGGAAACCTTCGACCCGCAGGCCCGGGACGAATCATATTATTCTAAAAATCCTTATCAGCACGGTACGTCCGATTACGGAAAACCGAGCGAAGGCGTTGGAACCGGCGAAATGGTGGTTCCATCGGCCGATCGGGGTGAGCTTGCTCACGACATCAGTGCCGACCGGGAAGACCACCGGGGTAATTTCGAAAACGAAACCCGCCCGGATAGCCACGGATCAACACAGGAATGGGATGTTGATCCCAATGTGATTGCCGAAAACCGGCAGGATGCGGCCCATGCGCCGGATAGCGTCGAAAGCGGTTTGCCCAGCAGTGTCGAAGGATTACCGGATAATCCGTCGGACGAAGCGCTGTTTGTTCGCAAAGGCGCTACGTATCTGGAAGAAGGTGACAAGCCTTCCGAGAGCTATGACCCGCACCACATGGGGTATGGCGATGGCGACGATGACGAGAAAAAAGATAAGTCGTAAAATAAAGTTGAATCTTTGCAAAAACGGCCTGCTGATCTTAGCAGGCCGTTTTTTTGTCATAATTCAGACGGTGAACGCTGCGTCAACTGGCGGGCATCTTTCACAAAATGGGAGAAATCGGTGTAACCGGCCTCTTCAAACGGAAACCGGCTTCCGTGTTGTTTGTAAAGCCGAAGTCCGTTCTTGAATCGAAGCAGTTTCTGGCAGTATTTGGGCGAATAGCCGAGCGTTTCGTTGAAATACCGGTGTAGCGAAGGATATGAAACGCCCAGGTCGTGGCAGATCTTGCTCATGTGCTGATCCCGGTTTGCGGTTTTTGGCTCAAATTTTTGCAAAACCGCCTGCACGATTTTTAGCTTGTAAGTCACTTCTACCCGCTGAATTCGCTTCAGCAACAGAGTCTCCATCAGACGGACGCGTTCGTGAAAAGCGGGAGCGGTTTGTAATGGCTCTTCTAGTTCGTCCGGGCGGATCAAAATACTTAAGTCCGCATTGGTATTTTCTATTTCCTGAGTCTGGAAACGAAACAATTTTCCCAGCATTCCCGGTTTGAATTTGACGTAAAATTCGTGAACGCCAGCGGGATAGATGGACGTGTGTAAATCCGTCAGATTCCCCAGAAACCGGGAACCGTGTCCGGTTTTGATCACACCGGTTTTCTGGTTGATCGAGAGCCAGTTCTGCGGATTCAGACTGATGCACAGAAGATTCGAAAGGTTGGGTAAGCCATTCAAATACAATGGATTCGATAGCGTAGCGGGTTGATGTATTTCGAAATAATATTCGACAAAAACCGTCAGTGCCGGGCTGGGGTAGGCCAGCCGGAAATGCGGTTCTGCTTCGTCTTCGTATATCACCCGTCCTTTGTTCATGACACTAATCGAAACAGCAGTTCGACCCCCAGGCCGGTGATCAGAAACCGCTCTTTTTTATTTTGTAACAATTGCTGCGTCCAGTCGACAAAACCGCCGTCGCCAATTTCGTAGTCCTGACCGCGAACCGTAACCAATACCTTGTATTGCAATCCTTTATAATAGTGGTTTTCCCGATCGGGCGTGGTGTCGGTTTCGATGATGAGGTCGGGCCGACCCTTCAGGATGTGGTTTTTTACCTGTTCCAGCAACCGGCTGTCATCGCTGCGCTGGATGAGTTTAAACCGCAGCGTATCCATCCGCAGGGCGTCGCGCAAAACGGCGGTCACCACGGCCAGGTGTTCGGCCAGACTTTCGCGCTCAAACTGAAAACTGCCGGTATCGCGTCCCGACGAGACCAGACAACCGATTTTAAAGTGCTGGGTATGCCCCGCAACGGCCACTTTGGGCGTTCGGACATGCCGCTGAATCGTGCTGAACCGGAGTTGATCGGTGGGCGAAAGCGGTTTCCATTGGCCGCTTTTTTTCAGGTCGCTAACATGCAGCGCGAGCGCGTTGGTGGCGTCGGCCAGCACTTCGGTGCCGCGCAGGGCCGACAGGATTTTCTGCTGATCGGCGGTTGCCACTACCGAGCAGGAACCCAGGGGAGCCACCGGCGACAGTTCGATGGGTTTGAACAGGAACGTCTCGAATAGCTGTAAAAGCTTGGTTTCCAGCTCGTGCAAAGCCAGGAAATCGGTGTCGGCCGGTTTGACGAAGCGGTTTTTCTGGTAATGTTGCAGCAATTCCGCCGGTGTCAGTCGCCCGGTTTGCCGATTGAACACCGCCAGCAGCAGCGAGTTCAGTTCCGAGGGCGTCAGTTCGTCCGACAGCACCCGTAGAAGGTCCGGTCGGTTGATCCGGTTCAGGATTTTCTCGACAATGGTCATGACAGCAACGCGGTTAATTTCTCCTCGTCGACGAGGCTATACCGGTATTCATCCACGACTTTTCCGTCTTTGTAGACAGCCGCTTTCTGAATGACATCCAGCGTAAATCCATTTTTTTCCAACACCCGCATCGACGGTTTGTTGTAGGCAAAAATGCCCGCAAACAGCCGGATCAGCCGGGTGGTTTCGAACGTGTACTGAACGAGGTGACGAATGGCGGCCGTGGCCATTCCCCGGCCCCAATAGGGTTCGCCGAGCCAGTATCCAATTTCGCCCGACAATTGATGAATGTCCGTTTGCGGAATCACACCGCAAACGCCCGCCAGCTTTCCACCCAGATAGATTCCTAAAACCAGGCCCATTGCACCGTCCTGAGCAGCTTCGATGAAATACACCGCGTCGCTGAGCGAATAGGGATGTGGAAAAGAGTCCCGCAAATTGAGCCAGATGGCGCGGTTGTTGGCCAGTTGGGCAATGGTTTTGGCATCCCCGGCTTTCAGGCTGGCCAGGGTGATATCATTTTTGCAGTCAAGTTCGATTCCCATCGTCATACGCACAAAGTTGGCCGCAATTGAACTGAATTCTGGTGTAAAAATCTATCATCTTGTAAAAAACGTATTTTGCAGAAGCTTTTTACCAAAAAAGTTGCCGCATCGGTCCCGGTTTTCTAATATTGTTGCGTTGTAGCTTTACAACAAACCAATCGTGAACTCAAATTACATTTTTATGAAAATTACGCTCAACGCGCTGGCCCGGGTGGCCTTGTTGGCTCTGGTTTTAAACGTCGTCAATTCGTCTCAAACCGACGCGTCAGGCCCAAAAAAAGGAAAATGGGTCAAACTTTTTGATGGAAAAACGTTGACGGGTTGGCACAGCTACCTGAAAAAGGAAGCGTCTGACAAATGGCAGGTGGAAGATGGGGCCATTGTGTTGACCAGCCGGGGCGGGGGCGATCTCGTAACGGACAAAGAATACGAAAACTACGAACTGGAACTGGAATGGAAGATTTCGGAAGGCGGCAACAGCGGAATCATCTACCGGGTTCACGAAGATCCGAAATACAAGAATAGCTATAATTCCGGTCCGGAAATGCAGGTGCTTGATAACGAGCGGCATAAGGACGCCAAGGCCGGTAAAAACGGAAACCGGACTTCCGGATCGCTCTACGACATGTTGCCACCCTCGGATTTTTCGGCCCAGAAAGTGGCCGGTGAGTGGAACAAGGTTAAATTGGTGGTCAACAACGGAAAAGTCGAGCATTACCTGAACGGCAAGAAAGTGGTTGAATACCGCACCAGCGGCCCGGAATGGGATAAAATGGTGAGTGAAAGCAAGTTCAAAGGCTGGGAGGGTTTCAACCAGTTCAGCAAAGGCCGCATCGCCCTCCAGGATCACGGCGACAAAGTATGGTATCGGAATATCCGAATCAAAGAATTATAGTTAATATCGAATGTTGAATAATGAATATTGAATAACGAAATAAACACGACTCGTTCGTTATTCAACATTCGATATTCAGTGTTCGATATTAGCATCAAAATCCCTCCCACATGAAAACTCCTTCCCGCCGTTCGGCCCTCAAAACCCTGGCCGGCACTGCCCTGACCTTTTCTGTTATCGACTCCTTAGCCGCTCACATGGAAGAAACCCAGAAAACCGCTTTCCCGGCCTTGAAAGGCCGGATCAACCACTCCGCCTGCAAGTGGTGTTACGGAAAAATTCCGCTGGAAGACTTTGCCAAAGCCGCCAAAGAAATCGGCCTGACGGGCATCGACCTGCTGGGACCGAATGAATGGCCCATCGTCAAGAAGTATGGTCTGACCTGCTCGATGGCGCAGGGAGCCGGGAAGGGCATCAACGACGGTTTCAATGATCCGAAACTGCACGACGAACTGGTGGCCAGTTACGAAGCCATTTTCCCGAAACTGAAGGAAGCCGGGCTGAAAAACGTCATCTGTTTTTCGGGAAACCGACGCGGTATGGACGATCAGAAGGGCATGGAAAACTGCGCGGTGGGCCTGAAACGACTCATGAGCAGTGCCGAAAAGCACGGGGTAACAATGGTGATGGAGTTGCTCAACAGCCGGGTCGATCACAAGGATTATATGTGCGACAAATCCGCCTGGGGCGTTGAATTGTGCAAAATGGTCGGCTCCGAAAATTTCAAGATGCTGTACGATATTTACCACATGCAGATTATGGAGGGCGACATCATCCGCACCATCCGGCGGGATCACCAGTATTTCGCCCACTACCACACCGGCGGCAATCCGGGTCGTAACGAGATCGACAACGGGCAGGAACTGTATTATCCGGCCATTATGCAGGCCATCGTCGACACGGGCTACAAAGGCTTTGTAGCGCAGGAGTTCATTCCGAAGCGCGATCCGCTGACCTCGTTGCGGGAGAGTATTGCGATTTGTGACGTGTAGATTTTGTGTTTCGGACTAAAATCCGTGAATAAAATGATTTAGAAAGGCTTCTCTGTGACCGGGGAAGCCTTTTTGCGTCTAGGTAGGATTAGGGTACAGCATCGAAGACCGTATCCTGAAAATCCACTACCTATGAACACCGAAATGCCAGACCACTACAGCAAGCTGCTGGGCGACATCAGCCATCAGATTTTGCAAAGCCGATACCGGGCGGCTAAGCTCGTCAATCGCGAATTATTGCTGCTTTATTATGCTGTTGGTAAGCGGTTGTCGGAGAAAATTGCTGCTGAGAAATGGGGCGCAAAGGTTTTAGAGCAGCTCGCGGACGATTTGCAGAAAAAACTGCCGGGGCTGCGGGGATTCTCGCATCGGAACTTAAAAAATATGCGGCAGTTTGCCGAAGAATATGTCGAGCTAATTGGGCAGTTAACAACTGCCCAAATGGAAGGTTTTAATAATCAGATAGATAGAATTGTGCCGTTAGCAATGGCACAATTTGGCGACTTCAATAGTGACGTTTTCTTTGGAGTGAGTTTTACACATCATATTTTATTACTGAATCGCTGCACAGCCTGGAATGAACGCCAGTTTTACATACAAGAATCCGTTAAAAACCAATGGACGGTTGAAATGCTTGACTGGCAAATCAAAGCCAAAGTATACCAAAAACGCGACCAGAAGCTATCCAGCAACTTCACTCAAACGCTGCCCGAAAATTTGCGTGACACTGCTTTACAAGCCTTCAAGGACGAATATCTGCTGGATTTTATTAATGTCGAAACCGACGATGAACGAGTCGTTGAGAAAGGCATCGTACAAAATATCAAGGATTTTATACTCAAAGCGGGCAAAGGTTTCGCTTTTATCGGAAACCAGCATCGCCTTTTAGTCGATGACGAGGAGTTTTTCGTAGACCTGCTTTTTTATAACCGCCACCTAAAGTGCTTAATTGCGATTGAACTGAAGAAAGGCAAGTTCAGACCCGCTTATGCCGGACAGTTAAACTTTTACCTGAACGTACTCAACGATCAGGAGCGGTTGGCCGGCGAAAAACCGGCTGTTGGCATTGTACTCTGCTCAGCTAAAAATGATAAGACGGTTGAGTATGCTTTTCAGGCTATTCACAATCCGATGGGCGTAGCAACCTACCAACTCAGTTCGGACTTGCCGGCGCATCTGCGTGATGTCTTGCCTGACCCGGAAGCTCTTAAAAAATTACTTGGCTGACACGCTCGGCATAAGCTAATAAACAAAACACCGGCTTCACCGCATAGAAGGAAGCCGGTGTTATAAAAGTAGTAATGTTGTTTACTGCGCATACGTAATAAACCGTTGCGACTGCACCGCGGGCAACGAACCAATTTCAATCTGGCGAACGATTTTCTGGTGGCCGTCGGTGATTTCCAGGTAATAAACGCCGGTTTTCATCCCTTCAAAATCAAATTTGCGCCAGTGGTTGGCGGGTGTTTTGCTCAGGGCCTCCCGGTAAAGAACCGTGCTGTTGGCATCTTTCAGCCGGATGGTCACTTTTCGGGGCTCCCGAACGGCCAGCATCACATTAATCTTCTCCTGGGTGCCCAGGAACAGGTTCACATCAAAGGCCGACTGGCTGGCCTTTGGATCGTTGGCTGCGGTTACCTGGGCATTCGAAACCGTTACGAGTAAACCGACTAAAAATGTCATCAGTACGTGTTGTGCAAGCGTTTTCATGAGTCTGTGTTGTTTCGTTTGTGTGACAAAGGTGCGGGGTTTTGGAATATTAGCAAAACGAATTATTTTTGTCGAAATCATGAAAATTATTCATCATGGAAATCCGGCATCTGCAAATGGTGAAAGAGGTGGCAACCTGCGGCAACCTCACCAAAGCCGCCGATCGGCTGTACCTGACCCAGTCGGCACTGAGCCATCAATTGAAAGAAATTGAGGGCTTTTTCAATACCCAGTTGTTCATCCGCGACAAAAAGCAGATGCGGCTGACGGATGCCGGAACGGTGGTTTTGGAGGCCGCCGAGAAAATTCTGCGGGAAGTGGCCGAAACCAAAGCCAAAGTCAAATGCCTGACCGACAAGGACTCCGGTGAGGTGCGGCTCTGCACGGAATGCTACACCTCCTACCACTGGCTGTCGGGATTTCTGCGGGCCTACCGGGATGTTTACCCGAAAGTGGATGTAAAAATCGATATCGAAGCTACGCACTACGCCGAGCAACACCTGCTTGAAAACAAGATCGACGTCGCGATTCTCGAAGATTCTGAAAATCCGAAGCTGAGTTATACGCCACTTTTTCAGGACGAGTTTATGGTGATCGTGGCCCCTGACCACGAATGGGCGGGGCGCGATTGGGTGGAAATCGATGAATTTGCCGACCAGAATTACGTCATGTATAACATCCCGGATGAAGAAAGCTCCAATTTTAAGATGCTTTACAAAAACTGTCGACCCCAACGGGTTTATAAAATGACGTTGACCGAAGCCATTCTGGAGATGGTGAAAGCTGGCATGGGCGTGGCCCTTTTGCCCAACTGGATTGTCAAACCGTACCTGAAATCCGGCGAATTGTCCGCCGTTTCGCTCACCCGCAAACGGTTTCTGCGGACGTGGTATGCCGCGACGTTGAAAAACAAACAACACGCCCCGTATACCGACGCGTTCATTGAGAAACTGGCGTCGTATATGAAAGAACTTGACGGTTATGCCGTTCTTTGCCCGGCCTAAAACCGGACGGTTTTTGCCCGATTCGGGTTATTTTATCAGACAACTGTTTTCTTACTCAACCTGATTGTGTCTACTTCTACTGATTCGACGCCCTTGCCCCGACGGCTGGGATTGTGGCAAGCTACGGCCTTGAATATGATCGATATGGTCGGTATCGGCCCGTTCGTGGTGTTGCCCCTGGTTATTCACATCATCGGCGGGCCGCATTTCCTCTGGGCGTGGATTCTGGGAGCGGTTATTTCGCTGATCGACGCCCTGGTTTGGGCCGAACTGGGGGCCGCTTATCCGCAGGCTGGGGGAAGTTACAACTTTCTGAAAATCGCCTACGGTGAACAACGCTGGGGCAAGATGCTGTCGTTTCTGTATGTCTGGCAAACCATGATTCAGGCCCCGTTGGTGGTGGCTTCGGGAGCCATCGGTTTTGCCCAGTATGCTTCCTATCTGATTCCGCTCGAGGGCTGGGAACGCAAAGCGGTTTCCGGGGGTGTGGTGATCCTGATTACGATGCTATTATACCGCAAAATTGAATCCATTGGCCGCATCAGCATCTTGCTGTGGGTCTGTGTGCTGGCCACGCTCGGCTGGATCATCTGGGGTGGTTTGACGGGCGGACAGCAGACGGTTTCGTTCGCCTTGCCGTCGGGAGAATCCCTGTCCGGCTTGTTTGGTGCCGGTCTGGGAATTGCTTCCGTAAAAACGATTTATTGCTATTTAGGCTACTACAATGTGTGCCATTTGGGCGGAGAAATCCGCAATCCATCGCGTAACATTCCGTTGAGTATGCTGATTTCGGTGGTCGGCATTGCGGTTTTGTACCTGTCCATGAACTGGAGCGTTGTTAGCGTCATTCCCTGGCAGGAAGCCCAGCACAGCGAGTTCATCATCAGTGCTGTGATTGAGCGGCTTTACGGCTCGCAGGCGGGTACGATCGCGACGTTCATGGTGTTGATTGTGGCTTTTTCGTCTTTATTTGCGGTTTTGCTGGGGTATTCGCGGGTTCCCTACGCGGCTGCCGCCGACGGACAGTTTTTTCGCATCTTCGCCAAACTGCACCCCACCCGGCATTTTCCCTACGTCTCGCTGCTGTTTCTGGGTGGACTGGGTTTTGGCTTCAGTTTGCTGTTCCGCCTGTCCGACGTCATCACGGCCATTCTGGCGATGCGGATTGTGGTGCAATTTATCGGACAGGCAGTAGGTTTATTATTATTGCATAAGCGAAAACAGACCAGCGCGTTTCCGTTCAAAATGCCACTCTATCCGTTGCCGGTTTTGCTGGCCATCGCCATATGGACCTTCATCTTCATTTCCACCGGCTGGACGTTTATGCTGTCGGGTCTGACGGTGATTGCGCTGGGGATTATCGTATTCCTGATTACGGCCCGCATTCGCAAGCAATGGCCGTTCGGGGCGGTGGACCAACCCGCTACGCCTTTGGTGGATCCGAAGGAATCGTAATTCGCCCCCGCCAAAATTCACGGCTATACACCCGCAGGAACGGCCAGTTTTTCATCTGTAAGGCAAAAGGCGTGTACGCGTGAGCGTCTTTGAGCGTGCTTTCGTAGTACAAATCGTCGTCGGTTAACACCAGCCCTTCGTACAAATCGGCGGTTTTACGGGTCAGATCGGCAAAAGGCAGTTCTTCCACCAGACCGGTTTTGGTGTCTTTCAGCTCATCTTTCAGCAAACGCGCACCCGGAACGCGGTCGGTTCGGCGGGGTTGCGGGGCATAGGAGCCGTCGGCCACGGAGAGGGCATACTCGAGGTATTGCTTCAATACTTTCGGCCCTTCATTGGCGGTATTGTCAACGGAAAGCTGTTGCGGATATATGCTCGTGACTACGTAAATCCGTTCCCGCGCCCGCGTCACGGCCACATTCAGGCGGTTCTCGCCCCCTTTGGCGTTCAAACTGCCGAATTGCGCCGACAACTTCCCGCGAACATCGGGCGCGTAGCCGATGGAAAAAATGATCACATCCCGCTCGTCGCCCTGCACATTTTCGATGTTTTTGACGAAAGTGTTTTCGGTGGAAGCGGGGAATGCTGATGCGGATTTGGGTGCTGATGCAGATTTGTAATCGCCGGGCGACCCCGCTGCATCTTGATCTGTCGCGGATTTTAAATCCGCATTTTTACTTGCTTCGGATTGCAAATCCGAGACAGATCTTGTTCCAGATTGCAAATCTGGAACAGCGAGCCCAGCCAGCGCGTGTTCCTCCAGCAACTCCTGAATCAACTGCTGCTGCTGGAAGTTGAACGTTACTACGCCGATGGAACGGCCCGGCAACTCATCCGCCAGTTGATCGATCAGGGCCACCACGGCGCGGGCTTCGGTTTCGTTGGTGTTATTTTCCCAGATTCCTTTGACGTTCAAATACCGGATGGCGGGTTCCCGGCGGTTGAGCTGGTGGAAATCGGGGAGGAGATGGAGCGAATTTTTGTAAAAAAGCCGGTTTGAAAAATCAATCAGATCAATCGAGCGACTGCGGTAGTGGCCGCGCAACTGCGTTTGCGGAAAATAATGCGTAGCCAGATCGAGCAACGATTCCACTTCCAGCGCAACGGGCGTTTCCTCGCCGGGTTCCGTTTCAAAGCGGATGCGGTACAAATCGCTCGGTTGAAGCTGCTTGCTGTCGCCGGTGATGACCACTTGTTTGGCGCGGTACATCGCCGGAATGCCGTTTTCGGCAAAACACTGCGAGGCTTCATCGAAAATTACCAGATCGAAAAGCCCCGGTTTCATCGGAAAAATAGCCGAAACCGACTCCGGCGACGCCATCCAGCACGGAACCAGTTGAAACACTTCGTCCGAATGCTGCTCCATCAGTTTCCGAACCGGCCAGATGTTGCGTTTTTTGGTCACCTGGTGGCTCAATTCCCGGTACGTGACGAGGTTGTTCAGGCGGTTGAAAGACAGATTCTGGTAGGCCTTTTCACGAAGTTTAACCAGCAGAATCTGGCGGCTCAGCGTCTGCTTTTTCCGGACACTTTCCTGTAAAGCGGTTTCTAACTGGCTGATTTTTAAAGAAGAAACACCACGCAGAATGGGGTAGATACCTTCAAGATGTTCAATCCACGCCAGGTGCAGGCTGTTCAAAAATAGCTCGACCGAAACCGTATCGCCCAGCCGTTGCACCATATCCCGTTCCGCAACCGTGAAGTTTTCAGTCAGCCGATCGGTTTCAATCAGCAGGTCGATGTCCTGTTCCAGGGTGCGAATCAGCGCATCGGTTTGCGTCGGTTCCTGCCACAATCTTTGGATTTGCGATTCGCTCAAAAACGATTGCCACCGGCTGCGTTGGGCCGCTACGCCACGACCGGTTTCCAGCAATTGCGCGACGGTTTTTGAAAAAACGCCGACGGTTTCCAGCCGGGATTCGGGCAGGGCCTTCAACCAGGCAAGGGCGTTCAGTCGGCGGACGGCTTCGAGCGCCTGGCGGGCCAGACGAACGGTCAGAACAGCGGTTTCGGCGGTAACGTCCTGATTGACATTCTTTTCGATCTGCTGACGAAGGAGTTCAAAACGGATTCGACGCTGCACTTTTTCGAGTAAAACCGGCAGTGTTTCGTCGGAAAGGGCCAGAGCGTTGGCAGACGCGAGTTGCTGCAACCCGGTTTTGTCCTTGCTGAACCAGCCCCAAACCGTTCGCCCGACAAACGACGAATGGCTTTGAATCGCTTCCTGCAACCGCTGGGCCATGTTGGGCAGGTCGGTCACCGGGAGGCTTTTTTCGATGCCGGTTCCGCCCAGACAGTCAATGAATTCGGCTTCTATTCGCTCCAGTTCCTCCGGTTCTGTCCGGAACAGCGGATGGTTGGGCTGTTGCTGCAACCGGCGCACCCACTGCCAGCGTGGGGCCGAAGGGTCGGCATCGAGCAAGGTCAGCAAGGCGGTGGTTTCCCATTCATCTTCCTGCACGGTTTCCCAGTCGGCGAGCGAAAACGTGTGATGGGTGAGCGTTTGCGCCTGTTCGGTTACGGTTTTAACGAAAACCGGCAGGTCGCCCAGCAGTTTTTTGAGCGCCGGGAGCTGACCAAATGAGAAGGAAGCGAAAGAAATCCGGTCGGCCCAGGGATGATCGGGACCCAGGCGGGTTAAATACGCACCGTATTCTCGGAGTTTTTCTACAAAACCGGCCACCGAATCGGGCCGGAACTGCGTGTATATAGCCGCAAGCGGAATGGTTTCGGCGGTGGGATCGCTGCTCAGGTACAACTGTTTGACGGAAATTCCCGCTTCCGTTTCGTCGAACAGCGCTTCTTTAAAGGCTTGTAATTCAGCCAGCGTCTGATCGATCCGGCGGCTTTCCTGATCGAAATTGCGTTCGAGCAAAATCGCATCCAGGCCGTAATTCTGTTTGCGATATTCCTCAACCCGCTCAATCTGACCGGCTATCTGGTCGTAAAGCGCCTTGCGGTCGTTTTTGAAATCGTGAATCAGGGCCGAAAAGGGCTGCATGCCCACCTGGCGCAGTCGTTCGTAGACCACGTCCAAAGCCGCCCGTTTCTGACAAACCAGCAAAACCCGCTTGCCCTGCGCGGCAAAATCGGCCATCAGATTCCCAATCAACTGCGATTTGCCGGTTCCCGGAGGGCCCTGCACCACCATCGATTCCCCGGCTTTGATGCGCCGGATGGCTTCCTCCTGCGATGCGTCGAGGGCCAGGGGCGTATGCAACGTTTCTTCCCGGACCGAAACCGGTTTCGTGGATGTGCTAAAATCGGGGAGCAAACCGGCCATCGACGCTTCGGAGGATGGCTCTGGCAGCTCGTCGGTTTGCAGAAACTGCACGGCTTCGCCTTCCAGCAACACCTCATAATCGGGTACCAGATACGAACCCGCCTGCGGAAAAATGCCCAGCACGGCTTCGGGATACAGCTTTAATTCACCGTTGCGCTCCAGTTTATCCAGATCGGTTTTTTTGACCGGATCGAACCACTGGAGCTGATCCGTAAAAAGAGTCTGGTTGAAATTGATTTCCAACGGGCTGGCTTTCAGCCACTCGTAGAGCTGGGTGCGGAAAACCGTAGCGTCTTTGTCGTACTCATCCAGCGTATGTTCCAACACCGCATCGGGCAGAATGAACTGGTTGTAGTATCCATACGCCATCAGAAAACTGCGGTTGAGCATGATGGACTCATCCGCCCGGCGAACGAGCATCCATTTGTTTCCCTGGGGTTCGAGGTGAACCGGAAAGAAAACCAGCGGCCCGTGAATCACCGTTCCGTCGGCCAGCTTGCCACGCACGAAGGGATAGCCCACGTACAAATCTTCCGAACCGCGTTCTTCTTCGATAAACCGGTCGGTTCGGGCAATTTTCCGAAGTTTTTTACTGACCTCGTTGCCTTTTTCGAGCCGGCTGTCCATCACATCGCAGAGCGGAATGGCCGGACGACGGGCGATCAACTGGCGGACGAGATCGAACGACGGTTTGTGGTCCAGAAAATCAAGTTCGTGCAAATCCAGAAACTGCTCGACGGGCAGGCTGGTCAGCAGCAGCGACCGGTTACGGCTGCTGAGGTTGGTCAGGCGTTTGAGGTAAGCTTTAAGAACCGTCGGGGATAGCATACGTACCCACGGATTTGAATCCGTGTTTTGTCCGGGAAACTGTCTGAAAAATAGGAATCGAATGAAAAAGCCACCGAAGATTGAATGCACCTGATTGTGCAAAAAAACAAAGCACCTTCGTCCCCGCTGCCCCTACAAATCTACCCAAAAAGCCGTAAAAATACAGGGGTCTCAAAAGGGCTGCCCGCTTTAAACGATCAGAGTTTAGGTTCGCCCTAATTCGTCAGGAATTTCTCGAGGCTTCATTGTGGTAAAATCGTACATCAAATGGCTATAAATGTATATTAAAACAATAAAATATTAGTATAATATTGCAATATAGTTATATAAGTGGCATTTGTTATCATAGATACTATACACTTAAATTCATTTCAGGACTCTACAAACGGGTCTTTTTGACGTGTGGACGCACCGATAACGCAATGGCTTCGACTCATAAGCATATGCCTGGTGGAATGATCCGGAGGTTCCCGAAGACCGACGAGGCTCTCTATCTACAGTATCGACCGGTTTCCCTCAAATTTTGCGAGTCCCTGATTAAAAACAAGGCGGAAGCAGAGAAAATGGTTTGTGCCGTTTTCAACGAGCTTCGGGACAATGGATCAGAACCCCAATCTGACCCGGAATTTAAATCCTGGTTATTCCTGAGGTTGCGGAACCAGGTTGTGGCATACCTGAAAACCCGCGCTAAAAGCGAATTGTCCGGCAACCCGTCCGATTCCCAATTCAATGGCAACCGGACCAATCAGTCATTGATCCGGTTGTGAATCTCCCCAGCGGGTCGAAATCTTCCTGAAAGTTTGCTTGAAACCTAGACCTGCACTTCCTCCGGTTCCTTCTTCTTCTCCGGAATCAGCCAGGAGGCCAGAATACTGACGCCCAGAATGGTCAGAATGACATAGAGCGAGTAAACCGTCTCGAAACCGTGGTCTTCCAGCCAACTGTGAAAAATCATTTTTAGTCCGATGAACGTCAGCAGGGCCGCCAGACCGGTTTTCAGGAAACGGAACTGACTCATGATGCTCGACAGGAAAAAGAACATCGACCGCAGCCCCATGATGGCAAAAACGTTGGAGAAGAAGACGATGTAAGGGTCTTTGGTGATCGAGAAAATGGCCGGAATGGAGTCAACGGCAAACACCAGATCGGTGAACGCAACCACGATGACGACAATGAACAGGGGCGTTACGAACAGCTTGCGGTCCGATTTCCGGCGGACAAAAAAGTGGTCGATGACGTTCCGGCGGTAGACGTTCAGGTATTTGGCCGTCAGCTTCACCACCGGGTGGTTTTTCGGTTCCATCTGCTGGTCTTCGTCCTTTTCGAAAAAGAGTTTGACCCCGGTGTAGACCAGAAAAGCCCCGAAAATGTAGATGATCCATTCGAACCGCTGCAACAGGGCCGAGCCGACGAAAATGAAGATAAACCGCAGGATGATGGCCCCCAGAATGCCCCAGACCAGAATCTTTTTGTAGAACTTCTGACGCACGCCGAACGACGCGAAAATCATGATGAAGACGAAAATATTATCCGCCGACAGGGAATACTCGACCAGATAACCGGTGATGTATTCCAGCGCCATGTTGTTCTGGAAAATGGCCAGACTCTGCTCGAAATTGCCCGGAATCAGTTTGAGGTGATCGGCATACAGGCTGCGGACTTCCTCCAGCCGCGCCATGTCGGTGATGCCGTGAACGAGGTAACCGAAATTTTTAATGAAAAAGTAGAAGCCAATCGACAACGCGACCCAAACCGCACTCCAGGTACCGGCTTCTTTAAAACTGACAATATGGCTTTTCTGCTTCGTAAATGCCCCCAAATCGAAGGCCATCACCAACAGAACGAAGAGCGCAAAGCAGATAAAAAATATGGTTTCGTAACTCATGAGTCGAAAAACAATGAAATTTAGCGTATAACGAGTGTTTAAGTAGAACTGTTTAAGTGGACTTTGGCACAAAATTCGCCGGAAGATCGGAGAGTTGTAGAACCAAACAAGTCAAATTGCAAAACTGATTGCAATATAGCTCTATTAAGTAACAGGTTATGATTTCGGTTGATTCCTTATTTTTGCAAATATGTATCATGATAAGAAAGTCGTAGTTGTATTACCGGCCTACCGGGCCGCCCTGACGCTGGAACGTACCTACCGTGAAATCCCTTTCGATATTGTTGATGAGGTCATTCTCGTCGATGACGCCAGTCCGGACAATACCGTCGATGAAGCGAACCGCCTGGGCATCCGGCATGTGATCCGGCACGAAAAAAATAAAGGCTACGGCGGCAATCAGAAATCCTGTTACCGCAAAGCGATGGAACTGAAGGCCGACATTGTTGTGATGCTACATCCTGATTATCAGTATACACCCAAGCTGATTGTGGCGATGGTCAGCCTGATTGGCAATGAGTTGTACCCGGTGGTGTTTGGCTCCCGGATTTTAGGCAAAGGGGCGTTGAAAGGCGGTATGCCGCTGTACAAATACGTGGCCAACCGCTTCCTGACGCTAACGCAGAATGTGCTGATGAACCAGAAACTGTCGGAATACCACACCGGTTACCGGGCGTTTTCGGGCGAGGTGCTGCGCAGTCTGGATTTTACGCACAACTCCGACGATTTCATTTTTGACAATGAAATGATCGCCCAAATCTTTCACAAAGGCTTCGAAATTGCCGAGGTGACCTGCCCCACGAAATACTTCAAAGAAGCATCGTCGATCAATTTCCGGCGGAGCAGCATCTACGGTCTGGGCGTTCTGGCGGTGTCGATGCGCTACCGGCTGCACCGCTGGGGGCTTATGCGTTGGAAGGTATTGTCGTGAATTGGGATTACACAGATTAAAAGATTAACTGGGAGTAGGTGAAAGTATTAATTGCATATGAAGTGACAAACCGAATGAATTAACTTCTAAATGGAAATTAAACTTGTGAAACTTGGATCAGTTTGATAGTCAACATAAAGAGTTAACGGGTCGAGTCATCGGTTGTGCAACTCATTAACTTTGGCGTCAAAAGCTTAGAAGTTGTTTGAATTAAGGCCGGAGGCCTGTCCTGTCAATAGTCTATAGCCGATATCAATCAGTGGTAGCTCCGGAGGAGCGGTCTAAAAATATCTTCAGACCGCTCCTCCGGAGCTACCACTGATTGATATCGGCTATAGACTATTGACAGACCGCCCTTCCAGGGCTCTCCCAGTTAACTCAAACAGCTTGTTAGAGTTCCGCCGTCTCACCAATAATAAATTGACCTATCCCAGTTAATCCTTTAATCTGTGTAATCCCAGTTCGAGACGGTATAATTTCCAGAATCATCGACTCCAGGGTCAGTCCCGGTCCGAAAGCACAACTCAGGATGTTGCCCGACTCCGGGCGCAGGTGGTTCCGGATTTCTTTCAGCACAAACAGAACCGTTGCCGACGACATGTTGCCGTACTTTCGCAGCACCTCGTAGGCAAAGCGGTTTTCGTGCGGTTCGATGCCCAACTGCTGCTCGATCACTTCCAGAATTTTGCGTCCACCGGGGTGCATGGCGTAGTGCGTGATGTCTCCAATGGCCAGTCCGCTGCGTTCCAGCAAACGGGAAAGTGCCTGGCCGATGCCCTGCCGGATCACCGTCGGCACGTCCGACGTCAGCGTCATTTCAAACCCGTGGTCGTTGATGATCCAGCCCATGTCGTTTTTTCCATCGGGTAACAGATCGCAGAAGAACGTCCGCATCCGGAAGGAGGGAGCCGGTTTTTCCCGGTTGGGCCGGGCTTCCACCAACACCGCAGCGGCTCCGTCGGCGAAGAGCGCGTTGGACAGCAGATGATCTTCGTCGGTTTTTTTCTGAAAATGAATCGTACACAATTCCAGGCAAACGATCAGCACGCAGGCCGACGGGTCGGCGCGGACGAAGGCGTCGGCGGTTTTCAGCGCGTTGAAAGCGCCGTAGCAACCCATAAAGTTGATGGCGGTGCGTTGCGTGGTGGTGGGCAGCCCGAGGGCTTCGATCAGGTCGATGTCCAGCCCCGGCGCATACATGCCCGTGCAACTCACCGTGATCAGGTGCGTGGGCTGAACGGTTCGTTTTTCGTCGCGGTATAAATCCTCAATAGCGGCCACCGCCAGCGGGAGGGCTTCTTTGCGGTACAATTCCATCCGGGTTCCGACGGTCGGAAACGGTTCAAGATCAGGTGTGTTCGGAAAAAATGTATATTCACCCGGCGAAGCACCGTAGTCGGGCAGCACCGAATGCCGCCGGTCGATGCGGGTCAGGCGGTACAGGGCCTGTAATTTTCGCCGGTTGGGTTCATCGAGCTGGAGAGCCTGCGCCATGAACGAAGCAATTTGCAACTGCGAGAAGCCGTATGGCGGAACGGCCGTGCCGATGGCGGTAATGTAGCTATCCATTTAGACTTATTCAGGGTTGCCGGAGCGATCCGGACTTTTCTATAACCAACGGTTCACTTGAATGTTAGACTTTGCCTGATGAAAACTGCACCCTTTATCCTTCCTCTCCCGGTATGACCTTTCGGACCGTCTGGCTCCATTTGCGGGTGCCGTTTTCGTTTTTTTTGCTGCCGGTTTTTCTCTTTGCGCTGAGTCAGTCGGAAAGTCTTCATCAGGGTACGCTGGATTGGGGGCGGGTGGCCGTGATCGGGGCGGTTATTCACCTCCTGCTCTATCCGGCCAGCAATGCCTACAACAGTTATTTCGACAAAGACGAAGGCAGTATCGGCATTCTGGAAACGCCACCGCCGGTCGATAAAACCCTGTTTTACGTCGCCTGGGCGCTGGATCTGCTGGCGTTGGTGATTGGCATCTGGATCGGGTGGCCATTCGTGGCCTATTTACTCATTTACGGATTGATTTCCAAAGCGTATAGTCATCCAATTATTCGCCTAAAAAAGTACCCCATTGCCAGTTGGCTCGTGATCGGCTTGTTTCAGGGTGGGTTTACTTACCTGATGTCACTGCAAGCCATCGATGCGCTACCGATTCTGGAATTAGCAAAGCCCCGACCTCTGCTGGCGGCTCTCCTCTGTACGCTAAATCTGTTGGCGATTTATCCCATTACACAAGTGTATCAGCACGAGGAAGACGGCCGTCGGGGCGACTTGACGATGAGTCGTTTACTGGGAGTTCGCGGCACCTTTCTCAATACGTTGATCTGGTTTACGCTGTCGCTGGCCGGTTTTTACGCCTATTTCCGGGGCGAGACGGTCTTCTGGCTATTGCCCGTCTGTTTGTTGCCGGGGGTGTTGTATTTTTTGTTCTGGGCAAACCGGGTTTTTCGGGACGAACGGCAGGCTGATTTCCGGTCGGCGATGCTTATGACGCTGCTGGCGGGCACGGGGCTGAATGTTTTCTTTATTTTTTTGTTGGTTTTAACCAATTCATAATCAGAATCTAAGTGGCGTTATTGACGATCCTGTTAATTTTTTTTCAGGAAAGTACTTGCCAAACGGCGCAGACCCCTTATATTTGCATCCACAAAACGCCAACGTTCTGGCATAGAACGCGAAAGTAGCTCAGCTGGTAGAGCGCGACCTTGCCAAGGTCGAGGTCGCGGGTTCGAACCCCGTCTTTCGCTCAAAAGCACCCACCGCGGTGCTTTTTTTGTAGAATGTGGTTGCTACCACGCCGGGATGGCGGAATAGGTAGACGCGCAGGACTTAAACAATTTGAGTGCCCAGACAGAAATGTTTGGAGTAGAACCGCTTAACGTCGGGGAAGCCTTCCAGTTGGAAATAACTGATGGTAATCCCGAGCCAAGTTCCAGTTTTTTGGAAAAGGTGTAGAGACTTGACAGGCGGCATCTAAGTTCTGATGTTCTTCAGAATAGGATGAAGAGAAAGTCCAGACCACAAATCCCGTAAAGATTCGGGAGCAGTGAAAACTGTAGTTGGTACGAAAATCCTGTGAGCAGTAATGTTCGTGCGGGTTCGATTCCCGCTCCCGGTACTTGGAATACCTTACAAATGACTAATTACTAATCATTTGTAAGGTATTTTTGATTTTATCCTGCGACATAATCAGCAATACCTTCATCATCCGGAAACATAACTCCGACTCTTTTGACGCTGGCAAGCGAACCTGGAAAAACAAGGAAAGGGCCATCTCAAATCCTCTGAGATGGCCCTTTCAGAATACCAAGGCAATCGTTGATCAGGCGAGATCAAACCGGTCCAGGTTCATCACTTTGTTCCAGGCCGCCACAAAGTCTCTGACAAATTTGCCCTGTGCATCGGCGCTGCCGTAGACCTCGGCAATGGCTCTCAGTTCGGAGTTGGAGCCAAACACCAGATCGGCACGGGTGGCGGTCCATTTGGGTTGACCGCTACTCCGGTCGCTGCCCAGATACAATTCCCGGTCGTCGGACATGGCTTTCCAGGCGGTGTTCATGTCGAGCAGGTTGACAAAGAAATCGGTGGTTAGCTGGCCCGGGCGTTGCGTAAACACACCGTTTTTGGAACCGTCGAAATTGGTGTTCAGGACGCGCATCCCACCCACCAGAACAGTTAACTCAGGAGCCGTCAGGGTGAGCAATTGCGCCTTGTCGATCAGCAACTCTTCCGTAGAAGCCATGAATTTTGATGTGCGGTAGTTACGGAAACCATCGGCAACCGGTTCCAGATATCCCACGGATTCCACGTCGGTTTGTTCCTGCGACGCGTCCATCCGACCCGCGGTGAAGGGAACGCTGATCGGGTGTCCGGCATCGTTCGCTGCTTTTTCAACGCCTGCACAACCCGCCAGCACGATCAGATCGGCCAGTGAAACTTTTTTACCGTCCGACTGCGTCCCGTTGAATTCCTGCTGAATGCTTTCCAGAATACCCAGCACTTTTTGCAACTGCACAGGGTTGTTGACCTTCCAGTCTTTTTGGGGAGCCAGGCGAATGCGGGCGCCATTGGCACCTCCGCGTTTGTCGGAACCCCGGAAAGTAGAAGCCGAAGCCCAGGCCGTGGAAACCAGTTCCGAAACGCTCAGACCAGAGGCCAGGATGTTTGCTTTCAGAGCAGCCACGTCGTTTTCGTCAATCAGCGCATGATCCACTGCCGGAATGGGGTCTTGCCAGATCAGTACTTCGGTCGGCACATCGGGACCCAGATACCGGGCGCGGGGACCCATATCGCGGTGGGTCAATTTGAACCAGGCCCGGGCAAACGCATCGGCAAAAGCGTCGGGATTTTCCAGAAACCGGCGGGATATTTTTTCGTAAGCCGGATCGAACTTCAGCGCAAGGTCGGTCGTCAGCATGGTTGGTGCATGCTTTTTGGAGGAATCATAGGCATCGGGAATGATGCTCCCGGCGTCTTTTGCCACCCACTGGTGCGCACCACCGGGGCTTTTCGTCAATTCCCAGTCAAAACCCAGCAGGTTTTCAAAGAAATTATTGCTCCACTGGGTCGGCGTTTTCGTCCAGATGACTTCCAGCCCGCTGGTAATCGTGTCGGCCCCTTTGCCGGAACCATAGCTGTTGCGCCAGCCAAATCCCTGCGATTCCAGGTCGGCAGCTTCCGGTTCTTTGCCTACGTGCTCGGAAGTGGCAGCGCCGTGGGTTTTACCGAAGCTGTGACCGCCGGCGATCAGCGCAACGGTTTCTTCGTCATTCATGGCCATGCGGCCAAAGGTTTCGCGAATGTCTCTTGCGGCCGCTACGGGATCCGGATTGCCATCGGGACCTTCCGGGTTGACGTAGATCAGGCCCATGTGGGCAGCACCGAGCGGTTTTTCCAGGTTGCGGGAGTGGATGTTGCGTCCCGGATCTTCGTCCGATGACACGACACCGTTGGCCGCAACACCAGGCGAACCATCGGCGTAGCGGTGGTCGTTACCCAGCCAGGTGGTTTCGGCACCCCAGTAGACGTCTTCATCCGGCTCCCAGACATCGGCCCGTCCGCCAGCAAAGCCAAACGTTTTGAAACCCATCGATTCGAGGGCCACATTACCGGTCAGGATCATCAAATCGGCCCAGGAAAGGCTGCGGCCATATTTCTGTTTGATGGGCCAAAGCAACCGGCGTGCCTTGTCGAGGCTCACGTTATCGGGCCAGCTATTCAATGGAGCAAAACGTTGTTGTCCGGCACCGGCACCACCCCGGCCATCGCCCACGCGGTAGGTTCCGGCGCTGTGCCAGGCCATGCGGATGAACAAAGGGCCGTAGTGTCCGAAGTCAGCCGGCCACCAGTCCTGCGAGTCGGTCATGAGGGCGTGAAGGTCGCTTTTCACGGCTTCCAGGTCGAGGCTTTTGAAGGCTTCGGCGTAGTTGAAATCTTCACCCATCGGGTCGGATAAGGACGAGTGTTGACGCAGGATGTTGAGCTTCAACTGGTTGGGCCACCAATCACGGTTTCGGGTGCCACCACCGCCCACGTTGTGTTTCAGACTGCCATTGTGAACCGGGCACTTGCTGATGTCGTTTGATCCTTTTTCCATTTCGATACGTTCTGTGTTAAATCGATAGATGCCTGCACCGGATTGGGTGCAGTGGGATAAAATTATGTTATTGGCGGAAATAATACCAATCGATAAATTCTATATTTAAATAGTTAAAATCTATTAAGGCATTTGCCTGTCTATTCTAAAGAAGGAATTGCCCGCGGAAGCGGGGATTTTTTTACCGCAAAATGGAGGGCGAGATGCATCGCCAGCCTGAAGCTGCCAGGTTGAACGGTCCTCCCAATTCGTAGCATAGCCGCCCGGGAAAACTTGGTATAATTCTATTATTCGTGCCAATAAGAAAATTTTTTTTCAAAAACATTAATTGTCTTATTGACAATTAAAAAATAAACGTCAACTTTACAGTTATTAAATTACGTTCGTACGACACCTTTTACTCATGCTAAATTTTCCGCTTCAACAGGATGGGTCTGCTCGCCGTCGGAGGGTTTACCGGCGTTTCCGGATCGGCTGGAAATCTCCTGTGGGAAATTTGACACGTGATACGGGTGAGGTCGCCACAGTACGATTCAGCTAACCCGTTTTTTCCTTTATCAGTCATTATTCCAGTAAGCTCCATGACTTCTCAAGCCCAGGATCAAGCGTTATGGCAATCCTTTCGTGAGGGAGAAAAACAGGCCTTAGGCCGGTTGGTCGAGTGCTATTATGGCGCGTTGAAACACTATGGGCTGAAATTTATGGTGGATGAAGCTGTGGTTGAAGACTGTATTCAGGAGCTTTTTCTGCAACTCTGGCAAAACCGCTTGCAGATCAATGAGACAGGCTGCATCAGACACTATCTGTTGAAGGCCCTCCGGAACCACATCCTTCAGTATTTACGGGTCCAAAAACGTTGGAAATTCGAAGAGTTGGATTGGGACAACTCCGGAATCGACGAAGTCGATTCCGAAACCTTACTGATCCGTCAGGAGTCACTGGCTGGTATGACAAAGACCATTCAGGATCAACTGGCGACCTTACCCGCCCGTGAACGGGAGGCCCTGTATCTGCGCTACTACGAAAATTTATCCATCCCCGAGATTGCCGAAGTGATGCGCGTAAACCGGCAATCGGTCTCCAATTTCTTGCAAAAAGCACTCGGCAAACTTCGCAATCGGTGGTTTGTCCAGCTATGGCCGTGAGATTTTGTATTTTTTCTCAAAAAAATTCGCTTTGAGGAGGGTATCGGCGGGCAAAGTCTTCATACTATCAATAAAAACAGCCGAATAGTACCAATGCACTTTCCTTTCGAACGTTTTTCGACCGTTGAGGATTTCCTGGAAAGCGACGCTTTCCGGCGCTGGATGCTGGAAAAACGACCGGAAGATCAGGTTTTTTGGCGGGCGTGGCTGGCTCAGAATCCGGATAAATGGGAACTCTACGAGCAGGCTGTGGCTACCTTTCTGGTCATTCAGGGCAAAACCGCTGCGCCTTCGCGGAAACAGGCCAAAGAGAAAGCGGACGATATTCTGGATCAATTGCCAGACTCTTCTCCGGTTATCAAACCGCTCTTTCGCGGACGCTGGGGGCGCTGGGCCACCGCAGCGGCCGTGGTGATTTTGCTGGTCTGGTGGCAATTGGATCAGCCCGGTTTTCAGACAGGCCGCGTGATCAGCAGGCAGGAAAAACAGCCGGTAAGTGGGAATGACTGGAAACTGGTGAAGAATGGTACGGGGCAGTCGCTGGTGGTTGTGTTGCCCGATAACTCCTCGGTTCTGCTGTCGCCCGATAGCCAGATCCGGTTTCGCAAACAGACGCATCGGGCGGTTCGGGAAGTGTATCTTCAGGGTGAAGGCTTTTTTGAAGTGGCCAAAAACCCGGCGAAACCGTTTATCGTTTACACGTCCAACCTAACGACCAAAGTGCTGGGAACCTGTTTTCAGGTACGGTCTTATGATAAGGAGTCTACGGCGTTTGTCAAAGTAAAAACGGGTAAAGTTGCGGTTTCTTCCGTTAAATCGCCGGGCAAAACCGTCCTGCTGACGGTAAACGAAGAACTTCGGCTGAATGCCAGTGCGGAGAAGCTGGTCCGGCACGAACATTTTCTGGAGAAAGAACCGCCATCTGCCCCGCTGGCTCAACCATTTGCGTTCAATTACACGCCCGTTACGGAGATCTTTGATCAGTTGGAAGCGAGCTACCATATGCCCATTCACTATGACCGGAGCCTGCTGAAAAACTGCACCTTTACCGGACAACTCAATGATGTGCCTTTCCTTGAAAAAGTCCGGCTCATCTGCCTAACGACGGCCTCTACTTTTGAACTGGCAGACAATCAGGTGGTCATCCACAGCCAGGGTTGTAATTGATTTTTTAACTCTTAACCAAAGCCAGGTAACATGAACTAGAAACCCATCTCTTTCCTGCCGGAAATAGGCGACAGTGCTTCCAACACCATCGCCTGTACGCTTCCCAAATCATGTGCGTTCCACCACACATTATCCCTTTACGCAAGGGGTCGGGAACACTTTTGCCATTCCTAACTAATTGAAGAACAACAAAGCACGCAAACTTATGCATTCCTATTCTATAAACCGCAATGCTTGGGTCAGGATTATGAAGTTTTCAAGCCTACAACTATTGCTTGCGCTCGCCTTCATTCACATCAGCGTAGCGTTCGATGTGCGGGGCCAGGAAATCCTGAACCGACGAATCAGTCTCACCGCCAAAAATCAGGATGTCGAGACCGTGATCAAACGCATCGAAGAACAGGCTGATGTGCAGTTTCTGTTCAGCCGGGAGATTATCCAATCCAAACGAAAAATTTCTTACCAGGCTAAGAATGAGCAGCTTCATGTGGTTCTAAACCAGATTCTGACTCCACTGAATGTCAGCTATGAGATTATCAATCAGCAGATTGTACTCAAAAGAATGTCGACGCCACCCGGACCGCTTCAGGGCAAGCTTTCCGATGAGAACGCCGTCGAGACCTTCCAGGATGTACAAATCACGGGGAAAGTCACGGCTGAAAACGGGGAAGGGCTACCGGGTGTAACGATTCAGATCAAGTCGGCTACGCGGGGAACCACCACCGACGGCAATGGTGACTACCGGATTTCGGTGCCGTCGGCCAGTGGCACGGTTCTTATTTTTTCCTACATCGGTTATACCACCAGGGAAGTAACCGTCGGGAGCCAAACGGTTGTCAATGTCGTTTTGACTGCAGATGATAAAACGCTGGAGGAGGTGGTGGTGGTGGGCTATGGCGTTCAGCGGAAACGCGATGTGACGGGTTCGGTGGTTTCGGTCAATGAAACCACGCTGAAAGAAGTTCCGGCTCCCAACCTGGTGAACCAGTTGAAAGGCCGGGCTGCGGGGGTTTCCATCATTAGCAACGGTTCTACGCCGGGTGCTCAGGGGCAAATCCGGATTCGGGGAAACCGGACGCTGACGACGAGTTCCGGGTCGAGCGACGGGCTCGATGGTCCGCTGGTGGTGGTCGATGGAATCCCCTTCGGCGGACTCAATGACATCAACCCCGATGACATCGCCAGTCTCGAAATTCTGAAAGATGCTTCGGCAACGGCCATTTATGGGTCGCGGGGATCGGGGGGCGTTATTCTGATTACCACCAAACGGGGTAAAGTCGGAAAACCGGTATTCAGCTATGACGGCTACCACGGGGTAACCAACATCATGGGCAAGTTTAATGTCATGAATGGCCCGGAGTATGCCCAGTTCAAAGACGATGCGACCAAATACAACCGCACCAGTCCCGGCACAACCGCCTATCCGCTCACTCAGAAAGAAAAAGATGCCCTGGCGGCCGGTGTTTCTACCAACTGGCAGGATTTAATTTATCGACCCGGTTTCAACACCAACCACCAGTTGAGCATGGTCGGTGGGGTCGAAAACACGCAGTATTCGCTGGGTCTGGGGTATTTCAATGAAACCGGCATCATTCCCAGCCAGAAGTTTGAACGTTACACCATCCGGGCAACGGTCGACCAGCGGATCGGAAAG
The DNA here is from genome assembly GCF_965227735.1 of Larkinella sp. Taxonomy (NCBI): domain Bacteria; kingdom Pseudomonadati; phylum Bacteroidota; class Cytophagia; order Cytophagales; family Spirosomataceae; genus Larkinella; species Larkinella sp. Next base: position 2,438,513 of record NZ_OZ245776.1, on the reverse strand, counting down.
CGCATCAAGATTGGGTTGAACACGCTGAATACGCTGACCTACACCAATACACCGGGCGGTGGCGGTATTCCGGGCGGTTTGGTGCGGCAAACGCCACTGGCTGCGCCGTACAACGCCGACGGTTCGGTCAACCTGTTCCCGGCCGAAGGCTCCATCGATGCCGCTGGGGTTAGCCCATTAACGATTCTGACCAAGAAAGATTCGTATCTGGGCCGTACGCGGGCCTTGCGGACGTTTAACAGTTTGTATGCCGAGGTGAATATTCTGCCCGGCCTGCGGTACCGGATGAATGCCGGTTTGAACTTCAGCCAGTCGAACTACAATGGCTACAATGGCCCGCTGACCTATTTTAACAGCGCCACGGTTCAGTCGTCTTCCAATGCCGAAATCAGCAACACTGAATACTGGGACATCAACCTCCAGCACCTGCTGTACTATGACAAGACGTTTGGGAAACATAAACTGGGCGTTACCGGGCTGTATGAAATTACGAAAAACCATTCGCTGGGCAGCCGGTTTACGATCACCGGGGTCCCGGCCGATTACATCAAGACGTCTAATTTCTCGCTGGCTTCCGGAACGCCCGTTGCCAACTCGGACTTTGGCAACTCCTTTTCCGAAACCGGTCTGCTTTCCTACATGGGTCGGGTCAATTACAGCTACAATGACCGCTATCTGTTGACCCTAACGTTGAGACGCGATGGTTCGTCGACATTATCGCCTGGTAACCAGTATTTTAACTATCCGGCAATTGGTGCTGGCTGGAATATTATCGAGGAAGGCTTCATGAAAGGAGCCCCGTTCATCTCAAACCTGAAACTACGGGGAAGCTGGGGTTTGTCCGGAAATCGAAACGTGGGCGCCTACGCAACGCTGGGCGCGTTGTCGGCCGGGTACTACAACTTCGGAACGGGAACCGCCGGGCAGCAGTTGGCCTACACGGTGACCAGTCTGCCAGCGACCGGTTTGGGTTGGCAGTCGACCTCGCAGGTGGATATCGGTGTTGACTTTGGCTTCCTGAATAACCGCATTACGGGTTCGGTGGATTGGTATCACCAGCAAACGAAAAACATTCTGCTGTCTGTTCCGCTGCCCCCGAGCAACGGAGCCGGTTCGACTCTGAAAAACCTGGGCCGCACGGAAGGCCGGGGGCTGGAAACCGCGCTGACGTTTGAGATTTTCAGAAACCCGAAAGGCTTCAACTGGAGTGCCGATGTGACGTACTTCTTCAACCGGGAGAAAATTACGCAGCTTACGACACCGACCGAACTCGCCAATTTAGGGGCGGGATGGTTTGTGGGCCAGCCGCTTTCGGTCATTTTCGATTACAAAAAAATCGGCATCTGGCAAACCTCGGACAAAGAAAACGGTACGCTGGCCAAACAGACCTCACCCACGCAGTTTCCGGGTCAGATCCGGGTGGAAGATCTCAATGGCGATGGGAAGATCGATGCGGCTGACCGGCAGATCCTGGGCAATTTCCAGCCCACCTGGGAAGGCGGTATCACCAACCGGTTCAGCTTCAAAAACTTCGATCTGTCGGTTGTCACCTTTGCCCGGATGGGCATGAAAGTGATTGTTCCGTATCTGACGGGGAATTCCACGGGTTCGGGCGGTTTTGCGTTCTTCAACCAGGGCCGGGTCAATCAGGTGAAAACCGACTACTGGACCGAAACCAACCCGACCAACGCCTTCCCCGCACCGGATGCCGGTAGTGCGGTTGCCTATTTTGGCTCTACGCTGGGCTACTACGACGGTTCGTTCATTAAAGTCCGAAGCATCAACCTGGGCTATACCTTTTCCAATCAGTTGATCCGGAAAATCGGTATGAACTCGGCCCGGGTTTATTTCAACGCCACCAATCCGCTGATCCTGTATTCGCCACTAGTAAAAGACAATCTGGCCGTCGATCCGGAAGGCAACAGCTACGCGAGTGGTTCGGCGACCCTGAATCCGCAGGGAGCCAGCGAACGCGGAACGCCGGAGCGTCAGATTTCCGTCAACCTGAACAACCCACCCGTCCGGCAATTTACGCTGGGAGTAAACTTTAAATTCTAATCCTGGATCGAATCATGAAAACGATAAAAATCTGGTCCATCATTGGCCTGACAGCTTTGCTCAACACGGGCTGCGAAAAAATACTGGAAGAGAATCCCCAATCACAGATCGTTCCTTCCTATTTCAACAGCCCGTCGGGGGTATTGGGCGGTATTGCCGGGGTCTACAACGACATTCGGGGCCAGTGGGGCACCGAAGGGTTCACGGTCGAAATGCAGGCCGGAACCGATGAGTTTTTGCAGGGAGCCAGTAGCGGTGGGTCTCCGACCTATACATACAACGGCCTGAACAGCAGCAACTTCGGCTCAGCCTGGAGTGTTGCTTTTCAGGACATCAACACGCTGAACGGCGTCCTCCAATACGGTCAGACGATCGATTTGCCGGACGCTACCCGCAAGCAGTACCTGGCACAGGCCAAATTTTTGCGGGCGTTCTGGTACTTCTATCTGGTGCAAACCTATGGCGATGTGCCACTGAGTACCGAATTTATTACGGTTCCCTCGCAGGCCGCTTCCCGCCAGCCGGTTGCTCAGGTGTATGAGTTGATAATCAAGGATCTAACCGAAGCTGCCACGGATCTGCCCAACCAGCCAACCGCCCCATTTCTGGGCAAAGCCGCTACGAAACCGGTGGCGCAACTGCTGCTGGCCAAGGCGTATCTGACCCGGGGCTGGCTCAACAATACGGCGGCTGATTTTACGCAGGCGGCCACCATTTGTGCGGACATCGTTGCCAACAAAGCAGCGTATGGTCTGGATCTATGGCAGGATTATGGCGATGCGTTTGTACCGGCCAACGACTATGGGAAAGAAACCATGTTTGTCAGCGATCACGTACTCGACCCGAAATTTGGCTACTATACTGTGGGCAGTGGGGCCAGTGGTGGTGCCGCTCAAAATCTGACGCCCTGGTTTACCAACTGGAATTATCCCAACAATACCGGTATCAATTCCTACAAAAGTGCTGCGGGAGCCTACGTAAACAGCGGAACCTCGTTGATGATCCGGGATTCGCAGTATGGACGGCCTTATACCCGGATGCGCCCGAACAGTTACAAATGGCCCTCCGGCGCGAATGCCGGGAAAAACTACTTTCTGGATCAGGCGTTTACGAACCGGAATGTCGATTCACGGTTTATCAACTCGTTCTATACGGTTTATATTTCCAATACCGCCGTTACGAACACCGCTACGGCCGCCAACAACAAGCGGGGCATTGGTTATACCACCGTCGTGGGAGCCGACACCGCCGTTTGGTTGCCCGACTTTGAGGTGGAAGGTGCGCCACAGTTCATCGGTACACGGCCTTTCAAAGGGCTGGTTGTTCCGCCCAGCCTGTGGGATAACGGCATTTATCCGGCTTTGAAGAAATTCATGGACCCCAGCCGGGGTGCCAACTTCAACGATCCGTCGACCCGCCCCTGTGTGCTCTACCGTTTTGCGGATGTCTATTTGACGGGTGCCGAAGCCTACCTGAAAGCGGGCGATGCGACGAAGGCGGCTGCAATGCTGAATACGGTTCGGCAACGGGCGGCTTTCCGGAAAACCAACACGGCGGCTCAGAACGCGGCTGCCGCAACGGCCATGACGATTACACCGACTGATGTAACGGTCGACTTTATTCTGGACGAACGAACCCGCGAACTCTTTGGCGAGTGGCAACGGTGGCATGACCTGGTCCGGACCCGTTCGCTGGTGCGACGCGTGAAAGCCTGGAATCCGGAAGCGGCCACCAATATCCAGGATTTTCACATGCTGCGGCCCATTCCCCAGGCGCAAATCGACCGGGTGGTGGAAGGGCCGAAGTTCCCGCAGAATCCGGGTTATTGAGTAAGAAAAGTTGGTAGATAAATTGCGCAGACGTAAGAGGCTTTTGACCTCTTACGTCTCTTTAGCGTTACGATAAACCACTCAGGCCGGAAGAACACACTGTTTTTGCGGCCCACCAACCTGGCTATTGATGTTAAGATTGCTATGAAAAAGATGAAAAATGTTTTCCCGGCTGCTTTGCTGGCGCTTGGTATTTTTTTGAGTCACGTCCTTTTCGCCCAGACAACCACCCTGGTCAACCCCATCCTGACCGGTTTTTACCCCGATCCGAGCATCGTGCAGGTTGGCACCGACTACTACCTGGTCCACTCGACGTTTTCCTATTTTCCCGGCATTCCGGTTTTTCACAGCAAGGATTTAAAAAACTGGAAGCAAATCGGGAACGTCATCGACCGGCCCACTCAAATGGATTTCATGGGTGAACGGCTGACGCGGGGGCTTTTTGCACCGGCCATCAGTTACTACAAAGGCACCTACTACCTCACCTGCACCGACATCGACCACGATGGCAATTTCGTGGTGACGGCCAAAAATCCGGCTGGCCCGTGGAGTGATCCGGTTAAAATCCCGCAGGTAAGGGGCATCGACCCCTCCATCTACTTTGACGAAGCGGCCGACAAAGCCTATATTTTATACAACAGCGATGCGCCCGGTAACAAACCGTTGTATTCGGGACATCGGACCATCCGCATGTATGAATTTGATTACCAGAGTTTAAAAGTTGTCGGAGAAGAAAAACAACTGGTGAATGGTGGCGTTGACCTCAGCAAAAAACCGGTTTGGATCGAAGCCCCCCACCTCATGCAACGGAACGGCTGGTATTACCTCTACGCGGCCGAGGGCGGAACGTCGGTCAACCATTCGGAAGTGATCTTGCGGAGCAAAGAGGTCTGGGGGCCGTATGTGCCCTTTGAGGGCAATCCGATCCTGACACAGCGGGAGTTGCCCGCCGACCGGAAAGACGCCATTACGTCGGCGGGTCACGCGCAGTTTGTGGATGGACCCGACGGCAAGATGTATTGCATTTTTCTGGCGGTACGGCCCTACGAAGGCGATTATTACAACACCGGCCGTGAAACGTTCATTGCACCCGTCACCTGGACCAACGACTGGCCCATGATCGAGCATGGCGAGAAAGCAATTTCATACAGGTATCCGGTTAATTACAATGAGGTGAAACAGAAAGACGCGTTGCCCCAATCGGGTAATTTTGCGTATACACTGACTTTCGACAAGGCACTGGACCCGGCGCTGCTGTTTATGCGCACCCTCGATAAAAGCTGGTATTCGCTGTCGAAAAAACAGGGACTGACGCTGAAACTGAAGCCCGAAACCGTCATGGAACTGGGCAATCCGGCATTCATCGGCAAACGTCAGCAGCACCTGTTCAGTACGGCAGAAACCGAGCTGGACTTCACCCCAACATCCGAAAAAGAAAAAGCCGGACTGATCATTCTTCAGGATGAGGGCCATTTCTACTTTCTGTGTAAATCCAGATCACAGGACAAAGACGTGCTGCAACTCTACAAAAGCAAACCGCGCTCCAAAGAGATGGAACTGTTGACCGAGGTGCCGCTGACTGGAAAAACCGGGAAAGTGGGTCTGCGAATTGCATCGCAGGGGGATACGTATAATTTTCAGTATTCCACTGATGCTAAAAACTGGAAGCTTCTTCAGGACAAGGTGGACGGTAAATTCCTGAGTACCAAAGTAGCGGGCAGCTTTATTGGTTGCCTGTACGGTCTGTACGCGACGTCGTCGGGAGACGCCGGCACGAATACCGCTTCGTTTCAGTACCTGAAATACGCGGGGGATGACCCGATGTTCAAAAAATAGATAGAGTGAATCTGATTGACCGTCGATTGTAAAACAGCGCTTTATCATCCCGTGATAACGTTGAAAACCGTAGCCTAAAATGGAAAAAGCCCCCTCGCTTTAATCAAATCAGACTGGTAACGTGTTAATGAAAAATTTTATCAAAATGAATAACAAACCAATGACTGTCTGTAACTGTGTCAAAATAACTCTATTGGTGTTTGGGTGCGTTCTGAGTTCCTTCGCACAATCTAATTTCAGCAGCAAAGCCATTGGCATCGGGGTTGTGGTAGCGGATCTGGATCGCTCCCTGGACTTTTATGTCAACGGGATTGGCATGGTCAAAACCGGCAGCTTCACGATTAATGAAGAGTTTGGCAAACGCTCGGGCCTAACCAATGGCGTACCGGTTTCGGTCACCATTCTAAAACTCGAAAACAGCCCCGACGCCACCGATTGGAAGTTGATGAGCTTCGGCAAAAAAGCCACCCATTCGTCCCAGAAGTTCATCCAGGATGATACGGGTATGCAGTACATCACCATCCAGGTAAAAGCCCTGAAGCCCATCATCGACCGACTGACGCAGATGAAAGTCCCGTTTCTGGGCGATACGCCCACGCCCTTGAATGCAAAATCACACTTTGTATTCGTGCAGGATCCGGATGGGACGTTTGTGGAGCTGATCGGCCCATTGGAATAATATACGCAGACAAGAGAAGAAAGAAGGAGACAAGAGAATGCGATCTTATCTCTTTTCTCACTGATCTGACGGTCGGACAGGGCATTAAAACTCTTTGCATGAAAAAGCTTCGTATTCGGTCAGGGATTGTGATGGTGGTTCTGCTGGTGACGGTTTTGGGATCGAAAGCCCAAACTGCCCGGAACCCGGTGATCTTTGCCGATGTGCCCGACCTGTCCATGATTCGGGTGGGCAATACCTATTACATGAGCAGCACTACCATGCACCTGAGTCCGGGACTGCCGATTATGAAATCGAAAGACCTGGTAAACTGGCAGCTAGTTGGTTATGCGTATGACACGCTGGCGAATGTGGATGCGTTGAACCTGACCAACGGCAAAAGCACCTACGGACGCGGGTCGTGGGCCAGCAGCCTGCGTTATCACAACGGCACTTACTACGTAACCACATTTGCCCAAACCACCGGTAAAACCCATGTTTTTACGACCAAAGACATCGAAAAAGGGCCGTGGAAAGAGACGTCATTTAAACCGTCGTACCACGATAATACCCTATTTTTTGATAACGACGGTCGGGTGTACCTCATTTACGGCGCGGGCAAACTCCGGTTGGTCGAACTGACTGCCGATGCTTCGGGCGTGAAGCCCGGCACCACCGAGCAGGTGCTTATTGAGAACGCCAGTACGCCATCCGGCACGGGCGGTGGCCTGCCTGCCGAAGGCTCGCAACTGTTCAAGGTGAAGGGCAAATACTACCTGTTCAACATTACGTGGCCGCGGGGAGGCATGCGAACCGTGGTGATTCACCGGGCCGACAAAATCACGGGGCCGTGGGAAGGGCGAATCGGTTTGCAGGATTTGGGTGTAGCGCAGGGCGGTTTGATCGATACGCCGGATGGGAACTGGTATGCATACCTGTTTCGGGATTCTGGCGGAGTCGGGCGCATTCCGTATCTGGTTCCGGTGACGTGGGAAGACGGCTGGCCGGTTTTGGGCGTCAATGGAAAAGTACCCGAAACGCTCAATTTGCCTGCCAGCAAAGGCCTGATTCCGGGCATTGTGGCTTCGGACGAATTCACGCGGAAGAAAGGAGATTCTGCACTGCCGCTGGTCTGGCAATGGAACCACAATCCGGACAACCAGCTCTGGTCGGTTACGGAACGGAAAGGCTATCTGCGGCTGAAAACCGGACGGACCGATACCTCGTTTGTGCTGGCCCGAAACACCCTGACGCAACGGACCATCGGCCCGGAATGTACCGGATCTACGTTACTCGACGTGACCAAACTGAATGATGGAGATTTTGCCGGGCTGAGTCTGTTACAGAAAAACTACGGTTTAGTCGGCGTAAAACGGGAAAATGGTCAAAATTTCCTCGTCATGGTTAGTGCAGCTTCCGGTAAACCGCTGGAAATCCAACGGGTTCCGCTGGCGCAAAAAACCGTCTATTTAAAAGCCGAATGTAATTTTAAAGACCGGGCCGACATCGCTCAGTTCTTTTATAGCCTGGATGGGAAGTCGTGGCAATCCATCGGTGAGCGGCTGAAAATGCCCTACACCATCCCGCATTTTATGGGGTATCGGTTTGGTTTGTTTAACTATGCCACGCAGCAGACGGGCGGTTTTGCCGACTTCGATTATTTCCGAATAGAAGACAAAATTTCGCAATCCTCCCGAGACTAAACCCTTTATGAAAAAGACTTTTTCTGCCATTACGCTTCTTCCTGGCTCACTACGGTGTAGCCTCAACGCTTCGGCGCAGGATAAATATTTTTACATTTACCTCTGGTAGATTGAAACGTACCTACTACACCGATGCGCCCAGGCTGTTCAAAAACGGATGATTTCATCCACTTTAAAAAAATGATGCAAAAAATTTTTGCGATCGGGTTGATCCTGCTGTTCCATCAGGCGGGATTTGCCCAACCGACACTGCCCCAACCCGTTGGCCCGCTACCCAGCGAAAACCAGTTGCGCTGGCAGAAAATGGAATATTATGCGTTCATCCATTTTTCGATCAACACCTATACCGATATGGCCTGGGGCCTCGGCAACGAAGACCCGGCCTTGTTTAACCCGACCAAAATGGATTGCCGGCAGTGGGCCAGGATTTGTAAGGAGGCCGGAATGAAAGGCATCATTTTTACGGCCAAACACCACAGCGGTTTTTGCCTCTGGCCTTCCAAATACACCGAATATTCCGTAAAAAATGTACCCTGGCGGAATGGGAAGGCCGACGTCGTGCGGGAACTGGCCGATGCCTGCAAGGAATACGGGTTGAAATTCGGGGTGTATCTGTCGCCCTGGGACCGCAACCACGCCGACTACGGGAAGCCCGAATACATCACCTATTTCCGCAACCAGTTGCAGGAGCTACTGACCAACTACGGTGACATTTTTGAAGTCTGGTTCGATGGCGCCAATGGCGGTTCCGGTTATTACGGTGGCGCGAATGAAACCCGTAAAATCGATTCTAAAACGTATTACGACTGGCCCAATACCTACAAACTCGTGCGCAAGCTCCAGCCCAACATCGTCATCTGGAACGACGGGGGCGACCGGGCCGACCTGCGCTGGGTCGGCACCGAAGCCGGGTATGTGGGCGAAACCAACTGGAGTTTACTGAATGCCACCGGCGATGTGCCGGAACAAATGCTGCGCCACGGCGTCGAGAATGGCGATGCGTGGGTGCCGGGTGAAGTCAACACCTCCATTCGTCCCGAATGGTTTTACCACGAGCGCGAAGACAAAAAGGTAAAAACCTTGCCCCAACTGATGGATCTTTATTATAACTCCATCGGTCGAAACGGGACGTTGCTGCTCAATTTTCCGATCATGCCCAACGGGCTGATTCACGAGAAAGACGAAAAAGCCGTGCAGGAATTTGCCAAAGCAACCAAAGAAGCGTTCGCCGTCAATCTGGCCAGAAATGCCCGGGCCACAGCCTCGCAGGTACGCGGAAAAAAACCGGCTTACGACGCCGGAAAAGCCATCGATGCCGATCCTGAAAGCTATTGGGCCACGGACGATGCTGTTCGAAACGCATCGTTGACGCTCCGGTTTGCGAAACCCACGGCGTTCAACCGGTTTCTGGTGCAGGAACCCATTCGGTTGGGGCAGCGGGTCAATTCGTTTACCGTGGAGGCTTTTGTCGATGGGAACTGGAAAGAAATTGCCAAAGAAACGACCATCGGGTATAAACGCATTCTGCGGTTTCCGACCGTTGAAGCCACGCAACTGCGGCTGACGATTCTGGATGCCAAAGGTTGTCCGTTGATTTCAAATCTGGAGGTTTACAAAGCCCCGTTGATTTTGACGCCCCCCATCGTTACGCGCGATCAGGCTGGCGATCTGCACATCAAGGCTGGTGATACCGAATCGGAATTGTATTACACCCTCGACGGTAGTACGCCAACCGCCAATGCGAATAAGTATACGGTTCCCGTAAAAACCGGTAACGGCAAAGCAGACATCAAAGCGATTGCCTACAATCCGTTTACGAAGCAAAGCAGCATCGTCAGCGAAGAGAAATTTGACATTGCCCGCAACGGCTGGAAAATCCTGAATACGGATGCCAAACCGGCGTATCAGGTGTTGGATGGCAACCCCACTACGTCCTGGCAACAACCCAAAAGCCAACCCATGCCGACGGATCTGGTCATTGATCTGGGGAAAGAAGAAACTTTGACCGGTTTTCGGTATCTGCCTGCCCAGAACTGGTGGGAAGAAGCCAGCATCATCACCCACTATCAATTTGAGGTTTCAGCCGATAACGTCACGTGGAAAACCGTCAGCGAAGGCGAGTTTTCGAACATTAAAAACAGTCCGGTCTGGCAAACCAAACCGTTCGAACCCACCAAAGCCCGGTACATTAAACTGCGGGCCTTGAAAAATACGCAGGAAGGTTCGGCATCGGGTTACGCGGAAGTAGACATCATTACCCAATGAGTGTAGAAGTTTTAATAGTCCTTGTTAAAGTTTGCCCCCAACCCCCTAAAGGGGCTTTTGATCCGGATTTCAAGCCCCCTTTAGGGGGTTGGGGGCAAACTTAGGACTGTCATAAAAATGATACAGCTATAAACAACCAAATAACTCACAAACCTTAACAACCTATGAATCAACAAACAACCAGCCATTTGTGGCTTCTCTGGGCAGCCCTAATCTGCCTCTACACCGGAGCAGTCGCCCAGCCGCCACGCGGTCCGCTGGTGGTGTCACCCCAGGTGAACGCCGATAAATCCGTTACGTTCCGTTACCTGTCTCCAATCGCCAAAGAGGTTAAGCTGAGTGGGCAGTTTTTGAAAGCGCCCGTCGAAATGAGCAAGGATGCCCAGGGAATCTGGAGCGTAACGACGGAACCCATCAAACCGGATATTTACCCGTACAGCTTTCAGGTGGATGGGGTTACGGTGATGGACCCCGCCAACGTCGCGTTTTTCCCGAACGAGCGGTTTAAAGCCAGTCTCGTGGATATTCCCGGCGAAACGCCCCTGGTACATGCCCTGAAAGACGTTCCCCACGGTTCGATCAACTACGAATACTATCCGTCGCTGGAAGGCACAACCGGTTCGCTGGTGGTATATACACCACCGGGCTACGACCAGAGTCCATCGAAAAAATACCCGGTTTTCTACCTCATCAGTGGCACGACCGATACCGAAGAGACCTTCTTTAAAGTGGGAAAAACGAATCTGATTCTCGACAACCTGATTGCCGAAGGCAAAGCCAAACCGATGATCATCGTCATGCCCTACGGCAATATCGCGGCCCGGGTCGCCGAGCAGAAAGGGGGGGGCAAACCCGCCGATCCGACGGTGCGGGACGGAGCCGATGCGGTCAAACGGGCCAACGATTTTGCGACGGATCTGGTGAGCCGGGTTATTCCGTATGTCGAGAAAAACTACCGGACGGTGGCGAACCGGGAAAATCGGGCCATCGGCGGTTTTTCGCGCGGGGGTGGGCAAACGCTCCGCACGGCATTCAGCAACCTGGACAAATTTGCGTGGGTGTGCAGCTACAGCTCGTACCTGTCGCCCGCCGAAATGGACCAGAATTTTCCGCAAATCGGCGGCAATTCCGCGAACACGAACAAGCAACTGAAGCTGTTCTGGGTGAGTGTGGGCAGCGACGATTTTCTGTACAAAGGCACCGTTGAATTTATGGACTACCTGAAGGCGAAAAACGTGGCCTTCAAAAGCCTGATTACCGATGGCGGTCATACCTGGATGAACGTCAAAAAGTACGTTGCCGAAACCACGCCTTTACTTTTCCAATAAGCCCCGCCCGATCCCATGAAACGCAGTATCTACCTCTTCCAGGCTTTTCTTTTGTCGGCTATTGCGGCAATCGCCCAGCGGCCGCCGTCCATCAGTTCGCCCGATGTGCATCCCGACCACAGCATTACGTTCCGGTATTTTTCCAGAAAAGCGCAGAAAGTGACGCTGAACGGCGAGTTTCTGAAAGCACCGGTAGACCTGACGAAAGATACGTCGGGCATCTGGAGCGTGACGGTGCCGCCCGTCAAACCGGACATTTATCCGTACAGCTTTTCGGTGGACGGCGTTCAACTTGCCGATCCGAGCAACACGTACATCTTTGCCAATGAGCGCTTTAAACGGAGCATCGTCGATGTGCCGGGCGACCAGCCGCTGATTCATTCGCTCCAGAACGTGCCGCACGGCAAAGTCAGCTACCGCTATTACAAATCCGGTACGTTGGGCGTTACCCGGCAGCTACTGGTTTATACGCCACCCGGTTTCAATCCGAACGGGAAAACCAGATACCCGGTTTTATACCTCATTCACGGCGGCTCCGATACCGAGGAAACCTGGACCAAAGTGGGCCGCGCCAACCTGATTACCGACAATCTGATTGCGCAGGGAAAAGCCAAACCGATGATCATTGTCATGCCGTATGGCAATGTCCGTCCGAGTCCAATGCCGGATTTTACCAAAGACGTGGTCAATGACATTGTGCCGTTTATCGAAGCGAATTATCCCGTCGGCAAAGACAGCAAAAGTCGGGCGGTGGCCGGTTTTTCGGTGGGCGGTGGCCAAACCCTCAACATCGGACTGACCCATCCCGACAAGTTCGCGTACGTGTGTTCGTATGCGCCTTACACCGCGACGGAAGAGTTTAAAAAGAACTTCACCGACTGGTCGCCCAACGCCGGGCAGATGAACGGGCAATTGAAGCTGTTTACGATCAGCGTCGGCACGGAAGATTTTCTGTATGAACCGGTGAAACAGAATATCGCGATGTTCAAGGAGAAGGGTTTGGAAGTAGAACCGCTCATTGTGCCGGGGGGCCATACCTGGATGAACTGCAAGCTTTATCTGGCCCATACGTTGCCTCAGCTTTTTAAGTGATTACTCAGACGATTGACCATCGTCAATTGTCAATCGTCTGACCGTCTACTTTATAAACCTGATTTCTAAACTTTAACCAATACCCCAATGACTCGTCACACAATCATGGTTTTCGTCGCAGCCGCTTTGACCAGTACAACCTGTTTTTCGCAGGCCACCCAACCGGCGGTGGCTGAGGATTTCAAGCCCTCCACCCTGAACCAGCCGGGGCAGGAATACCCGCAGGTGAACTCCCAGGGATACACCCGGTTTCGGATCAAGGCCCCCAAAGCCGATAGCGTTCGGGTGAGCCTGGGGTTGGGCGGACGCGGAGGAACCCGACTCGCCAAAGGAGACGACGGTTTCTGGACCGGCACCACGGAAGGCCCGATGGACGAAGGCTTCCATTACTACCACCTGACCGTGGACGGCGGCACGTTCAACGATCCCGGTGCTTTGAATTACTACGGGTCGGTTCGGTGGGAGAGTGGGATTGAAATTCCCGCGCACGATCAGGACTTTTACGCCCTGAAAGACGTTCCCCACGGCAACGTGCAGCAGATTCTTTTCCCGTCCAAAAGCACCGGTACCTCGCGCCGGGCGTTTGTGTATACGCCACCGGGCTACGAAAAAGAGAAATCGAAAAAATATCCGGTGCTCTACCTGCAACACGGCTGGGGCGAGGACGAAACCGCCTGGAGCAACCAGGGACGCGCCAATCTGATCATGGACAACCTGATTGCGGAAGGCAAAATCAAGCCGTTTATCATTGTGATGACCTACGGCATGACCAACGAGGTGAAATGGGGCCGGATGAAGGATTTCAAAATTGAACATTTCCAGACGGTGCTGGTCGACGAACTGATTCCGTATGTGGATGCCAACTTCCGCACCCTGGCCAACAGAGACAATCGGGCGATGGCCGGGCTATCGATGGGCGGCATGGAAACCCACGCCATTACGCTCAACAAACCGGATGTTTTCGGATCGTATGCCCTCCTCAGCGGTGGCATCTATACGCCGGAAGAGCTGAAAGACAAGTCGAAAGCCAAACTGATCTTCCTGAGCTGCGGAAGCAAGGAAAACCCGGATCGGGTGAATAAGGCGACCGCCGATTTGAAAGCGGCCGGTTACAAGGTGGTTTCGTACGTCTCCGAAAAAACCGCCCACGAGTTTCTGACCTGGCGTCGCAGTTTGCATGAGCTGGCTCCGTTGCTGTTTAAGTAGTAAAGAGTTCTTAAAAACGCATCGAAGACATGAAAAATAGCTTATTCCGGAAAGTGGCGTATCTCGCCGTAACCATTGCGGTTGCCACGATGACTGGCTCAACGGCCTATTCGCAACCCATCGAAAAAGAAATGCCCACGGGCTTCGATCAGGTGCGCACGGGCATCGCCACCGGTAAACTGGATTCGGTTCAGTACGAATCCAAAACCGTGGGTACCACCCGCAAAGCCCTGATTTACACCCCACCGGGGTATTCCAAAAAGAAGAAATATCCGGTACTGTACCTGCTGCACGGCATCGGGGGCGATGAGAAAGAGTGGCTCCGGGGAGGCAAACCGCAGGTGATTCTGGATAATCTGTATGCCGAAAACAAGCTGGAACCGATGATCGTGGTGATGCCCAACGGCCGCGCCATGAAAGACGACCGCGCCGTGGGCAATGTGTTCGACAAAGACAAGGTGGAAGCGTTCGCGACGTTTGAGAAAGACCTGCTGACCGACCTGATTCCGTTTGTGGAGAAGAAGTATTCCGTTCTGAAAGACCGCGAACACCGGGCCATTGCCGGGCTGTCGATGGGGGGCGGGCAATCGTTGAACTTTGGCCTGGGCAATCTGGACAAGTTTGCCTGGGTGGGCGGTTTCTCGTCGGCCCCGAACACGAAAAAGCCGGAAGAACTGGTGCCGAATCCGGAAGAAGCCAGAAAACAGTTGAAACTGCTCTGGATTTCGTGCGGGGATAACGACGGACTGATCACGTTCAGCAAACGCACCCACGATTACCTTTACGAAAACAAGGTTCCGCACGTGTATTACATCGAACCGGGCGTGCACGACTTCAAAGTCTGGAAAAACGGACTTTTCATGTTTTCCCAGTTTCTTTTTAAACCCGTCGATGTCGCGTCTTTGACAAAATTTACGATTCTGGGTACCCCGGCTTCAACCAACATCCGCTCCGCGAAATACCCGCAGATTTTGCCCGATAACCGGGTGGTTTTTCGGGTCAAAGCGCCGGAAGCGCAGAAAGTGCAGATCGATCTGGGTAAAAAATACGCGATGGTAAAAGACACAAGCGGTTTCTGGACCGTCACGACCGATTCCGTCAGCCGGGGTTTTCACTATTATTCGTTGCTGATCGATGGCGTTGCGGTGGTCGACCCGGCCAGTGAAACCTTTTACGGCATGGGACGGATGGCGAGCGGTATTGAAATTCCGGATCGGGACGGTAGTTATTATGCGTTAAAGGACAACCCGCATGGCGACATTCGGGTGAAACGGTATCTTTCCAAACCGTCGAACACCTGGCGCGAGATGTACGTTTACACCCCGCCGGGCTATGATCAGTCGGCGGAGAAATATCCGGTTTTGTATCTGCTGCACGGCGGGGGCGAAGACCAGCGCGGCTGGGCCACGCAAGGCCGAACGGGGGTGATTCTGGACAACCTGATTGCTGAAAAGAAGGCAAAACCGATGGTGGTGGTGATGCTGGACGGCAACATGCCCAACGCGGGCGGACTGGCTGGTTTCAACGAAAACGTCCTGCGCGCTTTTGAAAGTGAACTGAAACAGAACGCCATTCCGTTTGTCGAAAGCAACTTCCGGGTGGAGACCGACGCTAAAAACCGGGCGTTGGCCGGACTCTCGATGGGTGGTTTGCAGACCTTGTACGCGGGCATCAAGAATACCGATCTGTTTTCGTCGCTGGGCGTGTTCAGTTCGGGCTGGTTTGCCAACAATCCCAAGCTGTCGGACCCGCAGTACGAATTCATGAAAACCAATGCCGCCACCATCAACGGCAACCTCAAAAACCTGTGGATTTCGATGGGCGGGAAGGAAGACATTGCGCACCAGAACTGCCAGGTGATGATGAAAAAGTTCGACGACCTGGGCATCAAATACCAGTATAGTGAGTACGCGGGCGGACACACCTGGCCGGTCTGGCGGCACGATCTGTTTGGATTTGCGCAGGTGCTGTTCAAGTAAAAGGGCGTTTCAGAACCGGATGCCGCAGTTTATTTTTTAATCTTATACGAATATGATGAAACGAGCCTACACAATGCTATTGCTGACGGCCCTGATGGGTTGTTCACTGACCACCTTTGCGCAAACCAACGGGGGCAAAAATCCAATTTCGCAGCCGCTGGTATCGCACATTTACACGGCTGACCCTTCCGCGCACGTTTTTAACGGCAAAATTTACATCTATCCCTCCCACGACATCGATGCAAAAGACGTCAAGGAAGATGACGAGGGGGGGCATTTTGCCATGCGCGACTACCACATCCTGTCAATGGATAAAATTGGAGGAAAGGTTAAAGACAATGGGGTTGCGCTCAGTCTCGAAGATGTTCCCTGGGCTGGTCGTCAGCTCTGGGCACCCGATGCGACGTACAAGAATGGGACGTATTATCTCTATTTTCCTGCCAAAGACAAACAGGATATTTTCCGGATTGGTGTCGCCACCAGCAAAAGCCCAACGGGGCCGTTCAAGGCCGAACCGGAACCCATCAAGGGCAGCTACAGCATCGATCCCACGGTTTTTCAGGACACCGACGGCAAAGCCTATCTGTACTTTGGGGGCATCTGGGGTGGTCAGTTGCAGCGCTGGGACAACAACCAGTATAATCCGAAAGGGGCGTTGAAACAGAAAAATGAGGTGGCTTACCTGCCCCGCGTGGCCCGGCTGAGTGATGACATGAAGTCTTTTGCCGAGCCGGTTCGGGAAGTTCAGATTCTGGACGAAAGCGGAAAACCGTTTCTGGAAAAAGACAACGACAAGCGGTTTTTCGAAGCGGCCTGGCTCCACCGATACAACGGCAAATACTACTTCTCGTATTCGACCGGCGATTCGCATAATCTCTGCTACGCCATCGGCGACAATCCGTATGGTCCGTTTACATACAAAGGCCTGGTGCTGAAACCCGTTCTGGGTTGGACCAATCACCATTCTATCGTGCAGGTTGATAAAAAGTGGTACCTATTCTACCACGACGTGCAACTCTCCGGCAAAACCCACCTCCGGAATGTGAAAGTAACCGAACTGACCTATAATCCGGACGGTACGATTAAAACCATCGACGCTTACAAGTAAGATTACCTCATTACTTGAAACCGAAGAAAACCTGCAAGGTCTTTAAGACGGGGTCGCCCAGACCTTGCAGGTTTGGTTTCATCAACAGTACTAACCCATGTTGACCATGCATAAACTAAGCTCTTATGTGTTGATTGCCTTATCGGTCGGCTTCGTGGCCCCCGAAAAAGGGCTAAAGGATTATTACAAAGACTATTTCCCGATTGGCGTGGCCGTTAACCCGCGCATGGTGCAGCCCGGCCCCGATGCGGAGTTGATTAAAGCCCAGTTCAACAGCATGACGCCCGAAAACGCCATGAAAATGGGCCCGATTCATCCCGAAGAAAACCGCTACAACTGGAAAGACGCCGACGCCATCGCCGACTTTGCGCAGCAAAATAACATCAAACTGCGGGGGCATACGCTCTGCTGGCACAACCAGACGCCCCGCTGGTTTTTCACCGACTCAACGGGAAAAACCGTGAGCAGTGAGGTGTTGCTGGCTCGTCTGAAACGGCACATTACCGACGTCATGGGCCGGTATAAAGGGAAAATCTATGCCTGGGATGTGGTGAACGAAGCGGTTCCTGATACCGGGAAAAGCCTTTACCGCAAATCGAAATTTTATGAGATCATCGGCGAAGACTATATCGAGAAGGCATTTCAGTACGCCCACGAAGCCGACCCCACTGCTCAACTGTTCTACAACGACTACAATACCGAAAATGCCTCGAAGCGGGAGCGGATTTACCAGTTGCTGAAGAAACTCAAAGACAAAGGTGTTCCCGTCGACGGGGTGGGTTTGCAGGCGCATTGGTCCATTTACGAGCCTACCGCGCAGGAACTGGAAGCGTCCATTACCAAATTTGCCAGCTTGGGACTCAAAATCCAGTTCACGGAGGTCGACGTGTCGGTGTACCCCAAAGAACACGAGCGTCGTGCCAGAAAAGATACGGACAAAAGCGAATTTACGCCGGAGATGAACGACAAACAGGCCGCTCATTATAAAATGCTGTTCGAGGTGTTTCGCAAGCACCGCGACAAGATCACGGGTGTTACCTTCTGGAATCTGACCGACAAATACTCCTGGCTCGACAACTTCCCGGTTCCGGGCCGCAAGGATTATCCGTTGTTATTCGATCAGAACGGCCAGCCGAAGAAAGCGTATGAGCGCGTCGTACAATTCTAGACAATTGTCAACGATCCTGTACGTAGTTGTGAGGGCTTTACTTGTCTTTAGGCAGTTGAATGCTTCCTATAGCCTGTAAAGCCCTTGCTCTATTCACCGCACTCCGTTTGTAGACGAACCCGCTACCCCTGGCGCACCGGAACACCCACGGCCCGCTCACTCCGAATGAACGGTTTAAAGGGATCACAGGGGCAAGTAAAAAAGCCACGGCTTTTTCTTCCCTACAAATGAAGACTACACGCAGAACATTTATACAAACCGCCGTCGGGCTTGCCGGGGCGGCCACGTTGGGCTTGACGGTCAAAAAAGCCAAACCGCGCCTGGCATTTTCTACCTTGGGTTGCCCGGCCTGGCCGTTGTCGAAAATCGTCAAAACCGCCGTTGCCGAAAAGTACGAAGCCATTGAAATCCGGGGATTGGAAAAAGAGATGTTCCTGCCCAAACGCCCGGAGTTCAGCACGTCCATTGCCGAAACACGCCGGTTGTTTGCGGATAATAATCTTAAAATCTGCAATTTAGGATCATCAGCCAACCTGCATTGGATGGATGCGGCCAAACGGCAGAAAAACATGGACGAAGCCAAACGGTTCATCGACCTGGCCCGGCAACTCGCCTGCCCGTATGTTCGGGTTTTTCCCAACGATTTACCCAAGGATCAGGATCGGCAGCAAACCATCAACCTCATTAGCGAAAACCTGCTGGAACTGGGAACGTACGCAAAAGATGCCAACGTAACGGTGCTGCTGGAGTCGCACGGCGAGGTGATCTGGAAAGACGTTTTGCTTGAGATTATGCAAAAGGCCGGGCATCCGAACGTTGGGCTGATCTGGGATATTTTCAATATGTGGTCGATTACCAAAGAGCCACCGGCGGAGGTGTATCAGACGCTCAAAAAATACATCCGTCACACCCACATCAAAGATGGTCGTATGGTGGCCGGAAAACCCGCCTATACCTTTATTGGCAAAGGCGAAGCCCCGCTTCAGGAAGCGATCAATGCCTTGAAAGCGGGCGATTATTCTGGCTATTACAGCCTGGAATGGGAAAAAATGTGGCATCCCGAAATCCCGGAGCCGGAACTCGCCTTTGCCGATTATCCGAAAGCCATCCAGCACTATTTTTAGCCATGGAACACTCCGTAGCCACTGCCACGAATCAACCGGGAAACCGTCGTTCAGCCCGTCGGTATGCACTGCCGGGGCTTTGGTTACTCAGTTGCTGCGTAGCCTTTGCCCAAAACCGCGATACCGTGCAACTGGCCCAACGCGTGTTGCCCCATGCCCAGGTTGAAATCTATAAACAGACCGGGCCAACCGATTTGCGGGCGAGCATCGTTTATCCGCCGGACTACCAGCCGGGGAAAACATACCCGGCCCTCGTTTTCTTTTTTGGGGGTGGCTGGGTCCGCGGGCGTGTCACCCAGTTTGAAAACGCCTGTCATTATTTTGCCGACCGGGGCATGATCACGATTGCGTTCGACTACCGGGTTTCGAGTCGGCAGCAAACCACGCCGTTTGAAGCCGTGCAGGATGCCCGATCGGCCATGCGCTGGGTGCGCAAAAATGCCGGTCGACTGGGGATTCAGTCGGACCGGATTGTGGCGGCTGGCGGGTCGGCGGGTGGTCATCTGGCCCTGGCGACGGCGGTTTTGGACGAGATCGACGAACCCGGTGAAGATAAGACGGTCAGCACCAGACCCAGTGCCCTGGTTTTGATGAATCCGGTTACCAAAACAACCGTGGGGGGCTATGGCTACGAACGATTGGGCGACCGGGCCGAATCCCTTTCGCCCGTGGCGCACATACGGCCCGGAACACCGCCCACGATTCTTTTTCATGGCGAGGCCGATACGACGGTGCCGATTCAGAACGCGGAAGAATTTTGTGAACGCATGCAGGCCGCTGGCAACCGTTGCGAATTACACCGTTTTGCCGGGCAGAAACACGGTTTCTTTAATGCCAATCCGGAACTCAACCAACAGATTATCAGCTTAACGGACCAGTTTTTAACCCGACTCGGCTATCTGCTCCCCAAAACCAACACGAAATAGCCCTGTTTCCTGAACCATCCTATGCAGAAAAGACTACTGGCCCTGGGAGGCTGTCTGGCGTTTAGTGCCGCGCTGGCTTTTCAACTGGCGGACGTTACGACCGACTGGCCCGAATACAATGGCGATGGCTCCCGGAGTCATTACTCGCCACTCGACCAGATCAATCGAACCAACGTCAAGCAGTTGAAAGTTGCCTGGACGTATGCGTCGGGTGGGGCCGATACGGTGCGCAATCGTACCCAGATGCAATGCAATCCGATCATCATCAATGGTGTTCTGTATGGTGTGTCGGCGAATACACAAGCGTTTGCGGTGGAAGCCGCTACGGGCAAACCCCTCTGGAAAACGACCCTGACCGATAACGGCGGCACCACCAGCCGGGGGGTTACGTACTGGGCCGATGGAACCGATCAGCGGATTTTCTTTGGAGCCGGTTCTTGGCTGCACGCGCTGGATGCCCGAACGGGTAAACTCATCGATGGCTTCGGCGATCACGGACGAATCGACCTGAAAACCGGTATCGAACGACCCGGCGCCGATCACTACGTGGTGTCCAATACGCCCAATACGATCTACAAAAACCGCATCATCGTCGGTGCCCGGTTTTCGGAAAGCGAAACGGCTTTGCTGGGCGACATTCGGGCGTTCGACACCCGGACGGGCCAACTGGTCTGGACGTTCCACACAATTCCGATGAAAGGCGAACCCGGTTACGAAACCTGGTCGCCGGCCAATCCGCGCCAGCGGATCGGGGCGGCTAACCCCTGGATGGGGATGGCGATCGACCGCCAGCGGGGCATTCTGTATGCACCGACCGGATCGGCGGCACACGATTTTTACGGGGGTAATCGGAAAGGCAATAATCTGTATGCCAATTGTTTACTGGCACTCGATGCCGCTACGGGCAGGAAGCTCTGGCACTATCAGCTCGTCCATCACGACATCTGGGATCGTGATCCGCCCGCGCCCCCCAATCTGCTCACCATTACGCAGAAAGGCCCCGACGGACGGCCCCGAAAAATCGACGTGGTGGCGCTGATAACGAAGCAGGGCTTTACGTTTGTGTTCGACCGCGTCACGGGCAAACCCATTTTCCCGATCAAGGAAACGCCCTTTCCGCAGGAAGCGGTTTCGGGTGAACAGGCGAGCCCAACCCAGCCCATTCCGCAGCGCCCCGCCCCGTTTGCCCGTCAGTCTTTTACCGAAAAAGAAATCAATTCATTTGCCGCCAACCGCGATTCGCTGGTGGACGTGCTGCGGAAAGCCAATACGGGTCCGTATGTTCCGCTGACGGGTAAGATGACGGTTTTTTTTCCGGGAACCGACGGCGGTGCACAGTGGGGCGGGGCGGCAACCGATCCCGAAGGCATTCTGTACGTACCGTCGAAAGAAGTGCCGGTTTATACGTCGCTCATTCCCCGTCAGCAGCCGTCGCCGAACGCGGGTCAGCAAGCCGTGGCGGGTAATGCTCAATATCAGTTGTATTGCTCGGCCTGCCACGGAGCGGACCGCAAAGGCAACCACGATGGTTCCTATCCGTCGCTGGTGCAGGTGAGCAACCGGCTTTCGCGTGATCAGGTGGTGCAGGTGTTGTTGAAAGGGCGGGGTATGATGCCTTCCTTCTCGCATATTTCGTCGGCCGAGCGCGACGCTGTTATCGATTTTCTGTTCAACAAAACCGTGGAGAAACCGGTCGTTTCGACGCAAAAGGCGGTCATTCCGTATCAGCACACGGGCTACAACCGCTGGTACGACCGCAACGGCTATCCGGTTAGCAGTCCGCCCTGGGGTACGTTGACGGCGATCGACCTGAACACCGGCGAACATCGCTGGCAGGTGCCGCTGGGCGAATATCCCGAACTCACGAAAAAAGGCGTGCCGATTACCGGAACCGACAACTACGGCGGCCCGCTGGTTACGGCGGGCGGGCTGGTGTTCATTGCGGCCAGTCGGGATGAAAAATTTCGGGCGTTTGATAAACAGACCGGTCAGGTGGTTTGGGAAATGAAACTGCCAGCCGCCGGGTATGCCACGCCCAGCACCTACGTGGTCAATGGCAAACAGTACATCGTGATAGCCTGTGGCGGGGGCAAACTCAACACCCGCTCCGGTGATCGATACGTGGCGTTCTGCCTGAGCGACTAGGAGATGATCAACTAAAGAGTCGTTAAAAAACCATTTCGTACTAAAAAATAATAAAATTTTTCAATAGCCTGTAAGTAGTCGGTTGGGTCTAACTTGTCTTGCCTGTGAAATGGGAAAGTATTTTTCCCGGAAGCACTTTTACATTTTTTAGTTATGGTGCCAACCTCTTCTGCTTTTCAACAGCCCGACGAACCCAACCGAATCGAACCCAACGTGGATCAGGACGCCCATTCCCCGCGTTCGCCGTCCAATGACGACGAGTTGTTTATTCGAAAGACGTTGCTGGAGAACCCTCAATTGGGCGTAGAACTTTTATACAAGCGATATTACCAGCCGCTTTGCACCCATACCGTGCGGTTTGTAGGGTCGCGTCAGGTAGCAGAAGACCTGGTTTCCGAAATTTTCTATCAGTTTTATTCGGAGGGCGTATTCAATCAAATTACGACATCGTACCGGGCTTATCTGTTCAGAACCGCCCGAAACCGGGCTTATAACTACCTGCGCTGGGAGCTGAGCCGCAAATCACCGCTGGAGGAAGCAACGCCCTTACCCATCCAGGAATTTCGGCAACCAGATGCCATCACCCAATATGAGGAATTGTGTCAGGATGTTGAAAAAGCCATCAACACCTTGCCGCTGGAACGTCGAAAAATCTACCTGCTGTATCAGTTTGAAGGCCGGAAGCTGCGTGAGATTGCGGATGACTTACAGATTTCGGTGCGAACGGTAGAAGTTCAGGTGTACCGCGCCAGTCAGGCGATTCGAAAACTCCTGAAAGACAAATGGTTATTGATAACGGTCATCGCCTTGCTGTTGCCCGGCTAAACCGGGGAGCTGCGTATCGTTTCGGTTCTGTCAACTTAGAAATATGACCCATCATGAATATCCCCATTACGAAAACGCTCCTGTTCGATTACTTCAATGGGAATGCGTCGGCACTTCAAAAACAGACCATTGACGAATGGGCGAAGCAACCCGAAAACGAAGAGTTTTTTTACAAAACGCTGGCTGAATGGGAGCTTACGCATCCGCAGTACATGGTGGATGTTTCGTCGGCCATTGAGCGTTATCACGACTACCTTGAGAAACAGAGTGAGCAACCGGTGGTAGCGATGCCTGCTGAGCCAACTCCCTTTCTGGTCCGGTTTTCGGGCTGGTACATCGCAGCTTCGGTTTCGATTTTGCTGCTCATGGGCTGGTGGTTCCGGTCCGAACTGGTAAACCAAACCTACGCCACCGAACCGGGACAAATCCGGAGCTGGGTGCTGGACGACGGGAGCCGGGTAACGCTCAATGCCAACTCCGTGCTGAAAGTCCCCCGGTTTGGGTTGAAATGGGTTCTTCCGGGCCAGAAAAACCGGGAAGTTTACCTGACCGGCGAAGCGCAGTTTTCGGTAACGCACACGCAGGACAACCGACGCTTCATTGTTAAAACGCCCAACGGACTGGATGTGGTGGTGTTGGGTACGGAGTTTACGGTGTCGAGCCGGCAGAATCGGATGCAGGTGGTTTTGAATCAGGGTAAAGTGGTGCTGCAACGGGAAACCAGCCAGACAATGGCGCCCATCGTTTTGACGCCCGGTGACGTGGTGACCCTGGTCGATGAAAAAATCCAGCGGAAACACGTAGCCGACCCGGAGCGGTTTTCGGCCTGGAAAGATGAGCTGTTTGTGTTTGACTCCATGCCACTGAGTCAGGTCGCCCAACTCCTGCGCGACAATTACGGCCTGCACGTTTCCATTCCTGATCCGGCATTGGCGCACGAAACGGTTTCGGGTTCGTTCAAAGCCACCAACGCGGATGAACTGTTGATTTCGATCTCGAAAGCGTTGGACATTCAGGCGGTTCGTCGGGGTAAAAAAGTGACCTTCTCGGCCCGGGCCACCGATTAAATCTGTCTCCTTTTACATCCTAATACCCTTTTTCAATGAGAACATTGATATACCTTAAATCGCTGCTGGTATTGACGAACCTGTCCTTTTCAGTTTGCCCGGCCCAGACCTTAGCCACTTCCCGTATTCAGCAACGTACTCATGAACAGAAAACCGCTACGGTAAAACTCAGTCAGTTGCTTCGGGACATAAAGAGCCACTACAGTGTCGATGTGCTCTATGCCGACCGGGTGGTCCGGCACATCCAGGTGCTGCCATCGACCGTTAACTGGAGCCAGAGCCTGGAACAAAATCTGACGAAACTCTTACAACCGCACAACCTGGCATTCTCCAGACAGGGAAGCGGGTCTTACGTCATTTTTGCCCTGCCGAAAGAAGCCAAAACCGCCCCCGCTCTGAAGCTGCTGCCCGAAACACCGGAAGCCAGTCGGCTGGAAATGCCTTCCGCACCCGCCAGCGATAACCCGCCAGCAATGCCCCGACCGCTGGTTGCGGAAACCGCCCCGAAAGACGTACCGATTTCGGGCAACGTTACGGATGAAAAAGGCGAAGGCTTGCCGGGCGTGAGTGTCGTCGTGAAGGGAACCCAACGCGGAGCAACGACCGATGTGAGCGGAAAATACAACCTCAGTGTGCCCAATGCGCAGGCTACGCTGGTGTTTTCGTTCGTCGGGTACGTATCCAAAGAAGTAACGGTGGGGAATCAAACCCAGATCAATGTTTCGCTGCAAACCGATACCAAAGCGTTGGAAGAAGTGGTGGTGGTGGGCTACGGCACTCAGAAAAAAGTGAACATGACCGGAGCCGTTTCAACGATCGATATGGCGAAAGTGGCCGAAAGTCGGCCGATTACCTCCGTTTCGTCCAGTCTGTATGGCCTGGCGCCCGGCCTGTCGGTCAACCAGGGAAATGGCCGACCGGGTGGCGATGGCGCTTCGCTGCTGATCCGGGGTTCGGGGACGCTGAACAACGCCAGCCCCCTGGTGATTGTCGATGGGGTCGAGTCGAACATGAATAACCTCAACCCGCAGGATATTGAAACGGTTTCCATTCTGAAAGACGCGGCATCGGCGGCTATTTACGGTTCGCGGGCGGCCAACGGCGTGATTCTGATTACGACCAAGAAGGGCAAGGAAGGCACGATGAAGATCAACTACAATGGCTACGTAGCGGCTCAAAAAGCCACGCGTCTGGTTGAAACCGTCAGCGATTATGTCCGGCACATGGAGCTTTATAACGAGTCCCAGCAGAACACGACGCCTGGGGTTACCCCCATTTTCCCGCAGTCGTCCATCGATTTGTGGAAAAACGACGCCGGCCAAAATCCGTTGATGTATCCCAACACCGACTGGCGTGACCTGTTTGGCCAAAATGTGATCTCACAAAACCACAATGTGTCGATCAACGGCGGGACCGAAAAGATCAAGTTTTTCAGTTCGTTCGGGTATCTGAACAACCCCGGTATCATCGAAAATACGGGCTTTCGGCGGTATTCGGGCCGGGTGAATCTGGAAGCCAAAGTAAAACCGTACCTGACGCTTGGTTTGCTGGCCAGCGGCACCAACTCCAGCACCGATATTGGCACCGATGCGCTCGACAACAACAGTGCCTTCCGCTGGAGTGCGTCTACATCGCCCGCGATGGTTTACCGCTCCCCCGACGGACGCTATGGCGCTTCCAACAGCCCCGATGGGAGTGGGGTCACGAACAACGCCCTGGCAACGGTCAATTCCCGCAAAGGTGACATCAACCAGAACCGCCTGGCGACCCGCTTCTTCGGTATTTTTAATCCTGTAAAAGGACTGACGCTTGAAGGCTCGTTCAATTATGAGCAGACGGGTTATCTCAAAGAACAGCAACCGGTATTTCTGGATCGCTGGAGTTTCCGCACGAACTCTATCGTGGTGGCCGGAACGGGCCGCACCTATGCCCTGAACCGCAGCGAACAGACGGCCCGGAAGTACATGGACGGGATCATTCGCTACCAGACCACATTTGCCAATGCGTTAAACCTGCACGTGATGGCTGGCGCCAGCCAGGAGTACTATAAATCGTCGTGGTTTGAGGCCCAGAAATATGACCTGACCGATCCGTCACTGACGGTGCTAAATGCCGCTACGATTGATGCCGATGCGTCGGGTACAGCCAGTGACTGGGGAATGAACTCCTATTTCGGTCGGCTGAATCTGGGCTGGAAAGAGAAGTATTTGCTCGAAGCCAACGTCCGTTACGATGGGTCATCGCGTTTTAGAGCCGGTGATACCCGCTGGGGAATGTTCCCTTCGATTTCGGCCGGTTGGCGGATTTCGGAAGAGCCTTTCCTGAAAGGCATCGATTGGCTGGATAACCTCAAGTTGCGGGCTTCCTACGGAGCTCTGGGCAATAACAGCATCGGCAACTACGATTACCAGGCCCTGTATGCGTCGTCGAACTACGTCCTGAACGGCACATTGCAAACGGGCTTTGCCCAAACGGCCATTGCCAACGCCATCATCACCTGGGAGAGTACGTATGTGACCAACCTCGGTATTGACTTTGGCTTTTTCCGAAACCGCCTGTCGGGTTCACTGGAATTGTTCGACAAGGACACCCGCAACATTCTCATCAATCTGCCCGCTCCGAACGTACGGGGAACCGCTTCGCTCCCCCAACAGAATGCGGCCCGTGTGCGGAACAAGGGCGTTGAACTGGCCCTCAACTGGAATAGCCGGGTTGGCGAAGTCAGGTACCAGATTGGCGGGAACATGGCCTTTATCAACAACAAAGTAACGAAGTTCAAGGGCGATGAACGGACCATTTCGAACGAAAACCTCTTGCAGGAAGGGTTGCCTGCCAACGTCCTGTTCGTGCTGGCTACGGATCGGATTCTACAGACGGAGTCGGATATGGCCCTGGTTCAGCAACTGATCGACAAGGCACCCGTCAATGCTTCAGGGCAGAAAGTGAATCCATTTGCGGCCTTCGGCACCCCGCAACTGGGAGATTTGCTCTACAAAGATCTGAATGGCGATGGCATCATCAATAACGACGACAAATACGTGGTGGGGCAGGGTACATCCCCCCGGTTTACGTACGGGCTAAACTTCGGACTTCAGTGGAAAGGCTTCGATTTCTCCTGCCTGCTGCAGGGCATCGGCGGTTTTAAGGATTACTGGCTCGACGACTGGCGGACACCCACCCCGGCTAACCTGTATTTAATTAACAAGGACGTGGCCGACGGGCGGTGGACACCGGGCCGTACGGATGCCAGCTACCCGCGGTTATTGTTGTCGACCAATACGATTAACCGGGTTCTCAGTGATTTCTGGGTTGTCGATAAATCGTATCTGCGGGTAAAAAACCTCCAGTTCGGGTATCGCCTGCCGAAATTGATTACCCAAAAAATGGCGCTTGAGGGGCTTCGGGTCTATTGCAGCCTGGAAAACTTTCTGACGTTTACCAACTACAAAGGCTTCGACCCGGAGACGCGGGGGGGCAATTCGGGCATTGATAGCTTTAACTACCCGACCATGAAACAGTCTACCCTGGGCTTAAGCATTGATTTCTAAATCAGAACCAACCATGAAACGATCGATACAATTTCTCCTCTTCATCGTACCGCTGGCTCTCCTGACCGGTTGTGTTCAGTTGGATACCGTACCCTACGACCGGATCAGTTCCGAAACCTTCTGGCAAACGCCCGAGCACGCCAAACAGGCCATCATGGGCGTGTATGGCGGCCTTCGTCGCGATGATTTGTACGGCAAAAAGTACATGCACGATAACATGGGGGGCCTGGCCTTCGGCTGGCAGGAAAACGGTTATTTGAGCTTCATGCTGGGTACGGCAACCGAACAAACGACGTATATCGGCAATTTCTGGCGGCACCAGTACGATGAGGTCCAACGGGCTAATCAGGTCATTCGCCGGGTGCCGGACATGCCTGTGGATGATGCGGTTAAAAAACCGGTGGTGGCCGAAGCGAAATTCCTGCGGGCGCTCCACTATGCCGAACTCCTCAGCTATTTTGGTGGTGTACCGGTCTACGACGAGTCGGTGGATTTGAACGCGGATTTCAACAATCTGAAAAAACCGCGTAGTTCGGTGGAGGAAGTGCGTGCTTTTATTGTGAAAGACCTGACCGAAGCGATTGCGGACTTGCCGGTTGCCTGGCCACAGGCCGAATACGGACGGGCGACCAAAGGCGCGGCTTATGCCTTGCGGGGTAAAGTCTATCTGTATGCCAAAGACTGGAAAAACGCCATTGCTGATTTTGAAGAGATCGTTTCTAACAAATCGAACAATTATGGCTATGCGCTTTATCCCAACTATGCCGACCTCTTCAAGCTGGCGGGCCATAAAAGCAATGAGATCATTTTTGCCGTCCAGACGCTCGGTGGGGTCGGTCTGGAATATGGGATTCCTTATGCCTACAACACCGGTTTCCGAGGTTCGTTTGGCGGGGGGAACTTCGGTATACCGACCACGGAACTGGCCGACAGTTACGAAAACAAAGATGGTTCCCGGTTTAACTGGAATGACGTTATTCCCAAATTCAATGAAGACAATGCCGTCAAACGGAAAACTTTTTGGGCGACGCATACCAACGGCAAACTGACCTCCATACCCGATACGGCTTTGCTGGGCAAAATCTACCGGGGTCGTGATCCGCGCATGAACGCGGCCCTGATCGTGCCGTATTCCTATCACCTCGGTTTTGTGGCCAATCAGGTCCGGATGTTGCAGTTTGTGGTGGCGGCCGGGGTGAGCGAAAACTTCGGGCAATGCCGCAATAATTCGGGCTGGTTCACTTACCTGTGGCGTAAGTTTACGCCGGAAGGAAACGAGAACGGCGCCATGAGCGTCCGCGAACACACGCCGTTCAACTTTCCCATTATCCGCTATGCCGACGTCCTGCTGATGTTGTCGGAAGCCTACAACGAAGACGGACAACTGGCAAAAGCCATTGTCGAACTCAACAAAGTCCGAACCCGCGTCAAAATGCCGGGGCTGAACAGCGGTCCTGCCGCGCTGGCGGTCACCACCAAAGCGCAGTTATTCGACCGGATCGTGCACGAACGAAAAGTGGAACTGGCGGGCGAAGGCCATCAGTTCAGCGATGTTCGGCGGTGGGGAATTGCGAAGGCGCAACTCGATGGCGCGGTGATCCGAAACCTGTTTGGCGAACCGCATTTCGTCCGCAAATTCACCGACCGTGATAACCTGTGGCCCATTCCCCGCACCGAAATCGAGATGAACGCAGCCCTGACCCAGAATCCGGGCTGGTAAGCTCCGGGCTGTTAAGCCAGAAGAGGATTGATGCACCCTAGAGTTGGTAGGTAAGAAAGCCAGTGGGGCAACTGCTGGCTGGCTTTCTCAAAATTCTAACGACGTTTATAGGGTAGCGTTACTTAATGCGTGCCGTAAAGCAGGTCAAATGACCGGGCTGCAATGCCGTGCCTTTTCGGAAAAAGGAAGAGCAGGAAAAAGTCAATGGACAATTCTTGACGTGGAAAAATGAAACGACCTTATAAGGCTGATCGGCCATCGCGTTCTGTTCAGGCAGGAACGATCTGGAAGCAACTCCTGGTTTTTTGCAGCCTGGGTCTGTTGTTGCCGGGTCGGGCCGTGGCGCAGAAAGAATATAATGTGTTACAGAACTGGTTTCTGCTCCGTTCCGACGATAACGCACTGTTTCGGCATCTGCTCCGGCAATCCACGGATCTCCTCGAAAAACGAACCGCAACCGTTGCCCGGATCAATACCCTGAACGACTGGAAAAAGCGTCAGCAATGGGCCCGGCAAACGTTGCAGGATGCCATCGGGCCTTTTCCCGAACGGACACCGCTCCATGCCAAAACCGTACGGGTGCTGCCTAAAAAAGGTTACCGGGTCGAACACCTGATCTACGAATCGCAGCCCGGTTTCTATGTGCCTGCTACCTTGTTTGTGCCGGAACCGTTGACCGGAAAAGCACCGGGGATCGTGTATTGCAGCGGTCACTCGCCCACGGGCTACAAGGCGCATTCCTACCAGCAGGTGTTGCTGAATCTGGTGCAGAAAGGCTTTGTGGTGCTGGCATTCGAAGCTGTCGGTCAGGGCGAACGGTTGGAGTATCTGGACCCGAAAAAGGGTAAGTCACTGGTGGGGCAACCCACCCGCGAACACGACGTGCCGGGTGTGCAGACTTTCATCACGGGGAGTTGCCAGGCGCGCTACATGATGTGGGATGGCATTCGGGCACTCGATTATTTGCTGACCCGCCCCGAAGTGGACCCGGCGCGAATCGGCATGACGGGTCGTTCGGGAGGAGGGACACAAACCGCCTTTATCGGTGCCCTCGACGACCGGATTCTGGCAACGGCTCCCGAATGTTACATTACCAATTTTACACGTTTGTTGCAGGCACTCGGCCCGCCCGACGCTGAACAGAACCTGCCGAATATCATTGGCCGGGCGTTTGACGAACCCGATTTTCTGCTGGCTCGTGCGCCCAAGCCCACGCTGATGATCACCACCCTGAACGATTATTTCAACCACCAGGGTTCGCTGGATACCCACGCCGAAGTGTCGCGCATCTATCAGGCGTATGACAAACCGGAAAACTTCGGCATGGCCGAAGACATTGCCGGACATGCTTCGACCCGCAAAAACCGCGAAGCGATGTACGCCTTTTTCCAGAAAACGCTCGCTAATCCCGGCAATGCGCAGGAAGATTCGGTGGCGTACTTGACAGACGAAGAGATGCAGGTAACCCCAACCGGCCAGCTATCGACCTCACAGAAGACCGAAACCGTTTTTAGCCTGAATGCCCGGCAGGCCGATAAACTATTGGTTGATTTGCAAACGGCCCGGAAAAATCCGCACGTGCATCTCCCTAAGGTGGTTCAGCAGGCGAAAAAACTGTCGGGTTATCTTGCGCCTAATTTGGCCGACAAACCCGTTTATGCGGGCGTAATTCCGAGGAAGGGTTTTCAGATTGAGAAGTATTTCATCAAAGGCGAAGGCGATTACGTCATTCCGTATTTGCTCTATGTTCCAGCGAAGCCCAACGGAAAGGCGGTTATTTACGTCTCGCCCAAAGGCAAAGCCAGCCTGACCAGTAATGAAGAAGTACTGACTCTGGTCAACGGCGGATGCCACGTCCTGCTTCCCGACCTGATCGGAACGGGCGAAACCGGGCCGGGCCAGTGGGCGGGGGGCACCTATTTTCAGCATGTGAAGATGGATGGTCTGGGGTATGATCTCTGGTATGGTTCCGTGCTGATCGGGCGTAGTCTGGTGGGATTACGGGCGGGCGATGTGGTCAAACTGGTGCAGTTGCTGAAAAAAAAGGGCGCTACCGATGTAGGAGGCATTGCGGTCCGGGAACTTTCGCCGGTGCTTCTTCATGCCGCAGCATTCGAGCCAGCCCTTGGTCGTGTTGCTTTGCTGAATCCGTACGGATCGTACCATGCCATCACTACCCAACGCGATTATAACCTCGATTTTATCGAAGGGACTGTTTCATCGGCCCTTACGGCCTATGATTTGCCCGATCTGGCGGCCAGTCTGGCACCTCGCAAGCTATTGATGACCAACGTAACCGACGGAAAAGACACCCGGCAAACTCAGGACGTGCTCCAGAAGGAGCTGTCGTTTGTGACATCGACTTACCAACAGGCGGGGGTTTCCCAGGCTTTTTACCTGTTGGCGAGCGACACTGACAGCCCAACACTCAACGACTTTTTTGCCGACTGGGTGAAATAAAAAAAACCTGAAAAACCGGTTGGACGGGCTTCTGTTACGCTTTTCGAAAATCCTCAACCCTCCTTTATCACGTTATGAAAACCTTGAAATTTACTGCCTTTTTACCTTTTTGCGTATTCCTGTTGATTCAGGTATCAACGTACGCCCAACCCTTTACCCCCTCGCCCGACGTAGTCACACAGTCGCTGAATGCCAGCCTGGTTCGCTGGGCTCCCGATCCGGAAGCCGGGCAGGAACACCTTATTTATGGGGCCGTATCGACGGGGAAAGCCATGAACTACCTGGCCCTGGTGGCGTATCACAACCCCTCGAATACCGCCGTCGTGGACAGGCTTCTGCTCCAGATTCGCAGTGCCATCAGGGGCGGATATGAGCCAACCTGCCGGGGAGGTATTGCGGGCTGGGCCGATAACGCGCTGGCCCAGACGCTAACCCTGGCCAAACATACGCCGGTCGTCTGGGGGCAACTCACGTCGGCCGAAAAAGAGAAGTGCGACTGGCTGATGCGGGCGTTGACGGTCGTGGGCAACTACAATCAAAATTTCTACAACAACCCGGTGCGGTGCCTGTTGGGTGTCAACCCCTTCGGTGGCAAACGGAACGCGCCCAATATCCAGGAAGGGTACGTGGGCATCATGATTACGGCGCACCAGTACTTTGGCGGAACGGCGGCCGTAAACCAGCTTCTGGCCGATTTCAACTACGATACGTACCTGGCTGCGTTTGAAAGCCTGGGTTTTACGAACATCGTCTTTGGCTGGACGTATGCGTATGGGAATACGCCCGAAGGCCGCGCCCAGATGAAAGCGCTGATGGAAAATGGCGGTACGGATAAAGGGGGCGGCACCATCAATGAGCAGGGTGTACGGCAGCCCTTTACCTTTCAGAGCTATTATACCCGGGAGGAAGTTCCGTATGAACCGTTCCTGATTTATCAGGCACTGACCGAACGGATGTACCGGCATATCACGCACAACGTCTCGGAAAGCGGTCAGGCTTACGTATTGAAAAACCGGATTTCGCCCATGACCGGCCTGATGGGCATGTGTATGGAGTTTCAGTTTACGGATGGTTTTGGCGAGCGAAGCTCCGTGCGGTATGTGCACGAAGGCTGGATGAACAGCATCCTGACCTACGCAACCCTCCGGTCATTGGGCCTGTGGGGCACGACAGCCGCCCACCAGGACATCGACCGGCGGCTGAAAGTGGGCACCATCGATCTGCTCTACAAAAGCAAGGCCGGTTATCGGAGCCGGTACAACGGTGAGATCAGTGATCAGGCTGAAATTACAGACGGTTTTCTGGGGTATCCTTTTTTGAAAGATCTCTGGATCAATTATTTATGGGATCAAAAAGATGTGACGCTGTTCGAACTGATGACCCCGACCCTGACCGAATCGTTTACCGACGTGACCCTTAGCAGCGGTTTTTCCGATGGACAATTTACCGGTACGCAGGGGCTGATCTGGCAGTATACGCAGGCTCGCCAGGCGAGTGCCGAGGGCGTCAAACCGAATGATACCCGGGTAATAGCGCTGGCGGCCAACAGCAGCGGTATGCTGCGTACGACACTGACGAAGCCGGTGAAAATCGTGCGTTTCAAAGTACGGAGCCTGTCGGGTACGGGCGCCCCATCTATAACGGTAAAACAAAACGATCAGGTGCTCCGTACCTACACCAGTTTTAGCACCGACGAAACGGCCGTTATTGCCATCGTCGGATTAACGTCGGCCATTGGAGATCACCTTTCCATCACCAATTCGGGTTCAGTCGAATTAGTGATGGATGATCTGGAACTGGAACAGGTTTCGGTGCCGGAATCGCCCACCAACCTGACGGTTGCTAACGTCCAGATGCGCGAACTGACCCTGACCTGGTCCGATGGGTCGTCGACCGAGAGCGGCTTCCGGCTGGAACGTCGGGAGATGCCCAATGGCTCGTTTCAGGCTATTCAAAGCAACCTGCCTGCTAATACCGTTCAGTATACGGATCGGACGGTGAGTGCGGAAACCGGGTATGAATACCGCCTGTCGGCGTTTAACCTGGCGGGTTCGTCACCGGCGATCCTGACAACCGCCGAAACCCTGCCACTGGTGGCGCAGGACTCACTGAGCCTCAATCCAGTGGCTGATGCCTATGTCAATGCAGGTAACCTGAGCGGCAATAACTACGGAGCCCGGAACTTCATGAACGTGAAATATACGGGTCCCAACAGCAACACAACCCGCGAAGCCTTCATGCGCTTTGACTTACGGGCGGTTGTCAAACGCATCCAGCGGGCCCGATTGCGCCTGAATGGAATCTCCATCGAAGTGAACGCCCTGAATCCGCTTACGCTCCGTCTGGATGTAATTCAGCAGGATGACTGGAACGAGACGACCATTAACTGGACCAATAGCCGATCCTTCACGGCCCTGGGCGAAGTCGATCGCTGGGACCCGGTCGCCGGGATTAACCAGCGGGATCTGGCAACCGATTTGCTACAGGATCAGGCAGGGCAGGAATTGACACTGCGGATCAGCACTTCGGAGGCTCCGCTGGCCACCCTGAGCAGTCGGGAAGCAACCTCTTCCGGCCAGCGACCGCTGCTGACCATTTACGTGGATCACCTGACGGCTCCCACCAACCTCACGCTGTCGGGCAATGGGCAACCGGCACTGACCTGGAAAGACAACGCCGACAACGAAACCGGTTTTACGATTCAGCGCAAAGCAGCCGGGGGCAGCTTCACCGATCTGGCGACCGTTGTAGCCAACGTCACGACGTTTACTGATCTGACGGCTCAAGCCGGTGTTACCTACACCTACCGCGTCTATGCCTCGAATGGGCGGGGCAAGTCTGCCTACTCCAACACCGTTGAACTGACGACGCCCACGTTGCAGGTGCTGCACAAAGACGGCGATAACGGGCAACTGGCCAACAACCAACTCAAACCGGAGTTGCAAATCAGGAACCTGGGTTCCAATGCGGTTTCCTGTCCGGAACTGACCGTTCGCTACTGGTTCACCAGCGAGAACCACGCGTCCATCAATACCTTTATCGACTGGGCACAACTCGGCACCTCGCAGGTTAAATCGCA
The DNA here is from genome assembly GCF_965227735.1 of Larkinella sp. Lineage (NCBI taxonomy): Bacteria > Pseudomonadati > Bacteroidota > Cytophagia > Cytophagales > Spirosomataceae > Larkinella > Larkinella sp. The sequence continues at coordinate 2,403,389 of NZ_OZ245776.1, read as the reverse complement.
GTATGTACGGCTGACCGAACCGCGACAGGGAGCCGACGGCTACGTCGAGTATCGCTTTGAAAACGGGGCCGGTCAACTGGCCGCTGGTGGGAAATCGGGACCGATTCAGTCCCGAATTGCCAAGCAGAACTGGACGGTTTTCAACGAAGCCGACGACCATTCGTATGCGGGCAATACCGATTATGCGACCACCAGCCAGGTGACGTTGTACCAGAATGGGGTCCTGATTTGGGGTGTCGAACCAACGACTGTGAATTCCTTGACGCAGGTGGTGGCCGAGTCGGAAAATAAAAACCAGACCACCCATTCCAATACCATCAGTACGGATCTGCGGATTCAGAACACGGGGAACGTTACCCTGGGTTATAAAGATCTGAAGGTTCGTTACTGGTTTACGGCCGAAGGCAATCAACCGCTGAACTACTGGATCGATTATGCGGTGCTGGGCAACAACACCATCACGGGGCAGTTTGTGAAGCCAAACCCGGCGTTGGCAGGTGCCGACACGTATCTGGAGTTTAGTTTTGCGGAGAGTCTGGGAAATCTGGAACCGTCGAGTTCGACGGGTACCATTCAATACCGGATCGCTAAAAATGACTGGTCGGCCTTCAATGAAGCAGACGATCATTCCTACAAAGCTGCGGGGCCGATTGGAGCGAACAGCAGGATTACGGTTTACTACAAAGGCCAGTTGCTGGCCGGAACGGAACCCCAGCCGGGCGGGGCAAGACGGGCGGCTATCGATGCCGAAGATGGAACGAAAAACTGGTTTATTTACCCCAATCCCGCTAAAAATCAGATCGTTCTGGGTGGCGGTGATCCGGAAAAAGCCATTGACGTAACGATTCTGGGGCTGAGTGGTCAGGCATTCCAACACACGCAAACGCATTTCCGGAAACCGATGCGGGTAGAACACCTGCCGTCGGGTACTTATCTGTTACGGGTGATACAGGACCAGCACGTCCGGCACCTGAAACTTCTGAAACAGTAACCGCCAATGATGCGCTACACGATTGTTCTTTTGTTGGTATTGGCCGGGGAAACCGGGTTTTGTCAGGCCAAGCGAAATCTGCTCACCGGGAGCTTTTCGCGCAAACAGGTCAGTACATCGGTCGTGAAGGGGGTTGAATGGGTAGACTTTCCGGCCTATCATGATCGGCAGGGCTGGGCCAGCCTCCCTGACGCGGTGAAAACCGAGGCCATCCGGGAAGGTGAAAAATGCCTTGGCTACGGCTGGCCGCTCACCAAAGCATCGCTCTACCTGACCTACAGCCGAACCGGCAATCGCGAGGCCGCCGATACGGTGAACCGGGCCAAGCTCGACGCGTTGCGGTCGCTGGCGTTGGCCGAATTGGTCGAAGGCAAAGGGCGGTTTCTGGACGATCTGATCAACGGCGTGTTTGCCTACTGTGAGCAAACCGTCTGGAGTTCGCCCGCCCATTTTTACATGTATGGGTACGACGGCCAGATTGCCAATATCACCACGCTGTTGCCCGACAAAAACAATCCGATCATTGACCTGGTGACGGGCGATACGGCCGCTGATCTGGCCTGGATCTGGCACTATTTTCACGAGACGTTCGACAAGGTAAGCCCCATCATTGCGCAACGACTTGCGCAGGAATTACGCGCCAAAGTGCTCGAACCATTTTACCAGCGCAACGATTACTGGTGGATTACGGGCTGGGGCGAAGGCCGGGTCAATAACTGGACGCCCTGGTGCAGCTACAACGTGCTGACCTGCGTGCTGCTGCTGGAAACCGATCCGCAGAAACGCGAAGACGGTATCTACAAAACCATGCAGGCTGTCGATCTTTTCATCAATTCGTATCCCGAAGACGGTGGGTGTAGCGAAGGGCCGGGCTACTGGGGAGCGGCCGGTGGGCGCATGTTCGATTACCTGTCGCTGTTGCAAAAAGCCAGCCGGGGCAAAATTGACATTTACGGGAATGAACTCGTTCGAAATATGGGGCGGTACATCTACCGCGTCTACGTCGGCCAGGGCGAATACTACGTCAATTTTGCCGATGCCCAGGCGAAACTCCGTCACGACGGCGGACGGATCTACCGGATTGGCAAAGCCATTCAGGACCCGGTGATGCAGGGGTTTGGAGTGTATTTACAGAACAAAACCAGTCCGGTCGAAGCGATGAGGGGCGGACGACTGGGGAGCAACCTGGTGAATCTGTTCAGCCCCGCCGACTGGCGCACGGTTCCGCCGGCCGAACCGTTGTTGAAAGAATACTATTTGCCGAATCTGGACGTAGCGATTGCCCGCGAACGCGAGGGTTCCGCGCAGGGATTTTATTTCGCGGCCAAAGGCGGCCACAACGGCGAACAGCACAACCACAACGACGTGGGTTCGTTCATTCTGTTTTATAACGGCAACCCGGTTCTGATCGATGCAGGCGTGGGAACATACACCCGCGAGACATTCAGCAAAGACCGCTATACAATCTGGACGATGCAGTCCGACTACCACAACGTTCCGCACATCAACGGTTTTGCCCAGCACGAAGGGCGAAACTTCGCGGCCCGGCACTCGATTTTTACCCCCACAAAAACCGGTGTTCGCTTTTCAACCGACATCGGCGGAGCCTATCCGAAAGAGGCCGGGGTAAAAAACTGGGAACGCGCCTATGAACTGGAACGCGGTAAGAAGTTTGTCGTCAGCGATGCGTACCAATTGATGGCCCGAACGGGCGAAACCCGATTGCATTTTCTGACCACCTTGCCCAGCGAACAACCCAAAAACGGCGAACTGGTGCTGAAGGGCAACGGGTTTGACCTGCTCATGCGCTACGACCCGAAAACCCTGTCGGCCACGGTCGAAAAAAAGGAAATCGATGATCCAAAATTGAGACGGTCGCTGGGGAATGTCGTATACCGCATCGTGCTGGAACTAAAAACAACGGCTTTTGTGGGGCAAAACACGTTGGAAATCGTAGCCAGGGAGAAATAATGAGAGCCATGAAACCCGTCACCCTCCCGATTTTGCTGTGCATCAGCCTTGGTCTGACCACGTTCTTACGGGCGCAGGACGACCTGGCCGTATTGCCGTACTGGAAATACTACAATGGTCAGCCGGGCGCGCTCTACCGGCATCTGTGCGAACAGGCCTTCAGGCAACTGGAACAGCGCAAAAAGGCGGTTCAGGCTTTGAGAACGCAACAGGACTGGCAGAAACGGCAAACCGTAGTCCGGCAAAAATTGCAGGAAGCTTTTGGGGCCTTTCCCGAAAAAACACCCCTCAATCCGGTCGTAACCGGCAAACTCGAACGGGATGGCATCACGGTCGAAAAACTCTACTTCGAGTCCCTGCCGAAGTATTACGTAACGGCGGCTTTGTTTATGCCCACGGGGAAACGCGGGAACCTGCCAGCCATCGTATTTTGCAGTGGGCATGGTGCGCCAGCCTTTCGGAGCGGGGTCTATCAGCAGATGATTCTCAATTACGTCAAAAAGGGCTTTGCGGTTCTGGCTTTCGACCCGATCGGGCAGGGTGAACGAATTCAATACGAAAAAACGGAAGGACGACGCTTTGCGGGACTAAAACCCACGCTGGAACATTCATACCCCGGCGCGCAAGCCTTTGTGGCTGGGGTGACACCGGCGATGTATTTCGTTTGGGATGGCATCCGGGTCGTAGACTACCTGCTGACCCGCCCCGAAATTGATGCTACGCGGATTGGCGTAACGGGTCGGTCGGGGGGAGGCACGCAAAGTGCGTATCTGGCCGCGATGGACCCCCGGATTCGGGCGGCTGCGCCGGAGTGTTATCTGACGACCTACGATAAGCTGTTGCGTTCCAACGGGCCGCAGGATGCCGAACAAATCCTGCCCGGGATGCTGGCGAAAGGGCTGGATTTGGGCGATCTGGTCGAAGTGCGCGCTCCGCGTCCGACGCTGATGGTGACGACCACCCGCGATATGTTTAGCATGGACGGTGCCCGCGAACTGTTCGACGAAGCCAAAAAGGCTTATAAAACCCTCGGGGCGGAGTCGAATCTGGGTATGGTCGAAGACGATGCGCCCCATGCTTCCACGCAAAAGAACCGGGAAGCGACGTACGCTTTTTTTCAGAAACACCTCAACAACCCCGGCTCCAGTGCCGATGAAAACATTCCGGCGTTTCGGGCTGAAGAACTCAACGTGACGCCGACCGGCAACGTATTTGCCGCGCTGAAAGGTGAAACCTTGTTTTCGTTGATCCAAAAGCGGGCGTCGGCAGTTGCTCCCAAAATTACGGCTGGTAACTCATTGCAAAGTCTTACCAAACAGGTAATTGCGTTGACGGGGTACATACCGCCAACGTTAGGCGAAGTAATTTTTTCGGGTAAGTTTCCGCACGAGGGGTACGAAATGGAACGGTATTTAGTGAAAGGGCCGGGCGCGTATTACCTGCCCGTCCTGTGGTTCAAGCCGAAAAAAGGTACGGGTAAAACCGTGCTGTACATCGACTCGAAAGGCAAAGCCGGAGCTGCCCAAAAAGGCGGTGTGGCCGAGCAATTGGTAGAGGCCGGTTACAACGTGGTGCTGCCCGACCTGAGCGGAGCGGGTGAACTGGCCCAGGCGGATCTGCCCGGTGGTGATTCGCAGCTCGACAGCACATCGCTGAACCTGTGGTTTGCGGGCATCCTGACCCGGAAAAGTCTGGTCGCCGTTCGGATGGAAGAGATTCAGTTGCTGACGGAATTTATTAGAAGGAAAACCGGCACTTCAACGGTTTTGGCGGTGGGTGTCGGCACGTTTGTGCCTGATGTTCTGCACGCTACTCTGCTGACACCGGCCATCGGTCGGCTGGCGCTGCTCAACGGGCTGGGTGCGTATCGTTCCCTGATCGGGCAGGAGCAGTATCTGCCCCGGTATGTGCCGTCGGTTGTGGCCGGTGCCATCAACACCTATGATCTCCCTGATCTGGCCACCGCCCTTGCGCCCCGTCCCGTCTGGCTGGCCGGTGTCGTGAACGGAGCCGGGCAGCCGGTTCCTACATCGGAACTGGAGCGGTTATTTCCGTCGAAAGGAAAACACATCAGTCTGTCGTCAACGGCTGAACGTGCTGCGTTGCTGGCGTGGTTGAAAATGGAAAAGTAAGTACGCAAATCAAACACGGATGTTATCATTCAGAAGACTTTTTTAACGTCGTGATCGACCGGAGTGGCAAAGGAAACAAGAGTGAGTTAACCAATTTACGGACAGAATATTAACTTTTTTCGATATGCAACGCAGATACTTCTTATCAACAACCCTGGCTGCTGCTTCGGCCTCGTTACCCCTTCCCGGTTTGTCGCAGACCGTCCATGCCCCGGCAGCGGATAGGCTCAGCGAACCCGCCCGCGATATTCCGGTGGTCGATGCCTTTGATGTCATTGTGTGCGGTGCCGGACCCGCCGGGGTGGCAGCCGCCATTGAAGCCGGACGTAGCGGGGCGAAAACCCTGTTGCTGGAGGTACACGGTTGTCTGGGGGGCGTCTGGACATCGGGGTGCCTGACGTGGATTATCGATAATAAGAACAAAAAAGGACTGGTGGAAGAAATCAAGGACGGGCTTCGGCTGAAGAAAGGAGCCGCCACCGTTCCGACGGGCAATACGTTCTCGTTCGACGTCGAACAGATGAAAATTCTGTTGGAAGAACTATGCCTGAAAGCCAACGTAACCGTCCGGCTTTTTACCCGGCTGGTATCCGCATCCACGCAGAATGGCCGGCTCACCCACATCATCACCGAGTCGAAGTCTGGACGGGAAGCCTGGGGAGGTAAAGTGTTCATCGATTGCACGGGCGATGGCGATCTGGCCGCTCGGGCGGGTTGTCAGTTCGACTATGGCGACAGCGCCAGGCAGGGGCAACCGATGAGCATGCTTTGCCTGATTTCGGGCGTTCGCTATAACGAAATTAAGGAGTTTATCCGCGACGAGGCCGATAGTAAAATTGGCTCTCCCTCCAAAAAGCGGCTGGAAGAGGCCATTATCAAAGGCGGTCACAAACCCTCCTACGCCCGGCCCAGCCTGCACCCGATCTACGACGATTTGCACATGCTGATGGCCAATCACGAATACGGTTTTAATGGAACCGATGCCCGCCAGGTAACCGAAGCGACACTGAAAGGGCGGGCCGAAGTGCATCAGATTATCCGGAGTCTGCAGTCGCTGGGCGGGCCGTGGGAGAATCTGCGGCTGATGGCCACGGGTGAGCAGATTGGCGTGCGGGAAAGTCGCCGGATTCATGGGCTGTATACGGTTTCCCGTCTGGATTTGATCAAAGGATCGCGGTTTGAAGATGCCGTTTGCCGGGTTACGTTTGGGGTGGATGTGCATTCGGTTAAAAAGGAGGATGAAGCCACAACGGGCTACAACCGGGGTATGAACAGCAAACCGTACGACATTCCGGTGCGGGCCTTGATCGCCAAAGATGTGCAGGGGCTGATGATGGCGGGGCGGTGCATCAGTGGCGATTTTGTGGCCCATTCGAGCTACCGGGTCACGGGGAATGCCGCCTACATGGGCCAGGCCGCCGGTCGGGTGGCGGCACTGGCGGCCAAAAAGAACCTGTTGCCGCAGGATGTAAACTGGTCGGAGGTCAAGTGGTCGGTAGAGTAGAGAGGTTTTTGAGACATCCGGGTAAAATCTCGTGTATTCCCGGTCTTTATTTCCAGATAAATAGCCAGATAAGCATTGATGCGGCTGTGATGATCACGATGCCGGCAATGTCGAGCAGCAACCCTGCATTGCGCATATCAGCCGCACGGATCCGCCCACTGCCAAACACGATCGTATTGGGCGGGGTGGCTACGGGAAGCATAAACCCGAGCGACGCAGCCAGCGCGGCAGGCACCATCAGCATTAATGGGGGCAGGTGGGTTACTTTTTGAATGGCTATCAAAATGGGTAGCACCAATTGGATGCAGGCTACATTGGAAGCCAGTTCGCTAATGACACAAACGATAACACAAATGCCGGCGATAACAACCAGGGGGGACGCATCCTTTAAAAAAAGCAGTTCCTGGGCCATCCAGGAGCTTAGCCCCGACTGATCGCAGCCTTTTGCCAAAGCAAAACCACTGCCCAACAGGAGGATGATGCCGATCGGAAGTTTCTTCGCTTCTTCCCAGCTCATCAGCATTTTCCCTTTCTCATTTTTCGAGGGGATTAGAAACAGTAAAAATGCCATTGCAATAGCCACCGTGCTATCCGTAATAAACGAGGCCTGTGTCCCCAAAAGATGGCTCCAGCCGGTTATGTGAAAAGAGCCAAAATCAATATCCTTTCGGCCAAACCACAGGTAGGCGGTCATCACAAAAACCGCCAATACGATCTTTTCTTCAAATGCCATGTTGCCCAATTGCCGTAGGGAGGCAACGAAGTAACTGCGGTCGAATACCACTTTTTTGGCATGGCGCAGAAAGGAGAATTTAAGAATAAAAAACGCCGTGGTCAACAAGATTACGGCGATAGGAAAAGCCAGCACAAACCAACTGACAAAGTTCATGTCGTGGGCATCCGGGTAAGCATCTACATATATTTTGTAGAAAGCAAGATTCGTGGCCGTTCCCACGAGGGTAGCCATGCCACCAATGGAGGCCGCGTAAGCAAGCCCCAGCAGCATGGCCCTGGCGATCGCATTTCTTTGAAAAGCAGATAGGTTGTGTTTTTCCACCTGAACGATAATGCCCAGCACCGCGGAGAGCATCATCATGACGGTCGCCGTATTGGACACCCACATCGAAATAAAAAAAGTAGCGCCCATCACGCCCGCCAGCACGGTGGCAGGGTTGGTGCCCAGTTTCGACAAAATGGACAAGGCAATCCGCTGATGCAGGTTCCAGCGTTCAATCGCAAAAGCGAGCAGCACGCCCCCAATAAATAAAAAAATGGTTTGATCCATGTATTGGGCCGCCACCGTTTGCGAATCGGCAATGCCCAGGATCGGAATCAGGATGAAAGGCAGCAGGGCCGTTACGGCCAGGTCTGTGGCTTCGGTGAGCCACCAAATGGCCACCCATGCGGTCACCGCAGCCATTCTGGTCACCTCAGGATGGCCAGGGTTTAAGTCAGCAAAAAATAAAACCAGAAAAAACGCAATGGGTCCGGCTAGTAGCGCACTAAGATGGGCAGGTTTCACTGAATGTCGGTTCAGGTAGCAAAGCACGTCAATAATAAGGTAATAAAGCGGTATTATTTTGAACTTAAAATGAAAGAAGGAATAGGTGAGAACCTGTGGGGGTATGAGATAAAAGGTAAGCAGTACTTTGCTGCAGGATTTTCGAATGATTTAGGCGAGGATATGTTCAATGAAGTGTGTGGTGGTAAAGAAAAAAGCCCGCCGGGGGCGGGGCGAGCTTATGAATTAGGCGGCCAGTGGAAACCGTTTAGGCATTTCGTCATAAGTCGTTCCGTTCAATTCGCGTCCGGTCAATTTTTTATTTTTACCCCCCCACTGTTTAAAGAAAAACATCACACTGGCTTTTTCGCATTGTTGCAAAAGGTCTTGAATCCACTCTTCTTTTACCGGTCTGGCATGAACGCCAGATTCTCCGCCAACAATTGCCCAATCAATGCCAATTAGGTTAAGGTTTTTAATTGGACCAAGTAGAGGTTCCAATGATAAGAATTTAATTTTTGCACCAGTATTCCGTAACCCATCAATTCGTCCGACTGCACGTTGATCCTCAACAGAAACGCCCATCCAGATATTCGGCGTCCAGTTTAGAAACGGTGAATACTTTTCGAGTACATCACCTCTCTTGGTCAACACCTGGAACGTGTGTTGTGGGCACTCGTTCATTACTTTAAATACCTTTTGAACGAATTCCAGTGGTACATTTTTGTGAAATAAATCGCTCATTGAATTCACAAAAACCGTTTTTGGTTTTTTCCATCCGTAAGGAACGTTGAGCGCATCTTCGTGCAGGGCGAGCTTGAAGCCCTTTTTATACTTATCAAGTCCCATCGCCTTCAGTCGCCGGGCCATCACCTCCGCGTAGCAAAATTTACAACCTGTCGACAGTTTATCGCAACCCGTCGTTGGATTCCAGGTCATTTCCGTCCATTCAATCGATGACTGTGCCATATCAGTTCAATTTAACTTCAATCTGGTAATTGTTAGCCCTGAATGCCAAATAGTTAATGTAAGTTGTATTTCTTCTTAATATACTACCGTCCAACTTTTTAATACTTAAATCTCCTTTTTGGTATAATTCTAATATTATGCCCGATAAAATAGAGGGTTTTATTCCTTTATTAAGGCTATATAAATATAATTCTAAATTGTTTAAATTTCCATCTAATTTCAATTTTTCTTTAATGTTTTCCTTTATTTTTTGTAGTTTTTTAATATGTTCTCTCTTTGTAATTCTATCTCTTATGGAATTATATTTTTCGGGAATGATCCTAAAACCTTCACCTTTACTTTGGTCATTTTTCCATTTCTCTTCAATTATTTTTTCAAAACCTACTCAAAAAAAGTAGAAATAAAACGCCTTAACGCTTCGTAACCTGCCCTATTTTTCTCTTGAACTTCTTCCTTGAATCTATTCATATGCGACACAGGTAAAAATAAAATAATCTCTACTTTACCTGTATCCATTAGATCATTTAAAGATTTTAAATCTATGTTTTTGTATCCATAAGGATCAAGAAATATTAAACTTTTTATACTATTGTCTTGCTTCTTTATTTTTTCAGTTATTTCAAATAATAAACTTTCTGCCTCTTTTGAGGGATATTCAACTTTGTAGTTTTTATAATTACTTTTTTCGCTTAAATATTTTTCTATATTTTCTATATTAGAACTTTTTATATCATTTAGATGTAAAACAATATCTTTTGTTTCTCTCGTCATTTGTCACACAATGAAGTCATTTACCTTATCAAGAATATTGTAAGAAATTAAAGCGCTTCCTTCTTTCCCATCATCGTACAAGCCCGCACCACAAAAAAGGTCATAGATATGTATTTCTCGGATATGTTGAGTTACGCTTAAGATAGCTAAGAAGATTTCCAGATAGCCAGAGTAAAGGTCTAACTTGGCTTGGGTATGTGGCAAAACATTGTTTTTGGCCTTTCTTTCCACTGCGACTGGTTGACTCGATTCGATAAAGTCAAATAGGCCCATTTGACCTGTAATTGATTTTCTCTTGGACATGGGTATAGGATGATTATATATATTTTTTATTACAATAATTTTTCTCTCCAACCTACGCAATCACATTAGATTTCCCAAATACAACACCAAAAGATCAGCGAGATAAACAACAAGGTTCACGCCATGACGCCTGGTAGATTGAAAAATACAAACCTAAAAGAATACAACGCACTCCACAACTTTTATTCTTGATCCCTTTTGTACTTGATCCTTTTTAACTTACAAATTACTAACTTAATAAAAACAAAAACCCCTCAGAAATCATTTCTGAGGGGTTTTTGCGATTTTTGTGGGAGTTGACGGGTTCGAACCGCCGACCCTCTGCTTGTAAGGCAGACAACGTATCCTGTTGGTTGCTATTCGATTGTGCTCAATATGGCGCAATATAAGGCTTTTTCGTAATTATTGCGCTGGTTGTAGTTGGTTGATATTGGTTGTTTATGTAGGTTTGTGTAAACCGAAGTGTAAACCGGCCATTATGACTACCGATCCTCTGCCTATTGACCGTAAGCCATTAGTAAAGGTCATTCTCTATACTTCCAAAACCCTATCGGACGGATCGCACCCGCTGATGCTCCGGATTACCAAAGACCGGAAGCGTTCGTATAAGTCGACCGGGGAGAGCTGCCAGCTTAAGTACTGGGACAAAGAAAAAGAAGCTCCCAGGCGTAATCACCCTGAGCAGGACCGACTGTTGAAGCTCATCCGGAAGTGGGAGGGGACCTATTCCGATATGGCCAATACGCTCAGAGACAAGGGTCAGGTAGTTACTTCCGAGGGCCTGATTGAACACGTTACTGAGACAATCACAAAGTCCCGAACAGACATCAAGCTACTGGCCTATCTGGAGTCGATCTATCAGGAGTTGCTGACCGCTAAGAAGGTGGGCAACGCTAATGTGTACCGCGATACCAAACGCGTACTCTCCAACTACCTAAAGAAAAAGGATTGCCTGTTGTCGGCCGTCAATTTCGCTTTCCTCAACCGGTTCGAAACCTACATGCGTTCGCTTGATTGTGCTGACACGACCCTAAGTGTTTATTTTCGTACGCTCAGAGCAGCTTATAACCGGGCCATTGGTGAGAAGCTGATCGGGGAGGAGCATTACCCTTTTAGGAGACGGGCCAACGAACGAGATAAGTTCAGCATTGCGAAATTCGATACCCGTACGCGTAAACGCGCAATCGGAAAAGATGATATTCGGCTAATCGAAGCCGTGGAGGTTAACACTTCCCGGTTGTTTCTGGCCAAGCATCTGTTCCTGTTCTCTTACTACTGCGGAGGCATCAACTTTGTCGACATGGCGATGCTCAAATGGAAGGATCTGCATACCGGCGCTAGTGGAACCCGGCGAATGCATTATGTCCGTCAAAAAACGGGCGGGCTCTTTAATCTGAAACTCTCGCCAGCGTCAGAAGCGATTATTGAATATTATAAGCCTTTTACGCATGCCAATGCAGAGAGTTATGTTTTTCCAATCCTGAACCGGGAACGGCATATAACATCCGTTCAGATTGACAACCGGCTGCACAAGATCACTGGACAGGTCAATAAGGATCTGAAAGAGATCGGACGTCTGGCAGGGATCGAAACACCCTTAACCACCTACGTCGCCCGGCACTCGTTTGCTACTGCACTGAAAAACTCAGGGGTTCACACCGCCATTATCAGTGAAGCAATGGGACACCAGACGGAAGCGATTACGCAGACCTACCTGGCGGAGTTTGAGAATGAGTTGATTGATGAAGCATACGAAAACCTGTAAACAACAATCCGATGAAAAAGAAAGAAATTAAACTTACCTATGTCAATGAGCAAGGGGAGCGAGTTAGTGTATTCGATAATCAGCCGTTCGCCGAGGGTACACCAGGTGTAGTGAAGCATAAAATGATAGATGGTGTTGATCACTATTTTGATGAAAAGGCAAGTGTGTGGAAGGTTTACAGGGATGAGGGAGATGAAGCGAACCGGAATATGGGATATATTACTACTTCATACACCGATGCCGATAAAGAAGCAGATAAAGTTCTCTCTAAAGTACTTGATGAAGATCGCAAAAAGCCATTTCTAGATCAGCGAAACAATCCAGTGAAGGCGGTGATCGATAACTTTTATGAAGCATTTGAAGATGATATCAATGAATTATTTCGAACATCGAGTACCGGCATTTTCTTGACCGGACTTAGTATGGCTTGCAACGCTTTAAGGACTGCATCAAACGGTGAAGACGACGGGATTGACTTCCTTCAGGAGATTCGATCAAAAATAAAAGAAGAAACAGATAAGAGGACCTCAACTTTTTCGTCTATCTCCAGAATCAACAAGTCGGTTGGGATTTCCCTTCTAAAGGACATCGATCTAATGATTCTACAGTTTTCTGATAAAAAAAACCAACAGATAATTCTCGATATAGTAGAACTATCAGAGCCAAAAGTGCCGGAAGTTAAGACTCCCGAAGCTGCACGCAAGATGCCTCAGAAAAGGGTTTCAAAGGAGTATGAAAAATTTATTGACATTTTTAGGAAAGAAGAATACTATAAAGAATTCCTTCCTTTATTAGCAAAGAAGCCAGACGGCGAATTTGTCCTGAATGATAGCGGGGAGTGGATCGCTGGATTTAAAGCAAACGTGTCATGGGCTGCGGCCTGGTTAGATGCACTTGAATTTCATAAAATAATTGAGGGAGATATTGAGAGCTCCGAGAAGGCCAGACTCCTTATTGCTCACTTTCCCAATTTCGACATGTACAAAGGAAAAGGAAATACTTTTGATAAGCCAAACAAAGAATATCGCACATTTAAAGAATATTTTATTAAAGAAATGAGGAAAAAGCTGCTAAAATAAATCCATTCAAGCAACTCAAGCAACTTTTCAAAAGTGTGGATTGAGTGGAGTGTAGCTATTTGAATATTTGTCCATCTCATTAATACTAAATGATATGGACAATAAATTATCGGCACTGGCTGCCACCAATCAGGCAATCATCATCACAACTAGGGAAGATTTTGCCGCCGTAATGAATGATTGGCTCAGTAAGAATCAGCCCTCCCAATCAAAACCTTCCGCATCAGGTGTGCCCGATGATTGGCCGCGAATCGTTGGTTACAAGCGGATCAAAGACCTCTTTCCCGATGTCCCAGAAAGTTCATTTCGGCAAAGAGTGACAGCTGGCAAAATCCCCGGCTTCTTCAAGTTTGGAAAGATACTGCAGTGCGACTCAGTAATCTTCTTCGAGTGGCTTGCGAAGCAGCAAAGCGCAGCGCTTGTTACACCTGACGAAGAGGCTGAAAAAGGATTTGAAAATCAACATCGTAAGTCACGCAAATCTAAGCGGGCAGCAGCATGAACCGGCGCCAACTCTTCCACCTCCCAGACCCGGCAGCCGGTCCCGGTGGTAATCTCCTCCGCAGTACTAGTGATTTGATCCGGTCAGAAGATGGGGGCTTTGCCGTACCACTCCCGACAGCCGATAGTCGATTGGTAAGCATCATCTTCGGCAAGTTTCGAAACACTCCGCCGTTCTTCCTCCACTTGAAGACGATCAGCCCACCGCCACCGGTGTTTGAAGCCCTACGCCGATCCGGCGCAATCTGCATTAGTATCTCCCACCTCGGCGAGCTTTTCGACTAAATCCACACAACGACAAATACGATGAATATTAATTACTCTGCTCCTGTCAAGAGCACGACGCTTGACTTTGTCTTTGGGGTTCGTGGTTTCAATGTAGTAGCGCGTGATTTATACACGCAACTCAAAAAGGGTAGCATAGATAAAACCCTTCACCTTCAGCGGATCGTTGAACTCATCAAAAACGGCGAAGCGCACGACATAACTTTCCGTCCGCAGTTCGACACGTTCGCTCCAGTCCACATTGCTGACAGCACCTTACACGAAATGCAGTCCAATATGTCCGACCTGTTCGAGTTGCCCGAACTGATGGCGGAGTCCGCCAATCTCCGCTCCGGCTCACTTGGACTTGATCAGGAAGAATGGAGTCTACGCTGGCACTTTTTGCTCCAACGAGCATTCGATCTCGGCTATCACTGGAACATTGAACGTAAACGCTTTGAATGATGACACCCGAAAAACTAGAATACGTCGAACGGGTGTTGCAGCACACGCGCACAAAACACCCCAACATGCCGAAGCATGGGATTCCGAAGCCGAAAACCAACTTCAATAGTTCCAACGCCCTGACTAAGGCCGTTTTAAAGACTTTTGAGATTCACGGCCTTTATGCGGTTCGGGTCCAAAGTCAGGGCCAATTCGATCCACAGCTAAAGATTTTCCGGAAAGGAACTACTCGCCCAGGGGTTTCGGACGTCCATTGCCTGCTTGGTGGATCAGGGCGCCATTGTTCAATTGAGATAAAGTACGGGCAAGACAAAATGTCACCAGCTCAACGTCAGACCGCAAAACAAGTGCAGGAATCGGGTGGTATTTATTACGTCGCTAAAGACTTTGAAAGTTTCTGGCGCTGGTTTAACGACCAGATAAAGAAAGGAGGTTCGCATGAGTGAGTTCCGCAGCACCCCGCAAACCTCCGAAGTCGTTGAAGATCAACCGAAAGATACAAATAATACGCGGTCAATCAAAGATCCGATTGGCAACCTTGGTGACTATTTGAATGATGTCACCGGTGAGTTGCCAGATTCAGAAGCAGATGAACCGGCATCGGCCGGCAGTAGTACCGAAGAGAAGCAAAACAAATGGGAAGCCCTACTGAATCAATCAGAAATCAAGCCGACAGATTACATTGAGCGCCCGCCCATCTGTCTATCCCACGAAACGTATGTACCAGGTGAGTCTATAGTTAAATCCGTAATCGGGACACTGGGTAATTTTCTTGTGATTACCGGCAAAGCTAAGTCACGCAAGACATTTGTCGTCAGCATCTTCGTTGCCGCCTTGCTTTCTGAAAAACTGATTTTAAAATGCTTTAGGGGACACCTGCCAGATGACAAAAAGACAGTGTTGTATTTTGACAGTGAGCAGGGTCGATGGCATGTGCAGCGGGTTCTTAAACGCATCTGCGAATTGTGCGGTGATGACAACCCGCCAAACCTGAAAATGTATTCGCTTCGGCCATATGCTACCTACGACCGACTGGAAGTTATACGGTGGGCTATCAAGAACACGCCCAATGTCGGCGCCGTGATCATTGATGGAGTACGGGACACGGTTTTCGATATAAACGACGCCGAGGAGGCCACCAACAGGGCAACCGACCTACTCCAGTGGACTGACGAAAAGCAGATCCACCTCATCACGGTACTGCACGAAAACAAGAACGACCGCAATGCTCGCGGACACTTGGGGACCGAATTAGGCAACAAATGCGAAACCATGCTCTCGGTTCAACGTGACCAGAAAGATAAAGAGGTTTCAATCATCACCCCCGAAATGTGCCGGGACCGGGAGTTCCCCGAAACTCAGTTTTCCATTGATGAGTACGGAATGCCGTTTTTGATCGATGATACCAACATTGGCAACTTCCCGGGGCTAACTGAGGAGGAAAACGGTAGAAGGTCAAAACCTACACCGTTGACTGTAAACCGCGAGAACCACGAAGCCATTCTGCGCAAAGCGTTTGCGGAGGGCAAGCCGCTAAGTTACCAGGATCTGCGAGTACAAATCCGTTTAGGGGCTGAATACCTCGGCATTGATATTTCCGACCGCCGGTCTGTGGACTTCGTGACCTGGTACCGGAACGAGGGGTACGTCAAGACCCACAAACCCGAAGGCGAAAAGTACCCCATCAATGAGTTGAATCTTGATCGGCTTAATGACAGTCAACCATTGCAATCGTAACCGTTGCAAAGCCCTATATATATAGGGGCTTTTGCAACGATTGCAACGATTGAATTGCTCGACCGTTTCGACCATTGCGCTTAATTATTCCACAACGATTGCAACGATTGCAACGATTGAAAGCCCAGACAATGACAACGGATTATAGATACGGATTAAACTCGAAATTCGGGAAAGGGTATTGCCCGGTTTGCGGTCGCAAATCACTGGTCCCCTACATTGACCGGCGCACTGGCGAACTACTACCGGAAGAGTTCGGACGGTGCGACCATCAAACCAGTTGCGGACATATCCTCTCACCCTACACCAAAGGCACAGACGGAAACAGCTACTCAGATTTTATATTTCAGCAGGAGCGTGAACAGTGGAAGCAGGACAATGGGCATAGCCAGCAGCGCCACCGTCCAACCTTTGACCGCAAGCCGTTTGTTGCACCGGAGCCCCGCCCCGCCGTATTGCAGACTATCCCGGCCGATGTTCACGAGCGTTCACTGACCGCTTACGATAGCAATAACTTTGCTTACCTGCTTCGCTCTCAACTTGGAATTGGAGCCGCTAACGAACTGGTCGAACGTTACCGACTCGGTACCTACCGCGCCGACTACGAATTATCTATAAAAGACGGTGAGCAGTTTGTGCAGCGCAACTTCGGCAAGGGTGGGACAATCTTCTGGTGTCTGGATGCGGAGGGCAAGGCTTACGGTGGACAGGGCGTATTGTTCAACGATAACGGCTCAACCGTAAAATTCAAAAACAGCAAAGGTGAAGAGGATCGATGCAACCGGCCCATTGCTTACCTGACAAAACGCTTTCTGAAGGATCGCAAAAAGCCAATACCGGAATGGCTGGAAGTGTATGAAACTACTGAAGATCGCTTTCCCTACCCTTTCGGGCTTAATCTGATCGCCACCGCCCCGAAAGAATTGCCGATCGCTCTGTGTGAATCACCCAAAACCGCAATGCTGGCGGCTGGCTACTTCCCTAAAATGGTCTGGATGGCTATTTGGTCTTTGAGCTACCTCAACAAAGCCCGGTTAGAGTCACTCCGCAGGCGCAACATCGTTCTGTTCCCGGATTGCAGCAAGAACGGGAAAGCCTTTGAAGCCTGGAAACAGAAAGCCGATGAGTTGAACGGCAAAGGGTTTCGGATCACCGTTTCAGACTTTCTCGAAAAGAATACAACGACCGAGCAGAAGGCAAAAGGGTATGACCTGGCCGACTTTCTTCTGAGCGAATACCGTGGTTACCCGCCTTCCTGGGATAGTAAGCCCGGCGACTCTCCTGGTATTGAGCTTATCCAAAGCCCGACCGCCGAAGAATGGGCTACGACACTGGGAATCGACGCCGAAAAAGTTTTGCGGCCAGTACAGCTACAGTTTGTAGGATAATCAAAAACCATATTAACCAATTTCCAATGTCAGCCACAATACAAAAACCAGATGTTCAGAAAGGCAGTGAGTTTGCTCATCTGCTAACGACTGCCGAAACGCATGGCTTTTCAATTTCCGAAGATGAGCGCCCGAATCGTCACCTCATTCTCTTTCGGGGAACTCCTGCGGCAGATCACTTTATCCATGCGGTCAGCAATTCCAACCCGGAACGCCTTGACTTTCGTATTATCCGGTATCAAAAAAGGTATGCCCAACAGCCGATAGGCGCTGAGTCCGATGTTGTAACGCGGCTCCCGCTATTCGTTGGATCTGTCGATCCATCGGACGAACCTGCAATCCGAGCAATCCTACAAAGCACCGTCGGCAACCCCATTTGATATGAATTTAATTAGAGAAAGGGCACATTTTCTACATAACTAATTTTGGTTAGTTTTGAGTTAATCGATAACTTTAAGTAATAACAACAGATACGAATATGAGCGAATCGAAACTATTACCCATCTCGCAACTGGTCCCCAACGAAGACAACCCGCGAACGATCAAAGATGAATCATTCAAAAAGCTGGTCAAATCGCTGACGGACTTTCCGGAAATGATGAACCTGCGGCCTATCGTGGTCAATGAGCAGATGGTAATCCTCGGCGGAAACATGCGCTACAAAGCGGCTATTGCTGCGGGGTGGAAAGAAGTACCGGTTATTGTCGCCGAGGGCCTCAGCGAAGAGCAACAGCGCGAATTTGTCATCAAAGACAACGTATCTGGCGGGGAGTGGGATACTGAACTACTCGCTGCGGAGTGGGATACGGACTTACTAAGCGAATGGGGTCTGGAACTGGAAGCGGTCGGTAAGCAGAACACCAGCGACGGCGACGAAATAACGGGTAGCCTACCTTCAACCAAAACCTGTCCGAGCTGTGGCCACACCTGGTGAGTTCTCTTTCGATACGATTCAGAACTTTGATAGTCATATCGAATTGTCGATACCGAATTACGTCAACCTGCGTGAGTCGGTTTTACGGGTCGCTACGCACTTTATTACTGAAAACGCCCTGGTTTACGACCTCGGCTGTTCAACCGGCGTATTGCTGGCGAAAATACGGTTAAACGCACCATCAACCGCGCGGCTGGTTGGTATCGACCGATCCGATAACCTACTCGGCAAGTCCCTCAGCGCGGGGGTGACGCTGATAAACGACGATTTGACCCGCGAAGACCTGACGCTCGATCCCTGCGAGTTGTGCCTATCGTTGTTTACACTCCAGTTCTTACCGATCGATGTTCGCAAACGGCTCATTGATACGGTTTACGACGCGCTCAAACCGGGCGGGGCGCTCATTGTCGCCGAAAAACAGTACATCGATGACGGCTACATTCAGGATTTGTTCACGTTTTCGCACTACGATATGAAGCTGGAGCACTTCACCGCCGAGGAAATACTCGAAAAGCAGCTATCCCTGCGCCGAATCATGCGGCCGCAGAGCGAAGAACAGAATCGGCAGCTACTCGGCCGGTTCCGAAGCGTTACCCCAATCTGGCAATTCCTGCAATTCAAAGCCTGGCTATGTATCAAGTGATTTCGACCACATCCCGCGAGGTGGGTACGCAAACCGACCAAATGGATACCCAGGCTCAAATATTAAAACTGTTCGATAAACCATGATACGCAAATCAGAACACATTCAAGTTGTGCGCTCCCAGACCATGCCGGGCCACGACAAAAATCATACTGAGAAACGAAGAGTAACCACGTGGTCAATCTTCTGGATTCCGTTTTATCGATCTTATAAGGTCATCGCCGAAAACAGTTAAATAAACGCCCCTTTGCTTATTAGTATGTATTCTGTAATATCAACGTTCTCCGGCATCGGCGGATCTTCGCAGGGCTACAAACAGGCGGGGCTAAAAGTGCTGGCATCCGTGGAGTTTCTGGACTATCAGGCGGCTAACTACCGATTGAATCACCCTCACACGAAGGTTTACCAGGCGGATATCAGAACACTGGACCCGCAGGCGATCCTTACCGACTTGGGACTTCGCCCGGGTGATCTGGACATCCTCGACGGGAGCCCGCCGTGTTCGTCGTTTTCCACCAACGGCATTGTTGCTGACGGGTGGGGCAAAATCAAACCCTACGGCAATACCGAACAGCGCACCGATGACCTGTTTTTTGAGTACATCCGCTTTCTAAAAGCGATGCAGCCTAAAACGTTCGTAGCCGAAAATGTATCGGGTCTAATCAAAGGCGTCAGCAAAGGCTATTTTAATCAGTTCTTTACCGCGTTCGAGTCGGCGGGTTACAAAGTATCGGCGAAGCTACTCAACGCGGCTAATTACGGTGTTCCGCAGATCAGGCAGCGGATTATCTTTATTGGCGTCCGTAGTGACCTGGGCCTAAGTCCGGCCTATCCTCAGCCGTTCAGCAAGGTTATTACCGCCAGCGAAGCAATCCGGGCGTATCAGATTGATAAATCCGAAGATGTCAGCATTTCCGATTTGCAGCGCGAATACTGGAACGTCACTGCGCCGGGTCAGTCGATGGAAGACGCTAATCGTCGAAAGACCGGCAAGGCTGGCTGGTTCTCAAAAATGAAGCTACACGCGCTCCGGCCCGCCAATACGATCACCGCCCACGCTGGTGATGATCTATTCCACTGGAAAGAGCCGCGCCACCTCTACATTGATGAGTTAAAGGCGTTGCAGACGTTTCCGAACGACTACCAGATTAAAGGCTCCCGGATCAGGCAAGCCGAGGGCATCGGCCGCAGTGTACCGCCCCGGATGATGCAGGCTATTGCCGAAACGGTGGCCACGCAGATACTCGACAAAATCCCAAAACGATGAACGATCACAATTTAAAGCCAGCCAAACCCGGAGAGGTGCGCAACCCGAACGGCAAACCCAAGGGTACCCGCAACCGGTCCACCATCGCCCGCCGGGTATTGGGGCTGCTGGTCAAAGATGGGCTACCAGATGTGACTATCAACGCCCTGCGGTCAATGTACGGCGACAAGGTCGATGAAATGACGCTGGAAGAAGCGGTTACGCTAGTACAGGTCGGCGACGCTATCGCCGGGAAACGCCGGGCGATAGCCTATAAGGTTGTTTTAGACTCCGCGTATGGACTACCGAAGCAACAACTTGAGCATACCGGCGAAGATGGTGGCGCCATTCTCATCGATGACGTTTCCCGGCTATCGACCGACGAGTTAAAACGGCGACTCAGTGAACTAAAGAAGGGAAGGGACGAATGAATACCATCGAAGAGGAACTGGAAATTGAACTAATGGAGCGCGAACTAGCCGGACGGGAGTACGGCGAGTATTTCCGTTATGTCAATCCGGGCCACGACATGCTCGGGTATCACAACGCGATTGCTGAACACCTCCAGCGATTCGATGAGGGCAAGATCAAAAAGTTAATGATCACCATGCCGCCCCAGACCGGAAAATCCGAAATGGCCACCCGGAACTTTATACCGTACCTCTTCGGAAGAAACCCGAACCGGCGTATTGCCCTGCTATCGTTTGCGGCATCGAAAGCGAAGAAGTTTAACCGGGAGATTCAGCAACGACTTACCAATGAGCGGTACCGGAACGTTTTTCCAAACGTCAACCTGGCTACACTCAAAGACAAGGCATCGACCCGAACAACGGAAGCGTTCGATATTGTAGGCTACGCGGGATCACTCAAGACCGTCGGTCGCCGTGGTGCGTTAACGGGTGATCCGGTCGATATTGCGGTACTCGATGACCTAATTAAAGACTACATGGAAGCACAGTCGCCGGTAATTCGGGAACAGGCTTGGGACTGGATTGATACTGTAGTTGATACCCGTTTCCACAACGATAGTCAGATCCTCTACGTCACCACGCGCTGGGATGAGGACGACCCATCAGGCCGGTTTCTGGATAAGGATGGGTACTACTCCAAGACCAACCCCGACGGGTGGGTACTCCTGAACTTTCCCGCGATCAAGACAAAGGCAGTCAACACTTACGACCACCGACGCGAGGGGGAAGCCCTTTGGCCGCAGCGTCAGAGCCGGGCGCGGATGCTGGCCAAACAGAAAGAATCACCCGTTACCTTCAACGCACTTTACCAGGGCGATCCCAAACCGTCGGAAGAGTCGCTGGTATTTCCGAACTGGATCGAGATTGAAGAAATGCCGACCTGTGATCATAACTTTTATGTGATCGACTTCGGCTATACGAAAGATCCGACGTTTATTGGTCACGTTGGCCGGTCGGGCCGCAGTCTCTACGTCGATGAGTACGTATACGAAACGGGTCTGACAAACCCCGACATCCTCGACCGCTTCCATGCTGCTGGACTCAATAGCCAGTGGCAAACGATTTGCGATAAAGCTGAACCGAAATCCATTGACGAACTAAAAACCGGAACCTACAGAGCGGATGGCGTAAAAGTATCCGGCATCAATGCCACCCCTTGTGAAAAAGGACCCGGCTCGATTGTCGCCGGAATCGGTAAGCTAAACGAGTACACGGTTTACTACACCCGGCGCAGTCGTAACATCGCCAAAGAAACCCGGAACTATAAATACATCATGGCAAACGGCAAATCGACCAACCAGCCGATTGACCGCCACAATCACGCGATGGACGGCATCCGGTCGGGTGTCTTCACGCTTTACGGGAAACCCGAAGTAACCAACCAGACCCGAGTAATGCAGGCCCCCAGAGCGGTAGACAAGTTCGGCGGTGGGCCATCCTCGGCAGCACATTATAAACTACGATGACCAGCAAAGCAACGAAATGTCGCCCCTGTGACCTTTTAACGGGTAGAGTCGAACTAACACCCGTTCAATGTCCGAAGCCCGTAGCGTCTACAAAAACCGGCAGCGACGACCACACCGTAAACAACAACAACAACGATGCAAGACGGACTGTATTTGTTAGATAAGTGGGTAGCCGAAGCCGAGCTTGCCCTTACCCTCCAGGCGAACAACCTAACCGAGCCGTCGGCGTTGCCATCCAGCTACAGCAACTCGATGGCGCTGCCCGACTCACTCAACATCCGGTCATTATTGGATTTCGCTGAACAAATTGATTCGGATACGCCGTACCCTTACCAGCTACTACCCGCGTTCGTGGTCTGGCAGGGCGAAGTCGTATTTTCAGGTGTGGCCCGGCTCAAGAAATTTAACGGCGGATGGCAGGTAGAGTTAGACGAAAACAAAACCAATTTGTTCGACCAGCTCGCTGATAAGTCTATTCGGTCGCTGGATTTATCCCGATTCAATCACAACTGGAATCTATCAAAGATACAGGTTATGAACGCGGTGCCTGATGGTGTCGTATACCCATTGATCGACTACGGAGCGATTGAAGACGGTGTTGTACCATCTGACACAATGTACCCGGCGGTCACTGCAAAGTTGCTACTCGAACAGATGTTTTCCGAGTCGGGCTACCAGGCTGAGGGTGATTGGTTGGAGGATGGTCTACTAAACGCGATTGCTTTCCCCTTCGTAGAGGAAAAACCCACAGCGGTCGATGACGACTGGGTAAAGGCCCGGTACGCCCGGGTAACAATGACAGACGCGCCGGATACGAAAGTAGGTGGACTGGAGTTACTAACGAAATTCCGCAGCCTCAACCAGATTGTTCCTTTCAACGTTGATAGCCGGTTTTCGGAAGGCTTTGAAGACGGCAAACAGGATAACTACAATACAACGACCTACACCTATACCGCCGACAGCAACATGCGGCTAACCGTGTACGCCTTCCAGCAATTCCGGGCAAAAGTAACGAGCGGGGCCGTCGAGGTGAAGCTGATCGTCGAGGTGAACGGCACGGAAGTAGCGCAGGGGTATTTCAGCAAGGGCGGGCCGTACAATACAATTGGCCCGCTGGCGAAAGATGACAAAGTGTCGGTCAGTGTCAGCCTGAACCTAAAGGCAAAGGACGTGGTGAAGATCCGGCGAAAAGTCGAAAAGCGTACCACTTTCGGCGTCATGGAGGTTATTCTGTATAACACCTCTACCACCGCGTTCGCGTCCTTTGAGCCGGATAAAACCTTACAGTACGGCGATACCTGGCCGGTAGCGAGAAACCTGCCCGACCTGAAATGTTTCGACATCCTGTCAACGGTCGCCTTCCTGACCTCCGGCATCTGGGATGTTGACGACATGACCGGTACGGTTCGCCTGGTCATGCTCAAGAACACGGTTCGACTAACCCCCGACGACTGGAGTAACCGCATCACCGACACCGAGCCGAGTTGGGTGCCCGCCGTGGAGCCCTACGCGCAGAGGAATTACCTAAAGTGGAAGCCTACCGACTCGGTAGACAAAGGATTCGGCGACGGGGTGATCAATTGCAACGCTCCGGCATTGAAAGCCGAAGAAACACTATTTACCCTACCGTTCTCGGCGTCTATGCAGAGTACGCAGGAAATCGCAGGATACGGCAATCCGGTGAAGATCGAAACCCGGACGGTGGCCACATCGGGCGCGGGCGTCGTTACGATTACCAAGAAAGCGGCTACACCGCGGGTGATCCTCATCCAACCCAACGTCAGTTTCAATGTGCCGACCAGAATTGCCGGAACGCAACCAGGAACGACCGTAGACAGTACGTGCGCTCTGATGGCCTGTTGGTTCAGCGTTCGGCCAAAGCCCGTTGTTCGGGACGAAAATGCTTTCTCGTTGACGTTTGACCGCGTATCTGGTCAGTTTACCGAACAGAGCCTGATCGAACGATACTTTGATGGGCTTAAACTGATACTCGACAAACCCCGGACGTTCACCGCTACCTTTTACCTACGGCCGGCCGATGTTGCCGACCTGCAAACGCCCGACACAAACGGCGTAAAAGGGTTGATGCGCCCGGTAATCCTGCGGGGTGTTCAAGTCGGTTCGCTTTCAATCTCACAATCAAACTTTATCATAAGTCAGATTCCGAATATTCGGGATAATCAACCTAGCGAAGTAACTTTAATTGCCTACTAAATCAATAGAGTACTTATAAACAACAACTACGATGACAGATACCATATTACTAAAGGCCGAGTATGACGAAGGCGACGCCAAAGAAAAGGTTATCGCCTTACGAAAAGAGATTCTTGCACTCAAGGCGGCACAAACCAACCTAAACGCTGACTGGAAAGCCGGAAGACTCACCCAGGATGAATACGTCAGAAGTTCCGAGGGGCTTTCTAGCTCCCTGAAAGTTGCCAACAAAGAGGTAGCGGCAACGAGCAAACAAATTGAGAACCAAAGCAAGATTCAGAAATCCGCCGAGGGTAGTGTTGATGCCCTCCGCGCGGCCATTGCCCAAGAGACGGTTCAGTGGAACGCCCTGTCTGCCGCCGAGCGGAAGGAGATTTCTGTCGGTGGTGTGCTGCAGGCGTCGATCAAAGAGATGTCGGATACCGTCAAAGAGGCATCCGGCAACGTCGGTAACTTCAAAGAGAACGTTGGCAACTACTCCGATGCGTTCGAGAAAGCCGAAGAGGTGACGGGCCTGTTTGGTTTCAGTATCGAGGGGATCACCGGCGGACTCCAAAAAGCAAAATCCGGGCTGGAAGCGGCAAAATTGGGCCTAACCGGACTGAAGGGGGCGATTGCCGCTACCGGCATCGGGATTCTGATTCTGGCCTTCGGTGCGCTGATTACCTTTCTGACCAAATCACAGGCCGGGATGGATCTACTCAGCCGGAAGCTGGCCGGTGTCTCCGCCGTGGTTAGTTTCTTCACGCAAAAGATTGCCGCCGTCGGGCAAATGCTCGTTACTGCCTGGGACAAGCCCGGCGAAGCGGTCAAAGCGTTCGGCGACTTCATCGAGGAGAATCTTACCAACCGGATTAAATCGTTCGGGGTGATCCTGCAAGCGATCAAGGACGGTAGTTTTACCGGACTGGCCAACGGTGTAATTCAACTGGCGACCGGCGTAACGGATGCGAGCAAAAAAGCCAAACAACTCGCTGAGGATTTGAACAAAGTCCGATTGCAGGGGGAAGCCATCGAAGCAGAAACACAAAGCATCGCCCGCGCCGAACAGAAGCTAAACGTAGAACGCTCGAAAACCAACGCCATCGTTGCCCGGCTCAAGATGATTGCGGATGATACCACCAAATCAACCAAGGAGCGCATAAACGCAGCGACCAAAGCCGGAGCACTGGAAATCACCGTACTCAAACAGGAGGAGGCCTTGCAGCTACGGCGCATCAAAAACGCGAAGGCCGAAGCCGCCCTGAACGGCAACCGTCTGGAGGATACGCAGAAAATCGCCGAAGCCCAGGCGGCACTCGCTGAAATCCAGACAGCCAGTATCGAGAAACAGGCCGAGCTTCAGAACACCCGAAACGGTCTGATTCAGGAAGGAAAGGACAAAGCTATCGAAGCGGCAAAGGCGGTGCTCACCGCTGAACTTGCCGCCCTGGAACTTCGCAAACGAGCCGCCGAACAACTCGGACAAGGCACCATTGCCATTCAGGAAGCAATCATTGCCAAACAAGCCGAGCTGGATAAAAAAGACGCGAAGACCAAGCGGGAGCGCGACCTGATCGCCGCGAAGGCGAACGCGGATCTGGCCGACGCCCGGATAGCCGCAGCACTGGCCGAAAGCGAACGTTTCCTAAAGATTGAGCAGTCCCGAATCAATGCCAAACTTTCAGCGGTCAGGAAAGGAACCGAAGAGGAAGCCGACCTACTCAAAGAGCAGATCACACTATCGGCGCAACAAGATCGACTCGCTACGGTGTCCACGATCAAAGACGCGAAAGAGCAAGCCGCCCGGCTGGTGGAAATCGACGCAGCCGAGAAGGCCCAGAAGCTGGTAGTCGATAACAACCTGAAAGCGAAGATCGCCCAGAATGATGTGGTAGCGATTCAGGCCCGGCTCAACGCCGTTCGTCAGGGTTCCGCCGAAGAGTTTACCCTACGCGCTGAATTACTTGATGCGCAGCAAAAGGCTGAACTTGAAAACGTCGAACTAACACAACAGCAGATTGCCGAAATCAAAAGCCGGTACGCAGCCGCCCAACAGCAGTTAGAGAAAGAGCGACTGGTAAAAGAGAGTGACGATGAAATCCTCCGCGCTAACACCCGGCTCAACAACGCCCGCGCCGGTAGTAAGGCCGAGTACGAAGAGCGCACCAAGATCATAAAAGAAGAATTAGAGAAACAAAAGAAAATCCATAAAGACAACCTCGATGCGATTGCAAACGCGGAGAGCGTCGCAAATAAGGCCCTCCGCGATCTGGATCAGGCCCGTTTCAATAAAATGGTTGACGACGCCGGGAATGCTGCCAGCCAGCTAACCGGCACACTATCGAGCGTTTTTCAGGTTCAGTCCATCAATGCAACGA
The DNA here is from genome assembly GCF_965227735.1 of Larkinella sp. Lineage (NCBI taxonomy): Bacteria > Pseudomonadati > Bacteroidota > Cytophagia > Cytophagales > Spirosomataceae > Larkinella > Larkinella sp. Next base: position 2,376,715 of record NZ_OZ245776.1, on the reverse strand, counting down.
AAGCCTTTGATGCGCAGTTAGAAGCGGCCCTAAAGTCGGCGGGCAACAACTCGGAGCTTAGGGCGCAGATCGAAGAGGACTTTGAAAAGAAACGACTGGAGATTGACAAAGAGGGGGCTAAAAAGCGTAAAGCCATTGCCCGCGCCGAAGCTGCGATCAATACCGCCGTTGGTGCGACCAAAGCCTTCGCCCAGACCGGGGTATTAGGTTTCGTTTCCGGGGCGTTAATCGTTGCGGCAGGTCTGGCGCAACAGGCCCTTATCTCGGCTCAAGAGTTCGCGCAAGGTGGCGTATACCAGGCGCAGGTAAACGGGCCGCTGGTCAAAGGTCCCGGCGGGCCGAAGGATGACAGGATCAACGCGAAGCTATCGAATGGTGAAGCCGTAATGACGGCAAGGGCGGTCGAGTTGTTCGGCCCGATCCTATCGATGATCAACCAGGCAGGCGGTGGTCGGGCCTTTCCGTCGAAACCATCACCGAGCTACGGCGTCCCGAATGCGAAACTGGTAGGGTTGCAGTACACAAACAATATGGCCATGGGCGGGGTCGCCAGTTCGACATCACCAGGTGTTGACGAGGCCCGACTGGCGGCAATGATTGGAAGGCAGGTAACAGCGGGCGTCGATGCAGCACTACGTGCCAATCCGATGTACGTGGCCGTAACCGACATTAGAAAAGAGTCATCCGCGGTACAGGTTCGGCAGGATCGCCACCTTCACCGACCGAGCAACGGGTAACCAAAAAACAAAGCAATCTAAAGGGGGGTGACGTTTTGTGACCCCCACAACCAAACAACACTATGCTTGCCATTGGAATGTATTTCAATAAAATCCGGTGTTTCAAACTTCTTAGAAAGATTGTTCGCATTCATCCGGACGTAGGTACGATGGACGCCCGCAGCGCAATAGATACGTTCCTCGACCGCGAAGCCGCAGCGATGCGTAAACGCCAGCCCGGCCCGGCAGCCGCAGCGGGCTACCCCGATCTATACAACAAGGTTATCCGTTACGTCGCCGACCACCGGGCGACTTTCCTTGCTGAACAATACTTTTTGCAACGGTCGATCATTCAGGAGCAACAGGCTTTACTCGATCAGGCGTCGCAGCACATCGCCAGCACCCAGGCGCAACACAAACAGGCGGTAGACTTCGCCGGTAAACTGGTCGATGAGAAAGTAAAGACGCTGCCGGAGTTCCGAACGAATTAATCAAAAGCAAGCCCGTAGGGACGCGATCTATAAAAGCCAGTACTATATCATTTTTCCGGAGATCGTTTAACCTGTGAAGGATTTGAATACAAAGAATTGACCCAGACGGATTTTAGTATGAACTTCAAAGTAAAAGTATACCTGTCTCCCTCGAAAGAGGTTCGGGTGATCGATGGCGTTCACTTCGTAGCCTACCTGACGCGCTGGACCTTCGCCGAGACGGATCGCCGAACCGAACACTGGAGAAACAACGACAAAGAATCCGATCCGCTTTGTTCGTACACCTACCAGGCGGCAAACTACGTTGACGGCTCATCGTGGACCCTCTCGGAAATTGATAGTTGTATCGGCATTGAGGACGTAGAAATCATTGGCAGGTATGAGATTTTCGAGCGGGATATAAAAGCGCTGCCGATCTATGATACCAAACCAATTAGTCAACGCTACCACGGCGGAAGCCCGGATTATTTCGAGCCTGCCGACGCAGCCGCCCGGTTCCCGTTATCCTACCTCTGGGGTGGTGCGGTGATCGACGGCCGCAAGTACCTGATTGATGAACGTTCCGGAGGATTGAAGAGTGTAACGCTAGGTAGGGCATCTCATTTATTTGCGCAACCTGAGAACGATAAAGCGGCAGAGGATGGAAAGTTTAACGAAACGCAAGCCAAAAACACGAACACGTTCATCGGTTTTGCCACGAAACAAGTATCTGCTTCGGTTGGGTAAAGACCTTGTAAGCAGGAAAATTTTCTTTCGTTGTCTTACTTGAAAGGAAAATATACTAAATGCCCTGGTTGCATCGAAGCAAAGCCAGAGCGTTTATGGTTTATTACTACTGTCGGTAGACTACCGACTATAGGTCTTTCAATGGGTTTCCGTTCTTCTTTGCGATTGCGGCCCGGATTTTATCGAACTGCTTTTTATTGCACTGGCTGGCTTCGTAAGGACGCTGAGCATCGTTTACCGAAAAATAATCAGTTGCGCTTTTTGCTGGATCTTCCGATAAATGGATCGTGGTATAGATCGATTTGTTATACCATGAGGATATTTCAGGCACATCATTACTTTTTCCTGAACCGTACTTCTCGGTTAAAGCCTGCTCTATTTCCGGGGTGCCAAATGAACGAAAGCTAATAAGGCTACCCTTGTAGAAAGTCAGATAGACGTTTTTGAAGTCAACACCAGCGAGAGTAATAGACCGGGCAGTGTATACCTTCGCATCTGAACAGAATGACCCCTCAGAAACGCGTTGCCCTACCTTGCCGCTCTGGATCGCTTCGGCGGTATCGGGTAACACCTCTTCAAACTTTACGCCCAGATCCTGAGCAATCTGGGGAAGTTGCGCGACCGTTGTTTTATTGATCTTGAAAGGTCCGATCCCTTCAACCTTGTTTTGTGCCGAAACAGCCAGGGTGATCTGTAGTAAAGCGAGTATAGATAATAGCTTCATTTTCGTTTTTTTAACAACGGTAAGCAACAGGTAATCTTTCAACGATAACTTTTGACCAATTTTAGTCCAATCATTAGACCACTATTCTTTTTTCTTACTTTCCGCCAGCATCATTTCAAGGGACTTTTTCAACTGTTCCTGATAGTTATAAATATCATTCAAAGATTTGATTTCATACTTCACTTCTTTCCTTGCTTCATCTAAAAAGGCAATCGACTTCTTCTGCCCGTTCATGTACAACCGGCATATTGGTTTTCGGTTGTTGTCATCTAAAAGAATTGCAAAATAAGATTGCGCATCCCGGTGAACGATTCGTTCACCATCGAATCCTTCCCGGAGTATAGCGCGGACAATGTAAAATCCTTCCAGTTCTTCAGCAGTTGTTACGATAGTCGGGTCTTTCTTTGCTTCTACCACCGGCTCGTTGGATGCGTTGGCAGTGGCTGCCGCTGGCGTTTCCAGCATTTCCTCTTTGGTGAGGGCGGATTTCAGACGGTCGGTGATCTGGTCAGATATTATTTGTTGAAAACCTTTCTTGATCAGTGCTTTGAAATAATCGAACATCTTGGCGTGGAGCAAACCGGGGTAAACCTGTTTGGCAATGTATCGCACCAGGGCGTCCGAAGGATCGTTCATTTCCTGTAGGATCAGGGGCTTGAGTTGGCCCATATACTTCAACTCACTGGCGTTGGTTAATATGGATTCTACATCGAAATACGACTTATGAAATTTCTTCAACTCTTCCACTTGAGCGTCCTTCATTTCCGTTAGGTTGATTTCCAGAAATGGCTTCTGATCCATCTTATTCGGTTCTATCAAATCCGTGTAGAACCGGTAAATCACACCGTTCGTCAAGATTCCGAAACGCGCTTTAGTGACATGGAAGTAGCGAAGAAGTTGGTTGTCGTGCAGCGTCAGACTTTGATTGTGATGCTTGCATTCTATCAACATAATTGGGTGACCGTCACGCATAATTGCGTAATCCACTTTCTCACCTTTTTTGGTACCAATATCACTAATGAATTCAGGAGACACTTCGTGTGGGTCAAATACGTCATAACCCAAAGCATTTAAGAATGGAAGAATAAGCGCTGTTTTGGTCGCTTCTTCGGTTTGAATAGAATCCTTTAGGCGAGCAATTCTCTCACCTATTGCTTTAATAGTGTCCTTGAAATCCATACTAAATTAAGGGGTAGAATTGTTAGGAAATCATATGTAAAAATGCGTTAAGTACAAGACTATGTTCAATTTCGTCTATAAGGCGTATGGCTGATAGATCTATCCTGAAATAACTGGTCTCCTAACAAATAAATACCCTCTACGGCAACTCAAGGAAGGCATTTATATAGGGATAATAATTAAGGGGCTTATTAGAAGATACTACTCTTTCATTTCGAATAAAGGTATCGGCAAAATTGCCTGTTTGATCACACGCACGATGTCAGATTTGGGACATTTATCGTCAAATTCGGGACATTTTGCATGAGAAATTGATGAATAGCAGTAACGTTCTGATTTAGTGTAGATACAATATTTTATACAATAGCAAATTATTCCACTGACGTAAGGGCGCCTGTTCGCTGGACACCCTTTGGCTGTTAATGTGGAATAATCCCACCTTATAGGGTGTCAATATCTCTGACCCCCTATGTTTTAATTGTACGCCAGGCGTACAATTAAAACATTTCTTACCCGGTAAAAAGATCAGGCTCTGAGATGTTGAGTTTTTTCATTCTCATGTGTGATACGCGCGGGGTACTACCCTGACTTCGATCAGATCGAAGTCAGGGTACGGTAAGTTATTACCGATCGATGCCTCAAGAACGGTAAGAAGTTACCGCAGCATTAAGCTTTCGGAGCCTATACACGCGAGGGCTAAGTCCGTTTTTCGGATCTTGCTAGGGAGTGAGAACAACGACTTTTTTATAACCAACAATGTCTTATATTTGTAATACATAATATTACAAAAGAATGGCAAAGCAAACGAAGGTATCGAAAACCTACCGGCTACCACCTGACACTATCGGGCTAATTGAAAAACTGGCTACTTTTTTTGATGAAAGCGGGGCCGAAGCTGTAGAGAGGGCTGTCAATCTACTGGAACGTGAAAAAGAGATTGAGATTAAGCGGGAATACGACCAGCGGATGAGTCAGGTAAAATCCGGTAAGTAACTGTACTCACTTTTCATATGACAAACAATTGCACTATTTTGTAATACATTGTTGTTTATTTGTCTTGCATTTATCAGAATTGAAGGTTATATTTGTTTCAAGATTAACAATCAGGGGGATTCAGAAAAGGCGTTATAGTACCGAGGAGGTTGCCCGCTGGACCGTATGAAGCCCAAAAAACAGTAAACCCCTCCACAGATGCCCTAGGAAAGCCGGTGGAGGGGTCACAAGTCAAACACTTTAACTTATCATCAAAATGTCAACGGGACAAATTTCGTCACGGGTAGGGGATTCTGCAAGCAATCCCGCCAAAAATTCATCCAATACTGTACAAACGGTAGCTTCTCAGGATGAAACGTCAATTTCTTCATTTGTAACTCGCGCCAATTCTCAGGTTGAAGCCGCTATTGCCTACCTCATCAAAGACTATGAGGGGTCAGACATTCCTGACAATGCCCTCCACGAGCTGGCAGGGCAAATCAAAAACATCATTTCGCTTACGTTCACGGGTGAAGCGGGTATTGCAGCCTGCACGACACTACCTATTTACGTGCAGGTGCCTGAATTTATCGCTGAACGTTTGAATGATCCTGACCGGCTCTGTCAAGAGGTAAAGTATGCCGCCGAAGCGATGCGGGACTTTGCAAGGGACCGCCCCGCAGAGAAGGAGCAACAGGTGAACTACGACGGCGTTTACGACTCGCTTGTCTGGATGGTTGACGCGGCAAGCCGTACCTTTGAAGGCCGGTTACTTGGTACTAATCCAGTTTGCCCCACGCCGGTAATTGGAACCCCCACTTCCTTTCGGAATGTAAAAACTACGTTCCTGGATGTTTCCGAAACGACGTATAACCCGCAGGTTGTTATCCAGTCGGACGGTATGCTGTTCGATCTGCTTTCTCGACCGGATGATCTGGCACAGGTTATTGAGAATGTTTCCGCCTGGTACATTGCCTGGGTGCAGGACATCGAAAATCAGGCTGGAGACATCAAAACCAGCCACCTGTTGTTTACCGCGCTTATGGAGTTTCTACCCCGTCTGACGGTAGCGGTCTCCGAAAAGAAAGCCGAAGCCGACTTGCACAAGTTCGCCGAAGATGTGGAGGTCGCACGTCTGAAAGCGAAGTTAGCCGCGGTTACCGAGCAGAACGAAAGTTCAGATAAGTACCTGGCTCTATTGTCGGAGTATGGCGAACATCTTAAAGCCGCCATTGCTTCAGCGGATGTAGCGCAAACCGAAATCAAACGGCTTCGGGATCTGTACGAACCGGCAACGCCAGCAACGGAAGGAGGGGCTAACAATGAATAGCCTACAAGCCCGCAGGGTAGCCCTCATCGCCGAGGTAAACCGGCAGATTGTCAAAGTCCAGACCGACCCGGAACAAAAACCGGAATTGACCGCCAGAATGTCGCGCCTGTTGAATCGAATCCAGCGAATCAACGAACGACTCGACACGGATGTCGAAACGTCTATACACGGCATTCTTGAGCAACAGGACGCACTCGCTGAACAGGTCTTCGGTGATGGTCGGACAGGCCCGCAGGTAGTCGCCGAAATCAACCGGGTAACGGATTCGATTGAGGACTTCGCACTGAAACTAGCAAGCCGGGCATTCTACTACGCAGCCGCGTAACATCAAAGGGAGGTGATACTCTGTCACCTCCTTACCCCTCCATTTTTTCACTTCAAAACGACTTTCAGCGATGAATACCCCAAACTATATTTTACAGCGCAACAACCAGACCGTAATTAATTTACGTCCTATTCATCAACGCATGGGGTTCACACCCGCAGAATTTCCTTCCTGGTTCAAAGACCGGATTCGGAAAATGAACCTGACCGAAGGGAAGGACTTTGAGAAGTTCAGCGAGAACCGGCATTTTCAGTACGTCGTACCGGTAAAGGTTGCTCTGTCGATCCTCAACACCGTACCCGCAGCCAAAGCCGCACCAATCAAAAAGGAGATTGCCGAGACGCTTGAAACCGACACTCCATCGGATGCCGAAAACACTCCCGTAGTGACGCCAGAACCGCTATTCGTTTCAGAACCAGTTACGCCCGTAGCGGTGAAATTGACCGGGCCTGTCGGCGTAATGCAGATCGAAGGGCGGGCGGCTGTGAATGCTGGCGAGTTGTTCAAGTTGTGGGCGAAAAACGAAACCGCGCGGGTCAACGACTGGGTGCAGCGCTGGATCGTAAAGTATGATTTATTCGAGGATCGGGATTATGTCGAATACAAAGCACCTGACCCGGTTACGTTCCGAAAGGTTACCCTTTACATTCTATCCATCGATGCGGCTATCATTGTCGCCAAAGGTCAACCGACGGGCAAGGGTCGCCCCGTCGCGGATTACCTGACGGACTATCGGAAAGACCTTAAAAAACAGAAGCTGCCAACTAAAGGCAGGCTATCGGACTTCATCGGTATGCAGCCGGTAAACGTTGCACCTGTTGAGCCGGAACCAGCGTTGCAAATTGCAACGCCGTTGGGGCTATTGACAGAGCAGTATGTGCCTCTTACCAACCCGACCCCTGTCGATCCGGTAGCCCCTCGGCCGGTAAACAGCGACGAAGCGACCCCGCCGACAGAGGAGGGCCCGCATTCGGTCAGTGAGTCGCCCGACTGGGTAGGCCCGGAAGAGGAACCGCAGCCGGAAGAAGACCAGGGGCCGAATCTGTTTGATCTGATGGTCAAGTTTGCGCAGGGACTTTTGCAGCAGGCGCAGGGCATGGCGGACCTCTACCGGCAAACGCTGGCCACGTCGGGAACCGTCAGCGAACTGGTCAAGATCGAGCAACAGGCGGCACTCCGCAAACTCGGCCTGTACCCTGGCAAAGCCGCCATTCCGAACATGACGCTGCGGGACAAGATCAACTACGCCGTAAACAAGCGGCATGCAGTTACGGGCGAAAAGCACGAAGACATTTTCAAAGCGATTTACGCCCGGTTAGCCAACGATTATGGTTACAGCGTTCTGGATTTCGAGCGCAAAAAAGGGCAGTCTCACCTTCAGCTTTGCGAAGAACTCGGTATTATCAGCATTGTCTGGGACATCGTGAACGGGGCGGCATTCAACCGCTACGCTACCACGGCGCCAAAGGCCACGGCCTGACGCGATCCGGTTATATCCACAATGAAAGTTAAAGGGAGTTGATGCAAAGGCCCGGTAGAATCGTACCGGGTTCTTTCTCCAACTGACACACTGAAAGGTTTATCCGATTTGGCAAAAACTCCTCAAAATGAAGAGTTACAGCCCTAATGATCTGACTATCAACTTTCCCCCACTTCCGGGGAAAACTCAAACGCCATGAAATCACATCAAATCATACTGCGGTTCTCCCGCTGGGTGGATCGTAACGACCAAAAAGTACTTGCCCTGTTCTACGCCGTTTTCGTGCTGGCTCTGGCGTTATCGTTCATTGTGGCACCCTTTACTGAATTATGGAAACCATAGGCTACGCGGGTGAATTTGCCGCCCTGGGCGCGGTGCTGGTGTTTCTGGCTCTGGTAGCGGTTTACAGCAACCGACACGCAAAAGACGCCGTTGTGAAAACGATCTGGTGGCTACTGCCTAATTACGTCGATCTGGTGATTTACATACACCTGGGGCCGCTTTATGTGACGTTCATCGAGATCAGCACCGACGGCGAAAACCCGGACTACAGCCCGAACCCCGAACGGGAGTATATGCCGAAGGTTGCCCTACTGGAAATTCAACACAACAAGGTAAAGAAAAGCCATTTCTACAACCGGCATTGCCTAATTGGGTACGAACTGATTACCGATATACCCGAACCGGCAGAGGATGACGACGAAGCGCCCGCCGTATACTGGCATACGTTCAGTCTGATGTTCATGGACTTTTATTTACCCGCTAAGGGTCCGTTTTCTCCTGCGGAAAGTCATAAGAAAAACTAATTAACTCTTTGTAATTCAAATACTTATTCGTAAATTATAGCATGAGAAAGCAACCGATAACGGCCAGCGTTCCCGGTGGTTCAATGCGGCTTACTGCCGATAAGGACGCGCCAATACCCACATTGGATGGGAAGGTAAAGTATCAGGTTTTTGGTGACGGAATTCTCCGGGACACCTGGGTTTATTTCTATCCTCATCAACTGGCTGCAAAGATCGAAAAATACCGCGGACTCAAGCAGTGGCTGTTTGGGCCGATCCGGGAGGAAAGCGCCTACAGCGTGAATCAGACGAAATTCAAAAACTAGAACATGATTGGATTTAACCTTGAGCCAGTTCGGGAACTGGTCAAAATAGCCGACGCCGATTACATGAGTCACGCCCGGCCCAATGCCCTGCATCACAGGTCGGGCAGTCACGTTGACTCCGAAACCTTCGTCCGACTAATCAGAACCATCCTACAGGGGAAAGAATTAGTTGGGCTATTTGATGAATTTCGGCAGGAGTGCGAAGATTTCGTATCAGGCAACCTCCAGATGTACATTGACGACTACCGCATGAAGCACCCAGACGGCAGAAAAGAGTTTGACCCGTTCAGCGACATGTTCGACCGGTTCGTCCCGGATCACAACTATTCCTTTGTTAAGGATATTGGCCAATTTTCGGAACTGGTGCAACTGGCTGCGGCTTCTGAGTCGGAGGAGTTGCGCCATTGCCTGGAAGGGTATAACGCTTTCATTGCTCAGTGGTACGAAATCATCCACCGGTATCATGCATCATCCTTCTCACCGGATTACCGCGCCTGTGCCGCCGAGTTTCTTACCTATTACCGCCCCCGCCATGCTGACGCCGTTTGAGTATGATGTGTTGTATCTGCGCTGTTGTGTGTTTGCGGCAAAAGATACGCTGGAGCCGTTTGATACCCGGAAGTTGGCGGATAAGCTCGGAACGTCAATCAATGCCATCGCCCGCGCCGTTCGGTCGTTGAGATCGGGCGGCTACCTCGACCAACACCACAACCCGACACTGGCGGGTCGGCAGATGGTTAATGAGCCGCAGGTGTTCGCGGCCAAATTCAACACCTATCGAAGTAAATTCTTCTCAATTCAAAAAGTAGACAATTTATGAACACCACAAATCAGGTTTCCACATCGGAAGCGATAGATGAATTTCGAACACGCGTTTTCTGGCGCTGGAACGCATATCAGGAAGCATTGAAGGCGGGCGAACCCTTCGACAAGTCAGGGGATCCCGTTACGGTTAATGCGGGCGTAATCGCTCACGGTCTGGATTCGATTGATCTATTCCTGCGCGGTTATGTTACAGGCGAATACAAAAGTCTCTACCACACCAACACCCAATTACAACACCACGTCACCCTGTTTAAAAAGCTGGGCAAGTCCGATCAGACCGCCTACGAGGAGGTGTTCTGGCTGGTGATTGATGCGTGGAAGGATTTGATCGAACTCGAACTTTACGAGTTGGTGCCGGTACTTAAAACGGCCCTCGGTAAAATCACTACCAGGTTCTTTTCACAAGCCAGCCCGCTAAACTTTCCGGTAGACCCTGGATTGGAAGATGAGGCACAGGTAATGTTTGTGTATGGTTGGGAAATTAGCAGCCAGGAAATTGCCGAGCCGGAAAGTCCATTGGACTACGTGATCAAGCGTTATGATCCACATGCCTATGTCAATACCGGGAAAGAACGGAATCTGCCCTCCGAAGGATTGCGTCTCTGCTACTACCTGGACGACATCAGCCTGGCATTTCGTCGCTACCTGATGAACAAACGGGCAACGCTCCGTCACTTTAACGACTTGGTTGTTGAGACGAATAAACAGTTTCCGAGTGTCTCGACTGAGTATCTGGTCACGGCTATTGTGAACGAAGATATCCGCAAGTATCTGGCCAAGTACGAAGTCTGGGAGTTGATGCCCCGGCTTGATGAAGTATGGAATAAGATCAAAAAAAGGTTTGGTATTAATCAATAATTACTTCGACACATGGACAAGATTTCAAGATTAAAAGCAAGGGCGTTTATTTCGATGCTACGAACGAAAAAGCGAAAGTCGTGCTATCGGTTAACCTCTGCGGTGGTGGTGGGTATGACCAGAGAAGACAATAACTAACAGTGGGTAGTTGAAAAGGCGCTGGCCATTGACTGGTGCCTTTCTGTTTTTACTGTCGGGTATTCAATCAGCAGGGTAAAAGTAGTATTTGTACCAAGCAAAACACCCAACTGGTAGGATAAGGTCGTGAACTCCGTGCGATCGACCGGCGGAAAGTATAAATGTGCGCATCTTCCCTTTCAAATTAAACCCCATTATATTATGAATATGCCTAGCGGAAATACCATAGGAGGTCCGTTCTTTCCTATGGTCAAACACCCCTTAAAACTTGAACTCTGGTTTCGCAGAAAACATCCTCAATCTGAAGAGGGATCAATTCGGGCGAAACTGATACTTGACGGTCAAGGTTTTGGCCCCTTTTCTACCAGAATCCCAGCAAATTATTCAGTTTGGGCACGTCGAAAATCGGACCCAGATCAGGAGGAAGTGCAAGAATTGGTTAATCTGGTAAATACTTTTGAGTCACTTCTTAAAAAGGCTTACCAATACCTGTTGACTCAGCAGGAAAAAATCACCCCTGATCAGATCATAACCTATGCAAAGAAGTACCAGGTCGCAGAAAACCGATTACAGTTTCAATTATCTATCGCACGAGAGCCGCAGGACTTTCAACGAGCTTATGAAAGGTTTGCTTTGGCTACACAAGAGAGTCCTGTGTGCATTCCGATCCAACAAGCCTATCAGGAATATTATGCCCACCAAAAGCGGCAGATCAATGACGATTCTGGTCGCCATGTTGATCAGATCAGTACCTCAACCTGGTTATCCTACCCGAAAAGATGGCGGTTAATTAATGCCTATTTAATAAGCCTGAAGCAGCCTGATTTTCCAGTTGGCAAAGTTAACTATCCCTTTGTCACTAACTTAAAAGAATGGCTAACCTGTCAGCCGCAGGCTAATGGTATGCCTTATCGTCCCGCTACAATCAACAAGACTATCGCTTTCCTAAAAACGCTGATAACCTACGCCCAAAAGAAAGGCTTTGTAGAGGTTAATCCCATACTCTCCTTTAAGTGCCGGGGCGGATCGGTTGCTGATCCAAAGCCATTAACCAAACAGCAAATTAACCAGTTGGAAACCTGTGAATTGTCTCCAGTCCTGCGGCATTACTGCGATAGTTGGCTGGTGGCCGGAGAGTTATGCTTACATCATGCCGATTTTATGCGGTTACCAAAATTCCGGTTTAAGATGTTGGCTTCCGGTATTCGCATTGCCCAAAACAGCCGGGCCAAACAACAAGGGTCCAAGTTAATTCAAACCATTGACATTACCGATCGCGCGGAGCGTATCCTGGCGAAATATGGAGGGCCTGAAGGGTTATGTTATAAAAGTTCAGCGTATTACAGCAAGGTACTTAAAACGATTGCTCGCGTGGCAAATTTACGAAATGAAGAGGGGGAAGTAGTCCGTCTACAGTTCGGCATGGGGCGGGATACTGGATTGACTCAGCGGGTAATAAATGGGGCCACCAGTGTACAGCTTTCCAAGATTGCGGGATGGTCCAAGCCTGTCTATGCCAACCGTTACATCGGTGATGCCGAGGAAATTGTGTCATCCTATGTTAAGAATGCTCAGAGTCGAGTAATGTGACAATTCTCTTTTGGCTATATCCACAATGAAAGTTAAGACAGCAATGGCCCGGCAGAATATTACTAAAACGCCGTTTAAGACAAGTTGTCAATTAATTGCGTGAGCCGAGAATCCGAGATGTTGTGGTAGAGTACTGCCTGGACAAATACAATGCCTTTTACCATGCCTGTAAATGTCTGATTGAAATTCACGCTTGCAGCGCGGAGTATGACACAGAGAAAGAATCCGCGCAGGGATTGGTGAAAAAACTACAGGGTTACTTCGATGGATGGAAATAGTAACATCTGCCGGGAGCGGGTTAAGATGACGCTGTTTGATCACCTCAACGCCCCGACTTATTCGCAATCAGCGTATGCCGCCAATTGCATGGGGATCACTGAACGGGTACTTTTTAACCGGCTGGCAAAAGGCCCGGTAACGCGGGACGCCTACTTTCTGGAACGGGTCGGGGAGTCGAGTCTACCGGCATTCGTTACGCCCCCCGTTGACCAGGAGGAACGCGCGGCACTCCTGCGGATGACTGGGCTTGCCGGAATGTATTGCCGGGTCGGAACCACCAGTGCCGCAGATCCTTACGAGTCGCTTGGATTTGTTCGCACTGGGGCAACGTCAAAGGGGAATTACAGCTACACCCGGAAAGGCGTCGATTATCTGTCATTGCCGTATACGTTTCACTGCCTGGGGCTGGTGGTGAATCCGTCGTTTCTTCCGGCCGTCAGTAGGTACGAGATTGCGCCGGGGTTCGATTTGATCTATCCAATCAGCCGGGTTTTAGCAGGGCAAAATCCGGCATTTGATATACTTTACGATGTTCGCGGGCGTGAGTACCTGATCAATACCGCGAAGTCATACACTCAAAAGTGACGGGTAGTTAATGGGTGAAGTCGGGCAAGGGGTCGCGTTTTAAACGTGGCCCTTTCTTTTAAATGCAAGCGCAGGTCGATAGGGAAAGACACTAACAAACGATCTTCAATAATGTAGTATACAAAATAAGCAGCTATGGTAACCGGCTAAGAGGGGCAAGGGTCAGGATGCAATTTGAGGCATACCTGTCAATATCCGGCAAATTATTACAGGGTATGCACTTAAGTGTCCCATCTATAGTAGAAGGCTTCCAAAAATACACTTCAGAGCCAGCGACAAAAAGCATGCCTATTTTAGCTTCAAAAAAAAACACAAGCAGGAGATATAAATGAACCTATCGAATTAGTTGTAGTGTGCTTTCTGTTTTCAACTCTTGTTTTAAGTTATGTTTATAAAAACACAGAATTTATAAACGGTACTGATCTAATTCTAATTATAGGATATTTCTTGGTAGGTATAATATTAATTCTATGTCTCCGATTAGCGAATTTTGCTTACATTGAGCCACTGATTTAAAATTGAAACTTTTAGCTGTCGCCTTTTTTCTATAGTTAATGTAAAATGCTTAGAACGATTGGAGTACTAGCCACCAATTTTATTGGTGTTATATCAGGGGTTCTTGGAATATATCAAGCAGGGAATCTTTACTGGAAATCATGGATAAAAATCCCCGAAACCGCCATCGCTGTCGTCTTTGTATGCCTGATAGCTGTCTATTATTTCATAATGTATGTGTTCAGGTCCGCTACAATGGAGAAAAAGACTCGTTATGCAGATGCGCTGAGTAGTATAAATGGAGGCTTAGAGGTGTTAAACGCGGTTAACCGCCTGCATGGCCCAATCGAAAGAGAACTTGACCCAAACTCGAAACAGCAGGTGCTTACCCATTTTGAAGGACTCTGTGATTCTTTTGCTGACGCATTTAAATTAATAACCAGTTCAGAATGTGCGGTGTCGATAAAGATACTTGAAAAGATTCGTGATGAAAATAATGAAAGTCAGTTAGTAGTTAGGACTTTATGTAGAAGCAGAAACTCTTCAGGTCGAAGAAATAAAGATAACTACGCAAAGACAAAAAATATCCACCACACCTTAAATTCTAACACTGCTTACAGGGACGCGCTGGGAAGCCCACACGGATATTATTTCAATAATTATTTGCCGTTTGATTATGAATACAATAGCACGAATTTTGATGTAGAGAACAAAAGGCCTCATCGTACCAATCCTATTTTGAGGTGGCATAATTGGCCATTATCCTACAAAAGTGGGATTGTCACTTCAATCATGCCTGCTGATGGTATTGGTATCCATGATTTACCACAATCAAGTATTGGCTTTTTATGTGTTGATAGTACACAGATGGGGGTATTTCATCGGAAATATGACTTAAATATATTGCAAGGGGCGAGTAAGGCCATCTTCAACTCCTTGGAGCGATTCAAAAACATTTTGTAGTATTTGTCGTTAGAACTTTTACATTTGCATTAAATTTTATCCTTATGATGTCGCTTTTTGAAATTGTCCGAGGGTTACTATCGTCACCCAGTCATCCGGGAACTAAGATACTGGAGATCAGGGCATTGGCTGGAGATAAATTCATGATCTCCATTGATCGAGACGGCGAAATTGTCAATAAGGAAATTACAGCCTTTACTGCCGAAGAGGTTGAGCAGATCGATGAACTACAAGAAGCAGCATATCATTGACTCCTCCTACTCATAGGCGGAGAGGCTGATCACCAATCCGAATACAAATACATCCCACTTACCGTCACCTTATCCGCCTGCGCTTCAATTTCCCGTTCCACCGCATCCGGCACATTGGCCAGCAGATTATACCCTGTCAACCGCTCAATCTCATCGACACTGACCCGGTAATCACTCCAGGGCTTTTCGCCGAAGGCGTTGGTATTCGGGATGAATACGGCAATAACCCGCGTCTGAGCGTTGATCCGGTTGAGGTCGTCACTTCCTACCGGTAGGACGACGATCACCTTCCAGAGCGCAGAGGGAACGGTGACTTTGCCGCCCGCGATACTTTCGGCTTGCCCATTGTCACCGATACCACCCTTGCCGTACGTTCCCGCAATGATATACGCTTCGTTGCCGTCGGCGATGAGCTTCCGGGTGTAGCCTTCCAACAGGTTCCAGCTTTCGCGGTTATGGCGGGGAGCCTGGGGAACGATGTTCGTCATGAAAAACGTGGTGCGGTTTTCCTCCGCCGTTGAGTCCCGGTCATCCGACGAGCAGAGGTGGCCACGGTCAAAACCGCTGAGGGTATAATCATCATGCCGTATCTGATACCAACCGGCCGGCAAGGTCAGATCTGGAATAAAGTTACCGGAATAGCGGGTTGCCGAACCCTTCCAGGCGGCCGACAGATGCCACGAACACCAGTTGGCAATGCCAGCGCTGCGGTTATAGCTGAGGGCATAGGTGGACCGCTCGATGAGGTAATTGTTCTCCTGGCTGGCGTTTGCGTTGCTGGGATTACCCAAAGCGAGATTAGCGTCCCGGGTGGGCATGGACGTGTCCGGGCCGGGCTGATCGGCTTTCTTGCAGGAGGCCGGAGCCAGAAGAAAGAAAACGGCAGAGAGGAGGTAAACGGCGATGCGGCTCATAGGCGTGTGGATGGATCGACAAAATAAGCAGATCCGCGATTTAATTCTCTTGCCCGTCGTGAGAATTACCCTACAGCCTTATCTTCGTTTCATGGAAAGTTATTCAAAATCCTTTCTCGCTCACGGCGTAGCCTGCGAGTTAGCCGTTGAAGTCTCCGAAAAGGATTGTCGCATCCTGGCTCTTGTATCCGGCATTCCGATTCACGATGTCAAGCACATTCCTGTCAGCGAACTGGAGGGAGCGTTGCTGACAGCCGAAAGGATTGCCGAACAGGAAGCCGAGAAACAGCAACCCTTGGGATCTGAGGTGGCATCAGTGGTGAAGCTATTGTTGAGGCTTGGGTATACAAAGCAGTTGTAAAGGATAATTAAGGGCAGTCAACGGGTTTGTTTTTCGGACGGTTTTCTTGACTAAATAACAATAAGAAGAAATTGCATTTCTCCCATAGCGGTCGTGTAACTAACTTTATGTTAATTAAGAAGCCATTGTTCTGTATCAGCATACTCTAATCGGACATGCTTAATTACAATTACCCCGGCCTTCGGATTAGAGATCGGATAAGGGTTGATTTCAGAATCTATAATTAGATGCATGTGGTCTTTACCTTCTTTTATACCCTGTAGGTACAGAATCAGGTCATCAATCCCTTGCTCGTCTGCTACTATCTCAATCTGCTCTTCAGCTTCTGTGTACCCTATAAATGAAAGCATATTTCTGTTGTATAATCAAATCTTATGTTGCCCAAATTACCAAAAAAGTTATTGGCATTCAAATGAGTCCAAAAAACGTGGATTTGTTGACAATTGACTGAAACTTTGAATTATAAAGTGTTGGTATTCAGAACTGAAAAGCAACTCATTCTACAAATCAAAGTCCGAAAATAGGTCCGGTTGACGAGTTATAGAACGTCGGTTTACTGGACTTTCCCAGTTGACGGTTGAGTCAGTTTCAGAAAGGACCTCTTTGCCCATTGGTGTACAGAAGCTATCGCGGGTACAGACCAATTTACTCCCGTTCCATAATCGCCCGAATCTGACGATACATTGCATTCTCCTTGTCGCCCCCGGCGAGTTCCAGCAGTAAAGTCAGCACCTGTTTGTAATCGTCCCGGTGCAGGGCCATAAAGGCGGTTCCCACTTCCAGACCGGTTCCGCTGGGTCCGGAAGCCACGACGGGCTTTTCATTGATCAGGACGTAGGCGGCAACTTTCCGCATCACCTCCGCCATGAGAGAAGCCCGTACATTCAGGGATGCCGGGCGTTTCATGGCACGACTGCTATCCCGAACCTCGAAAACCGTTGCTTTGATGATCATGGCAATTACGCGGCCTGGCGCATTGGGGTGGTGTAATCTTCAACCGGGGCTTCGATAATCGCCAGCCGACTCGTGGTGATGGCCTCATCGCGGTCGGCAGCGGATTTGTACTTTATGGCGCCAATCATCTGGCTATCGTCACCGTAATGCAGGTTGAAGCAATGTTTGTCGATGTCCCAGCGGATGAAGTTGTCGGTGTGCGCAGCCGCCCGCTTGACCATGCGGATGCAGCGGTGGCAGGCGTCCTTACTATTCAGGAGTTCACTGTTCATCAGGGGTTGGTGGTTCGGGGTCATTAATCGCACCTGATAATAGCCTGGGTCTTTGGCATTTTCGATGATAAAATACATAGGGGTATTGTTTATAAGTTAAGCTGCTTTGAGAATTTCTTTCCAGTTGGTTGTGGGTGCTTCCGATTTATATTGCTGTTTCGTGAGCCAGTCGGGTTCTGGTTCCTTAACCGGTATGCGGTCGGCGTAAAACACCAGATCGCGCCCAAACTTGAGCCGCAGCCGGTCAAACACCTTTTCCAGTCTGCTCCGGCGGGGGTCTGGCGTCTCTACGAATAGCTTCAACTGCTGACTGGTGTCCGTGCTCAATCCCGAGAGCATCACCCCGACCTTGTGATAATCGTACCCAGGGGTATACAGGTGGCTCAGAACGCTGGCGGCACACCGGAAAAGTACCTCGTTTTCGTTGGTCGCAAATGGCAGGCTGAACGTCAGGCTATTGCTGAATTGGGGTTTGTGTTTTGCAAATCGATTGGTATTGATGAACACCGTCATCAGGGCGGCTTTGGAGTGTTGGTGCCGGAGCTTTTCGCCCGCTTTGATGACATGCCGCATCAGGGCCTTGGTCATTGTTTCAAGGTCGGTGACGACCCGGCCAAAGCTGGGAGCCACCATGATCGCTTTTTTGGGCTTGATCTCCAATTGCAGCGGTCTACAGACTTCACCTCGCAGCTCATAGGCTAGCCGCAGGCCTTGCACAGTCAGATTTTTCTGAATCCATCCGTCGGGAAGGCCGATAAGCTGGAATGCATTTTCAACCCCAATAGCGTTGAGCTTCTTTTCCCCGCTGTAACCAATGCCCCACAGATCGCCGACTTTTATCTCACTCAGCACCGAATGGGTCTGATCCGGTTCACTGAGCGCAAACACCCCGTCGTATTCTTCTTTTCGTTTGGCAATATGGGTGGCTACTTTCGCCAGTGATTTTGTCTTAGCAATACCGATCGATACATGCAGCCGCAGCCACCGGAAGATGGTATCCTTGACCTTCCGCGCCAGTTCAATCACCTCTTTAAGTTCAGCCTTGATCTCTCCGAATCCTTCGTCAATACTATAGAGTTCGACGGCTGGAATAAAGCGACGCAGGATGTTCATAACCCGCGTGGAAAAATCGCCGTATAACTGATACTTGCTTGAAAAGACGATCAATTTACCCGAAGTCACCAGGTGCTTGATTTCGTGGAATACGGCCCCCATTGGTATGCCCATCGCCTTAGCGGCTACACTTCTTGCAATGACATTTCCATCGTTGTTAGAAAGTACCGCAACCGCTTTACCCCGCAGCGCCGGATTGACCGATACGTGGCAACTGGGGTAGAAGTTGTTGACATCGATGTGTATTTTCCAGACCTCCTCGTTCATAGTTCGTCCTGAGTAGGCTGGTAGGGCGGGAAAAACACAAAGGTCACTACACCAAAGAATTGAAAATCACCGTCCTCGTGACAAAAGATCGGTGGATATGACGGGTGCGAAGCATGCAGAACGGCGATATGGTCGAGCAATTGAATGCGCCGGATTCGGTACCCGCCATCAGCCCAGGCCATAATCAGGGTACCGGATACAACGTCCCGGCTGGCATCGACAATCAGCCGGTCACCCGCCCGGATGCGGTCCCCCTCCATGCTATCGGTGGTCATCTGGGCATAGTACGTAGCATCCCGGTTGGTCACCACGAGTTCATTCAGGTCACAGGCTCGTTTGAAATCCTGATTGGCCGGAGATGCGAAGCCGGTGGTCGGTTGAAAGCCCAGAAATTGCTCGTCCCAGGCGCGGGAATCAAGCAAAATGATCTCATCGGGTATAAGTAGGTCATCGACAGTCATGTTTACAGAGTTGCTTATAATGCAACTATAACACAATTGTTACCATTTTGTCAACTTATATCACATAAATATATTATAAACCTGAGATAACGGTATGGTACTGCCCGGTTTTTGCCTATCTTCGGGGATACAATCTATGTTCACAGAGTGTTGAATCACCCCGGTTTCGATGGAGCCGGGGTATTTTGTTTTTGTAACTTTTTGTTACATTGTGGTGACATGGACACCAAACGCCGGATGTGGCTCCGTCTCAAGCTCGGCCACGCCACCGTAGAAGAATTTGATCAGGAAGTTAGCCGGATTGGGGCGATCCGGATCGATGGCGAAGCCCTGGTGTTTGCGTCCAGCCTGGAAGACCGCACGATTGAAGTCTACATTGACGACGTGCCGTTCCGGTACATGAAGGAGTTGGTCGGCAAGCATGTAAACGGGGCGGATCTGGTGAGAAGGGCTTTCCCTTTACCGCACTCCCCGCCTGGCGACCAACACTAAAGTCCATGTGCCGACCACTCCGATAAAAACCCAGATTACACGGTTGATGCGCTTTTCCATCGGCTTCCAGGCGTTACTGCGGGCCTGTAAATCTTTCTGAACACTCGCCTGTACCGGATCGTAATAATGGGTTGTGTCCGTCGGTGGAATCGTATCGGGCCGGGCGAAAGCGAGCGCCGAGTAAAGCAGCAGGGTTTTCATACTGCTTAGACGCTCCGGGGCTGGTAAAGTCACTCCGGTTGGTGGATGCGGGAGTCGAAACGGTGACGAAAGTGACGAAAGTGAGGGCTGAAAAAGACTTTATTTTTTTTTCATGCGGGAGTTACCCCATTTTGTAGGTTTTGTAGGGTAGTCGTACTACGTATTTGAGAAAATAAAAAGTAACCTTGGCTTACCTTTTAAAAGTGATCCTGGCGTACATTTAGACCGACGCCCGTTTATGCAGCCTCTGCACTTGCATCGCGTGAAACTCTTTCCCGGTTGAGGTCACAAACCCGTCACGGTTCAATTGCTCCTCTATCTCAGCAAACGTCTTGCCATGACTCCGCAGATAGGCTACCATTGCCGACGCAATGTGATTGTTAAAAGCCTTTGGCTTACTTGCCTGACCTCTCATAGCCCACAAAGCGTAGAATGAGGGAACTGATCTTTGCGATTATGCAGCAATTTTCATACGAACCTTTACTTTTAAATCATCAATAGAAAGTCTTTTCTTTTCTATTGCTTCTAAAATTATTTGCTTTGAGTCCTTAACGGTGATGCGTTTAAATGTAGCCTCTTGGTCTGTAATATGCTTTGCTATTATTCCTAACTTTGAATAGGTTAACTGACTTAAATCCCTATGTATATTTACGAGCTCTTTTACAGGTGTTTCACCTTTCGTAGTTTCAATCTGTATACTGTTTTCGCTCAAATATGTTTCCTTTAAGATAACAATATCGATTGTGTCAAGCTGGTCTTGATTTGAGATTATAGCCAGAATTGCTTCTTTTACTTCACTTTCATCTTCAATTCTCCAAACTGAAAGAGTATTATTTTGTGTCCTTAAACAACTTGATATTGCATCTGCTGGGGTGTCAATATCAATATTTTGCTTCTTATTATACCACTTTGACCTGGCAATTTTTCGAACTAGGAGGGACATATCTCACTTTTTAAATCTTCAATTACCTGTTTCAAATATGCCCCCAGCCAGCCTGGTTGTTCTTGAACATTTTGAAGAGTAATTAGGCTTTGCTTAGAGCCCCAATTCTCCAAAACTCTTATCCCGCTTTCTTTGACTTCCATGTCATTGTGTGACAAAGCCGCTAACGCTAATGATATTCCATGTGGACTTGCTTGCTCTTCTGTGAAAGTTGAAATTATTCTCAGAACCCCAATTATTATTTGAGTGTCTTTAAAATTTTCTACAAATATTTGGGAGAGCCAAGTATTTGTAACAAAAGAGTTTAGAGAATATTGTTCTTTAGCAATAATTTCGCTCATGGAGGTATACCCGTACTCAAAATGCTCTTCACGAATACATTTCAATAATTTTGAAGTGAATGTGTTTTTTATATGGAGCATCCTTTTATTATTTATGTCATTTTCATCAATTAAAGGGTCCGGTGGCTGTTTAGTTTTATCACTTCCGGAATAGGAGCCTTGCCAACTTTCAAGAGTATTTGAGTTTACTTCTGAAAGTGGACTATTGTCATTAATTTCTTCTTCAACTTCGTCTACCGTACTGCTAGGGGATTCCGCTAAACTAAAAATCGAAGGATAAAAATACCTCTGACTAAACGCATTGAGATCGGGCTTAGTAGCTATTCTTTTCTTTCTTATCTTTTGTGTCGAGTATGTCATTTCTTTTTCATTTAAGACTATCTATCACATCATTTAGAACAACGTTTTGCCAGCCTTGTGCTTCATGACAAAACGATTGTATACTATCAAAATTAAATCTAGGTGTTGTATTTCCGTGAAATGTATTGGTGTCTATCTGTAAACGCATTTTGTCCAATGAAGTAACCGAACCATCTGGGTGTTTAAAAAAGCCAGGAATTCTAGATATCTCCACCAGCACATTTACTATCTCTGGAATATTATTTACTGTTTTATTAACCCTTGCTACAGTCCTTGTGCCCCATTCAACAGGGTCGTTTTCTTCAAAGAACTTTATCGGATTGATCGACTTAACATAAAGCTTTGAAAGCTTTTCGCTTGGCAAATCTTCCAAATAATACATAGTAACTAAAGCAAGCCTGCTAGGTAGCATACCCATCTTGTCAGAAAACACCCTTGCCATAAAAATTACATTTTCACAAAATTGCCTTAATTCACCAATATTAGACCCGGATTGATCTTTAGCATTCTGTTCAATGTCAATTCTTTGACTACCAAAATCAATGGAAAGCCCACTTGGTGAGGTCATACGTAATTTTGTCTCGGAACCGAATGGCGTCATTTCCTGGTAGGGTTCGGGTAGCAAATGCAAACTTTCCAATTCTCTTAGAAAATAGGAAATGTTAGTGGCATCATATCTTATGCCGATAGCTGAGCTAAAAATAGAAACTTGATATTTTATAATTGCTCCAATCATCTCGATTCTAGTTCGAACAACGCATTCATACTTGTTTATGAAAAGTAGTTCAAACTACGGGAAAGGTCTTTAAACTTTCAACTTCAAAATCATATTATTTTTTAACGGAGGACGTAGGATTAGATGTGCGAGGATAAAAAGTGCCTCAGATCTATCCTAAAGTTATTTTACACTTGAATTCAATTCAGTCAAAGATTTACTTATTTTATTCAATCGCATCACTTGGGTGGGTTGAAACAGTTTACCTGTTGCCGTTTTGAATCCCGCCCGGTTCAATTCCTCCGCAATAGACGCATATGTCTTGCCTTGTCCACGGAGCATTGATACCATTGCCGACGCCCGCCGGTTGTTTTCATTATCTGCTGCCTGTTCGTGGGACATGCGTGCGCCAATCAGTCCGGCCGCTGCCTTCTTCGGGTTGTGGCCCCGCAGCCTCCATTCACCAACCTTCAAACGTTTCTGATCGAGAGCCTGTTTTGTCCGGATGCCGATTAGCTCCCGTTCGCGGTCAGCGATAGCCATAAAAAGTGTCAGGGTGAATTTATCTAGATTCGGAATGTCGCATGACTCCAGACGTTCACTTAATTCCCGGTAAATCCAAAGAGCTTGCTCAGTATTCCGGCTTAACCGGTCAATCTTTGCCACCACCAGCGTAGCGCCTTCTGCCTTACATTGCTTAATAGCTTTCATCAGTTCAGGACGCCGTGTAATAGTTTTACCGCTTCGGACGTCGGTGTACTCGGCTATAATTTCACTCGTGCCGTAGAAGTGGCTTACATAAGCCTGCTGGGCTTCCAGACCTAAGCCTGACTCTCCTTGCTTTTTGGTCGATACCCTGTAGTAGACGACGTACTTTTTATCTGTAGTAGCGGGTAGTGCAGGAGTGGATTTCTTCGTCATTATATGCGGTGATTGGTATCCAAAAGATACCAAAATTAGGCGAATATTACAAACCCATAACGAGCGTAATGAACTTGTAATATGCCTGTATATCAATTGTATATACGGTTTTTGTATTGCAAATGTCTATACGAATCGCTATCTTTAGTGACAATCAAAAGATGATGTAAGTAGTATGGAAAACAGCCAGTTACTAGTTCGCCTTAGTGCTAAATCAAAACGCGCCTTCTCGGCCATGTGTCAGGACCGTGAAATATCGATGTCAGACGCAGTGAGGGATTTTATTACCAATTCGGTAAGAAATTACAAACGGAGCAAGGGGAAAGTGGCAGGAGATGAGGAGTAAACCGGGGCGAAGTGTAAACCAAAGTGTAAACCAACAAAAAAGCACTTGCCGATTTGACTCGCAAGTGCTTGATAATCAATGTGGGAGTTGACGGGTTCGAACCGCCGACCCTCTGCTTGTAAGGCAGATGCTCTGAACCAGCTGAGCTAAACTCCCTTTTTTGTGTTTCCCGGCGACTCATTCGCGTCGTTTGGGAGTGCAAATATAGTGGCTTTAAAAGGCATTCTGCAAGCATTCCACTAAAAAAAATCAACTTATTTTACAACCAATTCATCGTCAGGGCTTTTGAATCGACATTCGGGATGCTGATTGACACGTTCGGCACCCGGTTTATTCGAAGGTCAGATACAGCGTTACCGTGTGGGTGCGCAGTTTCTGAATGCCGATGTTGGCCGCATTGCCCTGCACCGGTTCGAAGAGGTTGACCAGGCCGTGTGAAAACCGGATCTCGGGGGCAAATTTGAAAAATTCGAAAAACTGCTCGAAACCAACCCCGTATTCAACCGTCAGATCCCGGTTTTTGGTCAGCAACCGGCTCGAACCGGCCACCTCGCGCCGACGGACGTTGGTTTCGATCCCGAGCGAACCTCCGCCCACGACGTACATCCGCGAGTTCATCCGCCGTTTGGATTTGTATTTCAGCAAAACCGGAAACTCCAGCCAGGTCGATTCGCGCACCTCTTTTTTGCCGGTCCCACCCGGATACTTGTATTCGACCGAGCGGGAGTAGAGCGACACCGCGGGCGTCACCCGCACATCGAAATGTTCGCTCAGGATGGTGTTCATCACAAAACCGACCCGAAAACCGACTTTACTGGGCGAGTAGAGCTGGTGGGCCGAATCAGCACTGACGTAGGCGTCGCTGTATTTGATGTTGAAACGGGTGACGGGAGCCGCAAACAGAAAACCGTACCGGATGGTCTTGTCGTCGTAGCCTTCCAAATGAATCCGGCGGTATTTCATCGATGACTGGGCCTGAAGATTCGGACTCAGCATCGCCAGCAGCAAACCGAGGGCTATACTTTTTTTCCGGTGTAAATAGAACAAATGCCAAATGTAAGTGGTATCCATCGTGTTTGCGTAAAGCCTGCCTGTTCAAGAACCCGGATAAAGTCGGGGCCGTCCGGAAACGCCTGCATCGACTCGGGCAGGTACGTATAGGCCGAAGCGTCTTTCGACACTAGCCGGCCAATCAACGGCAGGAAACGATTCGTATAAAAACTAAAAAATTGCTTGAAAGGAAATTTGCGCGGCTTCGAAAATTCCAGCACCAGGCAGGTGCCGCCCGACCGCGTTACGCGGTGCATGTCGGTTAGCCCTTTGAGTAGATTTTCAAAATTGCGTACACCAAACGAAACGATGACGGCGTCGAAAACATTGTCTGCAAACGGTAATCTTTCCGAATCGCCGGAGCGAAGTTCAATTTTATCCTCGTGCCCGAGTTTGCGGATTTTCTCCCGCCCAAACGACAGCATGCCTTCCGAAATATCGACCCCGATGATTTTGTCGGGGTTGAGTTTCAGGGCCTCGATGGCAAAGTCGCCCGTGCCGGTGGCAATGTCGAGCAGCATTTTGGGTTTCTCGGGTTGCAGGAGCCGGATCGCCTTTTTCCGCCACACAATGTCGATACCGGCACTGAGGAGGTGGTTGAGTAAATCGTATTTCGGCGAAATTGAGTCGAACATCTCTTCGACCTGCTCGCGCTTGCTGGTATTTTTGTCTTTATACGGAACGACTGACATAAAAGCTGGATGGCTAAAATGGCTAAGAATGGTTGGATGGCTAAGGGTGGTTTTTATGGTTATAATGGTTTTCAAGGTTAGATGGTTTTTATGGTTGTAAAGGGTTGGGTGACTTTAACCATGCAGTCGTAAATGTCATCCTAAGCCATCCGGCTATTTATAACCATTCAACCATTTACAGCCATTCAACCATTTATAACCATCGAACCATTTACAACCATTCAACCCTACTTAACCCTCTAACCATGAAAACCATATTTCACAAAGGTACGTGCCCTTGGTTAGAAAGTTTGTGATTACCTCACAGATTGCGTAGTTTTCGAGGACTATTTCTTCCCTGCATTGTTATGAATCGTTCTGACTTTTTGAAAACATCGGCCCTCGCCGGTGCTGCGGTGGTCACCCGTCCGTTGATCACACTGGCGCAACAATCGACCTACCGCACGGCCCTGGTTGGCGCTGGCTGGTGGGGCAACAACATCCTGCGCTGCGCCATGCAGTCCGGACAGTCGAAACTGGTGGCGCTGTGTGATGTGGACCAGCGGCAGCTGACGAAAACCGCCGAAGAATTTTCCAAACTGACCAGTGACAAACCCAAAATCTACCGGGATTTTCGGGAGATGCTGTCCCGCGAAAAACCCGAGATCGTGATTGTGGCCACGCCCGACCACTGGCACCCGCTCATTGCCATCGAAGCCATGAAACAGGGCGCTCACGTGTACGTGGAAAAACCGGTTGGCCACACGATCAACGAAGGCCGGGCCATGGTGAAAACCGCCCGGCAAACCGGCAAGGTCTGCCAGGTGGGAACGCACCGGCGGGTTTCTCCGCACAATGTTTCCGGGATGGAATTCCTGAAATCGGGGAAAGCCGGTAAAATTGGCATGGCCCGCGCCTTCGTGCATTACGCCGGTGGAGCAGGGCAGAAAGTCGCCGACGAGGAGGCTCCCAAAGAACTGGACTGGAATTTCTGGTGCGGTCCGGCTCCGTTGCGGGCCTACAACCGTACGATGCACCCGCGCGGTTTCCGGAATTACCTGGATTATGCCAACGGAACCCTGGGCGACTGGGGCATTCACTGGATGGACCAGATTTTGTGGTGGACGGAAGAGAAGTACCCGAAAAAAGTCTTTTCGACCGGTGGGCGGGCCATTAAACAGGACAATACCGACGCTCCCGACCACCAGGTGACCAGTTTTGAGTTTGAAGATTTTACGGCGGTTTGGGAACACCGGACCTTTGCCGGGAACAATGCCGAAAAAACGCATCCGCAGCAGGCCGTGGGTGTGTATTTTTACGGCACCGAAGGTACTTTTCACATGGGCTGGATGGACGGCTGGACGTTCTACCCGGCAGATTCGAAAAAACCGGTGATTCACCAGGATGCGCAGCTCAACAAACCGGACGACCAGAATATTGCCCAGCTCTGGGACGATTTTCTGAAAGCCATCAAAACGAAAAGTCTGCCGACCTGTGACATCGAAATTGGCCACCGGTCTACCAACATGGCCCTGCTGGGAATGTTGTCGTATAAACTGGGCCGTAGTGTGGAATGGGATGGGGAAAAAGAAGTGATCAAGGGCGATGCCGAAGCCAATAAACTGCTGAGCCGCGAATACAGGGGTGAGTGGAAATATCCGGTGTAAGTCTGTGGGTATGCAAACAGCTTACCCCTTAATCCGGTTATAGTAGAAGTAAGCTGTTACTATTCATGTCCGACTCAACCGATTCCTCTGGCGATTTCGACCAGGCCACCGCTGGCCGGACAACACTTCGTTATCTGGCCCGTGCCATACATACCGAACACCCCTCCGATGAGCCTTTTGTGCTCAACAACGCGGAGCGCCACGCCCTGTACCGGATCAAAGGTGCCACGATGCTGGTCTCATCGGCTCTGGTGGTGTTCGGGATCTGGGTCGTTTACCTGCCCCATACGCTCTGGGCGAGTTGGTTTGCAAAAACCCATACGGCCTTCGGCGACTGGCCTTTGATTAGTGTCCTGTTTGCGGTTTTGGTACTTTACCTGGTTCTGCATGCGTTGCTGCTGGTCTATACCGGGGCGGTTCGTCTCATCGCAATGACGTGTCAGTTTCCGCGTTTTCATGATCTGTCATTTACCCGCCACATCAACCAACTGGCCGAGAACAGTCCTCCGCGGGGCCTGTTCCGGCTCCGGATGAGCCCGCGGCCCCTGCTGCCGTGGACGCTGTCCGGGTATTTGATAACGGTTTTTTTACTGGCTTTTGCCTGCAACGGCCTGGTTCAATGGATGCTCCGGCTGGGCAGTGAACGGGCCATTACGCCCATCGTGACCATTTCAACCAGCACCCTGGTTGCGGCTGTCTGGATTAGCTGGGCCACCTATCGAATTCTGCAACAGGCTCAACTCCGGGTAATGGCTCCGTTGACCATCCGGCAGTTTACCAACGAACTTGTCGAGGAGTTTGGCCGCGAACCAGCTTTTCGGCAATTGCTCCCCGGCGTTTTACAGTTCGCAGCGGTTGCTGTCCGGCCCGAAAATTACGCCCATCTGCTGCTCCGGGAAGCCGTTATGTCCCGGTTTTCCATTGATGCCGATCTGGAAAAGGCTGGCAGAAACGAATCTTTTCCCGAACAACTGGCGACATGCTCTGATGCTGTCCGGCACGGATTGGAACGGCTTTTTGTTTTCACAATTCTCATCGACGGCCACCTGTCGTCGCTGGAGCGAAACCGGCTTCGGCAGTTGCAAAAGGCGGGTTTTCTGACGACATCCGAAGCTGAACTGGAATCTCTTCGCAAAAACTTCGTGCGCGGGGAGGGGTTGTGGGTGTAATTTTGGAAATTGGACCGTAAACCCATTTTCCATGAAATCCTTCCTATTCCTTTGCTTTCTGGCTTTTGCCACCCTTTCTTTCGCACAAAACCGCCCCAAACCACCCGTTTCCATCATTCTGGATACTGACATCGGCCCCGACTACGACGACGTGGGTGCGATGGCGGTTTTGCACGCCCTGGCCGACCGGGGAGAAGCCCGGCCGCTGGCGGTTATTGCATCCAATAAACACGAGCTGGTGGTGCCAGTCATCGACGTCTTGAATACTTACTTCGGTCGGCCGAACCTGCCGACGGGCGTTACAAAGGGGCCGGGTGTGGTGGATGGCGCGTGGCAGAAGTGGCCCGAGATGCTCGTGGCGACGTATCCGCACAAAATCCGTTCGAGTGACGACGCGCCCGATGCCGTGACGACGTATCGGCAGCTTCTCGCCAAACAGCCCAACGGAAGCGTGACCATCGTGACCGTCGGTTTTCTGACCAACATGGCCAATTTGCTGGACTCCAAACCGGATCGGTTTTCGAAACTGGGTGGAAAAGAACTGGTGAAACAGAAAGTAAAGGAGCTGGTGTCGATGGCTGGCGCGTTTCCGAAAGGCCGGGAATTCAACGTGTATAAAGATTCGGTGGCGTCTGAAAAAGCTTTTGCCAACTGGCCTACGCCGGTTATTTTCAGCGGATTCGAGATCGGGAAAGAGATCAAAACCGGTCCGCGTCTGGTGGCCAACCCGTCCCTGAAAAGTCCGGTGAAGGATGTTTTTACACTCTGTATGCCGAAAGCCAGGCAGGACAACGACGGGCGCATGAGCTGGGATCAGACGGCGGTTCTGGTGGCCGTTCGGGGTGTCGAACCGTACTATGGACTGAAACGGGGGCGGTTTTTGATCACTGGTGGCAACAATTCCTGGCAGGACGACCCGAATGGGCCGCATTACTACCTAACCGAAAAAATGCCGGTGCCGCAGGTGACTGAAGAAATCGAAACGCTGATGATGCACCAGCCGGGGAAGAAGTAAGTCAGTAGACGATAGACAATAGACAATAGACGGTACGGTTGGTCGTGAGTTGGACTTTTTTGTGATTCAGGTCTGGAAAAATAGCATGATGTTTGCTACATTTGATGTACCCAACCGTATGACCAGACATGTTCAGACAACTTTTTACCCACCTTGCTGGCCGGGTTCAGCTTCAAATAACCCGGTTTGGAATCAAAGAATGGATTTTGCTGATCTATTTCTTCGTTCAACCCCTCATTTGGCAACAATGCATCGACGGTTTTGACTATGCCTGGCATTTGCTTCAGATCGCCAGTTTGTTTGCCACGGCCGACATCGCCGAACACCTCATTGGGCTCTTTCAGGGTCAGGTGGAAAGACGGCAGTTGATGACCCGCATCAAAGAGTGGGGGTTGATCATTTCGGCCGCAGCCTTCCTGATTTTGTTGGTAGAAAGCGTTATAATCGGGTTATAATTTCACCCCAACCCCCTAAAGGGGCTTTTGTAGACTTGTTGAAAGCCCCTTTAGGGGGTTGGGGTAAACGATTATAAAAATTACCGGCCAGCGTCTCCCATCGTCGTTTTCTTCAACGGTATTTTCTGGTCACGCATGGCCGCATGGTACACAAACGACGCGACAATCGTAGAGGCCTGTTTCAGGTCGTCGGCGATCAGGTGGTCGTAGGTATCCATGTTCGTGTGGTGCGTGCGGGTGCTGTATTCGATGCCATCCTGGATAAAGCCAAAACCGGCCAGTCCTGCCCGATCGAACGACACGTGGTCGGTGCCTCCGCTGCTTTTGGGCGCAATGGTCGTGGCTCCCAAGTCGTGGAATGGCTCCAGCCATTTGGCAAAAATCGGACCCGCAGCGGTGTTGTTTTGCAGGTAAATCCCCCGGATTTTGCCGGTTCCGTTGTCGACGTTGAAATAAGCGGCCAGTTGCTCGCCTTCCTTCGTAAGTTTGTTCGTAGCCGGATCGACAAAGTGTTTTGTGACGTAATTCTTTGAACCGTGTAAGCCCTGCTCTTCTCCGCTCCAGAGGGCAATCCGAATGGTACGACGCGGTTTCAGGCCCAGCGTTTTCAGAATCCGGACGGCTTCCATCATCACCGAACAACCGGCGGCATTGTCGGTCGCGCCCGTGGCGGCATGCCACGAATCGAGGTGGGCGCCGAGCATCACCACTTCGTCTTTCAGTTTGGGGTCCGACCCCGGTATTTCGGCAATCACGTTGTAGCCTTTGGTGTCGGTCGTATAGAATTTGGTTTTGACATCAAGTTCGAGTTTGATCGGCACACCCGCCTTGGCCATCCGGCTCAGCGACAGATAATCTTCCACCGAAATCGTGAGGTCGGCCAGCTCGTCGTGGGCAATCCCGGTGGCCGCATTGGCAAAATCGCCACTGACAAACAGCGTCCCGTCTTTGCTGAGCTGGCTGGTGTTCAGAATGGCCAGCGCACCGCCCTGTTTGGCGAGTTTGCGCATTTTCTGGTTGAACGCGTTGCGGGTTCGCATGGCCGCAATCAGGCTGCGGTACGACGAGTCGCGGGCGACCGATTCGTCTTTGGCCATTTTTTCCAGATCACTTTCCGTAAACCGTCTGGCATCAGCGTTAAAGGAAGGGCTGATGACGAACGGCTGGTGGAGTAGGATGACTTTATTTTTGAGCTTGTTGCGGTAGCCTTCCAGCGCCGTGGTGTCCGACTCATCGATGTACAGCACGTCGGCCTGCTGCATTTTTTCCGTTCCTCCGCTCCACGCCCTCGGCACAGCGATGATGGTTTTGTAATAGGGAGCCGTCATAGCGATGTAGCTGCGCTCGATCTCCCAGCCTTTGCCCCATTCGCCCCAGGATTCGAGTTTGGCGTTTTGCAGTCCCCATTCCGCCAGTTTGTTTTTCGACCAGTTGGCGGCTTTCATAAAACCGGGGCCCTGCAAACGCGGGCCGTTGACATCCGTCAGGTAAAAGGCGGTTTCCATGACTTTGGAACGCGTCAACCCCTCTTCCCGTATTTTTTTTACCACTGCTAAATCCGGTTTGTCATCCTGCTGGGCAACGGATGCGAGGGAGAAACTGGTCAGGAAGCTAAGCAGTAACAGTCGCCTTTTCATACATAAAAACGTTTAGGTTGTGTTACTAAAGTACAAATTTGGAAAACTACTATCTATTTTAACCGGCTGATTGTTTGTTAATTACAATCAGATCTGTGAATAGGTATAGGTTTACGGGAATGGAAGTCAACCGAATCGGATGAGCCATTCAGCCAATGATTTTATCGGTCATCCCTACGGGACTTTAAAACTACCCCGGTTCAAACCGGGGCTACAAAATGATTCATCCCTCCGGGATCATTAAATCCAACAAATCCCGGAGGGATGAATCATTTTGTAGTGTGGGGTTTAACCCGGTGAAAGAGATAAAATATAACAAATCCCGGAGGGATGAATCATATTGTTGCGGTGGTTTTGACCAATCTCTGAAGGTAGAATCTTGTATTCTACCTTCAGAGATTGTGAGATCCAAAAATCCCGTAGGGATGAATCGTTTTGTAGCCCCCGGTTTCAACCGGGGGAAGGATGAAATAAAAAGGTTTAAAATCCCGTAGGGATGACCGATTTAAGGCCAAAGAATGGCTAGTTCTTGAAATCAAATTCACGGTAAGTACAAAACCGCATTCCATGGAAGTGTCAATACGTGATTAATCCGCTGTTCCCTTCTTTCTGCGCCTTTTTGATCTGCTTCAACCCTTCCTGAATCAGGCTCAGCACAATCACCCAACCCAGCAACCCCAGCAGGATGTGTTTGAACTGAATGCCGAAAATGGACGGCAGCAACGGCAGATCGAAACCGGCGTTCCAGAGCATGTGCATGACCACCACGAGGAGAAATAACCGGATGAACGACTTTTCCTGCAGCAACTCCCACCGGAATTTATCAAAACGTTTGAGCCGCCAGATGGCCGCCGCCGTAATGGCCGTCCAGATGATGTGGCCGAACGGGGCCAGAATGCCCCGCACCACGATGTTGCCGAGTGCCACATCGACGGAACCGTATTCCAGTAACGCCACAAAGGCATAACCCGCTGATTCAAAGGCGGCAAAACCGGTGCCAACGGCCGCCCCAAACAGCAGGCCGTTCAAGATCCAGGGGTATTTCCGTTTGTTTCGCATCAGGGCCAAAACCGTCAGTAATTTACCGGTCTCCTCCACAATACCGGCACTCGATGCGCCCAGCCAACTGGACAAAAAGCTGACATTGCTGAAAAACAACAGAGAGATCAGAATGGACAGAATACCGCCCATAAACAGCAGTTTCACCGTCTGATAGAGCGAAACGTTCTGTGGCGCGTTCATCTCCCAGAAAAAAATCAGGCAGGCAAAAGGGACGGCAAAAGCGCCGATGAAGAGCAATCCGGGAATGACGATAATGTTGCTGAATTGTGCAGCACCGATGTATAATCCCCAGAAAATGAGGAGCGAAGCACTGGCCATTCGGGCAAAAAGCCAGGGCTGCGGCCAGTTTGCCGCGATTTTCGAAAGGGGAGGGGTGGTTTCCCGCGTGCCTACGGTGAAGGCGTTCTCGATGTCGTCGTCCGTCCGTTTTTCGCCGATTCGGGAGAAGATGGCCTTCAGGCTGAAATCCTGGTCGAGCTGGTCGATCCCGGCGAAATTGGAAAACCGCTGGAAAGGTTCGGCAAACTGGTTTTCGGAAGTGGCCGACGGCGTTGGCTTCGACAGCCGCCAGAGCGACGTTCCCAGTTGCAGGGCGTCGACACCCAGCGCCAACTCCCCCGCCATAGCCGGTACGCCATTGAGTCGAATGTATTGGTTATCAATAGTATGAAATTGAATTCGGACTCCGTCGAAGAAAAGACTCAGGTGCTGTTCGGCGACATACGGATCGTTCAGCCGGTAGCTGCTTTGGATGCCGGTGCCCAGCAACAACCGGACGTGGGGCGTCAGGACGATGGTTTTGCCGGCGTCGGGTCCGGCGAAACACTGGAAAATGAACAGGTCGGGCGGTAAAGGAGGGTGGTTCATAGCCAGAATGAGCGATTACCTTGCTGATCAACTGGGTGTTTCCTGTCTGACAATTTCAACGTGTTGGATTCGCTTATCGTCGGCCGAGAGGACTTTAAACGTAAAATCGCCGTAGCTAACCTCCTGTCCCGTTTGGGGAACGCGGGTGAACAATTCGAGCAGCAAACCGCCCAGCGACTCACTTTCGCCTTTGACCTCGTCAAAGTAGGTAATATCAACCTGTAGAACCCGGCAAATGTCTGTCAGCAGGATTTTGCCTTCCACCCGAATCGTCCGGTCATCGACGCGCTGAAACGGAATGGGTTCTTCCTCGTCAAACTCGTCATTGATGTCGCCAAAAATCTCTTCAATGATGTCCTCCAGCGTAATGAGGCCACGGGTGCCGCCGTACTCGTCCACCACAATGGCCATGTGTACCCGGCGTTTCTGAAAATCCTGGAGCAGGTCGTCGATTTTTTTGGTTTCCGGAATAAAGAAAACCGGGCGGATCAGCGTCTGCCAGCGGAACGAATCGTCGCTGTCCAGGTGCGGCAATAAATCCTTGAGATACAGAATGCCTTCAATTTCGTCCAGCGATTCCTTGTAGACCGGCACCCGCGAATAGCCCGACTGGTTGATCTGGGCCAGCAATTCCGTAAAGGTCAGCTTTTCGCTAAACGCCGTAATATCGACCCGGGCCCGCATGGCCTGCCGGGCCGTCAGGTTGCTGAAATTGACAATGCCTTTGATCAGTTCGCGCTCCTCGTGGGTTGATTCACGACTGGTTAACTCAACGGCCTGGTTGAGTTCTACCATCGAAACCTTATAGCCCCGTCGCTGGATTCGCTGATCGATCACACTGGTCAAACTGACCAGCAGGACCGACAAAGGCCGGAAGAGGGTGGAAGCCAGGGCCACCAGCGGAGCCGTCCGGCGGGCCACCGACAGACTGTTCTGGCTGGCGTACACCTTCGGAATGATCTCGCCGAACAACACAATCGTCAGGGTCAACACCGCCGTTAAACTGGCCAGTACCCAGCCGGAGGTCGGGTCGAGCTGGCTGAGTTTCCAGACGAGGTAGGTGACGATCACGACGATCGCCAGGTTTAATAAGTTGTTGAAAATGAGGAGGGAGGCCAGAAGCCGCCGGGGTCGGTCGAGCAGATTCATGATCCGGCGTTCGGCAACCTCATCGCTGCTGCGGCAAATGGCGCGGTCGTCGGACGAAAGGGAAAAAAAGGCGGCTTCAGAAGCAGAAACAATGGCCGCCAGGGCCAGCAGGACAATCAGAATGGCGGCATAAGGGCCATAAAAACTAAGATAGGTGCCCCAGGCATCGGCCGGGAGCACCTTACTCGAGAGGGGATCGCTATCCATGTAGTTGCGTATGGGTGAACAAAAACACGGGCTTAGAACGGTAAATCGTCGTCGCCTGCGTTATTCATATCATCGGGAACAGGCTCCGGTTTTCGGGCTGCCGGCGCGGGCCGCGGGGCCGGTTGAGGAGCCGCCTGTGGCTGCGGGGCTGCTTGCCGGGCGGGTGCTGGCTGGGGTGCCGCCTGTTGCCGGGGTGCCGGTGTCGATTCGGCGTAGGACTCGCCACCGCCTTCAGCCCCATCCTGACGGGCACCGCCCAGGAATTGAAACGTCGTGGCCCGAACTGTCAGCGAGAAACGTTCCTTGCCTTCGCGGTCGGTATAGGTCTCGGTTTTCAGCCGCCCTTCTACATAAATCTGGTTGCCTTTGCGGACGTATTTTTCAACGGTTTTAGCCTGGTCATTCCAAACTTCGACCCGAAACCATTCAGTTTGGTCGACTTGCTCTCCGGTGCGGGTGGTGTAGCGTTCGTTTGTGGCAACGCTAAATTTGGCAACCACTGACCCTCCATCCAGGTAGCGGACTTCAGGATCGTTACCAACATTGCCAATCAGAATCACTTTGTTCATGCTTGCCATAAAACGGTAAATAAAATGGTGAATGGATGCTACTTTACTAAGTAAAAGTAGCTAAAAACGAAGACTTTTCAAATAATCCACGACTAAAATTGGCTTTGGTAACCGTTCTGTTTCAGACGGTTTACAAAAAGTTAACCCGTCCGGAAGCTCCACTTTTCGACCCTCCGGCACCTCCACCAGCCAGAACCGTGCCCGGATCTTTTGGTGGGTTAAAACGTGCGTTCGTTCGTCGGATAATCCCTTCAGAATGCCTTCCCGCAACACCCAGTTCAGTACGCTTCCTTCCGGTAATTCCCGAAACGCTTCCATCGGCTCTTCGGTTTCAATCAGGCAAAAATCGTACAGATGCTGCCAGATGTCTTTCTGAGTCCGCTCTTTCAGCGCAATGCGGTCGCCCTGACGGATCACAATGTAGTTAAAAAACCGTTCGCGGACGGCGGTTTTCTTACTTTTGACCGGTAACATTCGTTGTCGGCCCGTCAGATAGGCGCGACATTGCTGCTGCAAGGGGCACAAAAGGCAGTCCGGCGAAACCGGCGTACACTGAATCGCGCCGAATTCCATAATCGCCTGGTTGTAGGTCGCCGGATTGTCAGACTGCTGAATCAGCCGGTTCGCCAGGGCTGAGAAGGTTTTTTTGGCGGTCGTCGTCGTAATGTCTTCTTCGATGCCAAACACCCGGGCCAGCACCCGGTAGACGTTCCCGTCGACCACGGCCACTTTTTCATCGAACGCAAACGAGGCAATGGCGGCCGCCGTGTAAGTACCGATACCGGGCAGTTTCAGCAGTTCGGCATACGATTCCGGAAACCGGCCGGCGCATTCACCGGCGATGTACTTCGCGGTTTTGTGCATATTTCGGGCCCGGGAATAATAGCCCAGCCCCTGCCAGAGCCGCAGCAAATCCCGCTCGTCGGCGTCGGCCAGCGACTGAACCGTGGGGTAAGCGGCCACGAAGCGTTCGTAGTAGGGGCGGCCCTGAATCACGCGCGTTTGTTGCAGAATAACCTCTGATAACCAGATGAAATAGGGGTTGCGGGTGTGACGCCACGGCAAATCCCGTTTGTGGTGTGCATACCACCCCGCCAGGGTCGCAGCAAAATCGATTCTTGTGTCGTCGGAGTCTGAAAACCAATCCAAAACAATTCGTAACTTGGTGTTGTTGAGAAGAAAAAACAAGGTAGAGTGTTTTTTCTCTAACAGGAAAAATCTACCTTTGTGCTCCCAATTTGGAGAGGCTTTTTTTTCAACAACTGATTGAACCTTAAAGTTTAGTACGAACGTGACGAAAGCAGACGTAATCGCAGAAATTGCCGAGAAGACAGGAATCGACAAGGCAGATGTTCAACACACCATTGAAACATTCTTTACCGTGATCAAGAATAATCTGGCGAAGAATGAGAACATCTACGTGAGAGGGTTCGGTAGTTTTATCAACAAAAAGAGAGCCCGTAAAGTGGCCCGGAACATCTCCAAAAACACGGCGATGGTCATTGATGAGCATTTTATCCCGAGCTTCAAACCGGCCAAAGTGTTTGTTGAGCAAGTTAAAACCCAGGTTAAACGGAACGAAAACGTTTCAGTTTAATCATTGTATGACAAAAGAGGTGAGATGTTAGACCAGGGAATTATCTCGTTTCTCTGGTCTAACATCTCATCTCTATTACCATGAACAAATCTATTTTTCTAGTCATCGGTGTTGGTATCCTATTGACGGCGGGCTTATACAGCCTGCCCAATGTAGTGGTTCGTAACGAAGACCGGAAACTGACCAACGAAAAGACGACGGATCCGGAAACGGCCGTGCGGGATACGGCGGTGCTGCGTACGGATCGTTCTGATCTGCACACGGCCAGTCTGGCGCCCGAACAGCAAAAGGAACTGAACCGGTTGAGCCGTCGTTTTGAATCGGCGGAGGCTAAACAAAAACCGGTTGTTGGGAATGAACTGATTCAGGCGTATCGGAAAGTGAGTCGGTATGACAGTGCTGCCCGAATTGCCGAACAACTGGTGACGCTGGCGCCAACGGAAGCCAACATCCTCCGAACCGGCGATTTGTATTATGAAGCTTACGGGTTTGCCGTCGACAATCAGAAACTGGCAAACCTGGGAAAAAAGACCCGGGAGTTTTATCAGAAAGCACTCGACAGTAACCCTAATCTGCTGGCTGCCAAGGCAAATATGGCGATGACGTATGTCACGACCGAAACGCCGATGCAGGGGATTATGCTGCTGCGGGATGTGCTGAAGGAAGATCCGACGAATGAACTGGCGCTGTTCAACATGGGTTTGTTGTCGATGCGCTCCGGTCAGTATAATCGGGCGGTAGAGCGGTTTCAGGCCATTTTGGTCAGTCATCCCGACAATACCAAGGCGCAATTTTACCTGGCCATCAGCCTGGGTGAAATGGGCCGCAAAGAAGAGGCTCGGAAATTGCTGGCCAAAGTGAAAGAGCGGGAGAAAGACCCGACCATTCAGGCCGCCGTGAAAGAGCTGGAAAAGAATTTTTAACCATAAAAAAATAATTACCATTATGCCTTGCGGAAAGAAGAGAAAACGTCACAAGATTGCTACCCACAAGCGGAAGAAGCGCCTGAGAAAGAATCGCCATAAGAAAAAATAGGTAGATCGCTTTCGGGCGATCTTACCATACGGGCCGGCCAATCGGAGGACTTATTCGCTTGTGCAACAGGATTTTAACCTGGATGCCGACGAACCGATTGCCCGGCCTTTTTATATATTTTCGGGCCTCTTAACCGCATATTCATCTTGTGAGTAACGAATTAGTCATTAGTTCGACTCAGAAAGGTGATCGGATAGCACTTTTGCAAGACAAAAGACTGCTGGAATATCACGTTGAAGAGTCGGACAGCAGCTTTACCGTCGGCGATATTTACTTAGGAACAGTTAAAAAATTAGTGACGGGCCTCAATGCGGCATTTGTCGACATTGGCTATGAAAAAGATGCATTCCTGCATTATTTGGACTTAGGCTCCAACATTAACTCGCTTAACAAATTCACGAAAGACGTTATCGCCAAACGGGCCAATACCGGCCGGCTGAACAATTTCAAGCTGGAACCCGAGATCGACAAGCTCGGGAAAATTGATAAGGTATTGAGTAAGAACGCACCCATTCTGGTGCAGGTTGTCAAAGAACCCATCTCGACCAAAGGGCCGCGTTTATCCTGCGATATCTCCATTGCAGGGCGGTATCTGGTATTGGTGCCCTTTGCCAGTACGGTCAATATGTCCAAAAAAATTACGGATAAAGCCGAACGCACGCGCCTGATGCGCCTGATGTCGTCGATAAAACCGCAAAATTTTGGGGTGATCGTCCGGACCGTAGCACAGGGTAAAGACGTTGAAGAACTGGATCGCGATCTGACCAACTCCCTCGAAAAGTGGGAAAAGGGAATTGCACTCCTGCGCGACGCCAAACCCCGCGACCGGATTATTGGCGAGATGAACCGGGCTTCGTCCATCCTCCGCGACATGCTGAACGAATCGTTCGACAGCATCACCGTCGACACCAAGGAGATGTACGATGAAATTAAAACGTACATACACACCATTGCTCCCGAAAAAGAGAAAATCGTCAAGTTCTATACGAACAACAAGATGAAGGTTTTCGAACAGTTCGGGCTTGAAAAACAGATCAAGTCACTGTTCGGGCGATCGGTTAGTCTGCCTGCGGGCGGTTACCTGATCATTGAGCATACGGAAGCGCTGCACGTGATCGACGTCAACAGCGGGAACAAATCGAATTCCGAGGAGGATCAGGAGGCCACGGCGGTCAGTGTGAACAAAGAAGCCGCAAAAGAAATTGCCCGCCAGCTCCGGCTGCGCGACATGGGTGGAATCATCGTTATCGATTTTATCGATATGAAGAAACCCGACAACAAGAAAATGATTTTCGACGTGATGCGGGAGGAAATGAAAACCGACCGCTCCAAATTCACGATTCTGCCGCTGACGAAGTTTGGCTTGATGCAAATTACGCGGCAGCGCGTTCGTCCGGAAATCAACATTGTTACCAAAGAAGTTTGCCCGACCTGTGGTGGCACCGGTACAATTCAGGCCAGTATCCTGATTACGGACGCCATCGAACAGAACCTGGAATACATTCTGACCCGCCAGAACGAGCGTGGTGTCCAGATCATGATGCATCCGTACCTCTACGCCTATTATACCGCAGGCTGGTATTCCAAGCAGATGCAATGGTTCATGAAACACAAAACGTGGGTTAAGTTGATCAAAGACAGTTCGTTTGGGATCAACGAATTCAAGTTCTATAACAAACAGGGCGAAGAGATTGAGGTGACAGCCGCCTGATTTTCGCATCATCTTCTTTATCATACAAAAAGCCACCCCGAAGGTGGCTTTTTGTATGATAAAGAAATCTTGGTTACTTCAAAATCGGTTCGAGGGCTTCCCGGTTTTCGTCGAGCCACTTCGTGATGTCGGTGACAATTTCTTTGATGCCCAACTCGGGTTTCCAGCCGGTCAGCTTCGTCACTTTCGTGTTGTCGGTGATGTACAGCCGGATGTCGGCGGCCCGGTTTTCGGCCACGCTGCTGATGGGGATGGTTTTTCCGGTGACTTCCTGACAGATTTTGGTCAGTTCCTGCAAGGACGCACTGCTTTCGTTGCCCCCTCCCGCATTCAGAATCTCGCCGTTGACCTGGTCGATGTTGTGTAACTCCCAGTCGATCAGCCGATACAGGTCGGCAATGTGGAGCATGTCGCGGGTTTGTTTTCCGGTGCCGCCGTAACCAATATACGCCAGTTTCTGCTCAAAGTAATGTTTGGCAATCCAGAGAACCATCACACCCTGATCGACCTTGCCCATCTGCCACGGACCGGTGATGACCCCGCAGCGGTTGATGACGGTTTTCAGGCCGAAAAACTCCTGATATTCCTGAATAATCAGCTCCGAAGCCAGTTTCGTGGTGCCGTAGAGCGAGCGTGCGCCGTCGAGCGGAAAGTTTTCGGCAATGCCTTTGGACGATACGCCCGGCACCGGTTGTTCGTCGGACAGCACAAACCGGGTGTCGTGTTCATCGAAATTCAGGGTCTCGATGGTTTTGATGGGATACACCCGGCTGGTGGAAAGGAAAATGACGTTGGCTTTGGATTTCAACGCAAAGTTGAGGCAGTTCACCGTACCAAACAGGTTGGTGTTGATGAGGTAGTCGGGCGTTCCGGTCAGACCGGCCAGCACCGACGGCTCGGCGGATGCCTCGATCAGCGTGTCGACGGGCGGAATGGGATCGAAATCTTCCTTGTTCCGGATGTCGCCGTGAACAAATTGAATACCGGCTTTGGTCAACCGGGCCACATTCAGTTCGGAGCCTTTTCGTTTGAGGTTGTCAAGAACAAAAATTTCGTACTGGGGGTAGTCGGTTTTGAGAGACAAAGCCAGTGAAGAGCCAACAAAGCCGGCTCCGCCGGTGATCAGTATTTTCATTTAGTGGAGAAATTAGGTATCGATTCGTTTCAGTTTGACATTCTCGACCGGACGGATCACCAGCGGCACTTTTTCGATTTTCACGGCACTGCTGTCGAGCCCGAACCAGCGGTCTTCGGGGGTGGTGAAGTTTTTAACAAAGAAATAAACATCCATCACAATCCGTTCGCGCAACGGCAGGTCGTTTTCGAAGGAAAGGAATTTTTCCAGCACCACAAACCGGAAATCACCGATCACGTTCTGGCGACTGAGGGATTCGTAGCGG
Organism: Larkinella sp.; assembly: GCF_965227735.1. Classification (NCBI taxonomy): domain Bacteria; kingdom Pseudomonadati; phylum Bacteroidota; class Cytophagia; order Cytophagales; family Spirosomataceae; genus Larkinella; species Larkinella sp. The sequence continues at coordinate 2,335,755 of NZ_OZ245776.1, read as the reverse complement.
CTGGTGATGTCCACTTCCTTGTTTTTCACCATGTCTTCGATAACCCGCCGGAAAAAGAGGTTGATCCGCTGTTCGATCCGGAAACCCAGCCGGAAGGTCACTTTGTAAACGTCATCGGGGGCGATGGTGTTCACTTTATATTCCATCGTATACGGATCATCGGTGGTGTCGACGTGAATAAACCAATAAATATCAGCGCGTTTGGGGCGTTTCTGAAAAATGGAGTAAATGACCTTGGACTCGATTTCGGCGGCCCGGGCTGCGTTGCTCATAAAAACCAGGTGCGTCGCATATTTCGGGATGCTGATGTCCCGGCTGAGTTCCTTGAACGGTTGAATATACTGGTCGATTTTAACGTATTCCGTCAAGCGCAGTTTGATCTTGTTCGCGTTCAGCCAGATGATCATGATACCGGCCATGATGCCCGCAATCAACACCGACACCCAGCCGCCGTGGGTGAATTTCGCCAGGTTGGCAATCAGAAAACTGGTTTCCACGAGCAGGTAAAAAACCAGGAAGAACATGACAAACCACGCGTTGTATTTGTGGGAATACATGTAATAGCTGAACAGAATGGTCGTCATCAGCATCGTGAGCGTGATGGCCAGTCCATAGGCCGCTTCCATGCGCGACGATTCCTGGAAATAGAGAACAACGCCCACACAACCCGCAAAAAGCAGCCAGTTGATGCTCGGAACGTACAATTGCCCTTTTTTATTGGTCGGGTAGCGGAGCCGGACTTTCGGCCAGAAATTCAGCCGGATGGCTTCACTGATGAGGGTAAACGCGCCGGTAATCATGGCCTGACTTGCAATGACGGTAGCCATCGTGGCAATGACAATACCGGCAAAGAGGAACCATTCGGGCATCAAACCGTAAAACGGATTGCGTTCGCCGAGGGGCTGACCGGCCAGACTTTCTATGAAGGCTCCTTGTCCAAAATAATTGAGCAGGAGACAGGCCTTCACAAAAGCCCAACTGATCCGAATGTTTCCCCGACCCGTGTGGCCCATGTCGGCATACAGGGCTTCAGCCCCGGTTGTCGACAGAAAAACCGCACCCAGTAGCCAGAATGCACCGGGGTAGTCCGTCAAAAAGTGATAAACGTAATACGGATTGACCGACTGCAGAATGGATAAATCGTCGGCGATGGCCAGCACACCCAACGTGCCGAGCATCGTAAACCACAGCAGCATGATCGGGCCGAAAGCCGTACCGACAACGCTGGTACCAAAGGTCTGAATCAGAAACAGAAACGCCAGAATTCCGAGCACGATCGGTACGGTCGGGATGTCGGGATAAAGGATGCGAAGTCCCTCGATGGCGGAAGATACGGAGATGGGAGGGGTAATGATGCTGTCGGCCAGCAAAGCACTGCCACCGATAATGGCCGGGATGGTCAGCCAGCGGGCGTGTCGGCGGACGAGCGCATAGAGCGCAAACGTTCCTCCTTCGCCCCGGTTATCGGCCCGCAGCACCAAAATAACGTACTTGATGGTGGTCTGTAGGGTAATGGTCCAGAAAATGCAGGAAAGGGCTCCCCTGACAATGTCTTCCTGAATGGGTTGATCGGTGCCAACAACAGCACGGAGCACGTAGAGGGGCGAGGTGCCAATATCGCCGTAGATGATACCCAGTGCAACCAGCAGACCCGCTGCCGATACCTTATCCAGGTGCCTTTTATCGTCCATAGAGAATAAACGCCGGGCTAAACGAGCCCGGCTGGTGAAATCCGGGTAAATATAACGTTAAATCCCGGTTTTCTCCATCAAAGCGTACCAACCAGCAAGACAACATTCAAAACAATAATCAGGCCGGCCACTGCCCAGCTCAGAATTGTCAGCCAGCGGGGATTGACGAAAGCCCCCATTTTCAGTTTGTCACTGGTGAACAGAACCAGCGGCACGACGGCAAAACTGAGTTGAACCGAAAGGATTACCTGGCTGAAAACCAGCAACTCCGAGGTGCCGCGCTCGCCATACAGGATGGTGACGATCAGGGCGGGTACGATGGCAATCAGGCGGGTGATGAGCCGACGCAGCCACGGTTTCAGCCGGATGTTCAGAAAACCTTCCATGACGATCTGACCCGCCAGTGTGCCGGTGAGCGTCGAATTTTGCCCCGACGCCAGCAACGCAACGGCAAAGACAACACTCGCCAGCGTGGCTCCCAAGAGCGGATCGAGCAGGCGGTGAGCGTCGGTAATGTCGGCAACCTGGTGGTTTCCGGAGGTGTGAAAAGCCGCTGCCGACAGAATCAGAATAGCCGCGTTGATGAAAAACGCCAGAAAGAGCGACAGCGTGGAGTCGATGGTGGCAAACTTGATGGCATTCCGGCGACCGCTGTCGGTGTGGGCGAAATCGCGGGTTTGGACGATGCTCGAATGCAGGTATAAATTGTGGGGCATCACGGTGGCCCCCAGAATCCCGATGGCAATGTACAGCATGTCCGGGTTGGTGATGACTTCTTTCTGCGGAATCAGTCCTCCCAACACGGCGGCTATTTCGGGCCGGGCCAGCAAAATTTCGTAGGCAAAACACAGCAGAATGACAAAAATCAGGGCACCCACGATGCTTTCGAGCCAGCGGAACCCTTTGTGTTGCAGGTAGAGCAGCAGCAAAACATCCAGCGCCGTAATGCAGACGCCCACCGACAGCGGAATTCCGAATAGCAGATTCAGGGCAATGGCCGAACCGATCACTTCTGCCAGATCGCAGGCGGCAATGGCAATTTCACACAAAAACCAGAGAGCTGCCGACACCGGACGGCTGTAGTGATCGCGGCAGGCCTGGGCCAGGTCGCGGCCCGTGGCAATGCCCAGTTTCAGCGACAGATGTTGCAGCAGCATCGCGAAGAGGTTGGAAATCAGGATGACAGACAGCAGAGTGTAGCCAAACCGCGAACCCCCGGCGATGTCGGTGGCCCAGTTACCGGGGTCCATGTAGCCAACAGCCACCATCAAACCCGGCCCCGAAAAGGCCAGTAATCTTTTGTAAAAAGAACCCGTTTCCGAAACCGGTATGCTGGCGTGAACTTCAGGCAGTGATTTCGATGTATTTTCGGACTTCCATCCCTGGGCCATCTTTGAAGTAGATTCGTTGGTTACCATAGCGTTAGACTGCTATACACATATTCTTGTATTTAACGCAACAAATATATCAAATGTTTCTAAATAAAAATTTAGACTCGTCTAAAAATTTTTTGAACGGTAATAAAAATCTAAATTTGTAGTCGGAAAATATCAGTTGGTGATCCCATCGGTCGTTTTCTGGTTTTAGTCGATTCTGGAGAGATTGGGTGGATGGCAAATCCGTCCTGCGCCTATGCATTCATTCACGGAAGAAAATTATTTAAAGACCATTTATTACCTGGCTGCCCGGCAGGAAGGGGAGGTTACGACCAATTCGCTGGCCGAAATGACGGCGACGAAGGCGGCTTCGGTATCGGATATGCTGCGAAAACTGGCGGAGAAGCAACTCATCCACTACAAAAAATACCAGGGTGTGCGGCTCACCGAAGAAGGCGAACGGCTGGCGTTGAAAGTGATTCGGCGGCACCGGATCTGGGAAGTGTTTCTGGCCGAAAAACTGGGCTTCGGCTGGGACGAGGTGCACGAGATGGCCGAAGAACTGGAACACATCCGTTCTGAAGACCTGGTGCAGAAACTGGATGCCTTTCTGGGTTATCCGCAATTCGACCCCCACGGTGACCCAATTCCCAGCCCGGCGGGGCACATGCCGACCGTAGAATACACCAAATTATCGGAAGTGACCATTGGGGAAGAAGTTCAGGTGATGGGTGTTCTCGAACACTCGCCGGAATTTCTGCAACACCTCGATAAAACCGGCTTGAACCTGGGCTGCCGGGTGCTGGTGCAGGATGTCAACGCGTTTGATAAATCCGTTTCTGTACAGATTAACCACGAAAAAACGTTGTTTGTCAGTAATGAAGTTGCCCGGAATCTATTAGTCAATTAGACGACTGTCTGGCTGACTCTAACCCACTTTCATGAAACTCCTCGACTGGTATATTTTAAAACGGTTTTTGCTGACGTACTTCTTTGTCGTGATGGTCATCGTGCTGGTGGTCTGTGTGGTCGACTACACCGAGAAAGTGGACGATTTTTACAAGCACAAGGCCCCCGGCGACAAAATTATCTTTGATTATTATTTCAACTTCATCCCGTATTGGGCCAACTACATCAGTCCGCTGATGGTGTTCATCGCCACGGTTTTTATGACCTCCCGGCTGGCGGCCAAATCGGAGATCATCGCCATGCTGAGCAGCGGCATGAGCTTTGTCCGGCTGCTGGTTCCCTACAGCATCGGCGCCCTCATCCTGAGCATAGCGACTTATTTTCTGGTGGGCTGGGTGGTTCCGAAAGCCAACCAGACCCGGATCGCTTTCGAGCTGAAATACACCAAAGATCCATATACCTATTCGGGCCGTAATATCCACATCAAGGTGGCTCCCAATGTGTATGCCTACCTGGAAAGCTATAATAACCAGAGCAATACGGGCTATAAATTCACGCTGGAACAGGTTCAGGGCAACAAACTTCTGCAAAAAATGGCGGGCGACCGCATCGAATGGAGCCCCGAGAAAAAGAAGTGGACAGTGTATGATTACAGCATTCGGAAAATTGATGGCCTGCAGGAAACGCTCACCCACGGCACCAAAGTCGATACGCTGCTGAATCTGTATCCGTCGGATTTCGACAGCGATTTCAGTCTCTACGAAACCTTTACCTTTCCCGAACTCGACAGCTACATCAGCCTGCTCAGCAGCCGGGGGGCCGACGGGGTTGAAACCTATTTGCTGGAGAAATATTCCCGGCAAACGCGCCCCTTTGCCATCATCATTCTGGCGGCCATTGGCGTGATTATGTCGGCCCGGAAAAGTCGCCGGGGCGTGGGCTGGCAGGTGGCCCTGGGGTTCGTGCTGGCTTTTGTCTACCTGCTGTTTTTTATGCTGGCCAAGGGCATTGCCGAGTCGGGCAACCTCAATCCGATCGTGGCGGTTTGGTTGCCGAACATCATTTTTGCGGCCATTGGGGTGATTTTGTACCATACGATTCCGCGATAACGTATGAATCGCCCTACCACCACCGATTATTTGCACCTGCATTTTCTGGTCCTGATCTGGGGTTTTACGGCCATTCTGGGCGTTCTGATTTCGGTATCGGCCCTCACCCTCGTGGTATACCGCACTTTGCTGGCGGCCATCGGACTGGGGATTTTGCTCTATGTACAGAAAAAAATGGTGCCGGTTTCCGGGTCCGACCGCCTGAAACTGCTGGCTACGGGGCTGGTGATTGCGCTGCACTGGGCGCTGTTTTTCGAAGCTGCCCGAACGGCCAACGTTTCGGTTTGTCTGGCCGGTATGGCCACCGGTTCCTTGTGGACGAGTTTGCTGGAACCGCTTTTTTTCCGCCGACGCCTGCGGGCCGTTGAAGTGATCCTGGGCCTGGTCGTGATGGCGGGGTTGTATCTGATCTTTCGTTTTGAAATTGACCGGGCTGTTGGTCTGGTCATGGCGGTTTTTTCGGCCATGCTGGCGTCCATTTTTACCATCATCAACAGCCAGTTTACCCGGCGTTATCCACCGATGGTCATCACCTTTTACGAAATGTCGGGGGCGTTTGGTAGTTCTTTGCTGTTTCTGGGGCTATATTTGGCATCGGGTTCGGAAAAACCGACGGCCTTGTGGCCGCAACCGGCCGATTGGCTCTGGATTTCGATCCTCGCATTTGTCTGCACCGTCTACGCCTATTCGGCTTCCGTGTGGCTCATGCGGAAATTTTCGGCCTTTGCGGTGAACCTGACCGTTAATCTGGAACCCGTCTACGGGATCATGCTGGCCTGGTTGTTTTTTGGTGACCGCGAGCGGATGACGACGGGTTTTTACGCCGGTACGCTGATTATTCTGCTGGCCGTGCTGGTGTATCCGGCTTTAAACCGGAGAATGGGTAAAAACAAAAACTATTCTATTCAATAAAAAAAGTTTACAAACACCGGCTTCGGTCTATGTAACTGATAATGAAACCGATGGGAAAATTTATTTCGCCAAACAAATACATTTTTTTTCTTTTGGCAGGATGTCTGCTACTGGTCTCCATTCCGTTGATCTGGCTGGCTTTTTACAACCATCCGTCGATCGTCGATGATTATTGTTTTGCGTATACCGTGATGCGATTTGGCGTATGGAAATCCCAGATGATGTATTACGATGGCTGGACAGGGCGGTATTTTCACAACTTCATCGTCCACACGAGCCCCTTGGTCTGGCGGTGGTTTGGGGCCTACACGGTTTTTCCCATCCTGTTGCTGCTGGCGCTCTGGACCGGTTTTTTCACACTGATCCGCCAACTGGGCCGCGCCGTTCTCGCCACTTCCGAGCAAATTGCGATCGCGTCGGGCGTCTGTTTTTTATACATTACGCAACTGCGTTCCATCGCCGAATTTTTCTACTGGTATACGGGTTTGGCGGGCTATTCCCTCGCCTGCGTGTTTCTGCTGTTTCTGATCGGTGTTTCCATCGCCCACCACCGGCAGCAAACCGGCTGGAAAAGTCCGCTCCTGTTGCTGGAAGCCCTTTTGATTTTGGTCATTATTGGCTCCAGCGAGACCTGGATGGTGGTGATGCTGGCGTGCCTGGGCTTCTTGGCTTTGCTCAGTCTGCTCGACCAGCGAACCCTTCCGGTTTCCCTGCTGATTCTGCTCGCTTGGGCTGGTCTCTGTAGTTACGCGGTGGTGCAGGCACCGGGCAATGCCATCCGGATGGCAGGCAATAACTTGAGCCAGGATGCGGTTTTTTCGGCGCTGGAAGCGGCCAAATTCGGATTGATCTATTTCCGGAATCTGGTTTTCCAGTCGGCCATTCTGCCGCTGTCGCTGCTTTTTTTACCCATCGCCTACCGGCTAACCGACAGCCGGAGTCCGGCACGGGTTTATTTTGCCATCAATGGGTGGCTGGCGCTGGGTTTCTACCTGGGTCTGCTGTTTATTCTGACCTTTCTGCATTTCTGGGCCGTGGGTGTTCCGCCGGTGGCTCGTCTGCTGAATGTCGTCAATTTCGTGTGGGTTGTGGGCTGGTTCTATACGCTGACGGTTTTCGTCCGGATTTTCAGGGAAGCCCTGGGTCAATGGACGTTGCTGTTGCACGATCGGTGGCCGATGGTGCTGGTCGTCACGGTGGTGCTTGGATGGCAGGGATACCGGAACGCCAACTTTCGGCTCACGTATGAAGACCTCCGCTATGGACGGGCTCAGAAATACCACCGGGCCATGATGGCCCGCTATCGGTTGATGGGCACCACCAAAGGTGATACGGTTACATTGCCACCTTTACCCGTCCTGCCGGTTTCGTTGGTTCTGGATGACCTGAGCTACCGATCTGCCCATATGTTTAACGATTGCTGGGCCGGTTATTTTTACCGGAAAGGGGCGAAGCTGCACAAACTGCCGGTTTTGGCAGACAATCCCAAAGCCGTTCTGCCCCAGATTGCCCGCAAACCGTAAGACCCCTTCCTGATTCGTTTCAGCCGCCCGGTGGAAAGATTGGGTAGGATGGGGTGCGTTCCTTATCTTTACTTTCTTTACTTTTGTCAATTTCAGCGTATTAAAAAGGAATATGCCCTTTTGAATACGTTTGCTGTGCCTGGCTGCTGCTGGTGTGCGGGCTGCTCGTTGTGCCTACAGCGGGTTGTTCGGCAATGGTGCTGAGAAGGTGTAAAGCGAACGGTAATCTATTCAATAACAAAACGTTGTGAGCTACTGCACGTGTTTCGTGTGATCAATCTGTCACTAATGAATCCATTCATTACACCCAACAAGTTCGTTTTCTTTCTGATTCTCGGCTGCCTGTCTCTGGTGGCTATCCCACTCATTGCTCTGTCTTTTTACAACCAACCCTCGCTGGTGGACGACTACTGTTTTGCCGATACGGCCCGGCAGTTCGGAGTTTGGCAGGCGCAGAAGTTTTACTACGATGGCTGGACGGGGCGGTATTTTCACAACCTGATGGTCCACACCGGGCCGCTGGTTTGGGAGTGGTATGGGGCCTATGCCGTGTTTCCGATTCTGCTGCTGATCTTGCTGTGGCTGGGTTTTTATGCGGTCATCCATCAACTGGCCCGGCCGCTGCTGACGTTAGCGGAGCAGATCGTCGCAGCCTCGGCGGGCTGTTTTCTGTTCATTTCCCAGCTCGTATCGATCCCGGAATTTTTTTACTGGTATCCCGGCCTGGCCTGTTATTCCGTCGCCTGTGTCGGCTTCCTGTTTTTGATAGCGGTTTTGATTGCCCACGACCGGATTCAATTCCGAATGAACGGCCGCCTTTTGTTCCTGGAAGCGTTGCTGGTCGCGGTGATCATCGGGTCCAGCGAAACCAGCATGATTATGGCCATGGCACTGCTGGGAACGGTTCTGATGGGCCTGCTGATTTATCGAAAAAAACTCCCGCTTTCCCAGCTCATTTTGTTTGGCATTGCCGCCATTTGCTGTTATTTCCTGATTCAGGCACCCGGCAATGCCGTCCGGATGGGTGGCAACGAACGCAGCCAGGATGTGCTGTTTTCCGTTACCGAGACGCTGAAATACTGCACGCAGTATTTCCCCAAACAATTCACAAAAACGCCTTTACTGCCTCTGTCGTTGCTTTTTCTGCCCGTTGCCTACCAGTTGACCGACCCCCGGAATCCTACCCGTCGTTACTTTGAGGTGCATCCGGGTCTGGCCATTCTCCCGTATGTCGGGCTGTTGTTTATTCTGACGCTGCTGCATTTCTGGGCCGTCGGTGTCCAGCCGGTGCCCCGTTTGCTCAACGCCGTAAACCTGATTCTGACGCTGGGGTGGTTTTATAACCTGACGATTTGGGTGCGGGTTTTCCGGCAGCATGTCGGCGTTCTGTCGTTTCTGACCAGTTACCGCTGGACGGTCGTGGTGGTAGTGGCCATTTCGCTGCTTTTTTTAACGTATCAGAATGTGAATTTTCGCTTGACTGTCAGTGACTTGCGTTCCGGCCGGGCCAAACAGTACCACGAGGCTGTGGAGCAGCGGTATGCGATGATGGCTAGCAGCAAAAGCGACACCGTTCAGTTGAGTCCGTTGCCGGTTAGCCCGGTTTCGCTGGTGCTGGGCGATTTCAGTTCCGACCCCTATCATCTGTGGAACCGATGCTGGGCGGGGTATTACCACAAAAAAGGGGTGAAGCTGGGGCCAGCAACCATTGAATAAGAGTGTAAAGCCCGGGCTGTCACAAGTCTGGGATATGTTCTATTTTTGTGGCACCGTTCTGTATATAAATCGATTGTACGTTGACCGACATACCCACTGCACCCACCGACAGAGTATACATTGTTATTCCTTTGTTTAATGACTGGGAAGCCTTAGGGCTGCTCCTGGATAAAATGACGAAAACCGTCGCCCCTGCTCTCCGGAAACGGTTTCATTTCCTGATCGTGGACGATTGTTCCGTTACCAACTACGCATCGTTGCCGACCGATACGGGCTACAGCCTGTCGATCATGCGGCTCTGGCGGAATGTGGGTCATCAGAAAGCGATTGCGCTTGGTCTTTCTTACCTGGCCGATCAGCCGGAAACCCATACCACCATCGTAATGGATTCGGACGGGGAGGATCAACCCGAAGACATCGCCCGGCTGCTGGAGGCTTCAGCCCAAAAGCCCGGACAGATCATTTTCGCCCACCGCACCAAACGCCGGGAAAGCCGTCTGTTCCGAACCTTCTATTTAATTTATAAATCCGTATTCAAGCTGCTGACGGGGAAAGCCATTACCTTTGGTAATTTCAGTGTGATTCCGCCCAACCTGCTGCGAAAACTGGCGCACGTTTCCGACATCTGGAACAACTACCCCGGTGGCGTAATCCGCTCGCGATTGCCCTACCAGTCGGTTCCGGCCGAACGGGGGGCGCGACTGGCCGGCACGTCGAAGATGAATTTTGTGTCGCTGATTCTGCACGGTCTGAGTGCCATTTCGGTGCTGATGGAAGCCACGGCCGTGCGAATCCTGCTCTTCTGCGTCATCACGGCGGCAGTTTCAACGGTGGTCATCACGGTGGTTATCCTGTTGCGGGTGACGGATCAGCTGATCATTTCGCAGGGGGCCATTTACATTGTTTTTTCGTTGTTCATTGTTATTCTACAGGCTTTCCTGATCTCCCTGTTGCTGGTGTTTATCGTGCTGACGTACCGAACGCAGTCACACTTCATTCCGGCCAAACAATACGGGGATTTTGTAGAGCAGATAGAAAAGGTCTATTGACCTGAAAAACCGCACTTTACAGGCCTGATGCCATTCCGGGGAAGTATATACGTTGCATGCCAACCGTTGCCGTATCAGGCCGCCCGCTCGCTATGATTCAGATTTCAGAACCGCTTCGGAAAATTTCTCCGTTCCTGGTCGCTTTCCCGATTGCCAGTTTTCTCACGCTGGTGCTCCTCTTCACCGACAATGTTCCCTGGATGGACGATCTCGAATCGTTCGTGGGGTTTCTGGTCAATTATACCGAAGCCGATTCTTTCTCCGAAAAATTCCACTGGTTGCTGGCTCCGAACAACGAACACCGTATCCTGTTTGCCAAACTAACCACGCTGGTTTTCTACAACCTGACCGGTATGCTCAACTTCCGGTGGCTGATTCTGCTGGCTTTTGGCTGTTTACTGGCCATTCTGCTGGTTTTCTACCGGGTTTTCCGGACGCTGCGGTTGCCGCTGCTGGCGTTTCTGCCGATCGCGCTGGTGCTGCTGCAACCCCAACACCGCCTGACCAGTTTCTGGGCCATCACGGCTTTGCAGCATTTGGCGGTAGGTATGATGATTCTCTGGGCGTTGTACTGGCTCGCTTTTCCCGGCCGGTCCGCCACGGTTTCGATCCGCTTTGCCGGGGCGCTTTTTTTACAGATTCTGGCTTCGTTTTCCATGAGCAACGGCCTGTTCGGCTGGGTGGCCGGAGCGGGCGTTCTGCTGGTGCAATGGCGTCTGGAAGGGCGTCACTACCTGCTGCGGCTGGCGGTCTGGATCGCCATCGCGGTGGTGGTCATCATTCTGTACTTTCACGATTTTGCCAGTTTGCAGGGTAATGAAAGCAGTCTGTCGTTTTTCCTGCAACATCCCCACCTCGTCTTTTTCGGTTTTTTTACGTTTCTGGGCGGTTTGTTCGACTTTTTCCCGCGAACCGATATTTTGATCCGCAGCCTGTTGCCCACGCTGGGCGGTATGCTGCTCATTGGCCTTCTGTTCCGGTTGTTCAAAACGACGCTCCTGCCCAGTCTCTGGCAAACCGACCAGAAACCGGCCGATGCCGAACTCAATCACCGCCGGTATTTTTTCGTGGGTGTATACGGTTTTTTGCTGGTCAATGCGGTGGTGGTCGCGATTCTGAGACCCCGGTTTGGCTACAGTGTCATGCTCGTGAGCAATTATATGCTCTATCCGGCGCTCTTCGTCAGTGTGCTCTACCTGAACCGGTTGAGTGAGCTTCGGAACCCGGCGCACCGGAAACGATGGATGGTGGGTGGTCTAGTGCTGGGGTGGGTCGTCTGGGGCGTGATGTACTTCAACCATCTGCCGTTTCTGGGTGCGCAGACGCTCATGCGGCAGACGTCGGCTTTCAATCAGAAACACAACGATCTCGGTTTTGGGGCCATGATTGGTTCGCCCTACGCGGCTGCCAGCGAAAAATGGATGCACACCGCCGTTGAAAAAGGATTTTACACCTATCCCGAAAATACGTTCTACGCGCCGTATGAATCAACGCTGCTGAAACCGGCACCACCCGCCGACTCCGCCCTGCACCTGCTGGTGGAGGAATCGGCGGGTGAGATTCGGGTGGTGACCCAGAACTGGCCATTGCCCGCAGGAATCAGCGAGGCCTGTATCGTGGTCAAATCCGATCGCCATACGTATCTTTTTCCGGCCGAAAACCTGTTTTTTCCCTTGCAATATTACCTCAGACGCCGAATGCCCAATGTCAGTGCACAGGTGTTTAAAACCTTCCTGCATCCGGGTTCCTATCAGCTTGGCATTCTGATTGTTTCGGGTGCGGGTGCCGACATCCGTTTTTCGAATCAATTCATAAACGTTCGGTAAGTACTGACAATAATGTAATTTTGTGCGTTCCAATTAACTGCTATACACTTTGTCTGATCCACAGATTTCCATAGTCGCTCCACTGTACAACGAACGGGAATCGTTTCCACACCTCGTTACCCGGCTAAATGCCTTGATGGATCGTTCACCACTGGCCATCGAAGTTGTCCTGATCGACGACGGTAGCCGCGACAATACGGCCGTGTTGATGCAGCAACTGGCCCTGACCGACGACCGGTATCACTGCGTTTTTCTGGCCCGGAACTACGGCCACCAGATTGCGCTGACGGCCGGGATGGCAGCCGCCAAAGGCTCCGAAGCCTTGTTTATCATCGACGGCGACCTTCAGGACCCGCCTGAGTTGCTGGACGAATTCTACGCTAAATTTCAGGAAGGCTACGATGTCGTTTATGCCGTTCGGAAGAAACGGAAAGAGGGTGCTTTCAAGAAAACCGCCTATTTTCTGTTCTACCGGTTCATGAAATCCATTTCCTACGTCGACATTCCGCTCGATAGTGGCGACTTCTCGCTCATCAGCCGCCGGGTTGCCAACGTCCTGAACCAGATGCCCGAAGAAAGCCGCTTCATTCGCGGAATGCGTAGTTGGATCGGCTTCAAACAAATCGGCGTCGAATACGAACGCGATGCCCGGGTGGCCGGTGATGCGAAATACACGTTCAAAATGCTCCGCAAACTGGCGTACAACGGTATTTTTAACTTCAGTGAGTTCCCGATCAAGTTCCTGACCAATCTGGGCATGTTCTCCATCGGGATTGCTTTTTTGTATTTTATTCAGACGCTCATCAAGAAATATTTCTTCGGAGGGGTGCCGGAAGGCTTTACGGCGTTGCTGTTTACCATTATCCTCTTTGGGGGAATTCAGCTCATCGGAATGGGGCTGATCGGCGAATACGTATTGCGGATTTTCTTCCAAAGCAAAGGCCGCCCGCTGTACATCGTCCGGGAAACCATCCGAAAAAAAGAACGTCAGTTGTGAGGATGGACGATTGACCATGGACTATGGGCGATTGACCATTGACAATGGACAATGGTCAATCGTCCTTTGACAAGCACTATAAACTCCTGATTTTCCGTCAATGGTCCATCGTTAATGGTCCATCGTCCATCAAATCTAAAAGCCTAATGCTATTTAATTCGCTCCAGTTTTTATTGTTTTTCATCGTCGTAACCCTGGCGTATTACAGTCTGCCTTGGCGCGGGCGGTGGGTGTTGCTGTTGTTGGCCAGTTGTTACTTTTATATGGTCTTCAAACCGGCTTACATCCTGATCCTGTTTCTGACCATTGTTATCGACTATTACGCCGGGATCTGGCTGGAGCGTACCAAACCCGGTTCGGGCCGAAAATGGCTGCTGATCGTCAGCCTGATTTCGAACATCGGCATTCTGGCATTCTTCAAGTATTTTGGATTTTTCACCGATAGCCTTGTCTGGCTGCTCGACCAGGCCAGTCTCGACGGCCCGGCCCAGCTTGTCAACCAGAAAGCCATCGGGCTGCTCAACAAAGTGCTGACGCTGTTTGGCCAGCCCAACACCACCTCGTTCAGCATCGTCGATTCGATCCTGCCCATCGGTCTGTCTTTTCACACTTTTCAGGCGATGAGCTACACCATCGAAGTGTACCGCGGCAATCAGAAAGCCGAGCATCATTTCGGGATCTACGCGCTGTATGTGATGTTCTATCCGCAACTGGTGGCCGGTCCTATCGAGCGTCCACAGAACGTTTTGCACCAGTTTCATACCCATTTTCATTTCAGTTTCGAGAATCTGAAAGCCGGGTTGATGCAAATGGCCTTCGGTTTTTTCAAGAAAGTGGTCATTGCCGACCGCATGGCGGAGATTGTCAGCCATGCCTACAACAACCCCGCGGAGCAAAACGGCCTGACGCTGCTGGTGGGAACGCTGGCTTTTACGATCCAGATTTACTGCGATTTTTCGGGCTATTCCGACATTGCCATCGGGGCCGCCCGGACGATGGGGTTCACGCTAATGGACAACTTCAGGGCGCCGTATTTTTCGCGTTCCATCACCGAATTCTGGCGACGCTGGCACATTTCGCTTTCCACCTGGTTCCGCGATTACCTCTACATTCCGCTGGGCGGAAACCGGGTCAGTCCCTCCCGGCGGTATCTGAATGTATTTATCGTATTCTTAGTCAGCGGCTTATGGCATGGCGCGAGCTGGAATTACGTCATCTGGGGCGGTTTGCACGGCGCGTACCAGCTCATGGCGGGTTGGCGCGACAAGGCATTTAATCAGTTCGGTATCAAGCTGCCGGAAGAGAACAAGGCGTATCAACTGCTGCAAACCGTGCTAACTTTCGTGCTGGTGATGCTGACGTGGGTGTTTTTCCGGAACCACAAAGCCCCCGTCGGCAACGCCTTTCACATTCTCAGTAAAATCGTTTTTTCTCCCTTCGATGGCCCCCTCAGCACACCTTTCAATTCGACCGAGTTGTGGTTTTGCGTGTTGCTGGTGGCGGTTTTGTTCGTGAAAGAGAAGTTGTACCTGACGATTCCGACGCGCAATACCGTCCTGTTTTTCGTGCTATTCCCGCTGATCTGCTTTCTGTCGTACCTCTTTGGCGTCTTCACCTCGAATCAGTTTATCTATTTTCAGTTTTAAATCGTTTAGCGGTTTAGGTCCGGCAATTAGATTGGAAAACAGGGTAGAAGCCCGTATTTTTTAAAGACTAGCTTGGTCGAGCCGTTTTTTGCCCCATCAGGGGCTTAACAGCGCAGCGTCGGTAGTCCCAGAATGTCGATAAGGTCCCGCGTGCCGTGAGGTACGCGACCATTCACAAGAATTCGACAGTCGCGTACCTCACGGCACGCAGGGAATAATGAATCATCCTTTTCTACCGATGCTGCGCTGTTAAATCCCTACGGGATTGGATGGTTGTTTGGGTTGTTCTTTTTCTACCGACGCTACGCTGTTGAATCCCTACGGGATTAGATGGTTGTTTGGATTGTTCGTTTTCTACCGACGCTACGCTGTTGAATCCCTACGGGATTAGATGGTTGTTTGGGTTGTTATTTATCTATTTTCAGTTTAAACCGTTTAGCGATTTAGGTCCGGCAATTAGATTGGAAAACAGGGCTGGAAACCCGTATTTTTTAAAGACTAGCTTGGTCGAGCCGTTTTTTGCCCCGTCAGGGGCTTAACAGCGCAGCGTCGGTAGCCCAAGAATGTCGATAAGGTCCCGCGTGCCGCGAGGTACGCGACCATTCACAAGAATCCGACAGTCGCGTACCTCACGGCACGCAGGGAAAATAATGAATCATCCTTTTCTACCGATGCTGCGCTGTTAAATCCCTACGGGATTGGATGGTTGTTTGGGTTGTTCTTTTTCTACCGACGCTACGCTGTTGAATCCCTACGGGATTAGATGGTTGTTTGGGTTGTTCGTTTTCTACCGACGCTGCGCTGTTGAATCCCAACGGGATGGAAGGCTTGGCTGGTCAAGAGAACCGATTTGGGCATGGACATTCCATAATTCACGCCTTATCAAGTAAAAACCGTCCCGTTTTAGCTTCTACATGCAGCGCGAATCCGATCCAAAACCACGCTTGCGATCTCGCTTTTTAAAATGAAGAAAAGAGCTTTTGAAGGAATAACGACGCGGTTTATCCTACCAATTCTTCTGATCTGGGTTGCGACCGGAACCCGGTTACTGGCTCAAGAACCCCGTTTCGAGTCCGAAATCAAAGCCTACGAAGCGAAGGCTGTCGATGATCCGCCCGTTCCCGGCTCAACGTTCTTTATAGGCAGTTCGACCTGGCGGCTTTGGGGACCAACGCTGGAAGAAGATTTCAGCCAGTTTAGTCCCGTCAACCGGGGTTTCGGCGGAGCCACCATTCCTGATGTGGTGCGCGTCATGGACCGGATTATTCTGCCATACCGCCCCGCCCGCGTTGTTTTTTCGTGCGGAGGAAACGATCTGGCGGGTGGTGATGACCCCGAAACCGTTGTCAAAAACTTCAAAACGTTCCTGGCCCGACTCTGGCAGTCAAACCCCCTGGCCGAAGTCTATTTCGTGTCAAACCGGCATTCACCGGCCCGGCAAAAATTCAGAAAGCAGGGCGACCAATTTAACCGGGAAATCAAAAAACTGGCGGGAAAACTGGACGGTTTATACTACATCGACGTCGTTCCGCTGACGGATGGCCAGGATGGAAAAGGCCGCAGTGAGTTGTTTTTGGCCGACGGTCTGCACCTCAACCGGGAAGGTCAGAAGCTTTGGATACCGGTGATTACAACCGCTCTGGAGGAAAGGGATCGGTCGCGGATGAAGCAAAATGTCGCGGATTTGTATCGAAAACGGGTCGCTGCGGAAATTTTTGCGAAGTCGAATTCCGTCAATTTCCCGGAACAAAAACTGAACATTGTCTTCATTGGCAACAGCATCACGGCCGGAGCCGGACTGAAAGATCGTCTGACGGAAGCCCCACCGGTTTTAGCAACGGCGTATTTGAAACAGCAGGCTGGCATCCGGGAGGTTGCATTTTCCAATCAGGGCGTAGGCGGTTTTACTACCGTCGATTTTCTGCCCGCGACCAACAAAGCATTTGGAAAAGTGGCGCAGGCGGCTGATGTTTTCAAGAGCGATGCAGGCAGTCAGCTCGTTTTTTCCATCATTCTCGGTACGAACGACAGCGCCATGCAGGGCCCCAACGGCGCCCCGGTTTCGCCGGAATCCTACCGCGCCAATCTGAAAACCATCGCCGACCGGTTATTGACGGATTATCCCGCTTGCAAGCTGGTTTTCCACCGCCCGATCTGGTACAGTCCGACGACCTACAACCGGTCGAAATATTTACAGGAAGGCCTGGATCGGTTGCAGACGTATTTTCCGGAAATCGACGCCTTGATCGCATCGTATGGCGCGACGCATCCGGGGCAGGTGAAACTCGGCGATACGCAGGGCTTCAATTACTTCAAAACCCATTACCTGACCGATTTTCAACATGAAAATGGCCAGCAAGGGACGTTTTTTCTGCACCCGAACGCCAAAGGAGCGGCTACGCTGGGGGTTTTCTGGGGAGAAGCGATTCGCAAAGCCGTGTTGAAATAACCGGTTTAGAAGTTGTTTGAATTAGGGCCGGAGGCCTGTCCTTTCAATAGTCAATAGCATCCATCAACTTGTGGTAGCTCCGGAGGAGCGGCCTGAAGATGTTTTTAGACCGCTCCTCCGGAGCTACCACAAGTTGATGGATGCTATTGACTATTGACAGACCGCCCTTCCAGGGCTCTCCCCGGTTAACTCAAACAGCTTGTAAGACTTTTTTTTAAAAGAATGATGAATGCTAAATGTAAAAGTGCTGAATTGGAAAATACTTTTATATTTAGCATTCATCATTCTACATTTCGTGTTCTCCTTCCGCTCAGGAGTTCAACCTGGTGCGTAGTTGACGCCAATCACTTTTGACAATCGACCCTTTTTCCATGAATCCAACCGAAAACCAGACGTCAAGAAGAGCCTTTTTAAAGAGTGCCACCGGAATTCTGACCGGAATAACCGCAGCGAATACGCTGGCTAAAGCCGGAATGGGGCAAGCAACCAGTGCTGGTTTGTCGCTGCCTTTGGGTGTTTGTGCCGGTTATGAAAAGGTCGGGTTATTAAAAACACTGGGCTTTTCGTTCATCGAGGAAAGTGTCGGGCGGTTTTTGATTCCCGATGCGGGAGACGCGCAGTATGACAAAAACCGAGTGACGCTGAAGACGGAAGGTTTGCCCGTTCGATCGTATATTTATTTTTTTCCGGGCACCCTGAAATCGGTGGGGCCAACCCTCCACCACGAGGCCATTTTACAGCGGGCCGATCTGGCACTCAAGCGGGCGAAGGAATGCGGCTCGAAGAATATTGTGTTTGGCAGTGGCGGTTCACGGGCGATTCCCGATGGGTTTGACCGGGCCACCGCCAAAGCGCAGCACATCGAACTGTGCAAAAAAATGGCTCCTCTGGCCGAAAAACACGGCGTTACGCTGGCGGTCGAACCGCTGAACCGCGGTGAAACCAATTTTATCAATAGCCTGGCTGAAGGCGTGGAAATCATTCAGGCCGTCAACAACCCGTGGTTTAAGTTGCAGTGTGATATTTACCACATGCTGAAAGAAGACGAAAAACCGGAGGAAATCATCAAATACCGCCAATACATCACGCATTGCCACATCGCGGAAAAACAGAAACGCACCGCACCCGGTGTGATGGGTGACGATTTCAAGCCGTATTTTCGGGCCTTGAAACAAATCAAGTACGAAGGCGGGCTATCGCTGGAATGCAACTGGACTGATTTTGACAAGGAGGTTGCGCTTGGGCTGGCAACTGTCAGGAAACAACTGGCGGAGGTGTAAAACCGGACGGTTCTGCCGGGCAGCAGCAACTAGCATTACTTCGTCGTTATGAAATAAGCCAATGACTGAAGCATGGATTGCCACCGTCGCACAAATGCTCACCCCAATCGGCACGTTCAGTGAGGAGCAGATTAGGCTGTTTGCCCACCGCGTCCATCACCGGTCCGTCGAAAAGGATGCCGTTCTGCTGGCCGCAGGAGCCGTTTGCCAGACGGTTTATTGCAGCCTCGAAGGCGCTTTCTACCAGGTCAGGTACAACGACGAGCAGGAGCCGGTCATCATTGATTTACACCTCCCCGGGCAGTGGTTTTTCAATCACCAAAGTTTTGTCACCCAGACGCCCTCGGCCTACACCATTCAGGCGTATTCAGACGGCATCGTGCTCGAATTGACGATTCAGGTGATTCACGAACTGATCGCAATATCGCCCGTATTTCTGCAACTGGGCAGCCTGCTCAATCAGGCCACAGATCGGATTCGCTTCTTCGACCAAAATCTGACACCCGCTCAAAAATACCAGTATATACTTGATCATCAGTCTAAATTACTGCATCTGTTTCCGCTGAAAATGATCGCGGCTTATTTGAAAATAACGCCCGAAACGCTGAGTCGGGTCAGAGAACGTCTGGCGCGGGGCATTTCTTGATTTGAATCAAGTGACAAATCAAACCCGGTTTCTTATGTTTGCCGCATCGATACCATCCCAACCTTATGCTGACGGCCATACATCCCAAATTGCCGATGCGAAACAAGCGCATCACCCGAGACTTTTACCTGAACCAACTGAGTTTTCAGGAAGTCGGGCAGACCGATTTTGCGGACTATCTGATGGTGCAAAAAGACGCGATCGAGATTCATTTTTTTGGGTTCAGCGATCTCGATCCGGCCGAAAACTACGGTCAGGTTTATATCCGAACGGATGCGATTGACCAATTATACCAGTCTTTCCTGGATCATAATGTGAGCATCCATCCGGCGGGGCCTTTACAGGAAAAACCCTGGGGACAAAAGGAATTTTCGGTTTTAGACCCCGACAACAACCTCCTCACGTTCGGGCAGCGTGTCTGAATTGAACGTAAACCCAACAAACTACTGTCATGAAATTTACCAGACTGGTGCCGAATGTATTTTACACCGACATCAACGATGCCCTGAAATTATTTGTCAATTGTCTTGAATTCACAATTGAGCATGATGAACTGGGCGCTAGGCAACCCTTTTGCGTCATTGAAAAAGACGGTTTGCGAATCAACCTTTTTCAAAATGCGGAGCTCGCTCAGGAACATAACCCTGAATTCAGACTGGTAACCGATGATATCGAAGCGGTTTACCAGCAGATCGCATCTACCCATCCTGAGTTCCTGCATCCCAATCTCAATAAAATAACCCTACGACCCTGGGGAGCAAAAGAGTTTGCTTTAACCGATACGCAACTCGGTATCGTTATTCAACAATGGTAGGAAGTGGCCATCAGGGATTCTCAATACGACCGGTTTTAGCGGGTGTCGAATGCCGGGCTTCTGACACCATGAACACGTAACTTTGAGATCTATGATCTTATCGGAATTCCTACCGCTTCTGGCGGAGATTTTTAATACGTCCCTTTATCCACCCGGGGAGCAAGGCGGTTTATTCTACGGTTCCGGTTCTGATCCGTCAGACCACCCGGTTCAACGGGTGGGGCTGGCCCTCGAACCCTGGCCGTCCCTTCCGGAATGGCTGGTTACCCACCGCATCGATACGCTCTGGCTGCACCGCCCCTGGCTGCTCGACCGGGCTTCCCTGCCCGCGAACGCAACGGTTCTGTATCACCATCTCCCGTTCGATGAACACCTTACGATTGGATATAACCGTTGGCTGGCGGAAGCCCTGGGGTTTTCCGGAACGCCAAAACCGCTCCTGGAGGTGATCGGCTACAAAGCGATGCCGGGCTACCCGGAGCGGCCGATTGGGATAATAGGCTCAGAACCGCAACTGGATTTCCGGGGCTGGTGCCAGCGGATTGCCCACGAGTTTGGCGGATACGAAGACGCCATTGCGGGACGGCAAACCGTGCCAGGCCAAATTGCGGTCGTTGGGGCCATGAATCCGGCCTTAATCCAGGAAGCTTCGGAGCGGGGAGTGAGTTTGTACCTGACGGGGCAGTACCGGAAATCCGCCCAACAAGCCGTCGAGGAAGCGGGCATGGGCGTCATTGCCATCGGCCATCGAAGGAGTGAGGAATGGGGGCTTCGGAAGCTAGCTCAAATTTTGGCGGAAATAGATTTGGTTGTGGTAATGCCTGATTTGGGAAGTCTCCCTTCTTCTGACCGATGAATTTCCTCAAAAAACCGTTGAAATCGTCTTTATCACCTTCGCGGGAACACCGGCAACGACCGTATTGGGTGGTACATCCCGACTCACGACTGCACCGGCGGCCACAACCGCGTTTTCGCCGACCGTAACCCCCGGCAAAATGGTGGCTCCTGCCCCGATCCAGGCGTTGCGTTTGATCACCACCGGTTTGGGAATCAGCGTTTGACGATCAGCGGGATCTAAGGGGTGGTTCTCGGAGGTCATATTGACCCGGGGGCCAATCTGCACCTCATCTTCAATCTTGATGCCGCCAATGTCCAGAAAAGAACAGGCATGGTTGATAAAGACGTTTTTCCCCAGCGTAATAAACCGGCCGAAGTTGGTATAAAACGGCGGAAAAACCGTCGTCGACGCATCAATCTCTTTACCAATGATTGCACTCAAGCGTTTGCGCACCTCATCGACATTGGTTGCCGTTGCGTTCATTTCGACGCATAACCGGATCGTGCGAGAAACCACTTCGGCAAATTTGCCATACTCCGGATCATCCTTTCGAAGCAATTCACCGGCCTGCAACCGCTGAAAGATGCCCGCATGGGGTTGTTCGTTACTCATCTTCTTCGCTCATCATTTAAACAGTCCGGAGCAGTTTATCGGGTGTAATCGGTAGGTCACGAACCCGCTGACCGGTGGCGTTGAAAACTGCATTGGCAACGGCCCCGGCAAAACCGATCAGGGCAATTTCGCCCATGCCTTTGGCCCCCATCGGGTTGATGATCGGGTCGGGCTTGTCGATCATGATCGTTTCAATGGCCGGAACATCGGCGTGAACCGCGACGTGATAGTCAGCAAAGTTGTTGTTGACAAACCGGCCAAACCGGTGGTCGATGACGGCTTCTTCGGTCAGAGCCATGCCAATACCGCCCGCAACACCGCCAATCATTTGACTAGCGGCTGTTTTGGGACTGACAATCCGGCCAGAATCCGCCACACTGACGGCTTTGGCGACCCGCACCACCCCAGTCAGCGGATTGACCCGCACCTGCACAAAATGCACCGAAAACGAATACATCGAATACTTCTGGTGGTCCGGCCCCGCTTTCGATTCCTTCGTTCTGTCGATCACCGTGAGGTTATTGGCCTGCATCAACTCACTCACGGTCACGTTTTTGCCCGGTTCTTTTTCGACCGAAAGAATGCCATCGGCCATCGCCAGGTCGTCGGCCTGCCGCCCCGCCAGTGGACCACCTTCTTTCACGGCCAGTTCGATCAGCGTCTGTTTGATGGCGGTGCAGGCATCGAAAACCGCCGATCCCACCGCCGAAACAATGGCCGAACCGCCCTGGCTGGGTGCTTTCGGCAGAGAGGTGTCGCCGTATTCAACCTTGATCTTGTCAACCGGTACACCCAGCACGTTGTGGGCAATCATCGTCAGGGCGGTTCCTGTTCCCGGCCCGATGTCGGTCACCGCACTTTGCAGCGTCAGCGAGCCGTCGGTCTTTAGCAAAGCGCGGGCCGAAGCCTCCCACCGGAAGGCGTTGAACACGCCCGTGCTCATGCCGTAGCCGATGAGCCAGTTGCCCTCGCGCAAACTACCCGGCTGCGGTTTGCGGTTATTCCAGCCGATGGCCTCCGCGCCTTTCTGGTAAGCCTCTTTCAGGTGTTTGCTCGAATAAGGCCGGTTGTGTTCCGGGTCGGTTTCGGTGTAATTGCGCAGGCGAAATTCGATGGGATCGAGGTTCAGTTTATGGGCCATTTCGTCCATCGCCGATTCCAGCGCAAAAGCACCCGTGGCTTCGCCCGGCCCGCGCATCCAGATCGGTACGCTTCGGTCGAGCCGCACAATCCGGTAGCGGGTGCTGACGTTGGGGCAAGCGTACATGAACTTGGTCATGTTGACCGTTGCTTCCGTAAAGTCCTCGTAACGGGCGGTTTCCGCCGTAGCCGCATGGGAAATACTCACCAGCTTACCGGTTTGGTCGGCTCCCATCCGGATCGTCTGCGCGGTGTAAGGCCGGTGGCCCACCAGCGTAAACATCTGACTGCGGTTCATCACCAGCTTCAGCGGACGACCGATTTTGCGGGCAATGGCGACGACAGCGGTTTCCTGCGGCCAGGTTCGCAGGCCCATGCCAAAACCGCCCCCCATGAACTCAGTATGGACGTGGATGTTCTTCGGGTCTAGTTTAAACGCCTGCGCCATAGCATTTTGCGTAGCGTTTACACCCTGCGTTTTGGCGTAAATCATCAACTTGTCCGGCCCCGTCCAGTGCGCCAGAATACCGTGCAACTCCATCGGATTGTGGACCTCAATGGGAATGGTATAGTTGGCCTCCAGCGTAACCGGAGCCGTCTGATGGGCGTCGGCTTTTCCGCGTGAATAATCGCCCGACCTGCCGGGCGCAACGCCCTCGGCGACGTGTTTCGAAAGATCAGTACGAGCCACCTGTTTGGCATAGGTCGCTTTGACCAGCGAAGCCGCATAGGTCGCCCGCTCGTAGGTATCGGCCACCACGAGCGCGATGGGTTGTCCGTCGAAGAGAATTTTCGGGCTGCTCAGGATGCGGTACGTTTCTTCCGTTTTGGGTTTGGGCGGTGGGCCATCTGCCTGTCCTTCCACGGGGGCGTCCCAGCCCGGAATGGGCGGCATGTTCTGGTGGGTAAACACGTCCAGTACACCGGGTGCGCCCTGCGCTTTTTTCGTATCCAGGCTGCTGATGGTGCCCCGGGCAATTTCACTGCCGACGAGAACGCAGTAGGCCATGTCGGGCAATTCAAAATCAGCGAAATACCTGGCCCCACCGGTCACCTTCATCCGTCCATCGACCCGGTCAATGGGTGGGTTTTTCGTGTCTTTCGTCATGATCAGGCGGTTTTTGTGGCGGTTTTCAGGGCGTCGATAATTGAGTTGGGAGCCAGCGTCAGCTTGAAATCATTCTCGCCGTAGCCTTTGGCATTTTTCATGGACAGCGTGGCCGCCTGTTTGAAGTTGGCTTCGGTGGCTTCTTTGCCTTTCAAAAACTGTTCGGCTTCGAAGAGCCGCCACGGTTTATGCGCCACGCCACCCATCGCCAGCCGAACGTCCTGAATAGTTTTGTCTTTCATGTCCAGACCAACGCCCACCGACACCAGCGCGAAAGCATACGAGGCCCGGTCGCGGATTTTCAGATAATGGGAATAATCGGCAAAACGGTTGGTCGGCAGATCGACCGAAATAATCAATTCGCCGGGCAGCAACGTATTGTCTTTCTGCGGCATTTCGCCGGGCAGGCGGTGAAGCTCGCTGAACGGAATCCGGCGGTCACCTTTCGGCCCCGACACGTTCACGGTGGCATCCAGGGCTGCCAGCGCAATGCACATATCGCTGGGATGAACGGCAATACACTTGCTGGAAGCTCCGAAAATGGCGTGCATCCGGTTAAAACCGCCGATGGCCCCGCATCCCGCTGGGCCGTTGGGCTTTCCTTTGTCAGGACCAGCCTGCACGGGGCCGCGCTTGTTGCAGGGCATCGAATGATCGTAGAAATACGAGCAACGGGTTCGCTGCATCATGTTACCACCCACCGTCGCCATGTTCCGAAGCTGCGCCGATGCGCCCGCGTTGAGCGCCATCGACAGAAGTGGAAAATGCTTTTTGACCAGCTCATGGTCGGCCACGGCGGAGTTCTTCGCCATGGCACCGATGCGTAAACCCGATGCGGTTTTTTCAATCGTTGCCAGCGGCAGTTTGTTGATGTCGACCAGCCGTTCGGGAATGATGACCTCCCGTTTCATCAGGTCGATGAGGTTGGTGCCACCGGCCAGAAAGTAAGTGCCGCTCTCTTTCGTAATTGCCGAAATGGCGGCTTTGGGGGTTGTTGCCCGCGTAAACTGAAACGGATTCATACCTTTTTTCCTCCCTGTTTAACCTCCATGATTGCCTCCACAATGTTGGCGTAGGCTCCGCAGCGGCAGAGGTTGCCGCTCATGTACTCGCGAACCTCCTCCGGTGAATCAGCGTGGCCTTCCCGAATGCAGGCCACCGCCGACATGATCTGGCCGGGGGTGCAATAACCGCACTGAAAACCGTCGTGCTTGATGAACGCTTCCTGCATCGGGTGTAACTGATCATTCGTTGCCAGTCCCTCGATGGTCGTTACGTTGCTGCCTTCGGCGGTCATGGCCAGCGTCAGGCAGGCATTGACCCGCTGCCCATCCACATGAACCGTACAGGCTCCGCATTGGCCGTGGTCGCAGCCCTTCTTGGTGCCGGTCAGGTGGAGTTGTTCGCGCAGCAGATCAAGCAGCGTAACGCGGGGTTCGATCGACACGCTTTGCACCGTTCCATTGATGGTAACCTGGAGCGGCAACTGTTCGAAGGCAGCGGCAAATTTTTGATCCCATCCGGTATCGACGGCTTTCACGGCAGCGGGTGGAGCCAGTGCCAGCGCAGCCAGTGCCGAGGATTTCTTTAAAAAATGTCGGCGGGATGCGTCAGGCGTTTCCAACTCATCACCGGGGTGTTCGTTCCGGGCCATACAGCAAGATTTAGTGAGGTTGTTGAAGGATCATTACGGCAACCGGAACGGGATTTTCGAACCCGGCTGGCATCGTTAACGGTTCTACTCTAACTCGTACGTAACGGTTATGTTTCCGGAACCAACGGCCGCAGCCAGGCCCGACGGATTATCGATTTGCCCCAGCTTCGTATAGCTGTAGATCGTCGAAAACGATTTATAGAACAGCACCAGCGTAGTGGAACCGTACAGCATCAAATCGCCCGTATGGATCGTGCCGGGATTTGCGGAGTTGGTTGGCAGGTTCGATGAAAACCGGTATAGCTTTTCATTACCGTTTAATTCGCTCATCTCGACGGTCAGTGGCAACCGGGCTTTAAATGCCTTTGCCGTTGGATTATTGAGCAGGGTTGCCAGGAATGTAGTGGACCCAATCCTGATCCTCAGTCGGTTGCTGGTCGTATCAGGTCTGTTGTTGCCATTGTTTTCGACATCGGTAGCAGGGGAAACGATTTCGCCATCCGTATGGCAAGCCATGCTACCGATTAAAAGAACAAGGAGTGGAAGTAAACTGATCGGTGATCTTTTCATTTTATTCACCCGGATTGGAGGCATTATATTCTTCGTCTGACACCGGATGCAGCCACTTCACGATGCCTTTCTCCGTATTGGGTAGGATGTACATTTGGTGTAAACCACTATCGGGCGTGGCTCCATGCCAATGCATGACATTAGGCGGGCATTGAACGACATCCCCTTTTCTCATCGTTTGACGGGGTTGACCTTTTAACTGATGGTAACCCACACCGGCCGTTATGATCAGGATTTGACCAGCCGGGTGGATGTGCCAGTTACTTCTGGCTCCCGGTTCGAAATAAACATTGCCCACAACGGTTTGATACGTGGAGTCATTTTTGACCAGACCCAAAGCCCAGGCCTTACCGGTGAAGTTTTGAGCAGGACCTAATTCGCCTTTTGGAAAAATGGCTTGCTGCTCATTCTCTTTTTTTGAAGCCTGATCCTGACAACCCATCAGGAATAGTACAGTAAACACGCTTGCGGTTAGGCGTCCTGCGCTACAGCGTCGCCCTGTCGATTCGCTCCTAGGCGGAATGAATGTCTTTGATGTCTTCATTTTGCTTCTGCAAGAAATGGAGAAGCAAAGTTACAGGCTGAAAAGGGAGACCAGGTAAAAGTATTCAAACCGATACTTATACATTTCAAACCTCAGCCTTGCGAAAGTTGCGGGGGTTGGTGCCGGTGAATTTTTTGAAGAAGTTGTTGAAATAGGAAGGATACTCAAAGCCCAGGGCATACGCAACATCCGAAATGTTCCAATCCGTGTGCAGCAGCAGGGCCCTGGCTTCGCTGATGACGCGTTCCGCAATGTGGGCCGTCGTCGATTTGCCGGTTATCTCGTTGACGGCCCGGTTTAGATAATTGACATGGACATTGAGACTCCTGGCGTAATCCTGCGCGGTGGTCAGTTGCAACGGGCGGTCGGTGGTTTCAATCGGAAATTGCCGCTCCAGCAGTTCGAGAAAAACGGAGGTAATGCGGGAAGCCGCAGTCGTATGGTGGTCAAAGTTTTGGGAGGGTTCCAGTTTCAGGGCTTCATGAATGATCAGGTGGATGTAGTTGCGGATCAGATCGTCCTTGTAGGAATACGTCGTCTGTTGCTCCTCGATCATTTTCTGGAAGATGGTGTTCAGAAACTCCCGTTGCTCCGGGCTGATCGTTAAGATGGGCGTGCCGCTGAGCTTGAAGAACGGAGAGTTTTGCAGACTCTCCGACCGGTCCGATAACTTCAGGAAATCCTCCGAAAAAAGACAGGTATACCCCACATACGTGGTCGAAATCGTTTCCCAGGAATACGGAATGTGCGGGTTGCCAAAAAACAAAACCGTATCGTTCGCTTCAAAACTCCGGTCTGCATAATGAATGATGCTTTTGCCGGTGGTCAGGCAAATTTTGTAGAAATCTTTCCGGCTGTAAATGCGGGTGGCGTTGCCGTCACTTTCGATCGGGAAGACATTGAAGCCTTTTAGCTTGAGGTCCGTATTGAACTCAGAAACCGAATGTGTCCGTTGATTTGACATAATCAAAGTTAATAAATTCAAATTAACTTTTGGTTGGACGGGCGTCGCTCTTTTAGGCATGCTCTGGTTTGCCACCAGGATTTCGCAGGTTTATCGATCAACTGAATCGTAACTCAGACCATCGCCAAACTTGAACAGCGCGTAACCATCAGGCTCCCGCCCGCCCGGTACATCCGACTTGTTTTCCACCACGGCCTGTTGGGATACCGGAATCGTAAACGGCAGTTTGCCCGTCGGCTTATAGGAACCGCTAACGATATCGAGTAAAGCATTCGAAGTGGTACCAAAAGTGGCGAGGACGGTTTTTGCCTGACCACTTTCAAGCTCATCCAGCACCCAGGGGCTCGAAAAATTGATGGCGACAATGGTCGGCTTGCTTTTAAGCAGGTCATTGACATGCCCCACATCAATTTTATTCTTCGACAAGCTCAGGTCGATGGGCTTTCCCGCGGAAGCAAATAAACCGCCCGCACTGGGAATCAGCCATACCAACACCACATCCGCTTCTTCTTTGCTCGACACAAACTCCAGGGCGTTCGCAAACCCGGTTGGTTTGTTGACGGTAATCGGATTGCCTCCCCGACCGTTATCGTAATAGGTTTCGAAATACACTTTCGTTTTGGGCCGTACGGGCAGCAGCTTCGCCGAATTACGCAACAACACAATGGACTTCCGCTGGGCTAAATCGGCCTTTTGCTGAAACCCGGCATTCCCAACCAGTTGTTGCGCTTTCTGCGCATCCACATACGGGTTTTCAAACAGCCCTAATTGAAATTTTTCGTTCAACAAACGCCCGACCGACTCATTGATGCGCGCTTCCGTGACCAGGCCCTGCTGAACCGTTTCCAGTAAAACCGTCGGATCAGCGGTTCCGGAAAAAAGATCCACGCCAGCAGCCAGCGCTTTCTGATAGCGTTGAGGAAGTGTCAGGTTTTCGACGCCCCAGGGCATCATTTCAATCGGTCCCGTATCGGAGTTGATAATGCCTTTGAAGCCTAATTTCTTCCGGAGCAAATCCTGAATAATCGCTTTGTTGTAGGAAAAACCGACCTCTTCAAATTCTTTTCCTTTCGGACTGGAGTAGTAGGGCATGATGGCGGAGGTCCCGGCCTGAATGGCCGCCTTGAAGGGCTTCAGGTGATACTCGAACATGCCGCCGGGATAATGCGCAAATTTTCCCCAGTCGAAGTGGGAATCCAAGCCGTTCTCCTGAGGGCCACCGCCGGGAAAATGCTTGGTCGTCATAGCCACCGAACCGGGGCCAAGTTGCGTGCCCTGGAAGCCCAGTACGATTTCGCGAATCATACCGGAAGCCAGATCGGCATCTTCCCCGAACGTACCTTCGATCCGTTGCCAGCGGGGTTCGGTCGCCAGGTCGGCCATGTACATATAGCCCTTGCGCAACCCAACGGCCGTCCACTCCTGGCGGGCAATGTCGGCAAATTCACGGGTGAGTTTCAAATCGTGCATGGCGGCCAGCCCCAATTCACCGGGCCATTTGGAAAACGCCGTCGTTCCCACACTTAACCCAACGGCGGCATCGATGGTGATGTGGTTTCGGGGATTGGAAGCAACGATGGCGGGTATCCCCAGACGGGACGATTCGCAAAGTTCCTGGAGCTTGTTGGCCCATTCGGCAATGGTCTGAGCGGGTGGATTGGCTCGTAAAATAAAGTGGCGCAAGTGAAACCGGGTCACGGCTTTGGTGGTACCAGCCGCAGACATGATCGGCACCGAAAGTGGTTTTCGGGTGAAAATATTATTGGGCTGAACCAAATCCTCTTCGTTGAAATCACTGGTAATTTCAGCCGGTCTCCGTCCGGCTTGAGGAGCATTCTGCTGAAAGGCATTATCGCCACTCATCCGGGTCGTGCTGATGAGCATGAAGCCCACTTTTTCCTCCAGGGTCATCTGATCGACCAGGTCTTTCACCCGCGTTTCAACGGGCAGTCGCCAGTCTTCGTAGCGATCGAGTTTACCGTTTTTATTAAGATCTTTAAAGGTCAACCCCTTTTGCGTCAAAATCTTGACCGAGCGGGAGGCAAGGGCCGGTTGCTGCGGTTTTTGAGCTGCGACCGTGGCCATGATCAACAACGCTCCGGTTAGAAAACCACTCGTTCTCAACCGGTATTTTGCCAAATGAGTCATCATCGTAAAAAGTTAAGTTGGTTCAGAAAGCTGACGCAGAGCCGATTATACTGAATCCATCGTTTGCTTTACTACCGGGCGGATGCGGCAGCCTGGTCGTAAAGCCAATACTAACGGTCGTGGGCTGTTCCTGCTCGAATCAACGCCGGTTCAATAAACCGCTCAGTGCCTGAACCAGCGGTTTGGCGTGTTCTGCTTTGTGAATCAGGACGTGCTGAATGACGACCTGTTTGAACGCGCTGCCGTCGGCATTAATGATGGGCATCGCCAACAAATCGGGTTCCTGGCGTAAATCGAGCGAAATCGGAATAAAGGCAATTCCCCTTCCCAGTCGAACCATGCTTTTCAGGAGGTCGAACGAGGGGACGTATTGCACGATGTTGTTTTGTCGGACAAATCCCGCCTGCCGACAGGCCTCCTCGAGCTGGCCAAAATAGAGCCCCGCATCCGGGCCGTGGTCGATCCACCGTTCGGTTTGTAACTGCGAAAGTCTGACGGCCGTTTGGGTCGCCAGTGCATGGTTTTTATCCAGCAAAACCGCGTAATCGGCTTCGGCATAGGGCGTGGCAATCAAACCTTTCCGCTCCAGGGGAAGCACCGTCATGCCCAGATCAATCCGGTCGTTCGCCACCGAATCCTGTACCAGAACCGGGTTGGGTTGCTCCACAAGCCGAACATCGATGGTTGGGAAATGGGTCGTAAAAAGCTCGAGCATCCCCATGATCCGCTCCGGAAGGATCAACTTGAAGACGCCCAGGGTAACGGCCAGTTGATTGGCTCCGACCTGTCGCACATTTCGGACGGCGTTTTCACTGAGCTGTAATATCCGTTTGGCTTCGGCCAGAAAGTAACTTCCGGCTTCGGTCAACGCCACTTTATGGTGGCGGTTTCGCTGGCTGGTCACAAATAACTCGACCCCCAACTCGCCTTCCAATAATTTAATCTGCTGACTCAGCGCCGGTTGCGATACAAAAAGGGTTTTAGCCGCCCGGCCAAAATGCAACGCATCCGCCACCCCCACAAAATATTTTAACTGGCGTAATTCCATATCGTCTGCGAATCGACCCTGGATTTGTAATCAGTTGTGATAAGAAAAACTTATTAAAAGGTAAGAAAGTATGATTAGACATTGCCGTGATTTTTCTGTCTTTTTGTATGAAAGTTTAGCGCAGGCTTTAGGGAAGACCATTCTTACAGAAAAATGAACCCAATCGGCAGACGGGATTTTTTAGCTCAACTAGCGCTGGCCACCGCAGCGGTTTCTGTTTCTCACGCTGCTTTTTCCTCCGGAAACCGATCGGATGAATTCATTGAAACGGAAACCGCCTATGGCCGCGTCCGTGGGATTCGGAAAGAAGGAGTCAATGTGTTTAAAGGCATTCCGTATGCCGGACGTACCTCCGGTGATCGCCGGTTTCGCCGGGCTGCGCCACTCGATCCCTGGACCGGGGTTCGGGATGCGTTGCAGGTGGGCCCACCGGCCATTCAGTCACCCCGTCGCAACGAGCCTGCTCCTTCGGAAGACTGTCTCTTTCTGAACGTCTGGACCCCGGCCAACGACAATCGCAAGCGTCCGGTGATGTTCTACAGCCACGGGGGCGGTTTTGTGATTGGCTCGGGAGCGTCGGCCAGTCAGGATGGCTCCAATCTGGCCCGGAATTTTGATGTAGTCGTCGTCGAAACCAACCACCGGCTGGGGCTGCTGGGTTTTCTGTATCTGGACGAACTGGGCGGGTCGGATTATGCCGGGTCGGGGAACATGGGCATGCTCGACATAACGGCGGGCCTGAAATGGGTGCACGACAACATTGCCCGGTTTGGGGGCGATCCCGACAACGTCATGATCTGGGGCGAATCGGGCGGGGGAGCCAAAACCTCCTGCCTCTATGCGATGCCCGAAGCGGCTCCGTATTTCAACAAGGCTTCCATCGAAAGTGGTCCGGGGGTTCGGATGACGCCCAAAGACGTAGCGGCCGAAACGACGGCGATGCTGCTGAAAGAACTCAACATTGCGCCCAAAGACTGGCGGAAACTCCTGGATGTGCCAGCGGCTGATTTACTCGCGATGCAAGGTAAGTTGCCCTTTGTGCCACCCTTTCAGGAGAAAAACCGCAACCAGGGCATGATGCGTCGCAATTACGGCGGTTTTGGCCCCGTGGTCGATGGCGTGGTGTTGCCTCATCACCCGTTTGATCCAACTGCCCCGGCCATTTCGCGCAACAAACCGCTGCTGGTGGGTTGGAATGAGGATGAATACACGTTCTTTGCCTGGGAGCGCAAAGACACCGAGTTTGCCAAACTGGATTTCGACAGCCTGCCGAAAAAACTCGAACCGCAGTATGGTGACGATGCCGGAAAAATTGTCGATACCTACCGCAAAGCCAACCCCAATGCCTCCGCTTCGGATCTTTACGTGGCGGTTTCGTCCATTACCATGATGGGCCTGGGGTCGGTCGATATTGCCGAGAAAAAAGTGAAGCAGGGCGGAGCACCGGTGTATCTGTATAATTTCGGCTATAAGTCGGAGAAGAAAATACCGGGTACGGACTATGCGATGGGAACGCCCCACGCGATGGATATTTCGTTCAAATTCAACAATGAACTTCCGCCCCGCGACGGTTCCGAGCCGAAGGAAAGCTTCTTTGGCGGCAACCGACCCGAACGGTTTACGGCTTCCCGGCACTTCGCCGAATTGTGGACGACCTTTGCCCGAACCGGCAAACCGGCGGCAAAAGAGGTTCCGGCCTGGCCAGCCTATAACCTGAAAACCCGCCCAACCATGCGGATCGATGCCCAATGCGAGGTCATCAACAACCGGTTTAGTGAAGAACTGGCCCTCTGGCGATCCGTTGGAAAGCTGTAGGGAAAGGCAGAATTTCGCTCAACTCAACCCGTCACTACCATCTCTATTTATAATTTATTCAAAACCGGGTTGCGCGGTATTGTAACCGCAAAGAAGCAACTGGCCCGGGTTTTCGGGCTATTCTACCGCCCAATGGCCACTTTCCGCAGAATCGAGTCGATGATCTGTAGGGTCGTCACGCCATCCGCTTCGGCTTCGTAATTGAGCAGAATCCGGTGGTTGAACACGTCAGGCGCGACTTCCTTGATGTCTTCGGGCAACACGTAATCGCGCTGGTCGAAGTAGGCGAGGGCTTTGGCGGCCCGGTTGAGGTTGATGCTGGCGCGGGGCGAAACGCCGTACTGAATGTACCGGGCTTCGTCGCGGAGGTTGTAGTCGAGCGGTCGGCGGGTGGCAAAAACCAGCTCGATGATGTAGCGTTCGAGGGTTTCTGAAATGGTAATTTTATTGATTTCGTTCTTGATCGCGAAAATGTCTTCCTTGTCCAGCACCGGCTGCACTTCGTAATCGAAATTCAGGTTCGACATCCGGCGCATGACCTCCAGTTCTTCGTCTTTCGACAGATAGCCCACAAAAACCTTCATCATAAACCGGTCAATCTGGGCTTCGGGCAGGGGATAGGTTCCTTCCTGTTCCACCGGGTTTTGCGTCGCCAATACCAGAAAAGGCTTATCGAGAATAAACGTTTCTTCACCAATCGTCACCTGTTTTTCCTGCATGGCTTCGAGCAGGGCGGATTGCACTTTGGCGGGCGAGCGGTTGACTTCATCGGCCAGAATCAGGTTCGCAAAAACCGGTCCCTGCTTCACTTCGAACTCGCCGGATTTCTGGTTAAAAATCATCGTACCGACCAAATCGGCCGGGAGCAGATCGGGCGTAAACTGGATTCGCTGGAAATCGAGCTGCAAAGCCTTGGCCAGCGTGTTGATCGTCAGCGTTTTGGCCAAACCGGGAACGCCTTCCAGTAAAATGTGTCCGCCCGTAAACAGGCCGATCAGCAGCCGGTTGAGCAGGGCCTGCTGCCCCACAACGACCTTGCTCATTTCGTCGAATACCTGACGGATTTTGGTATGATAGGTGATGTCTGCTGATGTCATGTAAATGAATATCGAATATCGAACACTGAATATTGAATAAAGAACGCCAGCAGAATTACTTCGCTATTCGTTATTTAATATTCAGTATTCGATATTATTTAACCGCCTTAACAAATCGCTCTTTGCCATGAATATCCTTGAAAATCTGCACATTCCGATAGCCGCGTTCTTCAAAAACCTGCTGGGTTTGTGGACCAAACCGCTCGTTGATTTCGACGTAGCAGGCGCCCTCCGTATTCAGGTGTTGCTGCCCGAAATCGGCAACGGCTTTGTAGAACAGCAACGGATCCTGGTCTTCTACAAATAACGCCAGATGAGGCTCATATCGTAAAACATTCGTTTCCATCTGTTCCGCTTCCGACAAGGTTACGTACGGCGGATTGCTGACCACGCACTCAAACCGGCGGTTTTCTTCACCAACCTTAAGAATGTCACGTTGTTCAAATTCCACGTCTGCCAAAAGCGTTCGGGCGTTTAACTGCGCCACTTCCAAGGCTTCCGGCGACAAATCCCAGGCCACTACCGATGCTTGTGGCAGAAACCGCGCCAGGGTGACGGCAATGCAGCCGCTGCCGGTTCCAATGTCGATCAGGTTCAGTTGCCCGGTGGTTTCGGCATAGTCCCGGACGATGAGCCGGATCAGTTCTTCGGTTTCGGGACGGGGAATCAGCACCGCCGGCGACACCTGAAACTCCAGACCGCAAAACTCCGTTGTGCCAATGAGGTGCTGAACGGGTTCGTGGCTGTTGAGCCGCCGGATGAGTTCGGCCCAGTCGGGTTGAGGAGGGTTCGTGGGAATGGGTTTACCAGCCACTACGTCGGTTCGGCGAAGCAACAGGAAATGTTCCAGCAACAAAAACACGATGGCGCGGGCTTCTTCCGGGCGGTAACCGACCAGTTGCCCCACCAGCGAATCAAATAACGACTTGGCTGTAATCATGCGGACGTAAAATTTGCGTAAATCTAAACCTTCGCGAAACAGATTTCACGGATTTTACTGATTTCTTTACGTTAGAGTTTACAACTGATCCTGAAAACCGTTGATCGACGACTCCTTATTCATGTCCCGCGCCCTGGAACTGGCCAAACTGGGCCGGGGGCGCGTCAGCCCAAACCCGATGGTGGGCTGCGTAATTGTCCACAATCAGCGCATCATTGGCGAAGGCTGGCACCGGCAGTATGGCGGCCCACACGCCGAAGTGAACGCCGTGCGCTCGGTGAGCGATGAATCGCTGTTGCCCGAATCGACGGTTTACGTCACCCTGGAACCGTGTTCGCATTTTGGAAAAACGCCCCCCTGCGCCGATTTGCTGATTGCCAAAGGTGTAAAAAAGGTGATCGTTTGCAACGACGACCCGAATCCGCTGGTGGCCGGGAAAGGTTTAGCCAAACTACAAGCGGCCGGTATTGAAGTAGAAACCGGTTTGCTGGCCGAACAGGGCCGCGAGTTAAACCGGCGGTTTTTTACCTTTATCGAGCAACAACGACCGTACCTGATTCTGAAATGGGCCGAAACCGCCGACGGTTTTATGGCTCCCGCCGATTTTCGCCCCATTCCGATCAGTAGCCCGCTGTCGCGGCAGTTGGTTCACAAATGGCGAACCGAGGAAGATGCGATCATGGTGGGCACCAACACCGCCCGGCACGACAATCCGCAGTTGAACGTCCGGCTTTGGAGCGGTCGAAATCCCGTTCGCATCGTGATCGACAAACAATTGCAATTACCCACTTCCCTGCACCTTTTCGACGGTTCGCAACCGACGCTGGTGTATACGGTTGTTGCGAAAAAAAATGCTTCTGAGTTTCCGGCGGATGCCCCTAAATCCCCTAAAGGGGACTTTAAGCATCCGGATGCAGGTGCGTCCAAGTCCCCTTTAGGGGATTTAGGGGCTTTAACAAAATACATCCAGCTAAACCCCGAAACTCCTTTTCTTCCCCAACTCGTTGCCGATTTATACCGGCAGAAAATTCAGTCGGTGATTGTGGAAGGCGGGGCGGCTTTGCTGGAAAGCTTTCTGAATCTGGGGCTTTGGGATGAGGTGCGGGTTTTTAAAAGTCTGAAAGTCATGGGCGAAGGGCTGGCGGTTCCCGTGGTTCGGGGAAGGCTGGTCGCTACCGGGCGGATCGGTGACGACTCGCTGATGACGTACCGGCCTTCCTGAACCGAATTACCGATCGACCACCGCGACCGCAACCATGTTGAAAATTTCCCGCACCGTACTGCCGAGTTGCAAAACGTGGATCGGTTTTTTCAGCCCCATCAGCACCGGGCCGATTTTTTCAATCTGCGCAATTTCTTTCAACAGGTTATACGCGATATTTGACGATGACAGATTGGGGAAAATCAGCGTGTTGGCGCCCGATTTTGCCAGGGGCGAGAATGGATAGGTTTCCTTCAACAAGTTCAGATTGAAAGGCAAATGAGCCTGCATTTCACCGTCGACGATCAAATCCGGGCGTTTGGCGTGAAGAATTTTGACGGCTTTCTGCATTTTCAGAGCGTCTTCGCCACCGGCACTGCCAAACGTCGAATAAGACAGAAACGCGATGCGGGGTTCCACATTCAAACGTTTCACTTCATTGGCCGTAATTTCGGCAATTTCCACCAACTCCTCGGCGGTCGGGCTGATGTTGACCGTGGTGTCGGCCAGGAAAATCGGGCCGAAGCGGCTCATCAAAATATACATCCCCAGAATCTTGTTGATGCCGTCCTGTGGTCCAATCACCTGCAAGGCCGGTCGCAGCGTTTGGGGGTAATTGCGCGTCAAGCCGGAAATCAATACATCGGCAGCACCAACTTCCACCATAACGGCCCCGTAATAATTGCGGTGCAGCATCAATCCCTTCGCGTCGACAAAGGTCAGTCCTTTCCGCTTCCGTTTTTCATACAACACTTCCGCGTACTCGAGTACGGTTTTTTCCTGCTTCCGGGAGCGGGGATCCAGGATGGTAACCCGTTCGATCGCCAGTTTATTTTCCCGGATGATTCGGTTGATTTTCGTCGCATTTCCCAGCAGAATTGGCACGGCGATTTTCTGTTCAAGCACTTCCTGAACCGCCCGGAGTACAGTCAGATTTTCGCCGTCGGTGAAAACCACCCGTTTCGGCGACCGTTTCGCCTGGTTGATCAGGCCCCGAATCAGCGAATTGTCCAGCCCGATGCGGTGCGATAACTGCGAATTGTATTCTTCCCAATCGGTAATGAATCTGCCCGCAACCCCGGATTCCATCGCGGCTTTGGCAACGGCGGGCGCTACGGTGGTCAGTAAACGCGGGTCTGTCGGTTTAGGTAGAATATATTGCCTTCCAAATGACAGATTCTGTTGTCCGTAGGTCATGTTGACAATTTCCGGTACGGTTTTTTTCGCCAGATCGGCCAGCGCCCGAACAGCCGCCAGTTTCATGGCTTCGTTGATGGCCGTGGCCCGAACATCCAGCGCACCCCGAAAAATATAGGGGAACCCCAGCACATTATTGACTTGATTGGGATAGTCGGACCGCCCCGTGGCCATGATGATGTCGGGCCGGACGGCAACCGCTTCTTCGTAGGAAATTTCGGGCGTGGGATTCGCCATGGCAAACACGATGCAATCTTTCGCCATGGATTTAATCATATCCTGACTGACCACTTTCCCGATCGACAGCCCCAGAAACACATCCGCTCCCTGCATGGCGTCGGCCAGCGTCCAGCCATCGGGGAGTTGATCCCGGACGTACTTGTATTGATTCGGAACCAGATTCGTGCGGGCGGGGTGCAGCAATCCGTCCTTATCAAAAACTGTAATATGTTCTTTTTTAACGCCCAGCGCGACATATAAATCCAGACAGGCAATGGCAGCCGCGCCCGCTCCGTTGACGGCCAGCTTGATCTCACTGATTTCTTTGCCAGAAATAGCCAGGGCGTTCAGCAAAGCCGCTGCGCTGGTGATGGCGGTGCCGTGCTGGTCGTCGTGCATGACCGGAATCGTCAGTTCTTTCCGGAGCCGTTCTTCAATTTCGAAGCAGGCCGGAGCCGCAATGTCCTCCAGATTGACCCCGCCGAAGGTGGGTTCCAGAATCTTGACGGTTCGTACAAATTCATCGATGTTGGTGGTATTCAGTTCAATATCGAAGGCGTCGATGTCGGCATAGATTTTAAACAGCAGGCATTTTCCTTCCATCACCGGTTTGGACGCGCCGGGGCCAATGTCGCCCAGACCCAACACCGCCGTGCCGTTGGTGATCACCGCCACCAGATTTCCTTTGGTCGTGTAATCGTAAATTTTCTCGGGAAAGCTGGCAATTTCCAGACACGGTTCCGCCACGCCGGGGGAATAAGCCAGCGACAGATCCCGTTGATTTAGCGTTTCTTTGGTCGGAACAACTTCAATTTTCCCCGGACGTCCTTTGGCGTGGTAGTGCAACGCATCTTCCCGTAATTTTTGCGAACTCATGGAATCGTAGTTTGCTGATGACGATTTTCAGAACAGCCCACTGCTGCCTAAAACCGCCCCTAAACATACGGACTCGTTGCTACAAAGTCTACATTTTCGGTGATTCGTTTGCCGTCCTGCACCAGCGTGTTCATATACAGTTGAATCCGTTTTTTCG
This sequence comes from Larkinella sp., assembly GCF_965227735.1. NCBI lineage: Bacteria > Pseudomonadati > Bacteroidota > Cytophagia > Cytophagales > Spirosomataceae > Larkinella > Larkinella sp. The sequence continues at coordinate 2,297,684 of NZ_OZ245776.1, read as the reverse complement.
CCACGTCCAGGTCCAGATTGTTGAGGTTGATGTTCAGCAGGTCGATGAACCAGGGCGGTTTTACTTCGCTCAGCGTGTAGACATTCGCAATCTCCAGCGCAATGGGCAAGGTCGTCGTTTTCGAGGATTCGTACACATCCTTACTGGCCGCTTTCAACAGCTTTTCGTATTCTTCGGCTACCAGTTTTTGGTACAGTTCCATCGAAAAAACCGCCCCGGCCCGGGTTCCGGTTTCAGGATCATCGTCTGTCAATACCGCCCCTTTGTGAATCCATTCCCACAGAATACTCAGCCGGATTTCCCCCGTTGCCATGTCTTCCATCAGGTACAGAATATCGTCGTTGCCGAAAAAATCCGCCGGTTTCAGGGCTGCTGCCTGCATGCCCTGCCCGAACGCATTGCCGTATTGCAACGCCACACTCACCAGATTCCGCGCGCCCCGAATGTCGGTCGGTGCGGGTTCGATCAGAATTAAGCCATCGGCATCGGCTTGCGTGTACGTCAGCCGGGGAAATTCGCGTCCCAACTGATTGGCTTCGCCGACTTTTTCCCAAACCGGTCGGACGATGTGTACCATTTTCCAGTGCGCCACCCATTTTCCGCTGGCTCCTTCGCGCTGTTCGCGACCGGCACCGGCCACGGCTTTTTCCATGCTGGCTGCGACTCCGGCTTCGGAACCGACCGGAATGTTGGGTTCCATACCGCCCTGCCACAAAGCGAAATTGCCGTGCAGGTCCGGTGTGTTGACGGCCCGGCGCACCCGGTCTTCGTAATTCCGCATGTACCCATACGTCATCGTGATGGCTTCGATGTTGGGATTAATGAACGTTTTATCCCACGCCATCGCATCTGAAACGCTGTTGATGTAATCCCAGCGACCGGTATTGTAGCCTACGAAATGCTTGCCCAAAGCCGCCCGGATTTCCATCAACTGGTGCGTCGCTTCGAGTTGTTCGACTAGCACATACACTTTAATCGTTCCGACAGGGAGTCCAATCTGACTCTCCAGTGCGTTGAGCAGGTCGTTCCAGACGGCGGCTTCTCCGGCAGTCTGGATTTTGGGCAGATACAGCACGATGGACGAACCGGCTTTTTGCAAAGCCTGATAATTGTTGACGACGTAGAGTGTCGCATCGACAATCGAAGCGGCCAAAGCGACGCCGTCGGCATCGCGGATGTGCCGGTCGTCGAGGTGAAGACCCCGCGCGCGAAAGATTTTGGTGGTAAAATTGAGTTGTTTTTCCCAATCGGTGATCATTTCCCGACCCAAAAACGATTTCGACCAGCGGTTCATTTCCTGAGCGACCTGTTCGGCAACTTTCAGGAAAACCGGGTCTTTGTGAATGGCGAGTTTGAGGTTGCGCTGGTTGTCGAGCGACATGGTGGTAATTTGGCCCAACGCATCTTCTCCGTCGAACATCCAGCCGTCGGCACCGGAAAGCAGCGCGTAGGCGACATTCCGAATGCTGTTTTCGACGGGCGCGTTGGGTTTGGCGGCTGGCCCGGTTCCCTGAATCCACTGGCGTTGCAGATCGGCCGGAATAACCGAACCTTCGAATTGGCCGTCGCGGGCGTCCTTCACCTTGATTTTTGTGCCGGGAATCAAACTTTCCGGGTCGAGGAAGGTAATCCGGTTTTTCTGTTGCTGCCGATCAGCGCGCCGTTTCAGCCGGTCGGCCATGGCAGTTTTGATGCGTTGGTTGAAGGGAGCGAGGGCCGAAAGGGCCGCGAGGGCTTCTTCGGTATAGACGTCTGTATAGATTTCCTGCAGGTTGTCGCGAATGATAAGGGTCATGTTCGGGGTTTAGTTGCTTAAAATAACGTGAAATGCATGGACTATAAATCAGTCAGATTATCGGGTTTAGTTTTTATTATAGCCCGCGGTTTTAACCGTGGGTTTAGAAAAAATGCAATATATAATTGGAACCGTTTTAACGGTTTTGAGATCTTCAAACCGTTAAAACGGTTTCATTTACACCGGTTTCTTCTCACAAACCCACAGTTAAAACTGTGGGCTGGATTTCTGGACTGCCCAATTTATAGTTCAAATTAATCCAAAATAAATACCGTCATCGTAATCGGTCCGTGGGCGCCCATCACCAGCGCCTGCTCGATGTCCGCCGTTTTGGAAGGCCCGCCGATAAACGCACCAAAACCGTAGTCGCCCGGCCCGATTTGCGCATAGGCTTCGTGCAGGGTCGGAACGATGGTTTCGGCCCGGACGACCACCGCCAGATGCTGACAGATGTACGGAATGATGCGTTGTCCCATCCGTTGTTCCGGGAGCCAGACCGCCCCGTTTTCGGCAACGGCCAGTTGGGCTTCAATCACGGCCAGTTCGACGTCGTTGAAGGTGCGCGGGTCGGCGGTTTTGGAGAGAACTTCAAACGGTTCGCCCAGCTCCGGCAGGGTGGTAACCAGCCGCTTCGTAGAATCGAAGTTCTCCCGAAGCCGGGTGTTCACGGTGGCCAGATCGTCAACGACAAAGACGCTACCGCCGATGCTGGTAAAAACCGCCTGATAGGTTGCAATGATGTCCGGTCGGTTGCCCTTCAAAAAAGACAGATCGGGCAACGGACTGGCGGGGGGCTGGTTTTTCAAAACCGCAGCCAGTATACTTTCTCGGGTGTTCATGCCGGTTTTCAGGTTCAGGATGGAAAGGGTATTTTAAACTTTTTCGGAACCGTTGTCGCCCTGGTTCTTGGCGTACCATTCCCCGAACGACTCCTTCGGCCCGTCTGGCATTTCCCGCTGTTTGTACCACGGATTAAACTTGTTGTTCACGGCAAACGGGATGTTGTTCAACACCCACCGACCGGCCCGCCCGATGGTGGTATACGAACCGGGTGAGGATAAGGTCCAGGCCATTGCTTTCATACCCAAAACCTTGGTATTGGCCGCATAGCCTTCCTGAACGATTACCTGCCGCCACTGGTAGAGCTGATCGTGAATATTGATTTTTACCGGGCAGACATTGGAACACGAACCGCAGAGCGTCGATGCAAACGGCAGATCCGCGTGCCTTTTCATGTCCAGATTCGGGGCCAGAATCGCCCCAATCGGGCCGGAAATGGTGTTGTGGTAGCTCAAACCACCACTTTTTCGATACACCGGGCAAGTGTTCATGCACGCGCCACATTTGATGCATTTCAATGAATCCCGGAAATCCGGCCGACCCAACTGACGGCTTCGGCCGAGATCGACCAGAACCAGATGCATCTCCTGACCCGCACGCGGTTTTTTAAAATGGCTGGAATAAATCGTGATGGGCTGACCGGTAGCACTCCGGGCCAGCAACCGTAAAAAAACACCGAGGTGTTCCTTTTTGGGAATGATCTTTTCAATGCCCATCGACGCAATCTGAATGTCCGACAAATGGGCGCCCATATCGGCATTTCCCTCGTTCGTACAGACGACGTATTCGCCGGTTTCGGCCACGGCGAAATTAACGCCGGTCAGGGCGGCCCGGCGGCTGATGAAGGCATCGCGGAGGTGCCAGCGGGCAAACCGGGTTAAGGTGGTCGGGTCCGAAACGCCTTTTTCGGTGCCCAGGTGTTCGTGAAAAATCTCGCCGATTTCTTCTTTTCGTTTGTGAATACAGGGCAGCACAATGTGGCTCGGCGGTTCGTTGTCCAGTTGCTGAATGTATTCGCCCAGATCCGAGTTGATGACGTCGATGCCGCGTTCGATCAGGTATTCGTTCAGGTGGCATTCTTCCGTGAGCATGGATTTGCTCTTGATCATCTGCGTGATTTCCTTCGCTTTCAGGATGGAATACACAATCCGGTTGTGTTCTTCCGCATCAGCCGCCCAGTGAACCGTTACGCCATTTTTGGTGAGGTTGGCTTCAAACTCCAGCAGATAATCGTGCAGGTTGGACAGCACGTTGCTTTTGATTCGGGAAGCGGTTTCGCGCAATTGTTCCCATTCGGGGATATTTTTGGCGGCTATGTCCCGTTTTTGCCGAATCCACCAGAGCGCACCGTCGTGCCAGTTCACGTGTTCTTCGTCCTGGTTAAACGCTTCGGCCAGGGCGGCATGATCTTTCGTTGCTTTTTCCATCACACGGTGGCGTTTAGAATTTCGGCAATGTGTACGGCTTTGATGGCGCTTTTATTCCGGTGCAGGATGCCTTCCAGGTGCATCAGGCAGGAAAGATCCACGGAGGTAATGTATTCGGCGCCATTTTTAACGTGATCGGTCACGCGGTCTTTGCCCATTTTGACGGAAACAGCTTCTTCGGCCACGCAGAAGGTGCCGCCAAAACCGCAGCATTCGTCCGGGCGATCCAGATCAACTAGTTCCAGGCCGTCCACCATGTTCAGCAACTGCACTGGTTTGGAAAAGGGCGACGCGTTGAGTTCGCTCATCTGGGCCAGATACAGCCCCCGCAGCCCGTGGCAACTCTGGTGAATGCCAACTTTGTGGGGAAACCGGGCCGCCAGATTTTCCACTTTCAGTACATCGGTCAGAAACTCCACCAGTTCGTAGACTCTGGATCGGGTCCGTTCCGCCAGAGCCGGATTCGTCGGCGCATGGAGGTGTTGCTTGACGTGTAACACGCAACTGGCCGAGGGCGCCACGATGTAATCGAAGTCGGAAAAATTTTCCAGAAAAAGACGGTTGCAGTCCTGCGTGAGGTGTTCGAAGCCGGAATTGGCCATCGGTTGTCCGCAGCAGGTTTGCCGGGGCGGATACACCACCTCGACCCCCAGTTTTTGCAGCAGTTGCAGGGTTGCAATCGCGGCCTGGGGATAAAACTGGTTGACGTAGCAGGGAATAAAAAGTCCGACAGTCATGGGGTAGGGTTTAGGATCGGGTTGCTTAGACGCTTTTATCCCTAAAGCAGCGAAGCGAATCAATTTACTAAGCCACTGCGAATCAGTCCCCTTTACCATTTCTGGCGACGGGTCATGGATCAGTCGACCGGCAACACTCTCTCCAAAAAGTCGGCGTAAAAATCCGGGATTTCACTGCGCCGGATTCCGTGGGCGGTCTGCGCGATGGGGTAGTCCACCTGAATCAGTTCATACGCAATCGAGTCGGCATCAAACCGCTTCTGAACGCCGGAGGTGGTGATGAGCAGGTAGGTAGCCAGCGGTAGTGCTTCTTTGGATCGCCCGACAGAGCCGCAATTGATGGCGGTTCTGGCCGGAAAACCGGGGCGGTTTTGAACCGTGCGGATGTACGACTGGTGCGTGTGACCCATGATCAATACGTCGGCGTTTTGTTCGTCCATCATCGTCGCCAGCTCATCGGAATCATGGTCTTCGTAAATGTACTCGTCGATCGACCGGGTGCTGGCGTGGGTCATGAGGACGGAAAGCGACGCATCCGCAAACGTGAATTCTACCCGGAGCTGACGCGGCAGGCTGGCCAGGAATGACTTGTTTTCCGGCGTAATGTGCTGACGGGTGTAGGCGATGGCGGCCATCCGGGCCTGGGTTTCGGAATCGCGGTGTTTCGCTAACGGAATAACCGGCAGGTCGAAGGCAATGCGTTCGTCGTGGTTTCCCATGATCGTCGGGATGCGGTTTCGCCGGATCAGGTCGATGACTTCATTGGGCCAGGGGGCAAAATCGACCAGATCGCCGAGGCAGAAAAGCTGATCGACCCGACGGTTTTCAATGTCCTGTAAAACCGCTTCCAGAGCGGGCAGATTGGCGTGAATATCGCTGATGACGGCAATTTTTAACATTCTATAAACCAGAAAGTAACACAAAACAAGCCACAAAGATAACGGTTAGCGGATTGACAGGGCGGTAAAAACGAATCAGAAAAGAGACGCAGATCCCGAACGGGCGAAATCGTATAGTAAAAAGCGGTAAAATTTGCTTTATCTGATTGATCTACCTTTACCCTGAACCCTTAACGCCCGGATAGTTTATGAAATGGACCCAGGTTATTGATCCCCTGCAGAACCTCACGTTGTCCGTACTCGTCGCGGCCCTCCCCATTCTCTTCATTTTCTGGGCGTTGATCATCCGAAAAATGAAAGGTTATCAGGCCAGTCTACTCGCCACGGTCATTGCCGCCCTGCTGGCCATTCTGGTGTACGGAATGCCGGTCAAACTGGCGGTTCTGTCCTTCGCCCACGGCGCGTTATACGGGTTGTTTCCCATTTGCTGGCTGGTGGTCATGGCGGTTTTTCTGTTCAATCTGACGGTCAAAAGCGGGCAATTCGAAATCATCAAACACTTCATGGCGGGCATCACGTCCGACCGGCGGTTGCAGGCGCTGCTCATTGCGTTCTCGTTCGGCTCTTTTCTGGAAGGGACGGCAGGATTCGGAGCACCGGTGGCCATCACGGCGGCCATGCTGGTGGGTCTGGGGTTCAATCCGCTGTATGCTTCGGGAATTTGCCTGATTGCCAATACCGCCCCGGTGGCGTTTGGCTCCATCGGCATTCCCATCACCGTGGCCTCGCAGGTTTCCGGGATTCCGGAGTTGCCGATTTCTCAAATGGTGGGCCGCACGCTGCCGATTTTGTCGATCATTCTGCCTTTTTACCTCGTAACGATCATCGCCGGTTTCAAAAAAGCGAGGGAAGTGTTGCCGGCGGTCATGGTGTGCGGTATTTCGTTCGCCTTCCTGCAATGGTTTTCGTCCAATTACCTGGGGCCTTCGCTGCCCGACGTGATCGCGGGTCTGGGATCGATTATCTGCCTCATGGTTTTTCTGCGGTTCTGGAAACCCGAAACCGTCTGGCGGTTTGCCAATGAACCGGCTCCCACGTTCAACACCGACGTTTCGTATAGCAGCGGTCAGATGCTGCGGGCCTGGTCGCCGTTTCTGGTGCTGACCATCATGGTAATTGCCTGGGGTGTGCAACCGATCAAGGACGTACTCAACGCCGTGGGTATGATCCAGTTCGAAGTGCCCGGCCTGCACAACGCCATTGTGGGCGAAAATGGAGCGGTTTTGCCAAAAATATTCAAATTCAATTACTTATCGGCGGCCGGAACCGCCATTCTTATCGCCAATCTGGTGGTGATTCCCCTGATTGGGCTGACTTACCGGGAGGCTGCCCGCATTTTTATCAGTACACTCAACCAGTTAAAATTTCCCGTGCTGACCATTGCTGCGGTTTTGGGCTTTGCCTACATCGTCAACGACTCGGGCATCACGCTCACTCTGGCCGCGGTGCTGGCCAATACCGGTTTTTTGTTCCCCTTTTTCGCGCCGATTCTGGGCTGGCTGGGGGTGTTCATTACCGGCTCCGATACGTCGGCCAATGCCTTGTTCAGCAAACTGCAATACGCTACGGCTCAGTCGATTGGCGTCGATCCGGTGGTGACGGTGGCTGCCAACGTGTCGGGGGGCGTGGTGGGGAAAATGATTTCTCCGCAGTCCATTGCGGTGGCGGCTGCGGCCGGCAGTTTAGTCGGGAAAGAATCGGAGCTATTTCGTTTTACGGTCAAGCACAGTTTTATCATGCTGACGGTCATCTGTTTCATCACGCTGGCGCAGGCCTACGTCTTCCAGTGGGTCATTCCGACGTATGAAATGCTCAGCAACCAGAAAACCGTAGCGAGTCCGGACGCATCGCGGGGCTATCTGTATCTGCTGATTCTGGCGCTGGTGCTGGTTGCGCTGGCCGTAACGATTCGGGTGATTGCGAAGAAGAAAACGCTACGATTTCATCAATCTGAGACCTAATAGCGACAAATGATCGAAGTCATGATCAGTAGTATGCAGTTCCATATCAAAATATAAAGCGGTAGCAGCAACCCATAAATCATTCTTGCCCATATTTCGGGCCGACATGCCGGGTGGAAGGGGATTCGATCTCAATTTTCCTTGGCTATTTGAATCGATTTAGGCATACAGTGTGATCAATGATCTGGAGATGATGACTTGCGTTCTTCTGCTAAAATTTCGTCCATTCGCCGGTTTTCTTCATCCGTAAAACCCAGGTCTGGAATCTCTAGCGGCTCTTTATGAGAGACTTCGTCCAGAAACCGTTGAACAGCCCAGTGGATAATATCCTCAGGTTTGTATGAATTGGCCCCGCGACGCATCGGTGGAATTGGCTCAAGCGTTTTTTTAGTTTCCATTTTTTGTCCGCTTTTGTTCTCTCAAATTACACCAAAAACCTTTAATAAGCCGCCTAGGTTCGTATCCTTTCTTGTTTTGCATCCACCCGGCAAGGTCTGACTAATTTACCGGTTCTGAAACCGGCCACCCACCAGCACCTCAGAAACCCGAAAGTCTTCCGTTAAAACCGCCAGATTGGCAACAAAACCGGTCTGGATTTTGCCCATTGAATCCCCCAATCCAATGATTTCAGCCGGAACGGTGGCCGCCATCCGGAACACCTCGGCCGGTTCCAGCCCCACGTGCTGAATGCAATTCTGAACGGCTTTGAGCAGGGTAATCGACGAACCGGCCAGTTTGCCTTCCGGGTTGGTATACCGCCCGTTTTCGTAGTGCAGAATAAAATCTTCGAAGGCATAGGTGGGCTGGGTCGGGTTGGCAAAGGTCGCATCCGAAATCAGAAAAAGCCGCTCGCCGAGCAGCCGTTTCGCAATCCGGATGGTGGCCCAGTCGCAGTGAAAACCGTCGGCAATGATGCTGGCCCGAACGCCCGGATGGTCGAAAACCGCCCCGACAACACCCGGTTCGCGGCTTTCAAACGGGCGCATGGCGTTGTAGAGGTGCGTCGAAAGGATAATTCCGCGGTTGAAAGCCCCGGTGGCTTCCGCGTAGGTGGCATTGCTATGACCCAGCGACAGCAGGGTAGAAGCCTGACTGGCTTGTTCAATCAGCCTGGAAAGCTGCTCCGGACCAAAAATTTCGGGGGCGATGGTCAGCAGCCGGATGACGTCACGGCCCTTCTCAAACAACTCGACCAACTCGGCATCAGTAGGCTGGCGCACGTAATTCGCACTGTGCGCCCCCCGCTTCACGGCGTTGATATACGGCCCTTCCACGTGCAGCCCCAACACGCCATTCGGATTCGTTTGCCGCACCTGCCGAACGGCTTCCACGGCTTGCAGAATGGTTTCCAGCGAGGTTGAATACAAGGTCGGCACCACGGAGGTCGTTCCGGTTTTCAGGTGTGTTTCGTAAATGTGCGCGACGGTTTCGGCGGTGGGCGATGCGTTCAGGAAAAAGTCGGAGCCGCCGTACAACTGCAGATCGACAAAACCGGGAACCAGCCAGTGGCCCCGCAGGTCGACGGCGTCCGGGTCGTCCGCTGTTCCGGCGAAGACCTCCTGGATCAGTCCGTTCGAAATCCGCACCGAAGCATTCGGCAAAAGGGTTGTTCCGGTAAAAACCGTCGCGTTGGTCAGTGTTAGTTCGTGCATGATTACGAGGCCCTGACAGCGGTCGAAGACCCTGTCAGCGGCATTTTTTGCGTAGCCCTAACAGTGGTCAAAGACCCTGTCAGCGGCATTTTTTGCGTGGCCCTGACAGCGGTCAAAGACCCTGTCAGCGGCATTGCTACAAATTCCAGATTTCCCAGGCTTTTTCGGCTTGCAGGTGGAGCATAGGCAGCCCGTTATGGGTCGCGGCTCCCTGTTCGCGGCCCTGCTGCAGAAACCGGGTTTCCGCCGGATTATAGACCAGGTCATACAGCAAATGTCGGCTCGTCAGCAGACCGTACGGAATGGCCGGACTAGCTTCTACATTGGGGTACGTGCCGACGGGTGAGGTATTGATAATCAGGCGGTATTCGTCCAGGATCGTCGGGCTGATGTTTTCGTAGGCCAGGGCTTCGGCGGTTTGTTGCCGGGAAACCAGCCGGTAGCGGATGTGTAAATCAGCCAGGGCGGTCGTGACGGCTTTGGCTGCTCCGCCATTGCCCAGCACCATCGCCTGAAGCGTTTCGGGCGCAATGTCGAGCGATTTCAGCCAGACTTCCAGCGACAACCGAAACCCGTAGTAATCCGTGTTGTAGCCGATTTTTCGACCGTCGGGCAAAATCCGGATGGTGTTGACAGCCCCAATCCGCCCGGCCGAAGCCGGATCAAGTTCATCCAGAAACGGGAGAATGGCCTGTTTGTGCGGAATGGTGACGTTCAGGCCGACGAGGTAGGGAATTGAAGCGATCAGGTTCGGAAAAGCCGTCGGATCGGGCAATGCGAACAGGTCGTAGCGACTGTCCGGAATACCTTCTCTTTCAAACTTTTCAGTAAAATATTTCTGGGAAAACGAGTGGGTGAGCGGATACCCAATCAGTCCGTAACGGCGCATAACAAAGGATAAATCGGTTGCCCAAAGCTACGACCAAAACCGGTAAACCCGACAAAAAACCGGCTAAATTGCCCCGTTGACCACCACCGAAAATATAGCATCCCGAATCCGGATGGTGTCGGGCCGCGACCGGCCGGGCGAATCACTGTCGGGGTCGATCACGAACGTTGCGTTCAGATGGCCTTCGAGTTGGCGGCTGGTGGGGTTGTAGGCGTCGACGATGACCTCATTGGTCTCGGTCTTCGACGCGTAGAGGTTGTAGCGGTCGCCGGTCGGGTTATCGCCAATGCGCGTATACACCCAGGCCGAAAGCGGGGTGCCGTTGAGGTCGTCCCAGCGGATGGGCCGCAGCCGATAGGTACCGGGTTTTGTGGGTAACTGATTGATGCTGAGCCAGTCGACTTCACCGGCGGTGCGGAACGTGCCGCATTCTTCCACCATCACATTGATGCTGTCGCGGTTCGCAAAGGTCGCCGTTGAAGCCGCTGACCATTCCTGTGAATTCTTCAACGCCATGAAATTGCCACAATTCGGGATTTGAGGAACCCCTATTTTCTTATTGTCGCAATTCAGCATGGAACCAATCAAAGCCAGTAAAAGGATATTCTTCATGTGGATATAGGCGGGAAAAGGCAGTACTATGTACAGTGACCATTTAGACGGGGTAATGGTTTAAAAGGCACATCAAAAAAATTAATTTATTTGATAAAATTCAGGCAGTCACTTTCCCGATTAAACTCGGATATTTGCAACCTGACTGTCGAGTAGTGTATGCACAACCTGATTCTCTTTGACGATCCAACGATTCGCACGGCCCTGCTGCCCTTGACCTTTACCCGGCCCGTAAGCGAAATCCGGATCGGCATCTGCACCATCACTGAAAAATGGGCCATCCGGCTCCGGACAACGCCTTCATTTTTGACGGATTTGTACCTGCAAATAAAATATCCCTATCGGACAATTCACGATAATTTTTTCGTAAACGGTGCTGTTTGCCCTACCAACGCTCTCATTAATGCGTTGAATGGGTTAAAACCGGAGTCGGGGCTGGTAACAACGGAAGGATTGCTGCTGGCATTTCGCACCGAAAAACCGCTGGAAACCGCCCCCTCGGCCGACGATGCCGGTACCTGGGACGTATTCGAAGAGCCATTGACAATTCTGAAAGACCTGCCGTCGATTTTTGTTCACAACGGTGAGCAGATCCGAGCTGACTTTGAACTGCTGACGGCTGGCCGGACTTCGCAGCCGATAACCGATCCGCACACCCGTTGTTATGCGCCCGAAAACATTTTTGTGGAGGAAGGCGCGGTGATTCGGGCGGCTATTCTGAATGCCGAAAACGGCCCGATTTACATCGGCAAAAACGCGTTGATTCAGGAAGGAACGGTCATGCTCGGCCCTTTTGCGCTGTGCGACAACGCCACGGTGAACTGGGGCGGCAAAATGCGCAGCAATACCACCATCGGGCCGTATAGCAAAGTGGGCGGAGAAGTCGGAAACTCGGTTTTTCTGGGCTACAGCAACAAGGGCCACGACGGTTTTCTGGGCAATTCAGTCATTGGTGAGTGGTGTAATCTGGGCGCCAACACCAACAATTCCAACCTAAAAAACGATTATACCAACGTGAACCTGTATAGTTACGCCACCAACCGGCTCGAAAATACCGGTCGGCTGTTCTGCGGGTTGATGATGGGCGACTATACGAAGGTGGGCATTAGCACGATGTTCAATACCGGCACCGTTGTGGGCGTGAATGCCAACGTGTTCGGAGCCGGTTTTCAACCCAAACACATTCCCTCGTTTTCGTGGGGCGGTGGAGCTGAGGGGTTTACGGAATACCGGCTCGACAAAGCCTTGCAGGTGGCCCGCGAAACCATCGGACGCCGGGGGCTGGACTTTGACGGGGTCGAAGAAACTATTTTGCGGGAAGTGCATCGGCAGACGGCCAAACGGCGTCAGGAAAAAGCGGGAGAGGGGATTTGAACAGAAAGACGACAGGCTAAACGGCAGGATTTTCCGGCTCTTTTGATACCATGCAATTCAGCGAAATCATTGGACACGACGACACGAAGCGGGCGTTGACGCGGGCGGTTCAGACCAACCACCTGGCCCACGCCCAGCTTTTTGACGGGCCACCGGGCAGTGCGAACCTTGCGCTGGCGCTGGCCTTTGCGACGTTCATCAACTGCGAAAACCGGCAGGAACTTCCGGATGGCCTGGCCGACGCCTGCGGTCGCTGTCCGTCCTGCACGAAAATGAACAAACTCGTTCACCCGGACCTTTCCATCATTTTTCCGGTAGCGGGCAGCAAGGTCACCAGCGAAACGTTCATGGCCGACTGGCGCAAGTTTGTTGCCCAGCATCCCTACCGCGTGCTGGATGAGTGGCTGGCTGCAATCAGCATCAAACAGGGCAACATTCCGGTCGAGGAAGCGCGTGAGCTGATGGGTAAACTGTCGCTGAAAGCGTACGAAGGCGAGTATAAAATTGTGTTGATCTGGTGTGCCGAAAATCTGCATACGGCAACGGCCAATGCCCTGCTGAAATTGCTGGAAGAACCGCCCGCCCGAACGCTTTTTCTGTTGGTCACCAACCAGTCTGACAAACTGCTGATTACGATTCTGTCGCGGACACAGCGCGTGGCCGTTCAGGCGTTTTCGGACGATGAAGTGGCCACGCACCTGCGCCAGCACCTGAATCTGCCCGAAAAACGGGCCCGGGAACTAGCCTATCTGGCCGACGGGAATCTGTCGGAAGCCATTCGGTTGTCGGAAGAAGAACCGGAGCAGAAAGACGGCGAACCGGGGTCGGACCGGCACGCGTGGTTTGCCGAGTGGATGCGGTTTTGTTACCGCCAGGACCTGATCGCGCTGGTCAAACAGGCGGATGTGTTCGATGCGCTCGGGAAAGAAAAACAGCGCGGTTTGCTCGACTACAGCCTGAACCTCTGCCGCGACCTGTTTTTGTGGAAACACGGCGTCAACGAACTCTTGCGACTCCCCGCCGAAGAACGTACGTTTGTGGAAAACTTTGGCAAAGTTCTCGAACCCGAACACCTCGAACACATGGTCGGTAACCTGAACGAAGCGGTTTTTCACATCGAACGGAACGTCCGCGCCAAGATGGTGATGATGGATTTGTCGCTCACGTTCAGTAGTTTGATTCGCAACGGAAAATGAAAAAACCGACGCAGAAGGCTTCGGCCGAGCGCCCCAAACAGGTTATCGGTTTTGCCGACCGGGTGGATTTTCCGGATCTGGACTGGAACGACATCGAAGCCAAAATCGACACCGGAGCCTTCGGCTCTGCCCTGCATTGTACCGACGTAAAACTAGTGCAAAACGGCGACCAGTCGCGGCTGCATTTCACGCTGGCGGGCGCGCGGGGCCGAAAAAAAAAGCAGTTTGTAACCGACGTTTTTCAATATAAAACCGTTAAAAACTCATTCGGTCAATCCGAAAAGCGGTTTGTCATCCAAACCCGCGTTCTGGTGATGGGGCGGCACATCCGGGCCGAATTTTCGCTGGCCAACCGCGGCACAATGCGCTTCCCGGTCTTGCTGGGCCGCAAACTATTGCGTAACAAATTTGTTGTTGACGTATCACTGCAAAACGTTTCGTATCAACTCAAACAACAGACGCCGAAATCCTGATTTCTGTCGCGAAAACCGGGTCTGTGCTTCCCTGAATCTACACCAACCGACTTTCCTTTTTTACCGATATGCGTATTGCCATATTGTCAACCAATTCCGACCTGTATTCTACCCGGCGATTGGTACAGGCTGCCGAGCAGCACGGACACGAACCCGTTGTGATCGACCACCTGCGGTGCCAGGTGATGATCGAAGGCGGAAAACCCGAAGTGCTCTACAAAGGCCAGCCACTGAAGCAAATCGACGCCATTGTGCCGCGGATCGGCGCTTCCGTTACCGACTACGGCTGCGCGGTGGTTCGCCAGTTTGAGATGATGAAAGTGTTTACAACGGCGCGTTCGCAGGCCATCACCCGTTCCCGAAACAAACTGCGGAGCTTGCAGGTGTTGTCGAAAGCGGGCGTAGGGCTGCCCAAAACCGTGTTTGCCAAACATCCCAAAGACGTCGATCAACTGATTGCGCTGGTGGGCGGCCCGCCGGTGGTGATCAAACTGCTCGAAGGCACGCAGGGCATGGGCGTGGTGCTGGCCGAAACCGCCAAAAATGCCAAATCGACGATCGAAGCGTTTTACGGTTTGAAAGCCAATGTGTTGATTCAGGAATACATCGCCGAAGCCAGAGGGGCCGACATCCGGGCGTTCGTCGTGGGTGGGCGCGTGGTGGGGGCTATGAAACGCCAGGGCAAGGAAGGCGAGTTTCGGTCCAACCTGCACCGGGGTGGCTCCGGTCAGGCGGTTTTGCTGACGCCCGACGAAGAATGGACGGCGGTCAATGCCGCCAAAGCGCTGGGATTACGGGTCGCGGGCGTCGATATGCTACAATCGCAGCGGGGGCCGCTGGTGCTGGAAGTCAACTCGTCGCCGGGGCTGGAAGGCATCGAAAAAACGACGGGAATCGACATCGCCGGTCAGATTGTGGACTTCATCGAAGAGAAGATTCCGACGGATGAAAATGACACGGTGGGGGTGTAGCGGTAGTCAGATCCCCAACACCCGCCGACCTGAGTCCTGACAGGCTTGTTTAAAAGCTGCATCCTGCGTATATAATTTATAAAATTCAATATCCAATTTGCGTTGCTGGTTGACGGCATCGTTGAACAGCTTCTGGAAGGCAATTTCACGGTTTTGCACATCCGGATTATTGAGAACATGGGTCTTAAAACTCGGCTGTTGTTGAACATACTTCAACATGCTGATAAACTTTACCCGCTGCTCTTCGGGTGTAGCACTCCAGCCCTGAAAATGCTGCTCGTTGAAGCTGTTGATGATCAGGTCTAAGGGGTCGTGCTCGGCATCGCTGCCGTGGGCTCCGCGCGGATTCGGGTTTTGCGGGTCTACTTCGGTTTCGGAATCATCCAGACCGATGGTATGGCCCAGTTTGGTGCGTTCCAGACCATACGTGGATAGATCGACCGACTGGAGCAACTCATCCAGCGCATCGCCCTGCGGGTCGCGGACGATCAGCTTGGGAATCAGGAACTTTAAAAACCAGAACAACTTTTCCCAGTTCACCACTTCAAACGGGAGGATGGACGCCATTTGCCCGTAAATCTTGACAAACTGCTTGGCTTTGATTTTAAAATCGGCCTTGTCATTGTCTTCCAGCCCCAGCTCGCTGCTGAACCGATCAGCGGCTACGTCAATGATGGGACTGAGCTGCTGGGCATCGACGCCCCGGAAATATTTGGCGACAAAATCCTCCACTTCGCCCCATTCATAGACCCCAACATCGTCCAGTTGGGCTTTCAACTCGTGCAACACGTTGACGTCGGTGGCACTGCTCAACGAGGTCGCCGTATAAAAGGGATCGAATGCGGACTTGATGTCATCGACGGTATTGAAGAAATCCAGAATAAACAAATCTTCGGTTTTCTTGCCCAGGGCATTGGCCGCCCGGTTCAACCGCGACAGCGCCTGAACGGCCAGCACACCCTGCAATTTCTTGTCGATGTACATGGCCGAGAGTTTGGGCTGGTCGAAACCCGTCAGGTATTTGTTGGCCACGACCAACAGCCGGTATTCATCGGTGTCAAACCGGTCTTTGGTTTCGGTCTCGGCAAAACCGTTCAGGCTGGCTTCCGTATGCTCGATGCCATCAACGGTTTTTTTGCCCGAAAAAGCAATGACGGCTTTGAAGGCGGTATTTTTATCGGCCAGGATGGTGCGGATGGCCAGAAAATACCGAATAGCCGATTCAATGCTTTGCGTAACCACCATGCCTTTGGCTTTGCCCTTGAGCTTTTTGGTGTTCACCACCTGCGTCGTGAAGTGGTCCAGCATAATCTCAGCCTTGGTATGAATGGTTTGCCGGTGCTGTTCGACGTAACTGCGTAGCTTTTTCTGGGCCTTCTGGGTATCGAAAAGCGGATTTTCTTCGATTGATTTCTCAATCTCGTAATAACTTTTGTACGTCGTATAATTGGCCAGAACATCCAGAATGAAACCTTCCTCAATAGCCTGTTTCATCGAGTATAAATGAAACGGAGCGAATTTGCCGTCGGCCTGCTTCGTGCCAAACTTTTCGAGGGTGTTGGGCTTGGGTGTGGCCGTAAAGGCGAAATACGACGCATTGCCGCGCATTTTTCGGGCCTGCATGGCCGCCAGAATCAGGTCCTGGGCGTCGGTCTCCTCGTCGTTGTTGTCCGCTTTGGCTTTGCCCATCGCGTTGTTCATGCTGTCGTGGGCCGAACCACTCTGCGAACTGTGGGCTTCGTCGATGATGACCGCAAACCGCTTGTCGCTCAGGTCGGCAATTCCGTCGATGATGAACGGGAATTTCTGAATGGTGGTGATGATGATCTTCTTGCCACCTTCCAGCGCCGTGCGTAACTCCTGAGAGCTAAACGCCGGAGCCACAATGTTTTTAACCTGCGAAAACTCTTTGATATTGTCCCGAATCTGGCGGTCGAGCAACCGGCGGTCGGTGACCACAATAACCGAGTCGAACAGCGGGTGGGTGATGCCCCGGTTTCCCGGTGTGGATTCCGACTCGGGATAGGCTTCGATCAATTGGAAAGCCGCCCAGGTGATGGAGTTGGATTTGCCCGAACCCGCCGAATGCTGAATCAGATACGTTTGCCCCACGCCATGCAGGCTGACTTTTTTTAGTAAACCCCGAACAACATCCCACTGGTGATAGCGCGGAAAAAGCAGGTTTCGCTTCGACAGCGGATCGGTAGCTTTGCCGTCGAGGGTAACAAAGTGCTGGATAATCGTACTCAGGTTTTGCCGGGTTAGCACCTCTTCCCAGAGGTAGGCGGTTTTATGGCCGAAAGAATTGGGTGGATTGCCGGCGCCATGATTTTTGTCACCCTTGTTGAACGGCAGAAAATAGGTGTCTTTCCCACTCAGCCGGGTGGTCATGAAAACTTCATCGGGATCGACGGCAAAATGGACCACGCACCGGCCAAACTGCAACAGCGGCTGGGTGGCGTCACGATCCCATTTGTATTGTTTGATGCCGTGGACCCGCGCGTTTTGCCCCGTCCACTGGTTCTTTAGCTCCATCGTGGCCACGGGCAACCCGTTGATAAACACCACCATGTCCAGTTCTTCGCGGGGGTTGGTGGTCGAATAGCGCAGTTGCCGCGTTACGCTGAATTCGTTCCGCTCGAAGGCGTCTTTCACGGCCTGACTGCTCGACGCCAGGGGCGGCACATACAGCATCGTAAATTGGGCATCATCGATGTCCAGCCCTTTGCGGAACAGATACAGAATGCCGTATTTTTTGATCAGCCGATCCACTTTTTGCAGGATCAGCAACTCCCACTGGGGCTGGGTCTGGAGTTTAGCCAGTTCGTCGGGCTGGGTGGTGGTCAGAAAATGCCAGAAGCGCCGGGTGTCGATGGCGTAGTCGGCGTTGAAATCGGCGGGTTCGCCCAGCCAGTAGCCGTTGCCCGCCCGGTAGTGCGGAGCGGTTTCGGCGACGGTTCCCGCCTGAACGTCTTCGCGGGTGGTGCCGGTTAATTGTTTCTCAATGGCGGCTTCGAGGGCTTGTTCGTTGGTCTGGCTGGGCATTGATTAAGAGTGATTTTGTAGGAATAGCAGTCTAAAATCTAGTAAAAAACTTCCATTGGATTATCGACACGCAATAAATCATCCAATTGGTATTTACTGTGCTCAATGACGTTTAACTGTAGTTGTTGCAGAATGAATAATCATCAATGGATATCTCACCATCCCTATTTGCATCTGCTGGGTTATTCAGCAGAAAACCCATCAACCCATTCAGCACAGACTGAAATCACTTGTTTTATTCGTGTATTTGGTGCGACATTTGTACCAGAATAAGTAGTAAGTTCAGTAGAAATCGTTTCTTCTACTGCTTTACTGAATGAAACTGATAGGGTTGCAGTGCCTGCGTTGGACAGTGGCTACAGAGCCCGAAGCGTAACGCCCTCCTCCTTAAGATGCTGAAGCCCGGCCACAAGCCGGGCTTTCGGCATTCTACTGGGTTCGAAAAATACATAAAAGAAAACACATAGTTTGGTATTTATCGCTCAAAAAACCGGTTGCCGTTATACCTTGATCTTGCCCGTTACAGCCGAGTTGATCAAGGTTGATTTGAGTTCCTGGAGGAGTTTAATTTCATACTCCATCTTTTTTAAAGCACTTTCTATCTGCGAACTTTTTTCATTTACTTCGGCTAAGATTTCTTTTTGCTCAGTCAAAGGAGGAACGGAAATTCTTATATTGAATAAATCCCCAGTGTATAATCGAATTAAACCCTCAACAATGCCAGTTGCACTGCAAATAAATTGCCATATGTAAGCTGGGTGCCTAAACAAAAGTTCTAAGAACTTTAAATCTTCAACCACTCCATTTGAAGTATATACTGCATAATCTGGACTAACTAATCCAACTTCTTCAATCGTACTTTTGAAGAAAACGCCCAAATGTGCTTTAAGTTTATTGAATACTAAGTCGTTGTAAAGCACCTTTTTACTACCAATGCTTGTTTGGCCAGCAATAGCTTTTTCATGGTATTCGGCTCTCACAACAAGGCCATGTTCTTGGCTCATCATCAACATCGTTTCAAGACCAGTATCTGACCTGTCATTTCTTTCTGTCAGCACGTACTTCAACTTCTTCACCTCCCAATGTGCCGGAATTTCCCCTATCCACTCAATACCAGAATCTTTCATCGGCACATCCGGATTCAATCCCCGCGTAATGGCTTGATGAATCATCACCTGCCGCCGTTCGTTGAGCAACTCGATCAGCCGTTCTTTCTGGGCAATGGCCTGGTCGATCTGGGCGGTTTTTCGGTCTAAAAATTCGGCAATGCGGGTTTGTTCGGTGAGGGGGGCGAGAAGAGTTATAACCTGCCCAAAGTCATCAGTATACATTCTCCATCTGGATGGGACAACCCCTTTTGATCTCCGGCCAAATTCATCAAGGTAAATACTCGTTCGGTACAGATAGTGTAGAAACTTGGGGTTTAAATCTTTTGTCTGTCTAT
This sequence comes from Larkinella sp., assembly GCF_965227735.1. Classification (NCBI taxonomy): domain Bacteria; kingdom Pseudomonadati; phylum Bacteroidota; class Cytophagia; order Cytophagales; family Spirosomataceae; genus Larkinella; species Larkinella sp. Next base: position 2,278,369 of record NZ_OZ245776.1, on the reverse strand, counting down.
ATACTGCATAAGCTGGACTCACAACACCGCTGAAAGAAGATAGCCCTAAGCCACCTAACCAGGCTAGCATTATATTTATTACTAAGTCGTTTTTCTGGACCTTTTTATACCCAACCAGTGATTCCGTTCTGGAACCATCGTCTCTTGTACCTACTCCAGTATATTGAGATACAGAAAGAAGCATTTCATCGCCATTTTCTGATAAGTCAATTCTTTCTTTCCATAAGTATTTAGATTTCACAACCTCCCAATGCGCCGGAATTTCGCCCAGCCACTCTACACCGGAATCTTTGTAGTCGGCATATCGGTTGTGTTTCAGCGTTTCGTTCGTTTTGATTTCAGCGGTATCAGTCATGGGTGTCGGGTTGAGGTCGGTTGTCCAGCATTCGTTTGCTCGATTCCGTAAATTGATGTAGTTTCTGCATCAGCAGTTCTTTGGGTAAATAATCAGTCAGGTATTCAGCAACCCGGATGTTAGCCGTATCGAGCTGGAGCAGTTCAATTTGCTCCCGGTTTCCTTCCGCACAGAGAATCAGCCCAATGGGTTGTTCTTCGCCGGGCTGTTGGTCGTACTTCTCCAGCCAGCGTAAATAAAGCTCCATCTGCCCTTTGTAGGCGGCTTTGAACTTACCAAGTTTCAACTCAACGGCCACCAGCCGTTTCAGCCGTCGATGATAGAAGAGCAGATCAAGCCGAAAATCCTGATTGTCGATCACCATCCGCTTTTGCCGTTCCACAAACGTAAATCCGTTGCCAAGTTCAAGAATAAACTTTTCAATCTCGCGTAGAATAGCTTCTTCCAGATCCAGTTCGCTGAACGTGTCTTTCAGGTTCAGAAAGTCAAGGAGGTACGGGTCTTTGAAAATCAGATCGGGAGTTATCCGGTCCTCTTCCCGGAGTTGCCGTAACTCCAGTTGGGCCAGGTCTTCGGGCTTTTTGGACAGAGCAGTCCGTTCAAACAACATACCGTCGATTTTTTGCCGCAGCGTTCGCACCGACCAGTTTTCGATCCGGCACATTTGCGCGTAAAAATCCCGTTGCAGGCTGTCTTTCAGCGGAATCATAGCGACAAAGTGCGACCAACTCAATTGTCGTGACAGTGTCGCGACAATGTCAGCATCCGGAAATAATTCTGAAAACTGGATCATCCGGCGTAGGTTCTTCTCGTCAAAACTACGGCCATATTCACCCGTCAATTCCTGGGCTATCGAAACCACAATCTGCTTGCCGTATTCGGCTCGTGCGTGGGCAAGTAACTCTGTATTGATTCGTTTGCCAATGTGCCAGTACAACTGCGTCAGTCCCGAATTTACGGTTTGGCTAACCATCTGACGAGTGCCTTCGATCAACTGCTTAATGTCACTAACAAGTTGATTATCTTCGGGTAGTAGCTCTTTATCCATCTTGATTACTGCGTCCGGAAAATACCCCCGGCAGTGCCGAGAGTATTGTAAAATCAGGTTAAGGATAAAATAGACTTAATCAGCCCTTCACTTTCTTCTTCCAGTTGCAGAATATCGGCACTCACTTCCTCCAGCGTCCGCAGCGGTTTGTGGCGGTAAAAGTATTTGTTAAAGCTGATTTCGTAGCCAATCTTGGTGGCGTCGAGGTTAATCCAGGCTTCGGCCACGTGGGGTTTCACTTCGCGCAGAAAATAGGCGTGGATATCGTCTTTGAGCGGCACGTTTTCCGTATCACGCAGGTCTGATTCGGTTTCATATTCGAGGTATTCACCCCGCGTGGATGCGCCCGGTTTTTCCGTAGTATAATAGCCAAAATCAGGCAATTGGGCTTCGGTACAATTCAGATGCGCCAGCAGCTCGTTCAGTTTATCGCCTTTGAGCTTGATGGTGCCTTTCACCACCTTTTCGGCATCGGCATCGTACCAGCTCACGGCATCCAGAATCTGTTTCTTTTCGGAAGCCGACAGTTTGACGCCCAGCGCCTTCAATTCCAGGTCGACCTCGCGGGCAAAGACATTAAAATTGTGGTATTCGTCGGTGCCGATGGCGCGCATTAGTTTGGTGGCGGTATTCATCAGCACCTGCTGTTTCAGCCAGTTGTCGGGTTTTAACAGGGCTTCCTGCTGTTTGCGGGCCAGGTTCAGGTCCTGTTTCTCGCACCAGTCGATCAGGTCTTTTTCCAGCGCGGGCAGGTCCGTATACACCCGATCGCCGTAGGTTTCCCAGGCCCAGGCCATCGGTTCGCGGAGTTTATTGTCAAAGCGTAACTCCGCAATCCGTTCGGCGCTAAACTGGGCTTTCAGGCGTTTGGGCCGCTCGATGGTCACTTTATAATAGCCAAAATCCGGGTTGTCGAACACCCGACTGGCCAGCCCCTCATCTCCCGTGCGTTCGATGTTCGATAGCTGTAAATACGCTTGCAGGATTTCATGGATGTGCTCGGGGGCCAGTTCACAGTTTTTGGCCCCGAGATTTTTCCGTAGTTTGCGATATAGCGGACCAGCGTCAATGAGTTGTACTTTACCTCTCCGGTGGGCGGTTTTGCCGTTGCTCAACAACCAGATATACGTCGTAATACCGGTGTTGTAAAACAGGTTATTGGGCAACTGAATGATGGCTTCGAGCAGATCATTTTCGATCAAGTAGCGCCGGATGTTGCTTTCGCCACCCCCGGCATCGCCCGTAAATAGACTGGAACCGTTGTGGACCGAGGCAATCCGGGACCCGGCCGGAGCCGCCGTTAACGGTTTGAGTTTGTTAACCATTTCCATCAGGAACAGCAACTGCCCGTCGCTCGACCGCGGAATGGCGTCAGCGTCTTCCTCTTCACCCCAATAATTTTTGAGCCTGATGCGGAAACGCGGGTCGATCACGTCATTCCCATCTTTGATGTATTTAACCTCACTCGCCCACGATTTGCCATAAGGTGGGTTGGAGAGCATAAAATCAAACTGACGACCGGCAAATTCGTCGGTCGAAAGCGTCGAGCCGTTTTTGATGTTTTCGGGGTCGTTGCCCTTGATCATCATATCCGACTTGCAAATGGCGTAGGTTTCGTCGTTGATTTCCTTGCCGAACAGATACACATCACCCGTAGCGCGGATCATGCCCTCTTCGTCTTTGATGAAGTTCTGCGATTCGGTCAGCATGCCGCCCGATCCGCAAGCCGGGTCATAGATGGTCATCACGGGTGGCAGTCGGTCTTTAATCGGCTCAAAAACCAGGTGCGTCATCAGGTCGATGACCTCGCGGGGCGTAAAGTGTTCCCCCGCTTCTTCGTTGTTCTCTTCGTTAAATTTCCGAATTAACTCCTCGAACACATAACCCATCCCCAGGTTCGACAAGGCCGGGAGTTTACGGCCTTCCGGGTCCAGTTTTTCATGCGGAGTGAGATTGATATACGGCGAGGTGAATTTTTCCAATACATCGAGCAGCACATCCTTGTTGGCCATGTGCCTGACCTGGCTTTTGAGATTAAACTTGCGAACAATCTCTTTCACATTATCGCTGAAACCGTCCAGGTAATCCGTGAAGTTGGCTTCCAGCAATTGCTGGTTATTGGTGGCCGTGTCGTGCAGTTTTTGCAGCGTCCAGACGCTGGTGTTGTAAAATACGTAGCCCGATGCCCCCCGCAAACCCGTATCGTCCAGTTCGGTAAAACCGGCTTCCTCGCGCTGAAACCGTACTTCTTCCATCACCTCGTCCTTGCTCGGTTCGAGCAGGGCATCCAACCGGCGCAGCACCACCATTGGCAGGATAACGTCCCGGTATTTACCCCGAACATACACATCGCGGAGGCAGTCGTCAGCAATGGACCAGATAAAAGAGACTAATTTATTGTGAGCACTCGTATTCATACAGGATCGCTATTTTTTCTGAATGGCAAATGTAAACAATTGACGGATTGCCGCCCGGCGTTTTCGTTGGTCGGCAAGTTATTCTTGAATAACTTGCCGCCTTCATTTCAGATACGGTTTTTACCCATGAAAATAAAAATTGGAACGCGCAGCAGTCGGCTGGCGCTTTGGCAGGCGTATTACATTCAGGATCTGCTGAAAGCGGCTGAGGTCGAGTCGGAACTGGTGCTGATCGAAACCAAGGGCGACCAGATTCTGGATCGCTCCCTATCGAAAATTGGCAGCAAGGGCGTTTTTACGCAGGAACTGGAAGACCAGCTTCGGGCGGGCACCATCGACATTGCCGTTCACAGTGCCAAAGACCTGCAATCATCCCTGCCGAACGATCTGGCGATCATTGCTTTCACGGAGCGCGAACGGGTCAACGACGTGCTGGTGAGCCACGACAAAAGCCTGTCGCTGACCGGTGGCCGGGAATTTGTCGTCGGCACTTCTTCGACGCGCCGGGTGGCGATGCTGAAGCACTTTTGCCCGCACATCACCACCGTCGACATGCGCGGCAACCTGCAAACCCGCCTGCGAAAACTGGAAGAGGGGCAGTGCGACGCGCTGCTGCTGGCCTACGCAGGCGTTCACCGGATGGAATACGACGATTTGATTGCCGAATACCTGCCGACGCAGGATTTTACGCCCGCCGTGGGGCAGGGCAGCGTGGCCATCGAAGCGGCAACCAGCCTGCCGATCGACAAACTCAATACCATTCGTCAACTCACCAACCACGCGCCCACCGAAGCCTGCCTGAAAGCCGAGCGGGCCTTTTTGCGGAGGCTGGAAGGCGGTTGCAGCATCCCGGTTTTTGGGCTGGCCACCTTGCAGGATGAGGAACTGACGCTGACCGGTGGCGTCGTGAGCCTCGACGGCCAGGAGCTGTTGCGGGAACAATTCAGCGGGCCGCTGGCGGATGCCGAACAGATTGGGCACGATCTGGCCGAAAGTTTATTAGCGAAAGGGGGGGACGAAATTTTGCGGGCGGTTCGCCAAAACTTGTAACTTGTCGGCTCAAGCCATCTGCCACCGTTTCTCATGATTAAAATTGCCCAAACCGAAGCCGATCTTCGCCGTTGTCTGCCCGCTCTGGTGACCCTGCGGCCGCATTTAACCGAAGAACAGGCGCTCCGACAGATTTTTTTGTTGCAGGAAGAAGACCGCTACGTGGTCGCTTTTGTCGATAATTCGGATACTGATCCGTCCGAAACCGTGGCCCCGGCCGCCATCGGCTACCGCTATATGAACCTGCTTTTCAGCGGGAAAACCCTGTACATTGATGACTTGTCGACCCTGCCCGACCAGCGCGGGAAAGGCTACGCCAGCCAGTTGTTGGACTTCGTGATCGACGAAGCCCGCAAAGCCGGTTGCGTGGCCGTCACGCTCGATTCGGGCCATAATCCACAGCGGTATGATGCCCACCGGCTGTATCTGAACAAGCGGTTTAACATTGTCAGTCACCACTTTGCGTTGAAATTGTAATAAAATTACCCCCAACCCCCTGAAGGGGGCTTTATAAATTCAGATGCTGAAGCCCCCTTCAGGGGGTTGGGGGCAAGCAAACCAACACACCACGTATGCGACTATTTGTCATCCTTATTTGCTTTCTGTTAACCGAGCCGGTTCTGGCCAAAAAACCGTCCAAACGCAAGGATTATCTGGTGACGATCCAGACGGATTTTGGCGTGATGCGGTTGATTCTGTACGACCAGACGCCGAAACACAAGGCGAATTTTATCAAGCTCACCCAGGAAAAGTTCTACAACGGGTTGCTGTTTCACCGGATCATCCAGAATTTTATGATTCAGGGGGGCGACCCGAATTCCCGGACGGCCCAGGCCGAACAGATGCTGGGCAGTGGCGACGTGGGCTATACGGTACCGGCCGAATTTGTCCCGGAATTGTTTCACAAGAAAGGCGCACTGGCGGCAGCCCGCGACAACAATCCGGAAAAAGCCTCGAGCGGCTGTCAGTTTTACGTGGTACAGGGCCGGGTTTGGGACGATGAAAACTTCCGGAAACAGACCGAGCGCATCACGCAACTGAAAGGACGCCAGCCAACCGACGCGCAGAAACAGGTGTACCAGTCGTTGGGCGGAACCCCGCACCTGGACGGAAATTACACGGTTTTTGGCGAGGTGATCGACGGCCTGGCCGTGGTGGACAGCGTGGCCAAACAACCCGCCAACCCGCTTAATCGCCCCCTGAAAGACCTTCGCATGACGGTTTCGGGCGAGTGGATGAAGAAGAAAAAAATTACGAAACAATTCGGGTACACCTATCGGAAGTGATTGAATGCTATGAAAAAACGAATTCTTATTACCGGTTCCAACGGCCTTCTGGGGCAGAAGTTAGTCGATCTATTGATCCGGCAACCGGAGGTGGAACTCATTGCCACGGCGCGCGGGGCCAACCGGCTGCCGGAGTCAGATCGGTATTCCTATCAACCGATGGACATTACCGACCGCCAGCAGGTGCTTGACGTAATTGGCGAAACAAAACCGGATGTGGTGATCCACACGGCGGCCATGACCAACGTGGATCAGTGTGAGTCGGAAAAAGACGCCTGCTGGGCGCAGAATGTGAAAGCGGTCGAGTATCTGGTGGAAGCCTGCCGCAGCACCGATAGCTTCCTGTTGCACGTTTCGACGGATTTTATCTTCGACGGTGCCGCCGGGCCTTACACCGAAGAAGCCGAAGCGAACCCGATCAGTTTCTACGGCTGGAGCAAATATGCCGCCGAAAAAGCCGTTATTCATTCGGGCATTCGTTGGGCCATCGCCCGGACGGTTCTGGTCTACGGCATTGCCCACGACATGAGCCGGAGTAACATTATTCTTTGGGTGAAGAAATCGCTCGAAGACGGCAAGACGATCAAAGTGGTGACCGATCAGTGGCGCACGCCAACGCTGGCCGAAGATCTGGCCCTCGGCTGCTGGCTCATTGCCGACCAGAAAGCGGAAGGTATTTATAACATTTCCGGGAAAGACTTTCTGAATCCCTACGAAATGGCCATCAAAACCGCCGAGTATTTCAACCTCGATAAGTCGCTCATTACCCAGGCCGATTCGTCGACATTTTCGCAACCCGCCAGACGCCCCCCGCGCACGGGTTTTGTGCTGGACAAACCGCGCCGGGTGTTGGGCTACGAACCCAAAAGTTTTGAAGAAGGCATTGCGGTTCTGGCCGCGCAGATTTAAAATCGGTTTACGGTTTTCAGTTTATGGTTTACGGTGGCTGACGCGTGCTTACTTGGATACGTTAGCTACCTTAAACTGAATACCGTAAACCGAATACCGTAAACCGTAAACCGAACACCGTCAACCCTAAACCCCTTCCTGAATCGTATGAAATGGATCCTGTTTTTTGTTCTTGCCGTCGTTTCCCTGAACGGTCTGGCGCAGTTACCGGCTGCGGGCAAACGCATCGACGGCCCCGTTACCACGAAGCGCGGCATCGTTCTGAAAGCGGGGGATTCGGTTCGGTTTGGGAAGGGCGGATTGCCTTCGGGGGCTTATCAGCATGCCTATCTCTCGTTTGACAAATTTGGACAAAAAGCGGCTGCGCTGGAAGAGGGGTACGCCTTCAAATATGCGACCATCAGAGAGTTTCGCGAGGTTGGTACGGGCGCTGATAAACGCTTGGTGGTGCTGGTCCGGCCAAAAGGAGGAATTAGCGTCAACTTCAGAGCCATCGACATCGAGCCGGCCATGGAGGCTAAGGAAGTCATTTCAATCAACGGCACGGCGATCAGCAAACTGGTCACCAAAAAGCAAATTTGAGCCGAATCTTTGCAACGCGAAAAACCGTCCGCGATTGGTTGAACAATGGTTATCCGGTATATTGCGCCCCGGTGCTAACAAATTGTCAATGTGAAGGTTAAGGAAGGATTCTTCAAGTGGGTTGCCGGGGCGATGGGGATTCTGCTGCTCAGCTACGGTTTTTTACTGTGGCAGCGAAAAGCAACGGCTCCACCAGCCGACATGAAATTGTATTTTTCGGTTTCTACCCAACTGTCTGAAGGGAAAATACCGTACCGCGATTTTACCGTTGAATACCCGCCATTGGCCCTGTTGCCGCTGGTGCTTCCGCACCTGGTTACGGCTGGCCTGACGCTCGATTACCGGGCGTATTCCATGCTGTATCTACTGGAAACCTTTTCACTGCTGTTGCTGATTGCCTTCACGGTACAACAAGTGGCCCGGTTTTGGCCGGAATCGTTGCCCCCCTGGCGGCTCCTGGCGGTTTATTTGCTGCTCATCATTCTGAGCAAAGATTTTGTATTCTGGCGGTATGATCTCTTTCCGGCCTGGCTGACCTTACTGGCTTTTCTGGCGGTTTTAAAGAAGCAACCCCTGCTGGCGGGGATGTGGATTGGGCTGGCCATCATGGCCAAATTATATCCGGTTATGCTGGTGCCGGTTCTGCTGGTGTATTACCTGGCCGGGCAGCAATACCGGGCGTCGGTGCGGCTGGTGGCCGGAACCGGGCTTGCGGTTGCGCTGGTGTTGCTGCCGGTTGTGTTTCTGTCTGGGAATCAGGTATTTTCCTTTCTGACATATCACCAATTGCGGGGACTTCAAATCGAAAGTGTGGCCGGGGGCTTGGTTCTGCTGGGACATTTAACGGATTTGTCGCGGGTCAGCACCGCCTTTAACTACGGGGCCTTTCACCTGGAAGCCAGTGGGGTTGGGCCGGTTCTGAAAGCCTTACCGGGATTGTTTCTGGTGGCTTTTAGCGGGCTTCTGGCGCTTGGCTGGTTCCGGTTCCGGCTCGAATACGGGCAGACCGGAACGGTTTCTGCGGACAGTCTGCTTCGGTTTTTGCTGGGTGCTTTGATGGTTTTTATCAGTACCAACAAGGTGTTTTCGCCCCAATACCTGATCTGGTTACTTCCGTTTGTGCTCTTTCTATCCGTCAAGCAGATCGCCTGGATGGGCTTCATTTTTTTACTGACCACGCTGGTCTACCCGGTTTTTTACCCCAAACTGGTTGATCCTACGGTTTTTGGTGTTTTGCTGCTGACAGCCCGGAACGGTTTTTTTCTCTTTTTCTTCGTCCACGTCCTGCGAAAAAAACACCCCTCTTCATCCCTGCCGAATCTTTCCCCAACGCCCTATCCGAATGGGTAGCCTGCCGCCGGGAGGAGCCGATTCAACATTTTTGCTGATTAATAATACTTTATTTCGGGATTGGGTGGGCTCGCTTGCGTCTACGCAGGAAATACGATAAGATTGTTGTGTGTAAAAGTCTTCTTTGCTATAGCTATGTCTCTTCGTACCAGCAAGTACCGGTGGGGCCGTCGAGTGAGCCAGACCGGTGTGTTTTTTCTGGCGGGCCTGTTCCTGATCGGATCAACGGGTCGAAAACCCAGCGAAACGCCGGGCTTTCAGGTGCCGGACGGTTTTACCATCGAACGGGCCGTGGCACCGGACTTGCTGTCTTACCCCATGTTTGCCAGCTTCGATGGCGCCGGTCGGCTTTTTGTGTTTGAATCAACTGGTCCGAATGCCATGGGAACCGAAAAAATGCTGGCCGAACCGTCGTATCACATTCGCTTGCTGGAAGATGCCGATGACGACGGCCAGTTTGAAAAAAGCCGGATTTTTGCCAAAAACATTCCGTTTCCCAAAGGTGGTGTATTTTACCGGGGCAGCCTGTATGTAGCCGAATCTCCCAATCTGGTGAAGTATACGGATACGAACGACGATGGCGTTTCGGACCAAAAAGATGTGATTCTGACGGGCTGGACGCTGCACGCCAATGGAGCCACGCTGGGTGGCCCTTTTTTCGGCCCCGATGGCTGGCTCTACCTGACCGACGCCCGCCGGGGATTTTCGATTACCACCAAAGAGGGTAAGCTCCTGAAAGGAAAAAGTGCCCGAATCTGGCGCTGTCGCCCCGACGGAACCGGCCTGGAGTCGCTGGCGGGGGGCGGTTTTGATAATTCCATTGAAATTGCCTTTATGCCGTCGGGTGAAACCATCGGAACGATGACTTATTTTGTCGATCCGCAGGATGGGCAACGCGACGCCCTGATGCACTGGGTGGAAGGCGGCACGTACCCCAAACCGAACCCCGTCATCGCCGAAGATGGCCTGAAACTCACCGGCGACCTGATGCCGACGATGACCAAAATGCCCCGCGTGGCCCCTTCCGGCATCATGCGTTACCGGGGTGCCGGTTTTGGAGCGGCTTATCAAGGTAATTTGTTCAATGCCGAATTTAATACCGGACGAATCATGCGGCATAGCCTTTCGCCCGACGGAGCCACGTTCAAAACGGAGGATAACGTCTTTTTGAAGTCGTTCAGCGCCGATTCGCACCCGACGGATGTGCTTCAGGATGCAGATGGCAGTATGCTGATGGTGGTGACGGGCGGCTGGTTCATCGAAGGATGTCCGCTGTCGCGCGTTGCCAAACCGGATGTTCAGGGCGGTATTTACCGCATCCGCAAAACCGGTGCGCCCAGGCCGAACGATGCGTGGGGCAAAAAACTCACACTGGCCAAACAGACGCCCCAAACCCTGCTCAACTACCTCACGGATACCCGGCTGGCCGTCCGCGACAATGCGATGGAGCAATTGATTCAACGCGGAAATGCAGCGGTCAACCCCCTTCTCACGGTTTGGCCTGCCTTAAAAGATGAGGAGGTGCGGGCATCGGCGGTTTTTGCGTTGTCCCGGATCAATACGCCTTCGGCCTGGAATGGCGTTCATAAAGCACTGACTGACAGGAGTAGTGTCGTTCGTACGGCTGCCGTTCGGGCGTTGGGGTTGCATAAAGACAGAATGGCCGTTGACAAGCTCATTGCTTTGATGCAGAAGGATGCGTTGCCGGTTCGTCGCCAGGCGGCCACGGCGCTGGGGCAGATCGGCGATCAAAAAGCCGTTCCGGCCTTGCTGAACGCTGCCGCGAGCAATACCGACCGGTTTGTCGGACATGCCATCGTCCACTCACTCATTACACTCAGGAATACGGAACTGCTGATCAAGGCGCTGGAAAATTCGTCTTCGAAGATCCGTGTTGCGGCCCTGATTGCGTTGGATCAGATGGACGGTGCTCCGCTTCAAAAAACGCATCTGGCCGCAGCCCTGGCCGCCCGGGAGACGGATTTCCAGAAAACCGGTATCTGGGTGGCTTCCCACCACCCCGAATGGTCGGACATTGTCATCGGTTTTCTGGAAAAAAAACTCAGGGACGGGGCGCTTTCGGATGCCGACGCCGGTTCGGTTCAGGAACTGATGCTGACCTTTAGCAAGGAACCCACTTTACAGAATTTTTTAGCCGCCCAACTGGCAAGTTCGGCCACGACCTCCGCCCGAAAAGGGTTGCTGCTGGAGGTCATGGCAAAATGTACGTTGAAGAAGCTGCCGGATGTGTGGGTAGAAGAACTGGGGAATCAACTCCGGAGCAACGATGAGCAGGTGCTTTCTCAGGTGTTGGGATTGATTGAATCCCGGCGGATCAAGGTGCTGAATCCGCATCTGGACCGGATCGTTCAGGGGGAAAAGACGCCCGTTGGCTTCCGGCTGAAAGCCCTGAGCGCGCGGATCATGTCGTCGCCGGGTCTGACCGATCCGGAGTTTCAACTCTTGCTGACGTACCTCGGCCCATCGTTCGATTCGCCGGTGCGCCAGCAGGCGGTTCGGCTCCTGAACCACGCTGAACTGACCAATGACCAGCTTCTGGTGATCGCCCGCACCCAACTCGGGAAGGCGGACGCTTTCCTGTTGCCGCCCCTGCTGAGTGCCTTTGAAGGAAACCGGGATGAACAGGTGGGCCAGGAACTCATCACCGCCCTGCAAGTGGTTTCGGGGCGGCTGGACAATGTGCCGGAGCAGGATTTTCAAAACCTGTTGAAGCCGTTTCCGGCATCGGTGCAAACCCAGGCCGCCCCGCTGCTGGTCAAACTAAAGTCGTTGCATGCGGAGCGGTTGGCGCACCTGCAAAACCTGGAAGCCCGGTTGACAGGGGGCGATGTGGGCGAAGGCCGGAAACTGTTTTATGGCAAGGCGTCGTGTTCTACCTGCCATGCCGTGGGAGCAGAAGGCGGGCGTTTTGGTCCCGACCTGACCAACATCGGTGAAATCCGTTCTCAGCACGACATTCTGGAAGCCATCGTATACCCGAGCGCCAGTTTTGCCCGGGAGTATGAAACGTTCCGGGTGTTCACGAAAAACACGTCGTATACGGGCATCCTGAAGGAACAGCTTCCGGAGTCGGTCGTGATTGAACTGGGGCCTGCCCCCGGTGTACGGATTGCCCGTTCGGAGATCACCACCATCGAACCGCAGACGTTGTCGATGATGCCGCCGGGCCTGGATCAGCAACTGAATCCGGCCGAAATGGCCCACTTGATCGCTTTTCTCAACGCGCTGCCCTACCGACTGGACCGGATGATTCAGGCCAGTCAGAAAAAATAAAACCGGAATCTGTTCCTGATAAAAGTGATTGAAAATGAGGGGCTTGGGTTTAATCGTTCTGGCGGTGATCGTTGGCCTGTTGGTTGCCACAGGCGATGCCACCGCTCAATCGGCGCGGTCGAAAACCGTCAGACTGTTTAACGGAAAAAACCTGAAGGGGTGGTATGTCTTTATTGAAAAACGGGGGCGGGAGAATGATATCAAAAAGGTCTTTGCAGTACACGATGGACTGATTCACGTCTCGGGCGAAGAATATGGCAGCATCATTACCAATAAGGAGTACGAAAATTATATGCTGACGGTGGAGTTTAAATGGGGAGACAGGACTTATGCGCCCCGGGAAGACCGTGCGCGGGACAATGGCATCCTATTGCATTCTACCGGGCCGGATGGCGGGTATCGCGGGATCTGGATGCGTTCCATCGAATGCCAGCTCATTGAGGGTGGATCGGGTGATTTTCTGGTGGTGGGCGATGGCAGTGAGAACTACGCCTTGACGGCCACCGTAGCACCCAAACAGGAAGGCCGGGGCAATGTGTATTCCCCGTCGGGTTCGCCCCTGACCATCCACAGCGGCCGGATCGACTGGTTCGACCGGGACCCGGCCTGGAAGGATGTCAAGGGGTTCCGGGGTGCCAAAGACATTGAAAAACCGCTGGGCGAGTGGAATACGGTGGTTTGCGTGGCCGAGGGCGACACGGTTTCGATTTACCTGAACGGAACGCTGGTCAACCAGGCTATCCAGGTGAAACCCGCGAAAGGTCGCATCCAGATTCAATCCGAAGGTGCCGAACTGTTTGTTAGAAAAGTGGAACTTGCTCCTTTACGAAGGAAATAGCACCTGTTTAGAATCAAAAACCACTAGATTGTAGCCAATGACCCCAATTCCGCAAGAAATCCCGGTCGGCATCGTTGGCCTTGGGCTGATGGGATGCAGCATTACCACCTGTTTACTGATTGCCGGTCATCCCGTCGTTGCCGTTGCGCCGATTCCCGTTGACATGGTCACCGCCCTGCCCCGGATCAAAGAGCACCTCGAACGGTCGTATCAGAAAGGACTAATTACGAATCAACCGGAATCGTATCTGGAAAACCTGATTCTGACGGAGGACTACGAAGAACTCCGGCCCGCCCGGCTGGTCATCGAATGTACCATCGAAGACCGGGGGATTAAGGAATCGGTATACCAGAAAGTGGAACGGGTGATTGCTTCCGATGCGCTGCTGGCCAGCAACACTTCGGCCATTCCGATCAGTGTGCTTCAGAAACTGACCCAGCACCCGGAGCGGTTTTTTGGACTGCACTGGGCCGAACCGGCGCATACCACCCGGTTTCTGGAAATCATTTGCGGAGACGACAGTGCGGTTTCCCAGGGCGAATACCTCTATGAACTGGCCCACTTCTGGGGCAAGGAACCGATCCTGGTCCGGAAGGATATCGCCGGTTTTATCACCAATCGCCTGATGTATGCGATGTACCGGGAAGCCATCAGTCTGGTCGAAAATGGCTACGCGACAGTGGAGGATGTGGACCGTTCCTGCCGCAACAATGCGGGCTATTTCATGACGCTGGTGGGGGTTTTCCGCTGGATGGATTTGACCGGCGTTCCGGCCTACCATACCGTTATGAAAGACCTGTTGCCCACGCTCAACAACAGTACGGAAGTGCCTAAGCTGATCGACGACATCGTAAAAAGCGGGGGGCGGGGCGTCGCCAATGCACACGGTTTTTACGACTACACGCCGGAAGAAGCCCGGCTTTGGGAGGAAACATTTACGGAATTTAGTTACAAAATCCGCGAAATTGCCTTGCAATACCCGGCCGATTATGTGAAGAAAAAACTGAAAGAGGACGATTCGGTATAGAAACGATTTCAGGATTGCGTAAAACGAATATCGAATGAAAAATGATGAATATTAAATGTAAAAGTGGCTCACATTCCAATACTTTTACATTTAATATTCATCATTTTTCATTCGATATTCATCATTCTCTTTTCCTTGTAGAGAAATGAAATCCTGAACGAGTTCTTCATTTCCCTTATATCACTAAAAATCAACTCTGCGTCGCGGTAGGCTCTGCCGAATGGCCGGGTTCCGTTTCCTGTGGTTCAGGTCCCCAGTGTCGCCCACGTCCGAATCCGCGCGGGCCACAGCCGCCTTTCCATTGTTCCTTCATCTGCTGCTTGAACTGCTGGCGTTCTTCGGGCGTCATGTTTTGCCAGCGGTTCGACATTTTCTCGCGCCAGTAAGCGTGTTTCGGGTGACCGTAGGGATTCCCGCCCCAGCCGCCACCGCCCCACCGTCGGCCACCCCAGCCCCCGCGAAAACCGACCAGCATCCGGCTCAGCAGGAGCAGGCCCAGGGCCTGAACGAAGGTGATGGTCGGGCCGGCAAACAGCACCGGCACCAGCCAGTTCCAGAGACTCGATACGGCCCAGCCGGCCGCCGTTACAAAAATGGCAGCGAGTAACAGGCCGCCAAATACGCGTTTAATCCAAAATAGTTTCATGGTTTCTTAAATGTTTAATACGGGTAGATGGTTTCACCCCATTGTTACAACATGCGTCATCCCTACGGGATTTGTTTCATTCTAATTCGGTGGTTTTGCCCCATTGCTACAATATGAATCATCCCTACGGGACTTGTTTCATTCTAATTCGGCGGTTTTGCCCATTGTTACAACATGCGTCATCCCTAAGGGATTTTGGGATTTGATAATCCCGTAGGGATGATTCATATTGTAGCCCTCGATTTTAATCGGGGTAAAAGGGAACGAGGTGGGTCTAAAATCCCGTAGGGATGACCGATATAATGCCTTATTTCCTAAAATTTAAATAGGTTATTGTTCGCGCGGTTTCACCGTGTTCGACCCTTTGTCATACGGCTGGCAAACGGCGGCATGGTGACGGTCAAAACCGTGTTGTCCGCGCCAGTGTCCGCCATGCCCACCGCCGAAGCCAAAACCGCCCACCAGCAGTCTCGTCAGAAACAGAAGACCCAGTGCCTGAACGAACCGGATTTTGGGTCCGTTAAAAACCGAGGGCACCAGCCAGTTCCACAGCCGCATGACCACCAGCGTGACGAGCATGAAGAGGGCAATTCCGAGGGCTAAAAAGCCAATTCCTTTTAAAATCAACAGAGGTTCCATTGTCGTTGTGTTTAGTTTATGATCCATTCTTCGTATAAGCCCCGCAGGCGTTCCCGCAGGTACAGAATCGCGTAGCGTTTGCGCGACAGCAGTGTGTTGATCGGAATACCGGTTTCGTCGGCCATGTCCCGGAAACTCTGTCCGTCGATCTCGTGCCGGATAAATACCTCGCGTTGTTCGGCGGGGAGTTCCGAAACCGCTTCCATGACGGCTTCCATCATCGCTTCGCGCATCAGCATTTCGTCGGCGGTCAGGTCGTTGGCGGGCAGCAAACTGGCCATCAGCAGCGGTTCGCCATCGTCGTCGGCGTAGCCCCTGGACTGGTCTTCCAGCGAAACCGTCCGCTTTTTCCGGTACCAGTCGACGATTTTCCGCCGGGCCACCGCAAACAGCCACCCCGCCAGATGCTCGATGGGCTGCGTCAGCGGTTCCGTGGGCGACGGCAGTTGCGTCCGCCGGTCGATTTCAGCCCAGTCCATCAGCACATCCTGCAACAGGTCTTCGGCATCCTCGCGCGTCGGGAGCCGTCGACGAATAAAATCCAGCAGGCGGGGTCGTTCGCGCTGAACCGCCCGGGCCGCCCCGTCGGGTGGCCGGGAATCGGGACCGGAATGGTCCGATCCCTCCGGATTGATGGGGACTGACAGCGCAACGTTTCTCATACAGTAGGGAAGTCGGATGAAAACAGCGGATATTGTATGGACAGTGCCTGAAGTCCCTAAAAATGGATAAGTGGCGCAATTGACCCGACGAAAGGTTGTTTAGGGCTTGGGAGTAAAGAAGTTAGAAGAAAGACAAGAGATGTGAGAAGGTTATTTTTGAGGCATTCATCTCACCACTCATCCCTGCCGTCCCAGGCGCAAAAAAGAAAAATGCCCCATCCATTTCATTTCTACCGGTTTTTTGGCAGATTCATAACCCGAATCCGCGATGACGTATCGGGGCATAACCGGTAAGACTATACGCTCTGTTGGCCTTCCTTTTTCGGATGAAACCTGCCGAACGCCATACAAATAGCCGATCGATTGCCTATATTTGTCATGGATTATTCCGTTAGTTTTTTGAATCTCACTAATCTTTTACTCAATATAGTATGAACAGAAGAGATGCCTTGATGCGGGTTGCGGCCTTGATGGGAACCACCCTGACGCTGCCTGCACTCGCGGATACGCTCGAAGCGTCGGCCACCAGACGGGCCCTGAGCGGAAAGCCTCTGTTGTTTACGGCCGACCAGGACACGATGGTCGCTGAAATGACCGAAGTCATTATCCCTACGACCAGCACCCCCGGTGCGAAAGCCGCCAAAGTCAATGAAATCATTGACATTATTTTAAAAGACTGTTATCCGCAAAAAGATCAGAAGCAGTTTTTAGACGGACTGGCCCATACCAATGAGCTGAGTCAGGCTGCCTACAGCAAGAATTTCGTGGCACTCGACGCCACGCAACGGACGGAGATCATGACGAAATTGCAGGCCGAAGCCGCCGAACAACGCAAGGCGATGGCATCGATGCCCGCTGAAAAACGGTATACGCCCTTCTTCAACACCCTGAAATCTTTGACGCTGAACGGGTATTTTACATCGGAAATCGGTGCTACGCAGGCCCTGGCCTACATTGCCGTTCCGGGCCGGTTCCAGGGGTGTGTTGATCTGAAACCCGGACAGAAAGCCTGGGCTACCTAGTGTCGATGAACAAGGACGAATGAAAGGCTTTCCGGTTCGTTCGTCATTTGGGGCTGCCTGAGCAGTTCCGGCAATTGTTCATTATCCATTTTCATTCGTTATTAAAAACATGAACCTCAACATAGATAGTATCAAAGCCACTACCTACGACGCCATTGTGGTCGGATCGGGGATCAGCGGGGGATGGGCAGCGAAAGAGCTGACGGAGAAGGGTTTGAAGGTGCTGATGCTCGAGCGGGGCGAAGACATCAAACACATTGAAGGGTATAAAACCGCCATGACCGACCCCTGGCAGTTTCCGCACCGGGGGCGGGTGACGTCGGAGATTGCCGAAGAACAGGCCGTTCAGGCCCGGACGGGCTACACGGTTTCGGAAGGAACCGCTTACCTGTTTGTCAACGATAAAGAAAATCCGTATCTGGAAGACAAGCGGTTCGACTGGATGCGCGGCTACCACACGGGTGGGCGTTCGCTGATGTGGGGCCGTCAGAGCTACCGCCTGGGCGATCTCGATTTTGAAGCCAACATCAAGGAAGGCGTCGGTGCCGACTGGCCGATCCGCTACAAAGACATTTCGCCCTGGTACGATTACGTCGAAAAATTCATCGGCGTCAGTGGTTCACGCGACGGGTTGCCGCAGTTGCCCGACGGGCAGTTTCAACCGCCGATGGACATGTATTGTCTCGAAAAACACGTCAAAGGCGAGGTAGAGAAAAAATTCAAGGAACGGACGATCACCATTGGCCGGGTGGCACACATCACCAAGCCTACGGCGCAACAAAGCGCCCTGGGCCGAGCGCAATGTCAATACCGGAACCTGTGTAGCCGGGGGTGTCCGTTCGGCGCGTATTTCAGCACGCAGTCGGCCACCTTGCCGGCAGCCATGAAAACCAAAAACCTGACGCTCCGCCCGCATTCCATCGTGACCTCGGTGATCTACGACGAAGCGAAGAAAAAAGCGACGGGCGTTCGGGTGGTCGATCAGTTGACGAAAGAAGAACTGACGTTCAACGCCAAAATTATTTTCCTGTGTGCTTCCTCGATGGCGTCGACGCAAATCCTGATGGCGTCGGTTTCCAACCGGTTTCCGAACGGTTTGGGCAACGAAAGCGGGGTGCTGGGTCACTATGTAATGGATCACCATTTCCGGGTGGGTGCCAGTGGCGTCTACGAAGGGTTTGGCGATAAATACTACTACGGTCGTCGGGCGAACGGGATTTACGTGCCGCGTTTCCGCAACCTGCCCGGCCAGGCAAAACGCGATTACCTGCGCGGTTTTGGCTACCAGGGCGGTGCTTCGCGCATGAACTGGGGCCGGGGTACGGCTTCGGAGGGCTTCGGAGCGGCCTTCAAAGACGAAATGACCAAACCCGGACCCTGGGCCATGAACCTGGGCGGTTTTGGCGAATGCCTGCCGTATTTCGAAAACAAAGTCGTGATCGACAAGTCGAAAACCGATAAGTATGGTCTGCCGGTACTGCGTTTCGATGCCGAATTCAAGGAAAACGAAATGAAAATGCGGAAGGACATGGGCAACGATGCGGCCGAAATGCTCGAAACGGCGGGTTTGAAAAACGTGACCATCAACGACAACGGTTCGTGGCCGGGTCTGGGGATTCACGAAATGGGAACCGCCCGGATGGGGAATGATCCGAAACAGTCGGTGCTGAACAAATTCAACCAGGTGCATTCGGTGAAAAATGTTTTCTGTACCGACGGCGCGTTCATGGTTTCGGCTTCGTGTGTCAACCCGTCGCTCACCTACATGGCCATGACCGCCCGCGCGGCCAACTACGCCGTGCAGGAACTGAAGCGGCAAAACCTGTAGTAGAATGATGAGTTATGAATGATGAATGGGCTTACGCTTATCAATTCATCGTTCATCATTCATAACTCATCATTCTTTTTGCAACCCTTTCGATATCAGCCTTGTCATATCGTTCAGAGCGTTGTCTCGGCGGTGATATGTTTACATCCAGATTTTATAGTACGGTATTGACGGTGTTATTACTGGGCACAGTGGCTTGCGATCGAATCGCGCAGGACGCTGCACCCGGCCCTGATGGCGTTGATACGGAAGAAATAGAGTATTATACCCTGCCCGACCAGCAGGTAGCCATTGATCTGACTTCCATTTCCGGCCTCAATTCGGTCACAACCCTGTACATCACCCAAACACCGCGGCTTGGTAATGCCCGATTCAGTGGCAGCGGTTTGCTGGTTTATACGCCCTATTCCACCTTTGTGGTGGGTGAAGACCAGTTTTCGGTCAGCACGGGGAAAGAAACCCGGCTGGCCCGGTCGTTCCGGATCAGCATGGCGGCCGACAGCAGCCGGATTCCGTGTAATGCCGGTCCGATTCCGGATTGGTACCGGACGGCCGAAAGCCAGCCCATTACAGCAGACGTCTTAAAAAATGACCGGTTTTGTGATGCCACGGTCGATCTGGCCAGTCTGGCCGTACAGCAGCAACCGGAGCATGGCAAAGTAACCGTCGAAAACGGGGAAATAAGGTATACGCCCACGGCCGGTTTCAACGGATTTGATTTTTTCTTTTATAAGGTGAAGGCGGTTTTTCCGCAGAAAAGCCGCACGTTTCTATGTCCGGTTCGGATTAGCGTCGGCGATCCGTATAAAGACTGTAAAATTCTGCTGAAAGACGAGCAGGTCTACTGGAAACAATGGTTCATTACCGATTCGCTGCGCATTCCGGTTCTGGCCAACGACCAGCTTTGTAAATCCCGGTACGATTTGCCGGTTACGATCGTCAAGGCACCCGGCAAGGGTACGGCGCGGGTGTTGAAGAACAATACGGTGTTGTATTTTCCGACAAATGGCTATACGGGAGAGGATGAATTGACGTACCGGCGTTGTGATGCCGGAGATTGTCAGGAAGCCACGGCCCGCATTTCGGTCACCGGCCCGGAGGCCGGTTGCGCCTTGACGGCCCGTAACGACAACGGGCAGATTTCGTCCGCTATTTTGCCTGCTGATCCTAAGAAACGGGTTGTTTACATTTATGCGCTGGGAAATGACCGCGTTTGTACACCCTTGCAAAGTATGACCATTACGGATAATCCATCGGGTGCGGCTCTGGAAGTCCTGCCGAACGGGGTTATTATGTACCGGCCATCCCTGGATTTTAGAGGAAATTTTCAATTTACCTATGAATTGACAGACGTGAAAAATAATAAGTCGTCGGCGACGGTAAATCTTGCCATTCAGTAAATTAGGAATGGTAAATTGGGTCGGTTTAAGGAAAAGTTGTAATTCGTACGTACACCGTCGTCCTGAAGAAACTCTTTGTCTGAAATAGAATTGTTGCGGGCATGCCAGCGTCACGATGCGCGGGCTCAAACGGCTTTGTACGAACGTCACAAAAGCCGGATGATGGGCCTTTGCCGTCGCTATGCCCGTTCGCGCCCGGAAGCGGAAGACATGTTTCAGGAAGGGTTTATCCGCATCTTCCAGCAAATTCACACCATCGAACAACCCGAGCGGTTGCTGAACTGGATGAAACGGGTGATGGTCAACACGGCCATTAACTGGTACCACAAGCACCACCACGAGCAATCCGAAACCGATTACGAAGAAGCCTGGGAAACCAGCAACACCGAACACAACGATATTCTGGCCCGCATCTCAACGGAGGAACTGCTCACGCTGGTGCAGGACCTGGCCGATGGCTACCGCATGGTATTCAACCTGTACGTTGTCGATGGCTACAGCCACCAGGAAATTGCCCGGATGCTGGGAATTTCGGAAGGAACCTCGAAGTCGCAACTGGCGCGGGCCAAAGACGTTTTAAGACAAAAATTGAAGAAAATAGGGATTGTCAGCTATGGCAGCTACTGAAGAGGAGTGGGAACGGATTTTCCGGCAGCGACTCGAAAACTACGAGTCTGAACCGGCGGAAGACGCTCTGGAACGTATTTTAAGGGGATCAAAACCGCCATCGGTCGAAAAACCGGGGCGTCACATGGGTCGGCGAATTGGCCTGAGTCTGGCCTTCCTGGCTATTCTGGTCCTGCTAACCGTTGGCGTCCGGGAGTATTCAGCCTCGTCGGAAGGCACCGTTGCGCAATCACCGGCGGTGGTGAAACCGGAAACGGCACGGACTACCGTTGGTTCTGAAAACCGTCCAACAGCCGGGCATCGTATACCCCAAAACGGAAGGTCGGCCCACGCGATTGACCAACCGGCAGCGGCCCTTCCCGGCCTTGCCAGAACCCAGGGTGATGAAGGAGCAGTTTTTGCCCGGGCAATCGAAAAATTCCGGCGAAAACCCGTTGGCTCAGGTTCTGACCCGTTGCGAAGGAATGATCAAAACACGAGTGTGAAGGTAGTAAATCAACTGAGCAGTATACCGAAAGAAATACCCAACAAAGCCTATGATGTAAACTCTACGATTCAATCATCCTATCCACAAACGAATATGGAGACGGAAACGGCTCTGCGCTACGTGTTTGTGGCCCGAAAAGCGACCCGGCTTGTGTTTCCCGTTGCCAACTTACCCGCTGTTCATGCACTGGCCACGCAGCAGGCACCCGCTATTGAACCGGAGCGTCTGGCCGCGCGTCCTTCCTTTTTTGCCAGTGTAATGCCGCTGTACACGTTCCGGGAAGTAACGCCGGTGCGGCAGGATGAGGTCGTAATGGAAAAAATCCGCCCGTCCACATCTTTATCCGCCCGAACGGGTTTGCGGGTGCAGGCCGGGGCCGAATGGCCGCTGAGCCGCAGGCTTAGTCTACGGGTTGGAGCGGTTTATCAGAAATTGCAGCAGGAAATGACCTACTCCGCCCGGGCGCTCCGCTCGGATTCGACCAAGGTGGAGTGGGTCGATCAGCAAACCATTAAATTAACGCCTTTGTATAAATCAGAGGAGCACCGGGTGAAAACCACCTGGCAGTATGCCGCCCTGAGTGCAGAAGGACGTTGGCAGTTGAATCCGGGTCAGATGACGGGGCTGCGACATTCGATTGCGTTCGGAGGGAGCGTGGGTTATCTGGTCAATGGCCGCTCCAGCCAGCGCTGGCAGCCCTTTTTGCAGGCTTCCTACGGCATTGAGCGCCAATTGACGGAGAAATTGCGGTTGCAGGTTGAACCCGGAATCGTCTATAATCTCAACGCCATCAGCGATAATTCCCGCTGTTTCAGCGTCCGACCCTACAGCTATGGTCTGGTAATTGGGCTACACTGGCAGCCTTAAATATGAACGGACCGTCGTCCCGTTGGCTCAGGAATTTAAAATTTTTCCGAACAACTTTAGTATGATCAGAGTTTGTTTTATAATTGATTTGGTTCAAACAACCATCATAAAACAAAACTCAACGATGAAAAAGCTAGTGATGATGGGGGCTATGTTCGTGGCGGTTGCCCTCAACGCCAAAGCACAGAACACGACCGGGTCGACAGGCACCGGTACGACGACCGGTACGACTGTAAATCCACAAACGCAGACGACCAATCCGCAAACCCAGGGGATGAATAGCCAGTCGACGGGTACGACGGGGAACACCAACACGACGACCTATCCGCAGGGACAAACGACTTTGGGATCGCAGTCGCCTACCGGCTCGACGGCCAATCCGCAAATGCAAACGCAGCCTCCGACGACCGGAACCACTACGTTTCCGCAAACGCAGCAAGGCCAGCAGGGGCAAATGAACCAACAGGGTCAGATGAATCGTGAGCGCCGGACCACCGATCCAACGTCTACCCAGACCGATCCGGTTCAGGGTTCAACGACGACCAATCCTTCGACTACGACCAGCCCGACGAACTCAGAAATGAACACCAAGGGAACGACGAACAATTCGAACGACCGCAAAAACCGGAGAAATAGAAACCGGAACGATTCGACGATGAAGCGTGATACGCTGCAAAATAAATAGTAGAGAATCAGTTAGGTAATCCAAGAAAAGCAGTCATCACTCGGTGTCTGCTTTTTTTCCTTACAACCATGAAAAAGCTACTGATTGCCAGCCTGATCGGAATTTCCTTTTTTGGAATCTCCGCCCAAACTACGGGGATGGTCCGTCTCTGGGATCCTGTTGCCGGACAAACCGCCACGCAGGATACGATTAAAAAAGATACAAACCGGCTTCGGCAGGGCGACCGGATGCGCCGGGGTCAGATCGAAGACCGACGACCAACGGGCGACCCGAATCCGAAGCAGCTTCGCACCGATTCGCTTCGGCGGGGTGGAGCGATGAAAGTGGATACCGTTCAGCATTAACATGAAAAACCTCCCGGCCCGGGAGGTTTTTTCGTTCAGGAGGATGGGTTAGTAATGGATTTGGATCGTATTACAGCGATACGGTCAGGTCTGACACCACATATTCGTAGGGCGACGTCTGGAGCAGCGCCCCGTTCGATACGCTGTATTTTTTGCTGGTCGTGACGTATCCATCGGCATTGAGGGTGTAAGCAAACCGGTAATCGGTCGTTGTGCCACCGTATACCATTTGAATCGTCTTCAGCCGTTGCACCAGGTGTTTGCTGGTTTTGCCAAAAATACGCAGGTACGGGTCCAGGTTGAATACGCCAACCGCATTCAGACGGTTATTATCGGTTAGGATGGATGAACCTGCAAACTGGTATTCATAGATATTCTTCTGGATTACATCATTCGGGTTGTTGAACCGCTTTACTTCAACCAGATCACCGTCGGCGTTGTAGGCAAATTCTACGCGCATGTTGGGGTAAATGGAATGGTAGCGGTTGATCAACCGTCCCTTGGCGTCGTAATCGTACTTAAACGAGTTCATGGTAATGTGTGGGATGCCATCCACGACGGAATAATCCGGTACTTCAGAGTGCGTGCAGCGGCCGTTCGCATCCAGAAAATAGGTGCCATCCTGCGTTTTCGTACCGCCTACCAGCGTTAGCGTCGTAACTTTTCCGGGACTGTAGGCATACGTGGTCGTGCGGTTGCCTTCCATGACTTTCACCAGCTTTCCGTTCGCATCATACGACAACGTAGCGTTGCCTTGTTTCACCAGGGTGTGTTTTTTCGCTACCGACACGATGATGTCATCCATTCCCAGGGCATTGGATTCAGCCGACTGTTCCATGTTCGACTGGCGGGGTGCTGAAGGTTCAAGCTGCTGGTTTTCGCACGATGACAAACTGATCAGGATACTACAGAGCACCAGAGCGCTGATTTTAGTGAGGTTCATTGGTTCTTTGTTGTTTTGGTATGTTGGTGCAACAAAGGTAGATGGTCGATATTCGGTCGGCCAGCCGGAGTCGGTAACAAGTGGGTTGGGGTAAATAACGAGCGGGAAAGAGCGGGCAGTTGGTTAGTGAAACTCGGATTATAAATCCGGGACAGAGTGAATCGAGATTGCAAATCTCGATCAGCGGAGGTCAGCAAAGTAAAATAGAGATGGGAAAGCCTTTAGGAAATGACCGGTTTCAACGCTATCGAACGCCATGCAGACTTTTTTTGTCAGATTCTTCCTTCTTTCAGGGCTTCTATTACATCAGATCGCAGGGTATGCGCAGGTACCTGAACCCAATTACGACGAAACCAAAATACCGCCTTACACCTTGCCCGATCCCCTGGTCACGCAGGCTGGGAAGCGCATCACAACCACTCGCCAGTGGGAAAGTCACCGACCGGTTTTGTTGAAACAATTTGCAACGCAGGTGTACGGCGCAACGCCCGAGCGTCGGCTGGCCACCCGGTATGAAGTAAAATCGGTGGATTCCTCCGCGCTCGGCGGAACGGCGATTCGCAAGCAAATTTCCATCATCTGGACCGAATACCCCAATCTGCCGTCGCTGGATATTCTGCTGTATGTGCCCAAAAGCGTGAAACGACCGCCGGTTTTTGTCGGGTTCAATTACATGGGAAACCACAGCATCAGCACCGAACCCGGTATTGCCCTCTCCACACACTGGTTACCCAACCGGCCCGACGGAAAAGTCGTCAACAACCGGGCGACAGAAGCCGCGCGGGGTGTTCAGCTATCCCGCTGGCCTCTGGAACTGATTATTTCGAAGGGCTACAGTGTGGCAACGGCCTATTACGGCGATCTGGAACCGGATCATCCGGAGGGCTGGAAAACCGGCATTCGTTCTGTATTGGGGCCACCGACGGCGAAGAAAAGTGACGGCTGGCAGGCAATTGGCGTCTGGGCGTGGGGCATGAGCCGGATGCTCGATTACCTGGAAACCGACGGATTGGTGGATGCCAAACGGGCGATTGCGCTGGGGCATTCGCGCCAGGGAAAAGCCGCTTTGTGGGCGGGTGCGCAGGATACGCGGTTTGCGGCCGTCATCGCCAACGAGTCCGGCGAAGGCGGAGCGGCTTTATCGAAGCGCGTTTTTGGCGAAACGATTCTGCGGCTTAATACGAGTTTTCCACACTGGTTTTGTCCGCAATACCAAACCTATAACAACCGGCCCGAAGCCCTGCCGTTCGATCAGCACCAGCTCCTGGCCCTGATCGCGCCCCGGCCACTCTACGTTGCCAGTGCGCAGGGCGACCAGTGGGCTGATCCGAAAGGCGAATTCATGAGTGCCCGCCAAACCGATCCGGTTTACAAACTATACGGCAAAAAAGGCATTGGAACCGACGATTGGCCGCCCGTTCACACCCCCGTCGGCGAGACAGTTCGATACCACATCCGCACGGGCGAACATGACGTCAAGCGGTATGATTGGGAGCAATTTCTGGACTTCGCCGATCAGCAGGTGAAGAGACGTTAGATTGACGATAGACCATTGACGATAGACAGTCGATCTGTATCTTTTGTCCGTGGTCCATCGTCAATGGTCCATCGTGTCTATCACACCTGCGCTTCGACCAGTGCGGGGTAGTCGATAAACCCTTTTTCACCACCGGCATAGAACGTTGCCGGGTCGGCCTGGGCCAGTTCCGCACCGGTGCTGAAGCGTTCGACCAGATCCGGGTTCGCAATGAACGGATACCCAAAGGCAACCAGATCGCCCAGGCCGTTTTGCAGGTCTTCTTCGGCCCGTTCAGCGGTGTATTTGCTATTCAGAATCAGCGTATTGCTGAATTTTTTTCGGATGGTTTTGAGCAGCGGCAGGGTGGTTTCGGCTCCTTCCGGGGCTGCGGTATTGATGACGTGGAGGTAAACAATGCCCAGGTCGTTTAGCTTTTCGGCCAGGTAGGTGTAGGTTTCGTCGATTTCCGGATAAACCGACATATCGTTGTATACGTTGTAGGGCGAAAACCGGATGCCAACGCGATCTTTTCCGATGGCCTGCGCCGACTGTTCGGCAATCTCCAGCGCAAAACGGGCGCGGTTTTCGACGCTGCCGCCGTATTCGTCGGTGCGCTGGTTGCTGTTCGGATTGAGAAACTGCTCGATCAGATAGCCATTGGCACCGTGTAACTCGATACCGTCAAAACCGGCTTCCACGGCATTTTTAGCCGCCTGAACAAATTCCTGAATCGTTTGCTTCACCTCGTCGGTGGTCAGTTCGCGGGGTTGGGCGTTGGCCTGCATACCTCCCTGATCGGTCCACATCGGGCCGTCGGCTGCAATCGCCGATGGCGCAATCACCTCAGCTCCGGCTGGCAAGTTAAGCGGGTGGCCGATGCGGCCGGTGTGCATCAATTGCACGAAAATATGTCCGCCTTTTTCGTGGACAGCCTGCGTCGTCAGTTTCCATCCCGCCACTTGTTCGGCACTGAAAAGACCCGGAATCCGGGCGTAACCCAAACCGTTGGGGGAGGGTGAAACGCCTTCGGAAATGATTAAACCCGCCGAAGCCCGTTGACCATAATAGTTGGCAATCAGTTCGTTGGGAATGTTGTTATAAGCCCGGCTGCGGGTCATCGGAGCCATGGCGATTCGGTTGGTGAGTGTTAGCGTACCGAGTTGGACGGGGGAAAAAAGTAAATTACGCATAGCGATGGATGTCTTGGTTCGGGGGGATAACGCATCCATACATTTAAAAGTTTGGATGTATCGGGGGAAATTTTTTAAGTTAGCTTCGTCAGGAAGCCCGACAAGTCCTTCAATCCCTCTTTATTTAAACTCAGGTTCTGGTTGCGTCCTTCTTTGTGGGAGTTGACGAGTCCGCTGTCGATCAGGGTCTTGACGTGGTGTGAAACGCAGGGTTGCGACAGTCCGGTCATTTCCTGAATATCCGAATTGTTCAAACTTCCTTTTTCGGAAAGGGCCAGCAAAATTTGCAGCCGGTATT
The DNA here is from genome assembly GCF_965227735.1 of Larkinella sp. Classification (NCBI taxonomy): domain Bacteria; kingdom Pseudomonadati; phylum Bacteroidota; class Cytophagia; order Cytophagales; family Spirosomataceae; genus Larkinella; species Larkinella sp. The sequence continues at coordinate 2,251,056 of NZ_OZ245776.1, read as the reverse complement.
TATCGGCAATGGCACCAGAGGCTTTTTCAATAAACTTGTTATCCATTGGCTGAGCCGGATGGCAGGTCCGGTTTAAACGAAACAAGGCATTTAGAAATACTACAAAGTGCTGAACGTCACCGTTCACGCTGTTGTAAAATTGATGAAGTTTCTTCAAATATTCTACTCTATCCCCACAAACTTGTCAAAATTATCCCGGTGAAGGACTTCCAGCACCTCGGGTTGGTAGGTCTCTGAATTGAGTAAAATTTATCGAATACAATCCCCAAATTCGTTACATGTAAAGCTGTCGCTGAAAGTGTTTTGGTTAATCGGTGGTAAAGTGAAGGTTGAAAAAACAGGATCGGTTGAAAGCAACCTGGCTTCCAACCGATTCGATTGATCCCTACTGGTGGGTGGTTTGCTACAACAGTGTGCGCTAAAATTGAATCCCGACATTGAGTCCCGGCCACATCCGAACCCGCACTTCTTCGTCCGACCACCGGCGGCTGAACGTCTTGTCGTACACGTCCCATTTGACCCATTCTGTTCCGGTTCCTTCGCCGGTTTCAAATTTCGTTACCTGCACATTGAAGGTGGGCGTTACGGTGACGGCAATGCGGTTGTGAATCGGCAAAATGAAACTTACCCGGGCCTGATTCAGCAAATTGAGATCTTCCCAGTGGTTGCCTTCTTCCTGAATCTGGTAGGTCAGGGCTTCGATGCTGATCTGGTTGCGTTTGCCAATAAACTGGTTGGTGCCAATCCCGTAGCCGTAGCCCCAGCGGAGGCTGTTCCAACGGACATTGTCGTTTTCGGGCCAGGCGGCTCCGAGGGCGAAGATGTTGTAAAACTTGCGGTTTCCGCCCATTTTGAAGCCAATGTTGGCGTGCAGGGCGTCGCCCGCCCAGATTTCGAAGCGGTGGTAGCCGTTTTTAGATAGATTCAGCAAACCGATCTGTGCGCCGTCGACGTTTTCGGCCACGTTGATCAGCCCGATCTGGGTGCCTTTCACGCGTTTCGCCACGTTGGCAATGCCCGCGACCTGCAAACCTTCGACCGATTCAGCCAGATTGGCAATGCCGGCAATTTGTGCGCCTTTGACGGCTCCCTTCGTCACATTGGCAATTCCGGCAAATTGCGCACCTTTCACGCTTTTTCCGACGACGTTGACGATTCCGCCGAACTGGGCTCCGTAGAGCGGGCCACCCACGGCGTTGACGATTCCGGCAAATTGTGCGCCATCGACTTCATTTCTGACGCCGTTCAGAATGCCCGAAAATTGCGCGCCCTTGGCATAATCTTTCTCCAGACTGAACAAACCGCTGAACTCGATGCCGTCCAGGGCCGCGGCATAACCGCCGAGCAAATTCAACGAAAACCGGTTGCTGAACAGGGCGTTATCGAGTCCGTTGGTGCTCAGGGGCGGCACGAAGCCGATTTGGGCGGGGCGGATTGGATACCGGTTTTGCCGGGCTTCTTTCAATTCCGTCCGCAGCGAGTCGGCATCCTGCGAATAGGCCCGTGCGGCAAAACAAAACAGGGAGGTGGCTAGTACGAGTAATTTTTTCATGGCAATTGTTCTTTTTTATGGCTGTTTACTGTTGCAGGACTTATGTCTGATAATTCTATCAAACTTTCGCTTTCTGCCCCTAAATCCCCTAAAGGGGACTTGGACACGGCTTAATCCGGATGCTAAAAGTCCCCTTTAGGGGATTTAGGGGCAGAAAGCGAAAGTCCTATGTTGTACGATACGAGTTTAATAAACCGGGCTGCTGTTTCCCGAATCTGCTCCTATGACCGCCATCCCGCGTTCTACCCCCACGTGGCTTAAAAAAAATGTTTACCGGAAACAGACCGATCGGATTGCCCCTGAAACCGCAGGCTGGTTACCTTTGCAGAAAACCGCGCCCCCGAAATGAACCGCATCGACCGCCTGACCGCCATTCTGATCCACCTCCAGACCAAACGCGTTGTCAAAGCGCAGGAACTGGCCAAACGTTTCGGTACCAGCCTGCGGACGATCTACCGGGACATTCGCTCGCTGGAGGAAGCGGGCGTGCCGATTGGTGCCGAAGCCGGGATTGGTTATTTTCTGGAAGATTACCACCTGCCGCCGGTGATGCTCACCCGCGAAGAAGCCAGCGCGCTGTTGTTTGGCGCCAAAGTGATTGAAAAATTTGCGGACGAATCGATCCGGGCGGAGTTTGAATCGGCTTTGTACAAGATCAAATCGGTGCTGAAACGCAAGGATCAGGAACACCTGGAAGACCTGGAACCGCGTGTTCAGGTGGCCAAACGCCCCACGACGCCCCCGTTTTCGGATGACTTACTGGTTGATATTCAGCGGGCCATCGGGCAACAGCAGGTCTTGCAACTGGATTACCGGTCGGCCTACAAGGACGAAACGACGGACCGGGAGGTGGAACCCGTGGGCTTGTATCATTACGGGGCGGGCTGGCATCTCATTGCGTTTTGCCGTCTTCGGCAGGACTACCGCGATTTTCGGGTCGACCGAATCCGGCAACTGAACCATACGGGCCATACCTACTCCAGCCAAAACCGCCTGACGCTGACGGCGTACCTCGAAAAAATCCAGCAGACGCAGCATCTGGAGGAGGTGGTGGTGCGGTTTGACAAAAAAGTGGTGCGGCATATTCAGGAAATGAAGTATCACTACGGCTACGTGTCGGAAGAGGAAGAAACCGGGCGTTGGGTGCGGATGAAGTTTATGACCCAGTGTGTGCGGGAAGTGGGTCGCTGGCTGCTGATGTTCGGCCAGTGGGTGGCAGTAGAATCGCCCGATGCGCTGCATGAAACCATGAAAGAACTGGCGCAGGAGTTGCAGGCGCATTATTTATCGGAACGCATCAATTCCTGAAAATACCGCAAGCCTGCTGACATACGGCTGTCACAACCGGGCGTTTACTTTGTTGCATCCTCCATCAAACACCATTGCTATGCAACTCAAAGAAGCGAAACCGCTCACCACCCTGGCTTTTTCAACCCGAACCACCCTGGCGGGTTTAACCCCTTTCGTTTGCACCGTGGCCCGGCAACTGTACCGCGAAGCCGTCCGGCTCGATCTCGAAATTACCGGGCCAATTTGCTGGCAATACACCGGCGTAGACGGCAAACCGGACACGGTTTTCGGCCTGGACATTGTGCTGCCCGTTCAGTCGGCGCAGGGTGAACCGGCTGAGGGTCTGGCTTTTAAAAGTCTGGATTCTTTTAACAGCGGTTTTGCCGAACACCCCGGCAGTTGGGACAACCTGGCCGCAACTTACGGGTCATTAGTCGGCGGTTTGTTGCAGGATGGACACCGGCTGAGTGCCGTAAACCGGGAAGTGTATGTCCACATGGATTTTGAAAATCCGGCTAATAATGTGACGCAAATTTATCTGGGAATTCATTAAAACCGCACCGGTATGAAACTGAACGCAGGCATTATTACCGACAAACTGGCCGAAACCAAAGCGTTTTACCAGACCGTCCTGAACTTCGGCATCACGTTTGAAAATGATTTTTATCTGTTGTTGCACACGCCCAATCAGCAGGCCGAACTGAGCTTTCTGCTGCCGAATCATCCCTCGCAACGACCGGTTTTCCAGAAACCGTTTACCGGCGAAGGCGTCTATCTGACGATGGAAGTGGACGATGTTGATGCCGAATACGAACACATCCAATCATTAAATGTACCGATTGAAATCGAACTCCGCGACGAACCCTGGGGCGACCGTCATTTCGCCATCGTCGATCCGAACGGAATCGGAATCGATATCGTGACCTATGCGGCCCCCGAACCCTGACAGCGCCGGGATGCCGGTGCAGGCCCTGTTAGCGGTTCCGCCCAAATCTATTTTTCAACGAATCGACTCTATTGCCCCATCGGGGCTTAACAGCGCAGCGTCGGTAGAAATAATACGATTTACCCCCCGCCAGCGTGCCGTAAGGTACGCGACGACCGTCGTAACTATGCGGTCGCGTACCTTACGGCACGCTGAGAAAAAACCATTACGTCGGGGCTACCGACGCTGCGCTGTTGAGCCCCGAAGGGGCAAAATTGACCTGGATCGGATCTTCGGCTATGATGGTGGCGGTGTTAGGGTCGCTTTTTCGCCAGCCAGTCTTTCACCGCCGGGCCGGTTCCGAACGGCCACGGTTTTAGCGCATTGATCGGTACCAGTTTGTAAGCCTGAAGTTCTTCTTCGTCAATTTGGATGTCGCCCCACGCCCGGACGTGGTACGTAATGATCACTTCATTGCGCTGATAAAAGGTGTAGACGCCCAGCCGCTCCACAATGTTGGCATCCAGACCGATTTCCTCCTTGATTTCCCGCAAAACCGCCTGATCCGGTTCTTCACCCGGTTCCAGAAAACCCGTTACCAAACCAAACCATTCGGCGGGCCAGCCCCGGTTTTGAATCAGAATGACGGTATCGTTGTCGTATTCGACAATGGCACCCACGACCGGCAGCGGATTGTTCCAGAAAATGTAACCACAGGCGGCTGAACACACGAGCCGTTCGCGTCCTCCGGCAAAACCGGGGGTGAGCGAACTGCCGCATTGGGGACAAAAATTCATCTTTGGCATCGGTTCAACGAAGGATTTGCGGTCAATATAAACACCCCCGTTCGGATTTCCGTATATTTGCAATTCATTTAACAAAAGTTACTTTGCCCCGATTACTGGCCATCGATTACGGAACGAAGCGCACCGGTTTGTCGGTTACCGACCCGTTGCAGATCATCGCGACAGCCCTGGAAACCGTTCCGACACACCAGTTGCTGGACTACCTGAAACGGTATGTTACCAGCGAACCAGTCGAAGCGTTTGTGGTGGGAATGCCCACGCGCCTGGATGGATCGGACACGGACAATACGCCCCGGGTGAAAGGCTTCGTCGGCAGACTCAAAGCCGCTTTTCCGGACATTCCGGTGCATTGGCACGACGAGCGGTTTACGTCGGCGATGGCCTTACAATCCATGATTGCCAGTGGTGTCAGCAAGAAAGACCGGCGCGTCAAAGGCAACATCGACAAAGTGAGTGCAGTAATTATTTTACAATCCTTCATGGAATCCAAAAGGTGATGATTTACCCAATAGTAGCGTACGGTGATTCCGTTTTGCGGAAACGGGCGCAAAACATCGACAAAGGGACTACCGATGTCAAAAAACTCAGTGAAGACCTCTTCGAGACAATGTACAATGCCTCGGGCATCGGGTTGGCGGCTCCGCAGGTCGGCAAAAGCATCCGCATGTTTGTGGTCGATGGAACGGCTCTGAACGAAGACGAACCGGAAGAAGACAAGGACCCCAGCCTGATGGGTTTCAAGAAGGTATTTATCAATCCGCAGATTCTGGAAGAAGACGGCGACGAATGGGGCTTTGAGGAAGGCTGTCTGAGCATTCCGCAAATCCGGGGGGAGGTTTTTCGGCCCGAATTCGTCAAAATTCAGTATTTCGATACCGACTGGAACGAGCACATCGAAGAATATGACGGCATGGCTGCCCGCATCATCCAGCATGAATACGACCACCTGGAAGGCAAGCTGTTTACCGATTACCTGCCGCCGTTGAAACGCCAGTTGATGAAGAAAAAACTGGCCGATATTACGCGCGGCAACGTGAAAGCGGATTATAAAATGAAGTTTCCGAAATAGACAGGAATGCTCCACCTGACCCTGCTGCAAACCAGCCTCCACTGGGAAAATCCGACGGCGAACCGGGCCATGCTCGAAGAGAAAATCTTCGCGCTGCCCGAAAAAACCGACCTCATTGTGTTGCCGGAAATGTTTACGACCGGTTTTTCGATGAACGCCAAAGCCTTGGCCGAACCGATGAACCTGACGACGTTCCGCTGGCTCAAACAGATGGCGTCCCAAACCGACGCCGTGGTGACGGGGAGTTATATTGTGCAGGAAAAAGGCCAGTTCTACAACCGCCTGATCTGGATGGAGCCCGACGGTTCGTTTGATGTCTACGACAAACGGCATTTGTTTCGGATGGCGGGGGAGGAGCAAACCTACGCCGGTGGCACCAAGCGGCTGGTGAAATCCTGGCGCGGCTGGAACATTTGTCCGCTGATTTGCTACGACCTCCGGTTTCCGGTCTGGAGCCGGAATGCCGGACTGGCATACGACCTGTTGCTGTATGTGGCCAACTGGCCTGCCGCCCGCAGCACCGCCTGGAACGCCCTGCTGCAAGCCCGCGCCATCGAGAATCTGGCTTATGTCGCTGGTGTCAACCGCGTTGGCGAAGACGGAAACGGACATGCCTATGCGGGTGATTCGAGCCTGATCGACCCGAAAGGCGAGGTGCTTTTCCGGCAAAACCAGACCGAAACGGCGTTCCAAACCACGCTTTCCCTGGATGAGTTAAGGGCGTACCGCGAGCGGTTTCCGGCCAATCGTGATGCGGATGATTTTCGGATAATTGAATAAAAACCGGAAATGCAGCGCGTCCAGTTTTCGGCCCGATAACTATAAAAATTCAAATTTTACGCACTTATCGTTAGATAGTTAGTAATTTTGTGGCCGGGATACGCAGTCCGGGACGCAAAGTCAGGTTGAATAGGCCCGTTTATTGAATCAATCACCTCATATCTCATGTCTGCATCGGTAGAAACTGTCAGTTTATTGGCAGACCGCATCATCGCGCTGGAGGAGTCGTCAACATTGGCGATGACCAAAAAAGCCCGCGAACTGGCCGCTCAGGGCCACAAAGTAATCAGTCTCAGCGTTGGAGAACCTGATTTCAAGACGCCGAAACACATTTGCGAAGCCGCCAAGCAAGCCATCGACGAAGGCTACCACGGTTATTCGCCCGTAGCGGGTTATGCCGATCTGCGGAAAGCCATTGCAGATAAGTTTAAACGGGAAAATAACATTGACTGGAAACCGGAAAATATCGTGGTTTCGACGGGTGCCAAACACTCGCTGGCGAACGTGATTCAGGTGCTGGTGAACCCCGGCGACGAGGTGATCATTCTGGCTCCCTACTGGGTGAGTTATTCCGAAATGGTAAAACTCGCCGAAGGAAAGTCGATCATCCTCGAAGGGGCATTTGATAATGACTTCAAAGTAACGGCGGATCAACTGGAAGCGGCCATTACGGATCGCACCAAAATCGTCATGTACGCATCGCCCAACAATCCGACCGGTTCGGTGTATAGCGAAGACGAACTCCGCGCCATTGCCGAGGTGGTGGCCCGGCACGAAAATGTGATTGTGCTGGCCGACGAAATCTACGAACACATTAATTTTACGGATAAAGGCCATTTCAGCATCGGTTCTATTCCCGAAATCAAAGACCGCGTAGTTACCGTTAACGGTGTCGCGAAAGGTTTTGCGATGACAGGCTGGCGGATTGGTTACATCGGTGCCGCCAAATGGATTGCCGACGGGGTGGAGAAATTGCAGGGACAGGTCACCTCCGGAACCGGTTCGATCTCGCAGCGGGCTACACTGGCCGCCCTGAACGGCCCCATGGAACCGACGCGGGAAATGTCGAAAGCCTACGAACGTCGCCGGGATCTGGTGGTAAAATTGCTGAAAGAAATTCCCGGTTTTAAAGTGAACGTGCCGGAGGGTGCTTTCTACGCGTTCCCCGACATCAGCTATTATTACGGCAAATCGGATGGAACAACGACCATCAACGATTCGGATGATTTTGCGGCCTGGTTGCTCAATACGGCTTATGTGGCAACCGTGGCCGGCTCAGGTTTTGGTGCTCCCTACGGTCTGCGAATTTCAACCGCAGCCTCCGACGAAGCCCTGACCGAAGCCGTACAACGCATTAAAGACGCGGTGGCAACGTTAAAATAAAAGGTTTACGGTATTTGGTTTACAGTTTTCGGTGGCTAGCGAGTTCTTTTCTAAGCGCGCGTCAGCCACCGTAAACTGAAAACCGTAAACCGAATACCTCTCTATTCATCAAGCATTAATTACTCCCTTCTTATGTCTACAGAAACATCCACGTACGTTCCGTACAAAGTTAAAGACATCGCGCTGGCCGAATGGGGCCGCAAGGAAATCCGGTTGGCCGAAGCCGAAATGCCGGGTTTGATGTCCCTCCGCAAAGAGTTCGGACCGTCGAAACCCCTCGCTGGTGCCTACATTGCCGGTTGTCTGCACATGACGATCCAGACCGCCGTTCTGATCGAAACACTGGTTGAACTGGGTGCCGAAGTGACCTGGTCATCGTGTAATATCTTCTCGACGCAGGACCATGCCGCAGCCGCCATTGCGGCCGCCGGTATTTCGGTGTATGCGTGGAAAGGCATGAACGAGGAAGAATTTAACTGGTGTATCGAGCAAACGCTGTTTTTTGGCGAAGAACGGAAACCGCTGAACATGATTCTGGACGATGGTGGTGATTTGACCAACATGGTTTTCGACCTCTATCCGGAACTGATTGCCAACATCAAAGGCTTGTCAGAAGAAACGACGACGGGTGTTCACCGCTTGTATGAGCGGATGAAAAACGGGACATTACATTTGCCCGCCATCAACGTCAACGACTCGGTGACGAAATCGAAATTCGATAACAAATACGGTTGCCGCGAGTCGCTGGTCGATGCCATCCGTCGGGGAACCGATTTGATGCTGGCCGGTAAAGTAGCGGTTGTGGCCGGATATGGTGACGTCGGAAAAGGTTCTGCCGAATCACTCCGGGGCGCCGGTTGCCGCGTGCTGGTGACGGAAATCGACCCGATCTGTGCGCTGCAAGCTGCGATGGACGGCTACGAAGTGGTTACGATGGATGAGGCTGCGACCCGCGCCAACATTTTCGTCACCGCAACGGGCAACATCAACATCGTGAAAGATCGTCACTTCAAGACGATGCGCGACAAAGCGGTGGTTTGTAACATCGGCCACTTCGACAACGAAATCGACATGGCGTGGTTGAACACCAACTACGGTCATTCGAAGAGTCAGATCAAACCGCAGGTCGATCTGTACGAAATCGATGGAAAAGAAATCATCGTGCTGGCCGAAGGCCGTCTGGTGAACCTGGGCGTTGCGATGGGCCACCCGTCTTTTGTGATGTCGTGTTCGTTCTCGAACCAGACCCTGGCGCAGTTGGAACTGTGGGCCAATTCGGACAAATACGAAAACAAAGTCTACATTCTGCCGAAACACCTCGACGAAAAAGTAGCGGCTTTGCACCTCGATCACGTGGGTGCGAAACTGGAAAAACTGGATCAGGAACAAGCGGAATACATCGGTGTAACCACCGAAGGTCCCTACAAATCGGATCTGTACCGGTATTAGGAGTTAAGAGTTAACAAGCTGTTTTGAGTTAACCGGGGAGCCCTGGAAGGGCGATCTGTCAATAGACAATAGCAGACATGAGTAATGGTAGCTCCGGAGGAGCGGTCTAAAAACATCTTCAGGCCGCTCCTCCGGAGCTACCATTACTCATGTCTGCTATTGTCTATTGACAGGACAGGCCTCCGGTCTTCATTCAAGCAACTTCTAACCGCTAATACACGATTGCGCAGTTGAACGCGTCAGCTAACTTTTAATTTTTAACTCTTAATTCTTCACTCAATTCCCGTGGCAAATCGGAACTTCGTGACCCGTCTGGTCGATGACGGTGGAAGGATAAAGACCCCGAACGAGTAAAAGAAAGGCCAGGGCAATCGTGAGGACCGGCATCAAGACCGAAAACCGGCGTCGCAGGTTTGCCGGGAAAAACGTCGGGACAAACCGGACCAGCAACAAAGCCGGAACCGTTCCCAGGCCGAACAACGCCATGTAGAGCGCGCCGGTTGCCGCGTTCCCGGTGGCGATGGCTCCGGTTAGGGCCACATACAGAAAACCGCAGGGTAACAAACCGTTCAGAAAACCCAGTCCGGCAAATGCCTGTAAAGTAGGGCTTTGCAAAAACCGGGACATTGGTTTGGTCACCCAGTTTCGTCCCCCATTCAAGGACAAACCGGTCAGTTTTCCGTGCTGGAACAGAACCCAGAGCAGCAGAAACAGACCGCCCGCAATTGACACCGACCTTTGCAAACCGGCCAGCAACAACCCCTGGCCGATGGTGCCGACCAGCAACCCCAATCCGGAATAGGCGGTAATTCTCCCCACATGATACAGTCCCATCGCCAGCACCCGTTGCGAACGCGGCAAGCGTCCGACCGGCAACGCCATCGCCAGCGGTCCGCACATGCCGAGGCAGTGCAGGCTACCGACTAAACCCGTGGTCAGGGCTGCGATGATCCAGACATTCGGCACGTTACGGAATGGTTACGGTTTGTTCGCTATAATATTCCTGCCCGTTTTCCAGCCAGTTCAGCTGCACACGCCAGAAACCGGAGGCCAGTTTGGCGGTCGAAACCGTCGTTTGGCCGGGTTGTAGGGAAACGCTTCGATCCTGTCGGCGATCCGAAGGGCGATAAAAGGTCAGTCTGCCGCCGGTTGAACCCGCTTCGGATCGCGTCAGTTCGATCGTCTGCCGGGTGGCATCGAAGCGAATGGTTGGCGATTCCGCCAGTTTAGCGGTTCGGGCTACCCGGTCAATCTGTTGTTGAAAGGCGATTTCGGTCTGGTAATAATCATCGCGCACCAGATCGACCCGTTGGCGGCACATGAGATACACCAGGGTGCCAATAAATCCGGCAAACAGGATGTAAACGAGTATGATGGCTTTTCCCCAGTTCATGGATTCAATGAGTGATTGAGTGAATGAGTGATTGAGTGATTGAGTGATTGAGTGAATGAGTGATTGAGTAATTGAATTGAGTGAATAAGGAATCTACTTCGCTCAATCACTCAATCGCTCGATCACTCAATTACTTGACCGGTCCCAAAAACGTAGTTTCGATTTGATCGACGACTTCGTTACCGGCCAGCACGTCGATGTGAAGTGGCGTGCTGTTTTGCCGGATGGTTTTTTCCGGTAAATCGATAAAGAACATTCCCTTGGTCAGTTCCCCGGCCGGCACCGACGACAGCGGCTGTACGAAGCGCAGATTGGCATCCGTTCGGCTCAGGCGGAATTGAACCGGCAACGTCTGGTAGGTCTTGTTGATCACCTCGACCAGATACAGATTCGAGACTTTACCACCCGTTTCATGCTGGTACAACTGCCCCGGTGCGCGCAAAACTGTCACGTCCACCACCGGTCGGCTAACGAGCAGAAAACCGATGATTCCCAACAAAACGAGCAAAACGCCACTGTAGGCCAGAATCCGGGCGGTAAACCGGAACGGTTTTCCCTGTTCAATATTAGCCTGCGAATCCATGCGGATCAGCCCCTGAGGCAGTTCGATTTTGTCCATAACACTATCACAGACGTCGATGCAGAGCGTGCAGTTAATGCATTCCAGTTGCGTCCCGTTCCGAATGTCGATTCCCATCGGACAAACCTGCACACAAAGTTTGCAGTCGATGCAATCGCCCTTGGGTTTCGAGCTTGGGCTTACGGGTAGAGTGTTCCGTTCGGTATAGATCCCTTGCCCGTCACCCTCTGCCCGGTGCTTTTTCCCGCGCGGTTCTCCCCGGATGTAGTCATACGCGACGATCAGGGAGTTTTTGTCCAGTAAAACGCCTTGAAGTCGTCCGTACGGGCAGATGGTGGTGCAGACGATTTCGCGCAACCAGGCAAAAACGAGGTAAAATACGCCCGTAAAGACTACGATGGCCGACAGACCGGCGAGGTGCTTCGCCGGGTTGTCGGTGATGAGGGTCAGCCACTGGTCGCGGCCAATGATGTAGGCCAGAAAGGTGTTGCTGATAGCGAACGAAATCAGAAAGAAAACGCCGTGTTTCAGCCCTTTTTTGACCACTTTTTCGGTTGTCCAGGGGCTGGCATCCAGCCGTTTCCGGGCGTTGTAATCACCCTCGATCCAACCTTCGATTTTCCGGAAAACCATTTCCATAAAAATCGTCTGCGGACACGCCCAGCCGCACCACACCCGGCCATAGACGACCGTAAACAGCGCCACAAACACGATAAAGGCGATCAACCCAAACGCCACCAGGTAAAAATCCTGCGGCCAGAACGGTACGCCAAAAAAGATAAACCGGCGTTCGAGCACGTTGAACAGGAACAACGGATGTCCATCGATCCACACAAACGGCCCGGCAAACAACACGATCAGCAGCACCACCGCCACCACCGTCCGCCAGCGGGTAAACCGGCCCGTGGTTTCACGCGGGTACAACCACCGCCGACCACCAGAAGCATCGGCCGTGGGCAACGTATCGCGGAAGTCCGAGGGGGGAAGTGCTACGTTGGTTTTCATCGGAGTGTTGAGTTAGCGGGTTGCAACGGGTTCGCCGATGGTCACTTTTTCGCCCTGCGGTTCTTTGGCTCCGGCGGGGTTCGTGCCTTGCAGCGACAGAATATAACTGGCGACTTGTTGCACCTGGAGCGGATTCAGTTGTTTTTTCCAGGACATCATCCCTTTTTCGGGAACGCCTTCCGTAATAATGTGGAAAACCGCCTTGATGTCACCGCCGTGCAGCCAGTAGACATCGGTCAGGTTGGGGCCTACTTTCCCCTCGGCATTGGCGCCGTGGCAGGCCACGCAGTTTTGGGTGAACAGGGCTTTTCCGGCGTCGATCCCTTTCGCATCTTTCAAGACCGTAACGGTATTTTCGTTGATGGAACCGGCCACTTTTTTGATGTAGTCTTCCCGCTGTTTATCGGCAATGGCCATTTCCTGGGTATATTCCTGCACCATGATGTCGCCGGTGTTGAAGACGTGGTAGACGAGCAGGTAGATGACACCCGCCACGATGGTTCCGTAGAACAGGCCCATAAACCAGGGGGGCGTTGGGTTGTCGAGTTCGGCAATGCCGTCGTAGGCGTGTTCCATCGTCAGGTTTTTTTCCTGATTCAGTTCGTGCAGCCCTGCCATGCGTTGCCACCACGAGCGCGTATCGACCGGTTTGGCAACGGTTTGGGCGTCGGGCTCTATTATTTTTTTGAGGAGGAACACCAGGTTCAGTGCCACTGCTCCGACGGCTACCATGCCCACCAGCAGAAAAAGAGCGACCGTAACCAGCAACAGATCCTGACCGGATGAAATGTCCCAGATGGATTTTGCCGGTTCCTGGCCCAGCAGCCCACCATTGAGTAGAATAAATGAATTCATGGAAAGAGGAAGGTGGTTAATCGGTTGACGATTCATCGAGGGGCATCCGGCTCATCTGGCGGATGTAGGTTTTATCCACCAGAACCAGATACAGGCCAACGAGAATGAAAAAGGCGAGGAAGGTGACAAACGAGCCGACCATATAAACGTCCGCGCCGGGAATTTTGGAAATAAATTGCTTGAACATGGCTTTGAAGGGAATGATGAACGAGGTAACGATGAACGATGAATTATGCGTCAGCCCGTTCATCGTTCATCATCCATCGTTATTTGGTTGCGTTTTCCATTTTCTTGATGTCTGTGCCGAGCCGCTGGAGGTAGGCAATCAGGGCGACGATCTCGCGGTCGGCGTCGACTTTAATCCCGTCTTTCGCCAGGCGGTCGCTGACTTCCTGGGCCTGTTTTTGCAAATCTTCGTTGGCGTAGCTGATCGTGGCGTCGTCGTAGGAAACACCCACTTGTGCCAGCGTTCTCAGCTTATCCGACGTATTGGAAATGTCGAGTTTCTGATCCAGCAGCCACGGATAGGCGGGCATGATCGACCCCGGCGACATCGACGTTGGATCCCGCATGTGGTGGTAATGCCAGGAGTCGGGGTACTTGCCGCCCTCGCGGTGCAGGTCCGGACCGGTGCGTTTGCTGCCCCACAGGAACGGGTGGTCATACACAAATTCGCCCGCTTTGGAATACTCCCCGTACCGCTCGGTTTCGCTGCGGAAAGGCCGGACCATCTGGCTGTGGCAGTTGACGCAGCCCTCGCGGATGTAGAGGTCGCGGCCCTGCACTTCGAGCGCACTATACGGTTGCACGGCAGAAATCGTCGGCACATTGGACTCTACCATGAACGTCGGAATCAATTCTACCATCGAACCGATCAGAATCACCACCAGTGAGCCAATCAGCAGCGGAATGGGCTTGCGCTCTAACCAGCGGTGCCAGTAAGTATCGGTTCCCGTCGGTACATAGGCTTGCTCCAGGGCAGGTGCTTCGGCGGTTTCGTTGACCACCAGTTGCCCGGCCGCCATCGTTTTGAACAGGTTATAGGCCATCAAAATCGCGCCCAGCAGGTAGAAAGTACCACCCAGCGCCCGCATCTGGTGCATGGGCAGCAGTTGTAGGGTGGTTTCCAGGAAATTCGGGTAGCGCAGGGTGCCTTCCGGTGTAAATTCCTTCCACATCATGCCCTGGGTGAAACCTGAGATGTACATCGGAATGGCGTAGAACAGGATTCCCAGCGTGCCGATCCAGAAGTGGATACTCAGCAGTTTTTTAGAATACAGGGGCGTTTTATACATGCGCGGAATGAGCCAGTACAGGATCGCGAAGGTCAGAAAACCGTTCCAGCCCAGCGCTCCGACGTGTACGTGGGCTACGATCCAGTCGGTAAAGTGCGCAATGGCGTTGACGTTCTTGAGCGACAGCATGGGCCCTTCGAAGGTGGCCATCCCGTAGGCGGTAATCCCGACGACCATGAATTTCAGGATGGTATCTTCCCGAACCTTGTCCCAGGCTCCGCGCAGCGTCAGCAATCCGTTGATCATCCCACCCCAGGAGGGGGCAATGAGCATGATGGAGAAAACCACCCCCAGCGATTGCGCCCAGTCGGGCAGCGATGAATAGAGCAAGTGGTGAGGACCGGCCCAGATGTAGATGAAAATCAGCGCCCAGAAGTGCAGAATCGATAGTTTATAAGAGTACACCGGGCGGTTTGCCATTTTGGGCAGGAAGTAATACATCAGCCCCAGAAACGGCGTGGTCAGGAAAAATGCCACGGCATTGTGACCATACCACCACTGCACGAGCGCATCCTGCACCCCGGCGTAGACGTAATAACTTTTGAACAGACTGACAGGCATCTGGTACGAATTGACGATGTGCAGAACCGCAACCGTTACAAACGTGGCGATGTAGAACCAGATGGCGACATACAGGTGGCGCTCCCGGCGTTTGATGATCGTGCCGAACATATTGATCCCGAAAACCACCCAGATCAGCGTAATGGCAATGTCGATCGGCCATTCGAGTTCGGCATATTCGTGCGACGTGGTCAGACCCAGTGGCAGCGTGATGGCTGCGGCTACGATGATGGCCTGCCAGCCCCAGAAGTGGATTTTACTGAGCAAATCGCTGAACATCCGGGCTTTGCAAAGCCGTTGCAGCGAGTAATATACCCCCATAAAAATGGCATTGCCGACGAAGGCGAAAATGACCGCGTTGGTGTGCAGCGGCCGGATCCGTCCGAAGGTCGTATACTGGTTGCCGAGGTTGGCCGCCGGAGCGAACAACTGGCTGGCAATCAGCACCCCGACCAACATGCCGACGACGCCCCAGATGATGGTGGCAACGGCGAAATCCCGGACAATGCGGTTGTCATACTCGAAGCGTTCCACGGCGGGAGCGGCTCCGTTCCCCGGTCGGGGATGTTCAGGCGAAATCGTAACAGGCGGTTTTTGCGAGACATTCATAGTGGTAACGAGCGATTATGCGGGGGTATCGATGGAGGAGGTAGTAGTAGGTTCGTTGTCGTCGAGCAGCATCCGCATCGAAGGGGTGTAGAGGTCGTCCTGTTGGCCGGTTTTCATCGACCACAGAAAAGCCCCGAAAAACCCCAGTGCCAGCAGCAGACTAATGCCAATCATAAAGAAGATAATGTTCATACTCGTGAGCGTTTGCCGGGTCAAAAGTGCGGCTTATCCGCTGGGCAACGTATGAGGTTCGTCAGGCAGGGGGGTGATAGAATTCAGGTAAACCAGGCGGGCTGACAAAACTCATCCGGTCGGCTGACCCGTGTTAGGCCCGCGCGAACCGGCAGGAACTACTTTTGGCGCATTACACCAGAATCTTGTTTCGAATGATCATTCTCGCTTTTTTTCTCGCGCATTGGTACCTGTCGGTCCTGATGCAGACCCTCTTTCTCCACCGCTATGCCGCCCACCAGATGTTCACGATGAGCAAGGGCTGGGAGAAGGTTTTTTACATGCTGACGTTCATTAGCCAGGGATCGTCATTTCTGAGTCCACGCGCATACGGTATCATGCACCGGCTGCACCACGCCTACGCCGATACGGAGGAAGACCCGCACTCGCCGAAGTATTCCAAAAGCATGATGGATATGATGTGGAAAACCCGGCAGTTTTACAACGACATTCTCAACAACCGCGACACCGTTCCGGCGAAATTCAAAAAGGGTGTGCCTAACTGGCCGTGGATGGAATGGTTCGGCGATCGCTGGCCGGTGCGGGTAGCCTGGGGAACGTTCTACGTGCTGTTTTACATCCAGTTTGCCACCTCACCCTGGCTGTTTCTGCTGCTGCCGTTCCATTTTTTTATGGGACCGGTGCATGGTGCCATCATCAATTGGTGCGCCCACCGCTACGGCTACATCAACTTCAAAGTGGACGATACGGCCAAAAACCTGTTGCCGTTCGACTTTCTGATGATGGGCGAATCGTATCACAACAACCACCACCGCTACGGCGGCCGGGCCAACTTTGGCGGTTTCCGCTGGCACGAGTTCGACCCGGCTTATCCGCTGATTTTATTGATGAATAAACTGGGCATCGTGAAGCTCCGGCGCGGGCGCGACGAAGCGTATATGTAACAGGATACGTCAAAAAAAATCACCCCAATTCGACCGGTCTTGTTGGTTGAGTTGGGGTGATTTTGCTATCAGTTGATAGTGCGGTTTCGGTATAGCCACCAAATCCACTACCAGGGGTGGGGCCGACCGACCCTTCAAAAGTTTATAACAGGGTCTTTTCCCGACTCCAGAACCGGTGCCGGGCAATGACTGCTACGAATTTCTGAGGAACGTCGGCCAACTTTGTTTCAGTGCTGGTAACAACCCCGTCACTTTTGAGCAGCTTTTCGGCTCCGCCATTGGCGGCTGCTTTCAGGAGTTCAACGCCTTCGCCGGTGGCGGCAATGGCTTTGCAATGCATGAATGCTTCATGGACAAACCGGATCGCGTCGGATTCCTGGCAGAGCGAATCGACGCTGCTTTGACCACCCGGAACATAAACCGCGTCGAACAGAACCGACGCAACCGTTTGTAAGCTGGCGTCGATCTTGACTGTTTGGCCAGTTGACGTTTTGAGCATACCCAACCGTGGCGCAATGATGGCAACAATGGCTTCTTCAGCAGACAAGGTATTTTTCATGGCTTCCAGCGCATCGTTATCTACACCATCGGCGGCCAGAATGGCGACCTGACGGGTTTTAATGCCAACGTTGGGGGGATTTGCCATACTGAGTGCCGCCGAACGGCCGACATCCGAACGGGCGGGGGTCGGCTGGTAGTCAGCGGGATCGGCATCGGCCGGAACGCCCATGTTCAACTGAACTCCCTTCGCCGGAGGCACTTCCAGGCCCAGCCCTGCGGCAACGAGTGTTGCCAGTGTGTCATCCACCTGCGCCAGGTGAATGAGCATCCGTTTCCGGATTTCTTCCACCGCCACTTTTCCCAGTTCAAACCGCAAGGCTTTCACCAGGTGCGTTTTTTCCACCTCAGTCTGGCTATTCCAGAACAGTTTGGCCTGACTATAGTGGTCCATGAAACTTTTGCTGCGGGCGCGCACCTTTTGGGCGTCAATTCGTTCCGCATAGCTCGTAAAACCGCTCATGTCCTGACCTGCCTGGAATGGGCAGCCCCCACTCAGCGTATTGGGGCCATAGCTGGTTTTTCCTTTGTTGATGGTCTGGCGCATATGTCCATCGCGCTGATTGTTGTGTACGGGCACAACCGGCCGGTTGATCGGAATCTCGTGGAAATTAGGTCCGCCCAACCGCAACAACTGGGTATCCGTATACGAGAAAAGACGCCCCTGCAAGAGCGGGTCACTGGTGAAATCGAGCCCCGGCACCAGGTGACCCAGGTGAAAAGCAACCTGCTCGGTTTCGGCGAAGAAGTTGTCCGGATTTCGGTTCAGCGTTAATTTGCCGATGCGCTGAACCGGCACGAGTTCTTCCGGGATGATCTTGGTGGCATCCAGTAAATCAAAATCAAAGGTGTGCTCGTCTTCTTCCTCCACAATCTGTACGCCCAGTTCCCATTCCGGATAAGCGCCTGCTTCGATCGAATCCCACAGGTCGCGACGGTGAAAGTCGGGGTCACGGCCCGAAATGAGCTGGGCTTCGTCCCAAACCACCGAGTGAACGCCCAGCAACGGTTTCCAGTGAAACTTGACAAAGCGGGATTTTCCCTGGGCATTCACAAACCGGAAGGTGTGGACGCCAAATCCCTCCATCATCCGGTAGCTGCGGGGAATGGCCCGGTCCGACATCACCCACATAATCATGTGCATGGATTCGGGCGTAATCGAAATGAAATCCCAGAATGTATCGTGGGCCGATGCCGCCTGCGGTATTTCGTTGTGCGGTTCCGGTTTGACGGCATGAACTAAATCCGGAAATTTGATGGCATCCTGAATGAAGAAAACCGGCATGTTGTTACCGACCAGATCAAAGTTTCCTTCTTCCGTGTAAAACTTGACAGCGAATCCGCGTACATCGCGGGCGAGATCGGTAGAACCCCGTGACCCCGCTACGGTTGAAAAACGGACGAAGACTGGTGTTTTCTTCGAGGGGTCCTGTAAAAATTGGGCCCTCGTTAATTCAGTCTGTGGTTCATAGACCTGAAAATAACCGTGAGCCGCGGCTCCGCGGGCGTGTACAATCCGCTCCGGAATCCGCTCATGGTCGAAGTGGGTGATTTTTTCGCGAAGAATAAAATCCTCCAGCAGGGTGGCTCCTCTCGGACCCGCTTTCAGGGAATTCTGATCATCATTAACCCGAAGTCCCTGATTGGTAGTTAAATATTGGTCCGTACTGTCTTCCCGGTTTTGGTTTAACTCCTCGATTTTGTCGTTCGTGTTGCGCCGGTTCTGTTGGTCATTCATCATCATTCTGTTTAATGGGGATACCAGAATGACCGATTCACGTAAACAATGTTCAGATGACGACGGCTGAATGAGGCAATGGTCCTCCCCATTTTTTCCACCGCATCCCCAACGTCGCAACCAGCAGCATCGTCGCGGAGCTGACCGGCATCAGAATGGCGGCCACAACCGGCGACAGATTGCCCGTCAGCGCGTAGGAAAGGCCGATGAAGTTATACAGCAGCGAAACCGCAAAACTAAAGCGGATCAGGCGCATACCGAAGCGGCTGTACGCCAACAGTTCGGGCAGCTTTCGTAATGAGGTTGCTTCCAGAATGGCGTCGCTGGCGGGCGTAAACTGAACGGTGTCTTCCGTAACGGCAATTCCGACATCGGCCTGTTTCAGCGCCCCGGCATCGTTCAGGCCGTCGCCCACCATCAACACGCGGTGGCCCTGGTTTTGCAGGTGCCGCACGATGTCGAGCTTTTGCTGTGGCTGGCAGTTGAACGTCATGTGATCCGGAGCGAACCAGCGTGCCAGTTCGGGCCGGGCTGCGTCCGTATCGCCCGAAAGCAGATACAGTTGGTGCGTGGATTTCAGCGAATCGAGCATCGCGTCAAGACCGGGCCGGTATTGGTTTGGAAACCGGAAACAGCCCCGGTATTGCTGCTCGATGGCCATATGAACACCCGCTCCGACTGAATCAGATGGGGTTTCCTGCGTGCCTGGTGCAGACACCGGCTGCGGATTGACAAACGAAGCCGAGCCGATTTTGACTTCCCAGCCATCCACGAACCCATGTAAGCCGCGACCCGGTATTTCCGTAAAATCCTCCACCACCAGCGGCTGAACACCGGCCAGATGAGCGGCCAGTTTCCGGCTGAGCGGGTGAGCCGACTGCCGCGCCAATGACACGACCAGCGCCCGTTCAAAGTCCGTTAGCCCGGTCGAAAACTCCTCCACAACGCCCCGGACTTTTTCTTCACTCAATCGCTCAATCGCTCTTTCACGCAATGTCTCCGTCAGCGTACCGGTTTTATCGAAAACGACCGTATCACAATCCGCCATGTGCTCAATGACGTCCGCATTTTTGAGGTACAATTTCTGCTGGCTCAGCTTCCGAATTCCATTCCCCAGCGCGAACGGATACGAGAGCGACAGCGCACACGGGCAGGCAATAATCAGAACCGCCGTAAAAGCATTGATGGCCCGCGCGGGGTCGTGCGTATACCAGTATAGGGCTACGATCGTGGCTAACGCAATGACAGTCAGGGTAAAATACTTTCCGACGGCATCGGCAAAGGTGCGCATGCGGGAGGTGTCGCCCTTGCGGAACGCGTCGTTGTTCCAGAGTTGGGTCAGGTAACTTTGCGAAACCTCCCGCACCACTTCCAGTTCGATGGCTTCGCCCATCTGCTTGCCACCGGCATACAGCAAGGCCCCGGGTTTCTGGGCTTCCGGCTCCGATTCACCCGTCACGAAACTGTAATCGATCAGGGCTGCTCCTTTATAGAGCAGCCCATCGGCGGGAATCAGTTCGTGGTTGCGCACCCGGATGCGGTCGCCCTTGCGGAGTTCAGCTACGGGAATGGCGGTTTCGCCATCCGGTTTTAAAACCGTTACGGCCAGCGGGAAATAGGATTTGTAATCCCGTTCGAACGACAGAAATTCGTGGGTGCGCTGCTGAAACCATTTACCG
This sequence comes from Larkinella sp., assembly GCF_965227735.1. NCBI lineage: Bacteria > Pseudomonadati > Bacteroidota > Cytophagia > Cytophagales > Spirosomataceae > Larkinella > Larkinella sp. The sequence continues at coordinate 2,230,393 of NZ_OZ245776.1, read as the reverse complement.
CACAACAGAAAGAAAATCAGGCCCGTCAGTGAATCGAAATAACCGGCACCGTTGAGGAATAGAACTTCGTAGGTTCCCCGGAAAAAGGCCACCAGAATCCCGAGCAGAATGGGAAAATCGATGTTGATAATTCCTTTTTTCAGACTCGTCCAGACCGATTCGAAATAACCCGATGCCGAATAAAAGACGACCGGAATGGCCAGCACAATATTGAGCAACCCGAAGAGGTGTTTGAACGATGGATCGTCGAGGCCGAGGTATTCGGGAAAGCTGAACAGCATGATGTTGCCCGAACAGAAACCCGCCAGGGCCAGCCGGTAGAGCAAGGGGCGGTATGACGGTTTTTGCTGTTCTTTAACGACATCGTTCAGGCTGATCAAGGGCTCGTAGCCAATCGACGCCAGTAGTTCGACCACCTGCCGGAGCGTGAGCTGATCGGGCTGGTAGGTCAGGTGAACCTGCTTTTTGAGAAAATCCACCCGCGATTGCTGAATGCCCGGATGAATGCGGTAGAGGTGTTCAAGCAGCCACAAACACGAACTGCAATGGATGGTCGGAACAAAAAACGTAACCCGGGCGACCGATGCGCTGGAAAATTCCAGCAGTTGGGCCACGATGGCGGGATGGTCCAGAAAGTCGAGCCGGTTTTTGGGGGCATTTTCCGTTTTAAGGGGGTTGCCGGGCCGAACGCCGGTGGCTTCCTGCTCAATCGAATAGTATTGACAAAGCTGGTTTTGATTCAGAATGGTGTAGACCGTTTGGCAGCCTTCGCAGCAGAACGGTTTTTCATCGTATTCAAGGTTGTGCTCCGCACAGTCGTTGCCACAGTGGTAACAGGTAGTCGCTGAAATCGTTGCTGTACGCATACCGTCTTTTTCCTGGCAAGTTGGGGCGGAACAGCATGTTAAACCCTGACGAGCGTCAGCAAAGCGAGTGATACCGGTCAGGGTATGGCGTGCGAATCTCCGCCAATTTTGGTGCGCTAATCTCCAAACCGTATGCAGTCTCTCATTCAAAAATACGACGTTCCCGGCCCGCGCTACACGAGTTACCCAACCGTGCCGTTCTGGGACGAAACCACGTTCAGCGAAACCGCCTGGGTGCAAAATCTCAAACGGGCGGTTTCGATCAGCAACAGCACGACCGGTTTGAGCCTGTATATTCACCTGCCGTATTGCGAAAGCCTGTGTACGTTTTGCGGTTGCAACAAACGCATCACCCGCAACCACAGCGTCGAAACACCGTACATCGATGCGGTTTTGGCGGAATGGAATCTCTATTGCGATTTGTTGCCCGAACGGCCCCGGATCGCCGAACTGCACCTGGGGGGAGGAACGCCCAGTTTTTTTGCCCCCGACCAACTTGAACGGCTGCTGACGGGCATTTTCGAACGGGCCACGCCCACCGAATCTCCGGATTACGGCTGGGAAGGCCATCCGAACAACACGACCCGTCAACACCTGCGGGTACTTTATCAGTTTGGCTTTCGGCGGGTCAGCTTCGGCGTTCAGGACTACGACCCGGTGGTACAAAAGGCCATTCATCGGCTTCAGCCGTTCGAAAACGTGCAGCAGGTGACGACCTGGGCCAGCCAGATGGGCTACCAATCGATTAGCCACGACATCGTGTTTGGACTGCCGTTTCAGACGCCTGATTCCATTACCGATACGTTCTACAAAACCCTGATGCTGCGGCCCGACCGCATTGCGTTTTATTCCTACGCGCACGTTCCCTGGATCAAGGGCAACGGGCAACGCGGTTTTCGGGACGAAGACCTGCCGTCGGGTGAGCAGAAACGGATTCTTTACGAAACCGGGCGGGCGTTGCTGGAACAGGCGGGGTACGTCGAAATTGGCATCGACCATTTTGCCCTGCCGCACGATCCCTTGTTCAAAGCCCTGCAAACCGGGACGCTGCACCGGAATTTCATGGGCTACACCACGACCCAGACCCGTGTCCTGATTGGCCTCGGAACCTCGTCCATCGGCGATGTCTGGTCGGCGTTTGCCCAGAATGAAAAAGACCTGGATGCGTATCTCAGTCGGGTTCGGGTGGGCGAACTGCCGCTGCTGCGCGGCCATGTCCTGAGCCAGCAGGATCAATTTCTGCGCCGGCAGATTCTGAACATCATGTGCCAGGGCGAAACCCGCTGGAACTGGGATGGCTGGACGGAAGACGAGTGGGCGGTGTTGTGCGACCGGCTGGAGTCGTTCCGGTTTGATGGGTTGATCGATTTCAATGCGGAAGGCTTGCGGGTGCTGCCCGAAGGACGGCCCTTCCTGCGGAATATCTGCATGGCGTTCGATGCGCGGCTCAACCAGGCCCAGCCCCGGACGCGGTTGTTTTCGCAGACGGTTTAGAAGTTTGAAGAAGCGTTAAGCCGCTGAAAGGGAGCCGACACCCTGACAGCGGTCGAAGAGCCTGTCAGCGGTGGCGGTGGCCCGCTCTTAAAGCGCCCTCTTTAGAAGACTGGGGGGCGTGGACTGCCTTAGTCGATTCTAATTCAAGAACGTAATAGCTCTTCTATTCAGGGGTTTGTGGTAGAACGAAACGGAGTCATTTATCAAGAAGCGTTAAGCCGCTGACAGGGTCTTTGACCGCTGTCAGGGCTGCCGACACCCTGACAGCGGTCAAAGACCCTGTCAGCGGTGGAGGGGTCGTCAGCGGTAGAGGTTTCAGGAGGCCGCGTGCCGGGTATAAAAGGCTTCCCGGATCGGCTTTCTCCCCGGTTTTTCGTTTTTGGTCTCCCAAAAATACGTATTGTCGTGGTTTTTCTGCAGCCGGTAAAAGGCAATGGCCATGAGAACCGTTGCCGGAAAAGCCGCATACAATCCCAGTGGCGCAATGGCCAGCCCGAAAACCAGCCCATCCCAGCAACCCAGTTTAAAAAGATCTCCTTTCAGAAGCATCGACCCGGCAATCAGGGCCTGACCGGCGGCAATCACCAGGATCATGGGCCTGATGATGGTTACAAACGGTCCCAGGATAAACCAGCGATACAGCGGAATGGCAGTGTCGGCGTAATCCTGATACACCGAAGGGGACGTTAAGGCCATCGATGCATTGAACCAGGCGGCCCAGCCAAACAGCAGCAGAAAAAACAGCCGGGTGGTTCGGGGCCAGCGTTTGCTTCCCCAGATGGCGACGATGAACAGCAGATTGGCGACGGTATAGGCCGTCCAGAAAAAAGTGAGGGAGAAAAACATAGCGGTTTTTGAAAAACGGTTACAAAGCGTGAGGATAACGGAATCGGCCCCCGCCGATGGACAGGTTTCCATACAGGCCGTTGAGGGCATACGTCGGCTTGAACTGGTGTTGAACACCTTCCGGAATTTGTACCCAGTGGGCGGATTTCGAACTGACCAGATACCCAACGCGCAACCCCAGCCAGAGGCCCCGGACTTCATCCGGATTGTCGGACGGATTGCGGGCGATCAAGTGGTTGAAATGAACCGCCAGATCGGTGGAATGGCTGGGTAGCATCCACACCACCGGCTCCGAACCCGACTGGTTGATGCTGATGACGGATGACGAAAACCCCTGACTAAAAGACGAATAGAGCAGATACCGACGGTTGTCGAACAGCACGTAGCCCAGCTTGAGCTGCCCCAGACCAGCCACGCGTTCGACGCGGGTTTGCTGAACCGAAATGCTGCGGGCCGTCAGAGCCGACGCGCTGAAACCGGCCATCAACCGGTTTCGGCGTAGCCACCCTTCTCCTCCGCTGTAGATGAAATGGTTGTGGAGCGTGGGAAACCAGTCGGGAGCGAAGGCTTGGGCGACAACACCGGATTGCGGGGCATTGAGGTAGCCCATCTGAAAAAAGCCGATACTACCCCGGACGGTCTGGGCCGATGCCCCCGCGCAGCCGACCAGCAACAGGCCGAGCATGATTCCTACTGAAGTAATCCGTTTCATCGTCTTGGTAAGTGAAGGAGCGTATAAACCGGTATAAAACTCCTTCAGAATCGGGAAAAAGAGAATGACGGATGAGAGGTAACCGGCTGATCATCGTCAGGTTAGCGAGTGGGTATAACACCGGCCGGTTTTGCTCTGAATCTGAATTCGGTAGACCACCGGGTAGACGACGTTGTGATCGACCGGTTCTTTTTCGCCGGGATACCCCATTTTTTCACCGGCAAAAACCGGGATTTTGCGGTGTTCGAGCAGATACAGGGCGTAATCCCGGTCATCACCCTGCAATTCTTCAAACAACCCTTCGATGACCACGCTGTGCCAGAGACCCGGACTGATCATTTCGTCGATTTCGAAAGCGACGTGCGGATTCTTGCGCAGCAACTGGGTTTTGGTGCCTTCGCGGGTGAGGCCCAGAATGGCATGTCCGTCGTAGAAATACATGACGGGTTCGATCAGAATCCGGTTGTCGGCGGCACAACCGATGCGGCCAATATACTGATTGACCAGCATGGAGTCCATTACTTCGTTGGTAAGTTCGGTTAACATCGGATTTAGCGTTTTACGGTTTGCCAGCCGTACACATCCGGGTAAAAAACCAGCGTGCCGGCCGAGTTTACATCGACGGTTTGGTACTGAATAAGGACCGGAACCGGGCCGGGTAAAGGAACGGTTCGGGAGGGAAGACTGACCTGACGGCTTTCCAGAAAAGCCGGTTTGAAATACGGCGACGCCAGCAGCAGATTCGCCAGTTCGACCGGTTTGGCCACGCGGATGCAGCCGTGGCTCAAAAACCGCCGACTATTGCTGAACAACTCCCGGTGGTTGGTGTCGTGCAGGTAAATATCAAACGGACTGTTTACGTCGAACTTCATTACGCCCAGCGCGTTATCGCAACCGGTAGACTGGCGCAGCCGATACGGGAAATTTTGGGCCGAAAGCGCCGTCCAGTTCACGGATTCAGGCGCAACAATTTTCCCCTTTGCATCGAGTACCTGTAGTTTCATTGCATCCAGAAACCCCGCCGGATTGCGTTTGATTTTCGGCAGAAACTCCTTGACGGCGATCGAACGTGGCACATTCCAGTACGGGTACGTAATGATTCGGGTGAGTTGCGCGCCGAAAAGGGGCGTCGGGGTGCGGGGACTGCCGACAATCACCCGCGACTGCAGCACTTCGTTCCCCTGGCGATTCAAAACCCGAAGCGTTGCGGAAGGAATGTTGACCACCACCACCAGGTCCGAATCCACCCGATTCAGCCAGCGGTAATTGTTCAGGGCGGTTTTGATTTCTTGCCAGCGCGGAATCGAATCGCCACCGGAAAACATCAACGAGTCCAACCCCGCCCGCAGCCTTTGGTAGGGCTCGAAAACCGGCTCCAGTGAGTGCCATTGGGCCACCCAGTCGGGGGCTTTCATCCGAATCCGCTCAACCACCCGGTCGACGCGGGCCGAATCGATCTGTTCCGGCAGGTTCCAGTAAATCAGCCGGTTGGGGCGGTTTCCGTAGGCCAGTTCATACGCCAGCCGACTCAGGCTGGTGCTGTCCAGCCGAACCCCGGTGGTGTCCAGCCCCGACCGATACAGCAGATTTTGCCATTCAGGAAGGGTTTGACCCACCACGGCCGGAAACCGGGTGGTCATGAGAACCAGGAGGACCCAAAGCGTTTTTAGATTCATCGGTTGCGGTAAGAGTGGACGGCATCGGTGCGGTAACCGGTATCAAAGGAAGGGGATCGCAGCCTGGGAAGTGCTAATGATAATAGGCAGGCGAGGTGATTTATGTCAGCTTTTGGGCGAATGAATATCAGGGCGTTACCGGAGCGGGGGCTTTAGCTTTGCGACAGATTGAATGAAAGTCCTGATCCAGCCCTAAACCACCCAGACCGCCATGACTTTTGAACCCGCCCAACATCAACTGGCCTTTGTGCTGCCCGTCTCCTTCCGGAAAGCGGAAGTGATTTTTCAGAAACGATTTGAGCACAGCGAAGAAGTTCATCTGGTGGTTCAGCCGAATCAACGGCCCCGGCAGGTGGTTTCAACGCAGCAACTGAGCAGCGGGCTCTGGCACGTCATTCTGGACTGGTGGGATGGAAAACGTCATTACTGGGCCGAAAAAGATATTGTTATCCACTAAACGGGGCAAAGGCATTTTCTGCATGCCCCCACTTCAACCCTACTTTTACCAATGAAAACCATTGTTCTAGCGACAGATTTTTCCAAAAGTGCCAAGCCCGCGTCGGACTTTGCCCTCCAGCTTGCCACGCTTCTCAAGGCCCGGCTGGTTCTGCTGAACGTCTACCACCATCCGCTCCGTATCCCGGCTTTGCAGGCCGTGTTTACGCCCATGGAGGAAAAAAATAAAGTGAGCGCCCGGCGGAAACTCTACCGGTTGCGGGACAAAATGCAAACCGCTGCGGGTGGCCGCCTGACGATCTCGGTCAAGGCCCGGGAGGGCGCGACGCTGGAAACCATCAACGCGGTGGTGAAGGAAGAAAAGGCGGATTTGCTGGTGATGGGCACCGCCGGTGCCAACTCGCCCGGTGCGCGGTATTTTGGGAGCCAGGCCACGGAAATGATTCTGCACACGCTGGTGCCTTTGCTGCTGGTGCCGCCAGCGGCCCATTTTGTGCCGTTCAAAAACATCGTCGTGGCGATTGATTTCGGAAAACCGGTCGATGCCCTGGCGCTGGATGGTGTTCTGCGGTTTGCCACCCGGTTCGATGCGTTTCTGAACATCCTCGGCGTCAGTGACAAACCCGCCGACCCCGCCATTCAGCAGGCTGCGGAAGCCGTTCGGGACCTGCTCCGGCACCGCCCGCACACGGTAACGGTTGTCGGTGGAGACGACCTGACCCGGACCATTCTGGAGTTTACGCAGGAGAACCGTGCGGACCTGGTTATGATGTTGCCCAAATCCCACAACCGGTTTCTGTTTTCCATTCTGGAAAGCAACACCCAGCAGATGGCGCGGCAATCTGACGTGCCGGTTTTGGCGATTGTATAAAATTGGTAGTTTTAAGGCCCTGCTGTGCCGAAAACTCACCAAGACGGTTTTTAGCGGCATTGAAATTGCAGGAGAAAAGAAAACCCTTATTCCCTGGTTATGAAAAAGATACTGTTGCTAACCGACTTCTCGGAAGCATCGAAAAAAGCGATTCACTTTGCCCAGGCTCTGTTTGACGACACGGCCGTCGAATTCAGTCTGCTGCACGCGTATCCGCTCGAATCCGATACCATGTATGGCACAACGTTTCTGATGGAAGAGGCCGAACAAAATGCCTACCGCAGCCTGCAGGAAATGCTGTCGGAACTGATGGCCAACTACCACCCGCCGTTTCATTCCTACCAGATTAGAACCGCCCCCGGGAGTCCCATCGGGGCGGTGGAAGCGGCTCTGGAGCAGGAGTCGTTCGACTACGTGGTGGTGGGCGCCAGTGGCTCCGGATTCATGGCGGTTTTGGGAAGCGTGGCCACCGGGCTGGTTCGGCACGCCAAAACCAACGTGCTGGTGGTGCCCCATACCATCACCATCCGACCCGTTCGGGAGGTGGTGCTGGCCACCGACTCCAGTACGCTCCAGCATGTGCCCTGTTTGGAACCGCTCAATGAACTGGTAACGCGGAAAAGCGCGCGTCTGACGGCCTTGTCCATCGTGAACAGCCAGACGCCGAAGCTGGTCGGCGAAGCGTTTGATGACTACAACCAGCGGCTCGCGCAGGTATTCGATTCGGTGGAAACCGGGCCGTATTTTATTATGGACGATGAAGTGGAACACGGGATCAACACCTACCTGACCACACATTCCGTCGATTTGCTGGTGACCGTTCCGCACCGGAAAACGCTGATGGACGCGGTCTGGAACCGCAGCCTGACGCGTCGGCTGGCCTTCCGCCCGCCTGTTCCGCTGCTGGCCCTGTATGACCCGGAGCCAGTTAGCCGGGGTGAATCGGCAGAGAAACCCTTCTTTGACGAAGCGTAAGAAAGTAAGCTAGGATGGATTGATGGAAAAGCAGGGGTCGATGACTCCTGCTTTTTTGGTGAAAAAAAGCGGAAGTGCTGGAGACGTAAATGCAAATTTTTAAAGGATGAACGCTGAATGTAATCGTGGGTTTTGGATGGGCTTGATCGCTTTTTGCCAGTTTGTGAACCAGGGAATAAAAAATGGGCGTCTATTCTAATCGCAGGGGTTTACTTTTTCTTAATACAAAGATGTTGATGCAGCGTCATTTCTTTAGTACTTTTCCTAATATTGAAACGATAAACAGCCACACGCTTTCCCGGGGAACCACTCCCTTCTGACCCGTTACCATTAGCTAAGCCCGAAACCATGTCCAATCTGCCTGAAACCAACCGATCGAGAGATTCCCGGCTCTGGAAAGATCTTGTGCTTGGCAACGAGCAGGCGTTGGGATCGCTCATGCGGATCTACTACCGGTCTTTGCTGAATTACGGGCAAAAATTTAACCGGGATGAAGAATTTCTCAAGGATTGCATCCAGGAATTGTTCATCGAAATCTGGAACCGGAGACAAACGCTGTCGAGCCCCGACAACGTCAAAGCCTATCTTTTTTCGTCACTCCGGCGCAAAATATACCGGGAGGTTCACAAGCTCCCGCTTTTCTCTCAGCATGAAAGCGCGGATGCCGAAGACAGCGGGTTGCACGTTGAATTTTCTCCGGAATGGTGGCTCATTGAAGAAGAAAGTCTGGCAGAACGTACCCGCAAAATGGGACACCTGCTCAACCTCCTCCCCAAGCGTCAACGCGAGGTGATCTATTTAAAATACTACCAGGAACTCAGCCGGGATGAAATCGCGCAGGTCATGACCATTTCTCCCCAAACGGTATCGAACCTGATTCAATTGGCGTTCATGAATCTGCGAGACCGTATCAAGACGGTTGCGATCAGCATCTTCATCATATTGACCCTGTTTTTGGTCTAGAAAAAGCCTTCCCCATAATTTTTCAAAAAATAATACAAAAATCTGGTATGTGAGCGGCATTCCCTGCATCTCATTATTGAAGCCTGTTTCTATGACCGATTACCGCAAGTTTATCGTCGAAGATTTTCTGACCGACGCTCTTTTCAGGGCATGGGTCCTGAACGGTGACGCCCAGGCGACCGCTTTCTGGCAACACTGGCTGGCTGGCAATCCGGACCGGTCGGCAATCGTTGAGGACGCGAGGGCGCTTTTGCTGGCGATGGCTGAAAAACAACAAACGCTTTCCGACGATGAACTCGACACGATCGTGGAAGGCACGCTTGGGAAGCTCAGCAGTAACCCGGAAACGGGCCAGCCAACGGGCAGGCGGATGTATCTGGTGTGGGCCAGGGTGGCGGCCGCTGTTCTGGTGGTAGCCGGACTTGGCTGGCTGGTGCATAAGCTGCCCCTGGGTGCTTCATCTGAGGCAGTCTCCGCAACGTCATCACCGTCGGAAATCCGTGTGGAACGGATCAATGACACCGACCGGCCGATGACGGTGCTGCTGGGTGACAAGAGTACCGTGATCTTGCAGCCGGGCAGCCAGCTCTCGTTCAGTTCGGCTTTGGAAAAAGAGCCCAGACGCATCGTGTATCTCGACGGTGAGGCCTTCTTTGATGTCGTGAAAGATTCGGCTCACCCTTTTTTCGTTTATTCAAACCAGCTAATTACCAGGGTGTTGGGTACCTCTTTTCGCGTAGTGGCCTATGAGCGGGAAAAACAGGCTTCGGTAAGCGTGCTCACGGGGAAGGTTACCGTATTCGCGAAAAAAGACCTGGAAAAAATGGACAGGGTAGCGGTTCGTCCGGGGGGACTGGTTCTATTGCCCAATGAGCAGGTTACGTTTAATCAGAATAAGGCCAGGTTTACCAGATCAAGGATTCAAGGGCTGGCGAACCTGTATCACCCGCCCCGGTTTTCGTTCGACGAAACACCCGTTGCAGACGTTTTTAGCGCCCTTGAAAAAGCGTATGGAATCGATATTGAATACGAGCCTGAAAAGTTGAACGGCTATCGGCTGACAGCCACATTTTCGGAGATGAGCCTGCATGACGAGTTGCATCTCATCTGCCGCATTATCAAAGGCACCTACCACATTGAAGAAGGCAGGGTGATCATTGAAACCGATCGATAACTGCCTCAGAAGCCTAATTAATTCACAAAACCCAGCCTTAACCCTATGAATAAAAACTGATCTGTAAAAAACATATGATGTCGCAACCATCATTCGCTCCTAAACCCCTTTAACTTCTTCCGTTGACAAGGCCTTGATCCGGGCAAACAGCGGTTTTTTGCCCCATTAGCAAGTGTTGTAAAACAGTTAAAAATATGAACCCAACCCCGCGTTTCAAAACCCTATGGCGCACTACTATGAAACTATCGGTACTCCAGCTCTGTATCGCCCTTGTCTTTTCCAGCCTTTCTTTTGCCGGTGCCGACGCGCGTGGACAAGAAATCCTTGAGAAAAGAATAAGCCTTCAAATGGAGGGCATGACCCTGAAAAAGGTGCTTTTAGCGCTCGAAACCCGGTCAGACGCCCGTTTTGTGTATAACCCCGGCGAAATTCAGTCGTCTCTGGAAGTGAACATCTCGGCCCGTCATGAGCGGTTGAGTGATGTGCTGACCAAACTGCTGAGCCCTTTGCAGACCGGGTATGAGGTGAAAGGAAAACAAATCCTGCTTTTCAAAAAGATCAGCAACGCGCCCCATGAATCAGGGGCAGTGATCATCCCGGTGTCCGAAGCGCGTACAGCACCGGCAAAAACGGTGACAGGCGTTGTTACTTCCAGTGGAGACAAGGCGGGAATACCGGGCGTGAACGTCATCCTGAAAGGATCACAGTCTGGCACAACCACCGATGCTACGGGCAGGTTTTCCCTGGACGTCACCGGCGAAGGCGCCGTGTTGATCTTTTCCTATATCGGCTACCAGACACAGGAGGTTGCGGTCAGTAACCGGAGCGTGATTGACGTGGTGATGGTCGAAAGTGTCAACACCCTGCAGGAAGCGGTTGTGACGGCCCTCGGGATCAAGCGCGATAAAAGGTCGCTCGGATATTCCGTAGGCACGATTGAAGGAACGTCCATTACACAAACCCCTCAAAATAACGTGTTGAACGCCATGGCTGGTAAGATCGCCGGTGTTCAGATTTCGCAGATGGGCGGGGGCGTTGGGTCTTCAGTGAGCATGATCATCCGTGGTGCCAACTCGCTGAACGGCGACAATCAGCCGCTGTTTGTCATCGACGGGGTACCGGTTGCCAACAAGCTTTCCAACGGTTTTGCCGGTGCTGACATGGGTAATCCCATTTCCGATATCAACCCGAACGACATTGCCAATGTATCCATCCTGAAAGGACCCAGTGCCGCAGCCCTGTACGGTTCACGAGCTGGCAACGGCGTGGTTCTGATCACGACAAAATCCGGCACGGGTGGTAAAAAGGGGATCGGTGTGTCGCTGAACACCTCGGTGGTGGCGGATGTGCCTTTGCAGTATGTGGCGGTTCAGAACAAATTCGGATCGGGAAAAACCGGTGCGCACATTCTGGAAGAGCCGGAAAATGAAAGCTGGGGAGCCGCACTTGACAAAGGGGAACAATGGGCGTTGTGGAACAGCAACGGACAAAAAGTGCCCCTGGTTTCGTATCCCAACCGGTTCAGGGATTTTTTCCAAACCGGCATCACCAATACGAACAACGTATCGGTCAATGGTAACTACGAAAAAGGAAACTTCAGGCTGTCGCTCGGGAATATGAAGAATACCGGCATCATCCCGAACACGGATCTGTCCCGCCTGACGATCGCCCTGAATACCACCTATAACCTGACCGACAAACTGCGGGCTTCGGTGAATGTGAACCTCACCGAATCGGGTTCCGACAACCGGCCCATCATCGATCAAAGCCGCAATGACGTTGTCCGGAGCGTCTACGAGACCGGTTCCCAGGTCAACATCAATGACCTGCGCGACTATTGGCTTCCCGGCCAGGAAGGCATTGCGCAGCGGAAGTACAAAGACAAACAAAATAATCCGTTTTATCTGGTGTACGAAAATCCCACCGGTTTTAAACGCGACCGGGTGGTGAGCAAAATCCAGCTCGACTATGACATCACGAAGGCGTTCTCGATCACCGGCCGGTACTCGCGCGACTCGTATACCGAGATTCTGGAAGCGAAAAAGGCCTACAACAACTTCGAGGCTGTGAATGGAGCCTACCAGGTTTCCAACAACTACAACAAGGAAACCAACCTGGACCTGATCCTGAGCTACAAGAAAAACATTGGCGAAGCCTGGAGCCTGAACGCACTGGCCGGCGTAAACCGGCTGGAGCAATACGGACGGAGCCTGGCAACTTCGGCAACCGCCCTGGTGGTGCCCGGGGTTTACAACATCTCCAACGGCGCGCCGGGAGCGGTTTCCTACAACAGCCTGCTGAACCGGAAGCAGCTTTATGGCGTGTATGGATCGGCATCCATTGGTTTCAAAGATATGGTCTACCTCGATCTGACCGCGCGCAACGACTGGACCAGCACCCTGCCGAAAGGGAACAATTCCTATTTTTATCCATCTGCTTCGCTGAGCGTTATTGCTTCGGAAATGTTCACCATGCCGCGTTGGGTAAGTTTTGCCAAAGTCCGGGCGGGCTATGCGCAGGTGGGTAACGACGTAGCCCCTTACGCGTACAGCCGTATCTACCAGACCGCCCTCGACTGGGGCGCTGCCAAGAGCATGTACATGGGTGGAACGCTCACCAACCCGGATCTGAAACCGGAAATCGCCACTTCCGGCGAAATCGGTGTTGACCTGAAGTTCCTGAACAACCGCCTTGGATTGGATGCGACCTTCTATCAGAGAGGCAATAAAAACCAGGTACTGTCGATCGTGACACCGATTGAATCCGGGGCCAACACCAAGCAGATCAATGCCGGACTGGTGGAAAGCAAAGGCTTCGAACTGGCCCTTTACACGACTCCGATCAAAACTGAGAATTTTACCTGGGACATGAACTTCACCCTGACCCGGAACCGCACGTACATCACCAGACTGGCGGACGGGATCAAGTACTTCTCGTTTGTGTCCTACTCGGGTGCCGAAGTGCGGACCTACGAAGGAGGCCAGGTGGGGGATATCTATGCCGCCCCGATCCTGCGGGTGAAAGATACCAATTCTCCGTACTACGGCTACCCGATCGTGACCAACGGGGGGCTTTACCAGACTGACAACGATGTGAACAGCCTGAAAAAGATCGGGAACTTTAACCACAAGTTCCTGATGGGCGTTCAACCGTCGATCACATACAAGAATTTCACGTTGTTCGCGAATGTCGACTGGCGCCTGGGCGGGTCATTCTACTCCAATACGATGATGTTCCTGGGCAACAATGGACAGTTGGAAGAAACCCTGACGGGTGAAAGCTACGATCCGAACCGTAGCCTGGCCGAACAGATCAAGGAAAATCCGGATAAATACCTGGGGAGCTGGGTGGGTGGCCGCAATGCTGAATACCACGGGTTTGCCTGGCCGGAAGGCAGTGTGGAAGCAAGCCGACGGGTGCAGGATGCCAGCCTTAATCCCGGCGTACTGGCCACCAAAGATGCCAACGGCAATACGGTTTATACCGAAAACCTGGGAGGGGCGGGCAGTAAATGGCTCGATCCCTTCAGTGCCTACCGCTACGCCAACCGTCCGTTTGCCGAAAAGAACATGTACAGTGCTACCTACGTGAAAGTGCGGGAAGTTTCCATCACCTATCGCCTTCCCAAAGGCTTCGTAAACCGTCTGCATCTGCAGAACGCGTCGGTGGGGTTCGTCGCGAACAACATCTTCATGTGGACGGCCGCGGGCATTAAGGGGCTTGATCCCGAACGGGCTTTCAGACCCAACGGTGTGGGCTGGTCGCAGGGGGTGGAGTACTACAATGTACTGCCTTTCACGGGTTCGTTCGGGGCTAAATTGAACGTAGACTTTTAATTGGAAGTGAAAATGAAAACGATAAAAACATTGAGAATTCCCCTGCTGGCGATGATGGTTCTATGGCTGTCCGCCTGTGAGGACCTTACCGAGGTGAACAAAAATCCCAACAGTCCTGAAAATGTGTCGTCCAACTACGTCCTCACCTATTCACTGGTCAATAGTGGAAAGCTCGTCTTTGGTCTGGGGAAGAACAGTTCCAAAATCGCAGCGGCCATGCAGTACATGCAGGCGGGAACAAACGAAGGTGCGGCCGAAACGAACCAGTATGCGTGGGGTCAGGAAGGCTGGGGCAGCTACTACGATATCCTGCGGAACGTGCAGATCATTTATGACAATGGCGTGCGGGATGACAACAAACTGTTCCAGGGAATCGGACTGACCATGAAAGCCATGCTCTTCGGGTTGCTGACCGACATTTACGGCGACATTCCCTACAGCGAGGCACTGAAGGCCAGCACCGGAGCGTTTTTTCCAAAATATGACAAACAAGCCGATGTCTATAAGGGCATTCTGACCGACCTGAAACAAGCGAACGAGCTACTTCAAAACCTGACGCCAAAGGATGTGGTGAGTGCCACTTCCGATGTGATGTATAAGGGAGATGCCGCAAAGTGGAGAAAGTTTGCCAATTCGCTGCGTCTGCGTTACGCCCTTCGTCTGGTGGATAAAAAGGCGGAAATGGCGGCATTGGGAATCAATCTGGAGACCGAGTTTAAGGAGGCTGCCGCCAGTGCATTTACCAGTAAGGCTGACGATGCAACGCTGGCTTTTCTGGGTACCAACTCCGACAATACCCAGCCCGGTGGCCCGCTGGCATCGGCTACCTTCAACTGGCTGACAAAACCGGCCAAACCACTCGTCGACAAGCTGCTTCAACTGAAAGATCCGAGGTTGCAGCGCTGGGCCAATCCGGTGCGCAGAAAATGGGATGCCAACGTGACCACCATTACCACCAGGACGGTCACGAACCTGTTCGGCGAAACATATTCCGTCGTTTATGTGCCGAGTGTGGCCTCCAGTGCCGATACAAACCTGTACGTTGGTTTGCCCGTCGGCCTGCCCATTACGCAGGGCATCGTTTACAACAAAGGAAATGATGTGGCGGTTTATCCCAACGAACAGAATCCCTACATTTCGTTTATTCATGACCGTTATCGGAAAAATACCGATCCCTATGTGGCCATGAATTTTATGAATTACCCCGAGGTCGAGTTTATTCTGGCTGAGGCAGCCTTATTGGGTGGATTTGGTGCGACCGATGCGGAAGCGCATTATAAAAAAGCGGTTCAGGCGTCGATGGACAAAGAAGGAGCACTGGCTGCTACCGGATTCAACTTCGAAACGTATTATGCGCAACCCGGAGTCAGCTACGCCAGCGCTGGCAACAAGCAGGAACGGATTCTGGAGCAAAAATGGATCTCGTCCTGGTTCAGCGTCCAATCCTGGTTCGATTGGCGACGGACGGGCTACCCCGCACTGAAAACCGGTCCGGTAGCACAGTTCGGCCCGGCCCTGCCAATCCGTTACATGTACCCTACGCCCAACCTGGATCCCAAATACATCGCAAATTACACGGATGCCGTGAACCGGTTGGGTAGCACCAACTTTATTCCGGCCGGCCAAAGTAAGGATCACCACTATGCCAAAATGTGGCTCATACAAGGCACAAACAAACCGTATTAAAAAGATGAGCCCGGTTAGCGTCAGAACCGGGCTCATCTTTTAATCCGTAGCCCGCCAGCTTCCACTTTTACATTCGCCTTTTTTAATCATCTTCCCGTCATAGCGCATCGAGTGCCAGCATAATCTCGGCTTCGTGAATGGTGGTGAGTCCGCGCAGGAAAGCGTCGGGCGTGAGCGAAATGCTGTCGATGCCTTCTTCGGTCAGGAAACGGGCGAAGGCCGGGTTGTCGCTGGGGCCCTGTCCACAAATGCCCACGGGACGGGCGGCATGGTGAGCCTTCCGGATGAGCATGGCAATCAACGTCTGCACCGTAGGGTTGTTTTCGTCAAAAAGTCCCTGCACCGTCGACGAATCCCGGTCGACACCCAGCGCCAGTTGGGTCAGGTCGTTGGAACCAACCGAAAAACCGTCGAAGAGTTCGGCGAACGCTTCGGCCTGGATGATGTTGCTGGGGATTTCGGCCATCACATACACCTCCAGCCCGTTTTCGTGCCGCGCCAAACCGTATTCATCCATCACCTGAAGCACCCGCTTGCCTTCTTCCACCGTCCGGCAGAACGGAATCATTAGTTTCACATTGGTGAACCCCATCTGGTTGCGCACCCGGCGCATGGCGTCACATTCCAGCCGAAACCCGTCGCGGTACCGCGGATCATAGTAGCGACTCGCCCCGCGCCAGCCCAGCATCGGATTTTCTTCTTTGGGTTCGAAACCGCGGCCACCCAGCAGGTTGGCATACTCGTTGGTTTTGAAATCGCTCATGCGAACGATCACCGGTCGGGGGTAAAAACTGGCAGCTACCAGCGCAACGGCCTGGGCCAGTTTATCCACAAAAAATTCTTTTTTGTCGGTATAGCCGTGGGTGAGCTGCGTAATTTCCTGCTTCACGGTTTCGTCCGTCAGTTGGTCGAACCGGGCCAGCGCCATCGGGTGAATGCCAATGGCATTGGTGATGATGAATTCCAGCCGCATGAGCCCCACGCCCTGGCTGGGCAGTTGCGACAGCCGCAGCGCCTGCGAAGGATCACCCAGAATCAGGTTGCACTGGGTGTGGGGTTTGGGCAGTTCCGTCAGATCGATGGTTTCCTGCGTAAACGGCAACGCACCTTCATACACAAAACCGTCCTGGGCGTCGACGCAGGAAACCGTGATGGTAGCCCCGTCTGCAATGACCTGCGTGCCGTTGTTGGTGCCAACCACCGCCAGCGCGCCCACTTCGCGGGCCACAATGGCCGCGTGGCTCGTCCGGCCACCCCGGTTGGTGATGATGGCCGACACTTTTTTGAGAATAGGGTCCCAGTCGGGCGTGGTGATGTCGGTGACCAGAATGTCCGACGCACCGATGGTGGTCGGCACATCCTTGGGCGACGCCACCACCCGCGCGGTTCCCGTAACGATTCGGTGACCAATGCCTTTGCCCTGCGTGAGGGCTTTACCCGGTGCCTGCAGGTGGTATTCGGTGAGTTGCAGCGTCGACGATCCGAAGGCCGTAATGGGCCGGGCCTGCACGATGTAGATCTGCTGATCGATGCCGTCTTTGGCCCACTCGATGTCCATCGGTTTGCGGTAATGTTGCTCAATGATCAGCGACCAACTGGCGAGCTGATTTACCTCGGCATCTGTCAGGACGAAGGCATCCCGGCGTTCCGGGGGCGTATCGGTATTGACCGTCGGCTGACTGGCTTCGGGCGAATCGGCATACACCATCGTCACCGATTTTTCGCCCACTTTCCGGCTGACGATGGCGTTGGGGCGTTTGGCAATGGACGGTTTGAAGACGTAGAATTCATCGGGGTTGACATTGCCCAGCACCACGTTTTCGCCCAAACCCCAGCTCCCCGTAATCAGCATCAGGTTTTCGTGGCTGGTGTCGGGGTCTACCGTAAAACAGACGCCAGCCGATGCCTGATCGGAGCGCACCATTTTCTGAACGCCCACCGAAAGCGCCACTTTCAGGTGATCAAAACCGTTGTCATGCCGGTATTTGATGGCCCGGTCCGTAAACAGGGATGCGTAACAGGCCTGGCAGGCTTGCAGCAATTGCTCTTCGGTCTGGATGTTGAGGAACGATTCGTGCTGACCGGCAAAACTGGCCGTCACCAGATCTTCGGCAGTGGCACTGCTGCGAACCGCCACCTGAATCGGGTTCGGAAAATGGTGCTTCAGGTCGATGAACGCTTTGCCGATGGCTTCGGCAAGAACCGGCGGAAAAGCGGCTTTCCGGATCAGGCTCCGGATCTGGTGGCCGATGCCATGAAGGTTGGAAAACGTCCGGGTGTCCAGTTCGCCGACCAACGCCTGAATGGGCATCCGCAATTCATTGTGATGCAGGAATTCGTAGTAGGCATCGGTAGTGAGGGCAAAGCCGTCGGGAACCCGGACGCCATAAAACCGCAGTCCGTTAAACATTTCGCCGAGCGAGGCATTTTTGCCGCCCACTTTGGCAATCATTCCGTTGTTGATCTGGCTGAAAGGAAGTACCCACGTGTTCATGTCCGTTCAAGGGTTTAAGATGCGGATGCAAACTAGCGGACGAACCTCCTTGACGCTATGACGTTACTCAGGCGGCTTACTGATGCTCATTACCGGCATGTTGCGGGAGGCCGGGCCCGACACCCGAGAGAAAAACCGGCGGGCTTTATGCCGGGAAAAAGAGTGGATTTTTATGATTTACGAAAGCTATGTTACTGATTTTTGTCATATCGTTACATAGATCAGGTCATGTAAACGGGACTTTATGCGACGTAGTTTTGTTCAATAAATCCACCCTATTCTTCATTAAGTTTCTGATTTTCAACTTTAGTTAGCTTTCCAAATCGAACCGTTTATTCTCTGTCGTTCGTACAGGATGGTTCTCTGTTTTACCTTATTTTATGTCGACACAAATATTGATTATTGAAGACGAGGAACAAATTCGTGAAAATGTGGCCGAGTGGCTGCGGCTGAATGGGTTTGAGGTAGAAACCGCTCCGGACGGAAAACAGGGCGTTACCCAAGCCATTCTGGAACGACCGGATCTGATCCTCTGCGATGTTCTGATGCCGCACATGGATGGGTATCAGGTGTTGGAAACCATCCGCAGCAATCGTTCTCTGACCACCGTCCCCTTCATGTTTTTGACGGCCAAAACCGATCTGAAAGATTTGCGCCGGGGAATGTCGCTGGGAGCGGATGATTACCTGACCAAACCGTTTACGGGCGAAAGCCTGCTCCTGGCTGTCGAAAACCGCCTGCAACGGGAGGCCCTGCGCAAAGCCAGCCTGCAGTCCCAACTGGCCGAACAACACCTGAAGATGGCGCGGGCCGCCGGACATGAATACAACACTACCCTCAACGGGATTATTGGCATGTCGACCCTGCTGGCGAATCATCTGGACGAGTTCGACGATGTCGATGCGGTGTCGATGCTGGAGACGATCCGCGTGTGCGGACTGCGGCTCAAAAGGTCGCTGGACAATGTTCAACGGATTGGAATCCTTCAGCATGTCGATCCTTCACACAGCGCCTATACGTATTTTACGACGGGAACGACCACCTTGCAGCCCAACCGCGTGAAAGAGCAAATCCGGCTGGTGGAAAACCGGCAGGAGCAACAAGTCACCTGGCGGGTCGATGTGGAGGAAGCAATAATACAAGTTTCGGACGAAAACCTGACCCTTATTTTAGACGAACTGATCGATAACGCCATCAAGTTTTCGGATCAGACCGGCATCGTTGTCACAGGGTATTTGGAAGGTGAAGAATACCGGCTTACGGTGGGTAACAAAGGACGGACGTTTAAACCGGAACATGTCGCCCAAATTGCACCCTATACGCAGTTTGACCGGCAGGAGTTTGAGCAGCAGGGCTTTGGACTGGGGCTGGCGATTGTAAAAAAACTGGTTGAACTAAACCACGGTTCGCTGTCGATCGGTTGCTACCCCGATGGCTGGACGAAAGCGATGGTGTGGCTGCCCGGCCAATCCATCAACTGAACCAGTGACTTTTCTCAACAAACCGGGTGCGTTCCGTCATGGAAAGGGAGTCTGTTTTCAACGTGTTTTGGACTATCAAACTAACGGATGTTCACGATGAAAACAATACTGGTTCCCACGGATTTGAGCCCCATGACCGCTTATGCACTGGACGTAGCCGTGGGCCTGGCCCGGACCTACCGGGCCGAAATTATCCTCCTGCATACGGTTCTCTACCAACTGATTCCGCAGCCCGCCGTGGACTACACCCCGGAACTGTCGCTGATGGTTACGGAGAACTACGGCGAAGCCCGGAAAGAAGCCGAAGAGGCCCTGGAGAAGCTGGCGACCAATCCGAAATACGCGGATGTTACCATCAAAACAAAACTGGGCAGCAGCCTCGACGGCTTAATTCGGAACATTACCGAACAACCGGCCGATCTGATCGTTTTAGCTTCCAAAGGGGCCACCGGTTTGACGGAGTGGCTGGAAGGCTCGAACGCCGAGTTGATTGTCCGGCACGCCAACTGCCCGGTTTTGGTGATCAAACACCCCATCGAACACTTTCAGCCCCGGAACATTGTCTGTGCCATCGATGTGGATGACAAGCTGAAGCAACGCCATCCGTATCCGTTTCAGCTCACGGATCAGGGCCTTCGTCAGTTTGTGTATGTGCTGACGCCCACCGACGGCCGGCAACCCGAAGGCATCCGGGAATGGATGGACGAATACGCGCTGAGCAAAGGCATCGATCATTTTAAATTTCAGATATGGCCTTACCGGTCTATTCCAGAGGGTATACTGGATTATGCCGGGGACGTAAAAGCCGATTTGATCGTGCTCTATACCCACGGCTATACCGGCATTCGCCACTGGATTCAGGGTAGTGTGGCCGAAGATGTACTGAATCATGCTGATATACCGGTTTTGATCATGCGCGCTTAAGAACATTTTTTTAATTGAATGGAAACATGGAAAAGGACTTACAAGGTAAGGTGGCTCTGGTAACCGGGGCGGCTTCGGGCATTGGCCAGGCGATTGCCGTATTGTATAGCCAGCACGGTGCCAGCGTGATGGTGTCGGACGTCAACGAAACACTGGGGCAGCAAGTGGTTGACCAGATTACCGCCGACGGGGGCGTTGCCCGGTTTTTCAAGGCCGACGTCGGTGATCCGGCGCAGTGTGAAGCACTCGTCTCGGAAACCGTCTCTGCGTTTGGCGGGCTGGATATGGCCTGCAATAACGCGGGCATCGGCGGAGAACTGAACCTGACGGCGGATTATTCGCTGGAAGGCTGGCAGAAAATCATCAACGTCAACCTCAACAGCGTTTTCTACTGTTTGAAATATGAACTGGAAGCGATGCTGAAACAGAACAAAACCGGGTCCATCGTCAACATGGCCTCCATTCTGGGGCAGGTCGGAACGGCACAGTCGCCGGGCTACGTAGCCGCCAAACACGGGGTGGTAGGTTTGAGTCAGACGGCCGCCATTGAGTATGCCGCCCGCGGCATCCGGATCAACGCAGTTGGCCCGGCCTACATCGATACACCTTTGCTGGGCGTGTTGCCGCCGGAAGTCAAAACGATGCTGGTCGACCTGCACCCCATCGGGCGGCTGGGTCGGTCGGAAGAAGTGGCGGAACTGGTGATCTGGCTGTCGTCAGACAAAGCCTCGTTCGTAACGGGATCGTATTATCCGGTCGACGGCGGTTATCTGGCGCGGTAATTCACCAATACATCGTACCTTACGCAACCCGTTTCGGGAGTCGCCGGATCGTCCGGTAATTCCGAAACGGGTTGCTTTTCCATTTAAAAGGATGATTCTCACACTGACGCTGAATCCAGCCGTGGATGCCAGCACCACCATCGACCGCCTGGTACCCGAACACAAACTGCGCTGTGAAACCGCCCGCTACGATCCCGGTGGGGGCGGCATCAACGTCTCCAAAGCCCTGCTTCGGCTGGGTGCAAAATCCCTGGCGGTTTTTCCCGCGGGTGGTTCCACGGGTCAATGGCTGGAACAACTGGTGGCCGAACAGGGGATCGATTACCGGGCGATTCCGATGGCGGGCTGGACCCGGCAAAGTTTTGTTGTTCTGGAGACGTCGACTGGACAACAGTTCCGCTTTGGCTTACCGGGACCCACCTGGTCGGCGGCTGAGGGCGAACTGATGCTGAACAGCTTGCGCGATTTTTCCGAACCGATTGAGTATCTGGTGGTCAGTGGCAGTTTGCCGCCTGGTTTGCCACCGGACTACTATGCCGCCATTGCCCAACTGGCGAAGGAGCGGAACATCCGGCTGGTTCTCGACACCTCCGGCGAACCCTTAAAACGGGCAATTCAGGAAGGGACTTTTTTGCTGAAACCCAATCTGGGCGAACTGGCGTCCCTCGTCGGCGTTGAGAAACTGGAACTGGAGGAAGTCGAAGAAGCCGCCCGGTCGGTGATTCAGCAGGGCGGGTGCGAGATCATGGCCGTATCGCTGGGACCGGCGGGGGCTTTGCTGGTGACAAAAGAAAATCACCGGGAACACCGGCGCAGGAGCTTCCGGGTTCCGGCCCCAACGGTTAAAAAGCAAACCACCGTCGGCGCGGGGGATAGCATGGTCGGCGGAATGGTTTTCGCTTTGTCCCAGGGCCACTCCTACGAAGAAATGCTGCGGCTGGGCGTGGCTTGCGGAACGGCGGCTACGATGAACCCCGGCACCGAGTTGTTCCACAAGGACGATGTAGAACGGCTGCTGAAATGGATCAGCCGATAACTACGGTTCAAGGGTTTTTACGCGGGGCTGACGGGACAAATGGGTGGGTTTCAATACCAGGAGAATACCAACGCCCCAGAGCGTTACGGCCATGCCGACATACGTCATCACGTCGGGGCGGCCTAAATCGGCCATGAAGGCGATGTCCATGGTGGCATGAAACAGGGCGCAGGCCAACAGGCTTCCCCGGCTGCTGTTGAAGAGCCAGGTGAAAAGAATGGAACCCGTCAACAGGCTGATCAGCCAGCCGCCGATGCCGGCACCATCCATCGAATGATAGCCGGAGCGGACATAAAAAAACAACGGCCAGTGCCACAGCGCCCATCCTGCCGTGATGAGAAGCGATGACGTTAAGGCTGAAAACCGCTGTTGCAGACGCGGCAGAGCATAGCCGCGCCACCCGGTTTCTTCACCAAAACCCACCACGAAGAGGTTTAATGCCACAAACGGAATGGGTGAAATGGTGGCAAGTTCACGCGAATGCCAGAGTCCCCGCCAGTCGACGGTTTGGATTGCTCCGTGGGTGCTGATACCCACGGCAGCGAAAAGAATCAAGAATGGCAGCAGGGCGCTGAGTAAGCCATAAAAAACCGGTTCGCGCGGAACAAGCAGGCTCGTGAAAAGGGCGCGAAGACCCCGGCTGGAATTTTCCTTTTTTGTCCAGATCACGGCGGAAAGCATTGGGCCCAGCAAACCCAGGTAATGGAGAAACGCAGAGGTTTTCCAGGCTTCCGGGAAAAAAGGCAGCCAGTAGGGTGACCAGCACAGCCACGAAATCGCACAGGTGGTAAGAAAATAAGCCAGTAGTTGTTTCATGAAATCAGTCAGATCAGGGAGTATTCCAAAGGTCAGAAAGCCCAAAACTAGCGCAAACGGTTTGAACAAGAGTTGATTGTCGACAGGCTCCGGAATAACTGTCCTCATCTCCAGGGGTGAGCTAAGTCATGGTGAGACAGGTAGTTAGGGTGTTACTTTGTGGAAGCGTATTCCGGATGTACGCAAGCCTGTTTCGCCCTGACCATGAACCTTTCCCTTCGCGTATTCATTTTCATCTGCCTGATCGGGCAGGCGGTTATTTTTTCCTGCAAAGAACAGGTCGATCCGGCCCCGGTTTTTTCGGTACGGGTGGTGGCTCCGGGTACGACCGTGACCGTGGGGCAGCCCTTATCCCTGACGGCCATTCTCAACGACGCGGCCGGCAATCTGCTGACGGGTCGGGTCATCACCTGGACGGTGGATAACCCGGCACTGGCGACCGTCGATCAAACCGGGCTGGTCAAAACAACGGCCCCCGGAACCGTCCGGATTACGGCCACCAGCGAGGGGAAAAGTAATTTTCTGGTGCTCACCATCAGTAAAATTCCCGTTGCTTCGGTCAGCCTGCCATCGGATTCACTCGTCTTGAACGTGGGTTCGGAAACGCAACTGAAACCTTCGATAAAGGACGCAAACGGCGTGGTCGTAACGGATCGGGTTGTGATCTGGAGCAGTTCGGATTCGACCAAAGTGCGGGTTTCATCAACCGGGCTGGTGACGGCTTTGGCCGGCGTTTCTGCTTACGTAACCATCACGGCTTCCTGCGAAGGAAAAACCG
Source organism: Larkinella sp. (assembly GCF_965227735.1). Classification (NCBI taxonomy): domain Bacteria; kingdom Pseudomonadati; phylum Bacteroidota; class Cytophagia; order Cytophagales; family Spirosomataceae; genus Larkinella; species Larkinella sp. Next base: position 2,206,527 of record NZ_OZ245776.1, on the reverse strand, counting down.
CCACCGTCGTTGTTGTCGTCAACACGCCCGAAGCGATCGTCAGCACCTTACCCGCCAAACCGCTGGTGCTGCCGCAGGCCACCACCGCGATGATCCTGCTGGAATTGCGATCCGTCTACGGATTTAGTGGTCCCACCACCCTGGTTTTTAAGAATGTGCCGCCCGGTATTGTCGTCGAACCCTTTGCCAACCCGGTGGTAGTTCCGAAAGACGGCGTAGCGAAAGTCATGGTGTCGGTCAGCGCGTCTACCGCCAGCCTGGGCGAAACGTCCTTTACCATCACGACCCAGGCCGGTAGCCAGGAACGGGCTTTTACGCAGAACCTGAACATCGTAACCTACAAATACCGGGTTCGGCTGGTTTACCTGGTTCCTGCCGACCGGACGGCGAACCCGACGGCGGTGAAAGGCATGGAACGCGCCATCCGGCACCTGCAAATCTGGTATCAGCAACAACTGAGCGGTTTTCAGACGTTTAGCATCAGCTATCCGGTGGTTGAAGTGATCAAAACCGCCCATCCCGCGAGCTGGTATGCCACCACCCCCATCGGCGACAGCCAGCAGTGGTGGTTCTGGTACAATGCCGCCAACGAGGGCATGACGTTGACCGGCGGGCGTTACGACGACCCGGAAACGGTCTGGGTCTATTACATCGACGCCGATCCGGCGGAGGGGCAGGGGGGAGGTGCTGCGGCCGGGAGTGTCGTGGTGCTGTCGGGCTACGACGTTCGGGGCGTTTCGGGTGGGCGTGGCTATTACGAAAACGAGAGCATTGGCCGGTATGTTGGTGGGCTGGGTCATGAGATTGGTCATGCGTTTGGACTGCTGCACCCCGCTGGCTGCGAAGCACCGGGTGTTCCGTGTGATCATACGGCCCTGATGTGGACCGGTTACATCACCTATCCCGATACGCATTTGACTTTCTGGGACGTCCGAAACATTTCCCGAAGCCCCTATTTTTATCTTTTGACCCGCACCGTATCGCCCGAAAATTTCGACTGTACGGATTTGAACGCATCCAGCCCCAAAGGCCGGGTGGCTGCCAAAGAAAACCGGAAGCTCCCGGTTTCCCCGGCCTCCAAAGAAGCTCCTTTAACTCCCTGTCTGCCAGCTCCTGTCAACTACCTGATTAAAAATTGAGCGATTCCGTCAGGCCTTGAAGACCGGGGCGCTTGCCGCAACCAGGCGTTCCGACAGCAACGCCGACAGGTCTTCCTGCGGCATTCCCACCTGCCGCCAGAGTTCGACGCCCCGCTGCACCAGCACGAACGAGGGCGTCTGGGTAATATCGAAGCTTCGGAAAACATCCTGGTGGGCGAGTTCATCTATTTTCAAAACCTGCACCTGGCTGGACAATTGGTGTTGCAGCGAATCGGCCAGGGTTCGTAGCCACGCCTGCTGCATGCGGTCGGTCCGCTCCGAGGGCATGAAGAGGAGCAAAACCGCCAGGCGGGTGGGCGTCTGCACCGGGTATGGATCTTTAAAGTTCATTTGCTTGCGTTGCCACATTCGTTCGTCAACCAGGGTTGTTGCCCTCATGGGTACAAATGTGCTCATTTGGTTGACCAAAAAGACTGATGTTGGTTAGGATCAGTCATGATTCTTGGCGGAGTAAGCCCAACGGAAATGATCCTGACAAATTGATGATCATTCTTTGAAAAAGTCAACGTATATAGAGGATTGTGAGCAGAATCGAGTAACTTGGAAGGTCTATTTAGTAACTTTGTACGAGTATTCGTTCAATCCGGCCGGTGCCGATGGAGACTTTACCGCAGTATAGCCGTATCCTATGTTAGTCAATCTATACTCTGAGGCCTTAATCAATCTACTTTTTGAAAAAAGTGACGACTTTTTCGGCATCTACGACCTGAGTGAAGAACACTTTGTCCATGTCAACCCGGCGGGTGTTCAGATGCTGGGCTTTGCTTCGGAGCAGGCCTTGCTGGCCGACCCGGTTCGTTCGCGTTCCATCCGGACGCAGCCTGTGCCGGACGAAGACCGCAATCGTCTGATCGGGCAGCTCCTGCGCGATGGGCAATATGAAGAACGAACACCGATCAAGCGGCAAAACGGGCAGATGTTCTGGGGGCATCTCATCATCAGCACTTTTGTGGTGTATGACCGGCCCTACGCACTCGTTCAGCTCATCGACCAGGAACCGCTGCACCAGGCCGAGCGCGAGCTGGAAAACAGCGTCCGGCGGTATCAGGGTATCTTTTCCAATGCCACCATTGGCATCATCGTTTGCAACCAGCAGGGACGGATCGTGTCGGCCAATCAACTCGCTGAACAACTGTTTGGCTATACCCCGGACGAACTGATGGCCCTGACCATCGAGCAGTTGGTTCCGCGAAAAGTGAGCAGTTACCACGAAAAACTCCGGCAATCCTTCAACGAAAATCCGCAGGTGCGGGCGATGGGCCACAACCGCGATCTGCACGCCCAGCGAAAAGACGGCTCGGTGTTTCCGGTTGAAATTAGCCTCAGTTACTTCCGGCTGGAAGATGAATTGCACGCTGTCGCCTATATTATTGACATTACGTTTAAGAAAGAAGCCGAACGGCAATTGCTGGCTCACCGCGACCACATCGAGCGGCTCAATGCCGACCTGGAGCACAAAGTGGCCGACCGCACCCAGGCGCTCATGACCACCCTGGAACAACTGGAGCACTCAAAAGATGAACTGGCGAAGGCGCTGGTGGTGGAACGGGAACTGGGTGAGTTAAAATCGCGCTTCGTATCGATGGCTTCCCACGAATTTCGGACCCCGCTGACGGTGGTTCTGACCTCGGCCGCGCTGATCGAACGCTACGCCGGCAGTGAACACCAAAGCAACCGGCAGAAACACCTCGACCGCATCCGGGCGTCGGTCAATCACCTGAACGACATCCTCGAAGAGTTTTTGTCCGTCGATAAACTGGAGGAGGGAAAAGTTGTTGCTCACCCCGTTGAAGTGGCGGTTGCCCAACTGGTTGCCGAAACCGTGGCCGATATGCAGAGTCTGTTGAAACCCGGACAAACGATTCAAACCGAGCTGTCGTGCCCGATTTCGGTATGGATCGACCCGTCTTTGTTGCGTAAAATTATGGTGAATCTCCTTTCGAATGCCGTCAAGTATTCGGGGCCGGGATCGACGGTGACCATCCGGGCAACCTGCGCCGACGGGCAGATGAAGCTGGTGGTGGAAGACCAGGGCGTGGGGATTTCCCGGGAAGACCAGGAACACCTCTTCGAGCGGTTTTTCCGGGCTCAAAATGTAACCGATATATCGGGTACCGGGCTCGGTCTGCACATCGTGGGGCGGTATGTGGAGTTGATGGGTGGTCAGGTATCGTTAAAAAGTGAGTTGGATCAGGGCACGTCCGTTACGTTATTTATTCCGTATGAAAACCATTCTCTTGATTGAAGACAACGACGCCATTCGCGAAAATACCGCCGAAATTCTGGAATTGGTCGGTTATGCCGTTCACACGGCCGAAAACGGAAAAGTGGGCGTTGAAAAAGCCCTGGCCGAAAAGCCGGATCTGGTCATCTGCGACATCATGATGCCCGTGTTGGATGGCTATGGCGTCCTGCATATTTTCAATAAAAACCCGCAGTTGGCCGGTGTTCCGTTCATTTTCCTGACCGCCAAAACCGAGCGGACGGAGTTCCGCAAAGGCATGGAACTCGGCGCCGATGATTACCTGACCAAGCCCTTCGAGGAGTCGGAACTGCTCAGTGCGATTGAAGGGCGATTGAACCGCTTCCGCAACATCGGGCCGACCTACAACCTGCAGCAGGACGGTTTCGACCATTTTCTGAACGACGCCCGGCACGCGGGCAATCTGGAGAGCCTGTCGGTGGATCGAAAAGCCCATCCGCTGCGTAAAAAACAGTTTGTCTATACGGAAGGCGATACGCCAACACGCCTGTATTTTCTGAAATCCGGGAAGGTCAAAACCGTTCGGACCAACGCCGACGGGAAAGAATTTATCACCGGACTCTACCAGTCGGGCGACTTTTTCGGGTATCTCGCCCTGCTCGAAAACCGGGATTATGGCGACTCTGCCGTAACGCTGGAGGATTCGGAATTGGTGTACATTCCGAAAGAAGATTTTCAGCAGTTGCTCCTGGCGAATGCCACGGTGAGCGGACAGTTCATTAAAATGCTGGCGGGACACGTCGGCGAGCGCGAGGAGCAGTTGCTCCACATGGCCTACAACTCCATCCGTCGCCGGGTGGCAGACGCGCTTCTGAACCTCTACCGTCAAGATCAGGAAGGCGTTATTCAGCTTTCGCGGGACAATCTGGCGGCCATTGTCGGCACGGCCACCGAAACCCTGATTCGCACCCTGAGCGAGTTCCGGCACGACGGTTTGCTCGAAATTGCTTCAACGGGCACCATCCGGGTGCTGCAGCCCGAAAAACTGCGCCAGGCAAACTGGTGAAACCCGGAATCAAAACCAGTCTTTTTGGTGTTTCTTCGTTACTTTTAATCCGGTTGAACGTCTATCTCTAAAACGTCTTATGCGCTTACCCATCAAACTACCCGCCTACGACGGTCGCTTTACCGACGATGAGTTCTTCGAATTCTGTCGCCAGAACCCCGAATTGCGGGTTGAGCGGGACGAAGACGGTCAAATCTATTTCCAGATGCCAACCGGAACGAAAACGAGTATACGAAATGCGGATCTTGTCATCGAAATCGGCATCTGGAACCGACTGGCAAAACGGGGTAAGGTTACAGACTCGAATGGCGGTTTTACGTTGCCCGACACGTCCGTTCGCGCTCCGGATGTAGCCTGGATCAGCAATGAACGCTGGGATTCCGTGCCGGAAGAAGACAAAGATAAATTCTCCCGAATTTGCCCGGATTTTGTGATCGAGTTGATGTCGGATCGGGATGAAAAGTACTGGTTGCCGGTCAAAATGGAGAAATACCTCAAAAACGGTGTTCGGCTGGCTTGGCTGATCGATCCGTTTCAACAGCAAACCACCATCTATCGCCCGGATGAAGAACCGGAAACCCGATTGTTTACCGAAACCCTTTCGGGCGAATCGGTTCTGCCGGGGCTGGAAGTGAACCTTTCGACCTTGTTGTAGTGCCGACGGACTTATTGATTTAACGCCGACTTCATATTTGGCTTACCAGCCCACTGCTTTAGCTGCGGGTAAGCGAAATGTAACCCCATGCTAACAAAACCGTTTTAACGGTTTTATCGTCCGGCAAACCGTTAAAACGGTTTTGTAATGATTCGGTTTCGCTACAATTTACCCACAGCTAAAGCAGTGGGCTGATAAACATTCATTTCGGCGGTTATTAAATTTAAATCAATTAGTCCGTGTTTCCTGTAACACGGACTAAAGTCCGTCGGTCTGTTCGTAAAAATACGATCTCCGTTCGTCCAGATCGTCGTAAGTAAACATCGTCCGGTGGCGGTTTTTAAACGAATACCGCACCAGCACATAGTCGCCGATGCAGGCCAGCGTGTGCATCAGGAGGACTATTCCCCAGATCACACCGCCTGACGGCCAGGCGATCCAGGCCAGCACCAAAGCCGTGGTAATGAACACAAACGGCATGACAGCCACCAGCGCATTTCCCTGGAGTGTCATCACAAACCGCTGCGCGTAGGCATACACAATCAAACTTTTGATGGAATACCCGAAACCCACCTCGGGCGCGCCCAGGGCCTTGAAAACCAGGGCGTGGATGCCTTCATGAATCGGCAGGAGCAGCAGCAGCCCGGCGAAGGCTGCGGGAATGTGCCACCACGGAACCGTCCCGGCGGTTTTGGCCAGCAGAAAGCCGAAAATACCGCCAAAACCCGCCATGATCAGAACAGCAATGGCGGACTTGGCGGTTAGCCGGGCCGGTTTCTTTTCCGCAGACGGGTTCAGGCCCAGTTCGCGCAGCAAAAACACTTTCATGTCGTCGACGGAGAACGATTCAACGAGGTGAAACCGACTAACGTCCTGAAAATCGGCAATGTGGGGTTTGGTCATGACGCTGGAAACACGGAGGGCTTTTTGCTTTCTTAAAGATAAGAAGGAATGGGTCTGAATTCATAGTGAATAGTGCACACAGGGAACAGGTTACGTCGAAAATTAGTTAAATTAGCAGGGATATTAACAAGAAATAGCATGATGCACACCATCACGATTGAAACCCAAAACGACACTGATTTTGAGTTGTTCAAAGGCCTGGCACAGCGTTTGGGACTTCGCATCAGAGAAACGCACACGGAAGGTGAACGAAGCGAAGCCGAAGAATTGCGTTTACTGAATCGCGTGGCTGGTGGCTGGAAAAGTGATGAATCTGGCGATGAACTGGCGGCCATGCTCCAGAATGCGCGTTCTTTCCATGACCGCACTATACACCTATGAGCCGTTATCTGCTCGATACCAACATTTGTGTGCATCTGATTAAAGACGAATTCGGTATCAAACGAAAAATTGCCGACGTTGGGACAAAATCGTGTTTCGTGTCGGAGATTACCATTGCCGAATTATTATTTGGTGTAGAGAACAGCGCACCTGATAGACGGCAGAAGAATCGAGAAAATGTAGATGATCTCCAGGCTTTTTTTCAGGGGCGTATTCTCCGCATCGGTGAAAGCCTATATGAGTATGCCCGCCAAAAAGCTTCCCTCAGACGGATGGGCCGGACCGTCGATGACTTCGATTTGCTGATCGGATCGACGGCTATTGTATTCGGATTGACGCTGGTTACCCGCAATACGCGACATTTCGCGGATTTGGCCGGTGCGAAGCTTGAGAACTGGATAGATTTGTAAACCGTAGGCGACTAACGCGTGGTAGACAATACGGGTTGGCGCTGGATTATTCCGTATCATTGTATACAATTTGCAGCTTCTTTACATGAAACAATGGGTAGTGGGCCTGCTGGCCTTTTGGTACGTATTTCCTCTTTTTGCTCAACAACCGAAGCAACCTTCTGAACCCGAACGGCTTACGGTCGACACCTTTACCCGGCAGGATTCGCTGCGGGGCTCGCTCCGGCCGGAACGCACCTGTTACAATGTCCTTTTTTATGACCTCAATTTATCCGTTGATCCGGCTACAAAAAGCATTGCGGGGAGCAACACCATCCGGTATCGGGTGCGAACGCCCTTCAAACGGATGCAGATTGACCTGTTTGAAAACCTGACCATCGATGCGATCACGCAGGGCGGCCAATCCCTGCGGTATACCCGTGAAGGCAACGCTATTTTTGTGACGATGAAGGCGGCCCAGGAAAAAGATAACATTGAAGAAATAAAAATAGCCTACCACGGAAAACCGCGCGAAGCCGTAAATCCGCCCTGGGATGGCGGTTTTTCCTGGAGCAAAGACAGCACCGGCAACGATTGGGTGGGCGTTTCCTGCGAGGGGCTGGGCGCCAGTTCGTGGTGGCCCTGCAAAGATCACCTGTCCGACGAACCCGAATCAATGCAGATGACTTTCCGCGTACCCCGAGGACTGAAAGCCGTCTCGAACGGCAGGCTTCAGGAAGAGCGGGAGGTGGGTGACAACCAGACGGAGTTTGTGTGGGCGGTTTCGTATTCCATCAATACCTACAACGTTACTTTCAACCTGGGCGATTACGTCACGATTCAGGAGCAATACCGGAGCCGCGATTACCAGTATCTCGATCTGAACTACCACGTGCTGCGCTATAACGAAGAAAAAGCCAAAAAACACTTCGAGCAGGTGATCGGAATGCTCGATTGTTACGAGTGGTATTTCGGGCATTATCCCTACTGGCGTGATGGTTATTCGGTGGTCGAAACCCCGTATTGGGGCATGGAGCACCAGAGCGCCATTGGCTACGGAAATAAATACCAGAACAATCCTTTCGGCTTCGATTTTATTCTGATTCACGAAAGTGCACACGAGTATTTTGGCAACAGCCTGAGTGTCTCCGATCCCGCCGAAATGTGGATCCACGAATCGTTTGCTACATACATGGAATCGATTTATGTGGAAAACACCCACGGCCCCCCGCAGGCAATCAAGTATTTGATGACGCAAAAACCGCTGATTAAAAACAAATTTCCGCTGATGGGGCCGCGGGGCGTCAACTTCCAGCACAAGGATACGGATATTTATTACAAGGGAGCGTGGCTGCTGCATTCCCTGCGGTGTGTGGTCGACGACGACAACGTCTGGTTTATGGCGCTGCGGAAAGTGGCGCTGGAACGCAAACACTCGCTGGTGACCACCAAACAGATCATCGATATTTTGTGTCGGGAAACCGAAAAAGACCTGCGACCCATCTTCGATCAGTTTCTGAACTATGCTGCGCCACCCGTGCTCGAATACAAGGTAACCGAAAAGGGGGACTTTATCGAAGTGCAGCACCGCTGGATTGCCGACGCGCCCGGTTTCAACATGCCGTTGAAATACCGGTTTGCCTACGGCCCCTGGCACACCCTGTTTACCACGCGGGAATGGCAGACGATGCTCATTCGCCGGTCGCAGGGGTGGTTAAATTTTGCGTATGAATTGCAATACTTCGGCGCCCGGCCCCTGGTCGAAACCGCACAGAAAACTCAGGAATAAGGATATGACGCGCTTCTCAACACTACGGTTTCTTCCGCTGCTGGCCGTGCTGACCACCGCTTGCCAGACGGGCTACCACCTGACCGACCAGGGCTACAAACGCATTCAGGTCGACTCGCTGGCGGCTCCGGCCGATAGCAGCATGGCTCGTTTTCTGCAACCCTTTAAGCAGCAGATGGATCAAACCATGAACGAGGTACTGGTGCAGTCGGCGGTGCCTTTGAACCGCTCCAAACCCGAGTGCGCCCTCAACAATATGCTCACCGACGCCATGTTGCAATATGCGCAGCAGAAGCTGGGGCAACCCGCCGATTGCTCGCACCTCAATTACGGCGGGATTCGGACGGGATTGCCACAAGGCCCGATCCGGATTGGCAGCATTTATGAAGTGATGCCGTTCGACAACCAACTGGTGATGCTAACGCTGAAAGGCTCGATGCTGCGGGAGTTTTTCGAGTTTTTCGTGGGCAGTGAAATCGATGAAAAATCGCTGGTAGTGGGTGGCGTTCGGGTGGTGATCAAGAACAACATCCTGACCGACATTACCTTTACGAACGGGAAGACCTTCGACCCCAACCAGAACTACACGGTTTTGATGAGCGATTACGTGGCCGATCGGGGTGGAGGAACGGCGTTTCTGAAAGATGCCGTGGCCCGGAAGAATTTCAACGTTCCCATCCGGGACGTTTTCATTGAGTATTTTCGACAGCTTGGTAAATCCGGTCAACCGATCAATCCGACAACCGATGGACGCATTTCAATCCAATAGACGCCAGTTTCTGAAGCTGTTCGGTGCGGCTGCCGTGGTGGGCGGTTTTGCCCCGGAAGCCCTGGCCAAACCGAAGCTCACCCAACTGACCATTCTGCACACAAACGACGTCCACAGCCGACTGGAACCGTTTCCGATGGATGGCGGCCGCAATGCCGGGCGGGGCGGTATTGTCCGCCGGGCCACGCTGATCAACCAGATTCGGAGCGAACAAGCCAACGTGCTGCTGTTCGACGCGGGGGATTTGTTTCAGGGAACGCCCTATTTCAATCTCTACAAGGGCGAACCCGAAGTGCAGGCCATGAACCAGATGCGCTACGACGCCAGCACCATCGGCAACCACGACTTCGACGGCGGCATGGACAATATGGTGACGCAGTTCGGAAAAGCGAACTTTCCGTTTCTGATTGCCAATTATGACTTTAAAAACACGGCGATGGATGGCCGCACGGAACCGTACCGGGTTTTCAAAAAAGACGGTTTGAAGATTGGTGTCTTTGGCGTGGGTATCAAACCGGAAGGGTTGATTCCGAAGGAGTTATTCCGGGAAACCCGGTATCTGGATCCTATTGAAACCGGCAACGACATGGCCGCGAAGCTGCGGAACGACCTGAACTGCGATTACGTGATCTGTCTGTCGCACCTGGGTTATCAATACAACGACAAAGCCGTGTCGGACCGGGTTTTTGCCTCCAAAAGCAGGCATATCGATTTGGTCATCGGCGGGCATACGCACACGTTTCTGGAAGCGCCGGTCAATGTGCTGAACCAGGACGGACTTCCGGTTCTGATCAACCAGGTGGGGTTTGCCGGGATCTACCTGGGCCGGATCGACCTGACGTTTGAGCGCGGAAAAGCGAAGCCGGTGATGGAAAGCAAAGCGGTGGAAGTAAAATCGTGAGGACGGAACCGTTCGAAAGCGGTTTCGGCGAAAATCAACCGATTCGCGTAAGCGGTTGAAACCTTACGGAAACGATTGCAGTTATTCTGTCAACAGGATTAATCCCACGACGTATGAACCCAAATATTCCACGTACCGACCGCAAACGCGTAGTGATTGTGGGAGCGGGGTTCGGCGGTCTGCAACTGGCGCGCAAACTTTCCAGCCGCAAAGAATTTCAGGTCGTTCTGATCAACAAGCATAATTTCCACGAGTTTCAGCCGCTTTATTACCAGGTAGCCACCTCGGGACTGGAAGCCAGTTCCATCCTGTTTCCACTCCGGGCGGTTTTTCAGGATTGCAAGAATGTTCACATCCGCGTCACCACCGTGACGGCGGTTCATCCCGACACCAAAACCGTCGATACCGATTTAGGACCCATCGATTACGACTACCTGGTGGTGGCCACCGGAGCCGACACCAACTTTTTCGGCATGAAGAACATCATCGAGCGCGCGTTGCCGATGAAGTCGGTCTCTGAGGCTATTGCGCTCCGAAACCGGGTGCTGCAAAATTTTGAAGATGCCCTTTCCGTCGATACGCTGGATGAAAAAGAAGGTTTTTTGAATGTGGTCGTAGTGGGTGGAGGGCCTACGGGTGTCGAGTTATGCGGAACCTTTGCGGAGATGCGGAAAACCGTTCTGCCGAGCGATTACCCCGAACTGGACTTCAGGATGATGCAGATTTATCTGGTCGAGTCCGGGGCGGAATTGCTGGGGCCGATGTCGGTAGAGTCGCAGGTGAAATCGCAGCAATATCTCGAAAAGCTGGGTGTCATCGTTAAACTGAATACCCGCGTTCAGGATTTCGACGGTCGACTGGTTCACATGGCCGACGGGTCCACGATTCGGACAAACAACCTGGTTTGGGCGGCTGGCGTCAAAGCCAATCCGTTGAACGGGCTACCGACCGAAGCGACGGGCCGAGGGGGGCGTCTGCTCGTCAACCGGTTCAGTCAGGTGCAGGGCTTTACGGATATTTTTGCTCTGGGCGACATTGCGTTGATGACGGAAGAGAAATACCCGAATGGTCATCCGCAAATTGCCCAACCGGCCATTCAGCAGGGGAAACACCTGTCGAAAAACCTGGTGAGGCTGGTGAAGGGTCAACTGATGGAGCCGTTCACGTATAAGGATTTGGGAACAATGGCGACGATTGGTCGCGGAAAAGCGGTCGTTGATCTGCCTTTTTGGAGCTTTCAGGGCGTTTTTGCGTGGATGGTCTGGCTTTTTGTGCACCTTATGGCCATTGTCGGCGTTAAAAACCGGTTGCTTATTCTGGTCAACTGGGCGTGGAATTACCTCAGCGACGATCAATCGCTGCGGCTGATTATCAAACCCAAACTCCCGAAAGGCAACATGGAAGCCATACAGCAGAAAGTAGAAGACCAGTTAATCACAAAATAATAAATGGTCAACTTGTTTGACCATCTGTTGAAAAGTAGTTTAAATTTGCAGTTTACACACCCGCGCCCCGGCGTTCCCCACGTTTGGGCGGCATTTAATTCTTTATAGTATGGAACAAACGATAACCAAAACCAGACCTAAAAATAGTGGCACCAAGCCGTTGTTTGAGAACCCGATTCTTGAACGGTTGTCACGTACCCACATTGCGGTTCCGATCACGATTTATCTGGTAACGTCCACACTCTTCGGCTGGTACGCTTTTGCGTATACGGAGATGTCGGCTCTCTGGATTACTTTCCTCTTTTTTGCGGGCATTACCGTTTTTACGTTGGTCGAATACGCCGTTCACCGGGGCGTTTTTCACATGGAAACCGACACGCCGACGAAGGCTAAAATTCAGTATACCTTCCACGGCATTCACCACGAGTATCCGAAAGACAAAACCCGGCTGGCGATGCCTCCGGCTGCGGCTGTATTTGTGGCGTCGGCCTTGTTTGGCGTCCTTTTCCTATTGCTGGGCGAAGCTTCCTACGCGTTTTTCCCCGGTTTTCTGGTCGGCTATTCGGGCTATCTGTTCGTGCATTTCATCGTTCATGCCTACGCACCGCCCAAGAACCTCTTTAAGTGGCTGTGGATCAATCACTCGGTACACCACTACAAGAGCCACGAAAAGAACTACGGCGTATCGTCGCCCCTCTGGGATCATGTGTTTGGAACGTATATGAAATAATACCGTATGCTCTCCGACTTCGGAATCATCCTCTTGTTCATCATTACCGGCCTGGCGTTCGTTGGGCTGGTTTTGTTTGTTGGGAGCCTGTTGCGCCCCAATCGCCCCAACATTGAAAAGCAAACCACCTACGAATCCGGCGAAGAACCGGTTGGCAATGCCAATGTGCAGTTTAATGTCCGGTTTTATGTGGTTGCCCTTATTTTTGTTTTGTTCGACGTCGAACTGGTCTTTTTGTTTCCGTGGGCTACGGTTTTTGGGCAAAAAGCCTTGATCGAAGAAACGAACGGCTTGTGGGGCTGGCTTTCGCTGGCAGAAATGGTCATCTTTGTGGCTCTTCTGGCACTAGGGCTGGCGTATGTCTGGGCCAAAGGCTTCCTGGATTGGGTCAAACCGGAACCGAAGGTGCCGGAAATGAAAACCGCCGTACCGGTTTCGCTGTACGAAAAAGTGAATCAGAAATATAAAAAAATGCCCCCAACCCCTAATTGACTTAAACAAAGCAACCGCCGAATTATGAATCTGGCTTACCAGCCCACTGCTTTAGCTGTGGGTCAATCGGAAAGTAACGCTCTTCTAATAAAACCGTTTTAACGGTTTCATCGGCCGGCAAACCGTTAAAACGGTTCTGTCATGATCCGGTTTCGTTATAATTTACCCACAGCTAAAGCAGTGGGCTGGTGACCATTCACTTCAGTAGTTACTTTGTTTAAGTCAATTAGGGGGTTGGGGGCGAAACAACCATGAGCGGTTTACTCGATCAACGATTCAAATCCGGCGAAGGTGGGGTGTTGCTGACCACCGCCGAAGACCTCCTGAACTGGGCACGGCTTTCGTCGCTGTGGCCGATGGGCTTCGGGCTGGCCTGCTGCGCCATCGAAATGATGCAAACCTTCGCGTCGGGCTACGACCTGGAGCGGTTCGGGATTTTTCCCCGGCCTTCGCCCCGGCAGTCGGACGTCATGATCGTGTCCGGAACCGTGACCTTCAAAATGGCCGACCGCATCCGGCGGCTCTACGAACAGATGCCCGAACCGCGCTACGTGATTTCGATGGGGTCGTGTTCCAACTGCGGAGGCCCCTACTGGCAGCACGGTTACCATGTCGTGAAGGGCGTGGATCGGATCATTCCCGTCGATGTGTATGTGCCGGGCTGTCCACCGCGCCCCGAAGCCCTGATTGGCGGTTTTCTGAAACTCCAGGAGAAAATCCGCAACAGCAGCCTGCGGGACGAACCGGCCCCGACGGCCCTGCTGGCGATGGAAGCTGACGCAGCGCCGGACGGGAATTAATTTTGTTGGAAAAGAACAGCATACGCTCCAACTAATGAAAGGATAAAAGGGTCATATCGTTTAACAAATGCTAACACGTATGAAAACGACCCTGATCACCCTGATGGTGTTGTGCTTCGCAGCCTGCACCGAAGACGATTCCACTTCCGGCCCCGAACTCCGGTCGGACGTCATGCTGTATCCCAACGGACTGGCGTATGACGGTTGTCAGGCGCACGTAGCCCTGAACTGGAACGATCCGCAGAAGATAATCCGGTATGCACCCGATGCCGAATCCGTCGCCCTGGTGGAGAACTTCGTGGGTAAAGAAATCCAGAAGCAGGGTACCATCGTCTACAAATTTACGGACCGGAAGAAAACCGTCGAGTGCGGCTGGGGCTCGAAATTCGAAGCCGATGAGATAACGATCGTCTCAATTCGCTAACTTGCAGAATGAATTTTTCCGAACTGACCGAGGTGCTGGTGGCTCAATTTGGCACCGACGGAATTCTGCAAGCCAACACCGCCAATCCGCAGCCTTTCCTCGTGGTGGAGTCAACGCAGATTGCCGAAATTTGCCGGTTTTTGCGCGACGATGACCGGCTTTTTTTTGACTTTCTGGCCTGCATGACCGGAATCGACAACGGTCTGCAGGTTAACACGATGGAAGTTGTTTACAACCTCACCTCCATCCCCTACGAACATAACCTGACACTGAAAGTCGTGTTGCCGCGCACGGCCGAAGGCGAACCGCTGCCGGTAGTGCCGACGGTCAGCAGCGTTTGGCGAACGGCCGACTGGCACGAGCGCGAAATCTACGATCTGGTCGGTATTCACTTCGACGGCCACCCCGATTTGCGCCGGATTCTGCTCCCCACCGACTGGCAGGGCCATCCGTTGCGGAAAGACTATCGGGAGATGGAAACGTACCACGGAATCAAAGTGAAATAGCCCGGCAAGCCCGGAACGTTTGGTAGTGTGCAATTGGCAGTTTAACTTGTATCTTTTCTGGATTTGAGCCATTGCCTTCATGCCAACGCGACGTTATAGACTATTCCCGGCCATCGGCCTTCTTTTGACCTTCTTTTTTGGCCAATTCCCCTCCGTTTACGCCCAATTCAAATCCGATTCCGTGACGGTGAAGGGCCGGATCAAAAATCTGACGCTTCAACTGTACCGCCAAAGTCCCAATGTAACGGTTTCGCGGAACAACATCCTGCAGGCCAGCCGCGAAATGGCACGCCCGGCCCCGCTCGCGCCCGACGGCTCGTTTCAGGTGACGCTGCCGCTGGTGTATCCATACGAAGAACTGTATTTCAATTTTGGCCAGATTTCGACCGCTTTTCTGGGTTCGGCCGGCACCATCGAAATTGCGCTCGATGCCGACTCTCTGTTTTTGTCCGAAGCGCCTTTCCGCTTTAGCGGCACCAACGCCCAGGTGAACAACCAACTGACCCGGTATAAGGCGTTCGAGTTTAAAAACAAACCCAAAGTCGATAACCGCCAGTTGGCGAAGCGGGTCGATGGGCGGTCGGCCGACGACAGCCGGAAGATCCTGACGAATGAGTTCATTGCTACCTACGAAAAATACCGCCAGACCAACGAGGTGTTGCCGCTGCTGGATCAGTACATCCGGTCGGGCATCAAATACGAAGTGTCGACCTACCTCTATGACCGGGCGCTGGCCGAGCAGGACACGCGCCTGGAAACGGGTTTGCCCTCCGGCGTCAGTCTGCGACCCGCCGACGATCTTTTCCTGACGGTTCAGCGGACAACGGCTATGGAACGGTTTGCGGCTTATGCCAATTCACGAATCGCTGACCAGGCCGGTCGCGGGGTCCCGGTGGGTACGTTTGCCCGGCTGGTGGACCAGTATATCCGGGATCTGTCGCCTACGGAGCGGACGCGGGTGGACGAGTTGAAGGCCGGAAAATCCGCCGTGAGCCGCGATATGCCGATGTTGCAGCGGATTTTGCAACGCCACCAGGACACGCTGGCGAAACTGCTGGTCTACGAAACGGAGATGTCGCAATACCGGAAAATCGTGGACACCACCGGAATGGATTACCTGAAAGCCAATTTTTTGGAGTCCATTTTGCCCGAAATTGAGTTGAAAAACCAGCAGCTTTTATACCAGCACATCATGCCTCAGGTGACTGATCCGCGCTACCGGCTTTCGCTGGAGGAATTGTACCGGTTGGAAGTCAAAGACAGCGCGACGGTGCGGGAGGTGGCAGAAAAGTTTACCAATCAGGTCGATGAACCGGTCGAGGTGTTGTCGGGGGTGACCCTGATGCGCTCCAGCCGCTACGGCAAAGACCTGCTCGAACAGCTCCAGAAACAGGCGCTGGGGCGGTTGGTTTACGTGCTGGCGTGGTCGACTGAGGTGGAGCCGTCGCGGCAGGAAGCCCTCGCGGCCCGGGCCATTCAGGACCAGCTTGGCAGTCGGGATGTGCTGTTTGCCTATGTGTGCAGCAGTGAAAATTCGATGGAACTCTGGCGGGAGTGGGTGGCAAAAAATAAGCCCAAAGGTCTGCACGTTTTTGTGGACGGAGACCAGCTTGGCGACCTGATTGGAACACTCCGGGCCGAATACATTCCGGCCGCCGGGTTGCTGGGCCGCGATGGCAAATTTATCAAACGCGATGCTCCGTTGCCGTCTAAACCGGAGGAAGTATTGAAACTCATTCGGGAAAAATTGTAGAACCGTTTCCAGCGTACCTATACCGTAACTTTTGTGCTTGTTTCTCTGATTATTCCGACCTACAACCGGGAAGCGTTGCTGGTGCAATGCCTGCAATGCGCGTTCCGGCAGGATTTTGACCGCTACGAAATCATTGTCGTTGACCAAACCCGTCAGCATGAGCCGGAAACAAGCCGGTTTCTGGACGAGCACCAAACCCGGTTTCGATTGATCCGGAGCGAAAAACCGTCGCTGACAGCCGCCCGGAATCTGGGCCTTCAACATGCTCGGGGCGAGGTTGTTATCTTCATTGACGACGACACGGAATTTGGACCGACCTTCGTTCAGGCGCATTTTGAGGCTCACCAGCGCGGGCTGGAGGTGGTGCAGGGCCGTATTATCGAGACGCACGTGTCGCCCCAGTCGAGCCCGTTGTGGCTGACCTGGTATCTGAAGTTTACGGGGGGGGACGATTGCCCGACCGACGGGCCGGTGAATGTGGTAACTGGCGCTAATTTTTCGGTATCACGCCCGGTTTTTGACAAGATCGGCCCGTTCGATGAGCGATTTGCGGGGGTTGCCGTTCACGAAGATGCCGATTTTGGACTGCGGGCTTTCCGGGCCGGTTGCCGCATGGGTTACGTCGCCAAGGCCGCGCTCATCCACCACGCCAGCCACCAGGGCGGGGTCGATTCGGGCGTTGAGGAGAAGTTTTTCAACGGCAGTTATCACCAGTGCAGCCTGTTGTTTGCGCGCAAGCATTTTCCCCAACCCATTGTTCTGTATTTTCGCATTCGGTTGATCCTTCGGGCCTTAAGGAGCGTTAAAAAACTGATTCGTCAGGCCGACCAGCGTGTCATCGCCCAACTCCATGCCTAACCCGTTTCAGGGCGCCGTCCGCAGTTTGGTCAGTTTAACCGGAACGCCGGCCAGCCGGACGTTCGGCGGGGGCGCAAACTCGTCGGCGTTGAAAACGACTTTCGTACCGGTTTTCTGCACTGAGGTCGGCAGGTTGCAGGCGAAATAGCGTGTGCTGTCGCTGGTCCGGATGTAGAGCCACGTACTGGTTTGGGAGGTCTCTGATTCGTTGACCACCGTCCCCGGCACTTCGCGCAGTTCGGCGGTTTTTTTCCATTCCGCATAGGCCGCACAGTCGGCACTGACGGCCACTTCATGCTCCCAGGAATTGGGCTGGCAGGCCACCATCAGCAGGCCGAAAATCAAAGGTAGCGTCTTCATGGATGTACTGGTTTTGGTAGTAAGACGCATTTGGTGGGGAAAAGGTTGGGAGAGGGGGATTCTTTTGTTGAAGGTAGTAATCAATTTTCAATCACCGAACTCGCAGTAAGGAGAATGTTGTAAGGTTTGTCCCTTCTACCAATATAAACATGTGAATTGTTTTTATTGGGCAGTGAAGAACTTGAGAAAATGGCTAAAAAATTGATTTTTCTCCTATATTTGAGGCTCTCCTTGTGAGGAACCGATTGCTTTTTACTCTATAAAATAACCAGGGATTACATGAGAGAAGATCAGCGTTTGTGGACCCGAAATGAGTTACTTTTAGTTATTAACCTTTATTCAAAACTAACATTTGGATTATTGCACCAAAAAAATAAGGATGTTATTAAACTAGCTTCTCGTATAGGAAGAACTCCCGGGTCAGTTGCTTATAAATTAGTTAATATCGCAAGTATTGATCCTAAAATAACCTCCCAAGGTAAAAAAGGGGCCTCAAATTCTAGTAAATTAGATCAACTCGTATGGGCTGAATTTAGTAATAATTGGGATAGCCTTTTCGCAGAAAGCGAGAGGCTTTTAGGTAATACAATTGATTTTGAGGAAGTAACTGTAAAGCAAGGATCTGTTACTGATGATTTTGTAATACCTGAAGGAAGAACCAGAATGCAAACTATTGCTGTGAGGGCGAATCAAAGTTTATTTCGCCAATTGGTAATGTCGGCCTATGAGAATAAATGTTGCATAACCGGTATTAGCGAGAAAAATTTGTTGATTGCCAGTCATATCAAGCCCTGGAGTATGGATGATAAAAACCGTCTTAATCCACGTAATGGTTTAGCTTTAAATGCTTTACATGACAAGGCATTCGATTGTGGATTATTGTCGATTACTCCAGAATATAAAATTCAGATATCTTCAAGGGTTTTTGGTGAAAATTCTGGATGGCAAAGTGAGTATTTTAAAAGATACCATAATCAATTTATAAAATTACCCAATAAGTTTGAACCATCCGCAGAATTTCTTTCGTATCACTACCAAAATATATTCATTGCATGAATAAAATTGAAATGGAATATATGTATCGAGATGCGGGTAATAATAAGTTACGCCATCGAATTGTTTTTGAGAATAAAAATAATCTAACCATTCGGCAAATTAGGGATTTAATACAAATAGTGTTTATTGATAAGTTTTGGTTTGATCCTGATCGTTGTGGTGTTAAGAGGTTAAATTTTAAAAGATTTGATTCTGAATTAGATCATCTTTGGCATGAAATCGAATGGATAGGTATTACCACAAAGCGTAAGACAAGTGATGTAGATATCGCTGATTTTTTATTTGATTCTTTGAAAGGAAACCAGTTCTATAAACTTGAAAAAGATAAGTTGGAAGAATATTCATTTGAACCATAGTGTCTCCGCTGCTGGGGGGTATGTACATCAGCCATATTACCCGCTTCCTTTCGCCGGTGTTTCGGACGGAAGGAGCGTCGATGCATCAACCTCCCGGACGTGTTTTTTGTTAAGCCTCCCAAACTGAGGGTAATGGCCATCGAGGACAGATAATCTAAACGAAGAACCGGCCAGCAGGAAACCGCTATCGGTCGTCAGGATGATCACATTGTCTCTAATCGCCATACCAGTACAAAGACGTGTACAAATGATCGCTGCGGTCGCGTTCAAGCGATTTAAAACGTTCCCCGTATTTCAGGCTGAGTAATTCTTTCATTTCAAAAAAACGAGCCTGGTTTCCGTAATACGAACGCTCCCGCCAGATCGGCTCACCGGTCGCCAATCGAATGATAATCCAAACGGATTCCTGCCGCCCTTCTTCCGGTATGTTGACACATTCCCAGACCAATTCAAGTTCGGATCGATCTGCCAACTCGGGAAACTGATCAAGGGATTTCAATTGGGACTGCTCGATGCGAGAACGGTAACTGATCGCCTGTTGAAGCCAGACATTCCCCGCATCTGCTTGTTGTTGAGCTTCTTCCGCGGTCAGGTAGTTGCGGACCGTCTGAAGGACGGTGCTGCATTTTGGACATGTTTTCTCGGTATACTCGCCAAACAGAGAATAGTCGCAGTCTAGCTCATTTTCCGTGCCGCGCCAGGCACAGGTCGGACAAACAAAGGGTTGATCTTCGGCAGTCATAATAACGCATGATCTTTCGGTTTAAAAAAACACGGTATTTTTTGAATACCCAAGCTATTTCAACAAAAACAACTGCAAAAACCGCCCTTTTTCCGTTGTCACATACCGATTATAAGCAATCTGATCCCCTTTATTCGACCACACGATGCCGTTCCAGGGTTTGGCGTCGTCCGATGAGCGGGGCGTCAAACGCTTGAAGTCGCCGGTTTGCAGATCCGTGATAAACACGCTGTTGTCGGCGGCATAGGCCAGCCAGCGGCCGTTGGGGCTGAAATTGAAGGTGGTTTGGATGGAAAACGGCTGGCGGGTCAGTTGCCGGATTGGGCCGCCGTTGGGCGACACCCCAAAAATCTGAACCGTTCCGCTGGGATCTTTCGCCAGAAAACCGATCACCGAACCGTCGGGCGGGGTCCGGAGCCAGTGGCGGGGGCCTTCCGCACCGTGTTCCGTGAACGTGATCCGGCGCTGCCGAACGCCTTTCGGCGGATTTGGGCGGGTGGTTTCGGTGCCTTCCAGTGGCTGACCGTCAGCGGCTTGCGTGAGGTCGTCGGGGAGGTCGGCCACAAAAATTTCCGTGACGGTTTTTCCCTCATTGTTTCGCACATTACCCTGAAACGCAATCGCCCGTTTCTGCCGGGTTCCGTCCGGTTTCAGGTAGCCGTTGCTGCCAATCCAGCCCTCATCAAACGCCTTGTCAATCTCGTCACTGCCCGGTTTGGGGGTTTCAGTGGCCTTTGTCACCACCACCGAAAACAGCTCGCCCGGATTGTTTTCCAGCGAACCGTCGTCGGGCACGTTCACTTTTCCGAAGGGAGCCATCACGCCCACCACACGCAAATCCTTCACCGCCGGATTGGTTTTGCTCAGCACATTCATGGGGTGATCGTTGTAGGTAAAGCTGATCCACTGCCCGTCCGCGCTCCAGTAATGCGCGTGCGTACCGCCCCGCAAAGCACCCGGCGTAAAGGGCGGTTTGACGTTGCGGGCGTCCAGAAAAATGGGTTTGCCGGGCTGGTCGATGGCGATGGCCACGCCCGTCCGGCGGTCGAAATCATACGGTTTTTGTTGGTTGGCATTCCGGACGCCGTGGATAAACAGCACCCGGTTTTGCGTCGGCGAAAAGGTGGCTGCGCCCACGCCGGGACCAAATTCGGTTTGATTCGTTGTCTGGTAAAGTAGCCGGATTTCGCCGGTTTTGACGTTCACCATTTCGATGGCCGCCGTGCCGCCAATGCCGCCGTCCTGGTTCCGGGTGTCATACACGAGCCACTCGTCGGCGGGCGAAAAAGCCTGGTTGTTGTGAATCGTGTGTCCTTTGGTGTCGAAGGTGAGTTGGTGTTCCGTAAAAGTCATGGTGGTGTGTGGTTTGGGAGCGCAGGTTTGCAGGCCTGCGCCAAAAAGAAGCCAGCCGATTCGGGAGTTCATGGATTTGGTGGAGGATTGACGATCGACCATTGACGATGGACAATGGTCAATCGTCTATTGCAAATAATTTCGTTTGTATTCAAGGGGCGTAATGCCTTTGACGCGCTTGAAATGCCGGTAAAAATTCGACAGATTGTTAAAACCGCTTTCAAAACAGATGGCCTCCGCACTCAGTTTGTTTTCGATCAGCGCCCGACACGCGTGACTGACCCGAATCTCGGTCAGAAATTCGTGGTAGGTCTTGTGCGTCATCAGCTTAAAATACCGGCAAAACGACGTTACACTCAGGCTGGCCACCGACGCGATTTCTTCAAGACCGATGTCTTTGGCGTAATTCGACAGGGTATAACTGTAGACCTTGTTGAGCCGGACGGTTTCCAGTTCGTTCGACTGGTAGAACGCCCGCTCCGACGTAATGGTCTCCAAATCAGCGGAATGTGACAGCACTTCCAGAATTGACAGCAGTACGATCAGCCGTTGCAGGGGCTGGGCTTCCACCGCGCTACGCAGCAAAGCCGCCACTTTTTCGCAGGTTTCGCTTTTGATCAGCAAGCCCCGCAGCGCCTTTTCGTAGAGCCGCCGGATGGGCTGGGTTTCGGTCAGATTCAGAAAGTCGCGACCCAGGCAATCGGGCCGGAACTGCATCACAATCGCTTCGACCGGCAGGTGGGGGTCTTCCCGAAAATACGCTTCGTTACACCGCCAGGTATGCGGCAGATTTTCGCCCACCAGCAGCATTTCGCCCGCCGAAAAATTGCTGACGTTATCCCCAATAAACCGGACGCCCTCGCCCCGAATCACGTAGTGCAGTTCCAGTTCGGGATGATAATGCCAGATGTTCCCGAAACTGGCTTTGACCTCGTGCCGGATGCTGAACGAATCCTGGGCATTCAGGGGTACTTTGTGAAATTGCGGTTTCATTCAGGAATTACTCGGATATGATAAATTCGTACATTAATTGGAAAAATCCACATACCGGTATTATCACTTTATCGCGTACTTTTGCTAGTAAAATGAAATAAAATACCTGCGCAGTCATAAAAGTGCCTCCGCAAGCTAATCAAGAAGCATTTATTTTCAGTGAAGAATAAAAAATAATTCTTATAATTTATCGTACCCCCAATGAAAACCCTTCCCGTTGTCGATTTGCTGGTCATTGTAGCGTATCTGGTCGGGATGATTGCCGTGGGGGTTTATTTTTCCCGCAACAACAAAAGTGCCGATCAATTTACGAAAGCCTCCGGCAAGATTCCGGGCTGGGCCATCGGCATGTCGATTTACGCGACCTTTCTCAGCAGCAACACCTTTCTGGGCGTACCGGGAAAAGCCTTTGGCAGCAACTGGAATTCGTTCGTTTTTAGTCTGGCGATGCCGTTGTCGGCCTGGGTAGCGGCCCGGTATTTTATTCCGTTCTACCGCAATACCGGCGAGGTGTCGGCCTATACCCACCTCGAACACCGGTTTGGAGCCTGGGCGCGGACCTACGCCGTTGTCTGTTTTCTGTTGACCCAACTCGCCCGCATGGGGTCCATTTTCTTCGGCATTGCCCTCAGTTTGCAGGCGTTGACGGGGTATCCGATGGCGACGATCATGATCGTGGTCGGCATTTGCATCATTCTCTATACGGTGATGGGCGGCATGGAAGCGGTAATCTGGACAGAAGTGGTGCAGGGCGTCATCAAAACCGCCGGAGCACTGATCATTCTGTATCTGGTGGTCGACGGCATGCCGGGCGGGGTCGATAAGATTATTGAAATCGGAAAAGTCGACGATAAATTTAGCCTGGGAAGTTTCGCACCAAACTTCTCGCAGTCAACCTTCTGGGTGATTTTTCTGTACGGTTTTTTTATGAACCTGAACAACTTCGGGATGGATCAGAACTACGTTCAGCGGTATCACACCACGACATCCATTAAAGAGGCCGCGCGGTCCATCTGGCTGTGCGTTTACCTGTATGTGCCGGTTTCGCTGATGTTTTTCGTGCTCGGTTCGTGTCTCTACGCCTATTATCAAACCGACCCGGAACTGCTCGACGCCATCCGGATGCAGGTTGCGGGCGAACGATTGCCCAACGGCAGCCCCGACGCCATACGGCAACTGGCAGCTACCCTGAGTCCGGCTGACTATGGTGATAAAGTGATGCCGCATTTCATGGTGAATAAGGTACCGGCCGGGCTGGTCGGCCTGATCGTCGCGGCCATTTTGTCAGCGGCCATGAGCACCATCAGTTCGAGCATGAACGCGTCGGCCACGGTTTTTTCGGTTGATATCTACCAGCGGTATTTGAACCCGAAGATGACGGACGGGCAATCGCTGCGGTTGTTATACATTGCCACGACGGTTTTTGGGGTGCTGGGCATGATAGCCGGCATTGCCATGATTGGCGTAAAAAGCGTGCTGGATATTTGGTGGCAACTGTCCGGAATTTTTGCCGGTGGCATGCTGGGGCTGTTTCTACTGGGCATGATTTCCCGGCAAACCCGGAATGCCGAAGCACTGGCGGCCACCCTGGTCGGCGTGCTGGTGATTGTCTGGATGACATTTTCGCCCCAGATTCCCGACGAATACGCGGCTCTCCGCAGCACCTTTCACCTGAACATGGTCATGGTGGTTGGAACGCTGACGATCTTTCTGGTCGGCTTGCTGCTCACCCGAATCCGGGGCAAAAAGCTCGAACCCGTTCCTGAACTGAAGCCCAACAATAGCGTCATTACTGAGTAGCTATTCCCCTTGACGAACCCGATTGAAGAATCTGACTGTTTTTAAACCCTAACCCTTAATAAGCCCGTCCTCCACCGCCCCTCCTGAAGGGGCGGTGGGCAGGGCACTGATATTTTTTACCTTCTTTCCTCTAACCATGCCATCCTCCACTCCTTCAGTCGGGTCGTTACCCCGTGGGTTCATCCCCGTCATGCTTACCCCTTTTCAGGAAACCGGTGCCGTCGATCTGGCAACGCTGGCCCAATTGACCGAATTTTACATCGAAGCGGGCGCTGCGGGCCTATTTGCCAACTGTCTGTCCAGCGAGATGTATGAACTGACGGAAGATGAACGGCTGGCCGTTACCAAACTGGTTGTGGACCAAACCGCCGGTCGGGTTCCGGTGGTCGCCACGGGCACGTTCGGTGGTCCCATCGCTCAGCAGGCCGACTTCGTCAAACGGATCTACGATACCGGTGTTCAGGCCGTGATCGTCATCACCAGCCTAATTGCCGACGCCGACGAATCGGATGCGGTTTTTCTGGAACGGATGCACGAGTTGATCGCCCTGACCGAAAACATTCCGCTGGGTTTTTACGAATGCCCGGTTCCGTATAAGCGGTTGATCAGCAGCGAGATCCTGAAAGACTTGATGCCGACCGGACGACTTATTTACCACAAAGACACCTGCCTGGATGATGCTGAAGTAGCCCGCCGGATTGCCGTTGGTGCCGGGTATCAGTTTGGTTTATACGATGCCTACATGGTCAATGCGGTTTCGTCGTTGCGGGCCGGAGCGGCTGGATTGTCGTGCATTCAGGGCAATGAGTTTCCGGAACTGGTGGTCTGGTTGGCCAACAACTACAATAACCCGGCGCGTCAGGACGATGTCAAGCGGGTGCAGCAGTTTTTCGTAGATTGTATGGATCTGGTTCACACAGCCTATCCGACCATTGCCAAATATACCCTGCAAAAACGCGGCTTACCCATTTCGTTGTACACCCGCCGGGACGTCGATCTCCTGACACCGGCCTTGCAACGCGACATGGATGTGCTGGTCGAAACCGCCAACCAACTCCAACTGGAATTGGGAATCGAGTCGGTTTTCGTTGGAAAATTGATCGGATAGGAACGCGGATTGAACGGATCAAAACGGATTTTTACAGATTTTAGTCCGTTTTGATCCGTTCAATCCGTTGCATCCGTGTTCCTATCGTGTTTATAATGAAGCTTGAAAAAACGGGCCATTTTCGCCCCGTTAGGGGCCCAACAGCGCAGCGTCGGTAGATAGAGACAAATTCCCGGTTCCATCGTGCCGATAGGTACGAAACAATTGGTCTCTACAATGCAGTCGCGTACCTCACGGCACGCACGTTGGGCCATTGATTGTTTTGAGCTACCGACGCTACGCTGTTGAGCCCCTAACGGGGCAGGAGTGGCTCGGTTTCTCCAGGTCTGCTGACGCTATGCTGTTGAGCCCCTAACGGGGCAAAAACTCGCTTGACCTTCTATCTTTACGATCCAGATACTGTGCCTGACGGCACTTTCCAGGCGTTGAATGAAGCCTTATTTTCCAAAGTAAAGTATGAAGCCCGTATGAAACCAAGCCGTCTGTTAATCTTATTCCTTCTGCTTTCAAAAACCGCTTTTGCCCAGGAAACAAATACCGTCGGCATGAAGCTGGTGACCATTCCCGCCGGGCGGTATTATAGGGGATCGGAGGGAGAAGGCGAAAACGCCGATGAAGCACCGGTGCACCGCGTGACGATCAGCAAACCGTTCCGGATGGCGGTCACCGAGGTGACCAATGCGCAGTACGAAGCGTTTGACCCTGAACATAAAAAGCTGCGCGGAAAAGCCGGTTTTTCCAAAGAAGATGACGAAGCCGTGGTGTTTGTGAACTACGCCGAAGCGGTGGCGTTCTGCGACTGGCTCAGTAAAAAAGAAGGCAAACTGTATCGGCTGCCGACCGAAGCTGAATGGGAATACGCCTGTCATGCCGGCACCGTTACCGATTTTTCGACGGGGCGGTTTTTACCCAACAGTTACCAGAAAAGTCAGAAAACCGACCGGACGCCGGTGGTAGTATCATTGAAAGTGGGGCAAAATCCTGCGAATCAATGGGGCTTGCAGGATCTGCACGGCAACGTCGAAGAGTGGTGCTCGGACTGGTACGGTCCCTACGAAGCCGCCGAACAGCGCGATCCTGTGGGCCGGGCAGCCGGTTTGTTCCGGGTGACGCGTGGAGGAAGCCACGGCACTCCGATGAATTATTTGCGGGCGACCAACCGCCTGGGCATGATTCCCGACGACAAACACTGGCTGGTGGGCTTTCGGGTGGTGCAGGCCGAAAAACCGGTCGGTCAGCCGCTTCCGGCCCTGCCAGCCAAAGCCAACGCGCAGAACATTTCCCAAAAACCGTTTTCGTGGAAAACCGTGTCGCCCTCGCAACCGGTTTTTCTGGAACCGATTCGCTACGCCAACAAACCGGCTTGTGATGCCGGGGTGACGTATTATTCGCACAACCACCAACCCGCCCTGAGCTGGTGTCCGAACGGTGATCTGCTGGCAATCTGGTTCTCGACCGAGCGGGAATCCGGGCGAGAAATGACGGTGGTGGCCAGTCGCTTGCGCGCCGGACAGCAACGCTGGGATGCACCCTCCGAATTTTTCAAAGTGCCGGATCGGAACATGACGGGCAGCTCGCTTTTCCACGACGGCAAAGGAACGATCTACCACATGAACGGCGTCGAAGCCAGCGGAGACTGGCAGAATCTGGCGATGGTTCTGCGCATCAGCCGCGACAACGGCGCGACCTGGTCGGCCCCGCAACTGGTGGCTCCGGAACATGAAAAGCGGCATCAGGTGATTGCCGGGCTGTTTCAGACGAAAGAAGGCTGGCTGGTGCAGGCCTGTGATGCGGACCCCAGTTCGTCGGGCGGAACGGCGGTTCACGTCAGCAAAGATGGCGGCAAAACCTGGGTGGCACCGTATACCGACCCGCAAAAACCGGATTATAAAACCGGTGCTTCCGGCGGACTGATTGCCGGGATTCACGCGGGGGTGACGCAGTTGAAAGACGGCAGCTTGATGGCATTTGGCCGCAACGATAACGTTTCGGGGGCCGACGGAATCCCCAAAATGCCGATGAGTGTATCGAAGGATATGGGCAAAACCTGGACGTATTCGCCCTCGGAATTTCCGCCGATTGGGGGCGGACAGCGGCTGATTTTCTACCGGCTGAACGAAGGCCCGCTGATGCTGATTGCGTTTACGCACCACCCCGAAGAACCCGACGAGACGAAGAAAGGCATGGTATTGACCGATGCCAGCGGAAAACCGTTCAAAAGCTACGGCATGTATGCGGCCCTTTCCTTTGACGAAGGCAAAACCTGGCCGGTGAAAAAGCTGTTAACCGACGGGAAATACCGCTACCTCAACGGTGGAGCCTGGACGGGTGCGTTTGAAATGAACGCAACAAATGCCGAACCGCGCGGGTATCTGGCCCTTACGCAAACGCCTGACAATCTGATTCATCTGATCAGCAGCAGCATTCATTACCGGTTTAATCTGGCGTGGCTGCAGCAGAAAATGGTGCAGGAAGTGGCCAAGCCGTAGAAGTTTGTCGTTGGGTTGAACAAAACCGCTCACTGTTAATTAAGATTCAAGGGATAATCGTTCTCTGAAATAGACTACAACATGGGTCATCCCTCCGGGATTTCATGCATTCGATCTTCCCGTGATTCGGTGGGCTAAACCCCACCGCTACAACATGGGTCATCCCTCCTGGATTATTAAATCCAAAAATCCCGGAGGGATTGAACAGCGCAGCGTCGGTAGATAAGGTGATTTTTCCCCTTCCCGCGTGCCGTCAGGCACGCAACTATTTTAGCAAGACGGTGGTCGCGTACCTCACGGCACGCGGAAACGTAACAAAACCGTCTTGACTACCGACGCTACGCTGTGGAGCCCCTAACGGGGAACAAACCGAACGGTTATTTCTTGAATTCTGATAAACCGGGGCGGTATTCATTAGCCGAAATATGATTCTCGTTTTACTTTTGCGGGATGGAACCGCTTCGCATTGCCACCGCCCAGTTTGAACACCGCAACGGTGATAAGGACTATAACCTTTCGATTATCCGCCAGTTAGCCGCGCAGGCAGCCCAACAGGGTGCCGACGTCATCGCTTTTCACGAATGCTCAATTACCGGTTATACCCACGCCCGGCACCTGTCGCGGGAACAAATGCTGGAACTGGCCGAACCCGTACCCGACGGCGACAGCATCCGGGCGCTGACCGATATTGCCCGCGAACACCAGATTATCGTTCTGGCCGGTTTGTTCGAAAAAGACGACCAAAATCGCCTGTATAAACCGTACGTGTGCGTGGATGAAAACGGGCTGGTTGCCAAATACCGCAAACTCCATCCCTTCATCAATCCGCATGTGTTGCCGGGTGATCAATACGTCGTGTTTGAAATCAAGGGCTGGAAATGTGGCATTTTGATCTGCTACGACAACAACATCATCGAGAACGTCCGGGCCACGACCCTGCTCGGGGCCGACATCATTTTTATGCCGCACGTCACAATGGGAACACCCTCGACCCGCCCCGGTGCCGGTTTTGTCGATCCGGCACTCTGGCAAAACCGGGAGCAGGATCCGACGTCGCTGCGGTTGGAATTTGACGGCATGAAAGGCCGCGCCTGGTTGATGAAGTGGCTCCCGGCGCGGGCCTACGACAACGGCATTTACGTGGTTTTTTCCAACCCGATTGGCATGGACGACGATCAGCTCAAAAACGGCTGCTCGATGATTATCGACCCCTTTGGCGATGTGCTGGCCGAATGCCGGGCGCTCGGCAATGATCTGGCGATTGCGCTTTGCACCCCGGAAAAGCTGACGCGGGCGGGCGGCTATCGCTACAAACTGGCCCGCCGACCCGAACTCTACCGGGACATTATCGGGCAGGAACATCAATCGGAACAAAAAGTCGTCTGGCTGAATACCGAAGCCGATTCGGCATCCTAAAGCCGATCCTGTACGCAGCCACTGGACTTCCTTTACCGGATAAAATCATCTTTTGTTTAACTCGCTTGAAACATGACAACCGGGTATTTGATCGACCTCGTCGGGACGAGTGTTTTCGCCATTTCGGGCGCCCTGTCGGCGTTGAGCAAAAAAATGTACCATGATTTGTTCGGGATCTTTTTTATTGGCTTCCTGACCGCTACCGGTGGCGGCACCCTGCGTGATGTGGTGATGGGAGCCTATCCCATCCCTTGGATCAGAGACCCGAATTACCTGATCGTGATCATGGGCAGCGTCGGCGTGGCGGTTTTAGGCCGTCGGTGGTGGCTCGGGAAACTGCGGAACGCACTGCTGTTCTTCGATACGCTGGGCATCGGTATTTACACCATTTTCGGTATGCAAAAAGCCCTGAGTCTGGACGTCAACCACTGGGCTGCCATTCTGCTGGGCATGATTTCGGCGCTCTTCGGGGGCGTTTTGCGGGACACGCTGGTGAACGACCTGCCTCTGATTTTCGACCGGCAGATTTACGCCACCGCCTGCCTGGCCGGTGCCATCATCTACCTGATCGGGCATACGCTGGAACTGGACCTAACCGTCAACTTCCTGCTTTCCGCCGGAACCATCACCCTGATTCGGCTGCTGGCCATCCGGAAAGGCTGGTCATTGCCCCGCATCAACAATCAGTGAATCGGATAGCCCAGGTTGCGTTTGATTTCTTTCAGCACAAAGGTGCTGTTTAGGGTGCCAATGTTCTCAATTTCAGACAGTTTGTATTTTACGAAGTTGTGGTACTCGTCTAAACTGCCGACGTGGATTTTCAACAGAAAATCGACCTGCCCGGCCATGTGGTAACACTCCTGGACTTCAACCAGCTTTTTGATTTCTTCTTCAAACTTGTTGATAAAGGCTTTGTCGTGATACCGCATCGACACCTGGCAAAACGTGGTAATCGGCTGGCCCAGCAGGTTTTTATCCAAAACCGCCACATACTGTTTGATAAAACCGAGACCTTCCAGCCGTTTGATCCGTTCGTAAACCGGTGAGAGGGTCAAGCCCAGTTGTGAGGCCAGTTCTTTGGTGGTCAGCTTGGCGTCTTCCTGCAAAAGCCGCAGCAGTTTTTTGTCGATTTCATCCAGTTGTTCCATGCCGAAAATTTTTCTTTTTCCAGTTTATAAACTCGTTCAATTCAGCAATACTATCTTATCAACTCTCTTATCACAACAGAATTAACTGATTTATTTCACGAATTCCTAAAAAAAGTCTGTCGAATTATCGTTCAACAACAAAGTAAACCGCTTGGTGCAGGGGAAGGAGCCGCCCCTTGCGTCAGGCTATCAGGCATGTTTGGCGAGCCAGTCCAGAATATAATCGGCGTCTTCTTTCCAGGTTGGTTGGCCCAGTACGTAGTGGTTGCGCCCCGGAAATTCCTTGTAATCCAGCACCGAACCGTTAGGCTTATACGCTTTAAAATTCCGGTAGTTTAAATGGGCGGGGATGATGTTGTCGATCTCGCCGGAGGTAAGCAGGAGCGGAGCGTGCGGTTTGGCAAAATCCACTTTGGCGGCACTGGTCAGCCCCCCGCGGGCAACGGTTTTCGATTCCGGAATCGTGTTTTCGTCGTACGCTTTTTGTTGCTCGGCCAGCGGCATGTTATTCACGAAAGCATACTGCCAGTCCTTGAAAGACATCAGGTAGGTTTTCTTGAGCGACGTAAACAACCCGAGGGCTTTCCAGCCAGCTTTCAGAAACGAAAATTCGTAGGGAAATACGCCTTGTGGCGGCACGGAATGAATGGCGACGGCGGCAGCCGCCAGATCGCGGCTCACCAGAATCTGCGTGATTAAACCGCCCAGCGAGTGTCCGATAATGATCGGTTTTTCGGGCAGGCTTTTGGCAATAGCCGCGTAGTGGTCAACGAGTTCGCCCAGGGTCAGGGCGGCCAGGTCGGTGTCGTTTGGCTGGCGGTTTCTCAATTCGGCTGCCGTGCCGTTTTTGTAGGGCCAGGCCGGGGCGATGGTTTTGTAGCCTTTGCTTTCAAAATAGGCTTTCCATTCATCCCAGCCACTGTTGGCGACGAAGGCTCCGGTAATAAACAGGACGGTTTTGGTTTTACTGGCTTTCATGATCGTATTGTTTAGAAGGTATGTTTTCGTTTGTCGTTCAGCGATTTGAACAGGACAAAATTCGGCAGGATCGCAATCAATATTTTTAACCCGGGTTAAGAAAGCGAAACCGGGCGAAAAAACTTTTTGGAGCAAACAACCCAAATTTTTTACCGGAATAGGTGACTTCTTCCAACTTCCTTCGTCCAACCTTATAGAAAGCCGAGAGACGGACATTCACACCACCAACCTTGCTTATTGCCATGAGAAAATCAACCCTTGCTCTGGCCGCCCTGGCCCTCTTTTTCGTTCTGGCTTCTATCGCTGGTAGTGGTATCTGGAGTATTCTTGGCGGCCTGATTGCGGCCGGGCTGGGCATAACGGCCGGTATTGTTCAATCGGCGGAATGGGTCGACGAACACGATTACTTTATTCCTGACCCGGATGCGTCCCATGTGTCCCGCATAAAAACCCGCGCACTGATTTCCAATACGCACTGAATCGATTCCGAATCAGTGATTTATACGAATTTTTTTGAAAGCTGATTGGTGAATTACCCCGTTGTCAGCGCCCGACCATTCTTTTTCGGATGCGGCTCAGCGACGGTCCCTGAATCCCGAGGTACGACGAAATGTGGTAGAGCGGAATCGCGTTGTAAAGATCCGGATGCTGTTCAATCAGTTCCACATACCGTTGTTCCGGGGTTTTAAACAGAAAATCTTCCGCCCGCTCCATCGCCAGATTAAACGCCCGCTCGGCCACCAGCCTTCCAAAATGCTCCCACGGTTGCGATTGCGCGTAGAGCTGGTTGATGTGGTTGATGTGAATGTACAGAATGGTGGAATCGACCATCGACTCCGTGTAATAATTGCAGGGCGTCTGGTTGACAAAACTCTTGTAGGAAACGACGATCTGGTTCTGCGTAAAAAAGAAAACGTTCTTTTCTTCAGCGGTTTCCTCATTCACATAATACGTCCTGAAAACGCCGTCCAGAATAAAACCGAGGTGTTTGCAGACATTCTTGTACTCATTGTAAAACTCGCCTTTCCGGTAGTGTTTCTTTTGCCAATAGGGAATGGACAAGGCGAAGGCTTCCTCGTCCATTCCCGCAAACTGGTTCAGGGCATAACCCAGTAAATCGATTTCCGTCATTGCCGGTTACTTTCCTTTCGATTCTTTTTCCTTCATCAATTCCGCTCGCTGGTCGTCGCGCAGGGTCGGGTATTTGATGCCCAACTGCTCCAGGTAGGTTTTGTATTTGGTCGGATCGTAGTAGTATTTCTTCAATTCCGGCTTGAATTTCGTCATGATCTCCTTGTTCAGATACACCGCCGGGTATTCTTTCGGTGAAATGAGGGGCGTGTATTTGATTTCTTTGGTCTGTTCTTTGGTGTAGTAGTCCCACGCATTTTTGATGATTTCGGGCTTCAGCAACATGTCCAGCAACGTCATGGCTTCCGCTTTAGCACCCGCTACGACGCCTTTGTGGGCAATCGGCGTGGCCATCGAAATGGCGTTCGACCAGTGGTGGCCCGGCAAGCCCGGAATGTTGGACGGATACCGCAACACAACCGTCGGCAGCGACCACGCGATGTCGGCAATGTCGTCAGAACCGCCCCCCATCGAGGTCATCATCTGGCCGCCCATCATGGCGGTTGGTGCCGAGGGCGATTTCATGCTGTCCAGTTTCATCGCCAGCCCTTCCACTTTGGGCGCCTGCAATTCTTTCTGCGAGGCTTTGGCCAGCATCTGGTCTTCCTCCGACCAAACCGGCAAGCCTACTTTCCGGATGTTGGCGTCCATGGCTTCCGCAATCGGTTTGTTGAAGTGCCCCGGCCAGGCCGAACCCAGAATTTCGTACGTGAACTTGGTATCCGTCATCAAGGCCGCACCTTCCGCAATTTTAACGCCGGTTTCGTAAAGTTTCTTGATTTTGGGGTATGACCGCTCGCGGAAATAATACCAGACGGCGGCTTTTGAGGGCACCACGTTGGGCTGGTCACCACCGTCGGAAATGACGTAGTGCGACCGTTGGGTCAGTTCGAGGTGTTCGCGCCGGAAGTTCCAGCCGATGTTCATGAGTTCAACAGCATCCAGCGCACTTTTGCCCCGCCAGGGCGCACCGGCTGCGTGAGCCGCCTGTCCTTCAAACGTAAATTTTACCGACACGATCCCATTGTTACCCGCATCGCCGTGCGACACGCCGAGGTTGTTGCCAACGTGCGTAAAAATGCAGGCATCCACATCCTTGAAATAACCGTCGCGAACGTAGAAGGCTTTGGCACCCACCAGCTCCTCGGCCACTCCCGGCCAGAGCATCAGCGTCCCCGGTATTTTCTCCCGTTCCATCAGTTGCTTGACGGCCAGGGCCGCAACGATGTTCAGGGCCTGACCGGAGTTGTGGCCTTCGCCGTGACCCGGTGCACCTTCGACCAGCGGATCGTGGTAGGCCACGCCCGGTTTCTGGCTGGCTTTCGGAATGCAGTCGACGTCGGAACCGATGGCGATGACGGGTTTGCCGCTTCCCCAGGTCGCAATCCAGGCCGTCGGCATGTTGGCAATGCCTTTCTGTACCTTAAAGCCTTCTTTTTCGAGCAAAGTCGTCAGGTACTTGAAGGTTTCGTCTTCCTGAAAACCCAGTTCCGAAAAGCTGAAAAGCATGTCGTTGATTTGCTGCGCCTGGTCTTTCCGCTTGTCGATGTCGGCGACGGCTTCCTGTTTCAGGCGCTCCAGTTTGTCGGGAGCCTTGGCTTTTTTCGATTGTGCTAAAAGTAACGCGGGCGTCACCAGAAGCAAAAAAAAGATTTTTGTAAAGTTTTTCATGGAATAGCCAAATTTTATTTGAAGATTAGTCGATAAAGCGTTTAAATATACGGCATAAATGCATAAGTGCGTTCTATTTTGTTCGTTAACTTTCATTTCCCGGTATTGGCAGAATTGTTACCTTTGCGGCTGATTTCCTGTATCGTTTCACTTGATTGATAGAAAACAAATGGAGAAAATTAAAGTGGCAAATCCGGTTGTCGAACTGGATGGTGACGAAATGACCCGAATTATCTGGAAGTTTATCAAAGACAAACTCATCCTACCCTACATCGATGTTGACATTAAATACTACGATCTGGGTGTAGAATACCGCGATGAGACCAACGACCAGGTGACGATCGATGCCGCCAATGCCATCAAAGAATACGGTGTCGGTATCAAATGCGCCACCATCACGCCCGACGAAGACCGTGTCAAAGAATTCAATCTGAAACAAATGTGGAAATCGCCGAACGGCACCATTCGGAACATTCTGGACGGTACGGTTTTCCGCGAACCCATCGTAATCAAAAACGTGCCGCGTCTGGTTACCAACTGGACGGCCCCGATCATCGTTGGTCGGCACGCTTTCGGTGACCAATACCGGGCGACGGATTTTCTGGTACCGGGCAAAGGCAAGCTGACGATGAAGTTCGAAGGCGAAGACGGCACCGTGCAGGAATACGAAGTGTACAAATTCCAGGGGCCGGGTGTGGCCATGGGCATGTACAACGTGGACGAATCCATCCGGGGTTTTGCCCATGCGTGTTTCAACATGGCGTTGCAGAAAAACTGGCCGCTGTACCTGTCGACCAAAAACACGATCCTGAAAAAATACGACGGTCGTTTCAAGGATATTTTCCAGGAAATTTACGAAGCCGAATTCAAGGCGAAAGGCGTTCACTACGAACATCGCCTGATCGATGACATGGTGGCATCGGCCCTGAAATGGGAAGGTAACTTTGTCTGGGCGTGTAAAAATTACGACGGCGACGTTCAGTCGGATACCGTAGCCCAGGGTTTCGGTTCACTCGGTTTGATGACGTCCGTGCTGGTGACGCCCGATGGCAAAACGATGGAAGCCGAAGCGGCCCACGGCACGGTGACGCGCCACTACCGCGAACACCAGAAAGGCAACCCGACTTCGACCAACCCGATTGCCTCGATTTTTGCGTGGACGCGCGGTCTGGCTTTCCGGGGTAAACTGGACGGCAACCAGGCGCTGATCGACTTCAGCCTGGCGCTGGAAGAAGTGTGTGTCGAAACCGTGGAGAGCGGAAAAATGACGAAAGATCTGGCGTTGTCGGCTTTCCCGAGTGGCACCAAACTCGTCGCTGGCGAACACTACCTCAATACCGAAGATTTCCTGGAAGCACTGGATCAGAATCTGAAAGTGAAACTGGGTTAATTATAGTAGGACTTTCGCTTTTGCCCCTAAATCCCCTAAAGGGGACTTGGACGCAGCTTAACTCGGATGCTATAAGTCCGGCAGCGGCCGACCGCCCTTTAGGGGATTTAGGGGCAAAAGCGAAAGTATAAAGAATTATCAGACGTAAGTCCTATATAAAAACGTCCTGAGCAAAACACCTGTGAGGTTTCAAAAACCTTGCAGGTGTTTTTTTGTATTTTTCGCCAAATTCAACCCGCAGAGTGCCCTAAACCCGCCAAACCGTATGAAAAGAAACACCGCTACCTCTCTGGTTCTGTGGCTGCTGCTGGCGACGCTGGCCAATCCCGGTTTTACGCAGAAAAAAACCGCTGTTAAAAAAGCCCCATTGCTGAGTGATCGTCAGCGCTGGCTGGCCGAAATGGATAAAATGGTTCGCCCGGTTTTGCGGAGTCTGGCGCACGACAGCCTCCGTATCGTGATGCCCCAGATCACCTCCCAACGGGTCGACAACAAGGCGCAGCGGATTCAGGTGCAGTATCTGGAAGTGCTGGGGCGGGTGTTGAGCGGCATCGCGCCCTGGCTGCAAGGGGAAGGCGGAACGGCGGAAGAGGTGGCGCTGCGCAACCAATACCGGCAGTGGACGCTGAAAGGGCTGTCGAACGCGCTGGATTCGACAAAGAAGGATTATATGCGGTTTGATGTGGCCGCCCAGCAACTGGTCGATGCTTCGTTTCTGGCTTTTGCGTTCGTAAGGGCACCCTGGCTGTGGGAAAACCTGGATACAACCACCCGAAACTGCCTGGTCAACGGATTTAAAACGACCCGCCGGTATCGCCCCGGTTTTTCGAACTGGCTGCTGTTTTCGGCGATGACCGAAGCCTTTTTTTGCAAGTACGGCTACGAGTGGGACCCCATGCGCGTCGATTATGCCCTCCAACAACTGGAGCAGTGGTATGTGGGGGATGGGATGTATTCTGACGGGACGCACTTTGCGTTCGACTACTACAACAGCTACGTCATGCAGCCCTATCTGGCTGCGATTACCGGGATCATCAACGGAAAAAATGGGTCATACAAAGACATGACGCTGAAAATAAAGAAGCGCAATGAACGCTATGCCGTGATTCAGGAGCGATTGATCAATACAGATGGTACCTTTCCCGCGACGGGCCGTTCGATCATTTACCGGGGTGCGGCTTTTCATCACCTGGCAGACATGGCCTGGCGCAAAGCCCTGCCCGAACAACTCAAACCGGCGCAGGTTCGCGGTGCCCTGACGGCGGTTTTGACAAAAACGCTGGAGAGTCCTTCGACGTATCGCAATGGCTGGCTGACGCTCGGCCTGTATGGATCACAGCCGGACATTGCCGACGTTTATAATGCGAATCAAGAGTTGAATTAGACTAAAATGGACAAACGCAGTCTGAGATGTAAGTTTGTAGAATGCTACAACTACAACTTATTGCTCTCTACGACTACGTTTGCCGGTGCTATGATAGGCACTTGTGCTTACATTTCCAACGGCAAAGTAATAATCGACAACCCGATTTTACTGACCAGGAACTGATAACGATTTATCTGTTTGGGCTGCTTAAACAACGCTACACCATGCGACAGAGTTATGATTACATCGTGGATCACTGGCTGGATTGGTTTCCTAAACTACCCTCTTATCAAGCCTTCAACTACCGACTCAATCAAGTGAGCTGGCAATTCGAGGTATTGATCGATGAGCTAGTTCATCAGTTGCAGACCCGACCTTGTCATCACCACATTAGCCTGGTCGATTCCCTGCCGATCATTGTCTCCAAACGGCCTTATCAAGCTAAAGTAGCTCGGGACTGGGCCGATAAAGGATTCTGCGCGACTAAAAAGCTGTACTACCACGGCCTTAAACTGCACTTTGTGGGCTTTGATCGCCGGGAGACGATTCCTTTGCCGGAGCATTTTTACTTTACTCCCGCATCGGCCAATGACCTGACGGTTCTCAAACAGACCACGTTGCCCTATGTAGAGCAACGGATCCTGGTCGGAGACAAAATCTATGCTTCGGCCCCTTTGCAAGCGCAGCTTTGTCAGCAGCAGGTCGAAATGGTGACGCCCATTAAACTTAAAAAGGGTCAAAAACGGCTGGATGCCGCCGACCAGCTTTATTCGAGTTATGTCAGTTCGATCCGTCAGCCGGTGGAATCGTTCTTTAATTGGCTAATTGAAAAAACTCACATCCAAACGGCTTCCAAAGTTCGTTCTCAGAAAGGGTTGCTACTGCACTGTCTGGGTAGGCTGGCCGCAGGGCTGTACATGATGGCTTTCATCTCTTGATTCGCATTTATAATAATCAGGGCAGTCCGTACCTCTGCACCGCCC
Organism: Larkinella sp.; assembly: GCF_965227735.1. Taxonomy (NCBI): domain Bacteria; kingdom Pseudomonadati; phylum Bacteroidota; class Cytophagia; order Cytophagales; family Spirosomataceae; genus Larkinella; species Larkinella sp. Next base: position 2,168,963 of record NZ_OZ245776.1, on the reverse strand, counting down.
TTTTCCTGCCGCTCGGTTTGCCCGATTCCGACCCGTTCTGGGCCGATGCACCGGTCAAATGGAGTTCACAGCGCATCTGGAGTGGCGAAGATTTCCCCAATGATCATAGCGTGGATTTGCGGTAACCCATTTAAGGCAAGGTTTTTAGCAGAAAACCGATGGTCAGGCTTACCCCGGAGGGGTTTTCTGTCAATAGAGACTTCTTATTCTTTGTCATTTCAGCCCCAGAAGGGGCGTTCTAATGGCTATTTCGGTGTTTGAGGCCGCCCCTCCCGGGGCTTACCCCACGGGCTGGTCCTGCGTAGCTATTGACAGAAAACCCCTTCGGGGTAAAATGGTGATCGAATTAATGAAACCGCTGCAAAAATCACCTTTAGGCTAGGTCGGCTTTTTGGATTAACCGACGAATAGGCTATAGCAGGCAAACCGCTTTACTTCCGCTTCCGGCCGTTGTAATTTCCCTTGTATCGGTTGGTGCTTTCTTTTTTGGCACTTCCCAAAAGCCGTTCGAGCAAATCCGGGCGGTTGAGCTTGGTCAGCCGGTCGCGAATCCAGTTTTTATATTCCGGTTTGTACCAGAAGAAATAGTTATTCTGGTTCTTCTTTTCCTCCCGGGTTTTCGCGGTTTTCACCGGTTTCAGCGTGTAGGGATGAACGCCGGAGTAATAGATCACTTCGGCCACTGTCATCGGCGTGGGCGTAAAGTCCTGCACCTGTTCGAGCTGGAAGCCAAGGTCTTTGGTTTCGGCCGCCAGGTTGGCCATATCCTGCTCTTCACAACCGGGGTGCGACGAAATGAAGTACGGAATCAGCGGCTGCTTGAGGTTAAATTTTTCCTGAATCTTGTCGTATTTCTCCTTGAAGAGCCTGAAGTACTTGAACGACGGTTTCCGCATTACCCGCAGCGTATCGTCGGACGTGTGCTCGGGCGCGACCTTCAACCGACCCGACACGTGGCGCGTAACGAGTTGCTCCATGTATTCGTCGTGGTTGCCGTCGGCGTTGTTTTTATTGAAATCATCGACCAGCAAATCGTAGCGCACGCCCGAACCCACAAACGCCTTTTTGATGGCCGGGTGGGCGTCGACTTTGCGATACAACTCCGTCATCGGCTTGTGCGAGGTATCGAGGTTCGAGCAAATCACCGGGTGAATGCAACTCGGGCTCTGGCACCGGGCGCAGATCGACTCGTCTTTGCCTTTCATCTTGTACATATTGGCTGATGGGCCGCCCAGATCCGAGATGTAGCCTTTGAACTCGGGATGCTTCGTAATTTCTTCGACTTCTTTCAAAACCGATTTCTCGCTCCGGGAAGCAACGAACTTACCCTGGTGCGCCGAGATGGTGCAGAAACTACAGCCGCCAAAACAGCCCCGGTGCATGTTCACCGAGAACTTGATCATTTCGTAGGACGGAATCGGCCCCCGTTTTTTGTATTTCGGGTGCGGCAGACGGGTGTAGGGTAAATCGAACGACTGGTCGATTTCGGCTTCCTCCATCGTCTTGAACGGCGGGTTGATCACCAGAATCTGGTCGCCGACTTTCTGAAGAATCCGGTTGGCCTGCCACTTGTTCGACTCCACCTCCACAATTTTGAAGTTGGCCGCATACTTGATTTTATCTTCCAGACAGACCTCGTGGCTTGCCAGTTCAACCGAACTCCACTCATTGTAATCGCGTAGTTCGGTGCTGGCATCGTGCAGAAAAGCCACCTGATTGATGTTCCGCATCGAAGAAAACGGCACGCCCTGTCGCGCCAGTTTCAGGATTTCGCGGAGGGGTTGCTCGCCCATGCCGTACACCAGCATATCGGCCCCGGCATCCACCAGAATCGACGGCATCAGCTTGTCCTGCCAGTAGTCGTAATGGGTTACCCGACGCAGCGAAGCCTCGATGCCGCCGAGCAAAACCGGCACATCGGGGTAAATTTCTTTCAGGATTTTGGTATAGACAATGGTGGCATAGTCGGGCCGGAAACCCGCTTCACCGCCGGGCGTATAGGAATCGTTGGAGCGCAGGCGCTTGTTGGCCGTGTAGTGGTTGACCATCGAATCCATACAACCTGCCGTAACGCCAAAGAAGTATTTGGGTTTGCCAAACTTCCGGAAATCGCGCAGGTCGTCTTTCCAGTTGGGTTGGGCAATGATGGCGACCCGAAAGCCCTCACTTTCCATGATGCGGCCAATCACGGCGGTTCCAAAAGCCGGATGGTCTACGTAAGCATCCCCTGAAACAAGCACAATATCAACTTCATCCCAGCCTCTTTTTTCGACTTCTTTCATCGTTAGAGGCAACCAGTCTGTCAGGGGTCTTTCAATCATGAGCACGTGAATTAGCTATCTCAGAACCATCGAAATTACGAAATAATTCATTCAAAGCCCTAATCTATCGTGGATTGCAACGGTCTTACGGCTTGGCGTGCCGCATTTCCAGCCCCACCGACGTCCGGGGTTTAAAACCCGCCCACGGTTCGGTTTCGGAGGTTTCCGGCAGGTTCAGGTACTTTGCATAATCAAGTTTCTTGAGGTGAATGCCCAGAAAAGCGGTGACAAAATGCTGGTTGATGTTGTTGATCCGGCGTTCGTTCCAGGCGGGTTCCGAAAAATGCTGGTAATCGTCGAGCGGCTGGCCGGGTTTCAGCGTAGCGGCCGGGGGCGGATTGGGGGCCACGTTGTGCCGGGCGTTGACGTAGGTCAGCAAATACCGGTCGGCATTGACGGCACCGTCGTAAATGGCTTTGATGCCTTTTTCATAGCCCGAAACGTCGTCTTTGCTGCCAGCCACAAACAGCGTCGGCCCGGTCAGACCCGCCAGCCCTTCGGCGTCCCAAACGCCCCGTTCCATGCCCCAGGGCGCAAACGCCACCGTGGCTTTGATGCGCGGATCAATCGTGGCTTTGTAGCCGGGATCGCTCAGGGTGCGGGTTTGCAGGGCCGTGCTGCCCCCCGCCAACTGACCGAAGAATTTGACGGCCTGCGCGCTATACCCGGCACCCATCACGTTGAGCGCGCCGTAGCCCCCCATCGAGTAGCCGATCAGGGCGGTGTTGTCGGTATTGACCAAACCGCTCAGAAAACTGTTGGAATTTTTGGCACTGAGCCGCGCCATTTCGTTCAGCACAAACAGGTCGTCGAGTGAGCGGTTCAGCAGGGTGCTCGGAAAACCGCTCAGATCCTGGTACGTCGATTCAGTGTGGCCGATGGACACGACGACGTAACCTTTGGATGCCAGATTCTCCGTCAGATACGTCAGCAACAGCCGCGAACCCGGATACCCGTGCGACACAATCACCAGCGGATAGGTGCCACCGGCCGGATCGGGATCGGCTTCGCGCAAGGCCCGGCCGCCAAACGTAAACGGCACCAGCGGACGTTTGGGGTCGTTTGCGCGGCCCAGAGCGTCTTCGTAGGTGACGAGTTGCGGTTTCCCCGCCGGTAGTTTGGCGGGATACCACACTTCAACCGTTAGTGGCCGATCATAGAGCGAACTTTTGCCTTCTTTGGTATGCAGTACATCGACCTGGGCCGTGTGAATGAGTTTCAAGGTTCGAACACCGACGGCGTGGGGGCCGCGCGGAGCCAGCTCCGGGGCGTCGGGCAGGAGGTCACCGGGTAGAAAGGCGTCGGTGGCTGGCTGAGCGTGGGTCAGAAGGCTGACGCCCAGCAACAGAACGAGGAGCAGATTTTTCAAGGTAACAAGTTGGTTTGTACGGAATCGTTTCTGTGCGGGGAAGCCCCGTCGCGGTGGCTGGATGAGCTTCTACTGAAAGAGAAACCCGGAGCCAAACTACTCTGCAAAAACCGCTGATTCCAACCCGCAAATTCGCTACTTTTGCGGGTCAACAAAACGCCATTCATGTATATTCTCTACGCCATTCCGAATTGCGATACCGTGAAAAAAGCCCGCGTCTGGCTGGCTGAACACGGTATTGCGTACCAGTTTCACGACTACAAAAAACAGGGCATCGACCGGAAAACGATTGAACACTGGCTGACGCAAAAGCCGTGGGAAGAACTGGTGAACCGCGCCGGAACAACCTGGAAAAAACTGCCGGATGCTGAAAAACCGACCCGAATGGAAGACGCCATTGCGCTGATGATCGATAAACCGTCGGTGATTCGCCGGCCGCTAATCGAAACAGAAAATCAGATTATTGCGCTCGGGTTTAAACCGGAAGTCTACGAAAATGTGTTCTCAGCGTAGTAACGTATAAAACCGGGAGTTGATGAGCAAACGAACGCTGGATTCGCCGGAAGCCATCCGGTTTTTGGTGGATTCATTTTATGAGAGAGTACAGGCCGACGACTTCATCGGCCCCATTTTTACCGATGTCGCCCACGTCGACTGGGCGAAGCATTTACCCAAAATGTACGCGTTCTGGGAAAACATTATTCTGGGTAACGACGCCTACCACGGCCATCCGTTTCGGCCCCATTTGCTCATCAATCAGCAACATACGCTGACGCTCGACCATTTTGAACGGTGGTTGATGCTGTTTTCGGAAACGCTCACGGAACATTTTGAGGGAACCAATGCCGAGCTAACCCGCCAGCGCGCTACGCAGATTGCGCTGGTCTGGAATCATAAATTCGAGTACATCAACAACGATTCGCATATGGGCGGCTGATCGCTGGTCGAGATTACAAATCTGAACCAGCAATTCTACCCGCCTGAACCAGCAATAAAACACGATGCGCCTGAAAACGCTCTTCAGCAAGGTCACCACCGGGTTAGGGTATTTCCTGATTTTTGGCGTGGCACTCTATGCCCTGGCCTATTTTCTGCCGGGCTACCAACCCGGTTTTCTCACCAGCAAGCCGGTGAGCAACCTGTTCTGGCGAACGGTCTTCTTCACCCATGTGGGTTTGGGTGCTGTTGCGTTGAGTCTGGGGCCGTTTCAATTTTCCCGCCAACTGCGCCAGCGCCGGGTCGGGTTACACCGGCGACTGGGGAAACTCTACGTGTTCAGCATCCTGGTAGCGAGCGTGGCCGCATTCTGTGCAGCCTGGTTTGCCAGCACGGGCTGGGTGGCGGCTGTGGGGTTTGCCGGGTTGGCCATCGCCTGGTTTTACACGACGTTCCGGGCCTACCGGGCGATTCGTCAGGGCCAGATTCGCCGTCATCAGGAATGGATGTTCCGCAGTTATGCGGCCACATTATCGGCGGTAACACTCCGAATCATTTTACCCGTCGAACTGGCGGTTTTTCACCTGCCGTTTTCGATGGCGTATCCCATTGTTGCCTGGTTATGCTGGGTGCCAAATCTGGTTTTGGTGGAGTGGTGGCTATCGCGAAGAAATCGGGCCAATACCGCCGGTGTGGTCTGGAATGGCTAAATGAGCAACGTCCTATAATCCGGTATTTTTGTTTCGCCGACAGCGTTCACTGCAATATTTCACCTCGCTCCAGACGGTTTCCCATTTTTTTCGCCAGCTAAACGGCCTTCCACAAACCACGCAGATTTTTGTGGGCAAATCCTGCTTTTTCATCTAGTCAGTTTCTCCGGCGAAATTGGGCAGCGACTGCGGGCGGGCATACGGAAACTGGGCGATTTTTGCCAGTTTATAATAGCTGTTCAAGCCCGAAATACCCACATCGTCCACGTGGCTCAGGTCAATATGTCCCTGCGCATCGACGGCTTCGTCCGGCACGATCAGATGCTCGATTTCGCCGATGATCAGCATTGTGTTGTTGGCTTCAATCGGAATGCCCTGCAAAAACTTCAGGCCCAGTTTCAACTTGCTTTCTCTGACAAAAGGCGCTTTAAAACCGGAAAGGTACTCTTCCGTCAAGCGGCATTTGTCAAACTCCGACTCGTCGCGTTTGAATTTTGCGGAGGTATAATGGGCCTGTTCCGCAAACGATTCGTGAACGTGGTTGATGGTGTAAAAACCGGTTTCCAGAATGTTTTCGTAGGTATGCTGCCCCGCTTCCCGGTCGGGCCGCAGGATGAACCCCAGCAGGGCGGGATTGCTTCCCAAATGAATCACCGAACTAAAAATGGCCAGATTGGATTGCCCTTCGTTCGAAACCGATCCGATGAGGTTGGCCGGTTTGATGCCGGTAACGGAGTTGATGATGTTCAGACGTTTGATTCGCTCGGTGGTTTCAAGGTCTGCTTTGGTCAGGTGCATGATGTTCACGGTTGTAAGGTAGCTAACAAATGTAGAACGCATTTGGCGTTAGTTGATCCCCATTGTGGCGAATTTCTAACATATTCAAAAGTCATTAACCAAGTAAATCTTGAGCCTGGCTTAAAATCTACTTGATTAATCTGGAAACCTGTCGCCTTCTGATCGGTTTTTTGCATCTTCTGACACCTTCCATTCGCAGTCAATCAGCGAACTTTACAGCCTGATAAACAACACCATACCATGAACATGAAACATTACACCAGAACCGGGTTCCTGCTTCTGGCGGTTTTCGCGGGCTTGCCCGGCCCGGAAGCCCGCGCCCAGCAACTGCGGGTGGCCTATTTCGGCGAAACCGTCACCCACTACGGGCTGAAAGTGGCCTACGAATACCCACTCATTTCCCGCATCAAAACCCGCAATTCGGCGCGGAAAGAATTTCTGCTGACACCCGGACTGGCGGTCTACAATCACCCCGACAACCACGTGGGCCTCATCCTTTCGCCCGAACTGGCCTACCAGCGGACGGGTCGGCGGGGCGGCACCTTTGAAGTCGGGCTTTCCAACGCCTATTTCCGGTATTTTCTGGCGGGAAAAACCTTCGAGGTCGACGAAAACGGCGGCTTTCGGCGGGTCAAAATGGCCGGTCGCGGGGCTTATCTGCCAACGGTTTCGGTCGGTTTCGGACGCGATTTGTCGATTCGGAAAAACCGCTCACTCGCCTGGTATGCCAAGCTGAACCTGATGCAGCAACGGCCCTACAACGCATCAACTTTGATGCGCTTTGGAATCGAATGTGGTATTCGCAAACCCTTGAAAAACAAATGAAAACGATCTATAAATACCTGTTTCTATTCATGGCGGTTTCGCTCGTTGCCTGCGAAAAAGACGACGAAACGACGACCGACCGAACGCTCTATTTACGGCACAAAGGCGCGGATATGCCCATCTGGGTGCGCGGCAATCTGGCGTCGAACAAACTGGTTCTGTTTTTGCACGGCGGTCCCGGCGACTGCGCCATGTGTTACCGGCATTACCTCAAAGGGCTGGAAAACGATGTGGCTGTGGCCTATTGGGACCAGCGGATTGCCGGGTCGTCGTCGGGGAAAGTGGATGTGAAAACGTTGACGTATGAGCAGTTCGGCGAAGATGCGTATTACGTTGTGAAGCTTTTGAAAGAACAATATCCCAATACCCGAATTTATCTGGTGGCGCATAGTTTCGGCGTGGAACTGGCGTGGCAATTTCTGACGACGAATGACAACCAGAAGCTGGTCAGTGGCTTGATCGCGGTTAACGGGACGTTTTCGACCTACCGCTGGCTGGTGCAGATGCGGGAGTGGGTGTTGCGTGAAGCGCGGCTGCAAAAAAATACCGCCATCGAGCAGTACGTTCAGGCCCGGCCTATCACCGCCGAGAATCTGGGAACCTACGAGTGGCCCGAACTCTACAAACGAATGCTCGACCTGGACGGTAATCCGGTTTCGATTTACGACGATACGAAGTTTGTAATCAATTATTTATTTGCCTCACCCAACACCGCTCTGGCCCAATTCTCGCATCCAAAAGCCTATACCGAATACGGCGAAACGACCATCCGGGGATATGACCGGAGCGCAGGATTGAAGAACATCCAGATTCCGGTGGCCTTGTTCTGGGGCAAAAAAGATGGCGTGGTTCCCATCGAAATTGGCTACGAAACCCGGGAGTTGCTGACCAAAACCGCGCCGACGTTTGTGACGTTCGATCAGTCGTACCATGAACCATTTATATCGGAAACCGACCGGTTTGTGGCCGAAGTGTTGAAATTTGTCAGGTAAAAAGTCGCCCGGACGCCCGGTTTTGTCGTTTGGTTGGAAGGTTCACAGGCTAATTTTCGCCCCGAATTGGAACGCGAACCGGATCGATCTTGTGTTGTGGTGGAATGAATCAACAAACCATACCATGAGCAACACAACAGAACAAGCAGCATCGACCTTCAAAATTGGGGGCGATCTGGAAATCAACCGCTTGGGCTACGGCGGAATGCAACTGACCGGTTTTGGGGTGTGGGGCGATGCACCAAATCGGGAAACGGCAAAGGCGGTTTTGCAAAAAGCCGTGGAGTCGGGCGTGAATTTTATCGATACGGCGGATTCGTACGGCCCGCATACCAATGAAAAACTGATTGCCGATGCCCTGCATCCGTATCAGCAAGGACTGATCATTGCCACCAAAGGCGGTTTTGACCGAACCGGCCCCAATCAGTGGGTGATCAACGGCGATCCGGATCACATCCGGCAGGCGATTGACGGCAGCCTGCAGCGGCTGAAACTGGAGCGCATCGACCTTTGGCAGCTCCACCGGTTTGACCCCGACATCCCGGTTGAAGAAACCCTCGGGCCGGTCGTAGAAGCCGTTCAGGCGGGAAAAATTCGCCATGTCGGTTTGTCCGAAGTGGGCATCAGGGAGATTGAACGGGCCGAAAAGATGCTGCCAATCGTGTCGGTCCAAAACCTGTATAACCTCGGCAACCGGAGGTGGGAAGCCGTTCTGGATTACACCATTCAGCGCGGCATGGCGTTCATTCCCTGGTATCCCCTGGCGTCCGGGCCGAAGAAACTGGCCGCCAAAATCCGGGAAATCGCGGAGAAACACGAGGCCACCACGGCGCAAATCGCCCTGGCGTGGTTACTGAAACGCTCATCCAACATCCTGCTGATTCCCGGCACCAGCTCGCTCGATCACCTGAATGAGAATCTTGCTGCCGACCAGATTGTGTTGTCGGACGATGATTTCGCGGCTTTATCGGAATAAATCGCAGCCCGTCTGAGTGCGTTTTCAGCGTCTACCAGCTAACGGTTTTTTCCACTACCCGGGGATTTTGGCAATCAGGGTCATTCGTCGAAATGAGGAAAGTCATGCGGCATCCACGCTAATTACCGTACTTTTGCATAAAATCCACGAGTTATGAAAATTGCTTTTTTCAGCACTGCCGCTTACGAACGGGACTGGTTTATCCGGTACCAGGCGCACCACACCATCACGTTTATCGACGAGATTCTGACCGAACAAACCTGTCACCTGGCCAGCGGTTACGAAGCGGTTTGTGCGTTCGTGGAAGATGATTTGAGCAAACCGGTTCTGGAATCGCTCCGGTCGCTGGGCATTCAGTTGGTTGCCATGCGTTGCGTGGGGCTGGACAACGTCGATCTGGAAGCCGCTGACGAACTGGGCATCACGGTTTTACACGTGCCGGGCTATTCGCCCTATTCCGTCGCCGAACACGCCGTTGCGTTGCTGATGGGACTGGTTCGGCACATTCCGCAGGCATACGAACGGGTTCAGCAGGGCAATTTTTCCATCAATGGACTGACGGGCCAGGATTTACACGGAAAAACCGTCGGTGTGATCGGTACGGGGCATATTGGACAGTCTTTTTGCCAGATCATGCTGGGGTTTGGTTGTCGGGTGCTCGCGTTCGATATCAAACCTCATCAGCCGCTGCTCAACGCGGGCGTCCGTTACGTTGCCCTGCCAACGCTCCTGGCCGAATCCGACGTGATCTCACTGCATTGTCCCCTGAACGCCCAAACCCGGCAACTTCTGAACGCACCGGCTTTGTCGCAACTGAAACCGACGGCCATTGTGGTCAACTCCAGCCGGGGTGGGCTGGTCGATACCGCAGCGGTGCTGGATGCGCTGGATGCCAACGCGTTGGCCGGGTATGCGGCTGACGTGTATGCGAATGAGAAGAAGTGGTTTCACCGGGATTTTTCCGGTCAGCCCATCACCGACGACCTGCTCAACCGCTTGCGGACGCACCCAAGGGTGTTGCTGACGGCCCACCAGGGATTTCTGACCGAGGAAGCACTGCAGCAGATTGCCCACCGGCTGATCCTCCAGATTTCGTTCTACCAGAATAGTCGGCAGGAAGGCATCAGCAAGCTGTCGATGTGACCGGTTTCGGAAAACCGCACACACAGATTCGTTTTTCTTTCGGCCAGAATTTGAGTTGACAACTCTCTCGTGTAGCTTTACACCATCGTTTTCGGACGAGCGTGTTTCACTTAGCCATCACATCCATTACGAAATTGCTTCGCCACCTGCCTAATGCCATGACCTGCGGCAACCTGCTGTGCGGATGCATTGGTTTGGTGATGACCCTGCGCGGCCATTCCGACACGGCAGCCTGGCTCATCCTGCTGGCCGGTGTGCTCGATTTTGGCGACGGTTTTGTGGCCCGGCTGGTTCATGTGTCGGGGCCGTTTGGGAAAGAACTGGATTCACTGGCCGACGTCGTGACCTTCGGCGTTTTGCCGGCCACGCTGGTTTATCAGGCCCTGTGGTCGCTGGGGATGGGAAACTGGTCGTATCTGGCCTTCACCATTGCGGTTTTAGCCGCCTTGCGACTCGCCAATTTCAACATCGACACCCGCCAGTCCGATCAGTTTATTGGTCTGCCGGTTCCGGCCAACACCATCTTCATTGCGGCTTTTCCGCTCATGGCCCACTACCAGCCGCAGTTTGCTTTTCTGTGGCAAAACCCCATCACGCTGTTTCTTCTGATTGTTTTTTCGTTTATGATGGTGGCCGAATTGCCCTTGCTGGCGTTCAAATTCAAATCCTTCGGCTGGCGTGAAAACCGCATAAAATTCAGTTTTCTGATCGGATCGGCAATTCTGTTGTTATTTTTGCACTTCGCAGCCGTACCGCTGGTGATCGCTTTATACATTTTGATCTCATACTTTGCTAAAAACAAGACGTGACGGATTGAATTTTTACCGCTAAATTCCCGCACTGCTTATCTTCTTCAAACATGAAATACGTTGCTGAAATTGACATAATGCCCCAGAAGGAAATTCTGGATCCACAGGGCAAAGCCGTAAAACTGGGACTGCACAACCTCCACATCGATTCGGTGGGAGACGTCCGGATTGGCAAACACATCCGTCTGGAAGTCGAAGCGGAGTCGGAAGAAAAAGCGAAGGAAACGGTCGATACGGCCTGCCGCCAACTGCTTGCCAACCTGATTATGGAAGAATACACGTTTTCGATTCAGGGTGTGTAGTCAATCGGCCTTTCCCTTCTCATGACCTATTCCACCATCACCGGTCTGGGGTTTTACGTCCCCGAAAACGTTGTCACGAACCAGGATCTGACGCAGTACATGGATACGTCGGACGAATGGATTCGGGAACGCACCGGGATTGAGCAACGGCGGTATTTTACTTACGGAAAAGACACCAACGCCAGCATGGCCGCGGCTGCTTCCCGCATGGCCATCGATCGCGCGGGTTTACAAACGGCTGACATTGAGTTGATTGTCTTTGCGACAATCACGCCCGATTATTTCTTCCCCGGCTCGGGCTTCCTGATGCAGCGCGAATTGGGGCTGGAGGGCATCGGCGTCATCGACATCCGCAACCAGTGTTCGGGCTTTGTCTATGCCCTGTCCATCGCCGACCAGTTCATCAAAACCGGCATGTACAAAAACGTGCTGGTGGTGGGTTCCGAAATTCAATCGACCTGGATCAACAAAAGCAACCAGGGCCGGGGCGTGGCCGTGATCTTCGGCGATGGGGCCGGAGCCGCCGTTTTGCAGGCCACCGACGACCCGGAACACCGCGTTCTGTCTACCCACCTGCACGCGGATGGGCGCTATGCCGAAGACCTCTACGTTCGCGATCCGGGTAGCAGCCGGCCGTCGCGCTCGGCCACCAAAGAGATGGTCGACGAAGGCGGTTTTGATGTCGTCATGAACGGCAATGCGGTTTTCAAACACGCCACGGTGCGGTTTGCAGAAGTGATCAACGAAGCACTAAAAGCGAACGGTTATGGCCCCGAAGACATTTCGCTGCTGGTACCCCACCAGGCCAACATTCGCATTTCGGACTACGTTCGCCAGCAACTAAAGCTGCCCGCCGAAAAAGTATACAACAACATTCAGCGGTATGGCAACACCACGGCCGCATCCATCCCCATTGCCCTGACCGAAGCCTGGGAACAGGGCCGCATTCAACCCGGCGACGTGGTTTGTCTGGCGGCTTTCGGCAGCGGTTTCACTTGGGCCTCCGCGCTGATAAAGTGGTGAATTATTGTAGAATAAAGAGGTGAGACAAGAGAATAAAGACAGTACGGCTTTTTGTCTTTATTCTCTTGTCTCACCTCTCTATTCTAAAAAAGATCAATACTGCCCAATGGCCAGCATCACCAGCGTACAGGCTTCGATGGGTTCGATGCCCTGCTGTTGCAGGTCCCTCTCAAAAGCGGGGTTCTCCGTTCCCGGATTAAAAATCACCCGCCGGGGTTTCAATTTTTTGATGTATTCGTAGAATCCCGTCTGGTTTTTGGGCGAGACGTAGAGGGTAACGGTATCAATATCGTTCAATTCCGGTTGCCCGGTCCGAATGGGATTGCCCCGAACCGTTCCCGACCGCAGACCGAGTAATTCGACGGCATGACCATGCTGCACCAGGCGATTGGCGGCCTTATTGGCATAGCGCTCCGGGTTTTCGGAAGCCCCAATGACTAATGTTTTGCTTTTCATCACTGCTTGTTTTATTCGACTCTTTCCTGAAAACTATCAGGATGATAGTTTAGTTTCTATTTCAAATCCTAATCCGGCTCTGTTGCGTATATACCATTCCGGCCACTCCATCTCAATTGTTACTTTTCTGATCTACTTGCTATGCCAAAAAATGCGCCTATATTTGTTTAACAAAAAATTAAAAATGTTAAACAAAATAAAATTTGTGGGAACGATTAAGTTTGACTAAATTGTTCTCAACTTGTCTATTTCAATGAATTATTGACATTTTCAACCATATTTATCCCCGGCTTCCCTGTCTACTTTGTTAATTGTTCATTCAACAAACACGCCCGATGACTAACCGAATTAGCCTAAACATGCCCGAGAAAAGGACCAGCAATTACTGGAATGAGAAATGGGTGGCGATCAACTTTGAGGGAGTTGAGAACCCACCCCGCTATGAAGTTTCGAATTATGGCCGACTGAAGAGTTTTCAAAACGACCCGAAGGATGGTACGCTCATCAATGGATCGATCATTCAGGGCTATCGTTCGCTCAACATCCGTACCGGCGGAAAAACAATCAACCGGTATTTTCACAAGCTGATTGCCGAACTTTTTCTGAACCGCGAAAGCCCGGAGCAGAAGTACGTCATCCACCTCGACCACGACAAAAAAAACAATCATTTTCAGAACCTGAAGTGGGTAACGAAGGACGAAATGATTGAGCACAACCGCACCAGCCCGAACATTCTGAACCGCGAAATCCCGCGCCGGACCCGGAATTACAAACTGACCGAGTCGAAGGTGAAGATGATCAAAAAGCTACTGAAGAATGAGAAGAACCGCCTGAAAATGATCGCCAAGCAGTTTGGGATTACCCACACCCAACTGAACCGGATCCGTTCGGGTGAGAACTGGAAGCACGTTACGATTGACGATGACGTTCAGGGTGAGAAAAACTAAAGGCGGTTTTTGCCGGGTGTTCAGCGTTGTTAATTGAGTCCGATGCTTTCGCCTTTCAGCCCGCTGCCCGTACCGATGGGCGGAATGTGGGGTAAACTGATAAAAAAGGTGGTTCCTTCCCCGGTTGCGGTTTCAAACCAGATGCTGCCGCCAGCGTGTTCGATCCCGCGTTTGGCAATGGCCAGCCCCAGGCCGGAGCCGCCCTCCTTCGTGCTGAAGTTGGGCAGGAAAATTTTACTGCGAATGGCTTCGGGAACCCCTGCCCCGTTGTCACTGATTTCAATGTTGATGTGATCGTCGGTAACCGTTAGCCGTAGTTTAATAACCGGCTTTCGGTCGGCCGAAACGGATTGCACACTATTGATAATCAGATTGGTAAGGATGCGGCCGATCAGTTGCCGATCGCCCATGACCATCACCGGATACGGGGAGATGTCCCGAATCAGCGTGATTTTTCCATCGTCGGCGTACAGATCGGCGGCTTTGTTGATCACCGAGGTGATCTCGAACAGCTCATTTTTTGGCAACGGCATCTTGGCAAAGTCGGAAAACGACGTGGCAATGTCGCTCAGGTTGTCGATCTGGTCGAGCAGCGTCTCCAGCGTCCGTTGCAGCACCCGCCGGGCCGTCGGATTGTCGGATTGCAGCGTGCGCTGCAGGTGCTGCAGCGTCAGCTTCATCGGTGTCAGTGGATTCTTGATTTCGTGGGCAACCTGCTTGGCCATTTCCCGCCAGGCCGACTGTTTTTCGCTTTGCGACAGCGCCTGTTTTTTCTCTTCCAGTTTCACCAGCATCCGGTTGTATTCGCCAATCAGCAACCCGATTTCATCGTCCGATTTCCAGTCCAGCGGCTCGTTAAACCGGTCGAGGTTGGTTTTGCGGATTTTCTGCGTGATGATTTTGAGCGGTTTGGTCAATACGTTGGAAGCCCAGTAGGAAACGAGCAGGAAGACCATGAACAGACCCGTAAACACGCTCAGTGCCGTGGAAACGACATCGATCATCTGGTGTTCGAGTTCGGGTTCGGAATTGAAATGCGAAACGCCCAGCATGCCCAGCAACGCGCCGTCGTAGGATTTGATGCTGGCATAGGCCGTGCGGTATTGCTTCGTTCCCAGCGACTCGGTCAGCAGAACCTGGTTTTCTTGCCCTTCAGCCAGGTGGATATACGCTTCCGGATTGATCCGTTTCGACAGATGACCGCTTTCGTAGACCAGCGGCTGGGTCGAGCAGAACAGCGTTCCGTTTTTGTCGAAAATACTGATCTCGATATCGTCATCCTGCGTGATTTTCTTCAATTCTTCTTCGAGATACGCTTTGCTGGTTGTTCCCTGCAAAAAGCTGGTCCAGTCGCCCCGGAAATTGGAGCTGATGTTCTTGGCGTTGGTCAGGTAGGTAGTTTGCTGATACGCATCATAATTGGAACTGATTACGCCAAACGTAATGGCGACAACGAGCACCAGCGGTAAAAAGAAGGCTGCGTTGAGGTAGAGTTGCGTTTTAGTCGAGTAATTGATATAAAACCGGGAGAAGCCAAACCGGATGGAATAAATCAGGATCAGAATCAGGATATACAGAATCAGAACCAGATACAGAAAGGAGAAGTTGGAAAAGAGGTTGCGAATCGGGTAGTCTCGGGATGAGATGACGACAATCCGGCCACTTTCGTCCTGCAAACCGACATGTTTGTAATTTTCATGTGAGAGGCCCTGGTCGAACAAAACACTGTCACTCAGCAGGGATGCCGGCAACTTCCGGTCGTAGTTGTATTCCCCCGAATTGTACAGCATTCGCTTTCCGGGGCTGTAAATGGCGTAATTGTAAATTTGTGTTTCGGGGGCCTGAATGAATTTTTTGTCAGTCAGCAGGCCGGGATCCAGTCGTCCGGGCTGATTTCGGGTTAATTTAAGATCGAGCACAACATGCCCCACCCGGTTTTCACCCAGTTTGAAATCGAAAAACTGGACGTATTGCTTGATAAAGTTATTACCGGCGTCGTTGATGAAATAAATACCAGGGTATTGGGTTCGGTAGTGATCCTGCCGGAAACGCTCGGCGTAATTCCGATAATTGGTTTCTGCCGGCGGATTACCCGAGTTGAAAACCATAACATCGATCGAATACCGTTCAAAATACTTATCCAGGTGAACATTTTTGACCCGCTGCTGGATTCGTTCGCGCAGCAGCAGGGTGTCACTGATCATTACCCGCCGAATTTCGGCATCCTGCGTAATGGCAGTTCGTGACTTGTTGAGCAGAAACTCGCCAAAGGCATCATTTTCGACCAGCAACTGTTTGCCAAATTCCCGTTTGTTGACAAGGTCTCTTTTAAGTCCTTGATTGTAAACGACATATGTCGCTACGGACGCACAGACAAAAGCCGTAAAAAACAGGTAGAGGGTGGTTTTATACCGGAATGAATACAGCGCGCGCGGAAAACGGCTCACATACAGCACCATAAAATAAATCCCCTGAATCGCTAACATCCAGGGCATTGGTGTGGAGCTTTGCCAGAAAAGCAAGACCGATAGAATGGTGCCTGTCAGGAACCAGAGCATGCCCCGCCACAGGGTTAGATTCAGGCGGATGAACAGACTGGAAAAAACATACTGAAGCAGAAAGAAAACCGTCGATATGCCGATAAAAACCAGCAGGCAGGCCATTTTTAGGCTGGAAAAGGAAAGGCTGAGCGTAATGTCGAGCGTAAAACCGGATTTCTCGTAGATGGTATTCAGTTCGTGGAAACATCCGTAAAAGACACTATAGCTGAGAGCAACCGTGATCGTCGAAACGACGGCCTTCAATCCATCCGACTGGCGCAGAAGCCAGTAGTAGGAGCGGGTACGGTAAAACGTGCTGGCCAGATACAACGCCAGAATGACCATCACGATGCAGTTCAGCAATTGATCGCCCAGGGAAGGCGCCACCACCGACGAACCGAAATAGCCGGGATTGAACAGATCGGTTTCGAAAAACAAAAAGGGAACGCCAAAATACAGCATCACCGCCCGAAGAACGATCAAATACAGGGCCAGAATCACAAAACCCGCCCCATAATGTCGACTTCGACGTAAATTCAGGGTTCGGCGAACGAGGTAGATGCCCATGAAAAAGACCGATAACAGGGCCAGAATGACCGTGTTGACGGGTGACGTCTGGTTTTGATAGCCCTCCATTTTCGGAGGAATGACCGAAAACAGAAACACTGGCGTCTGGTCATACATGCTTTCGTAAATGCTGCTTTTTTCCACAGAGATTTCCTGCGGTGTCAGCGAAAACAGATCCGGGTTGTATCCCGAGCGCAGATAACCATTTTCAGTCTGGTAATGGCGGTAGACATTGACAAGCGAAAACACCTCCAGCGAATCCGTACCCCGTTTGACAAACTGCCGGCTGACCAGGTATTTGCCCTGCGGAAACGACATGAGCCGGGGGTATAGAATGCTCTTTAGTTGTTGATAATCAGGGATAAAACGGTAGTCGGACCAGTAGAGGAGCTGCCTGTTGCGGAAGATGTAATACGGATATTTCGTTTCCCGGCTCAGGCCGGCAAAGGTGGGTGGTGCTTTCTCCCGAAGCAATTCGCCGACGGCCTGGAGTTCTTCCGAACTGGTGTTCAGTTCATTTTTGATCCGTTCCTGGGTTGTCTGCAAATACTGTTCGTGGGCCGCACTGATTGCGCCCCTTTCCAGCACGGAATAGAAGAAAACTGACAGCCCGAGTGCCAGAATCGATAGAATCAGGAAGATATGCTTGTTGAGTATACTCACAACAAAAATGGATGAAAAGGCTTTCCTTACCTGCTATAACCCCAAAATCATGCCAAAATTTCCGGCATAGTCCCCAGGTCGATTACTGAGGTTCGGATACGGTCTCCTCCGGTTTCTGAATGGTGAAACCGCGTTCGGCCTCCGTATTCTCGTACCCGACTTCAACCCCGAGCACGTAAAGCAGGTGTTTTTTGTCGATGATGACCCGAATGGTATCGATGTCGAATACCTCATCCGCCTGGCCGGGCTGGTCGAAACCCAGCACCCACGATGACCCACAGCCTCCGCCCCGAATGCCAACCCGCAAACCATAGGTGTCCGGGATTTTGTTGGCCCGGAACGTCTCCTGAATCTGATCAATGGCTTGTGGCGTCAAACGAACCGGATTTTTAATCCTTTCAATAAACATACTAAGTAAAAATTCCGTTTGCTGACTGAAATTTACAAACTTTACCCCACAATATAGCCACCCATTGCCAGTTTTCAGAATGTGGCCTTCGCCACCGGCCTGGCAACGCTGCCTGCGGGACAGGCTCCGGTGGTGGATAACGGAAAGCCGATCAACGACGCTTGAAAATTACGTATGGATTTTATTCCTGATTTAGTAAAATTACTGGTTCCGGCCAGTCTGGTTTTGTACGGAATGTATGTAACCGTCAAACTGATGCTCGAACGCGAAGCCGAAAAACAACGTGGCGATCAGAAAAACCGGTATGCCAGCGAGGTAACCCCGTTGCGGCTCCAGGCCTACGAACGAATGGCCCTGTTTCTGGAACGCATCACGCCCGCCAATCTGCTGTTGCGGCTGAGCGGAGAGGCCGTGGTGGCGCTGGATCTGCAACAACTGCTGCTGCGCGAAATCCGGGAAGAATACAATCACAACGTCTCCCAACAAATTTATATGAGCCAGGCTGTTTGGGAAGAGGTGCAGAACGCCATGAATGAGGTGATTATGCTCATCAACGAAGCCGCCGGGCAAGTTTCGCCCGAATCGCCCGCCCTGGAGTTGTCCAAAAAGATTTTCGACATTGTAATCCAGAAGAATAGCCAGCCCACGGCGGCCGGTCTCAAAGCCGTCAAGGATGAGGTGCAGGCGGTTTTTCTGTAACGTATTTACGCACTAAACGGGGCCGCCCGGCGGTTCGTGGGTATTGAGAATTTTGGAGGATAAAACCAGGGCTTCGGCCAGGCGGTTTTGATTAATTCCGGTTTCAATTCCTTCTTTTTCAGCTAAATAAATAATATGTTCCGTTGGTAGATTGCCGGTCAGGTTATCCGACGCCATCGGACAGCCGCCCAGGCCGTGCAAGGCCCCGTCGATGCGCCGAACCCCCGCCCGCAAAGCCGCCCGCACTTTTTCGGTAACCTGCTCCGGTCGGGCGTGCAGGTGGGCGCCGAACTCGATGGCCGGAAACGTGGCCAGCAAATACCGGAACAAGGTCTCGATGCTTTCGGGTGTCGACGAACCGACGGTATCGGAAGGTGCAATGATTTCGATGCCGGTCTGAATCAGCCGTTCTGTAAATTGTCCAATCAACTCGGGATTGTACGGGTCGCCATACGGATTGCCAAAACCCATCGACAGATAGACGACCAACTGCTTTTGGTGGGCAGCGCACAGGTGCTGAATAGCGTCTACCTCCGCAAACGCCTGTTCGATGGTTTTGTTGGTGTTGCGGAGTTGAAACGTTTCGGAGACCGACAGCGGAAAACCGAGGTACTGAATTTCGGGAAACGAAACCGCCTGCTCCGCCCCGCGCACGTTGGCGATGATGGCGAGCAACTTCGTTTGGGTTTCGCTTAGATCCAGACCCGCCAGCACCTCCGCCGTGTCGCGTAGCTGCGGAATGGCTTTAGGGGACACGAAACTGCCAAAATCGAGCGTGTCGAATCCCACCCGCAACAGCGCGTTCAAATACCGGATTTTGTCGGCTGTCGGAATAAAACCGGGAAGGCCCTGCATTGCGTCGCGTGGGCATTCGATCAATTTAAACGAATTCATGGGTGCAAGATGGTAGAATTGAACGAAAGGTAGCCGGTTCAGAACCGGTAATTGCCGTTCAATGTGTAGTTTTGCGGTTTTTACAAAAAAAAGAATCGAACTGCTTTTCCGTCGCCGGTGTTATTTCACGTACCCCCGACGCGCCGGTCGCAGGTACGTAACAATCAGAAGAACAACAAATGCTCTATCCCGATTCATTTGAACAAAAATTAGGTTTCGATAAAATCCGCGACTTGCTGCGGCAGGCTTGTATCAGCCCGCTGGGGCAGTCGTATGTTGATAAAATCCGGTTTTCCGATAATTTCCAACTGATCGACAAAATGCTCCGGCAGGTGGCCGAGTTCAAGACCATCGTGCAGTATGAACCGGAATTTCCGTCGTCCAATTACCTCGACATTCGTCCGCAACTGGCCAAAGTCCGGATCGAAGGCATGATGCTCACCGAGGAAGAGTTTTTTGACCTGAAACTAACGCTTCGAACCATTCAGTTGTGCCTGCGGTTTCTGGCGGGAAAAGAAAAAGAAGTCTACCCGTATCTGAACGAACTCGCCGACGCCATCACGGTGGACAAAAAGCTGACCGAAGCCATCGAGCGCGTCATCGACGACCGGGGCCACGTCCGTGATAATGCCTCACCCGAACTCGCTACCATTCGCCGTCGCATCATCTCGGAACAGGCCGGTTTGCGCAAGAAGCTGGACGGAATCATGCGAAACGCCCGCCAGCAGGGCTGGATGCCGGACGATATTTCGCTCACAATCCGAAATGGCCGCGTCGTGATTCCGATTTCGGCCGAACACAAACGGCGGTTGAAGGGCTTCATCCACGACGAGTCGGCCACGGGGCAGACGGTTTTTATCGAACCGGCGGAGGTTTTCGATGCCAACAACGAAATCCGCGAGATGGAGTATGAAGAACGGCGCGAAGTGGCCCGCATCCTGCGCGAGCTGACCGCCCTGCTTCGTCCCTACCTGCCTGAATTACAACGCGCTACTACGTTCCTAGGACTGATTGACTTCATTCGGGCGAAAGCCAAGTTTGCCCTGCAAATCGACGCCGGGATGCCGAAACTGGTCAATCAGCCGCTGGTCGACTGGCTCCAGGCGCGGCATCCGCTGCTGCATCTGTCGTTTCAGAAACAGGGTAAAAAAGTGGTTCCGCTCAATTTGCTGCTTGATTCGGGCCAGCGGATTCTGATTATTTCGGGACCCAACGCGGGCGGGAAGTCGGTGGCGCTCAAGACGATTGGCCTGCTGCAATACATGATCCAGAGCGGTTTGCTGATTCCGGTGATTGAAGGCTCCACGGCGGGGGTTTTTCAGAATCTGTTCATCGACATTGGCGACGAGCAATCGTTGGAAAACGACCTCAGTACCTACAGTTCGCACCTGACCAGCATGAAGGCGTTTGTAACGTTTGCAAACCGCAAAACGCTGTTTCTGATCGATGAGTTTGGTACCGGAACCGAACCTGGTCTGGGCGGGGCCATTGCCGAAGCCATTCTGGAAGAACTCACCAAATCGGGTGCTTATGGCGTTGTGAACACGCACTACACCAACCTCAAACTTTTTGCCGACAAAACGACGGGGCTGGTCAACGGCGCGATGCGGTTTGACGGCGAACACCTCGAACCACTGTATGAACTCGAAATTGGCCGACCGGGTAGCTCGTTTGCGTTCGAAATTGCCTCGAAAATCGGACTGCCCAAACCGCTGATCGACCGGGCCAAGGAAAAGCTGGGTTCGCAGCAGGTGAACCTCGAAAAACTGCTGAAAGAGCTGGACATCGAGAAGCGGGTGTTTGCCGAAAAAAACATGGAAGTCGGCATCAATCAGCGCAAACTGGCCCAGCAACTGGCCGAAACCAACGCCTTGAAAACCCGGCTCGACAACGACCAGAAACGGTTGCTGAACGAAGCCAAGCAAAAAGCCAAAGCCCTGGTGGCCGAGGCCAATCAGCGGATTGAAAACACCATTCGGGAAATCAAGGAAAACAAAGCCGAGCGGGACATGACGCGGCTGGTTCGGCAGGAACTGGAGCAGTTTGACAAAAAAGAACTGAAGCCGGAAACGCTGGTGGAGGAAGTACGTAAAAAACCGGAAAAGGTCGAGCCGGAGGAATTTTTGCCCGAATCCGGGGCCATCGCCGTGGGCAGTTTCGTGCAGATCAAAGGGCAATCGACCATTGGCGAGGTGCTGGCGTTGCGCGGAAAAGACGTCGAAATTCGGATTGGCGACCTGAAATCAACCATCAAGCTCAACCGGCTGGAGAAAGTCAGCCGGAAAGTCTACCGCGAAGCCGTTGGCGAAACCGCCCGGCCTAAAATGCAGGGAATCGACCTGAACGAGAAGATGATGAACTTTAGCTTCAACCTCGACATTCGGGGGCAGCGGGGCGAAGAAGCGATGGTGGAACTGGACAATTTTATCAACAACGGCCTGATGCTGGGCTACGCCGAACTCCGGATCGTGCACGGCAAAGGCGACGGTATTCTGCGGACGCTGGTGCGGAATCACCTGCGAACCTTCCCGCAGGTCACGTCCATGCAGGACGAGCACGTCGACCGGGGCGGGGCTGGGGTGACGGTGGTGAAGATGAAATGATACGTTCAGATACCTTCGTAGATCTCTGCCAGCGACATTGTAACCCCCAATTTCTCCAACTCGATTTTGGCGTCCAGACCGTCATAAATCGTGTATTTCCAGAAATCGGCCGAGCGTTCATAGAGTTCAACGCAGTAGTGCTTTTGAGACACGAGCAAATAATACTGGAGTGACGGGATTTTGAAGTATTCAAGTCGTTTTTCGCGGATGTCGTACCGTTGTGTAGATTCGGAAACTACTTCGATCAATAGGCTGGGCGATTGCACAACGGTTTCTGAATCATCGGCCAGATCGGCGGGTTCGCAGGTGTAGATCACGTCAGGATAGACGTATTTTTCGCCGGTTTTCAGTTTTTGCTTAACGCTTTCAGAGTAAACACTGCATCCTTTCTTTTTTGCAACGGCTCGTAATGCAAAGGTTGCATTTTGAACGATCGTGTTGTGCCTTTTGGTCGTTCCGGCCATCGCAAAGACTTCGCCATCAACGTATTCATAGCGAATGCCTTCTTCTCTTTCCAGTGCTTCGTATTCCTCGAAGGTGTATATTTTCTTCTCTGTCCCCGTGACCATCGAAAATTCGTAATTTCTTGCTTCCATAAAAATAATGAATACTTGGTAAACAGTCTCATACTAGGACGGTTTAGTACCCGACAAGTAACGCAACACGATGAAAAAAGGAGGATTGATTGCGCTGGGCCTGCTGCTGATCGGCTTTATCGGTGCCTATATCTGGTACCAGCGTCAGCAGAAACGGGCGGCCGATGAACCCCACGGAACCGTGTTGGTCCCCCGGCTGGAATTGGCCTCTTTCCTGATTACCGACATCGACGACGATCAGCTTACGATGAACATGAAGCTGCTGATCGACAATCCGTTGCCGGTCGGTTTCAAAGCAAAGCGCGTCGATTATGAAGTGTATATCGACACGGCACTGGTGATGAAAGACAGCTACCGCAAAACCGTCGAACTGGAGGCTGGTGACAGCACCCTGGTTACGCTTCCGGTCAAGCTGCTCTACAAGCGGTTTACGAATATTCTGAAGCAGTTGGACCGGCAAAACGTCGATAGCACGGTGTATACGATTCGGTCCACCTTCGATCTGGACGTGCCGGTGTTGGGACAGCGGACGTTTTCGGTCAAAACTGACAAAAAACTGCCAACGCTCTATATTCCAACTGTTCAACTAACTGACATCCGGTTTGGTAAAATCGGTTTTAAAGAAACTGAGCTGGCCGTTAAAGCCGACATCAGTAACCGCAACAAAATCCCGTTCAGTTTCAAAGAGTCGCAGTATGTGGTCAGCATCGATGGCGATGTCATTGCGGAAGGGAGCCAGCCCGAACCCATCCTCATCAAGGAACAGTCCGTTACGCCCGTGGTTTTTCCGGTGACGCTCAAACCCGGAAAATTCGACAACGTCGCCCTGAAGGCGTTGTTCGACAAGAAAAATACCACCTTTCTGGTAGTCTTCCGGAGTAAGCTGATTAGCCCGGATGGTAACAGCGCCCTGGACGATAGCCGAATCGTAAACCGCATCAAAGGCACCCTGGCGGACCTCAAGGAACTGAAAAAGTGACGGGCGGAGTTTCCGCCGTGTTGGAAAAAAGCGTTTCTTTACTCGTTATTTCATCGCTGCGCTGCGCTTCGTATTCCTAACGATTGTATGAATTTCAAACGCTTTCTTCCTCATTTAGTCGCCGTCATTGGGTTTGCGGTTCTGGCCGTCCTGTATTGCTCGCCCGTTTTAAAGGGCAAACGATTGAACCAACACGATATCATTCAGTCCGTTGCGGCCGGTCGCGAAGTGGTCGACTACCACAAACAAACCGGCGAATGGGCCTGGTGGACCAACAGCATGTTCGGCGGAATGCCCGCCTACATGATTTCCGGCGACTATCCCACCAGCCTCACCCACAAACTCGGTCAATATATCAATTTGCTGCTTCCCGATCCGGCTAATTACATCTGGCTGATGATGGTGGGCGGTTTTGTGCTCATGCTGGCGTTGGGCGTCAACGTCTGGCTGTCGGCCCTGGGAGCCATTGCCTATAGTTTTGCGTCTTATACCCTGCTGAGTCTGGAAGCGGGTCACGTTTCAAAAATCCTGGCCCTGGCCTACGCGCCGGGCATTCTGGGGGGCGTCATCCTGGCCTTGCGGGGCCGATACCTCGCCGGGGCTGCGCTGGCAGCTTTGTTTCTGGGGCTTGAACTCTACGCCAACCACGTGCAGATTACGTATTATCTGGCGTTTGGCATCATCATTTACGTCCTGATCGAGAGCGTGGTCGCCATCCGCGAAGGGCGCATCCGCCAACTGCTGCTGGCGTTGTCGGCACTGGGCGTTGCGGCAATTCTTGCCGTTGGGACGCATACCACCCGGCTCTGGAATGCCGCTGATTATGTGACCGTCACCACGCGTGGAAAATCCGAACTGACCATAACACCCAAAGCGGAACCCGGTGCCCCTGCGGCTGCATCCACGACGCCGGAAGACGGTTTGGGGAAAGACTACGCGTTTCAGTACAGCTATGGCATTGGCGAAACCTTCACGCTTCTTATTCCCAATTATGCCGGTGGCCCTTCCGTCAGTTCGCTCACGACGGACTCGGAGACCTACAAAAAAATGACCGGCATCGGCGTCGATCCGGGCAATGCGCAACAGTTTGTGCAGCAATTGCCGATGTATCACGGAAATCTGTATAGCCAGAGCGGCCCGGCCTATGCGGGTGCCATCGTCATTTTTCTGTTCGTACTCGGTTTGCTGATTGTTCCCGGTCGGCTGAAATGGTGGGCGCTCGGCATCGCTTTTCTGTACATCGCCTGGGCGTGGGGCAAAAACTTTCCAGCCTTCAATTACGCCTTTTTCGATTATTTCCCGGCTTTCAACAAGTTTCGGGCGGTCACGATGACGCTCACGCTGGCGCAGTTGCCACTGGTGCTGCTCGGCATTCTGGCCCTGAAAGAGATTGTAGACAGAAAATATTCAGCGGCTCAACTCAACCGCCCGCTGCTGATCAGTCTGGGCGCAACCGCCGGTTTCTCGCTGCTGATGGCCCTGGCACCCACGGTTTTTCAAAGCTTTCGGGGAAACAACGACGAGATGATGCTGAATAATCTGGAACAGGGTCTGCAAAGTAAACCACTGGCCGAACAGGTGATTGCCGCGATGGTCGACGACCGCATCGGTATGTTGCGTTCCGACGCGTTCCGGTCAGCCATTCTGATTTTGCTGGTGGGCGGGCTGATCTGGCTGTTTGTCCGGGATCGCATCAAACCGCTTGTTTTCTACCCGGTTTTGCTGGCGCTGATGATTTTTGACCTCTTCAACGTCGACAAGCGGTATTTCAATAACGATGATTTTGTGAGCAAACAGGCCATTCAGGAAACGATTACGCCAACGGCCGCCGACGAGCAGATTCTGGCCGACAAAGCCCTCGATTTCCGGGTGCTCGACCTCACCGCCAGTTTCATGAGCGACGCCAAAGCGTCGTATTTCCACAAGTCGCTGGGGGGCTATCACGCGGCCAAACTGCGCCGGTACCAGGAGTTGGCGGAGTTTCAGCTTTACCGGAATTTGCGGGAACCCCAGTCGGCACCCAATGCGATGAACGTCATCAACATGCTGAATACGAAGTATTTCATCACCCAGCTTCAAACCGCTAACCCGCAGCAGGCACCGGGGCCGCCGGTGGCGCAACGGAATCCGGGGGCGCTGGGCAATGCCTGGTTCGTGGAGACTTACCGGCTGGTACCGAATGCCAACGAGGAAATGAAAGCCCTCGATAGCCTGAATACCGCCAAAGCCGCCGTGGTCGATCAGCGGTTTGCCGAACAGTTGACCGGGCTGAAAATCCAGCCCGATTCGGCGGCCAATTCGATTCGCCTGACCAGTTACAAACCCAACGAACTGATCTACGAAAGCAACGCAACCAGCGAGCAACTGGCGGTTTTCTCCGAAATCTATTACAACGTTCGCGGGGAGTGGCAGGCCACCATCGATGGCAAGGAAGTGCCGCACCTGCGGGCGAATTACGTGTTGCGGGCGATGCGCGTTCCGGCCGGAAAACACACGATTGTTTTCAAATTTGATCCGGTTTCGATCCGCGTCGGTAAAGTGGTCGATCTGGTGTGTTCGTTATTGATCATCGCGTTTATCGGAACGGCGGTTTTTATCGAAAACCGGAAAAAACCGGTATAAAAATCGGAGCGAGGTCGGTTTAAAACGCTTTTCGATACCGTTTAAACCGATCAGAAATGCCGTTAGGCATGACCATTTTGTAGCAGAGGCCTGGAAGAAAAACCTGCAAGTTCCGTAGGAACGGCCCATTTAGTGCACTAGTCAAATGAATCGTTCCTACGGAACTTACTATTTGGTAACGTAGTGCAATTTCTACAAAATGGTCATGCCTACCGGCATTTCTGATCAGTTTAGACCATCTTTTCTACAAAATGGTCATGCCTTACGGTATTTTTGGCCGGTTTAAACGGCAATGATGGCTGAAGCATTCTTCATTTTTTGGGTCAACTGACGGATCGAAACCAGATGCCCGAGCAAAACCAGTGGCACCACCAGGCCGGGCAAACCCACAAACGGGAATTTCAATACGCCAACGTTGGGTTGATCGAAGGCCAGTTTTTGAAAGGGGGTGGGGGCCGAAACGATGGCATGACCGACAATATTCAACAGGAGAACCAGCGCCAGGAGGTTCCAAATCAGGAGCTTCCGGTGGTCGGCTGGTCGGTTTTTCGAAGCCCAGTAACCCGCCAGTGGAGCCGTGATGCCCGCCAGAATATCGAAATTGCGTCCCTCGAACGTCATGACTTCCGGAATTTGCTGATAAACGAATAAACCGTACAACGCCAGTTCCACCGGAATCCGGACCGTGTTCAGAAACGTCAGCGTTGGAAGCGGCAACCGATCCAGAAAAGCACGTCCGGGTTTCGTGAGAAACAACCCCAGAATGACCAGCAGCGGTGGGCCAATCGCCAGCAAAAACCGGGGCGGCACGGCGTCGATGTTCAGGAAAAACTGACGGTGGGCCAGCACCAGCAAAACCGTCAGCCAGAATAGCATACCCATGAGGATAAAACCGGCTTTGGTCGGGACGGCTTGGCGAAGGGCGGTATAGAAAACCGCTAAGGTGAGGATCAGAATTCCGCCGAAACAGAGGCTCAGCCAGAGGGGCGGATTGTCGGAAAGGTGTGACAGATTGCGTAGCATCGTTGATGACCATTTTTTGGTTGGATGCTGCAAAGCAAGGCGGCAAAAACGGTTTTTGGAACGGTTTACGAGCCCGATTCAACGAATGGTACGGAAACCGGGGATGAAAGGTCAGCCCGTGGTCAGCGGTTGCAGCCACTTCT
The DNA here is from genome assembly GCF_965227735.1 of Larkinella sp. NCBI lineage: Bacteria > Pseudomonadati > Bacteroidota > Cytophagia > Cytophagales > Spirosomataceae > Larkinella > Larkinella sp. The sequence continues at coordinate 2,141,618 of NZ_OZ245776.1, read as the reverse complement.
TAAACTCGGCGTTCCGGTAGCGGCTGACCGTCACGGTTTCTTCGGGCTGGTTCCGGTGCAAAGCCGGGGTCAGCGTCACCCGGAGCTTGCGGTTGCTGTCGTCCTGCACCGTTCGGATGGCCGCCAGCGACACGATAAACTGGCGGTTCAACTGGAAAAAATAGCCTTCGGGGAGTAAACTTTCCAGCCGGGAAAAAGAGTTGTAATTCGTAGTCAGTTGCTGTCCATCGGTTTTGACCAGCAGCACCACGCCCTGCGTCGAGAAGAAATAGGCAATTTCGTCGGGGCGCAACCGGAACTGGCGGGAACCGGCATCGATCAAAAGGGCAGCATCAAAAACCGGTTGAACAGGCGGTTGCACGTGGTTTAATCGGAGATTAATGGCTTCCGTCGCCGATTGTTTTTCGAGCCGGAATGCCTGGAGCAGATACAGCCCGACGTAGCCGCCGTTGACCAGTGTGGCAATGGTGATGCAGACAAATATACCGGAGGTGAGGTGAACCGAATTGGGCCAGAAACCGGAATACAGCCGGATGGCGCCGGGGAAAACCACCGAAAACGTCAGCAACGTGACCAAACCGCCGACCAAAAACTGACGCCCGATGCGTCGGGCCGGGTTGTAGGAAAACGGCAACCGGCGGTCGAAATGCCGGAAAATGAGTACATTGACCGACCAGCACGACAGCATGACGGTGGCAACCGTCAGAAAATAAGCCGTCGGAAAGCGATAGGCCGACTGCCACGGAAAATGCCGGTAAAAAACGACGTGCGACGCGATCGTTGCCAGAAGCGGGACCAGAATCAGCAGCAAAAAACCGTGTTGTCGGCGGCTTAACGGCTCCATGATGGTTTCAATTGTCTTTTGTACTATAAAAACAGAACGGCTCACGGCCGTTGATCATCAAACTAAAAACGCATGGAGCCGAACGAAACCGCCCCGAATGCTGATAAACTCGACCGCATCATCGACGCCCGCATGAAGCTGAAACGCCGGTTTGAGGAAGCCATTCAGAATACCCCGTCGATGACCGACGAAAAACCGCTGGGGTCCGGACCGCCGAACCGCCACGGGATGCCGAAGATACCAAAAAGCCAGACGGTTACGAAAAAATGGCCGGTTCTCGACCTGGGCTACCAACCAAACATTCCGCTGGACAAGTGGCAGTTGGCCATCGACGGCGAAGTTGAGCAGCCGATTCGGCTGAAATGGGCAGATTTCATGGCGCTGCCCCAAACGGAGGATGTGAGCGATTTTCACTGCGTAACGACCTGGTCGAAGCTGGATGTGCCGTGGGTGGGCGTCCGGTTTGCGGATCTGGCTGCGCTGGTGATGCCGAAAGAAACCGCTACGCACGTCATGTGTTACGGTTTTGATGGGTACTCGACCAACATCGCGCTGGAAGAAGCCCTCAAATCCGACGTGCTGCTGGTTCACACCGTTGAGGGGGAGCCGCTTCCGCTCGAACACGGCGGGCCGGTTCGCATGATTACGCCCCAGCTTTACGCCTGGAAAGGCTCCAAATGGATCAAACGCATCGAGTTTCTGGCCGGGAACCGCCTGGGCTTCTGGGAAGAACGTGGCTATTCCAACACGGCCTATCCGTGGCGGAATGATCGGTATAGTTAAAGACGATCCGGCGGCTTTGCACGGGGTCGACGGATCGTTACCACCCGGAAAGAGGCCGGTTTTGTTAGCCCTTAGCTTCCGAACTGACAGTCAATCGCTGAATGGTCATCAGGTCCAGATGCGCGGCTAGCTGGTGCTTGCTTCTGAAGGTGGCAATTTCCGTCAGGTGGCCGGTAGTTTCATCATAACACATTTCAGCATAGAAATCATTGAGCTGGTAAAGATGATGAACGTAACCACGGTCTGCCCAACGGAGTAGCGATACTCCCCACAAAATCAAGGCACCCTGTTTAATGAGCAAGGGTTGCAAATCGTAGTCTTCCGGTGAAATATACATGGGCTTTGGGTTAGTATGGACAGATGTGTTAGTCCGACAAACTAACCCTTTGTCGGGCCAATGTCCTAAAATGATCCGTAGACAAAGTGTGTACAGGGGTTGTACTATTTTTACTGTCAGGAGGTTACTGAAGACGTAATCGCCATTTTTTTGTACAGGCGGGTTTTGGCCCGGCGCACGCTGGCCGGATCAATGTTGAGTAAAGCGGCAATTTCTTTCGTCGAGAGATTGATGTGGAAATAGGCGTAGAGCCGGATTTCATACTTAGTCAGAGAAGGGTGTTTCGCCAGCAGGTTTTCAAAAAAATCCGGGTGAACCTGTTCAAAATGAATTTTAAATTTCGCCCAGTCGGCATCCAGATACTGGCTGCTTTGCAGGATCGACTCGATCCCTTTCAGCCCCTGCTGGCTTCCCGTCGGAAACTGTTTATTCAGTTTCAAGAGCTGCGATTTGAGGTCAGAAAGTAACTCGTTTTTCTGAACCAGATACAGGGTCGTGGAGGCTAGCTCCCGTTGGTTGGTATCCAGCCTTTCCTGTAGCCATTCGTTTCTGGTTTTTTCGTGCCGGATATCCGCACTGATTTTCTGGTTTTCGAGTTCGCTCAACCGGTGCTTCAATTCCATTTCCCGCATATCGAACCCAAGCTGTTGCGTTTCGATTTTCCGGGCAATTAATTCTTTCTGAATGGTTTTGGTTCGGGCAATGAGGGCTATCGAGAAGGCGAGAGCCTGCGAAAGAATGGCCAAATCCGGCAGAAACAACGCATCGGTGTTCGAGTAAGTGACAAAGACGTGGTATAAGGCAATGCCCAGCATGAACGCGAGCGGAAGAATATTGGCCAGCAGGAAAGGCCGGGCTGCCGGGAGTCCGCGGACGTAGCCGAGGATACAGGCGCTCATGATTCCGCCAATTACCAGCAGTGAAACAATATTATGGTACCACAAGGTATAGTTTTCTAGATAAACCCAGCAACTGTTGATGATCACAATGGCAAGCGACAACAGGCTGTAGCCATACAAACCGTATTTGAGAGCAGCATCCAGTCGCGGTAATGCAATGGACGTATTCAGGTAAGCTCGTGTCAGTTGCACCTGGCCATACAGAATCAAAACAATGCCAAGATGCTGCAGCAAATGACCCAGATCAAAATAGTTGAATTGACCCTCCGCCGAAAACCCCACGGTGAAAACCGGACAGGGAAAAAGAAGTTGAAAAAACTGTTTGAAATCCGTAAGATAAACCATCCCGCCCACCTGCGAAAGCAGGTAATAAAGAACGATTTTATCCCTGAAGTTAAAGTAGATAAACAGGTTGTTTAAAAAAAACAGAAACAACACCGTCAGCGACGTAATCCAGGTGATGAGCATCAGGTTGTACCGACGGTCGGTTGTCGCCTTTTTCTCAAGGAGTATCGCCGGTTTGATTGCCTTCGGCACTGCCTGAAATAAGGTTAAATCAACTTTTATATACAGAGTCGTTGCGGTTTTTCCCGTGGCTAAGAAGGCTAGCAAACTCCGGTTCCGGCGTTTCGGATAGGGAATAGTGACCCCGGCCTGGTGGGAAATCCACTGCCCGGCATTGGCGTCAAAATAGTACAGCGTATTGTTCAGTGATGGAATTACGGTCAGGTTATACGGTTCGTCGTAATAAGAAGGGTTGATTATGACCAACTTAAGCCAGTATTGAGGGGAAGTCGAAGGGCGGAGCGAATCGCCGGTTATGAAGCGAAGTGTCGTATCGGTACGGATTTCATCCAATGAATACCCCTGATCGGGCAAAACCGCGTAGCTGGTAATTTGGGCAGCAGAGCGATTGGTCAGGGTGTAGGGCGGCTGGGCCAGGACGCACTCGGTACTGAATAAAAAAACAACAAACAGAAACCTGTTCTTCAAGGATAGCTGATTTGTCAACTCCCGAAAAGCCACTGAGTCAGTTGCCCGGAAAGCGGTCTCATACGCCTTGTTGAACCCATTGGTACGCCTGAAAGACATGCTTGTGACGGTGCTAAAGTTGACAGAACCGCTTTTAAACGGAATTGCCCCTAAACTTAACGCCGGACACAATGAAAAGTCCAACTATTTTCTGATAAATTTAAAAGGGTACCTATAGCCGGTTTGCGCCAGAGAGAAGGTTTGTGACACAATCAACGAACGGGCAACACGTCCGACCTTTAATGTAACCAGCCTATTGTCCGCAATTTAAAACCGAAAACCCTGCGGTTTTGTCGTCTGTGCACAACAAAACCGCAGGGTTTTATCAGTCCGGAGTCCGCAGCGGTTTTCTCCGTTCAACTCCGCAAAACCGCTTTCTTTCTTCAAATGCTATTCTCCATAAATGCGTAACACAGCATGTGGCAGATCGTCATGTGGGCGTCTTCCACGCGGCCGTAGTGAACCGAGTCAATGGCGATCACTTCGTGGGCGAGGTCGGCGAGGGTGCCGCGTTTGCCGCCAACGAGGGCCACCGTCGTCAGTTCGTGCTCGTTGGCCCACTGCACGGCTTTCACCAGGTTGGGCGAACTGCCGCTGACGCTCATCGTCAGCACCAGATCGCCGGGCCGGGCGTAGTTTTGCAACTGCCCCACAAACACATCATCGTAGGAATAATCGTTGCCGAGGGCCGTAATCCAGGCGGTATTGTCGTTCAGCGACAGGCAGCGAAACCGCTTGCCGAGCCGGTCGGAGGCTCCTTTTCCCAGATCCGTAATGAAATGGGAGGCATTGGCCGCACTACCGCCGTTGCCAAAAACAAAAAACTGGCGGTCTTCTTCCCAGCAGGTTTTCAGCAGCTTGACGATGCGCTCCACGCGCGCAACCGGAATGGAATCGATAGCGGCCTGATGATGAGCAAGATACTGTTCAAAATACGTTTGCATACCAAGTATAAGATTGAAATAGTAGAGGGTTGTTGAACCGAACGAACGCCCGGTTAGTCATTTATAAGCTCAATGCGCCAATGGGCACGGTATTTTCGCCCAGTTCCGCCAGCCGGATCGCCGGGCCGGGTTGAAAAGCGCCCATCAAATAGGCGGGCAACCGTTTCTCGACCGCCGACCGCAGGGGTTCACCGGTCAGCGACAGGCCACCACCCAGCACGATGACGTCCGGATGCAACAGATGTACGACGTGTGAGAGTCCAAACGCCAGATCGTCGGCCAGTCGCCCGAAGATTCGCCGGGCCGTCGGGTCGCCCCGGTCGAATGCTTCCCGTAAAAACCGGGCTTCACCGGTTTGTGCCGGGCCAACCATTTGTTTCAGAATCGAGTCCGGGGGCAGATTGGTCAGCGCTTCGCGGATTTCGCGGTCAACGGCCCAGCCGGAACAGACCGACTCCAGGGTGGTGCCGGTTTTATCGAGCCGAATGTGACCGATTTCGGTTTCGCCCGGTGGCATTCCGTGGTAAATTTGCCCGTCGATCACCAGGCCACCCCCAACGCCACTGCCGAGGGTTACGTAGAAAACCTGCCGGAATGCGCGTCCGGCACCGTGCAGGGCCTCGCCCAAAGCCGCCACATTGGCGTCGTTTTCCACCCGAATCCGTGGGGCCGATGTCCGTTGCCGCAGCCATTCGCCCAGACCAAAACCGGCCCAGCCTTCGATCTGGTGGGAGGTCGCGATCCGGCCGGTTTGGGTGTCGACTGGTCCGCCAAACCCAACGCCAATGGTTTGAATGGGTTCGGGAAGTTGCTGGAGGGTGTCGTCGATGTGGGCTAAAATTCCGGCGGCCCCGCGGGACTGATCGACCATAAACCGGAAATGGTGTCGAAGGGTGGTTGCTTCACCCGCTACAAGTTGCAGTTTGGTACCGCCAATTTCAATGCCAAGATTCATTCTGTTGGGCGAAACTCAATCCGCCATGCGTAGGAATAGATGGTCAGGCGATGTGTCAGAAACACAGTCGTCCGGCAAAGTAAAGAAGAAAAAAATTACCGGAGGGTATCATTTCTGAAGATGGGGATAATTTCGTCGGGTGAGCGCCGGAAGCTGGATGCCGGGGCCATTTTGCCAGGCGTCGGCCCCCGAAACGGGCGGGCGTCCCAGAATGTCGGATCGCAACTGCCGCTTTTCTGCCGTTGAGACCTTCAATCGCTTGTCGCGGGTTTGCAGCAGGCCGGGGTCGATCTGGCCGTCTCTCGTAAAGTCCATCACCAGCGCCGGGCCACCGAAGGGAAGCGACGAGTCCTGATCGGTGTGCCAGAGTTGCCAGGTTTTGCCATACCGCGTAACCAGCGTACTCATCAGATCGTGCTCGGCCTTTGGGCTTAAACCGGGAGCCACCAGCATCCCGCTTTTCACGTTGTAGCGGTAGCTATGCCAGAGTTTTTTTTCATCGTCCGGCAGGGTTTTAAACAGGCGCTCCGAAATGACGTATTCCACACCCATCAATTTGGCATTCGCCCCGTTGCCGTCAAAAATAACGCATTGCGTCAGGTCTTCGCTGAGCGTACTGCAATAGTGATGGGCCTCGAACTGGCTGGCCCGCCGACCGTTGTAAAATTGAAATTTGTTGAGATAAAGCGCCAGTTGCTGTGCGGGGTTCGTCGGTTTTTGTGCGGTTTTAGTCTTGGCCCGACCTGTTTCGGACGAAGGGGTTGAGGGTGCACCGGATGACGTATCGTCTCCTCCACAAGCCAGTAGCAGGACCGCTCCCAGTACATAAAACCCCAATTTGATCATTGTGACAGAAAAAAATGCGTTCCTCTACAAACATCACAACTTTCGTTCGCAGGATTTGTTCGAGGTAATTTTGCCGGGGAAGTTACTTTTTTGGAAAAGATATGCGATTGCCAGGGCGGTTTAATTTTTTATATGAGGAGGTTGTTGTTTGTATATAAAATCGATTGTGACTAGTTTAAATGAAAAGGTTGTCGGTCCTGCTGGATGATTTTAGAGTTATAAATCAGGCCCAGTATCAGCAAACCGATCACAATAGCGACGGCAATCTGGAGAGAGGAGATGAGGTTAAATTGCGAGGATTCTGTTTTTGATTCCTTAACCAGGCTCTGACCCTCAGTATATTGGATTTGCGTTAGTTCATTCAGACAAGCAATGGCCCGTTGAAACGTTTGGGAGCCTTTGCCGTTGAACAATTTACGGCCCGCTTCTTTATTTCCGGATTCGCTCAGGTGAAGAATACGGTTTTCGAGGATCGCATAGTCACTAACCCGGTTTTTAAAATCGTGCAGACTTTTGGCTTCTTCCGTAATCAGAAAAGTCTTTTCAAAATTCCGGATGAGTGAATCGATCGACTGGTTTTGTGTTTTAAGTTGGGCTTTGATTTCGGCCGGAGTGGAAGGAGTGGATGCCATGAGGTGTTTCTCCACCACAAGCCGTTTGATGTACAGATTTTCGATTAAATGAACCATATCGACTGCCGGAATAAGCCGATCCTTGTAGATGGAAGAGAAGGATTTATCGATGTCGTTGATGTTGCTGCGGGAAAGAAACGTGCTCAGGACAATCAATACCATAATTCCGCTCAGAAGAAGTGCGGCCTTCATTTTTTGCTGAATAACAAATGACCATTTCATATCCCGTACAGACTAAATTTTGAGGGTAATACCGTTCCCCTATTCTCTACTAATTAACGAAAATAAGATTTTTTCTATATACTTTTTCATCCTTGCTGTAGGGCGTCATTGATAGGACTTTCGCTTTTTGTCCCCAACCCCCTAATTTACAGAACTTAACAGCCCTGCCCTGAAAGGGGGCTTGGACGCGGATTAATTCGGATGCTAAAAGTTCTCGAATAAATAACCGCCGAAGTAAATGTTTATCAGCCCACCGCTTTAGCGGTGGGCTGATAAGCCACAACGTGAATCCGGCGGTTATTTCGTTTAAATCAATGAGGGGATTGAGGAGTAAAAAGTCAAAGCGCTAACAAAGTTTGAGCGCTGATTCTGTTTCAACGGGCCTAAATTTGGTGGAGACAGAACGTTGGAGACATTGGATTTTCTCCTACTTTTAACGTATAGATTCCTAGACCCTTATGATTTGTTCTCATGTACAAACTCCTGTTGTTCATCCCTTTCGTTTTTGCCATTCTTGCCATAACCCAACCGGATCCTGCGGCACGAATTTCGCCCACTTCATCCATTCAGGACACCACGAAGATTGACCGTGAGTATGCGCTGGAAGCGAACATGACCGGTTTTTTTAGCAAAAACGGCGCCCGAAATCCCACCTTACGGGCCAACAAAGGCGACCGGGTTCGCATTACGATTACCAACGGCGAGACGATGACGCACGACATTGCGCTGGAAAAACTCAAGGTGAAAAGCAAGACGATCCTCGAAAAAGGATCCAGCACCAGCATCACGTTTACGGCCGGACAGAATGATACGTATTACTGCTCCGTTCCGGGCCACCGGGCCGCGGGAATGGTGGGAGCCATCGAGGTGGTGGAGGGCGTGATTTCGGACGCCACCATTGCCGGACAAGTGCCGATGAAGGACGGCCAGCCGCTCAACCTGAATTTTGAAACCGGCACGCTGAAAGACTGGACGGCCACGGGCGACGCATTTGCCAACCCACTCTTTGACGCCGATCCGTCGCCGGTGCACGAAAAGGAAATGAACATCGGTTTTGAAGGCAAGTATTTCCTAAGCAGCGGAGGAACGGCGAACTACAAACAAACCGGCACGCTGACTTCCGTACCGTTCAAAGTGACCCAGCCGTTTGCGGCTTTCCGGGTGTCGGGCGGGGCGTTGCAGGATACGCGCGTCGAACTCGTTCAGGCGGCAACCAACAAGATTATTTACCACATTACCGGACAGGGCCGGGCCACGCTCCAACCCGCCGTCGTGGATCTGCAGCCGTATCTGAACCAGGATATTTTCATTCGGATTATCGACAATGAAACCGGTATTTCCCAGATTCCGTATATTCCGAACGACAAGTGGGCGCACATCAATTTTGATGCGTTTCTGTTTTATCCCACCCGTCCCACCTTTCCGAACGAGCTGGATCAGAAGGACATCATCATTCTGCCACCCCTCGATCCCGTCCTACACGCCGGGCTGTCCGGTACGGAAGCGGCTAAGGTGATGACCCTGCCGAAAGGATTTAAAATTACGCTGGCAGCCGCCGAACCCGACATCATCAAACCGATCTGTTTCACCATCGACTGGCGGGGGCGGCTTTGGGTGGTCGAATCCCACACGTATCCGGTTCCGGCACCCGAAGGCCAGGGCCGGGACCGCATCCTGATTTTTGAAGACACCAACGGCGATGGAACGCTGGATAAGAAAAAAGTTTTTGCCGAAGGACTGAACCTCGTCAGTGGGATGGAAGTGGGCATGGGGGGCGTATGGCTGGGGGCGGCACCCTATCTGCTGTTCATTCCGGCGGATTTCAAAACCGATAAACCAACCGGTCCGGTCCAGAAACTGCTCGACGGCTGGGGTACGCAGGATACCCACGAAACCCTCAACAGCCTGCGCTGGGGTCCCGATGGCTGGCTGTATGGCAACCACGGCGTCTTTACGCACTCGAACGTCGGAAAACCGGGCGCACCGGATTCGGAGCGGACCAAACTGAACGCCGGGGTCTGGCGGTATCATCCGACCAACCACCAGTTTGAACTGTTTGCCGAAGGCACCAGCAACCCCTGGGGTATCGACTTCAACGACTACGGACATGCCTTTATCACGGCCTGCGTCATTCCGCACATGTATCACATGATTCAGGGCGGGCGGTATTTCCGGCAGGCCGGTAAACATTTCAATCCGTATACCTACGACGACATCAAAACCCACGCCGATCACGTTCACTGGCTGGGCAAACGGGGACCTCATGCCGGCAATTTCCGGTCGGCGGCAGCGGGAGGGGGGCACGCCCACGCCGGGGCCATGATCTACCTCGGCCATAGCTGGCCGCAGGAATACCGCAACGATATTTTTATGAACAACATCAACGGCGCCCGGCTGAACCAGGATCATCCGACCCGCTCCGGATCGGGCTATGTGGTGAAACACAAACCGGATTTTCTGGCCATGAACGATTCGTGGTCGCAGTGGCTGAACATGAAATACGACCCCAGCGGATCGGTTTTTGCCATCGACTGGTATGATAAGAACCAGTGCCACAGCGCCAACCCGGATGTGCACAACAAAACGATGGGCCGGATTTTCAAGATTACCCACGAGAATGACAAATGGGTGCAGGTCGATCTGTCGAAAGCGTCGGATCTGGAACTGGTAAATCAGCAGCTCAATCCGAACGAGTGGTATGTCAGACAGGCGCGCACGATTTTGCAGGAGCGCGGCCCCAACAAGAAAGTACACAAAGCGCTGAAGGAAATACTGACTAAAAACCCGGACGCTACCCGGAAACTCCGGGCGCTGTGGGCGCTGCACGTCACGAAAGGGCTGACCGAAAAAGAGCTGGCAGACCTGCTTGCCAATGAGAGCGAGTACGTCCGAAGCTGGGCGATTCAACTGCTGGCGGAGGACAAAACCGTGTCGCCGGAAACCCTGAAACGCTTTGCGACCCTGGCCCGGAATGACAATTCGGCCCTGGTGCGGCTATACCTGACCTCGGCGATGCTGCGTCTGGAACCGGCGCAGCGGTGGGACGTGCTGGAAGCCCTCGTTCAAAAAACCGAGGATAAAGACGATCCTAACCTGCCGCTGATGGTGTGGTATGCCGCCGAACCGCTGGCTATTGTGGACGCCAAACGGCTGCTGCAGATGGCCGAGAAAGCCAAGCTCCCGAAAATCATGCCGTATGCGGTTCAACGCATTGGTGCCATTGGGTCGAATGACTCGAAAAAAGTGCTGAAAGAACTGAACGGGCGGTTGGGAAAAATGGAGCATTCGCACGAGAATCACGAAATTCAGCAGGTGCTGGCGAAGGCACTGGAGGATTAATTCCATCCAAAAACCGATGGTACTTTACCAGCGTTTTCTTTGACTGGATCAATTCGCGATTTACCGGGAGTGGAAAAGTAAAATATACCGCCTACATTCATCATAAATTTCATTTGAACGTATGCGGGTTGTCTTTCTATTGGTTGCGCTTGGTGTTGCCCTGGTTTTTTATTTGAGTTGGGTACCGAATCCGGATATGGCGTTGGTCTGGTTTGTACCGGACTGGATCGCGAACTGGACCGACGCCCGGGCCAATGGCGATTTACGCACGGCGGTTCCCTTCGTGTTTCTGGGGCTGATCACGGGTATCTGGCTCTTTCGCCTACGGAAATCGCCGGTTTGGTGGTTGGCAACGCTGGTGGGCCTCACCGGTATTGCGGCCATTGCGGAAGCGGGACAGATCACGATGCCACACCGGCACTTTAGCTGGGCCGATATTGGTTGGGGCGGTGTTGGATCACTCCTTGGTCTGCTGGTGGCCTATGGAGGGATGCAAACTTTGAAATGGCTGAAAGTGAGTCTATAATGTGGAAGTAGTAAGTCTGATGACGATTCCGGCTGGCCGCAGAAGAATAACTCAAACGGGCAAAAAAACGCTGAATGTAGCGCCCTGACCCACCTGGCTGGTGGCCACAATGGCTCCGCCGTGGTTTTTGATCACCTTATCACAAATGGCCAGACCGATCCCGGTGCCGGCATAGTCTTTGCGGCCATGAAGGCGTTGGAAAACCTGGAAAATCCGTTCCGCATACCGGACATCGAAACCAATGCCGTTGTCGATGACATCGATACAATGGTAAGCAATGGCTTTTCCACGCGTCTGAACGCCATCAGGCAGATTCTCCTCCGCAACCCAGCGGGCTTTGATCCGGATCTGCGGGGGATCGGAAGGCTTGTGGAATTTGAGCGCATTGCTGAGCAGATTCTGGAAGAGTTGCCGGAGCTGCCGGGAATCGCCGAGCACCACCGGCAGTGGATCGAGGTCTATTTTGGCCCCCAATTCCGAGATAACGCCATCGAGATCCGTCATCACCAGATTCACCAGAGCCGTGAGCGAAACGGGAATATCGACCTCCCGCTGGGTCGACAAACGGGAGAGGTTGAGCAGATCCGTGATCAAAGTAGACATCCGTTCGCCCGCCATCTTCATCCGGTTCAGCAAATCCAGACCGGAAGGTTCCAGCACCGAACCGTACTGATCCGATAGCATACTGCTGAAGGACTGAATTTTTCGCAGCGGTTCTTTCAGGTCGTGGGATGCCACATAGGCAAACTCCTGCAGGCTGTTGTTCGATTGGAGCAACCGCTCGTTGGATTTCAGCAGTTCTTTATTGGAAGCCGCCAGTTCCTTGTTGACCTCTTCCAGTTCGCGGGTGCGTTCATAAACTTGTTCCTCCAGGTTGCTGACCAGCGTTTGAAAACGCTCCTCGTTTTCCCTCAGCTCGTGGTTTGCTTTTCTCAATTCCAGCAGGTTCACCACCTGTTTCGCCAGAATCTTCAATGCATCCAGTTGGTGCGCATCCAGCACTTTCGGTTCGTGATCAATGACGCACAGCGAACCGAGGGCAAAACCGTTTGATTCCACGAGGGGAACGCCCGCGTAAAAAATAACATGCGGTTCGCCGGTAACCAGCGGATTGCCCGCGAAACGTTCGTCTGTTCTGGAATCGGTTACAATGAAGGTTTCCAGCGGATTTTGCAGGGCGTGGGTGCAGAACGCCAGTTCACGCGGTGTTTCCCGCACATCGAGCCCGTGGTTGGATTTAAACCACTGCCTTTTGTCGTCGATCAGGCTAATGAGGGAAATGGGCGTTTGACAGATTTGGGAAGCCAGATTGGTAATGGCATCGTAGTCACTATCGGGCAAAGAATCCAGGATATGGTATGCTTTTAACGCATTAATTCGGTTGATTTCTTCAGGCGAAAAAGTCGGTGGCATCAGTAAATAGCAGTCTGGTAGCGTTTTGGTAGGATATTTTCTATGAATGAATCGATTAATGAACAAATTTAGGCTTTGTCTTCAGCACCTAACCAGCATTTCAACCGGTTTGTTTTAAACCGCAAGATTATAGGCTTAGTTGCGTACGTATCGGCACGCTTTGGAACTATTAAAATAATCATTTGCTGGTAACATTGGACCCCTCCGGGGTTAATAATCTCACAGTTTGCGTTAACTATAGGGTTACCTGGAGAAAAAAGAAGGGTACAAAAAAGTGCTATCACTTTTTTGTACCCTTCAGGAAAGCAGGTTTTGGATAAAAGCTGACCGACTTTGCCTTACGGTTTGTAACTCACGCGGTAAATGACGCCGTTGTTATCGTCCGTGAACAGGAGTGAGCCATCCGGCATCGTCGCAATACCGACCGGGCGGCCAAACTGTGCCTGGTTGTTGTTAACCAGAAAACCCGTTACAAAATCATCGATGCGTGTTGGTTTTCCGTTCTCGAAATGGACTCGTACCACTTTATAACCAGACGGTTGGGACCGGTTCCAGGAGCCGCGCATCGTGGCAAAGGCATCATTTTGATAGTCCGTTGGAAAACCGTTGGTACCACCTGTGTAGAACACCATGCCCAGGGGAGCCGCGTGGGCTTCATAGGAGAGTGTCGGTAAGGTCGTTTTGGCCAGGATTTGCGCGTAGGTGGTATCGCCCATCGGCCGGGGATGCGGGTTGTAGTTGCCATCCCCGTAAATGTACGGCCAGCCATAGAAAGCACCCTGTTTGATCTGGTTCAGCTCTTCTTTCTGTTGTTCGTCGCCGAGCCAGTCGATGCCGTGGTCAAAACCGTAGAGTTCCTTGGTTTCGGGATGCCAGCCAAAACCGATGGTATTGCGCAGTCCACTGGCAAAAATGATGCGGTTGCTGCCGTCGGCATTGGCCCGCAGAATCGTCGCATGCTCAGCATTGGGTTCGGCGCAGGCATTGCAGGTGCTGCCGACGGTGATATACATCAACCCATCGGGACCAAACCCAATGGTCCGGTTCGGGTGCTGACCGCCATCGGGCAGGTTGTTGATGAGTTGCTGTGGTGTGCCCAGCGTGCCATCCGAATTCAGATCGGCCCGGTACACTTCTTTCACCGTTACCAGATACAGTTTATCCATGTGAATCGTCAGGCCATGCACGGCCTTGATGTTGGCGACCACCTGGTTTAGATCCGCTTTTCCATCACCTGTGGTATCGCGCAAGAGGGTAACTGTTCCCGCTTCGCGGCTGGTGACGTACACATTTCCCGACGAACTGACGGCCAACATCCGGGGCTTGCCGAGCTGGTCGGCAAACTTGGCGATGCTGAAACCCGCCGGGAGCTTCAATTGGGCCACGCGAGCGTCGGTGGCGTCGACCAATGCGGGTTCAAAGACATTCCCCTGAATACTGGCCGACGTGGGTTCTTTGTTGGTTTCGGGAATTTTGGCATCAATGAGATGGTCCTTGGTGCAGGAACTGGCGAAGGCTAATCCGACCAGGCCGGCCAGCAAAGACGTGAAATGTAGATTCTTCATTTTCAAATGGGCTGTGAACGTTGCGTGAATAGGGAATTATCATCCTTTGATCATGCTAACCTGAAAAGCCAATGTGTATGATCTGAAAAGGGGAGAATAGCGAGCGTACGGCCCGGAATCTCCCCTAAACCTGAAAAAAACCGACCCCATTGGAGCCGGTTTTTTTCAGGTTTAGGAAGAGAGGGTTTGTTCTTAGTTGATAGCGACGAGTCGGGGAGCCGCCTGGGTCTGCGGAGTTGTGGCCAGCGTTAATTCCTGCGTGGTGGTTTCAACTCCGTTGCTGATGGCGACCTGATAGACGCCGTCGGGCAACGCACTGACGTCCAGACGCACCCGGGCCGCTTCCTGGCGTTTGCCGAATTGCTGCACGAAGAACTCCTTGCCCGCGCTGTTGGTTAGTCGAACGAACACCGTTCCGCCGGTTTCTTTTTGCAGGGCAATCTGGATTTTGCCTTCCGTCGTTTTGTACATGCTGCTTTTGAAGGCGGCTGCGGTTTTGGGTTTTCCAGCGGGCTTGTTGGTGTCAGCTACAGAAGCCGAGACGGTTACGGCGGTCAGGGTAAAGGCAACGAGCAGGGATTTGATGAGCGTTTTCATGGCGTATGATGTTTGATTTTTGTTTCTGTTTGAATGAATCAAAGGTCGGCATCAACGGCACAAAAGACTGTCACAAATGAGTCGATAGCTGCTATTTTTGGGAAAAGGGGAGGAATTAGAGAAAGGGAGGATTTCAACAACGATAGGACTTTCGCTTTTTGCCCCTAAATCCCCTAAAGGGGACTTTTAGCATCTGGATTAAACTGCGTCCGAGTCCCCTTTAGGGGATTTAGGGGCAATTCGTGAGTGTAACAGAATTGTCAGATGTAATTCCTAATCGAAATAACCCGGTTATTTTTTCTGGTAAACCCGGACGTAATCGTAGGCCACATCGTCGGGGAGCGTGGCCAGCGCGGGGTCACCACCCCAGCCGGTGAGTTCCAGGCTCAGGAGTAGGTATTCTTCCGTTTGGGAAACGGCGGTGGTGGTGCGCCAGGTTTCCCGGTTATCCACGTAAAAAATATATTCTTTCTCCGTCCACAGCAGACCAAAGGTATGAAAACCGGTTGCAATTGCGGGCACGGTTACTTTTTTGCCTACGGTTTTGTGGTCGCTGCCGTAGCCGTCCCAGTGCAGGTTGTGGTGAATCGTGGCGGGTTCTTTGCGGTGGTATTCAAAAATATCAATTTCGACGCCGGAATTCACCGGATCGCCAATGACCTTGCCCATCGTCGGGGTTTGCAGCCAGAAAGCCACGTGTGGCCCCAGTTCGTGGTTCATTCGGGCGCGGGATTCAAAATAACCGTACTTCGTTTTGTAGAATTTCTCCGTACCCAACTGGCCGATTTTGTATTCATTCCCCACTTTTTGTAATTCGATGAGGAGGTTTCCCTGACCGTCGAGCCGGACGGTTTCTTTCGCCACCCGCCCCCGATTGCGCACCACGCCCAACTGACGGTATTCCCATTTGGTGAGGTCCAGCGACGCGCCGTTGAATTCATCCCGCCAAACCGCCTGATAGCCCTGGTTCAGAAACGTTTGGGCCAGCGGACTGTCTTCAACGGACGTGCCGGAAACCAGTGGTCTTGTGCCAGGATTCGCACAAGACCACCCCAAGAGCGCCAAAAGGATGATTTTTTTCACGGTATCGTTTACCAGCCGGGGGCTTACCAGCCCGGATTCTGGATCAGTTTGGGATTCATTTCAATTTCCGTTTGCGGAATGGGCCAGACGGTGATGTTGTCTTTCCAGGTATACGGAATGGTGATGCTGCCCCAGATCTGATTTACCCCGCTGCCCGGCGTAAACACCTTGTCTTTCAGCGATCCCCAGCGGAGTTCGTCGAAGTAGTTGACGCCTTCGTTGACAAACTCGACCCGGCGTTCGTTGCGAATCCGTTCGCGCAAATCGGCTTGTCCGGCTACCGTCGTGGCCGCCGAAGAATTCAGCAAACCAACCCCGGCGCGGGCGCGTACTTCGTTCACCAGCGCCACGGCTTCCGTTGTTTTGTTCTGCTCATTAAGGGCTTCGGCCCACATTAGCAGCACGTCGGCGTAGCGAATGATCGGAAAATCGATCGGGCCAAACTGGCGGTTCAGCAACTCGGTCGAGCCTTCGTAGACAAACTTGCGGTGCAGGTAAAAGAACTGACTCCGTGAGTCGGTGAATAAGTCAAGCACCGGCGGGGTTTCGCTCCGCGACGGCCAGCGGTTGGTATACACCTGATCGGCTCCGTTTTGCGGACGGCCCAGGTAGGTTGCGTAAGGCACAATGACGTTGCTGAGCAGGCGGGGATCGCGGTTTTGGTAGGCTTTCGCAATCCGCTCCTCGTTGCCGTTCGGCAGATACAGCGCCATGTTAAGGCCCTTGTTGGTGCCGGTGGTGATTTCGGCCGCCGTCAGGCCGTTCCGGTAAAAGAACACCTCGCGTTTGTCGGCAGGCATGCTGCTGAAACCCGGAATGATGGCGTCCCAGTTGAATTTGGAACCGTCCTTGTTTTCGTACAGATCCACCACCGAAGTCGAAACGTAATAGTTGTTCCAGCACGAACCGAACGACGAACGCGTTCCGCAATACCACTGGGTGGTAGAACCGTAGGTGTCGACACCCGTGTTCTGGATCGAGAAAATCATTTCGTCCGACTGTTCGTTGACCTCCTTGAAGAGCTTGCTGTAGTCGGCAAAGAGTTTGTACCCGGCATCTTTCACTTTGGCAAAATCGGCCGCGGCTTCGGCGTATTTTTTCTGGTAGAGGTACGCTTTGCCCCGCAGCGCATAGGCCGCGCCCTTCGTGACGTGTCCGTAATTAGCCGCCTTGGCCGCGTATTTGGCCGGTAGGTTCGGTTCGTTGATGGCATCGGTCAGGTCCTGAATCACCACTTCCCAGACCTTGGCCTCCGTTTCGCGGGGGCGGTTCATTTCGGGAACGGTAACGGGCTCAAGGTACACCGGAACGCCCTTATAGAGCTGATTCAGGCGGAGGTAGAAATAGGCCCGCAGGAATTTACACTCCGCAATCAGCCGTGCCTTTTTTTCAGCCGCCGAGGGCGACTTGGCCGCAATGTTGGTAATGGCGTCGTTGGCGCGGTGGACGCCTTCGTAGAGTTCTTTCCAGGTGTTCAAAAACCGCCCGCTCGACGTGGTCGAGGTGGCATTGATCATGTCGTTGCCCCCGCGGCTTGAGGAGGTAAAGCCCATGCCGTCCATCTGGTACAACTCCCGGTCGGAAGCCCCCCCGGTCTGAATGCCCAGCCGCAGGGCGTTATACACCCCGGTAACGCCGAGGTCGGTCAGGTTATCGCTCACCCACATGTTGGCCGAACTGATCGAGCCGTAGGGAGTCGTGTCCAGCAGATCGTTTTCACAACTGCCGAGGCTGAGCACCACTATCAGGCCCAGGCCTGCTTTGTTGATGCCCCTTTTGCCAATATTTTTTATCAATTGAAGGAAGTTCATAGTCTTGGAGGGTAGCGATTAAAACGTTACGTTCAGGCCCACGGCATACTGTTTCATGGTCGGGTAGGAGACGTTTGCCCCCACTTCCGGATCGAGGCCCGGATACTTGGTGATCATGAAGACGTTCTCGCCCGACAAAAACACCCGGGCGCGGCTCATCCCGATTTTAGCACCCCAGGCCGTCGGAATCGTGTAACCAATCTGCAGGTTTTTCAGCTTCACGTACGAAGCATCATACAACCAGTAGCTGCTGGGGATATTCGTCTGACTGTCCGAGTTGTATTTCAACCGCGGAAACGTGCCGCCGGTATTGTTGGCCGGGTCGCTCGGATTGGCGTCGTTGTAGTAATAGTGGTCATCGGCAATCCGGGTGCCGATCGAATTGGTCAGCGTCGTGCGCGTTCCGTTGACACCCGTCTGGTTATACAGGTATTTCATGCCCGCACTTCCGGCCCAGAGCATCGAGAAATCGAACCCGCGCCAGGATGCACTGAGTGAAAGACCCATGATAAATTTCGGCGTGCTGCTCACGCCCGAAAACCGCTTGTCGAAATTGTTTCCGTAGGTGCCGTCGCCGTTGATATCGGCATAAATCAGGTCTCCGTAGTACAATTGTCCTTTTCCGATGGTGCCGACTGGCTGAAACTTATACCCCTTGGCGATCATCGCCTGCACCCACGCCAGGTCATCCGGCGTCCGGATCATGCCGTCGGTTGGTCCGCCGTTGATGTTGACCGTTCCGTCGGAATTGGAATGGCTGCCATCGCCCTTGTACACATCGAGAAGGTAATATTCGTTGATCGGATGGCCTTCCAGAATGCGCGTGTCTCCCCCGCTCGACACCTGGCCGATGTTGGAGCTATAGACTTTGTTACCGGCGGCATCGGTCGTGTAGCCTTCGGCCAGAGCACCCCGGTAATTGGTCACCCGGTTGATGTTATACGCCACGTTGCCGCTCACCGAAAAATCGACTTCTCCAATTTTGTCGCGCCAGCCGAGCGTCAACTCCAGCCCTTTGTTAAGCACGCCTGCCGTATTCTGGGTGGGAGCCCCTTTCGTCCCGGCGGTGAGAAAAATGGGCGGGGTCGTCAAAATACCGTCGGTCAGTTTGTGGTACCAGTCCAGTTCGAAATTCATCCGGCCCTTGAACAAGGCACCTTCCAGACCGATGTCGGTAACACTCGTCGATTCCCAGAGCAGCAGCGGGTTGGCATATTTGGCCTGCACCAAACCGGTGGTGGCAACTG
Source organism: Larkinella sp. (assembly GCF_965227735.1). Taxonomy (NCBI): domain Bacteria; kingdom Pseudomonadati; phylum Bacteroidota; class Cytophagia; order Cytophagales; family Spirosomataceae; genus Larkinella; species Larkinella sp. The sequence continues at coordinate 2,122,543 of NZ_OZ245776.1, read as the reverse complement.
CGTTGAATGAATAGGGTACCTTGCCATAAACCGCCTGGTAGTCGTAATCGCCCGATGCCCCGGCGGCATAGATGACGTTGTTGTTTGCGCCGTTGTTTCCGAGTTTACCCCAGGATGCCCGCAGTTTCAGGCCCTGAATTTTTTCATTCAGCCCGCGCAGGAACGGTTCTTCCGAAAGCCGCCAGCCCGCCGAGAAGGAAGGGAAGACCCCCCAGCGGCTTTCCGGTGCAAAACGCGACGAACCGTCGTACCGCAAATTGGCTTCAAACAGGTATTTCGACTGGTACGCGTAGTTGACCCGCCCGAAATACGAACGCATGGCGCGGTTATATTCCTGTCCACCAGCCGTGTTCGAGGTTTCACCGGCCGAGCCCAGCGTGGTCGTGGAGTAGTCGATCAGCCCGCGTTTTGAGGCATTGAAATCATAATACCGGAAGTTGAACTGGTTGTAACCGACCAGAGCACCAAAATCGTGGTCGCTTCCGAATGTCGTGCTGTAGCGCAATACGTTGTCCAGCGTCAGCAGGTAATCCCGGTTGAACGAATAACCGGTCGTCAACTGGTCGGCGGGGGTCAACTGCACTTTCAGCGTATTGGTCGAAAAATCCCAGCGTTCGGCTGGCCCGGCCAGCGCGTAGGAATTGCCTTCGTTGAAGCGCGTCTGGTAGTTGACTTTTGGCTCCAGCGTAAGCCCTTTGGCCAGGGTTATGATGCCATAGAGGGTGGTATTGAACCGGGTGGTGCGGTCGAGTCCGCCGGTGCCGTCCAGATACGAGAAGATGTTGTTGACCGTGGTCGGTTCTTCCACCGCTACCGGAAAACCGTATTTCCCGTTGTAATAGGGATAAATGCCGGGATTGGTTTGCCACAAATACTGGAAGGCCAGATCGGTATTGGCTTTTCCGGCCGACTGCGTCGAGGCAAACGTTTGTGCGCCCAGGGTGAGGAACTTCGCTACTTTCGACTCGATGTTGGCCCGAAGCTGGAAGCGTTTGATGCCCGTATTCTGCATCACGCCCCGGTTGTCGAGGTAGCCGAGCGACATGTTGTAGAGTGATTTGTCGCCCCCGCCACTGACCGCAATGTTGTGGTTCTGAACAATCTCATTCCGAAACACCCAACTGGCCCAGTCGGTGTTGGGATAGGCCACGTAGTTGGGAACGCCCCCCGCGCTGATGCCGTTGGGGTCCTTGTTGGCGTTTTCCCAGGTCTGGATCGTGTTGGCCGAATAGACTTCCGCCACGCCCACGTTCCGGTTGCTTTCGTTGAATAACCGCATGTAACGAACGTAGTCCGAGATAAATTCAGGCACGTTGCTCGGGCGGGCCGACGAGAGGATGCCGGTATAGGTGACGGTCGTTTTCTTGGCCGACCCTTTTTTGGTCGTGATCAGAATAACACCGTTGGCGGCCAGTGACCCGTAGATGGACGCCGAAGCCGCATCTTTCAGGATCGACATGGATTCGATGTCGTTCGGGTTGACGGCGTCCATCGACCCCTGTACCCCGTCGATGATGACCAGGGCGTCGCTGTTGTTGAGCGTACCGGTTCCCCGAATCCGGATGGTGGCTCCGTCGGAACCCGGTTTTCCGGACGACTGCCGCACAAAGACGCCCGGTGCCAGACCCGCTAGGGACGACGAAACGTTGGTGACCGGCCTACTTTCGATGCTTTTGGCCGACACCGTGGCCACCGAACCCGTCAGGTTGACTTTTTTCTGGGTGCCATACCCCACCACGACGACTTCGCTCAGGGCCTGCATGTCGGGGGCCATGGTCACGTTAACGGTTGTTTGCGCGCCCACGGCAATTTCCTGCAGGGTATAACCGATAAATGAGAAGACGAGCGTGGCCCCCTGATCGACAGCAATCCGGTATTTTCCGTCGGCGTCGGTCGTGGTGCCGCGCGTAGTGCCTTTCACCTGGATGCTGACACCGGGGAGTCCTTTCCCGGTTTCGTCGGTCACGGAGCCGGTGATGGTTTCCTCCGCGGCCGACGACCGCAGGATCAACGGGCCATTTCCCGCCGGAGCCGCCACAACCGACCCGGTTGCCAGGCAAAGGCCGAGAAGGGGGCACAGCAAGCCGATCGGTCGGCCATACTGCAAAATCAGAGAACGTATAGATCGCTTCATACTGGATGGGTTGATTGGTTAAAGGTATTAGGTCAATTAGGTCACTGGTTCACTACAAATCGGCGGGTTCAGACTGGCGGGGCACCGTAGCAAGGCACAATCGGGGTAAGTCAGTTGGAATTCTCATCGAAGCGTGCAGGCTCCGACTGAGAAACGGACGGCGGTTCATACGGACAGGGTTGAAGGGTGCGTAGTCGGTGCGGCCTCCGAAAATACATTCAGATTCCGCATCTTAGTAGCAAAATACGATGATTGTAAAGCATTTTTTTGACAAAAAATTTGCAGAATTTGTCGTTTAATTTGCAACTTTCTATTTTAACTATTCCTGAATAGCAAATTGCTCTTTAAAAAAAACGTCCACCCGCGAATGGCACGGGTGGACGGTACAGGCCTTCGGCCAACGCCCCTATATGGCGCGGGTTTATCGGCCCGAGAAACCGCGATTACACGCGATCACTGAATAGGTGTATAACCCGGTTCAAAGGTCCCGGGAGGCAAACCGGTTGGGGTGCAGGCAGTTTGACCAGTAATCGATGATGGCTTGCAGTTGCGTTGTGATGTCGGCCATGTTGTTCTTTTTTTCAAAAAAACCCTGAATGGTCAGATCGTAAGCTTCTTCGACGAGGTGCTTGTAAACCGGGTGGGTAAAAAAGATGAAGGGGATCGCCCGCTTGCGCAAAACCTTGTCCTGCTCGATCTGCCGTCGAAGTTCCAGACCCGTCATGGTGTTCATCGTCACTTCCGAGATAATCAGAAAAGGGCGTTGATCGGTGGTGCGCAGAAAATCGATGGCGTTTTGCCCCCGGGTAAAAACCACGACCGGATTATGGGGAGCGATCTGTTTGAGGATTGGTACTAAAATTTCGTGGTCATCTTCGTCATCATCGATTAATACAATTGGCCCCTTCGTTTCCATGCTTTCCTTTTCGTATGTTTTTACCAGAACATAACTGAGGGGCCGCCCAAGTGTTTGATAAAACCTGCGGTTCGAGTATACGGCCTTTCCGGAACGATTATTGAAGGAACAATCCGGTTACATCCCGAACGATTTCTTGCCCTGGCCGGGAATTTTTTACCCCCTGAAAGGGGTTATGTAGCTGCTCAAGATTTAAACCATAGACATTGAAATATCCTGTTTGTGAAAATCCCTGTGTTTTTGTGGTCGATGATGATGAAGACGACCAGTTTCTGATTCAGCACGTCTTTATCCACCATAGCCCGGAGTGTCGGATTAACGTAATCACCAATGGGGTTGAACTACTGGAAGCCCTGGAAACGGCCGAGGTGTTGCCCGCTCTGGTGTTGTTAGATCTGAACATGCCCGTTATGGGCGGCCTGGAAGCCCTGGCGTTGATTCGAAAAGAGCCAAAATATGATAGCCTGCCAATAGTCATCCTGACAACCTCCAACCAGGCCGTTGACCAGCAGCGGGCACTGGAACTGGGCGCAAACGGGTTTGTAACCAAACCTCTGTTACTGAAAGAATATAACCAGCTAATCCTGACGTTGCGAAAACAATGGCTGATCGGTCGCTGCATCGGGTGAGGCTTTGTTTGTTGATCGGCTAGTGCTTCACCACTTTGATTGTCACGCTTTTTAATCCGTTCGTTACGTGTAACAGCAGGAGCCCCGCCGGTTGCTGACGAACCGAAAGGCTCTGTCGCTCAATCCTTTGAGCCACTTCAATGTGCCGCTGGCCGATCAGTCGCCCGCTGGCATCCGTCAGTTGCAGCCGGAGTGGCTGGCCTTCTGCCCCCCGGATCTCCACCTGAAGCTGATCGGAAACCGGGTTGCCCAACACCCGCACCTGAAGCTCTGACGTACTTTCGGCCGACAAGCGCCCGGGAGCGTTACACGTCAACGGTTTGCCTGACCATTTCAACTCGTAACCCGACCCCTGAACCCGCGCCCGGATGACACGCTGGGTACCGTCTTTCAGGGCCGCCGGTGTTTCAAAACTGAAGGCATGCGCCCCGTTACCTTTGCCCGCGTCCTTCAGATCCGAACGGTAGATATTGGCCAAGGTACTTCCCCAGACGGTGACATCCCCCGGGCTGTTCTCGGAATAAAATTCGACCGTCAGCGGGGTGTTCGGCTTGTTGCGGTCCCAGACCCAGCCCCGAATGGTGCCGCACTCAACCTTGTCCAGGTAGCCATCGAAACTGCCCGTTACCGCACTCGTCGATGCCGGAAGCACCGTCAGGTTGAAACTGACACTGTTGGTATTGCCGTAGTCATCCGAAGCCTGATAAGCGATAACAAACGTACCTTCGGCTTTGGGAGTACCGTAGATAATCCGTTCGAACGGGTCGAAATACAGGCCGTTGGGCAAATTATCCAGCCAGTAAAATAGTTCGGCACCTTCCAGGTCCGAAAAGGCCACCAACGTGGCCGAGAAGGGAACGTTTAGCTGGGCCACCACGGGCGCAATCAGAACGGTTGGTGTCGGTGCAACGGGAGGTTTGTTTTCCGGAAAATCCCCCTGGCGACATACCAGCGCCTTCGGTGAGCCTTTCAGGATGAAGTTACTCCCACGGATGCGGGCTGTTAAAAGGTGCAGATTGTTATCGATCAGCCGTTCCGGAATGGAAAAATAGAAGGCATGGTTGCCATTACCCTTGCCCGCCTTCTGGAGGTCGGCCCGAAATTCACCGGCCACCAACATCCCGATCACATTGGGTCCGTCCAGAATCTCGACCGAAACGGGGGTGTTGGGTTTGTTGCCATCCCAGGCCCAGCCCCGGAAGGTGCTGCAGTCGGCTCCGTACACATAGCCATCGAACGCGCCCGAAACCGATGAGCCGACAACCTCGACGGTCGGCGTAATTGTCGCCGAACAACTACCTCGGGTGCAGGTGACTGAATACATCTTTGTACCAATGATGGAAGTCGGTAGGGGAATGAAGGGACCAGCGCCCAAAACCCCATTGGGGCCACTCCAACTGATCTGCCCGGATTCACAGCCATTGACCGTCAGCATAACTTCCGGGGTATTCTGGAGGATGGGAGTGGTGGTACTATTGAGCTGATAGGTCAGTGCTGGCGTGGTGCATGGCGTCTCCCGCAAGACAACCAGCCAGTAGTTCAATATGCCTTTTACATTCTCGGTTTTATCCCCACCGGCGTTTGAATACGAGCTACCCAGAAGATAAAAGTCGCCAGTGGCACTTTGGCTAATCCCGGCCAGTTCATCATAATCCGTGCCCCCCAGGGTCTTATCCCACGACCATTCCCCTTGCGAAGTCAGTTTAACCACCCAGAGATCGCGGTCTCCCCGGCTATCTTCCGACTTGAGGGCATTGCGATTTGAATTGGAGAATCCCCCGACCAAATAACCGCCGTCAGCAGTAGCGATGATTTTGGTGGGGTAATCGCCGTATATTCCTCCCAGGGTCTTATCCCAGCTTTTGTGACCGTCGGCATCGACCTTAACCACCCAATAATCGGAAACCCCGAAATAATCTCCCGATTTATCAAAACTTTTGGTGGACGAGGACGCTCCGCTCACCACCACTCCGCCATCCGTAGTGGCCGTACCGGATAGTGCGTTATCGTCCTGGTCTCCCCCGATGGTTTTATCCCAGATCTTGTTCCCGTCGGCGTCAATCTTGACCAGCCAGTAATCATTGGTCCCGCGAACATTATCGGTTTTATCGCCCCCGGCATTGGACCATGACGAACCGAACAGCACAAATTTTTCGTCCGAAGTTGGAATAATATTCGTCAAATACTGAAATTCGGATCCGCCATATGTTTTATCCCAGATTTTGTTTCCGTCCAGATCAACCCGAATCACCCAGTAATCGCCAGCGCTCTTCAGAGGTGCCGTCTTATCCGGCCCCGGGGGCGATGACGACAGGCACCCCAGCAGATATCCCTGATTGTTCGGAAGCACGGCAATATCCATAATCTGATCCTGCATTTCCCCCCCAAAGGTCTTGTCCCAGCGTTTGGTGCCATCCGAATCGATTTTTACGAGCCAGCAGTCGACGTAACCCCGGCCGTTCTCCGATTTATCCCCGCCAGCATTCGAGTCGGAGGAACCGCCCAGCAGAAAACCGCCATCGGGTGTAGCCACGATGGTCATTAAGGACTCGTAATTGCTGCCGCCGATGGTTTTATCCCAGAGCTTACCACCACTGGCATTGACTTTGACGAGCCAGATATCATTAGCACCCTTGCTGTCTTCGGTTTTGTCACCACTAATCGAGGAGGACGAATTTCCGCCCAGCAGAAAACCGCCGTCGCCGGTTGGAAGAATGACTTTGGCCTCGTCAAACTCATTGCCACCGATGGTTTTATCAAAAACTTTGGTGACCTGTGCCTGCAGGCCGATGCTTACGAAGAAGAACAGCACCGGCAACCACCGGCGATTAAACGGCATCCATAGAGCGTTTTTCATGATACGATAGTAGTTGGTTTTGATCAATGGGAACGGGCTGTCGGGCGCTGGCACCGAACAGAAACCCGTTCCCTTACCGATCTGATCACTTATCCGATTACTGCTTCAGGATTTTCAGACTGACCTTTTTCGGGCCACTACTGACCTGTAAGAACAGTAAGCCTGCCGGTTGTCCCAGAACCGATACGGTCTGCCGCTCTACCGGTTTTGCCGCTTCAATGTGCCGCTGGCCGATCAGTCGCCCGCTGGCATCCGTCAGTTGCAACCGCAGCGGCTGGCCCTCCGCCCCCCGGATTTCGACCGCCACCTGATCCGAAACCGGGTTGCCCAACACCGTCACCTCAAGCTGCGAAGCGGTTTCGGCCGACAACCGCGCCGGGGCACACTGGTAGGCTTTCGGTGAGCCTTTCAAGTCGTAGGTGCTGCCCAGCACCCGCGCCCGGATCAACGTGCCGTTGGTCACACTGCCCGGCGGACTGAAGTTGTAGGCATGGGCGCCGTTGCCCTTGCCCGCGTCTTTCAGGTCCTGCCGGTAGATGTTCGCCACCGTACTGCCTAAAACCGTCCCCGATCCGTCCAGATAGAATTCGACCGTCAGCGGGGTGTTGGGTTTGTTCCGATCCCAGACCCAGCCGCGAATACCGCCACAGTCGAGCTTGTCGAGATAGCCCTCGAAGTTGCCCGTGACCGTGGTTGTGGATTGTGGATTGACGGTGAGGGGGAAGCTCACGGAGTTGGTCAACACGCCGTCGCTGGCCGAATAGATCAGCACGAAGGTTCCCGCCTGGGTGGGAGTACCGGCAATGACCCGGCTGGTCATGTTGATGGCTAAACCGTCGGGTAAACCGCTCAGGGCGTAGGTCAGCGGCTGGCCTTCCGGATCGGTAAAGGCCACCAGTGTTCCGGCGAAGGGTACCCCAACCTGGGCCGTCAGGGGAGCGATGAGGATGGTGGGTGAGGGAGGGACGGGGGCTTTGTTGGCGGGCGTTCCGGTTCCCTGACAGATGAGGGCTTTGGGGGAATCTTTGAGGATGAAACTGCTGCCGCTGACGCGGGCGGAGAGGTTGTGGGGCAAGCCATCTTTGAGATTATCAGGGATGGTGAACCGGAAGGCGTGTCGGCCATTGCCTTTGCCGGCATCGAGTAAATCCTGGCGCAAGACATCGGCCATCAGGGTCGCTATGACGTTGGGGCCGTCAAGAATATCGACCGAAATGGCGGTGTTGGGTTTGTTGCGGTCCCAGGCCCATCCGCGGAAGGTGGCGCAGTCGGCACCATTGACAAAACCGTCGAAGGAACCGGTTACCTCCGAAGCACTGATGGTGACGGAGGTGCTACCGGGTTGGGAAACACAACTGCCGACCGTACAGGTGGCCGAATACCCAATTGTTGTCACGGTGGCTGTCGGAACGTTGATGACGGTGCCGCTGCCGCTGGTTCCGTTGGACCCTTTCCAGTTGACCGATCCGCCTTCACAGCCGGTGACATTGACGGTTACATAAGGGGTGTTTTGCCAGATGGGCAGGGTAACTGCCGGATTCAGCGTCAGTACCGGAGCCGGTCCGGTATTGACGCTGAGCGAAAAGGCATTGGTGGTCAGAGAATTACAGGTTGAGGTAATAACGAGTTGATAACTACCCGCGTCGGCTGCCTGCACATTGGTTAGGCTGAGTGTTGCAGTGGTCTGGGGCGGGTTGAGGGGGCTGCCCTCTTTGAACCACTGGTAAGTTAAAGCACCGGGGCCGGTAGCGGAAACCGGTAGATTGATCGTGCTTCCGGCACACACAGCGGAAGCCGACGCAGGTTGGCCGGTAATGGTAATGCCTTGATATTCATAGGCTCCCATGTCCACAGTGTTGACAAATCGCGGATTGCCCGCCAGATCAGTGGTGATACCCGTCAGACCATTGGCGCTGCTGCTGCCGGTATTGACCGGTATTGAGCAGGCCACCAGTTGCAGGTTCTCATTATCGGCATCCACAAAGGGCGAGGTGGTTGCCGTCAGGTTGGTGGGGTCTGTGGTGTAAGCATACGGCGCATCGAACAGGCTGTTGGTTGCAACGACGATACCGTAAAAAGTAGCAATCGGATTGGTTCCGTTGTCAAACAGGATGCAGTTTGTCAGGGTAGCGATGCCAATTTGGGTATAGGGTCCACCGCAATCGACAAAAAGGGCACCAATGTTATCTTTTCCGCTATTTTGGCTAAAGCTACAATTGGTAAGTACGGGGGTACTGGTGCCACCATTTTCAGCGTCGACATACATAGCAGCCCCCCACCCAATGGATTTATTCTTGGTAAAGCTGCAATTGGTAATGGTCGGATTCGAATTACCACTTCTTCCGTTATTTTGGATGGCTGCCGCCCCTTTAACAAAACCTCTGCCGGTTGTGGGAATTTCGTTTTGACTGAAACGACAGGAAATAATGGCAGGACTACTGGTACCGTATTCTCCGTCATTGACGATGGCACCTCCATGAACTTCCGCTTTATTCAAACTGAAATCACAACGTTCAATGCGGGGGTTGGAAGTTCCGCCACTTGAACCCGAATTATAGATAGCTCCGCCCCTTAAATTGGCGTAATTCTGTGAAAAAGTGCAGTCACTAATCCGCGCATTACTGGTTCCACCACCCGATGAATTGTTGTAGAGAGCCCCACCGGCTGAAGCCAAATTGCTGGTAAAAGTACAATGACTGATGGCAATGGGGTTTGTGGCGTCACCGGCCCGATCGTTAAAGATGGCTCCACCGCGATCATCGCATTTATTTTCGGTAAAGTCGCAATGGGTAATAACCGGATTGCTCCCGGGCAGGAAGGCTTTGTTCATCATTGCTCCGCCCAAAGCAGCCGCCGAGTTTAGTGTAAACGTACAATAGGCAATGGTCGGGTCTGAAGGCTGTTCGTTGTCCGTCAGCTCCAGATTGAGAATACCCCCTCCCCATCCATCCGAATCTGTTCCGTTGGCCCGCCCACCGGTGATAACGAAACCATCCAGGCGAGTCTGGTCATTGACACCGTAAAACCGCACGACGTGGTAGCTGTTGCCGTCATCCAGCGTAGAGTTATTGTCGATGTCGCCCGAGAGGGTTGTGCTGGAGGGGTTGGTAGTACGGCTTCCGTTTGAAGGGTTATAACCACCGTAGACCTGGACCCCGGATGCGATGGTGAACGACTGGGTGCGGTCAGCACTTGCAGTGGGTTTATACAATCCCTGGCCGATCAAAACCGTCGTACCCGCGGGTGAGGTTGCCAGCAGATTTTGCAAGGCTGCACCATCGTAGGCCGTCGCCCAGGAATTGCCATTCTGGGGACTTCCCCCCGTCGGGGTGACATACACCTGAGCCGAAGCGGTCAGAACCCGAAAGAGCAGCAGCATACTGACTGCGAATAGGCGCAAACCAATTGGGTTGGGGGTCGGTCTGCGAAGGGGTAGTGGTTTTTTCATAATGGGAATTGGATTCGTGCGTATACAGGTTACACCTGCCCGGTCTGATGCCGGGTCAGATACGCCCCAAACGTAGTTTCCGATTTACAATCGGACTATCGCATTTTTCCCAATTAGTATAGCGATCTTCCCATCTTTCCAAAAAGCAGGGTAAACCCGACAAAAATCCAAAACCCGCCTGGTTGGGGCGGGTTTTGGATCGTGCGGGGGAAAACCGGCGCAGTGTCAGGGAGTTTCCTGTCAGGCTATGATTTTTCTTTCGCCTGATACTCCCTCGGGGTCACCTGGTAGTGCTGCCGAAACATCTTGGTGAAATGCGCCGGAGAATCAAAGCCCACCAGATAGGCCGTCTCCGACACTGCTTTTCCCTCTTTCAACAACTGAACCGACCGCTTTAGCCGGTGTACCCGAATGAAATCACCGGGCGTTACCCCGGCCACCGCTTTCATCTTCCGGTAGAGGCTCATCCGGCTCAGGTTTGTATACTTCTCAATATCTTCGACCCGAAAGGCTGCGTTGTCCAGATTGGTTTCAATGAGTTGGGTAATGTCGGCCAGCAACCGATCGACGGGTGCCGGTTGCGGGAGTTCGGGCTGCGCCAACCCGACCTGAAGCTGCTCCCGCAGCCGACGCTGGTTCTCGAGCAGATTCCGCACCTGCAACTGTAACTCCTGCACATGAAACGGTTTGGTCAGGTACGCATCGGCTCCCCGCGTCAAACCTTCAATCCGATCCTCATAGGCGACCCTGGCCGTCAGCAGCACCACCGGAATGTGGCTGGTCCGCAGGTCACTTTTCAGGTGGTCACACAGCGTATGGCCATCCATCACCGGCATCATGACATCACTGATGATGACATCCGGCATCCGTTCAAGAGCCAGATTCAACCCGTCCTGTCCGTTGCGGGCCTGATCCACTTCATACCCGGCGGGCAGGCTCTCGGTGATAAACTGCGCCAGTTCGGCGTGGTCTTCTACGACCAAAACCCGAACCCGTTCGTCCTGCCCGTTTTCATTGGATGCGATTGCCTGTCCCTCATCGGTCAATCGGCCTTTTTCAATGGGTTGAGCCACCCGAACCGGCAAGCATATCCGGAAAAGCGTGCCCAGTCCTTCCCGGCTCTCCACCGTGATCTGCCCCTGCTGGCTTTCCACCAGTTCTTTGACCAACGATAGCCCGATGCCCGTTCCCGACGGTCGGTTTGGAAGGTATTCTGGTCTCGTTTCCACCTGATAATACCGGTCAAAGATCAATGGTAAACTAACGGGTGGAATGCCAATACCCGTATCGCTCACCACGAGTTCGATTCCTTCCTGCGTTCCTTGCAGGGGGTAAACCTGCACCCGAACCTGCCCTCCCTTTGGCGTAAACTTCAGGGCATTCGACACCAGGTTATAGACGATCGGTTCGAGCTTATCGGCATCAAACCAGTAGTGGGATACCAGACTGTTTTCGAAAACCAGATGGATGCCCAGCCCCGAAGCCTGTTCCCGAAACGGCAGCAGCCACTGATCAACACACTGGCCCAGGTCCCCAAGCGACGCGTTGACGGTCATGAGGTTGGCTTCCAGTTTGGAGAAGTCCATCAACTGGTTGATGAGCCGCAGCAGGTGACGCGCCTGGGTCTCCATGATCGAAACCCGGCGCTGAATTCCGGGTTCGAGCGGCTGTTGCAGCAACTGTTCGGCGGGCGACAGGATCAGCGTCAGGGGCGTTCGAAACTCGTGGGTGACGTTGGCAAAAAACCGGCTTTTCATTTCATCCAGTTCCCGGAGTTTTGCAGCTTCGTGTTCTTTCAGTGCCATCGATTGCTGCATTTTGAGCCGGTTGACGTAATTCCGAAACAGGCCGTAGGCCATTCCGACCCCGACGATGGTGTAGAAAGCGTATGCCCACCAGGTGGCCCACCAGGGCGGATGAATGACAATGCGCAGGGTTCGGATTTTCGGGCTCCAGACGCCGGTCAAATTGGTTGCGTTCAGGCGCAGGGTATACGTGCCGGGCCTTAAATCTGTAAAAACCGCTTCGGGCCGCTGGCTTTCAACCCAGGTGGGGTCCAGGCCGACCAGTTGATAGCGATACCGGTTTTTGTCGTGTTTGTTGAACTGCAAAACCGCAAACCCGATGGTCAGGAAGTTCTGGTTGTCGGGTAAATGCAGTTCGTGGATGGCCTGAACGGGTAATTCGCCCAGGGGAGAATCCGGGCCCGGAACGACCGGTTTATTGTTGATGGAAAGGGTGGTGATCTCGGTGGCGGGCTGAAACGAATCCGGGCGGATGTGATCCGGATAAAAAGCCGTAATGCCCTCCAGTCCACCCATCAGGATGCGGTCGTCGGCGGTCCCTCGTCCGGGTAAGTGTAAAAAGTGAAACCGGTTGAACTCATCGGCCAGAATGCCGTCTTCGGTCGTGTAGATCTGGATGTGCAGGGTTCGCCGGTTGATGCGGCAAAGGCCTTTGTTCGTGCCCGCCCACACGTCGCCGTGCTGATCGGGAATCACCGAATAAATAACGTTATTAGGCAGGCCGTCGACCACCGACAATCGCTTGGTCAAACCGGTCTTTTTGTTGAAAATACAAATGCCACTGCCAAAGGTTCCGATCCAGAGCAGATCGGGGTTATCAGGATCGGAAGCCATAGAGAGCAGGGCATTGCTGCTGAGGGTGGCCGGGTTGTTGCGAATGTGGGTGTAGGTTTTCGTCTGTCCGTCGGCAAGGTCGATCCGCACCAAACCGCTGGATGATGTGGACAGCCAGAGCGCCTGGTTATCGATGACCAGCATCTGATGGGTATTATTCGGCTGGTGCGGAACGGCGTAGGGAAATGTCCGCCACTGCATCTGCCGCTCGTCGTACCAGAACGCGGTGGTGTCGAACACTGCCCACACCCGTCCTTTCGGATCCGTAGCCATTGGGCAGGTTAGATAGCCGATGGTCTCACTCCGGAAACGAATTGGGAACGGGATCGGGTTGGTTTTCCCTGTTCGAAAATCAAGGCGATTGAAGTCGGAGCTACCCAGGTTATACCACAGACGGCCTCCCTGATCGAGCGTGTAGCGAAAATTGTAACTATTCAGGCCTGCCATGCGGAGAGATACGGATTGGGAGGGTATCCGCAGCCAGGTTGGCGATAGCAAATCCTGGACGAATTCTTTTTGATATGGGGCCGTTTGAAAAGGATTGCTTCGAAGATCGTATTTTCTGACGCCCATACCGGACGTCCCTACCCAGAGCACATCCGATTGATCCACAAACAAGCACTGACTCGTGCTCTGGATCTGACCATTGTCTGCTTCGAGCAACTGAAGGCCTTGCTGATCGTTAAACCCAAAAATAGCACCATGATGGGCAAGATAGATATTTCCGTGTCGATCCTCCGTAAAATGCGAATAGCCTCCAGGCGTATAGGAAGCAGGGAGCGGGTATTTGCGAATTTGTCCGGAATCATGCCTTACCAACCACAACCAATGATCGGTCGTCAGCAGAACGTCACCGGAGTGGCAGACCCAAAATCCGCTTATAGTGGATTCTAAGACCGGCTGCTGTAAATAATGCCGGATGGAATGCGTTTTCCAGTCAATACAGTCGAGTCCTTTACCGGTTGTTACCCAAAGGTTACCGTTGTGCCCTTCCCGAATTCCAATCACATAATTGTGACTGAGGGATTGAGGCTGCTGCGGATCATGCTGAAAGCGACGGATCTGCCTGGTTCGGAGGTCTAAACAAATCAACCCGTTATTCATCGACGATCGCCAGAGCTGGTCATGTCGATCGACATAATAACGCGCCAAGAGAACTTCTTTCGACTTAAGAGGCTGGAAATAAGGCTGTTTTGAGAGGTTTGTAAACTGTTCGGTAACCGGATCGAAAATATCCAGATCGTTCATTTCATTGGAAATCCAGAGCTTTCCGTGCCAATCTACCTGAATCTGGGCTACTTCGGCGGTTGAGAGCGAGGGGCGTCCGTTTGGATCGGGCTGAAACACTTTGAACTGGTTACCATCGTAGCGCGCCAGGCCGTCGCGGGTTGCCATCCAGATAAACCCCTGCCTGTCCTGCACGATGGACGGTACAAACGCCTGGGGCAGCCCTTGCCGGTCGGTGATCAACTCGGGCGCGGAGAGTTTTTTAGGTTGTGCAAATAAGAAAGGACAAGGGTTGAAAAGCCATCCCCAAATCAACCACCTTAACAGAATCAAGTGACTGTCAATCTGTTTCATTCACACCTTTGAATTACCCTCACCACGAAATAAGAATTCTTTTTCGATATGTTACTATTCGTAGACATACTTTTTACTGAACGTAGTATGAACGAAGCTGGTTTTGAAAAACCGGGTTCGCTGGACGGCCGTTTTAGGGGCGTTTATGGAATGTTAGATTTACCGTTTACCTTCGTGCTTTCCGGTTTGCATGAAGAAATGCACAATCCGGTATTCGTTCATCAGGTCCTGACTTGTGTCAAAAAGATCAATCCCATGAAACCCGTATTCCTCCTGCTCCTTTTTTTTAGTACCCTCTTTTTACGCGTTGCACGGGCACAGACGGTCCCGGCCGCTGGCCCGGCAAGCGCTACTTTTTCCAATCCCCTGCCGATCCAATTTGGAGACCCTTACATTTTATACACCCAGGGTACCTACTACATGTACGGCACGGGCGGTGGAGCGGATAAGGGGTTTGCCGCCTATTCATCAACCGATATGGTTTCCTGGAAAGCCGAGGGGCAGGTGTATTTTCACACGAACAAAAATGGCTGGAGTGATCCCAAAGCCAGTTGGGGCGGGGCGTACTGGGCTCCTGAGGTCTACGAGGTGAAGGGGAAATTTTACCTGTTTTACAGTGCGCAATGGAAGGTAAACCCCACGCGGGAAGTGGAAAATTTCCGGATTGGCGTGGCCGTTGCCGACAAACCTACGGGGCCTTTCATTGATCTGACCGACCAGCCCATTTTTGATCCGGGGTATCCCATCATCGATGCCAATGTGTTTTTCGATCCGAACGGAAAAGCCTATCTCTATTATTCGCGTTGCTGCTATAAACACCCGGTCGAGAGCGAAGTAGCCGATTTCGCCCGAAAAAAAGGGTGGTACAATGAAATTGAAGAAAGCTGGGTGTATGGGGTCGAACTCAAAGCGGATTTTTCCGGTGTCGTTGGCGAACCGGTTTTGTTGCTGCGTCCCCCGGTTCAGCTCAACGACAAGCAGGCCGAATGGGAAAGTCGCTCGGTGACGGCCCGCGAAGTAAACCGTCGGTGGACGGAAGGCTCCGTTACGTTTAAAAAAGACGATACGTATTACATGATGTATTCGGCCAACCATTTCGGCGGTCAGTTTTACGCCATTGGTTACGCCACATCCAACTCTCCCCTGGGGCCCTTCAAAAAAGCCGCTAACAATCCGGTATTGCAGAAAAATACCGACCAGGGAGGTTCGGTTACAGGCACCGGGCATAACAGCATCGCCTATTCGCCGGACGGTCGGGAAATGTTTTGCGTATACCACGCCAGAACGGCCAAAACCGGGGGAGAGCGCGTGGTTTGCATCGACCGCATGGCGGTAAAAAACGGAAAAATCACCATTTTCGGGCCTACCACGACGCCCCAGAAACGCCCTTCCGGCGTAGCAAAAGCGTTAAAAGAGTAGACGCATTTGTCGTTTTATGGGTGGGCGACCCCGACACAAAACCGACGTAGACGCCGATTGAGCTTATCCTTCTTTAGAGGAACGCCGAAGCGACTTGAAAACGGCCACAAGACCGGCCAGCACCAATCCGACTACCAAACCAACCCCAAATTCTTTCAGTATGGCCGGAAGGTTGGGAAATAAGGTGTGCAGGAAGTGGATGTTATGCACAAATATTCCGCCCGCAACCAGCAGAAGAGCCAACGTCCCCACCACGCTTAAAATACGGACGATAATTGGTAGCGCGCCAACCAGAACATGGCCCAGTTTGGAAAGGAAACCCGTATGGTTCGATCTTTTAATCAACTTGTAACCGGCATCATCCATTCGGACAATGAGCGCTACCAGGCCATAGACGCCAACCGTCGCCAGCAGGGCTACCACGGACACCGTCAAAATCTGTATCATGGAGGGCTGTCCGGCAACCGACCCCAGCGCAATGATAACAATTTCTACAGAAAGGATAAAATCCGTCGTTATGGCGGATTTTACTTTGACTTTTTCCTGGTCGGCAGGAGGAGTAGCTTGCTGGTCATCCGGGGTTGCCTGGTGTTTGGGTGCTTTTTCTTTACCAAAGTAGTCGATTATTTTTTCGCCCCCTTCGTAGGCCAGGTAACAACCGCCCAGCAGCAGGATGACGGTGATGGCGACCGGAAAGAAGGCATTCAGCAGCAGGGCAATCGGAACAATAATGAGTTTATTGATGAATGAGCCTTTCGTAATAGACCACAGGATGGGCAATTCTCTGTCGGCCAGGAATCCCGTCGCTTTTTCCGCGTTTACCGCCAGATCGTCGCCCAATATCCCGGCGGTTTTCCGCGTGGCTACTTTTGTTGCTAAAGCAACATCATCCATTAAGGCAGCAATATCATCTAAAATTGCAAAAAAACCAGAGGCCATTTGTAGAGTGGATTATACGAAAACTTTTTATGGCTGAAAGATAGAGATAGATTGCCTCTAAAGTACCGCCTGCATCCATTATCTGATTGTTTGGATAAAAACTAAGTCCATCCGGCGGTAACCTGGCGTTCGTCACAGCGATTGGGAGGTGGGTGAAGTACCGGGAAATTGCCCCAACCATCTACTTCAGAAAGGGCTGGTTTTCAGCGGGG
This sequence comes from Larkinella sp., assembly GCF_965227735.1. Taxonomy (NCBI): domain Bacteria; kingdom Pseudomonadati; phylum Bacteroidota; class Cytophagia; order Cytophagales; family Spirosomataceae; genus Larkinella; species Larkinella sp. The sequence continues at coordinate 2,105,769 of NZ_OZ245776.1, read as the reverse complement.
AGGTCAGGTTGCAATTCTTCTTCAATCAGGTGGTGCTCAGTAAGCGGTGGAGTCGTGCTGATCATGTCCTGGATAGCGACGTTTCAATCCTTCTTCAACTGGATGGTACTCAGTAAGAACTGCTGTTTGGTGAGAGGCATTGCTATCGTTGGTTGTTTCAATCCTTCTTCAACTGGATGGTACTCAGTAAGAAAACCCGAAAGCAGTACCGGCAAAAGTCAACATCGTTTCAATCCTTCTTCAACTGGATGGTACTCAGTAAGTGGTCTTTTCTTCGGGGTTACAGAGCAAACGATCAAGTTTCAATCCTTCTTCAACTGGATGGTACTCAGTAAGACAGTCCCGAATTGGAAGCTGTAACCCGAAAGATCGGTTTCAATCCTTCTTCAACTGGATGGTACTCAGTAAGCGCAAACGACTACCCTAAACGCATTGATTACAATGCGTTTCAATCCTTCTTCAACTGGATGGTACTCAGTAAGTCAACGCGTCGAACTCGGGCGCGGTGAGCCCTACGGGTTTCAATCCTTCTTCAACTGGATGGTACTCAGTAAGGTAGTCCGGGTGAAGGCTATTTTGTCGCGGTAGCTCATGGTTTCAATCCTTCTTCAACTGGATGGTACTCAGTAAGCTTTGATGCGCCGTGCCAGATCAAAGATGCCGACTCGTTTCAATCCTTCTTCAACTGGATGGTACTCAGTAAGGTAGCCGAATCAAGCCAAAAAGGGGGTGTTTCGCGTGTTTCAATCCTTCTTCAACTGGATGGTACTCAGTAAGAAACCGAAGAACTAACCAACTCTCCGCCGTACCGAAGTTTCAATCCTTCTTCAACTGGATGGTACTCAGTAAGGGATCGGCTTTGAAATCCCATCCGAGAAACGCACCGAGTTTCAATCCTTCTTCAACTGGATGGTACTCAGTAAGTTCTGTACCCTTTTCCGGGAGATAGACCGGGAGTCTGTTTCAATCCTTCTTCAACTGGATGGTACTCAGTAAGATTTACGAAATAGTGTAATAATTACCTAGTAATCAGGGTTTCAATCCTTCTTCAACTGGATGGTACTCAGTAAGCCCCGAGCAAAAGAGACAGGACAGCCTTGAGGTCGTGTTTCAATCCTTCTTCAACTGGATGGTACTCAGTAAGAAAAAGAACCGACGATACACACGCTTTTTTGTCGAGTTTCAATCCTTCTTCAACTGGATGGTACTCAGTAAGCGGGTTCGCATTCTGAACCTGACTTTCATGGTCAAGTTTCAATCCTTCTTCAACTGGATGGTACTCAGTAAGCAAGTGGGCACTGGCAGGCGGATGCCGGGCGATCTTGTTTCAATCCTTCTTCAACTGGATGGTACTCAGTAAGGAAAGAATATCAACAGGTTACAAGGTATTTTTAATCGTTTCAATCCTTCTTCAACTGGATGGTACTCAGTAAGTAGAATGGGTGAATAATGGTTGAAATAATGGTCTTGTTTCAATCCTTCTTCAACTGGATGGTACTCAGTAAGGCAAGCCCTGACCAGCATTTTTTCAAACATGAGTTCGTTTCAATCCTTCTTCAACTGGATGGTACTCAGTAAGTTTGTCCAGGCAGAAGAAAAAGCGGTCTGAATCGACGTGTTTCAATCCTTCTTCAACTGGATGGTACTCAGTAAGGCATTACGTATCATTCAGTAAGGCAATTGAGCCAATGTTTCAATCCTTCTTCAACTGGATGGTACTCAGTAAGTATAGCAATTGGTTTGATCGGTCTTTATTTCATCATGTTTCAATCCTTCTTCAACTGGATGGTACTCAGTAAGTCGTCTGGCTGGCTAAGCCGCTTATAGATAGCAGGTTAGGTGCAAATCTGCTTTGCTCTTTTTTAGTTTCACAGGACGTCAAATAACGGGTTTTGTACATAAATAATAGGTTTTTCCGAAAACGTAAACGGTAAATAATCAGATGCTTACGGCCTTTTTTGCGCCAACGTTAAATAAATTCCCCGCCGGAACGCCTTTTACCGGATACAAACATTCCGATACGTACAAGTTACACAACGGGCTTTGTATTTGGTCGCTTTCGGATAAAAATTCTGATCGATGATGCGGTAAACCGACTCGGCCGCTGCCCGAATCTCGCCCAACTCCGTCTCGCCAATCGGAACCTCCATTACCTTGTTCCGACTCCGGGTATACACCAGATACCCCCGCGTCACTTTTCGATTAAAATTCTCTTCGATCAGCCAGGCATAACAATACAACTGCGTCCGGTAGGTTTCGTAAATCCGGTCTTTGTATTCCGCAAATTTATAATCCAGTGGCGCCATCGTGCCGTCGGCCAGCTCCAGTACCTCGTCGATGCGGCCCCGGATGTGGTCGTTGGTCAGGTATTGGTCCAGATACTTGTTGACGACGCCCAACCGCCTTCGGAGGTAGTCTTTGTTCTGCTCCAGTTTCTCGTCGTGCAGGTGACGGCCCCGCATCACTTTGTAATCCTTTTCTTCGTGCTGCGAAATCTGTAAAACATACTCAAAGTACGTAAACCGGGGACAGAACAAATATTCGATCAGATGCGAAGGCGTGAGCGTCACGGGAATGAAGAGTTAAGAGTTAAGAGTTGGGTGGGGTCAGAAAAAGAGGGCGCGGATTTCGTCCGTCACCAGCTTCTTATCGAAGGCTTGTCCCAGTAAATCCGTTTGCTGCAATTCGTCCCGACTCATCGGGAAAATGTAGACCCGGTCTTTCGTCTCGTCGATCAACTCTTCCAGTTGAAGCCGGAGCGTGTCTTTGGCATTTGGGGTGAGCGACCCCAGAAAGCAGGAAAACTGCACCCGGTATAATCCGGCCTGCAAACAAAGCTTGCTCGCCCTGGTGCGGGCTTTGTCCTTTTCAATGTCGTATAGTACCCAGATAATCATGGTCTTAAGGTTCGATCAGGCTGTTGGCAAACTGATGAGCGTCCAACTGCATCACGTGACTGCGGCACAGGTTACGGCCCCGGTGCCGGATCGGGTCGTTGTCCATAAATGTGTTGAAAGCCGTCACCAGCAGGGCCTTGCCTTCCGCGTTCAGGGTGGCCCCCGGCTCGCCGTTCCGGTTCGCCAGCGGACTGGTGTGGGCTTTGTTGACTTTCTTGCCCGAAAACAGCCGGAACACCACCTCGTCGGCGTAGATGCGGTACGGTTCGATAAAGTCGTAGACCATGCTCAACTGGTTGTAATCGTCGCGGTGCAGAAAGCCTACGTACGGATCAATTCCGGCAATGATCAGGCTTTTCTCGGTTTTGCTGTACAGAATACCGTAGGCGTAATTCAGAAACGCGTTGAAGGCATCCCGGGCCGGTCGGCTGCTGCGACCCTGAAACCGGTATTCGGCGGGCAGCACATGGCTGAGGGTTTCGAAATAGAGCCGCCCGGCGGTTCCTTCCAGACCCCGCAGCGTTTCGGCGATGTCGGCCACGCGCCCGGCGTCCAGCGTGTTGACCGACACACACAGGGCTTCCACGCGGGTGAGCTTGTCGTTGAGGAAATCGGCATGTTGCGGGCGGTGTTTTTTGAGGTCTTTTACCAGCGAAAGCTGGTTGTCCATCTTCGTCAGCAACCAGCTTTTGATCCAGCGCACACCCACGGCCGACAAACTGGCTTCCAGTTGCGCTTTCCGGATTTTGGTGGTGCTGCCCAGTTTCGAATGCCACACCCGCCCGATGGGATCGCCGTCTTGTTCGACAAAAACAATATCGACGTTATGCTGCATCGCCAGCCGGATGGCATCCGTACTGAGCGAGGTGCCGGTGCTCATGATGATGTGCGTCACTTTCTGGGCAGAATAGGGCGTACTTTTTATCTGACCGTCTTTCTCCCGCAACCGAATATCGAACATCCGGTCCTTGACGTGGACATACGTGCCGTAAGTATTGATGTGAAGCTGCATTTTATGGAGCGAATGAGTGATTGAGTGAATGTGTGAATTGGCACTCAATCGCTCAATCACTCATTCGCTCAATGGACCCAAAGCCGCGGGCGACCTGCTTGCCGAGGCCCAGGCCGTCGGGCAGGAGGACGTTGGCGGTAAACGCCCCGGCGAAGGCCACCATCGTCTGGTTTTTAAACTGCGTGGTGCGTTCCTGAACCGAAAGAGCGAGCATAATCCGGTCGGTCGGTTCGAGCCAGAGGCCCAGGTCTTTGAACACCATCAGAATCTGGTTGGTCAGCACCCGTTTGAGCTGGGCTTTCCGGTCGGCTTCGTTGCGGTTGCGGTAGTCGCGGTAATTATCCTGGTTGAGGGCCATCCAAAGCGTTTCGAAGCGGTATTGGTGCAAATCGTCGCTCATGCCAAGGGCAACCTGCTCGTGGCGGATGTGCTTGCTGAGCACCGGGATGCGCTGCCCGTCCAGATCAAGTTCCCGCATCTGCAGAAACAACCGGGCCAGGAGCGCGGCCCCGTCCTGGAGTCCGACCAGTGTGGGCACTTTCTGCAAGACTTTGTACTGCACCAGCGGGTAGGCATACCGCAGGCTGCCGTCTTCGTAATGGTTGTGCAGCATGGGCGAGTGTTCGCGGAACAGTTCGCCGAAATACCCCCGGAGTTTGTGTCCGTCGCGGGTGCGCAGCGCGATTTCAGGGAAGGTGACGGTGGTGAGGGGGAGGAGGGTTTGGGAGAGGGTGGGGGTCATACAATTATGTCGATTAGAAAAAACAAGTTTCGTTTGCGGATGCACCTTCTTTGCGCCGGTCAAAGCCGGTTATTTCATCGTAATAGTTCTGCACTTCACCTCGGTTAACAATTAATAAGCCTTCGACTAATTGATTGTAATTTTTGTCCATCTGCAGTTCTTTTACTTTTGATAAATACTTCGGTACGGTTATAATTCTCTGATTGAAAGCTAGTTTATAGTTGGTGTCAAAAGTTTCTTTACTCATCTTTCTACAAATAAGTGCTAAAAAAGCATTTTTAGCACTTAAGGCTTCTTCATCAATTTCAATGAATATAGACACGGCAAAACCTTTCTGATCAATTACCTGAAAACTCGAAACCGGGTGGGTGTTTTTATCATCATTATCGTAATTCAGGCGCTTCATACTACCAAAAATCTCACGGGCTGTTTTAAAAGACTTGATACCGTCGGCAGATAGATTGTCATAATATTCGCCGATTAGGGTCAGGTATTTTTCTTCAGGAATCTGACCGTTATTTTCAATGGCACTTTTTGTTAGCGCCTGCCGTGATTGCGTAGCCGTTGTTCGGTCGTAGATACTTTCGCAATCGTTAAAATCGATTACATATAAAGGTGAGTGGTTGCGATCTGCCGAATTTTCCCGGTTAATACGGCCAGCTACCTGCACGATGGAATCAATAGGGCCGACATCCCGAAAACCCATATCGAAATCCAGATCAACGCCCGCTTCAACGCACTGAGTAGCAATAAGAATGGGTTTAAAACCGGCCTTAAGATCGAGTTTAACTTGGTCGATGACGCGGAGACGATGGGAAGGAACGATATTAGTCGATAAATAATAGATTTTATTCTGATAGCCTCTATCACCTAAGTACTCCCGAATGGCTGTGAACAAATCTACTGATCGTTTGACCAAATTGCAGACGATCAGGCAGGATTTGTTCACTGACCAGTTAGGGGTAAAATAGTCTTCAACAAATTCGTTTTCATCAGCAATAGGATCACTAATCAAAGGTATGATCTTCGTTCGTTTAAATGCGGCAAATACGGCCTGGTGTTCAGTCAGCAATTCTGTTACATTAAGTACATCACCTTCCTTCGCAATGATTTCACGGTTAGCCAGTTCAAATGTTTTAGGCTTTGTGGCCGTCATTAGGATAACTCGCGTATTCAGAAACTTGGTGGCATAAAACAGCGCAGCTCCAATTAGCGGTAACTGTTCCAGCCGGATTGTTTGCACTTCGTCCAGAATGACAATGGCACCGGCGTAGTGGTGAAACTTTTTCAATAATTTATTCCGATTGCCAATCAGTGTTTGTAGAAACTGCACAAACGTCGTAATAACTATATCACTTTGCCACGTATCAAGTAGCATCGTTTTCTGATTCCAACCCTGATTTTCTTCATCATCTTTTTTATTCGATAACTGCTCAAGAGCGTCTGCAAATTGATAATGAGCCAATATTTGCCCGTAATCGCCGATCACCTGCTTGTATTCAGCAATGGCTTGCTCAATGATGTTGATAAAGGGCAACGCATAAATAATTTGGGCTTCATACTGCTCCTTGGTACGTATTTTCGCTTTAAGCCGGAGCGCAAAGTCGAGGGCTGTTAGCGTCTTACCTATACCGGTTGGGGCAGTCAGAGTGAACAACCGCTTTTCGAGAATATCCGACTTCTCTAAATGCTGCATTACCGCCCCGCGTACATAACTGCGCAACTCATTTTGGCCCAGGGTTGTCAGTTCTTCTGGGGTATACGGCTGAAACAATACTGGTTTTAGCCGCAGATCGACCAAGGTTGAAGGGAGTGGTTTGCGGGTGTAGAGTGTTGTGTCAGAAGCATCTAACTTGTCGGATTCAATGAGTAATGAAAACAAGTAGCTTATTAGAAAGTAATTCTGAATATTCGGTTTTCGCTCTAAATCCCGAACGGTTTTGATCAGTTTTTTATCGGGGTATTTAAGATAACTTTCTAAAGCGGGCTCGTTCAACTCAACCGCAATCTGCTCTAATGCGGATTGAATCGTTTTAGCTTGCTGATTAAAAATGTATTCTTCAGTACTGTCCTCCACTGCATAGCCTTTTAAATCATTGATATCTGTCAGACTTTTATGGTGGTGAAAAATCAGGTAGGCCGCCCACAGAGCTACATTATCGAGACCCAGCGAACTGTACTTCTGATAAAGTGCAAAACCGCCAAACTTGGCGTGTTGCTTCAACTCCTGATTGAATCCCCCCGATTTGAGCAGATAGTTTTGGAAGTGAGTGGTATACTTACCGAGGTCATGATACAAACCAACCAGCCGTAATACATCGGTCAGTGGCTGGTTAGTTTGCATCGTTATGTGTGTGTGAAATGACCGTAAGGCCTTGTCGGTTACGGCCATTGTGTGGTCGACAAGATGCTTAGAGCCATACGTTGTACCGTCTGGATTCTGCTTGCTATGTGAGTAGAAGATAGTCATTCCATAAACAGGATATGCTGGATTTCGCCAGCCTGAATCAATCTGTAATGCGGTTTGTTTAGCCGTACCCGTACTCCCGATGCAGTAGTCGAAAATAACATCCGATCCATCCGCCGGAGTTCGCGGTCGAAATTTGCCGCAAAGTCACCGGGTAGCAGTTCTTCTTCAATTGATTGAAGCGTATCTTCCGTTCGTTGCCGGTCAAAATCCAGTTCATCAACTGCTTCTGAAGGCATGGCCGAATGCACGAGCACCCAGTCATCCGAGTCTGTCAGTTGGACATCTGAAATAAGAATTGCCGAAAGTAGGGATGCCGTAAAATTCGCAGTGCCAAATGTGAGGGCATACTGAAACTGACGTTCTAATATTGCCTGCTTCAACGACTGGAAAGTCTCATCACCAATTTCGTGGCAGGCAACATAAAGCCGGTAGACCACCATGTCGCGGCTGATACTTAATCCACTTACGATTTCAAATGGTGTTTGAATTCGACCATTTGATCCGTCAAAATCACCTTTGCCGACAATTTTCAGCAGATTAAGCCGATGAAACGTTTTCTTGATCGGCTGCATCACGCGGACGCCAATCCTAATACGCTCCGAAGCCAGTTCGTCGTAGTAGCTGTCGCGGGATCGACCCAACATACCGGCCAGCATACCCATCAAGGTCGTACGGGGCGGTATGCTGAAACTCATGGCGGTATTATTCGCATAATATTTGCGAAAGTGGGCGAGTTTACCACCCACATCGATTTGCAGTACTTCCATATAACCGGTTAGTTGGCGGATAGTGTAATACCGGTAGCTGCTTTGATATAGGCCGATTTAATGGGTTTTCCTTGGCCCGTATTTTCAGTTAACAAATTTTGGAGGGCTGACACATCCAGCGTCAAATCCTCAAAACGCCGAATCTGCTTTTCTTCTAATTGATCGGTTGGAGATACCTTGACATAATTGCGCAAGTCGCCGAAATTACCGTTGAAAAAACCGTCATTGTACGTGATTTCGACGTAGAGTTTAGGATACTGATTCAGTTTTGACCGCGTCGGCATAGCAGGAACACTCTTCCAAACCGCATCTCGGAACGTCTCAATATCTGCATCAGTCAGGCCGGTACTTTGAGCCGCAAACTTGTTAATGGTCCCATTGAAAGCCAACAGGCTATAATGAACCCGATAATCTTTACCGAAAGTGCTGCTATCGTCGTTCATCGTCGTCACGATCGAACTCGACTCCATCAATTGAACTTTATGCAGCGAATACCCCCAGTTGATTTGAACAGGTCCCGTATAGGCTCGGGAAAATCCCTCAACAGCAAATGCGCTTCCGAACAAGCGGATGTCTACAAATTTTTGCTTAACCATCTGCGCCAATAAATAGACGCTCAATGACCGGTTTGCCTTGTCCTGTAGCTTCTTAAAAATCTTCTCCGGTGTTTTCTCGGTATCTATAATTTTCGCCAGCGCATCTCCCATCGATTCGTTTTCGGCAAACAGTTCGCCAATCGTTTCGTCATTCGCTAATGCACGTTTTACAACAGCTTCCAACTTTTGTTCTGGATTTACTTTACGTCCATCCTCCATATCAACAAAAATTTCAGTGCCGGTCATTTTCAGATAGTCGCGAATGTAGCGTTTCAGGCGGGTGTCTGTTACTAAATTGGTATCAGTATCATAATCCATACGGGGCTTATTTTCCTGATCGGGATCACCGTTGGGATTACACTGTGTTGCATCATATAGAAACAAAAAATCAGCATTATTCGTAATAAGAGTTGCCATTGATTGTAAAGAGTTTTAGGTTATTCGTTGGTTATCATTTTTTTCTTGGAACCGGCAAAGAATGAGTAGCCCGACAGAATGAAAAAAAGAGCTTCGTCAGGTTTCATTGTCCAGTTTTCGTGATTAAAGAGCATCATAAAGCGGCTTAATGTACTCTCGGTCAATCGGTGAATGCTATACTGTTGCGTCTTCTCGACCAAATCTCGATGCAACCGCCGGATGTCATCCCGATCCATGCCATTGTAGTTCAGTTTTTTGAGGACCGGCTTTGTCTTGTGTTCTTTTTTGTACTGCGTTTGCGCTACCGTATTGAGTACACGCCCTAAATAAAAAAGAGCTTTATGCTCCGGTTTGTAACTCATGCGTCCAAAAAACTCCTCTATTTTTTGTTGATAGTCGGGTAAAATTTGCTCTTCCGGCGCAGCATCAAGGGTAATCTCTTCAAGGTCATCAAGTTGATCCTCTTCCATTGGATTGATTAGGTTAAACTGTTTAAGAATCTGGATAAAGGCGAGGTACTGAAATACCGCATTACGAATGGCAAAATCGAACTCGGTATTTTCACGAATATTGGTGTAACCGGCGTATCTCCCGTAGTAATGGCATAGGATCAATTCTTTAAAATAGCCAAAGAGTTTTGCTCGCTCAACTGGACGTTTTTCGAGTACCTGTTTGAACAAATTGAGTGCTTCATTTTTCTTTTCTTTGTCTCTCCGAACCGGTATCATTGAATAAACCGTGAACAAGTTAAAGTCGAGCGGAATCTGTTCTTTACCCATACTCATGATACTTGTCCAATTGACGCCCGGTACGGTTTTCCAATCAGTAGTAAGCTTGCGGAAAGCACCAATTAATTGCTCAAAGTGCGTTCGGCTGACGTCTTTGATTACGCTAATAGTCTTGAAGAAATTACCGTCTGATTCAAATCCTAAAAAAGTGATCCAGTAAGGATTTTCAGTTTCCACACTGATATCACCAACAATTTCCTGATATGTATTGAACTGAAAAAGTAGATCGGATTTCCGGATTAGTCCTTTTAGGGTCGTTTCTATATCAGTATTGTCTTGACTGAGCAATTGAGGAATCACGCAATGATCGATACCCGCAATCCGCGTTTTATACTTATCAAGCAGGTATTTCGACCCCCGTTCCAGGTACGACTGTGTTTGTTTATCAACCTGATAGTTTTTCTGAAATGCTCCGTTTTCCCAATTACTAGCGTAATTGACAGTCGTCGTAACGAACATTTTATTCAAACTGTAGCGAGCCGAAATATCCAATTCGCCCACTTCCATAGTGCGTTGACCTGTGGCATAGCAAAGTTTTTCAATTGGCTCATCAGTTTTATTTTCTACAGATTCGCCGATGAATTTTCTTTTCAGAAACGTCTTATAGCCATCAATTTGGCTAAATAATACGGGCTTTGCCCACCCTTTTGCTGTCCATATTACCTGTGCCACGACCAATGCAAACCGCTCTGATGGGCGTAAGGTGATTGCTTTCAAAAACCGCTTTTCATCGTCCGATAGCTTTTCTTTGTCGGCATCAGTAAACTTGGTGTTATTCAATAAATCAAACCGGTTTTCGAATTCAGTACGAAGTGTGAAAATTTCGTTGAGTGTTTCGTAAAGAGGTGTGGTCCGTAAATCAGAAAAACCCGTTTCGATGGCATCCGTAAACTGCCCCCGATCTGGTTCTGTACCTCTCTTATCGGGAATCCCAAAGAACGTCTTGCGCAGTTGCTCCACTTTTTTCCATTCTGCACACGTATAGACGGCTTTGTTATTGCCGCCCTGAATTTTAATATTGAAAAACCGTTCAGGAGATTCGTCAGGATCATACTCTAATAGACCGCCAACTTCAACCCGGCGCTCATCCAGATTGAAAATGAGCGGTATTACATAGTTGGTAATAGGGTCTCTTTTCTTGGTTTCCGTTTCAATCTTTGGACTGTCCAGAATATCATCCCAGTCACCCCGATTTTGACTGAGTTGCTGGCCTATGCGAATCAGAGTTTGTAACATATGTTTTGCCTTATAAAAAAATATGAATGAGCATGGCAGTAAGATTATGGTGAGAGGATCAGATGCCCTTGTCAACTGGGCAAAAGTGCGTTTTTGCCCGAAAATTGACTGTCAAATTTGGGACATCTAACTGTAGAACTAAGGGAAAGGAGTGAATGTATTTTGCTAGAACAACAAATCCCGGTTTTTGCTAATATCTTTGAATTACGACCCCATACATATACCATTTCTGGTCAAAATAGCCGATGAACAAGAAATCAAAAGATTTCAGCACTATCAAAAACACCATCACCGGAAAAACCATCCGTGAAATGACCTGGGAGGAAATTCTAGGCTTGCCCACGGAACGACTGTCGCAAGAGGAAGCCCTGCGTCGAATGAAAGAAGCCCATCTGGAAGCAAAGCATAAAAAGTAATCCCGCATGGTGTTGATTATCTTTCATTCAACTTTTTAACTTCACACCCCAAACTCCCCAATCCGCCCCCGCAAATACCCCCGAAACTCCTCCGGTTCATCGATTCGGACCTCTCCCGGAATCCCGAGTACGAACCGCCCGATCCCCCGAAAATCCCGGACTTCACCTTTGAAAAAATAGGGGAAACCGGTATCGTTACGCTTACCTGTATACGCACGTGCCAACGGGTAGTCTTCAATTAACAGGCGATAGGCCCGATGGGTGAGCGACAATTCGACGGTTTTTTTCTGCGGCCCCGCCCAGCCGAACAAATCCAGCGGTTCACCGGCACCCCGGTAGTGACAAACCGTGTCCACCTGAATTTACTTTATTCATGTATATTTAAATTTAGGATGACAATAGGCATGAATAACTACGGGACAGCTTCCACACCTGACCCGATTTGTCGGCCAAAATACTGATCCCGATGAAAGCTGATGACAACTTAAAACGGTTTCTGGACGCTCAACAACCGGTTTATTTCCAGGCCCTGAACGAAATCAAAATTGGCCGGAAGCAAGGACACTGGATGTGGTTCATTTTTCCTCAACTTTCGGGCCTGGGCTTTAGTGAAATGGCCCGGTTTTACGCGATTCACAACCTGGAAGAAGCCCGGGCGTATCTGGATCATCCCGTTTTGGGGAGTCGGCTTATTGAAATTTCCAACGCCCTGCTGGGAATTGTAGGAAAAACCGCTAACCAGATGCTGGGCAGTCCGGATGATTTGAAACTTCGATCCAGTATGACCTTATTCAGTTTGCCGAAAAACACCAACCCGGTATTTCAGCAGGTTTTGGACAAGTACTTTAGCGGCTTGAGGGATCCCCGAACCCTGGAACGGATTCAGGCCAGCGAAGGATAGCAGTCACCGGCGCGTTTCTTATTACAAATCGGAGACGGCGAGCCCAACCAAAATTGTAAAATTGGGTCGATAAAATCATATTTTCTATTATTTTTATTTAATTTAGCGCCAATTCGTATGGCTATACCTAAACCGGAACGTATTGTATGCCTGCTGCTGATTTGTTCAAGAACTACGATGAGAAAGCGCTTTGGGAGGCACTGGCCCAGGGAAATCAACAGGCATTTGAAATTCTATACCGCCATTATTTTAAAATATTGGTTAATTACGGCTCCCGATTAACATCCGATTCCTTGTTATTGGAAGATGCCATCCAGGACTTATTCACCTACCTCTGGCGCCGAAAAGTACAATTAGCTGCTGTTGCTGAACCCAAATTTTATCTGCTGACCGCCCTCCGAAATCAATTGAAGCGAAATACCCGAAACAGCATTTTTGATGAAGCTGAAGATATTGATGAATTTCTGGACTGCTTAGTTTCCCTCTCAGACGAACAAACAACCGTTGAACAGGAAACGGTTTTTGACCGATCCCGACAAATACAGGGTGCGATAGCGCGATTAAGTCCACGTCAACAGGAGGCCGTGAATCTTCGCTTTTTTCACGGGATGAACCTTGATCAGTCGTCAGAACTGATGGGCGTTTCCAAACAGGTTGTCAGCAATCTCCTCTTTAAAGCCTATTCGATGTTACGGATCATTCTGAAAGGCGTGTTTTCTCTCTTGACCCTACTTCTTTCTCCTTTATATCCGTAAAACCGCATTAACGCATTATTCCAGTTCAGGTGTAAAAAGTGTCCGAAGAGTTTTTTTATAGAAAAGAGGGAAATATTTCAATTCAGGTGATTAATTTCTATAAAAATGCGACTCTGTATAGTAGAGAGGGACCTAATTGGTGAACCATGCTGTACAACGAGTTTACATTGCAGGATTTTTTGAACGATGACGCGTTTGTCAGGTGGGTTCTCTATGATGAGCAGGACGCATACTGGCAGCAGGTGCGGCAGGATTATCCGGCCAAACAGGAAATCATTCAGGGAGCGGTTCAGCTCATTCAGCAAATTCAACAGGCGGAGGTCAACCGCAGTTTACCCGTCGATGAAGAGAAGACCTGGAAGCGAATCCGTTCAGCGACCCTCGATGCGGATCCGTTGGTGGGATGGCCCCGAAAACGTCAGTGGACCGGGGTAGCGGTTTTATGCACCCTGGCCTTGGTTTTTATCATCTGGAACTGGGTTGATCAATCTACCTCAAAAACCGTTTACACGAAGCTCATCACAAAAGCTGCCGAAAAAAACACGTTGATCGAAAAGGTTAATCGGAATGATACTCCCCTGGAAATCAAGCTTGAAGATGGAAGCGTCGTTTACCTGAAGAAGAATAGCCGGTTCAGCTATCCGGCCCATTTTACGGCCCAATCGCGGGAAACTTTTTTAAGTGGGGAAGCCTTTTTTCAAATTGCCCCCAATCCTAAAAAACCGTTCTATGTCTACGCCAATGAGTTGGTGACCCAGGTCCTGGGAACGAGTTTTGACATTAAAGCCTTTGATGACGACCAGCAGGTTGAGGTCAAAGTACGCACCGGACGCGTGTCGGTTTACAACCAGAAACCGATTCGATTAGTCAGTGACGAACGGCAGAACCTCGTTCTGTTGCCCAATCAACAAGTCATCTTCAATCGCCAAACCGAAAGGCTTTCGAAGCAATTGGTTGCAGAGCCCCTGCCCGTTCAACCGCTTGCTGCGAGTGAAAAGCAATACTTTGAGGAAGTTCCGGCTACGACGGTTTTAAAGACCTTGGAGCGACGCTACGGCGTTCATATATTATACGATGAAGAGCTGCTTTCCCACTGTATTATTACGACCACACTCAGTAACCAGCCCCTGAAAGACCAGTTAGAAGTAATCTGTCAAACAATAGGGGCTACCTATACAGAAATGGACGCTCAGTTAGTCATTGAGGCTACGGGCTGTCCGTAATTATACGACCACCTAATGGCATCCTAAACCCTGAAATCTTATGCGATAAAGCATTCCAATCCCACTTACAAAAAAAAGAGAAGATGCTGCCACACCTTCTCTGGAATTTACCAGCACTTATCCAGTAGCTGATTGCAATTGTCATGTCCTGATTAGAACAAAACCAGTCAAAAGTATGTCAAAATCTTTTACCAAAAAAGAGGTTTTCACGCTCATGAAAATCACTTTAGCCCAATTAATTCTCGTAGGGGTGATTGCGTGCAATGCACTCGCCTATCCCGTTGTAGCCCAGGAGCTACTGAAGGAGCGGGTTACGGTCAGCTTAAAAAACAGTAACCTCCGGTTATTTCTGCGAAGCCTCGAACAGCAGGTCGACGTCGTTTTTTCTTACCAGAAAGGCGTGATCGAATTAGACGAAAAACTAAACCTGACGATCCAGGGAGAAACGGTCGATAACGTTCTGAAACAGGTCTTGACACCTCGACGTATACACTATAGGGTTATCAATAACAACCAGGTAATTTTAACGCGTGTTGGGGAGGTGAAGAGTGAGCAGGGTAAGATCGAAACAACGAATTCAATTGAATTTCCGAATCCCGAGAAGGTGGACCGAATCATTACCGGCCGGGTGACGGACGAGAAAGGCGAGGCATTACCGGGCGTCAGTATTCTGGTCAAAGGAAGCCAACAGGGTACCACGACCGATGCTGACGGTAAATTCCGCCAATCGGTCGTGGATGGTAACGCCGTTCTGGTTTTTTCGTACGTCGGATACGTCAGTCAGGAGATAACCGTCGGCAATCAAACCGCCATCAACCTGACGCTGAAAGAAGACGCGAAATCGCTGGAGGAGGTCGTGGTGACGTCGTTTGGAATTGAACGGGAAAAGAAAGCCTTGTTTTATGCCACCCAGGAGGTAAAAGGTGCCCAGCTCACCTCAGTGGGGAATCCCAATGTGCTGAATAGTCTTCAGGGAAAAGTGGCCGGGGTATCGGTCCGTCTGAACAGCGGGATGCCCGGCAAAGCACCCCAAATCACGATCCGGGGGAATCGCTCCATTACGGGCAACAACCAGCCGCTGTATGTCATTGATGGCCTTCCCGTCGCGGGCGGGGTTCGGGTCAATGACCTGAATCCCAACGACATCGAATCCATGAATATTTTGAAGGGACCGGCGGCTTCGGCACTCTACGGTTTGCGGGCTTCGAATGGTGTGGTGGTGATCAAAACGAAAAGTGGTGGCCGCTCGGGCAAGCCAACCCTTAGTTTCGACACGCATTTCAATGTGGACCAGGTGGCCCGTTTACCTAAAATGCAGGATGTATATTCCCAGGGCTTAAACGGAAAATTCGATTTGAACCAGATTTGGACCTGGGGTGCCAAAATCGATGGAATCGGAACTTATACCAATGAGTTCGGGGAGCAGGAAGTGGCCCGTGCGTATGACAACGACCGGGATTTTTATCAGCGCGGCCATACGGTTTCCAATAACCTGTCACTGGCCGACGGTGGGGAGTATGGCCATTTCATGATCGGAGCCGGGCAGACCAGTCAAACCGGCATTGTTCAAGGCTCGGGGCTGAAACGCTACAACATCAAGTTCAATGGAGAGATGACCAAAATCAAAAAGGTGACCGTAGGACTTTCCCTGAACTATTCGGATTTAACGGTGGATGATTACCCGGAGCTGGGAGGCAACGACAATTATTTTCGGGGACTCACCGACGTGCCGCCCTCCTACAACCTGAAAGGGAAACGGTATGCAAGCCCTGCCAATCCGTATCAGCAGGTGTATTACCGGGCTGGGCAAAACAATCCCTACTGGGTGGTAAACCACAACTCGCGCCAGAACAAAACCAACCGGACCTTTGGTAACCTGCTTTTTCAGTATGACATCCTGCCGGAACTGTCGGTTACCTATCGGGTTGGAATGGATTACTTCAGCACCAAGGAGGTCGATTTTCAGGAGTTGGGGACAGCAACGCGGGGCCGCACCCTTCCGCCGAGTGGCGGTAGCGTGACCATCAATAACGGCAGCCAGAACCAGATCAATTCCAACCTGTTTGTGACCTACGACAGGAATATTGGCGAAAAACTGAATCTGAATGTCATTGTGGGGAATGAACTCTATGACATCAACAGCAGCAATGACCGGACGGCAGGATCGGATTTTGTAACCGGTGGTTGGGCCAATCTCAATAATGCCACCAATGTGGTCGGCAGCAACTCCATATCAAGACAACGGGTAGTGGGGTTTTACGGAAACCTGAATCTGGGGTGGAACAAGCTTCTTTTCCTGAATGCCTCGGGCCGGAACGATGTTGCCTCCAACATGCCCACCGGCAACCGCTCGTTTTTTTATCCGTCCATCGGCGGCAGTTTCATCCTGTCTGATGCCTTGTCCCTTCAAAAACGGACGGTTTCGTTGATTAAATTACGCGCTTCCTACGCCGAAGTAGGGCAGGTGGGGCCGGTTTTTGTCAACAATGCCGGTTTTGTAAAAGGGAGTCCGGGCGGTTTTGTTTTTCCCTTTAACGGGCTGACGGGTCTCACCCAAAGTTCGACGCGGATTGACCCCAACCTGAGACCGGAGAATACAAAAACCATCGAGCTGGGTGCCGATCTGAAGTTTTTCAATGACCGGATTTCGCTGGAATACACCTATTTCAATTCCAAATCCGATGGACAAATCTACAGCGTTCCGGTGCCGCTTTCCACCGGTGCTTCGGCGGAAATCCGCAATGCCGGATCAATGTTGTCCAAAGGTCACGAAGTGGTGTTAGGCCTCACCCCGGTCACGACGTCTGCCTTTACCTGGGATCTGGGAATTAACTTTACGTCGTTTGATAACACCGTACAAAGTCTGGCGGAGGGTGTCAATCGGATCGTTTTGTCTGACCCGATCGTAGCCGAAGCCGGTTACGCCTATCCTTCCATCTACGGCCGGTCGTACCTGCGGGACCCCGCCAGCGGGCAACTCGTGATCAACAATGACCCCAGGTCGTCGACCTACGGTTTTCCATTGACCGACAACAACCTGAAGGTAATTGGGAGCACGGTGCCGGATTTTGAACTGAATTTTTCCAACAGCTTACGGTACAAGAGCTTGTCGCTGAGTGCGCAGCTCGATTGGCGGCAGGGGGGCGTTTTCTGGAACCACGGTTTGGCCGAAGCCAACTGGCGGGGGCTATCGGCGGGAACACTGGATCGGGAGCAGGATGTCGTGCTGGAGGGTGTGCAGGGACGCTGGAACGGAACCCAATTGGTAGTAGAAGGCCCCAACACCATTAAGATCAAGAAAGAATATCCTTATTACAGCCAGTTGTGGACCAATTATGAGTCACAGTTATCGGATGCTTCCTTTGTACGGTTGCGCGAGTTGACGCTGAATTATGCATTACCAGTGTCGAAATTAGGCTTGAAATGGGCGAAATCCCTGTCGGTTTATTTGTCAGCGCGAAATGTATTCCTGATTTCCGACGCTTTCTCGGACCCTGAAGTGAATTTCAGTGAGGGAGGAAACAACGTCGCCGGATACGGTCGCAGCGGTATTACTCCTCAGACCAGAAGCTTCGGTGGAGGCCTTAAAATTTCCCTATAATTAAAAACCGGACGCCATGAAATTATACAGACTAGTGATTGCAATTGCCATGCTACTGGCTACGATGGGTTCCTGTTCGGAGAGCATCATGAATGAAATTGACAAAAACCCCAACCAGGTGAATGACGCCCCGCTCAACACGCGTTTACCGCAGGCAACGATGGGTTACGTCAAAGCCGTCGCGGGGAGTTCGTCCAATCGTTTGACCTCTTATTACATTGAGCACCATACCAATGTTCTGGGCATGGGCGGCATTTATAACACCATGACCTCCTACAACTCGGGAGGCTGGTCGGGGGCTTATGCGGCTCTGAACGACATGAAGCTGCTGAAGGAGAAGGCGGTGGCCGCAGAGGCCTGGGGTTATGCGGGTATCGCGGACGTTCTGACGGCTTACTCATACGCTAACCTGGTGGATTTGTACGGTGACATTCCGATGAGCGAAGCGCTGCAGGCCGGGGTCATTCGTCAGCCGAAGTTTGACAACGCCCAGGAGGTCTATAAAAACCTGCAAGCTATTCTGGATGAGGCCGTTGCCAATCTGGACAAAGGAGCAGCCGCCCCGGTCAGGCCGGGCAGCGACGACCTGGTTTTTGCCGGTAATATGGCTTCCTGGAAAAAAACCGCCTATGCGTTAAAAATCAGGCTGTTCAACCGGTTGAGCAATATCGACCCCGCCGGGTCAGCCAACAACGTGTTGAGTCATCTCGATAAGTCATTTGCCAATGATACAGAAGGCTTTGTTTTTAAGCAGTATGCCGATAACCGCAATTACGAGAATCCCTATTCCGGGGCCCAGCAGTCACAACCCGAATTTGCGATGGGCAACGGTATTTACAACGCGCTGGCGTGGTTCAGTTCGGGCACGAATGTGGAAGATGATCCGCGAACCGCTATCTGGTTTTCACGAATCAGCGGAGCCATAAAACCGGCGCCGAACGGACTCGCCGGTGGCGATTTTGGGGAGCCCCGGTTGGATGGCCGGTTTTATTCAAAGCCCGCCGTTTTAAAACTGCTGAATTCTCCACAGCCGCTGGCCACTTATGCCGAACTGAAATTCATTGAAGCAGAAGCCCAGTTGCGGTTAAACAACCGAACAGCCGCTTATGCCGCCTATCAAACCGCCGTGCAGACGGCCTTGAAACAAGCGTCGCTTTTCAATCCGGCAACCGCTCTTTCCACCGAAAAAATCAATGCGTACCTGGCTTTGCCGAAGGTGTCGCCAACGGCCGCCCAATTGACGCTCCGGCACATCCTGTTGCAGAAGTACATTTATCTGTTTTACGATCAGCCCCTGGAGGCCTATAATGATGTTCGCCGGGAGTTGTTTATGACGATTACGGATCCGAGCGGTTTAGCCAACCGGGTGCCCTATCCGGATTCGGAAATTACCAGAAACCCGCAAGTTCCCAGGAATGTCAACCTCACGACGCTTTTTGACTCCTCAACCAAATTGTTTTGGGCAAAATGAGCAGAAGCGGTTTTAAGGAGGGGCGGGCCGGAAGTCTGGGCAATAAGTGTTCATAAAACCGGTCAATGAAACGGATGAATACCAGTTGTTAAATGGATGAAACAACATCATGATGGAATTGAACCGGCGATCTTTTATCAAAAAAATGGGCGTGGGGGCCGGTTTGGTGGCGCACAACTGGCCATCCGCCAACGCGTCTGTCGTTCCGAACACCGATGATCGGATTCGTGTGGGTCTCATCGGTGCCGGTGCCCGGGGGAAGTGGCTTGCCAAAATCGCGTCGTCTCTGCCCGCATTCGATGTCGTCGCTTGTTGCGATCTTCTGGAAGCCAATAGCGAAGCTTGCCAGAAAGAAATGGGGAAAAAAGTCGCCGTTTATGGCGACCACCGCCCAATGCTGGACGATAAACAGGTGCAGGCGGTTATCATCGCGACGCCACTTTTTCTCCATTTTGAAATGGCCAAAACCGCCTTGCAGGCCGGGAAACACGTGTACTGTGAAAAAACCATGACGCACAACCGAACCGATTCGTTCGCCTTAAGGAAGCTGGCGGCCAACTCACCGTCCGTCTTTCAGGTCGGTTACCAGCATCGGTTCAACCCGGTTTATGCCGAAATCAAGTTCCTGTTGGAAAAACAATATTGTGGCCGGATCGAGCGGGTGGAATGCACCTGGAACCGTCACGGTGATTGGCGAAGGCCCTTGCCCGCCGACGTGTCGTTTCGGGGCAATGCCGATTATCCGGACCTGGAACATTTGATCAACTGGCGCATGTATCAAAAATACTCGGGTGGGCTGGTGGCGGAACTCTGCTCGCACCAGATGGACATCCTCAACTGGCTGCTCGACGACAAACCGGATCGTATCACCGGCCTTGGCGGCATCGATTATTGGAAGGATGGGCGCGACACCTACGACAATGTGCATTTACTGGTGCAGTATACCAAAGGGGTAAAGGCGAGTTTTACGTCCCTGACGACGAATGCGTGGCAGGGGTACTCCATCCGGATTCTGGGCGATAAAGGGTCGATAGAGGTGATGGGAGAGGATGGGCATCGGGCGAAGATCTATGCGGAGAATACAGAGACGGAAAAAGCGGTCGACGGGGTGTCGGGCGCTACCAAATTGGCCTGGGATAATCACGAAGGCGTTCCCATCCGCGTAAAAAATCCGGCCAGAGACGATACACTTCCCACGGAAGGAGCCCTGGCGCATTTTGCGATGTGCATCCGCGAAGGGAAAAAACCTTTCTCCAACGCAGAAACCGGGCATCGATCAGCGGTATCAGTCGACATGGCCAATGAAGCCATCCAAAAAAACGCAATCATAAAGTGGTCAGATTCGTATAACTAAACAGCTTGCTAGCATGAAAAGAAGAGAATTGTTGGGCCTTGGCATCATGGGCTCAATGCTGCCGGTAGCATCCTCTACCGGACTAACCTGGGGTCACGAATCGGGTAAAAAAGGTGCGTCCGTTTTTCAGGAACCTTCCAAAAAATTAACCGTGGTGGAAGACGTTGACGTGATTGTCTGTGGCGGTGGCCCGGCCGGCGTGGCTGCGGCCATTGCCTCGGCCCGGAACGGAGCAAAAACGAGACTCATTGAGTTCCACGGGTGCCTGGGTGGAATCTGGACGGTGGGTTTGCTGAGCAACCTGATCGAACATGAAAATAAGGGCGGAATAATGCAGGAAATCCTCGATGCACTGACTCAGTCCGGCGCGCAGGTATCGGCAACCAACTATGACGCCGAAGCGATGAAAGTAATTCTTGACCAGTTGTGCAAGGATGCGGGAGTTGACGTCAGACTGCACACCCGTGTCGTAGCGGCTTATACCAACAGTAAAAAAAGGCTGGAAACGATTGTTACCGAAAGCCAGTCGGGACGGGAAGCCTGGCGGGCCAAGACGTTCATTGATACCTCCGGAAATGGCGATTTGGCGGCCCAGGCCGGATGTAGTTTTGTGAAAGGGCATCCAAGCACCGGTTTGGCGCAACCCGCATCCATGATGGCCATCCTGACCGGAATCACCAAGTACGACATGGTGCGTAGTAACCTGATTAGCCAGGCGGGGGTAAAGGGTTCGCAACATAAAATCAATCTTCGCGAAGAGATCAGGAGCGTCGGCATGGACCCCTCGTATGGAATGCCCACCCTGTTTTTGATTCGTGATGATTTGTTTGCGATGATGGCGAATCATCAGTACAACATGAATTCGCTGGATGCACAGGACATCACCCAGGCAACCATAGAGTCTCGTTTGGAGGTCTATAACATGGTCGACAAACTTCGAAAAAAAGGCGGTATCTGGAGTGATTTACGAATCGTGGCCACGTCGGAGCAAATTGGCCTGCGAGAAGGACGGCGGATCAAAGGTTTATACACGGTCAATCGGGAGGATCTTATCAAAGGCTCGCGTTTTGACGACGCGGTTTGTCGGGTGAAGTTTGCCGTGGACATCCATTCTGTGGATGGGAAGGGTGATAAAGGGTACGGCAGTGAGGGAATAAAAGTGCAGCCTTATGACATTCCCTTGCGCTCGCTGATTGCCAGCGAAGTAGGCGGATTAATGATGGCTGGTAGATGTATCAGCGGGGATTTTTTCGCCCACGCCAGCTATCGCGTAACGGGCAACGCCGTCGCTATGGGGGAAGCCGCCGGAAAAGTAGCCGCGAAGGCATCTCTCACCAATCGATTGGCGCATGAAGTGCAATGGAAGGAAGTAAACAAGGCCTAAAACAGAGAGGATTGTAAACTTTTGTTGGTACCGTTTCGAAGATTAAATGACTTCTAGAAGTTGATGGTTTTTGAGACGGTATCCATTAATTGATTGTCTAGCGCCCAATGTTCGTGTAATCTTAATTATGAGTGGGATGAAAATGGCGGTGGATGCCAACACATAAGCAGGTACGAAGCACGGCTTTGTAGCCCAAATAATTGCCGTTGTATACCTGATTGTCAAAGGATCCAGGCCAAGGTCCGGATTTGGCTGAAATCAGACAGAGGCCGACCTTTTGAAGTGGAGTTTGACTAGCGTCCCGTCCTGGTGTTCGTAGGTCAGAATACCACCGAGCTGGATGGCGAGCAAGTCCACTAACTGTTTCCCGAAGCCCGTTTCTTTAGCGGCCTCGGCGGGCTGTTTGCCAATACCATTATCGGCCACTTGCAGCAGCAATGAATCGTTGTCCATCCGCGTCAGACTGATGCGAATGGTGCCGTTGTTCTTGCCGACAAACGCATATTTAAGCGAGTTAGTCAGTAACTCGTTCGTTAGGAGTCCTACTGAAATCGCAGTGTCAATATCAAGCACCAGTTCAGGCATCGAACAATCGATGGTAATGCGGCCGGCAGCATCGAACGAATGGAGGATGCTTTCGCTCAGGTTGTTAAAATAATCGTGCATTTCGATCGCCCCTAATTGGTTTCCCTGATAAAGTTTCTGGTGGATGATACCCATGCTCTGCACCTGATTCTGACTGGTCTGCATGGCTTCCTTTACGTTGGGGTCAGTAACTTTAGCCGACTGCAACGCCAGCAAACCCGACACCACGGCCAGATTATTCTTGACCCGATGATGGATCTCTTTCAGCAGGAGTTCGTTCTGGGCGTTTTTTTGAGCAATCTCGTCGCGCTGCTGTTTAATGACTACCGCTTCCTGCAAGGCCAGCTCACGAGCTTGTTCCCGTAGACGGGCCTTCATCAGGTACCAAAAACCGAGTAACAGAAACAGTGCATAAACCCCATAAGCCCAGGGGCTTTGCCACCAGGCCGGGCTGATACCGATGCGCAGGGGTATTGCCAGTTCACTCCAGACCCCGTCGCTGTTGCGGGCTTTCAGGTGAAACAGATACGTTCCTGGCTTCATCTGGGCAAAATTGACTGTGTTTTTCAGGCCGATGCTTACCCATTGTGGTTCGTCCTTCGGTCCGGTCAGGGAATAGGAATAGTCACGACTGCTGGTGTTACGGTAATCCAGCAGCGCAAACTTTAGTTCTAAGGTGTTTTCCCGGTGCGACAATGCCAGCTCATTGGCTCGCCAGCGATCCGGGGGCAGAAGACGCATGGTTTGCGTCCCGTCGATGTCGAAGCAGGAGACTCCAACCAGCCTCAGGGGCGACGAAGCTTTGGGAATGATCTGGGCGGTGACGTTTGGCCCAAACCGCCGTAAATAGGTCTGACAACCGTAATATACTTCGCCGGTTTTAGGCAGTGCTATAATGGGCGTTGAGTAAACCGAGTTGCCGACAAACTGCGGAAACGTGGTTACGCGCTCCGTAAGGGGGTCAATACAGGATACCACCTGATGTTGGTTGAACCAGATTTTGCCAGTCCTGTCGAGGGTAGCGTGGGCAAAATAATCATCCGTAAACCCGTTGGTGATGCCATATTTTTTGAATCGCCCCGTTTTGACCGACAGCTTCTGTAAGGGAGCTGCATACCCACTCGTTACCCACACATCGCCCTGCTTATCAATCAGGGGCGCAAAGGTGTAGTTACTGGCCAGTCCATAGGGGTCGCCTTGCCGGAGCACAAACCGCTGTACTTGCCGGGTTCGTTTGTTTACCCGGCTAAGGCCGTGAGCGGCTCCGCACACCCACACCGTGTTGTGCGCATCGACCGCAATCTTTTGCAGCGTGTTCGACAATAAACTATTGGCATTGGTAGGGTCGTTTTTCCACTGTTCATAGGTACTCACCAGCCCTGTCTCGACCGATAAGCTGCCCTTTGGAATGCGGAAAAGTCCTTTCCCCCAGGTTGAAATCCAGAGGTCATCATCCCGATCAAGGGCCGAAGCGATGGCATTCGGGATCGTATTACGACCAGTCTTATCTAAACGGACGGGTGTGAGACGACCCGTTTTTTTGTCGTAAACGAACAGGCCAGCCTCCGCGCCTACAAGCAGGTAGCGATCGGAGCTGGTTCCGGTTGCAGCTGGCAGTGGGCAGGTGAAATAAGTAAAGGGTTGTTTCAGTACAATCTTCATCGCTTCCTGGCCCGGCCTGGATTGGCCCGGCCTGACGTGGCCCGGATTATAGCGAATCAGCCCCAGATCGGTACTAATCCAGATGAAACCGACCGAGTCGGGCATCAGACCCTCGGTCACGGGCCGGGCTGGTACTGCACCGGCAGACGCGCCGGAGGGGATGTCCAACGTCGGCAGTTGAATATTGGGATGACTTTCCTGGCGGGGGTCGAAAAAAAGTGGATTTTTGTCGCTTGTTCTCTCCAGCCAGATTAACCCCTGTTTATCTTCATACAGCGTTACCAATTCTTTGAGTTGTTCCCCATTGCTGATGGCTACGGGCGTGCATTGCTCCACGACGGTCCGGTCGGCTGATATGCGGAAGATGTCGTTGTCGCAGCAAAGCCAAAGCCGCCCCGCCCGATCTTCCAGAATCACTTTTGGAAACGGAATGGGTTTGCCGTCGGCCGTTCGCCTATCGAACCAATTGATCTGCCCGGTTTTAGGATTAAAAACCCGCAACCCGGTTTGGTCCGGAACACCCATCCAGATCAGGCCCCGACGATCTTTGCAGAGGCCATTAATCACATTGAGACCGTCAGTGGCGTTAATGACGGGCACCCCTAATTTATTTACAGTCGGAAAGCACCGCCAACGGTTACTGGTTCGGTCAAACTGCTCGAACCCGGCCGTTGTGCAAACGTAAACATCGCCCGGCCTGGATTGGCCCGGCGTGGCCCGGCCCGGCGATTCCACCAGAATAGGCGACAGCGGATTGCCCTGCAACTGCCCTGACTCGCCTGGTTTGGGCAAAAAACGGACAGTAAGGCCCGTTTTGGGGTCGAACCGATTCATGCCCCAATCGCTCCCGATCCAGAGATAACCGGATTCATCGCGTTGAAGAAATCGGAGCTTATCTGAAGATAAACTGGTTTTGTTGGTAGGCAGGTGGTGAAAATGGGCCACCTTGCCCGTTTGCTGATTGTAGGCATTCAGGCCCCCGTCGCGGGTGGTTATCCAGAACGTGCCACGCTCGTCCTGAACCATATCCGCCACCCGCGCCGAGGAGAGGGAGTTCAAATCCACCGGATTGGAGCCCACCGTTACGATCTCATGGCCGTCGTACCTGCTGAGGCCATTGCCGCTGACGAACCAGAGAAAATCGTCGCGGTCGGTAAAGAATCGATGGATGGTTAATTGATTTCGGTTGCGGCCCAGCGTCTCTTTGGGTGGTTCGTTGAAGTAAAGTACCGTGGATTGTGCCTGCCCGACGGACGCGGACAGGCACAAGAGCAGGAGGAGCCACCTAAATACAACGTATCCATTCATGTTGACCGGTTTGTTAGCCCATTCTACTTCACTTGTCCTTCTGATCTTCGTTGTTAATATCGCGGATGCAGATGAATTTTCCGTCGCGTTTTTCAAAAATTCCCATGTACTTGCCGGTGCTCACTACGTTACCAGCCGCGTCTTTGATCGTTGTCTTACCGACTTCGGTCACTAGTTTGTCATCGCCGTATACGTCCATCGTCTCGTAGGAAACCGTTGTCCCGGCCTTGCGCGCTTTCATACTTTTGAGCAACACCTGCCGGATTGCAGCCTTTCCCACACACATGGGTTCGTCATCGGCCATTTCTATGGCATCGTCTGCATAGAGTGCCATTATTTTGTCAATGTCCTTGACGGTTGTGGCATTGGCCCATTCGGTTTCAATGGCTTGAATCTCCGTTTTGATGGCGGCCATATCGGGTTTAGCAGCTACCTGCTCAGTGGTAGCTTCTTTTTTGGCGGGGGCGTTGCAACCAGTAACGCAGACAGATGTCATGGCAACAACGGCCAGAAGTAGGGTAAATGGATTTGTTTTCATTGGGTTTTTGATGGTTAGACGATTAAGGCACCCTCACCAAGCGACGGTAGATTTCAACGGCTTTAATTTTCTCGTACACCGTACCCAGTTTTTTATCTGCTTCCTGAAACGATTTGTCGTCGTGGATTTTCTGGTACGCGTTGGTATTGGGCCAATTGCCCTCGAAGTAGTAGCGGTATTTGTCGGCTCCTTTTCCTTCTACTTTGTAGAGTGTGTATCCGGCGTTACTGTAGCCCAGGCGTTTAATGACCGTGTTCATCTCGCCAATCATCGTCGACAGCTGGGCCTCCGTTACACCCGCTGGCATATCGAAAAGGTGGATACTTTTGAGTTGAGTCGTTGACGTTTGCTGAGCCTGTGCAGAGGCCGACATGCCGAGGCTAACCAGCAGCCAAAGAGAAGATAGGGTAATCAGGAGTTGTTTCATGGGTTTGATTGTTTGGTTTGACTGGTTTAAGATCGATTCATTAGCCGCATAGGCTGGCCTTCTCTATGTTTATATATTCGGATTTATGTAGTGCCGTCGGTTAAATCCAATTCCATAAACAACAGATAGTCTTTAAATTCGGCGGGAATTTCCATTTCCGGATACGCTTCAATGTCACGGAATCCAACACTTCTGTACAAGGAATGAGCTGCTTCCATAAACTTGGGACTGTCAAGCCGAAGTTTTTTATAACCGACTTTTTTCGCTTCAAGTAGAAGTTCTTGGAGGATCGCTCGTCCAGCCCCAATTCGTCTGATAGCTGGATCAACAAACATTCGTTTTATTTCACCGATATCGGAGTTGATCCGTTTCAGGCTTCCAAGTCCACATAGTTTACCGTCATAACTAACCAGGATTAGCTGTCCGTAAGGCGGTTGAAACTTGCCAATCTGTTGGATGTCCTGTTCAACCGCTTCCTGGGGATTATGGGGATGCACGCCGTAGAGTTCCTGCATTTTGTCGTTCCCCCAAACTAAATAGTCAAACCATAATTTTTTTACGGCTTCCAGGTCGTCAGGAATGACAACCGTTCTTGTTTTTACTTTTTCACTTTTGTTCATTTCCTGACTGGGTTTTGATTGTTTACTTTCTACAGATAGCTCAGCCACCACTGCTCTTCATGTGTAGTCTTGTAGGCATCATACCAGCGACACAGGGGATACAACGATGCGACAACGGCTATCCAGATCAGGTAAACCACGCCAAGACTGTAGCCTCCATCGCCGGGCAGCACAAACCGCATCGGTATGGTTTGCAGTGATTTATCGGCCTCCGTCATGGTATGGCCAGCGGCAAAAAAGACAATCATGCGCAGGGTATGCAGGAGATAAAAATGGAGCGTGTAATAAAAAAAGGCCGTTCGTCCGTAGGTTCGCAGCACGCCGGTAACGCGGTTGTGTACATTCTCCAGCAACGCCAGTCCCAGCAGTCCCGGCCCTACCGTAATGCACATATACAGCAGCGATGGGGGGTATTTATGTACCTTCAGGAACGAGAACAGCGTGGTGAGACCATCTTCCCGGACGCTCCAGGGGAAGGGGTCGCCGTATTCATTCAGCAAACGCAGCCCCACAAATAACCCAATGGCTCCGGCACCGAGATAAACCAGCCACCGTTGACGCTTCGTGGCCGAAACTGCTGGGGCAAACAACCGGCCCAGGCAGTAGCCCAGCATCATTAGCCCCAGCCAGGGAAAAAACGGGTACAGTACATTAATGACCCGATCTGGCGCGTATTCGAACACACGGTGACTACCCCCATGAAACAGCGCCCACCAAAAACCCGATGTAAAACCCGGTGCCTGTTCCACCGCATCCAGCAGATTATGGCCTAAAACGATCGCTAAACCAAGGCTCAGTATGGCCCGGAACGGTAGCCACGTCAGCCCGGCCATGAACACCATGCTGATGCCCAGCGACCAGAAAACGGCCAGCGTGATGGGATTAAACAGGGTAAACGTGTCCGCTGGCGCAATCAGGAGTACCTCGGCTACAATGAGCCATAGACCCCGTTTCAGCAGGAACAGACTCAACTCCCTACGCGATTTTCGTACCCCCTGCAGGTAGATAGACGTACCGGATAGCAAGGCAAACGTCGGGGCGCAGAAGTGGGTAATCCAGCGGGTGACGTACAGGACCGGCGTGGTGGTATCGAGATTGAGCGGGTCGTCGGTATAGGCCTGGCCGTGGAAGAAATCGCGCGTATGGTCAAGCGCCATAATGATCATAATCAGCCCCCGCAGTACGTCGATGGACTCGATACGGTTTTTGATGAATGAAGGCGCTGGATTGAGGGAGGCTGCGGTTGCCGATTTATGGGGGAGCGCAAAAGTCATTTCGGTCTAGCGGCTAAAACGCGTCTATGTGTCATGGAAGATTTGGGCTAACCCCAGGCAGGAATCTGAAAAAAAGAATGAGGCTCATCATCGAATCCGCTTAACTGAATTAGCGCACTTTATAGGCTTCTAACTCAATCTCAATCAACTGACCGGGCAAGGCTAATTCCTTTACGCCAAACCACGACCCGGTCGGAAACTGCTTTTTGTAGATCGTATTTCGGTAAGCCGACTGGTTCACAAATTCGGGCATGTTCGTGGTCAGAATATTCTCAACCACAACGTCGTCCCAGGTGTAGCCATAGTGCTTCAGAATTTTGTCCAGATCGGCGTAGCAATTTTTCATTTGTTGTCCCAGATCACCTTTCGCCGTCAGGTTTCCTTTCTCGTCCATACTGACCGCACCCGATATTTTGAGTTCATTGCCAATCCGAACGGCATGGGAATAGCCATACGCTTTCTCGAGTTCGGGGCGTAACAGAAAATACTCCGGCGCATCGGATTGAGCCGCTGGTTTCTCATCTACTTTTTGGGGAGCGGTATTACAACCGACGGCAAACAGAATCAGGGCGGCAAAAGCGGCCGGCATCATGGTGAATTGGTTGGCTTTCATTGGGATTTGGTTGGCTTATTGATTCGGTTCAATTCCCTTTTTTCAGAAAGGAATTCAGCCCCGTGAAATACGTTTGCTGATCGTCATACATGGAGAAATGGCTACCGTTGGCGCATAGTAGAAACGTGCCGTTTTTCACTTGCCCGGCCATCCACTCCATGTGTTTGGGGTCCATTGTGTCGTTGGTGGCCCCGATAACCAACGTCGGCACGGTGATTTTGGGCAGGTCTTTGCTACGATCCCAGTCTTTCAGATTGGCATTGCCCGCCATGCCAAACTCGCTTGGTCCCTGCATGGTCACATACTGCTCCTGATTGATTTTGGCAAACCCCCGGTTCAGCGGTTCGGGCCATTGCGAAGCTGGTATACGGCAGATGTGCTTTTCGTAATAATTGGGCAGCAACAGTTCCATATAGTGCGGGTCGGCGAAGTCGCCTTTGGCTTCGAGTGCTTTGATCTCGGCCAGCACGTTTGGGTCCATTTGTTTGGCCAGTACCTCGTTGGCATAGCGGCTGTAGGCGGGCGCACTGCTCATCATGTTTGAGATAAGTAAGCCTTTGACGTTTTGCCCGTATTTGAGTGCGTACTCTATGCCCAGAATGCCGCCCCATGAGTGGCCGTAGAGGTAGAAATTGTCTTTATTTAGCCCTAATGCGACCCGAACCTGCTCCAGTTCGTCGACAAAACGGGGTAGCACCCACAAGCTCTTGTCGGTTGGGCGGTCGCTGTTACCCGCGCCGAGTTGGTCGTAATAAATGAACTCGATGCCTTCTTTAGGCAGAAAACTCTCGAACACCTCGTAGGCCTCATGGCCTGCACCGGGGCCGCCGTGCAGAATCAAAACCTTGACGGTTGGGTTGTTGCCAATCCGCTTCGTCCACACGTTGAATGTGCCCTTCGGAGTCTTGATCGGGATTATTTTCACGCCCCCGGTTTGCATACCCGTATCGGCGGGAGCAAAGTAGGTTTGGAGTGCGTTAGCCTTGTCGGCGTTTGGTTTTGGGTCACAGCCGACAACGGTCAGACCAATGAGCAAAACAGCAAAAGTGACCGGTAACAGCGAAGGTAGAAATTGACTGATTTTCATTGGTCTATTGAATGGAAAAAAGGCTGCGAGGATACAGATTTTATAGGCGCGCAGTCTTTGCTACTTGACGGCTACTGGTGCCGATGCAGACTCATGGTAAAACGTCGCTTTCCACGCGCCGTTGATTTTGGAGAAGAGCATCGTTCCCGCTACGTGCTCAAACTTCATTTTCTGGCCGGTTTTGAGCGTTGCATTCTGTTCCATCGAGAACGTATAAAGTACCAGCGAGTCAGTCAAAACCCGAATCGCTTCCTTATTTGGTACGACGCTCAACGTCTTCATCTGGCTAAACCCGTCTGCGTTCAATTTTTTTAGCGCGTCGTAGTTGCCCAGGGTGCCATCGGGATTGACGGCCTGAAAATCAGGCGTGTTTTCAAAGTAGGTCATGCACGTTTCAATGTCCAGTTTTTCGACCTGTTGGAAGAATTCTTTCACAAGACCAGAAATTTCCTGTTCAATCGCCTGCTTGTGTTCGGTTGTCATTGTCGGCACGTCGTTCGTCTGGGAAGGCGTTTCTTTGGCAGGTGCGTTGCAACCGGCGGCAAACAGAAGCAAGGAAGCAAAAAGGCGCAGAACAGGGGCGAATGGGTTGGTTTTCATTGACTTGGCTTGTTTGTTTCGTCCGGTTTGCGACGCTGCAAACCGGACGACTGTGGTGGGGGTATATTCGGCTATTTCTTGCTCATAATCAGCATGGTAGGCTTACCAATGACACCGTCTTTTCGCATCGTTTCCGCCAAATCCGGGCGGGCAAAAAAAGCCTTCGGTGCGTCGGGCGATGCCCACTCGCTGATGATACAAACCGTGTTGGGGTCATCGGCCAGCGTACTGACTTCGGCATTTAGTTCGCCCGCCAGCATTCGTTCGTTATAAAACAAATCGAAGCCTTTTTTCCAGGCGGCATAGTCGGCCACTTTGTGATAGACCATCGCTTTGACGAGTTTGGATTGTGTGTTGCGGCTGATCTTCCACTGCCCGTTCTCTTTGACCGCAGTGTTGCTGTAAGCCCCCTCCCTCACAATCCGATCTCCTTTTGCCGACCGCCCCGTTAGGTGATAGGTTCCCGTGAAAATCACGCTGCCATCGAATTGTGGGCTAACATTGGCCAGCGAAACGACGTTGGTCACGTCTGCATCGACAAACCCCTGTGTGTAAAAGTCAATTATCGCAGCCCCTTTTGTGGTGGTGCCGTCCGTAGCCGTCCGCACGGCATCGGCGGTGAACATCGTTTTCAGGGTCGCTGCTTCCTCGCGGTTGTAGGCATCCTGAAACCGCTTCATCAGGTCGCGTATCTCAAGCCCCACCGTGTTCATTTTCCACTTGACCTGACTAATTTTCCACTGTCCGCCGACCTTTCCGATCAGCATTTCGTAGGTGCCCGCCGTAGGGTTGAGCTTCGCGCCGGTTTTCCGCACAAAATCGTAGCCGCTGACGGTCGTGCCGATTTTTACCTTGCCATCGGGCTGAACCTCGGTGCTGACCACCGTGAAGTCCATATACGACCCGGCCGTTTCGCCGAAATCGCGTACATAGTCGGCTTCAACATCGGCTTTAGAACCGGGCGTTACACTGCCATCGGGGTTTACCCAGCCCACATTGTCGGCAAAAAGGGTCATCAGCGTGGGCCGGTCGCCTTTGTTGTAGGCTGTCTGGTAGGTTTTGGTAAAGGCAACAGCTTCGGGGTTGAGGCCCTGAGCGAGGGTGGTGGCTGCGAAGGCCGGGAGGAGCAACAGAGTCAACAGCCGGGCTACGACGAAAAATAAGTTACTGGTTTTCATGGGTGAGTATGGTTATGTGAGTGGTAAACGCGAACGGCATGGTTAAACATAGTTTGGGTGGGGTCT
The DNA here is from genome assembly GCF_965227735.1 of Larkinella sp. Classification (NCBI taxonomy): domain Bacteria; kingdom Pseudomonadati; phylum Bacteroidota; class Cytophagia; order Cytophagales; family Spirosomataceae; genus Larkinella; species Larkinella sp. Next base: position 2,073,781 of record NZ_OZ245776.1, on the reverse strand, counting down.
GGAACGGAGCGGCCCAATCAGCCCGGCAAAGCGATTTGGCCGACAACGGATCTAAACTACCGCCAGCGCATTACTCAACCAAGTTCGCCCGGACGAGCGAATCCTTTTACTGTCCGAAAGGGGGTTTTTTCTTACCGGATGTGTGAACGGTAATGCCGGTTTTGCCCGGAGGCCTCAAATGGTCTGGATTCGTTTCAGTAGGGCCTCGCGCAGGAGGTGGCTGAGCGGAATCGTTTTACCCCCGATTCCGATATGGCCTTCGCATACCTCATCGACCTGCGTCAGATTTGCCAGATAGGAGCGGTGCACCCGCACAAAATAGTTGACCGGGAGTTTGTCTTCCATCACCTTCAGGGTCGTTGTCAGCAGGTATTCTTTGTCGGCCGTGTAGAGGTGGCAATAGTTGCGGTCGGCTTCCACGTAGAGAATATCGGCGATGAAAATCTTGACGATCTTTTCGCGGTGCCGCACAAAAATCCGGTCACTGAGCACAAAGGGGGCGTCGGGTGCTGGGTCGGCAGCGGAGTGATGCTCATCAGCCAGGCGGCTGATGGTCAGCTCAATGGCACGTTGTAGCTCAATGGCCCGAATTGGTTTGGAAATGTAAGCGTAGGGACGGGTTTTTTTGGCGCGGGCAAAGGTGGCTTCATCGGTGTTGGCCGTGACGTAAATAATCGGGATGTTCCACTGCTGGCGGATAGCATGGGCTGTGTCGATACCGTCGAGTGATCCTTTGAGACTGATATCCAGTAGAATCAGGTCAGGTCGGTTAGTTTCGACGTTTCGGATAGCTTCTTCGCCCCGAGGAACGATCCCGCTCACTTCATAGCCGAGTTTGCTGAGTTGCAGGGCGATATCGGCAGCAATAATCATTTCGTCCTCTACAATGAGCACCTTCACGGCTATGTCCATGTTATTTACTAGTCATTCGGCAAAGAAATAGTATGTGTCTACGGAATGGTGCAGCCGGTTTGATAGAGAGTTGGGTGCAGCGAATCTTCGGCAACGTGGACTAAAATTATCACAGTTAGACCGGACTACCGGTGCGGCAAATCCGTTACGAAGATAAGCTCAATTTTTATTATTTGGAAAGACGATTGGCCTCCTCATGTGACTGTTGTAGTTCTTGTTCTTTCACACCGGGGACTTGAATGGCTGCAATGGCTGTCTTTCGCATTCAGTAAAGGATAGCACAAAAAGGGAATCAGAAGCGATTATTGATACTCATTTTCTGAACCCATATCCTGACCCAATATGAGCCTCTTATTTTGTTGCGTCCTGATAGGGTTGTAAAGCTATAATTTCATGATCAAGCTCGGTTGTTTATCCCCTTTCTCAACACATTTTTTTGAAATAACCTGTGTAAAGTTCTACATGAGTATTTAACATGAGTAGACTACATTTACCTTTTTACTTCAAAATAATACATTGAGGGCCGCGGTGCCGCCCGAGCAGTATAATTATCGACGAAAACATTCGGCATTGGGTTACCGCACACCCTGTCAACAGGAATCTTATTTTTACACATCCTCAATGGCCGCTTAACAAAAAATCGCTAGTGTCCTGTGGCAAGTTCACTGCCCATGTGGTTCAATATTTTGCAAAGCCCAAAAAAAGAGAGGTGGCCCGTAAGAGCCACCTCTCTTTCATAACTTCAAAAATTGATTAATTCTGCACAGCCAACGGGTTGTACAAAATTTCATCTTCGGGAATCTGAAGGGTCATTTTGGCTACCGGTAAACTCGACTTTGTAACATGGTTAGCCGAGCTGGCTCTGTCGACAGGAATATTCCAGCGCTTGTTGTTGTAGAACTCGCGACCGCCTTCACCCCATAGTTCAATGCGGGTTTGCAGTTGCACCATTTGTAACGTGGTGAGCCCCTGCATCGCAGGATAAGTAGCCGTAGTGAGCGGTGTCATTCCCGTTGTGGTACGCGCAGCCAACAGCCTGTCGAGCGTTGCTTTGGCAGCAGCTTCTGTGGCTGGCGACATCGCTTCCGCTTCCGCTTTCATCAGCAATACTTCCGAAGTACGCATGTAAAACGCCGTTGAAGCGCCCACATCAATTTTGTTGTTGCTGTTCAATCCGTGGGTAGCTGCAAATTTTAGGTTCGTGTAAGAAGGGATAAATGAAACCGTGTTGTTGGGCGGATAGGTGTAATTGCCAAGTGGTGCCAGCGAAAAGGCATCTTTACGGAAATCATTGGGTGCTATTTTTTCATACAGTCGGTTATCAATCCGCTTGTAAGCTCTTTCAAGCCCTCCGTTACCTCTACCGTAGGGATTCATGTAAGCGGTAAAGTACGTGTTAGCAGCACCAAGCGGGAAACCTAAAATGACCTCCGGATTTTGCGCATTATTGAGAAAGCCATTGGTTTCCGGCCTTATTTCGGGAGCTGCTGCGGTGCCTATGTTCTTACCTCCATACTGTGCCTGGCTTAGAAGCGTTGGATACTTTGCCAGAATCTCATTGCACGCGCTGATCGCAGTAGCCCAGTCCCCAGTCCAGATCGATACACGGGCCAGCAGGAAATTGGCCACAGCCAGATCGATATCCGTTATATCAGCCGTATAGCCAATCCCAGCCTCCTTGAACAAGGCAATGGCACGGTTCAGGTCGTTTTTGATAAAGGCATACGTATCTACAGCAGACGAACGGGGCTTGTTTGCCTGAGTGGGTTGAAACCGGTCATACAGCGGAAGGCCAAGTTTGTCCTTTCCGCCCTGCAGGAACGCGTCCTGATAATTTTCCATCAGGTAGTTGTATCCATAGGCTCTGGCAAACAATCCTCTGGCTTTACATTCCTTCAGAAAGTTGTTGCTGGCTACGGTTTCATCCGGAAGATAATTGAGCATCTGGTTAGCAGTCGTAATACAAAACCAGCCGTACCGCCAGTAATTACCATTCTTTGCGTTGGCTGATCCAATGAAGTCACCGAGCTGGTATTCGATTGAACCGGAGAGTACGTTCAGCCCTTCCTGATCTCCCAGAATGATATCGTTTCCTTCAATAGAGCGATTGACATCCAGTCCCTGACTGGAATAATACATGTCCGCAACACCCGCACCGGTGGCACCTACGTTGTTGAACAGCAGGGGCATGGCGTTGGCCATTCCACCCATGACGATCCGGATCTTGGCCTCGTCACCCGACGCCAGAAGTTCGGCTATTTGCTTGTCGCTAATACTGTGTGGTGGCTCCACTTCCAGCTTATCGGCACACCCGGAAAATAGCAGCATACCCGAAACCGCCAACCCCGTTATATATTTATTGAGAATACGCATCTTTCGACTCATTAAAAGTTAAAATTAATACCCACTGAAAAAGTGCTCATAGGCAGATACACTGCCGCCCCAACTTCCATTCCACCAACCAGCGACATGCGCGGATCAATACCGGAGTGAGCCGTCAACATGGTCAGGTTGTCGCCGGATGCATACACCCGTATACTTTTTGTTTTCAACTTGTCCAGGATAGCGCCACTAAGTGTATAACCCAGGGTGAGGTTTTTGACATTCAGATAAGAAGCGCTGAATAGAGCCTGATCGGTATACTGCCAGGGCCCAAAGGTAGACCCGCCCGTATAGAACGTATCTCCATAAAATGCCATCGGGAATTTGGCATCTTTGTTCTCAGGTGTCCAGGTATTTCCCAATACTTCTTTCGATAAGGCGTTCCCTATGTTCCCCGATCGGTACAGGTGGTTGGCATATTCCACACTCAGGAATTTTCCCCCCAGTTGGTAGGCCAGGATAGCGGTGAAGTCGAAGCCTTTATATTGAAAACTTGTCGAAAAGCCACCAATAATTTTGGGAATTGCACTTCCCATTTCATACCGGTTGGCCAAAGTATAGTTGGTGGTTGCTACGGTCGATCCTATGGTGTTTCCAGTAAAACGCCCTGCATCAAGGTCAGCCTGCGTAACAGTATGTCCAAACTGTGGTAGACCCGTGGTTTGATCTACACCCATATATTTGTAAAGATACAGATTGTAGTAATCCTTATTTTCACCACGCAGGTACATGATCTGTCCGGCAGTGTTAGCACCGCCATTGGCAATTCCCCATCCATCGATGAAGCCTGTAAAGTTTCCGCCCAGGGATGGCGAACCGACACTTTTGGGGAATTTAGTCAGAATGGTGCGGTAGTGTGTACCGTTCAATCCGATGCTCCAGTTGATATTTTTATTTTGGATGAGTTTGATATCCAGGGCAATTTCCACACCGCGGTTGACAATTTCAGCGTTGTTCAGGGTGAGTGAAGCTTGTCCCATTGAAGCGGCAAGAGGCTGTGCAAACACGGAGTTCACCGTCTTCTTGTTGTAGACATCGATGGTACCACTCACTCTCCTGTTTAAAAGGGTGAAATCGATACCGGCATCAAAGGTATGCGTGTTTTCCCAGGTTAATTTATCATTTACGGCAGCGCCTTGCTGAAGGGTGTACGTGGCAGGAACCCCCGTTCCAGCCGTTGAGTTTGTGTAAACTGCACCGTAGCTCCAGGTCTGATAACCCGAATAGTTACCGATACCGCTCTGGTTACCGATAACTCCATAACTGGCCCGTAGTTTCAGTTCGTTGATGACGTCACTGAATCTCTGCATGAATTTTTCCTGAGAAATACGCCATCCACCACCAACCGACCAGAAGGTGCCCCAGCGATTCTCGTTGAATCGGAATTTAGACGAACCGTCTCTGCGCAGCGAGCCTTCCACAAAATACTTGTCTTCATAGTTGTACACCGCCCGGCCAAAATAGCTATCCATGGTCGTTATGTCTCCACCATAACCCGGAACACCGAACGGTGCGCCCGCCGTATTATACCGGCTGGTAAAGTTACCGGCGCCGGTAAACCCATTGATCAGAGAATACGCGGAGGCAAAGTTTACCAGATCACTTTTAAATTGGTAGAATTCATGGGCAGCCAGTGCCGTAACGGAGTGGCGACCAAATTCTTTACCCCAGTTAAGCAGCTGTTGCGTGTTGAAAACGCCGGTGTTCGTATAATACTTTCCAATCGCACCTATACCCACTACAGCTCCCGTCTCAGGCGTACCGTAACGCGTCCGCTCTTCCGTAAAGCGGTCATACGAAATGTTGTTTGTAAAGCTGAAATTCTTGAGGAAATTCACCGTGAAATACCCTTTCAGGTTCAAGTCGTGCGATTCCCTACGATCGATGTCTTTATCCAACAGGTCAATCAGGTTGGTTGCATAAAGCGGTTGGCTGGTGGTTCCGTTCGGAAAATTGGGCTGAACGCCAAGGGGCGAATAGGTATCATTCGCATTATCAGATACCATGTCGGTGCCGTTCGGATTTTTACGGATATTTCCCTGAAGGTCTCTGGCGAACAACGGTACGAGTTGATTCTGCCCATTTACCCACCTGAACGCGTTTTGCTGCACAGTTCCGGGGTTACGTCCGAAACGGGTAGCCGGCGACTGGGTATTCCGCATACTGTAACCCAGATTTGTTCCTACTTTCAGCCAACTGGTGAGTTGCGCATTCACATTGGTCCGTGCGTTATACCGCTTGAATGTCGACCCTCTGATATAAGAAGGATCTTCCAGCATGCCCACAGAAACAAAGTAATCCATTTTATCGGAGCCACCGCTTGCCGATACCGTATGCTCCTGACGGAACATTTTTTCGAAGAAGTAATCCTTATACGATCCGGCTTCCCAAAGTGGTCTTGCATTCGGATTCAACTTGCCCGTTGTCGGGTCAATCAGGTAGGCACCCGACATGGTCGCGCTGGCATTGGCTCCGCTACCGGTGGTGGTATACACCGCGCCCGGCACGTCATACGCCATGTAATTGCCCAACAGGTTCATGGCAAAGTTTGTCTTTGAGCCCGTGTAATCGAATAAATGGGCGCTGGCAAACAATCCGGCCGCTTCATGAGACATGTTTGGATTGGCCACATTCGTCGTGAATTTACCGTCGGTAGATGATCCGCCGTTCACCCCGTAGCGTGCGGAGTTGTAGATGGCCAGCCAGGCATGTTCATAAATGTCTTTGGCATCATCAATGAGATCAAACCGCAATCCACCCAGATAATTGAATCCCGCCCGGGTTTGTACCGAAATATTCGGCTTCCCTTTTGTTCCTCTTTTAGTCGTCACAAGCACAACCCCATTGGCTCCACGCGAACCATAAACGGCAGTGGAAGCGGCATCTTTCAGCACGCTGATGCTTTCAATGTCCTTCGGATTGATGGAAGACAGTGCATTGGGGTATTCAGTGGGCACACCATCGATCACGATCAGGGCATTGGAGCTGTTTTGGCTGGTAGATCCCGCTCCGCGTAAACGAATACCCATGTCCAGACCGGGCTGGCCATCAATGGAAGAGACCTGAATCCCGGGTACCACACCTTCAAGGGCTCTGGTAACCGTGGAGTTTGCCTGCACAGAAATGACTTTAGAATCAACCTGTGATACCGCACCCGTAAGCGTGCTTTTCTTTGCGGTACCGTACCCGATCACGACTACTTCGCTAAGCTGGTTGTCTGCCGGAGCCAGACTAATTTCAATATTTTTCCGGTTGCCCACAACGGTTTCCTGGGTGGTGTATCCGATAAAGGAGAACACGAGGGTGGAATTTGTAGTAGGAACATTCGGGATGGTAAAAATTCCATCGGAATTGGTGACAGTGCCAATCGTTGTCTCTTTAACGATTACACTCACCCCGGGCAACGTGGCCCCTGAGGCATCGGTAACCTTGCCGGAAACCTGCACCTGTGCATAAAGACCCAGGCTAAAAAGCAGGTTGCACAGAAGGAATAAGGATCCTTTTCTTTTGATTGTAATGATTTTGAGCATGCGTGAACAGAAGTAAAGGTGAATAGTCAAACGGCAAAATAATTGGTTTAAGAAAAATGTAAACAAGAATTCAAAATAAAGAACTTGTGTTAAAAATAATATTATTCCAATATAAATTCATGTTCATCCAAGTAAAATTATTTGAACAAATTCATTTGAAATCGTCAACACATCATGAAAAACACGTCCCACTTTCATCCCGGTTTGTTGCTAGTAACCAGGAGTATTGCTATGGTAACACATTCCAGCGTAAACATTGATGGACATGGTATACCAATTGGAAAACGGCCTATGTTGAATGTGGCCAGGAAGGACCTCAGACCTTAACCATATCTCTGTCTTAATCGTTGAACGATCCAGTAATTGGAGCGTGGTTACTTTTCTCAAATTGGTTAGCTGTCGAAAATACATTCTATGGATCCTCTTCTTTTGAAGGTTAAAAAAACAGAAACTGACTCTTTCAGTGTCAATTATTTTAAATATAATGGTTCGTTTCCGGGCTTGTGGCATTACCATTCTGAATATGAATTAACGCTAATCGTTAAAAGCGCTGGAACCCGATTCGTTGGAGATCATATAGATCGTTATAATGAAAATGATCTGATTTTTATTGGAAAAAATTTAGCGCATACCTGGAAGTCCGATAGTTGTAAAGAAAAAAATCAGTCGTCAGAAGCGCTCGTAATCCATTTTAAAAAAGATTTTTTAGGAGAATCTTTTTTTACAACACCAGAATTATATTCAATAGAACAGTTTCTGCAACTATCCCAGCGAGGAATCAAAATAACGGGTAAAACCCAGACCGCAGTTATCGATCAAATGTATCAGATCCAGACGTTAAGTGGTGTTCATAAATTAATCAAATTATTGCAAATCCTTTGCTTATTAGCTGATTCTAAAGAGTTAATCTTATTATCCAGCGAGGGATACAACTTAAATATCAATGAAAACACGAATGACCGATTAAATAAAGTTCATGCTTACATCATGAATAATTTTAAATCATCTATTCGATTAATTGATGCTGCCGATATTGCCAGTATGAGTCCAACAGCCTTCTCAAGGTATTTTAAACAACGAATGCAGAAGCCATTTTCGCAATTTATAAATGAACTGAAAGTTGGCTATGCCTGTAAACTATTAATGTTGCATAAATTCAGTATACAGCAGATTTGTTTTGAATGCGGTTTTCAAAATGTCTCAAACTTTAACAAACAATTTAAAAGCTTTACCGGACTGTCACCTAAACAATTCCAACTTAAGCATAAATCTATGTACTTTCAGGCATCATTATATCAGCTTCAGGAAAACAATTTGGCTGAATAATTACTAAGTCACCTGGTTCTTCAGCGGTTCTCCGTTTATCATTCTCAATACTTCTTCGGCGGCAAATTGCTGAAGAATCGGAATGCTGCGTTGGCTGTACCAGGCCGTATGAGAGGTGAGTATCGTATTGGGTGCCTGAAGGATCGGATGAGCGTCAGGAAGAGGCTCCTGTTCAAAGACATCGATACCGGCGCCACCGATTTCGTTTCTAGTTAATGCCTGAGCCAAGTCGATGGTATTAATTAACCCACCCCGGGATGTATTTATTAAAACCGCATTCGACTTCATTTTCATTAACGTTTCCCGGTTCATGAGGTGATGGGTTTTGTCGTTGAGGGGCAAATGCAGGGAGAGAATATCCGAATTCGCCAGGGCTTCATCAAAGGTTATTTTTTGGACTCCCAATGCCTGCATTTCTTTTTCGCTCACAAAGGGATCAAATGCAGCCAGTTTAAAATTGAAGGCTGCGGCTTTTTTGAGGACAACCCGGGCAATCCGTCCAAATCCCAACGTTGTAAACAGGGCATCTTTACAGGCTGGAACCGTACCGGGCGGAATGATTTTCCAAACACCCTCCCGAACCCGCTGGTCCGTGGCAGGGATTTGCCGGTGAAGCGCCATCGCCAGGGCCAACGTGTGATCCGACACTTCATCGATGCAATAATCCGGTACGTTACAAACCGGAATTTGCCGTTCCCGGGCTGCCGCCAGATTGAGATTATCAACGCCAATACCGTAGCGGACAATGAGCCGACAATGATCCAGGTTTCGGATGATGGTTTCCGTGATGGGTGCCCATTGGACGATCAGGGCAAAAGCATCCCTGGTTGCCGCTAGTAAATCGGCTTCGCTTTTACATTGGGCGTCGATCAACTCATATCCCGATTGTTCCAGCACCGCTTTTTCGGGGTTAATGTTTGAAAAACCGTGATCCGTAATGACAATTTTCTTTGTGCTTCTATTCATAAAAAGTAAAGGTCGAACGATACGCAAAAGCCTGGCGAAAAAAGAGTTTTAAAACAGGATAACCGATTTGACGTGAGCCGCCTTCGCGATCATCATGTCGGTAAAGGCCGTCACCCCGTTATCCAGCGGGTAATAATGAACCCACGACGTGACGTCTACTTTTCCGGAAGCGATTAAATGCAACGATTCGTTGATTTCCTGCTGCGTGGCCGCGTAGGTGCCAATGAGTTTCTTTTCGGATAAAATAAGGTCGTATGAAAAAAATGATTGTGTGTTTTCATACAGACCGATGAGCACTAGGGCCCCGCCTGGCCGCACGGCTTTTAAGGCCTGCTGGTTCGTTTGGAGACTCCCTACGGCATCAACTACCAGGTCAATTCCTTCCTGGTCGGTAACTCGGTAAATAGCGGAAACCAGGTCTTCTTCCGAGGAATTGATGGTGGCCGCAGCGCCTAGTTTTCGGGCAATGTCAAGCCTTTCATTCCGCAGATCGGCAACGTACACCGCTACGCCAAGCAGGGATTGAAAGGCCTGCTGCGTAACAAGTCCGATGGGTCCGGCACCGATTACCAACACTTTTTTAGGGTTTAAGTGCCTGATCAGGTTAACGATATGAATCCCATTGGCCAGTGGTTCGGCCATACAGGCGGCTTGTGGCGTACTATTCTCCGGGATCGGCACCAGGCAATGGGCCGGTACATTCACGTACTCCCCAAAGGCCCCCCCCCGATGCATCCCGAAAATTTGGCGGTTTTTGCATAGGTTCGTTAATCCCCGTTTGCAGGGATCGCAGGTTCCGCAGGACACGACGCTATTACTGGCCACCCGGTCGCCTTTCCGAAAGCCCATTACATTGGAACCCATATCCTCAACCGTTCCACAAAATTCATGGCCCATAATTAAAGGCGGGACACGGCGCGGGCTTTGGTTTTTAAAGGTTTCCAGCTCACTCCCGCAGATACCACAAGCCAGTACTTTCAGCAAGACCTCATCCCCGGAAAAGGAAGGTAATGGCCTTTCTGCAATCGTGAGTTTGTTAAACTCGGGATAAAAAAGTGCTTTCATCGGTAGCTGACTTTCAGAATTGAGCGACTGCCCGTATGGGGGAGCCGTCACGGCCTTGTAAGTTGAGCGGAAATCCCATGAATGTAAATTCGTCAGGAACCTGATCCAGGTTCGTCAGGCTTTCCACAATGACGATCTCTTTTTTCAGCAGAATGTGATGCACCTCATACCAGTCGCGACTGGGCGTTGGGGTATCCATGCCCAGCATCCGGATGTTCCGGTCGGCCAGGTACGCACTGGCTTCCTGCGTCAGCGAGGGGAAATTTTCGAAGAAATCATCCTTCCCGAAGTTTTTGTACCAACCTGTGTCGTAGATGATTTTTGCCTCGGGAGTCAGCAACTGTTCATAGGGTAAAAAATCATCCACGGTAATTTCTTCCCGGGCCTCTTTGGGTATTCTCAGGACATGCACCTTCCCGTAAAACCAGTGTAAAGGCATCTGGTCCAGTGTTTTGCCATCATCCAGAAAATGGTACATCGCGTCCAGGTGCGTTCCCTGATGCGACCCCATCACGATTTGCGTAATGTTGTATTTCAAGGTGCGGGTATTTCCGTGCGGAACGATGCTCAGCTTGGGGTCAGACGGAAACGTTTGCTGTCCGTGGACCAGGGGATGGGATAGATCGACCAGTTTCATCGTTTTATTTAGCTAGATAGCCGCCATCGACCACTAAGTCGCTGCCGGTCATGAAGGAAGAATCGTCACTGGCCAGAAAGGCGGCCGCTGCGGCTACTTCTTCGGGACGTCCCTGCCGGTTCAGCAGGTGCATGGCCGATGCCCGACGGTCTTCTTCGTCGATGTTCAGGCCTAATTTTTCACATGAATCGATAAAGGCGCTGGTATAGATGTAACCCGGGCAAAGCGTATTCACCCGGATACCAAACGGCGCCAGATCCTGCGCCCAGCATTTGGTGAGTCCCCGAATGGCAAATTTGGTGGCGTTGTAGGTAGCGAAGTTGGCTTGGCCGACAAAACCGCTCACCGATGAAAAATTGATGATACTCCCACCGCCGTTCTTTTTCATTTGCGGAACGATGTATTTGGCCATCAGCGACGTACCGCCAATGTTGACCGCATTGATCTGCTGCCACTCATCGGCGGTAGCTTCAACTCCTTTGAAGATAAACCGGGCTGCGGTATTGATGAGCACATGAGCGGGGCCAACCTCCCTTTCAATGGCCGCACAGGTTTCCGCCACGGCCGCTTCATCACTGATATCCAGTTGCCAGAAATGGGCATCCAGATCGGAGGCTTTGTGTTTCGTATCGGGCTGAAGATCAACCAGAACAACCACACACCCTTCTTCGGTCATACGGGTGGCGGTGGCATAACCCAGGTCGCCAAGGCCGCCGGTAATCACTACGGTTTTATTTTTTAGTCCTCTCATAGATCCATCACTTTCATTTTACGGCCTTGGTCATTCCACGTTTAGCTCGTATTTACCCGAACCCAATTCCAGCAAAACCGCATCCGCTTCCATTTTATAGTCCCGGACGATTATCCCATTTTTAAAAATTTTTGAACGGGCCTTCGCGGGCAAATAAACGGTGGCCCAGGTGTTTACGGGGATTTCGACCTGATAGCTAAACCGGTTGTCGGTTTTGGTCCAGCCGGATTTAATCCAGCCGTAGGGCGAATGAAAACTGCCTTTAGCCCAGGTCAGATCACCCACTGGCTGGGGACGAAGTTTCAGGTGCTTGAACGCGATGGAATTTTGCTCCTGAGAAATACCGGCAATGCCCTCGTAAAACCACTCCAGAATATGGCCCATCGCCAGTTGGTTCTGCGATGATTTGCCATCCCAGGTTTCGACCAGTGCCGTCGCCCCGTGTTTCAGCAGATACCCATAGCCCGGCACGTCGTCGCGGTTGGTCATGGTAAACAGCGTTTCGGGGTGTCCATTTTCGTAGAGTGCTTTGATCAGATACCGGTTTCCTACATCACCAGCCGTTAGCCGGTGGGCGTCAATGGACTGAATGTTCGTCACCAGATTATGAAGCACTTCATTTTTGTATTTTTCCTCTACCAGACCCAGGCTGATCGGCATCGCCATCGCCGTTTGGCTTCCGGTTGCATATCGTTTCTTTTCCGGATTAAAAAACTTTGTATTGAAGGCGGTTTTGATGGTTTCGGCCAGATTGCGGTAACGCGTGGCATCGTCCGGTTTTCCAATCAAAGCTGCCATGGCACTTAAGGCACTGATGGAATGGTAGTAATAAGCCGTAGCCGTAACGCCGACGGGTGTCACTTTTCCGATATCCAGCCAGTCGCCCAAACCGTAAAGAAGCAGGTTGTCTTTCGCCCGGCCTTCCAGAAAACCGGCATACCGGGTCATCATCGGGTAGGTTTTGCGGACTACCGACGTATCCCCGTAAAACCGATACAAAAACCAGGAATCCAGGATCGCCGTGGTGCCCCATTCGGGCGAATCAACAAAAGGGCCTTCGAATTTGATATACTCCGGGGCAATGTCGGGCACCAGGCCATTTTCATGCTGCGCGTCGGTCATGTTCTGAATCAGACTGTGATACAGATTGTACACATTGTACGTATAATTAATCGCCGTGCGCATAAAATTCTGCTCACCCTGCCAGCTTAGTTTTTCCCGTTGGGGATTATCGGTAATGTAACTTTGCAGATTGCTTTTGATCGCCCAATCCGTCAGGGTATAGATCCGGTTGAACAGCGGATTCGAACACGCAAACGTACCATTGGCCGAAGCGGCATTGCGGTTGTGAAGTATTTTTAGTTCCGTAACCACCGGCAGATCAGCCTCTTCTCCCTTGACCCGGACGCCCTCCACCTGAACGTATCGAACGGCAAAATAGGAAAACCGGGGCTGCCAGGTTTCTGCTCCATCGCCTTTCAGCGTATACGAATACGAATGGGGCGTAACGCCATCCGCCTGATTGACGGTACCGTCCGCATGCAGCAACTCGGCTGGTGCCATTTTCAGGTTTTGTCCAGCTTTTCCTTTTACGGTTATGCGGGGAATTCCCGAACAGTTCTGGCCAAAATCATACACGACGGTATTCGGGCCGACCACCGTCATTTTTCTGGCGGTTAAGGAGTCCAGAAACCGGACGGGGTAATCGATTTCGGGCATTAGTTTCCCAATTGGCGAAGTCACTAAAACCGCATTCTTCCAGGTCTTATCGTCGAAACCGGCCCTATTCCAGCCTTTTTGCTCCAGCCGGGCGTCATAATCCTCTCCGCCATAGATCGTATTGAATGTAATGGGCGATGGGGTTACTTTCCAGCTTTGGTCAGAAATTACGTGATCCGTGCTGCCATCGGTATACGTCATTTTCAGCAAGGCGATCAGTTTGGGGTTACCAAATGTTCCCGTTCCTTTCACGTACCGCTCCTGCGAAATGGAGTAGAAACCGTTGCCCAGCATGACACCAATCGCATTGCTTCCGGGACGCAGTTGCGCGGTAATATCGTAGGTGTTATAGAGGATGGTTTTATCATAGCTAGTCCAGCCGGGCGACAGAAAAGCGTCTCCAATCCGGCTGCCATTGATACTGGCCTCATAATGACCTAAACCGCTGATAAACAAGAGTGCTTTCGCAACTTTTCGGGTCATTGTAAATTCTTTACGCAGCAATGGTGACCGGGCGTTTTTAAAAATCCGGGAATCACCCGGTTTCATTTTAAGGTGAACGAAGGGCACAACCCGCCCGGAATCGGGCAAATCTTCGTAACCGATCCAACGGGCATTTTGCCAATCCGCCGGGGTAAAGATTCCCGTTGTAAACTGTTGCGTAACACTCCAGGCCGACGGTTTTTTATCCGTGTCCCATACCCGAACTTTCCAGAAATACGTCTGTGCCGACTGAAGCTCTTTTCCCGCATAACGAACCTGAATGCTCTGATCGCTTTTCACCACGTCGGTATCGAATACATCAAACTTACCCGCCGTCAAATTTGCTTTCGATGAGGCAATAACCAGTTGATAGGCCGACTGCAAAACCGCTTCCTTGGAGGATTGCATTTCCCAGGAGAAAAACAGATCGCGGGGGTTGATACCGACCGAATTCGCCCGATTGTCGCATAAAGCAGCAACCACCCGAAGTTGCGCTTCTACGGCAGGACCGACACTCAGCAGTAAGACGACCAGTAACGTTATTTTTCTCCCCTTCATCGGTTTATCCTACTTCACAAAGCAACGCTGAACGTATAACTACCGGATGGCACGCGTAAAGCCGTACCCACAGCCGTGGTCTCAATAATCCGGATGTCTTTTGATCCGGCAATCTGTTGCCCGTTTTCGCTGATGCTTTTCCCGGATGGCAGGAACACGGTAGCCGTGGTATTCGCCGGAATCTGAACGGCTAACTGGAACGTGCCGTTATCGACTTTCCAGTCAACGGCAATTTTTCCGGCGATGGAATGATAAGACCCTTTGGCCCAGGTCAGGCTGCCTCCCAAACGCGGTTTAATGGTAAAATGCTTGTAACCAGCAGAATCGGCATTGATGCCCAGGATGCTTCGGTACATCCACTCGCCCACGGCGCCGATGGCGTAATGATTGAATGAATTCATGCCTACGTTCTGAAAACCGCGTCCCTTGACGTATCCGTCCCAGCGTTCCCAAATGGTGGTTGCTCCCTGATCAATTGAGTAGATCCAGGAAGGAAACCGGCGGCTTTCCAGTAATTTATAAGCCACGTCGGCGTATCCGTATTCCGACAACTGATTCATCAACCGGATCGTCGATTGAATACCGGTTGAGATCCGGTAATCATACGCTTTAATGGCCTGGACCATATGGGCTGCGGCTTGTTTCTTCAGCTTTTCGGGCACCAGGTCAAATTCCAGAGCGAGTGCGTAAGCCGCCTGCGTATTACCGGCAATGATACCGTCATCGGTCATGTATTCTTTGATAAACCGGGTCTTTATTGCGTTAGCCAGCGAGTCATAGTACATGTAATCCTGTTGATGACCCAGTAGTTGGGCAACTTTGGCGACGGTGCGCGTTGAGTTTGCAAAAAAGGCCGTCGAGTAGATATCATTATCCACTTTACCACCCTCTTTCGGATAGTCGTCCGCAATAATCGTATTTCCATTCAGCCAATCGCCGTACATGTTCCCCCGCTCATTTTTCCACAACAGATCCGGATTGGTGTCCAGGATGTGCCGGATGTAGGCTTTCATCGACGCATACTGGCGGGCCAGGATGGCCGTATCGCCATAGTTCTCATACATTCGCCAGGGGACCAGAACCCCCGCATCGCTCCATCCGGGGGCATTGCAATAGCGATTCCACTTATCGACCTGGGGCGTATAATCCGGGTAACGTCCGTCGGCTCGTTGGCAATCGGCAATATCCCGTACCCACTTGGTGAAAAAGGCACTCATGTCCAGATTGAAAATAGACGTCTGGGCAAATACCTGGGCATCCCCCATCCATCCCGCCCGCTCATCCCGTTGGGGGCAGTCGGTCGGCACGGAATGCATGTTACCTCGCTGGGTCCATAAAATATTGTCCCACAACTTATTAAGATCGGGCGACGAACTTTCAAATGCACCGGCCAAGGGCGCAGCCGACGCCACTACTTTCCCCGTTACGTTAGTGAGTTTAGGTTCCTGGGTAAGACCGGAAATCTCAACGTATCGGAAGCCGTGATACGTAAAGCGAGGCTCATAGTCAATGGACTTTTCTAACCCGGGTGTGTATACATCCATCTGTTTAGCGGCCCGCAGGTTGCTTACATAAAGCTGGCCAGTTTCGTCCAGCACTTCGCCGTGCCGAAACGTGATGTTCTGGGCTGGATTATAAGGAATTTTAAGGGTTACCCACCCCGCTATATTTTGACCCAGGTCAAAAATGTACGTTCCTTCCTTCACCTTCACCACCTTTATCGGCGTAATTTCCTGGATCACTCTAATCGGCTCGTTGAGCTGGGCGTTGAGTGTGATTGAGACGGTTTTGTCGACGGTAACTGATTTCCACCCAGCGTCATCAAAATCCGGCTCCATCCACCTGGCGGGCAACAGTTTTGCATTAAAATTTTCGCCGTCGAAGATGGATGCCATTTGGATGGGCCCGTTTTCCAACAGCTTCCAGCTGGCATCGGTAACAATCTGGGTTCGGGTACCGTCGTCGAACAGCAGCTCCAATTGCCCGATCAACCGCCGGTCGAATCCATACGCCCCCCGGTCTGGATGGGAAAAAAGGCCGCCCGCGTACCAACCATCTGCCAGCATTGCCCCCATCACGTTGACACCCTTTTTCAGGGATTTTGTGACGTCATACGTTTGATATTGAACGCGTTCGTGGTAATCGGTCCACTCGGGGGCCAGAACCTGATTTCCGGCTTTTTTGCCGTTCAGGGTCATCTCATACATACCCAAGGCGCTCGCGTAGAGGGTGGCCTGTTTCACTTCTTTCGTTACCGTAAAAGTCTTCCTTAACAACGGCGATGCGGGTATGGACGTTTTGAAGGGCTTGCGATTTGCCGAACTGCCGGTGTAGGCGCCATCCGTCAATTTGCCCGGGCTCCAGTTTTCCGCTGAAAAGGCCGGATACGCAGCGTAGGGAACGGAGGCTGCGACCGGTTTTTTCAGCGCAACATTTTCGGAACGGGCATTGATGGCTTCTAATTCGGCGATGGCGTAGGCGTATTTCCCCTCGTTCGTTTTTCGGAGTTTATAAACGACTACCCGGACGTACCGGCCGGTTGTGGGCGCAATCGGTTTGCTGTACGGTTCCAGCCCTCTCTGCTCGTAATCCCGGTCGCTTTCGTCAGCAACGACCGTTGGTTTTTTAAAGTCAGCCGTAGCCGATACCAAAATCTTGAAACGTTTGGGAAATAAGTAGCCGCCTGGGTGAAGTTTATACGCTACGGGATAGAGTTTAATTTGACGAATTTCCTGTTGCGAACCTAAATTAACATCGACCCATTGATTGTCCGTATTCTCCGTAGGGCCGGAACCTGACTGAAAGCTGTGCCAGATGTCGAATTTTGCACTGTCAGGTACATTTTCATTTGGCGCGCCAATCCAGTGTGCCTGCCAGTCCTCTTTATGGAGCAGCCCCATCGACCAGCTGGCAATGGCACTCCACGAACTAACATTCTTCCCGGCGTCCCAAACGCGGACTTTCCAAAAGTATTTGGTCCTGGTAAGCAGCTTGCTCCCGGTGTACCGCACTTGATTGGCACTATTGGATTCAACTTTTTTTGAGTCCCATATATTCGCTACACCTTTTACCAGGGATAGGGAATCCGCACTAATCAAGATCTGATAGGCGGACTGAGACTGTGCTCGCTTTGTAGAAACCAACTCCCAACTCAGGCGAGGCTGTTTGACGTCAATTCCAATTGGATTTACTAAATACTCAGTCCGCAGATTACTAATTTTCAAATCATTATTTTGGTCGTCACCGTATGCTAAAAAGGTAGACAGCAGCGCCAGAATAGTAAACCATAAAATCTTCATTGGTAAAGCTTGAAAGTAGTGAATAGCCAAACAGTGTTAAAAGTCGAAAAAGTATTGCAGCTAATCAGGGTATCTCTCTCACATTTAATATGTATTAATTTTTATAAAAAACTTATAATTTTTGCAACGTAAACTTAGTGCTTTGGAGCACTAAAGAATACCAGTTTATTAGCAGAAAATGATGCTTTTATACCATTTATTTAGCCTTTATTACCAGTTCTAGCTACCGATAAGTAGTTTTATAGTTGATGTGCCACCCAAAGTGGTGATTTTGTTGATTGACGTTTGCTACCTAAAACCCATCTTCATAATCCATGATTTATTTAAGAACCGCCCTACTTCTGCTCTGGGCCAGCCTGAGCCTTCAAGCCAAAGATTATCCGGCGTCGTTTTTCGGCATCTATTCGGATGGCGCTACGCTCAACACGCGTTCCATTCAGTACGCTATCGACTATATTCATTCCAATGGGGGCGGTCGGCTGGTGTTCTACGTCGGCCGGTATCTGACGGGTTCGATTCATTTAAAATCGAACGTAACGCTGCACCTGGAAGAAGGAGCCGTGCTCATGGGATCACTCAATCCCTTCGATTACGATCGGCACGTCTGGACGGCACTGGTGTTCGGCGAAAATCAGCAAAATATTGCCATTACCGGCAAGGGGGTCATCGACGGGCAGGGGCGTCAATTAGCCCGTAATGTCGTGAATGTGATTCAGAAAGGTCTCGTCAAAGACTTGTTTCGTTACGATCGTCCTGAGGCCGAAGCGCGCGCCGTGATTATATACTTCAAGGGATGTCAGCGGGTAAAAATTCAAACCGTAACGTTACGGAATGCCGCGAGTTGGGTGCAAATTTACGATCAGTGCCGCAACGTGCAGTTGGCCGGTATTACGGTCGACAGCAAAGCCTATTGGAACAATGACGGCATCGACATTGTGGATTCGGACAGTGTCAGCGTTACCGACTCCTACATCGATTCGGCCGATGATGGCATTTGTCTGAAATCGCACGATGCCTCGCAGGTTTGTCAGAATATATACGTCCGCAATTGTACCATCCGGTCGAGTGCCAATGCGATCAAATTTGGTACGGCCAGCTATGGAGGTTTTCGAAACATCAAAATGGTACAGAACAAAGTCTACGATACCTATCGCTCCGCTATTGCCCTGGAAGCGGTGGATGGCGGTTTTGTCGAGAACGTATTGATTGACAGTTTACAGGCTATCAATACCGGAAACGCCATTTTTCTGCGAATCGGCGAGCGGGTGAAGGGAAAAAAAGGCCGTCTTGAAAACGTTCGGCTGACGAACATCCGGGTCGAGGTGCCCGCTACGAAACCCGACGCAGGCTATGAATATGAAGGCCCAATCGAAGACATGCCCCGAAATGTATCGCCCTCGTCGATTGTTGGTATGCCCGATGCCCTTGTTAAGGATGTGACGTTGAAAAACGTGGAGATTATCTACGCCGGCGGGGGTTCTTCGATGGTGGCAAACGTACCGCTCACGGCGCTCGACAAAGTACCCGAAAAGCCGACGGCTTACCCGGATTTTTCCATGTTTGGCGAACTACCGGCCTGGGGTTTTTACATTCGCCATGCGCAAAATATCCGGTTCGATAACGTGAAACTAACGTGTTTGAAAAAAGACTACCGTCCCGCCGTGGTGCTCGATGATGTGAAGCAGGCTAACCTAACCCCCATGCTGATCACTGACCCCGACCGAAAAAAACCGGCTGTCTATTCCGCCCATTCCACCGGCCTGACCTTGCCGGGACGCTGATCTCTATCCGTTTCCTGGCGAGGCTATCTAAACTTTTGTTCCAATCGTTTTTTGGTCGTCCCGACCGGTCCCGTCCCGCGTCGGGATGACCAAAAAACACCGAATAGGGCTCGAATATGAATTACAAATGGATTTTCAATGCCTTCATTTTTTTGTTATTGCTTTTGGGCCCAAAGGCTTTTTCCCAGACAGTAGGACAGGTCAGGGTCGAATGGAAAGAAGGTTCGTCGCCATCCGGTACGGTTCAGTTGCAGCACGGTGTACTGCGTAAAATCGAAGGGTCAGCCAGAAAAGGCAAAATGAACGCCAATGCCTTTCAGGTCGGGTCAGGCAGTCGCCCGGGCATTCTGATAACGATTGATAGTGTCCGGAACGAATACGGAACCGGAGCCACCGTCGTGTCAATCAAAACGGCCAAAAATCCCTTCTCCTTTTTTCTTCGGGACGTTACGGCCACTTCGCCCATTTATTTACCGGATTATGGCGTCGTCGTATTGAAGGCGACGGATGGGCGGTCTTATCGGGACGTCGAGGCTACCGTACGTTCCCGAAAAACAATGACCAAGTTACAGCGTATTGAGACCGAGCGGGAGGTTTCTTTTTCCTCGGTCGAGAAGAAGGTCCGGAACATGACCGTGCCTACCTGGTTGGGGACCAGCCGGGATTTTAGAATTTTCGAGATTGTCGAAAACCTACCGGACGCATCCCAGGGAGAAGCCAGTATTATTTCACCCAAACGGTCGTCGACAGCCTTGCGACTGGTCGAGACAAAAAATGAACCGGTCCATTATCTGTACACCTATGGCCGGGGCGTTGGCGTGAAGGAGAATGTCTCCCGCCGGTTGGAACAGGGAACGTTGCCGATTTTACACTCCACGCTGACTGACGACGATGTGGTTTACAAATCGACCACGTTTGTATCCCTGGAAAAATCACCCCTTTCGGCGTTGAAAGGAACCGATTTTCTGGTGGCCGACAGTTATAGTGGCGGTCACATGTTCACCAAAGAGCAGCAGGAACTGGTGAAAACCAGATCGGAGAAAGCACTCAATCCAGACGAGGAAACCGTTTTGTTTTTCCGGGTTGAGGCCGTGAATAGCGGATCCGTGCCCCGTTATGCCTGGTTCAAAACGCCACGGCCAGGCACCGCCTGGTGGCAGAAATTTCCGTATCGTTTCGAAGCAAAAACCGGTTTTTCAGCTTATTCGGAAAACCAGGTTTTTTGTATTTCCAAACTGAACGGAAAACCACTGCCCGGTGAAGAAATGTCGATTTTGTTGCAACCCGGTGAAAAAGCACTGTTTGATTTTTTTATTCCCCACAGTCCCGTTTCCCAGGAACGGGCTGCGCAACTGGCGATGCTGACCTTTGAGCAGCGTTACGCTGAAAGCCGGGATTTCTGGCTCGCCAAATTAGGGAAAGCGGCACAAATCCACGTCCCCGAAAAGCGGATTGACGAAATGATCCAGGCCGGATTGCTTCATCTTGACCTGATTACGTACGGCAATGAGCCCAACGCTACGCTGGCTCCGACCATTGGCGTCTATTCACCCATCGGAACGGAAAGTGCGCCAATTATTCAGTTTTATGCCTCTATGGGCTGGACCGATGTTGCCAGAAGGTCGTTGGCCTACTTTCTTGACAAACAGCACGAAGACGGTTTTATCCAGAATTTCAATGGGTATATGGTCGAAACCGGGGCGGCTTTATGGAGCATGGGCGAATACTTCCGGTATACCAACGACCGGGAATGGGTCGGGGAAATAAAAGCAAAACTCCTTAAATCATGTGATTACCTGATTGCCTGGCGCAACCGGAACAAGAAGGAAGAGTTACGCGGACGGGGGTATGGGATGATCGAAGGAAAAGTAGCGGACCCCGAAGATCATTTTCATCAGTTCATGCTCAATGGCTATGCCTACCTCGGCATGAGCCGCTGTGCCGAAATGCTGGCTGGTATTGACCCTTCCCAATCCGAGCGGCTCCGAAAGGAAGCGGATGCCTGGAAAGAAGATATCCGCCAGTCGTTTTTTACTTCGGTGGCTATGTCGCCGGTGGTTCCCCTGGGCGATGGTACCTGGTGTCCCACGGCTCCGCCCTGGACGGAAGGGGCCGGTTTGAGAGGGATGTATCAGAAACGTGAGACTTTCTGGTCGCATGGTACATTTACGGCACCGGATGGGATGCTTGGTCCCATGCATCTGATTTTTTGCGAAGTACTCGACCCGCATGAGCCAGCGGCTAAAGCGCTTCTGAACTACCATAGCGAGCTTTTCTACCAGGAAAACTCCGCGTTTAGTCAACCGTATTACAGCCGCCATAACTGGATGCAGGCGAAGCTGGGAATGACCAAACCTTTTTTAAGTACCTACTACAACACGTTTGCGGCCCATGCCGATCGGGAAACCTACACCTTCTGGGAGCATTTATTTAAGGTAAGTCCGCACAAGACCCACGAGGAAGCCTGGTTTTTAATGGAAACCCGCTGGATGCTCTATCTGGAAGAGGGGACTACCCTTAAATTGTTCAACACGGTACCGCGCCACTGGCTGGAGCAGGGCAAGAACATAACGCTGAATAATGTCCGGAGCTATTTTGGTCCAATTACGGCGACTGTAACTTCGGAAGCGGAAAAGGGGTACATTACCGCTACCGTGAGCTGCCCGGATCCTCGTAGACCGAAAGAAGTGTTGATCCGGATTCCACATCCCGCCGGTAAAAAGCCCGTGAAGGTAACCGGGGGAATTTATCACGAACAGTCGGAAACCGTCTCGATAAAAGACTTTTCGGGCCAGGCCAAAATCCGGCTCGACTACTGATGATCCGGTGACTGCAATAAAAAGGCACTAGCGTTGAACCTATTTCAGGACGGGTCAAGGAACGCGAAATAGATTATCGTCCTCAATCGTTTTGTGATTTAAAAGATTTTTCCCCATGTTTGTGGCCAGAAGCCAGAGGAACCGCTCTGGCTCTGTTTTTAAAATATTAATCTATTTTGTATATAGATTAATTAGATATATGTTTTTGAAAATACACCTGATGACTTGCCACAGACCACATTGTTGTCCGTAAGGACTTTGCTCTTCCCGTAGACCCGTTCTGCCATCCTGGCTGGGTATTAACCAATCTGTTTTTCTGTGAACCCTTCTTTACCAGACTACTGTCAAAGTAGCTCAAATGAATCATGTCTGTTATTAATCTACTTTTTCTATGAATCTACTTCTATTTATTTCAAACACAGGCGTTAGGCCTGTTCAGGTGAGAATTCAACCCTTTCTGGGTTTATTTTTCACGTTACTGCTGGCCACAACGCCCGGCAAAGCAGACATCGTTTTCGATCAAAACGGAAGCAAAACGGTGGAAATCTTCGCCAAACCCGCTCCACCCGTCACGGTAAAAGGCCGGGTGACCGACGAAAAAGGGGAGGGGTTGCCCGGTGTGAACGTCATTTTGAAAGATACCGACAGAGGAACATCAACCGATGCAACAGGCGCTTTCCAGATCGTAATTGCGGACGAAAACCGGGTCAATGGCTCCGCAACCCTGGTTTTTTCCTTTCTGGGTTATAAACGACAGGAAGTGAAGGTCGGCTCACAGACCAATCTGGCAATTCAGCTTACCCCCGATCAGAGTCAGTTGGACGAGGTCGTGGTGGTGGGCTATGGAACACAGAAACGCAACAGCCTGACCAACTCGGTTTCGCAAATCAGCGGAGAAGAAGTGGCACGTCGGCCCGTTTCGAACATCCAGCAGTCATTTCAGGGCCTGATGCCGGGCGTAACGGTGTTGGATCAGGGCGGATCGCCGGGCAAATCGAACACGAGCATCCGGGTTCGGGGCATTACCACCTTCAACATCAACAGCAGCAATACAAGCGGGTATGATTTGGGTAAAAACGACGCGCTGGTCATCGTCGACGGCATCGAGCAACGCCTGAGCGATATCAATCCGGACGACATCGAATCGGTTTCCATTCTGAAAGATGCTTCATCGACAGCGATTTACGGCTCGCGGGCTACCAACGGGGTGGTTTTGATTACGACGAAACGGGCCAAAGGGGGCAAAGTTCAGGTTGATTACAACGGCTATTACGCGATCCAGAAATCCAATAATGCCCCCAAAATGATGGGTCTGGAGGATTACATGCGTCACCAGGTAATAGCGTATACCAACGCCAATACGGCTTTACCGGCGCGTTTTACGGAAGCGTCTATTCAGGCGTATATCAATGCCACGGATCGGGAAAAATATCCCTTGCCAAACACCTGGTTCGAAACCATGCTCCGCGCGGCTCCCCAGCAAAATCACACGCTGTCGGTGGCGGGGGGAAACGACGTGCTTCGGACCCGGCTGAGTGTCCGGTATCAGGATCAGCAGGGCGTCATTGCCGGGTATTCGAATAAAATCGGTGAATTCCGTCTGAACACGGATTACACGGTTTCGAAGAAAATCCGGGTGAGTGGCGATATCAATTACCGGTATAATCAGGCTCTGAATCCAACCATTAACAACAGCGGCTCCAACCCAACTCCTCTGAACAACTTTTTCCACGGAACATTGTGGGCGGTTCCAAAATATGCCGACGGTACTTACGGTTTGAGTACGCAGGGTAATAACCCCCTGATGTACAATGAGATTGGTGGCCAGTCAACACAGAATACCGATTATCTGGCTGGATATGTAAAGGGCGACTGGGACATTCTGGATGGGTTGACGTTTTCGACGCAAATCGCCGGCAGGGGGACTTTCATCTACCAGAAAAACTTTTCCAATGCCTACACCAACGTCGATAAGAATACCAATATTACCAAAACCGTTGCCATCAACTCATTGACCGAGGTCCGGAACACGTTGCGTGAATACACGATCAACAGCTTACTGACCTACGAAAAACGCTTTGGCGAACACAACCTGAAGGCCCTGGTGGGGTATTCGCAGATTGGGAATACCCAAACTTTTCTATCGGCCTACCGGGAGCGGTTTTACAACAATGACATCACGTCGATTGGCCAGGGTGCCAACGACGGAACCAAGAGCAATTCGGGCAATGACGCGCAATACGGTTTACGGTCTTATTTCGGCCGGGTCAATTACGATTTCCGCGAGAAGTACCTGTTTGAAGCCAACGGACGCTACGACGGTTCGTCGAAATTCACCGGGGTCAAACAGTACAGCTTTTTCCCTTCCTTCTCAGCGGGCTGGCGGATTTCGAAGGAGAACTTCTGGCAGGGATTGTCCAATACCGTCGATGACCTGAAACTGCGGGGTTCGTGGGGAATCACCGGCAATCAGTCGGTCGATTTGTACAGTTACTATTCGGCATTGACGGTGAATGGTTATACGTTTGGCGGGGCCGCCGTGCAGGGCTACCGGCCAACGACGCTGGCGAATACCAACCTGGGGTGGGAATCAACCACGCAACTGGATGTAGGGTTGGATGGGTCGTTCTTTAACCGGAAACTGAACCTGACGGTCGATTATTACCGCAAACTGACCAACGACATTCTGCTCAACCTCGACATTCCGGCCACGATTGGCCTGATCGCTCCGCCCCAGAACGCCGGATCGGTGGAGAACAAAGGCTGGGAATTCAGCGCCAATTACCGGGGAGTACCCCATTCGTCCGGCTTCCGCTATAGTCTGGGCGGTAATCTGAGCATCAATGAAAACAAGGTAGTCGATCTGAAAGGAACGGGTCCGTACATTGCCGGTTCGGACATCGATCCCCGCTACATTATTGCCAAAGGTCTGCCCATCAATACGTTGTGGGGTTATAAAACCGACGGACTGTTTCAGACGCAGCAGGAAATTACGGAATACAAAGCGACGTATGCCTCCAACACCAAGCCGGGCGACGTGAAGTATGTGGATCTGAACGGCGACGGCAAGATCAGTGCGGACGACATGACCACCATCGGAAATTCCTTTCCAAAATACACGTTCGGTTTAAATACCGATTTTTCCTACAAAAACTTCGAATTGAACATTCTCTTTCAGGGAGCGGCCAAAGTGGATGCGCGGCTGGCGGGGGCTCTGGCCGAAATGGGCAATCAGGAAGGGTTTACGCACGAGATTTACGCCAACAATTACTGGACACCGGAAAATCCGGGCGCCCGGTTTCCCCGCCCGGTCAAATTTGACCTGCGGAATGTGGCCACGTCCGACCGCCTGATTATCGATGGGTCCTACGTTCGACTGAAAAACGTGCAACTGGCGTACGTCATCCCGGCCAGTTTGACCAGCAAACTGCGGGTCAGCCGCATTCGGGTGTATACGTCGGCGACTAACGTGTTTACGATCTCGAAACTCAACGAGTGGAATCTGGACCCCGAAGTGCCCTCGGGCCGCGCGGTGTATTTTCCGCAAACCGCCCTGTATACTTTTGGATTAAACCTGCAATTCTGATTAACGCATTGACTCTCATGAAAACATACCGAACTCTCTTTTATAGCGGCCTGTTGACTTTAACGGTTTTCGGACTGACGTCCTGCGACCGGGAATTGCTGGAAACCGTTCCGAACGACCGCCTTGCCGTGGATCTTTTCTGGAAAACCGAAGCCGATGCCAAGCTGGCGGTAAACTCCCTCTACACGGATCTCGACGGAACCAACCTGATTTCCTGGGATGGGATGACGGATATTGCGCACATCAATACCAACTTTAACGTGGATGCTTTCATCGAATTGGGAACGTACGATGCCACCAGTTCGAAAATCTACTCCGAATGGAAGACGGCTTACCAGGGCATTCGGGCGGCAAACTACTTTCTGGAAAACGTCGGTAAAATTCCTTCGACCAACACGGCTCTGATCAACCAGTTTAAAGGCGAAGCCAAAACGCTGCGGGCGTATCACTATAGCAAGCTGGCGGGTTTATACGGTTCCGTTCCGCTGGTCACGTCGTCCATAACGATTGACGAAGGCCGGGCACTCACCACCACGCCGGTGGAGGAAATCTGGAATTTTGTGGAAAAAGAACTCACGGAGTCGGCTACCCTTTTACCCGCCACGTATGCCGCTGCCGAAAAAGGACGCGTTACCAAAGGCGCTGCTTTGGGGCTTTTAGCGCGGGCCAGTCTGTATGCGGGCCGGTATCAGAAAGCCGCGGATGCCGCCGATCAGGTGATCAAACTGGGCGTTTATGGCTTGCATGAGTCGTATGAAAAGCTGTATTCCTACGCGGCCGAAAATAACCGGGAGATCCTGCTGGATAAACAGTTTCTGAAGGACATCTACTCCAACAACGTTTTTGCGTACATCGGGCCGTATAGCCAGAAAAACAGCAGCAGCAATGTCGTGCCGACCAAAGTGCTGGTCGACACGTACGAAACGCTGGATGGCAAAAAAATAACCGACCCGACCAGCGGCTACGACCCGGCCAAACCGTACCTGAATCGTGACCCCCGGCTGAAGTTTTCCATTTTCCTGGAAGGCGATGTGCTGCCGAGCGGCATTACGTTCCAGCCCCGGCCCACCAGCGGATCTGCCGATGCCATTGGAAGTACCTACATCGCGTCGACGACCGGTTTTAACATCAAGAAATACATTAACACCGACGACTATGCCAATCCGGCCAACAGCGGAATCAACATCATTCTGCTGCGGTATGCCGAAATTCTGCTGACCTACGCTGAAGCCAAAATTGAATTGAACCAGATTGATCCGACGGTTTTAACCGCGATCAATGCCGTTAGAAACGGGCGGACGGATGTGAAATTGCCTTCCGTTACCGCTACGACCCAGGCCGCCCTGCGGGAAATCGTGCGTCGCGAACGAGCCGTGGAACTGGCTTTTGAAGGGCAGCGCTTATTCGATATTCGCCGGTGGAAAATTGCGGAAACGGTGATGGTAGGCCCGGTTTACGGCATCACCTATCCCGACAATACCGGCAAGCTGGTGACGATTCAGGCGGTTTCGTCTAACCGGGTTTTTGATAAAAACCGGCATTACCTCTGGCCCATTCCGCAAAAGGAACGGGATCTGAATCCGAATCTAAAGCAAAACCCCAATTGGTAAAAGCGCGTTTAAACGCCTGTTTGACGGAAGTCGTAAACTGAAAATAAAATGATCACGGCTAAAAAAAGTTGCTTTTTATTTTATTATATTCTGACGATCAGTGTGTTGTCGCTTATTCAAAACCCGGTTTGGGCCCAGAAAAAGCCAAACATCATTTTCGTGCTGACCG
Source organism: Larkinella sp. (assembly GCF_965227735.1). Classification (NCBI taxonomy): domain Bacteria; kingdom Pseudomonadati; phylum Bacteroidota; class Cytophagia; order Cytophagales; family Spirosomataceae; genus Larkinella; species Larkinella sp. Next base: position 2,046,188 of record NZ_OZ245776.1, on the reverse strand, counting down.
ATGATCTGGGGTATTCCGATTTGAGTTGTTACGGCAATCCGGTGATTAAAACGCCGTTTCTGGATGGCCTGGCGGCAAAGGGCGTTCGGGCGACGAATTATGTGGTTACGACCCCGTCCTGTACGCCATCCCGGGCGTCGCTCCTGACCGGGCGGTACCCATCGAGGATGAACCTGCCGGCGCCGATTGGACCGGGTTCAAAACTGGGGATTCCGAATCAGGAAGTGACGATTGCCGAAATGCTGAAAACGGTGGGCTACCGGACGGCGATGATCGGCAAATGGCACCTGGGCGATTCCCAGCCTTTCCACCATCCGACCGCGCAGGGTTTCGACGAATATTTTGGGCTGTTGTATAGCCACGACTACAAACCACCGTATGTCCAGACTGACACTACACTGAAAATTTTCAGGAACCGGACGCCGGAAGTCTACAAACCCGCTGACTCGACGCTGACAGCGCGCTATACGAACGAAGCGAAACAGTACATCAAAAAGCAGGGTAAAAACCAGCCATTTTTTCTGTATCTCGCCCATAACCTGCCACATTTGCCGCTGGCATCCTCGAAAAAGAACCAGAACCGGTCGGGCGGTGGGCCGCTGGGCGACGTGCTGGAAGAACTGGATGCGGGTCTGGCCGAAATCTGGAAAGCCGTGGAAGAACAGGGGCTGGCCGACAATACCATCTTTTTCTTTTCCAGCGACAACGGACCCTGGATCAACTATCCGGATCGGATGGCAGCCGATGGCTTTACGAAGCCCTGGCACGTCGGAACGGCGGGCGTTTTCCGGGGTTCGAAAGGCATGACCTACGAGGGGGGGCACCGGGTTCCGTTTATCGTCTATTGGAAAGGCCATACGCCAGCCGGAAAAACCGTGCCGGATATGTTGAGTTGTCTGGATGTGCTGCCGACGCTGGCGGAGTGGACCGGTGCCGCGCTGCCCCAGGGCCGAACGCTCGACGGACAATCGGTTTCGGATGTGTTGCTGGGCAAACCGGGCAAGCCAAAACACCGTGATTTGTATTACGTTAACGGCGGAATCTGCGCGGCTGTCCGGCAGGGCGACTGGAAATACCGGGTGACCACCACCACTACCAATGGAGAAGCGAAAACGGAAGTCGAGTTGTTCAATCTGGCCCGCGATCCGAGTGAACGCGCCAATGTTTTAACCGATTATCCGGAAATTGCGCACCATTTGAAGGCACTCTTCGACAAGTTTCCCGGAAAATCCGAAAACTAAATACAAACCGTTCTGAAAGCCATGCGCCTGGTTCTAATTTCCGCTTTGTTTGTGCTGGCTTGGTCCCAGACAGTCGTCGGTCAGAAACCGTCGAAACCCAACATTGTCTACATTTTTGCCGACGACCTGGGCTACGCGGAGCTGGGCTGTTATGGGCAAACCAAAATCCGCACGCCGAACATTGACCGGCTTGCGCGGGAGGGAATTCGCTTTACGAATTACTACACCAGCACCCCGGTTTGCGCTCCGTCGCGCTGCCAGCTGCTGACCGGAACTCATGCCGGCCATTCCTACATTCGTGGCAATTTTGAGTTAGGCGGTTTTCCGGATTCCACAGAACGGGGTCAGATGCCGCTCCCGGCCAACACGCAGACGATCGGAACACTGCTGCAAAAAGAAGGCTACAAAACCGCGTGCATTGGCAAGTGGGGACTGGGAATGGGCAACAGCACTGGCAATCCGAACCAGCAAGGCTTCGACTATTTCTACGGCTATTACGATCAGAAACAGGCTCATAACTACTATCCAACGCATTTGTGGGAAAACGGGAAGTGGGACACCTTGCGAAATCCGGTGATCGACGTTCACCGGAAGCTGGACCCGGAAACGGCCACAGCCGCGGATTTTGCATATTTCAAAGGGAAGGATTACGCCATCGACAAGATGACTGAAAAGGCGCTCCGTTTCGTTCGGGCCAACCAGAACAATTCCTTCTTCTTATACCTGCCTTTTACCATCCCGCACGCGTCGTTGCAGGCACCGGATGCGGAGGTGCAGAAGTATGTCGGGCAGTTTGAAGAAAAACCGTATTACGGCGAAAAGAATTACGCATCCACGCCCTATCCCCGCTCAACTTATGCCGCCATGATTACGTACATGGATCAGAAAGTGGGCGAGGTAATGGCAACACTCAGGGAACTGGGGCTGGACAACAACACGCTGGTCATCTTTACGTCCGACAACGGTACGACGTTTAACGGCGGTGTCGATCCCAACTTTTTTGATAGCGTAGGTGGGTTTCGGGGCTTGAAAATGGATGTTTACGAGGGCGGTGTCCGGATGCCGATGGTGGCCCGCTGGCCGGGGAAAATTGCGGCCGGGCGGGTGACCGATCACGTCGGCGTTCATTATGATGTGCTGGCAACGCTGGTTGAGGTCGCCGGAGGAAAACCGGTCGCCAGTGACGGACTTTCGTATTTACCCACCCTGCTGGGGAAAACCAAGCAGCAGAAAAAACACGAATACATCTACTGGGAATATCCCGAAAAAGGAGGACAACTGGCCATTCGGATGGGGAATTGGAAAGCGGTAAAACTGGATCTAAGGAAAAATCCGAACGCCCGCTGGCAACTGTACGATCTGGCCAAAGACCGGAAGGAAACCACCGATCTGGCGGATGCCCATCCCGCGTTAATCGCGCAGTTCGATGCCATTGTTAAAAAAGAGCACCGTCCCCCGCACGTTGCAGAGTGGAAATTTCTGGAGTAAAAACTGACTGGCTATTCCTGAACCCAACTAAGTACATTTAACATGAAAAAGGAATCCGGCATCGACCGGGAGATTCCGGATCAGGAAGTGACGATTGCCGAAATGCTGAAAGCCGTGGGGTATTCGACCGCCTGCATCGGAAAATGGTAGAAATACCGGGAAAACACGCCCACGGTAGACGGAAATGTTCAGCCCCAAAGGGAACTGTTTAACCTCGCCCGTGACCCGAGCGAACGGTCGAATGTACTGGCGGAACACCCTGACCAGGGAACTGAAGGCTCTGTTTGATAAATTCCCGGGCGCGACAGAAAATTGAGGGTAAAATATTTTTTACTCTAAAAAAAATATCCCACGTTTGTACTTCCAAGCCAGAGCAGCCGCTCTGGCTCTGTTTTTTAATAAAATGTCTATAAAGTATATAGGTTAAATATGTTAACTGCCGCAAAGAATGATGACTGAACAACAACCCCGTACCCTTGCTGTTACGAATCCAATCCCGGTTTTGACCCTGGTCCTTGTTCTGCTCGTCGTAGGCGGAATTGTGATCTGGTATGCATTTGGACCGGCGCTGACTCCGGTCGTAACCGAACTCGTTACCCCCACATTCTGGCTGTGTGTCGGGGCGGGTTTTCTGGCGCAGACCATCGATGGTGCTTTGGGAATGGCCTACGGAATTAGTTCAAATTCGCTGCTGCTGAGTCTGGGCGTCAGTCCGGCTGCGGCCAGCGCCAGCGTTCACATCGCTGAGGTTTTCACGACCGGAGCCTCCGGTCTGTCACACTGGAAATTCGGGAATGTCAACAAGAAACTCTTTAAAATTCTGGTCATTCCGGGCATTATCGGGGCCGTAACCGGCGCCTATCTGCTCAGTTCATTCGACGGGTCCTTTCTCAAACCGTATATCTCCGTCTACCTGATTATTATGGGGCTGGTGATCATCCGCAAAGCCCTGGTCAGGAAGACCGCAAAACAGAAAACCCGGTTGGTTGGGCCGCTTGCATTGCTGGGGGGCTTTATCGACGCCGTTGGCGGAGGAGGCTGGGGGCCGGTCGTAACGTCCTCGCTGCTGGGGCAGGGCCGCAATCCGCGCTACACCATTGGTTCGGTCAATATGGCCGAATTTTTCATTGCAGCCGCCGGAGCCGGAACGTTTATCCTGATGATTGGCACCGGAAACTGGCCCATCACAGCGGGTCTGCTACTGGGTGGGGTGCTGGCTTCGCCGTTTGCGGCTTTTATCTGCGGAAAAGTAAACCCCAAAATTCTGATGGTAATCGTGGGACTTGTCATCATCGGCCTGAGTCTGCGCAACATCTGGATTCTTTTTTAATGAAATCGACAACCTAAAACGAATTGTACCTCATGAAACGCATGGCCCCTCTCGCCCTAGCCGGTTTGCTGCTGACCGGCTCCGTTACCCAGGCTCAAACCCGTCCGCAGGACGGTTTCTGGCGCGGCACGTTTACCGTCGCCAATGGGCAGGAATCGCCCTTTAATTTTGAACTGAAAGGCCAGAATGCCTGGTTGCTCAACGGGTCCGAACGGTTTGAACTGACAGGGGTTCATCAGAAAGGCGACTCGCTGTTTTTGCCCGTCGCTATTTACGACGCGGTGCTGGCGGCAAAAATCGAAACGAACCAAACGCTGACGGGCGTCTTCAAACGACTCGGAACCACCACGCCCGTTGCTGATATTCCGTTTCGGGCCGAATTTGGCAAACGCTACCGTTTTGTTGAAAAACCGGCCGCAGCCACCGCCAGGTTGCAGGGAAACTGGGACGTCACGATTGGTAAAGAGAACAAAGTTGTGGGGGTATTTGAACAAAGCGGCAGCAAGCTAACCGGAACTTTCCTTTCGACCACGGGTGATTACCGGTATTTTGAAGGGTCGGTGCAGGGCAATGCGTTTGCGCTATCGGCCTTCAGCGGTTCCAGTCCGACGCTAATCAAGGGAACGATCGACGGCAACGAGCTGACGGCTGAATTCATCGGCGCGCGGGGTTCGCAACCCGTCAAAGGCATTCGCAACGACCAGGCGGCTCTGCCCGATGCGTATACACTGACGAAGAACAAGGAAGGCATTCCATTCGATTTTACTTTTCCGGACGCGTTCACGGGAAAACCGGTGTCCTTGAAAGATCCCAAGTACAAAGGCAAAGTGGTGATCGTCACCATTCTGGGTAGCTGGTGCCCCAACTGCGTGGACGAAACCGGTTTTCTGGCACCGTGGTATAAAGCCAACAAAGACCGGGGTGTTGAAATCATCGGGCTGGCTTTCGAACGCAAGAATGATCCGGAGTTCGCCAAAACCCGGCTTGAAACGCTGAAGAAACGGTTTGGCGTCGAGTATGACATCCTCTTTTCGGGCCTGGCCGATAAAAAATATGCCTCGTCCGCACTGCCTGCGTTGAGTGAAGTGCTGTCGTTTCCAACCACCATTTACGTCAATCGCCAGGGTGAAATTGCCAAGATTCACACCGGCTATTCCGGTCCCGCTACGGGCAAATACTACGAAGAGTTTGTGAAGGAATTCAATGCCGACGTCGACCAACTGCTGAAGGAACCCTCTCCGAAGACCGTCACCAGCCAATCTGGTAAATAAAACCGGCTGCATTTTACAATTGCTTTGAATCCCTCGCTGGGAGGTTTACCATGCCTGATTTAACCGACAAAGTAGCTTTTATCACCGGAGCCGCCCACGGACAGGGGCGGGCCGTCGCCCTGGCCCTGGGCCCACATTGTAGCCTTCGATGTCGCTCAGTCGCTGACCTATCCCGGCTATCCGCTGGGGTCGGTCAGTGATCTTGAATCCCTCCAGCAGGAATGTGAAGCGCTGGGTGTTTGGTGTTTGACGGTGCAGGGGGATGTCCGGTGCAGAGCGGATGTTGAGCGGGCGGTGGCATCGGCCCTGCGTAACTTTCGAAAGATCGATATTCTGTTCAATAATGCCGGAATTTGTGCCTACGGACTGGCGCACGAACTGTCGGAAGACGAATGGGACGCCATGCTGGACACCAATCTGAAAGGAGCCTGGCTCGTCGCCCGTTCGATCATTCCCGTCATGATTGCCCAGCAATCCGGGGTCATTCTTAATAATTCCTCGATTGCCGGTTTGCGGGGCATGAACCGGTTGAGCCACTACGCGGCATCCAAATGGGGGCTGGTTGGGCTGACCAAATCGTGGGCCATCGAACTCGCTCCATACTCTATTCGGGTCAACTCCATTCACCCCACGGGGGTCAACACGCCGATGAACGATGGGCTGGCGGCTCTGGAAGGGGCCACCACGGAGGAAATTGCCGAACGCTCGGCCGGTAATCTGCTGCCGGTTCCGTGGGTCGAGCCCAACGATGTAGCGGAAATGGTACTGTATCTGGTGTCCGACAAAGCCCGCTACGTAACGGGTTCCCAGTTTGTGCTGGATGCCGGGCTGCTCTCCCGGTAAACCGCATTGTTGAGGGTTATAAATCCTGAAGAATACCGTTCAGGGTAATCTTGTCCAGGTACGGTTCCAGGTCTTCGGTGTTCAGAAAACCGCGCAGCAGGGTTACTTCATACCGGCGCTGGCAAATCCACATTTCAACAAAAAAGGTATTCACGGCATACAGGTGCAGCCAGAAACCAGGTATGCGCCGGGCTTCCAGCAGTTTGCCCTGCTGCCAGACATTGTTGAGCTGATCCTGATACGATAGTTCGTGGAAGTGGGAAAGTGCCCGGCTCAGGTGTTTACGTTTCATGGGGTAACTGGGCGGTAATTTCAGTGATTTTCGGTGTTTTTCTCCCCGGCGGTAATCCGAAGGGCCAGCCGGTTCTGTTTCGGTGGCAACGGACAGGTCGCATAGGCGGTGAAGGCGCAGGGTGGATTGATGGATTTGTTAAAATCCACGATCGTTGTGCCGTCCGGACCCGGTTTGTCCACATACAGGAAGCGCCCCGCTCCGTAGGTTTCATGGCCGTTGGTGGGATCGGCAAAGAGCACAAACAGTTTTTCGCCTTCGCCAACCGCATCCAGCCGAACAGCAGAACCGTTGAGTTCAAAAACCAGCGTTCCGGCCAGGGGTTGCTGGTGGGTCAGCCCCAGCACATCCGTAATGGCAATGGTTTTGGGTTGATCGGGTACGTTCAGCCGGGCCTTTACCTGCCAGGCACCATCGACCGGAAAGCGGTCGATGCCCCGGAATGATTTCAACCGGGCACTTTCCAGATCCCGCAGCCGGATTCCGTACTGATTGCCCCGCTTGATGACAAACCATCGCAGGGACCCGTGCTGGAGAACAACCGGTTTAGCCAGGGAAGGCGAAAAGAGCGTAACGGATTCGGTGAGCGGTTTTCCATCCACCCGAACATCGGCCCTGGGCGCGCTTGTAAAGGAGACGGTTCCGTCTTTTAAACGGAGGGTGCCGAGATGAGCAGGTGTTTTCCCCGACGGGAAGGCAACGGCACTGCCCGAGCCACCAACGGTATTGTCACCCTCTTTCAGCCAGAATAACCCGGCCAGATTCAGCCAGCCACTTTCCTTTTTCAAAGCCGTAATTCGTTCGGTATGCCACTGGTCTATCTGGGCTTTGTAAACCGATGGGTTCTCGCTCCGGCGGAAACTGACGGAACCAACCAGCGCCAGTAACCAGAGCAGTACAAATTGACGATAGTATTTCGTGGGGGTTTCTGCGGGCGTTTCAAACTCTTCCATGCGTTGTGAAGTCGTTAACATAGTTGATGAATTCAGAAAAGGTCGGTATCGAAAATTTGTTTGTATATGGATTTTATATAGTAAAAGACTAAAAAACAGCTTACGTCGCTGATGAGGTCGTTAGGGGTAGATAAGGAAACAGATAGGGATCGATTTCTACTTCCAGGACATTGTTGAAGACGTTGGTCGCAATCATTTGTCCGGCAAAGGCCACCAGTACCACCAGTTGCGCATCGGTATATAAAGCCTGAACCGGATCGAAAAGTACGTCGGACACCTCACCCTTGTTGCGGGCAATTTCGCTGCCAAAATCGACAAGGAGTTGTTCGTGTGGGCTGAGCAGCAGATCTTCGGGCTTTTCACCGTTGTCGATCATAATCCGCCGGAAAAAGGTTGTGCACAGCGGACAGTTCGAACCCTGTGAAATCGCGTGGGCGTACAGATACGCCAGCCGGTTTCCCAGTATTTCCTTTACCTGTTCGTAAAGCGGATACCACTGCATATAGACCTGAAAACTGAGCAGCGACCGGCCCAGCGTGGCTTTCATGTTCGTAATCCGGCTACCCGGATAATTGGCTACATGCTGGTCGTATGCCGCCTGAACGTCGGGCGGGGCGACCTCGCGGGGCACTGGTGTAATGCGGGACATGGCAAGCGCAGATCTGTGGATTAAAGTCCGTGGATACGTTGCGCAAAAGTAATGAATTTCATCAAAAAAATACTTGTTCTATAAATTTTGTAGAATAAGTTTGGAAAATCAAAATTCATGCCCTTATCTTTACAGCGTCTTACAATTACTACCTGCAAAGTACTTGTGGATTTATATCGGAAAGGGAGCAACGAACTTGCTGATCCCTGAGAATTATAAATTTACAATCTCCATGTCTACGCTTTTTTTCCAATTTCAACACCGCTGCGCGCCTGATCAGGACCAGTCTATTGCCCTCCGATGTTGTCAAGCCACCGGTCAACACGGTTAGACCTGTCTTCCCTTTTCCGGTTTTTATCGATTGCCTGCGTCGCTAAATTCCCCGAACGGAACCGGTTCTAGTTTTTGCCCAATTACTATACTTGTTCGCTATGAATACTATAGTAAATCAAACTCTCCATAATTTCAAAAAACAGGTACCATGAAAGTAAAATCATTCCTTGCCCTGTGCAGCGTCGGTGCTGCGATCCTGGCGGGCAACGGCGCGCAGGCTCAGGACAAATTCATCAAAGAAGGCATCTGGCGGGGAATATTCACCGTCAACGAATTGCAGGTTCCGTTCAATTTTGAGGTGAAAGGCCAGAAAGCGTCGGACGCTTCCTTTGCGCTTATCAACGGCACGCGCCGGGATTATTTTGTCGTAAAACAAACCGCTCCGGATTCGCTGTTCATCAAAATGAATACCTACGATGCGGCTCTGGTTGCGAAGATCGAAGACGATGGCACGCTGACGGGAGCCTACAAGAGTCTGGTTCCGGGTTTGCGGGGCAATTCGCTCCCGTTTGTGGCCGTCCATGGCAAATCTTACCGCTTCGTTGAACCGGGCAAAGACCAGGAACCCGCTGCAAACCTGTCGGGCAAATGGAAGCTGAACATCATCAGCAAAGATGCTACACCGGGTCGTGTGGCCCTGCTGGAGCAGAAAGGAAACAAACTGACCGGCGTAATCATGTCCGTCGTGGGCGATACCCGCGAACTGGAGGGAACCGTGCAGGGCAGGGAGTTCGTGTTATCCGGTTTTACCGGACCATCGCCCATTATTGTGCGGGGAACGATCAATGATGATAAGTCACTGTCGGGCGAAATGGGATTTGGCATTTACCTCAACCAGAAATTTGAAGGCGTAAAAGACAAGAAAGCCGATTTGCCCGATCCGTATGCGCTGACGCACCTGAAAGAGGGCGTTTCCACGTTCGATTTTTCCTTGCCGGATCTGAACGGTAATCCGGTTTCGCTGAGCGATGCCAAATACAAAGGCAAAGTCGTGATCATCGAAATCATCGGGACCTGGTGCCCGAACTGCACCGATCAGACGGCCTTTCTCGCGCCCTGGTTCAGGGAAAACAAAAACCGGGGTGTGGAAGCCATTGCGGTCGGTTTCGAACAGAAAGACGACCTGGAATACGCCCGCTATACCCTTGGCAAGCTGCGGGATAAGTACAAGATTGAATATGACATTCTGTTCGGCGGCATTGCCGACAAGAAGGTGGCTTCCGGGAAATTTCCGTCGCTCAACCGCATGATGGCTTTTCCCACCACCATCATCATTGGCCGCGACGGCACCGTCAAGCAAATCCACACCGGCTATACCGGCGAAATTACCGGCAAGTATTTCAAGCAATACGTGAAGAAATGGAACCGCGATCTCAGCAAATACATTGCCGAACCGGCTCCGAAAGATGCCCTGGCCGCTCGCTAAAGGCAGATTGCCGCCGGGAGTGAGGTTGGTCGCTCCTCCCGGCTTTTTCTGAATCAAACCAATTCACGCATAAAACCTGCATTCTCATGAAAAACACATTCGTACTCCTCGGCCTGGCGGCTCTTTCGTTCGTTTCATTCACGAACCCCGGCGACAAAAAAGCCAAAGAAACCACCTACAAAGTCGATCCCCAGCAGAGTAAACTGGTCTGGAACGCCAAAAAAGTAACCGGAGAACACAGCGGGCTGGCTCCGGTTAGCAGCGGTTCCGTTGTGCTCGATGGCGGCCGGCTCAAAGGCGGCTCCATTGACGTTAACCTGAAAGCATTGACCGTGACGGATTTGACGGACCCCGACTACAACGCCAAATTGACGACACACCTGAAAAGCGACGATTTCTTTTCGGTGGAGAAACACCCGACGGCCAAACTGGTCATCACGTCGGCGAGTCCATCCGGCGATGGCAACTATGACGTCATCGGGAAATTGACCATCAAAGGCATCACCAACGAGGTGAAATTCCCGGCACTGGTCAGAACCGACAAAGACAAACTGACGGCTACGGCCAAAGTAACCGTCGACCGGACGAAATACGACATCAAGTTCCGCTCGAAAAACTTCTTCGAAAACCTGGGTGACAAAGCCATCGACGACAATTTTACGCTGGATGTGTCGCTGGTTGCCACCAATCCGGAGCTGAAAGCCAGCCGCTGATCACCACGGAGATTCTTCGGGGCGTTTTGATACCCCCGGAGAATCCCGTATCAAACACCTCGGCATTCACATGAAACGATTCCTTGTTCTTGTTCCCCTGGTCCTGCTGCTGGCGGGCGCCGTGGCGGATAAGCCGGTTGCCTATTGGACTTTCAAAACGACCCCATCGACGCTGGCCACGGTGGAACTGGAACCGGGCGACGAAATCGATTTGATTTTTACGGCCACCCTGGACCCGGAATGGTGTGTCTATTCGACCGATTTTTCGGCGGATGCAGGCTCACAAACGACCACATTCGAGATCATTCCTGACGATTCATTCGAAGGGGTAGGGGGAATCCGATCCGTTGAACCCCGGCGGAAAAAAGACAAAGCCGGGAACATGGAGGTCTCTTACTTTGCGTCGAAAGCCGAATTTCGGCAGCGCATCCGGGTTCTAAGCCCCGACTACATCGTGAAAGGCGTGATTCGGGGGCAGTATTGCAACGAGAAAAAAAGGCTTTGCCTGCCATTTGAACAACTGTTTGTTTTTTCAATCCAATGAGCGCTTTGGTAACCTGGCATAAAAGGACTCTGCTGTTGGGAAGTGCGGTTTTTTTTCTGTTGAGCTTTGTCACCCGGCCTGCTGAAAATCAACCCGGCGACGAACCGCTCACGAAAAGCAGCCTGGGCGAAAAGTTATTCTTTGACCCAATCCTGTCGTCTAACCGCACCATTAGCTGTGCTTCCTGCCACAAGCCGGAGTTTGCCTTTGCCGACACGACGGTTTTGAGCCTGGGCGTGAATGGTCAGGTAACAGACCGAAATACGCCTTCGGCGATGAACCTGGCAGGACGAATTCATTTGTTTTGGGACGGGCGCGCGTCGTCTCTGGAAATGCAGGCTCTACAGCCGATTGCCGCCCCGAACGAAATGAACCTGCCCATCGCCGAAGCCGTATCCCGTCTGAATGCCGATCCGTATTATGCCCGGGCTTTCCGGAACGTGTTTCGCACGAATGCGTCGGAGAAGAATCTGGCAGAAGCCCTGGCGACGTATGAGCGAACGCTGGAGACCAGCAATACGCCCTACGACCGGTTTATCAATGGTGACGACACCGCTTTGTCGCCAGCCGCCCAGCGGGGACGTATAGTGTTCATCGGTAGAGCCAACTGCGCCAACTGTCACGCGGGGGAAGACTTTACGGCTGACCGGTTTAAGAACATCGGGTTGTATGACGGTAAAAAATTAACCGACCCGGGTCGGTTTGCGGTCACCAGAGACAGCTCGCAACTGGGCCATTTCAAAGTGCCGGGCCTCCGAAACGTAGCGCTGACGGCGCCGTATATGCACAATGGCATGTTCAAAACGCTCCGGCAAGTGCTTGATTATTACAACAAACCGGATGAATTTGTCAAAAATGGACATAACCGGGATCTCTCGCTGAGTACACCCCTGAATCTGTCAGAAAACGACCTCTCCGATCTGGAAGCCTTTCTGCACGCCCTGACCGATGAGCGGTTTGTGAAGAGAATAAAGAAGTGAGACAAGAGAGTAGAGACAAGAGAGTAAAGACAGGAAAAGTACTGACTTTCATGGCAATAACGAGTCTTTATTCTCTTCTCTCTCCTCTCTTGTCTAAAGAAACATAGTTGGTTTAAATTTGGTAGTACCCACTTCTTCATCCGACTTCCATCCGGGAGTCGGTTTGAAGGAGTATTTAACAGGCAAACGCATTTATGAAAAATCTACTACTTCTATTGATTATATTGACTTCATTTACTGCCTGGGGGCAGAACCGCACGATAACCGGCAAAGTAACGGCTGCGGAAGACGGCGTTGCGCTGGCGGGTGTTTCGGTCACGGTTAAAGGCGCCAACCAGGGGACGACGACCGACGGAGCGGGTCAGTTTACGATTCGGGCCAGCCGGGGTTCGGTTTTGGTCTTTTCCTTCATTGGTTTTAGCAGCCGGGAGGTGGAGGTTAGTTCGGATTCGCCCCTCGACATCCGCCTGTCGGCGGCTTCGCAGATTCTGGGTGAGGTTCAGGTGGTGGGTTCCCGCAATGCCAACCGGACCAAGCTGGATTCGCCGGTTCCGGTCGACGTGATTGACCTGAAACCGCTGCGCGAATCGGCCCCGCAGGTGAGCATCACCCAGTTATTGCAATACGTTTCGCCGTCGTTTCACTCCGTCAACGGCACCAATGCCGGGGATGCAGGTTCGGCCCTGAGTCTGTCGCAATTGCGCGGGTTGGGGGTCGATCAGGTGCTCGTGCTGGTGAATGGCAAACGGCGGCACAAATCCTCGAACGTCAACTGGGGTGGATTGGGGAACGGAACAACGGGCTATGACCTGAATTCGCTCCCGACGGCGGCCATCGAGCGGGTGGAGATTTTGCGCGATGGGGCAGCCGCTCAATACGGGTCTGATGCCATTGCGGGAGTCATCAACATCGTGTTGCGAAAAACCACCGAAGAACTGGCCGTTAGCACCACGGCCAGCGCCCGACGCCGGGGCGACGGCATCACCACCCGCACCAACGCCAACTACGGTTTTGCGCTGGGCAAAGAAGGCGGTTTTCTGAATGCAACGGCTGAATTTGCAACCCAGGGCATTTCCCTGCCACCGGGCCGCGATGAGGCCGGTTTGTACAACGGCCCGGCCTACGGTGGGGGAGCCAACACCCGCCCCTTCGATGCCATTTATACCAAAGAAATCGACGATGCCATTCTGGCCAGCCGGGGGCTCGACCGGCATCATTTCGATCAGCGGGGGGGCGGTTCCAACAAGGCGAAAGATGCGCTGCTGTTCTTCAATTCGGCCATTCCGTTGCGGAAAGACGCGGAGGTATACGCTTTTGGCGGGATCAGTCACCGGACTTCCCAGTTTACGGCGGTGTATCGGCTGCCGGGCTGGACCGAGCGAACCAACGCTTTTCTGTATCCCGACGGTTTTTTGCCCGCCATGGAAAACATCATTACCGATAAATCGCTGACCGTCGGCATCAAAGGCAAAATCAAGAACTGGAACGTCGATGTATCGAACGTCTATGGCCGGAATGATTTCGGGAATTACATCACCAATTCCATCAACGCCAGCCTGGGTCTGAAAAGCCCCACGACCTTCGACGCTGGAAAGTACAATGCCAGCCAGAACACGGGCAGCCTGGATTTCAGCCGGTATTTCGACAAAGCCCTGCGGGGCGTAAACGTGGCTTTTGGTGCGCAATACCGGGTCGAAACTTACCAGATTATTGCGGGTGAAGAAGCTTCGTACTCGAAAGCCGATTTGCGTCCGGTGTATCGCGTGGATACGACGACCGGCGGCATTACGTACCTGAATACCACCGGCAGCATCGGCCTGAACGGATTGTCGCCCGGTTCGCAGATTCACGCCGGTTTCCGGCCTGCCAACGAAGTCAACGTCGACCGGGCGATTGTAGCCGGTTATCTTGATCTGGAAGCGAATATTACCCGGAAATGGCTGCTGTCGGGTGCGTTGCGGGTCGAGAATTTCTCGGATTTTGGCAATGTAACGACCTATAAAGTGGCCACCCGCTACAGTTTTACGAATTGGCTGGGTATTCGGGGATCGTTGAACACCGGTTTTCGCGCGCCCGATCTGGCCCAGTTTTATTACACCGAAACGTCGACCACCTTCCAGCAGGGCCGCGCCATCGACCTCGTCACGGCATCCAACAAAAGTGCGGCCACGCGCTCGCTGGGTTTTCCGAGTCTGACCCCGGAAAAATCGAAAGGCTATACGGTCGGCTTTACAGCTCAACCCATTCGGAATCTGGAATTCACGGCGGATGCTTATCTGGTGGAGGTTGATAACCGCGTGGGCAACACCGGTAATTTCTCGGCTGCCGATCAGAATCTTCCCCTCGAAGTCCGCAACCTGTTTGTCCAGACCGGAACCGTTCAGGCAAAATTTTTCTACAATTCGTTCAGCACCCGCACCAAAGGCATCGAGTTTACGGGCAGTTACCGGACGCCATTCCGAAACGGAAACCTCCACCTGTTGCTGGGCGGTAATTTTGTAAAAAACGAAGTGATACAGGTCAATACGCCGAAAGGACTGGAAGCCTATCAGTACATTATTTTCAACGACGGCGAGAAAGCGCGGGTGACCACGAATATTCCCGGACAGAAAATTACGGCGCAGGCCATCTTTCGCGAAGGGCGGTTTACGTACCTCCTGCGAACGGTCTATTTCGGTTCCGTCACCACGGCATCGGCCCAGAATGCCAATTTTCCCAAACCGGATTATTTCTACCAGACGCTGAAACCGATCTGGGTGACGGATGCCTCGGTGAGCTATTCCATTTCTTCCGCCGTTCAGGCCACGGTCGGCGTCAACAACGCGTTCAACACCTTCGGCGACTACTCCGATCCCAAGCTGGCGGGTTTGCGAAACCCAACCGTCATCGGTATTCAAAACGGCAGTGCCGGTATTCAACCTTTCATTCGGCTAGCCGCCAAACTGTAACTTCCTTCTCATGAAAACGCCACAAAATCAACGCAACCCGCATCAACAGGCCGGTTTTCAAAAACTGAAAACACTCGTACTGGCCGTAGCCTCCCTGCTGTTTCTGGCCGGGTGCGACAAAACCGACTACCTCGATATCAACGCATCCGAACGACCGCCCTTGAGTGCCTACATCAGCTTTGTGAACGCCCGGCCTAGTAATGCGGGTTTGCAATTCTGGACCTTCACGACGCAGGTGACTACCACGCCCATCGCACCGAATCAGGCTTCGGCGTATCTGCCAACGGTTTTTGGCAATGTCCAGATCAACGTGACGGAGGGCACCAACACCAGTTACAAAGCCTCACTTCAGTTTGGTAAAAGTGCGACTTTCTCCGCATCAGGTCGTCCCAACGGTCCGATTGCAACCTATCGCCATACGGTTTTTGCCGCCCGAAATGCCAAGGCGACGGCGGATACGCTGATTCTTTTCTACGACGATCTGAAAGCACCAGCCGCCGGGAAAGCCAAACTCCGGTTTGTTAATCTGTCGCCGGGCGTTGGGGAGTTAAATGCGTCGCTGGCGAACGGAACGGCTTTGTTTACGAATGTGGCCTACGGGCGGGCGGCCAACTCGGCATTGTCGGGCGAGGCCCTGAGTGCCTTCTCGCTGGGGCCGTTCGTTTCGGTTGAACCGGGAACCGTCACGCTCAACTTCACACGGGCCAATGGAACAGCGGTCGGCAATTCCGGTGCGCTGACCCTGCAGGTCGGCAAGATTTATACGGTTTTTACCCACGGTCTGGCAGGGAGTAACCCCGCTTTTGGGGCTCAATTGCTGGAGCATCCCGTGGTTCAATAAACGCCAACCCTCTTTTTTATTTTACTTTCTCTGACGATGAAATACCCCTTCGACCAACTTAAAATTCCCTGTTGTCTGTATGGAAGTTTATTTTGACAATGCCGCTACGACGGCACTCGACCCGGAAGTGCTGGAAGCCATGCTTCCGTACCTGACTCAACACTACGGAAATCCGTCTTCGGTACACCACAAAGGCCGGGAAGCCCGCCGGGCCATTGAAACCGCCCGGCGAACCGTAGCGGATCTGCTGAATGCCCAGCCGGATGAGATCATTTTTACATCCGGGGCCACCGAATCGGACAATATGGCGCTGGTCGGCAGCATTCGCGGGCTGGGAATCCGACACGTTGTCTCCAGTCCGATCGAGCACAAAGCCGTCGTGCAAACACTTCATCAACTGGAAAAAGACTGTTACGTGCAAACCCATTGGCTGCATCTGGATGCGCAGGGCAGAATTGACTGGGCGGATCTGGAATTGTATCTCCGGCAGTATCCGCGCGCGCTGGTTAGCCTGATGCATGGCAACAACGAGATCGGCACCCTCAACGACATTGAGCGGATCGGGTGGCTGAGTCGGCATTATCAGGCGGTTTTTCATTCGGATACGGTCCAGACGATGGGGCAATACAGCTATGATCTGGCACAGCTTCCGGTTGATTTTCTGGTGGGTTCTGCCCACAAATTCCACGGCCCCAAAGGTGTAGGCTTTCTATTCGCCCGCCGGGCTTACCGCGTTCCCGCCCTGCTACATGGTGGGAGCCAGGAGCGCGGCTGGCGACCGGGTACGGAAAATGTCGCGGGGATTGTTGGTCTGGCCAAAGCCCTGGAAATCAGTTGCCGGAATATGGAAACCAGCCAGAGCCATATCCTGCGTCTGAAAAACCGCCTGATCGGAAAGCTTCAGGAAACGTTGCCCGAAGTCGTCTTTAACGGAACCAGCGGTTTGCCGGGCGAGAGCCTGGCGACCATTCTGAATGTGGGCCTGCCTTCGGTATCGGAAAAATCGCTGGTCGAGTTGCTGGATGAAGCCGGTGTTGCGGTTTCGGGCGGCAGTGCCTGTGCCGCCGGGGTCGGTTCGCACGTACTGGAAGCCCTCAGCACCCCTGCGCATCGCGAAAATATCCGCATTTCGCTGGGGAAATATAATTCGGAGAAAGAAATCGACTTTCTGGTTGCAGTTTTGACTGCCATCTACGCGCCGGTTACCAGTCAAGAGTCCGTTTTACCAGCGAGATTTAATTTTTAGTTACCTCAAAATCAAACATCTAAACCTGGATTGTGTTCGTAAGTATATAAACTCTAGTGAATTTATATACTTTTTTTGTTTGTTAAACTTTCAACCCTTCAACGCCATGTCTCAATCGGTAAGTGATTCGTCTACAAGTCAGGTTTTACAGGAAGTATTAGCCGCCAATGAAGCGTATTCGGGCAATTTCGGGACAAAAGGCGAATTGCCTTTGCCTCCGGGCCGGGGTTTTGCCATTCTGACCTGCATGGATGCCCGGCTCGATCCGGCGCAGTATGCCGGATTATCGGAAGGTGATGCGCACGTGATCCGCAATGCCGGTGGCCGTGCCAGCGATGATGCCATCCGGTCGCTGATTATTTCACACAAACTGTTGGGGACGAAAGAGTGGTTTGTGATTCACCATACAGACTGCGGGATGGAATTGTTTACGGATACGATCATTCGGAATCTGCTGTCGAAAAGCCTGAAAACCGCCACGGTAGACGAAAACGGCTGGCGAAATGTAACGGAAGAAGGGGGTTCAGATGAAGCCCGGTTCATTCCTTTCCTAACCTTTACCAACCTAACCGACAGCGTAACCGAGGATGTAAAACGCATCAAAAGTCATCCGCTGGTTCCGAAAGACATCCCGGTTTACGGGTTTGTTTACGACGTAAAAACCGGCAAGCTCAATGAAGTGGCGGAAGCGACGCAGGCCGGTTTAGCAACCGCTTAAACCGGGCCTGTTTTCAGAAAGAGTGATTAGGAAAAATAAAATCCGCCCATGATTCCATGGACGGATTTTCGTTGGCTGTTGAAAACCAGAACGGATTTCACCTCTGGTATCCGCTCCCTTTCAGTAGCCCGGGTTTTGTGGAAAGGCCGTCAGATCGTTGTGAACGTCGATTTCGCGTTGCGGAATCGGGTACAGCAACCGATTCGCCGTCAAAACCGGCGTCGTCAAACCATATTCCGTCGCCAGGTGCGTTTGCAAAATCGGCAACGCTTTTGAATAGCGGATCAAATCAAACCAACGGTCGTTTTCAAAGGCCAGTTCTACCCGTCGTTCCCTGAAAATAGCGTCCCGCACGGCCTCCTGACCCGGTAAATCCGCAGCGGTTTTGGCGGCCAGTCCCGCCCGGCTGCGAACTTTATTCAAATACCCCAGCGCACTGCCTTCCGCCGTTGCGGCCGAATAGCCCTGTTCGTTGAGGGCTTCGGCCAGCAGCAGCAGCACATCGGCATACCGCAAAACCGGAAAGCTGTTGCCTTCGTCACCGGTTGTTGCGGGCAGATCGAAGTATTTTTTGACGTAATTTCCCTTGACAACGGTCGTGGCTGTCCGGTTATACAAGGTGTCCAGCGAAGCGGCAAACCGCTTGTCGCCCGGTTCGTAGGCCCGGGCGATATTGGCCGTTGGGCGGTTGTTTCCGGCCCCGGAATACGTAATGCCATTCACATAGATCAACGGCATCATGTCGTTAAAATACAGATTTCCTTCCGACGGGCTTTGGCCTTTCCGGAAGCGAACGGCAAAAATCGTTTCGGCCGTGATGGGCGTTTCGGCTTTGAATAAATCGGCGTAATTGGGCAGCAGCGAATACGTAGGCAACACGGTTTTCAAGACGGTGGCGGCATCACTCCATTTTTTCTCCGTCACATACACTTTGCCCAGTAACGCATTGGCACTCCCGCTGGTGGCCCGGCCCAGATCGGTGGCTGCGGTGTAGGAAAGGGGTAACAGACCGGCTGCGGTTTTCAGATCGGTTTCAATTTGCGTGTAAATTTCCGTGACCTCATTTCGCCGGGCATTCAGCGATTCGTTGGGCGACTCGGTCCGAATCACCAGCGGCACTTTGCCGTACAACCGTACGAGATTGAAATAGGCTAATGATCTCA
This sequence comes from Larkinella sp., assembly GCF_965227735.1. Classification (NCBI taxonomy): domain Bacteria; kingdom Pseudomonadati; phylum Bacteroidota; class Cytophagia; order Cytophagales; family Spirosomataceae; genus Larkinella; species Larkinella sp. The sequence goes on along the minus strand of NZ_OZ245776.1, from coordinate 2,027,209 downwards.
GAAACAGGGCTTCGCCTTTAAACTGTTTCTTCGCCGTTTCGTCGATGGTGGCGGCATCGATCCGATCCAGCACCGCATTGGCCCGGGCAATGATCACATACGACCCCGCGAAGGCATCCAGCACAAACGGATTGCTGGTGATTTCGGTGAACAGATCGACCTGCGAGGCAATACCGGCATTCGCGCCCCGGTCGCCGATATCGGTGTTGTCACTGCGGACTTCCATCAGGTAATAGTAGGCTTTTCCGTACGTCTGCGTGCTTTGCAACCCATCGTAAATGGCATTGACACCCTGCTGAAAATCAGACGCGGATTTGAAAAAGGTTGAACTGGTCTGGTTGGAAATGGCCGCCAGATTGATGAAATCTTCTTTGCAGGAACTCAGCATTCCGGCGGTTCCGACCAGCCAAAGCAATCGGATCATTCGTGTATAGTTCATGATCGGTTTCGTTAGAATGAAAGATTGAGTCCCAGTGTGTAGGTTCTCGATAAGGGATAGGTTCCATAATCTTCGCCTTGCGACAGGGGGCTTTCCGGCCGGGCGTTCACTTCCGGATTGTAGCCGGTGTATTTTGTCCAGGTGTGCAGATTCTGGGCGGTGAAATAAAACCGCGCGGTGCTGATCTTGTCGGCCAGCCATTTCCGGTTGAGGCTGTACCCCAGCGTTACGTTTCGCAGCCGGACATACGAACCGTCTTCAACGTGGAACGAGCTGATCTGGCCGCTGTTGGCATTGGTCACCCGGTTGGCCCGCGTGGTGTTGCCGTCGCCCGGTTCGGTGGGCGATTTCCAGTAGTTCAACGCTTCGATCATCTGGTTGGCGTTGCCTTCCAGGTTGTAGATATACCGGCGTTGCAGGTTCAGGATTTTACTGCCCTGAACCGCCTGTAATGAAACCGACAGATCGAAGCCTTTGTAGCGGAAGTCGTTGGTGAGACCCCAGATGAACTTCGGGAAATAACTGCCGATGATGGTCCGGTCGCTGGCGTCGATTTTGCCGTCGCCGTTCACGTCGATGAACTTCCGGTCGCCGGGTTTGGCGGTGGCGTAATGCGGATACGCATCGATTTCGGACTGGTTTTTAAACACGCCCCCGTTGACGTAGCCGTAATAATTGCCAATCGGCGAACCGATTTGCGTGATAAAAATGCCGGCAACCCCACCGTCGGAAATGATCGGTGCGCCGTTCGGTCCGAGCTGGAGGACTTTGTTCCGGTTGGCCGATATGTTGAAATTGGTGTTCCATTTAAACGCGCCTTCCAGGTTGTGGGTGGTCAAACCCAGTTCAACGCCGGTGTTTTGCACACTGCCGACATTGCGCAGCGCCGTCGCAAAACCGGAGCTCAACGGCACATTCACCGACAGCAGCAGGTCTTTGGTGACGCTTTTGTAAAAATCCGCCGACAGGTAAATCCGCCCCCGGAACAACCCCAGGTCCAGACCGGCGTTGAACTGTGCGGTCTTTTCCCAGGTTAGATCCGGATTGGCCGGTTGCGACAACCCGACGCCGTTGTTGGTCGTGCCCGTTCCGGCACCCAGGATGTAGTTGTTGGCCCGGAGTAAATCGAGCGAGCCGTAGTTGTCGATCTGGAAATTGCCGGTTAATCCGTAGCTGGCGCGCAGTTTCAGTTCGGTGATGGCCGGAATCTTGAAGAAATTCTCCCCGCTGATCAGCCAGGCCCCCGATACGGACGGAAAATAGCCCCATTTGTTGTTGGCACCAAACCGCGACGAACCGTCCCGACGCAGGCTGGCGGAGAGGAAATACCGATCCGAAAAATTGTAGTTGATGCGTCCCAGGTAGGACAGGAGCGACCACTCCGAAGCCGAGGAAGTGCCGCTCGTAATCGTGGCCGCGTTGATCGTCTGAACTGCATCATTGGGGAAACCCGTGCCGTCGACCTGGCTCGCATCCGTGCGGTTTTTCTGGGAGGTATAGCCCAGCAGCACGTTAAACTTATGCGCTTCGTGCAGCGTAAACGCATACGTCAGTGTATTTTCCCAGAGCCAGTTCCGGGCGCTGGCGTTCTGCGCCGAGCCTTTGGGAATAGTCGGGGCGTTCTGCTGGATTGGGCGGTACGCTCCAAGCGTGGATGGGCGGTAATAGTTTCGGCCGAAATAGTTGAGGTCCGACGCAAAATAGGTCTTGAACGTCAGGCCGTTGAGGAGTTCGTATTCTCCGAATAAATTACCCAGCAAGCGGACGTGGTTGAGTTTGTCCTTGATCTGCGTAGCGAGGGCTACCGGGTTTTCACCGCCCGAAAAACCGTAGGCAATGGCGTTTTGCTTGTTGATGGCGACCGATCCGTCCGGGTTGTAAACCGGGAAAATGGGAGCGGCTTTGAGGGCGTTATCGATAATGCCGTCGTAGATAAACGGTCCTTCCGTGTTCACCAGATCGTAGTGATCAACCGTCGGGTTAAAACCCAGACCTACCTTCAATTTGGAGGTCAGGTTGGCCGTCAGGTTGGTGCGGACGCCGTAGCGCTTGTACCCGGACGCGATGACAATTCCCTGCTGATCAAAATAATTGCCGGAGATGTAATACTGGACCTTGTCGTTTCCACCCGAGGCCGACAGCGTATGATTTTGAAGGGCGGCATTCCGGAAAATAGCATCCTGCCAGTCGGTATTGGTCAAACCGGGCGTCTTGGCGAGATAGGGGAGGATTTCCGGCGGAATCTGGTAGGTAGAACTGGCCCGAACCGTGTTGTCATCGTTGATGCTGGCCCGTGGGTTGGCATCCAGGTAGGAATTGTTTTTGCCATCCAATACGAGTTGCGACCACTGGTAGGCATCCATGAGTTTGATCGTATGACTCGCCTGTTGCACCCCGCCGTACGAACTGTAGCTGAACGTCGGTTTGCCGTCTTTTTTGCCCCGTTTGGTCGTCACCAGAATGACGCCATTGGACGCCCGCGACCCGTAAATGGAAGCCGCCGACGCATCTTTCAGAACCTCAATCGACTCAATGTCGTCGGGGTTCAGTGTGCTCATCGGATTCGGCGATTTCTGGAAGGAAGAGATCCCGGAAATATTGATCAGGTCCGTGCTGCCCTGGAGGTTTTTCAGGTCATTGGAAATGGGAAAACCGTCGATTACGTACAGCGGGTCGGTGCCTGCCGAAATGGAATTGAGCCCCCGAATCCGGATGCTCATGCTGCCACCGGGCGCCCCGGAATTTTGCAGCACCTGCACCCCGGCCAGTTTGCCGGCAATGGCCTGTTCGAGGTTTGCGACAGGCTGGTCTTTCAGGTCGGCGGCCCGAACGGAGGCAATGGCGCCAGTTATTTCGCGTCTCCGCTGGCTCCCGTACCCAATGACAACAACCTGTTCCAGAACGGACGCCGATTCTTTCAACTGGATGGACAGCGGTGTCGATCCGGGCCGGACGTCGGTTACCGTCTGCGTTTCATAGCCGATGAAAGAAATGATCACCGAAAAGGCATTGCCTGCGGGTAGGTTGCTGACCTTGAACGCACCGGTCGCGTCGCTGAGGGTTCCCGAGGTCAAACCGGTCTGGCTATTTTTAACGATGACCGAAGCGCCGGGAATGGCTGCATTTTTTTCGTCCCGAATGGTTCCTGAAAGGATTCGATCCTGGGCTCTGGCCAGCAGCGGCAACAGCCAGACCGCCAAAAACCAGAACCGTAATTTGCTGGGTGATACAAATAATTTCATAGGTGGTTTTTAAATGTAAATGGTCTACTGTTCAAGGCGTAAAGAAGAAATGAATAAAAGTAGGTAATATCTATTGATTAAATAGATATTCAAATAAAAGCGATCTTCTCTTAATTGACTACATCTCATCCACACAAAATAACACAGGGTATCACTTTGTTGTTTTTCTTTTAGTTTTTCGTAATAATGTACAAACTTCCTGTTGGCTACCGCTGTCAGGGTCTTTGACCGCTGACGGGGTAGCCAACAGGAAGTTTTAGGGACGCCTGGTAACCGGCTGGTTTTAAATTCTGACGTATAGTTCCCTTTTTCACTTCTTTGCCGCAAAGGCTTCTACTTCTTTCAAGACGCGCAGGAAGTTTCCACCCCACAGCTTTTTGATGTCTTCTTCAGAATAGCCCCTTCTAAGAAGTTCCCGGGTAATGTTCGGGCCGTCGCCAACGCTGGCATAGCCCTGTACACCTCCGCCGTGGTTAAAGTCGGCACTGAAACCGACATGATCGATCCCGATTAACTTCACGGCGTAATCAACGGAATTGATGTACTCCGCAAGCGTGGCATATTTCCACTCATTACGGGAAAATTCGCGGTAAGCTTCCTTGAATTTTTTGTAATCGGCGGCACTCAGTTTTTCCTTCGGATCATCGACGCCCAGTTTCAGTCCCAGCGGATCGAAAATTTTCGCCTTGTAATCAGCCCGAAAAGCCGCCGTATCTTTCAAATAAGCCGCAAAAGCCACAATGTGTACGACGCCACCTTTATCCGCAATGGCTTTCAGTTCGGCATCCGACAGATTCCGGGGATTATCGACAATCGCTTTTACGGCTGAATGGGAGGCAATGACCGGCGTTTGGCTGAGGGCCAGCGTTTGATTGAGTGCGTCGGTGGTGAGTTGTGAGACATCAATAATAATGCCCAGCCGATTCAGAATCGGCACAGCCTGTTTTCCGATTTCGGTGAGTCCACCGGCTTCGTTGGGTTTATCGCCATACGCGGCATTGGGCCGGGATGAATCGGTGAAATCGTTGTTGCCGGCATGGGCAAACCCGAAAAGCCGTACGCCTTCCCGGTAATAATGGTCGATCAGCGAGGTATCTTTCCCGAGCGAAAGCGCGTTCAGAAAACTTAGCAGAATGGCATGTTTGCCTTCGGCAGCAATCCGTTCCAGATCGGCTGAGGACCGGGCCAGTTCCAGCTTGTCCGGGTGTTTTTTGACGAAATTTTGAATGGCCGCCAGTTTTGCATCGACCTGTTTCCGGGCCAGGGCGATGTTTTCGGGGGTTCGTCGGAGCGGGTCTGCAAAAAGAGCCAGTGTAGCGACATCCAAACCGCCTTTTTCCAGTTTCGGCAAATCGATCTGATCGACGGTTTCGCTCCCGGCATCGTTACTGTCGGCGTCGAAATCATCCCGAAGATCGATGTGCGGATCGATGGTAAGACTGGCCTGATGGATTCTGGATACGTCTTCGTCGGTGGGATCGGAACCTGCTTTGTTGGTGCAGGCACCCAGCCCGGCTAAACTCAATGCGAGGGCGGTGACAAGAATTTTTTTCATGGTGATAGAAGAATCACGGATATTTTCCGGGCGATGTTCGTTGATTTGGAAGTTCGAAAGAGAAGGTTACGGGCTAAAGTCCTTGGGCACCGGTTTTGAAGGCTTCTGAAAATGGAATACAAAGGCCGTTTTTGGTGCTGCAAAGCAAGCCTTTGATCGTACCCGTTACGCGATACCCGCTGGAGAGCACTTTGATCTTTTGCCGGAATTCGGCCTTTTTTGCGAAATACGTATAGGGTTGATCCCAGGCCGGATCAACGGTTTTTTTCGGGTTGATGGCCTGAATGGAGCCAACCAACGCATACGAAGTGGCTTTGTCAAAGTTAAATTCCGTCGGCAGCGGGCCAATATCGCTCGCAAAATCGGAAGAGTATAGTTTCCAGGCATCCTCGATGGTCGCCGAAAAGATGATGTCCACCACCTCACCCGGTTTGGCCGTGGGTTTCGATAGCTGAACGTTCCATTTGGTGATTTCCGAGGCTTCCTGCGCAACGGCAAATGTGGAAATAAACAGCAGTATCGCGCCTAAACTTCGGCAAATCGGTCCTATCTTAAACGGATTCATTGTGCTTTTGGGATAACGGTTTCAACCTCCGGTATAGCCGGTCGTGTCACTAAACCGGAGGTTGAAACCGAATACAAATGGGGTTGTTGCAGGTTATTCCGATTGCCGCGATGCCCGGGTTTTCGACAGGTCCGCCGGGACCGGTTCGGCGATCAGGGCATCCAGATCCCGGTTCCACTTGGTGACATAATTCTTGAAATACTCGCCCGTAATTTCACCCGTATACCCGGTATGAATCTGACGAACCTCGCCTTTCCGGTCGATGATGATCGTGGTCGGAAAAGCCATCATCTGGTTCAGGGCGGGCAGTTTCTCGGAAGCTACTTTCTTGTCGGCAATGCCCCCAAACAGGATGTCGTACTCGATGCCGTATTTCTTTTGCAGCGTTCCCAGCGTGTATTTGGCGTAGGCCAGATCATCCTTCTGTTCAAAACCGATGGCAATGGCTTCCACCCCCCGGTTTTTGTTGGCCTTGAACCAGGGCGATAGAAAAGCCGTCTGATCGGTGCAGTTCGGGCACCAGGTTCCAATGATTTCGACAATAACCACCTTGCCTTTGTACTTGTCGTCGGACAGCGAAACTTGCTTTCCATCCAGATCGGGCAGGGTAAAATCCAGTTTTTTGTAGCCTTCTTTCAGATGGGTAATCTTGTAGGGGTCAGGCAGTTCGACGGTTTTGTTGGGTACACCTTCAAATTTAGTACTGTTGTAAATACCGGAACTGAGTTCGCCGGTTATGGAACCGTCTTCGTTAATTTTGCCCCGGTAGACGCGCGGATTCGGACCGGAGAAGTGCGACAGCACAAACTCGTCACCCTGCACAATGCCCTCCAGTTCGCGACTGTCGCCCACGGTCGACATCACCACGCCGGTTAACTTGTTACCTTCCTGCCTGAGCAAAGCCACGTTGTCCGGTAATTTAGCCTTGCTATAAATTTTTAGATCCCATTTCCCGGTCAGATTATGCTTTGTAGGCAGTTCTTTTCCCTTTTCCACGAAGCGATAGTTCTTCCCGTGCTCGGCCACAAACGGAAGCGAATTGCCCCGAAAACCGGGCACCAGGCTCCGGTATTCGCCGGTAATGTTGCCGTCGGATTCTACGCGTGCCACCAGGGCCGCGTCGTACGTGTTCATTTTGACGAAAATGGAATCCGGGCCGATTTGCTTTACCTTGAAATCGTCACGACGGGTACCGTTGAGCAACGTGAGCACCGGATGTTCCGGGTCTTTGACATTGTACTCAAAATTGAACGGAATTTTGGTCTCGCTGATGACGAATTCGCCCCGCCAGATTCCCGCCTTCGGCGTCTTGATGCCCGGTTTCCCAAAACCGGGACCTTCCGAAGCATTGGCAAAGCTGCTGATGGTGGCTGCGCCAGCCAGAGCAAACAGCCTGATGGACTTGCTGATTTTCATACGTGATTGAATTTGAAAGTGAAATACTAATGAAGCATTGTGATTGCAGGGAGTATAGAAGAGCTTTTTAACGGTATAGATATACGTCAATGCGATTAGCAAAATAATCGGGACCCTGATTATTTCAACAAATCGTACCAAAACGGGAAGTTGGCAAACATCCTCAGGTCTAATTCCACATCAGTCGATGATAAACCACGTTGAAAATCAGATTGGAGGAGATTATAAAACTGCCGAAGACACAGCAGGAGGAGTTACGGGCAACAATAAGAAAAGAAACGGGATGAGTCGACAAAAACCGGGTAGCCTGAAGGCTGGCGGAGTAAAAGAAGTGTTTGCATGGGATTTCGAATTTATACGTTTCAATAAGTGAACAGATCCTGGTTCCGTTGGATAGAAACAGAAGGATGCTTCCGGGCTGCCCCTTCGCTGCTGTTGTATAAATCCACGACTACTTTGCAGGTAGTAATTGAAGACGGTGTAAAGATAAGGACGACCGTTTCGTATTTCCAAATTATTCTACATAATTTATAGAGATAGTATGGAAATGTTTTTTGAACTCCCACTGCCCTTTACGAATGGTCAGTTTGGTTCCGGTTTTTTGACCAGTATACTTCCTGCACGGCTTTGGCAAAAGCGACCCGATCCGATTTTCGGTATCTTTCAACCGTACTGCGACCGGAAGGCGGGGTAAATCGGACGGCAACTTCCTGACAGGCTTTCCAGATTTCCGGATTGGCCTTGATTTTCAGTTGCTGAAGCGGGGTGTTGGCCGCAAACCACAAGCGTTCGATGTTGGACACCGTTACTTTCATGACGAAGTAAGCCATTTTCAACAGGGTTTTGCGGGTGGATTTACCCGCAGTGGTCATGGCAGCAACGGCTTGAAAACCATCCCGTTTTCAAGCCGTTGCTGCCGGGTCGATTTTATTTATCCCACCAGATCCGGGTGGTCAGGTTGTCGGCTCCCTGGCGGGCAATCGCGTCTGCGTAGTTTTTCGAATTCAGCGATTTTTCGGCCACGGCGTAGCCCTGTCTCCTCGGAATGGAAGCGATCGAGCCGTTGGGAGCGGGGGTCAGTTTCGGGAAACCCGTTCTCCGCCAGTCGGTCCAGGCTTCGTAGCCGTTCAGGTACTGGTGCACCCATTTCTGGGTAATGATCAGTTCGAGACCTTTGGTGGCCGAATAGGCAATGGCCGGATTGGCGATGTACGCACTGTATTTGGCGGTATCGAACACACCGTATTGCGTAAAGGATTGTTTGATCCCCTCCAGGTAGTATTCGGATGCTTTGGTGTCGCCCCCGCTGAGGTAACCCACTTTGGCTCCTTCGGCCAGCACAAACAGCACCTGCGCGTAGGTATAGACCGCAGCCGGGGAATTGTCTTTTCGGAAAGAGTCGCCCACGCGGCTGTAGATACTGGGAATGTTGCGGGCGGTCGACAAACCGTAGGATAGTCCCACGATCTTGTTGCCCGGCAGCACTTCGCCATACACCGGCAACCGGGGGTCAGCCAGCGGTTCGAGGTAATCCGTCAGTGTGGAACTGATGGCGTAGTCGTTCCGGGTGTTGATCGAATAATGGACATACCAGGGGTTGAAGTTGTTGGGGTCACCGGCGATGTATTTGTAGAAAATATTATCGCTCTGGCTAGTCAAAATTCCGTCGGCAATCGCGGCATTGAATTCGGTTTTCCCTTTTTCAAAGTCATTTTTGATGAGTCGCAGAGCCGCAAAAAGCCGGGTGGTGTTGGCAAACTTTTTCCACTTCGTTACGTCGCCGTTGAACAGGATGTCGCCACTGGGTCCGCTTTCAGCCGTGGTCAACTGCGCCGACGCTTCGGTCAGTTCCTTGAACACCTGGTAGTACACGTCCTTCTGGGAATCGTATTTTGGGGAATAATTCACGGCTCCCTTCAAGGCATCCGAATAGGGGAGATCGCCGTAGCGATCGGTCAGCCACCAGAAGTAATACGCTTTCAGAATCCGGGCCACGGCAATCTGGTTCGTTTTGGAACCATTGACTCCGGGATCGGCATTGGAAGCGCCCTCGTTGTTGTAGTTGATAATCGTTTGGAGGTTGTTCAGCGGTTTGTAATAATATTCGGCCCAGTCGAAGTTGACCGTGGAATACAGCGATGCACCGGGATAGGGGCCTTCCGAGATGTACTGGCTGTATAGAATGCCGCTGTTGATGCCAAAAACCGTGCCGTGCAGATCCTGCAACGAGTTCGTTAGTAAGGACTTGGTAGTAGCCGTGGCCACCTGCGTCGGGTTGACGTTCAGGTCGCCAAATTCGCCCGGTTTGCAGGATGCAGCCAGCAGCAGGACGGTAAACGAGATATAACCAGCTAGTTTTTTCATGATTCCGGGAAAATTAAAGAGTGAGTCGCAGGTTGAAACCGGTTGTGCGGGAGGAGGAAAGCTGCCCTCCCTCGTACCAGTAGTTTTCGATTTCGGAGGGGTCGAGGCCCCATTTCCGGGCCGGAGCCGCAATCAGCAGGGCGTTGTTGACCAGAATGCCGAAGTTGGCCTGCGAAATGCCGATGCGGGAAAGTAGCTTGGCCGGAAGCGAGTACCCAAACCGGACTTCACGGAGTTTTACGTACGACGCATCCAGAATCAGGTTCCGGCTGTCGCGCTGGTAATTGGTGTAATAATACAACCGGGCCGGTACATACACCGTCAGCGGAGCATCATTCAGCACGCCATCCATCCGAACACCACCGCCCGCAGCCGGAAAATCGCGGATGTCGTTGCCTTTATCATTAACGCCCACGGTGTATTCCGACAAGCCGGTGCCGACGTTAAACATTTTGGTGGTGGAATAGAACAGCCCGCCTTTCTGGAAATCGAGCGAAAACGACAGGTTGAACGGCCCGTAGCTGAGCGTATTGTACAGACCGCCCGTCAGATCCGGCTGGATGTTGCCCAGGTAATTGCCGGTCGTGTAGGAAACCGTGCCGTTGGCGGCCGAGAAAACGGGCAGTCCGGCGGCATTGGTGGTCCAGATGCGGCCGTAAATATTGCCCCACTTCTGGCCTTTGTTGGCTTCCACCCGAATGTCTCCGCTGGTCGCGTACGTATAGGTGTTCAGGTCGGCGGTCAGGTCTTTCACGAACGACACGTTGCGGGCCAGGTTCAGCGTCAGATCCCAACTGAAGTTGCCGCGTTTGACGGGCGTTCCCGACAGGCTCAGTTCCCAGCCTTTCCGCTGAATGTTCCCGGCGTTGACCTGCGCCGAGGAATAGCCGGAAGTGGGCGAAACGTCCAGACTCAGGATCTGGTTGATGTTGTTGTCGACGTAATACGCAAAATCGACGTTCAGTTTGTTGAAAAGCCGTACTTCGGCCCCCACTTCCCACGATTTGCTCAGGGCCGGTTGCACCTGACCGGTTCGGTACTGGTTGCCAATCTCCACGGACGGATTCCCGTTATAGAGCGAACCGTTGACGAGGGCGGTATTGACCTGATTGAAACCCAGATCGGAGCCGACCTGCGCGTAGGACGCCCGAAGTTTGGCGTAGGGGAGCACATTTTTCACCCCGCCATCGAGGAGTTCCGAGAACACGAAGCTTCCCGAAATCGAGGGATAGAGGTACGAATTGTTGTTGACCGGCAGGGCCGACGACCAGTCATTCCGCAGCGTTCCGTCGACGAAGAGGAAATTCTTATACCCCAGCGACGCCTTCCCGTAGACACTCTGTACATCTTTCTGGTTGATCACGCGGGCCGTAGTGGGCCGGGTGATGGAAGCGGCAATGTCGAAGTAATTGGGAGATGACAAACCGCCGGTTGTTCCGTTGAACAGAAAGTCATAGCGGTTCTGGCGGAGGTTTCCACCCACGAAGCCCGTCAGCGACAGGTCGTTGAACGATTTTTTGAAGTTCAGATTGGCTTCAAAGTTCGATTCGTTGTCGTTCAGAAAATAGAGGGAATACGAATCCAGCCGTTTGCCTCCCGTTCCGATCCGGAAATCCCCGCTACCGGGATTGAGGCTTGTGCGGGCCGCAGCCGTAATGGTAAACACATCGTTGATCAGGTAATTGAGTCCGATATTCCCCGAAAGGCGGGTTCGTTTTTCCGTTCCGTATTCTTCATAGGCCGAGAAATAGGGGCTGTTCATGTACTGCGGCCGTTGAATGACGCTCAGGTCACCCGTTCCGTTGGGGTTGCCAATGTTCCAGGAAATGATCGCGCCGTTTTCGGCCCGGTAATTCTTGAGCCGGTCAATGTCGAGCTGTCGCTGAAACCACTGGTTGAAGACCATCGTCGGGCTGATCGAGTTGTAGCCTTCGATGGGTTTGCCTTTCGTGTAATTGCTGGTCAGAGTAAGGTCGGTCGAAACCGTCAGCCGCTTGCTGACGTCGTAGGAACCGGTGATACCGACCTGGTGCTGATCCCGGTACGCGTTCGGGAACGTCAGCGTACGGTGCTGGTTGGCGTAGGTGATGCGGTATTCCGATTTTTCGCCCCCGCCACTGACCGAAACCGTGTTATTAAGATTGACGCCGGTTTTGAAGAAATCCCGGACGTTGTTGGGCTGGGCGGTCAGCGTGGTGGTTTTTCCGAAATCAGAACCCTGGTACCACGACCAGTAGGCGCGGTATTCCTGGCCATTGATTTTCGGTCCCCAGCTCTCATCAGCTCCGTAGTCCAGAAAACGCTGCCCGTTAAACGAGGCCCAACTGGCGGGATGAACGGCAGGATTGTATTTGAAAACCATGAAGCCCTCATCGTCCAGCGTCGTCCCTTTGCTGGTCTGGTTCGACGCGTAGCCACCGGCATAGGCGTCCTGGTAGGTTGGCGTAATGTACAGATTCTCAAACGAAGCCCCCAGGTTGAACTCAATTTTGGGAGCGGTTTTCCGGGTGCCGCGTTTGGTCGTGATCAGCACCACGCCGTTGGCCGCCCGGTTGCCGTAGAGGGCCGTGGCCGACGCGCCTTTCAGCACCGAGATGCTCTCCACGTTGTCCATAATAATGTTTTGCTGGTCGGTGGGGGTGCCATCGACGATGTACAGCGGGTTGTTACCGGTGGAACCGTACGACGAAATACCGGGTCCGGTTGCGCCGGGGGTGGTGTTGGCGCCACTCACCTGCGGGGCCAGCGTGTTGATGCCGCGGATGACGATGTTGGCGTTGTCGAAACTCGAACTGGGAGAGCCCGACAACTGCACCCCGGCCACCTTGCCCGCCAGCGAGGAGTTGACATCGACGGATTTGGTAAACGTCAGATTGTCGCCTTTCACTTCCTGAACGGAGTAGCCCAGGGCTTTGCGTTCGCGTTTTTCGCCCAGTGCCGTCACGACGATTTCGGAGAGTTGCCGGGCGTCGTCGACCAGCCTGACGTCGATTACAGACCGTTGGCCGATCGCCTGTTCCTCATTTTTCTTGCCAATGAAGGAGAAAATCAGGGTGCCACCCGCCGAAGGAACGCTGATTTTGTAGGTTCCGTCCTGACTCGTTACGGCGCCGGTCGTGGTGCCTTTCAGGAGAATGTTGACGCCGGGGATGGGCGATCCGTCGCTCTGGTCAATGACTTTTCCGGTGACGGATCGCTCCTGGGCCATCGCGGTAAACGCGAGAAACAGAGCCGCAATCGTGGCTAGGTAGAAACTTCTCATGGTACATTTATTTAGGTTGATAAGCAATTGATTGAAAAAGGCGGTCGGAATTTAAGAGGTCTGTTGGGCTGCTGAAGACTTTGATCGGAAAACGCTGACTAACCCGATCACTTTTCTCAGGCGTTGAACCAGTACCGGGATTAGCTCCGGACTTCCAACCCGGACTCTCAGATACCCTTCGGAACGCAGGCCGGTGGATTCGATCCGGACAGCCAGAATATGCGCCAGATCGTCGTTACTGACGGCTTTCAGCACATCGTGGGTAAATCCCTGTCGGTCGAAACCCAGAATATGGAGCGTAACCAATTCACTGGTCAGATTTCGATTTTCGTCGGCAAAGCGGTAGCAGGAAGTCGGGATCATGGGTGGAATGAGGTTGATGAATAGACGCTGGTCAAAGAGCATGGGTAATCAAACGGATGTTCAGTCAGTCGCAACCGGAAACGTGGAATGAATGAGTAACGAAAGACTACCGAAGTCAGAATTCAGCAACAACAGCAAGGGAAAATACACGTAAATGAGACCGGAACCGGATCATTCAGACGGAGAGGAGGTAACGCATTTTTCTGCATGGATGGTAAATCTATACGTTTCAATTCGGGGAATACCTCCCGTTTCCTGCAGGCGAAATGGAAGGTGCTGCAAAGATAAAATAGTAAATCAGGGAATTCCAAATACTATTCTATAAAATTTATAGATTTACTATTTTAAAAAGTAAGTTACATTGAAATCGGTTTTATTTCCCGCTTCAGATTAGAATATTTCACGTACAGATAGAATTATACGACTATTCTGGGTCTATTTCTCAAAAAAACTCGAAAGGAGTTGCATTTTAGTAGAGGTAGTACTTTACTTTGTCTGCTGATTAAGTAGAATTACAATTTACCCGGACTTTTGTTAACCACCAGCAAAGGGATCGGAAGCAACTAACTTTTTTCATTTACGACAATGAAAGGGATATTTACGTCTTTTTCGTCATCGAACCCGATGGCACAGGTGGTCTATTCTCATCCCATTTTGGCTTGTGCGCCCTGCGGGCGATGCTGTTGTTGTTAAACGCCAGTTACTCTTCTTCTTTCCGTTCATTTTTTGGCTGACACCCCGATAGACAGGCCCGCCAGGCTTATCTGATTTTTCGGTGGTTGATTATTCTTATGGGCCTGCCGGCCTGTTTATCGGGTTTTTCGCCAGAAATCAATACGATGCTATTAAATCTATATAAAAAATATAGATTTAATAGTTTATTACAGGTAGACAAACCGCTTTTCCGGTTCAGCAAGAGAAAAGTGGCGTTGTCTCTTCATCATTTGATCCATTTTAATTTCTCTGTTTTACATGGAAACAACTATTCCACTCGGTCGAATCATTCCCTTGTTGAAAACCGTGTTGCTGCTGGTTTTACTACCACTAACGGCCTTTTCCCAGACCCGGCTGCTTACCGGAACCGTGACCAGTCAGGACGATAACCAACCCCTGCCGGGCGTCAACATCGTTGTTCAGGGAACCAATGTCGGTTCACAAACCGATGCGGGCGGCAAGTTCTCGCTGCAGGTGCCACCGACCGGCAAAACGCTGGTTATTACGTCCATCGGTTATGTAGCCAAGGAACTGCCCATCGGCAATCAGACGTCGTTTGCCATTATCCTGACTGCCGACACGCGTCAACTCAATGAAGTGATTGTTACCGGCTACTCCAGCGAAAGCAAAAAGGCGTTTACGGGCTCGGCCTCCAAGGTTTCGGCAACGCAACTGGAAAACCGCCCGGCTCAAAGCCTCGATCAACTCCTGGGCGGGCAGGCTGCCGGTGTCAACATCGTTCAGCCCAGCAGTGCCCTGAACGCAACCCCGGTTTTTCGCATCCGGGGAATCAATTCTATTACGTCATCGGTGTATCCGCTGATTCTGGTCGATGGAGTTACGGTTTTTACGGGTTCAGCCGGTGGCGCGGTGGGCAACAACCCGCTGGCCGACATCAATCCCAGCGACATCGAAACCATTGACATTCTGAAAGATGCCTCGGCAACGGCCATTTACGGTTCCCGGGCTGCCAACGGTGTCGTGGTCATTACGACCAAAAAAGGCAAGAAGGGCCGGACCAAGGTGAGCTACGATGGCTGGGTGAGCTTCAGTAAACCGTTCAATCTGTTGCCGCTGCTGAACCCCGCCGATTACGTAACGATCAAAAACGAAGCCCGGGTCAACGCCGGTCTGACCCCCGGTTTTGTGCTGGGGAAAAATGCGGATGGCAGCGACGTCGGCACCGATTGGAACGATGTCGCGTATCAAACCGGGGTGTCGCAGAACCATACCGTCAGCATTTCGGGGGCGAATGACGCCACCAACTATTTCCTGTCGCTCAACCATTCCGACCAGAACGGTATTCTGAAAACCAATACGTTCAAACGGCAGTCGGCGCGCCTGAATCTGGAGCATAAACTAAACCGCAGCATCAGCATCGGAACCAGCTTAACGTACAGCAAATCCGTCAATGCCGGGCCCAATTCGGGCGCGATTGGTCCCAACTCGGTGGCGTCTTCGTCCGGAAACAGTGTAAACACGCAGTACATTGGTCTGCAACCCCTGGCGCGGCTGACCTACATTCTGCCTCCCAACGTACCGGTTTACAACCCGGACGGATCGTACAACATCAACCGGGCGAACGGCAACATCGGCTATGGGCCCAACAGCGCGGCCCTCGGCGTTTTTAATGCCTACAACCTGCAAACGATTCTGGATCTGGACAAAAATTCATCCGAAAACAACACCCTGATCGGCAGCGTTTTCGCAGAAATTGAACTCCTGAAAGACCTGAAACTGAAAACCGTCTACGGGATTGATAACTACGTGGTTGAAAACAAGGAGTTCCGGAATCCCTACAGTGGCGACGGTTTTGCCACCAACGGGGCAGCCACCAATTCCAATACGGTGTACTTCCGCTCCAACTGGACGAACACGCTTTCCTACAGCACCACCTTTGCTGAGAACCATAATCTGAGATTGCTCGTCGGGCACGAGGAAATTTACCGGAAAGTGGATGGCTGGGGCGCAACCCGCACCGGTTTGGCCGATCCGTTTTATACCAATTATCAAGGCGGTTTCACCACCATCACACCGACCGCGAACGTCTTTTCGGAAAACGGTTTGCTGTCGTATTTCAGCAATGTGAGTTACGACTACAAGCGCAAGTATTTGTTCAGTTTCAACTTCCGGCGGGATGGTCTGTCGGCGCTGGCTGCGGGAAACAAGTGGGGCAACTTTGGCGGAGGGTCGGTAGGCTGGAACCTGTCGGAGGAACCGTTTTACAAAAATGCCTCGCTGTCGCAAACGCTCAACGACGTCAAAATCCGGGCCAGTTACGGCATTGTCGGCAACAGCAGCCTGAACGATTACGCGGCCCTGTCGCAGTTTGGATCGGGTACGTATGCGGGAGTCGCCAGCCTTTCGTTCGGGCAGGCCGGAAACCCGGATTTGCGTTGGGAGTCGAGCAAGAAAATTGACATCGGCCTGAACATCGGTTTGTGGAATAACCGCATCACGCTGGAGGCCGATTACTACAAAAATACCATCGACGGTCTGATTCTGAACGCGCCCCAGCCGCTGTCGAAAGGCATTCCGGGCAATTCGATTGCCGCCAACGTGGGATCGTTATACAACGAAGGCGTTGAACTGGCGATCAACGCCGGGATTCTGACCAAAGGCAAATTTCAGTGGAATGCGAGTTTCAACATCGCCACGCTCAAAAACCGGGTGACCTCCTTAGGGCCCGGCGGTGACATTTACCCCGCCAACCTCAGCACCTTCGGCATTCAGAACATCACCCGCGTGGGCTATTCGGTCGGCTCCATTTTTGCAGTGCCGTCGCCGGGCGTCAATCCGGCCAATGGCAACAAGCTGTACATCAACCGCAACAACGAAACGGTTCAGTATGACGCGGTGGCCAAGCGGTTTACCTACCTCGAAGGCGGTACGGCCCCGGCCATCGATAACTATGCCGATGGCCGGATTCAGGGACCTTCGCTGCCGACCTACTATGGCGGATTCAACAACAACCTGGCGTACGGGGACTTCGACGTTGTGATTGGGATCATCTTTTCCGGCGGCAACAAACTCTACAACGGAACCCGGGCCACGCTTTCCGATCAGCGGTATTTCAACAATGGCACGTTTATCAAGGATCGCTGGACTACGCCGGGCCAGGTGACCGACATTCCGAAACTGGTTTGGGGCGACAGCTTCACCGGCGGTTTTTCGTCGGCCAACACGACCAATGTCGAGGAGGGTTCGTTTGTCAAGCTGAAAAATGTGGCGCTGGGCTACCGCGTGCCAGTGCAGCGGATCGGAATTGCCAAATACATCGCATCGGCGCGGGCCTACGTGCAGGCGGCTAACCTCTTCACGATCACCAACTACACCGGTTCCGATCCCGAAGTTTCGATTAACGGCAACTCCATCAATTCCGGGAAAGACCAGAACGTGCCGGTCAATGCGTCGGTGTTCACTGTCGGTTTAAATGTCGGTTTTTAAATTTTCTCAACAGGACTTTCACTTTCGCCCCGTTCCCCTGAAGGACGGTCGGCCGCTGCCGGACTTTTAGCATCCAGATTAACCGCGTCCAAGTCCCCTTCAGGGGAACGGGGCAAAAGTGGAAGTCATACACAAGTCATTATCCATGAAATCAATTCGCAACTATACATTCTACACGGTTTTGGCACTGGCCCTTGTGCTGTCGGCCTGCCAGGAAGACCTGCTGGACAAGTCGCCGGTTACCACCATTTCCAACGAGTCGGCCTACAGCACACCCGCCAAAGTGCTGGCGCAGGTGAACGGTTTGTACGCACAGTTCAGCAGCCAGTCGTTTTACGGGGGCCGGTTTATTGTTTTTAACGAACAACGCGGCAACGAATTCAGCCAGAACGATGGCAATAACTCGACCGGTGCCAACGTCTGGAACCAGTCGATTACGGCATCGGGGGATTTTGTCAACGCGGTCTGGAGTGCGGCTTATACGACGATCAATTCGTCCAATCTGCTGATCGAAAACCTGACCAACTCGACAGTGGTGGGCGATTCGCTGCGTAAAAATTACATCGCCGAAGCCAAGTTTCTCCGGGCGTTCAGTTACCTGAGTCTGGTGCAAACCTACGCCAAACCGTTTGCCCAGAGCAGCAGCAGCCCGGCTTTGCCCCTGCGTCTGAAAGCCGAAACGTCGGGCAGTAACAACGACTTTCCGTTCAGCACCGTTGCCGAAGTCTATACGCAGGTTATCAAGGATTTGAACGAAGCCGAAACCGATTTGCCAGCCACCTATGCAACGGCGCTCCTGAACGCGTCGCGGGCGCACAAAGCGACGGCGATTGCCCTGAAAACCCGGGCGTATCTGTCGAAAGGGGATTATGCCAATGTGGTGATAGAAGCGGCTAAACTGGTGCCCACGACCGCCCCCTACCAGTATGTTTCGGGAACGCTGACGCACCGGCTGGAAGCCAGCATCGCCACGGTTTTTGGCGGATCGTACGTCGGCGGTGAAGCCCTGTTTACCATTCCGTTTATTAACCCCGCCGAAGCACCGGGTTTGCAGAGCGCGCTGGCTGCCAATTACTTATCGCCGGTTCTGTACCTGAGCACCACGGCCATTGCGGCTGATCCGGTTTTCGCTTCGGCTACCTCGACGGATGCCCGTAAGAACCTGATTACCACCAACGCAACGGGCCAGAAACTGCTGCGGAAGTTTCCGAAAAATTCGGCGCCCTATACCGATTACGTTCCCCTGATTCGCTACGCCGAAGTCCTGCTGAATTATGCCGAAGCGGCTGCCCAAACCGGCAATCTAACCACGGCCACGGCTTTGCTGAAGGCCGTTCGAAACCGGTCGGATGCGGCTTTTACGTTTACGACGGGCCTTGGTTCGAAAGATGAACTGGTCAGCACCATCCTGAACGAGCGACGCATCGAATTGCTGGGCGAAGGGTTCCGGACGCCCGACCTGCTGCGTCGCGTACAGCCTTTACCGGCCAAAACCGGCAATGCCGGAACGGCTCCTGAAATCGCACCAACAGCCGGTAATTATGTCTGGGCGATTCCGAGCAACGAGTTGGCGTATAATGCGTTAGCGCCACGTTAATGCTGTTTTTTAATTACCACTTTCTGTCAGTTGAATGTCCTTTATCATGAAAAAGACCCTCGCGCTATTCACCCTCGCAGCCCTACCTTTTTACGCCTTCAGTACAAATCCTGGCGACGGAAAATCGCCCAAAGCTGTTGCCGATAAGATTTACATCAATGGCAAAATCATCACCGTCAATGCCTCCAATTCTGTAGCGCAGGCGGTGGCCGTGCAGGGCGGCAAAATTCTGGAGGTCGGCTCGACGGCGGATATTTCCAAACTGAAAGGAGCCAATACCGTCGTTGTGGATCTGGGTGGAAAAACCGTTATTCCCGGTTTCATCGACGGGCATAGCCACTTCATGGGCCTGGGCCGGGCCAAAACTGCCAACGTGGCGGCCCCGCCAGTTGGCCCGGTCAAAAACATCGCCGATCTGGTGGCCGAATTGCAGAAACACAAAGCCGACAAGAAGATACCGGATGGCGAATGGATCAGCGGTTTCGGCTACGACGTTGACCAGTTGGCGGAGAAACGGCACCCGACCAAAGAGGATCTGGACGGTGCTTTTCCGAACAATCCGGTGGTGATTACGCACGTTTCGGGCCACATGGCCGTCGCCAATTCGGCGGCTCTGAAAGCTGCGGGCATCGACAGCAGCACGAAAGATCCGGCGGGCGGGATGATTGTTCGGAAAACAGGAACGACCGAACCCGAAGGGCTGCTTCAGGAAAAGGCGCAGGGACTGATTCGGGGTAGGGGTGACAGTAAACCGCAGACGCTGGATGATCAGATCAATGATTTAAAGGATCAGCAGACGTTCTACGCCAGCCACGGCATTACGACGGCCCAGGACGGCAGCACCAGTTTCGAATCGCTGCAACTGCTCAAAAAAGCCGCCGAACGCAAGGCCCTGTTCATCGACATTGAAACGCTGCCGTCGTACGGGATCATCGACAAGGTGCTGGGGAATCCGGATTTCAAATACGGTGTACTGGATAACCACCTGAAATTGAATGGCTTCAAGTTTGTGTCCGACGGTTCTCCGCAGGGGAAAACCGC
Source organism: Larkinella sp. (assembly GCF_965227735.1). Classification (NCBI taxonomy): domain Bacteria; kingdom Pseudomonadati; phylum Bacteroidota; class Cytophagia; order Cytophagales; family Spirosomataceae; genus Larkinella; species Larkinella sp. The sequence goes on along the minus strand of NZ_OZ245776.1, from coordinate 2,007,204 downwards.
CTTTTTCGGGAAACCGTATCTGACCAAAGTGCCGGGCTGCGACAACATCGAGTGCAAAGGCTTTCCGGTAACGACGCAGGAGCAGTTTAACGCGGCTGTTAAAAAAGGGTTCGAAAACAACATTCAGGTGTTTGTGCACTGCAACGGCGACGCGGCCATCGACATGTACCTCACGGCCATCGAAGCGGCCAACCGCGACCTGAAAACGACCAGCACGGCCCGGCGACCCGTCGTGATTCACTCCCAGTTTGTGCGCGCCGACCAGTTGGATCAATACAAAAAGCTGGGGCTGGTGCCGTCGTTTTTCACGAACCACACCTTCTTCTGGGGGGATGTTCACGTCCAGAATTTAGGCGAGGACCGGGCCTTTTATTCGAGTCCGCTGAAATCGGCCCTGAAGCGTGACATTCCTTTTACGAACCACACGGACTACGGCGTTACGCCGGTCAATCACCTGTTTTTGCTGTGGTCGTCGGTCAACCGCCAGTCGCGTTCCGGAAAAACCATCGGGCCGGAGGAGCGGGTTACGCCCATCGAAGGACTGCGTGCGCTGACGATCAACGGGGCGTACCAGTATTTTGAAGAAAAAACGAAAGGCTCCATCGAAAAGGGGAAGCTGGCCGATCTGGTGGTGTTGTCGGACAATCCGCTGACCATTGATCCGCTAAAAATCAAAGACATCGTTGTGCTGGAAACCATCAAGGAAGGCCAGACGGTGTTCAAACGATAGCTTTTTAATTGACAGAAAAGTTAGTTGTATGTGTCTAGTAGGGAGCGCTTTGCTCCCTGCTACATTTTTTTTAAGAGACCATTGACCGCTGACTATTAACTGCAGACCATCGTCCATAGTCACTTAGCCCATTCACAATCATGACTTTATCGAACATAAAAACCGTATCCATCCGGACGCCCCAGCGCGTTGCGGAAATCTCCTGGTTCAACGACATCATCGGGGGCGACACCGAGTATCTGGGCGTTCTGGACGACGGGCGCCGGAGCAATTTTCAGCATTGTCGCGACATCACGCTGACGGCCGAAAACCGGGGGTTCAGCTCCATTCTGTTTCCTACGGCGTTCACGGTCGGGCAGGATGTGCTGACGTTTGCCGCCGGAGTAGCACCCGAAACCCAGTCTATCAACTTGCTGACGGCCATCCGAACCGGTGAAATTCATCCGCCCATGCTGGCGCGCGCCATTGCCTCGCTGGACCACATGCTGAAAGGACGCTTGATTCTCAACATCATCAACTCGGATTTGCCGGGAACGCGCGAAAACCCCGACTTCCGCTACCGCCGTTGCGCCGAAATTATCGAAATTCTGAAACAGGCCTGGACCCAGGAACGCATCGACTACAAAGGCGAGATTTACCAGTTCAACATGCCCGCCGATCCGGTGAAACCGTACCAGCAAAACGGCGGTCCGCTGCTCTATTTCGGCGGTACCTCGCCCGGTTCACGGGAAGTCTGCGCCAAACATTGCGATGTATTTCTGATGTGGCCCGAATCGGAGGAAAGCATGTACGCGACCATGCAGGACATGAGTGCGCGGGCGGCTGCCGAGGGGCGGCAAATCGATTTCGGGTTGCGCGTTCACGTCATTGTGCGCGAAACGGAAGCCGAAGCGCGGGCGTATGCCAGACGGCTGATGTCGAAATTTGATGAGCAACGCGCAAAGGAAATCCGCAGCCGGGGCGAAGATTCGCGCTCGCTGGGGGTGGTACGCCAGGACGAACTGCGCGAAACCGCCGACGATGATGGCTACGTGGAAGACATTCTCTGGACGCACATCGGCAAGGTGTTTTCGGGCTGCGGGGGCGGTTTGGTCGGGAGTCCCGAGCAGATCATCAAAAAGCTGAACCGTTATATGGATATGGGCATCCGGGCGTTCATTTTCTCCGGTTTTCCATTGATTGAAGAGGCCAATTACTTCGCCGACCTGGTTCTGCCGCATCTGCCAAACGTCTCGATGCCGGTTTTGCAAAACCGCATTCCCGCCGAAACACCCGTGACGCCCTTAACCAATTCTGTTCTGGTCTAGCCGATGGAGGATGTTCAGGTAAAGCCGGTTGTGGAACTGAAGCGCGAATTGGGATTGCTGGATGCAACGCTGCTGGTGGCGGGCGGCATGATCGGTTCCGGGATTTTTATTGTGAGTGCCGACATCACCCGCAACATTGGTTCGGCGGGCTGGCTCATTGCCGTCTGGCTGATCAGCGGTTTTATGACCCTGACGGCGGCCCTGAGCTACGGCGAGTTGAGCGGCATGTATCCGAAAGCGGGTGGGCAATACGTGTACCTGAAAGAAGCCTACAATCCGCTGGTGGCTTTTCTGTATGGCTGGAGTCTGTTTGCCGTCATCCAGACCGGAACGATTGCGGCTGTTGGCGTCTCGTTTTTCAAATTTCTGGCCTATTTCGTGCCGGAACTGAGCGAGGACGTGACGCTTTTCGCCCTGGGTTCGTTCCGGATTTCACCGGCTCAGGTGCTTTCCATCGGCCTGATTCTGCTGCTGACCTACATCAATACGAAAGGCGTGAAAGGTGGAAAAATCATCCAGACCACGTTTACGTCCACCAAAGTTTTGAGCCTGCTGGGGTTGATCGTGTTCGGGTTTATCTACCTGAAACCGGACGTCTGGACGGCCAACTGGAGCGACGCGTGGCACATTCGCAAACTGTCCGGCGACGGCTCTTTTCAAAACTACATTGGTCTTCCGGCTTTAGGTGGGGCGATTGCAGCCGCGATGGTGGGTTCGGTAATCAGTTACGATGCCTGGAACAACGTCACGTTTGTGGCCGGCGAAATCACCAACCCGAAGCGGAACATCGGTCTGAGCCTGCTGCTGGGGACGCTGATGGTTACCGTTCTGTACGTTTCGTTGAACATCATGTTTACGGCGGTTTTGCCCTTGCAGGACATCGGGTTTACGGAAAAAGACCGTGTCGGCATTGCGGCTGCCCAGGCCATTTTTGGCGCCAGCGGCACGGCCCTGTTTGCCATCATGATCATGATTGCCACGTTCGGCTGCAACAACGGTCTGATTCTGGCCGGTGCGCGGGTGTATTACAGCATGGCCAAAGACGGTTTGTTTTTCCGGAAAACCGCCCAGCTGAACCAGCACGCGGTTCCGGAATTTGCCCTCTGGATTCAAAGTCTGGTGGCGTCGGTGCTGTGTCTGAGTGGAAAATACGGCGATTTGCTGGACATGATTTCGTTCGTTGTCGTGCTGTTTTACATCCTGACGATCTGGGGGATTTTCATTCTGCGGAAGGAAAAACCGGAGGTGCCGCGCCCGTACAAAGCGTTCGGTTACCCGGTTTTACCGGCCCTGTACATCCTGATGGGCGTTGCCTTCTGCGGGTTACTCATCATTTACAAGCCAACGTATACCTGGCCGGGCCTGATCATCGCTCTGATCGGCGTCCCGATTTATTACGGAATTAACCGCCGGAACCGGGTGGACGAGTCAGTGAAAGGATAAACTATACTGGTATGAAAAAAAGCCTCGTTCTTTTGTCAATCCTGCTGGCCGGTTTGGTCGGTCCGGCGTCGAACGCCCAGACAAACCCGTTGTGGCACGAACAGAAAGTCAAGAATTACCTGCCGCACATGACCGTGCCGGAAGTCCGGGAGTTGTTGACTAAATCGGATATGGTCATCATTCCGGTGGCGGCTCTGGAGCAGCACGGACTTCATTTACCCATCGGAACCGACTACCTGAACGGTGTGGAACGCGCGAAGCTGGTGGCTCAAAAAACAGATATTCTGGTGGCGCCCGTTTTGCTGGTCGGGCAGTCGCCCTTTCATCTGGATTTTCCGGGAACGATTTCCCTTAAGGCCGAAACCATCGTTCAGGTTCACCTCGAAGCCGTCCAATCGCTGCTCCGGCACGGTTTCAAGCGGTTTTTGATTCTGAACGCCCACGGCGGAAACCGCGCCATCTGTACGTATCTGGTGGATCGCATCAACCAGGAAACCGCCGGTATTGCGGTGGAGGTAGGGGAGGCCATTGCGGCTTTTCGCAAAACCGTGCCTGCGCCGGCCACACCCGCCAAAACGACGGCGAATGCGACGGAAAAAGTCAACATTCGCGCCAAGGTATTCGACCGGCACGCGGGCGTTGGCGAAACCTCGTCGTCGCTCTACCTGACGCCCAACCTGGTGCAGATGGATCGGGCGGAAACTGCCAAATTGACGATGCCGAAACACATGGACGCCATGGTTCCGGAGGTGCTGGACGGTGACCCGGCTACTTTGCTGGTGTTTCTGGCGGAGGGTTTGAAAGCGAAAGAAACCGGCAAAAAAACATCCGCAGCCGAAATGTCGACGACGGGCGTATGGGGAATTGGTGATTTAACCACGGCTTCGTCGGAAAAAGGACGCATCGAAACCGAGCGGTTTGTGGAAGCCGCCGTCGCTTTTATCGAAAAATGGAAAGCACTCCGACCCAAAAACTGACCCCACCGCTGCTCCCGGTTAAATCCTGGACTTCCTACGGATCGCTGGTGGCGGGTCCGCTCGTCTTTTTCGTGCTGGCTTTTGCCGGACTGGTTCCGTTTGAGCCGAAGATCCAGCTGGTCATCGGAGTAGCGGGCTGGATCATGGTCTGGTGGATTACCGAGGCCGTTCCGATGCCCGTAACGGCTTTTTTGCCCCTGGTCCTGTTTCCGACCCTGGGCATTCTCGACCTGCCCACCACGGCGGCCAACTACACCAACCCGACGGTTTTGCTGTTCCTGTCCGGATTCATTTTTGCCCTGGCGATGGAACGGCATCACTTGCACACCCGGATCGCGCTGCACATCGTTAAACTCGTGGGAACCTCCAGCCAGCGGATCGTGCTGGGCTTTATGGTGGCGACGGCCTTTGTCAGCATGTGGGTGAACAATACGGCAGCCGCTTTGCTGGTTTTACCGATTGCCACTTCGGTGCTGACGCTGCTGGAAGCTGATTTTCGGGAGGCCGGTCTGCAAGCTGAATTTCGGAAGTTTTCGACCAGCCTGCTGCTGGGACTGGCCTACTGCGCCAGCATTGGCGGCATTGCCACCACCATCGGAACGCCCACCAACGCCGTTTTGCTGGGGTATTTGCGGGAGCTTTACCAGATCGACGTTTCGTTTACCGGCTGGTTTGTCGTCGGTTTTCCGCTGGCGGTTTTGATGCTGATTGCAACGTACCTGATGCTGGTGAAGGTGCTGTTTCGGGTGGATGTCAGCTCGCTGCCGAATGCTTCGGAGATTATCGATGACAAAATTACCGCGCTGGGTCCGGTCACTTTTCAGGAATACGCCGTGAGCAGCCTGTTTATACTCACGGCGGCTGGCTGGATTTTGCGCCCCGTGCTGATCGACCGGTTCGGGCTGGGTTTTCTGAACGATACCATCATTGGTATGGCAGGAGCTTTGTTGTTGTTCAGCGTTCCGGACCCTTCCAGTAAAACCGGATTGCTTTTCGACTGGACGAGTATGTCCAAACTGCCGTGGGGAATTCTGTTCGTCATCGGTGGCGGACTGGCCTTAGCCAAAACCCTGGAGAGTTCGGGCATCATCAAAATCATCGGTGAAGCCGTCGCATCGACGGGAACCCGCAATGCCTGGTATCTGATGATTGCACTGACGGGCGTGGTATTGCTCCTGAAGTTGTTCATTGCCAATACGGCTCTGGCGACTATAGCCTTACCGATGGCGTTCGGCATTGCCGACTCGACCGGGATTAACCCGATTCTGTTGGGCGCTCCGGTAACGTTTGCTGCCAGTTTTGCCTTTATCCTGCCTATGTCAACTCCACCGAATGCCATCGTATTGACCACCGGACAAGTCACCATTAAAGACATGATGCTGGCGGGTAGTTTGCTGGCTATCATTGGTTTTTTGCTCCTGATTGCGGCCGCTAAAGCGTATGCCTGGATGATTTAGTCCGTACGGTTTTAAGAATGATTGGAAAGTATATGCAATTAATTCAGAAGAAATTTGGAATCTTAATTTTATATACTTTACTTTGTCTAATGATTAAGTAGACTATTATTTAAGGCATTGATTACTCCGTAGCCATTCCTTGTCAGTTTCGTTGTATGAAATTAACCCGTATAGTTCCCGTAGCTTCGATTTGTTTAGTCGGTTTCCGGCCTTCTTCGTTTTCATCGTCTTTTACTGGCGGTATTGTTAACACACCCGTGTCCTGTTGTTGTTGATTTCTTGCCTTCTTCCAGTCTGTTCAATCTGAAATAGACCCCGGAGTGTTTCGCTCCCATTGATTCGTCATTTGCTTTTTGTTGAATAAGTATACAAGGTCCCGTGGCCGAGTGGCTAGGCAGAGGTCTGCAAAATCTCCCACAGCGGTTCGAATCCGCTCGGGACCTCACTTTTCAATGATTACTCCGTAGGTTTCGGTCATTTTTTCATCACTACATTTTACCTCCTTCGCTTATGACGCTGGTTGAACGCCGTCTGAAAGCATTTCCTTGTTGCTGTTGTTGCCGCTAAGGCATACTTATTCGATTCTTTCCCATTCCATTTTTCGCGGAAAATGACAGCGTTTCGACCGGGAGGGTCGTTACGCCGGGTGGAATACGCCCCACTTTTCAACTTCCTGATGCAAATCAGACCACCAGCAACATCATTGGCTTTTATGAAATCATTTGCCCCTTTCCATTTCGAAAATAATCTGACGGCCGAACAGCGGCTATTTTTTCAACAACATGGCATTATTCAATTTAAAAACTTCGTCGAAAAAGAGACTGTTGCCGTATTTCTGAGAGAAATTCAAAACGTGCAGCATGCATTTTTGAGCAAAGACGTGAAGAAAGTAAACGGTATTCCGTTGAAGTTCGGTTTTGACGAAACGGGCCGCACCCTGATTCAGCGACTGGCGTTTACATCCCATTACAGCAACGTTTTAAGTGAATTTTTGAAAGATCCCCGTTTCCAGATTTTACTGGAATTGCTGGGACCTTATGATGGCCGGATTGGTGAAAATGAAAAAGACGGTTTGGTCGTAAATCATTACGTGAATTCGCCTTTCAGCCAGTTCAAACAACTGGGGTGGCATACCGACAGCCCGCGCGATTTGTTTATGGGGAGCCGGATTCAGCCGATGCTGAACGTGGGATTGCACCTGGACGATTGCTCCGTTGAGAACGGCGGTTTGCGGGTTCTGGCCGGAACCCACACGCAGGGTCTGATGGGACTGTTTTTCAGGAAGAAATATTTTGTAGACAATGAACCGGACCCGAAAGAGGTGGGCTTCAATATTGAAGCGGGGGATTTAACCATTCACGATGGCCGGTTGTGGCACCGGGTTCAGCAGTCGCCCGTGGTGGGAGCCCAAAGCCGTCGCCGGGTAATGTACATTCCGTTTATTACGGGTGCTTATCAGCCCAAAAATGCCGATAGTCCAACGCCTTTCTACCACAAACTGGCCGGTTTAAAGCAAAAGAGGGATGCGGCACAAGCTGAGCGCAGCGAAAAGTTCGCGTTGAAGAACCTGAACTGGAGCCGTCTTTTGGGGTAATTCAATCGTTCACCAGATCATTAAATCTAATTTTACACATGCCTTCTGCTTTAATAACGGGTGCTGCCAAAGGCATCGGACGAGCCATTGCCGGGGAATTGGCCCGGCTGAACTATGATTTGTTTCTCATTGACATCGATGAATCAGAACTCCTCCGGACGGCCCGTCGTCTGGAGGAGCAACACGGTATTTTCACTTACACCCTGACACTCGACCTCTCGCAGCCGGGTGTTGCCCAGACCATTCAGGACTGGTATCAACCGTTTCGGAACGATCTGGAAGTGGTCGTCAACAACGCCGGTTTTGGCCTGAATGGCTCATTCGAGCAGATTCCGATTGCTGAACAACTGGAACTGATCAACGTCAACATCAAAGCGCTGGTCGAAATTTCGTACGCATTTGTGCCGATTCTGAAAGAACAGAAGAAGGCGTATTTATTAAATGTGGGCAGCACAACGGCTTATCAGACAGTCCCCTACGTGTCGATTTACGCGGCTTCCAAAGCGTTTGTTGTTTCGTTTACGCGTGGTCTGCGCCACGAACTCCGGCATTCCAATTTATCGGTGAGCTGTCTGAGTCCGGGCAGTACCGATACCGACTTCGTCAACCGCGCCCGCATGGGTGAATCGATCAAGAAAACGGCGTCAAAACTCAACATGAGTCCGGAGTCGGTTGCAAAAATTGCCGTTAAAGGCCTGTTCAGGGGCGAATCGGAGATTATTCCTGGTTTTATCAACCAGGTGGGCGCTTTCCTGCCGAGAGTCGTGCCCAAATCGCTGGTTGAAAAAGTCGTTGGCGGTATTTACGAGCCCAAACACAATTAAACCGTTTTGGTGCTGCCATCAAATGAAAAAGTATATTTATTAGTACTTATATCTGATAATTCATCCTATTTCATTTGCAATTCCTTTTTTATTCTGATGATCTAAAAGGAAAAGAAATCGAAACAGGTTCTTGTGTACAGTCCTCTAAATCTCGTTTGGCTTCAATTACCTATTGCGCAGTTGGAAAACGGCTAAGCATACCCACTTTAATTTATAGAAATTAATTATATCGCGTAATTATATAAATATTTCAATAATATTAAAATATTATATAAATTATACCGGCTAATTATTGCTTTGTTCTGGCAGGAGTAGTTTACTTTGTCTCCTGATTTAGTAGAATACAAACAATGTCCAGGCTTTGCTAACCACCAGCCAGGCAATTGGGCTCAACTAACTTTTTTCATTTACTGCAATGAAAAGGATATGTACGGCTTTTTCGTCATCGCTCCCGGTGACGCAGGTGGTGGTTTTTTCCTCCTCTAAACGGGCTATTCCAGACCCGACAAGTTCTTCCCGCTGCTGTTGTTGCTGACAACCGTAGCCACCCATTTGCTTCTGCCATTTTCATTTACTGGCTGATACCCCGATAGACAGGCTCGCTGTGCGTGTTCGAATTTTCGGTGGTTGATTATTTCTTACGGGCCTGCTGGCCTGTCTACCGGGGTAACCGCTCGTAAATTCAAGATCAATTCAATTACTATACTAAGTATATGGAAAATATATATTTTCTAAAGACAAACAGAACCAGAGCGATCAGGCCGGTTTTCTCAACGGTGCCCATTAAAACGTATCCGAAACGGTTTTTCCTTTTCGTCCTTTTGCTGGTATTGACACAGTCCCTGCCGTCGCTTGCCCAAAGTTCCTATCCCATCCAGGGAAAAGTAACGGACAAAAACGGCGAAACGCTGCCGGGCGTAAACATCCGCATCAAAGGCACCAACCGGGGAACGACCTCAGAGGCCGATGGGACCTTTCGGCTTACGTTGTCGGACCAGAATACCCCGCTGGTTTTTTCATTTATAGGGTATCTGACTCAGGAAGTCAAGGTTGGAAATCAAACGGAGTTAACGATTGCGCTACAACCCGATCAGCGGCAATTGAGCGAGGTCATCGTGGTGGGCTACGGCACACAGGAACGCAAAAATCTGATTGGATCGATTGCTAAAATTGATCCGGCCGCCACCAAAGACATCCCGACGGGCAGTTTCGACGCTCAGTTGCAGGGCAAGGTTTCGGGGGTTCAGATCAGTTCCAATACCGGTGTGCCGGGCGAAACCGTCAACATCCGGGTGCGCGGAGCCACCTCCATCAACGCCGACAACGACCCGTTGTATGTGGTCGATGGCGTTTTTATCAACAACAACAGCCTGCAAAGCGTGGGAACGGGCGGAAAAGCTACCTCGCCCATTGCCGACATCAACCCGTCTGATATTGAGAGTGTTGAAATCCTGAAAGATGCCGAAGCCACGGCCTTGTACGGGTCGCGGGGCGCTAACGGCGTGATTCTGATCACGACCAAACGGGGCAATTTTAACCAGAAACCGAAAATCAATTTCAATGCGTCGTATGGCGTGGCCAAAGCCGCCAAACTCTGGGAACTGACCACCGGCCCCGAACACGCGCAACTGGTGAACGAGTGGTGGATCAATACCGGAAAAGATACCCCCAGCCTGAATCGAACCGCCGAAAACCGCCCGTTCCGCCCCGTTGCGGAAGGCGGTCGCGGTTTGCCGGAAGAGCAGAAAACCTACGACCGGCTGGGTGAACTGTTCCGCACCGGTCGGCTCCAGAATTACGATCTGTCGTTATCGGGGGGCACCAAAACCACCAAATACTACATCGGGGGCGGCTACAACCGGCAGGAAGCGATCATCAAACCCATCTATTTCGAGCGCGCCAGCTTTAAAGTCAACATCGACCAGCAAGTCAACGACAAGATTCAGGTGGGCGTCAGCAATACGTTTTCGCGCACGTTTCGCAACCAGGCCCGGGCGGGCGACGGCCCGGCGGGTGGTTTGCTCCAGGCAGCTTTGCATACCCCGACGTACCTGTCGCCTTTCAACGAGCAGGGTGTTCCGGTGGGCCGGGCCGGTTTCGATAACCTGACGTTACTGATCGATAATTACGATGTTCAGTCGGCCAGTCTTCGGTACATCGGAAATCTCTACGCCGACGCGCAAATCCTGCCGAATCTGCGCTTCCGCACGAGTTGGGGCATCGACTACAACAATTACAACGAATCGGAATACTGGAACAATCTCCTCATTTCGGGCAGTCCGGCCGGTCTGGCCACCTCCAGCATCACGCAGTTTACGACCTGGCTCAACGAGCAAACCCTGACATACCGGCAGAAATTCGGCAATCATACCGTGGGCGTGTTGGTCGGGAATACCTTGCAAAGCGACGTTTTGACCCGCACTTACGCCGAAGGCCGGGGATTTGCCAACAACCTGTTCACCCAGATTTCATCAGCCGCCACCACGGCCAGTTCCCAAAGCTGGTCGAAGAGCAACCTGGCATCGTTCTTTTCCCGCATCGATTACAATTTTGCCGGTAAATACCTGGTCGATTTTAGCATTCGGGCGGATGGTTCTTCCCGGTTTGGAACCAGTAACAAATGGGGGTATTTCCCGGCCATCGGGGCCGCCTGGCGCATCAAGCAGGAGAACTTCCTGAAAGATTCCAAAATCGTTAGCGATCTGAAACTGAAAACCAGCTATGGGACCACCGGAAACCAGAACGGCATTGGCAATTTTGCGGCTCAGGGGCTCTGGACGGGCGGAGCATCCTACCAGGGCAGTCCCGGCATTGCACCCCAGCAACTCGCCAACCCGAACCTGCAATGGGAACGCACCAACCAGTTCAACATCGGTCTGGATGCGTCCTTTTTCAATGACCGGTTATCGGCGGAATTCAACGTTTACAACAAGTATACGACCAACGGGCTGTTGCAACTGGCGCTGGCCGGAACCACCGGTTTTAGCAATTACTGGAGCAATGCCGCCGAAATCAGCAACAAAGGGTTTGAATTGGGTATTCGTTCGGAGAACATCCGGCGCGGTAGTCTGACCTGGACGACCAGCTTCAACGTGGCCCAGAACATCAACAAAATCGAGAAGCTGGAAAACCCGCTGCGCTACGGCAGCCGCGACCTGATCCTGCAACAACAAGGCACACCGCTGTATTCCTTTTGGGTGTATAAACAACTCGGTGTCAACCCGCAAACCGGCAATGTCATTTACGAAGATGTCAACAACGACGGAGCAATCACCGTGGCCGACCGGCAGATTGTGGGTAGCATCTGGCCGAAATTCTTCGGTGGTCTGACCAACAACCTGACTTATAAAGGTTTCGATCTGGCGGTATTCTTCGCGTTCCAGTACGGTAACAAGATTTACAACCACAACAAATTCTTCGGCGAGGGCGGTGGCGCCCGCGATGCCGCCCGCATCATTTTTGCCAGCAACAACGCCCGTTGGCAAAAACCGGGTGACATTACCGACGTGCCGCGCCCCGACGGCATCAACATCAACAATTACCGCGATGGAGGAAGCCGCTGGCTCGAAGACGGTTCGTTTCTGCGCCTGCGCTCGCTCAACCTCGGCTACACGATCCCGAAACGGTTGACCGAAAAAGCAAAAATTGAAGCCGTTCGCTTCTATGTGGCTGGCAGTAATCTGTGGCTGTTGACGAAATACACCGGTCTCGACCCCGAATCCAGCGCGAGCAGCGACGCCAATCAACAGGGCATTGACCTCGGAACGCCCCCGCAACCCCGCAGTGTACAAGTCGGCATTAACGTAACACTCTGATCATGAAACCCATCACCTACTTTTTTTCCATTCTTACCCTGGCGGTTTTCAGTTCCTGTGAATCGTTTCTGGACGTCAAACCGCTGGAGTCCATTTCGGATACGCAGACGATTGTCGATAAGGCGACCGCCGAAACCGCCGTTCGCGGTATTTACAGCGCCCTGGGTAGCTCCAATTATTACGGCACCGGTTTTCAGTCCATCGGCTATCTGTCGGGCGACAACATTCAATGGACCGGTTCGCAATCGCAGATTCAGGAGTTTATCAACCACAAAGTGAACGCCGATAACTCAACCATCGCCGGAACCTGGATTGCCATTTACCAGACGATCAACCGGGCCAATAACGTGCTGGCCAAAGTGCCGGGCGTAACCGACCCTACCTTGACGCAAGTCCTTCGGGATCAATACCTTGGCGAAGCCTATTTCATCCGCGCGCTGGCCTATTTCGATCTGGCCCGGACCTGGGGCGGGGTTCCGCTGATTACAAAACCGACGCTCTCGCCCACCGAGAACTCCGGCATTAAACGCAGCACGCAGGCCGAAACCTACGCCCAGGTGCTGGCCGATCTGGAAGCCGCCGATCCACTGTTGCCTGCGACGACCGATCGGTACCGCGCTACGAAAAAAACCGTCTGGGCCCTGAAAGCCCGGTATTATCTCTACCAGAAAGACTGGGCCAAAGCCGAAGAATTTGCGACCAAACTCATCACCGATGCGACCAATTACGGCCTTCTAAAACCGTACAACGCCTTCTTTGCCAATGATGCACGCGGAACCCGGGAGTCGGTTTTCGAGCTATTCTACAACGGCACGACGGAAGTCAACAGCCACCGGGGCCAATGGCAACCGCAAACCAACGGCGGCACGCGGCAGTGGGCCCCTAATGACGCACTGGTCGCGCTGGCGAACAACCCGACCATTGGCGGTAACCGCAGTGTGCTGGTGGCCAGAGACAACCAGAACCGCTGGTATGGCACGCTGTATTACCGCAACCCGGCCTCTGATCCGAGCTATATTTTCCGCATCGCCGAGCTCTACCTGATTCGCGCCGAAGCCCGCGCCCAACTGAACAAAGTGACCGACGCCCTCGGCGATCTGAACGCTGTTCGCGACCGCGCCGGTCTGACGGCCAGCCCAGCCGCGACCCAGGCCGCCCTGTTGCTCGCCATCGAGGACGAACGGCGGGTGGAATTTGCGCTGGAACCGCACCGCTGGTTTGATCTGGTCCGGACGGGCCGGGCCGCTGCGGTTTTGAACATGACCGATCCGAACCGGTTCTTGCTGCCCATTCCGGTTAATCAACTCCTGACTGACAAGACGTTAGAGCAAAATCCAGGCTATTGATTGTAAGAAGATGAAAGACGTTAGACGAGAGAGTATAGAGATTGAACCCAAAAACGGGGCCGTTTTTTCGCGACAAAAAACGGCCGAACCGGAACAGACGGCATGGGCGGGCTACGAGAAAATCGTGTTCCGGATCGCCTTTCTGTATTTTATCCTTCAGGCGGTTCCGCTCGACCCGAAATTTTACCAGGAACTCTTTTCGATCAACTGGGCGGCTTTATCGTATGGTGATATTTTTCAGCTCGCCCGCTACCAGCCCCGTTTTTTTGACGGCCCCGACACCTTCGCCAATTGGGTGGTTGTCTTCGTCATTGCGCTGGTGGGTGCCATCATCTGGAGCTACCGTGACCGGGAAGAATACAATGCATTGTACTACTGGCTACGGGTCGTTTTGCGCTATCGGCTGGCAGTCGGTTTGCTGGCCTACGGTTTTATTAAGCTGTTTCCGATTCTGGCCCCAACGCCCTCCCTCAGCAACCTGAACACCAACTACGGCGACCTGACCGACTGGAAGATTTTCTCGCTGAGCCTGGGCATCGTTCCTTCGTATGAATCGTTCCTCGGCGGAGTCGAAATTCTGGCGGCCCTGCTGTTGCTGTATCGGAAAACCGCTTCGATTGGCGCGTTTCTCACGATTTCGTTTCTGGGCAATGTATTCATGTCGAATCTGGCCTACGAAGGGGGGGAATACATCTACAGTTTCTATTTGATCACGCTCGCGCTGGTGCTGCTGGCATTCGATGCCCAGCGGATTTTTACGCTGCTCACGCTCGAACGCCCCACGATTCCCAACCGGTTCAATCCGGTTTTTTCAGACCAGCAGAAAACCGCCCGGCTGATTCTCAAAAGTGCCTTTCTGCTGTTTTTTGTGGGGCTGTATGGCTATAAAACCTACGCCGGGTACCGGGAGGGCTCTTACCAGTTTCCGCAGGAACCTGGTTTAACCGACGCCAGCGGGCTGTATAACGTCAGCGAATTTCGCATCAACGGACAGGAAATACCCTATTCGGCAACGGATTCGGTTCGCTGGCAGGACGTGGTTTTCGAAAAGTGGGCCACGCTCAGCATCCGCTCCAACCGCCCGGTAATCCTGGATCGCACGAACGTCGAGTTCATCCATGTAAACGACCGTGACCGCAAGTATGAGTTTTCAGGCTCGGCAGGGCGGCATTACTACCAGTACGACACCGACGAATCGAACCAGCGGCTGACGCTCCGGAACCGCAATCCGAATCACGCTACCGAAACGCTCCAGCTTCACGTTGACCGGCCCAATCCCGGCACGATTGTCCTGTCGGGCATCGATCAGAACCGGGATTCCGTTTATGCGGTATTGCAGAAAATAGACAAAAAATACCTGCTCGATGAGGCCCGGAAAACGGGGCGTCGCGGAGCGCTGAAACTCTAACCCCAACCGGTCATGGCCATTCAAAAAAACACCACCGACGGAATCGTGCTGGAACCCAAACCGGCCGACAGCAAACTGCCCGATACGAACAAACCCGCTTCGGACGCCCGGGGACGCCCCTGGACGACGTTCCAGAAAGTGCTTTTCCGCATCGCCTTCGTCTTTTTCGTTTTATTTTCCATACCGCTCAGCCCCGAGTGGTACAAAAATCTGTTCGAACTCGACTGGCTGCATTTGCATTACCGCGATCTCTACGAAGTCGCCCGTTTTTCGCCCAGTTTGCTGCGGTATTTTGGAGCAGGCCGGGGTGGTGGTGGCGAAGGCGGTGGAGCCTTGCTGCTCGGTTACGCGGATTGGTTCATCGTTCTGGGAATCGCCATCGTTGGCGGACTCGTCTGGACGGCCGTAGACCGCAAACGACAGGAGTACAACATTTTATATTACTGGCTGCGGGTCATCGTGCGGTACCGGGCCGGTATCGGCATCATCGGGTTTGGTTTCACCAAGCTGTTCCCAACCCAAATGCCATATCCCTCCGAAGGCTTGCTGAACACCGACTTCGGTGATTTTACGGCGCAGAAAATTTTCTGGATGTCGGTTGGCATTGTGCCCTGGTATCAGGTATTTACGGGTCTGGTCGAGATTCTGGCAGGAGCGTTGCTGTTTTTCCGGGGCACCACCACCATCGGGGCCGCTTTGCTGCTGGGCGCGCTGGGAGACATTGTTTACGTCAATTTTGCCTACGACGGCGGGGTTCACGTCTACAGTTCGTATTTCGTCGTGATGGCACTTTTTTTACTGGTGTACGACGCCCGGAATATTTACAACCTGCTGATTCTGGAGCGGTTTACGGTCCCCATCCGCTTTTATCCGGATTTGTCGAAAGGGTGGAAGCGTTTCACCCGCATCGGCCTGAAAACCGCCACGTTCGGGATTTTTCTGGTGTGGCTGACCTACCTGCAATGGGTAAACCTGCTCTACGATCCATACAAACAACCGGCGGTCAAAGGCGTTACGCAACTGCGGGGGTTGTATAACGTGACCGAATTCCGAATCAATAACCAGGTGATTCCCTACTCGCCTTTGGACACGGTTCGCTGGCAAAATGCGACGTTTGAAAAATGGTCGTCGCTGACCTTCAAGGTGAATCGCCCGACAAAACTGGATTTTTCTAATGGCGGTGGTTCGCCCATGCGCGACATCAACCGGACGTTCGAGGTGTCGGGCGTAGCCGGTGGAAAACGGGTGTTTTACTACGATGCCGACACGGTGAATCAGGTGTTGTATTTACAGGATAAAATCCGGCAGACGAACCGCGCTACGGTCGATGGGCGCGAACCGGGTGGGCGGGCTGGCCGAAACCGCCAGGAAAATCAGGAAGCAAAGGCCGACAACTGGATTCCAAAAGCAGCACGGGCCAACATTGGCGATGAAGACCACAAAATTGATCCCAGAGCCTGGTCGACCCGCCGAACCCGCGGCATCGCCGAAGAATCGCGCCCGGTGAAACGCAACCGAATGATTCTGACGTATTCAACCACCGACGGATCGCGTGTTATTCTGACCGGTATCGACGAAAAGAAAGACTCCATTTATGTCGTACTGGACCGTGTCAACCGGAAATACGCCCTTTCGGAAAGCACCTTACAGGCTGGCAAATATTAATCGATAATTCTTGAAAACGACGAAAATAACCCACTTTAGAAACCGGGCAATCGTTATTTTTGATCAGCATACAACCCAATTCGGATGCTAGCCTTCTGTTTTCATCTGGTATAAAATGATTCCCAAAACCGCCTGCTTAAAAATCCTGGGGGCCGGGCTAACTGGTTTTTTACTCTTCACGGCGCAGGCCTGTTATCAGGCCCGGGGCAACAGCCTGGTAACCGAACAATCGGCCAAACCGGATACAGTCGGCTGGCCCGCCCGCTTCGGATTGGGTCGTCCGGCCACGGCGAAGGAGATTGCGGTTTTAGACATCGACGTTCGGCCCGACGGAACCGGTTTGCCCGTAGGTTCCGGTACGGTTTCCGCCGGAAAAGTGCTCTACGCGGCCAAGTGTGCGGTTTGCCACGGTGCCACGGGCGTAGAAAGCGCCACCCTCGGCGGACGGCTCGTGGCCACGTCGTTGACCGGAAGAGAAAAAGCCATCGGCAATTACTGGCCCTATGCGACCACTTTGTTCGATTACATTCGCCGGGCGATGCCGCTCACCACACCCGGAACGCTGACCAACGACGAAGTATACAGCCTGACGGCCTTTTTGTTACAAGCCAACAAAATCATTGATTCAACGGCGGTGATCGACGCCAAAACCTTACCCAAAGTAGTCATGCCCGCGCAGAAATTCTTTGTGCCAGATGATCGAAAGGGCGGAAAAGAAGTTCGGTAAGCATGAGCAAACCACAGAAAATAAGCCGTCGGATGTTGCTGGGCGGAGCCGCCACAGCCGCCGTTGCCATTACGCAGACCTCGTTTGCCAAAGCGGTACAGATCGGTATTCCGGAAAAAGCGTTCGGGCCCGATAATCCGACCAAAGTGCCGGGTGCACCGCCGGGCGAGCTGGGCACGCGCTCGAAATTTGAGAAACTGCTCAAAAGCCCGTCGGACATCTCGTCGCGAACGCCGTTGCAGGATTTATACGGCATCATCACGCCTTCGGATCTGCACTTCGAACGGCATCACGGCGGTGTGCCGGTGATCGACCCGGCAAAGTACGAACTGGTGATTCACGGGATGGTCGACAAACCGACGGTATTCACGCTGGCGGATTTGAAACGGTTTCCATCCGTTTCGCGCATCTGTTTTCTGGAATGTTCGGGGAATTACCGGGGCCGGGGCGCCAACGAAAAACTCAGTCCGCAGGATATTTGCGGGTTAACGAGCCAGAGCGAATGGACGGGCGTGATGCTCTCTACCTTGTTTCGGGAAGTGGGTGTCCATCCCAAAGCCACCTGGTTTCTGGCGGAGGGCTCCGATGCGGCCGTCATGACCCGCAGCATCCCCGTCAGCAAGGGTTTTGACGACGCCATGATCGTTTACGCCCAAAACGGCGAACCGCTGCGACCGGAACAGGGCTACCCCGCCCGCTTGTTTCTGCCCGGCTGGGAAGGCAACGCCAGCGTGAAATGGCTCCGCCGACTCGAACTGGCCGATCAGCCGTTCATGACCCGCGAAGAAACTTCGAAATACACCGAACCGATCAAAGACGGAAAAATCCGGCAGTTCAGTTTCACCATCGACGCCCGTTCGGTCATCACCTATCCGACGTATCCAGCCACCATTCAGAAAGGCTGGCTCGAAATCCGGGGCATTGCCTGGAGTGGTCGCGGAAAAGTCCGGCAGGTGGAAGTCAGTACGGACAACGGAAAAACGTGGCAAATCGCACAGTTGCAGGGGCCGGTGCTGGACAAAGCCCACACGCGGTTCCGGTATCTGTGGCAATGGAACGGCAGCGAAACCGTCATCATGAGCCGGGTACTCGACGAAACCGATTATCTGCAACCTACACTCCATGAGCTGCTTACGGCGCGGGGTGAAAACACGGGTGGGTATCATTTGAATCCGATCACGGCCTGGCAAATTAAACCCAGCGGGCAGGTGCTGTTCCGGCCGGAAGTTTAAATGGTTACACAGAGTTTATCAGAGGTAATCAGAGTTGAGCAGAGTTTTTTTCTCTGATTAACTCTGATAAACTCTGTGTAAAAACCCTTTTTCACTCCATGTATAAAACTGAATTTGATGCCGTTGTTATAGGGTCCGGTCCCAATGGGTTGGCAGCCGCCATTACATTGCAACAGGCCGGGCTTTCGGTGTTGCTGCTGGAAGGGAAATCGACACTCGGCGGTGGTTTGCGCACGGCGGAATTGACGCTTCCCGGTTTTAGGCACGACATCTGCTCGGCGATTCACCCTATGGCGGCCAGTTCGCCGTTTTTTCGCACGCTGCCACTTGACGCCCACGGGTTGGAATATATTCACCCACCGGTCGCGGCTGCCCATCCGTTCGATGACGGGACGGCGGCTGTGTTGGCCTCATCCGTGGAAGAAACCGCCCGTTCGCTGGGAGCGGATGAAAAGGCCTATCTCAACTTTTTTAAACCGTTGATCGACCAGTGGCCCCGGATCGACGCCGACGTTCTGGGGCCGCTGACGTTCCCAAAACACCCCATTGATTTTGCGCTTTTCGGGTTGAAAGCCCTGCCCCCGTCGACGTGGTTAGCCCATTGGTTCAAGACGAAACAGGCCAAAGGATTGTGGGCCGGTATGGCGGCACATTCCATTCAGCCACTTTCCAATTTTACGACTTCTGCCATTGCTACGGTTCTGATGACGGCGGCCCACCTGCGCGGGTGGCCTCTTCCCAAAGGCGGGTCACAGCAGATTGCCAATGCGTTGGTGTCGTATTTTGTCTCGCTGGGTGGTAAAGTCGAAACAAATTTTTATGTTTCTTCACTTGCTCAGTTACCATCGGCTAAAGCGGTCTTGTTTGATATTACGCCTAAACAGCTTCTGCAAATTGCCGGACACCGGTTTTCTTCGATTTATCGATGGCAGTTGAACCGCTACCGCTACGGCATGGGCGTTTTCAAGGTCGATTGGGCGCTGGACGGCCCGATTCCGTTTACGGCTGAAGGTTGTCGCGGGGCGGGGACGGTTCACATCGGAAATACGCTGGAAGAGATCGCCGAATCGGAACGGTTGGCATCAAAGGGGCAGCATCCCGAAAAGCCGTTTGTCTTGCTCGCCCAGCAAAGTTTGTTCGATGCGACACGGGCACCAGCTGGGAAACACACGGCCTGGGCGTATTGCCACGTTCCCAACGGCTCGGAAGTAGATCGCACAGACGCCATCGAGAAGCAGATCGAGCGGTTTGCACCCGGTTTTCGTGACCGGATTCTGGCGCGCCATACCATGAATACGGAGCAACTGGAAGCGCATAATCCCAACTACATCGGGGGCGACATCAACGGCGGTAGTATTGATCTCGGCCAGCTTTTCACCCGTCCTGCTTTGCGCCGGTCGCCCTACCGAACCTCCGAAGGGCTTTATATTTGCTCTTCTTCAACGCCACCGGGGGGCGGTGTTCACGGCATGTGCGGGTATCATGCCGCTCGACAGGCTCTGAAAGATTTATTTAACCAGTAAGCAAACCGTGAGGGTGATGCCACTGAAACACAGATACAGCACTGGCCGCTCTGCTAATTCATGGTCTGCCGTTACCCTCACTTGAAAATTAACGATATAGTGATGGTGATAATTGACAAAACCTGATACGCAATCCATTAGCAAGTCGAGGGTCTAAAACCCTCGGCATTTTGTCAAGCTCTTAGCTACGAAAACTTACTTTTTTACAACTTTGAGGGCAAAAACCAACCGCCTTTTGATTATTCGGTCAGAGGAGCATTAAAGTCGATTATCCATCTACATTTGAATTTTACAATATGTATGAATAAAACAGTTGCCCGTTTGATTTAGAACCCGATGCGGGAGGCTATTTTGTATTTTCCGGTGGTGGGTTTAGTTGGTCCCCGGCAGGTCGGGAAAACGACGCTGGCCCGCTCTTCAACGGAGAATACGGGCAAACCCATCTTATACTTTGATCTGGAACGGCCGGAAGATCAGGATCGATTGGGCGACCGCCCCGGCTGGCTTCTGGAGCAATACGCCACCCATACCGTCATTCTGGACGAAATTCAACGGATGCCCCAGTTGTTTCCGCAGTTGCGTTCGCTGGTCGACCAGAACCGCCAGCCGGGACGTTTCATTCTGCTGGGATCGGCTTCTCCGGATTTACTGGCCCGGAGTGGTGAAACCCTGGCAGGACGGATCACTTTTATGGAGTTGACTCCGCTGGTTCGGACTGAAGTAAGCACGACACCGTATCTGACCCATTGGTTCCGGGGCGGTTTTCCGGAACCTTTTCTCATCGACTCGGACCGCATTCGCACCCAATGGTATCGCTCCTTTATCCAGCGTTATGTTGAGCGGGATTTGCCCCTGCTGGGGAAACTAGGCACTCGGTAACGGCCACTTTGTTGAGTCGCTTGCTGCGGATGCTGACCACGGTCCAAGGTTTGTTATTGAACTATTCGATGCTGGCGGCTTCGCTGGGGTGAGTGTGACTACGATCCGCAACTATATCGATCTGCTGGAAGAAGCCTTTCTCGTTACCTTGCTCGGACTGATCCCGCGTTGGTACTCATTAACGCGACTGCTGCCGTTTGATAACTTAGATGGTATTTTCCAGAAAAGAATGAAAATCCCTAAACAGAACAAAGAAAAAGGCAACCTACTTGGCGTGACTAAAGCATCCGAACCCGTAAATGCTGGTTTTCAGATTAACTAAGCGTGTTAAGAAAGGCAGTTGGATATCTTGAAGATACCATAATCAAATCAATGAATGGCAAAAATTTCATGTAAATTGTGTATCAAACGGTGTATCAAATAAAAAAAGCCACTCTCGTGAAAGAGTGGCTAACTACTTGATTACCAAGGTGGGCCCACTTGGAATCGAACCAAGCACCTACTGATTATGAGTCAGTTGCTCTAACCGAATGAGCTATAGGCCCGCACCGGAAAACCGGGGCTCCGACCCTGAGGGCGAAGCATCTGCAAATATACAAAAATCGACTTCCGCGTCAAATCGTAACCACAAAAGTCGCCCGATTGCATGGTCTCGCTGGTGTCGTGCAACACTCTACTCCATTTTGGCGTATATTTGTCTGAAAAACGGTTCCATTCCATTTGGCTTCCCAGAACAAAAAAAAGATCCTGAATGACCCCGTCTACGGGTTCATCACCATCCCGAACGAATTGACGTTCGATCTGGTCGAGCATCCGTATTTTCAGCGGCTCCGGCGGATCAAGCAACTGGGGCTGTCGGAACTGGTGTATCCCGGTGCCTTACACACCCGGTTTCACCACGCTTTGGGTGCCATGCACCTGATGGGGCAGGCCATTCAGACCCTGCGGGGCAAAGGCCACCGAATTTCGGAACCGGAATGCGATGCCGCCCAAATCGCCATTCTGCTCCACGACATCGGCCACGGGCCGTTTTCCCACGTCCTGGAATATACCATCCTGCAAGGCATTCCGCACGAGCGCCTGTCGCTGATGCTGATGGAAGACCTAAACCGGCAATTCAACGGTGGCCTGTCGATCGCTATTCAGATGTTCGAGGGAACTTACCCCCGCCCGTTTTTCCACCAGTTGATTTCCAGTCAGTTGGATATGGATCGGATGGACTACCTCAACCGCGACTGTTTCTACACGGGCGTGGCCGAAGGCACCATCGGCGCGGATCGCATCATCAAAATGCTCGACCTCGTCGACGACCATCTGGTGGTGGAAGCCAAGGGAATTCTGAGCATCGAAAACTTTCTGAGTTCCCGGCGGCTGATGTACTGGCAGGTGTATCTGCACAAAACGTCGCTCTGCGCCGAGTCGATGCTGGTGCAGATCATCCGACGGGCGCGGTTTTTGCTGACACAAAGCGGGTCGGGTCAGGGCCGCGAAACAGCGGTTTTTACGACCCCCGCCCTGCACACTTTTCTGTCAAAACCGATCACAATGGAAGACTTTCAGCAGAATCCGGACTACCTGAACGCGTTTACGCAACTGGACGATTACGACATCTGGACGTCGGTCAAATTCTGGAGCCGACATCCCGACCGCGTTTTGTCCACGCTGTGCCAGATGCTGCTTGACCGGCGGCTGTTTAAAATCATCCTGTCGGACCAGCCTTTTGCCGGTGATCTGGTGCGCGAAATTGAGCAGCAATTGCTGGAAGCCGGGATTCAGCAGGACGAATTGTCCTATTTTCTGGTCGAAGGTGTTGCCACTAATTCCGCCTATTTACCGTCTATCGATAATATAAATATCAAGCTGAAAGATGATCGTATTATTGACATTGCCGATGCGTCCGATCTGCCCGGTATTAAAGCCCTGACCAATATGGTCAGGCGATACTACCTCTGCTGGGCGAAAAACCTGGCCCTGCAACCGGTTCGGTTGGTATAGTTCAATTTGTTCTCTACCTTAGCGGCACAAATATCCGAGTCTTACATAGCCCCAACGACGACGACGTCAACTCTATGGAATTTACAGTGAAGCAGATTGCTGCCCTGCTCGGCGGTACAGTTGATGGGAATGAATCTCTGAAAATCAGTCAACTGTCCAAAATAGAAGAGGGTAAGGAAGGCAGCATCTCTTTTTTAGCGAATCTGAAATACGAACAGTACCTGTATACAACAGCCGCGTCAGCCGTCATTGTCAACCAGTCTTTTCAACCCCGGCAACCCGTTCAGGCGACCTTAATTTTCGTAGATAACTCCTATTCCGCTTTTACAAAGTTACTGGAGCAGGTAAACCGGCTCCAGCCCACAGAAAAAATTGGCGTGGAGCAACCCTCCTTTATCGCCGAAACAACCCGGATTGGCGACCGTGCCTACCGCGGAGCGTTTTCATACATCGGAGAAAATTGCCTGATTGGCAGCAATGTCAAAATATACCCACAGGCTTATATTGGTAACAACGTCACCATCGGTGACAATACGATCATTCATACCGGCGCGCGAATCATCGACAATACGGTAATTGGTCAGCATTGCGTCATCAAACCGAATGCGGTGATTGGCAGCGAAGGCTTCGGATTCGCCCCCGAACCCGACGGAAGCTACCGGGCAATTCCGCAGTTGGGCAACGTCATCATTGAAGACAACGTCAGCATTGGGGCCAACACCACCATCGATTGCGCTACCGTGGGTTCCACCATCATCCGGAAAGGCGTCAAGCTGGACAACCTGATCCAGGTGGGGCACAACGTTGAAATTGGCCGAAACACGGTTATTGCGGCCCAGAGTGGCATTGCCGGTTCCGCCAAAATTGGCGAAAACTGCGTCATTGGTGGGCAAAGCGGTATCACCGGTCACATCGTTCTGGCCAACCGCACGAAAGTGGGCGGTCGGTCGGGCGTTACCAAATCCGTCAAGGAAGAAGGATTGTCGCTCAATGGCATGCCCGCTTTCGATGTCAAAGACAGCTTGCGATCGGCCCTTGTTTTTCAACGGCTGCCGTCACTCGAAAAACGCATCGGGGTGTTAGAAAATAAACTAAACAATCAGTAGTTACAAACGAACGGTTTCCTACGGAATGTCCGTTATGAAGTGACGATAATAGTCTTCTGGTCAGAAGCTTACGGAATGAATACCAAACAGCAAACAATTCAAAAATCGGTATCGGTCTCAGGTGTGGGGTTGCATACAGGCGTTACGGCAACGATGACGTTCCTGCCCGCACCCGCCCATCACGGTTACAAGTTTCAACGCGTCGATTTACCGGGCCAGCCGATTGTCGATGCGGATGTCGATAATGTGGTCGATCTGTCCCGCGGCACCACCCTGGAGCAGAACGGCGCGCGGATTCATACCGTCGAACATGCCCTGGCCTCGCTGGTCGGGTTGCAACTCGACAACATTCTGATTCAGCTCGATGGCCCCGAACCGCCCATCATGGACGGCAGCTCGATCAAGTTCATCGAAGCCTTGCAGGATGCCGGTATTGAAGAACAGAACGCGTACCGTAACTACTTCGAAATCAACGAATACGTTCATTATAAGAATTCCGAAAAAGACATTGAAATTGCTGCATTGCCGCTCAACGATTACCGGCTCACCGTCATGGTGGACTACAATTCGCGGGTCATCACGAGCCAGCACGCGTTTCTGAACGACATCAGCCAGTTTTCGTCGCAGATCGCGATGTGCCGGACCTTTGTGTTTCTGCACGAACTGGAAATGCTCTACAAACAGAACCTGATCAAGGGCGGTGATCTGACCAATGCCATCGTCATTGTGGATCGGGATGTGCGCGAGGGCGAGCTGGATTACCTGGCCGACCTGCTGAACAAACCGAAAGTTAGCGTCAACAAAAAGGAGGGGATTCTGAATAACCTCGATCTGCACTACCCGAACGAAATGGCCCGCCATAAGCTGCTCGACCTCGTTGGCGACCTGGCGCTGGTAGGTCGGCCCATCAAGGCGCAGATTCTGGCAGCCCGGCCCGGCCACGCGGCCAATGTGGCTTTTGCCAAGAAGATCAAGAAGTTGATGCAGAAAAATGCCGCGAACACAAGCCCGGCCTACGACCCGACGCAGCCGCCGGTGTATGATTTTCATAAAATCGCCAGTCTGCTCCCGCACCGCTACCCGTTCCAGATGATCGACAAAATCATCGCCCTGGACGAGAGCAGCGTGGTGGGGGTGAAGAATGTAACCATGAATGAGCAATATTTCATGGGGCATTTTCCGGGAAATCCGGTCATGCCGGGCGTATTGCAACTCGAGTCGATGGCCCAAACCGGCGGAATTCTGGTGCTGAGCACCGTTCCGGATCCGGAGAACTACTGGCCCTACCTGATCGGTATCGAAAACTGCCGTTTTCGCCGGAATGTTGTTCCGGGCGATACGCTGATTTTTCGTTGTGAATTTATCTCGCCCATGAAGCGGGGGATCGTCAAAATGTCCGGCCGGGGATATGTCGCCGGGCAACTTGTCTGCGAAGCCGAAATGATCGCCAGTCTTGTTAAGAAAAAATAGGTTTAAGGTTTGCAGTTCAAAGTTTAAGGACGCGTTTCATTCCAACGCCCCGCTTTAAACCGAAAACGTTAAACCGAAAACGTTAAACCACGAAGTTTAATGATTCAACCACTCGCATACATCCATCCTGATTCTAAAATTGCTCAAAACGTTGTTATTGAGCCATTTGCAATCATCCATAAAGATGTCGAAATCGGTGAAGGAACATGGATCGGCTCCCATGCCGTCATCAATGAGGGCGCCCGCATTGGCAAAAACTGCCGGATTTATCCGGGGGTCGTCATCTCGGCCATTCCCCAGGATCTGAAATTCAAAGGCGAATATACGCTCACCTTTGTGGGCGATAATACCACCATTCGGGAGTATGCCACGGTGAGCCGGGGAACGGAAGAACACCGCCGGACCGAGATCGGCAGCGACTGCCTGATCATGGCCTATGCGCACGTCGCACACGATTGCCGGATCGGAAACCACTGCCTCATTGGCAATACCGTCCAGATGGCGGGCCATGTTCAGCTCGGCGACTGGGCGATCATCAGCGCGTTCAGTGCCGTACACCAGTTTGCCAAAATCGGGATTCATTCCTTCATTTCGGGTGGTTCACTGGTGCGGAAAGACGTTCCGCCGTTTTCGAAAGCCGCCCGCGAACCGATTACCTACGCCGGGATCAACTCGGTAGGGCTGCGTCGGCGCGGCTATACCAACGAGCAAATCAACCAGATTCAGGAAATTTACCGGTATGTGTACCTGCGTGGTTTGAACAACGCCGAAGCGCTTACCCGCATCGACCTGGAGCTGCCTCCTTCCGACGAACGCGACGAAATCGTCAACTTCATCCGCAACTCCGAACGCGGCATCATGAAAGGCCCATCGGGGCGGGAAGTGGGAGAGTAAGAGGAATTGAATAACGAACACTGAATATTGAATAATGAATAGCGAAGTCTCCAGTTCCCAGATTTCGTTATTCGCTATTCAATATTCGACATTCGTTATTTTTTTGTTTGAAATATATGCAAATCACCACCGAACGACTCAGCAAGCGCTTCCGGCGCGAGTGGATTTTCCGGAACGTTGATCTGACGATGCGGGCCGGGAATAGCTATACCTTCGTCGGCCCCAACGGCAGCGGGAAATCGACCCTGCTCCAGACCCTCGCCGGTGTTTTGCCCGTTTCGGAAGGTACTATCCACTATACGGTTCAGGAAAAACCGCTCGATGTTGACGACTGGTTCCGCCACCTGGTCGTAGCGGCTCCGTACCTTGAATTAATTGAAGAATTGACGCTCCTCGAACTGCTGACGTTCCACCAGGCTTTCAAACCGTTCAAAAACCAGCTTACGCCCGACCAGCTTTGTGAACTGATGTACCTGAGCCACGCCCGGAACAAGGAAATCAAAGCGTTTTCGTCGGGCATGAAACAGCGGGTGAAACTGGGCCTGGCGTTTTACTCCGAAGCCGCCATCGTGATGCTGGACGAACCCACCTCCAACCTCGACAAACAGGGCGTCGCCTGGTACCGGGAGCGCGTCCGGCTGCTTTCCGACCAACTGGTTTTGATCGGCTCCAACCAGCCCGACGAATACGATTTCTGCCCCAATGTCATCGACATCAGCCGCTGGAAGTAATTTTTCGGGCTTCCTCAAGGATAGGACTCACGTCTGATAATTTTGTTACACTTTCGCTTTCTGCCCCTAAAGTCGAACGCGACCCCGGCCCTAAAGGGGACTTGGACGCAGCTTAATCCGGATGCTAAAGTCCCCTTTAGGGGGCTTAAACATCCGCTTTTCGCCCCCAACCCTCTAAAGGGGGCTTCGAAATCCAGATGTTTAAGCCCGGCACCGGCCGCCCGGCCTTTAGGGGGTTGGGGGCAGAAAGCGAAAGTCCTGTAGGATTTAAGTGTACCTCAAAACGTCCCATCAGGAACATACAGTTGCAACTCTTTGCATCGTTATGGAGTCTTGGTTACTAAGAGAAAAGAGGATAGACTAGAGAAGAAAGGAGGCTCCATACCGGTTTTATCTCTGATCTCTTGTCTAACCTCTTTCCTCTAAAATGATTATCTTGAAATCCTTTACTGATGTCGCCGGTTTATGTGCAGAACGTTTACTTTCGCTTTGTTTTTCGTGCTTTTGGGACTGCTGTCTTCAGCGAAGGCTGAAGCTCCGGGCGGGGCCGTACGGTTTGTGCAGAACAAAGGCCAGTGGTCGCCGGAGGTGTTGTTCCGGGCCGAATTACCGGGCGGTTTTCTGTTCCTGAAAAAGCAGTCGCTCCATTACGTTTTTTACGATACCGAAACCCTGGACCGGCTTCACTCGGGGCCGGTTAAGCAGTCTGCATCCCGAACGGCAGCGCCACCCGAACGCGCCGAACCGCTGGTGAATGCCCACGGCGTGGACGTACAACTGCAAAACAGCCTGCCCACGGCCCACATTGAAACCAAAAACCGCGTTTCGGAACACCACAACTATTTTTTGGGAAACGATGCCAGCCGCTGGGCGAGTGCCGTTCCGGCTTTTGGCGAAATTATTTACCACGACATTTATCCCGGAATCGACCTGCGGCTGTTTGCCTATTACCAGACGATGAAATACGAGTTTCTGGTAAAACCGGGTGCCGATCCGTCGGTGATCCGGCTCCGGTATGACGGGGCGTCGTCGGTTCGTTCGGAGAAGGGACAACTGGTTGTTGAAACCAGCCTTTTACCCTTTCGGGAAGAAAAACCGTATTCGTTTACCGAAAAAAACAACAAAACCACGGAGGTTCCGGCGGATTGGGTGCTGGAAGATAAAACCGCCACGTTTCGTTTTCCCAATGGCTATGACAAACAGCAACCGCTCACCATCGACCCGACCCTGATCTTTTCGACCTACTCGGGCTCGGTCAGTGACAACTGGGGGCATACGGCCACCTACGACAACGACGGCAATCTCTATACCGCCGGAACCGTGTACGGGACCAGTTTTGTGCCGACCACCGGCGCATTTCAAACCCGGTATGGGGCCGAAATGGATGTGGCCATCATGAAATTCAGTCCGGATGGGAAGCAATTGCTGTATGCAACCTACCTGGGCGGTGCGACCGGAGAAACGCCTAATAGCTTGATTGTGAACAGTAAAAATGAGCTATTGATTTACGGAGTCACTTCGTCGGCCAATTTTCCGACGACCACATCAGCCTACAGCCGGAAGTTTGCGGGTGGTACGGGGTATATTCCTATCGGGAATGGATTGCCCGAACCGGGTAGTCTCTACGGAACCATCTACTTCCGAGCCGGAACCGATTTATTTCTGGCCAACCTCAGCACCGACGGTCGAACCTTGAAAAGCAGTACATACGTCGGTGGTTCGGCCAACGACGGTATCAACGTGGCCGATCAGTATCTGGGCATCTACAATTACGGCGACGACCTGCGGGGTGAAATCATGGTCGACAAAAATGACAATGTCTACGTGGCCACGGTTTCGTTTTCCGCTGATTTTCCGGTGACGGCCAACGCTCCACAACCCAAACTCAACGGTCCGGCCGATGCGGTTTTGCTGCAATTGAGTCCGGATTTAAGCCAGTTGCGCTGGAGTACGTATTTTGGCGGAAGTGGTTACGACGTCGCCTATGCGTTGCGAATCGGCGCGTCGGGGTCACTATACGCCGTCGGAACGACCCGGAGTGCGGATTTGCCGGGTCTTGCCGGGGCCTTTAAATCCGCCATCGGTGGCCGGGAAGACGGTTTTCTGGTCAAATTTACCAACAACCAGCTCGAACGCAGCACCTACCTGGGCACTACCGCCGACGATGCCGCTTATCTCATCGACCTTGATCCGCAGGAAAATCCGCACGTTTTCGGACTAACCCGGGGGACGTACGCGGTGACGGACAGTGTGTACCAGAACGCCCGAGGCAGTCAGTTCATCCACGCACTCGACCCCACGCTGTCAAAAACCGTGTTTTCAACCGTCATCGGTTCCGGCCGGGTGGGGCCGGATATTTCGCCGACGGCTTTTCTGGTGAATGAATGCGGTAACATTTATTTGTCGGGCTGGGGCGGCAACGTGAACGTCCGGAGTGCCAACGCCAACAGCAGTACGCGTGGGTTGCCCGTTACGGCGGATGCCTTCCGAAAAACGACTGATGGCAGTAATTTCTGGCTGGCGTTGCTGGAGCAGGGCGGAAAATCGCTTCTATATGCTACCTTTTTCGGCAGCGAAAACCAAGTCGGACGCGGGGATCACGTCGATGGCGGAACCAGCCGGTTCGATAAAAGCGGGGTCATTTACCACGCGGCCTGTGCCTGTGGAGGAACGTCCTTTCCGGCGACGGCCCAGGTGTGGTCCACAACCAATAAAAGCCCCAACTGCAACAATGCGGCCTTCAAATTCGACATCGACCGGCTGAAAGCTACCTTCGATGCCTATCAGGGAACGCAGAAAGACGTCATACAGGGCTGTACGCCGTTGACGCTCAATTTCGTCAATACCAGCGAAGGCGGTATTACCTATGCGTGGGATTTTGGCGATACAGGCACCTCGACCAACCCGGCGCAGGTGAGCCATACGTTTGATAAACCGGGCGAATACACGGTTACGCTGACAGCCTACAACCGGCTGACCTGCAAGCGGGTCGATGTCGCCAAAAAAGTGATTAAAGTATTTTCCGCCAATTTCAAGGTCAGCAAAGACACCACGATTTGTCCGGGGCAACCGGTTCAACTGCTGGCGGAGGGTGGCACCACCTATGCCTGGACACCCACGCAGGGAATGAGCACGGCGACGGTGGGAAACCCGGTGGTGAATCCGACGCAAACCACCACCTATTCCGTAAAGATCACAAACGAAAACGGGTGTTCAGCCACTAAAAATGTGACGATTACCACCGACGATTCCTTCCGGCCCGTTGCCGAGGTGCGGCTTAGTTCGGAATGCGGGCGGCCCATGAAAGTGGAGCTGGTCAACAAAACGACGGGGGCCACCGGCCTGGCGTGGGCGATGGGCAATGGTGACACGTTGCGGACGAACTCGCCCGAGCCGTATCAATATCCGCAATCCGGGCAGTATGAAATTACAGTAACGTCTTCCAAAAACGGGTGCAGTCTGGCGCTCAATCTGCCGGTTATCATCGAGAACATGAGTGAGGTTCCGAACGTTGTAACGGCCAACAACGACGGAAAAAATGATGTGTTCAACGTGGGATTCACAGGAGCAAAGCTGGAGATTTTTAACCGCTGGGGCAAACTGATTTACCGCAGTGAAAATTACACAAACACCTGGGGGAATGAAGCACCGGGCGGCCTGTATTATTACCTGCTGACGACGCAACGGGGAACGCAATGCAAGGGGTGGGTCGAAGTACTGGAGTGAATTGGTTACCTTTTTTATTATCTTTAACGACACCTAAATTACCAACGATATGGCATTGGCATGGTTTATATCCTTTGTTGTTCTGGCCTGGTATTGCGGAAAAGCGTTACGCGCCCCTGGCAAACCGAATTGGCATAAAGCCATTGTGTCTACGCTATTCTGGCCCTTATCCATTGTGACAAACTGGATGGCGGAAAAAGAGGAGAAAAAAGGAGTGTAAATGCCTGTACCTGATCAGGCTGAGACTACGGTTTTGACGATGTCCTGTACGGTATAAAAAACCGTACTATCGGCGTAGGCTTCCAGTATGTCGGCGCGGGTGTAGCCCCAGGCAACGCCACCGAAGGCAATACCGGCTCCTTTCGCAGCTTCCAGGTCCCGAATTTCATCGCCGACACAAAGCACTTCGCCGGGCTGAACGCCCACCTTCGCCAGGGCTTTCCTGAATTTGTGCTGTTTCCCGAACAGCGAGCTGCCACAGCCGTAGTGCGTAATGAGGGCTGCCGTTTCGGGTCCCAGCACCCGGCGGATATTTTCTTCCGAATTCGAACTGACAATGGCCAGCCGGACGCCCAGATTCGACAACTGCTTTAACAGATCGGAAATACCTTCAAATAACGGAATTTGCGCAATGTCTTTGCCCATCTGGCGAATAAAGGCGTTGGCAATGAGCGGTATTTTCCAGGCGGGCAACCTGGCGTTTTTCATTAACTGACGGGCATCCATGCCCCGGAGCTGATCGACATTTTCAGGATCGATGGGTGGAAAATGATAGGTTTCCGCCAGCACGTTTACCGTTTTTAAAAAATAAGGGAACGAATCGGCCAGCGTGCCATCGAAATCGAAAATAACCAGTTTGTAATTCATCGTCGTTGTTGTTTTACTAGCCGATATAAAATCCTGAAAGGCACTTTGGATGGGAACTTGTTCAAGAGAAACGCCCAAAGGTCAGGCCGATAAGCGGTTTTTCCATCCATCATCCCCCAACTTTTTTTTCTACTAAAAACTTTTTTTCAAAACCGCATAGGGGGAGCGCTTCCGACGCGGGTCATAGCCGCATACAACAGCAAATACATCCACAAATCGCTATGACAATCATGAAATTTTCCACCATTCTTTCCGCTTTTTTTCTTTTCGCCCTGGTGTCGCTCACCTCCTGCGACTTTGAACACGTCGGCCCTTACGAAGAAGATGACCGCTCGTTTGGCCTGACCAACTTCGACCGGCTCGACATGGGCAGTGCCTTTACCATCAGCGTTGAACAAGGCAGTAACTTTAGCATCGAAGCCCGCGGAAACCGCCGGGATCTGGATGATCTTGACCTCTACACCCGCGCCGGCACGCTGTATGCCCGCTATCGCAATGGCTCGTCGCGGCACCGGCGCTACGACATGAACATCTCCATTACGATGCCAAGCCTGCGGGGCGTCGATT
This sequence comes from Larkinella sp., assembly GCF_965227735.1. Lineage (NCBI taxonomy): Bacteria > Pseudomonadati > Bacteroidota > Cytophagia > Cytophagales > Spirosomataceae > Larkinella > Larkinella sp. The sequence goes on along the minus strand of NZ_OZ245776.1, from coordinate 1,974,921 downwards.
TTTCCGGTGCTTCACGTTCCGACATCAGCGGTTTTCAGGGTCTGCGGGATTTCGACATCCGGCTGACGGGCGCATCCCGTTCAACGGTCGACATCGATGCCGACCGGACCAATATCGACCTGTCGGGCGCATCGGACCTCGACCTCCGGGGCGCCAGTGGCTTGCTGATCGGCGAACTGTCGGGAGCCAGCAAAGTGGAAGCCTTCGATTATCCGGTCGATGAAGCCGAGCTGGATTTGTCGGGAGCCAGCACGGCCCGCGTGCGCGTGTCGAAACTGCTCGACGTAAAAGCCAGTGGCGCCAGCAGCGTGCGGTATCGGGGCGTACCCGAGGTAAAAACCAACCTGTCGGGGTCAAGCACCGTGCGCAAGGACTGATTTCAAAGATGCAAGAAGTGAGAGTAGAGAGAAAAGACTTTTTAACCAAAAAGGAGCACCGACAAGTGCTCCTTTCTTTATTCTCACGTCTCACCTCTTACTTCCCAGAAATCAATCAATCGCCTGTGCCACTTCCAGTTCCTGCGGTTTTTTCGGTTTTACTTTCTTTCCGGTAAACCGGGCGATGATCCGATCGACCACCAGATACATCGACGGAACGATCAGCAACGTCAAAATCAGCGACGACGTCAGACCGCCGATGATGACCCACGCCATCCCGTTTTTGGTTTCGGCACCGGCACCACTGGCCAGCGCAATCGGCAACATCCCCAGAATCATTGCCAGCGTCGTCATCAGAATCGGGCGTAACCGCTCTTTTCCGGCCTCGATCAGGGCGTCGACCACATCGTGCCCTTCGGCTTTCAACTGGTTCGTAAAGTCAACGATCAAAATGGCGTTTTTGGCTACCAGACCCAGCAGCATGATCATCCCGACAATTGAGAAAACCGTCAGACTTTCCATCGTCAGGGCCAGCGCCAGTAAGGCACCCACCAGGGCTACCGGAATGGAGAACAGGACGACGAACGGATAGACCACACTTTCGTAGAGTGCCACCATGATGAAATACACCAGCAGAATGGCAATCATCAACGCCAGTCCGAGGCTACCGAAAGCGTCGGATTGTTGCTGCAACTGACCCAGATACTGAATCGAAACGCCTTCCGGCAATTTCACGTTCGCCATTTTGGTTTGAATATCCGTACCAACGGTTCCCACCGGACGACCCACCACTTGGGCATTAACCGTTACCGAAGAAAGCCGGTCGATGCGTTCCAGCACGCTTTCGCCGATTTGCTCCTGCACCTGAGCAAACTGCGAGAGTTCAAACGTTTTGCCCTGGTTGTTGACAAACGTCAATCGGCTGATGTCCTCCGGCTTGGTACGATCGAACTGATCCAGGCTGATGAGAATGTCATACTCATTCCCCTTTTGCTTAAACTTCGACAGGTCGTTGCCCCGGAAAGCATTCTGCAACGCAATCCCGACTTCAGAAGCATTGATCCCCAACTGGGCCATTTTATCACGGTCGAGGTTGACGGTTACTTCCGGTTTTGGGTCTTTGACCGAATACTTCACATCCTGTGTGCCCGGCACCGACTGGGTTACTTCTTTCACCTGCGCAGCGGCTTTCCGGATGTCGGCCAGGTTCGTTCCTTTCACGGCAATCTGAATCGGCGCCTGCGAAGCCCCAACGAGCCCCACCGGAACAACCGTTACTTTCACACCCGGAATTTTTCCCACTTCTTCTTTCAGCAATTGGCCGAAGGCTTCGGTCGATATGGTGCGCAGTTTTTTATCGATCAACTTGACGTTCAAATCGGCAATGTTGCTGTTCGACGCCGTGGCAATCCCACTGCTGGTATACCCCACGTTGGTGAACACATTGGTCACTTCGGGGTGCTTCATAATAATTTGCTCCGCCCGTTGCGCCAGGGCGTTAGTCTGATAAATCGAAGCTGTTGGGGCCAGTTCGATCTGAACGTTCATTTCGCCCTGATCACTGGCGGGCATGAAAGCACCACCGATAAAACCGGCCGGCACCAAGGCAATGGAACCCACCAGCAGGGCAAAAATACCGATGAACACGTAGCGTTTGTGGCCCAGCACCCAGACCAGAATCCGACCATAAGCGGCCGTCAGCCGGTCGATCAGGCTTTCGAAACCGAGGTTCAGTCGGCCCCACAAAGAGCTTTTGCTCAATACTTCAATTTTGCCAAAGCGCGATGCCAGCAAAGGCGTCAGCGTAAACGAGACGAGCAGACTCATCAGCGTCGAGAAAACCACCACCAGGGCAAATTCCCGCAGGATGTTCCCGATCAAACCGCCGGTCATGGCCAATGGCACAAACACCACGACGTCTACCAGCGTAATCGCTAAAGCGGTGAAGCCAATTTCACTCCGTCCGTCCAACGCTGCCGTCCGTTTGTCTTTGCCCATTTCGAGGTGGCGGTTGATGTTTTCCAACACCACAATCGAGTCATCGACCAGAATGCCGACCACCAGCGACAAGGCCATCAGCGTCATCAGGTTCAGCGAAAAACCCATGATGTACATGAGCGCAAAGGTCGGAATCATCGAAGATGGCAGGGCCACCAGCACGAACATGGCCGACCGGAAACTGTGCAGGAAGAGCAGCATGACCACCGACACGATCAGAATGGCCAGCCCCATATCAAAGACGACGGCATTGGCCGACGCCAGGGTGTAGATCGACTGATCGGAAGCAATGTTGAATTTCAGCTTGAACTGGCTGTATTGCTTTTCCAGTTGTGTCAGCTTGACCTGCGTCAACTGGCTGACCGACACCGCATTGGCATCCGACTGTTTCTGGATTTGCAGCCCGATGGCCGGCAGGGCATTGATGTGGTTGATGGCGGTTGGTTTGGTGGTTGCGTCCACCACTTCGGCCAGATCCTTGAGCAACACCTGACTGCCGTTGGGTTTGCGGACAATGATCAACTCGCGCAGGCGGTTGGTCGTTTCGACGGAAGCATCAAAACGAATCGAATACTGCGATTCCCGCGTTTCCAACTGACCGGCCGGATAACTGGTGTTGGCCGCGTTGATGGCCTGCGAAACCTGGCCAATCGACACGCCGTAGGCCCGGAGTTTTTCCGGGTTTACATTCACCTGAATTTCGCGTTCGTTACCACCGATAACGTTGACCTGACCCACGCCGGAAACGTTTGACAACTGCGGTTTGATATCATTATCGATCAGGTCGTACAGGGCCGTTGGCGACATATCGGCCGTAACCCCCATCCGCAAAACCGGAATTTCGTCGGTCGAGAATTTGTTCAGAATCGGGCGGTCGGCTTCGTCGGGCAACAGGTTGACAATCTGCTCCACTTTCCGCTGTGCATCCTGCTGGGCCAGGGTGGTACTAACGCCGTTTTTAAGCTGGATAATCACAATCGAAGCCCCTTCCTGTGAGGTTGAGGTCATGCGATCCAGCCCTTCCAGCGATGATAGCGCGTCTTCAATGCGCTTGGTCACGTTGGTTTCCACCTCGTCGGCGGAGGCTCCCCGGTAGGTTGTGGCCACGCTGATGACATTGGCTTCAAACTTGGGCAACAGGTTGTAAGACAGTTGCTTGTAACTCAGCGCTCCAAACAGGATGAGTACAATAAAAATGGTGATTACCAGCAACGGCCGTTTGACCGCTATTTCGGATATGGACATGGTTTGAGTCGTTTAAGCCGTGGGTACGGTTATTTGGTGATCTGTACGGTTTTGCCGTCGCTCAGGTTCAGTTGACCCGTCGTTACGACCTGATCGCCAGCGGCTAAGCCACTCAGCACTTCGATGGAATCGTCGAACTCCCGGCCCACTTTGATGACACGTTTCTGTACGACATTGCCATTCACCACGTAGACATACGGATTTTTGATGCTCTCGACCAGGGCCATGCGCGGAATTTGCAGGGCTTTCTGGTTGGATTTCTGCGAGAAATCAACGTTGACAAACGTCCCGGCTTTCAGTCCACCGGCGTTGTCGATGGTAATTTCAACCGGATAATTGTGTTCTTCGGTCCCCTGCGGAGCGATGTACGAAATACGGCCACTGAACGTTTTTCCCGGAAACACATCCGCCGACACGCGAACCGTCTGGCCTTCGCGCAACCGGTACACGTCACTTTCATTCACCGGCACCTGCACTTTCAGCCGGGCCACGTCCAACACCGTTCCCAACACCGTCCCAACGGTAATGTATTCGCCCGGTTCGATGTTTTTCTTCACAATCCGGCCGCTGATCGGTGCTTTTACGTTGGCATCCACAATCTGCTTCTTAATCTGCTCCGCCTGATTGACGGCGTTTTCGTAGTTGTATTTTGTCTCATTCAACTGAATTTCGGTGGTCGCATTGCCCGCCAGCAGGGTGGTATACCGCGTCACATCCTTTTTCAGCTTTTCAATGTTCAGCCGGGTGGCTTCGAGCGACAGTTCTTTCAGTTTGTTATCCAGTTGCACCAGCGTCGCGCCCTGCCGGATCGAAGAACCCAGATCAAAGTTGACCTGCGTCACTTTTCCCGCAGTTGTCGCCGTAATGTCCGCTTCCTTGAACGGAATCAGATTGCCGGTTTTGACCAGTTGCTGGCTGACGGTTCCTTCGGCAACCGGCGCGACAGTCACCGGAATAGCGGTGTTGGTGTTAGTCGGCATCTGGTTTTTTTCATCGATTTTCTTCTTGTTGGAAGCCAGCCGGAAGCCGATGAGCGACGTAATGGCCAGAACAGCGATTACAACGATAATGGTGGTCTTTTTCATTTTAGTCGGTTGTATTTAGTAATCAGAGCTGGTTATAAAAGCTTAACAACGTGCCTTGCGACTGCTCCAGATCGAGCCGGGCCTGGTAGAAATTAATGAGCGAATTGATGTAATTGGACTGGGCTTCCCGGTAGGAGTTGTCGGCGTTGATCAAATCCGTCAGCGGTTTGGTTCCCTGTTTGTATTGCAAGGTCGTGATGTTATACACCTCCTGCGCCAGCTTCACGTTCCGGTCGTCGTTCTGAACGTTTGTTTGCGCCCGTTGAATCTGCGACTGGGCGTTGTTGAACTGGAGACGGAAGGATGCCGTATTCAGTTTCTGCTGTTCTTCCTGAGTCAGCACCGTCAGCTTGGCCTGCTGCACCTGGGCATCCCGTTGCAAACCGTCGAAAATCGGGATGTTCAGCCGAACGCCAATGCTTCCGAAACCCATAAAATTTTTGAAGGACTGGTTGAATTCATTGGCCAGCACCAGCGAACCGTAGTTGGCGGAAAAATTCAGCGTAGGCAGATAACCGGCTTTGGTCCGTTGCAACTGAAGACGTTGCAGCAGCAAATTGGTTTCGGCCTGCTGGAACGTCGTCAGGTTTTTGGCATCGAACTCACCGGGTTGTACTACGGGCAACTGGGTCAGAATCTGCGGGTCTGCCAGGGTCAGTTCCTGCTCCTGCGGCAGACCCGTCTGGTATTTCAGCCGGTTGAGGGCCAGATTCAGGTCGTTTTCGGCCAGCGACAACTGCGAGCGGGTGCTGTTCAGGTTCACTTCCGTTCGCGTGTAATCGACCGGCTGAATGACGCCGTTGTCCCGTTGCAGTTTCAGGACGTCGAGCACCTGCTGCGTTCGTTCGATATTGTCTTTCAGTAACGCAATCTGCTGCTGGGCAATAAACACCTGGTAGTAGTTGCTCGTGATGTTATAAATGATCTCCTCTTTGGTCTGGCGCGTATTCAGTTCGGCCAGTTGCTGGTTTGGTTTGGCGGCTTTCAGGCCGAGGAGCAGCGATTTATCGTAAATCGCCTGCGTTACCTGCGCATTCACGTTTGTCTGGTATTTCGAACCCAGTGTAATCCGGGTGGGTTCGGTGCTCCCGCCCAGGCCCGCCGGGAGCAGGGTCGATTGCAGTTTGAGGTTGTCGGTGAAGTTACCGGTGGCCGAAACCTGCGGTAAATAAAGCCCCAACGCCTGGCGAGCCTGCTGATTGGCGGTTTCGGTTTGGTATTGCGCAATCCGGACGGTGCCAAAATGCTGGAGACCATAGTCGATGGCGTTTTTCAGCGTCCAGTTCGTCTGCGCCAAACCGGGCAGCGAAGCGGTGAGTGAAAGGGATAAAAAGAGAGCAAGGATCTTTTTCATGATTGGTAATAAACGAAGAAAAACTTATATTGTTGACAGGTCTACTGTTGATATATCAACAATACGGATCAATAAAAAATTAACTTTCAACCAAAGCCGTCAACTTCCGGAGGAGTTTGAGCAGCGTATCGACCTCTTCCGGATCAAGCTGGCGTCGTACGTCTTCATCCTGTCTTTTAGCCGCTTCGATAATCTGATCGATAATCATCTTGCCGGCCGGGGTCAACTGGATCAGGTTTTTGCGTCGATCGATGTTGTCCGGAGTGATTCGGAGGTAGCCGTCGCGCTCCAGGGTGCGAATAGAGCGCTGAATGCCTGATTTGTCTTTCTGTAACGCATTGGCAATGTCCTGCTGCGAAAGCAAGCCATCGGGGGCAAAATTGACGACAAAAAGCACCGGAAGCTGTTCATACTGAAGTGTAAAACCGGCTTTGGCCAGATCCCGGTTGGCCTTCTTGGCAACCTGGTGTAAAAAGTGGTTCACATTAAATACCACAAGTCCACCCATCTGATTGAATATCTTTTCCCGTATACTGATTTCTTCCTGCGTGATCATGTTGCAAACTTATAATAGGTTGATATATCAACCAAATTCTCTTTGAAAAAGTTTTGTATTTTTTGAGGATGCGGTCGATCAGGAGGATGAGCGGTAAAAGCTACCCATTCTTCATCAGCCGGTCGGCCAATGCGGGCGAGAGCCGCTGGAGTAGCCGGAGCAGTTTGGTTTTCCCGATCCGGCTTTCCAACTGGTTCTTCCGGAAGTGGAAAATAAACTCATCCACCAGTTGTTGGGGCGTGAGTTTATTCGTTCCCCGGCCGGCCGTCATGGGCGTATCGACCAGCGCCGGAATAATTTCGAAAACGTTTATACCGGTTTTCTCAAGCTGATAACGCAGGGCTTTCGTGGTCGTGTGAATAGCTGCTTTGGTTCCGCAGTAGACCGGTGCCGATTTTTTAGGTGCATAAATCAGACCGGATGACACCGTCACCAGAGCGGCCTCGCGGTGTTTCAACAAAACCGGCAGAAGGCCGTAGGCTAATTGCAGCGGGCTGGTCAGGTTAATCGTGATTTCGTCGCTGATTTTCTGATAACCATCCGATTCGGTTAGCCAATCGTACGGGTATTGAACCCCCGCATTGTTGATCAGCACATTGATGTCTGGATAGTCGTCCAGGCACCGTCGGATCAGGGCATTGACCTGCGTCGGATCAGCGAGATTGCAGGGAATGGTGTCGATGTCAGGAAATTGACTGCAGAGGTTGGTTAACTTACCCGGATCACTGGAAACCACAATCAACCGGTTGCCGAGTTCATAAAACCGCCTGACCAGTTCATACCCAATGCCCGAAGTGCCACCCGTCAGCAGAATCGTATTGTTCGTGACTTTCATAGAATAGGCTGTCAGTTGATAGTAAACCATTGAAAAAGAGTCTACTATCGTATTGTTTGCCGCCAAAACTACCAGACACGAAACGAGAAAAAAATGACATAGGTAAAGAAGTTAGCGCTGCGCTATTTTTCGGCGGATGCGGCTTAACTGCGTCGGGGTGACGCCCAGATAGGAAGCAATGTGGTATTGCGGAATGCGTTGTTCGAGTCCGGGATAGTGTTGCTGGAAGAGCGCATAGCGGGTTTGGGCATCCAGCAAAACAAGTTCAATTTCCCGTTCTTCTTTCTGAACAAAAAACCGTTCCGCCAGCATCCGGGCCGCCCGTTCAAGATCGGGAGCGCTGTCATAAAGGGCCGAGAAGGCCGCAAAATCGGCTACCAGCAAGCGGCAGTTGGTCATGGCCTGCTGCCAGATTTGGTTGGGTTTGCCGGTAATCAGCGAAGCATAACCACCCGCGAAGGAATTCGGGACGAAAAAATGCTTGTTGTATTCCATACCGGCCTGATTCCGGTAAAAGGCCCGGATTATGCCTTCCGTTAGAAAGCCAATTTGCGTGGCTCTACGTCCCTCTTCCAGAAAATACTGGCCTTTCGGCAACCGGATTTCTGAAAAAAGCGGTTCCACCCGTTGCCAGGTTTCGGGACGAAGGGGTGTGAGGGTGTTCAGAAAGGCTTTTAGGGTTTCCAAGAATCCGCAGTGCCTAAACCGCATACCGGCCGGTAGCCGAGTAATGTTTCAGCTCGATGGTATCACCCGGCAACGGTTTGGTATTCCAGTGGTGGTGAATCGCCAGGGCCGATCCCAGCGCCGTCGCCTGCGCCATCGAAGCCGCAAACACCTCGGTGTGGGGGAAAGCCGATGCCAGCAAATTCATGTAAATCGGGTTCTTGCTGAATCCGCCATCCACAAAAATGCGCTTGACCGGCGAGTTTTCCAGCACCAGGTTGGTCGAAATCAACTGTTGCGATACAATATCGAGCATCAACTGGTGGTAAGCTTCTTCGTAGGACCGGAAAACTGACAAATCGCGGTGGCGGAACAACGATTCCTGGAGCGGAGGGGCTTTAACGTCCTCAAACCGGTTGTCGGAATTGGGACGCGATTCCCGCAAATACTGAATCAGTTCCGAATCATAATCGACCTGCTTGTACTGGTCGACCGGTGTCTGGAAATGGGCGGCAATTCGTTTGGTCTGCTGTTCGTGTTCATACCCGGCAAACAGGCGCGACGCCTTGATCGGCTGGCCCTGGTAATGCAGGTAACACAGGCAGTCGTACTGCAACTCCTCCGCCGTCAGCGGAATGGTGTTAAACGGATTCAGGCTGATGGACCAGGTTCCGGTCGAAATCAGCACGAACGGTTCCTGAAAAGAGGCCAGATACGGAATCAAAGCCGCCGAACTGTCGTGCAAACCGACGCCAACCTTCAGCGGATGGTTCAGCCAGATGGCGTTCAGAACGCTGTCCGACGTGAAAATAGGCCCGAAAAGCTTGTCCAGTTGTTCGGCGATGACCCAGTCGTGGTACTGATTTTTGTTGAAATCCCACAGCATCGTGTGGCATCCGATGCTGGTGACGTCTGTCAAAACCTGGCCGGTGAACAGGTAACTCAGGTATTGGGGTAAGTGCAGCGAATACCAGATCCGGCGAAATAACTTCGGTTTGTCATACTTGATCCGGTACAGCATCAGGCCCGAATTCAGGCTGTCCAAAGCCGGAGAAGCGGTTTGCATCGCCAGCGTCGTTTCGTCGCCGTACGTACTGTAGAACTGCTGCCGGATTTTGGCCGGATACGGTTTCAGGTAATTATACAAATAACCGATGGGGCGGCTTTCTTCGTCCAGATGGACAAAACTGGCTCCGTAGGTCGAAAAATTCAACGCCCGGATGTCGAACTCGGGTAACTGCAAGACCTCCCGCAGCAGGGTTTGCACCCAGGCCGTGAGCCGGGCAACGTCTTCGCACGGATCGCCATCGTCGTCCACGATTTCATCAAACGGTTCCGATCGCTCCCACACGATTTCATACCGTTCGTTAAACAGAAACAGCTTCTTGTTCGTCTTCCCGACGTCGAAAATGGCAATAACGGGCGTTTTCATTTTTTGAATGAGTGAATGAGTGAATGAGCGACGGGGCCGCCCGCGCGGTGAGTGAATAGCTTCGCAGAAAGTATGTAGTTGGCGGAGCTATTCACTCACCGCGCGGGCGGCCCCGTCGCTCATTCGCTCATTCACAATTGAATTTAAAGTCCTGTGGCGATGGTTTTTAGGCCGCGTTCGCCGATGAGTTGCTGGCGGATGTTCAATTGTCGGAAGAGAGCCAGGGGTTGCAAAGCACCACCCGCGCGCCGACGGGCTTCGGCCACCAGGGGCCGGACGTCGGTGCGGTAAGCTTCCTGCAAAATCTCCTGCGCCCGCACCACATCATTGGCGTCGCGGGCTTCTTCCAGCGCCGTCCGATCAACCAGCAATGCCTGTGCGTAGGCCAGTTGAATGGCTTCGACCGATTGCAACAAATCTTCCAGCGGATCTTTGACGTTGTGGCTGGCGTCGATCATCCAACCCAAATCCGTCGCGTGATTCATGCCTTTAGCGTCCATCCCTTCAATTAATTCGTTGAAAATCAGGAATAACTGATACGGACGAATGCTGCCGACGGTCAAATCATCGTCGCCATATTTGGAGTCGTTGAAGTGAAAACCGCCCAGTTTACCTTCCATCAACAGCAGTGAAACGATTTGCTCGATGTTGGCATTGGGCAGGTGGTGACCCAGATCGACCAGCGTGTAGGCTTTTGGTCCGAGTTTATTGGCGAACAGAAGTGATGAGCCCCAGTCGCCGACGGTCATCGAATAGAAATTGGGTTCGAAGGCTTTGTATTCGACAAAAACTTTCCAGTCGTCGGGCAGGGCTGCGTAGATTTCCTGCAAACTTTCCTGCGTACGCTCAAACGCTTTCCGAAAATTGAGCTGCCCCGGAAAACAGGAGCCGTCGGATAGCCAAACCGTCAACGAATTGGAACCCAAGGCAACGCCGTGCCGAATCACCTCAATATTGTGGTCGATGGCCTGTTGCCGAACCGCCCGGTCGACGTGCTGCAACGAACCAAATTTGTAGCTGTTTTCCTGACCCGGCTGATCCTGAAACGTGTTGGAGTTCATGGCGTCAAACCGCAAGCCGAAACTAGCCGCCAGACTTTTGATGGCTTCGCCATCCTTCGGAATGTCCCACGGAATGTGCAGCGAAATCGCTCCGCTCGACTGGTTAAGGGCGTGCAACAGTCCAACATCCTCGATTTTTTCTTCCAGCGAACGCGGTTCTCCACCGCCCGGAAAACGCCCGAACCGGGTGCCGCCGGTGCCGAGCGCCCAACTCGGAATGGCAATCTGAAAATCGATCAGTTTTTTTATGATCTCCTCCGCATTAGCGACTTCCTCGGTCCAGAATGACAGCTTGCGCTGGTGCGCTTCCAGTGCCTTCTGGTTATGATCGGCTATTTTATACGCTTCGAGTTGCATGACAGGGTAGGGGTTAAGAGATTTATTACACAGAGTTAATCAGAGAACATCAGAGGTAACCAGAGTTTTTCTCTGATTAACCCTGATAATCTCTGATTAACTCTGTGTAACAAAGACATACATTATCGAACAAATGCCATCGCCACACCGCCATCCACGTTCAGCACGTTGCCCGTGGATTTGCTCAGTAAACCGCCGACGAACGCGAAACAGGCGTTAGCAATATCGTCGGGCAGAATGATTTCGTTCAGCAAGGTCCGTTTCGCGTAGTACGCCGGCAGTTCAGCCACCGTCACGCCGTAGGCTTTCGCCCGGCCTTCCGCCCAGGCACCCGCCCAGATTTTGCTGTCGGAAATCACCGCATCCGGATTCACGACATTGACCCGAATGTGATCTTTGCCGAGTTCGGCGGCATTGAGTCGGCTCAGGTGCAATTGAGCGGCTTTGGCCGAACCGTAACCTGCATTGTTCGGGCCGGAAACCAGACCGTTTTTGCTGGCAATGTTAATGACGTCGCCACCCAGTTTCTGCTTCCGCATGATCTCAACGCCTTTCTGGGTGACCAGAAACTGGCCTTTTACCAAAACGTCATACAGCAGATCCCAGTCTTTTTCGGTATGATCTTCAATCGGTTTCGAGATCGACAGACCGGCGCAGTTCACCACGATATCCACCCCGCCGAACGCCAGCGCAGCCGCTTCAAACGCCTTGCTGATGGTCTCGGCACTGGTTACGTCGAGTGTTGCGGAGGTGTGCGTATCCCGGCCGTATTGCTGGCGGAATTCCTCATCCGCGCCTTTCAGCCGGTCGGGGTCGTTGTCGTTGATGACCACCACCGCGCCTTCGGCCACAAACCGCTTGGCAATGGCTTTTCCGATTCCGCCCGCACTGCCCGTAATCAGTGCAATTTTGCCCGACAACGGTTTGGGTTTTGGCATCCGCTGCAGTTTGGCTTCTTCCAGCAGCCAGTATTCAATGTCGAACGCTTCCTGACGCGGCAGCGAGGTATATTCCGAAATGGCTTCGGCCCCCTTCATCACGTTGATCGCGTTGGTATAAAACTCCGCTGCCACCCGGGCGGTTTGCTTGTCTTTCGCGAAGGCAAACATACCCACACCCGGCCACAGAAGGATCACCGGATTTTTATCGCGGATGCCCGGACTGTTCGGGTGTTTGCAGGTTTCATAATACTCCTGGTACATCGCCCGGTAGGCTTCATACGCCGGAGCCAGTTTTTCCTGAATCGCTGCGGTATCCGTCACGTCCTCGTCCGGTTTCAGGTCGAGCACCAGCGGGCTGATTTTGGTCCGCAGGAAGTGATCGGGGCAGGAGGTTCCGAGCGGAGCCAGCCGGTCCAGATCGTTGGAGTTGATGAATTCCAGCACACGCTCGTCGTCCGTAAAATGGCCGACCATCGACGTATGGTTGGAGCAGAAACCGCGCAGAACCGGGGCCAGGGTTGCCGCCTGCTTCAGCCGGGCATCTTTGTCAAGGCTGTCGAGTTTGGCACCACCAAAAACCGGGCGGGTTTTGCCGTAGTTTTCTTCCAGGTATTCCGCACATTTCTCAATGACTTCCAGCGTATTGATGTAGCTTTCGTAGGCCGTGTCGCCCCACGTAAACAAACCGTGTGAGCCCAGCATGATGCCCCGAATCCCCGGATTCTGCTCCAGGCATTCGGCCAGTTTCAGCCCCAGGTCAAAACCGGGACGTTGCCACTCGACCCAGCCGATGGTGCCATCGAACAGTTCCTGCGTAATTTTCTTGCCGTCTTTGGCAGCCGCAATGGCAATGGCCGCGTCCGGGTGCAGGTGGTCGATGTGGGCAAACGGCAGAAAACCGTGCAGGGGCGTATCGATCGAAGGCGCTTTGGAGGACAAATCGAAAATGCAGTGGTTGAACAGTTCCACCATCTCATCTTCAAACTCGATACCCCGGTAGACGTTTTTCAGACTCCGCAGCCGATCGACGTAGAGAGCCGCCAAACCGCTTTTTTTGAGTGTACCAATGTCTCCGCCAGAACCTTTGATCCACATCACTTCCGTATCATTGCCCGTCAGCGGGTCTTTGGCCATCACTTTGCAGGAGGTGTTCCCGCCACCGTAGTTGGTCAGCCGGAGGTCGGCACCTAAGAGGTTAGAACGATAGATGAGGAGGGCTACTTCGTCACCGGCCAGTTGAGCGGCTTTGGCTTCGTCCCACAAGTAGCTTACATGACGAAACTCGTTCGCCTGCCGTGTTTTGTTCGTACTGAGCATATCGAATTGATGTCGGAACGCCGACGCGATTGAAACTTCAGAGCCTTAATTCTGTACTTAAAAGCGGTTTTAACCAAATTATACCCAAAGATAATGGCTTCCGACAGCCTTACTTTCATGTACTGTCCTATTTTGTGCCTGAAAAATGAATTTTCTGTCTGTCAACCGATGCTTTTGAGACGATAATCTGCCAATTTAGCGCGTTTAAACTCTTTTCTGTTAATTGGGTTTTTTAAATAAAGAATATAAAAACCGTATGTTGGCCGTAGCACCCGTAACCATTCAGAAAATCAGTCAAAGCCATGAACCTCAGGCGCACAGCGACCTGCTGGCGGTGGAAGAACCACTGGAAATCCGCCTGGGATTTGGCCCGCCCGACGACCGCCAGCAGCGCAGCGTGGCCGTGACGATGCGGACGCCGGGCCACGACGAAGAACTGGCCCTCGGCTTTTTATTTACTGAAAATATACTTTCTGCGCCTTCCCAAATCATTTCCGTTCGACATTGTGTTACCGATTCGGAGAAAAAAGGCAACGTTCTCCGCGTTGAGCTACAGCCCGACGTCAAAATCGACTGGCAGCGGCTCGAACGTCACAGTTATACGGCTTCCAGTTGCGGGATTTGCGGAAAAGCGTCGATTGAAGCCGTTCAAACCGTTTGCAAAACACCCCTTTCTTCCGACTTTCGGGTAGATTCGGAACTAATTCATCGTTTACCGGAAAAGCTGCGGGCCGCCCAACGGACGTTTGCTTACACGGGAGGACTACACGCAGCGGCTTTGTTCGATGAAACCGGGCAGTTGCTGCTGGTTCGGGAAGACATCGGGCGGCACAACGCGCTGGACAAACTCATCGGTGCGGCTTTCTGGCAGGGCTGGTTGCCGTTGAGCCGTTTTGGGGTGCTGGTCAGCGGGCGCGTCGCCTTTGAATTGGTGCAGAAATGCTGGATGGCGGGTGTTCCGCTGCTGGCCGCCGTGGGCGCGCCGTCGAGTCTGGCGGTGGAACTGGCGAAGGAAGCCGGAATGACGCTGCTCGGTTTTGTCCGGGAAAACCGGTTTAATCAGTACAATTAACCCGGTCAGCGCCGGGCCGTCGTTACGGTCGAAGGCCCTGACAGCGGTTTGGTTAAATAACCGTAATTAAAGTCCCATAGTTGTATTTATCATCTATTTGCCGCTGTCAGGGTCTTCGACCGCTGACAGGGCGGTAACAGAATAAATCATGAAACTTGCGCCCGATAGCTTAACCGGCCTGAAAATTACCCAACCGAAAGAAACAGCCGCCGGTCTGACCGCCGTAACCGAATCTTTTAAACACGTTTTTCGCCAGACGGAACTGGTGCGCGGCTGGAAAGCCCTCTATCAATTGAATCAGAAAGACGGTTACGATTGCCCGAGTTGCGCCTGGCCCGATCCCGACGACCACCGCTCATCGGTTGCGGAATATTGCGAAAGCGGTGCCAAAGCCGTCGCCGACGAAGTGATGACGAAACACACGGCGTCGCCGGTTCTGTTTCAGCGGTATTCGGTGGCGGATTTATTGCAAAAAGACGATTTCTGGCTCGGTCAGCAGGGGCGGTTGACGCAACCGCTGGTGATTCGGAAAGGGCAGACGCATTACGAACCCATTGCCTGGAATGACGCCTTTCAACTTATCGCCGACCAGCTAAACGCGCTCGATTCGCCGGATGAAACGGTTTTCTATACGTCGGGCCGAACCAGCAACGAAGCGGCTTTTCTGTACCAGTTGTTTGTCCGGCAATATGGCACCAACAACATGCCGGATTGTTCCAATATGTGCCACGAATCGACCTCCGTTGCACTGGCCGAAACCCTCGGGCTGGGCAAGGCATCCATTGTATATGAAGATCTGGAAAAAGCGGAGGTGATCATGATCATGGGTCAGAATCCCGGCACCAACGCCCCGCGCATGTTGACGCCCCTCGAACAGGCCAAGCGCAACGGGGCCACCATCATTGCCGTCAATCCGCTGGTGGAAACCGGTTTACTGGCCTTCCAGTTTCCGCAGAGTGTGCGGGATATGGTACTGGGCGGACAAAAACTGACCGATCTCTACCTGCAAATCCGAATCAACTCCGATCTGGCTTTCCTGAAAGCGATTTGTAAACTGCTGCTGGAAGAAGAAAAGAAAACGCCGGGCAAAGTCATTGATCATGCTTTCATTGAGGAATACACGGCTGGCTATCAGGATTTTCTCAGCAGTCTGGAGCATTATGACCTGAGCGAACTGGTGGGACAAACCGGGTTGTCGCTGGCGGAGATTCAACAGACGGTCGATATGCTCAAACACAAAAAGAAGATCATCATCTGCTGGGCGATGGGGCTGACGCAGCACCGCAATTCTGTTCAGACAATCAACGAAGTGATTAATGTGCTGTTGCTTAAAGGTAGTATTGGCATCGAAGGCGGGGGGGCGGCTCCCATTCGCGGGCATAGCAACGTGCAGGGTGACCGGACGATGGGCATCTGGGAACGACCGAAACCGGAGTTTCTGGACAAACTGAAAACCGTCTTTGGGTTTGAACCTCCGCGCGAACACGGTTTTAGCGTAGTCGAAGCCGTGAAAGCCATGCACGAAGGTGACGCTAAAGTTTTTTTCGGGATGGGCGGGAATTTCCTGATGGCGGTTTCCGATACCGACTACACCGCCGAGGCCCTGCAACGCTGCCGACTCACCGTTCAGGTGTCTACCAAGCTGAACCGCAGCCACTTGATCCACGGCGAAACGGCCTTGATTCTGCCGTGCCTGGCGCGTTCCGATCGGGATGCGCAGGCTTCGGGCGATCAGTTTGTGACGACCGAAGCCACCACCGGCGTGGTTCAACAGTCGCACGGAACCTTGGAACCGGTTTCGAAGCATCTGAAAAGTGAACCGGCGATTGTGGCTGAACTGGCCAAAGCGGTTTTCCGAAACCGCCCGAACACCGTTGACTGGGACCAGGCGATTACCAATTACGATTACATCCGCGACCTGATCGAAAAAGTCGTTCCCGGTTTTGACAATTACAACGAGCGTGTCCGAAAACCGGGCGGTTTTTACCTGCCCAACGGCCCCCGCGAACGGAAGTTTCCGACCAAAGATGGCAAGGCGCACTTCTCGATCAATGTCCCCAGCCAGATCGCCTTGCAACCCGACGAACTGCTGCTGATGACGATCCGGAGCCACGACCAGTTCAACACGACGGTGTATGGCCGCGATGACCGCTACCGGGGCATTCACAACGAACGGCGCGTGGTGTTCATGCACGCCGATGACATCGCAAGTCGGGGACTAAAACCGCAGCAGGTGGTGAATCTGCAAAGCCGGTATGACGGAAAAATCCGCACCGCCGAGCGGTTTATCGTGGTTCCCTACAACATTCCGCGCGGCTGTACGGCGGCTTATTTCCCGGAAACCAACGTGCTGCTGCCCATCGATCAGTTTGCCGAAGGAAGTCTGACGCCCACGTCGAAGTCGATTGTAATTACGGTATATCCTTCCTGAACCGAACCTCTTTCACTTCCATCAAGTCCACGACCGTCAGGCGGTTACGGAAAACAATATAGACATCGTGTTCACCCGTCACCGGTTTGATGGGCAGGGTTTTCTCGACCCATTGCCTCCGCTTTCCGGTTGCGGGCGTGTCCATTTCACCCAGTAACTCGCCGGAAGGGCTGTCGATCCGGACTTCGATGCTGGTGCCTTTGGTTTCGGTTGCGAGGGTGAAGTCGATGGCGCGAATACCGGTTAGATCAAACTGGCGCATCATCACCCAGCCTGCCTTGTGAATGTCGTACAGAATGTCACTGCGCTGAAGTTCGTAATGTGCATCAAAATCCTGGGCCGTCAGCACGGGCGGTCGTAGCATCACTGTCGACTGGCGGGTCAGCGGGCGGGCGGTTTTGTGGCCTTTGTCGGTGTAGGTGGCCGTCAGCACGTACGTTCCCTGAGCGACCGGATCGGTAGAGAATTTTCCTTCGGCGGGGACTTTTTTCTCGGTTTTTTCGTCTGACAACGACAGAATATAGCGCACCATTTCCGCCGTTACCTCATCCGAAAGTTGCGGGTGGGCGCTCATGTTGGTCGGCCCCCACACGCCGGAACCGCCTTTCAGAATCTTTTTACTGAGTTGCCCAATGAGTGCCGGATCGTTTTTTTTCGGCTGGTACTTCACCGCAATTTCCCGAAAACTCGGCCCGACGGATTTGTCGTTCAGCGCGTGGCAGGCTTTGCAGTCGTTCTCCTCGATCCAGGTGTAACCCCGTTGGTTGGGCAATGTCAATTCGCCCTTCTCCGAAAGCGAAACGGTTTTTCGGGTGGGCAGATACGTCAGTTTTACCTGAATTCGGGCCGGATCGACGCGGCCATCTTCCGCATCCTCCACCTTCGTCCGGTATGAAACCGCCGGGCCATACAATCGCCCCGGTTCGGCCAGTTCAATGGTTACTTTGGGCGGATTATTGCCCGCACTCACCACGGTTTCGGTTTCCGAACGCAGTCCCGCCCGGTCGCTGACCACCAGTTTAACGCGGTAATTGCCCGGCTTCCGGAAGGTGTAGGAAAGGTCGGCGGTCGTCTGACTGAGCGGTTTTCCGTTGATGAACCAACGGTAAGCGAGTTGGTCGTTTTTGTCGTAGTCCAGCGAGTTTTTGGCCGAAAACTGAACTGGCAACGGGACGCCCCCGGCTTCGGTCGTTTTTTCCAGCTTCGCCACCGGCGGACGGTTTCCGGCAATGTATTCAATCCGGACCAGGCGCGAATCGCTGTTTCCGCCCCACAAGGCCCCAAATTCGATGAGGTACAAAGCGCCATCCGGCCCGAATCGCATGGCAATCGGTTTGCGAAAAGCCGTGGAGGGCATGAACGATTCGATGGCTTTCAGGTTTTTCTGCTCATCGAACGACACGGTTTTCATCCAGTTCCGCATCCATTCGCCCAGAAACAGCTTGCGGTCGAAATAGGCCGGAAATTTGATGGGGGAGGGGTTTTTGGGATCAAAATAGTAAATCGGCCCCGCCACCAGCGTTCGCCCGCCGGAGCCTAATTCCGGGTGTTCGGCCGACACGTCGTAGGGATACGCCAGGAAAGCCGGTTGGGCCGGGGGCAAATCCCGCAAACCGGTGTTGTTCACCGAGGTGTTGATGGGATGCTGCGGATCGAACTGAAACAGGACGGAATCTGTCGTGAAATCCACCTTGGCATACGGTTCGTTGTTGCCAATAAACAACGGCCAGCCGTGGTTACCGGCTTTGCGGGCCTGATTCAGTTCGTCGTAACCCCGGGGTCCGCGTGGTTCGGTATCGCTGGCATCGGGGCCGATTTCGCTCCAGTACACAAAATCCGTGTCCTGATCGACCGTCACTTTGAACGGGTTCCGGCAGCCCATGACGTAAATTTCGGGTCTGGTGAGTGTGTCTTTGGAATCGGCAAACAGATTGCCTTTCGGAATGGTGTAGGTGCCGTCGGGTTCGGGATGAATCCGGAGAATCTTCCCGCGCAAATCGTGCGTATTGCCCGCCGAACGCTGGGCATCGAAAATTTCCCGGCCGGGCCGTTCGTCGAGCGGGGCAAAATTGGTGCCGAACGGATTGGTGTTGTCGCCGGTGGTCAGGTACAGATTTCCGTGTTGATCGAACGTCATGCCCCCGCCCGAGTGGCAGCATTCCCACGAATCGGGCACTTCCAGCATCATCTTCTCCGAACTCAGATCGAGCGAATCGCCCCGGAGTGTGAAGCGCGACAGCACGTTGACGTTCTGGCGGGTTTTCGGAGCATAGTACAAATACAGATGCCGGTTTTGCATAAATCCCGGATCGAGGGCAATGGATTGCAGTGTGGCTTCCGACGGTTGCGGGTCGATTTTTCCAAGCAGTTTGTTTTCTTTCGTCGTAACCCGGTGGACATACAGCTCACCACGGTGGCCGATGTAGTACACATCGCCGTTGGGTGCAATGTCCAGTTCGACCAGATCGCGGAGGTTGCCGGTGAGTTCCACTTTCCGAAACCGGTGTTCGTCGGGCGCTTCGGTCGGGTGGTCTTGCCGGAAAGCAACCGATAACACGCCAATCAGGATCAGTGGCAAAAAAAGACGGACTATTTTCATAGTGTGTTTAGGGACGACTCATTTATTCAAATGTAATTCAATCCGGTTTTGTTTTGGTATAGGTACGTTCCATTCCTTACATTTGAATTTTAGCCTGATCAAGACAACACGCTATGTCAACCGTATTATTGACCGGAGGAGCCGGAGGTTTGGGCCGCTCCATTACCCAACAGTTGCTGAACAGCGGCCATACCGTTATTGCCACCCTCGAACCGGGCGGCCACACGCTCGACGCGCAGCCCAATCTGGTGACGCACGAGCTTGACCTGACCGACGAAGCGGGTTGTCAGGCGCTGGTTCAGAAGGTGGTGGCCGAACACGGTGGCATTGATGCGGCCATCCTGCTGGTGGGCGGTTTTGCGATGGGGTCGATTACGGACACCGATTTTGCCGCCATCGACCACCTGTTCCGGCTGAATTTTCAGACGACCTACCAGGTGGCGCGCCCGGTTTTTGAGCAGATGAGCCAGCAGAAGGAGGGCGGACGGTTTGTGCTGATTGGTGCCCGCCCGGCCCTGGTTCCGTCGGCCGGGAAGAGCATGATGGCCTATGCGCTCTCGAAATCGCTGGTGATCCAGTTGTCCGAAATTCTCAATGCCGCCGGCAAAGACAAAAACATTATCTCGACGGTTCTGGTGCCGAGCACCATCGATACGCCGACCAACCGCAAAGCCATGCCCGACGCCGATCCGGCCAACTGGGTAAAGCCCGAAGATATTGCCGAACTGATTGATTTTGTGACCTTTGGTGCCGGAAAGATGCTGCGTGAATCGGTTTTGAAAGTGTATAACAAGGCCTAGCGAAACCGTAAAATCTGTTCGTCAATTGGTTCGCCGGATTTCGTCATCGGAACCGGTTCGCCGTTGCCGGGCGGCTTTTACCTGCTGATTGCCAAAAGAATACGTCAGGTTGAGCAGGGCGATGCGCGTATCGAAGGTCAAAACGCCCTTCTGGTTGGCCATCGGCGTATTGACGCTGGGGCGAAACCGGTTGGTATGAAACACATCCTGAATGCTGAATTTCAGTTTGAGAGCCGACGAAACCGCTTTCTGAATGCCGGTGTCCAGCGCGCCCAGCCAGGGCGACGTCCAGATGCCATTCACGGCGGGGGTGCTGACCCAGCCGTTGAGTTCCGCCGTCCAGCCGTGACCCAGTGTGAAGGCATTGTTGCCGTTCAGTCGGCCCGCAACGTTCTCGATTTGCAGGATCGTGCCTTCGTAGTGATACCGAAAGCGGTTGTAGTAGCCCAGCACATTGGTTTGCAGTTGCCAGCCTTTCATCACCGTTATGGGCCAGCTCAGGGTTGCGACGTACCCCTGCGAGCGGCCGAGGTTCTCCATCGTGACGTACGTCTTATTCCCTTCGGTGGCATGGATGGTGAAAAACATGAGGTCGGTGGTGTAATTGGCTCCCAGCGAGGTGAAAATGCCGTTTTTGAAGCTGAGTTTGCCCTCCAGCGCATGTGTAAACTGGGGTTTCAGGTACGCATTGCCCTGGCTGTAGGCATACGGATCGACATACCCCCGCGCCGGGTTCAGATTCTGGTAGTTTGGCCGGTCGATCCGGTAGCTATACGAAAAGGTCAGCGTCTGGTTGGGCGACAGTGCGCGCGACACGAACAGGCTCGGGAACCACTTCAGGTAATCACGGGCGACGATCTGGTTCAGTGTCAGTGAATTGCCTTCCGAGTGCGTGTGTTCCGCCCGCAAACCCGCCTGGATTTCGGTCTTCGGACCATCGCCACGGCCCAACTGCCCCGAGAAGCTGATATACCCCGCATTCACCCGCTCGGTATATTGAAAATGGTTCGAAAGGGCCGGGTCCGGCACCAGAGCTCCGGCTGGGCCGCTGCTCAGGCGGAGGTCGTTATCGGTTTTTACGAAGGCACTTTTCAGACCCGTTTCCAGCTTCCAGCCGTTCGACAGCGTTCGGTTGTAGTCGGCTTTGAACGTCCGGATGTCCACCGTCGACGGCTGCGTAATCAGGAGCGCATCGGCGGGGGGCTGAACATCGCTATCGCTGGTCAAAACGAGGGTTTCTGTGAGCAGGCTGTTGGTATATTGCCGGGTAAAATGCCCCAGGTCGACATCCATCGTCAGTTGTCCTTTCTTTTCACCGAAAGTGTGCTGGAGGTTCAGATTACCGACCTGATTCTGACTCAGCACGTCATAGGTTTTATGCGTTTGCGTTTGCAGATAAACCGGGCCGCCCGCGTTTCGCCGGAAGGTGGCTCCGGCGGGTCCTTTTTCACGGTGATCGCTCCAGAAACCCGTCCAGACGATGCCGATCGTAGTGTTTTTGGTGGGCGAATAATCGATTCCGGCCTTGGCGTTCTGACCCAGATCCCGAAACGTCAGGTAGGTGTACTGGCTGACCAGATTGCGCCGTAAAGCATCCGACGGGCTGGGGTCGGGCTGGTTGCGGTCGAGCTGAAAATCCCAGTAGTTGCCGCCCCGGTTCAGGCTGTAATTGCCGAAAAAGTTCACTTTCTGCGTGCGGTGATTCAGTTGCAGGCTTCCCCGCTCCCGGTCAAACCGACCCGAACCCCCGGCCACCGATACGGTTCCGTTTGTCCCCAGATTGCCGTTTTTCTTGAGCCTGATGTTGATGATGCCCGAATTGCCAGCCGCATCGTAGCGGGCCGAAGGGTTCGTAATCAGCTCAATTTTATCGATGTTGTCGCTCGACATGCTCCGCAGGAGAGCAATGACGTCCTGGGCCGAAAGGTAGGTCTGCTTTCCGTCGACCTGCACGATGACGCCCTCTTTGCCCCGGAGCTGGAGTCGTTCGTTTTGGTAGTCGACGGTTACGCCCGGCGTTTTTTCCAGCACTTCCAGGGCCGAACTGCCACTGCCGATGATGCTGTTCGCTACGTTGATCACCATGCGGTCGATCTGTTGCTCGACAAACGGTTTTTTGGCCGTCACCTGCACCTCGGCCAGTTTGCTGCTTACCTCAGACAGCGTCAGGGTTGGCACCGTTGTCGTGCCGGTGGTGACCTCCACCAGGGCCGAATGCGTTTTCTGGTAGCCAACCGCCGTCGCCCGGACCACATACCGGCCGGTTCGCACGTTCTCGAAGGCATACAACCCCTGCTGATCACTGGCGGTTCCTTTGGCCACGCTCGAATCGACCGCGTTGAGCAGCGCCACGCTCGCAAACGGCAGCGGTTTGTCGGTTCCGTCGCGGATCATTCCGTTCAGGGTGGTCTGGCTATGCGACTCGGTGGCTGCCAGCAGAAAGAGTCCGATGAGGCCGATCATTGGTACCGAAAAGCCCGGGAAAGGTCCACGAGTCCAGACGGATAAGTCGATACAGAAATGGCAGTGGAGCCTGGGTGATTTCCGGTTGTGGTATAGCGTTGCCTTCATGATAAAGAGAGATGACTGTAGACTGAGTCGTTAAAAACAGACCGCAGGCAAACAGGACAGGACAGAGAAGAAAGCTGATACGAACTAGCAAATTCGTAAGGTTTAATCCTAAGTGTCTGATAATGTTGTTATTGTGCGGTTTTTGGGTTTATTGCAAAGCCCTGTCTAATCGCCCGGTAACCGGATTGGATTTAGGATAATTGCTGTTTATTTTGAAACAATTCACCTTGACGCATTCAGACGCTATGTCTAATTTTGACGAAGGGACGGCCCCGATTCGGAGCGAAGTGAAGTGGGATTCCGGAGAAACGGGAAAGCAAATGGTGAAAAGGAGCCGTTCCCGGCGGTTTTAGGGATTCCCCAAATCAGCCGGAGACGCAGGGTGTTTAATTCAACCGTCCGAAATGCGGTTCTCTTTCCAGTAATTCCTTGCTAATCAGGCAACTATTGAGGGAACGGTCGGGAGCGGTTTCCCAGAATCGGGCTTGCCCGTGGTTTAATGTGCTGTAAAGTCCGGTTCGTGTAGTAATTTGCAGCTTTCATTCGCTTTCAAACACATGTTCTTTTTCATTCTTCTTTTTAGACGACTGTATTCCCTAATCAATCGAAGATTTATCTGGACTGGTTTGCTGTGGCTGATTATTCATGCCGTATTTGCCCAGAATCCGTCCACAATCTGGTATCGTCAGCCTGCCCGCAATTGGAATGAGGCTCTGCCAGTCGGCAATGGTCGGCTGGGGGCGATGGTTTTTGGACGCGCCGGTGACGAACTGATTCAGTTGAACGAATCGTCGCTCTGGTCGGGTGGGCCGGTCAACCGGAATCCCAATCCCGGTGTGGCCCGGTATTTACCCCAAATTCGGGAAGCGCTTTTCCGGGAAGATTATGAAGCAGCGGCCCAACTGACGCAGCACATGCAGGGGCTGTATACGGAAGCCTACCAACCGCTCGGTGACCTGTTGCTGAAACAAACTTTTTCGGGACAACCGACTGATTACTACCGCGATCTGAATATAAAAAATGCTACGGCGACCACCCGGTTTCGGGTAAATGGCGTCAACTATACCCGCGAAATCTTCGTCTCCGCGCCCGATCAGGTCGTGGTGGTGCGGCTGACGGCGGATCAAAAAGGAGCCCTGACGGTATCGGCAGCCGCCCGAAGTCCGCATCCGGTTACCAAATCAGTACAGGGGCGCGATGAACTGGTTATTCGTGGAAAAGCGCCCGCCCACGCTGATCCGAATTACGTCGACTACAATCCAAAACCGGTTATTTACGGCGATTCTGCGGGTTGCAAGGGCATGCGTTTCGACTGGCGGGTGAAAGTGCGCTCGACGGATGGCACGGTTTCGACCGATACAGCAGGCATTCGCATTCAAAATGCGACGGAAGCGGTTTTGCTGCTGACGGCGGCTACCAGTTTCAACGGTTTTGACAAATGCCCCGACCGGGAAGGGCGGGATGAAAAACAACTGGCCGACGGCTACCTGAAAAAAGCACTCACCAAAACCGTGGATGCGCTTCGGAAGGCTCATATGGCTGATTACCAACGGTATTTTAACCGCACCAGTTTTACGCTGGAAACCGCTTCGGCGGTCAATCTGCCGATGGACGAACGTCTGAAGCGGTATGCCGAAGGCGGTGCCGACCCGGAACTGGAAACGCTGTATTTTCAATTCGGGCGGTATTTGCTCATCTCGAGTTCGCGTCCCGGCGGACCACCGGCCAACCTCCAGGGACTCTGGAATCCGATGGTCAGGCCACCCTGGAGCAGCAACTATACCACCAATATCAACGCCGAAATGAATTACTGGCCGGCGGAAATGGTCAACCTGTCGGAACTGCACACGCCCTTGCTGACCTGGATTGGTTACATGGCAAAAACCGGTCGTGAAACCACGAAGAACTTTTACAACGCCCGGGGCTGGACGGTTCATCACAATTCCGACATTTGGGGCGCGTCGAATCCCGTTGGCGACAAGGGCAAGGGCAGTCCGTCGTGGGCCAACTGGGCCGTGGGCGGTGCCTGGCTGAGTCAGCATTTGTACGACCATTACCTGTTTACCGGCGACAAGAAATACCTGCAAACCTACGCTTATCCACTGATGAAAGATGCAGCCCTGTTCTGCCTCGACTGGCTGGTGGAAGACCCGCAGGGACGTCTGGTAACGGCACCGTCTACATCACCGGAAAACGTATTTATCACGGATAAGGGCGTCAAGCAATCCGTTTCCGTGGCCACCACGATGGACATGGGCCTGATCTGGGACGTATTTTCAAACGTCATTCAGGCTTCGTCGCAACTGGGAATCGATGCGGATTTTCGGAAAACATTGTCTGACAAAAAAAGCAAATTGTTTCCGTTGCAGATCGGGAAAAGCGGCAGTTTGCAGGAGTGGTACAAAGACTGGCAGGACGAAGACCCGCAGCACCGCCACGTTTCGCACCTGTATGCCCTGCATCCGGGTCGCGAAATTTCTCCGCTGACCACACCCCAGTTTGCCGATGCGGCCCGCAAAACCCTCGAAATCCGGGGCGATGGCGGAACGGGCTGGAGCAAGTCCTGGAAAATCAACTTCTGGGCGCGGCTGCACGACGGCAACCATGCCTACAAACTCCTGCGCGAACTGCTGAAGCTGACGGGCATGGAAGGGACCGATTACGCCAAAGGGGGCGGCACGTATCCCAACCTGTTCTGTGCGCACCCGCCATTTCAGATCGACGGAAATTTTGGCGGCACATCGGGCATTGGCGAAATGCTGGTGCAGAGCCACGACGGTTTGCTCAACCTGCTACCCGCCCGACCTGATGCCTGGGCCACCGGCGAGGTGAAAGGAATGAAGACGCGGGGCGGTTATGAACTCGATATGAGCTGGAAAAACGGCAAACTGACGCGCGTGGCCGTTCGCTCGGCGCTGGGCGGCAATTGCCGGTTGCGGGTGACGAGTGCGCTGAAGAGCGATGGGAAAACCCGGCTTCAAACCGCCGAAGGCACCAATCCGAATGCGTTTTTTCAACAACCGGAGAATCGCTACCAGACGACTAAACCCGAAACCCCCGCCAACGGCGTTTATCTCTACGACCTGGCGACGGAACCGGGGAAAACGTATGTTTTGCTGGGTGTATAAGACCAGGACTTTCGCCCCTAAATCCCCTAAAGGGGACTTTGTGATCCGGATTTGACAGTCCCCTTTAGGGGATTTAGGGGCTTTTTAAATGCAAATAAATGTATCAGACGTAAGTTCTAAAAACAAGATAATAAAGAAGTGAGAATAGAAACCGGAAATTATTCACCCGTTTTCTGTCTCAGATCTCTTGTCTCACCTCTTTATTCTCTTGTCTCACTTCTTTGTTCTTTTGTCTTATTCCTAACGAGTAACCCTTACTTTTACGACCATGAAAACCCTGAAATGCCTGCTTGTTTTGTTGTTGGTAACCGGCAACCTGATGGCCACCGAGCCCGGTAAAAAAGATGAAAAACAGGCCGTCGAGCAAGCCGTTGAGAAACTCCGAAAAGGCATCATCGACGCGGATCAGGCAACGCTCGAATCCCTCGTCACTGACCAACTGACGTACGGACACTCGAACGGATTGCTGGAAGACAAAACCGCCTTTGTCAAGGCTCTGGTGAGCAAAGAGTCTGATTTTGTGACGATTGATCTGACCGATCAGAGCGTTTCCATCGTGGATAACACCGCCTGGGTGCGGCACAAACTGTCGGGAACGACCAACAACAAGGGGGTGGCCGGCACGGTCAAACTCTCGGTTTTGCTCGTTTGGGTCAAGCAGAAAGGCGACTGGAAATTGCTGGCCCGGCAGGCGGTTAAGATTTAAAACGGACCCACGGACTAATTGATTAAACAAAATAACCGCCGAAGTGGCTGTTTTTATTAGCCCACTGCTTTAGCTGTGGGAAGTTGAAACGAAACCGAATCATTCTGGAACCGTTTCAACGGTTTTATCGGCCAGAAAACCGTTGAAACGGTTCTGTTTAGTAGGTGGAACTTTTCGTTATACCCACGGCTAAAGCAGTGGGCTGATAAGCCAACTATGAATCCGGCGTTTTTTTCGTTTAAATCAATTAGTCCGTAAACCGCCCTTCACTTCTCCGAAAATTTTTGCTTCCTCAGCAGCCGGTTGACGGTTTCGGCCAGCCGGTCAATTTTTGTTTCCTCCGTTTTGGCCGAATCGATCCAGTCTACGTACGCTTTTTGCTCGGCTTTGGTGTAGCTTAAAAACGTTTGGTGGGCGGCTGGTTCGTCTTCCAGGCAGAGCAGCAGGTCCTTCTGCGTATCGACCGGAGCCTGAGCGGGATATAACACTACCTCCACCCAATCGCCCGCTTTCTTGCCGATCTGCTTCCTGATTTCGGCCTTCACCGCCAGAAACAGCTTGCCATTGCCCATCGGCATCAGGCTGTAGTTTTGGATCGCGTAACCGTCGATCGTTCCGTTCACCTTTACCCAGTTGAAATACGCTTTTTTGTCCGGTTTCACTTCGGGCAGTGCGGCATACGTCCAGCCCCCTTTCCCCTGAAATTTTTCCAGCAGATACGAGCCATTGACCAACGGTTTTTCCATAGCAGTAGGGCGGCCGATTCAACGCCATTGCCCAAAGATAGGCATAAAAAAGGCCCTCAATAGCCTGCGAAGGCAGAAAAAACCGCTTTTATCGACCGGTATTCAACGCCAGAAAGGCTTCTTCGGGTGAGGAGAGGAAGAGTTTGTAGAGCGTTGCGGTATTGCCGACATGGATTTCGTAGGTATCTGTTTCGAGGGCCGTCAGCAGATCCTGGGCTACGACCGTGGGCGAGATGCCGTTGATGCCGCCAATTTCCTGCGAGAAGTCGGTATTGACCAACGGCGGCATCAATTCAAATACTTTGATGGCCGTATCTTTCGCCAGCGTATACCGCATCGCCTGCGTATAGGCGTGCAAAGCCGCTTTGCTGGCCGAGTAGGTGGCTGTCGTGTGGCCGGGAACAAAGGCGACAATGGAGGAGACATTGACCAGCGCGGCCTCGCTTTGTTTTTTCAGGAGTGGCAGTAGCTTTTCCGTCAGACTGATGATGGAAAGGTAGTTGGTCGTCATTTCCTCACCGGCTTTGTCGCTCGCCTGAATGCCGTCTTCGGACAAAGAATAATAGAAAGCCCGCCCGGCGTTGTTGATGACCAGATTCAGGGTCGGGAAGTCTTTGTTCAAGCGTTCCACCAACTGATCGACATCCGCCGGATTGCTGACGTCGGAGACAATGGGCGTGGTGTTGTCCAGTTGCGCTGCCGCCTGTTTCAGTCGTTCGGCATTCCGGCCGGTGATGATGACCTGATTGCCATTCTGGGCGAATAGTTTGGCGATTTCAAAACCGATCCCGGCGCTGCCGCCCGTAATTAAAACCGTGTTGTTCTGCGTTTTCATGTTTGTAAAATAGACTGTAACTTGATTGGGTAAATGTTATATACCGATCGGTATATATAGACTCAAAAAAAATTAAGGTGTTGATTTTATTTCGATGTCGGCCACCATTTTCCGGGCGGTTTCCAGCACCGTATCCAAATAAAATGGATTCCGGGTCGTTCGGGCGATGAAAATACCGCCCTGAATGAGCGCAACCAGCGCAACAGCCACCTTTTCGGCGTCCGTATCCGCCTGAAACTCGTTTACCTGGATGCCCGCTCGGACGATGGACGCCAGTTCGGTCTGGGTTTCGATCAGTTCTTCCGCTACGCGTTGCCGCAGGGGCTCGTGCGTATCATCGGCTTCAACGCCCGCATTCAGCAGCGGACAACCGCCTTCCGGAAATTGCTGAATCTGTTCCTGACCGAACAGATCGATAAAGGCCAGCAGCTTCTCTTTCGGACGTTCAGCCCGGCTGAGTTTGGCCCGAACCAGCTTGTTCCGGCGGGCGGCATTGAAATTGAAAACCGCCAGGGCAACGTCTTCTTTGTTCTCGAAATTTCCGTAAATGCTGCCCTTCGTCAGCCGCGTGGCCTCCGTTAGATCCGATAGCGACGTGCCCGCATAGCCCTTCGTGTTGAAAATGCCTGCGGCAGTTTCAATGATGAATTGGCGGGTGGTTTCCGATCGCGGGGTAAATTTCATGTTGCAAATATACCGATCGGTATATGAAGTACAAGCTATTTCTTAATTTTTTTTCAGGAACCGCTCACCGGACTGGATGAGCGGTTCCTGATTCCAGGACGGATAGGAGATCAGGCGGTAATAACACGAGACAACCAGCTATTTAAACCCAAACAGCACCGGAAAAAGAAAGGTCACAACGATGGTCCACAGGGCGTAAACGGGCAGGTAGTAGGCCGTGGCTTTTCCAACGCTGGCTATGGTCGTCTTTTTGGAAAGGACCCTGAATAGTTGCGCCGTTACCAGCAGGAGGTGAATTAAAATCAAAACATTACTGCCCAGCACGGCGGTTCGGTTGGGCGTAATGCCCCATTCTGAAATCCGGAACAGGATAGCCGACAAGGCAATGCCATTCACCACGATCGTGATCGCCGACAGCAGAAAAAGAATCCAGATTTCCATCTGGCTTTTTGTGGTTTTCGATATTTCAGCCACGGAAAAAAAGATGATAGCCATAACGCCGACTAGTAGCGCATTGAAAAGCAGTAAAAACTCCCGGTCGTTGTAGGGATCTTTGCCGGAATAAACGATGGCCGCGAGATAAATAACCAGCATCACGACGACCAGCGGACTGAATATTTTGGCGATTACCGGTGAAACTTTACCGACTAATTGCGGATTGGTCTGGGTGAGATATGTGCCAACAATGGGGGCGGCAGAAAGCCCGAAAATGCCAAAGTAATCGAAATAAAGCTTTTCAATCTCAAAACCGATCAATTTGAACAGACCGATGGTTAAACCGGTCATGATGCCGCCGGCGATCAGGATGAGGGTGGTCATAACGATCAGGTCGCCGTTGTATCTCAGATAGTTAAGTCGTTTCTCATCGGCATTGCGCGTTTCACCAACAAAAGCAAAACCGAGTATCGACCACGAAAACAAGACGACGTGGATACACGCTAAATCCAGCGTGTCGCTTCTTTTAACGTCGGGCAGGAAATTGATAAAAACTATGCTTACCAGAAATGAGATTGCTATAAAAACAAGCTTACCGATGGATAATTGATTCTTCCAGGCAAAGTAGAATGCCAAAACCGGAAAAATGATAAAACCGATGTTTCGGGTATAGAAATATTCTTTATCGATGGATAAAAATACCGGTAATTTGGCGATGCTTCCGGCTACGAGAGAAGCGATAAGGACGACGATCAGATCTTTTCTCGAACCCCAGGAGATGTCTTCCTGCGCAAAATTGATTCGTTCATTCCAAAAAGTAAGCAGGGCATTGTCTTTCAAATCGGGATAAAGTGCTTTGAAGGCGCGTTTAAACGTTGGTTTGTCGGCTCTATACAAACGCTCAAGCTGTCCGGGGTTGTCGAGATTTGATAGAATTTCATCTTTCATGACGCAGTAATTTAAAGTGAATACGATTTGTTTCTCTGCTTGTAAAAAAGGTTGACCTGGCGTTTCCGGATAATACCCAATGGATGAGTGCATCCCAGCCGTATTCCGAACAGCGTCCAGGCTTTGTTTTATCAAAAGTACTTTGTGATTCAAAGTTAAAAACAAATTTATAAGATGCAATAGCAGCCCCGCTAAATAGTTACAGTTTTTATACCCGGCATTCTGAAACAGCCTGTGCGATTATTAAATACGCCAAAAGCCACTCCCGGGAGTGGCTTTTGGCGTATTTGTATTTTCAATTTCGAATTTATTTCTTCGGATTGGTCGACGACGCGCCACCGAGCGAAGCCGGGGTGGCGGTGCCTTCGGCCACGGCGGGATTGCCTTCCTTGTCGAGTTCAACAATTTCGTAGCCCAGCCGCTGCAAACCCGGTTTGACGGCCGATTTGTCGCCCACGACCGTGATGATCAGGTTGTTGACAGGCAGGCGTTTTTTAGCAATGGCGTCGATGTCTTTCTTGGTCATTTTTTGCAAAATCTGGCTCTGCTGCTCCACGAAGTTGCCCGGCAGATCGTAGTCGATGATCTGGTTCAGGAAAAGCGCCTTCTGGAACGAGGTCTCATACCGCAGGGCGTCCCGCTGGCCGACCGAACTTTTCAGGAAGGCCAGTTCGTCTTCCGTAATCCCGGTTTTGCCGTAGTTTGTCAGTTCCTTGACAAATTCGACCACTGAGCTATCCGTAGCGGCTGCTTTCACCCCGGCCTGAGCCGTGAAAGGACCGGGCGTTTTGGTGCTACCGAACGACGAACGCGCGCCGTAGGTCCAGCCCTTGTCTTCGCGCAGGTTCATGTTGATCCGGCTGTTGAACGCACCGCCGAGGATGTAGTTGGCCAGCCCGGCTTTGTAATACTCGCCCGTGGCATCGTAGGGTAAATCCGTCAAATACCCGATCCGGATTTCCGACTGAGCCGCTTTGTCCTTGTCAATCAGGTAAATACGGGTTTTGTCGATTTTTTTGGCAACGGGTGCTTTGGGTAAAGCGACTGGTTTGGCGGCCCACTTTTTCAGGAAGTCGAGCTTCGGCAGAATGGCGGTTTTTTCAACGTCGCCCACAATGACCAGGTTCGTGACGGAGGGCGAGAAATTCTGCTGGTAGAAGGCTTTCACGTCGTCCAGCGAAATGTTTTCAACGGTTTTAACCGTACCGCTGGTCGGAATCGCCCGGATGTTATCCGCGCCGTAGAGCAGTCGGCTGTAGGCTTTGTTGGCAATTACCACCGGCTGCGTGCTTTGGTTCGAGATCAGTTCGAGCTGCTGTTTTTTCAACCGGACAAAGTCTTCCGTGGCAAACTTGGGGCGGAACATTTTTTCTTCCACCAGCGCCAGCGTCGCGTCCAGGTTTTTGGTCAGCGACGAAACCGACACCTGAATTTCTTCCGTGCTGGCGTAAATCTGGATGCTGCTGCCCAGTTTTTCGAGTTTGGCGTTGATTTCTTCGTTGCTGAAATTCTGCGTCGCTTCGTTCATCAAAGCGGCCGTAAGCTGGGCAATCCCGGCTTTGGAAGGGTCTTTGGCCGACAGCGTGTGGCCGCCCTTTACCGAAAACAGCAGGGTAACCGTCGGAATTTCATCGTTTTTAGTCCCGATCATTTTTAAACCGTTCGGCAGTTTGTCGGACCAGAACGGCGGCACTTTCAGGGTTGGGCTGGCACCGGAAGCCGGTTTTTTGCTCCGGTCGAATGAATCCTTCGCTTTGACGTATTTCAGGCCATCGTAGCCGTAATCCGGGGCCTTGTAGCCTTCCGTCGCAA
Organism: Larkinella sp.; assembly: GCF_965227735.1. NCBI lineage: Bacteria > Pseudomonadati > Bacteroidota > Cytophagia > Cytophagales > Spirosomataceae > Larkinella > Larkinella sp. The sequence goes on along the minus strand of NZ_OZ245776.1, from coordinate 1,942,930 downwards.
TCGTATAGTTGTCGGGATGCGCCACAATCTCCTTTTTATCTTTGGGATAAACCGTCAGAATAACGGCGTTTTTGCCCTTGATATACTGGTTGTAAACCCGCATGATGTCGGCTTTCGTCAGCGCCTGATAGCGTTTCAGTTCCGTCGGCAGATAATTTGGTGAGCCGGTAAAGGTCTGAAAAGAAGCCAGTTGTGAAACTTTGCCGGAAACACTGGAGAGATAATCAATAATTTCGGCTTCGCGGGTTGCTTTAAACTGGGCAAGGTCGTCGTCGGTGACACCCCGGGCTTCAAATTCGGCCAGCGTGTTCCGGACGATCGTTTCGGTGCTGTCCAGCCGCATGGTTGGAAAAGGCAGCACCGTAAACGTAAATTCCCCGGCAAGTTCATTGGCCGGGTGGCCGACGTTGGCCTGAACCGCCTTTTCGGTTTTGACCAGGTTTTTGTAGAACAGCGAACTTTTGCCACCGCCCAGAATCTGGGCCAGCGCGTCCAGAGGGGCTTCGTCCGGGTGGAAACGCGCCACAGTCGGGTACGTAATCCGCAGCATCGGAAACCGGATGTTGTCTTCGTAAGACACGTAGCGGTCTTTGTCGACCACCACCGGCGGCACAATGGTTTTGGTCACTTCCGGTCCTTTCGGAATGCTGCCGAAATATTTCTCCGTCAATTGCACTACCTGTTTGGGGTCCACGTCGCCACCGATGGTCAAAACCGCATTGTTGGGGCCATACCAGCGCAGGAAGAAGTTCTTCAGGTCATTGACATTCACCCGGTTCAGGTCTTCGATATAGCCGATGGTGAGCCAGGAATACGGGTGGCCGTAGGGATACAGGTTCTTGGCGGTATACTCGTAGGACAAACCGTAGGGGCGGTTGTCGTAATTCTGACCGCGTTCGTTTTTCACGGTTGCCCGTTGAATTTCGAATTTTTTCTGGGTCACGGCGTCCAGCAGAAAGCCCATCCGGTCGGCTTCGAGCCAGAGCGCGCGCTCCAGTTGGTTGCTGGGTACGGTTTCAAAATAGTTGGTGCGGTCGCCGTTGGTGGTCCCGTTCAGGGTGCCGCCGGCTTCGGTCACGAGTTTGAAGTGTTCGTCATCGGCCACGTGATCGGAGCCCTGAAACATCATGTGCTCGAAAAAGTGGGCAAACCCCGACTTGCCGATCTCTTCCCGCGCCGATCCGACGTGGTAGGTGACATCAACGTGGACAATCGGATCGGAATGGTCTTCGTGAATGACCAGCGTCAACCCGTTGGGTAACACGTACTTCTGGTACGGAATAATCAGTTCACCTTCTTTGCGGGTGACGGTTTCCACGAGTTTCGTCTGTGACCAGGCCAGGTGGGTGAGCATCAGGCTGAGAAGCCCGATGCCGTAGCGTAATTTTCTCATTTGTATAGGCTGATGAAATCTATACAAATTAACTGGAATAAGCGCAGGATTGAAAGCGGTTTGCTTATTTGAGCGTACTCATTCCACCATCGACGCCCAGAATCTGGCCCGTGACCCAGCCGGACTCCTCCGACAGCAGAAACGTGACCATCCCGGCGATGTCGGCGGAGGTGCCGATGCGACCCAGCGGATGCCGTTTGCCAGCCGCTTCGAGCCGGTTGGGCGACACCAGTCCGGCGGCTTGTGCCAGGGGTGTATCGGTGAGGGAGGGCGCCACGGTGTTAAACCGGATGTTGTGCGGGGCATATTCGGCCGCCAGGGATTTTGTCAAGCCTTCCACCGCCGACTTCGATACGCTGACCGACGAATGCAGCCCGAAGCCGAGTTGGGCCGCTACCGTGCTGAACAACACTACACTGGCCGACTTGGACTGGAGGAGGGCGGGCATGACGGTTTTCAGGATGGCGATGGCTCCCAGCACGTTCAGCGTGAAATCCTGCTGAAAGTGATCGAGGGTTAACCGGCCAAACGGGGCCAGCCGGATGGAACCGGGCGCATACACCAGCCCGTGTAAGGTATCGGGTAAACCGCTCAGGTCGGACTCACCGGGTTGGGTGGCGTCCCACGTCAGGTGGGTGGATTGAATGCCTTCGGGTTGTCGCCGACCCGCCGTAAAAACCGTGGCCCCGGCCGTCTGAAGCCGTTGGGCGGTTGCCTGACCAATGCCGGACGATGCGCCGACAATCAGGATATTTTTTCCTTCGAATTTGTTCATGACTGGCCAACACAACGTTGAGCGTTGTGGTTAGAAAAAAGTTGAAAGAAAATGGGAGGAAAAGTGCCTGAAGCCGTAAAAACAAAATAAGCCCATTAGAAATCTAACGGGCTTATCCTACTAACCTATGATGAAATAGTATTCTACGGGGCAAAAGTATTGAGTTAGAATGAGCTAACTATACCGTGGTCTCCTGCCCTGTACGGTCTTCTAAAAAAATAGTTCAGGGGCTACATCGTTAGACCGGGCAGAATTTTCGCTTTATGAGTTCAGGAGAGCGCAGGAAGGTCTTTCTCCGGAAACTACACAGATTTGTTGAAAAATCACTATACATGGCCGTCATTTGGGGAGTAGTCTTGCACGCGCTCGGAGGGTTTGCTTCCGGCAGTTTCTATCTACCGTATAAAAAAGTACAGGGCTGGTCCTGGGAAAGTTACTGGCTCGTGGGCGGTATTTTTTCCTGGGTGTTTGCTCCGCTGATTTTCGGTCTGCTCACCGTTCCGAATCTGTTTGACGTGCTGGCCGCAGCCCCAACCGAAACCGTGTGGTGGTCGTATTTCTGGGGTGTTCTCTGGGGCTTCGGCGGTTTGACGTTCGGCCTGACGATGCGGTATCTGGGCTTGTCGCTCGGTATGGCCGTGGTGCTGGGACTCTGTGCGGTTTTCGGAACCGTCGTTCCGCCCATCTGGCAGGGGCAGTTCGGTACCTTGATGAGTACACTGTCCGGTCAGGTCATCATTCTGGGTTTGGCGGTCTGTGTGCTGGGCATTTCGATTTGCGGTATTGCCGGTATGATGAAGGAAAAGTCGATGACGGACGACCAGAAGAAGGCAACCATTGCCGAATTCGATCTCAGGAAGGGCGTTCTCGTGGCGGTTTTTTCGGGCATCATGAGTGCCTGTTTTTCGTTCGGGCTAACGGCCGGACAACCCATTGCCGATCTGGCAGTCAAGAACGGTGCCGACCCGCTCTACATGAACAATGCACCCCTCGTATTCATTCTGCTGGGTGGTTTGACCACCAACGCCATCTGGTGTATCTACCTCAATATCAAGAATAAAACGTATACCGATTACGGCAATGTGACGGCACCCGCCCTGCGGAACATCATTTTTTGCGCGATGGCCGGGGTGACATGGTACCTACAATTCTTCTTCTACGGCATGGGCGACAGCAAAATGGGCGAATACCGGTTTTCTGGCTGGACCCTGCACATGGCGTTCATCATTGCTTTCAGTAGCTTCTGGGGGCTGTATCTGCACGAGTGGCGCGGAGCCAACCGGCAAACCATGCGCACCATCACCCTCGGAATTGCCACCGTGGTCTTTTCGACGGTTGTGGTTGGCATCGGAAATTACCTGGCGGAATAGAACCGGATGAAGCCTCGGATTGTACCGTTCCTCCTGCTGATTCTGTGTTTAGTCAGGACGCACACCAGCGTTGGCCAACCGGGCCAGCGAAAGGCGTTGTTTGTCATTGTCGACGGCATTTCGGCGGATGTAATCGAGAAGATTGCCAAACCGAATCTGGACGCGATTGCCCGGGAAGGCGGGTATGTCCGGGCGTACGTCGGTGGTCAGAAAGGGACGTATTCGCAGACGCCGACGATTTCGGCGGTGGGCTACAACAGCCTGTTGACGGGAACGTGGGTCAACAAGCACAACGTCTGGGACAACGACATTAAAGACCCGAACTATCAGTACTGGACCATCTTCCGGTTTTTTGAATCGCAATATCCCCAGAAAAAAACCGCCGTTTTCTCGACCTGGCTCGACAACCGCACCAAACTGGTGGGCGAAGGGCTTCCGGCCACGGGCCACCTGCGTCTCGACTATTCGTTCGACGGTTTTGAGCTGGACACGCTCCATTTTCCGCACGACAAAGACAAGCAGTATATTCACCAGATCGACGAAAAAGTGGTGAACGAAGCTGCGGCTTACATCCGGCAGGAAAGCCCGGATCTGTCGTGGGTATACCTGGAATACACGGACGACATGGGCCATCGGTATGGCGACAGTGAGCGGTTCCATGAGGCCATCCGGATGATGGACGATCAGATGGGGCGGTTGTGGAAGGCCGTGCAGTACCGACAAAAAACGTTTGGCGAAGACTGGCAGGTGTTCATCACGACCGACCACGGCCGGAGCGCGGATACCGGCAAAAACCACGGCGGGCAGTCGGAGCGGGAGCGGAGTACGTGGATGGTGACGAACGCCAAAAACCTGAATCCTTATTTCCGCAAGGCTACCCCCGGCATTGTCGACATCATGCCGACGCTGGCCCGGCATCTGCAGGTTTCCATTCCGAAAGAACAAGCCATTGAAATTGACGGCATTCCACTGACCGGCCAACTGTCGCTGACCCAGCCGACGGCAAAAAAAGAAGCCGGAAAAATCGCCCTGAGCTGGCGAGCCGCCGACCCGGAAGGCACCGTCAAAATCTGGCTCACGACCACCAATCACTTCGAAGAAGGCCAGCGCGACCAGTATTGGCTGATGGACGAAGTGCCGGTGAAGGCCGAAAAAACCGTCATCGACGTCTCTAAATTGCCCACCGGTTTTTACAAGATCGTGCTGGAAGGGCGGTATAACAATGCCGTTCGCTGGATTGTGGAGTAAGTAATTTTTCGAAAAAGAAATAAACCTGCCTATCCCCTCACTGACGCTGTTTAGGGTTAAAAATCCGGTCCCGTTCTGAAAGTATACCCAACATTGTCGCAACCGGCGGGTTTACTTTTTAGAGTTCTTATTAACCTGACCGGGTTCGATGCGGTTTCTGCCAATCGATAACCGCCCCGGTTTTTAATCCTATTCACGCGATGACGTCCTTAGATTTTAACAAAGAAGCCCTGCTGGAACTGGCTGATCATGCTCATGAACACTCGATTTCGATTTTTATTCCGACCCACCGCCGGGGTAAAGAAGTGTTGGAAGGCCAGGATAGCATAGCGTTCAAAAACCACGTCCAGGCCATTCGGCTTGAACTTGAAGCGCAGGCGCTCCCGAGCAACGAGATTGATGCATTGATGATGCCGCTGGACGCGCTCCTGGATGATCCGCAATTCTGGCGGCACCGCTCCGAGGGCCTGGCAGTTTTCCGCAGCTCCGACCACTTTTTCACGTTTGACAGTCCGATACCCCTGGACGATTTCCATAAAATTGGTCCGCAGTTTTGGGTAAGACCCCTGCTGTCGTACGTGCAGCCTTCCCGGCAATACTTCCTGCTGCAACTGGGAAAAAACGGCGTTGTGCTCTATCAGGCGGATCAATACGCGATCTCCGTCGTTGAAACCGGGGAGGTAATGCCGTCCGGTATGGAAGAGGTAACGAAGTATTACGATTTTGAGCAGGAATTGCAGGGCCGTACAAAAGGGGCGGGCGGTATGACGGCAATGTATGCGAGTGACGATAACGACAACAAAGACAAAGACCATCTGCTGGCCGATTATTTCCGGCTCGTCGACGAGGCCGTTATGAAGCTCAACGGCACCCAGACGATTCCGTTGCTTCTGGCATCGGTTGCCTACTACCAGCCCATCTACCGGCAGGTCAATTCGTATCCGTACCTGCACGATGGCGGGCTAACGGGCAATTTTGATCACGTTCAGATTGATGAATTGCATCAGATGGCCAATGAACAGCTGGGTGATTACTTTGAGGGGCCGCGTCTGCAACGGATCAGACAATACCAGAACAACAGCGGGAGTGAGCTGGCCTCGCGCGATCTGCGCCAGATTCTGGAAGCCGCCGTGACGGGACGCATCGAAGCCCTGTTTGTGCGGCACGATGCCCATGCGTGGGGGCATTTTGACGAAGAAACCCTGACGGCAACCATCCACGAAAATGAAAATGACGGTGATACTTCTTTGATCGATCAGGCCGCCTTGTTGACGCTGCGCCACGGTGGCGAGGTGTATTTAATGGATGAGGTCAAACTACTCAACAACCGCAGTCCGGTGATGATCACGGCTCTCTACCGGTTTTAATTCAGTGCAAACCACTAACCAACCATCGACACATCATGGAATATTCTGTTGATAGCATTAAAATCGATTTGCAAACCGTCGGCTTCGACGAAACGCCCGAACTGATAAACCAGGTGGAGAGCGAGCTTCGCCGGGTGATGCGTTTCAGGAATGACATCGTAGCCGCCGATATCTACCTGCGCGAAGAAGGACGCAATCCCGAAAACAACAAAACGGTGCGCTGGCGGCTGGGCATTCCCGGCAATGATCTCTTTGCCGAAGGAACCGGCGCTAGCTGGGCCGCCGGTCTGCGGGACGCCAGTGACAAACTCCGCCGTCAGTTTGTGGACTGAACCACCGACGTAGGCGGTAATTGAATAAAAAGTCCGGGTTATTTGTCAAATTGACGAGAGGCCCGGATTTTTTTTGTGTTTGTCAGAATCGAACCGGTTTTTAATTAGACAGGTGTTGGCGGTTGGTCCCTGATATTTCGTAGAACCGTATTTTAACTCCTTCGGGTACAGGAATGGTGTTAATGGTCAAATAGGTAAGTGTTTATAGTTTGGAAATCGACCTGCAACCTTTAATGGTGTTGATTTCGCTACGCCAGAATATCCCGCACCACCTTCCCCGAAACATCCGTTAACCGATACCGGCGGCCGAGGTGTTTGAAAACCAGCTTCTCGTGATTGAGGCCCAACTGGTGCAACACCGTCGCCTGAAAATCGTGGACGTGAACGGGGTTCGCAATGGTGTTATAACCGAATTCGTCGGTTTCGCCGTACACCATGCCGGGTTTGATGCCGCCCCCGGCCATCCAGATCGTGAAGCTGCGCGGGTGGTGATCGCGGCCGTAATTTTCTTTAGTCAGCTTGCCCTGGCTAAAGCAGGTGCGACCAAACTCACCGCCCCAGATCACCAGCGTTTCGTCGAGCATTCCGCGTTGTTTGAGGTCGGTCACCAAAGCCGCCGACGCCTGATCGACGTCTTTGGTCTGGCCGGTAATCTCTACGGGCAAATTGACGTGCTGATCCCAACCCTGGTGATACAACTGCACAAACCGCACGCCGTTTTCGGACAACTTGCGGGCCAGCAGGCAGTTGGCGGCAAAGGTTCCGGGAATCAGACAGTCGGAGCCGTAGAGCTTGATGATGTCGTCCGGTTCTTTCGACAGGTCCGTAATTTCCGGCACGGCGGTTTGCATCCGGTACGCCATTTCGTACTGCTTGATTTTGGCATTGATCTCCGGATCATGCACTTCCTCATACGCCAACTGGTTCAATTCCGCCAGACGGTCAAGCATTTTCCGGCGCGACTGGCGGCTCATGCCTTCGGGGTCGCGCAGGTACAGGACCGGATCTTCGCCCTTGCTGAACTGCACCCCCTGGTGAATCGAATCCAGAAAACCGTTCGACCACAGTTTGGAATACACCCCCTGGCTGTTGCCTTTTCCCCGCGAAATCAATACCGTAAAATTGGGCAGGTTTTTGTTTTCATTGCCCAGCCCGTAGCTCAGCCACGAACCCATGCTCGGGCGGTTGCCCTGCTGGGCACCGGTCTGAAAAAACGTGATGGCCGGGTCGTGGTTGATGGCTTCGGTGTGCATGGATTTCACAATGCACAGATCATCCACAATTTTGGCCATGTGCGGCAACAGATCACTCACCCACGCCCGCGACTGCCCATACTGCTTGAAATCGACGAACGATCCGGCCAGGGGCAGGGACGCCTGGGTAGCCGTGAAACCGGTGAGTCGCTGACCTCCCCGCACCGACGGCGGGAGGTCTTTGCCAAACAACTCCCGTAACCTGGGTTTGTAGTCAAACGTCTCAAGTTGAGAAGGCGCGCCATTCTGGAACAAATAAATGACCCGCTTGGCTTTTGGCGCAAAATGCGGAATTCCGGGAATGAAATCAGGGTCGTCGGAATCACTGTTTTTGCTAAACAGATCCGGTATCAGCAGCGAACCCAGCGCAGCACTGCCCAGGCCCAAACTCAGTTTCGAGAAAAACCGACGCCGGTTGAAGGTCAGCAAATGGTCCAGCAGTTCTTTTTCCATGACGGTCAGGATTTAGTAATGGATTCTTCCAGGTTGTAAATCATCGATACCACGCGCATCAGGGCCGCCAGCCGCTTTCTGTCGATCTTTTCGGGAACCGGATATTCCCCGACGGCCAGCACGTTTTCAATTTCCGTCGTTTTCATCGTCTGCATTTCCTCCCCGAAATAGGTCACGAGTACGCCCAGTTCGGGCTGGGTCGGTTTTCGATTGACAATCAGCCGGAAGGCCTGGCCGATTTTGGTTTCCATCCCGGTGTTTTCCTGCAACAAGCGGGCCGCCAGCACCCGCGAGGCTTCCAGCACCGTGGGGTCGTTCATCATCACCAGGGCCTGCAATGGCGTATTGGTTTTGCTCCTTCCTACTTCGCACTGGTCGCGGTTGCTGGCATCGAAGATGGCCATTGAGGGGGGAGGAACGGTTCGCTTGATGAACGTGTACATGCCGCGCCGGTATAACGCCGGACCGTGATCCTGGTTGTAGGTCGACAACATGCCGTCGCCCCCGGCGGTGGCACTTTCCCACAGCCCGGACGGTTGATACGGTTTTACACTGGGGCCACCGATGGCCCGGTTCAGCAGACCGCTGCTCGCCAGCACCAGATCTTTCACCAGTTCGGCCGGTAGGTGGTAACGCGGTGCCCGGGCCAGCAACACGTTCTCCGGATCGGCCCGCAACTTTTCGGAGGAAACGACAATCGACTGGCGGTAGGTGGCCGACGTGACGATCTGCCTGACCAGCCGTTTGATGTTCCAGCCGTGCTGCATAAAGTCGACGGCCAGCCAGTCCAGCAGTTCCGGATGGGAGGGAAGTTCGCCCTGCATCCCGAAGTCACCGGCGGTTTTGACGATGCCCCGCCCGAAGAATTCCTGCCAGATGCGATTGACGTAGACGCGGGCCGTCAGCGGATTCTTTTCGTCAAACAGCCACTGCGAAAGTCCAAGGCGGTTTTTGGGATACTTTTTGTTGAAAGGCAGAATGGACGTGGGGGTGCCGGGCTTCACTTCGTCGCCGTAGGCATCGAAAACGCCCCGTTTCAGAATGTAAGTCTTGCGAAGCGTATCCAGATCGCCCATGACGGATACAATCAGGCGGCTGGTGTCCGGTTTATTGATGAACTTTAACAGGCTCTTTACGTCGTCGTTACTGATTTCCATCAGCGGTTTTTTGGCATACGACTCTGGTTTGCCGACGGCGGGGTCGATGGCCGTGTATTTGGAGCGCATTTCATCGACGTTGTTGAAAAAAGCGAAGAGCTGATAATATTCTTTCTGCGAGAAGGGGTCATATTTGTGGTCGTGGCAATGCGCACATTCCAGCGTGATCCCCAGTAGCCCTTTGCCGAAGGTGTCGTTGCGGTCGGTCACGTAGGTCACCCGGTATTCTTCTTCGTCGACGGCGCCTTCTTCGGTGATTTTATGGTTGCGGTTAAAACCGGTCGCCAGCAACTGCTCCTTGTTGGAGGAGCCGCCGGACGGCACCGGCAGCAGGTCGCCCGCCAGTTGCCAGGTGATAAACCGGTCGTAGGGCATGTTCTGGTTGAAGGCATGAATGACCCAATCCCGCCAGGGCCACTGCGTCCGGAAATTATCCATCTGATAGCCGTAGGAGTCGGCATACCGGGCCAGATCCAGCCAGTGCAGCGCCATTTTTTCGCCGTAGGCCGGACTTTTCAGCAACTGATCGACCGCTTTCTCGTAGGCCTTCGGGCTGTTGTCGGCCAGAAACCGATCCATCATCGACAAGGTGGGCGGTAATCCGGTCAGGTCCAGACTGACGCGCTTGAGCAGGCGCTCCTTGTCGGATTCTTCGTTGGGGGCCAGGCCTTTCTGCTCCTGTTTGTGGAGAATGAAATAATCGATTTCATTTCGCGGCCACGCCTTCTGATCGACAGGTGGCAGGGCGGTTTTTTGAGGAGCCAAGAAGGCCCAGTGTTTTTCGTACTTCGCACCCTGTTTGATCCACTTTTCAATCAGATTGATTTCGCGGGTGGAGAGTTTCAGGTTAGACGATGGTGGCGGCATCAGCAGGGAGGTATCCAGCGTGGTAATGCGCAGGAAAGCCTCCGACAGTTCGGGTTTTCCGGCCACCAGCGCGTGGGCCGTCGGGTTTTCAGCGAGGGCTTTGAAGGCGCTTTCGGCGACATCGAGCCGCAGCCCGGCTTCCCGCTTGTTGGCATCCGGGCCGTGGCAGGCCAGGCATTTATCCGACAGAATGGGCCGAATGTCAAAGTTGTAGCTGACGATTTCCGGTAGTTTCTCCTCCGCTGACCCGCTCGTCAAGCCCGTAGAGCAGGATTGGAAAGCACCTGCACTACCGGCCACCACGAACAGCAAATAAGAAAGCCTTTTCATTGTAACGTCTGGACTGACTAAAATTTGACTAAAAGTTAAAAGACCTGTTTTATAAACAAACCGCCGTGGAGCGTCTCATTTATAAAACAGGTTAATCCTGATTTCTTACTTACATTCCGCGTTAATAACCCGGATTTTGTTGCAGCTTTCCGATTAATATTTCGCGGTTCGGTATCGGGAAGAGCAGACGGTTCTGGGTCACTGCGTAACTGGTGCCGGGCAGATATGATTCACCGGCATGAAAAGCCTTGATGTACTCCCCGTTCTTGTTCATCACCTCGATGGCTTTGCCGGTGCGGACCAAATCCAGCCACCGTTTGTTTTCAAAGGCAAACTCAACGCGCCGTTCGTGGGCAATCAGGTCCCGCAAAGCCGCCTGACTGGTTTGCGTCGACGGGGCCAGACCCGCCCGCACCCGAACCGGGTTCAAATAGGTCAGAGCCTCAGCGCCTTTATTTTGTTCATTGAGGGCTTCGGCCAATCCCAGGAGCACATCGGAATAACGATAAACCGGGAAGTTATCGTCGGTATTCTGCTCCAGGCTGTGGGGGTGAAGATACTTTTTAATGTATGGATACGCCCTTTTACCCGCCGGTTTGACGTAGCCAACCGGGCTTTTCAGGCTTTCAATGGCCATGTCGCCCACCACGCCGGTTCCTTCCGCAATGCCAATCGACGCTTCCAGCCGCTTGTCGCCGGGTTCATAGGTGCCGATCATCTCGAAGGTCGGAACGTTCCAGCCGCCCCCCTGGCGGTTTTGGGAGGTGATGCCGGTGATCTTGCTGACATCCGAAGCCAGCGGCAGAAAAGGATACAGAAAGTTGCTGTTTTGCCCCTGATTGCCCTGTTGATACTGAATCTCGAACAGCGACTCCCTGCTGTTTTTATTCGATAAACTGAAAACCGAAGCATAGTCGGGCAGGAGCGCAAAGCCCATCGGGGTAATCCCTTTCAATTCGGTTTCGGCCAGCGCAAAATTCTTCTGCGTCAGATACACATCGGCCAGCAGCATTTTAGCCGCTGCCTGCGTGGCGCGTCCTGTTTGCGGAAACGCCGGTGCCGGCAGTTTGGCAATGGCATCTTTCAGGTCGTCGACAATGACTTTATACACCTCGTCGACGGACGAACGCGGAAGATAGGCATCACCGGCTCCCGATACGGCTTTCAGATACAGCGGAACCCCGCCAAAATACCGCACCAGGTCAAAGTAAAACAACGCCCGCAGAAACCGGGCCTGACCCGTCAGCCGGTCGGCTACCTGTTGGCTCAACCCCGCTCCGGGCAGGTAGTCGATGATGCTGTTGGCGCGGGCAATGCCGACGTAACACCGGTTGTATTTGTCGGCGACCAGCGTACTGGTCACATCATCCAGAAAGAAATCGGTGTATTCGCGTTCGATGTAGGCCGGTCCGCGGTTGGTGTTGTTGAACTCAAGGTGCGTATTGTCGGAACGCATCTCGCCCATGCACCAGGCGGCAATCGATCCTTTGGCGTCCCGGACAGCCGCATAGGCACCCACCATGGCCTGTTCGAACTGGGCTTCGGTCTGGTAAAAATTACCGGAGGTGACGGAGCTTTCCGGCACGCGTTCCAGAAAATCTTCGGAACAGCCCGTCAGGAGCAAGGTCGTTAAAAACGATATATACAGAAGCTTTTTCATGTCTTTGATTTTTCGATACGATTAAAAATTCAAATTCAGACCCAGCGCAAACGTCCGGGGAACCGGATAGGGACTGATGTCGACCCCTTCGCTCAGACCGCTCAACCCGTTGAAACTGGCTTCCGGATTGGCCCCCTTGTATTTGGTCAAAACCAGCGCCTGCTGCACACTCAGAAAAATCCGGGATTTGGTGATGTAGCGCGATACTTTCGGCAGGGTGTAGCCCAGCGTGATGTTTTTCACGGTCAGATACGAAGCATCGAGCGCGAGACGGTCCTGCACATTGCGCGGAAATTCGGTGGTTCCCGACAGCGACCGTCCGACAATACCGGCACCGGGGTTTTCGGGCGACCGCCAGCGGTCTTTCATGTACGTTTCGACATTGAAAATGCCTTCCAGCGTTTCGGTCCATTCCGCCAGCGCATAGTACATTTTTCCGCCGTAGGCCCCCGAAATCACAACATTCAGATCCAGGTTTTTGTAGGCAAACGTATTGTTGATGCCATACACAAATTTCGGATTGGGGTTGCCGATGTACGTTTTATCCAGGGTGTTGATGATCCCATCGCCGTTGATGTCTTTCATGCGCATGGTCCCCACCTTGGATGTACTGTGTTTGGGCTGTGAATCAAATTCCTCCTGCGTTTTGTAGACCCCATCGAACACATAGCCGTAGAACTGCCCGATCGGATGGCCCACTTCGGTTTTCCAGATCGTGCTGGAATAATTACCGATGCCGCCGATGGGCGTGTCGTTGGTTCCTAACTTGATGACCTTGTTGCGGTTAAAAGAGATATTGAAATCGCTGGTCCATTTCAGCGTACCAACCAGATTGCGGGTGGTGGCACCAAATTCATACCCCCAGAAATGGAATTCGCCAATGTTGTCCTGGATGTTGGAAAAACCGGTTCCCGTCGGAATATCCACCTGATACAGCATGTTCTTGGTTCTTTTGTTGTAATAATCGGCCGTCAGCGAAATGCGGTCGTTCAGCAGCCCCACATCCAGACCAATGTCCATTCCGGTGGTGGTTTCCCAGGTCAGGCTGGTATTGCCAATCGTGTTGGGGCTTCGTCCCTGCACGAGGGCATTTCCGAACAGGTAGTTGGTGGAGACGATGTTGCCAAACTGGCTGTAATTACCAATGTTAAAATTGCCCGCATCTCCGTATTCGGCCCGTAATTTCAGGTAACTCACGCTGCTCCATTTTTGAGCAAAACCTTCGTCCGAAATAATCCAGCCCGCCGATATGGAGGGGAAGGAACCCCAGCGGTTTGCCGATCCAAACCGGGAGGAGCCATCCCGGCGGATGGAAGCGGCCAGCAGGTATTTTCCTTTGTAGTTGTAGTTCACCCGGCTAAACATCGAGAGCAACGACCATTCGGTTGAGCTGCTGTTTCCGTTTTTGATGGCAGCCGCGTCGATCCAGGTAACGGCATCGTCCGGAAAGCTGGTGCCCGTGAGCCGGTTGGTTTCCTGCCGGAACTGCTGGGCCGAATACCCCACAAGGGCTTCGACATGGTGGTCTGCCGCAAAGGATTTGCTGTAATTCAGGGTGTTTTCGGTCAGCCACGAGGTATATTCATTCGTTTCGTAGGAGCCGGTGGCCAGTTTGGGCGGGGGGGCAAAAATACCGCCCGCCGTTGATGGGTTGAAAATTCGCTGTTTGCGGCTTTCCAGATCCAGCGAGAGGGAGCTTTTAAACCGGAAATTTTTCAGAAAGTCGACCTCGGCGTAGGCATTGCTCAAAATCCGGGTGGAATTGGTCCGGTTGGTGGTTTCGAGCAAGGTTTTTTTCCAGTTCGGAAACGTAAAAAGCCCCGGTCCGGTAAAACTCAGTTTGACAGAACCGTCGGGGTTTTTGTCATCGGGCGAAAAGATGGGGGGCGTAATGATGGCCGAATAGAGCGTGCTGTAAAAACCGTCGGTTTCCTGATTCAGACTGCGCTGATAGGTTGGAGCAATGTTGATGCCGACCCGGGCAAAATCGTTGATCTTGTACTGATTGTTGGACCGCAGAGAAAATCGCTCGTAATTGGTGTTCAAGACCACCCCCTTTTCCTTGTAATAGCCCAGGGTGGTGGCCGAACTGAAATTGTTTTTGTTCGATAAAATGGACAGGTTGTAGCTGTTCTGCCCGCCCGTCTGCAAGAGTTCGTTATACCAGTCGGTACTTTTCCCGGTGTAGGCTTCGGGGTTTTGATACAGCTCCGGTATGCCGCCCGTGTAGCCTTCGTATTTAATTTTGTCTTCAAAAATTTCCTTCCGGTCCTGTAAAAACTCCTTCGCATTCATGAGCTTGGCCCGCCCCCGCTGCGGAACCTGGGCAATGCCGTAGGTGGCGCTGAACTGGATGGTGGTCCGGCCTTCTTTGGCCTGTTTCGTCGTAATCAGAATCACCCCGTTGGCCGCCCGCGACCCATATAAAGCAGCCGCCGAAGCGCCTTTCAGGACGGAGAAATTTTCGATTTCGTTGGGGTTGATGTTGTTGATACCGCCCACAATCGGAAAGCCGTCGACCACATACAGGGGCGTGTTACCGGCATTGATGGAAGCTGCTCCGCGAATCCGGATGGCCATTCCACTGCCCGGCGTTCCCGAAGCCTGGTTGATCTGGACACCGGCAATCCGTCCCTGAAGCTTTTGAGCCAACTGACCCACTGGCTGGTCTTCCAGTTGGGCCGCGGGCAACGATGCAATGGAACCGGTGACTTCCCGCTGTTTCTGCGTTCCGTAGCCCACCACCACGATCTCTTCCAGCGCCCGGTCTTCCGGAGCCAGCGTAATGGAAAAGGTGCTCTGGTTGCCCACGGTCTTTTCCTGGCTTTTGTAGCCGACAAAGCTAAAAACGAGGATGGCATTGTCTTCCGTTTCCATCTGAAAGTCTCCCTCTCCGTTCGTAATCGTACCCCGCTGCGTTCCTTTCACAACGACGCTGACACCGGGCAGTCCTTTGCCGGTTTCATCGAGCACTTTTCCGGAAACCGTACGCTTGGGAGCCACCTGGCCCACGGGCGGGAGGGGTGTCGGGGCAACCTCTTCGCGCCGGATAATGATGACTTTTCCGGTCAGTTCATACTGCAATCCCAGCGGGCTCAGGATGTGGTCCAATACCTGTTGAAGCGGTTTGTTCTCGGCAGAAAGCGTGATTTTCCGGCTGGATTGAATCAGTTTCGAGCTAAACACAAACCGGACGTCTACCTGCCGTTCCACCTGGCTCAGTACCTTTTTTATCTCCATTTCCTGCGCTCTAACCGTAATTTTCTGATTCAGAAGCGACTGGGCTACGCCGTCGCTGGCGTAGCCCAGTCCGGCAAAACAAAAAGCGAACAAGGTCTGAATTGCAGTAAGACCCAGGGTTCGGCAGAAGATTCGACAGACGAACTGCTGATACTGTATGTTTTTTTTCATAAAAGTTAAGGGTATAGGAGTTTGAAGAGGCAATAGTTTTCCCGACTCCCCTTTTTTGGGGAGTAGCATGAAAAGCAGTTTTGAAAGAAAGCGTTGGGATTTAACCGGACCGAACGAACTCAGCCCGGCACCTTTTCAGATTGCAGGTCTTTGGGGTCATCATACCGCATAAAGTATTTAAGGGTTTAGGTTATTACGATCAGAAAAAGAATTCAGCCAGTGTATAAACCCGCTTGACAGGTACGCTTTAATTCGTTTTACATCCCTTGCCGTGAATAACAATTTGCCCTTCCACCAGCTCATACCGGGCCTCAACGGCTTTACAGATAATGGTTAGCTGATCATATAATGCCATACTGTCCAGGGAAGCCGTTAAGGGGCAATCCATCATCAGATCTCTGTCATAAATGATCGGAACACCGTAGGCTTTTTCGAGAGCCGCAAAAACTTCGCTCACGGGTTTGTCTTCAAAGTGAAACGAAGGCTGAACAACGGTTTTGAGCAACACGGGTTTTTCCACCAGGGTCTTTCGCATCCGTACTTCGTCTGTTTTATACACAATTTTCTGATTGGGGGAAAGAACGACCCCGTCCAGTTCGCGGTTGATGGCTTTTTCCTTCGCTTTGGGGTCCGACTGGGCAAACACCGAAACGCGCCCGGTTTTTACTTCAACGATCACTTCCCGCGAACTTTCGTAGGCTTTCACCGTAAAACTGGTTCCTAAAACTTTGGTAACCAGTCCGTTTGCATAAACTAAAAAAGGGTGGGCCGGATCTTTGGCGACTTCAAAAAAAGCTTCTCCGTTGAGGTAGACTTCCCGTTTGGGGGTTGAAAAGTTCTTGGCGTAGTGAATCCGGCTGGCGGGCGCGAGGGTAACGGTAATGCCATCGCCGAGGTGGATCACGACCGGTTGGGATGATGTATTCGCGGTATCGGTAACGGTCGGTGCCTGATTTTTGGCAATCATGAAGGGCGCATCCGACCGGGTGGAAGGCGGCCCGGAACGGAAATAGGGGAGAGCCAGCCAACCGGCCAGCAGGATAAGGCTGACCGACGCGGCCACCCGGAACCAGCTACGGTTATAAACCGGTAAAGGGCGCTGCCTGTATGCCGGAGTTGAGGATGACGGCTGATTGATTCTGGAAATTGTCGATTTGACAACCTGCTCAATTTCGTGTGCGGGCAGCGTAGATTCTTTCACCTGAAGAGCCAGCACGACGGTTCGGGCCTCGTGAATCCGGTCGGCGCGGTCCGGGTTTTCCTGCATCCATCGATTCCAGAAGAAATCCGTCTCGCTGGTGGGCGTAAGAACCCACTGCCGAAAAAAAGGATCCCAGACAAAATCGCCGGTTTTGAAACTTCTGTACTGATTCATACCTACCTGTGCATCTATACCATACGATAGACGAAATCACAGCCGC
Source organism: Larkinella sp. (assembly GCF_965227735.1). Classification (NCBI taxonomy): domain Bacteria; kingdom Pseudomonadati; phylum Bacteroidota; class Cytophagia; order Cytophagales; family Spirosomataceae; genus Larkinella; species Larkinella sp. Next base: position 1,925,893 of record NZ_OZ245776.1, on the reverse strand, counting down.
GATACCAAAAGAATTAGAATTATTTTGAAAAAAAATAGAATGCTGCCAATTGGCCTGCCCCGGTTATCAGTAAAAATGAACCAGAAGCAGCGTCAAGAGTTCCACTTTCCAGTACTCCTTTAGCTGTCTGATGGCAATCTGAAGCAGATTGGATACCGTTTGGGGAGAAATGTCCATCACCTCCGAAATCTGGTTACGGTCCATTTCCTGAAAGAATTTCAGATAAATAACTTCCTTCTGCCGTTTGGGAAGTTCATCCAGCAGTTTTTTGAAACGTTGGGTGATGACCCGGACGTTTTCCTTTTCAATGTACTCCTCTTCGACCGAATATTCAATGTCAAAGGTCTCCTGGTTTTCACTGGGAAGTTCAGTCGATAAACCGGTTCGGGATTGGCCGCTGCGGTTCATCAGCCGGCGGAGCGACGCCATCAGGTAGGGCTTCACCGCAACTTCCGAATTGAGTCGGTCACGACGTTCCCAAATGATCAGAAACAGGTCCTGAATGCAGTCTTTGACAAACTCCTTGTCTTTCGAAAATTTACTGCCATACCGAAACAGAACCTGAAAATAAGAAGACATCAGACAGGCAAAAGCCACGGTATCGCCAGACAAAAACTGTTGCCATACAACAATTTCCGCGGGTCGATTGAAGGGGTGTTTCTTCTGATCCATATGCCATTACCCATTAACATGCGGTTCTGAGCACTTGAAAATGTGCGTCTTTTTACGGGCCTGTGTTTAATTCACAAACATCTCATCCACCAGCACCAGCCCCGGTTTGCCTTTGCCACCGTGCCATTCCGGCAGCGTGCACGGTTTGGCGACCACTTTGAGGTACGTGACGGTTTGCGGTTTGAAGGGGCAGGTAACGGTTTTTAATTCGTGCGTTTCGCCTTTGACGGGCATTTTCGGCTTGACCGTCGTGAGCAGTTTCATCTGGTCGCGGCTGTCGCCCCCCCAGATTTCAACGCTGCCCGGCGGAAAAATACCGGTGGCTTCTTCCACCATGATGCGCAGGGCCACGGAGGAAACCGTGACCGGTTTTTTATATTCGGCCACCAGCACCATGTCGTTGTTGCGAACGCCCGTCCAGTTGTTGGCCCAGGCCGGGCTGTTGGCGTTGAACGTACCGAGTTTGTAGTCAAACAGCGATTTGGCTCCCTCCGCCTGGTGAACGCGGTTGAGCGGCAGCAACAGATTGACGCTGTCGGGTTTGAAAGCACTCTTGTAAAAATCGAAGGTGGCCGTACTGCTGCCAAACCAGCCGTCTTTAAACGCCCGGGCCTTGATGGTCGTCATGTCCGTCAGAACCGTCTGGCTGTTGAAAACCGGAGAGTTGACGCTGTCGGGCTCGGTGCCGTCGGTGGTGAAGCGAATCTGAACGCCTTTGATCGGGTGCTTCAGTTGCAGGGCCGTCGGTTTATCGAAAATGACCGAACTGTTTTTGATCTGCGGTGGGTTCAGTGTAATCGGGTTTTTGCCGTCGTCCTTAAACCCGGCAATAAACGCGATGTTTCGATTGGCCTTCTGCAACTGCTGAATCTCCGAAACCGACAGTTTGGTTTCCCATAACGAGACGGTTTTCAGGCTTTTGAAATCGCCGATCTGTTTTTGCAAGTCGGCATACGTCACTTTGGTGCCTGATAAGGTCAGGGTGTTGAGGTGTTTCAGGGCTGCCAGTTCGTTCAGGTCTTTACCCGTAATGTCGGTGAAATTCAGATCCAGCTTTTGCAGGTTTTCAAACTGGGCAATCGTTTTCAGATCCGCATCTTTCACCGGTAATTTGTTCAGACTCAGCGAAACCACCTGCCGTTTGATGTCGCTCAGTTCCTTCAGTTTATCCACGGAATACGTGTTTCGGTTGTAGAGATTGACCGCCAGCGCCGGTGACTCCCGGGCCAGGGGCGCAATCGTCCGGTAATCATTGTTGAGTTTCTGAACCGTTTCTTCATCAGCCGCATCAAATTCATACACCACCTCCTGCCGTTCGGCGGGTTTGAGCAAAGTGGCAGCGATGCGCCGTAAGGAATCAGTCGGCGGTAAATCGATGACCTTTTTCTTGAAATCCGGTTTGCTTTTCACCCAGAGCGCCAGCAGCGTGATTTCGTCGTTGGTCAACTGCGTTTTGCCCGTTGGCGGCATGTGTTTTTTCTCTTCCATCGGCAGGTGGATGCGCTGGAGGAGCAGGCTCTGGTCGGGGAAACCGGCTTTGAACAGTTTGCCGGATTTGCCGCCTTTCAACAGGGCGTCGACGTCGGCCATGTTCAGTTCCCCTTTCAGTTTCTCCGGGTTGTGGCAACTGATGCACTTTTGCTGGAAAATGGGTTGAATGACGTGATCGAAAACCAGCGCCTGATCGAGTGCCACCGGTTCGACGGTCGGGTTGCTGATCGGTCCGGTAATGAAGTTGTCGCCGTGCGTCAAAACCGCCCCGTAATGCCCCGCGCCAATCAGGAAAACAACGGCCAGAATCGCGCCCGACCGGGCCACCGTGGCCTGGTACCAATCCCGGTTGCGGCTCCAGTAAATGAGGCAGGAAAGGTAGAACAGGCCGATTCCCGACCATTTATGCCATTGTAACACTTCCCCGGAATAACCGTCTTCCCTGGACAAAAACAGCCCCATGATCACCGTAATGCCGGCCGACAAAACGCCCACCAGCAGCAGATTGGACAGAAAACCCCGGTAAAATTCATTCGCGGCATACGACGCATTGAAGCGAAACAGTTCCATCGCCATCGCCAGCAACAGGATTACGATGGGGAAATGGAGAAAAAGCGGGTGCATCCGCCCGATGGGCTGCACCCAGGTCGGCACCACAATTTTACTCTCGAAAAACAGCAGGAATAGAATAAAAACGGCAGAAGCAAACAACGCCTGCTCCGCCAGACTTTTGACCTTTTTAGTCATCACAACAAAGAATCCAGTGGGTTAGGAATAGTAGGGTACTGATCAGGCCAGAATATCCCGGACCACTTTGCCGGAAACATCCGTCAAACGGTACCGGCGGCCCAGGTGTTTGAAAATCAATTTTTCGTGATTCAGGCCCAACTGGTGCAAAACCGTCGCCTGAAAATCGTGGACGTGAACCGGATTCTGCGCGATATTATAGCCCAGTTCGTCCGTCTCGCCGTACACCATGCCGGGTTTGATACCGCCCCCGGCCATCCAGATCGTGAAGCAACGCGGGTGGTGATCGCGGCCGTAGTTGTCGGCCGTGAGCTTGCCCTGCGTGTAGCTGGTCCGGCCAAATTCACCGCCCCAGATCACCAGCGTTTCGTCCAGCAAACCGCGTTGTTTGAGGTCGGTCACCAGAGCCGCCGATGCCTGATCAACGTCCTTGGCTTGTCTGGCAATTTCGAATGGCAGGTTGCCGTGCTGATCCCATCCCTGGTGATACAACTGTACAAACCGAACGCCGTTTTCGGATAACTTCCGGGCCAGCAGACAGTTGGCGGCAAACGTGCCGGGCACCAGACAGTCCGGGCCGTAGAGCTTGATGATGTCGTCCGGTTCTTTCGACAGGTCCATTACTTCCGGAACCGCCGTCTGCATCCGGTACGCCATTTCGTATTGCTTTACTTTGGCCGTAATTTCCGGATCGCCAAATTCCTGGTAGGCCAGGTCGTTGAGCTCCGCCAGATTGTCCAGCATATCCCGGCGCGCGTGCCGGTCCATGCCTTCGGGATCGCGCAGGTACAAGACCGGATCTTCGCCCTTGCTGAACTGCACGCCCTGGTGAATCGAATCCAGAAAACCGTTCGACCACAGCTTGGAATACACGCCCTGCCCGTTGCCGATGCCGCGTGACAGCAGCACCGTAAAGTTCGGCAGGTTTTTGTTTTCATTGCCCAGCCCGTAGCTCAGCCACGAACCCATGCTCGGGCGGTTGCCTTGCTGCGAGCCGGTTTGCAGAAAGGTCAGCGCCGGATCGTGGTTGATGGCTTCCGTGTACATGGATTTCACAATGCACAGATCATCGACGATTTTGGCGGTATACGGAAACAGATCGCTCACCCACGCCCGCGACTGGCCATACTGCTTGAAATTGACGAACGAACCCACCAGCGGAAACGACGCCTGGTTGGCCGTCATCCCGGTCAGCCGCTGCGTTCCCCGCACCGACGGCGGAATTTCCTGCCCCAGCATTTCGCGGAGCTTGGGTTTGTAATCAAACAATTCCTGCTGCGACGGCGCGCCATTCTGGAACAGGTAAATGACGCGTTTGGCTTTGGGCGCAAAATGCGGAATGCCGGGCGTAAGCCCTTCTTCATCAGTACTGTTGCCGCCAAACAGGTCGGGGATCATCAGCGATCCTAAAGCCGCACTGCCCAGTCCTAAACTCAATCGGGATAAGAAGCGACGCCGGTTGAAATTAAAGCCGTGTTCTAAGATTTCCTTTTCCATGATCGCTACGTCTTTGTAATGGTTTCTTCCAGGTTATAAATTGTCGAAATCACCCGCATCATGGCGGCCAGTTTCGTCTTGTCCACTTTCTCCGGAATCGGGTATTCGCCCACCGCAAGGGCCTTTTCCGCGACCGGTTTTTTAATTTCCTTCAGCCCTTTTTCGTAATAGGCCGTCAGCATGTCGATTTCCTTTTCTTTGGGTTTTCGACCCACAATCAGGCGGAAAGCCTTGCTGATTTTATCCTTCGACACGCTGTTCTCCTGCAGCAGATTGGCCGCCAGCACGCGGGACGCTTCCAGCACCGTGGGGTCGTTCATCATCACCAAAGCCTGCAAGGGCGTGTTGGTTTTCAGCCGTTTCACTTCGCACAAATCCCGGTTGCTGGCGTCGAAAATGGCCAGCGATGGGGGCGGAACGGTTCGCTTGATGAGCGTATACATGCCCCGGCGGTACAAACTCGGGCCGTGATCCTGGTTGTAGGTCGACAGCAGCCCGCGGCCCGAGGTTGCGCCTTCCCACAAACCGGGAGGCTGATACGGTTTCACGCTGGGACCACCAATTTTTCTGTTCAGCAAACCGCTGCTCGACAACACCAGGTCTTTGATGAATTCGGCGGGAATCCGGTAGCGCGGACCACGCGCCAGCAAGACATTGTCGGGGTCGTTTTTCAACTTTTCAGGCGTCACCACCGCCGACTGGCGGTAGGTAGCCGAGGTCACCATCTGTTTCACCAGCCGTTTGATGTCCCAGTTGTGTTCCATAAAATCGACGGCCAGCCAGTCCAGCAATTCCGGATGCGACGGCAGATCGCCCTGCATCCCGAAATCACCCGAGGTTTTCACGATGCCCTTCCCGAAGAATTCCTGCCACAGCAGGTTGACATACACGCGGGCCGTCAGCGGATTCTTTTTGTCGAACAGCCACTGCGATAACCCCAGGCGGTTTTTGGGATAGTTTTTGTTGAAAGGCAGAATCGACGACGGCGTTCCGGGGGCTACTTCGTCGCCCGGCGCGTCATAGACACCCCGTTTGAGGATGTACGTTTTGCGCATCGTGTCGGGGTCCATATCGCCCATAACCGACACAATCAGGCGGTTGGTGTCCGGTTTGTTGACAAACGTCAGGATGTTTTTGACTTCGTCGTCGCTGATTTCCATCAGCGGTTTTTTGGCGTAGGTTTCGGGGCCGCCGATCACCGACTCGATCCCCACTTCTTTCACGTTATTAAAGAACGCAAAAAGCTGGTAATATTCTTTCTGGGAGAACGGGTCGTATTTATGGTCGTGGCAGTGTGCACATTCCATCGTGACACCCATGAGTCCTTTTCCGAACAGATCGGTCCGGTCGGTGACGTACATGATCCGGTATTCTTCCGGAATAACCCCGCCCTCTTCGGTGATTTTGTGGTTTCGGTTAAAACCGGTCGCCAGCAGTTGTTCTTTCGACGCATTGGGCAACAAATCCCCGGCTAATTGCCAGGTGACGAAGTCGTTGTAATGCATGTTTTTGTTGAACGCGTGGATCACCCAGTCGCGCCAGGGCCACTGCGTCCGGTAGCCATCGTCCTGATAACCGTGCGAATCAGCGTAGCGGGCCAGATCGAGCCAGTGCAGGGCCATTTTCTCGCCGTAGGCCGGATTTTTCAGCAACTGATCGACGGCTTTTTCGTAGGCATTCGGGCTGTTGTCGGCCAGAAACTGATCCATCAGCGGCAGCGACGGCGGCAAACCGGTCAAATCCAGGCTCAACCGTTTCAGCAGCCGTTCTTTGTCGGCTTCTTCGTTGGGGGCTAATCCTTTCTGTTCCTGCTTGTGGAGAATGAAATGGTCGATCTCGTTTTTGGGCCAGTCGGTCTGGTCAACCTCCGGAACGGCCGGTTTTTTAGGGGCCACAAACGCCCAGTGTTTTTCATATTTCGCGCCCTGCTTGATCCATTTTTCGATCAGGTTGATTTCGCGGGTCGATAATTTGAGGTTCGACGCCGGGGGAGGCATCAGCAGGGACGTGTCCTGGGTGGTGATGCGCAGAAAAGCCGCCGATTGTTCGGGTTTCCCGGCTACCAGCGCGTGAGCAGACGGATTTTCGGCCAGGGCTTTGAAGGCACTTTCGGCCACATCGAGCCGCAGGCCCGCTTCCCGTTTGTTGGCATCCGGGCCGTGGCAGGCCAGGCATTTGTCCGACAGAATGGGGCGAATATCAAAATTATAACTGACGACATCCGGCAATTTTTCGTCTTCAACGCCATGCGTTGAATCCGTATTGCAGGCCTGGATCACCCCGAGAACACTTGCCAAAACACCGATCAAATAAAAGGACTGCTTGAGCATAGGAAATAAATGGGTTCGGTAGTAGTTGAAGAATCCTACTGGTTTAGGAAGATATGAAGCGTTGGCGCTACGCTAAAAACGCGTCCAATTTCGTGAAATATTATAACAAGAGATGATACGATTTGGTGCCATAGTGATATTATTTCATAAATTTAGCCAAGTTCTCTTTGGTTACCAACTGGAACGGAATCAAGGTTTCCTTCTCATAGGCTTCCCCTTTTGCAATTTTGATGGCGGTTTCAATGGCCTTGGCGCCTTGCTGTTCGGCATTCTGAAAAACTGTTGCATCGAGTGTTCCTTTTTTGACGGCCTGCAACGCATCCGGAATGGCATCGATACTGACCACGATCACTTTGTCTTTCAAACCGGCGTCGGTTAACGCCTTGACGGCACCCATTCCCATTTCATCATTCTGGGCAAAAACCGCGTTGATGGTCGTGCCATACGATTGAATCCAGTTTTCCATCAGCGACATGGCTTTCGCCCGGTCCCACTCGCCGGTCTGGTGGGCAATTAGTTTCAGGTTCGGATACTGTTTCAGAATTTCCCGCGCGCCCTGTTCGCGTTTGATCTGGGCGGCCTGGCCCATGTAGCCGTGCATCATCACCACATTGCCTTTTCCGCCCAGTTTTTCGGCAATGAATTTCATCGCAATCCGGGCCGATTCCACGTCGTCGGAACCGATGAAGGCCGACGGTTTGGCGGTGGTTTCGGAGTTGACGTTGATGATCGGAATGTTGGCAGCCAACGCCTTCGTCACCGCGGGCGAGCTGGCTTCCACCTCGCAGGGATTCATGATAATCACATCGACCTTCTGCGCAATAAAGCTCTCCACCTGCTCGATCTGTTTCAGGGCCGAACGCTCGGCGTCGACGGTGATCAACTCCACATCAGATTCTTTCGCTTTTTTGTCGATCTCGTCGCTGACGTTGACAATGAACTCGTTCTGCATGCTGAGCATCGTCACGCCCACGGTCAGCTTTTTGTCGCCGGTTTTTTCGCCCGATGAAGATTGGTTGCAACCTGTTAGCAGGCTGGTAGTGAAGAAGGTAACAAAAATAGAAAAGAAGGTAATTTGTTTCATCTTGTTTTATTGTTCCTATTCTCTGGAAGGTTTGTAAAGTTGATTTCTGTTAAACTGATTCAGTTCAAACCCCGGAGGGGTTAAATGTCAATAGAACGTTTTTCATAAACCTAAAAGCCCCGGCGGGGCGTCCTAAAAATGGACTTGCCTTCAGTACGCCCCTGCCGGGGTTTTGAACATGGACTTTTTCAATTGGCTATTAACATTTAACCCCTCCGGGTTTTAAAATATTAGCTTTTCGGTTTATTCAAACTATCCAAAACCACTGCGCCGATGATGATAACGCCCATCACGACCTGCTGGTAATACGAGGTAACATTCATCAAATCCAGCCCGTTGCTGATGACCCCGATCAGCAACGCCCCGATCAGCGTTCCGGTCATGGTGCCGGTTCCGCCCGAGGTGCTGGTTCCGCCGATGATGGCGGCCGCAATCGCGTCCAGTTCGAAACCGACGCCGGCGTTGGGCTGACCCGTGGTGATGCGCGACGTCAGCAAAATACCGGCCAGGGCCGCGAGTCCTCCGCACAGCGTATACACCACCATTTTGACTTTATTTAGTTGAATACCCGATGCCTGAGCGGCCTGTTCATTGCCGCCCACCGCATACATGTAGCGCCCTAGCACGGTTTTTTTGAGCACCACCGAACAGATGATAAAGAACACGACCAGGATGATAATCGGGTTTGGAATACCCAGCAGATGACCGCCACCGATGAAATTGAAGGAATCGGAGAGGTTGGATACCGGGCGGCCCTTGCTCAGAATCAGCGCCAGCCCGCGGCCGATGGTCATCGTTCCCAGCGTGACGATAAACGGCGGCACCTTGCTTTTCGTAATGACCAAACCGTTGAAAGCACCGAGGAGCAAACCGGCGGCTAAACCGGTTAGAATGGGTACGACAACGGGATACGTGTCGGGATGGGCGAAGGACGCAGCTACCACACTCGTAACGGCCACGATGGAACCGATGGACAAATCAATGCCGCCCGTAATGATCACAAACGTAACCCCAAAAGCCAGCAAAGCGTTGATCGACACCTGCGTGACGACAATCGTCAGGTTGGAGACCGTCAGAAATCTGGGCGTGACAACCGAAAGAACCAGGCAAATGAGAATAAAGGCAATGAAAATACCGTATTGGCCGATCCCCCGGATGCGGTTTTTGGTCGATATCCCAACCGGGTTGCGGTCGGTTTGAACAGGGTTTTCCATTCGGGTTAGGATGCGTAATGATTCAATGCACTGCGTACTGCATGATGGTTTCCTGTGTCGCTTCCGCTTTGGTCAGTAAAGCGGTCTGTTTTCCTTTCGACAGCACCAGAATCCGGTCACTCAGGCCCAGAATTTCGGGTAATTCGGACGAAATCATGATCACGGCGATGCCGTCGGAAACCAACCGGTTGATGAGTTTATAAATTTCAAACTTGGCCCCCACATCGATTCCGCGTGTCGGTTCATCCAGAATAACGAGATCCGGTGACGCCAGCAATACCTTTCCAATCACAACTTTCTGCTGGTTTCCACCACTCAGAAACGTCACTTTCTGATCGGCCCCGGCGGTTTTGATCCGCAGGTCGGCGATCATTTGGGCCGCCGTTGCCGTCTCGCTTTTGTCCTGAATAAACAGGCCTTTGGCGTGGTTCGGCAGACTCGCCAGCGTCATGTTGTGCTTCACCGACATGCCGGGAATGAACCCCAGTTTTTTCCGATCTTCGCTAACATAGCCAATGCCGGATCGAATGGCATCCTGTGGAGTCTTGATAATAAGTTGTTTTCCTTTCAAATACAGTTCACCGCTGTCAACGGGGTCCAGTCCAAAAATGGCGCGGGCAATTTCGGTGCGGCCGGCGCCCATCAAACCGGCGATGCCCAGCACCTCTCCGGCGTGAACGGCAAACGTAATGTCGGAAAACTTTCCGGCCCGGCTGAGGTTTTTAACTGACAGAATTTCAGTGCCTTTCTGCGTGGCCGAATCCGGAAACAGGCTGTCAATTTCCCGGCCCACCATCAGCTTGATCAGCGCAGGCGTGTCCAGTTCGGCGGCCGGTTTGGTGTCGATGTATTTGCCATCCCGTAAAACCGTAATGGTATCGGCGATGTCAAATATTTCGTCCATTTTGTGGGAAATGTAAATAATGGCGACGCCCTTTTTCTTCAAATCCCGGATGATGCCGAAGAGCGTGGCTACTTCTTTGTCGGACAGCGCGGAGGTCGGCTCGTCCATGATAATTACTTTGGCGTCGTTGGAAATGGCTTTGGCGATTTCCACCATTTGCATTTCGGCAACGCTCAGGTATTTCATGGGGGTCGTGGGCGAAATCGTGACGCCCATCTGCTCCAGCAGAATACCCGCTTTTTGATTCAGTTTTTTCTCGTCGATCCAGCTAAAGAAACCCCGGTTCGACTCCCGCCCCAGAAAGATGTTCTGGGCAACGGTCAGTTCCGGAACGATCAGGATTTCCTGGTGAATCATCGAGATTCCTTTTTTCAGAATCTCGTTTACATTACTGTCCTTTAAGGCATTCCCTTCAAAGATAATTTCCCCGGAATCGGGCGTGTGAAGCCCGATCAGAATTTTCATGAAGGTGGATTTTCCGGCCCCATTTTCGCCCATCAGCGCATGAACCTCGCCCTTGCGCAGGTTCAACTGCACCTGGTTCAGCGCTTTGACGCCCGAAAAGGTTTTGGTCAACCCGCGTACGGTGAGAATGTAATCGGGATTCATAACGAACAGCCCACGGTTTAAACCGTGGGAATGAGGGATAAATAATGGCTAAATCAAAACCGTTTTAACGGTTTTCCGGTATGATTCGGAAACCGTTAAAACGGTTTGGTTTGTACGGTATGATTCGGGGATTGGTCCCCCGGTTAAAACCGGGGGCTACAATATTGAGTCATCCCTACGGGATTTGAGGTCTATCTCGTTCATGTCATCCCGGTTAAAACCGGAGGCTACAAGATGATCTATCCCTCCGGGATTATCAAATTTACAATCCCGGAGGGATGAATCATCTTGTAGCGGTGGGTTTTAACCCGCCGAAAAAGCAGGGATCGAATGTGACAAGTCCCGTAGGGACGATCCATCGAATTATTTCTCCGTCCATTCAACGCCGGTATCCTGCCAGCTCCGCGATTTGGCGGAGTTGATAACGGCTTCGCACACTTTCTGGGTTTCCAGCGCGTCTTTGAACGTCGGTGAGCAAGGCTCGCCGGTTTCCAGGCTTTTCAGGAAATCGGCCACCTGGTGCACAAAACCGTGTTCGTAGCCAATGCCCAGACCCGGCACCCACCACTTGTCCATGTAGGGTTGGTCGCCGTCCGTGACGTGGATGGAACGCCAGCCGCGCACAATCGACTCGTCGGAGTGATCGAAGTATTCCAGGCGGTTCAGGTCGTGCAGATCCCAGCGGATCGACGCGTGTTCACCGTTGATTTCCAGGGTATACAGCGCCTTATGACCACGGGCGTAGCGGGTCGATTCAAACAAGCCCAGCGAACCGTTTTCGAAATGGCAATGGAAAATACAGGCGTCGTCGATGCCGACGGGTTGCACTTTCCCGGTCAGGGCGTGCATCCGTTCTTTCACAAACGTCTCGGTCACTGCCGACACATCCGTGATGCCACCGTTGATCCACATGGCCGTGTCGATGCAGTGAGCCAGCAAGTCACCCGTTACCCCCGAACCGGCGGCTTCCAGATCCATGCGCCAGGTGCCGGTGCCGCCCTGCGGAACGTCGGCATTGATGGTCCAGTCCTGCAAGAAGTTGGCGCGGTAGTGGAAAATCCGACCCAGTTTCCCGGAAGCCACAATCTGTTTCGCCAGCGAAACGGCGGGCAGACGGCGGTAATTATACCAAACCGTGTTGGCAACGCCGGCTTTGTCAACGGCTTCCACCATTTGCTCACCTTCGGCCAGATTGCGGGAGAGCGGTTTTTCGCAGAGAATCATTTTGCCCGCGGCAGCCGCAGCAATGGCGATTTCGGCGTGGGTATCGTTCGGCGTACAGATGTCCACCGCGTCGATGTCATCCCGGGCGATCAGGGCTTTCCAGTCCGTTTCGATGGATTCGTAACCCCACTGATCGGCGAAAGCCTGTACTTTTTCGGCGTTGCGTGAGCAAACCGCCTTCAAAACCGGCGTGTATTCCAGTTCCGGAAAAAAATTGGGTACGCGATTATAACCATTGGAGTGCGTCCGGCCCATGAAACCGGTCCCGATCAATCCAATTCTGAGTTCTTTTTTCGTTGCCATTGTTAAGGTAAGGTTTTCGGTTTACGGTTTTTGGTTTACGGTTGGCTGACGCACGCGAATACGAATGCGTCAGCCAACCGTAAACCGAAAACTGAAAACCGTATACAGTTATTCACTCCACCCGTGTTGATTACGGACTTTGATCAAAGCCGCGAGGATGTCGTTCCAGGTCTGTTGTTTATACATAACCTCATTCGGGAACATGCAACCATCCCAGCAGATGTGTTTGAAGGCCTTGGTCAGGTTACCGTTTTCGTCGCGCAGCCAGTACCCGGCATCTTTGGCAATGTCGAGCTTGCCGTTCGGGTCGGTGGCCAGGCAGTGACGACCGGTTTTGTCGTGTGAGCCGGTTCCATGAACGGTTCCGTCGTTTTGCGCGACGTGGAAGTCGATGGTCCAGGGGCGCAGGGCGGCAGTCATTTTTTTCAGTCCTTCTTCCAGTGCCGCGCGGTCATTCCAGTCGAAGTCGGCGGGCAAAATACGGTCTTCGGGGCTGTTGTAGCCGAGCATATACAGCAGTGTGTGCGACATGTCCGCCTGGAAACCCATGTTCGGACGATCTACGGCAACCAGCGTATCAACCATCGCTTTCCAACTGTGCATCCCGCCCCAGCAGATTTCGCCTTCGGCGGCCAGTTTTTCGCCATATTCAGCCGCTACATCGCAGGCTTCGCGGAACGTTTCGGCAATCTGTTTGGTGCTCCCCGCCGGGTCTTTTGCCCAGGTTTCGGGCGAGCTGGCCGAGTCGATCCGAATGACGCCATAAGTCCGAATGCCGATTTCTTTCAGGTATTGACCGTACTGACAGGCTTTGCGGACCATGTCGATAAAAACCGCCCGGTCTTCCTTGCTGCCCAACACCGGACCACCCCAGATCGGGGCCACCAGCGAACCGATCACCAAACCGTGGGCGGCAACTTTATCGGCTAATTTTTTAGCTCCTTCTTTGGGATCGTTAATGTCAATACTGGGGTCGAAAAGGCCGACATCGACGCCGTCGAACTTCACCCCGTCCACTTCGGCAGCCGCCGTTAGTTCCAGCATGGTATCGATCGGAATCAGGGGTTCAGAGTCAGGGCCTTTTCCTACCACACCCGGCCAGGTGGCGTTGTGGAGTTTAGGATAATTATTCGTGCTCATGGAGGGTATATGGTTTAAGGTTTTTATGCGGTTTACGGTTTACGGTTTTCCGTTTGCGGTTTTCGGTTAGCTGACGCATCTTATAAAGACGCGGCCAGCAGCGTGCGTCAGCCACCGAAAACTGTATACCGAAAACCGTAAACTTATAGAACCAGATCAGGATTCGCCGGGCCGAAGTGTTTCAGCATGACGATGGGGTCGGTGGACGACGGGTTGACAATCGTAACGCCTTCGACAGCCGCTTTTTCGCTGATGAAAAATTCGTCGTTGGTCAATTGGCCGTAGCGGATCAGGGCCGGGGTTTCGATGTCCCAAACGCCCATTTTGCCGTGTCCCTGCATCACGATAATCCCGTAAGCCGCGCTGTCTTTGATGGTCACGGTTTGGCCCGGCAATACCGTCAATTCCTTGGCACTGAACGCATCGGATTTGTAGCAAACCCAGACTTCGCGGTAGCCTTCGGCTTCCATTTCGGCGGTATCTTTCACCGGCAATGGAACCATGTACCGGTTGGCCATCATCTGCGGATCGACGTTCAAATCCCAGTCGATGGCTTCCATCAGTTGGTCGTAGTCGCCGATGCGGTCTTTTGGCGTGCCGTTCCAGAGCAGTTCTTCCGGAATAATGGCTTCGTTGACCAGCGACTGGTACATCGCGAAAACGTCCGACGCTTTCTGCGGTTCGTAGGTACACAAACTGCCCGGTGCGTGGAGCAGTCCGGGCGGAACATCCCAGCCGGTTCCCGGTTCGAGCCGGTAGGCCATCGAATAATTCGTGATTTTATTATCGCCTTTGGTGAAGTTTTGCAGGCATTCCTTGATCTGCTCCTTGCTGGTGCCGGGGGCAATACCGATGAATGTATACGGAAAATCACCGCCGTGGTTGTTCAGTTGCGGGGGAAAATAATAGGCCTCCGGTTTGCCCAACTGCCCGATCAGCGCAGCCTGCTCGTCGTTGTGGTGGAGGTGGTGGGGGAGTGGCCCCATGTTATCGAAAAACTTGGAATACATCGGCCACGCACCGTATTCGTTCCACAGCCGGTCGCCAATCAGCTCGCCTTTCAGCTCATCGATGGCATCTTTCAGCAGGATTTTCTCTTCGGTGGTTCCGTCCGAATACACCACCTGGCTCAAGCCTTCGTTTTCGCCGGTCAGCGGGCCATTTTTGGCGGGGGTTGTCGAGGACAGCCAGCGTTCGTCGATGCCACCGCGTTCTCCGCCCAGCACGTAATAATCATCGGGATGCAACTTGATCCGGCGGCCGGGTACGCAGAAGGAGCGGGGCACCCAGGTTGGAGCCAGCCGCAGAATGCCTTGTCCCTGTTCTAATGCTTTTTGAGCTACACTCACTTTTTCGGTTGTTTCCATGAAAGGGTCACTTTTTAATCTACCTAAACTTATTTTCCTAAAAAACGTGTGATGGTGTCCTGTTCGGTCAAAATGGCCAGTTCGACTTCATACTGGCGGCTTTCGCCCGGTGCCAGAAAGAGCAGTTCATTCAATTCCCGGGCTTTGGCCTGTCCCATGGGTGCGTGGGTGCCCGGTTCGATGCCCGTTACGTATTCGCCCGCGCCCCAGTGTTGCCAGTTGGTCAGCCAGGGCAACTGCGCCTTTTGAAACCGCATCGACAGGGCAAAACCGAGTTGGGCGTTGTAGAGCCCGGCGGTACACCAGCCGTCGGCATCCGGCGTGGGGTCGATGATGGCGACTTCCTCACCAAAACCGCTGTGGTCATCCAGTGGAGCCGGGCATTTTTTGAAGTCGTTTCCGGCTACGAAAATTTTGTATTCCTGATCCGGGTGGCGGGGTTGCCACGGCCCCTGCCACACCAGTTCCGTTCCTTCGTCGACCAGCGGCCAGCCGAAATTGAAATGGTACAGCAGCATGTGCGGAGCCGGGGTGTTGGCCCGGTTGATCACCTCGTCGTGAATCCGGATCGTCGGCTGGCCGAGCGTGCCCGAAATCGTGCGCCGGAGTTCCAGGCTGGGGCCAAAAACCCGCGTCTGCCGGATGATGCCCGTGATGCTCATATCCAGCTTCCCCAGGGCGGGGTCGGGCTGGATGATGGAGACGATTTCGGCGGGAATGTTGCTGATTTCACCGTGGAGACCGCGTTCACCGTAGGCATCCGATTCGGGGCCGCCCACGTGCGTCAGTCCGCAGGTGGTGAGCAGTCCGCCGTTGAACGTCCGGAGCCAGTCGATGCCTTTGTCCGAAAACGGCTGCGGGGGAGTGATCCCGGAATGACTCAGCCAGGCCAAACCGTGCTGGTTGTAAAACGCATCGGCGATGTCCATTGCCCGGTCGATCACCACTTTGTAACGGAGTCCGGTGCCGGTATTGATCCAGGCAATTCGGGTGCCTCGTCCGGCCCCGTTATCGAGCACGGCGGTTTCGATGCCTCCCCATTGGGCCGGATGAGAAAGTTTTTTATGCCAGTTTGGTGATGTCAAAACTACGTATCGTTTACGGTTTACAGTTTACGGTTTACGGTGGGCTGACGCATGCTTTTCTCTCGCGTCAGCCCACCGTAAACCGTAAACCGTAAACCGAATACCATAAAAAATCTACAACTGCTTCAGCATCAGGTTGCGGTATTGCACCTTCATGGGGGGGCCGACGTGTACCTGGACACCCAGGTGTCCTTTGGCGGCTCCGTTGACGGTGTCTTCGTCCGTCACTTCGCTCATCAAAACCCCGTTGACGTAATGCTGCAGCTTATTTCCTTTCACAATCAGGTGAAACGTGTTCCAGTCTTCCTTCTTGATTAAAGTCTTCAGGGAGTCGGAACTACCCAGTGAACCGGTTACAGTCAGGCCATTCCAGGCATTTTTGCTAACATTGGACCGGATTCCTTCCGGCGTTGCGGGGCCGGTGTACGGCTTGATGGTCGTTTTCTGGCCGCGATACGCCAGCGTCGTCCGTTTGCGTTCTTCGTAATTCTGACCGGTGTAGCGGTTGGCGCCGTCGATGTCGGCCTGATAGCCCCGGAGGGCAAATGGAATGTCGGTCAGTTGCTCGCTACGGTAATTAATGCCGGAGTTGCCGCTTTCGGTGATGTTGAACTCGCCTTTCAGTTCAAAATCCGCCGGTTGGCCACCTTTCCAGATGATAAAGGAGTTGGTTTTCAGGAGCGTGGTTGGCGTAATTTCACCCACCAGATTGCCATTTTCGACTTTCCAGTAAACCGGGTCGCCATCCCAGCCTTTCAGGGATTTTCCGTCGAATATTTTAACGAAACCCTCTTTCTTTTCTTTCTTCGTTTGCCCTACGCAGCCGGTGGTTAAACCGCCGGTTAGGACGGCCGCCAGGAGAAATCCGACTGGAAGTAATTTATACTTTGCTTTTTTCAACATCGCATTTTCAATTTTTACACTTGAACGAACAACGCCCCTCGATCCTGAGGCTTCAGGATCGAGGGGCGTTTATTTACTTATCACCTTTTGCGGCTCCGGTTCCGCCTTTGTAGACGGGGTTTTCAGGATTGCCACCGGCTTTCAGATACGCCATCAGGTCTTTCAGTTCCTCGGGGTTCAGGCTGTTGATCAGACCCGGTAACATGACCGATTCGGTAGAATACTTGGTGGAAGTTACATCTTTCTTCAGAATCTTCCGGGTTTGATCCGGGGCAAACGGATTCTGCGAAATGGTGTAGCTTGTCTTGTCTTCCGAAAGCTGCCGACCCAATACCGACTGTCCGTTTTTCAGGTAATAGATCGTGGACGCATACTGATCGGAAACGGCCTTGTTCGGGTTGATGATCGCTTCCAGCATGTCCTTGTTTGAAAACCGGGTGCCGAGTTGCGTCAAATCCGGGCCAATGTCACCGCCCGAACCCTGAATCGAATGGCAACGGCTGCACAGAACGGCACCGTAGATTTTTTTGCCTTCTTCGAAATTCCGTCCCGTTAATTCCGTTCCGACAGCCGCAACGGCGTCGTCGAGCTGCCAGCGACGGCCCGGCCCTTTCGGAGCGTAGCCCATTGCCAGATCATTCCCGTTCGTCGTCAGCAAGTCCGCTCCCGACATTTTGTTGTATTTCTCGAACTGATCTTTGGGAACGTGTGCCAGCGCCAGTTTCCGGGCCCGGTCGATAAAGCCTACATAGCTGCGACCGCCCTGGTATTTGAAGGCATTGCCAAACCAGGTGAAATACTTGTTCCGCAGTTCAGGTGTCCAGCCGGTTTCCTGGCGGCTCAACATAACGGCGTAATAGGTCTGTTGCAGCGGTGGCACTTTTTCCAGCATTTTGGCAATATCCAGTCCGTATTGCGGATTGCGCAAAATGAGATCCGAAGAAGCCGTCGCAGGGGTCAGGTTGAGGTCGGCCATACCGGGCTCGTCTTTTTTGTCCATCAACGCCAGTGTTTTGGCAACCACGCCCGGCGCTTCCAGGTAGATCAATACCTTACTCAAACCCCGGTTCATCAAGGCGGTTTTGGCCGGATAATGAGGATTCAGGTATGCAATCACTTTGGCTTTGTCGGCGTCGGTTGGCGCACCCATGCGCAGGAAAATCAATTCAAAAGCCCGCAGAACGTCAAATTGCTGCGACTCCGGAAGCTGTGCAAAATTGATCTTCAACAAGGTATTGATGGCTCCGCTTTTGGCGGATTCGCTGCCTTGCCGGGCCAGGGCAACAATGGCCTGCGTGGCCCGTTGCGGGTTGGTTTCGCTCAGTGCCTTGTCCTGCCATTGGGCTACGGGCTGGTGTTCAACCGCAATCCGGGCCGCGTAACGAACAAAACGGTCGGGGTGGCTCAGGTGGGGCCAGGCGGCTGCCAGTGCTGCCGGGTTGGGCTCCAGGTGGTATTGTTCCAGACTGGTCCGGAGTTTATGCTCAGCCGTAACGGTTGGTGTCAGGGGAGTGGTCGAAGTGGATTCAGAACCGTTGTAATAAACCCGGTACAGATCGGACTCCAGCCGGCGACCGCCCACCAGAAAATACATGGCACCGTCGGGGCCAATCGAGCCATCCGTGAGCGGAAGTGGTGAACCCGAGATAAATTCTTCCCGTTCGCCTTCGTAGGTTGCACCTTTCGGTTTCAGATGGATGGAATAGATGATCCCAAAGCTCCAGTCGAAGGCATACAGGGACTGGCGGTATTTTTGGGGAAACTTCGCATTTGCGCCGTAGAATACGTTGGTCGGCGAGCCCTGACCAATGTTCAGCAAGGGCGGTAAGTTGTCCGGATTGCCGGGTAACCATTTGCTATTTCCGGTGCGCCAGCCAAATTCGGCCCCACTGGGAATGTGGCAGATCCGGGTCGGGCGGTACCAGGGCGTGCCAAAATCCCACTCCATGTCCGAATCGTACGTAAACATATCGCCGTTTTCGTTGAATGCCACATCAAACTCGTTCCGGAAACCGGCGCCAAGCAGTTCCCAGCGCTTGCCTTCGGGGTCGGTTGTGGCAACCCAGCCGCCGGGCGCCATCCGGTCATTGGCGTGGCCGCGTGGGTCCTTGATGAGCGGAAACAGGTTGTCTTCTTTCCAGTTGGAGGGAAGCCGGTACGCATCCATCGGGGGTACGTCGGTGTGGTTACCCGCCACCACGATCAGCGATTTTTTATCGGGAGACAACACGATGCTGTGCGGACCGTGTTCGCCTTCCCCTTTCAATTCCCGGAGTAAGGTTATCTTGTCGTATTGATCGTCGTTGTCGGTATCCTGCAGGCGGTATAAACCGCTGGACTTGGGAAACCGGGGATTCGACCGGTTGTTTACCATAACATAGAGGCTATTGAACGCATACAGCAGCCCCTGCGCGTAACCCATTCCTAATGTATCCTTGCCAACGCTGAGTTTTTCGACAGTTGGTTTGGTCGAACCGGAACCGATTGCCGGAATTTTAAGCCGGAAAAGTCCCCCATATTGATCGGAAGTGATCATACGCCCTTTGTCGTCGAATGTCATCGAAACCCAGGACCCCTGGTTATTTTCGGAAGGGCTGTACAAATGTTCTGCCTTGAAACCGGGCAGTAGTTTTAGTTTGTCGACCTTCGGACTTTCGGCCCCCTGCCGGTTTGTTTCCGGGTAGTTTAAACCGACCCACGAAGCGCCCACCAGAGCAAGTGCCGAGACCGATAGCATTAACTTGACCGATCTGTACGTAGAAAACATAAGTAATTAGGGTTTATACAGTAAAAAATGCTTGTCGACCCGGACGTCGGGCAAAGCCGTTGAGTAGGGTATCCGTTCTGCGAGATGGTTCGATTCTACACGTATACTTCTAAATTGGAAAAATGGGCCTTGCGGCTCCGGATTATTTCGGGTTTGGCGTTGATCGTATTCTCCGGTGGCTAAACCGTGGTGTAATAAGGTAAAAGAAAAGCCTTCTTACTGATTGAATAAAAAAGAAAGCACCAACAACATTCAGGTCAGGCCTACTATGAACTATTCTGCCGGTTTCAAAAGCGAAACCGGCAGAATAACCACGCTTAAAAATGCGGAGTCAAAGCCGCTTCAACGGCCGGAAGGGGATAGTAATCGTCCAAAACCGTGAAGGCATTTGGCGGAGGAACAGCCCCTTTCGGAAAATAATAATCCAGCGGATTGGCTTTCACCCGGGCGCCATACGCACCGATGATTTCTTTGACCCGGCCCGTCCGGACCAGATCGAACCAGCGTTTGTTTTCAAAAGCCAGTTCGACCCGGCGTTCCTTGAAAATAGCTTCCCGCATGGCCGTCTGGTTGGCGGCTGTGGTTGCGGGTAGCCCCGCCCGCGTCCGGATCTGGTTCAGGAAGGGAGCTGCTTCGGCGGTTTTTCCCTGTTCGTTCAGCACTTCGGCCATAAAAAGAATCACTTCAGCATACCGGTAAACGGGCCAGTTCTGGCCGGTGTTGTTGTGAACCGAATGCGTTTTTGCGTATTTTTTGATGTACGGATACACCTTGTTTTCGCGGGCACTCTGGCTCAGCGTGACATAACCGATGGAAAGATCCTTCCGTTTGTCGCCGGTTTCGTAAGCCGCGATGAGGTCGGGGGTCGGAATGTTGTTGTTTTCACCCGAAATTGCCTGCGGATTCGAGGTGCCGGTTATCGGAGCCAACTCGGCAATCGTAATGGGTGCGGGAATAAAGCGGTAAATGTGGTTTCCATTGAAACCCGCAGCCCCTTCCATGTACTGTACTTCGAAGATCGACTCCGCGTTATTTTTGTTGGCGGTGGTCGTAGAAACGGTGTTGGCATAGTCCGGTACGAGGGCGTAGCCACCGTTGGCCATGACATCCTTCAGCACGGTTTCGGCTTGTGCCCATTTCTTCTGAACGATGTAAAGGTTGGCCAGAACCGTCTTGGCTGCTCCGGAAGTGGCCCGGCCGGCTTCCTGAGTGGCTTTGCCCGGTAGCAGACTGCCGGCTTCCGTCGCATCTTTTTCCACCTGGGCGTAGAGCTGGTCAGTCGTAGCCAGGGGCAGGGCGGCTTCTTCGCGGTTCGTGACCGGCGTTAAATGCAGCGGCACTTTCCCAAACAGGCGGGCCAGTTCAAAATACGCATATGATCTCAGAAACAGCGCCTGTCCTTTCAGATTGCTTTTAACGGCAGCATCGAATTCCACGCCATCGATCAGGGCCAGAATCTGGTTGGTGCGGGCAACGATCTGAAAATAAAGCCGGTAAATCACCAGGACGTTATCGTTGGCGGTCACGCCATTGGCCGTAGGGATGGCAAAGTCGGCCACGTTTTCAGTATTGTCCACCGCGCCAAACAGGATGTTCCGGGCGTAGTAGGTATTGTCGGAGTGCATTTCTTCCAACACCCAGGCCCGTTCGTTGTTGATTTGCCGCAGCGGCACATAGGCGGCATTGACAGCCTGCTGAAAATCGGCCTGTGATTTGAAGAAGGTGGCCGAACTCAGACTGGTTTCGGGAACGACCGATAGAAAATCGTCCTGGCAGCCCGTCGATAGAAGCCCCAGAAGACCAAAGAGTATGATTGTTTTTTTCATTCCGGTAAAGGAGATAAAGATGGTCGAAAGTTGATCTGAATTTTGTCTGTTAAAAATTCAGGTTAACACCCAGCGTATAGGTACGCGGAACCGGGTAGTTCGAGAGATCGACACCCTGGCTGAGGTTTCCGCCATCGCCGTTGCCATCCCCCTGCGCACTGGTTTCCGGGTTTGGTCCACCCCAGTATTTCGTAAAGACATACACCTGCTGAACGGAAGCATAGATCCGGGCGGATTTGAAAAATTTATTGACCGCGCCCATGTTGTAGCCCAGCGTGATGTTCTTGATCGTGAAGAACGAGGCATCGGCCAGGAAGTGTGAGCTGTTCCAGTCCCGTTCGATACCGGTGTAATTTCCCCCGTTGTTGGTGGCACCGAACATCCCGCTTCCTTCCGTGATCACGGTCGTTGCCACGCCCTGACCAGCGGCATTCGTCACATTTTTAACCCGGAAACGGTCTTTCACGCCCGCTACCATGTTGAAAACGCCGTCCAGGTTGGCCGTGCTGTAGAGGTGACGAATCCAGAGCTGATTGCCATAGGAGCCGGAGCCAACGATCGCCAGATCCCAGTTGCCGTAGGTCAGGTTGTTGACAATGCCGTAGGTGAATTTCGGGAACGGCGTGCCGATGATGGTCCGGTCGTCGGCATCACCACCGTAGGTGATGACCCCATCGCCATTGACGTCTTTCATCTTGATGGTCCCGATGGCCGAGCGGCCCGGAATGATCGGCGAATTGGCGAGTTCTTCGGCACTCCGGTAAAATCCTTCTTTTTGCAGTCCGTAGAACTGGCCGAAGGGCTGTCCAACCTGCGTGATGTGGAAGGTTCCATAGACCCGGTCGATGCCCGGAGCCAGTTGCAGCACTTTGTTGCGGTTAAACGAAATGTTGGCGTTGGTCGTCCATTTCAGTTTGCCTTCGGTATTGCGGGTGTTCAGCGCAAATTCGTGACCCCAGAATTTAATCTCACCAATGTTGTCAAAGAAGTTCCCGAAACCGGCTTCCTGCGGAATCTGAACGCTGTACAGCAGGTTGGTGGTGTTCTTCTGATAATAGTCATAGGTAAACTGAATCCGGTCGTTGAACAGGCCCAGGTCCAGCCCTAAATCCAGCTGCTTGGTGGTTTCCCAGCCCAGATTCGCATTGGCCAGCGACGTAACGACGGCGCCGGTAGCAACGGTATTGCCGAAGACAGCGTTGACCGTGTTGTTGACCAGCGCATACTGGGTGTAGTTACCGATGTTGTTGTTCCCGATGACCCCATAGCTGGCCCGCAGTTTGGCAAACGAAATCTGTGGGGTGCTTTTCAGGAAATCTTCATCTGAAATGACCCACCCCGCCGAAACGGATGGGAACGTACCCCAGCGGTTGTTTGCCCCGAATCGCGAAGAACCATCGCGACGGATCGAAGCCGTAAACAGGTATTTCCCTTTGTAGTTGTAGTTCAACCGCGACAGCAGCGAGGTGAGCGTCCATTCATTGATCCCGTTCTGGGTGCCGCCCCGGTTGATGTTGAGTGCGCCCTGGATGGTTGGCAGCCGGTCATCCGCGTAGGTGTCGGCCTGAATCCGGGAGAATTCCTGACGGTAGCGTTGATTGGTAAAACCACCCAGCACCTCGAAGTTATGATCGCCGAACGCGCGTGAATACGTCGCGGTGTTTTCGTTCAGCCAGCCGATGTTTTCCAGGCTTTGCCGGATCGAAACCGCCGTGGTCGGAATCGGTACGTTGATGGCGCTGGTGGCCGTCGAGGGGTTGAAGAAGAAGAACTTGTTGTTTTCAAACTCGATGTTAATGGTCGATTTCAGATTCAACCCTTTGATCGGGCTGTACTGAACATACGCATTGCTGAGCAACTTGGTCTGTTTGGTTTCGTTGACCAGCTCTTCTGCAGCGCGCACCCAGTTCGGGTAGGCAAAGATGTTCCCCGTGCTGCCCGGAAACTGGTTGAACTTGGTCAGGTTGCCGTCGGCATCCCGAATGGGCATTACCGGCCAGGTGTGCAGGGCGTTGAACAGAATCCCGGTTCCGCGGTCACCGTCGGTGCGGGGCGTGTTGTCAAAAACGTACTGCGGAGCGATGTTGAACCCGACGCGCACTTTCTGGGAGATGTCGTAATCCGTATTCATCCGCAGCGAATACCGCAGGTACTTGTTATTCAGAACGACCCCTTCCTGGTTGAAAATCCCACCCACAATGGCGGTTCTGGATTTTTCCGTGTTGGACGTAATTGTCAGGTTATAACTCTGCATGGGTGCGGTCCGCAGCAAGGCACCATACCAGTCGTTGTCTTTGCCTTCATATTGCGACGGGTTCTGGAATTCAACCGGAACAGGCTGGTTCATGTCTTCGTAGAATTCCTTCTTGAACTGCGCGAATTCAACGGCGTTCAGCATTTTGATCCGACCCCGTTCCGGCACCTGCTGCACGCCGGCGAAAGCGTTGAAACTGATGTTGGTCTGGCCGACCTTTCCGCGTTTGGTCGTGATCAGCACCACGCCGTTGGCTGCCCGCGAACCGTAGAGCGAAGTCGATGACGCGTCTTTCAGAACGGAAATATCTTCAATTTCATCCGGGTTGATGGCGCCAATGCTCCCGGTAATCGGAAAACCGTCGACCACATACAGGGGTTCGCTACCGGCCGAAACTGACAATTGGCCCCGAATCCGAACCGACATGCCCTGGCCCGGTTTACCGGTGGCCTGGTTGATCTGAACCCCTGCCAGACGACCCTGCAATTTTTGGGTGATCTGCGAAACCGGAATATCTTTCAATTCTTTGGCCGTTACCGTCTGAACAGCACCGGTTACTTCTTTCTTCAACTGGCTACCGTAGCCCACGACAACGACTTCCGACAGCGTCTGGTCGTCCGGAACCAGTTTGATCGTCAGGCTGGTCTGGCTTCCGACGGTGATTTCCTGTTTCAGATACCCCACCGAGCTGAACACCAGAACGGCTCTTTCGTTGGGTATTGAGATTTTGAACCGGCCTTCGGCATCGGTGGTCGTTCCGGAGCTGGAACCTTTTACCACGACGTTGACACCCGGCAAACCGGTGCCGGCTTCATCGGTTACCGTACCGGTAACATCGGCCAGAAGAACTTCCCGGTTTATCGGCGACCGGCTTTCCGGGCCCTTCTTGTTGTCATCGGAATTGGCCCAGGCAGGCGTGGTGAATAAGCTGGCAAACAGGCACGGTACCAGGAGCTGTTTTGCATAGCGTTGGGAGTTGCCCAATGAGGTAATGCGTTTTTTCATAATAGAGATGTTGGAAGGTTTAGGGATCTCGAAGTCCCAGGGTTCAAAAAAGACACTCTTTTCAAGCATCGATCCGGTTGCTAAAAACACGACGGTTCAGCATCATAGTGTTTTGATAACGGGTTTTGATTAACACATGGTTGTAGCTGGTTAAATGTACAGTTCAGGTTACAGGGATGGTATTGTTTAAGATTATTAAAGCAAGTGGAAAAAATACTACGATCCAATTAATTGAATGAGCAAATTCCAAGTATTTATAAAATTAGTTCAATTAACAAAAAGACAGGCCAATGACTATCCTTTACTCTACTGTTTTGAGTAAAAAAGCCTGTTTTTTTAGGTAGAGGAGTTTTTTACGCGAATCCCGAAGTCTCAGGATTCGCGTAAAATGACGCCGTGTATCAGGCGAGCAACTCCATAACGGCTTTCCCTTTTCCGTCAGGTGTCGTGTAGAACGGTCTTTTTTCGATTTCGTACTGGGTATCCGGGGCAACGCCCAGGGCATGGTAGATGGTCTGGTGAATACCATCGATTTTGACCGGATTCTCGATGCTTTTGCAGGGCCGTTCATCGGCGGTTTTTCCGTATACAAACCCTTTTTTGATGCCGCCACCGAACATGAGCACGGAAGCTCCGTCGGTAAAATGGCGGTGCATCCCGTAGAATTTCATGTCGGAGAGAATGTCCGGCTGATTGACCTGCTCTTTCACTTTTTCGCCGGGGCGGCCTTCTACCATCATGTCGCGGCTGAACTCGCTGGCCAGAATCACCATCGTCCGGTCCAGATGCCCGGTTTTGTCCAGATCCTTGATGAGTTGCGCAATGGGGCCGTCGATCAGCTTTTTCATGTCGGCCATCCGGGTGTGGCCGTTTTCGTGCGTATCGAACCCTTTAAACGGTTCGTATTCAGTGGTTACGCTGATAAACCGGGCACCTTGTTCTGTCAGCCGACGCGCCAGCAAACAACCCAGCCCAAACTTGCCGGTATTGTAAATGTCATAACTTTCCTTCGGCTCGGTGCTGAGGTCGAACGCCTTGGCTTCCGGTGAATTCAGCAGCATATACGCCTGTTCCATCGACCGTTTGAGCGATTCTTTCTGGTAATCGCTGCCAAATTCCCCAATCGGGCTGTTGCTCACCAGGTCGTTGTAAAGCTGGTTGCGACGCTCGAACCGGCTGGCGTTCATGCCTACCGGTGGCCGGACGCTTTCCAGTCCCTGACTGGGGTCGGGAATGAAGAAGGGACCAAATTCATTTCCCAGAAAACCGGCGGTATGAAACGCCTTCAGTTCTTCCGCTTCGCCCACCGTAAACCGCTGGCCGATGTCGATGAAGGCCGGAATCACCGGGTTTTTAGGCCCCAGTTCCTTGGCAATCCAGGAGCCGATGTGCGGAGCTGCCACGGTTTGGGGCGGTTCATAGCAGGTGTGCCAGTGGTACTGGTGACGCGAGTGCAGAATGTGTCCCAGGTCGGCCGAGACATACGAGCGAATCAGCGTCCCTTTGTCCATCACCTGGCCGATGGATTGAAGTCCTTCCGAGAAATGAATGCCGTCCAAAACCGTAGGAACCGATTTGAACGTGCTCAGCACCCTGTTGCCCTCCATGTCTTTTTCGTAAGGCGTGTAGCGCTTCGGGTCGAAGGTTTCGGTATGGGCCATGCCACCGGCCATCCAAAGCAGGATAACCGTGTCGGCGGTTCCGTCGGTCTGGCCGATTTTCTTGGTTTTACAGCCTGACAGGAGGCTTGCCATGGGAGCGCCTGCCGCCAGAGCCGCCATCGTAGCAGCACTGGCGCGTTGCAGAAATTCCCGTCTGTTCCAACTGTTCTTCATGGTGTTCTATTTTAAAATCTGTTAAGTCGCCAAGACTTAACAGGTTTCGTGGTTTTTAATTGATCAACTGAAATTCAGGGTGTAAGCTAATGGCCCAGACCAAGTCCTGAATGCCTTCGATACTTGGGGTTTTACCCACAATTTTCTCGGCAACGGCCAGTTCCTTCGGTTGCGGTTCGCGCCCCAGGGCGTTTCGATACAGTTCTTTGACGATCAGGTCCGACGACGGATATTTGGCTTTCCAGATTTGCGCGCCTTTTTTCAACGCGTCGTTGAACTTGGCCCCATTGGTCAGCTCAAGTGCCTGGAGCAGGTTGGCCTGCGAGGTCCGGCTGGTGCTGACGGTTTCGCGGTTGGGGCGTCCCAAAGCCGTCAGGAAAGGGTCGTTTTTCACCAATGACGCCCGCGGGAAGGGGATTTCCTGCTTGATGGTTTCCGGTAAAAGTTTGGTAGCCAGCGAAGAATCCCCGTAAACAGGATTGAAGGCAATGCTGACGGCATCGGCAAACTGCTCGGCCGACAGCCGACGGCGCACCATGCCTTCAAACACGAAGGTCGGCGCTGTGAGCAGGGCCGGATCTTTCACGCTGATGGACGGCAACTGGTAGGTTTTCGAGGTCAGAATGGTGGTCATCAACCGCTTGATGTCGTAGTTGTTGGCCGCAAAATCAGACGCCAGCCAGTCCAGCAAATCCTGACTCCAGGGTTCGTTGTCCATCATATCGACCGGCTCGACCAGACCGCGACCCATCAACTGCGCCCAAATCCGGTTCACGAGCGTCCGGTAGAGCCGACCGTCTTTCGGTTGCACCATAAACTCGGCCAGTTCGCGGAGCCGCTGCTCGGTAGGGGCTTTTCCGTTGATGGTTCCCAGTTCTTTGAACAAAATGCCCGTGCCGGCCATTTTGCCCGTTGGTTTGTCGCAGCGGTGAATTTCCAGGGTGGTGTCGGAGAAAACGTTGGCGAAGGCATAGGCGTCGGCCAGTTTCCAGTCGCTGATGAAGCTGTCGTGGCACGAAGCGCACTTCAGGTTCAGGCCCAGCAACACCTGCGACACGTTCTGAGCCGCCTGCATTTCGGTGCTCTGGCTCGAATTGATCGTTCCCCGCCATTTGATGCCTTTGATAAATCCGGCTGATTCTTCGGTCGGGCTGATCAGTTCGCGCACAAACTGGTTATACGGTTTATTCGTTTTGAGGGAATTGTAGAGCCACTTCGTAATGTCGAAGCGTCCTTTGGTGATGTAACCGGTTCCGGAGTAGTCATTGCGCAGCGCATCATTCCAGAACGTGAGCCAGTGCTGGGCGTAGTCTTCGTTGCGGTTCAGCAGCTCGGTCACCAGAATTTCCCGCTTGTTCGGTCGGGTATCCGCCGTAAAGGAGGCAATTTTATCGGGTGTCGGCAATAAACCAACCACATCCAGATATACCCGGCGCAGGTAGGTGCGGTCGTCGACGACGGTTTTCCAGGCTACTTTGTTTTTCTGGAAGTAGACATTGACAAACCGGTCGACCGGGTTGGTCAAATCGCCGGTAGCGGCCGGAATCGCGGGCATCCGGGGTTCCAGAGCCGCCACGCGGTAAATGCTTTTTTCGGCACCGCTGGGCCAGGGCGCACCTTGTTTGATCCAGAATTCGAGGATCGCTATTTCTTTGTCGGTCAGTCGCTTGCCTTTGGTCGGCATGGCGTCGTCGTGTCCCGCCGGGAGCTTGACCCGCCTGATCATGTCGCTGTCTTCGGGATGACCGGCCTTCAGAATAACGCCGTTTTCGCCCCCTTTGAAGAGCAATTCTTTCTTATCCAGCCGCAGTTCTCCTTTGGTTTTGGTCGCACTGTGGCAACTGTAGCAATTGTGGGCGAGAATTGACCGGACTTCCAGGTTCAGGTCCTCGATCTGCTTGTCATTGAGGGGTTGATTGGTATTGCTGATGAAGGCCAGATTCGAATCTGTAGTTGAAGGTGCTTTTGAGTCCTTACCAAAAGGCAGAACGCTGGTCAAATAGTCTTCGCCGTGGGTCAGCAAGGCACCATAATGGCCGGCGATGGTGACGCCGAAAACCGTCAGAAACAGCAGGCTCCGGTACAACCCCAGCCGTCCCGAACGAAGCGCAAAACCGGTAACAAGGGCCAGGGCCATGGTCGTAAGCCCCGACCACTGGTGAACGGTGACGGTATCTCCGCCGTATTCTTCCTGGTTGATCAAAATGAGCCCAAATACCGCGGCCACTACCGAACTGATGGCACCGATCCAGACCAGTGCCGTAATGCCGGCCCGCATGTCGTTGGATTTGCGGGACCAGCCAATGATTTCCAGCAACAGGGCGACGCAGAGCAAACCGACCGGAAAGTGGACGATCAGCGGATGCAAACGACCCAGAAACTGCCAAAGCCAAAAGGATTCTGTCAAAATGGTCACTTTGTAAAAGGGATTAGTTGAGGGTTTTATAGGAAATGCACCTTACTGCACGGATCAATCCTAATTTAACATTAATCCATCCAATAAGGTGCATTTTTTACGATTAACTATCCTGCACTTTCCTCTAGTACCCCGGATTTTGGGTCAGTTTGCTGCTGATCAAAATTTGCGGGGCCGGAATCGGAAGGTAATATTCGTTGTCCGTATACACATAATCCAGTGCGTTGAAGGCAATACCGCCCCGGTCGACAGTCGGTTTTGCCTTTTCTTTCGCCCCATACGCGTTCATGAAAGCGGTTAATTCGGCGGGTGTTTTTGTTCTCCGCAAATCAAACCAGCGGTGGTTTTCGAACGCCAGTTCCACCCGGCGTTCTTTCATGATCGCGTCACGGAGGGCAACTTTATCCAGGCCGGTTTTGGCCGCCAGACCCGCCCGTTTGCGCACCTGGTTCAGGTAATCGAACGCTTCCGCCGAAGGCCCGGTGGCTTCGTTGATCGACTCGGCCAGCATCAGCAGTACGTCCGCATACCGCAACACCGGCCAGTTGTTGTCCGTCCGGCCCGTAATGGTGTGGGGATACGTAAACTTGATGATATACGGGATGGCGACTTCCTTGCCACTCAGCGTGTAGCTGGTTTTCAGCGACACATCTTTGCGCAAGTCGCCGGTTTCGTAGGCCGCAATCATGTCGTTGGTCGGAATGTTCCGGCCACTCGGCGTGGTGTTGGCAAAACCGGTCACGGCACCGGCCGACAGCCGGGGTGCAAACAGATACGCGAAATTACTTTGCTCGCCGAGGTCATTGCCGCCCTGATACTGAATCTCAAAGATGGATTCAGGGCCATTTTTCTTCGCCGGGTTAAAATTGTCGGCATAAAGTGGGTTCAGGGTGTACCCGGTGACCTGCTTCAGGGTCGTAACGGCATCGGCGTATTTCTTCTGCGTCAGATACGATTTGCCCAGCAGGCTCAAGGCGGCCCCTTTGGTCACCCGTCCCAACTGGTTTGCCGGGTAGGTAGCTGGTAGCAGGGCAACGGCTTCTTTCAGGTCTTTTTCAATCTGTGCCCAGACTTCAGCCTGTGGAGAGCGCGTCAGATCGAAAGCAGGATCCGGATTGGCCAGGGTCTTCGTCACCAGTACAACATCGCCAAAATACTGAACCAGATTGAAGTAGCCATAGGCCCGAATGAACTTCAACTGACCTTCGATTGGGCCTTTAGCGGCTGCATCGACCGCACTACCCTCCATTTTTTCCAGCGCGTAGTTGATATTGTACATCATGGAATAATACTGGTTCCAGACGTTCGCAATTTCACCATTTCCCTGGTTAACGGTCGAGAATTCAAAAGCCTCCCAGCCAGCCGCACCTCCGCGGTCGAGCGGGTTAAAATCGAGGGTCGTATTGTCCGACGGAAACTCCTGAAAAATATAGGCCGAGCCGGTAATCGTCTGGAGCTGACCATATACGCCGTTCAGTGCTTGCAGCAACTGGGTTTCATTCTTGTAGAAGAGGTCCGTGCCAATCCGGGTCGGGTCGGTGGTGACCAGCATATCATCTTTGCACGAAAACTGGGCAAGACAAAAAAGCAGTGTACCTATAGCGGTTATTTTTTTCATGTCTGTGTCAATTAGAAGTTTACTTTGAGACCGGCAGCGAATGTTCTGGGAATCGGATACGACTCGTCGTCGTTGTTTAGCTCGGTGCCACCGCGTACACCCGCATCGGGGTTATTACCGGGGTATTTCGTGAACAGGAACAGGTTGTTGGTGGTCACAAAAATCCGCGCATCGCTCAGAATGGATTTCACTTTCGGAAGCGTATAGCCCAGCGTAACGGATTTCAGCCAGACATAACTGCCGTCGTAAACGTACCGTTCGCTGCTTTCCCGCGACCATTTGAAGTAGCTGGTTCCGCCCTGTGAGTTTTTCGCGTTGGGATTGGAGCCCGGATTTTCAGGTGACCGCCAGCGGTCTTTTGCTTTGTCCAATACGTTGAACACACCGTCCATGTTCATCGTGGAAGCCTCGATGTTCCGGTAGACGTCGAAATCATGCGCACCCACGAACAGGATGTTCAGATCGAAGCGTTTGTAGTCGGCGGCCACGGTCCAGGCCCAGGTGAAGGCCGGATTTGGATTACCGATTTCCACCATATCCTGCGTATCGTAAGAAATAACGCCATCGCCGGTGGCATCGAAGAATTTCATCGCGCCCGGAATAGCACCATCCTGTTTCGGAGCGGCATCGATTTCAGCCTGCGTGTTGAAAATGCCTAACTTCCGGTAGCCATAGATCATCCCGATGGGGCGTCCCACTTTCTGAACGTTGTAACCGCCGTAGAAACCGCCATACCAGAGCATGTCGTTCGCTCCTTTGATTTCCAGAATTTTGCTGCGGTTGAACGTAATGTTGGCGTTGGTGCGGAAATTGATGGCCCCGATGTTGGTGCGGAAATCAGCTCCGATTTCAACCCCTTTGTTCTGCACTTTCCCGATGTTGGCCAAGCTGGAGGTAAAACCGGATACGGCCGGAATCGAAATGGGCAGTAGCATGTCGTTCGTAATCTTCTTGTAGTACTCCAGGTTCACCGTCAACTTGTTGTTGAACAGGGCCAGATCCATCCCGACGTCCAACTGATTCGATTTCTCCCATTTTAGCCCGGAGTTGGCAAACGAACTGACCACTTTCCCGGCGGCAAACGCATTGCCGAGGATGTAGTTGTTGGCGCCCACGAAGGCCAGACTGGGGTAGTTACCGATGTCATTGTTCCCCGTCACCCCAAAGCTGGCCCGGAGTTTCAGGTCGGTCAGCCAATCAGTTTTGGGCATGAAAGACTCTTCCGTCACCCGCCAGCCGATGGAGGCAGCCGGGAAATTACCATATTTGTTTTTCGCCCCAAACCGGGAACTGCCTTCCCGCCGGAACGAACCCGAGAACAGGTATTTGTCTTTGTAGGAATAGTTTACCCGGGCCAGTGCCGCCAGGTTAACCCAGCCAAATTCGGAGGAAGTGGCAGACCGGATGGAAGCGGCTCCCAGATACGGAACCAGGTCATCCGGGAAGGTATTACCGGTTCCGGTAAATGCTCGCACGCGCTCCTGCTGGGCCGTATACCCCACCAAAAAATCAAGATTATGCTGTTCGCCAATTCTGGGCACATAGGTCAGCAACTGGTCCAGCGAGTAGTTGATCAATTCGGCGGTATTGTCGTTTTCGGTCGCAATTCGCGGAGGAGCACCGGCCGTCCCCGTTGCTACCGAAGCACCGATGGTCGACGGAATGTACTCTTTATACGTATTGTTGTTCAGTTTGACGTTCGCCGACGTTCTGAATTTGAAATCTTTCAGAAACGTAACTTCGACGAAGGCATTGGTCAACAGGTCGGCAATGCTTCTTCGGCGGAGGGCATTTTTTAGCACATATAGTGGGTTTGGAAAGCCAAAAACGCCGTCGACACCATTGCTATACGGTTTTAGACTGCCATCGGGGTTGTAAGGCGTATCGCGCGGGTCCATCAGCAAGGCACCGCCCAACAAGGCACTCCGACCGTCTGTACTGGCCAGCTTCTGGCGGGTATACGTTCCGTTGATGTTCAAGCCAACATTGATGAACTTATTGACTTGCCCGCCCAGGTTAGACCGCACCGAAATCCGGTCGTAATTGGTTTCTTTAATCACACCGTTTTCCTTGTAATAACCAACCGACAGCAAGGCTTTGAGCGGCCCCTGACCGGAAGAAACCGTTAAGTTCGCATCGGTGTAGGGAGCACCATTGTTCAGAATCAGACCGTACCAGTCGGTTGAATATTTGGTTTGTTCCGGATAGCGATACCCGATCGGCACTTCTTCCAGTGTGGGTTCGCGTTTTTGCAGAATACGAACTTGATCTTCATAAATTTCCTTCTTGAACTGGGCGAATTCCACACCGTTCAGCATTTTTACGCGTCGGCTGTCCGGAAGCGTCTGCATCCCGTAATCAAGCGAGAAATTCACATTCGTCTTTCCTTCCTTGGCGCTTTTGGTGGTAATCAAAACTACCCCGTTGGAACCTCTGGCTCCATAAATGGCCGTAGAAGCCGCATCTTTCAGGACGGAAATGCTCTCGATGTCGTTCGGGTTCAGGTTTTGTCCAACGTCGGTTCCGACCGCAAAACCGTCGATCACATACAATGGATTGCTACCGGCTCCCAACGAACCGACACCCCGCACCCGCACCTCGAATACACCACCGGGCGCACCGCTTTTCGATTTTACGACCACACCCGCGGCCCGACCCTGCAACAATTGGTTCATGTTGTTGGACGGTTGTTCGCCGATGTCTTTCATGCTGATGACCGAGACGGCGGAGGTAATATCCTGCTTCCGCTGCGAACCGTATCCCACCACGACGACTTCTTCGAGAGAACGATCGCCAACCGCGAGTTGCACATCGACCCGGGTCCGGTTGCCAACGGCTACTTCCTGCGACAGATACCCCACAAAGGAGAAAATCAGGGTGGCGTTGTTTTCCGGAACATCCAGACGGTAGCTGCCATCGGCGTTGGTAGAGGTTCCCTTGGTAGAACCCTTCAGCACGACGCTGACACCCGGCAGGCCTTCGCCTTTTTCATCTTTAACGGTGCCGGTGACGGTCCGGTCGAGGGGGGCGTTTTCATTGGCATAGAGACCCGTTACTGTGAGCATCAGCAGACAGAACAGGAGCGAAGCCCGAATGAAAGTACCCGGTATGGGTATGAATTGTAAGCGTTTTTTCATTGCTTTTTTGTTAAGGAAGTAGAACAATGGATAATTTTTTGCTGTTTAAGAACTAGCTTATAGTCAGATAGTTCGGCGTTTGATTTAACGGAAAAGAGCAAATCGTGGCGGGGCAGATCAGGATCGGTTCGGCCGCTTTCGGGAGCATCGGTAGAGGGTTGTGGGCATCGGTCTTGGGTTTAGTGAAAAAAAGGAAAAGGTTCTGGGGCAACGGTGCTTCATTCGTCGTGCTGCCACCATTTGAGATTGATTGTGTGATTTTCGGATTCATTTTTCCGCTGGACCCGGTGCTGAATTTTTGTCCATAGCTTTTCTTCCAGTTGCTGTCTGGAAAGCTTACCGGTTTTTTCTTCCTGATCCTGATCCAGCAAGCTATACCAGTAGTCCATCATCTGTTTTTCCTCAGATGAGCAGACGCCATCCATGTAGCGCTGAAGCATTTCCAAAAAGCTTTTATGATTCGTTTGCATTCTCAGTCACAAATCCGAAATCGCCGGTAGTGGGAAAGGAATTGACTATAACGGTACGTCAATCTTGCGGTGATAAACCGCAAATCGTACTGTTAAATAATTAAATATTTATATTATCGTGCAGGTAATTTCTAAAAATTCTTTGTTTTGTTATAGGTAAGAATACGCCATGGACATTCTGTAAAGAACTGCTCGGTGAAATTAGGACTAATCCGGGAATTGACTTGTTGTAACCCGTTTTACGGGTACGTAAACACAGGTAAGTACAGGATAGCGTGTAGGCATAAAATGGGAATCTTAGAATATTAATTTATTCTATTCGGGGAGCAATTTTCTCCGGAACAGTCAGGCAGACCCACTATCGCTATCTTCTATGGACTACTCGGTTTTATGTGATGCCGTTTTGGTAAAACTCTTCCAAACTGGGGACGAAGAGGCTTTTCAGGCGATTTACCGCAAGTATTGGCATCCGCTTTTTGCCGTAGCCCGGAAAAAATTGTATTCGCAGGAGAACGCCGAGGAACTGGTTCAGGATCTTTTTGTGGATTTGTGGGAACGGCGGCAAAGCATTCAGATCGATGACCTGAAGAATTATTTATTCGGAGCAGTCAAATACAAAATACTAAATCAAATCAAAGCCGTGTTGGTTCGGCAGAAATACGAAAATTTCAAGATTGCCAGCCTGTCCGACCACGATTGCCATACCGAAAATTTGCTGGCTTACGACGATCTGACCAAAGCCCTGGAACTGGGCATCGCGCATCTGCCCGACAAAACCCGGCAGATTTTCCGGTTAAACCGGATGGAAAACCACTCCGTTCGTGAAATTTCGCTTCAGCTTTGCATCCCGGAACGAACCGTCGAATACCACATTATGCAATCGCTGCGAAGACTCCGGTGTCATTTGAAAGACTATGTAGGGGCGGTGTAAGAAATAGATAAGAACCGGGTTTGCACCCTGCTTTTCATCCAATTTTGATCCTGAAGAAACCCTAAACGCCCGGAATCGTTGTAGATTTGACCAAAATCTACGTCCATGCGATTCCCAAAGCCTGCCCACCTTTCTGTTTTGCTAGTCTTTCTGCTGGTGCTGAACGCCGGTTTTGCCCAAACCCAGCCGCTATCCACCAACATCCGCCTGAATCAGGTCGGTTTTTACCCCAATGCCGCCAAAGTCGCCATTGTCGTTGGCGATGCCCCGGGGGAATTTCGGATCACCACGCCGGATTTGAAGAAAACGGTCTTCAAAGGCACGCTGAGCGAAGCCAGTCAAAATGCCATTTCGGGCAAAACCGCCCGAACGGCGGATTTCTCCGCGCTGAAAGCCACCGGTACGTTTGTCGTTCTGATTCCCGGTCTGGGGCATTCCTATCCGTTCGACATCAAACCCAATGTTCACCGCGCCGTGGCCACCGGTTCGCTGAAAGGCTTTTATTACCAGCGGGTTTCGACGGACTTACCCGCCCGATACGCCGGGCAGTGGAGCCGTCCGGCAGGGCATGTCCGGGAAGATGCGCAGGTGCTGGTGCATCCGTCGGCGATTTCGGAAGGGCGTCCGGCGGGTACGGTTCTGTCGTCGCCGGGCGGGTGGTACGATGCCGGAGATTACAACAAATACATTGTCAATTCAGGCATTACCACCGGAACGCTGCTGGCCCTCTACGAAGACTTTCCGCAGTTTTGCCAGACCTTCAAAACCGCTATTCCCGAAAGTGATAACAAATTACCGGACCTTCTGGACGAGTCGCTCTGGAACTTACGCTGGATGCTGACCATGCAGGACCCGGCTGATGGCGGGGTCTACCACAAACTGACCAACGCCCGGTTCGATGGCATGGTGATGCCCGACAAAGCCACGAAGGAGCGGTATGTCGTTCAGAAAAGCATCACGGCGGCTCTCGACTTTGCGGCTGTAATGGCGCAGGCCGGACGAATTTTCAAACCGTTGAGCCGGGAACTGCCGGGTTTGTCGGACTCCTGCGTGACGGCTGCCGTTCGGGCGTGGGCGTGGGCGAAGAAAAACCCGGATTTGTACTACCGTCAGAATGCGATGAATGAGGCATTTGATCCGGACGTGGTGACTGGCGAATACGGCGACCGCGACGCCAGCGACGAGTGGATCTGGGCCGCGGCTGAATTGTACGTAACCACGAAGAACGATGCTTACTATACGGCGGTCGACCTGTTTCCGGACGACAAAATGCCCTTGCCCTCCTGGGCGCAGGTTCGACTATTGGGGTATTATACCCTGGCCCGTTTCGAAAAAAGCCTGACACCACTGGGTCAGAAAGACCTTCCGCAACTTAAAAAACGGCTGACCGGTTTTGCCGACGAACTAATCCGTGAGGTGGAGAAACAGGCCTACCAAACCGTCATGGGCAAGTCGGTGCGGGATTACATTTGGGGCAGCAGCGCGGTCGCGGCCAATCAGGGCATTGCACTGGTTCAGGCGTATCGCTTGACGAACGACAAAAAATACCTTCACAACGCCCTGACCAACTTCGATTATTTGCTGGGCCGCAATGCCACCGGCTATTGCTTCGTCACCGGTTTTGGCGATAAGCCGGTCATGAATCCGCACCACCGGCCCTCGGTGGCCGATGGCATCGAAGCGCCGGTTCCGGGGCTGTTGTCGGGCGGTCCCAACGGCAACGCACCCAAGCAGGACAAATGTGAAGGCTACACGGCCACGTCGGCGGATGAGCTGTTCATCGACGCATCCTGTTCCTATGCGTCCAACGAAATTGCCATCAACTGGAACGCTCCGCTGGTGTATCTGGCCGGGGCATTGGAAGCGTTGCAGGCGGCTTATTAAAACCGTTCGGGAGCGTCAGTGAACGTGATCCGGTTGCAGGACTTTTTTGGGTTTATTGCTTTGGACCGACAGAAAAACGTAGTAACCCAGTCCGAGCAGCATGATGAGAAAGCCCAGATTGCCGTAGAAACCGGGCCAGCCGACGCCTTTGAAAAGGATCTCACCAAGCAGCGTAAAGAAGATGGTGGTGACCTGGGTCGCTTCGACCGTGGCCAGGGCCGTGGGATTTTTCCGGACCAGTTGAATGGCTTTGAAGAATAAAACGCTTCCCAGAACGCCCGAAAAAAGGGCCGCCATCAAGGACGAAAACACCTGCACTCTGGCTGGCGGGCCGGATTCGTAAAAACCGTACACCGCCAGGAGGATCAAAACCGGCAGGCTCCCCAGACACATGCCCAGAACGCGTTGCCAGGCGCTCAGGTGAATGTTGCGGTGTTCCAGATCGAGCATCAGTTTGCGGTTGCCGAGCGGCCACAAGAAGGCGGCAACCAGCGTTAAGCCCAGGCTAATCAGCGTTGAATCACCCAGGTGGAAGGACTGCATTTTCTCAAGCTGCATCACCGCAATGCTGACCACGAGCAGGGCCGAAAGCAGCAGGGCCTTCCGGGGAATAATGGCCCGGTGATCCGAATAAATGAACGGCGCCAGCAGCAAACCCGCCAGAATGGTGATTTCAAAACCGGCGGCCACGAGCCAGCCGGGTGCGAAAAGCGAAGCAAACGTCAGGAAGGCGTAGAAAATTCCGAAGCCGATGTTGCCCCAGATCAGAAACGTGCCGGGCATCTGTTTCAGGACGACCAGCAGCGGTTTTAACTGACGGTTACCGGCAACAATAACCAGCAGAAAAGGAAGCAGGAGCCAATACCGGAGGGAGGCCGTCCAGGCCCAGTGTGAACCGGAAAAAGCCATCAGACTGTTGACAATCAGCCCGACAGAGAGAAACAGGTTACTGACCAATCCCAGCGCAATGGCCTGGATAACGGTTTTGCTTTCTTTTGTCATTGATTTACAGTGGGTTGTATTCTTTCTGCCGAAACGCAACGCAATGACATGAACACAAATTCCCCTACCCGGTGTGTTCCAACCGGCCCCAGGCTGTATGGTAGGGGAATGAACTCGATCAGGCGGGAATCACGCCCAGTTCCTGACCAATTTTGGTGAAGGCCGCCACCGCTTTTTCCAGATGCTCCGGCTCGTGACCCGCCGAAATCTGAACCCGAATCCGGGCTTTGCCTTTGGGCACAACCGGGTAGAAGAAACCGATGACGTAGATGCCTTCTTTCAGCAACCGGGCGGCAAATTCCTGCGCCAGCGGAGCCTCGTAGAGCATGATCGGCACAATCGGGTGTTCACCGGGGATGATGTCGAAACCGGCCGCGGTCATCGCTTCCCGAAAATACCGCGTGTTGCTTTCCAGTTTATCCCGCAACTGAGTTGACCCATTCAGCAACTCCAGCACCTTCAGCGACGCGCCGACAATCGAGGGCGCGAGCGTGTTGGAAAACAGATAGGGCCGCGACCGCTGGCGGAGCAGTTCAACGATTTCTTTCCGGGCCGCCGTAAAACCGCCGGAAGCCCCGCCGAGTGCTTTTCCGTAGGTGCCGGTGATGATGTCGATTCGCCCCAGAACGTTGCGGTATTCGGCGGTGCCGCGACCTGTTCGGCCCAGAAAACCGCTGGCGTGGCATTCGTCGATCATCGTCATGGCACCGTATTGGTCGGCCAGGTCGCAGATTTTATCCAGTTGGGCGATGGTTCCGTCCATCGAAAAGGCGCCATCGGTAACAATCAGTTTACGACGTGACGAGGAAGCGGCCTGTAGCTGAGCCTCCAGATCGGCCATGTCGTTGTGTTTATACCGGAACCGTTTGGCCTTGCACAGCCGGATTCCGTCGATGATCGACGCGTGGTTGAGTTCGTCCGAAATGATGGCGTCTTCTTCGTTCAGCAAAGGTTCGAACACCCCCCCGTTGGCATCGAAGGCAGCCGCGTACAAAATGCAGTCTTCCGCGCCGACAAACTCGGCGGTTTTTTGCTCCAATTCCTTGTGAATGTCCTGCGTACCGCAGATAAACCGCACCGACGACATGCCGAAACCGTGGCTCGCAAGGGCCTGGTGAGCCGCTTCGATAACGTCGGGGTGGGAGGAAAGGCCCAGGTAATTGTTGGCACAGAAATTCAGGACCTTTTGTCCGTCTTTTACGGCAATCACCGCCGACTGCGGAGAGACAATGATCCGCTCGGATTTATAGAGACCGGCTTCTTTGATGCTGTCCAGTTCCTGCTGAAAGGATGCGCGGGTGGTTTCGTAAGGAGTCATGTTATTTCAATTGGGATTGTGGATCGTAAATTAGGGTAAGCTGGGTAATCATTTCGCGGGTCATGGCGGGCAGGTCGTAGTGCGGTTGCCAGCCCCAGTCGTGCCGGGCCGCCGAATCGTCGATGGTTTTGGGCCACGAATCGGCAATTTCCTGCCGGAAATCCGGTTTATAGCGGGTCACGAAATCCGGAAAATACGTTTGAATGGATGCCGTCAGTTCGGCGGGTGTAAAACTCATGCCGGTCAGGTTATACGAGGTCCGCACCTGAACCCGATCTTCGGGCGCTTCCATCAGTTCCATCGTTGCCCGAATTGCATCGTCCATGTAGATCATGGGCAACCGGGTGTTTTCGGACAGAAAACACTCGAATGGCAGGTGCTGAACGGCTTTGTGGTAAATGTCGACCGCATAATCCGTGGTTCCTCCGCCCGGCATGGACTGGTAGCTGATGACGCCGGGATACCGCAGCGAGCGGATGTCCAACCCGTATCGCTTGTGGTAATACATCGACCAGTTTTCGGCGGCCACTTTGCTGATGCCGTACACCGTCGATGGGTCCATGTAGGCGGTTTGCGGTGTTTCATATTTGGGTGAATGATCGCCAAAAGCCGCAATGGAACTGGGAACGAACACCTTATCAAGTTTATAGGTCCGGCCTACTTCAAAGACGTTCAGCAGTGTTTGCATGTTCAGATTCCAGGCACTGATCGGGTCAGATTCGCCTTTGGCCGAGAGAACGGCGGCCAAGTGATAAATCTGGGTAATATTATACTTTCGGATCAGCCGGGCCAGCTCGTCCGGTTGCGTGGCATCCAGGATTTCAAATGGCCCCTGCGGCAGGGTCGGCATTCGTAAATCCGACGCCACCACGGCGTCGATTCCGAAACGATCCTGTAGACGGGGGAGCAGAGCCGTACCGATTTGTCCGTTGGCTCCGATCAGTAAAATAGTGTCTCGCTTCATGTACGTGTGGTCTCAGAAAGCTGAAAAAGGGTTGTTGATGAAGTCGTTTGTGCGTAAAAAAGAGGGTGAGCGGTTTTTGATAATTTTCTTTACAAATCTAAATAATAAACGATTTTAACTTATGTAATGGACGGAACTCAATAAATATTACTGTAATAGTATGAATTGGTAGGGATTTAATCGGAATCTGCTTTCTGTCTCCTCCGGTGGCAGAAATTTTTTCTAGACGTAGCAGGCAGGAACCGGCAAAGCGCGTCAAAAGTGCCGGTAAAGAGATGGTAATTGAGCGGACAAAGTAAACATAAAACCGTTGGGTAAGGCATTTCTGGGGAAAGCAAACGGTTCGATTGAAAACAGGACAAAGGAGATCTGGTAACGGCTTTTTGCATTCGTTCAGGCGGTTTTCGCCAGGAAATGCCTGAGGAATAAATCTAATAAAATAAATAATTTCCGGCGAACAGATTTCGGGTAGAATCGGGACATTCCGGATGCCATACGGGTCGCTTAGCGACCGAATGTTTGTAGAAAGCAGGTTGAATTTGATTTTTTTGGTCGCGTAGCGATCTGATAAAAGATGCCGTTGGGTCGCTACGCGACCAAAAAGGATGCTGCGGTGAAACGTACGCTACAAACATTTGGTCGCTATGCGACCTCCAGAAAGAGGAAGATGTGGCTCGTTTTCGTTGGTAACCGTTGCAAAAACAGTGAGATGCGAGAAGAAGAAAGTCGTGAAAGCCAGGAAAACTGGTCTTTGCTCTCACTTCTTTCCTCTCATATCTCACAAAATCGTCAGGGCGTAATGGCCGGGATGCGTTGCTCGGTCACCAGGCGGTTGAACTCCGGAACCTGCTGGTTGATCACTTCTTTCAATTTGGTCAGCGAACCGTCGACCTGTTTTTCCAGGGCTTCGTAAACCGTGTAAGACGCTTTGGTCGGCTTGGTGTCGGCCGACGAAACCACCGAGCTAACGCCCGCCAGCTTATCGTTCAGCCGAATGGGATAGGCCAGGGCGTCCTGCTGCGCTTTTGATTTCGGTTGCATCAGCTCCGACTCCAGTTTGTCCAGCGTTTCGAGCATCGGCTGCGTTACTTTCTTGAATTTTGCCGCCACCGCCGGGTCTTTCACGTCCTTCATGTACCCGCTCACCTGATTCCGGATCTGGCGAATCTGGTTGACGCCCTTGTGCGTTTCCGACAGTTTGTTGTTGATTTTCGACAACAGGTCAAACTGCGCTTTGTAGTCGGCATCCGTCAGTTTCAGGCGGGGATCTTTCAGGATTTCGAATGGCTGTTCGGCCACCAGCGAATCCCCCATCAAAAGC
The DNA here is from genome assembly GCF_965227735.1 of Larkinella sp. Lineage (NCBI taxonomy): Bacteria > Pseudomonadati > Bacteroidota > Cytophagia > Cytophagales > Spirosomataceae > Larkinella > Larkinella sp. The sequence continues at coordinate 1,884,575 of NZ_OZ245776.1, read as the reverse complement.
CGGACTTTGTATTGTCCCGGCACCACTTTGGCCCCCGTTCCGCGGCCGGTCCACATCACGTTGATGCCATCGACCGGGGTTACATCCGGATACCGCATGTCCCAGACAAAGGCGTTCATGCCCGGTAGAGCCGGAGCCGTTCCCGGTCTTTTCGCCGTCGCATCGTCGTAAAATTCCTTCGCGATTTTCAGCGGGGCTCCCTTCTTGTCTTTGGTATTGGAATACGTAATGATCGTGTCACCCGCCGTGGTCATGAAGAGCAACTTTAGTTCTTTGGCCGGTTTGTTTTTCAGGTAATACCGTACCAGCACACCGTTGGGCGCGTTTTCGCCTTCGTCCAGTGACGGGCCGCTGCGCAGATTTTCGGTGCCGCCGTCCATCCGGTAAGCCGGACGCGGTTTGAACAAATGCACCGATTTTCCGGCTAACGTGCCTTTGGCCTGCTGATCGGCGATCTCGTGCAGGGGTGTAATGTCGTCCATGATCCAGAACGACCGGCCGTGCGTGGCCACCACCAGGTCTTTTTCCCGTTTGTGAATCTGGAGGTCGCGGATGGGCGTGATGGGCAGGTTCAGATTCAGCTTCTGCCAGGAGGTTCCATCGTTGAATGACACATACACACCGCGTTCGGTACCGGCATACAGCAAACCGGCTTTGTTGGGGTCTTCCCGAACGACATGGCAATATTCGTCCGCCGGAATGCCGGCCGTGATTGCCGTCCAGGTTTTTCCGTAATCCGTCGTTTTGAACAGATACGGTTTCCGGTCGCCCGACATGTAGCGTTTGGCCGCCAGATACGCCTTGCCGGTCGTGTGTTCGGAGGGGTGAATCATACTCATGATGGCCCATTCCGGCAGTTGTGAAGTCGGCGGGGTAATTTTCTGCCAGCTTTTGGCACCATCGCGGCTGATGTGCATCAACCCGTCGTCGGAACCCGCCCAGAATACATTTTTCTCGATGGGCGATTCGGCGAAGGTGAAAACCGTCGGGAACGTTTCGGCACCGGTGTTGTCTTTCGTGATCGGTCCGCCCGTATCACCCTGCGTTTTCGGGTCGTTGCGCGTCAAATCCGGGCTGAGGTCTTCCCAGGTATGGCCGTAATCGTAGCTGCGGTGAACGTGCTGCGAGGTCACATACAGGGCTTTGGGATCGTGCGGAGAAAAAACAATCGGGAACGTCCACTGAAACCGGTATTTCCGGTCGGCGGAAGGAGCGCCCATGCTGTAATCCGGGTAGACGTTGATGCGCTGGTTCTGATCGGTCGCCTTGTCGTAGCGGGTGATCAAACCGTCGTAGCTTCCGCCAAACGTCACTTCGGGGTTGTTCGGATCGGACGTGATGTAGCCCGACTCGCCACCGGCCACCTGATACCAGGCTCCGGCACCAATCGAGAAGTCCGTCGTGCGGCTGGCAATCCGGATGGCCGAGTTGTCCTGCTGCGCACCGTAGAGGTTATACGGGAAGTCGTTGTCCAGCGAAACGTGGTAAAACTGCGCCGTCGGAATGTCGATGTCGGAGAAGGTTGCTCCGCCGTTGTAGGTCACTTCGGCCCCGCCGTCGTCGGCAATGATGAAGTTTTGGGGGTTCTTCGGATTCCACCAGATGTCGTGCGTATCGCCGTGGTGAACCGGAATCCGGGAGAAGGTTTTACCGCCGTCATAGGATTTCAACGCGTTTACATTCAGGATGATCAGGCCATTTTCGTTTTGCGGATCGGCCGCCAGCATCATGTAATACCACGGCCGTTGCCACAGGTTTTTGTCTTCGTTGATCAGTTGCCAGGTCATGCCTGCATCGTCGGAACGGTACAAACCGCCTTTGGCATTCTCAACCATCGCATACAGGCGGTTGGAGTTAACCGGCGAAACCGTAATGCCAATTTTTCCGAGCAGGCCTTTGGGCATCCCCGGTTTGTCGTGCAGGCTGATCCAGGTGTCTCCTCCATCGGTCGATTTGTACAAACCGCAACCCGGTCCACCGCTGCTCATCATGTAGCTGTTGCGGTAGGCCTGCCACATCGACGCGTAAACGATCGACGGGTTGTTGGGATCGAGTTCCACCACGGCGGCACCCGTGCTGTCGTTTTTGGCCAGAATGTGTTTCCAGGATTTGCCGCCGTCGGTGGTGCGGAAAACACCGCGTTCCTTGTTGGGCGCAAACGGATTGCCCAGAGCCGCGACGTAAGCGATGTCGGGGTTTTGGGGATGGACTTCAATATTGCCAATGGCATCGGCCATTTTCAGGCCCATGTGTTTCCAGGTCTTGCCGGCATCGGTCGATTTGTAGACACCGTCGCCGTACGAAATATTACTGCGAATGTCGGACTCACCCATGCCGACGTAGATGACGTTCGGATCGGAGGGGGCTACAACAATCGCACCTACCGAACTGGATTTGAATGTACTGTCGGAAATTGAAAGCCAATTGGCCCCGCCATCGACGGTTTTCCAGACGCCACCGCCGGTAGTTCCGAAATAATAAGTAAGGGGCTGGTCGACGTGACCGGCGGCTGCCAGGGAGCGCCCACCCCGGAACGGCCCGACGTTACGCCACCGTAAGCCATTGAAAAGGCTTTCCGAAATTGTAGAAACGGCGGGAGAGGAGGAAGCGGTTTTGGCTTTTCGCTGGGCCACGGCCAGGTCGGGGATCAGGACCAGACCCAGCACAACCCACGCAACGGCGGCTGAGGCCCGATTGACTAAAAAAGATGCTGATAAATGATTTTTCATGAACGAAAGATAAGAGTTGTACAGGGCCATGCAAGTCAGGCATAGGCCCAGGAGCACGACATCTGTGGGAAGTATTTGCTGGTAAAACACCGGGCAACGACTGCTCCGAACACGCCGGGTCAGGCCGCACATAACTCGTCGGTCGGAGACAGTCGGGCCGGTATACCAATCAAGCAAGATCTTCAGGTTCTTTTACAAAATCCCAGACCGTTTTCTGTGCTTTCCTGCTGCTCCCCTTCCAGAGTGGCAATGCACACAAAAATTCGTTCAGGTTGTAAAAACCTGTTCCAATACGCAATGATGAATGATCAGGATTGTCAATGACAACCCGATACAGTTGTTATGTCAACTGCTGGTTTTCGCTACGCGCTTCGAGTGCGGCTGGAAGCGGGTAACGGTTGGTAAGCCTTGTCAATAATTCGTAAACTCCTCCCAAATATTAGAAGCAATCCAACCGATGTCAAGTTTAATAGTATTTTAATTTTGATAAGTAATGATTTTCGCAGATAGAAAAAACAATATAAAAGAATAGTGCAAAATTCAGTTTATTTTGTTTTGAACAATCGGGGAAAAACCAATATAAATGCGCACTAATCCAATTGTTTCGATGTACAATATATTCCGTCTATTTAACGATGGGTGGAGAAAATAATAAGCTGTATTTTGGTTTCACAATAAAAAACACTGTTGAAGATTAAAATAAAAGAAAATATTATTGATCATTTTCTTTGTATTAAAATTGGCTTTTTCCTAAATTTGCCAAAGAATATTCTTCGTAACTCTCCAGTTGTGTTTTCAGGGTTTGCGTCATCCGCCAGCTCTGTTTATTCCCTTCCAGTCAAGCAAGAAAAGTAGCCGTTTGAAACCAATTCAGACGGAGTTTCCCATTTCTAACCACGAGTTATCATGGCTACTACTTTCTTATATAGCACTGCCAGGCCTGCACACTAACAGCCGCTGGTTTTTCAAATACACGAATACCGACTCGTCTACGGCGTCCGATCTGTCCGCCGGTGCGCTGGCTTGTGTGCCACGTGTGTCCGGCGAGAGCGTAACCTGTTTGCAAACGGAAATGAATCGACCCCAATCACCGGACTGAGTAGATCCGGGAAGGCTGCTACGTCCGTTGCCCACCTCCACCGGAGTTTGTGTAACCCAAAATCAACTTATCATGAAGCAAATTGCTACTGTTCTTATTCTTATTTTTTCCGCCCATCTTCTGCATGCGCAGGACCGCATCCTGAAAGGGATCGTGAACAGCCAGGAAGAAAATACCGGCATACCGGGTGTGAATGTGGTGCTGAAAGGCACTTCGATTGGCACGACGACCGATGCCAATGGCGCCTATCAGCTCAGCGTCGGTACCAAAGGCGGAACGTTGGTTTTTTCGTCCATTGGATTCCAGAATAAAGAAGTGACCATTGGAAACCAGTCGAAAATCGATGTGGTTCTGGTGACCGATACCAAGATCTTATCGGAAGTGATTGTGACCGGCTACGGAACACAGGCCCAGAAAACCATCACCGGTTCCATTGCGTCGGTGAGCGGCAAAGCCATCGAAAACATTCCGGCTCCGAGCAGCGACCAACTCCTGCAGGGACGGGCCGCCGGGGTGCAGGTGAGCGCCAACTCCGGTACGCCCGGGGGCGGCATGATGGTCCGGGTGCGCGGAACCACTTCCATCAACGGTTCCAGCGATCCGCTGTATGTCGTCGACGGGATTCCGATCCAGTCGGGCAGCCTTTCCGCAATTGGTTTGGGCGGAAGCACCACCAACCCCATCGCCGACATCAACCCGGCCGACATTGCCTCCATGGAAATTCTGAAAGATGCCTCGGCCACCGCGATTTATGGCGCGCGGGCGGCCAATGGCGTCGTTTTGATCACCACCAAACGCGGAGCCAATAAAAAAGCGAAGATCAGCTTTGGTACTTATATCGGTACGCAAAACCTGTGGCGCAAACCCGCCGTGGTCGACGGAACGACCTTCGAAACGCTGATCAACGAAGCCTCGGTCAACAACGGCCAGACGGCTCCGTATGCCAATCCGGCCGGAACCATCAACACCGACTGGAGAGAGCCGGTTTTCCAGAACGGACTCCTGCGCAACCATGACCTGTCGATTACGGGCGGTACCGACAAAATTCAGTACCTGGTTTCGGTCAACAACTTCTTTCAGGAAGCGGTGATCAAAGGCTCGGATTTCAAACGGACGAGTGGCCGGGTCAACCTCGACTTCACGCCCATCAACAAAGTGAAAGTCGGAACCAGCGTGCTGTTCTCCCGCAATTTCCGGAACCGGGTTCGGAACGACGACAACATTTCCGGTGCGCTGGAAGGCTCATTCTTTCTGCCGCCCAACCTGCCCTTCTACCAGACCAATGGTTCGTATACCAAATTCGGAACTTTCGAAAGCCCGCTGGCGGCTGTTGAACACAACGACATCACGATGTCGACCAACCGGTTTCTGGCCAATGTATACGCCCAATACGATATTATACCGGGTTTGAGTCTGCGGTCCAGCTTCAGTCTGGATTACAGCAACATCCAGGAAGATCTCTACGACGACACGTTTCTGAACAACGGTGCTGCGGTCAACGGTTCGGCCCGTTCGGTCAACACGCGGGATGATAACTGGGTGCAGGAGAACGTGTTGACGTTCCAGCGGAGTTTCGGCAATCACTCGATCAATGCCTTGGTTGGAACCTCCGTTCAGGAGTCGGTTTTCAGCCGGACGTCGGCTACGGGCCAGCAGTTTCCCAGCAACGATTTCCGCAGAATCATTTCGGCGGCTGTTCAAACCGGTACGTCTGAAGGCTCCAGTTGGGGAATCGCTTCGTTGTTTGGCCGGTTTGTATACGACTACAAAAACAAATACCTGGCAACGGTCAACATCCGGCGCGATGGTTCTTCCCGGTTTGGGGTAGCCAACCGCTGGGGAACATTCCCGTCGGTGGCCGTGGGCTGGCTGCTCTCCGAGGAGTCGTTTATGAAATCGGTGTCGGCCATCAATGTGCTGAAACTCCGGGCCAGCTACGGTTTTACGGGAAACCAGAGCGGGATTACAAACTTTCAGTCCCTGGGCCTCTGGGGGGGCAACCTGAACGACCTGGGCGATGTATCCGGTTCTTCGGCGTATGTGAACTTGCCGGGAACGGCTCCCGTCCAGTTGGCCAATCCCAACCTGAAATGGGAAACCACGGAGCAAACCAACGTTGGGCTTGATCTGGGCTTGCTGAAAAACCGCCTGAAAATTACCGCCGACTATTACGTCAAGAATACGCGCGATCTGTTGCTGGCTGTTCCGGTTCCCCGGACGTCTGGTTTCAACACGCTGGTGCAGAACTACGGTTCGGTGCAGAACAGCGGGGTCGAACTGGGTATCAACGCCGATGTGCTGCGCGGTGGAGCGGATAAGCTCGACTGGAATGTGAACTTCAACATTGCCACGAACAAAAACCGCCTGACCAAACTGGCCGCGCCGTTTACCGTTTACAACCGGGATATCTACCGGTATCAGGAAGGCTACTCCATGTATTCGTTCTATTTCCACGAGCAAACCGGCGTCAACCGGGAAACAGGAGCGCCCATCTTTACCGATGTGGATGGCGATGGCAAGTTTGACGCCAACGTCGATCGCAAGATCGTGGGCAACGCCAACCCGGATTTCTTCGGCGGGATCACCAATACGCTGTCTTACAAAGGCTTCGACCTGATGTTCTTCTTCCAGTATTCGTATGGAAACATGCAGTTACACTGGAACCGCTTCTTCCAGGAACACGGCGGCACGCGGAACACCAACTTCATGACGAGCCAACTGGATCGCTGGCAAAAACCGGGTGATGAGACGATGATCCCGAAAATGACGGCCGAAAACTATTCCGGCAACCTGCGCCCTTCGCGCTTTCTGGAAGATGGTTCGTACATGCGTCTGAAAAACCTTTCGATCGGCTACAGCCTGCCAGCGACGCTGCTGAGCAAAATCAAACTGTCGAGCGCGCGGGTTTACGTGTCCGGTCAGAATGTCCTGACCTTCACGAAGTACACCGGTTTGGATCCGGAACTGACCGGAACGGCGGCTACCAACCTCACGCAGGGCATCGAGTTCTACACGATGCCGCAACCACGGGTGTATATGGCTGGTATCAACGTGAGTTTTTAACCGTTCTCAACCGCTACTGATAGGATGTACCCATTTAAAATTGACGCCATGAAAAGACTGAATCATATTCTTCTGACCACTGCTTTGTGCAGTGTATTGACGGCCTGTGATGTGCTGGATCAGGAACCGCAGGCCGAGGTGTCGGAAAGCGTGGCCGTGACCAACCTGAAAGGTGCCACGGCGGCCATGGCCGGGATGTATAACCAGCTCCAGGACGGAAACTATTACGGGCGAAACTTCATCCTAATGGGCGATGTTGCAGCCGATATTTCGCAGAGCGTGGGAACCTGGGATTTTTACCGGGAAATGGATACCTACGTTACGGCACCGGCCAACCGCGAAAATGCCGCCCTGTGGACCCGGGCCTACCGCGCGGTCAACATCGCCAACACGCTGATCGAAGCCGTTCCGGGCCTGACGGACATTCCGGATGCCACCAAAAACGCCATTCTGGGTCAGGCGTATTTTATCCGGGGTTTGACGTTTTTCGACCTGACCCGGTCATACGGGGGCGTGCCGGGCGTCGTGGGGACGTTGGGCATTCCGCTGGTGCTGAAGCCTTCCAAGCAGGTCGACGATTCGTTGTTTCCGAGCCGGTCTACGCTGGCCGAATCTTATGCGCAGGTGGAAAGCGACATTCTGAAAGCCCTGGAACTGCTGCCGGAGACGCACGCGAACATCACAACCACCCGCTCGCAGGCCGTGAAGGGAACCGCCCGGGCGTTGCTTTCCCGCCTGTATCTGTATACCAACCAGCCGCAGAAAGTGATCGAGTATGCCAACCTGGTTATCAACGACAGTAAATATGCGCTGCTGGGCTCCTACGAATCGATTTTCTCGGGGGCTTTTTCCACCGAATCCATCTTCGAACTGGCGTTTGGTTCCACCGACCAGAGCGGTCTTCGCAACTGGTATTTTCCGTCCAGCATGGGGGGGCGGGGCGACATTGCCATTCACGAAGGTTTCTACGCCGAACTGATTGCCAATCCGAACGATGTGCGGGGAAAAATGACGGCCCGTGACAATGTGGTGGGGGTGTATTACTCGACGAAATACCAGAAAGCCGGTAACATCGATAACGTTCATATTCTGCGGATTGCCGAGGTGTATCTGAACCGGGCGGAAGCCCTGGCCCAAACCGGAAACCTGACCGGTGCGTTGGCCGATCTGAACCGAATCCGGACACGAGCCGGACTGGCCGCTTCGACGGTCACGGGTTTGCAGCCGACCTTGCAGGCCATCTGGCAGGAACGGAAAATTGAGCTGGCGTTTGAAGGCCACCGCTTCTTTGATCTGGTCCGGACCAACCAGGCCCTGACCAAACTGGTGGCCGTGGCCCGGAAAAATGGTCCGCCGATTACGCTGACGAACGCGGGGCGGCAGGTTTTCCCGATTCCCCTGGCGGACATCGATTCCAACAAAAATCTGGACCAGAACGAAGGCTACCGCTAGAGAATCGACCCGGAATTGGACGCTCAATAAATAACCCATCCTGATCTCCTGATGAAGCGTTAAATTAACCCTACATACTTTTTTTGAAAAACAGTCTATGAAATTACACCACTGTCTCATTCTGACGGCTTTAGGGGGACTTCTGCTGACCGAGCCGGCCGCGGCTCAGTCGTCTTCGCCCGTGCTGGCGACCGACTCCCTGCATTTTAAAGGAATGACCTGGCGCAACATCGGTCCCAACCGGGGGGGGCGCTCGCTGGGGTCTTCGGGGAGTTCCTCTCGCAAACAGGAATACTATTTTGGCGCGGTTGGTGGTGGCTTATGGAAAACCGTCGATGGCGGGAACACCTGGGCTCCTGTTACCGACGGCCAGTTACAAAGTTCGTCGGTGGGAGCGGTGGCCGTTTCGGAAACCAACCCGGATGTGGTCTACATCGGAACCGGCGAAACCCAGTTCCGGGGCAACATCATGCAGGGCGACGGTGTCTATAAAACCACCGACGCCGGCAAAACCTGGAAAAACATCGGTCTGAAAGAGACACAGGCCATTGCCCGGGTTCGCGTGCATCCCACCGACCCGAATACGGTTTACGTGGCGGCTCTGGGCCACCCGTACGGCCCGAACGAAGAGCGGGGTGTTTTCCGGACAACCGACGGCGGTACAACCTGGAAAAAAGTGCTGTACAAAGGCGACAAAGCTGGTGCGGCCGACCTCATCATCGATCCCACGAATCCGAAAGTGATCTACGCATCAATCTGGCAGGTGTATCGCACACCCTACAAAATGTGGGGGGGCGGTGGTGCCTGCGGTTTGTTCAAATCGACGGACGGGGGCGACACCTGGACTGAACTGACCAACAAACCGGGGATGCCGAAAGGGCCGGTCGGTAAAATTGGGGTGACGGTTTCGCCGGTCGATCCCAACCGCGTCTGGGCCATTGTGGAAGCCAACGACGGCGGGGTATACCGGTCCGACGATGCCGGGATGACCTGGAAATACGTCAACTCCGAGCGGAAACTGCGTCAGCGGGCGTTCTATTACTCGCGCATCTACGCCGATCCGAAAGACAAAGACGGCGTATACTGCCTGAATGTCGGGTTTTTCAAATCGTCGGACGGCGGGGTGAAATTTGACAAAACGATTACGGTGCCCCACGGTGACAACCACGACCTGTGGATCGACCCGACCGACCCGATGCGGATGGTGTCGTCCAACGACGGTGGCGGAACGGTTTCGGTCAACGGCGGCAAAACCTGGACGGACGAAAACTTCCCGACGGCGCAGTTGTACCACATCACGGTGACCAATGATTTTCCGTACCACGTGGCGGGTGCCCAGCAGGATAACTCGACTGTGGCCGTGGCCAGCGAAGGCTGGAATCACATGCAGGCCCGGTCCAATTCACTTAAGAAATCGGAGCGGTATTACGACGTTGGGGGAGGAGAGAGCGGCTACATTGCCCAGGATCCCAAAAACCCGGATATTTTCTACGCCGGTAGCCAGGGGGCGTTGTTGACGCGCTACAACCGGGCCACCGGTCAGGTGCGGGATGTGCAGGTGTATCCCCGGTTTTTCTCCGGCGAACCCTCCAGTGCGTTACCCGAACGCTGGCAGTGGACGTATCCCATCGTGTTCTCGCCGGTCGATCCGAACCGTTTGTACGTTTGTTCACAGCACGTCTGGATGTCGACCAACGAAGGGCAGTCGTGGCAGAAAATCAGCCCGGATCTGACGCTGGCCGATACGGCCTCACTCGGAAAAAGTGGCGGGGTCATTACGATGGACATGAACGGCCCGGAAATCTACGCGACGGTTTTTGCGCTCGCGCCTTCGTTCCACGATGTCAACACGATCTGGGCCGGTTCCGACGACGGGCTGGTACACATCACCCGCGATCACGGCAAAACCTGGCAGAACATTACGCCGAAGGATTTGCCGAAACACACCCGGATCAGCATCATCGACGCGTCGCGGCACAAGCCCGGAACGGCTTACATTGCCGCCAAACGGTATCAGATGGACGACCGCGCCCCGTATCTCTGGAAAACGGATGACTACGGAAAAACCTGGAAAAAAATCGTGACCGGCATTGGTGCCGGGCATTACGCCCACACGGTTCGGGAAGACCTGACGAAGCCCGGTTTGTTGTATGCCGGTACGGAACACGGTGTTTATGTGTCGTTCAACGATGGCGACAACTGGCAGCCGATGCAACTGGGTTTGCCCGATACCCAGATCTCCGATCTGATCGTAACCGAAAAAGACCTGGTGATCGGAACCCACGGTCGTTCGATGTATGTGCTGGACGATGTGGCGCCGATTCGGGAATTTTCGCCCGAAGTGGCCAAAGCCGACGTGCATTTTTTCAAACCGTATAGTGCCGTCCGTCGGGTTCAGAATGCGGTTTTCCAGTACTACCTGGCGAAACCGTCCGACAAGGTGAAAATTGAAATTCTGGATTCGAAAGGCAATCTGGTTCGCAGCTTCGACAGCGTTGACGCACCAGCGGGAGGTGAAAAAGCCCCGGCGGCTGAGATGGAAGAGGACAATCCACGCGCTCCACGGGTGAAACCGCCGACGAAAAATGCCGGTCTGAACCGCTTCGAGTGGGACATGCGGTATCCGGGAGCCACCGAGTTCAAAGGCATGATTGTCTGGAGTGCGCGGCCCACGATGGGACCGCTGGCTCCTTCGGGAAAATACCAGATCCGGCTCACGACCGCTGGCAAAACCCTCACGCAACCGTTTGAAATCAAGCTCGATCCGCGTTTGAAAGGTGTAAGCGATGCCGACGTTCAGGAGCAATTCCAGTTGGCCATCAAACTCCGTGACCAGACCAGCAAGGCCAACGACGCGGTGGTTCAGATTCGGGATTTGAAAGAAAAACTGGGCAAAACCAACAGCCCGGCCAACAAAAAGATCATCGAACAACTGAGCATCGTGGAAGAAAACCTGTATCAGATCCGCAACCAGAGTGGTCAGGATCCGCTGAACTTCCCGATCAAGCTCAACAACCGCCTGGCGTCGTTGTGGCGGAGCGTTGAAACCGGAGATGCCAAACCGACCGACGGCTCGTATAAAGTGTACGAAGAACTGTCGGCCGAACTGAATCAGCACCTGGGCGAACTGGAGTCGATTCTGAAGACGAAGACTATCAAGAGTTTGTAAATTGACTAACTAACCCTGCCCATTACCAGCTAATCAGGACGAAAGTTCCGGTTAGCTGGTTCCTGTTTTTTTGAAACCAACCCGTGTTCCGCTTGCCATAAACTTTACCATTTGCCGGATTGAGGACGTCGATACTCATACTGCTCCTGATGACGCTGGGTTTGCCTTTCTGGGGAACCTATACGCTCCTGCAATCCCAAAAATACCGGGTCAGGAAAGACGTGGAAAACCGTCTGGAAGAGGGCCGTACGGAATCGCAGCGGGTGACGTTGAAATTTGCCGTTTCCGAAATCAAAACCACCCTGCGCTGGGAACACGACCACGAGTTTGAATACCAGGGGCAGATGTATGACCTGATCGCAACGACGGTGGTCGGCGACAGTGTATTTTACGAGTGCTGGTGGGACAAAGAAGAAACCCGCCTGAACCAACAACTGGCGTCGCTGGAATTGCTCGAAAAAGATGCGCAGCAGGAAGAAAAATCGACCGAAGCCTCTCCCTTTTTACAACCCCTTTTCTGCCAGGAACTGCTTTCCTGGCTTTCGCTCCCGACCCACTGGTTTCCTGAACCGAGGGTCGGCGGTTTTATCAACCAGTTTGCCCTCTACGTGGCCCTCACTCCTCCGCAGCTTCCGCCTGAACAGTCGTTTTACATCGTGTACGTTTGATTTCCGGCTGACCATTTTCCGTCAGCTTTGAATTCGTGTGTCTGAATGCATGTGAAACGAATACTGAAGACTTCCCAACCGGTTAGATATGAAAAAATATATAATTCTCTGGGCGTTGCTCGGGGCCTATGCGGAAAGCTACGCCCAGGTGATTGCCATCAAAGACCGGGAAGATTCCCGGCCGCTCGAACGGGTGACGCTTTCGAGCCAGGAACCGACGGTTTTGCTGCTTTCGGGGGCCAAAGGCAAGGTAGACATCACCGCTTTCAAGGGTGCGGACCGAATCGAAATCCGATCCGTTGGCTACCAGACCCAAACCGTGAGCTACGACGAACTGGCGAAATCCGGGTTGTCTTTGTACCTCAAACCGGCGTCGCTGTCGCTGGATCAGGTGGTGGTGACGGCCAACCGCTGGAATCAGTCGAGCCGGGATGTGCCGGTCAAAATTACGACGATCTCGGCCAAGGAAGTGGCGTTTCAGAATCCGCAGACAGCCGCCGATTTGCTGGGCCAATCCGGCGAAGTGTTCATCCAGAAAAGCCAGCAGGGTGGAGGAAGCCCGATGATTCGCGGTTTTTCGACCAATCGTCTGCTGATTACGGTCGACGGCGTGCGGATGAATACAGCTATTTTTCGGAGTGGGAACCTGCAGAATGTGATTTCGCTTGATCCGTTTTCCATCGAAAACACGGAGGTGGTTTTTGGGCCGGGTTCGGTCATGTACGGCAGTGATGCCATTGGGGGTGTGATGAGTTTCTACACGCTGATGCCCAAATTGTCGGACAGTGCAAAACCGCTGGTGTCGGGTTCGGCGGTGGGGCGGTATTCGTCCGCCAACAGCGAGCTGACGGGCCACGCCGACGTCAGTGTCGGCTGGAAAAAATGGGGAATTGCCACCAGCATTTCCCACAACAATTTCGGCGATCTGCGCATGGGTTCGCACGGGCCGGACGAATACCTGCGCAAGGAATACGTTGAGCGGATCGACAGCGAGGATCGGGTGATTCAGAACCAGGATCAGCGGGTGCAGCGTCCGACGGGCTATTCGCAGATCAATCTGTTGCAGAAAATTCGGTTCAAACCGAACGGCCGCTGGGATTTCAACTACGGTTTTCAGTATTCGACCACGTCGAACTACGCGCGCTACGACCGGCTTTTGCGCTACCGCCGGAATCTGCCGCGCAGTGCGGAATGGAACTACGGCCCGCAGGAATGGATGATGAACAACCTGACCATCACCAATACCGCAAGTGGGGGATTGTACGACCAGATGAGCATTCGGCTGGCCCACCAGTTTTTCGAAGAGAGCCGCATCGACCGCGATCTGAACGACTCGGAACGGCGGACGACGCTCGAAAAGGTGAATGCTTTTTCGGCCAGTATCGATTTCAACAAGCAGTTGAACGACAAACAGAAGCTGTTTTATGGACTGGAAGCGGTCTACGATGATGTGGTTTCGACGGCTACGAATCTGGATATTGTTACGAATGTGTCCGTTCCGGGTGCCCCGCGTTACCCCAAATCGAACTGGGCTTCGTATGCGGCTTACCTGACGTACCAGCTAAAAGCCAGCGACAACCTGACGTTTCAGGCCGGAGCGCGCTACAACCAGTTTGTCCTGAATTCAACGTTCGAAACCACATTTTACCCGTTCCCGTTTACCACCGCGAAACTTAACAACGGTGCCCTGACCGGCAGCGCGGGACTGGTTTATCACCCGGCCAGCACCTGGAGTTTGAGTGCGAATTTGTCCACCGGTTTTCGCTCGCCCAACGTCGATGATGTCGGAAAGGTGTTTGAATCGGAGCCGGGTTCGGTGGTCATTCCCAATCCGAATCTGAAGGCGGAGTATGCCTACAATGCGGAAGTGGGCGTTGCCAAAGTGTTCGGAAACCGCGTGAAAGTCGATTTGACGGCGTATTACACGTACCTGGACAACGCGCTGGTTCGGCGGAATTTTACGCTGAACGGACAGGACAGCATTCAGTACAATGGCGAATTGAGTCAGGTTCAGGCGATTCAGAATGCGGCCAAAGCGACGGTCTACGGGATTCAGGCGGGTCTGGAAATCAAGCTCCCCGCCGGATTCGGCCTGTCGTCACACTTCACCTACCAGAAAGGTGACGAAGAACTGGACGACGGCACCACCAGCCCGCTGCGTCACGCGGCTCCCTGGTTCGGCATCACCCGGCTGAGTTACACGGCCAAAAAGCTGCGGCTGGAACTATACGGGATGTATAACGACAAGGTGGCCAACAGCGAGTTGGCGCAGGAAGAGCAGGGCAAGGATTACATGTATGCTATCGACGCCGACGGAAAACCGTATTCGCCGGGTTGGTACACGCTGAATTTCAAGGCGCATTACCAACTCACGGATCTGTTGTCGATCAATGCGGGGGTAGAAAACTTCACCGATCAGCGGTATCGCCCCTACAGCTCGGGAATCGTGGCCCCCGGCCGGAACGTCATCGTTTCGCTGCGGGCGAGGTTTTAAGTTGCCCCCAACCCCCTAAAGGGGGCTAAAACATCCGGATTTTGAAGCCCCCTTTAGGGGGTTGGGGGCAAAAAGCGGAAGAACTAACAGCCCTGCCCTTTAGGGGGTTGGGGGCAATAGGCAAAAACTCTAAACCAACTTGGCCGACCGCGTCAGCTTCTCCTGGCGAATCCGTTTCGGGCCATAATAGAGGTAAAAACCGGTGACTGAAAACAGGATTAACGCGATACCCATGACGCTGGTGTAGAGGAGTTTGAACGGTTGTTCGTCCAGGTTGACCAGGGCGTCGAGGTAGGAACCGTCGTGCAGTTTTTCGATGAAATCCGACCGGCGGGTTTCGATGTGTAAGACCTGGCCGGTGGTGCAATCCAGTTGGATGCCCGCGTAGTGATCGGCAAAAACGAATTTTACCATGCCTTTCTGCGGACGAATGTCGATCCGGTCCAGTTCCGGCGACAGCTCGGCGGAAACTGAATCGCGCAGGGTGTTGAACGCAATTTTCTGGAGCGAATCGACGGGCAGCCAGGTTTTCGGATCGGCTGAAACGCCCTTGTAGGATTTCGCCAGCAATACCCCGCCGGAATGTTTTTTCCAACCCAGCAGCAGCCCCGTCACCGCAATGATTAAGAAAAAGAAGAAGAGGGTTCCGCCCAATACCCCGTGAATTTTTCGGTAGAATCGAAGCCTGCGCGAACGGTCTTTAATGTCTTTCATACGTAAAGGCAAGATACCAAATTCGGCGCGGGAACCCTATTGTTTTTGCATCAAAAACCGGCTTGTTAAGCTGCAAATGCTGCCGGATCAGTTGTTGAGTTCCACCATCGCTTTGATCACGCCGTTGGCCGGATTCAGCCAGCCAGCGAATTCGTCCCGGACCTGACCAAACTGAACCCGGTGCGTAATGTAGGTGACCGGATCGATCAATCCTTTTTTCTGACAGGCCAGAACGTGTTCAAAATCCTGCCGGGTGGCGTTCCGGCTGCTCATCAGCGTGGCTTCGCGTTTGTGAAATTCCGGATGGCTCAAAGAGACGTCGCCCCGCTGCAAACCGACCAGCACATACCGCCCGCCGTGGGCCATATACTGAAAGGCGTTGTTGATGGCCGTCCGGTTGCCGGTGGCGTCGACAATCACGGTTGGCATGTCGCCGTTGGTCATCTCGCGGAGTTGTTCGGCCACGTCGGCCGAGCGGGCGTCGATGGTGTAGGGCACCCGGAGTTTCTCCCGGCAAAACGCCAGCCGGGATTCATTCACATCCATCGCGATGACCTGACCACCCGCAATGCGCGCAAACTCCATGACCCCCAGACCAATCGGCCCGGCGCCCACCACCAGCACAAACTCACCGGGCTGCACGTCCGCCCGCCGAATGCCGTGGGCGCCGATGGACAGCGGTTCGGCCAGCGCCAGTTCGTCCAGGCTCAGGCCGTCGCCGTGAATCAGCGAATAGCTCGGAACGCTCAGGTATTCGACCATGCCGCCGTCGATGTGAACGCCCGAAACCCGAAGCTGGGCGCAGCAGTTGGTTTTTCCCACGCGGCAGGCCACGCAGGTTCCGCAGTAGAAATAGGGCATGAACGTAATCCGTTCGCCTTGCTGAAAACCGGGCGCATCATCGAAATCGACCAGCTCACCGGCCAGTTCGTGACCCAGAATCCGGGGATACTCGAAGAACGGCTGCGTTCCTTCAAAGGCGTGCAGGTCGGTTCCACAGATGCCGATGCGCTGAATTTTTACAATGGCGTGGCCCGGAGTAAGCTCCGGTTTTAGGCCGGGACGGTATTCAAACTGGCCGGGCGTGGTGCAGACGAGTGTTTCCATAGTGTGTCGGGTGTCAATCTTCCCGCTTTCATTTCCACTGCAAAGGAAAAGCAAATAGTTGAAGATCGCTTCTGTTTTACTACCCGATTCATATGCTATTTTACCATACTGGCCGCGATCGAACGCTTTGGGGGAACGGAATGTAAAATGAAACCGGAAGTGGTATTAATATATATATTTCATAGACACAGTATAAAATACGATTTTCAACGTTATAGGGTATACATTGTTAGCAAAAGCAACAATACGCACAATTTAGAAGTAGGGGAGCGATACAGTCGTCAGTGAATAGCCGGTTGACAGGTACCTAGTAACCCAGGAAGTTAAACATGACGACTACAAACGTAAAGTTTCTGAACAAAGACAAGTCTACTTTTTTTCCGGTACTCCGTACAAGAATTGAGCAGTACTTCCAGGAAAATGCCATTTGCAAATCGGGTGGTTCGCCCATGGTGGGCAAAGCAATTTTTATGCTTAGCCTCTATCTGGTTCCTTACATCCTGATTCTGACCAATGTCTTTCCGGCCTGGGCCATGCTCATTCTGTCGGGCATTATGGGAATCGGGATTGCCGGTGTGGGGATGTCGGTCATGCACGACGCCAACCACGGTTCGTTTTCGACCACGGCCTGGGTCAATAATCTGTTCAGCGGCAGTCTGTATCTGCTCGGTGGCAACGTCTATAACTGGAAAGTTCAGCACAATACCCTGCACCATACCTATACCAACATCGACCAGTTGGACAGCGACATTACGGGCAAACCGTTCCTGAGGTTGTGCGAGCAGCAGCGCCTGCAAAAAATGCACCGCTACCAGCACATTTATGCCTTCCTGCTATACGGTTTGATGACCTTCTCCTTTCTGGTGAAAGATTTCAAACAGATCGGGGAGTTCAACCGGAAGTCCAAATCGAAACTGACCAAGCCGTTTTCGTCGCGCGAAATCCTAATTTTGCTCGCGGGCAAGCTGTTTTATGTGGTTTTTGTCGGCGTATTGCCGCTGGCATTAACCGACATCACCTTCGGACAGTGGGCGCTCGGTTTTCTGCTGATGAACTTTGTCGCGGGCTTCGTGCTGAGCGTCATTTTTCAGTTGGCGCACATCATTGAGGAAGTTCATTCGCCGATTCGGAACGATCAGGGCAACATCGAAAATGCCTGGGCTATTCACCAACTGGAAAGCACCGCCAATTTTTCGGTTTCCCGGGTTTTGTCCTGGTTCATCGGCGGGTTGAATTACCAGATCGAACACCACTTGTTTCCATCGATTGGCCACGTGCATTACCCGGCCATTGCGCCCATCGTGCAGGCCACAGCGCAGGAGTTCGGACTCCCGTATTACCAGAAAACCTCGTTGCTGGATGCGCTGGGTTCGCACGTCAACATGCTGAAAAATCTGGGGCGACAAGCCGGGCAAACCGTTGTTGCTCCGCGTGTGGTCTGTGTTCCGCAACCCGTTGCCAGTTCGCAACAGGTCTGAAAAACCGGGTATTGTCGTTTCAGAATTTTAATTGCTTTCACCTGACGCAGACTTCCCACGCGCAGGAGATAATCTCCCCTGGTTGATGCTTGAAGGAATGTTTTTCAAAAAAGAAGCATTTATGAAATTCGCTGCTTAATTTGAGAAACAACCTGCTTATTCTGAGCTATGACCAAACGCTACGTTCGCGTACTCTTGTTGCTAAGCATCGCTCCCGGTGTTTATAGCCAATCCCTTTCGCCCACCGAGAAAAAAGTGATCGAAACCGTCCGGCAAATTCACCCGGAAACGGAGAAGTTTCTGGAAAAAACCGTCAACATCAACAGCGGAACGCTCAACCTCGAGGGCGTCCGGGAAAATGGTAAACTCCTGGCCGACGAATTTGAAAAACTGGGCTTCAAAACCGAGTGGGTAACGCTGCCCGATTCCCTCAACCGCGCCGGGCATCTGGTGGCTACGCGGCAGGGCAAACGTGGCAAGAAGCTGTTTCTGATCGGACACCTGGATACGGTTTTTGAAAAAAGCCTTCCCTTCGATCCCTTTACGCGGGTGAACGATTCGACGGCTACGGGGCAGGGCGCCAACGACATCAAAGGCGGTAACGTGCTCATTCTGGCTGCTTTGAAAGCACTTCACGCCCAGAAATTGCTGGACGATGTCTCGATTACGGCCTATTTCACGGGCGATGAAGAAAGCAGTGGCGGCCCCGAAAGTCGGCGCGATTTCATCGAACGGGCCAAAAAATGCGACCTGGCCCTGGCGTTCGAAGGGGCGCAGGGACTGACCCACGTCACCACCGGTCGGCGCGGTTCGAGTAGCTGGACGCTCAAGGTGGTGGCCCGAACGGGGCATTCATCGCGGATATTCAGTGATCTGGGCTACGGTGCCATTTTTGAAACCGCCCGGATTCTGAACGAATTTCGGCGCGCCCTGGGGCAGGAGCAATACCTCACGTTCAATCCGGGCCTGATGATCGGCGGGTCGGAAGTGCGGTATGACAACAAATCCGCCAAAGGCGAAACCAACGGCAAAACCAACATCGTGGCTCCGTCGGCACTGGTGAAAGGCGATTTGCGGTTTATTTCGGAAAAACAGAAAGAAAGCGCCCGCGCCCGGATGCGCGAAATCGTAGAGAAAAGCCTGCCATTAACCAAAGCGACGATCACGTTTCAGGACGGCATTCCGGCGATGGAACCGTCGGAAAAGAACGAAAACCTGCGGAAAGTGGTGGATCAGGTCAGCCGCGACATGGGCCTGGGGCCGGTGCTGGCGGGTGATCCGGGGTCGCGGGGAGCGGGGGACGTTTCGTTTGTGGCGGAATACCTGCCGTGTCTGGACGGACTCGGTGCGTCGGGAAAAGGCGCGCACAGCATCGAAGAAAGCATCAACCTGAAAGAATACCCGTTTCTGATTCAGCGGGCGGCTTTGCTGCTCTACCGCCTGACGCGCTGACGCATCCCCCAAAACCCTGCAACCACTTTGAATCATGATGAATCCTTCTCCCGAAACCCTGATCATTGGGGCTGGCCCGTTTGGGCTGGGCCTGGCATCCTATCTTCAAAACCGGCAGCACGATTTCCGGGTGATTGGGCATCCGATGGAATTCTGGAAGCAGCACATGCCCGCCGGAATGCTGCTGCGCTCGGGTGTCGAATGGCACCTCGACCCCGACGGGCAATGGACCATCGAACGGTTTCTGGCCGAACGCGGAGAATCGCCCACGCTGGAAAAACCGCTCTCGCGGGAGGTGTATCTGGCGTATACGGACTGGTTTCTGAAAAGAGCAGAAATTCCGGTACAGACGGCCTATGTGAACAAACTCAGTCGGAACAATGGCCATTTCCGGGCGGTGCTGGACGACGGTTCGATGGTGGAGGCCCGGCAGGTGGTGATAGCCACCGGGTTTTATTCCTACAGCCATATTCCGACTCTGTTGTCGAAACTGATTCCTTCGGACCGGCTCCGGCACACCCGCGATGCGGTGGATATGGCTGGTTATGCGGGTAAACGGGTGTTAATTGTGGGCGGTCGCCAGAGTGCGTTCGAGTGGGCGGCCCTCCTGCGCGAAGCCGGTGTGGCCCGGATCGATCTCTCTTACCGGCACGATACGCCCCAATTCATTCCATCGGATTGGTCGTGGGTCGAAACGCTGGTCGAAGGCATGGTCGATCAGCCCGGCTGGTTCCGAAACCTGTCAACTGATGAGCAGGAAATGCATCGGATGAATCTGTGGACGGAGGGGCGGTTAAAGCTGGAACCCTGGCTGGCCGATCGGATTTTTCAGCCGGAAGTTGGCCTCCATCCCCGGACGCAGGTGACGGCCGTGACCGAAAAACCGGATGGTTTAGGCATAACGCTGGATTCGGGCGAAGAACTGGTGGTGGATGCGGTGATTGCGGCCACGGGCTACCAGGTCGACATTCGGCGGCTGCCCTTTCTGGAGGAGTCGCTGCTGGACGAGCTGGCTGTCGACAACGGCTTTCCGGTGCTGGACGGGGTTTTTCAGAGCAGCGTGCCCGGTTTGTACGTTACCAGTTTCCCGGCCGGTTTGGCCTTCGGGCCTTTTTTTGGCTTCACCATCGGCGTTCGGGCAGCGTCCCGTATCGTTGGTGCAGCACTGAATCGAAACGAACCGACGCCCGTATAAACTGGCAAAACCATTTGGTTCCTGAAGCGTTTAGCTTGTATCCACATGCTCAACGTTATGAACTTTCTTTCTTTTTCGCGGGCGCTTGCCCCGGTTTTATTGCTTTTGATGACATTGCCCTCGAAGGCCCAATTACGACTTGATCTTGAATCGGGGCTGGTCCTCGGAACGAATTACACCGATGTACGGATTCCCAATCAGGGAGGTACGCTGGTTGATTTAGCGAAGCAGCTAAGTGCAGAGCCCCAGGCTTTTTACCGCGTCCGATTGGGCTACACCATCGCCAACCGGCACACGATTTCCGCCTTGTATGCGCCCCTGACAGTTCGTTATCAGGGGAATTTCGATCAGGATGTTACTTTTAACAACGTCTTGTTTCCGGCCAATCAACCGACGACGGCTTACTACAAATTTAACTCCTACCGGCTTACGTACCGCTACGACTTCGTGGCCAACGACCGCTGGCGGGTGGGCGCGGGTTTTACGGCCAAAATCCGGGATGCCGACACCCGGTTTGAAAATGAAGTAAGTAGAGCCAATTATGACAACGTTGGCTTCGTTCCCTTGCTGAATTTCTACGCGGCCTATTCGCCCGGCAACCGCTGGAGCGTGCTGCTGGAGGGTGACGCGCTGGGGGCAAAGGCGGGTCGGGCCGAAGATGTTTTTCTGGGAGCGGTTTACAAAGCCAGCCCGAAACTGGGTTTCAAACTGGGCTACCGGGTCGTTGAAGGCGGGGCGGATACGGACGAAATTTACACCTTTACCTGGATCAATTACGCGTCGGCGGGGGTATTGCTGACACTGTAAGCCAAGGCTGTTCCTATTACTAAATAAAAGCGGCAATCCCGGGTAATGGGATTGCCGCTTTTATTTAGTAACTACTTTAAAATCAGTTACCTCCCGTGAATTTTACGATCATGCCTGAACCATAATACAGGACATAATAGGTGTCGGCGGCATTACTGACCAGTATGTCTACCGGCGTGATGTACGGGAAAGCCCCTGAAAACAATGTTCCGCTCGGACTGTCTCCATCCACATCGCCGTTGGCAACCCGGGGCGGAGTTGAGAAGCCGAATTCCGTCACCAGCGCTTTGCCTCCCGACGTCAGCGCGATGTCGGTCAGGCCCGAGAATTTGGTTTTATAAGCGACCGGTGTAATCGGAGCGGTACCCATGGCACTTACTTTGTAAATGGTTGAAAGATTGGCCGGAAAAGGATATCCCACCAGGGTGGTAACCAGGAAGTCGGTCCCGTTGAAGACAATACCGGTTGGTACGGGGTCGATGGTCTCCGGTCCTTTCAACGGATCCGAAGCATCATAAATAGGATTCGGTACATCCGGGAAAATCGCGTAGATACTCAAGGCTCCGGTATCCTTGTCCCGACGCACGATGGCGTTCCCACCGGCATCGACAATGAACAGATCGCCGTTGGGGCCAAATGTTAAATTGTAGGGATTCGAATCTTTCGGGTCGGGGGCATTCGGATGCTGCTGCCGAACAAAGGTACCAATGTCGATTTTGGTCAATGAACCGAACGGAATCGGAGCCGTCACGCCCGGAACGAATGAGGAGATGTCTGCAATGTACAGCGCGTCATCAACGCCGTGCAAAATGTACAGCTTGCCATCTTTGTAGGCCAGGTGGTTGAGCCCTTCGGGCGAGCCTTCCGGACTTTCGGCGGACAGAAAACCGGTGATGGCGGTAAACGTGCCTCCGGGCGTGATGACCGAAACCCGGCCACTGGCGGGGCTGGCGGTTCCGCTACCGGCTTCCGTAACCCACAGATACCCTTTGTTATCCTCGGCCATGCCAATCGGCGAGCTAAGGCCACTGGCCACTGGCGGGCCTTGTACGGCCGAGAACGTAGTCGGATTCGGGAACTGGTGATCCTGAATTGCCTTAAAACAACTGGTTACGCCAAAAAGCAGCGCACTGACCACCAAGAGAGCCAGCAGGGATCGGAGTGTAAAATGTCTGGTATTCATGCGTAAAAATGGTTAGGAAATGAAAATTGAACTGATTACTGAGTAGAACGCGGACAAGAACTGCACGAGTCGCAAGGTAGTCCGATAAAAGGGGTAATGTTACGCTAATTTATTATCTGGTGACTTTTTTCGAGCGTAGAACCGCATTTTTGGTCAGTCAAGCGGTTTTTGACCAATTCGTACAAAGGTACTTCGACGGTTCACCAGACCGAGGCTTCCTTTCGCTTCAAGCTAAGTAGTTCGGTAAGTAATTATAAAGTTTGGGGCAGGAAAATACATTACGGAAATAAGTAGTCAGTTTTTAAGTATAAGACTTTCGCTTTTGCCCCTAAATCCCCTAAAGGGCGGTCGGCCGCTGCCGGACTTTGCGCATCCGGATTATGCTGTGTCCAAGTCCCCTTAGAGGATTTAGGGGCAAAAAGCAAGTTTATCAAAATTATCAGACGTAAGTCCTAAAGTATAAAACCGAACAGGTAGATGCCGGGAAATTTCCCGTATTTTCTGGGGGAGCTCCCGTAAAATACTGTACCTTTTGATGTATTTATGTGATAATCAATTGTATAGGTTTTTTCTTGAAGATCGTTAAAAATGAACCTGATTTTATTTTACGGATAATTACTCAACTTTATGGAAAGTTATTTCTAACCATAAACGTGTACGACTATGCCCGCAATTATTCCTCATCAAAAAGATCCAAAGTGTGAATTAGTACTACAGCCTGATACCGGGCCCATCACCGGAGAAGATTTCCATAAATGGAAAGATGAATTTTATAGAAGAAAGACAACTTGGATTAACATTACTGATGTTGACTTAAGTATGGATAAGGAAAAAAAATATTTCGATGCTACTATATTTGATGGAATACTTAAATCTCCTGGAATAAGCAAGCTTGTTATCTTTTTTGGATGTAAGTCTAAAATAGAGAAACATAGAGATCTAGATGTATATGCTGCAGGTGTAGATCAAAATTGTAAAATTATTACTCCCATATACAAAGGAAGAATTGATAAAGACGGTAAGGACACTTCTGTTGAATTTGATGATTTAAAAAAAGGGCAAATAAACTGGATAAGTAGAAATTTGCATATGAATGCTCCTGGTTTATTTGATCCATATAACGAATTCAATGGATATGCGCATGACCCAAGTTTTCTAAAAAGATGCTTTTTTGAAACTGAAAAGCCTGAAGAAGAACGATTATACAAAAAAGTCGCTATCTACTTTGGAGTAGATACAAGGAAGCAACACAGGAATACGGTTATTTTTATCGGTATAGATAAAGATGGAAACGAAGATCTTCCGGTAAAAGATGCAATTACGATATTGGCAGTCGACAACGGTGCCCAGTGCTGTCCTATTCCTGATGATCCTACTCCACTTCTTGAAACACGTCATGCTTGAAGTTTATCTTGGTTTCCTACTTATTAGCCTGATTATCGCCGTCAGCCAGCGGAAGTTTTTAACCCAGAACTTCCGCTGG
Organism: Larkinella sp.; assembly: GCF_965227735.1. Taxonomy (NCBI): domain Bacteria; kingdom Pseudomonadati; phylum Bacteroidota; class Cytophagia; order Cytophagales; family Spirosomataceae; genus Larkinella; species Larkinella sp. The sequence continues at coordinate 1,860,482 of NZ_OZ245776.1, read as the reverse complement.
CTGATGTGGTCGCTGGTGGTGACGTGTATTGCAGAAGGAATCGGGTACTATCATCTGCGGATGATAAAAAACTCCAACTTCATTTATCACTTTTATCAACCGGTTGAGTATACATTAGTTGCTTTATTTTATATCAATACCCTTGATAGCACTCTCGTCAGGAAAGTGATTCGTGCTTCTATACCAGTTTTTGTACTTTTTTGCTTACTTAATTCATTGTTTTTTCAGAATATTCATTCGCCTAATTCGAATTGCTTCATGGTTGAAGCGGTTTTATTGATTGCATGGTCAGGGTTTTATTTTTATGAATTATTTAATATTAATACTGAAGAACGTATTTGGAGTATCCCTGAATTTTGGGTGTGTACGGGTGTGCTTTTTTTTTACGCAGGTACTTTTTTTCTAATGGGTTTGCTGAATTATTTATACAAGGTAGATATGGGGTTGGCCAAGAAGCTATATGTAATTAATCACGTTTTAAATATATTGCTATACAGCCTTTATGCAGTTGGATTTATATGCAAAGCCCGGCAGATGAAGTCGTCATTGTGATCATAGCGGGCACCGTCCTTATGCTATTGCTGGTGACTTTTGTTGCTACGTTCTTTTTTCTATACCAAAAGAGAAATTTTCGCTACCAGCAGGAACTCATGCAAGCCAAAGAATCCTACGCGCGCGAACTCCTTAAGTCACAACTCGAAATTCAGAACCACACCCTTCAGCAAATCGGGCAGGAACTGCATGACCACATTGGTCAGATGCTCTCGCTGGCCATGATCCAGCTTAGCGTCTTGGAAGAAGAACTGGCAGAAAGTTCTCACGCGCCGGCGATGAAGCAAACCTTCGATACGGTGGCCCGCACCATGGAAGATGTGCGCCAGCTCTCCAAAACACTCGACAGTGGCACCGTGCAACGGCATGGCTTGCAGGAGAGCCTCGCGCTGGAAATGGAGCGGATTCAGCGTACGGGTCGTTTTCAAACCCAGTTTCAATGTGTTGGCGCACCGTATTCGCTGGGTGAACAGACGGAGACCATCCTCTTTCGCATGGTTCAGGAATCGCTCAACAACGCCATGAAGCATTCCGGAGGGCGAAACCTGAAGGTTAGTGCCGATTATGCACCCGATCAATTTGTGCTCATCATCACCGACGACGGTCGTGGCTTCGATGCCGGCGAAGTCGCTGAACGTGCGCTGAGCAAGTCCGGTTCGGGCTTACTGAATCTGAAACAGCGCGCCCGGTTGCTGGGTGGTGAATGCGCGCTCGTTAGTCAGCCGGGTTGGGGGACACGCGTTGAAATTCGATTGCCGCGTGGATGAGCTTGACCCTGCACAGTGAGTAAAAATACGGTCTGATAATTGGTTAAGATGACTTGCATGGAGTGCGGATTTGCCTTAATTTCAAGCCATTGACTAAACGATATCTCTGTGGAAACCTCTATCGCCTTAAAAACCTCCATCGCCATTGTCGATGACCACCGCCTGCTGGCTCAGGCCCTGGCTGACCTGATTCAGAAATTCGACAACTACGAAGTAAGTATTGTGGCCGAAAATGGCCGCGATCTGATCCGGCACCTCGGCCAGGGCAACTGTCCTGATATTGTGTTGCTGGACATCAACATGCCCGAGATGGACGGTTTTGAAACTGCAGCGTACCTGAAAGAACATTGCCCGGCCTGTAAAGTGCTGGCTCTCTCGATGATGGATCGCGAGGAGAACATCGTGCGGATGATTCGGAATGGCGTTCGGGGCTACCTACTCAAAGGCTGCCGACCCGCCGAACTGCGTCTGGCGCTCGACGACCTGCGCACCAAAGGCTATCACTACTCCGAATTTATGACCACCCAACTCGTCCGGAGTCTGAATCCCTCTGAAAACGGAACTCCGGCGGCCCTTTTCAACCTCAATGACCGTGAACTCACATTTCTGAAGCTGGCGTGCAGCGAACTGACGTACGTCGAAATTGCCGACAAAATGTGTGTCAGCGCCCGGACCGTCGATGGCTATCGGGAAGCGGTTTTTCTGAAAATGCAGGTGAAAACCCGCGTCGGTATGGTGCTCGAAGCCATCCGCTGGGGTTTGGTACAGCTATAGACCGGTTATCTCCAATTTTTCCCGTATTTTTGTGCCAACGCAAGGTTGGGTGGTAACTACAGCCTTGCCGGGTTTATTCTCGGTGCCGGGCGACCGGTGTCGTTCTACGGTTCCAAACAACACACATGGCTAAAGTTTCTGATCACATCCGTCAGGCGAACGGAAAAACGATCTTTTCAATTGAAGTTATCCCACCGATCAAAGGCGACAATCTCAAAAATCTGTTAGACAATATCGAGCCGTTGATGGAGTTTAAGCCTCCGTTCATCGACGTGACGTACCACCGGGAGGAGTACATCGAACGAGTCGAGCCCGACGGAACGGTTAAAAAAATCATCACCCGAAAACGACCCGGAACGGTGGGCATTTGCTCGGCCATCATGCATAAATTCGGGGTCGATCCGGTACCGCACGTGCTTTGTGGCGGTTTTACGAAGGAAGAAACCGAAGATTTTCTGATCGATCTGCATTACCTGGGCATCGACAACGTGCTGGTTTTGCGGGGTGATCCGGCCAAACCGTTCGATACTTTCAAACCCAAAACAAATGGCTATGCCTACGCCAGTGAACTGGTGACGCAGGTTGCCAATATGAATCGGGGTGTATACCTGCACGAAGGTTCGCACGCCATGACGCCCAGCAATTTCTGCATCGGCGTGGCGGCTTATCCCGAAAAACACTTCGAAGCGATCGACCACGATACCGACTTCAGGTACCTGAAACTGAAAATCGACAAAGGCGCCGATTACATCGTGACGCAGATGTTTTTCGATAACCAGAAATATTTCGATTTCGTCCGGCGTTGTCGGGAAGCGGGCATTACGGTTCCGATCATTCCGGGCCTGAAACCGCTGAGCACGCGCAAGCAGTTGCAGGTGTTGCCCCGGCTGTTTCACCTCGAAATGCCGTCCGATTTGGTTAAAGCCGTGGAAGCCTGTGAGGATGACAAACAGGCCCGGCAGGTGGGCATCGACTGGTGCATTCAGCAGTGCCGCGAACTGACAAAAGCCGGTGTGCCGGGACTCCATTTTTACACGATGGGAAAATCGGATAACATCGTTAAAATTGCCCGGGAAATATTCTGACCGACTGGCCGGACGAATGGGGATTCGTCTGGCCCTACTTATTCCTAAACCAAACTCTTCTTTCTATGAAATCCTTCCTATTTTTTTGCGGGGTATTGATCTCTTCCTATGCCTACGCCCAACCTTCCTCGGGTGAAAAAGTGGTTCTGGATATTGAAAAACAGCGTTTTGAGGCACAAGTCACTAAAAACTACGCGGTTCTGGAAAAAGTGCTGGGCGACGATCTGATTTATAACCATTCCAACGGCAATCAGGACACCAAACAGTCGTTCATCCAATCGATCCGGGATGGGAAACAAAGCTACGATGCGATCGAAATGCTGGAGAGCAAAGTGCTTCTGTATGGCAATACGGCGGTGGTAAGCGGTATTTGTCAAGTCAAGGCTGCCAACAACGGGCAAACCATCAACACCAAACTGCGCTACACGGATGTTTACGTCAAAAAAGGCACGCAGTGGCAGATGGTCGCCTGGCAATCGCTGAAGCTGGCGAATTAGGAGTTAAGAATAAAGAATGAAGAGTTAAGAATGCGTCAGCCAACCGCACGGGCGGCCAACTCTCAACTCCTACTTCTTAACTTTTCACTACACACCGCTCATTTTTCAGGATGTCCAGTCCGCCGTCTTCGACACGCAGCCGGGATTTTTCGTTGTCGAATTCTTCCCGGTGAATTTCCTTCAGTTCTTTCCGTTTCATGGCTTCCAGAAACCGGCGGGTATCGTCCGGTGATTCGAGCAGGAGGGGCGGCACTTCGGTCGGCTTGTGATCGTCGTCGGTGGCCACCATCGTAAAATAGGAGGTGTTGGTGTGTTTGACCGAACCGGTTCGGACGTTTTCGGCAATTACTTTAATCCCAATCACCATCGATGTCCGGCCGACGTAATTGACCGACGCCATCAATGAAACCAGTTCTCCCACTTCCACGGCCTGTCGGAAGTTGACGCCTTCCACCGAAACCGTCACGCAGTAGGCTCCGGAATGTTTAGACGCACAGGCGAAAGCGACTTTATCCATCAGAGACAGCAGAATACCGCCGTGGATTTTACCACCGAAATTGGCGTAGGAGGGGATCATCAGCTCAGTGAGCGTGGTGCGGGAAGCGTTGATAGATTTGGGAGCCATGAAACTCAAATTACGGTGAAAGGATCATAAAGATGCCCCAATTTCTACAAAAGGAAGGGAATCATTGTTAAAATTAGCGAAATCAGTGTCCAAAAAAAGGCACCGCGTGGAAGCCGACGGTGCCTTTAACAAACCTAATCAAGAATCGTGTCAGTCGCTGCTTAGACGGAGAAGCTTTCTCCGCAACCGCAGGTCCGGCTGGCGTTGGGGTTTTTGAACTGAAATCCTTTGCCGTTCAGGCCGTCGGAAAAATCCAGCTCGGTGCCGGCCAAGTAGAGCAGGCTCTTCCGGTCGACGTAAATTTTGATGCCTTTGTCTTCGACGATGTGGTCGTTGGGTTGCTGGGACGTATCGAATTGCAGATCGTACATCAGACCGGAGCAACCCCCGCCCTGCACCGCCACGCGGATGGCATAGTTATCGTTCAGGCCATCTTTCTGGCGGAGTTCAACAATTTTATCTTTGGCTTTATCGGTTACCGAAACCATAATCTTACGGAGTAGTTGTACGCTAAGGTAAAAACCGCTTCCCGAAAAGAAAAGTTTCTCTTCAATTCTCAGATTACCTCTGATGTTCTCTGATAAACTCTGTGGAATAACTTTTAACTTGGGGCGAGTTGTTACACAGAGCTAATCAGAGAACATCAGAGGTAATCAGGAAAATGGTGACGAATGTAGAGCATATTGGGATTGCGGTGAAGAGCCTGGCGGCTTCCAATACCCTGTTTACGAAGTTGTTGGGCGAGAAACCGTACAAGGCCGAAGCCGTGGAATCGGAGGGGGTGACGACCTCGTTTTTCAAAATAAACCAGACCAAGATCGAGTTGCTGGAAGCCACCCACCCCGACAGCCCGATTGCGAAGTTTCTGGAAAAAAAGGGCGAAGGCATTCACCACATCGCCTTCGAAGTCTCGGATATTTACGCCGAAATCGACCGCCTGAAAACCGAAGGATTTACGCCCCTGAACGAAACCCCCAAACGGGGCGCCGACAACAAGCTGGTTTGCTTCCTGCACCCGAAAGAAACGAACGGCGTGTTGGTGGAGTTGTGTCAGGAAGTGAAAGAGGAGAGTAAGGAGTAAAGAAGAAAGAAAAGAGAAGTAAATAGCCCATGGCTTTAGCCGTGGGTTTGAATGAAAACAAACCCGTTCAATAAAAACCGTTTCAACGGTTTAGCTCATACGATTATGCTAAAGCGCGTTTCCATCCAGAATTTCAAAAGCCTGAAAGACGTTACCCTCGACCTTCAGAAAGTTAATCTGTTGATCGGTCCGAATAACTCGGGGAAGACGAATTTTTTGAAGGCGCTGGAGTTTTTTTCACTCGGCGGTTTAGGTTCTCAAAAGATCACAGAATTAGAGTCTGTTTCGTATAAACATAAGAGGGTAGATATTAAATATGAATTTGATTTTGTTCCTAACCCAGACGAGTATATGGCTCAAACTTATGGAAAGGAAGGGAGAGATAAATATCATTATGTTCAGGTTTTAGAAGTAAAAGATGGTGGTGACTTTATTTATGTAGACACAAAAAATGACGATTGGTTTGTTGATGAGCACGATGAGAAATCAGATATTCAAACTTTTGGAGGGGATAGAAGGGAATTCTTTGAATATATGTCAACTAAAGTTTTTAGGCCAGATCCGTTAAAGCTTGTCCAGCCAGTTAAATTTTCAGCAGATGAAGTTCATTTATTAGCTGATTGCTCCAACCTTATTTCATTTTATTTCTATCTGGAAAATAATCTAAAAAAGGTAGCAAGAAATATTCAAGGTGATTTATCAAAATGCATTCCCGAAATTTCATATTTCACGACACCTCCAGTAAAGACAGGTAACGAAAGTTTAATTGGACTTAGATTTTTTGATAAAGAGGAAAATGGCTTTTGGGCAAATGAAGTCTCGGAAGGAGTTCTTTATTTTCTTGCCCTGCTTTGCATTATTCATCAGCCCAATCCACCCAAACTTCTCCTCCTTGAAGAACCCGAACGTGGCATACACCCGCGCCGAATTTGGGAGGTGATGAAATTCATCTTTCAATTAGCCGAAGAAAAGGATGTTCAGGTTATTTTGACTTCGCATAATGAGCACGTTGTCAATGCTTTTTCGTCAATGCCCGAAGCGGTTTTTGTGTTTGATAAAGATGAAGCTACCATTGTTAAAAATCTGCTGACGGAAATTATCGAACCGTCGCATAAAAAAAGCGAAGAATTGGGCTTAGATAAAATTGATTTTACTGAAAATTTAGGAGAAAATTGGCTTTACGGTTTATTAGGCGGAGTACCTACTGACAATGACTAAACTTATTTACACCTTAGTAGGCGAAGGATTTGCAGAATATGCGTTTATTCCGGCCTATCTGAAACGGATGGCAGAAAACCGTTCTGTTCAGTTCGTTAGAAGTAATATTCGGATTGCAATTTCTGCTAATCCAAGTGCATCCAAAGTCATCGAGAAAGCTGCGCAATTTTGTGAACAAGCCCTCGTTAGTGAAAGTCATGAGCTTTTTATTATCGGTATTGATCTTGATAAAGCCGATTTTCCGCCCGAGCTTATGCACCACACAAAACGCAGGAATGAACTTGTGGCAAAATTGGGTAAACTTCACAAGACATTTGAAAAGAAAATAGTGCTATATGTACCAATTCAGGCTTTTGATCATTGGCTGTACTACCAATGTTATAAAGTAAATTTGAAGGAAGTAAAGCCAACACCAAACAGCCTGGAAGCGAAACACCAGGACGAAATAAAAACCCGGCTTTACGGTAAAAAAGCGGCTGATCGGCTTACAATGGAAAAGATAGCCAAAACCGTCGCCGAAAAAGCCGATTTTGACGAACTCGCGAAACAATCCCGTTCGTTTGACCATTTTCATAAACAAATCGTTACTTTTCTGGCGTCGTACAACAACACCACAAAACCATGAAATATTACAACTCCATCATAGATACCATCGGCGATACGCCCCTGGTGAAGCTGAATAAGGTGACTCAAGGCATCCGGGGGACGGTTTTGGCGAAGGTCGAGTATTTCAATCCCGGCAACTCGGTGAAAGACCGCATCGCCGTTCGGATGATCGAGGACGCGGAGAAGGCCGGAATCATCCAGCCGGGCGGCACCATCATCGAAGGCACGAGCGGCAATACCGGTTTTGGACTGGCGCTGGCGGCCATTGCGAAGGGCTACAAATGCATTTTTACGATGGCGGATAAACAGTCGAAGGAGAAAATCGACATTCTGCGGGCGGTGGGCGCCGATGTGGTCGTTTGCCCGACCAACGTGGAGCCCGACGATCCGCGCTCGTATTACTCCGTGGCCAAACGCCTGAACCGCGAAATTCCGAACTCGATTTACCCCAACCAATACGATAATCTCTCGAACACGGCGGCCCATTACAACACCACCGGTCCCGAAATCTGGCGTGATACCGAAGGCAAAATCACCCACTTTGCTGCGGGCGTCGGCACGGGCGGGACGATTTGCGGAACGGCCAAATTCCTGAAAGAACAGAATCCAAACGTGGTTACCGTCGGCATCGATACCTACGGGTCGGTGTTCAAAAAATACAAGGAAACCGGCATTTTCGACCAGCGTGAGGTGTATCCGTATCTGACGGAAGGCATCGGCGAGGATATTTTGCCGCAAAACGTCGATTTCAGCCTGATCGATCATTTCGTGAAAGTGACCGATAAAGACGCGGCCATTATGGCCCGGCGGCTTTCGAAAGAAGAGGGGCTTTTCGTCGGCTGGTCGACCGGTTCGGCGGTGCATGGGGCGCTGGAATGGGCGCGGGAACACCTGACCGACGACGATGTGCTGATCATTCTGCTGCCCGACCACGGCACGCGCTACCTCGGCAAAATCTACAACGATACCTGGATGAAAGACCACGGTTTTCTGGAATCGCGCGAATTTTCGACGGCCCGCGACATTGTCCGCAGTAAAAACGGGAAAGGCGTGTTAACAACCGTCGACCAGGATCTGAAAGTGGGCGATGCGATCCGGCTGCTCAACCAGCACAGCATTTCGCAGATTCCGGTGACCGAAGCCAACGGCGAAATCGTCGGCAGCCTGACCGACTCGACCATTCTCAGCAAACTCATTGAAGACCCCGCCGTGAAAGACCTCACCGTCGGTGAGGTGATGGATAAACCGTTCAAATTTGTGGCGCTCGACAATACTGTCGATGTGCTGTCGTCCCTCATCGACCGCGACAACAAGGCGTTGCTGGTGCGCGACGAAAACCAGCAGGTTCACATCATCACGCAGGCGGATTTGCTGGCAGCGATCACCAATTGAACGATGAGTTATGAATGATGAACGATGGATGGACAAGTCGCAATCGGGTCGCAGAAATTTTCTAAAAACCGCTCTTGCTGGCGTGCCACTTCTCATGTCTGAAGCGCCTTTGGTAAGTCCTTTGATAATGGATAAACCGGAGCGCGTTCGGCTCAGTTGCAATCTTTACTCGTTCAACGAACCGCTGATGAGCGGGCAGATGACGCTGGAACAGGTGCTGACTTTTTGCGCGGAACTGGGCTTCGACGCGGTTGATCCGACCGCCTATTACTTTCCCGGCTATCCGGCATTGCCCGACGATCGTTATCTTTACGACATCAAGCGGAAAGCATTCCGGCTGGGGCTCGACATCAGCGGAACCGGCGTGCGGAACGACTTCACCCTGCCCGACTCAACGCGCCGAAAAGCCGAAATCGAGCTAGTCAGAAAATGGGTTGGTTTTGCCGCCCGGTTCGGAGCGCCCGTCTTGCGGGTTTTCTCCGGGGTTGGCAAGGAACTCAAGGCCGGGTATAATCGCGAAGAAGTCACGACCTGGGTCGTGGATGCGCTTCAGGAATGTGTCGAGTTCGCGGCCCGGCAGGGCGTGATCATTGTGCTGCAAAACCATGCAGATTTTATTCAGACAGCAGATCAGCTTCTGGAGATTGTCAGACGCGTAAACTCGGACTGGCTGGCGGTTAATCTGGATATTGGTAGCTTTAAAATCGGCGATCCCTACGCGCAGATCGCCCGTGTCGCACCCCATGCGGCAACGTGGCAGATCAAAGAAAACTTGTTTGTCGACGGACAGGAAACCGTGACGGATTTGTCCAAAATCATGCAGATTGTCCGCCAATCGGGCTACCGGGGGTATCTCCCCATTGAAACACTCGGCAAGGGCGACCCCCGAACCAAAGTCCCGGTCTTCTACGAAAAAGTCAAAAAAGCCCTAAATAGTTAAAATACCCCAACCCCCTAAAGGCCGGGCGGCCGGTGCCGGGCTAAACCATCCGGATGTTTCAGCCCCCTTTAGGGGGTTGGGGGCGAAAAGCGAAAGCATTTAACAGCCCGGCCTTTAGGGGGTGGGGGTATTTTAACTACCTCCGGTTGTCATCGCCCGAAACCATCCCCAGATAGCTCCAGTAGCGGCTTTCGGCGATTTCTTCGGTGCCGACGGCTTCCTTGATGGCGCAACCAGGTTCGTTGATGTGCAGGCAGTTGTGAAACCGGCACTGGTTCAGCCGGTCGCGCATTTCGGGAAAATAGTGGCTGATTTCTTCTTTCGCCATATCGGCCAATCCCAGTTCCTTGATACCGGGCGTGTCGATGATGTAGGTGTCGGGCGCAATCTCGAACATCTCGGCGAAGGTCGTGGTGTGAACGCCCTTGTTGGCAAACGTCGAAACCTCATTTGTACGCAGGTGCAGATCGGGAGCCACGGCATTGACCAAAGAGGATTTTCCAACGCCCGAATGGCCCGCCAGCAGGCTGATTTTCTGGTCCAGCAAATTCCGGAACACGGCGACGTTTTCGCCTTCGGTGGCCGAGGTTTCCAGACAATGATAGCCAATGTTTTCGTACAGATCGATGATTTCGCGCTGGTAGTCCAGGGCTTCGTCTTTCAGAATATCAGCTTTGTTGAACACCAGCGTGGTCGGAATTCGGAACGATTCGGAGGTGACCAGAAACCGGTCGATGAAACCGAGCGACGTGCGCGGAAAGGCCAGTGTAACGATCAAAACCGCCTGGTCGAGGTTGGCAGCCAGAATGTGTCCGTGGCCGGTTTTGTGAACGGATTTGCGGATGATGTAATTGTCGCGGGGCTCGATGTCGGTGATGACGACGGTATTTTCGAGTTCATCTTCCAGGTCGAAGCGCACGCGGTCGCCCACGGCAATCGGATTAGTGACCTTCAGGCCCTGAATCTTGAATTTGCCTTTCAGCCGGGCGCGGTAGATGTGTCCGTCGGTGTTGCGGACTTCGTACCAGGAGCCGGTGGAGCGTAGGATTAAGCCGGTTTGCAAGGTTATTTTTGGGTTGTTACACAGGGTTTATCAGAGAACATCAGAGGTGATCAGAGGGCTTAAATGCGGGATTGACCACTCGGCGAACCCCATCTTTTAACAAAGTAACGTGAAAATTGATTAGTAAACCTAAGTGAAAATGACCCAATTTTAGATAGGTCAGGATCTGGGCAAGATGCACGTCGGTTAGTTGCTCAACGGTTTTGAGTTCCACGACAACTTTTCTTTCCACCAATAAATCCATCCGATAGCCGTGATCAAGTTTGATTTCTTTGTAAATGATTGGCATCGGTTTTTCCCGCTCAACGAATAAGCCGGCATTGGTTAATTCATACCCTAAACATTCCCGGTAAGCAGATTCCAGCAACCCCGGTCCTAATGCCCGATGAACCTCAATCGCACTCTGTATTATCTTCTGAGAAATTTGATTCTGCAGCATCTCTGATAACCCTGATTTCCTCTGATTAACTCTGTGTAACAACCTTTGCTACAATCTCCATCACTTTAGACGTAGCACCGGTATTCAGAGTAACGTAATCGCCGGAAATAGCGGAAGCAACGGAAGAATCCGCATAGAGCCGCGTAAAAACCGTCTCCAGTTCAGCGGAGTTGGAAACCGGAAAAGCCGCCCCGGCCTTCACCAGATCCACGGCTTCCTGAAATTTGCCATAGTTTGGCCCGAAAAACAACGGCATCCGGAAGGTCGCGGCTTCCAGAATGTTGTGCAATCCCTTGCCAAAAGCCCCCCCAATGTAGGCAAAATCGCCGTACTGGTAAAGCGACGAAAGCATCCCGACGTTGTCGATGATCAGATGGTTGGATGGTTGGATGGTTAACTGGTTCGCAACTTCCGAAAACCGGATGGTTGGGCCGGGGAGCTGGCTGCGCCAGCGTTCGATTTCGTCGTCGTGAATTTCGTGGGGCGCAATGATGACTTTCAGCGGTTTCTCGAAACGGTTCAAAAACGGAATCAGCACGTCCATGTCGGCCTGCCAGGCACTGCCCACCACCAGCAGGGGCGTATCGGCTTTGAACAACCGGGCCACTGGAATATCCTTTTTAGCATCGGCCACCTGCTTCACCCGGTCGAACCGCGTGTCGCCCGCCAGCGTCACGTTGGTCACGCCGATCTTTTTCAACAAATCGACCGACTCCTGATTCTGCACCAGAATGTGGTTGAAAAACCGCAGGAAAGAGCGATAAAAACCGCCGTAGGGTTTGAAAAAGATCTGGTCGGGCCGGAAAATCGCCGAAAACGAAAAAGTCGGAATCTGCCGGGCTTTCAGTTCCCGCAGGTAATGATACCAGAATTCATACTTGATAAAAAACGCAATGGCCGGGTCGACGCGCTCGACAAAATGCCGGGCGTTGGCAGCCGTATCGAAGGGAAGATAAAAAATATAATCAGCCCCCGCGTAGTTTTTCCGGACCTCATAGCCCGAGGGCGAGAAGAACGTCAGCAGGATTTTATAGCCGGGATACTGTTGCCGAAAAGCCTCCATCACCGGGCGTCCCTGTTCAAATTCACCCAGCGAGGCCGCATGAAACCAGACAATCGGTGCTGCATTATCAGCCAATTTTGTGTTTATTTGTTCCAGCCATCCACGGCGCCCCTCCACCGCCAGCCGGGCTTTGGGGTGAAACCGGGCCGCAACCTGAAGCGCAGCCTGGTAAAGTCGGATGGAGGTCGTATACAGTGCAGAAAGCAAGCGGATGTTCGTTGGTTCGATCCGTAAAACTACAAACTCAATTGGTATATTTTAACGCATCAGCCCATGCAATCGTATGATACCCTTGTCGAAGCCCTCGACGACCTCACCAAAAAAGGCTACACGCACGACTTTAATATTGCCGACGACTGCCTGATTTGCCATACGCCGAACGTCCAGCTTCGGCCCGAGCAGTTTCACATTGTGGACGTGTTCCGTTTCGAAGGTATGAGCAACCCGGACGACAGCTCGATTCTGTACGTGATCGAGTCGACCGATGGCATGAAAGGAACGTTGGTCAGTGCCTACGGGGCCTATGCAGATGAAGTGTCGAGTGAAATGATGGAAAAATTAAAGATTCACTGATTCTGAAAGAAACTTTTCCGGCTCAATCGGGCTTATAAGCACGTAGTTACGTGTGAACAAGCATCATGAACTGGAACAAACTGCAAGACAACGCCCAATTAGCCCAAATCAAGCAAGAGTCGGCCGAACAGCCGGTATTGATTTTCAAACACAGCACCCGCTGCTCCATCAGTTCGACGGCTTTGAGCCGAATGGAACGCAACTGGAGCAATTCGGCCGGTATCAAACCGTATTATCTAGACCTGATTGCATTCCGTTCCGTGTCGGGGCAGGTGGCCGACGAGTTCGGGGTCGATCATCAATCCCCTCAGGTTCTGTTGATTCAGAACGGCGAATGCATTTACGATGCTTCGCATTTTGAGATTTCGTTTGATGATCTGAAACAACAGGTCGTATCGGCATAATCCAATTCGGATCGAATTGACAAGCGCCGTCTTCCAGGGAAGACTGGCGCTTTTTTATAGCTCTTTTGTGAAATTGCCATGCTGAAATCCGCCTTTTTCATTGAAGAATGGACCGAAAACCACCCCCGGTATTCGGAATTTCTGAGCTGTCTGGAACAAACCGCACCGGATCAGCGGGAATTTGTTGTTGGCGATTATTCCCGCACTCATCCCTGCTATCTATTCGTTGCCTGGCAAGTCAATGCCGTTGTCGGATTTCTTCGGATTGCGGTTCAGCCGATCGGTCCGGAAGCCAACTGCCCGCCCCTGTATCTGAAGGGAGAATTGCTGACGGAAGCCAAGATTCACGCGTTTGCCGTTCGGGAAGAAAGCCGTAATCAGGGAATTGGAACGGCGTTGCAGCGGGCTGCCATCCAAAAAGCGCGGACGTTGGGTTGTTACCAGGTTTCGTCCTACAGCCTCTACGAAAAGGCCGCCAACCATCAGGTGAAGCTCGCTTTGGGATTTGCCGCGCAACCGGAAGTCCACGGCGATACCATTCAGGGCGTTTATTTCGTGATGCCGCTTCGTATTCCTGAATAGATAACCGGACATTTTGCACTTTGGGCAAGACTACCGTACTTTCGGTTGTGAAACACTACTTTTTAGAGCAGAGTCTTCGTCTCAGCAATCGGGCAGTGAATGGTTTTTATAGGTATCAGCAGAAATGAAATCAAAATTCATTGCGATCAGCGATAGCATTATCGAGAAAATTAAAACCGGCGAGTTGCAGCCGGGTGACCAGATTCCTTCCGAAAATGAGCTGATTAAATTTTTTAACATCAGTAATACAACGGCGCGGAAAGCCCTGCTCGAAATCGAGTCAAAAGGCTGGGCGAAGCGGATAAAAGGCAAGGGAACGTATGTATTAAACCGCACCGACGACCACCATTTAATCCGCACGCTGGGGTCCATCTATGCGACCCGGCGCGGTTTTCACGATAGCTTAATTGCGGAAGGTTTTACGCCTAAAAATATCGTTCTGGAGAAAACCATTCTGGACGATGGAATTTCATCCGAAATAAACGGGCGGCATTTTATCATCGACGGCCCGGTTTTAAAACTGCATCAACTTCGCTATGCCGATGATTTATTGATTAAGGATGAAGTGAAATACATTTCGCTAAACTTGTGTCCAAAGATCAATAAAATGCCGACGGAAATTTCGTATTTCAAAGTCTATGAAAATAGCTATCACCTGAAAATCAATGAGGTGCAGCAAACGCTGGGCGTAACGATCATGCAGCCCAATACCAACAATTTTGAGATCAGTAAACCCACACCGGCTTTTGTGCTCGATAGTGCGGTGATCTGTACGGGCGAGAAAGTGGTTGAAATTGAACGCTCGTATTACCACGGTGATAAATACAAATTCGCCGTCATTGCCAGCCCCGAACACGATTACCGACCCGCCAAACCGATTACTTCATAAACCACTTGAGCAATTCGTTGGTAATCAGTTGATGCCCTTTCAGGTTGGGGTGATTGACGTGCGACATATACTTCACTAAATCACCTTTCGTAGTGACTTTTTTGAATTGCGCATACGAATCGACCAGGCCGATGTGGTGTGTTTCGGCCAGTTTTATAATCTGCCGGGTGTGCTGTTCCAGTGGGTTTCCGGCAGCCATAATATCGACCCGTTGATCCGGCGAGGGCGTCAATAGAATGATTTTTATATTTTTCGAAAGCGCCGACTGAATCATTTTCTCCCAGGCTTCTTTCGCCTTTTCCAATCCGGCTCCCCGGTCGTTCAGGGCGTAATCGATAAACAGAACATCCGGTTTATGCACCAGCACATCCCGTTCAAACCGTTCCTGACCTTTCACTGAATTTTCGCCACCAATGGCTGTCACGATTACATTGATTACCGCATACGGATAGCGTTCTTTCAGTTTCGCCAGCACCAGATTTGGATACGATTCGAGCGTGTGGACTTCGTGGTTGTGCCAGTATCCGGCGGGAACCGAATGGCCGTGAAAGACCAGATTTATCGTTCGGTTTTTGGGCCACTCAATGACCATTTCCTTCTGCAAATCGGCCAAATACGTCGCCGGGTCGGCAATAGCCGGGTTTTGCGCTTTAGAAATACCGGCGAAACTCAGTAGGACAGCGAAAAGAAAACCCGTCATTTTTCTCATTTTACGACTTGTGTTTTGATGGTTTGGATCGTAACCGGCCCCAGTAAACCGGATTCGATGAGCGGAACCTGTTTCCAGGGCGTTCCTTTATACCCAATGGCAATGTTGGTATTCGTGAATTTTTCGCCGGTAAGGGCATCGCCCGTCAGCCGGTTCGACCAGGTGTTGGCTACCTCGACTTTCAGCGTATTCGCCCCGGTTTTTACCAGATTCGTAATGTCAAAACGGTGCGGTTCGGCCCAACTGATGCCCAGATGCTGACCGTTCAGCCAAACATCCGCTAGTTCCGACAATTTTCCGAGATTTAAAAAGACCCGCTCGTTCTGTGACGAATCAAAAGCCGTGGAAAATTGAAAGGCTTTCTCATAGGTGCCAATGCCCGAAAAATAACGGATGCCGGGTTGGTCGGATTCCGTCCAGGAGATGAGTTTTGGCAACGTGACCGACTCCGGCGCTCCCCAATTTTTGGCAAAACCGAGCTTCCAGGGGCCTGTGACTTCCTGCGTCCTGATTTCAGTGTTCATCCGCTTCAGGGCGGCTTTAGCCTCTGTCAATTCGACCGTCCCCGGTTGCAGAAACCGCAAACCGTTGGGTGTGTATTCAAACAACGGCATTGGATTGGCCGACGCAAAACCGGTATAGGGCGGTTTGGAAACGGACGGATTGAATACAATAAAACAGGAGCCATACGCCGGTAAACTCAACGGCAACCCGAGCTGTTGTTTCTCCTGATTAAAAACAGAAACCGGCACCGTTTCGCCCGTAACCGGGTTCCAGATTTCCGGTGTTTTACCCGTTTGCCGAAATGAAACGTTGGCCGAAACAGGCTGATCGGTGGTGTTTCGAACCAGGTAATAATCCGTAGTCTGGTGGCGGTAATGAACGAAATCCAAAGCACTTGATGACGCATTGATAGCACTGAAATCTGGCCCAATATTCCGTTTTTTAAGCAAAGCCAAAGCGGTTTCATTCGAAAATCCCTGGCCGCTGATCACCGCGCCTTTTTTCGCCAGCTCCCGGAGTTTGGCCCAAATTTTCGGCGATAGGTTTTCCACATCACCCAACGCCAGCACGCTGAACGTAGCCCCGTTCGATAACGCCAGTTTTCCGTTTTTTACGGTCAGATCGTTGAGCAGAATATCCGTGTTGATAATCTCGTAATCGTAGCCCGCTCCCACCGAAAACCGGGTGTTTTTGGGCGGCACAAAATTTGGGACTTTATCGCCGTAATAATACACCACATCGGCCACGAAATTTGTACCTTGCAATACGTGCGAGATCCGGCCGAGGTAGTCCGTGAACGGTTTTACTTTCGACCACCATGTCTGTTTGGTGTTGAAGTGCGTGCCGGCTCCGTAGACAATGCCGGGGAAACCGGTGCCTTCCGGATTGTGGCTAAAGCCGTGAATAACAACGCGGTTCATGCCTTCGCAAAACGCGCGGTCGGCGATGGATTTCAGGTCGAACGGCCCTTCCTGCCAGTGGTGAAAACTCGTGAACGATTCTTCTTCCACCATCCGGCGCTTGTAGATGTGGGCCGCTGCGGCCACTTCTTTCACCAGCCACATGATGTCCACACTGTCGGCGTCGTAGTAGTGGTACCGGCTCCAGAACTCCCCGCGCGGCACATCCAGCGAACCCAGCGCCTTCAGCGTTTCGACCGGTACGTTGTGCAGCGGAGGACCGGGTCCGCCCGCTTCCGACGCGATTTGCAAACCGTATTGGTTCGTAATTTCTTTGGCTTTCCGGTAGTGATTTTGGATCATCAGTTCGGATAACGTCCGGTTATAATCCTGCTGAAAATGGGCGGTTCGTTCCGGACTAAGCAGCGTTTTATCGAACAATACCGGCAGAAATTTATCGATCGAATAACCGTTTAATTGAAGAAATTTACTCGGTAACGAAGGTGTCCAGACAAAACCGGTGGCTTCATAACTCGCCAGATACAAAGTCTTCAGGGCAGTTTTTGAAAAATCCCCGAAGAGCGGTTTCAGACGGTCGATGAAATACTGGAAATGGGCGCGGGTAGCCGTCGAATCAAAATGGTCGATAATCGGCCCGGTAGAGTTAGGGCTGGGCAATTTTAACGGTTCGCCCGAATTGGAACAAACGTAGCGGTGAATTTCCCACTTTCCGGGCGGAATATTCCAGTTTAATGTCTCACTTTTAGCGTCGAAATACCGGGAAAGCGAAATGATTTGGGTCGTATCCAGAAAGCCGGTTTTGTCGCGCACCGGCAGCGCAACCACGGCGATTTCCTGGTGAAAAACCGGTTTGCCATCCGCGCCAAATTCGATGAGGAGCGGTTTGCCTTTGGCATCGGTTTTGGCAATGATCGGGAAGGGGAGTTTGATTGGTTTTTGCGCGGATCCATCCACCGTCAGCTTCGAGACGTAAATCGACTTGGCCGCGTGTTGCGGAGACGTCCAACTACCGCCCGCGTTCCAGCTACTGGCCAGATTCAGACCCACTTCCAGGTTTAATCGGGTGGCTTCCCGGATCGCGATTTCGATGGCTTTCAGCGATTCAGTTCCCATAAATGCCGGGCCAGCCTTCACCATATTGCTGGGATTGTTGTAAGCCGGAACGCCAATTTCAAAGATGTCCACCCCGCCGATCCCGGCGGTTTTCATCGCTCGCAGTTCTTCCTTCAGCCGCACCGTGTCGACGTTGCCGTTCAGCCACCACCAGTAGGTTTTGGGCCGGGCCTGCGGGGGTGGGTTTTTGAAGCCGTCGCGAATGGATTGGCGCGTGGCGGTTTGCCCATTTGCAAAGATAGTTACAAACGTTAGGGCAACAGAGAACAGTGCTGTTTTCATGCGATGAGTTGTTTCTACCAGACCTTTGAGGAGAGCCGCTGCCAGGGCGGTCGCTACCGCTGTCAGGGTCTTCGACCGCTGACAGGGTAGCGATTCAACGAATGGTTTTGATCGTCTGAATCGTCACCGGCCCCAGCAAACCCGACTCGATCAGCGGCAATTCGCCCCACGGAACCCGATTTTTGTTGGCTTTGGTGATGTTGGTTTTGGTGAACTTTTCGCCGGTGAGCGCGTCGCCCGTCAGCCGGTTCGACCAGGTGTTGGCCACTTCGACTTTCAACGTGTTTTCACCGGTTTTGACCACCTCCGTAATATCGAAGCGGTAGGGGGGCGTCCAGACGATGCCCAGCGGTTTATCGTTCAGCCAAACCTCACCGACTTTTGACAACCGTCCCAGATCAAGGTAAATCCGCTGATTCTGAGCGGGGTTGGAAGCCGGTTTGTATGAAAAAACCGTTTGGTAGGTGCCGGTTCCCGAAAAATACCGGATGCCTTTCTGATCGGAATCAGTCCAGGAAATGAGTTTCGGAAACGTCGCGGATTCGGGTGCGCCCCAGCCCTTGGGAAAGCGGAGTTGCCACGGACCTTCCAGCGTTACGGCGGGCAGCGTATTGTCGATTTGCTCAAAACCGGATTCTTTTTTTACCTCAAAAGCCCCCGCCTGTAAAAACGTCAGGCCGTTGGGCGTAAAGGCCAGATGCGGTGGATGGGGGCCGGAACCGGTCACTTCGTTGTGGTGAGCCGGAGCGGTTTCCTTGGAAAAAACAACAAAATACGTTCCGTAGGGAGGCAGCGAAACAGGCAGTTGAATGTGTCCCTCCGCCTGCGTATACACCAACACCGGAGCGGTTTCGCCGGTCAGCGGGTTCCAGATTTCGGGCGTTTTGTCTGCCTGACGGAAGAAACAGTTGCGGGAAACCCACTGATTTGTTGTGTTGCGGATCAGGTAAAAATCTACCTCGCCGGTTCGGTAATGAATGTGATCCAGTGGTGTTTCGCGCTGGTCGGCTTTCTGGTCGGCGTAGCTGAAATCCGGCCGGATTTTCAGCTCGGTCAAGGTAGGTAACGCCGGTTTCTGGTCCGCCAAACGGCCGCCCTGTTCCGCCAGTTTTTTCAGTTTCGCCCGAACCTCCGCCGGAATTCGCCCTTCCGTTCCGATACTCAACACCTTATAGCGACCGACGCCCGGCAGCACCCACTCGCCGTTTTCTACGGTCAGGTCCCGCATTAAAACTTCCGTATTCACGACTTCGTAATCGTAGCCCGGCCCAACCGAAAACCGCGTGTTTTTGGGTGGAATCAGGTTCGGGACGTTGTCGCCGTAATAATGCAGGACATCGGCCACGAAAGCGTTTTTTTGCAGGATGTAGGAGATTCGGCCCAGGTAGTCGTTGAACGGTTTGACTTTCGGCCAGTAGGTTGTTCGGTCGTTGTAATGCGTACCGGCAAAATAGGCGATGCCGGGGTGGCCCATCTCCGCCGGATTGTGCGGAAAACCGTGGATCACCAGCCGGTTCATCCCCTCGCAGAAGGCGCGGTCGGCAATCACTTTTAGGTCCGACGGCCCTTCCTGCCAGTCCCAGTAACTCGTAAATGACTCTTCTTCAACGATCCCGCGTTTGTAAATGTGCGAAGCGGCTGCAATTTCTTTCACCAGCCAGATCATATCCACGAGACTATCCTTGTCGTTTTCCATGAAAAACTCGCGGTTGTACCAGTATTCCCCGCGCGGCACATCCAGCGCCCCGAGTGCTTTCAACGATTCGACCGGAATGTGGTGCAGGTGACCCGGTCCGCCCGATTCCGAAATGATTTGCAGGCCGTGGCTGTTGCAGATTTCCCTGGCTTTCCGATAGTGGTTGTTAATCATCAGCTCGGACAGTGTTTTGTTAAAATCGAACTGAAAGTTCTCCGCTACTTCCGGCTGGTACCATTCCTTGTTGTAGATCGCGGGCAGAAATTTGTAGAGGTCGTAGCCGTGCAGGTTGCGGAAAGCGGCCGGTAAGGTCGGGGTCCACGTAAATTCTTTGGCTTCGTAACTGGCTAAATACAAGTTTTTTAACGCTGATTTGCTGAAGTCGCCGATCCCCGGTTTCAGCCGGTCGATGAAATACATAACGTGCCTCCGCGTCGCCGTGGAGTCGAAATGGTCGATGATCGGGCCGACGGAATTGGGCGTGGGGCGGATCAACTGCTCGCCGGAATTGGAGCAGACATACCGGTAAACATCCCACGAACCCGCTGGCGCTTTCCACGAAAGCTGTCCGGTTTTGGCATCGAAATAAGCCGTCACGTTGATGACTTTTGTGGTGTCCAGTTGGGACGTCTGACCGGCGGGCAGGGCAATCACGGCCACTTCCTCGTGGTAAGCCGGTTTGCCATCGGCTCCGTATTGAATGGGTCTTGGGTTTCCTTTTTTATCGAGCGTAATGGTTGGAAAGGGCAATTTAACCGCCTGTTCACCCGCGCCTTGTACCGTCGTTTTGGAAAAATAAATGGTTTTTGCCGCGTGCTGGGGCTGAACCCAACTGCCACCGGCGTTCCAGCTACTGGCCAGGTTGAGCCCCACTTCCAGGTCCAGCTTACCGGCTTCCCGAATCGCCAGTTGGATGTTTTTGACCGACTCTTCGCTCATGAAAGCCGGCCCGGCGGGAATGATCTGGTTGGGATCGCTGGCAGGCGGCAGGCCGATTTCGAACAGATCGACGCCCCCCATACCGGCGTTTTTGATGGCAAGCAGCTCTTCCTTCAACCGGAGAGTATCGACGTAACCGTTCAGCCACCACCAATACACTTTGGGTCGGGCCTGAATGGGTGGATTTTTGAAGCCTTCTTTCAAGGTCGAATAGCTGATCGCTTCGGTTTCGGATGCGGTTTTGTGGCAGGAAACCAGCGAAACGAAAAGCCCAATCCCCAACAGGCAGGAAGTGAATTTCATCGGGAGGAATGATTAAGGGTTTAAAATTGCCCCCAACCCCCTAAAGGGGGCTAGAAAATCCGCTAGTTTAGCCCCCTTTAGGGGGTTGGGGGTAAAATTTACCAGAATGCGACTAAATCACCGCTTACGTTTTCGACGACGTAGTGCTTTCCGTACTTTTTGTCGCCGGATTTGAAGGCGGTTTTTCCTTTTTTCCAGGGATAACTGGCATTGGTGTAAACGTTCAGACCTTGTTCCGTCACCTCGTCGTCCGGGTAAATCCGCACCGTCGCGTTTTTCAGGCCCGTCAACCGCACGCAGCGTTTCATGTGTTGTACGCCCGAGGTCATCTCCTGACACGAAACCATGCCCTCGGCCTGATCGACAAAAAAGCGGCTTTCGCGGTGCCAGGCTTTGGGCATCGCATACACCGAATAACCCTTGACCAGTTCGGTTTCGTAACCCGTCAGAATGGGCGCGCCCTGGGGTAACTTGAACCGATGGGTGATGGTCGTGTTCGGGCAATAGCCGGAGAACATGAACCCGTTGCTGCTGCGCGAAATGGTCAACACCGGGTTTTTCACCGCCGGATTCCGCTTGTCGACCCGGTAGTCGATGCCAAACTCGTTCAGCACATACCGCATCAGCAACGGCCCCGTGAACAGCTCCTCGGGATTGTCGGGCGTCAACAGTTTTCCGCCCGTAAACTTGCTCGAATTGGTGCCGCGCACGTAGGCCACTTTTCCGCCTTTCCACGTCTGATTTTCACGCACCCAAACGACATCGCGTTCGCTGCCGGTCTGGGTCATTTTGGCCAGCACTCTGGTCCCGGCATCGGTTTTGTTTTTGACCTGCGTAGCGACACCGCCCCCCGAAAACAGCGCCTGATGGACAATTTTGTTGGGGTAGGGCTTGGTCAGTTGATCCAGCGTGATACTGGATTTGACCTGAAAATCACCTTCAAGGGCTTTCGTATTCTGAAGATTCAGTAGATTCAGAAAAGCCGTTCCGGCATGGTCGGCGGGGCCGTAAACGAGCAGTTTTCCGCCATTCTGTACAAAGTCGATCAGCTTTTTTTCGAGCGATGAACCGGCTTCCGGCACAATGGACACCAGAACGGATTCGTTGAAATAGGCCGGTTTTTCAGTAACGACTTTCTGGAAAGAAGTGGTCGAGATGATCGTGTTGAGCGGAAAACCGTTGTTGATGGCCTGCCGGATGAGCCAGTCGCCGTAGTAGATTTCCGGCAGTCGGTCCGGGTGTTTGTAGGCCCAGGTGTGGTATTCCTCGAACGGATAGACCCAGACCAGCGGCCCCGGTGCCGTCGGCGAATCGTAGCGGGCTTTCAGAATGTGGGGCGTCACCTCGTCGGGCACCTGCGCGGGCAGCTCACCATAGGAGTTGTCGGCGGTCAGAAAATTCAGGTGCGTTGGCAACCGGATTTCGCCCTTCGCGTTGATGCGGGCGACCGAAAGCGGCAGGTAAATGTCGTGCGGTTCCTGCCCGTACCGATCCAGCCAGGGGCTGTTGACCCACCACGGATCGTGGGTATAATACCGGAACAGATACCGCTCGTCGGGCAGCTCGGCCATGCGCGACATGTAACCGACCATTTCCAGCCCAAAGTCGCCATCCAGAGCCGCCCAGGGCGAATTAGGTGGCGGCAGCATGTTGTATTTTCCACCGTAAATCTGCTTCAGATCGACGCCGTCGCGCGCCAGATCCGCGCCGGTGGAGAGGTTCGTGCCGCGCGTCTGAATCTGGAAGTTCGGGCATTCTTTCCGAAACAGGTTCCAGAAACCGGCAATCAGTTCTTTCGTCGTCGCCAGTTTTTCCGGCAAAAACGCCTTCCCCGTAAAGGTTGCGCCGGTCGACGACCAGCCTTCGACGCCAAAGCCAAAACCGTTGCTGAGCCAGATGTAATCGTACCCCAGATCGGTTAAAAAGTGTTGACTCTGACGACCCAGGAAGGTACCGAACGGTGTATTGGCGGGAATGCCTTTCGGAAAACCGGCGTACGAATCTGTATCGGCGTTCAGTGTCGAGTAGCAACTGACCATCGTTTTGTGGCCCATCGCATTGCCGCCCAGAATTTCCGGGTGTTTTTTGTACTTGAACTCAGACTTGGCAAACTCCGGGCCGGGGTCGAACGTGGCGCCGATCATCACGGGTTTGCCGGTAATTTTTTGCCCCGTTTCTTTCAAGGTCTGGATGATGAATTTCAGGTCGCCGTAGGTAAACCGGGGCGGGTTTTCCATGTACAGATAGGCGCGTTCGTGGAGCGACAATTCCTTCGGCCCCGACCCGACTTCGTGCTGCGTGTTGGGATTGCCGATGTACCGCGCCCACTCCAGCGGCTGTTTTAGATCGCCTTTGTAGTCCAGAATTTCCGATCCGTCCGACGTCCAGAGCATCACCGAAACCGTGTCGGTATGCCGCAGGAGCGACTGCCACTGGGTGAAGAGTTCCGTCGCCACCTGCTGAATATATGCCTTGTCGTTCTTCTTGAACGGTTTGAGCGAGGCTTCCAGCGTGATGTTGTGGAACGGTTTTCCTTTCAACGTGGAGTTGTCCAGATTCGGGGTCTCCGTGGGAATGAAGCCCCACAACAGGAAGGTTAATAGGATGAATAGGCGCATTTTTTGAATGAGTTGTTACACAGAGTTGATCAGAGAAAATCAGAGTTTATCAGGGTTTTTCTCTAATTGCCTCTGATTCTCTCTGATTAACTCTGTGTAATAGTTAGCATCAATACCCCGGATTTTGCTTGATCAGCGTCGGGTTCAGGTCGACTTCGTTCTGCGGAATCGGGAAAATCAACTCGAAATCGTCCACTTTAAAGGATAGATTCAGGCTGGCGTAATGCGCGTTCAGCACGGTTTGCGCCCGGCCCGTCCGCACCAGATCAAACCAACGCTGGCCTTCGAACAGAAACTCGACCCGGCGTTCTTTTTCGATGGCGGTCCGTAGTCCGGCCTGGGTAAGCCCGGTTAAGTCCGGCAATTTGGCCCGCGTCCGCACCTGGTTGATAAAGGGCAGAGCCTCGGCGGTTTTACCCTGTTCGTTCAATACTTCCGCGTACATCAGCAGCACATCGGCATGCCGAAGAACCGTGTACGTGATGGTGCCGTCGGACAGGTCAATGGCTTTGAAATCCACGAATTTCAGACCGTGACGGCTGTATGATTTCCGGCCATTGATCAGCAAAACCGAATCGTTGACCGAGATGGCTTTGCGGGCATCACCAGTTTCGTAGGCTCTGATCAAATCCAGCGTCGGCACAATGCGCCCGGAGCCCTGGAGGTTGCCCGGAAAAATTGCCATACTGGTGATGGCTGGCGTAAACAGGGCCGAATAGTTGTTGCCCATGCTGCGCCCCGCCACGTATTCAATTTCGAAAATCGACTCGGCCAGGTTGTTGTTGCCGTTGGTGAACAGCGTCCGGTAATCGGGTACCAGCGAATAGTTTTTGGCGTCGATCACTTCTTTCAGTTTGGTTGCGGCCAGGTCGTAGTTTTTCAGCGTCAGGTGGACTTTTCCCAGCAAGGCTTTTACCGTCGGGCGCGATGCCTTCGTGCGGTCGGAATTAAGCGTAGCCGGCAGCAGTGTTTCGGCACTGGTCAAATCCGCCAGAATGACTTCATAGACCTGCGCGGCTGGTTTCAGGGCCAGATCGGCGGCTGCCACTTCGGCCGGACTGCTGAATTCCTGACTGATGATCGGCACATTCCCAAACAGCCGGACGAGGTAAAAATAGCTGTAGGCCCGCAGGAACTGGGCTTCCCCCTTGATGCGGTCTTTGATGGTTTGGTCGAAATTGACGCCGTCGATGCGGTTGATGATCGCATTGCTGCGGGAGATGGTGTATAAACACGTGTTCCAGGCACCCTGAATATTCGAGTTGGTCGAAACCACCGCATTCTGGTCGAGCTGCATCTCGTTGACCGAGGGCGACGACCACTGAATTTCGGTGTTGTCAGTCGTCAAATCGGCCAGATACACCACGTTACTGGTGTTGAACAAACCGCGGAAGGTGCTGTAAACGCCCGTCAGGGCCGTCTCGAAATCGTTTTGATTTTTGTAAAACGTTTGGTCACTGATCTGGTATTCAGGCGTCAGGGCGAGAAAGTCCTTGCAGGAAGTAGCCGTAACGAGCAGGAGCAGGAAGATTAACAGGTTCTTTTTCATAGCAGTATCTGGAATCAGGATTAGAAAGTTACCCGCAAACCGATCGTGTACGTCCGGGGGTTGGGATACGCAAAAAAGTCGATCCCGCTACGGGCAATGTTGTCGCCCGTCGTGCTTCCTTCGGGGTCATAACCGGGGTACTTGGTAAAGGTGTAGAGGTTCGTTGCGTCGACATAAACCGAGAGAGCCTGCAACTTCAGTTTGCTCACCACCGTTTGGGGAAGCGCGTAGGCCAGATTGACGTTCCGGATGCGGACAAACGAGCCATCGAACAGGTACTTGGTCGTACCGGCACTGAATCCGAAGGCGTAGTCGTTCCGAATGGCGCGCGACATCGTTCCAGCTCCGGGCTCCGTCGGCGATTTCCAGCGATCGGCCATGATGCCCAGTTGATTCTGCACCCCGGCACCGTTCAGCGACACTTCGCCCCCCTGGAAATAAATCTCGTTCCCCTGCGAACCGTTCACGCTGATGTTCAGGGTCAAGCCTTTGTAGGTGAAGCGGTTGCCCATGCCCCAGGTGAAATCCGGCCAGGGATTGCCGACGATGGCCCGGTCGTTCTGGGTGATGGTTCCGTTGCCGTCGGCGTCCTGATACCGGTAATCGCCGGGCTGTACCCGGGGGTGTTGTTTCGGACTGGCGTTCACTTCTTCCTGCGTCTGGAATACGCCCAGAATGTTGAGCAGCCGGAAGCTGGAGATGGGATAACCCACCTGCGCTACCTGATAATCAGACGTTTGAATCCGGGCGGTTTCGGAGTTGAGGGCCAGCACTTTGTTGCGGTTCCAGCTAATGTTAAAGTCCGTATTCCACTGGAAAGCGCCTTTGCGGATGTTTTCCGAATTGATCGTCAGTTCAATCCCTTTGTTCTCCACTTCGCCGATGTTTTGCAGGGAACTGCTGAAACCGGAGGCTGCGGGCAGAATGACATTCAGCAGAAGGTCCTTTTTGTGGGTCCGGTAGGCATCCACCACAAACGACAGGCGGTTCTGGAACAACGAGAGATCAAGACCGATGTTGGTTTGCACCGATTGTTCCCAGGTCAAAACCGTATTGGCCAGACTGCTGGGCACCACGCCCGAAATTACCTGCCCATTGGAAACGTTCCGCGAGATGCCCAGCAGACCCTGGCTGGCATAATTCGGAATCAGGTTGTTGCCGGAAATCCCGTAGCTCGCCCGGATTTTCAGATCGCTGATGAAGCCGACCGGTTTCATGAACGACTCGTCGGACAGGCGGTAAGCCGCCGAAAAGGAGGGAAACGTCCCCCAGCGGTTTTCACGGCCAAACCGCGAACTGCCGTCCTGCCGGATCGTGGCTGTAAACATATATTTTCCGGCCAGTGTGTAATTGACGCGGGCCAGCCACGACATCATCGACCATTCACTTTTGTAGTTGGTTCCGGACGTAACGGCTCCGGCGGCCAGGTACGGCACGTCGTCGGTCGGGAAATCGGAGGCTCCGGCCTGCAGAATTTCATCGGTATTTTTCTGAACGGTGTAGCCCACCAGCGCGTCGAGGTCGTGTTTTTCGCCAAACCGGTGCCGGTAATTCAGCGTATTCTCGTTGAGCCAGTTCAGGCTTTTGCCTTCCGTTACCCCGGCTGTTGCCGCACCCGTTCGGCTGGTGGCCAGCCCCACTTTCGATGATTTCCACAGGCGGGTGATGTTGTTGGAATAATTGACGCCCACCGACGTCTTGAAAATCAGGCCGTTCGCAATTTCGTATTGCAGGTAATTATTAGTGAAAACGTTGGTATTGTTCCGTTTATCGGTGAATTCAGCCGCAATGATCAGCGGGTGTTCGACCGGGATGCCCGTCGGGTCGGAGAACTCGGAGTAGAAATTGCCGTTCGCATCGTAGACCGGAATGGTCGGATCGCTGGCCAGAGCCGCCGAAATGAGGCCCCGGTGTTGCAGGTGACCTTCGGCGCGGGCAAAATCACCGTACGAGTGCGCCCCCGAAAACGACGCGCCCAGTTTCAACTTCGGAGTCAGTTGAGCGTCGATGTTGGTGCGGAGGGTAAACTTCTTGAAATCAGAACCGATGATAATGCCCTTCTGGTCGAAATAACCGCCGGAGACGTAATAGCTGACGTCTTTGCTGGTACCGCTGGCGGCCAACTGGTAGTTCTGCACCAGACCCTGCTGGAAGATAACGTCCTGCCAGTCAGTGCCATACCCGGAGTTGGCAAACTGATCCGGCGTCCGGAAACCCGGTTTTACCTGCGTGGCCGTGCTGCGGAGGTTGTTGGGGTCGGTGGCTTTTCCGCCGGCAAACACCCAGGCATTATCGCGTCCTTCGGCCACATATTGAGCATACTCGCGGGGCGTCAACAGGTCCAGTTTTTTGGCCAGTTGCTGAATACCGGTCGAGTGTTCGAAGTTAATCGTGGTTTTTCCCTGCTTGCCGCGCTTGGTCGTAATGATCACCACCCCGTTGGCTCCCCGCGATCCGTAAATGGCGGTGGCTGAGGCATCTTTCAAGACCTGGATGGATTCGATATCGGACGGGTTGATCGTACTGAGCGGGTTGATCCGGTTGGTTCCGCTGCTGCTGGCAATGTTGCTGGCTGAATAGGAACTGGAGCTGAAACTGCTCAGATCGGAGCC
This sequence comes from Larkinella sp., assembly GCF_965227735.1. Lineage (NCBI taxonomy): Bacteria > Pseudomonadati > Bacteroidota > Cytophagia > Cytophagales > Spirosomataceae > Larkinella > Larkinella sp. Next base: position 1,832,687 of record NZ_OZ245776.1, on the reverse strand, counting down.
ACCACCGCCTGTTCCGATGGCGTAGCCGTCGACCACATACAGGGGCGAATTCCCGCCGGTGATCGAACTGATGCCCCGGATAACGACGTTGACGTTCCCGCCCGGTGCGCCCGAGGTTTGCGTGATCTGCACCCCCGCAACTTTCCCCTGCATCATCTGATCGACGCTCGTGGCCGACGGAACCGGGACAAGGTCCTTGCTGGACAGATTGACGATGGAGCCCGTCAGATCCTTTTTCCGCTGGGTTCCGTAGCCCACCACCACCACATCCTGCAATTGCTGCTGATCGGTTTTCAGCGTAATGTTGAGGGACGAACGGTTTTTGACCGCTATTTCCTGGGGCGTATAGCCGATGAAACTGACGACAACCGTGGCATTGGGCGATACCGACAGTTTGAAAGCACCTTCGGTGTCTGATGTCGTTCCGTTGGTCGTGCCTTTTTCCGTAACGGTGGCACCGATCAACGGCTGGCCGTCTTCTTCGGCGGTTATTTTGCCACCAAGGGTTACTTTGCCACCCGACTGAGCCAGGGCAAGGGTACTGGCGATCCCGATAGCGAACACACTGACCAGCAGCAGTCGCAGACGATGGAAGAGATTAGGGTTCATAGGAAGAGGGTTTAGTACGCTGATTTACCGGAGGTTATCAATTAATAATGACAGATTCGATTTTGAGGTACTCGGCAATTTTTTGGATCGTTTCGGCGTGGTGGCCGACGCCCAGCGCGAAGTGGTGCGTGGGGCCTTCTTTGATCCAGCGTTTCAGGAACGTCCGGACGTCCGGTTTGAAAAAACCGCGCGTGTTGGTGTTTCCCGTTGGCGGGATGGGTCCGGCCAGCGATTCGCCTTCGGCGATGATGAACTTCATTTTTCCCTCGTAGGTCGAGTTGATGCTCAGCATCGTAATTGGTCCCTGTTTGATCTTGAACTCGACGCCCGCGCCAAAACCGGGTTTGCCGTGGTATTTTTTCAGGCTCCGCAGAATGGGCTGGCCGTCGGCGATGGCGATGTTGTGCGGCCCGTCGTGACCCACCAGCACAAAATCTTCCTTGAAATCGACCGGGTGAAACTCCGCGAAACTGCCGCCGATGCCCAGCCGTTCCATGATGAGCATAGCAATGCAGGTTTTCAGGTCCGACTCGCCACACATCGGGAAGCCCGCGCCCTGGAGCAGGGAGTTGCCCACGATCAGGTTCGACATCACTACCCGCGTGTCGCTGCCATCGGGCCCGTCGTAGTAATAAGCCAGTCCGTCCAGTTTTTTCGCCTTGACAAATTTTTCGAGGGCCACCGTCACCTGAGCGGCAATGCGCAGATCCGAGTCCCGCAGTTTTTCAGAAATGGGGTCCGAAACCGGGTCGGGCGTGTCGAAAAAAGCCAGAATCCGATCCTGAACGACCTCAATCTCCTCTTCCGTCGCCTGCTGGTACTGCGTAACAATTTCGTGGGCTTCACACTGGACAATGTGCGCTCCGAAGTGCGCCGTCAGCATCGTCGAGTCGGAATGCATGTCGAGCATGGCCTCGATGGGGTGGCCGATGTGCCCTATTTTGGCGGTTTTGAGATCGTGCAGAACGGCGGCAATCCGGCAATACTCCTCAATTTCAGCTTCCGCAGCCGGATCGTCATACAGTGTGCCGATCACCATTTGCGGGACTTTTTTGCCCATTCGAACGGCTACACCGGCAAATTCCGGTAGCGCACAGATGTCGTCGTTGTAGAGTTGCAGGTAGGTCGACGCCCGGCTGTAATCCATCGCTTTGTCGGGTTGCAGGGCGACGAGCACAATTGGGGTGTCGATGCTTTTGATAATGACGCCGAACGTGCTGGAAGTGGCGTAGGTCAGCATGTCGCAGAAAATCAGGTCGAGGTTGGCGGCCTGGAGTTTCGGAACGATCTCGTAGGCTTTCGTCACGTCATCGACCAGTCCGAAATCGACAATATCCACGCTGTCGAGGGCTTCGATGCGTTCGATAAAAACCGCCTGTTTTTTCAGTAAATCATCCAGCAAGCCGTCAAATTGACCCCAGTATTTGAAGTAGCCCACGCCAAAGACCCCGATCCGGGCGCGCGTTTTTTTTCGTTTTTCAAAACCCGTCTGTACGGAAGCCACGTGGTTGAGCGATTCGTTTTCCATAGTTGCTAAGTTGTATCTTCTTTCTATTTAGTTAACGCACTAAGTTAATTGTTACAAATTTCATTTAGCCCCCGGTTTTAACCGTGGGTTCAAATAGTGTCAAATGGGTATTCGACAAACCGTTTCAACGGTTATTGGATTGTTGATAATGATTGGGCAAAACCGTTAAAACGGTTATTGGTTTGGCCCATCGCCATTCGTTTCCCACGGTTAAAACCGTGGGCTGTTAAAAAAATGACTCTTCATTACACGGATTATATCAATCCGCCTGAATTCCTTCTGGAATTACCGGAACTGGCTCTCCGAACAACGGCTTAATCCTGGGAATCAGCCAGATAAACAGCACAAACGCCAGGGGATACAGTAATCCCGACGCGATCCAGAGCGGGCGGTAGGAGTACTGCTGAATGACGACACCCATCAACGGATTGAGCAACAGACCCGAAACCGCCCCCGCCGTTCCCGACAAACCCACTACCGTCGAGGTCGCTTTCTGGCCGAACATGTCGGAAATCGACGTGATGTAGTTGGTAATCCAGAAACCGTGGGCGAACATGAACAACGCCATCAGCGCAATGGCCACTTCTACAGACGACACCCACTCGATGGCCGGGGTCAGCAGCGTGAGTCCGGCCGCAATGCCCATGACGGTTTTCCGGGCTTTGTTTACCGAATAGCCACGGGCAATGAGTTGACCCGAAAGCCAGCCGCCGAGGATATTGGAAAGTCCCAGGGCCAGGAACGGTATCCAGAAAAGGCTGCCAATTCGCTCAAAAGACACATTCCGTACGGAACTCAGGTATTTCGGAATCCAGAACATCATGAAGTAAAAAACCGGGTCGAGCAGAAATCGCACCAGAATAAACACCCAGGTGGGGCGGTTTTTGAGCAATTGCAGAAACGATACGGTTTCCTTCTTTTCAGACAGAACTGGCGATTCAGTAATCAGATTTTCCTTTTTCCAGGGGATCAACAACCAGATAACGACCCAGGCAATGCCGATCAAACCGGGGATCAGAAAACCGCCCCGCCAGCCGTAATGGGCCGAAAGCCAGATGGTTAGGGGAGGAGCCACAACGGCTCCGATGGCCGAACCGCCAATGGCGATGCCGTTGGCCAGCGCACGTTCTTTCTTGTCGAACCAGCGGTAAACCGTCCAGGCAGCCCCGGGAAAACAACCGCCTTCGCCCATACCGAGCAAAAACCGGAACGTCAGCAACTGCGTGAAACTGGTCATTACGGCGTGCAAGCTATTGGCAATCGACCACAGGCCGACGGAAAGGGCCAATCCCATTTTCCCGCCAATCCGGTCAATAAGCCAGCCGCCGAGCGTAAACATCAGGGCATAACTGATCAGGAAACTGGTATTGATCATGCCATACTGAACATCCGTGATGTTGAACTCTTCCTGAATCTTCAGAATCGCGATGGAAAGCACCTGCCGATCCAGAAAACTCAGACCGGTTGCGATGAAAAGCAGAAAGACAATGAGCCAGCGGAGGTTGTTTTTCATTTTTTAGAACAAAGAAGTTAGAAATGAGAGTAAAGACATAAACCGCTAGTCATTGAAGTAATCGGTCTATAATCTCATGTCTTTCATCTCTTGTCTACGACAGCTTAACGCACTAAGTTGCTGTTTGCAAAGATAGAAGTTACGGGACGAATAAATCAAGCGCTCGTGGTACTTTTTTTTAAATAAATTGCAGGAATCCAACCCGGCGATTCAGCCGCGCAGGGTGATCTTGGCCCGGTGGCAAACGCCCCCAATGGGCGGGTTGAATTTGGAGACGCTCACTTCGACCGAATCGACGTTGGGGTAGCGTTTCCGGATTTCGGTGATGATGTTGTGAGAAATGTGTTCCAGCAGCCGGGCGGGGCGCTGCATGGCTTCGTGGGCGATGCGGTACAATTCGCCGTAGTTGACGGTGGTACTGAGCTTATCGACGCGGGCGGCTTCGGACAGGTCGGCCACGACCGTGATGTCGACCGAGTATTTGTTGCCAATCTTCTGTTCTTCGTCGTAGAAGCCGTGGTAGGCGAAAAATTCGAGACCTTCGAGCGCAATAGTTCCCATAAAGAGGGGCCTGACGGTTTTTGGCCGCCTTTCCAACCGGTTAGATTTTCGCCCAAAAGTAGAACAAAAAAGCGGACTCGACGTCCGCTTTGTATTAAATCTGATCAAAGAATGATCCGGAGCTTTTTTTCTTTTCGCCCGAGTCCGATTCCTCGTGAACGGCCTGGGGTTCGGTGGTCTCTTCGCCTTCGGATTCCTTTTCGGCCATAGGCTCCGAAGCTGGAAATCCCGCTTCTTCTACTTCCTCGCCCTGGGCGGCAACCGGATCTTCAACGGCTTCATCCGCCGGTGTTTCGGTTGCTTCGGCCGCGTGTTGCAGCGCATCGTCCGTGTTTTCGACGTGCAGGGTTTCCGGGTCCACCAATTCCGTATCGGAAGGGTGGGTTTCGGCTTCGTTGGTTGCCACCGGCTCGTCTTCGGTGTGTTGGGCGGTCACTTCATCGATTTTGGCCTGCAACGACTGCTGGTCAAATTTCTTCTCAAACCGGTCGACGCTTTCGATGGCATTGCCCGCCAGTGTGCGAATCTGCTTGATGAGTCCTTCCTTGTATTTCTCCATCGCCTTGAAGTCGTGTTCCATCGACTTCAGGTCGTTCAGGATATTTTCTTTAATAAACCGGGCCTGGTTTTCAGCGTCCTGAACCATCAGCGTCGAACGTTTGCGGGCATCGGCCAGGATTTCATCGGCTTTCTGCTTCGATTCGCTGAGGTATTTCTCTGCGGCTTTGTTGGCCTGATCAGTAATCTGGGTGCTGGTGTCGTCGGCGGTTTTCAACGTTTTGAACAACGTCATCTCGATGTCCTTGAACTTGCTGAGTTCTTTTTCGGCCAGTTCGAGTTGCATCTTCAGCATTTTTCCTTCACTCGTAACGCGTTCCCATTCCTGCGAAAGTGACGCCAGAAAGGCATCGACTTCGTCGGGGCGGTAGCCGCCGAATCCCTTTTTTTCAAATGTATGCTGCCGTATCTCGATGGGCGTAATTTTCATAATTGAAAGGGTTAATGGTGACAAATGGTCACTTGTCTGCTAAAAGTAAAGTTATCCGACCGAAAATATCAATTTTTTAGTTTGAAATTTGTCAAAAAGCCGAAAAGTAACCAAATCATTTACCTAGCGGGTAATTTCCCAGACCGAGATCAGTCGATCGTCGCTGGCCGAAATGAGTTGGTGCTGATACGGACTCCAGAGCAATTTGTTGACCGATGTCCCGTGTCCGGCATGCCGCGCCCGGTCGATGACTTTCAACAGCCGGAATGTCTCTGCATCCCACACTTTAATGGCTTTATCCATGCTGGCTGTAGCAAATAACGCGCCATCCGGACTGTAGCAGATGTGATTAATGGCGAATAAATGGGCCGCAATATCACTTTTCAGGCTGTATCGGTCCCTGACATCCCAGATTTTCAGGTGGGCATCGCGCCCCGCCGAGAGCAGATACCGCCCGTCGGGCGAATAGTGAACAGTGAAAACGGAGTTCGTATGCGCCGGAATGACGGATTTGAGCGTCAGGCCATCCTGGTCGAAAATCCGGATGCCGTTGTCGCTGTAGCCCACAGCCACCTCCCGGGTTTTCGGATTGATGGCAATGGACCGCGCGCTTTTATCGCTGACTTTGAGGTGTTTTTTAACGACAAACTCCGCCACGTCCATCACCACCAGCACACCGTCGGACAAGGCAATCCAGGCCGTTCCTTCGCTGATTTTGATGTCGAAAATAGCTGCTGAGGTGATCTGGGCCGAGCGAACTTCCTGTTTCTGAATGGGATCGATGATGTGAATACCGTCGTAGTTTTGCCCCACCCAGAGCTGTTTCCGTTCCGGATCGAACGCCAGGGCGTAGACGGAAGCCGGAATGCGGGCGAGCAGCGAACCCAGATCCGGTTTGTCCAACTGCCAGCGAACCACCAGCCCATCGGCCCCGGCCGAAAAAAACTCGGTCGGCGAGGCCCCGGCATCCAGCGTATACACGCAGTCGCGGTGGCCGGCAAAAGTGTCAATTTTATGGACTTGCATACTTTGAGACAAGCTTTAGAACATCGAATAATGAATATTGAATACCGAATATCGAAGTGAGTAGCGGGTTCCCGGCTTCGATATTCGGTATTCAATATTCATTATTCGATGTTATTCACTTCACGGCTTCTGCTATTTTATAATTTCGTGCAAAACTAATCAGAAAACCGGGATATGTCCGTTTATCAAACCCACCGACTGGGGGCCGACTGTACGGCGGTGTTGTGGAAAATCGAAGAAAGTGAAGACGACCTGCGCGCGCTGCTGACGCTGACCATGCCGGAGCAACTGGAGTTGGTCGAGATCACGCATCCGGCGCAGCGTGTGGAGTGGCTGGCCTGCCGCGCTGCAGTTCGGGCGCTGGTTCAGGCACACTGGCCCTATGCGGGATTGTATAAGGACGAGTATGGAAAACCGCATCTGATTGGCTTGGCTGCGCATGTTTCGATTTCGCATACGTCCGGCTGGGCGGCTGCGGTGTTGCACCATACCCAAACCGTAGGCATTGACATCGAGCCGTTTCGGGAGCAGTTTATCCGGGTGGTGCCGCGCGTGTTGTCCGACGCCGAAATCAGTCACGCCAACGGCGATCTGCACCGGCTGGCGGTGTACTGGTGCGCCAAGGAGGCTCTTTACAAGCTTTATGGCAAACGCCAGCTCACCTTCCGCGAACACCTGCACATCGATCCGTTTGCCGACGGTGCGGGGCTTTTAACGGGCCACGTCCGCTTGCCCGACGATGTTCGGGCGTTAACCATTCATTATTTCGAAACCGGGCCGGGGATGTTAGCAGTGGCGTTTTAACATACGTGCGGATTTATCAGGTTTTATTAGATCGGTCATCCCTACGGGATTGTTGGATTCGTATTGGGTTAAACCTAGTGCTACAAAATGCTCCATCCCTACGGGATTTAATCTATACCTGAAAACGGGGGCTACAAAATGCTTCATCCCTACGGGATTGTTGGATTCGATCTTCTTTTTTTCAAACCCGATTGTTTCCAAATGATTCATTCCTAAGGGGTTATCAAATCCAACAATCCCGTAGGGATGAAGCATTTTGTAGCAAGCGGGTTTGATTATAGATTAAAATCCCGTAGGGATGACCCATCTAATTCTTACATCATTTATTCGTGTAATCCGACAAGGGCGGGGTGGCATCTTCGTCATAAACCGCATCCAGCAGTTGCTCGACTTCCTTCACGCGGCCGGTATCGCCGATTTTCTCGAACGCCAGCATCAGGTTCCGCAGCACACGCCGAATAATATCCAGGTTGGTGCAGGGCTGGTAGTAGGTATCGGCCGGTTTGAGGTTCAACTGCCCGATGTAGTGATCGATGTCCGACTTTGAAAACACCAGGCCGCGGTTAAAGACGTTGATGTAAAACTGGGTATGGTCTTTTTTATAGGTCAGCACAAACAAACTGGGCAGGTTCACGCCGTAGACGGGCAAGTCAAGTTGCTGGGCGATCAGCATGTAAATCACGCAGAGCGAAATGGGGTTGCCGCGCCGGCTTTCCAGCACCACATTGATCATTGAATTGGAAGGCGAATGAAAATGTTTGGTGTTGGCGGCAAATTTCAGTTTGTTAAAAAAGACGGTATTTAAGGTTTTGATCTGGTCGATGGGGTGCATTTCGGACTTGCCTTCCAGCCACACATCCAGGTACAGTTGCTTGATTTCCTGCCGGATTTTATCGAGCGATAAATCCGGATATTGATACGTAGCCACAATCCACAAGCCCTCCAGCAGGTCGATTCCGCCGGTTTCTTTCCAGAGTCTAATTCGCTCCAGAACGGACTGGTACTGCAAATCGTGAATTAACTCTTCAATTTTCTTCTGGTGAATAGGACTAAAACTATCTTCCCATTCACTTTCCAGATACGGGATCAACTGGCCGCCCAATTCGCGGATTTTTTGTTCAACGTGTTCGGTGATTTCCCGGTCTTCATCGTCCAGCAAAGAAATCAGGGCTTTTATTTCGTTGTCGTTTATCATGCCACTCCAAGGGGTTGCGGTCCGGGGTTTTGCCGGGCCGGTGCTGCAACGCTATAACCCGAAGATAAAAACTTATTTTTAGAAACCTACTGAATTTTATACTTTTGCCCCGCAAGAAACGGGCTGTATCCGAATTCGGAACACGATTTTCCAAAAAATGATTTTCATGCCCGTGTGGGCAGTAATCCGAATCCATTCACCAGACCGGCAGGTTTTTTGCTCTATTCGATACCGTACTCAACGTTTTGAAATAACGCCTTAAATGTAATTACCCACATGAAAATCTTAGTCACTGGCGGAGCCGGTTTTATTGGTTCGCATACGGTCGTCGAACTGCTGAACGCGGGCTTCGAACCCGTCATTATCGACAATTTTTCCAACTCGAACCGCTCGGCACTGGCAGGACTACGCCAGATACTGAACCACGACGTTCCGTTCTACGAAGCGGATTGCAACGATGCCGAAGCGCTCAGCGCAATCTTTGAAAAAGAGAATTTTCAGGGCGTGATTCACTTCGCAGCCCACAAGGCAGTGGGCGAGTCGGTGGCAAAACCGCTGATGTATTACCGCAACAACCTCGACTCTACTTTGTTATTACTGGAAACCATGCAGCGGTATGGCGTTCCGAACCTGGTTTTTTCGTCGTCGTGTACGGTATATGGGCAACCCGAACACCTGCCCGTGACGGAGGAAACCCCCCGGCTACCGGCGCAGTCGCCGTATGGCAATACCAAGGCCATTTGCGAAGACATCATCCGGGATACCGTCAAGGCGGGCGTGCCTGTCAAATCGATTGCGTTGCGGTATTTTAATCCGATGGGAGCGCATCCGTCCGGGCTGATCGGCGAGTTGCCGCTGGGCGTTCCGGGCAATCTGGTGCCGTTCATTACCCAGACAGCCGCCGGTATTCGCGAGAAACTGACGGTGCATGGCGGAGATTATGATACCGTCGACGGGACTTGCATCCGGGATTACATTCACGTGGTCGATCTGGCCAAGGCGCACGTTCAGGCGCTGCGGTTGCTCGATTCGCGCGGGGAAACCAGTTATTACGATGTCTTTAACGTAGGCACCGGCAACGGGCAAACCGTTCTGGAACTGATTCAGACGTTTGAAAACGTGAATAACATCAAGCTGAATTATTCGATTGGTCCGCGCCGTCCGGGCGACGTGGAGAAGATCTACGCACAGGTCGATAAAGTTAATACTGTCATGGGCTGGCGCGCCGAAAAAACACTGGCCGAAGGGCTGCAGGACGCCTGGCGCTGGGAACAAAATTTGCAATTGAAAAACTCAATCGTTTCGGAGTAAAAACGTATGTCTAAAAAGATTCTGATTACCGGCGGAGCCGGCTTCATTGGTTCACACGTCGTTCGGCTGTTTGTGACAAAATACCCAGATTATCAGATTGTTAATCTGGATAAACTGACTTATGCCGGTAATCTCGCCAACCTCACGGACATTGAAAACGCGCCGAATTATACCTTCGTCAAAGGGGATATCACGGATGCGTCGTTTCTGGAGCAACTGTTTCAGGATCATGCCTTCGATGGCGTTATCCACCTGGCGGCCGAATCACACGTCGACCGGTCGATCACCGACCCGATGGCATTCGTGCTGACCAACGTCGTTGGAACCGTCAACCTGCTGAATGCGGCTAAAAATAGCTGGAAGGCCGACTTCGCCGGCAAACGCTTCTACCACGTTTCGACCGACGAGGTCTACGGCTCGCTGCACAATCCGGAAGACTTCTTCACCGAAACCACCTCCTACGATCCGCAGTCGCCCTATTCGGCGTCCAAAGCGGCTTCGGACCACTTCGTACGCGCCTACGGCAATACCTACGGTCTGCCCATCGTGCTGTCGAACTGCTCCAACAACTACGGCCCCAACCACTTCCCCGAGAAGCTCATCCCGTTGATGATTCATAACATCCAGACCAACAAGCCCTTGCCGGTCTACGGCAAAGGCGAGAACGTGCGGGACTGGTTGTACGTCATCGACCACGCGCGGGCCATCGACACGATTTACCACAACGGCAAAACCGGTGAGACCTACAACATCGGCGGTTTCAACGAGTGGAAGAACATCGACCTGGTGCATCTGCTGTGCCGCATCATGGATCGCAAACTGGGCCGGGCCGAAGGCACCTCCGCCCAATTGATCACCTACGTGACCGACCGCGCCGGCCACGACCTGCGCTATGCCATCGACGCCCACAAGCTAATGAACGAGCTGGGCTGGGAGCCTTCGCTGCAGTTTGAAGAAGGCCTGGAAAAAACCGTCGACTGGTTTCTCGCCAACCAGGACTGGCTCGAAAACGTCACCTCGGGGGCCTACCAGAAGTATTACGATTCCATGTACGAAAACCGCTAATTTTGAATGATAGAATGATAGAATGAGTGAATAAAAAACAGGGGTCCTTGTCCCATTTATTCACTCATTCACTCATTCTATCATTCACTCATTGAAAAACTATGAAAGGCATCATTCTGGCCGGGGGCTCCGGTACGCGACTGCACCCGTTGACGCTGGCCGTCAGCAAGCAACTCATGCCGGTTTACGACAAACCGATGATCTATTATCCGTTGTCGATTCTGCTGCTGGCGGGCATCCGCGAAATTCTGATCATCTCGACTCCGCACGATCTGCCGCACTTCAAAAAACTGCTGGGGGATGGCTCGCAGGTGGGCTGTACGTTCGCGTATGCCGAACAACCGCTGCCGAACGGGCTGGCGCAGGCTTTCGTGATCGGCGAAGAGTTTATTGGCGACGACAAGGTGGCGCTGATTCTGGGCGACAACATTTTCTACGGTTCGGGGCTGTCGAAGCTGCTGCAGGCCAACAACGATCCCGACGGCGGGGTGGTGTTTGCCTACAAGGTGAACGATCCGGAGCGGTATGGAGTGGTGGAATTCGATGATGATAACAAAGCCTTGTCGATCGAAGAAAAACCGGAACAGCCCAAGTCGAACTACGCCGTACCGGGTTTGTATTTTTATGACAACGAGGTGGTGAAGATCGCCAAAGAGCTGGCCCCCAGCCCGCGGGGCGAATACGAGATCACGGACGTCAACAAGGTGTATCTGGAGCGCCAGAAACTGAAAGTGGGGATTCTGGATCGGGGGACGGCGTGGCTGGACACGGGCACGTTTGTATCGCTGATGCAGGCAGGTCAGTTTGTCCAGGTGATTGAAGAACGGCAGGGCATGAAAATCGGCTCGATCGAGGAGGTGGCCTACCGGATGGGCTACATCGACGCGGAGCAACTAAAAACCATTGCGCAACCGCTCGTGAAAAGCGGCTACGGACAGTATTTATTGAATCTGCTGAAATAGCCAAAAAGACCGGTTGAGACCAGGGGAGTGAAGACTTGAAGAATGGTTTTTAAATCATGCTTCAAGTCTTCACTCCCTTTTTCTTTAAAAAAAAAGCCTGGACAACGTCCTGGCCTTTTCCAAACCTAACCTATGAGATGAGAAAATCGGCTCATCCTATCGGTGACAGGACGCACCAACTCTCTGCAAATGTGCAGGGAAGATAATAAGAATGGTAGAGAAGAAATATAGGAAGAGGAAAGAAGAAATACTTTTTTTTACCGGATGGTGACAAAACACGGAAAAGTACGGGATATTCCCTGAATGGTTACGTATTTATACCTGATTTTCCCGGCCCTCCACCCATCCCAATCGAATTCATTTTAACTTGGTAAAGCAAATTAATCTGCTCTACCATGCAAGAATCGCGTAAACCCTCCGACAAATTTCACGGCGATGTTGGCTCCTTCATCACGGCCGCCGACGCCAAAAGCCGTACCCGCCTGCACCGCGTTTACGAAGAAGAGAAGCTGGGACTCAAGCCCGAAGACGTTACCAAAGCGGAATTTTTCGGCATCAACCGCATCAGCAAGTTGATGGGCCGCAAAGATTGTGTTGGCATCCGGGTGTATTACGGCAAACGCTACGAAGACGCTGATGGCGACCCCACCACCAAAGACCAAGGCGAACTCAAACCCCGGCTGGTGTTGGTGGGTGTCCGGGCCGACGGTTCCGATATCTTCGAGGATACCGAAGGATTGAAAGATCGGGGAGATGGTGATGCGCTGGCGGATGGTGCACCTTGTCCACAGTTTTGTTAACTTACAAGTTAGAATAGCTTCTCAAATGTTAGAAAAGCTAATAAATCATTACTCCACTTACTCTGGAATACTAGCAATTGAATTTGTTACTTTAATACCGATTATTATAGGTGTTGTTTACTTAAAACATTTAAATGCATCAATGAAGTTTCTATTGATATACTACACAACGGTATTCATTAGGGACTTCATTTCAAACTTATCAGCTATTTATAAGATAAATAATCATTTCTTATACAATATATTTGGTTTCGTTGAAATAGTTACAGTCGGATTAATTTACTATCAGGCCGTACAGAATTTAAAAATTAGAAAATGGATCGCTATACTGATAGCTATATCCGCTTTTTTAGGAACCTTCCTCTGGTCATCAACTGAGTTTTCATCCGGTATATTAACGATAGCTGATTTATGCAGTATGGGTATTAGTATTCTATATTTTAACACTATTATATCAGAACTTAAAATAATAAATATACTTAAACATCCTTTATTTTGGGTAAGTAGTGGATTAATTATACAGGCCGCTGGTACATTTTTTATTTTTCTATTTGCAAAAGTTGTTTTATCTGAAAATGTAGAATATAGTATTTTTTATTTCTATTGGCAGGTTCGCCAAGTAATGTACATTTTGTTTTGTCTATTTTCAACAATTGGTTTCTGGGTTACAAAGTATGATAAAGAAAATTATGTCTGATTGAAATTGTGTGTACAAATATATCTATTATCTTTCCGGCTCATTTTAACCATTTCTTCGCATTTATGAAAAAACTGTTAATTCCTGCCGTATTATTGGTTACAATGGTGTTTGCCTGCCAGAAAGACAAAGAAGTGTCGCCAACCCAAGCTTCTACCCTCACTACCGAAGAACAACGCGTTGCAGATCGCGTGGGTAGTCTGGTTCCAATGAATACGGCCCGGAGTCAGTCAAAGCCTATCACGAAGAAGTAGGCGATGTTGAAACGCGTGCCGTTGCGTTTGGTAAGACAACCATCGATGCCATTCTGGCTCAGAAAGGCTGCGTTGGCATCCGGGATTATTTTGTGAAAGATAAAGACGGGCAAAAAACGCTTGTTCTGGTTGGAATCGACAAGGACAAGAAAGACATCCAAAACACCACTGATCCAAATGCAAAAACCGCTGGTGGTGGTGGAAAGGCGGGAGATGAAGGAGTGCCTTGCCCACAGCACTGTGAATAAAGAAATTAAAGTTAAAACAAAAGCCGGAAGCAGTTGTTTTCCCGGTTTTTTCCAGAGCACTCCGCATCAGGAAATAAAAACCGTAATCAAAGAACTTTGTAACTTTTAAATGGCAACGCCAAACAGTAAAATGAAAAAGAAATTTTGGGGCGAATGGGATCCTATTCTAAATAAAAAAGGCGCCGTACTATTTGTACAAGCAGGTGCAGCGTCTACTATGAAGCCAGTGTTTGGTTTTTGTTTCTTAATTTCATTTATTTTTATTTTAATGTACCAATCGTTAGAACAAATGCCCAAAAATATAATTAACAGGACTAAACTTCAAAAAAAAGATGAAGCCGGATCGATTACTAAAGATGAAAAGAAGGAATTAATAAAAACAATCGGGACTGCTACCCTGGAAAATAAAAATCGAAATATTATTCTATTTAAGATGGGATACTGGTTTGCAATCAGCACTCTTATATATCTAGGTCATGAGATATTCTTCGGTAATTAATACCATAAGTTTTAATTTTTTCAGAATTGTGCTTATAAGATTCCCTGAAAAGCTCAATCAACAGTTGGATGCAATGGTCGGTACTTGTTTTACACATACGATTCTATTCAGTAGAATAACCAAAGACTGTATTGTGGTTTTTTTGGCAAAAATCCAGTCCAAAACCTTCATTTAGGTTCTTCGCTGAAGCGATATATGATTTTTAGTCTTTTTTCAAAGGTCGGCTTTGGGGTCAGTAAATCCGATAAAGATAATTACACCGGATGCTATACGTGTGGTTTTTACATAAACTCAGTTGGATCAGTTCATCACACATTCACCACAACCCCAATCTCTATTAGATGTGCCCAGATCGTTTGAATGTCCGTTACCTGAACATTTGGGCGCAGGGGATAGTCACCGGCGGAGGGGGTTATGATAAAATTGTGTTCGGTTTTTAAATCCTGCATGGCTATGGTGTTACCCCGGCTTAAGGTGGGCGCGTTCGACAACTTGATTTCTATAGTTACAACCGGCCGATTGCCCTGTACGAGCACCAGGTCAAGTTCACTGCCATCATGGGTTCGGTAAAAATAGGCCTGTGTACCGGTCGATAAACGCGTAACGATCTGCTGGATAACATAACCTTCCCACAATTCACCAGCCAACGGATGACCAAACAATTGATTTCGGTTTTCGATATTTAACAACTGATGAACCAGGCCGCTGTCCCTAAAATAGAATTTCGCTATTTTGGTGAGCCGTTTTCCAATGTTGGTATAGTAAGGTGGTAATCGGCGACACAGAAAACTGTGTTCCAGAAAATCAACGAAATCGATTAAGGTCGTTCGGGTTACGGCGAGCGAATTGGCCAATTGAGAGATATTCACAAGACCGCCCTGTAAACCTGCCAGCATGATCATAAACCGTTGAATGTTTACGGGTGATTGCGTCAAACCCAGGGCCGGTAAATCCCGAAAGGCAATGTTTTTCAGGAAGTTATCGCGCCAGCTAAACGAGAGGGCGTCCGTTGGCGCTAGTAAGGACTCCGGATAACCGCCCCGCAGCCAGTGCTGTTCAAAAGGTACTTCAGTTGCTTCACGAACATGAATCGGTTCCAACTCAATATAGGCGATTCGACCAGCCAGCGATTCCCCACTACGGGTTAGCAGCTTTGGGGAGGCAGAACCTAACAGAATAAAACGCCCGGGTTCCCGATGCCGGTCGATCAATGATCGCATCTCGGGGAATATGTCCGGAATCAACTGGACTTCATCGAGGATAACGGTCTGATTCTCATAAGCTGACAGGAATAAGTCAGGATCGGAGAGCTTCCGACGGTCGGCTGCCCTTTCGATGTCTAAATACAGACTTGGCTTCGGTAAATAATTTTGAAGTTGTTTTACCAGCGACGTTTTTCCCACCTGGCGTGAACCGATGAGGGCTATAGCTGGGTAGAACGCAATTAAGTCAATAATATGCTTTTGCTGATTTCGATTGATCCACATTAATCCCGTAATTTGCATTTTATTTTAACAAACTACGGGATTAATTTATGAATCACAAACAGAAACAGTCAACATATTACCGTTCATTTTTCCGTTTACTCAAAGGTGCCTGGGTAAGATTGCTTTCCATAACAGGCTTGTGCAACTTTGGGAAACGATTTACAACATCACAAGTCTATTAAAACCTCTTTTTATCATGAGTAATATTAACCCCGGTGCGGGACGCTTTATTTCCAAAGACGAAGCCGATCAGTTCAAAGGTGCTTATCAGGAGCGTAAAAAACAACAACAGATTCCGCAGGCCGATACGGTTCGCTCCGAGTTTTTTGGCAGCGATAATTTGCAGCAGATTCTGGCTCAGCCGGGCTGCATCGGCATCCGGGTTTATCACGCCAAACGCCGGGAAACCGTCAACGGAAATGAGCACCTGGTGCCGCGCGTTGTGTTGGTGGGCATCGACAAAAGTGGCCGGGAAATTCTGGAACTGACCGTTCCTGCCGAAGCCGGAATGAAAGATATGCCGTCCGGTCGGGAAGGGCAGTTAGCCGACGGCCCCTTGTGTCCGCCCGAGTGCAATCCGTAGGGAAATAGAAGTCTGTTAAAATGATGATTGATCATCCTTACGTCCGGTTAATACTCAAGTATCCGGATTCTTTTTTGCCAGATCTGTTCATTTTGCTCGCCATCGGAACAGGTCTGGTAAATTATTTTTTTCTGGACAAGCCAAACCGCTGGTTGTTGCGAATGCTGATTTTTTCATTCGTAATCAGTTTGATCCAAATTCACGATGCTGCCTTTCGCCAGAATAACTTATACCTCTATAATTTAAATTCGCTCGTTGAAATGAGCGGATTTGCCGTAGCGTATTGGATTGAGCTAAAATCCCGGCGAAACCGGACGCTGATTCTAAGCGGTTTTGTGATTTATGTATTGGTCTTTCTGTACGATTTTAGCTGGACCAATATTGCCGGTGTAGCCCTCGGTGTGCAACGAATCATCATGATTTTGTATGCACTTCTGTATTTTCATTACATCCTGACGAAGATGCAGATCCAGAATTTATTGATTCATTCCATGTTCTGGGTGAGCGCCGGGGCCATTGTCCATGCGGCTGGCACGTTGTTTGTTTTTCTGTTCGTCAAGGTGACGTTGGGGGACTTGAGTTCAAACGGCAGTTACTAATGCGAATCAAGAGTTGAATTAGACTAAAATGGACAAACGCAGTCTGAGATGTAAGTTTGTAGAATGCTACAACTACAACTTATTGCTCTCTACGACTACGTTTGCCGGTGCTATGATAGGCACTTGTGCTTACATTTCCAACGGCAAAGTAATAATCGACAACCCGATTTTACTGACCAGGAACTGATAACGATTTATCTGTTTGGGCTGCTTAAACAACGCTACACCATGCGACAGAGTTATGATTACATCGTGGATCACTGGCTGGATTGGTTTCCTAAACTACCCTCTTATCAAGCCTTCAACTACCGACTCAATCAAGTGAGCTGGCAATTCGAGGTATTGATCGATGAGCTAGTTCATCAGTTGCAGACCCGACCTTGTCATCACCACATTAGCCTGGTCGATTCCCTGCCGATCATTGTCTCCAAACGGCCTTATCAAGCTAAAGTAGCTCGGGACTGGGCCGATAAAGGATTCTGCGCGACTAAAAAGCTGTACTACCACGGCCTTAAACTGCACTTTGTGGGCTTTGATCGCCGGGAGACGATTCCTTTGCCGGAGCATTTTTACTTTACTCCCGCATCGGCCAATGACCTGACGGTTCTCAAACAGACCACGTTGCCCTATGTAGAGCAACGGATCCTGGTCGGAGACAAAATCTATGCTTCGGCCCCTTTGCAAGCGCAGCTTTGTCAGCAGCAGGTCGAAATGGTGACGCCCATTAAACTTAAAAAGGGTCAAAAACGGCTGGATGCCGCCGACCAGCTTTATTCGAGTTATGTCAGTTCGATCCGTCAGCCGGTGGAATCGTTCTTTAATTGGCTAATTGAAAAAACTCACATCCAAACGGCTTCCAAAGTTCGTTCTCAGAAAGGGTTGCTACTGCACTGTCTGGGTAGGCTGGCCGCAGGGCTGTACATGATGGCTTTCATCTCTTGATTCGCATTACTATCTGTACATCACCATTGTCCGAACGTTCTCGGCTTTTTTCTACCTGGTCCTGCTGGTCAGTTTCTGGCTCCGCAGGCGGGAATTTCGGGTAACAGACCGGCTGACCGTTTAATACATCGTTCTTGCGGTTCTGGTGCCAGAGTTTTATATTTCGCAAATTGGTTTAATTATCCCCGTGTATGGGAACGCACTTCGCTTCGGGCTCGCTGTGAACGAGGACATGAAATTATATATTGCCGTAGGAACGGCCGTTTTGCTGGTGATGGCGATTTTCATCATCGTATTTGTCGCTTATTACCAACAAAAGCAAATTCGTCAGCAACTGATTCTGAAGGAATGGCAGGAGAAATACCGCAAAGGCCTCCTGGCTGCCACCCTTCAGGCGCAGGAACACGAACGCCGGCGGATTGCGCAGGATTTGCACGACGAGATCGGTACGATGTTGTCGGTTACCAAGTTGAGCCTCAATCAGTTGGGTCGAACCGTTGAACACAATGATCCCGGTTCGACGGTGCTGGTGCAGAAAACCCGCTCGCTTCTCGACGAAACCATTGCCAACGTCCGGCGCATCAGCCGTGACCTGGTTCCCACCACCCTCGAACGCTTTGGCCTTGTGTCGGCCCTCGAAGAACTGGCCGAGAAAGCCAGCAACGGCGAAGTTCACGTCGAGTTGTCGTGTTCGGATAAAATGCCGACCTTGCTTCCACAACTGGATCTGACGCTGTTTCGCATTGCGCAGGAATTGATCAACAATGCCATCAAACACGCCAATGCCGAAAACATCATCATCGATTTGCATTGCCAGCCCACCGGAATTTTGCTGTCGGTGATCGACGACGGGCGCGGGTTTGATCTGGACGAGATTCTGAAAGACAAAAAGCGCGGGCTGGGTCTGCGAAATATCGAAAGCCGCCTGAACGTCATCGACGGGCATGTTACGTTCGACGTGGAAGAAGGCCGTGGTTCCCGGATACACATCCAGGTTAAAAATTTGAAACCAGAAGTTGAGGTTGAAGTGGAAGCGGTATAGAATAGATGGTTAACAGGGTTAAAATGGTTGGATGGTTAAAATGGTTGAATGGTTAACCCTCTACCCAGCCTGCCATTGACCATCCAACCATTTCGAACCATTCAGCCATAATAGCCATCTAGCCCCTAACCATGAAAAAGATCAAGATTGCATTAGCCGACGATCATAATTTATTCCGGAAAGGAATGGCTTCCGTGTTGAGCCAGGTGCCTGATTTTGAATTGGTG
Source organism: Larkinella sp. (assembly GCF_965227735.1). Classification (NCBI taxonomy): domain Bacteria; kingdom Pseudomonadati; phylum Bacteroidota; class Cytophagia; order Cytophagales; family Spirosomataceae; genus Larkinella; species Larkinella sp. Next base: position 1,813,747 of record NZ_OZ245776.1, on the reverse strand, counting down.
CTCGAAGCCAGCAACGGACAGGAACTGATCGACAAACTCACCCGCCGAATGCCCGATGTGGTGTTGCTGGATCTGGAAATGCCGGTGATGGACGGCATTGCCACCACAGAATACATTCGGGAAAACCACCCCGACGTCAAAATCATCATGCTGACCATGCACGATGAAGACCGGTTTGTGCTCCACCTGCTCGAAAAAGGCGTGAGCGGGTATGTGCTGAAAGATGCAGATCTGGACGAAGTGGAAAAAGCCGTTCACCGGGTGATGGACGACGGCGTATACCTGAACGACTTCGTCTCCAAGGTCATGCACCGGAAAATGGTGAACAAACCCACTACCGTCATCAAACAAACCTCCACCTCGACACTCTATAATAGTAAAGTGCTGCTGTCGGAGCGCGAAAAAGAAGTGCTTAAACTGATTTGTGAAGGGTTGTCGACGGCCGAAATCAGTGAGAAAATCTTCCTCAGTCCGCGCACGGTCGAAGGCCACCGCCTGCGGATTCTGGAAAAAACCGGCACGAAAAACACGGCGGGAATGGTCGCCTACGCCTTCAAGAATAACCTGGTGTAAGCAGGGAAAAGAAAAAAGGAAGAAAGCAGGAAACGAAGCATGGATCAGGCGGCCGTTGGAGGCCCTTTTATCCGGTCTTCGTTTCCTGCTTTCTTCCTTTTTTTTAACTTATTTCGAGCGGCTCTTGTTACCAAAGCAAAACTGTAGGTGTATTTATAAAGAATTGAATAAATAGAAGACATCTTTCTATTTGATCGTTTAACTTTGCCATTCGAACATGGGTGATCCCGAATTATGGACAGATTCTCGTATATAGCTAACTCAGAAGCAGCCTACATCGACGATTTATACCGGGCTTATAAACAAGACCCCGGCTCAGTGGATGGAAGCTGGCAAAAATTTTTTGAAGGTTTTGAGTTTTCCCAGTCGTATGGCGAAAATGGAAATGGCAACGGCCACAGCAACGCCGACCAAACGACTTCAAAACCGGTTATTGACACCAAACACGCAGAAAAGGAAGTATCGGTAGCTAGTCTGATAAAAGCCTATCGCTCGCGGGGGCACCTTTTGGCTAAAACCAACCCCATCCGGAACCGGAAAGACCGCAGTCCACGGATTGGTCTGGAAGATTATGCCCTGACCGAAGCCGACCTTGACACAGTTTTTGAAGCCGGGACACTGCTGGGAATCGGGCCGAGTTCGCTGCGGAAAATTATGGAATCGCTGGAGAAAATTTATGCCGGCACCATCGGTTTCGAGTATATGTATATCCGCGAAATTGACGTTAAAAACTGGCTTCGGAATAAAATCGAGAAAGAAGCGCTGGTTTTTGACCCAACGATTGAGGAGAAAAAACGGATTCTGACGAAACTGAATGAAGCAACGGTTTTTGAGAATTTCCTGCATACCAAATATTTAGGCCAGAAACGGTTCTCGCTCGAAGGCGGAGAAACCACTATCCCGGCTTTGGACGCCATCATCAACTACGCGTCGGAACTGGGCGTTGAAGAAGTGATGATCGGGATGGCACACCGGGGCCGTCTGAACGTGCTGGTCAACATCCTGGGCAAATCCTACGAAAGCGTTTTCAGTGGTTTTGAAGGCAACGTTCCCGACCAGGTGTTTGGCGACGGTGACGTAAAATACCACCTCGGCTATTCGAGCCTGATCGAATCGTCGACGGGCAAGCAGATCAGCCTGAAACTGGCCCCGAATCCGTCGCACCTTGAAGCGGTTAATCCGATCATCGAAGGGTTCGTGCGGGCGCAGGCCGATGAAGAATACGCGGGCAACTTCGACAAGATTATGCCGATTCTGATCCACGGCGATGCGGCTGTGGCGGGTCAAGGTATTGTGTATGAAGTGACCCAGATGGCGAAACTGGCCGGCTACCAAACCGGTGGAACGCTCCATTTCGTGATCAACAACCAGGTTGGTTTTACGACTGATTTTGAAGACGCCCGTTCGTCGATTTATTGCTCGGATGTTGCCAAAATCATCGATGCTCCGGTTTTTCACGTCAACGGCGACGATCCGGAAGCGGTGGTTTTCTGTGCCAAACTGGCGGTCGAATTTCGGGAAAAATTCAACCGGGATGTTTTTATCGACATGGTCTGTTACCGTCGCTACGGGCACAACGAGTCGGATGAGCCCAAGTTTACGCAGCCGACGATGTATAACATCATCGAAAAACACGCCAATCCGCGCGAAATTTATAACAAAAGCCTGATCGAGCGGGGCGAGGTCGATGCCGAACTGGCGTCTAACATGGACGTTGAGTTCAAGAAAGAATTGCAGGACCGGCTCGACATGGTGAAGCAAAAGGCCGAGATTCCCTACAAACCGTTGCGGTTGGATCGGGAGTGGGCCGAGTTGCGGGTCAGTACGCCGGAAGATTTCGAACGGTCGCCCGAAACCGGTGTGCCGATGGAAACGCTCGAAAAAATCGGGAACGCACTCGTCACGATTCCGACCGGTTTTAAACCGCTCAAGCAAATCGATAAACTACTGAAAGACCGTCGGCAGATGGTTTTTGAGAATAAGCAGGTCAACTGGGGCACGGCGGAACTGCTGGCCTACGGGTCCATTCTGCTCGAAAACAAGGTGGTTCGTCTGAGCGGTCAGGATGTGCAGCGCGGAACGTTCTCGCACCGCCATGCCGTTCTGCACGATTCGGAAACCAACCAGTCGTATAGCTTGCTGGATCACATTCAGGATGGTCAGCAGAAAATGCAGATTTACAACTCCCTGCTGTCGGAATACGGTGTTCTGGGCTTCGAGTTCGGCTATGCCATGGCCACGCCCCACGCGCTGGTGATCTGGGAAGCCCAGTTTGGTGACTTCTCCAACGGTGCCCAGGTGATTATCGATCAGTTTATCTCGTCCGGTGAATCAAAATGGGGATTGATGAACGGTCTGGTGATGTTGTTGCCACACGGTTATGAAGGCCAGGGACCGGAACACTCCAACGCCCGCCCGGAACGCTACCTGCAACTGTCGGCAGAATACAATATGGTGGTGGCCAATGTAACTACCCCGGCCAACTTCTTCCACCTGATGCGTCGTCAGTTGACCTGGCCGTTCCGCAAACCGCTGATCGTGATGTCGCCCAAATCATTATTACGCCATCCACAAGTAGTTTCACCCCTGGAAGACCTTACCAGGGGGAGTTTCAAAGAAGTGCTGCCCGACGGTTTTGCCACGGGCAAGAAAGTGAAACGGATTCTGCTCTGTACCGGTAAAATTTATTACGAATTGCTCGAAAAACAGCAGGCGGATAAGCGGGAAGACGTGGCCATCATTCGGCTGGAACAACTGCATCCGTTCCCACAGAAGCAACTGGATGCCATTCTGGCCAGCTATAGCAAAACCGCCGAACTGGTTTGGGTACAGGAAGAACCGTCGAACATGGGGGCCTGGACCTTCCTGCTGCGTTCGGCCCTGGATTTGAAACTGCGTGGCATTACGCGGAAAAACAGCGCGTCGCCCGCAACCGGCTATTCCAAAGTCCACGCTCAGGAGCAGGCCGACATTATCCGCCGGGCGTTTGAATAAGAGTTTACGGTTTCCCATCGCGGGTAGCTGACAACTGAAAACTAAGAGAAAATGGCAATAGAAATGAAAGTACCCCCGGTTGGGGAGTCCATTACGGAAGTAACCGTTGGGGCATGGCATAAGAAAGAGGGCGATTCGGTGAAGAGAGACGAGGTGTTGTGCGAACTGGAATCGGACAAGGCATCGTTTGAGTTTCCGGCCGAAGCCGATGGCGTGTTGCACATTATGGCGCAGGAAGGCGATGTGTTGCCCATCGGTGCGGTTTTGTGTACCATCGAAGCAGCAGGGGCGTCCAATGGCGCGGCTCCGAAAGCGGAAGCACCGGCGCCAAAACCGGCTGAACAAGCGGCTCCGGCTCCGCAGCCCGAAGCGCCCAAACCGGAACCCGCGCCCCAACCGGCCCCTGAACCCGCTGCTGCCGCAGCCTCGAAAAGCATTGAAATGAAAGTGCCCCCGGTTGGCGAGTCGATCACGGAAGTGACGATTGCTTCCTGGAATAAAAAGGATGGTGATCAGGTCGCTTTGGACGAGGTTCTTTGCGAACTCGAATCCGATAAAGCCACGTTTGAGTTGCCGTCCGAAGCCGCCGGTACCCTCCGGATTGTGGCCGAAGCCGGTGCCACGCTGGCCATTGGTGCCGTAATCTGCCGGATTGAAGTGGGAGCCGCCGTGGCTCAACCCGCTGCCCAACCTACACCTGCTCCGGCATCTCAGCCAGCCGCACAACCGGCAGCCGCGTCGGCCGATGGCTACGCGGCCAATCACCCGTCGCCGGTAGCCGCCAAAATTCTGGCCGAAAAAGGCATCGACCCGAAAGAAGTGAACGGCACCGGCATTGGTGGCCGGATTATGAAGGAAGATGCGGTAAAAGCCGAAAAACCGGCTGCCCCGGCCCCGCAACCGACGGCTGCTCCAGCCCCCAAACCGGCCCCGGCTCCGGTCGCTTCGGCCCCGGCTCCCGCTGGTGGCAACCGTGGACAACGGCGCGAACGCATGAGTTCGTTGCGGAAAACCATTGCGCGCCGGTTGGTGGCCGTGAAAAATGAAACGGCTATGCTGACGACCTTCAACGAGGTCGACATGAAACCGATCATGGATTTACGGGCCAAATACAAAGATAAGTTTAAGGACAAAAATGCGGTTGGTCTGGGCTTTATGTCGTTCTTCACCAAAGCGATTTGCATTGCCTTGCAGGACTTCCCGAATGTGAATGCCACAATTGACGGCGATTCGATTGTTTACAACGATTACTGTGATATTTCCATCGCGGTTTCGACGGAGCGCGGTCTGGTGGTGCCGGTAATCCGGAATGCCGAGAGCATGGATTTTGCCGGAATCGAAAAAGAAATTATCCGGTTGGCCGTTCTGGCGCGGGACAACAAACTGACGATCGAGCAGATGACCGGTGGGACATTCACGATCACCAACGGCGGTATTTTCGGCTCCATGTTGTCGACGCCGATCATCAACGCCCCGCAGTCGGCCATTCTCGGTATGCACAACATCGTGGAACGGGCGGTGGTAGTCAACGGCGAAATCGTCGTGCGCCCGATCATGTACGTAGCGCTTTCGTACGATCACCGGATCATCGATGGCAAAGACTCTGTGAGTTTCCTCGTTCGCGTAAAACAGTTGCTGGAAGACCCGGCCCGAATTTTACTGGGCGTATAAGAATAAGTAGTAGGACGGATTGTAAAACCGCCTTTCGAGCCAGAACATGCTCGTTGGCTAAGCGGTTTACACTCCGTCCTACATTTGTATAGAGACAATTTACCTGCAAATAGATCTGTAATTTTATGCAATACGACGTCATCGTCATCGGCTCCGGGCCGGGCGGCTATGTGGCCGCGATTCGCTGCGCCCAGTTGGGCATGAAAACGGCCATCGTGGAAAAATACAAGACGCTGGGTGGCACTTGCCTCAACGTCGGCTGTATCCCGTCAAAAGCCCTGCTCGACTCTTCGGAGCATTACTACAATGCCGCCCATACCTTCGCCGAACACGGGATTAAACTGGCGGATTTGCAGGTCGATCTGCCCCAGATGATCAAACGGAAGGCAGGCGTTGTGGAAGCCAACGTGACCGGAATTTCGTTTCTGATGAAGAAAAACAAAATCACGGTTCACCAGGGATTTGGGTCGTTTATCGATGCCAGTACGCTGAAAGTCAAGAAAGACGATGGCAGCGAAGAGCAGATCACGGCGAAAAATTTCATCATTGCGACCGGCTCCAAACCAACTTCGTTTCCGTCGATGCAGATCGACAAAAAACGCATCATCAGTTCGACCGAAGCCCTGACGTTGCAGGAAATACCGAAGCACCTCATCGTGATTGGGGCGGGGGTGATTGGCGCCGAACTGGGTTCGGTATATGCCCGCATCGGTTCGAAAGTGTCGTTCGTGGAGTTCGCCGATTCGATGATTCCGACGATGGACAAAACAATGGGGAAAGAACTGCAAAAAGCCGTTAAAAAGCTGGGTGCCGATTTCTACTTCAGCCATAAAGTTACCAGCGTTGAAAATACCGGCGAAGGGGTGATCGTGAAAGCCGATACGCCCAAAGGGGAACAGATTACGCTCGAAGGAGATTATTGCCTGGTTTCGGTCGGCCGCCGACCGTATACCGATGGCCTGAACCTCGAAGCCGCCGGACTGGCTGCCGACAACCGCGGGCGCATCGACGTGAACGACCACCTGCAAACGAAAGTCCCGAACATCTACGCCATTGGTGACGTCATTCGGGGCGCGATGCTGGCGCACAAGGCCGAAGAAGAAGGTGTTTTTGTGGCAGAAACTCTGGCCGGGCAAAAACCGCACATCAATTACCGCCTGATTCCGGGCGTGGTCTATACCTGGCCGGAAGTCGCCAGTGTGGGCTTCACCGAAGAGGAACTGAAGCAGGAAGGCAAGGCCTATAAAGTGGGTTCATTTCCGTATAAAGCCCTGGGTCGCGCCCGCGCTTCGATGGATGTAGACGGTCTGGTGAAAGTGCTGGCCGACAAGCAAACCGACGAAATTCTGGGCATGCACATCATCGGTGCCCGCGCGGCCGACATGATTGCCGAGTGCGTTGTGGCCATGGAATACCGGGCTTCGGCGGAGGACATTGCCCGGATTTCACACGCCCACCCGACCTACACGGAAGCCATCAAGGAAGCGTGCCTGGCTGCGACGGATAACCGGGCGATTCATATGTGATGGAAACCGGGAAAGCGATTGCCTTTCTTCTGGCCTCCGGGCAAGGGTTATTGCTCAGTTTGGCATTGGTAATAAAAGGATTGCGCCAGGAACGGTCGAACCTGTTCCTGGGCATCATTCTTTATGTCATCGCGCTCGAACTGCTCAACGCCTGGGGCATGCAGGTGCAGTATCATGACTCGCCCGCTTCTTTTCCGTTTTGGAATCTGCAATCGTACCTGTTACTGCCCCCTTCAATCTGGTTTTTTGCCCAATTAACGACGACACCTGGGTATGCCTTTCGGCCAAAATACGGGCTTTTTTACCTGCCTGCGGGTGTGGAAGTGCTCGTGCGGTCTGGCTGGAGTTTCTACCGCCGTTCCACCGGAGCATTACCTTCGCTGCTCGACAATCCAGGCTGGTTTCTGCTTACGGAACTCCTGCCGATTTTTGGCACCGCCATCGCCCTTTGGTTTTATGGCCGGAAACTGATCTTTTTTCACCGGTCGTTAAAAGAGCATGCATTCCGATTGTCATTCGGTTTGTTTGTGCGGCTGTATAGCCTGTTTTGTTTTCTGCTGCTTACAACGGTCATCTGGGCCGCTGGCGTACTGTTGAAATGGCCGGTTTTTGCGGGTCTGGAAATCGTACTAACTCTGTTTCTGTTTGCCTTTGGTTATATCGGGTATGCCAATCCCGCCTTTTTTACCCTGCCTGTTCTTCCTGATGTAAAATCGTCGGAAAAGCCAGAATTTCTGCATTATGATGATGCGAAACAACTGGAACGGTTGCAAACGGTTTTCCGGCAGGATGCCCTCTATACGCAATCGAAATTGACGGTGGATGACGTGGCCAAACGGCTCCAGCTACCGTCCCGGTATGTGTCGTATCTGATCAATACCCGGTGTGCTGCAAACTTTACTCATTTTGTCAATGGCTTCCGGGTGGAAGCCGTCATTCGAAAACTGAATGATCCGGCAGAACACCACAAAACCTTACTGGCCCTGGCGCTTGAAGCGGGATTTAATTCGAAATCAACGTTCAATCAGGTATTTAAACAACACACCGGACAAGCGCCCTCATACTTTCTGCTGGAAAAAAAAGAAGGGTAGCCAATCGCCTTACGGGCCTCATATCAGGGCTATAACGTCCGGAAACACGATTCCGGACGTCCGGAAAACCGTTTCTGAGCGCATGACGAAGCTGGATTGAGTTGATTTGTGCTTCACGCTTCAATCTTCAGTCATGCAAAAGTTCGTGTTTTTTCTGGCGGTCTTCTTCTGGTCGCCCTTTGTTTTTGGTCAGCAGTCCGACGCGCTCCCTAACCGCACCGTTGCCGCCATTCAAATACAAACCAATCGGAATGTAGAGCTGTTGGGTTTTGCGTACTTCCTGGGCTATGAAGGCCGTCAGTTGGAAAATAACGATACCTATTTGCGAGGACGCGCGATCCGAAAAAGGGACTGGTATGGCTACGGGCTTGGTTTATACCGACAATACAAAACCTACGAGAACAGCAAACACCTGGCGGTTGTGGTTGCTTTTGCCGAGAACATTTGGCTGGATTATTTGATTCATCTGTTGATCCAACTGGATAATTTTCCCAATGCCAAACTGAAAGACGAGATAAGAGAAAGTGCCTACCTCCGGTTTTCCGCAAAAAGAGACCCGGAAGAAGCCAGAAAGAACGCTGCTCTTTTTATTGAAGCGATGAATCAACTCTATCGGGAAGTCGATTTTGATACCTACTTCCGGCAGAATCAAAACAAGTATGCGAACGCTTTGGCTCAGGTGGAAAAGGGCCTGCCGGATAAACGGTTTATTCCCGCGCTGGAAGATTTCTATGGGCAACGGTTCGATCGGTATACCTTGGTGCCGAGCCTTACCATTCCTACGGGTATGGGATTTGGAGTCAGCTATACGGTACAGGATAAAACCCCAATTTTTCATGTTTTCGGTCCTTTCGGACTTCAAAATTTTAGCAATGAGTCCAATTTAGATATGGGTTTTGACGACAGAAAACACCTGTTGGAACTCAGTACCCATGAGTTTGGTCATTCGTTTGTCAACCCCGCTATCGACCAGCTCCCCCCGGAACTCATTACTGGAACCGAAACGCTTTTCATACCCATTCAGAGTGACATGGCCAACCAGGGCTATACCCGTTGGAAGGCCTGTTTATACGAACACTTTGTACGGGCGGGGGAGATCGTAATCGCTCAAAACCTTGGCAATCATGCCGATGCGCAACGGTTAAGAACCCATTATATCGAAGATCGAAAATTTATTTACCTGCCTGCGATCGTGGAGGAGTTGGAAATGTACAACAAGACGCGAACGCGCTCGTACCAGCAGGTGGTAGAAACCGCGATGAGGAAGCTACTGAAAACCGTTCCTGAAAAGTCAACCAAATAGCAATTCCCGGATAACCAATTGGACGAATTGCATAACTTTTAACCCAGCTTTGGAAATCAGGCCGGGTTTTCTTTTTTTAGGAGATACCCCAACCCCCGATGAAAAAACTACTCCTTGCTTTCTGCCTCTTCGCAACCGGTGTTCAAGCGCAATCGACCGACTCCGTCACCATTCGTAAAATCTACAACGAAATCCTGACCAATAGCCCGTCGTACGAATGGCTGCGAGAGCTGACCCAAAAGATTGGTCCGCGCCTGAGCGGTTCGGAAGGTGCGCAGAAAGCTGTCGACTGGTCGAAGCAACTGATGGAAAAGGAGGGGTTCGACCGGGTGTTTTTGCAGGAAGTGATGGTGCCGCACTGGGTTCGCGGGGCCAAAGAAGTGGCGTATATACGGAATGGGAAACAAAAAATAACCGTCCCGGTTGCGGCCCTGGGCGGTTCGGTAGCCACGGCCCCGAAAGGCGTTGAAGCTCAGGTGATTGAGGTGAAGAGCTTTCAGGAATTGCGGGATCTGGGACCGGAAAAGGTAAAAGGCAAGATCGTGTTTTACAACCGCCCGATGGACCCGACCAAACTGAACACCTTTGAAGCCTACGCCGGGGCGGTTGAACAAAGGGCAAACGGTGCGAACGAAGCCGGGAAACTCGGCGCAGTGGGCGCCATTGTTCGTTCGATGACCACCGTGCTGGACGACAATCCGCACACGGGCGGGATGCGTTATGCCACGGGGGTGCCGCTGATTCCGACGGCGGCCATCAGTACCAACGGAGCGGAGTTGCTCAGTAAGTCGCTGAAAGAGAATGCAAACCTGACGTTTTATTTCAAGCAGAATTGCGAAACCCTGCCCGACGCCAAATCCTACAACGTTGTGGGCGAGATCAAAGGCTCGGAAAAACCGGATGAAATTATCGTCGTGGGTGGTCACCTGGATTCCTGGGATCTGGCCCAGGGCGCACACGACGACGGCTCCGGCTGCATGCAGTCCATCGACGTGTTGCGAACTTTCAAATCCCTGGGAATCAAGCCAAAACGAACGCTTCGGGCGGTGATGTTCATGAACGAGGAAAATGGGTTGCGGGGTGGAGTCGGCTATGCGGATTACGCCAAAAAGAACAACGAGAAACACATTGCCGCCGTCGAGTCCGACAATGGCGGTTTTACACCCCGCGGTTTCGGCATCGTCGGAACGGCGCAGCAACGGGCCAAAGTGATGCCGTGGAAACCGCTATTTGCTCCCTACGGATTGCACGAAATCGGTGCGGGTTCGGGAGGGGCAGACATTGGTCCGCTGGCGCAGTTGGGGACGGTTTTGTTCGGATTCAAGCCGGATTCCCAGCGGTATTTCGATTTTCACCACACGGGCACCGACAATTTTGAAGCGATCAACAAGCGGGAACTGGAACTGGGGGCGGCTTCAATGACGGCGTTGGTGTACTTGCTGGATCAGTACGGATTGTGATTGTTAAACAGAGTTGATCAGAGGAAATCAGGGTTTATCAGAGGAAAAAAGTATCTTAGAAAATCTCTGATAAGCTCTGATGTCCTCTGATCAACTCTGTGTAATAACTTGACTTGTGTCGATAAAACCGACACATTCGGTCTATTTACCTCAAAAGTATTCGTTGTGGCAACGTTTGGGAAGCCATCCGCGTATCGGTTGGTAGTGAGTCTTCCCATACACAATCATAAGAATGAGACACCAACCGATTTTAAAGAGAATTGTAGAGAAACCACCTGTAAAACGCATTGTCGGTCTGGGTTCCAAACTTCTGTTGATGGCCCTGTTGCTGGCCTGCTCCAAAGAAAGCGAGGACCTGACGCCCACCGGAACCGGCACTACCGGAACGGGCACCACCACCGGCAGCTCTGTTGCCATCGACAGCACGACGACCTCCTCCGCAACGCCGGAAGGCAATACCGACAAGGCCGCCAACGCGGATGATTTGCTGGCGAACTCGACGTTTTCGTCCACCGTTAGCATCACGTTCGGCACGACAGTCAGCATTACCAATCCCCTGGCGGGAAATGGCGTATCGATTGCAGAGACCAACGGCGACGTCGTCATCACCTCCACCGCAACGGGCGTCGATTTTGTGCTGGCCGGAACCACGACGAACGGTTCCGTCAAAATTTACTCCGATAAGAAATTCAAACTGACACTGAACGGCGTCAACATCACGAATGCCGACGGCCCCGCCATCAACATCCAGTCGGAGAAAAGAGCATTCATTGTCCTGGCTGATAACACCAACAATTCGCTGACGGATGGTGCGACGTATACCGCCAGCGGAACGGAAGACATGAAAGCGACGCTGTTCAGCGAAGGACAGATGATCTTCAGCGGCAACGGAAGCCTAAATCTGAAAGGGAATTACAAACACGCGATTGCCAGCGACGATTACATTCGGCTGATCAGCGGAACCATGACCATCACCAGTGCCGCATCCGATGGAATTCATACCAATGACGCCTTTATTGCCGACGGTGGCACGGTTACCATGACCACGCTGGGCGACGGAATTCAGTGCGAAGAAGGCTACATCGTCATCAATGGCGGCACCTTCACGATCAATGTGGTGGATAAAGGCATCGCGGCTTCGTATGATACCGACACGACAATCGATCCGTATCTGACCATCAACGGCGGTACCATCACGATCAACTCATCGGCCGGAGAGGGAATCGAAAGCAAGAGTGTGTTGACGATCAATAACGGGAACATCATTGCCAAAACGAAGGACGATGGCATCAACGCCGGAACCTTCATCTACATCAACGGCGGCACGGTGTATGCCTATAGCAGCTCGAATGACGGTATCGACTCGAACGGGAAAATCACCATCACGGGTGGTAAAACCGTCTCCGTGGGGGCTTCCGCTCCCGAAGAAGGGTTTGATTGCGACCGGAATACATTCAAAATAACCGGCGGTATCGCGGTCGGTGTGGCTGGGGCTACGAGTACGCCAACGGCGAGTGTCAGCACCCAGCCTTCGGTCCTGCTCGGCGGAGGATCCGCCAATCAGTTGATGCACATTCAGTCGGGCGAGGGCGCCGAAGTGTTGACCTTCCTGATTCCGAAAACCTACACGACGATGCTTTTTTCGAGTCCGAAACTGAAAACCGGGCAGTCGTACAAGGTATATGCGGGCGGGAGCGTAGCCGGTGGTACCAACGTGAATGGTTTGTATACGAGCGGAACTTACACCCTGGGAACGCAATCCACCACCTTCACCACGAGCAGTATGGTGACGAAGGTCGGTGGAAGCGTCGGACCGTAGTCGGTAGCAACGTCATAACTGGGGTCGGGGTGTTTATTTTGTCAACTTCCTGCGTATTTTTGGAAGATTTCACCCTTCCGTTGCCCTCGCGCGCACCCTGACCCTGTATGAAAAAATGGCTTCTTTTCGTTTGCTTGTTCGTTTCCCTGCATGGCGTTGCGGTTTTGGCCCAAACGCCAGCCGACTTTGTCTGGTGGAACCCCGCCCAATCCGAATTCCCGGTGATCGAAGGACAGGCCTGGCGGGGAAAAGACATTCTGAGTCCCTACGACCGCTTACCGGCTGAAGCCGAAAAAAGTGTCCGGAAAGCCGTCTGGGATTTGTCGCGCAATGCGGCCGGATTGATGATCCGCTTCCGGGCCAGCACCGACCGGATCACGGTTCGCTACATTGTCAAGGGGAAACAGAGCATGCCGCATATGCCCGCAACGGGCGTCAGTGGCGTCGATCTGTATGCCGGTAATAGTGACGGTGACTGGCTGTGGTGCAACGGAAAATATGCATTCGGCGATACGATCCAGTACCAGTTTGCCAACCTGGAACCGAATGATGCCTACCACCAGAAAGGCCGCGAATACCGCCTGTATCTGCCGCTTTACAATTCCGTTCAGTGGCTCGAAATCGGCGTTCCGAAAGGCGTTACGCTCACGCCCCTGCCCATTCGGGACGATAAACCCATCGTCGTCTACGGAACGTCCATTGCGCAGGGCGCTTGTGCCTCGCGGGCCGGGATGGCATGGACGTCCATTCTGGGTCGGAAAATGGACCGGCCGCTGATCAATCTGGCCTTTTCCGGCAACGGTCGGCTGGAAAAAGAAGTGGTGGACCGGGTGGCGCAGATCGAAGCCAAAATCTACGTTCTGGATTGCCTGCCCAACCTGGTGTCCAACACCGACGTCTATACGCTCATTGTGGACGCCGTTAAAAACCTGCGGAGCAAACAGCCGACGACGCCCATTTTGCTGGTCGAACACGCGGGCTACACCGATGGGGGCGTTAGTCCACTCCGCCGGAAATATTACACGGATGTCAATGAAGTAATGCGCCGGGCCTTTACCCAGTTGAAAGGGGAGGGCATCGATCAATTGTATCTGTTGCCCAAATCACAAATCAACCTAGATTCGGACGCGATGGTGGACGGGACGCACCCGTCTGATCTGGGCATGCAGCAATACGCCGAAGCCTACGAGCGCAGTCTGCGCGGTATTCTCAACGAACCGTCCGGAACGGTTTCGACTACAAAACCACGCACCCAGTCCCGCGATTCCCGGATTTACGACTGGCAGACCCGCCACCACGAAATTCTGGCCCGGCTGAAAACCCACCCGCCCCGAATCGTTTACCTGGGGAACTCCATCACGCACTACTGGGGTGGCGAACCCATTGCGCCCCGTGCGGCTGGTGCCGATTCCTGGAAAACCGCGTTGGAACCGCTGGGGGTTCAGAACATGGGCTACGGCTGGGATCGCATCGAAAATGTGCTGTGGCGGGTATACCACGGCGAACTGGATGGCTATTCTGCCGCCCAGGTGGTGCTGATGATCGGAACGAATAACCTGCAGCACAACTCGGATGCGGAGATCACCGCCGGACTGAAGTTTCTGGTGCAGGCCATCAAAGTACGGCAACCCACGGCCGATATTCTGCTGATCGGGATTCTGCCGCGCCGAAACGAAGAAAAACGATTGGTCAACCTAAACGAAGAACTGGCGCAGATGGCCGGGGAAGCCAACATTCACTTTGCCCAGCCCGGTTTGGTTTTCCTGAAACCGGACGGCAAAATCGACGAAGCGCTTTTCAGCGATGGTTTGCATCCCAACGCAGAAGGCTACCGGCAGTTTGCGGCCAAACTCCAGCCTTTGCTGAAAGCCCCGGCACCGGTTTTGAAAACAAAAAAAGCCAGCCGCTGACTACGGCGTCACCGGATAGTTCGGAATGTTTTTGCCGAGGTAGATGTTCCGTTCGGCCTTGTACATGTTGCCGACATCCTTGAGCACCAGAATACCGCTTCCACCCCGGTTTTCCAGCTTCTGGCGTTTGTCGGCGGTCAAAAGCGGATCATCGGAAAACAGAAATTCGTCGATGTAATACTCGTTCAGGCCCGGTTCTTTCAGAAAGATGTGGATGTGCGCCGGATCGCTGGCACCAGGGTAGGGGGCCGGGCGGAGGGTGACAAACTTGTAGGCCCCTTTCGCGTCGGTGCGTATCCAGCCGCGGATGGAACCGTGCCGTTTGGCCCAGCCTTTTTCATCCCCTTTCCGGGAATAATGTCCGGTTTCGTCGGTGTGGTAAACATACAGAATGACGCCCGGCGCCGGGGTTTTGCCATCGGCTTTGTACACCGTTCCGTTGATTCCCAGCGGTTTTTTGCCGTCCCAGGCCGCATCGGGGAGTTTGACAACACTGTCGAGTTTATCGAACGGCACCGGGTTTTCGTAAATCGCTTCGCAGCCTTCGCAGGGGCCGCCTACTTTGGCCGTTTGGCTGAACGCGTTTAGAACGCTGAAAAGGAGGGGGATGAATAGCGGAAAATGTAGCTTTTTCATGGTCGTTTGGCGGAATGGTGACTGGTTCTGACACAAAACAACCCGATCAATCCGTCATTCTAAAAAAAAGTAGAGCAACGACCGGGAAAGTAGATCAACCGCAGGACCCAATCCTTTCCTCTACTTTTTGGGTCGTTGGTCGATATAATTTTTAATCCACTCGCCTTTTGTATTCATTTACAGTTGACTGCCACCCGGCGGTTTCCCGTCAAGACTCGTTTTCTGTATGGACTTTCTGGACCGATCCATCAAGTTGCCGCTTTCCAACCGAACTGTTCCGGTCAAATATGCACTGGTTCATGCGGCCTACTGGATCCTGATTACCGGTTTTTTTCTCTACGAAAAAAAGTATCTGATCTACAAAGCCAGCCTGTCGTATTTTGCCCTTTGCGTCGTAGTCCGCATTGGTCTGCTGATTGGCATTGCGTATCTGAACCTGCACTATTTCCTGCCCCGCTATTTGCTGAAAAAACGGTATGCCCGCTATGTTTCAATGGTGCTGCTCTCCATCCTCGGCTACCTGATTTTTCAGGGGCTTTTCGATTATTACCTCTACGGCTATGTCCTGGGGCCGATGCGCAACAGCGACTGGGTGGAAGCGCTGTCTTACAATTTTTTCAGTACGCTCTGGTATCTGGGCCTCATGGTGGCGCTGAAACTGAGCATCGACTGGTATGAACAGCAGCGGATGTTGCAGCGGATCGTGGTCGAGAAATTACAGGCCGAAGTCAACTTTTTACGGTCGCAGGTGAACCCGCATTTTCTGTTCAACAGCCTGAATAACCTGTATGCCCTGACGCTCAGGAAATCCGATCTGGCGCCGGACATGGTGCTGAAATTGTCCGAAATGATGGAATACATGCTGTATGACAGCGACAATGCCTACGTGCCGCTGGAAAAGGAAATCAACTATTTGCAGAATTACATCGACCTGGAGCGCATCCGATACCGCGAGTATTCGGACATCAGCCTGAAAATCGACGGCAATACCAATGGGCAGGAAATTGCCCCGCTCTTGCTGTTGCCATTGGTCGAGAATGCCATTAAACACGGCGTGGGCAAACAGGCCGAAAACGCCCGGTTGCACAGCACGTTGCACGTCAATCCGTCCGAAGTGCAATTTACGGTGGAGAACAGCAAACCGGCGGCCAGTCCAAAAACTGCAAAAGGCGGTATTGGTCTGGCCAACCTTCGCAAACGCCTGGAACTGCTGTACCCCGGTCGGTACACGTTTCACACCGAAGATGGGCCGGATAGCTACAAGGCGTCACTGCGAATCGTATTTTCTGCGATAAATTGAGCTGGCCACACCTGCAAGGTCTTCAAGACCATACAGGTGTTTGAATCTTGCACGGGTTCGGATTAAATCAAAATGTCATGAAAATACCGATTCGTTTGAAAGATCAGGAACGAAATTTCAGAGTTGGCGATTCGTGGTTGAGCGATACCCGGAAACAGATAGTTAATTGAGCTTAATTTTTTCCCGTTCCCCTCAAGGAGATTTAGGGGCGAGTCAACTAGTATGCTAAACTGCGTAGTGATCGACGACGAGCCGCTGGCGCGTGGTATTCTGGAAGATTACCTTCGCCGGTTGCCTTTCGTCGGGTCGATCCACCCCTTCGATACGGCCCGGGCCGCGCTGGCGTACTTCGAAAACCACGAAGCCGATGTGCTGTTTCTGGATATTGAAATGCCCGAAATGAACGGCATCGAGTTTCTGAACCGGATCGCCGGAGCCGCCTTGCCCCACCCGCCCATCACGGTTTTCACGACGGCCTACCGCGACTATGCGTTCGAAGGCTTTGAGCTGGGCGTCATCGACTTTCTGCTGAAGCCCATTTCGTACCCCCGGTTTTTGCTGGCGATGGAAAAAATCCGGGACTTTTTGGCCCTGCAAGATCAAAACACTACTATTGAAGAAAACCCGGCAGAAGCCCCGCTGGGGTCGGTTTTTGTCAAAAGCGGGGTGCAGCGGATCAAGCTGAATTTTGACGAAGTGACCCACATTCAGGGCTTGAAAGATTACGCCATTATTTACACCAATACCGGCAAAATCGTCCTGAAAGGTTCCATCAAATTCATGCACGACATTTTCCCCGTCAGCCGGTTTATGCGTGTTCACAAATCCTTTATCGTGGCCGTTTCGAGAATCACCCGAATCGAGCGCAACCGGCTGGTGGTGAACGGCAATCAGATTCCGATTGGTCGCAACTACAAGGAAGAAGTGGAACAGGTGCTGTTGAAAGAGCGGATTCCGAAGCACTAAATTGTCTGCCAGCACTGAACTTGATACGAAACACAAAGCTTCATTTAAGCACTGAGCCCACTTTTTTGCCAAACGCCTGTTGGTGGCCGGTATTTTGTCTGTCTTTATGATTTATGAAAGACAATTTTTAATCCACTGCTATTTTATCAAAAGTTATAACCGAAATGCAGCCCGGGTTCAGGTGTCCATTTTGGCCACTTGTCATCTTTTTCTTTAAAACCATCAGGCATTTTAGTGAAAACAGGACGGCCGGCAATACCAAGTGATGGTTCAATAAAAAATCTATCCTTAAAGAGTTTGATGTGATAACCAATTCGATAAGTATTGAAAATAATGAAGCCATTACCCACCTTATCACCGCTTTCATTCTTAAATGTTTGCCACATAGGCATTGCATGTACTGCTGCGTAAAGACCTTTCCAAAAATACCTTTGATAAGCTAGACCAATTCCATATTCTCTTATATAACCAGGAAATTTCTCTTCAGGTGTTCCGTAGGCCTTATTATAAAAAGGGTTAATGCCAAGTGGCCATGCATGTTTCCAGGTTATTAGTTCGAGAGAAATAACATCTTTTCCTGTAATCCGATAACCTACATTCAGTTGAGCAAAGCCCGGAGGGTTTACTTTATCCAGATTGCCCAATACAAACAACGTGCTACCGACGAAATGGCGTTTGTAGTTGTCCGTTTTGTCATATTGTGCTTTGAGGTGGAACGTGCTTGTCATCATTAAGACAAAACCAATGAATAAAATTTTCTTTTGCATTTCTTTTGTTTTTATGTCAAACGATGCTGCAAATTTAGATTAGTGAAATGCCATAAATCGTTCAC
This sequence comes from Larkinella sp., assembly GCF_965227735.1. Lineage (NCBI taxonomy): Bacteria > Pseudomonadati > Bacteroidota > Cytophagia > Cytophagales > Spirosomataceae > Larkinella > Larkinella sp. Next base: position 1,795,666 of record NZ_OZ245776.1, on the reverse strand, counting down.
TTAAGTTAAGAAATACGTTTTGCCTTTTTTAATAGAGTGCACCGCCCATTTCTTTTAATTTACCTTGTAAATTCCACTACGTGAGCACTCACAGTTATAGTTCTTCTGACAAAGAAAGGGGCAAAACCACCGAAGTGTTCCTCTGTCATCACGTTGATTACGGCTTTGGAACCATTCAGCAAGTTGGCTTTCTTCATCATCGCTGAATACGCATTTTCGTACAATTGCCTTTTGTTCTTCCCTCCAATTGCCAATATGTAAGACGTCTCTGAACTTCCACTTACCTGATCAATTACTTTGAAGTTGTTCCCACTTAAGTGCACCTCAGTGGCGTTTTGATTGTGGTTGGTAACAAGGGCGGTGCCGATGCCACATGAACTAAGAAATGCCGTGAACAAAAACAACACGGAATAAATGCCGATCTTTTTCATTTTAGTAATTATTTATGGTTATACGTGTATGAAGGTTTTATAAAAAACCTATTCTTGAACAGAGGAAGCTGCTGATGGGAGTACTATTATGTTAAAAAAATATCCGGTTAATTTTCCGGTTAGGATGCTAAAAATTAAACCCAAAATGAAGCCCAGGCTGAATAAAGTAGTTAGGCCATTTTTCTTCCGCTAATTTAAAAGATTCTGGAACATTAGTTCTTACAGGCCAATAACTACATCCAATAGCTGGTTCAAAAAAGAACCGGTTTTTAAAGAATTTAAACTGGTAACCCAAATGGAAATTCAGATATAACGTGTATCCATTGCCAATCTTTTTTTTATTCTCATCTATATATTTTTCAAAAGCATTCAATGCATGAACGGATGTATAAACTCCTTTCCACCAAAAACGCTGGTATCCTATTGTAGGTGCAAGTATGCGTGCATGACCAGGATAGTTTAGTCCCGGTGCATCAAATGATGGTCCAAAAGGGATACCTAATGGCCAAGAATAAATGGATCTTTTAAATTCAAAGGAAACAACATCTTTAGGTGTTATCCTATATCCAACATTTACTTGTACATACTCAGGGTTTCCTACTTTGGAAAAATTTCCTAACATCAGGAATGAACTCCCAACAAACCACTTTTTATAGGTACTGTCTTGTTTGGCAGGTTGAGCATCCACCTGTAAACTGCTTGCCCACAAGAAGGCAAGTCCAATCCATAAATTTTTCTTTTGCATTTCTTTTCTTTTGTGTGAAACGATACTGCAAAAGTAGATTGGCGAGATACTGTCACTCGTTCACTTAAGTTAAGAAATACGTTTTAGCTCTTTTTTTCAAGAATCCGTGCTCTTAGTCTGCTTAATGATTGAGGTTTGATTCCCAGATAGCTCGCTAGTTGGTGTTGTGGAACACGTTGAATAAGGTCCGGTCTGTTTTGTAGTAAGTTCAGGTATCGTTGTTCAGGTGAAGAAGTCTTGAACTCGTCAAAATTGATTTGTTGTTTGGCTAACAATTCTTCCGATAATTTTCCACACATTGTCTCAAACTTTGGAAATTTACTGTTTATTTCTACTTCCATATCAGCATTTGAAACGGTAAGAATACTGTCTTCAACACAACTAATGAAATAGTCAGAAGGGGCTCTATTCATAACACAATGAGGTGTTAAGGCGTCCATTTCTGTGTAGAAAGCCGTTGTCTTTTCTTCACCATCTATGATGTAATATTTCCGCATGCATCCTTTCAAAACAAAATAGCATTCTTGTGATTTCTGTCCTTCTTTGAGTAAAATCGTACCTTTTTTTACTGAGCGGAATAGGTCTAACGAAAGTATTGCGTTCTTCTCATCTTCTGTCAGAGAGATGTATTTTGATATAAAGTCAAATAGTATGTCTTGCATTGTTCTTAGATGTTGTTATGTTGTTGCCTTCTGTTACACTTGCCACCATCTCTGTAAGATACGAAACTTTTGTCGTACGTTACCTGTAAATTTGTATTTTCTGATGAAATATTTGTACTTATTGCATTTTACTTTTTGTATTGTCGGTAACGACATTTGAATGTCTATGCCCCATTCGTGCAAGCGGGTGGCGGAGCTACGCCTGGCCCTTAAGCATCCCTTAGGGCGATTCATTTCAAGCTCCCGAAGAAAAGCCCGGGGCATATCAGAGAGGTGAGCCGGGCCTTCATTTTGGCGTCTGGTTTTGAGGGTGTTGCCCTATTCCTTCGTCACCACCTCATCCAGATTCAGCATTGTGTTGGCCGTTACTGCCAAAGCCGCCAGTTCGGGCGTGCCATCGTCGCAGGCCAGCAGCTTCCGGGCTTCTTCGGGCTGTTGCTGGTAATGCGTTTTCGTCGTGCGGTATAACTGCGTGAGCACGGCCAGTTTGGCAGAAGAAAGCGGCCGGAGCATGATCCGCTGAAAACCGGCCTGAATCTGCTGTTCCGGCGTTTTTCCCTGATACCGCATCCAGTCGGCCAGGTGTTGGGCGGCTTCCACATACACCGGGTCGTTCAGCGTCACCAGGGCCTGCAACGGCGTGTTGGTGCGCAACCGGCGCAACTGGCAGAATTCCCGGCTGGGACTGTCGAAGGTGATCATCGACGGATACGGTGCCGTCCGTTTCCAGTAGGTGTACAGCGCCCGGCGGTAGCGGTCTTCGCCCTGACTCAGCTTCCAGCTTTCCGGGCTGTAGGGCGATTGCCAGATGCCGTCGGGCTGGATGGGCATGACGCTGGGGCCAAACTGCTTTTTGCTCAGTAATCCGGTGGTTGCCAGCGCCTGATCGCGCACCTGCTCCGCCGTCAGCCGAACGCGCGGCCCCCGCATCAGCATTTTGTTCCAGGGGTCCAGGTCCAGGGCTTCGGGCGAAACGCTGGAACGTTGGCGATAGGTGGCGGAAAGAACGATGCGCCGGAGCAGTTTCTTGACGCTCCAGTGATCGGTTTCCATGAACTCCACGGCCAGCCAGTCGAGCAACTCGCGGTGGGAGGGCGGAATGCCCTGCGTGCCGATGTCCTCGACGGTTTCGACAATCCCGGTTCCGAACAACTGCTCCCAGAAGCGATTGACGGCCACCCGTGCCGTCAGCGGGTGCTCACGACTCACCATCCAGCGGGCCAGACCCAGGCGGTTTCGGGGCAAATCGGCCGGCATCGGTGGCAGCGATTTCGGCACGTCGGCACGCACTTTCTTGCCCTTTACCAGCCAGTTTCCGCGCTCAAAAACAAAGGTTTCCCGCACCTGATCGCCAACGCCCTCCTGCATCACCGGAACCAGTTCGGCTTTGGCATTCAGAATTTCGGTCAGTTTGTGATCCATTTCGCCCAGGGCGGTTTCCGGCTGACCCGGCAGGGCGGGTTGCACCGAAACCCACTTGACCATGACCCATTCTTTCGGATTTTTCGGGCTGCTAAGCGTCAGGTACAGGTGATGCCGCCCCGACACGTTGGGAAGCGCGAAGACCAGCGTGGTATCTCTCCACGGACTCCCGGTTTTCGGGACGGGTTGCCGGGTCAAAACCGGGCCGTTCACACTGTCCTGACGAATGGTCATTACGGCATCTTCGGCCTTGGTCCCCCACGCCAGAATCAGGCGGTTTTTTCCGTTCAGATCCATGTTTTTGATCCGCGCCGAACCACCGTCCTGAATGGCGGTATACATCGCACCCATCAGCGACGCCTTGACGTACTGATCGAAACTGTGCGAATTGACTTTGGGTTCGGTGAGTCGTGTGAACCGATTGGCGGTTTTCACCTGCTGCGGGTTCGTCGCGTGTCGACTGACCCAGTCGTTTAATTCCTGCACTTTGATGGAATCGGCTGCCTTGTAAAACCGCAAAGTCGGCGTGTCGCTGGGCACGTCCTCATCGCGGGTGTTGTTAAAGAACGCCAGGTATTTGTAATAATCCTCGTGCGTAAACGGATCATACGGATGACTGTGGCATTGCACGCAGCCAAACGTGGTGCCCTGCCAGACGTCCCAGGTCGTGTTGACCCGGTCCAGCACGGCGGCCACGCGAAACTCTTCATCCTGCGTTCCGCCTTCGTCGTTGGTCATTGTATTGCGGTGAAAAGCAGTCGCAATCAACGGATTATCAATTACCGATTCGTTCTTGTCGGTTTTTCCGTCGGGGTCTGGTAACAAATCGCCCGCCAGTTGTTCGATGGTAAACTGGTCGAACGGTTTGTCTGCGTTGAAGGCCTTGATGAGCCAGTCGCGATACCGCCACATGGGCCGCGCCAGATCGGCTTCGTAGCCTTTGGTGTCGGCATAGCGGGCCAGATCGAGCCACATGCCGGTCCAGCGTTCGCCGTAAGCCGGGGATTGTAAGGCTTGATCCACCATTTTTTCGTAGGCATTCGGTGAGGTATCTTTCAGAAAATCAGTTACTTCCTGCTCCGTTGGCGGCAGGCCGGTTAGATCGAGCGACACCCGGCGGATGAGCGTGGCGCGGTCGGCTTCGGGCGACGGTTTTAGCACCGGAGCAAATTCTTTATCCTGCGAAACCTTATTCAGAACAAAGTGGTCAATTTCGTTTTTCGCCCACTTTACCTCATCGTTTTCAACCAGTCCCAGCCTCGACCAGAACGTTCCGATTTGGGGTACTTCCGGTTTCTCAACGGGTTGATACGCCCAGTGATTGCCCCATTCGGCCCCCTGATTGATCCAGTCGCGGAGCAACTCAATTTCTTCCTTTTTCAGTGGGGGCGCTTCCAGCGGCATCCGTTCGTCCGGATCGGTGAGCGTGAGCCGGCGGATCAGCTCGCTGGCGTCGGCATTGCCGGGAATGATGGCGTGTTTGCCGGATTTGGCGGCCGCCAGGGCTTCGTGTTCAAAAAGGAGGCTGAAATTCGACGCTTTCTTGACACCACCGTGGCAGGCAATGCAATTTTTGTTGAGCAGCGGTTTGATTTGCGTGTTAAAATCGACGCGATCTTCCCGGACGGTCAGCCAGACCACGGACGACAGGGTGAGCAGAACAACGAGGGCAAGACTTAGTCGGAAGAGTGGTTTCATAAATCGAGAAAGTAGTGCGCTTCGTGCTTTTTTCAGAAAAGGCAAAAACCGTCGGAAAATACTAAATAAACCTGAAGTATGCCAGTTTGTTGCTGGTTTTGGGCGGGTTCTGTACCGGGCACGACCGTCCAAATTGCTATCCTGCCCGTCCAATTGCCTGATAAAACCGTTCCCGGTAGGTATCCGAAACCGGAATGAGGGCCTGCTGAATGGTGATGCGGTCGCGTTCGATGGATTCGATTTTGTCGAGGGCGACGAGCCAGGATTTATGCACCCGGCAAAACCGGTGTCGGGGCAGGTGTCGCTCCAGATCGCCGAAGGTTTCCAGCGTCATGATTTTTTCGGTACGCAGGTGAATGCGCCGGTAGTCGCGCATGCCTTCAATATACAGAATGTCATCAAAAGCAACTTTCTGGAGCCGGTATTCGGTTTTGACAAACAGAAACGGCGGGTGGTTTTCGGCTGGGGCGGTTTTCAAGCCTTCCTGTGCGCGGGTTACGGCCTGCAAAAAACGGTCGAATGGATACGGTTTTAACAGGTAATCAACGACCTGCAGGTCAAAGGCCCTGAGTGCGTACTGGTCGAAAGCCGTGGTCAGGATCACGGCGGGGCGTTTTGGCAGGGCTTCCAGCAACTGGATTCCCGAAAAACCGTCCATTTCAATATCCAGAAAGACCAGATCGATGGGTTCCCGTTGCAGGATCGGAATGGCTTCCATGCCGTTGTCGACGGCATGGCTCAACGTCAGAAACGGTACCCGTTGCACGTACGCTTTGAGCCGCAGCATCGCCAGGGGTTCATCTTCAATGAGCAGACAGTTCATGCGCTTTTACGGGTAACAACAGGGTAACGTGGTATTCATCTTCCGTCGCCTGAATCGTCAACGTATAGTGATCCTGGTACAGCAGCGTTAACCGCTGCCGAATCAGGTCGTTGCCCAGACCGCCGGGCGTATCCAACCCGGTTTTACCGGGGTCGACGACGTTGACGCACTGGAACCGGATCTGCGTTTCGTCAATCGAAATCTGAATGCGGATCGCGTCGCTGACCTTCTTGTTGGTCGCATACTTGAACGCATTTTCAATATACGGCACAAAAAGCATCGGCGCAATGAGGACATCATCGGTTGGGCCGTCGATTTGCAGTTTCACAAAGCGTTCATTGGTGGTCCGGATTTTTTGCAAGTCAATGTACTTTCGGATGTAGTCCAGTTCCTGCGTCAACGGAATCAAATCGGCCTGGGTATCATATAACACAAACCGCAGCAAATCAGAAAGTTTATTGAGATACAGCGACGCCCTCGGCGCGTCGTGTTCGATCAGGATATCGATGTTGTTCAGGGTATTGAACAGAAAATGGGGATTGATCTGGGCTTTCAGTAAAGCCAGTTCCATGCGTAAAGCCTTGTTGGCCAGTGTTTCCCGGACATGAATGTCGGTATACCAGGTAATGAACCCCCGGATGGTGGTGCCCAGAATGCCGTTGACCAGCGCAATTAACGACAGGATGATAAACAGTATTTGCAGATCACTCACGGAGAGTCTGATGAGGAAAAAATTTTCAAAGACCACCGAAAGCAATACCGAAAGGGCCACCGCAATCAACGCTATGATTCCCCCGGTGATGGCGATCGTAACCACCAGCCCCCATCGGACGAATTTCTGGATCTTCCGGGTTGGCAGATAGGCAGGAACCAGCCACGAATAAAACGCGTAGAAACTGATTGATCCGGTGAGTAGCGAAATCGCCAGAATGGTCAGCCAGTCCTCCCAATCCCTGAAAGCCAATTCGGGCGTCTCGTTGGATAGTACAAAAAGCAACGAAACCACCACCGCGTAGAGGAGCCAGTAGCCCGCGTGCAGGAGAATAACCGTCGACTTTCTCATCGCTTCATGGCGAAAAAGTACCCCGCAATGGCTTCGGCTTCGGGCAGATTGATGCTGACGCCACTCATATTCGCGGTAATGGCCACAATCAGATCGTTTTCCGGATACAACAGCAGAAACGTCCGGCCCCCGTCGATCAGTCCGCCGTGGTGAATCAGCTTCCGGTTCTGCGGGTCGGTGCCATTGCGCCAGCCCAAACCGTACTGCGTGTTTTTTCCATCCAGCAGGTGTTGCGGGGCAAAGAGCAAGGTCACCGTTTCTTTCCGAAGCGAGGTGTTCCGGATTAGTCCTGCGCCCAGTTTCACCAGATCGACGGGCGTCGACAGAAGACCGCCACCAGCCCATTTGTAGCTGTTGTCTACGGCCGCAGCATGAACCAGCTTCTTGTTCCGGTGTTCGTAAAACCGCACGCGGTTGGTCACAATGCTGTCGCTGTAATCGGCACCGGTGTTGGTCATCGCCAGCGGGTTGAAAACCGCCGTCTGCATGTATGACAAATAATCCGTCTGGCTCGCGCCTTCGATCACCGCACTCAGCAGCGAATAGCCGTAGGTCGAGTAGTTATAGGCCGTACCCGGTTTGAACAAAAGACTATCCTGATCAAAGATCGACAAGCCTTCCTGCACCGTGGCATACCGTTTCGGACACGCCAGCGGGTCGCTGTTCCGGTAATGCCGGATGCCGGCGGTGTGTGTTGCCAGGTGTCGGCTGGTGAATGGGTATTTTTTGGCCGGGAAAGTCGGCACATACTGCTGAACGGGTGCGTCGAGATCCAGTTTTCCATCCTCCACCAGTTTTCCGACGGCCAGTGATGTCATTGATTTCGAGACCGAACCCATGCGGAATTTCGTGTCGATCGTGACGGGCAACTGAGCCTCCAGATCGGCAAAGCCGAAGCCTTCCGCCCACAGAATTTTGTCGCCCGTGCCAACTGCCACCGAGAGGCCCGGAATGTCCTGCCGTTTTCGCAGGGAATCGACAAAGTGTTCGGCCCGCTGGATGGCCTGCCGGTAGGCCTTGTCTTTGATGGGTCCTTTGGGCTGTCCAAAAACCGGGTGGAGGGAAAGCAGGAAAACGAGGGAGAGGAGCTTTTTCATGATGCGAACAGTCTGGTTTTAAACTTGCATCAAAATTGGAACAACTCCACACCGACTCAAAAATAGTTCTGCCAACCGGGGTAATTTGCCTGCAAAATGCCGGTTTCAGTAAAGGGATAGAATTGTAAATATTAAATGTAAAATGATGAATATTAAATGTAAAAGTGGTTTCCACTTGGGCACTTTTACATTCAACATTCATCATTTTACATTTAACATTCTATTTGTTTACGGCCGCCATTTCCCTTTCAGATTATCCAGGTATTTCTGTCCTGAGCCGGTGTTCAACAACAGCACCTGCTCCTCCGGGCGAATCCAGCCCTGCCGAAGCAATTGCTTCGTGGCGGCCCAGAGCGCTCCGCCTTCGGGAGCGGCAAAAATGCCTTCCCGGCCACTCAGTTCGCTCACGCCTTCAATCATGTCGTCCTCCGAAACCGCCAGGGCCGTTCCGCCGGATTCCCGCAAAACCGTCAGCATCAGTGGCTCGCCAATCGGACGCGGTACGGCCAAGCCGTTTGCCAGTGTCGGTTTCCCGACGTACTGTTTGCTATTCGCCTGTTTTCCGTGAAATGTGTCGACAACCGGACGGCAGTTTTCGGCCTGAACCGCCACCATCCGCGGAAACCGCTGGTGTTCGGAAAGCCAGCCCAGCGCCTTCATTTCCTGAAAAGCCTTCCAGATGCCGATCAGGCCGGTTCCTCCGCCCGTTGGATACATAATGACGTCCGGCAATTGCCAGGCCAGCTGTTCGGCAATTTCATAGCCCATCGTTTTCTTGCCTTCCAGCCGATACGGTTCTTTCAGGGTCGAAACGTCAAAATACCCGCCTTTCTGGTTCAATTCCTGTACTTTTGCCGCACAATCGTTGATCAATCCATCGACCAGAATCAGCCTTGCGTGATAGGCCAGACACTCCTCCTTGAAGGCGTCGGGTGTGTGGCGCGGCATCACCACCACCGCTTCCAGCCCCGCCCGGGCGCAGTAGGCTGCCATCGCAACGCCCGCATTGCCCGCCGTCGGAATGATACAGGCTTCTTCGCCGTTTTCCTTCGCCTTCGAAATGGCGAGACACAACCCCCGCGCTTTGAACGAACCCGTTGGGTTCAGCCCCTCATCTTTCAGTGTCAGATGTTGTAAACCGTAGTCGGCCGCCAGACGGGGAAGCGGCAACAGGGGCGTCCACCCTTCGCCCAGACTCACCCGGTTTTGTTCCTGAAAAACCGGCAACAGTTTTTCGTACCGCCAGAGGGACTGGGCTCTGTCTGATAACTCCCGTTTCGAAAAGCGGTTTTCGGCAAGATCATAACAACACAGGAGAGGGGCCTGGCAACAAACAGACAGGGTTTGGCCCGGCAGCGGATCAAAGGAATGGCCGCAGTTCGAACACTGCAGGTGATGGAGAAGCGATGAAGTCGTAACGGTTTGCATGATGGGCTAACTTTTCTGCAAGTTGAAAGCCGACCCCGGATGAAGCAAACGACGTTTTGAGATGGGTTATTCCACCGGGGAATAATGGCGTTGCGTAAAACGAATAAACTCGTTTACCAGCCGGTTGTTTTCAGTACCTTTCCGCTGAATGAAATGAAACGTCCGCTGAGCCGTCAGATCGCGGATCGGAACTTCAACCAGGTCACCCACAGCCAGTTCCCGGACAATCGCCCGTTTGGGCATGAAGGCCAGGCAGGTGTCGGCCAGCACGAAGTTTTTCAGCGCTTCCGTCCCGCCCAGCCGGATGAGAATGCGCAGGTCCGACAGCCGGATTCCTTTCCGGCCCAACGCTTTTTCCACCACCGCCAACGTGCCCGAACCGCTTTCGCGCAACGCCAGCGGAATGGTGGGCAGATCCTGAACGGTGAGGGTTCGTTCGCGCAGCGGACTTTTTCGGGAGCAAACCGCCAGCACCTCATCGGTCATGAAGGGTACGTACGTCAGCGTGGTCACGCGGGTCAGGCTTTCCACGATGCCCACGTCGATCTCGTGTTCGAGCAGGGCCTTCTGAATGTTGTCCGAATTGCGATTCAGGACATTGATCCGGATCGCAGGATGTTTCTGTAGATACGCCGACAAAACCGGGGGCAGCACATACAGGGTGATGGTGGTGCTGGCCCCGATGGCGAGCGTGGTGGGCGGCTGGAAATTTTCGTTGACAAGCTGGAGCTCCTGGTGCAGTTCGTTTTGCAAGGCCCCAGCTTCCAGTAGTTTACCGTACAGAATCTGGCCCGCACGGGTCAGACTGATGGTGTTGCCGTGCCGTTCGAAGAGAGCAATTTTATAAAAAAACTCCAGCGCCTTGACGTGTTTGCTCAGTGCCGATTGGCTGATGAACAACGTCTGGCTGGCTTTGGTAAAGCTCAGCAGCCGGGCCACTTCCATAAAGAGTTCGTGTCGAAAAGACAGCATCGTGGTTTCTGCTTGATCGAAATTGGACCGGCTGCGGCTGTCTACGGGTCAAAAATGGGATTGAAAATATCCGTGTACCGGGTTGTATAAACTGGGATGTAGCAAGCCGCCAGGGGGTAAAAATACGGATACAGCCGGAAGAAAAGAGGATCGACGCTAAAAAAAGTCCCCCGACGAAGCGGGTTCGTCGGGGGACAGGGTCTGACTATCGTACGGTTTTTACTCGGGTGTACCGGCGATGGGCGGGTATTCCTTGATGAAATCCAGGGGTGTTGCCTGCACTTTTTTGTAGTAGTCGGCCCACTGCTTGCTGAAGAACGCGTTCACTTTCGTAATGGTCTCGTTGCTAAGCAGCTCGGCCTGATCCACCAGCAGGGTTTCCGTTTTCGTTGGTGGATCGGTTCGGCGGCTGATGTATGAACTGGCCTCCTGAATCTTCAAAACCGGGGTCACCATATACACCCGACCGAAGCCCTGCCGGTCGCTTCGTTTGCCCACAATGCCTTCCCGGGCGGTTTTTAGCGAATCCTGAATCGAGAGCGTTGCCTTGCGCAGTTCGTCAAATTCCTTGCCTTTCTTCTGTTTCAGCCGCGACTTCACGGCTTCGGTTGCGTCGGTCGCTTCCTGAATCCGGTTGGTGATTTCCGTCAACTGCGCAATCGTTTTGTTCAGTCGGTTTTGCAATCCCTGCCGGGCCAGCGCGGCTTCCTTGTTGTAGGGCACGCGTGGGTCGGGAAGGATAGTCAGAAGCGTTGAGTCTTTAGCCCCCGCATACGCAAAAACCACCTTGTAGCGACCCGGTAAAGCCGGACTGCCGCCCGATGCTCCGCCCCCGCGCCGGGGTCCCGGCATGCTCGGCAGGTTGACGGCGGTTTCGGTCAGATTCCAGCCGATGCGTTGCAGGCCCAGCGTCGTGTCCGGTGCCTGTTTGAGCGTCCGAACCAGCTTGTTGGCTTCGTTGTAGAAGTTCACCACGATGGAGTCGGCTTTCGGAGCGCTGGCCAAAACCGGAGCAGGTGCCGTCGCCTGAACAGTCACAGCCGCCGGTTTTTTAGACTTTTTCACCGTTTCCACCGGCTCCGCAACTTTGTCGATGGCGGTTTTGGGTTTCAGATACAGATCCAGCACGGCTCCGGCGGGGCGGTTTGTGGCCTGATACAGGTCTTCGGCGTCTTTTCCGTAGCCCTGCGGACCCCGGTAGGTCGCCTGATAAGCCGGTGAGGGTTCAAACGCAACGAGCGGTTGTTCCAGTATTTTTCCCCCCGTGGCAGCCAGTTTTCTCAGGGGACGAATGTTGTCGAGCACATACAGCGAACGCCCAAACGTTCCGATCACCAGATCGGCTTCCCGTTCCTGAATCGCCAGATCCATCGTTGGCGTGGCTGCGGGCATCCCGTTGTCCCACTGCGTCCAGGTTTTTCCCTCGTCGATGCTGACCCACAACCCGTGTTCCGTTCCGGCAAACATCAGCCGGGGTTCGGTCGGGTCCTGCAAAAAACAGAGGGCATACCCTTTGGCCTCTTTCTCGCTCATGATGCGGGTCCAGGTCTGGCCGAAGTCCGTGGTCCGGTAAATATAGGGAGCCAGGTCGCTGCCCATGCGGTAGAGGTTGGCGACCACAAACGCTTCCCCAGCTTTGTGGCGCGAAGCCGTAATTTGCGGAATCCAGGCTTCTTTCGGCAAACCGGGAATCCGGCTGCTGAGGTTGGTCCAGGTCTTGCCGCCGTCGCGGGTCAGTTGCACATTGCCATCATCGGTCCCCACCCAGATCACGCCCTGCTGGAGGGTGCTGGGCGCGATGGTCAACACCGTGTTGTGGTTTTCGGCCTGCGTGGCATCGATGGTCAGCCCACCGCTGTCGTCCTGCTTCTGGTGCGCCGGATCGTTGAGCGTCAGGTCGGGCGAAACCGTTTCCCAGGTCATGCCTTTATCCGTCGACTTGTGCAGAAACTGGCTTCCTGCATAAATCGTTTTTTTGTCGAACGGGTCCAGCGCAAAACCGGTGTTCCAGTTAAACCGCAACCGCGTGTTCATATCGCCGATGATCGGTTTCACGAAGGCGGCACCACCGGTTACTTTGTCGTAGCGAACGATGTTGCCACCCTGCGACATGGCGTAGCCGTACCGGGAATCTTCGGGGTCGGGAATAACGTCGAACCCGTCCGCCAGAATCAGCGCCTGCCAGTGGCTGTTCCGAATGCCACCCGTATGAAACGTGTAGGCCGGTCCGGTCCAGGAACCATTGTCCTGCAAACCGCCGTAAATGTTGTACGGAATTTCGTTGTCGACGTTGACGTGGTAAAACTGACCGGCAGGAATGGCTTCGGGATTCGTCCAGGATTTGCCGTGGTCGCGGCTGATCGCCAGACCGCCGTCGTTGCCTTCGATGATCAGGTTGGGGTTTTCGGGATGAATCCAGAACGCGTGGTGATCGGAGTGAACCTGATCGGGCGTGGCCAGCGGTTTGAACGATTTGCCGCCGTCTTCGCTCACCGAGAGCGGTGCGCTGAGTTTGTAAAGCCGGGTTTCGACCTTCGGGTCCACGTAAATCTCATTGTAGTAAAACGGTCGATCGGTGGCAACGGCGGGATCGTCGGTCACGAGTGTCCACTTTTCACCGCCATCGTCGGAGCGGTACAGGCCGTTCTTTTTGGCTTCAACCAGTGCGTAGATTTTGTTCGGCGAACTCCGGCTGATGGCCAGCCCCAGCCGACCGAAATCGCCTTTGGGCAGTCCGTCGGCTTCGCCTTTTTTCTTCCAGGTTTTGCCGCCGTCGTAGGTAATGTACAAACCAGAACCGGGGCCGCCGGACGTAAAATCCCAGGGCGTTCGGCGGTGTTGCCACATGGCGACCACCAGTTTGCTCGGGTTGGCGGGGTCCATCACCATTTCGGCCACGCCGGATTTTTCGTTCGTATACAGAATCTTTTCCCAGGTCTGACCGCCGTTGGTGGTTTTAAAGACCCCGCGCTCCGGATGTTCGCCAAACGGAAAACCGATGACGCCCGCATACACGACGTCCGGGTTCATGGGGTCGATGATGATCCGGTGGATGTTGATGGTTTTTTCCAGCCCCATCGCTTTCCAGGTCAGCCCCCCGTCGATGCTTTTGAAAATACCGCCCCCCATGTTGACGGAATTGCGGGGGTTGCCTTCGCCCGTGCCGACCCACACCACGTTGGGATTGCTTTGCTGAATGGCCACGGAGCCAATGTTCAGGGTGGGCTGGTCGTCAAAAACCGGGGTCCAGGTGCCCCCGGCGTTTTCACTTTTCCAGACGCCCCCGGATGCCGCGCCGACGTAAATCAGATCGGGATTGCTGACGTGGGCATCGATGGCCGTGATTCGCCCACCCATCACGGCAGGCCCCACGCTGCGGGCTTTCATCTGCTTCAGGGACGCCGTCGGAACCGGCTGGGCCAGAACCGCCGAGATACTCAGCAGGAAGGCGAAGGCGAGTGTTAGAATTGGTTTATTCATTTTCGTAAGGATAGGATAAAAAAGGAGGGTCGATTACTTATAAATGGACAGGGCATCGAACGTGCCCGGCACCGGATTCGGGCTGTTGGGGTTCGAGTTCAGCTCGTTCTGCGAATAGATAAATCGCCCCGGGAGCTGGGTGCCGTTATTGGGCGTCAGCTTGATGCCGTACGCTTCGTTGCGGGTCCGGCGTTCGTCGTTCCAGCCGATGTGCTGACCGTAAAACGAGACGTAGCGTTCCTGCAAAATCTCCCGCAGCAGGGCGTTGTCGGCCGAAATGCCGTCCTTGTTTTCAAGGCCACCGGCGGCAAAATCAGCCGCTACGTACGGTTCGTATTTGTAGTTTCCGGCGGTTAGGTAGGTGGAACTGATGTAACCGCCCGTGTTCAGAAAAGCCCGGTATTTGTTCAGGTGATCGAGGGCCACCGCAAAGCCTTTCCCGGAACGCAGCGCCATTTCGGCCAGCGTCAGGCTGTTTTCCTGGAACGTAATCATCGGGAAGCTGGCACTCCGGGCAAAAAAACCGCTGGCGGTTGCCGTGCTGGACGTATTGGGTTCGATCCGTCCGGGGGTGTTGACGCCGTTTTCCAGGTAATAAAACCGGAACCGGGCGGTTTCAACGGTTTTGGCATTGCCCCGGTAAGCGGCACTGGTCGGATTCATGAGGCTCACGTTGTAGGCACCGACGGCGTAAATATCCCCGAGACGCTGGTTGGTCAGAAAGGAGAAGTAATGGTTTTCGTTCACGCTCGTCGTGGTTCCGTGGGGCGCATACAGCGAGTTGGCAAAGGCGCTGATGCCGCTCAGGGCTGCCGTGTAGGCCGCATCGTATTGCTTCGTGTCCGTGAGCAGCCGGGCTTTGAGCGTAAAGGCGACCTGTTTCCATTTGGTGGCGTCTCCGCCAAAGTGAACGTCCTCGGCCCCCACGGTTCCGATGCCGGCATCCAGGTCGGCAATGGCTTCGTCGACCAGCGCAATCAGCTTGGTGTAGACCTCGGCCTGAGGCTGGAATCTGGGGTTGGGGAATTTGACAATGTCGCCGGCTTCGTCGAACGGAATGTCACCCCACAGTTCGGTGCCCGTTGCCAGGGCGTTGGCGCGCAGGATCCTGGCAATCCCGATCATTTTCCGGTTGCCCAGTTCGGTGGCTTTCTCGATGGCAATGAGGGCGTTGGCGTTGGTGGCCTGAAAGACGAGGTTCCAGTCCGAATCGTAGACTCCGGCCGTTACGTTGTAGTTGAAGTAATCCCGCCACTGGCGGTCCGCGCCGGTCGTGTAGCCGCTCCAGATGGTGGTCAGGCGGCTGGCCATGCCTTCCTGGGTGGCAATGTTACCCAGTTGGGCACCGGTGAATACCAGCGTGGCGGGGGCGCTGGTCGGGTTGTTGGGGTCGACGTTCAGCCCGTCGACAATCGATTTGCAGGAGACGAACTGGAGGCTGAACAGAAAGGCAAAAACGGAAAACGGTTTATACATTCGCTTCATTTTCTTCCGGGTTGAGATGAATGAAAAGGGAAAACTGCGTGAAGAAATCACGGGCGATCAGTAATTGATTTTTACACTGAACAGCAGCGAACGCGTGTTGGGGCTGTTGAAGTAGTCCTGCCCCCGCGAGTTGCCCGTTCCGTTCAGACCGGTTTCGGGGTCGATTCCCACCACCTTTGTCCACAACACCGGGTTGCGGCCCGTGACCGTAAAGTCGATGGATTGCAGCCGGGTTTTCTGCCGGAATTTGGCCGAATTGAGGGAATAGCCCAGTGAAACTTCCCGCAGCCGCGTCCAGCTTCCGTCGCTGATAAACTGCTCGACCAGTGTGCTGAAGCCCCCGCCAATGGAGGTGTAATAGGCTTCATCGAGCAACACCGGCCCGGCTCCGAAATCCTGGATCTTCCCCCGAACTGTTGTTCCGGCGGCTACCACTTTCCCCGAATAATTTTTCAGATCCTGGGTCAGCGTTACATCCGTTCCCACGTCTGCGTGGGTGCCGAAATGGTACATCACCCCGCGCGTTCCGTTGTAGAAATCACCACCCTGCGAGGTTTCGAAAAGCACATTCAGGGAAACGCCTTTGTAGGCCAGGTTCGTACCAAATCCTCCGCGCCAGTCGGGATTGGGATTGCCGAGAACGCCGAACGACGACGCGATCTGTGGAAAACCGTTGGCATTCAGCGCCAGCGAGCCGTTTTCCGTTCGTTGATACACCCCACCATACAGCGACGACATCGCGTAACCCACTTTGGCCACCGTACTGGAGGTACTGCTGAAACCGCCCAGGGTGATGTTGTCGGTGCCAGCCAGATCGATCACTTCGTTGATGTTGCGGCTCCAGTTGGCAAAGACATTCCAGCTAAACGCGTTGCGGTTCAGGATGTTGTAGTTCAGTTCCAGTTCCAGACCCTTGTTCTGCATGCTCCCGGCGTTGGTGTATTTCTGCGTAAAACCGGTGGAACCGGCCGCGGCCACATCCAGCAGCAGGTCGACAATCTTGTTCTGGTAATACGTAAAACCGACGGAAAGTTTGTCGTTCAGGAAGCGCAGGTCGGTACCCAGTTCCCACTCGGTTTTCCGTTCGGGACGCAGGTTGGGATCGCCCTGCCGGTTGCTGCGGACAAAGGCACCATTGCCGTAGCCGGTGCCGCTGACGGGACCGCCCCAGCTCCCGAAGGAGGCATTCACAAACGTAGTCGTGTTCCGGTAGGCATCCGGCTGAACCCCCACCGTTCCGTAGGATGCCCGCAGTTTACCGAACGACAGGACGTTGTTACTCGCCAGTAACGGCAACTTGGTAAACTGCCAGGCCACGTCGGCCGACGGATAATAGAAGGTCGATTGCGACTCGCTTCCGAACGTAGAACCGGCTTCACCAGCCACCGACATGTTCAAAAATACCTGGTCATAAAAACCCAGGTTCAGGGATGAATACAGACGGGCGGTTCGGCGGTGGGTCGAGGTGTTGTACGGAACCCGGTTGGTGGCCAGGGCATTGCTGAAGTTTGCGGGAGCGTCCGGGATGATGAACGTGTTCAGCGTGCCGCCCAGGCTCAGGTATTTCCGGTCGTTGATGTTGAAACCGACGATCAGCGTGCTGGTGATGTCCTTGCCAAAATCCTTGAAAACCCGGCCAATCACATCCAGGTTCATCTCGGTTTCCTTGAGCATCTGTTCCTCAAAACTCCCCAAACCGCTGTTTACGGCGGAAGACACCGGCGAGTTGGTGATCCGCAAATCCGTGTAACTATCCAGACCGCCCCGGGCAGTGATGTCGAACCATTTGGCCGGTGTAATCAGCAATTCGGAACTCAGAATAAACCGGTCTACTTCCGTGGTGTTGGTCATTTCGTTAATCGCCCACAGCGGATCGTTGTAGACGGGGTTGGCCGACGCGCCGAGGTAATTTCGGAAGGAGCGTTGCCGGTTCGGAATCGGGCTGGCCGTTGGCGACGCGTAATAATTCCCCTTGTATCCCCGGTTGTCGTAATCGGGCGGAGTTCGGAGCATCCCGATGTACAAGCCGGCGACGCTGTTGCTGCGCTGCACCCGGTTGGAGGTCGTTCGGGCGTAGGTAGCGTTGGTGGAAGCTTTGAGGATGTCGTTGAACCGCCGTTCGGTGTTGAACCGAACCGACGTCCGCTTGTAGTCACTCTGCCCGTTCAGAATGCCTTTCTGACGCAGATCGCCGATGCTCAGGTAGAAATTTCCTTTGTCGTTTCCTCCGCTGATGTTTACGTTGTTATCGAGGTAAGTTCCTGTCCGGAACACCTGATCTCTGCGGATGTCGTTGAACGTTTCCTTCGAGTTTTTCTTGAGAATTGGATAATACGTCACGCCATTTTCCGCTTCAAACCGTTGGCCGGTCATGTTCAGTTCGTCGGCGGCTCCCGACCGGTCGGCAATCCGGTCGCCCCAGGTAAACGAACCCGTCGGGCTGTAGACGCCCCCCGCGCCCTGACCATAGGTGCTCTGCATCGGGTGCAGGCGGTTCGGTTCGTCGAACGAAACCGTCGAACTGAGCGAGACGTTGACTTTGTTGCTGTTGGCTCCTTTTTTGGTCGTAATCACAATCACGCCGTTGGCCGCCCGCGATCCCCAGAGTGCCGCAGCCGACGCGCCCTTCAGAACCTGCATAGAGGCAATGTCGTCGGGATTGATGTCGTTCAGACGGGATTGCTGGGAAACACCGGCCACACCGTCGCCCAGGGTGGAGTTACTGACCGGAATGCCGTCGACAATCACCAGCGGCTGGGTGGAGCCGGTAATGGTGTTCTGCCCCCGGATCTGGATGTAGGAACCCGCGCCCGGATCACCGGCGGAGCGGGTCACCTGCACCCCGGCGGCTTTGCCGGCCATGCTGTTGATCACCCCGGTTTCGCCGGAACGGACGATGTCTTTCGCATCGATCTTGGCGGCCGTAGCCCCGATTTTGTCGGCGTTTTCTTTAAAGCCTAACGCGCTGACCACCACCTCGCTGAGCGAAAGCGCTTCATGTTTGAGGGCGACTGAAATGAGGCTCTGATTGCCAATCGGAACCTCCTGCGTAACCATCCCGATGAACGAGAAAACCAGCGCGGCATCTTTGTCCAGATTGGTCGGAATGGCGAAGGAGTAGGCGCCTTCGGGGTTGGTCGAAACCCCGGTGGTGGTTCCTTTGAGCACCACGTTGACGCCGGGAAGCGGAGAATTGTCTTCACCGGAGGTAACAATGCCTTTTATAATCCGGGTTTGAGCCCAGAGCGGACTCGGGAGGCACGAGATAAAAAGCAATACACAGAGTAAAGGTACTTTTTTCATCGTTGGAAAGGAGTTAAAGTTGAACTGGTTTATTCGTGGATAGGGCACTAGGGGGTATTCCGGTGGTTTTGAAAGGCAATAGCTTTTCCAGACTGGTCGCGGCAACCAGCCAAGGCCGTCAGATGGATGGTGTGTGGTGTATTGATCGATCGTTCGCTTCCACTCGAACGGGGTGAATGGGCGAAATCAGTTCCAAACGTTTACCACCGGTGGGCGGGTGAGTCTACCGGAGAAAATTCTTTGTATTGTATGACTGAGAATTCGATACTTGCTCTCTTCAAGTGCGGCCAGAATCAAGCAGACGGGGTAAGAATCGGATTGTATTATTCCGTAATGATGACTCAAATATAGAAGCAAGTTTTAAAGTGTCAATAGTGTTCGGTAGATAATTTGTTATTTTTGTTGTAATACTGTTTATAGTTCAATAAAATACTGTATTATTCAAAATATTATATGTTTTATATTTTATTATTCAAAATATAATTTTTTATCGTTCAAAATATAATTTTCAAATTTTATCCAAAAACCGCTACCAAGTATGGATTTATTGCGTTAATATTAATCTGGCGATGAAGGCATTACTCATCTATCGGCGTGTTGCCCGAACTATTTTCTTCCGTCGTCCCACCTTGAATTTTACCGGCTTTTCTGCATACTAAAATACGCTTGTTCCTGTTCGTCCGGTCAACGGGCCCACTCCTTTTTTTTCGCTTTTGCTTATGAAGAATACCTACTTGTGCAAGCGCTTTGTCTGGCTATTGCTGGTGGCGAGTGTTTTTTCAAGGCCCGCTGCCTGGGCCGGAACCGCTGCCGATTCGCTGAAAATTACGGTGACTGAAGGCACCAACATGGCCGCCGTGCTTTCGCCCGATCAGAAAACCATCGCCATCGATCTACAGGGAACCATCTGGGTTTTGCCCGCTGGGGGAGGCACTGCGCGGCCCGTTACCGATGCCCTGGGCGATTGCCGACAACCCGCCTGGTCGCCCGACGGCAACTGGATTGTGTTTCACGCCTTCTGGGATGGTATCTACCACCTCTGGATGGTGAACAAAGATGGTTCGGGTAAAAAACAGTTGACCTTCGGGGTGTTCGACGACCGGGAACCGCATTGGTCGCCCGATGGCAAACACCTCGTGTTTTCGTCCGACCGAAGCGGCAACTACGACATCTGGCAACTGACTCTCGAAACCGGCGTGTTGACCCAACTCACCCGCAACCCGGCCAACGACTATAATCCGGCTTTCTCGCCCGACGGCCGGCAGGTGGCTTTTGTCTCCGAGCGAACGGATTCACCGGGGCTTTACCGGATCGATGAAATGGGTAAAGAACACCTGCTGACGGCCAGTCCGGCCAAACTCGCTGCCCCCGCCTGGCAACCAGACGGCTTGCAGGTTTTTTATAACATTCTGACCAAAAACCAGAGCGGTCTGGCCGTGGCGAGCGTCGCAACGGGCAGCAGCCAGATTCTGACCCCGCCCGCCGAAGACGTGTTCCCGTTCCGGATTAGCTGGGCTTCCGCGACTGACTACCTCTACACCGCCGACGGCAAACTGAAAAAGCAAAGCCTGAAACCAGCCCCAACCAGAGAGATTGCCTTTCAGGCGACAGTTTCGCTGGCCCGTACCACGTACCAGCGTAAACGCTACGATTTTGACCAGCCCGCTCCCCAACCCGTTCGGGGAATCAAAGGACCGACGGTTTCGCCCGATGGCAAACAGATCGTTTTTGCCGCCCTGGGGGATTTGTGGCTGTTGACGAATGGTGTTCCGCAGCCCAAAGCCTTGACCAGCGATGTCTACATCGAAGCCGATCCGGCCTGGTCGCCCGACGGCACGAAACTGGCTTTTACGTCCGACCGGCAGGGCAACATGGATCTCTGGGTGCGCGACCTGAAAACCGGTGAAGACCGTCGGCTGGTGGATTTGCCCGACGACCTGAACTTTCCCGTCTGGTCGCCGGACGGCAGCCGGATTGCTTTTTATGAGGGCGACCCGCGCAACGTCTGGGGGCGGGGTACGCTGAACCTCGTGGACGTTCGAACCGGGCAGGTTGAGAAATACCACGAATCGGTTTTTGTGCCGAGCCAGCCGAGCTGGTCACCAACGGGCAAAACCATCGCCTTGTCGGCGCTGGATGTCTATTCATCGCGCTACCGGGAAGGCGTGACCGAAATTTTACTCGTCACCATCGACGGAAAAGCCGACGGCAACAGCGATCGGCACGTGTCGCCCGTTCCGGATCGGTCGCTGGGGACGCGGGGGAAAAACGGCCCGGCCTGGTCGCCAAACGGCCAGTTTATGGCCTACATCCTCGACGGTTTGCTGTGGGTCAGTCCGGTCGATGCGCTGGGGAATTTTACAGGCCCGGCAAAACGGCTCACCAACGAACTGGCCGATTCGCCCAGTTGGACCGGCGATTCACAACGTTTGGTTTACCTCGCTACCGACACACTCAAGCAGGTGTTTCTGGCCGACGGGCGCATCGAAACCATTCCGATGAACTTTACCTGGCAAATCAAAAAACCGCTGGGCCAGACGGTCATTCATGCCGGGCAGGTATTCGACGGACGCACGGCTGCGTATCGCAAAAATGTGGATATTCTGATCGAAGGCAGCCGGATCAAGGCGATTGTGCCCCATCAGGCGGGTCGGGCGGGTAAACTAATCGATGCGTCGGACAAAACCGTTATTCCGGGTTTGTTCGAAATGCACACCCACCAGAGTGCCATGAACGGCGAACCGCAGGGGCGGTTGTGGCTGTCGTACGGCATTACATCGCTGCGGGAAACGGGTGCCGATCCGTATGATGCGCTGGAGCGAAAAGAAGCCTGGGCCAGCGGTCGGCGCATCGGACCGCGCCAGTTTTTTACCGGCGGTCTCACCGATGGAAGCCGGATTTACTACGGATTGGCCACCAGCATTGCGTCGGGGGCGCAACTCGAACTGGAATTGAACCGCGCCGTCCGGCTGAATTTTGACCTCATCAAAACCTACGTCCGGATGCCGGACCCCATGCAAAAGCGCATCACGGCGTTTGCCCACGCCCACGGCATGCCGGTTTCGTCGCACGAAATCTATCCGGCCATGAGCTACGAAGTCGATGCCGTTGAGCACATTGGCGGCACCAGTCGGCGGGGCTATTCGCCCAAAATCACGGGCATGAACCGGAGTTACCAGGATGTGATTCAATTGCTGGCGAAGTCGGGCATGAACATCACACCGACGGCTTCGCTCCAGGGCGGTTTTTACGTGATGGCTGGCAAAGATCCCGCGTTCTTCGAAAACCGGCAGTACAAGGCGTTTTATTCGGAACGGTTTACGACCTCACTCCAGGCCGGGGCGTCGCAGATTACCCGAATCAATCCGGGCTATCTGACTAATTTTCGGAATCTGCAAAACACAATAAAGGCCCTGGTGGCTGCGGGGGCACACGTCACAACGGGAACCGACAGCCCGTTTGTGCCGTATGCGATGAGTCTGCACACGGAACTTCAGACATTTGTCGATGCAGGTCTGACGCCCTTCGAAGCCCTGCGTTCGGCGACACTCCGGGCGGCCGAAGCGGTGGGCGTGAGCAAAGACCTGGGGTCGCTGGAGCCGGGGAAACTGGCTGATCTGGTGATTGTTACCGGCGATCCACTCGCCACCATCCGGGATGCCTGGAACGTGGTGAGCGTCGTCAAAAATGGAGAGGTCCACACGCTCGACGATTTGCTTAAAAAACCGTGAGGGCCGACTACACCAGTAGCCAGCCCTCACGGTTTTTATCCATAGCAATATGAAGGCTCTTTACCGGACAATCAGAATTTTCTTGCTGCGGATCTGCTGACCCTGCCGGATGCCCACCACATAGAGGCCATTGGCACCGGACAATTGTACCTTGTGCTGTTGGTGGCCTGTTCCCTTCACCGTTTTTTTATACCACGACCGGCCTGACTCATCCACAACCGATAATTCACTGACCGTCGGTGATTCGGTATAAAAATGAATGTCAAATTCGCCGTTGGTTGGATTGGGCGTTACCAAAAAGCCGTCCGGGCTGTCTACCGTCTCCGCTGAAGCACTCAACCGGGCATTGGGCGCACAATTCAGCGTTTTGGGCGACCAGGTTAGCGTGAAATTACTGTTCTGGACTTTGGCGCTGATCTGAAAGGTTTGCCCCGTTTTGACCTCATTCGGTGTTGTAAAGGAATACACATGGTTGCCATTACCTTTTTTTGCGGTTAGCAGATCCTGCCGGAAAATATCGGCTCTGGCTGTTCCAATCGACTGGCCGTTGGCAAAAAACTCCACCATGAGCGGTTGGTTGGGTTTGTTACGATCCCAGACCCAGCCCCGGATCGTTCCGCATTCTACTTTGTCCAGATAACCCTCAAAATTACCCGTTACCGTCACCGGAGGAGGTGGAGGGGCTGAGCCATCTCCAACCGTGAGTTGTACCAAAACCGTACTCGAGCTGGTTCCGTCGCTGGCGGTGTAGGTCAGGCTTTGTGTAGCCGTAGCCGTGGGTGTTCCCTGAATGGTTCGGGTACCGGCCGTAAAACTCATCCCTTCAGGGAGTCCCGTTAGTGTGTAGGTCAGCGACGGCGAATCCGGATCGGCGAAGGCGGGTAAAGTAGCCGTAAAAGGGGTGTCGACGGTCGCCAGCAACGGAGAAACCGACGGCCCCACCGGTGGCTGATTGACCGGCGGGCTGCTGAAAGAACCCTGGCAGGTTATTTTTTTAGGGGAGTCTTTCAAAATATACCCCGTTCCCAGCACCCGGGCACTGATGGAGTGTACCCGATTGTCTTTGAGGGTTTCCGGAACGGAAAAAACAAACGCGTGCATCCCGTTTCCTTTGCCAGCCGTCTTGAGTTCCGGGCGGTAAAAATCGGCAATGGTGGTAGCAACGACTTGCTGCCCATCCAGTATTTCAACATAGATGGCCGTGTTGGGTTTGTTGCGGTCCCAGCCCCAGCCGCGAATGGAACTGCAATCGATTCCACCCAGGTAGCCTTCAAAATTTCCGGGCAGCGAACCGCTGGAAAAAACGTTGACTTTCACAGAAGTGGAAGCCGGGCTTTCGCAACCGGCCTCCTGACGGCATCGGGCCGTATAAATTCCCGTAACCTCGGGTCTGATCGTGATCGAATGACCGGTTTGTCCGGTACTCCACACCACGGTATGGGCACATCCACTGGCTGTAAGGACGGCAGTCTGCCCTTCTGTAATATCCGCTAAATTGGTGCTGATCGACGGGGCAGCCGGAGCTTCCGCACAGCTATTCGTGCCAATCTGAAGGAAGGGCGTGTAGGTAAAAACCTGATCTGCGGTTTGGATTTTCAATCGGTAGAATGCCAAAGCAGAAGCATCTTCGTGGATAAACTCATACGTTTGCGAACTTTGGTTATCGCCGTTGACGGGAATTGTTGTCAGGGAACTGAAATTGACACCGTCGGAGCTATGTTCCACCTCAACCTGTTGGGCGGTTGTTTTCGGCAGAAAAGCCCACTTCAGGATTTTGCCCTCCGTCAGGGCTTCCCCATGAAAATAGTTCAGGTTCGTTCCGGCTTCTTCG
Organism: Larkinella sp.; assembly: GCF_965227735.1. Classification (NCBI taxonomy): domain Bacteria; kingdom Pseudomonadati; phylum Bacteroidota; class Cytophagia; order Cytophagales; family Spirosomataceae; genus Larkinella; species Larkinella sp. Next base: position 1,771,495 of record NZ_OZ245776.1, on the reverse strand, counting down.
CCGGGGAAAAGGGCAAAATATTCATCCAGAAAATTCAGCCGGTTATCGATCCAGGAATTGACGTTCGAAAGATCCGCTGTTTTAACGGTTCCCGACCACTTCATGTTTTCGCGCTCATAGGCACCCTGGGCTGTCAGGAGGTTGAAATTAGCCCCGACTTTACTCTTTAAATTTTGCTGGGAAAAATAATTTTTTCGCAGCGCAAACCATCTTTTCCGCATCTTACTTTTAAAACCATCCGGATCAAGCGTTAACAACCGGTTAAAAAGCCCATTGCTGGTGATGTTCCGGGCTTGTTCCGACCGTTCGCCGGTAGTCGTATACCCAAAGGTGCCGTCCAGATCCCAGGGTATAAAAAAGTACGGTTCATTTTCTTTGTACCGGGCCAGAAACTGATTGTTACCGAAATTGTCCGTGGCGTTGACCAGGTTCAGGAAAATGAAATAATCGATCAGGTTATCGACTTTAAATTTTTCAGAAAGAGCGGCTTTAAAATTATCAGCCGGCGAATTAATCACGTATTTGAGCTGCTCATAAAGATTATTCCAGTAAGGGTCCGGATAATCCATTTCCCAGGCGGCCCAGACCTCATCCGTGGCGTTTCCCGGCAGGGCGGGCAGGCCATCAAACGTGGTTGCTTCAGACCAGCCATCCGCTTTGTATAACTCGCCCCTTACCTCGCCATTATCACCCGATTTTTTCAGTTTGAGCTGTTTCCGATCCATGGGTTCTGTAAAGAGATAAACACCGGCGTAAGCATTGTTGATGAAAACATCGCAGTATTTGGTCCGGATGGCCGAATTGGCATCTGATTCCTGAGCGGCATAATATAACTTGTGCATGTTCAGCCACAAGTCGTGCGAAGTGGCATTGGTAAGTCGGAGCGGTTCGTTATACAGCGCAAGCAGATACCATTTGCTGTCTTTTCGCAGGTTGAGCAGGGAAACTTCCAGTTCTTTGTCGCCTTCCGGGTCTTTCCAGAGTTCCATGTTGTATGACTTCTTCGGAAACCGGCGCGAAATATTCCCCCGGATTCGAATGCCCATGTGCGACGTGAAAAGGGCCTCATTCCCATTGGCAAGCGTGAAAGAGCCTTTCGTCCGCTCATCGGTGTTGCTGATGGTTTGATTGCTTTGGGTGTTGATCTCGATGAGTGGCAGACCCGTAAAATAGAGGGTGTAAACCGTATTGCCGGTTTTTACTTTATACGATTTACCCACCTCAAAGGCACTAACGGGCTGCGTAAACGTGTAATCCTTATCGAAACGAAGGGTTGGAAGTGACTGTCCGGAAGGAAATTCCGGTAGTTGATTACAGACAATCAATTTAAGGGAGTTGTCGATCTGATAACGTTGGGGTTCTACGGTAATGGATTGGGCGTGAGATGCTTTAACTTGTAGAAAAAATAAAAAACACGCAATGGCGAAGGCATAGCAATGCCTGGAAAGTAGACTTTCTCGATTCATGATGACTTAACGTTGAGCAGGCATTACGCCTTTGGGTTGAATTTTTGGTGTATCCATTTAGATACACCAAAAATCATTCCAAATATTTCTTCATTTTTTCATGTGCTCATTCTGTCATTTTTTCAAGGTCGCCAGAAACTCGACCACATCGCGGATTTCCCGTTTGGAGAGAATGTAGCCCATCGGCGGCATGCTGGAGGGGAGGTTTTCCCGTTTGTCGATTCGGGCAACGGGTACTTTCAGGGGTTCGGCTTCGGATGTTTTTAGAACCAGCTCGTGCGCGTTTTCGGCGTTGAGAACACCACTCACGGTTTGCCCATCTTTCAGCGTCAGCGAAACCATGCCAAAACCGGGTGCCAGTCGCGCACTCGGTTCGATGAGCGCCTGTAAAATCTGCTCCCGGGTCAGCACATCACCAATGCCCGTCAGCGACGGTCCGACGGCCCCGCCCTGCCCGCCAATGGCGTGGCAGCGAACGCATTGGGCCGTGGAATTGGTATTGAAAATCCGGCGACCCGCCTGCGCATTTCCGCCAAAAAGGGCATCCTGGTATTCCGCGACGCCGGTTCCGGTCCCCCGGAGTGGAGCCAGTTTGGCAATCAGAGCCGCTGATTTGGTGGAGTCCACGGCTTCACCGAGTTCCAGCGCCAGGCTGGCCGGCAGTTGTTTGCTGATCATTTTATCGATAGCACCGGCCAGAATCGGTTCGGTTTTTGCCGCGGGCATACTCCCCAGAACGCGCAGCAGTTGCTGCTGTTCTTTCACGGTTCCCTTTTCAAAAATCGCTTTCGAAACGTCCGCTAACGCTTCCGTCGACAGATTCAGGCCACTGACCAGACCCAGGGCCGTGGTGCGAACGTCGGCATCGGCGTCGTTCATGCCTTTTCTGATCACCGTCTCCATCGCCGGGTATTTCAACTGGTGCAAAGCCGTCAGCATGGCCGACCGAACCTCGGCGGATTGACTTTCGTCCATGATTTTAGCGAGGCTGGCGGCTTTGTCGGAAATGCCTAAATTGCTCACCATCTGCGAAATCGCCACCAAAACCGTGGGGTCGGTTTCCTGCAAAAAGACATCGGCCTGTTCCTGGATTTTGGCTTTCACCAGCGCCGGATTGCGTTCAACCACACCCCGGTAGCGTCCGTCGACGCGGTCCAGCGGGGACGGTTTGGCCCAGGTTCCGAGGGTCGCCAGGGCTTCGGCCCGCAGTTCCTTGTCCACGTCTTTGCGTTTGGCAAAAGCAATCAGCGTGTTCAGTTGCTCGTCGGTGCCCACCCGCAGGGCCGCGTTGATGGCCCGGCGCAGAAGTGGTTCGGACGTAAACCGGGTTTCTTTCAGTGTTGCCGCCAGGGCCGGTAAAGCCTTTTCGATGGATAAATCGTCGTTGATGGCGCGGGCCGCTTCCGTCGCGATGTATTCGTCTTTGTCCTGCAAAAACAACGCAACTTTTTCGCTGCTCAGCCGGCGCAGTACCAAAACTGCGGCCAGGCGCAGGGATTTGTTGGGATTGCTGGCCAGGGCTACCATCGGTTCAACCTGCCCGATGCGCGACAGGGCCAAAACCGCAGCGTGACGCAGATACACATCCTCGTCGTTGTTGGCCTTGATCAGATCCAGCAGCGGTTCGACGGCGGGCTGGTATTTGATGCGTCCGAGTGCCTGAGCACCAAAGAATTTCACGTGGGGATTCTGACTGGTCAGCAAAGGAATTAGCAGCGGTCCGGCTTCCGGAGCAGCCGCATCGCCGAGGACTTTGGCGGTTTGGGCCACGATTTCGAGGTCCGCATCTTTCAGCAACGGAAGGAGGGAAGTCGTGTAGGATTTGTCCTGCCGTTCCAGTTGCCCCAGTCCCCAGATGCCGTGAATCCGGGCCAGTTGGTTGCCGGTTTGCGCTACGGCTTTCTGCAACACAACCGCTCCTTTGGCTCCGCGTTTGACGAGTTCAAACTGCGATTTCTGGCGAATGCGCATGTCGGGGTTCGACAGCAGCGACAACAGCATGTCGTCCGTTTGCGTCCCGTAATTCAACACCATCAGGCGTTTTGTTTCGGCCCGCAGCGCCTTTAGGTCGTTTTTGTCGTCGGTTACATCCAGTTTCCAGACCCGTCCGTAGTTTTTCGCATCCCAGCCGTTGATCCAGTCGGCAATGTATAGGGCACCATCGGGGCCGAACCGAATACCGGTGGGCAGAATCCCGTTCAGAATATTCTTCTCGCCATCAAGCACGAACGATGCGCCTTTCGGTTTCAGGCCAAACGACCAGATGGGCGACCGGGCGGGATTCCCCACGAATTCGACCAGGAAAAATTTGTTTTTCCATTCCGAACCCAGGGCGGTGCCGGGGTTGTAGACCATGCCGGTCGGGCCGTTGTGGAAGTTCTGAATCGGCGGGATGATGTAAGCCGCTTGGCCTTCCCAGCGGGGCGTATACAGTTTCTCATCCATCCAGACCTTGTAACTGTTGTTCTTCGGATCGGTGTATTTGCCATACTGCCAGTTGGACCGCCAGCCCGCGTCCGAGCCTTCGACAACGTGAACCAGTCTTTCGCTTTCGCCGGGGTGATCGCCGTCGTTGTCGGAGCTGATCAGGTTGCCGTAATCGTCAAATACAAATTCGTGGGTGTTGCGCAAACCGCCCGCAAATACTTCAAAATCAGTGCCGTCCGGATTAGACCGGGCGATGATTCCCTCGTTGGGGCGTTTGTGGTTGACCCCTTCGGCGGTGGTGATGTTGGCACCGATGTCGCCGATGTTCCAGTAAATCTTGCCATCTGGTCCTTCAATCGGATTCGACATGCCGTGGCCGCCAAAACCGATGTGAACGCCGTAGCCGTGGCTAATAGACGTTTTCTGATCCAGCATACCGTCGCCATTGGTGTCTTTCAGCCGCCACAAATCCGGGGCAATGGCCACAAACGCGTCTTCGGCCCGAATCAGCAAACCGCCCGCGACGTCAGAAACTTCTTCGAAGAAATCGTTCAGAATCCGGGTCGCCTTGTCGGCAATGCCGTCGCCGGTAGTGTCTTCCAACCGCCAGACTTCGTCTTTTTCAACGGCCAGGTCTTTCCAGTCGTGGCTACCGTCGCCGTTCAGGTCTTTCAGCCATTCGTTTTCCTTGCTTTTTTCGGGTGCGAAGGTGCTGCGCAGAAACGCCCGCCGTTCCTCAACGGATTGCAGGGCGATGGATGGCGTCATCCAGTCGCGGTGGCCGCGAATGTCAAACTCGGAGTTTTTCTGGCGGTTGGTTCGGGTCAGGTACACCCGCCCCTGATCGTCGATGGACATGGAAACCGGATCGGGAGCCAGCGAATCCGACGCCCAGAGGTCAACTTTGAGTCCATCGGCCAGTTTGATGGCGGTATTGTCCCGGATTTTTTTCGCCCGGGTGCGGGCGGTCGCCGGATCTTCCTGAACGACCAGCGGTGTGCTGGCGGTTTTGGACGACCCGGTTGGGTTCATTTTCATGCAGGACACGACTGCGACGGCGAAAAGTCCCGAAATGAGCAGCGGTGTTCGAAAGCGGTTGGGTTGAATCATTGAGTAAACAACTTTAATACATGCGAAGATAAAGAATATGTCACAGGTACTTTACCCGGTTTAGGGGATTAATAAATCTGTCGTAGTAAATTCCAGAACGAAAAATTGACTGTCTGCCAAATGGCATGTATCTTAGTGACAGTAAAAAGAAAGTTATGGAAGGGTATACGGACACGCAATGGCTGGAAGATAGCTTCGTCGTGGTAGAAAAAACCCGCTCAGGAGTGAGCCGGGCCAGGGTCGATGAGGTGGCTCAGCGAGTGGGCTTGACTGACAAAGAAATGGCCCGAGTTCTGACTATTTCAGAACGGACGTTGCATCGGCTTCAACCGGATGCCCGCTTAGACGGCAACTCATCGGAGCGATTGATTTTGCTGGAGGGGTTGATTCGGCATGGTCTGGATGTTTTTGACGGACGAGCCGATGTGCTGGCTCGCTGGTTGAGGGGGCCTTTGCCCGAACTTCGGCGACAGGCTCCGGTTGCTTTGCTGGATACCACAACCGGTTTTGGTATGGTTCATACGGTTCTGGGCCGTATCGAACACGGCATTTATTCGTAAACATGAGCCGCATCGTTTACCGACTGATCAAAGAGCGGTTTCTGGAAAGTCCCTTGTCAGCCGAGGGTTCACGTCGTTTTGGAGGACGCTGGAATCCAGCCGGAGTCGGTATTCTGTATACTTCCGCCAGCCCGGAACTGGCTTTGCTGGAGCAACTGGTTCACTTGAGGACGTTACCTTTTGAAGATCTGCCCAAATTAGTGCTGCTAACGCTAGAATTGCCCGATGAACCGAGGATTATTTTTTCTAGTGAATTGCCTGTTAACTGGCGCGATGAAGCCGATTTTAGGGATAACTATCAATTTTTAGCCAACTGGCTTTCTGAACCGGATTGTCTGGCGGTAGGTGTTCCATCGGCCGTGGTAGCCGAATCATACAATTACCTGCTGCATTCCCGTCATTCCTCTTTTGAGCAGGTAAAAATTCTCCGCACGTCCCCCTTTCCTATTGACCCACGGCTCTGGCAAAGAAGTTGAAACCTGCCGTCAAACCGTCTTTCACCTCATCAGTAAAAACCGCTCCCAGGCCGGATTCGCGCCAAGTTGTGACAACAAAACCATCCCCACACTGGCGTCGCCTTCCAGCAAACAGCGTTCTCCGCGATTGGGCAGGGGAGTAGCGGACGACAACCCGTCGATTTCCGGGGAGGGCAGGGCCTGATTCAACGTAGTATCCAGCCAGTAGCGGGCGGTTTCGTCGAAAACCGGGTTCGAATGCCACCGGGCAAATTTGGAAAACAGATGCCCCAGACCACTCGATCCGTGGCAGAATCCCGTGTCGGACACCAGCGTTTCCTTCCGGCTTCGGCGGGCAGCGGCTTTCAGCATCGTGTATTCTGCAATTTGTTTCCAGCGGGTATTCCCGAAGACTTCACCCGCCAGTTGAAACGTGTGCGCGATGCCCGGATCGCCGTAACACCAGGCCAGCCGACTGAATTCATCCCGGGTTTGATCATCGAGAAGCTGTCTGGGAAATACCGCCGGATGGTCGGTGTTGCGGACGCTCCACAACCACTGCAAACCGCCTTCAACCAGCCGGGCGCATTGCGGCCGGGCGTAGCCATTCTGATACAACAGACTCAGAATAGCGACAATACTGGCCGTGCCGTGCGACAATCCCGGGTTGTAGGAAACCGACTCATCGGCGGGGTCGTTAAAATTTCGGAAATGCCAGGTGATCGATCCGTCGGTTTTTTTGATGGCTATTTTATCCAGTTGGGCGACGATTTCCTTCAGATAATACACGATTTCGGGCGTACGGGTGCGTTCCAGGAAATACAGACAAGCTCCAAGCCCGGCGTGTAGATAATCGAAACGGCCTTTGCTCAGGTCTTCCATCGAAAGCAGAAAGAGCGGTTCGTCGAGGGCAGCCACAATTTCCTGCGGATCGTCCTGACTATCGGCCAGAAAACCGTGGTTGTGGAGGTGCAGAAAACCCCAGGCAATGCCGGAAATGCCGCCCGCGAACGTGTGATCGACGGCCCCCACTTGAATGGCGTCGATGCCCGCACTGAGTCGTTCCCAGACGCGGCTGTTGTCGGTTAATTCGAACTGACGCTGGTAATAGGCTTCAAAAATCGCGTAGCCGACCTGCCCCGATAACAGCGACGGGTTTTCGGCCACCGGTTCGGCTGCAACGGTATCGTAAAGTCGGTGGAGTTCCGTTTCAATCCGGGTTTGGGTATCGGTCAACAGGGCGTTCATGGCGGATTGTCAGTTACTCTGTGAGTTCGGTGGCTACTTTCTTGAAGTTTCGAAACGTGTACGCATACAGCGTTCGTTCGTCGAAAATGATGTTGCAATTTCCCTGCATACCAATCTGGATGCGCTTATCAAGTCGCTGATAATTGGTGAGTTGCACCTGAACGTTGAAGAGTCCCTTCTCGTCGGGCGTAATCGAAACCTGGCTCACCCGGCCGCGCACGGTTCCCCATTCGTAAACCGGAAAGGCATCCAGTTTCAGAATCACCGGCTGTCCGACTTTCACCTGCCCGATGCGTGACGAGTTCACCTGCGTGTAGGCGTAAAGTGGAGCTTCCTTGTAAATGATTTTGAGGACAATCGCACTGGCTGCGGCTTCCTTCTCGCCGTCGAAGACAAACGACACGGTTCCGGCCCGCTCGGCTTTCAGAATGAGGTGGTTGTTGGCGGTAATTTCATACTTCCCAAACCGCCCTTCAATGCGTTTGTGCATGGCATCCAGCGAGCTGCGGAGCTGCGCGCCCTCGCCCCGGAAGTCGGTATCTTTTTTAGTCAACTGCTTTTCTAAACTTAACATTTCCAGCCGTTTGCTTTCGATTTGCTGGCGTAAGGTTCTTTCTTCCTGCCCGAAATTCTGCGTCCCCGATTGGTAGGCGGATTGTGCCCGCAGCAACGTGGCCTCGTAAGCATTCAGGTCGTTTTTGCTGATGTCGCCGGTGCGGTACAACGCCTGGTTGCTGTTGAAAATCCGCTGTGCGTCTTCCTGCTCAAACTTCAGCTTCACCCGTTCCGACGCCCATTTCGTTTTTTGAACTTCAATTTGGGTTTCTTTCAGCCGAATATCTTCCCGAATCTGAGCCACCGTCAGTTCAATAATCTGGCGTTCTTTGTCGGCCGAAACCGTCCGGTATTTCTCGTATTGATCCACCGCCGTGTTGGCTGCGGAAAAATCGGCCACCAGCGCGGCCACATCCGGGGCGCTCACTTCCAGCAAAGGCGCTCCGGCGGCCACAGTTTGACCCGGTTTGACGAAGGTCTTTTCCACGTAAATCGTCGAAGGAAACCGGTACATCTCTTCGGCCACTTCGGATTTGACCACGAACGGTACGGCAATCATGTCCGGAAATTCAATGACAAAACCCATCGCGCCACCGACCACAGCCAGCAGGACCGCAAACCAGCCCAGACGACTCAAAATCCGCTGGCGAACGTCGGCAATGGGCGCATCATCGACGTGGTATAAATTCTCGAACTGGGTGATTTCCAGATCAGCTAATAACGGATGCATGGTTTAATAGTCGATGTACGTTTTGATGAAATCGTAGTAAATGCCTTGTTTATCAATCAGTTCGCCGTGGTTACCCTGTTCGGCGATGGTGCCGCCGTCGAACACCAGAATCCGGTCCACGTTTTTGAGCGTGTGCAGCCGGTGCGCAATGGAAATGATGGTTTTTCCCTTAAACCGCTCGTAAATGTTGTCCAGAATCCGGCGTTCCGTTTCTACATCCAATGCGCTGCTGGCTTCATCGAGAATGATGATGTCGGGTTGGTCGGCCACAAAAAGCCGGGCAAAACCGATCTTCAAAACCTGTCCGCCCGACAGGTTGCTCCCAAAACTGCCGATCATGTGGTTGTAACCCAGGTGATTCGACTTGACAAACGGGTGCAAATCCGCCAGTTGGGCGGCTTCCGCGATTTGCTCCATCGAAGCCGACAGGTTGGCGCAACGGATGTTTTCCTTGATGGTATCGTTGAAAACGTAGGTGTCCTGCGGAAACAGGTGAACGTGTTTGCGAAGTGTTTTCGGGTGAATGTTCCGCAGTTCGGTATCGTCGCAAAAGATTTGCCCTTCGTAGTCGGGATAAAGGTTCATCAGCAGTTTGACGAAGGTGGATTTTCCCGTGCCGTTTCGTCCGACAATGCCGATGCGTTCGCCCTGCCGGATTTCGCAGTTCAGGTTCTTCAACACATATTTTGCGTCTTTCTGCTGGTAGCGGAACGAAACGTTGTTGAAGCGAATGGACTTCCCCGAAAACCGGGAAACCTGCTCCTGAACATTCGCCGATTCTTCGTCTTCCAGAAAAATCTCGTTGACTTTTCCGAAGCTGACACTGAGCTGCGTCACCATCATCCAGAGCATGCTGACGCTGTTGATCGAGTTCATCAGAATCATGAAAATGGCCGTAAACGCCATGTATTGCCCAATCGTGAGTTCGCCCGTAAAAATCTGGTACGCACCGACCCAATACACCGCAATCTGGCTGAAAATGAAAATCAGCCGCTGTAAGGAGTTGATCAGAATCTGCTTTTCCTCGTCGGCCATCACCGAGTTGATCGACTCGCGGTGAAGCTGTTTCCAGCGAACGAGTTTGTATTTTTCGAGCGACAGCAGTTTGACGGTTTTGATGCCCAGAACCGTATCCAGAAAACCGCCGAGCGACGCCTGATTTTTGTGATAGACTTTCGACCGCAGGTTTTTAATGATCGGGATAAAATAAACCGTCGTTAGCCCATACGCCACAAAACACACCAGCGCGATGGTGGCCAGTTGCGTGTTGAAACCGAAGAGAATTGGGAAATAAATCAGCATGAAAAACACATCCAGAAACTGCTGGATGATGATCGGGTTGGTCAGCGCCCGAATGCCGATGCCTTCCTGAAACCGCGCCATGAATTCTTCGCGCTTGCGGCTGTCGTAATACTTTTGTTTCAGCGAAATCAGCCGTTCGAAGAACTTGCCCATGAACTCGGTTTCGAAGCGAAACCGGTAGTGCATCATCAGCATGCTGCGCCCGTAGGTCAGAACCACCTGCACGACAAACACCAGCACCAGACCCGCCAGAATCCCGACCAGCAGCTTTTTGTTCTGGTTGATCAACACGTTGTCGATCATCGTTTGCGTGAACAGCGGCAACACCAGCCCGACGAGTTCGAGCACCAGCGAAAACAGGAAAATCTCGGCCAGCACGCGCTTGCCTTCTTTCAGAATCGGGAAATACAATTGCCGGAAAACCGACGCCTTTTTCGCCTGCTGTTCCTGGGCAACTTCCTCCAGTTCCGTGTTTTCAAAAAACTTATCTGTCGGTTTTAACTCCAGAACAATGCCGCTGAACTTGTTGCAAAATTCGTCTTTTTCGTACCGGGCCTTGCCAAAAGCCGGATCGGCCACGCGCACGTAGGTACCCGTGGCTTCGTACACCACCACAAAATGCTGGCCTTCGTAATGGGCGATGCACGGCAGTTGAATCTTCTGTAAATAGGGATAATCCAGTTCGTAGCCTTCCGCTTTAAAACCGAAGCTTTCCGAAATTTCCATCAGGTCATACAAACTGCTTCCTTCCGTGTTGATTTCGGCCAGTTTGGTCAGTTGGTGCCGAACGTCCTGTGCGCCGTAATGCTTGAAAACCATCGCCAGACAGGTGGGGCCGCAATCCATCCCGGCACTCTGGTCGAGGTGTGGAAACCGGTCTACCAGCGCATAGGGACTCATTTTGCCGCCCAGTATGGTTCTCAAAACGTTTTTCATCTGAAAATAATGAGTGAATGAGTGAATGAGTGAATGAGCGAATAGTCAGACTGTCGGGCGGGTCTGCAAACGGGGGCATCACTCAGGAATATTGTCTGATTCATGTCGTTTTCCAGATCAAAAAACTGCTTCGACGAGGGTGTTTTTCTTCGCCAGTACCGTGCGGCCATACGTGGCCCGACCGTACGAGGTTCGGTAGTACTTGTGGAGATGGTAGTAGAGCGAATATTCGACAAACCGCTGCCGGGTGCGGAACAAGCGGTTGGTCGTCATGTGAATCAAACTGCCCAGCAACGACGTCAGGGGAATTTCCAGTTGATTCTGTTCTTTCAGTTGAAGAATGGTCTGGATAAAGGGTCGTAATGTTTTCCGATGCTGTTGGTTCAGGTCGTAGAAAAACCGGTGATCCTCGTTAGTTTCGCCCCATAGCTCTGTGATGGCGGTTTCAATTTCTTTGTACCGCGTATCCAGTTGCTTTTTCAATACCGAGTTGTAGCCAAATTCCTGACCGAATTGAGCGGCTTTTTCGTCCGCAAAATCCAGTTTCTGTTTCAGGTCAAAGCCAATCTCGTCCAGCAGCGTGTCGATGAGTTTCATGCCAAACCGCCACCGGCATTCTTCGCCTTCCGAGCCTTCGATCAGGCTCAGGAAGTTCAGAATCGTTTGACTGTCCCGGTGAAAATAGTTCTCCACGGCGTCGATGGAATGGCGTCCGTAGCGTTCCAGTTCGCGGTTGTAGGTGTCGGTTTTGATGGCGGTAATCACATTGGAGGCCAGAAAAGGGGCCAGCGCATCGTGCAATTCCTGAATGATGGTCCCCAGAAAAGCCGGGTCGATGACGTGAAAGCGGAACCGGATGTGTAACTGCGGATCACCGTAGCGGATGAAGAAAAATTGGTCGGTCCAGCCGCATTCCGCAAACCGGTCGGCCAGCGGATGCAGCACCGTGGTCAGGATCGCATCGGCGGTTTTAATCCCGGTGTAAATCTTGTAATAAAGCCATTCGGAACCGGCGAAGAATTTGCGCGACCCTGGCTTTGCCCCTAAAGTCGTGCGCGACCCCGGCCTTGCCCCTAAATCCCCTAAAGGGGACTTGGACGCGGTAAAATCCAGATTTGCAAAGTCCCCTTTAGGGGATTTAGGGGTAAAGGCTGGCGAATCCGGCTCATTTTTAAAAGCTACCACAAACTGATTCGTATGCCAGCCCGCGGCCGACTGCGTAACGGCGTTGTCGGCCCGGAACAGAAACTCCTTGATTTGAAATTTGTCCTGCGATTTGATCTCGTTGACGAACGTTTCGGCCAGCCACCGGTTTTCCAGATCCACGTACAATTCGTTGTCGTAATCGAGCAAACAGATGTGCCGGGGAATACCGTATTGGTCGCGCCAGCGGTCAATCTCGGTTTTTAGGCTCAGCCAGTCCGCCGTTTTGAACGCCGTCACCAGCGGTTTGACCTGCTGCGCGCGGCAATTCCAGCGGGCTTCCGACAGAACGATGTTGTCGAGCACAATCCGGGGAACGTAGACAAATACCGAATTGACCGGCCCCAGCGACAGGCCCAACCAAGGCCGAATGGCCTGGTTTTGCAGGGCACACAGGAAATGATAAACATCCAGCGAATTGGTCTGGGCGTAGTGATGGGCGTTGGAAAGCTGCGGAACAATGACTTTGTCGAGCGACTTCGACCGCAACACCACGCGGTTTCCCACCACCCGAATCACTAAATCCGTCACCGGAATCTGGTGTTCGCTGTCAACCGACGACTTGCCCAGGTACGGAATCTGGTAGTTTTTCAGTTGGGGGCGGATGATGATGTTGCCGGTTCGGGCTTCGGGCAGGTGAATGATGTCGGCAAAAATCACGTCGGGCCGGATCTGGTCTTCGGCGTCGCTGATCTGCTGAATCAGGTTCAAAATGGTGGAATCGGTATGGCCAAAACGGCCCAGCAATGACGTGCCGGTGGTTCCGCCAAAACTATCGAGCACCAGCGTTTCCCGACCGTTCTCGCGAATAACCGAAAACATCGCGGCATTCGTAGGCGGCAGGTTAGGCCGGACGGGTTCAATCGACAACAAATCTTCCTCCGTAATGGCAATCTGGGTGGTGCGGTGGAGTTGGGCCTCCGCAACTTTCTGGAACAGAAACGCCTGTTCGGGAGCCACCGTCCAGGTCTTTTTGGGTTTGGTCGATGAACCGGGCACTACGCCGTCCACCAGCGGAGAATCGTCGAAGGGTTCCTGATCGGCCGGAAAACCGACGCCAATTTCGGGGTCAAGCGCGACGACGAGCGGGATTTCTTCGTCTTCGTATTTTTCGGTGAAGCGGTTTCTGAAGTCATCCAACGCTCCCTCACTGGTGGGTGTCAGTTTGAGGAGCGTTGGAATTTTGGCGACTAATTTATTGAGAAGTCCCCGGTTCAACTGGCCGGAGAGCGTGGGTAAATAGGTGTCGATCTGGAAAAGGACTTTGCGGTCGAAGGGCGTGGACAGGTGGCTCAGTTTGTGCTCTACCTGGCTTAGTAGTTCGATGGAAGTCTCATGTTCCCCGCTTTCCAGGGTTTTCAGATCAACGGTCACCTCCTGCAACAGCGCCACAATTTGCGCGATCTCATCAGAAGGATGCTGGCTGCCAATCGTTTGCAGAATGGTCAGAATTTGGACTAGAAAATTTTCGCCCGTCAGCGACGGCTCCAGTTCACTCACCAGCAACTGGGCATCGATCACCGATTCAACGAAATCCCGGGCCTCTTCGTCACTGATTTCGTCGCTGATTAAAACCGTAGACAGGCTTTCGGCCCGGACGCCTGACCGGCTTTGTTCCAGAACTGCGGCTAAATACTCGCTTTTTTCGGCGCTGCTGAGGTGGTGAACCCGTTGGCCGTTGTCATACCGATACGTGACGTAGCGGTATTGGTCATTGATTTCGTACAGGCTCGAATTCGGAAAAAACCGGAGATGGGGCTTCACATCGGGGTGTTTTTCCAGATCCTGCGCCAGCGCGCAGAGGTAATTCATGTCGAGCCGAACGACGCGTTTCAGACTACCGGTATTCGCTATACGTATATCGGAATGGGTAGCCTCAATGGGCGCGGTTGCAAAACCGCCGAACAAACCGAAGGGTGTGCAGCGGGTGGCATAGCGGGACAAATATTTGATCAGTGAATAGAGGACCCGCCGGGATTTTTCGTCGGGCTGACGGCTGAAATCGAACTGGATGGCTTCTTCATACAAAGCCGGAGACGCAATGTATAACGCTTCGAGGAAAGCCGGATTCTGTAGTTGCTGGCTGAGTTGCATCCAGTTCGGATTGTCGATGGCGGCAAAACCGGCCAGGGGAACCCGAACAAAAGCCGTTTCGAAAGCAGTCGTTTTCATGACCAGAAAGTATCGTGTGTATAGGGTGTGGTACTGATACTATGGGAAGAACGAAGGAGCTTTTACACCCCTTCGTTCCGCTCCGCGATTCAACTGAGAAGTAGGACTTTCGCTTTTTGCCCCTAAATTCCTTAAAGGCAGGGCTGTTAAGTTCTTCCGCTTTTCGCCCCCAACCCCCTAAAGGGGGCTTCGAAATCCGGATGTTTTAGCCCGGCACCGCCCGCCCGGCCTTTAGGGGGTTGGGGGCGAAAAGCGAATTGATATTGCTAACTTCAACGATCCTAATTTCCAGAACTTAACAGCCCTGCCTTTAGGGGATTTAGGGGCAAAAAGCGAAAATGTAAAGAATGATCAGACGTAAGCCCCTAGAAGAATCGAAGCTATTCTCCGATCTGGCGTATTGTAAACCGGTTTTGCTTACGGTTCGCAGATTTTGCTGGTACAGGCCGTACGGGTTTCCTTTGGCTTACCACCCATGACATTCAGGGCCTGGTTTTTCGACAGAGCGATGATTTTGTCGGTCTTCAACGTGATTTTTGAAACTTGCTTTTTCATGATTTGTTGTTTTGAACTGGTGTGATTGATGTGCTTACTCTGTTGCGGTTTTCAGCGTCCCCGATGGCTTTTCTGTTTGGCCGATACAAACTTGGCAGGTTTTGAAACGATAGTGAAACCGTAACTTGTAACTGGTCGGGATGGATTGATAACTAGCAGGAAATAGCACAAACGTTGCTGGCAGCGTCTGCATACTGCGGCAGGGCCTGAGCCAGCCGTTCGATGCCGTCCTTTTTATGACCGGTTTCTTCCGCCATGTTCAGAAAAATAAATTCCGCCACGCCGTAGATTTCCTGCAACCTCGCCACTTCATCCAGGATGTAAGCCGGTGAGCCAATCAGTTCGTTACAGACGCTGACCGGGCGCTCCAGACTTTCCCGAATCTGGCGGGCTATCGCGCCCGTCTCGGCGCAGACCCCGGCCACGGCCAGATTGATTTCCGGCTCCCGGCCGTGTTTTTCGTAAAAAACCGCCCGGTATTCCTGAATTTTCTCCGCATCCCGTTTGTGATCCGTGATCTCGGTATGAAACAGGGACTTGCAGAGGGCCGTCGGCTGGCTGGCCAGAACCGCCGGGTTTTTCAGGCCCGCCGTGAGTGACCAGTAGGTGGGCAAATAGCCGCCAACGGGCGCAATCAGGCTGGCGTTTTCCTCCGCAAAGAGATAGTCGTATAAGGCCCGGCAGTTCCCGGCAAACCGTTCCACTTTAGGGGCAGAACTGGACAAATCAAGATCCGGAGCCAGAAGCATTCCGATTTCCGGTGGAACTCCTCCGCCAGCCACACCCAGATCGATGCGGTTGGGAAACAGGTTGTTGAGGACTTTGAACGAAGCCGCCACACGGTACGGATTGTGGAACGCCATCAGCAGCCCCGCCACGCCGACTTTGATGCGATCCGTCATGCCGGCAATGATGGGCAGCAACACTTCAGGGTTGTGGTAGGCCGTTAGGGTGCCGTAATGCTCGCCCAGCCAGAACCGAGTGTAGCCCAGGTTTTCGGCCTGCTGCGCATAGTCCAGTACATTTTCAACCAGATCCATCGGACTGACGCAGCCGGTTCCGAATTCAAGAAGACCCAATTTCATAGTGGTAAGAAGTTGAAAGACAAGCGAATGTCGCAGTCCGGGTTTATAATTGAAAAAGACTCAACAGCCCTGGGTTAGAAAGGCTGCTGAGTCCGGAGATTGGTAAGTATTATTTTTGCTTCCTGGAAGCGTGTGCGGACGGATTACAATTCCGTTGGGCAATATCCCGCCGTGGTGCATCCTCCGATCGTTTTGTCTTTCGGACGGCCGCCCATAACGTTCGAAGCCTGCGTTTTGGATAAGGCAATGATCTGATCGGTTTTCAGTGTCAATTTGGCAATTTGCTTTTTCATGATGGTAAATTATGGTGTGATGGTGTGCCTACTCTGTTCGGTTTTCAGCGTCCCCGGCGGCTTTTTGCTTTGGCCGGTACAAACTTGGCGGGTTCCGGGCCGATAGTGAAACCGTAATTTGTAACTGGTTGCGATTTATTGATAACAGGCTGAAATTGGATCGTAGCTTGAAAGCGGTTTCGAAGCGGTTTGCTAGGGTTTTCCCTAATTTTCTAAAAACGGGGGTTTCCCCTATTTTATAACCTACCCCCTTTGTCCTATTTTTGCTAAACAATATTCAATTTATCCGTTTCGTACAATCGAAACGATAAAGGGTTAAATTAAAAACGCGGTTCCGTTGTTACACCGACAACCGGTTTTCTCCCCAGTGGAGATGCCAAATGCCCATACGAGTTAACGCATACGAATGGATGATACGAGTACTGATTGCCGATGACCACAATGTGTTTGTTGAGGGGATTGAGTCGCTGATTTCGGGGTCTTCGGAAATTGAAGTGACCGCGCGCTGTTTTGATGTGTCGTCGGTCATTGAAGAGTTGAGTCAGTCATTGATCGACGTCATTTTGCTGGATATTTCTTTTCCGCAGGTGGAAGATGGGCTGGCGCTTTGCGAACACATTACCCGTACGTTCCCGGCCACCAAAGTAATCGCCTTGACGATGCACGACGACGCCAGTTTGATTAAACGGGTGGTGAAAAAAGGCGCAAAAGGCTATTTATTGAAAAACACGACCAAAGTTGAACTGTTGCAGGCGATTCGGACGGTCCACCGCGAAAAACCGTATTTCAACGAAATCATTACGAATATTCTGTTGCACGATGAGCCCCGAAACCGGAAATCGGGCAGCGGAACGGGCCTGAAACCCAACCTGACACCCCGCGAATCGGAGGTGCTGACGCTCATTTCTCAGGGATTAACGACGCAGCAAATGGCCACGCAACTGTTCGTGAGTGTCAAAGCCATCGAATTTCACCGCAGCAGTCTGCTCATGAAATTCAGCGTTCCCAATACCGCGTTGCTGATCAAAACCGCCATGGAAATGCAGTGTATTGATTGACAGATGGTTCGGGATTGATCGATAATAAAGGAATTGATTCATCAGTTATATCGCATTTAACGACTCTGAAAATGGCAGAACGGGTACGTAAGCTAGTCCGACAAAGGTGCCTGGGCGCGGTATTGCTCCTGGGGCTTCTGGGCCTGGGGCAGAACGTACGGGCGCAATCGGATTCTTCGGCCATTGTTAGCCTGAAAAACCAGATACGGCAATGGGCGCAGGAAAAGCAGTATGGAAAAACCGCCAAATCCTATGAAGAGTTGGGATGGCTTTACCACCAGCAATACGGTTACAACAAGTATACGCTCGATTCCTATTTCAATGGGATGAAATACTATCACCTGCAGGGCGATTCGCTGGGGTATTACAACATCCACATTGCCATTGGCGATTACTATTCGCAGGATCTGTTTATGCAGCCCTACGCGGAGCAGTACCTGGGAAAAGCCCTGCAGTATTTCAAGCGTCAACAGAACCACCCGAAGATCATTGAATGCCGACTGGCGTTTGCGAATCTGGCGCAGAAAAACGAGTTGATTCCGAAGAAATTGATCACGGAATTGCGGGAAACCGAGCGGATGAGTGCCCACTATAAGCAAGCGTATTCACAGGCGTTTGCCATGAACCTACTGGCCAACAGTTATTTGCGGAATAAACAACCGGACTCGGCGCAGTACTTCGCCATCCGCAGTCTGGACATGGCCCGGCAGTTGAAAACCAACTGGATGATCGCCCTGAACTACTTTTATCTGGGGCTGGTCGAGCAATTCAAAAACCGCCCGGAAGCCGCCATTGCCGCCTACCAGAAAAGCTACAAGCTGGCGGAATCGGAGAAAAACGTGTCCATGCTGCGGGAATTGTCCCGGCATTCGGCCGATAGTTATTCGTACCAGGGCGACTTCAAAAATGCGTATCGGTCGTCGTTGAAGACGCTGGATTTTACGAATCAGTTTTACTATTCCGAGCAGACCAAAAGCATCCGGTTGCAGGAACTGGACAGTCAGGTGAAGACGCTGGCGGTTGAAAAACAGTTGGTCGAGGAGCAAAGTCGACACCAGCACATCCTGAATTCGATGCTGGCGGGTGGCTTGGTAATCAGTGTGTTGGGGGTTGGCGCGTTGGTCTTTCTGCGACGCCAGCAGAAACTGATTTCGCACCAGCAGACGGTTATTGCCCAGCAGCAGATCCAGGATCTGGAATTGAAGTCGTTGCAGGCCATGATTGAAGGGCAGGAGGGAGAACGGAGCCGGATTGCCCGGGATTTGCACGACGGGCTGGGCATTCAGCTCTCGCGAATCAAACTGTTTGTGGAAGCACATCAGGAACTGTTGCCCTTGTCGGTGAAGGAACCGCTGAACCAGTTTCTGGACGAAGCCTGCACCGAAACCCGACTGATTTCCAGTGATTTACGACCGTATGCGCTCTCGAATTTTGGTCTGATCCCGGCTCTTGAAGACCTGGTGCAGAAGTTAAATCTGGTCAACGAAACCGCCCTGACGCTGGAACATTACGGCGAAGTGCCGGATCTGGGCGACGAAGCTTCGGTGATGATTTACCGGGTGGTGCAGGAACTCCTGAACAACGCCTTAAAACACGCTGAAGCCGAGACGATTACCGTACAGATGATGACCAATGACGAAGCAGTTCTCATCAGTGTGGACGATGACGGACGGGGTGCTGATTTTGAAAACAGTCCGTCGAAAGGCAACGGCATTGCGAATATCAAATCCCGGATTGCCTATTTGGGCGGTCAGGTGATGTGGCAGAGCGAACCCGGAAAAGGAACCTCAGTCATGATTTCGCTGCCGATGCAGAAACTCGTGAGGAATACGCTGGCGGTTTTATAATTCTGCCCCCAACCCCCTGAAGGCCGGGCGGCCGGTGCCGGGCTAAAACATCCGGATTTCGAAGCCCGGCACCGGCCGCCCGGCCTTCAGGGGGCTGGGGGCAAATCTGACAAATACACCTAAACCCATCCTTTTTATTTTGCAGGCCATGCCGAACTAACTCCACTTGACTGACCGGGCACCTGATGTGCCGAGGGTCTGAATTTTCACCTTTATCCGATTGAATACGTACTACTCTCAAGCTCAGCTTTTTGGAGAGGTGCTGCTTTTTTGTCCCTTTATTTTACTTACTATGATAAAACATGTGCTTTCGGGGGTTTTGGTCTTGAGCTACTGGGCATCAGTTCACGCGCAGACCCGACCCAGTACCGTTGCCGAACCGGCGAAAAACCGGGTGGTGATGGCATCACTGAAGAATGCAACCGTCGGAAAATCCGATGTCAACGCCCTCATCAAAGGGGTAGTTTCTGACGACAAAGGCAACACACTTCCCGGCGCAACCGTGTCTGTTAAAGGCACCACGCAGGGAACCACGACGGACGCCGAAGGGCGGTTTACGATCAACACTCCGGCGGGTGCCAACGTGCTCGTGATCTCGTTCATTGGGATGAAAACGCAGGAAGTTACGATCGGCAACCGGACCAACCTGACCATTACACTGCTCGCCAATGACCAGTCGCTGGACGAAGTGGTGGTGATCGGCTACGGAACCGCCAAACGCTCCGACGTTACCTCGTCCATTACGACCATCAAAGCCACCGAGTTGAAAGACATTCCGGCGGCCGGGATCGACCAGTTACTACAAGGCAAAGCAGCCGGGGTAACGGTAACCAGCAACGGCGGCCAACCGGGCGGTGGCGTTTCGGTGAAAGTGCGCGGGGTGACGTCCATTAACAGCAACGATCCCCTGTTCGTGATCGACGGTGTACCGTTTGTCGGGGGCAACACGTCGAACAGCACGGGCTACGCCGGTTTGGGCGGGGGCGATGGGCAAACCGGGAACAGCGTCATGGCGATGCTGAATCCCAACGACATCGAGAGCATCGACGTCCTGAAAGATGCGTCGGCGCAGGCCATTTACGGTTCTCAGGCGGCCAACGGTGTGATTCTGGTGACCACCAAAAAAGGTAAGTCGGGCGAAGGCAAGATCAATTACGAGATGTATACCGGCGTTTCGGAAGTGGCCCGGCGGCTGGACCTGATGGATTTGCGGGATTTTGCCCGCTACCAGAATGAGGTGCTGCCGATCATCGGGAACCCGGTTTCGGACGAGTTCAGAAACCCGGATTTGCTGGGCAGAGGCACCGACTGGCAGGACGCGATGTTCCAGCGCGGAACGATCAACAACCAGCAGTTGAGCTTTTCGGGCGGACGCGAGAAAACGACGTACTACCTGTCACTCAACTATTTCGACAACAAGGGAATTCTGCTGGGGTCGAATTTTAAACGGTATTCGAGCCGCTTTAGCCTCGATACGCAGTTGAAAAGCTGGGCCAAAGTCGGCCTGAGTGCCAACGTGTCGCGCAGCATTCAGGAGGTGTCGCTGGCCGATGCCGCCGAAGGCACCATCTGGTGGGGCGCGGTGACCAGTCCGCTGGTTCCGGTGAAAAACCTCGACGGTTCCTGGGGCGGTGGACAAACCGTCGGCGGGGTGCAATACAGCAACTCCAACCTGGTCGGAAACAGCCAGTACCGGGGCAATACGAAAACCTCGAACAACGTATTCGGGAGTCTGTATGCCGAACTGCAACTGATGAAAGACCTGACCTTGCGGAACGAACTTTCGTATTCACTGGGTCAGGATAACAACGTTGCTTTTCAGAAAGCCGGGAATGTGGGTGGCACGTCGTTTCGGAGCAAACTGATCGACTCGCGCTCAGACAGCTACTATTATTCGATTACTAACTACCTGAATTACAACAAGTACATCGGCAAACACGGGATTCAGGCTACGGTGGGACATCAGGCGCAATCGTCGTATTACCAGTCGATGTCGGGCACGAAAGTGGATTTGCAGGCCAATATTTTTGACCTCAACACCGGCAGTGCCGACCAGACGACCTGGGGCCTGAGCGGTGGAAAAGGCCACTGGGCGATGGAATCCTGGTTTGCCCGGGCCAACTATACCTACGACGACCGGTATTCGCTGTCGGCCAGTTTCCGCGCCGACGGTTCGTCCAACTTCGGCCCGAACAACCGCTGGGGGAATTTCCCGGGCGTGTCGGCAGGCTGGACGGTTTCGAACGAGAAGTTTATGAAAGGCAGTGTGGCTAACGTGCTGAATTTCATGAAAGTGCGGGCTGGTTACGGAACCGTAGGGAACCAGAATTTTCCGAGTGGTGCGCCCAATCCGGCGTATGTGGGAGCGGTGCAGTTTTTCTCCGGTCCGGTGGGCTTCGGTTCTTCGAACATGATCAACGGCATTCCGAATCCGAACCTGAAATGGGAGTCCGTCAAAACCACCAACGTGGGGGTTGACCTCGGTTTTCTGAACGGCCGGATCGATGCGACGATCGACGTCTACAAGAAAGTAACGTCCGACATGATCATCTTCCTGACCGGCCCCAACCTGATTGGGGTGGGCGACCAGTGGGACGACCTGAAAGCCCCTTTGGGCAATGCGGGACAGATGACCAACACTGGGATCGACATTGGGATTACGACCACGAACATCAAGAAAGGCGATTTTACCTGGAAAACCAATCTGGTGTTCACGCAATTCAAAAACACCTACGACCGGGCGGCCAGTGCGGCTTCGGCGCTGGATGGAAAAGTGTACTACAACAACTACCTGATCACGCACACGACGCCCGGCAATCCGGTGGGTTCGTTCTGGGGGCTGGTCACGGACGGGTTGTTCCGCACGCAGGCAGATCTGGACAAGAGCCTGCCGCAGTTTGGCTACAAGGTAAACCAGAACGAAACCTGGCTGGGTGATATTCGCTACAAAGACATCAACGGCGACGGCAAAATCGACGCGCAGGATTACACCTTTATTGGCAGTCCGCTCCCGAAATTCACCTGGGGTTTGACCAATTCCCTCAACTACGGCGACTTCGACTTTTCGCTGTTCCTCCAGGGAAGCCAGGGCGCCAAAGCGTATAACTTCCTCCGCTGGCAGTTGGAAGGGCTGAACAATGCGTGGTCGAACCAGATGCGAACCGTGAACGATCGGTATACCGAAACCAACACGGACGGCGCACTGCCCCGGTTTACGACCACTAACAAGAACAACACGGCCATGTCGGATCGCTACGTGGAGGATGCTTCCTACTGGCGGATTCAGAACATCACGCTGGGCTACCGGCTGCCAAGAACGTTGTTGAGCAAGGTAAAAATGACGAATCTGCGGATTTACGGGTCGATTCAGAACCTCAAGACGTTCACGAACTACTCCGGCTACGACCCCGAAATCGGCGCGTTCAACAACAGCATCAAGCTCATGAACGTCGACACGGGCCACTACCCGAACCCCCGGACGTTTACCATCGGTGCGAATGTACAATTTTAAGTAGTCGGTTTACAGTTTTCAGTTTACGGTGAACTGTCCACAGCGTGCGTCAGCGAACCGTAAACGATAAACCGTAAACCGTAAACCATAAAAATGATGAAACGAAAATCCATATACGCCCTGGCCATTTCGGCGATGCTGCTGGCTTCCTGCAAGGAGGACTTTATCGAGCGGCCTTCGCTCTCGGGAACAACCACCGGAAATTATTACAACAACGCGGAAGAAGTGCGGGCCGCAACCAGTACGCTCTACAGCGGTTTGCCCTGGCGGAATTACGAAAGCCGGGCGCAGGACGCCATCGGCGATGTGATGTCCGGTAATATGTTTACCTACACCGATGTCGAGTACCTGAACTTTACGGTTTCCTCAGCTTCCGAGCGGATTGGTGCCGCCTGGGGTGCATTTTACAAAATCATCGGGTATTCCAACGTGATGATCAAGACGTTCGAGGAGAAAAAAGCCGCCGGGGGTGGGGCTTCCTACCTCGATCCGGCCATTGCCGAATGCCATTTTATCCGCGGAACGCTGTATTTCTACATCGCCCGGACCTGGGGTGCTGCGCCGATCATTACCGATCCGGGGGCAACGGCTTTGTCGGGTAATTTCAACATTCCCCGGTATTTGCAGAAAGACGTGCTGCGGTTTGCGCTGGAAGAACTGCAACTGGCCGAAGCCGGTTTGCCCGAATCCGACGTGCCCGGTCGGCTGACGAAGTATGTCGCCAAAGGCATGATGGCCAAGTTGTATCTGTACAACAAAGACTACGCGAATGCCAAAACGAAGGCTGAAGAGGTGATCAACTCCGGAAAATATAGCCTGGTGACCGATTACACGGGCATGTTTACCAAAATGAGCATGAACAACAACCCGGAAGCGTTATTCTCGATTCAGCACCAACTGGCGCAGGACCCCTGGGGAACGGGCAACATCAAAAATCCGGATAGGGGTGCCAGCGCCCTGCGGACGGCCGAAGCCGATGCCTGGGAAATGTACATTCCGTCACTGGACCTGCTGAAAGAATATGAGTTTGGAGATTTGCGCCGGAAATGGTCGGTGATGGAACACGGCTGGACCAATCCCAACTGGAAACCGCAGCGCGTCAACGCCCCGAAATACAATGAATTTATGGCCGGAGGGTTCAAATACGACACGATCCAGCCCACGGCAGACGGCGGAAGTCTGAGCCCAACCCGTTCCAACATCGTCAAATACTTTGCCGGTCCGGGGAAAGGATTCGGGGGAGAAGCGGTTTTGGGCCAGAATTCGGGCAATAACGTGGTGCTGCTGCGCTACGCCGACATTCTGCTGATTTATGCCGAAGCCACGCTGGCCGGAGCCGCTTCCACCTCCGATGCCAAGGCGTTGCAGGCCGTGAATGCCGTTCGGACGCGGGCGGGGTTGTCGCCCCGGACGTCGCTGACGCTGGACCAGATCCTGCACGAACGCCGGGTTGAGTTTGCCTTCGAGGGCGACTACTGGTATGACATTCAGCGCCAGGGTTTTGCCAAAGCGAAAGCGATGATCGAAAAGCAGAACCGTGGAACGGTAACCGGTGCCAGCTACATCACCACCTTCACCGAAGACAAGATGTACCTGCCGATTCCGGCCGGCGAAATCGTTCAGGACCCCGAGTTGGGCAAAGAACCAGTACCTTATTTTAAATAGACGATGGGCGATTGACCATTGACCATCGACAATGGACCATCGTCAATGGTCAATCGACAATGGCCAATCGTCAATGTCCCCTAACGAAACACTCCAATGACACTCAATCGATTTAAACACCTGGCGGGCTTATCGTTCGTGACCCTGTTGACGGGTCTGATGATGACCGCCTGCGAAGAAGATACCGACGGTCGGCCGCAGTATACGGCGGGAACGCCCGTTGCCACCAAACTGGCTCCCGACTCGGCGGCCGGAGGAACCGTCGTCACCCTGACCGGCTCCGGCCTGGGCGATATGCGCAGCATTGTGTTCGAAAAACAGAACGTTCCGGCCGGTTTTCAGCCGACCCTGAACACCGACCAGGCGCTCATTTTCCGGGTGCCGGACGAGGTGGTGGGTGGCGTACAGAACGTCATTTTTACGAACAGCGAAGGCCGGACGGTTTCGGTCCCGTTCCGGGTGCTGGCTTATCCGACGGTTTCAGAAGTTTCCAATTATAACTTTACCAAAGGCTCGGAAATTACGATTACGGGCAACAACCTGGATGATGTTACCTCGGTCAAGTTAACCGGTACGTCGGATGCGGCTACCATAGTTTCGAAAGAGAAAAAGAAGCTGGTGATCAAAATGCCGGTAACGACGGTGAACCGGGCCACGCTGGACATTACCAACGGCACGGGCCTGTTGAAAACAACCCAGGAACTGGTCAACGTCGACAAGGCGTACATGATTTTTGGTGATGCATACGGCGCTGGTTTTCAGGATGGTTCCTGGGGGGATGCGGGTGCGGTTTCGACCAAGGAGTTTCGGTCCGGAACGGCGTCGGTTGGCAAAAACTTTCAGAAAGGCAACTGGCACCTGATTGCGTTTGCCAACTGGTCGGCATCGGCTATTTCGTATTCTGCCGATTACACCTACGTTTCGGGCTGGATCAAAGGCGCTTCCGCCGACTATTCGCTGTATCTGACCACCGACGCCAGCAAAGCCGGTTTTGGCGGTTTTGACGACAAAAACAAGATCGACGTGAAAGCCGGGGTGTGGACGTATTTCAAAATCAAACTGTCGGACGTCGATTTCTGGTCGGCGGGCAAGAAGTTGTCGCAGGTTGGTTTTCGGATTCAGGGACCCGACAAGCAGGATGAGACGTTCTATTTCGATGACCTGATGTTGATTAAATAAGGGTCCTTTCGCCCCGTTCTGCCCCCCAGCCCCCTAAAGGGGGAGTTTTGCATCCAGATTTATCTGGATCCAAATCCGCTGATTAATTTATATTTAATAACCGCCGAATTACAAGTTTGGCTTATCAGCCCACTGCTAAAGCAGTGGGGAAAGTGAAAAGTAACCCTATTAGCAAAACCGTTTTAACGGTTTGTTGGACGATGAAACCGTTAAAACGGTTCCGGAGTGGTTCGATTTCGCTTCAATTTTCCCACTGCTTTAGCAGTGGGCTGATAAAAATTCACTTCGGCGGTTATTAGATTAAATCAATGAGGGGTTAAAGATCAAAAAGACCCTCGAAACCAAAACTTCCAGATCCGCTTCGTACGGAAAATCTTCTTCGTAATGTTCCCCTTTCGTAAACGGGTAGTCACGGTTTATCTAATGAGTTTGCTGGCTTGTACGCCCAGAAATCCCGAGATTACTGCCCAAACCGGACCGGCTCTAATCCGGATCGAAGCGGAAACCGGCAGTTTGTCGGGCGTGGAAATCGCTCATTCGGTGGCCGGTTTTTCCGGAACTGGCTACGTAACCGGATTCGATGATGCCACCGATCAACTGACACTGACCTTCGATGCCACGGCGGGTTTGTATGAATTGTCCATTGGCTATTCAGCGCCTTCCGGAAATAAAGGGGTTGATTTTCAGGTAAATGGCGAAAAGGCCAGCAGTACGCTCACGCAGAATACCGGTTTTGGCCAGACTAAAACCGGTAAATTCCAGGTGCGCGAAGGACGGAACACCGTGACCATTTTCCGGGGTTGGGGATATTTTAGTATCGATTTCCTGCAACTAACACCGACGACTGTCGGGTTGCCGGAAAAACCGTCCAAAACCCTCGTCGATCCACAGGCGACGGCTTCAACGAAAGCTTTATTTTCGTATCTGGTCGATCAATATGGCAGCAAGGTGATTTCGGGGCAGCAGGACGATGTGGAGTATATTCTGGAAAAAACCGGCAAGGAACCCGCCATCGGCTCGTTTGACCTGATGGATTATTCACCGAGCCGGGTGCAGCACGGGGCCACCCCCCAGCGGTCCAGCGAAGCGTGCATGGCCTGGGCGCGGAAAGGGGAGGGGCGCGGCATCATCAGTCTGCTCTGGCACTGGAATGCGCCCACCGATCTGATCGATCAGGCGCCCGATAAACTCTGGTGGAGCGGTTTTTACACCCGGGCCACCACCTTCGATCTGGCGGCTACACTAGCCGATAAGCAGAGCGAACGGTATCAGCTTTTGCTCCGCGACATCGACACGATTGCCGGGGAACTCAAAAAGTTTCAGACCGCCGACATTCCCGTGTTGTGGCGACCGCTGCACGAAGCATCCGGCGGCTGGTTCTGGTGGGGAGCCAAAGGGGCCGGGCCGTTTAAGGAACTGTGGCGCTTGTTGTATGACCGGTTAACGAATCATCACCAGTTGCACAACCTGATCTGGGTCTATGCCACCACCGACTCCATCCACCCGGACTGGTATCCCGGCGATTCGTACGTCGATGTGGTCGGGCTCGATGTTTACACCGATCCAACGGCATCGCTAAGTGGCAACTGGACCCAGGCGCAGGGGCTGTTTGCCGCTAAAAAACTGGTCGCTTTGTCGGAAACCGGCAATCTTCCAAATCCGGATCAGATCCAGAATTTAGGCACCTGGTGGTCGTGGTTTTCCGTCTGGACCGGGGGTGATTTCATCAAAAAACAACCGGTGGAGCAACTCAAGGCGGTGTATGCCGACAAAAACGTTATCACCCGCGATGAGTTGCCCAACTGGCGACAGACGCCGTCTGCGGGGCGGAAAACCGTGGCCGGGCAATAGACTCAACCGGCGGCTCAACCAATCATAACCGACTTCATACCGACCAGACATTGATCCGGCTATTTGTAGTGGCATAAGAACATATGCCACTCAAGATCAGGGAGTTGTATTTGGGGTTTTAGTGCCTATATTGCACGCGATACAGGACGTTCTCTTCCAAACCACTTACTACCTCTCTATCATGCAACGCCGAAAATTCCTCCAGAACACCGCCCTGTGTGCGGTGGCGGTTAGTGCAACGGGTTTCGTTCATTTCAATGGCGAATCCTACGCGGGTGACTGCGAGACGACCTCTGATATTCTGGGCCCCTTTTACCGGCCCGACGCGCCACTTCGGAACAATCTGCTGATCAAAGGCGCGCCCGGAATGGAAGTGCGTTTAACAGGAACCGTAAAACACAAAGACTGTACGACACCGAACCAAGGAGCGAAAGTGGAACTGTGGCATTGCGGGGCGGATGGAAAGTATGACAATGCGTCGGACGAATTCCGCTACCGGGCCACTGCGCTGTGTGACGATAAAGGAAAATATGCGTTTACGAAGATTCTGCCGGTTCCCTACGATGTTGGAAACGGCATGATCAGGCCCGCCCACTTTCATTTGCTGGTTTCGGCTCCGGGCTATCAAAGTCTGGTAACACAACTGTATTTCAGCGGTGATCCCAACATCGCGAAGGATGATTACGCGTCGGCTTCCACGGCCAAAAGCCGGATTCTGGAGGTCAAATCAACGGCGAAGGGCCGCAAGATGGTTTTGTTCGATGTGACGATGACGGAGAAGTTGGCCGCTGAACCAGCGGCTCTCGACAAACTGACGGGAACGTATACGGATGAAAAAAATAAAAACCAGAAAACCGTCTTTTTCAAACGGGACGGGCAGTTGTGGCGCAAAGCGGGCGAAATAATCTACGGAATCAATTACGATTACATCGGGAATAACACGTTTGCCCAATCGGGCTTGCCTTCCAGTCTGCAGCGAACCTATGCTTTCGAAATTCTGGAAGGCGGCTTAGTGAAAATGACGGATACCAGCCTGGATGCGAAAGGGAATAAATCTGTCAGGATAGCCATAAAGGACTGATAAACAGCTTTTTTTATTCAAAAATGGAGTCAGGAGCGGTTCCTGACTCCGTAAGCCAACCCTTACTTGAACCGTCCGGCTTCCGTTTTTCCCGGCCAGGTATCGGTTCGGAACGGCACCGCCGGAAGTCCCTCTTTGTTGTAGAGATTGACTTCGCCGTTGTCGTCGGCCCAGCCGTAATGCACCGAAACGGGCGTTGCTACTTCGCTGGAGGACACGATGACTTTATCGCCCTGAATTTCGGCTTTGGCCCAGTGAAATTTCTGGTCGGCTCCGGCTACTTCAAACCCTTTCAGGTACCCGTATTTGTCGGACGATTGCAGTCCTCCGCCCACGTGGTCGAACGTCAATACGGCTTTGTTGCCAGTCACTTCCATCGCTTTGAAAACCGGTCCTGAATAGACCCGGTTCTGGCCGTAAACGGTTTTTAAGGCACTCAAAGCCAATCGTTTGCCCACGTCCTGTTTGTTTTTTGGGTGAATGTCCTTGCTCTCGCCAATGTCGGAGGTCACGGCCATGCCAGTATTGGGCAAAGCCAGCGTCATGGTCTGGGCTTCGCGGAGTTCACCCCAGGTGCTGCCGGTGGCGCTGGTTCCGTTGGCCGCGTTGAAACTGGCGAGTTGCACAAACAGAAACGGGAAATCGCCCTGCCCCCAGCGGGTTCGCCAGTCGGTAATCATCAGCGGAAAGGTCTTGCGATATTGATAAGCACGCCCGGCGTTCGACTCGCCCTGGTACCAGATCGCGCCCTGAATGGCGTAGGGAATCAGCGGGTGAATCATGGCGTTGTACAAAATCGTACCGGTCATGTTTGGGTTCACCAGCACCGGATTCCGGTTGTAATCGGCAATGCGGTATTTCCAGTCGCCGACCAGTGAAATCTCCCGGCCATTGCCCGACAGTTTGAACTGGTCTTCTTTGGCCGTAAAACCGCCCGTTCCGTTCTGGTCGTCCACGCGAACAGCGATGACATTCCGACCCGGTTTTAACGTGCCGCCCGGAACAGTATACGTTCGGGCCTGACCCGTCTGCGTCGTAGTTCCCACTTTGACACCGTTGAGGTAGGTTTCATCGGCATCGAAAACCGGTCCCAGCGTCAAGGTCATTTCTTTGCCGGCCAGTTCGGCCGGAACGGAAATTTCCCGCCGGAACCATACCACGCCGTCGAAACCGGGAAGGGCTTTCCGGTCGAACAGGTCGGGCAAGCGGAGCGTCTGCCAGGCCGCATCGTTGAAATCTGCTCCCGACCACTGCTGAACATCGGCCGCGCCGGGCAATTCGCCCTGTACTGACTTGACCTGATTCTGCAACTGCTCCAGCCGTTTGCTGGCAAACTCTTCGAGTGTCTTCGGCATGGTGGCGACAACGGGTTTGAACTCCTCGAAACTATCCATCGCTTCCCGGCTTGTCCACGATTCGGACTGGGTACCACCCCAGGAGGTGTTGAGCAGACCGATGGGTACGTTGTTGAGTTCTTTCAGCAATTCGCGGGCGAAAAAGTAACCGACTGCCGTAAAATTACCGACGGTTTCGGGCGTGGCAGGTTGCCATTCACCCCCCAGCACATCGTCTTTCGGCGACAGGCTCAGGTCGTGCGGTACCTTGAAATGGCGGATGAGCGGATAGTTGGCTTCCTGAATTTCCTGGGCGGCATTGGTCGAGGATTTGACCACCCACTCCATGTTCGACTGCCCCGAGCAAATCCAGACTTCGCCCACCAGTACATCGTCGAAGGTTACGGTATTCTTTTTACCCGCCACCGTCAGGGCAAAAGGGCCACCGGCTTCGGTTGGGTCCAGCCGGACCATCCATTTCCCGGTTTTGTCGGCCTTCGTGGTTTTGGTCTGATTATTGAACTGGATCGTTATCTTCTCATTCGGGTCGGACCAGCCCCAAACCGGGACGGGTTTCCGGCGCTGCAACACCATGTGGGAACCGAAAATTTTGGGCAAGCGCACATCGGCCCACGTTTGCAGGGCCATCAGCATACATCCGATCGCGGCTGCGTAACGAAATTTGAATCGCATAAAAAGAGGTTTAGGAACGGTTTTTTTGACAAAAACACTTGTATAGGCGGGAAAAATACAGATATTTAGCCCAACGTGCAATTGACCTTGATGAAGCTAGAAGATTTTCTGAGACTCCCCCACGGACACCAGCAGGAACAATTGTGGTTCCGGGGTTCGGTGCTGGCCAATCGTTACGAGGAAACGAATATCTACCTCCTCTACGCCCTGGATCTGTTTTACGTTGAGTTACAATATGATGCCGCAGGCAGCCGTCTGCTCCGGTTGTCGGCTTTCACCTCCACCGAACCCCTGACGCCGTACCTGCCCCTGCTGCCGGATGATTTGCTGGCGGAGCTGGGGTAGAGGTGATCGATCG
This sequence comes from Larkinella sp., assembly GCF_965227735.1. Lineage (NCBI taxonomy): Bacteria > Pseudomonadati > Bacteroidota > Cytophagia > Cytophagales > Spirosomataceae > Larkinella > Larkinella sp. Next base: position 1,740,821 of record NZ_OZ245776.1, on the reverse strand, counting down.
GGTGGCCCCTGCGTCATTCTTTCGTCTGGTATTCATGTGCAAAGAAGTAGTTCGGACAATCGTCAATGTCTTCGGTACGCTCAACTGTCTGATTAACAGCATTTTTTTTGGCATTTCATTTGCATTTGTAGCCGTAACTGGCTATGCTTGTATCATTTCCAGTATTAACCGGTAGACCCCGCAAATCCATCGAAAGTGGCGTCGGATGTACGGTGAGGTTTATACACTGTATTAAATGATAAACCATACAGTTTTTATGAAAACCGCTACGCTACTATTGCTGCTGACCCTGTCCGTTCAGGCCTTTGGTCAATCCAAAACCGCTGCCCATCCGATGGCCCGCTCCGGCGAAACCGTGTGGGTGTGTCTCGATCCCATTAAAAAAGACAAGCGCGCCCAGTACGAACGCTTCCTGCACGAAATTTTCTGGCCTGGTGCGGTTAAGCTTAACCCCGCTGACCAGAAGGTATTTCGTCAAACCCGCATTCTTCATCCGACTAAGGCCGAAGCCGATGGCACCTACTCCTACTTCTTCGTGATGGATCCGGTCATCAAAGGGGGCGATTACGACATCGAGAGTCTGCTCACTAAAATGTATGGCAAGGCTAAAGCTGCCGAGTACTTTAAGCTCTACACGACCGCCCACGCCCGTCCACAGGTATTTTACGAAGTAACGCAGTCGAAGGATTGAACGGAGCAACAATACGTGCGTTTGTGATAAGTTCCGCCGGGTCGGGTTACCGTCGGCAGGTAGTAGGCAAGCCCAACGTGTTTCACTCCGGCAAATCGTACGCTTTCCGGACTTCTTCGTAATTGTTGTAGTCAATGGCAGCTTTCCGTCCGTTGCTCTGCTTGTCGGCTGTCACAATCACCACGCGAATGGCTTCAAAATGTTCGTTCCCGGTCTGAAAGTCGGAGGTTCGGCGCAGAAAAACCGCAGCCAGCGTCTGGCTATTGCCGGGAAAAACAAAATGCGTGTAGGCGTTGCCTTTGATGGTTTCGCCCGGAATGGAGAACCAGAACGAATCTTCTTCATTGTTGGCTTTCGGAACCGACTGTTTGACGTAGACATAGAACACGCTCCGGTCGACAATGTCCCGGTTGATGGCCTGGGGCAGTGGCAACAGTAAATCAGTCATTCCTTCATGGTTGCGGGCAGTATAATTGATCTGTTGTACGTTCGAACTGCCGTCTGCCCCTTTCGCCCCCGTGTCACCCTTATCTCCTTTCGGACCGGTTGCCCCGGCTACCCCCTGTGGTCCCTGAGGTCCCTCGGGCCCTTCGAGTCCCTGACAGGCACTAATCGCCACACACCCCATTAGGAGGAACTTCGTCATCACGCGCACAACTTTTTTCATACAGAATTCGGACTGGGTTGTAGAATGAATAAATGGAAAACCGGCAGGTCTTTATCGGACGAAGCCAGCCGGGCCGGTGTTGACATTCCGCTTCGGATAGAGCCAACACCTGGCAAATTATTCAAAAAATGTGGACGGGCAGCAGGAAGGGCGGCAATCTTTGCATCGACGGATTTATATAGCTCCTACTCAGTAGGTTTAAATTGGGTTTGACTTTGATACTATATGAAATAAATAAGTAGTGTATTGTGTAAGTTTTATTTTATTACGTAAAAAATCCTGTTTTTAGTAACGAGTTTCTTTAGCGGTTTATTCCAGTTCTTTTGGTTCATTTTAAGTCCTCTTAGCTTTTTATTTCGTTCACTTTACCATCTCTAATCTCTTTATTTTATGAACAAGCTTCTACAATTGAGTAGTCAGGCCAGGCGCGTGATTCTGTTCATCGGTATTTTCGGACTGGCTTGTTTGGCAAACGAAGCCAGAAGTCAGACGATTTCGGGGCGCATCACGGCGACTGAAACCGGGGAAGCCCTGCCGGGTGTCAGTGTGGTGATCAAAGGCACGACGCAAGGCACCACAACGGACAATGCGGGGAAATACACCCTCAAGCTGCCCGGTGCCAACGCAACCCTGGTGGTGAGTTTCATTGGATACCTCAAACAGGAAATTGCCGCGGGAGGGCGCTCGACCCTCGACATTGCCCTGGAAGTCGATACCAAAGCCCTGGAGGAAGTGGTCGTCGTGGGCTACGGTACACAGGAAAAAGTGAACCTGACCGGAGCTGTCGGGATTGCCGACAGCAAACGGCTTCAAAACCGGCCGATTGCGTCGGTGGGCGAGGGGTTGCAGGGCGTGATTCCCAACCTGAACATCGGGGTGCGCAATGGCGACCCGGCCCAGCCCATCACCTTTAACATCCGGGGCTACGAGTCGATCAACGGCGGTGCGCCCCTCATCCTGGTCGACAACGTTCCGATGGATCTAAACCGGGTCAATCCCAACGACATCGAAAGCATCAGCGTATTGAAAGATGCGTCTGCGGCCGCCGTTTATGGCGCGCGGGCGGCCTTCGGGGTGGTGCTGGTGACGACCAAAAGCGGAAAAAGCGGCAAGATCAATGTCTCACTAAACACCCAGTTTTCGCTGGCAAAACCCATTTTTAACATGGATGTCGTCACCGATCCCTACCAGTTTGTGCAGGCCCGGAACCAGGCCAATATTCGTTCGAGCGGGGTTCCGGCCTACGATGACGACATGGTGGCCGGAACGAAAGCCTTTTCGGAAAATCCGGCCACGGCACCCCAGTGGAAAGTCGTCAATGGCGTTCTCCGGTTTTACGGCTACAACGACTACCAGAACAGCATTATGACCGATTATGCCCCTACCAGCCAGCACGATCTGTCGGTTTCGGGCGGGACGGACAAGGCGCGGTACCTGGTGTCGCTCGGGTACTTTTCCAAAGACGGCTACCTGCGCTACAACAACGAGAAGTTCAAACGCTACAACATGTTGATGAAGGCGGATTTTGAAGTCAACGAGTGGCTGAAACTGGACAGCAAAGTGATCTTCAACTCCCAAAACAGTGACAAACCGCACTTCTACAACTGGGATGTCAACATCAATTCGCTGGCGCGGGTTAACCCCATTTCGGCCATTCAATTCCCCGACCTCGAGTATTACATCACGCCCGGCGACCGCGAGAAGTATGCGCCCTACATCGGGAAATACTTCGGAGGCACCAACTTCTTTCCGTATCTGCTCGACGGCGGACGGACGACCTTCACCAACAACGACCTCTGGCTGACCCAGGGCGTCACCCTGACGCCTTTGCGCGGCCTCAAAATCCGGTCCGATTTTTCCTACAACATTTTTAGCCGCAACTACCAGGACGTGCAGAGCAAGGTCGATATTGTAGATGCCAACCTGCTGGCGGCCAACCTGCTGAGCAACGGATTTAGCGGTGACGACTGGATTCGGAACGAAAATGAATACAACCAGTATTACGTCTTCAACGCCTATGCTGAATACAAAGTCCCGTTGCCGACCAACCACAACCTGACCACGATGGTCGGTTTTAACCAGGAACGGGGGATCAACCGCTACACCGGAGCGCAGGCCCGCGCCCTGATTACGCCCCAGGTCATTGACCTGAATGCGACGACGGGAACGCAGCAGACATTCGGCAGCAAGTCGCACGTAGCCTTGCGGGGCGCTTTTTACCGGCTCAATTACAACTACAAAGAGAAATACCTGATCGAATTCAACGGGCGTTACGACGGCACCTCCCGGTTTCCGAAAGACAGCCGGTTTGGCTTTTTCCCCTCGGTATCGGCCGGCTGGCGGATCAGCAACGAAAAATTCATGGCCGGAACCGGAAGCTGGCTCGACAACCTGAAACTGCGCGCTTCGTACGGAACGCTGGGCAATCAGTTGCTGGGCACCAACTACTATCCGTACGTGGCCACGATGGGGACGGGGCAGTCGCCCTACATGTTCACCAACGCCCTGATTCCGTTCGTGTCGGCCGCCGGATTGGTGAGTCCGTCGCTCACGTGGGAGACCGTTATCTCCAAAAACATCGGTCTGGATGTGACGATGCTGCGCGGACGGCTGGATGCGTCCCTGGATGTATACACGCGCGACACGAAAGACATGCTGATGGACGTGTCGTACCCGGCGATTCTGGGAACCGCAGCCCCGAAAGAAAACGCAGCCGACCTGCGGACCAACGGCTGGGAGTTGTCGCTGACCTGGCGGGATAAGTTCAAAAGCGACTGGAGCTACGATGTTACGCTGGCATTGTCGGACTGGACGGCGGAGATTACCCGGTTCAACAACCCCACCGGTGCCCTGCCCAACAACAGCAACATTTACTACGTCGGTCAGAAGCTGGGCGAGATCTGGGGATTTGAAACCGCCGGTATTTTCCAGACAACGGACGAGGTGGCGCAGGCTCCCAAACAGACCAACATCGGGGCCAACTGGCGTCCCGGCGACATTCGCTATAAGGATCTGAACGGCGACGGCAACATCACGTTCGGGAAGAACACGCTCGGTGATCCCGGCGACCGGAAAGTGATCGGAAACACCACGCCCCGGTATTCGTTCGGGCTCAACGGCGGGATTGGCTACAAGGGTGTTCGGCTGACGCTGTTCTTCCAGGGCATTGGTAAAAAAGATCACTGGCCGACGTCTGACAACTGGACCTGGTTTTTCCCCTACAATGCCGGACACGTTGAGAAATACTACATCACCGACACCTGGACGGAAGACAACCGGGATGCCTATTTTCCGGCGGCCCACATTTCGACCAATGACAAAAAGAACGTGCAGGTGCAGTCGCGGTATTTACAAAGTGCGGCCTATATCCGTCTGAAAAACATCACGTTGAGCTACGAACTGCCTCAGGGCCTGATGAAGAAAATCGGCGTTGGCAGAGCCCAGATTTTTGCAACGGGTATGAACCTGTGGGAATATACGAAAATGCGGAAACCGCTCGATCCTGAGACGATTCAGTCGGCCGCCATCGAATACCCGATGCAGCGCATCTCTACCCTGGGGCTCAATGTTTCCTTTTAATGACCGATAAACGACGATCAATATGAAAAAATATAGCATTTTATCCGGCTTTTTCGTGGTTGCCGCCTTTCTGTTCAGCGGTTGCAATGACGAGTTTCTCGAACGGTATCCGCTGGATCGCATTACAAATCAGACGTTCTGGAACACTGAAAATGACCTGCGGGTCTACAACAACAGCCTGTATGACCTGGCGCGGAACGACGACAACGTTCCGATTTTACACGGCCATTACAACGGCTTCGACAGCCACTGGGCGAGCATCTGGTTTCAGGATGAATTTGCCGACAACATGGCGCCCCGACATGCCCGGCACAATCTTTTCCAGCAGGTACGCTCCGGAAAACATACCACTCCGACCGACCCCCAGCAGTTCGGCTACAAAGGCTGGAATTTCGTGCGGGCCATCAACGTCGGTCTGGCCAATTATGACAAAGCTGCGGTTGCTCAGGCGATCAAAGACCGCTACATTGCCGAAGCCCGGCTTTTCAGAGGGTGGTTCTACGCCGAAAAAGTGTCGAAATTTGGGGATGCGCCGTTTGTGGACAAAGAACTAAACGTGGACTCCCCCGAACTGAACGCTGCCCGGACACCCCGCGAAGAGGTGATGAACAAGGTGCTGGAAGACCTCAACTTTGCCGCCGCCAAACTGCCCGATAGCTGGGGCGACGGCAACGCGCCGGGTCGGCTGAACCGCTGGTGTGCGTTGCTGGTGAAGTCGCGGGTTTGTCTGTTCGAAGGCACCTGGCGCAAATACCACGGCGGCACCGACCCCACCAAATGGCTTCAGGAAGCAGCCAGTGCGTCGAAAGAATTGATGGACAAAGGCCCGTACCGGCTGTATAGCACGGGGAATCCGCAAACCGACTACAATGCCTACCACCGCGTACTGAATCTGGCGGGCAATCCGGAAGTGATGTACTGGCGGAAATACCAGTTGGGCGTGTTTACCAACCACGTGCAGTCGTATTTTGAATACGCGGGGGGCGCCACCAAAAGCCTGGTCGAAGATTACCTCTGTACGGATGGATTGCCCATCACGCTGTCACCGCTCTACAAAGGCGACGATAAAATTGAAGACGTTTTCGAAAACCGGGACCCGCGCCTGCGCCAGACCATCTTGCACCCCGAAGACGCGGTCAAGTACAAATACCACTTGGCCGACGGGCGTCCGTATCCCCGGATTCAGGGTATGGAAGGCGGGTATGTGTCGACGACGGGCTACCACATCATCAAGCATTATAATGCGGATGACATGATCGGAAAAGCGTTCGATACCGCCGAGTCGCCCGCCATCATTCTGCGTTTTGCCGAAGCCTTGCTGAACTACGCCGAGGCTCAGGCCGAACTGGGGAAAATCACCCAGGCCGACCTCGACCTCAGCATCAACAAATTGCGCGACCGCGTGGGTATGGCGCGGCTGGATATGGGCAAGGTGCCCGTCGACCCGCGTTATACGGCGGACGGCATCTCTCCGCTGATTGCCGAAATCCGGCGGGAACGGCGCATCGAACTGTTCATGGAAGGCTTCCGCTACAACGATCTCAAACGCTGGAAACAGGGCAAGAAACTGCTCATTCCAACCATGGGAATCCGCTGGGATGCTGCCGCGATTGCCCGGTATCCGAAGGCCAACATCAAAACCGCCGTCGATCCGGTTTCCAAAAAAACCTACATCGATGTGTATCAGGGGACGGATTGGGCCAACCCGGTTTTCGACGAAGCCAAGCATTATTTGTGGCCCATACCGCTGAACACCCTGGCCCAGAACCCGGCCATCAAGCAAAATCCGGGCTGGTAATCGGGCTTTTTTGATGGCCTGACAACAACCGGCCGGGCATCTGATCAGATGCCCGGCTGGTTGTTGTCAGGCCTTTCCGAATACACCAGATACTCAACGAGCAACGCCAGCGAATGGGCTTCACAGGTCCAGTCCATCCGCACCAGCCGCGATTGCGCCATGCGGTTGAGGAGCGGGTTTTGGGAAGCCGTCAGCATCCCAGCAATGAAAAAGGAATAATCCCGGATGTCGGTTTCGGGAATGGCCCGAACGTCGATTTGGGGCGGTTTTTCGCCCAGTTGCAGCAGGGAGGTCGAAACAATAACCTGATCCATTAGGGGCAAACCGTCTTCGAGCATCTGGTAGGCATCCCGAATGAGCCGTTCCCGAATCGACGCCAGCGGTTCCGGCCGGAAAGCCGCCAGCAAACCGGCCACGTGGTACAGAATGAGCGTAGCGCGCGGATACGAATGTGAACACCGGAACGGCTCCTGACGATACCGCCCCGTTTCGATGACCGACCGGATGAACTCCAGGCTGTCGTCATCGTGCTGGTTGAGCGGTAATTCGTACTTGAAAATGCAGAAAAGAAGGTTGCACAGCACGCTGGCGTCGAACTCGACGGGCATGTTTTTACCAAACCAGGTCGAGTAGGCCCGCAGGTTGACATAATCGGCGTAGGTGTCTTCCACCTGTCGGGTGGCCAGGTTGGCGTGTTGCGTCAGTTTGTGTTTTAGCCAGAGGAGATCCTCACGCGAGGGGTTGCTGGTCAGATACACCATCGCCGTATCGTCGGCATCGTCGGGCAGCCGGAAGTGGTCGATGCGGTGGAGCAGGTGACCGTTGGGAAAGTGCCCCGACGGTTTTCCCCGTTGGGGTGTTTTGTAAAAATTATAGGTTTTTAAACCGTCTTTGTTCTGAAAATCAGGGTAGTGCTGAATGGCTTCCTGAACGATGCCGTCCACTTTTGCCTGTAAAACCGGTGCCAGCTTTGGCCGGATCTGTTGCAGGGTAAAAACCGTAATGGCCGTAAAAAACACGTTGGTATCCGGGCGGTTGTAGCCCATCAGCAGCGGATTTCGCCGGTAGGAAGGCAGAAGTCCCGGTGGAAAAAATGGACTATTTTCCGACTGAAGGGCCGAAATCCGGTGGAGTAGGTGTTCGATCAGGGCGTTGCGGTCAGGCATGATTCACAAAAATACGGCAACTCCCATCAAATTTATGCGCCGATGGGCCGACTTCTGTTCATAATTCAGAAAAGGAGGCTCTTACGATCTTTTTTCCTTTCATCCGGTAACTTCTTGCAACCACCCGGTCTTCTCCGTAGTTTCGTCTATACGATAGCGCTTTCCAGATCATGACACCACTACGAAAACACAGCATTTTACGCCGGGTGAAAGACATCACCCTCAGCACCACTCTGAGCATTGCATTGCTGAACGGCACGGTGCTTTTGCAAAGTTGTGGGGGTTCCAATGACTCGGAAACGGAACAATCCGACCGGACAGAGTCTTCGGACCAGTTCGGAAAAGGTGTTCGGACGTATATCACCGAAACCAGTCCGGGCAATTTCAAAATTACGGATGAGGTTCAGGTCGATCCGAAACAGGCCGGTGCCATTGTCAACTATGCCGACGGTCACCGCGACACCCTGAGCGTTCAGGCCGCCAAACGACTGGTTCAGTCCGATTCGTCGACGAGCCGGTATTTTAACAACCCATCGAGCTATCACCACGGCAGCGGTTTGTCCAGCGTATTGCTCTGGGGCAGTCTGGGCTACATGCTTGGCCGTTCGACCACGCCCCGGTTTTCCAATGAGCAACAATACCGCTCCGGCGTCTACAACAGTCCGCAGACCTACGAACGCGCCAACCGCGTCGGCAGCACCGTGACCAGCTCGCGAATCAGCCGCCCATCCGGTGGCCGCAGCGGCTTTTTCGGCGGTGGTCGTTCACGCGGAGCGTCATCGTAACGAATGGATTCGGTTTTCCGTTTACGGTATTCGGTAGCTGACGCGTGCTGATACAAATAAGTTGGCTCCGATACCACACCGAATACCGTAAACGGAAAACCGTAAACCGAATCACAACCTGAATTCTATGAAAAAAACGTTTATCTACAGTGCGCTGTTGGCGACAGTGCTTTCTTTAAACGCCTGCCAGAGTAAACAACAAACGTCGGAGGCAACCACCCCGGTCGATACCTCCGAAATTCTCCCGAACCGGGCCGATTCGCAACTGGAAGTGCCGGTGAGCGACTGGCTGGAAAAGCTGGTGGGGCCGGAAGACGGGCTGTTCCGGGGCGTCAACCTGGGCGATGCCGTGTCCGTGGTGAAGGAAAAGGAAACACTGGAGCCTTTTGAAGAAGATGCCGCCCACGTTGGCTACACCCTCGACTACCCGAATCTGGAATCGACGGATATTCAGTATTTTCTGGATAAAGACCAAAAAGTCATCCGTATCGATGTCGATATTTATCTCAATAACCGGGCTTCCGTCGATACACATCTGAAGGAGTTGACAGCCTATTTCACCCAAAAATATGGTGGTCCAACTCAGCAAAGCTGGAATAATGCCGGAAACCGAATCACGCTGACGGATGTCTCCAAAGGCAAAGACTTTGGCTTGAAGCTGACGTTTGGAGGGAAATCGAACGCGTAATAGGCCTTTTTGCCCCTCAATCCCCTGAAGGGGGCTTGGACACAGCCTAAACCAGATGCTAAAAGTCCCCTTCAGGGGATTGAGGGGCGAAATCCAGCAGCCGCCGGGCGCCTTGCAGTGGCAAAACCGCCCCTTTCCGAATGGCTTCTTCTACGTCGGCCAGTCGTTCAGGCAAGCCCGGCTGGTTGTAAAACCGGGCTTCCAACTGCTGGCGTATGGTGCTGTGCAGCCAGTCGAGGTTTTGTTGCTGCCGGTTTCGGTCGCGGTGGCCGCTTTGGGTGAGCTTCGTTTGATGATCGGTGATGATAGCCCAGAGGCCGGCAATGCCCTGATTTTGCAGCGCCGAGCAGGTCAAAACCGGTGGCGTCCAACTGCTGGAAGCAGGCGGGAAGAGATGGAGCGCGTTCTGGTAGTCGAGTCGGGCGCGTTCGGCTGCGGCTGCGTTGTCGCCGTCGGCTTTGGTGATGGCAATGGCGTCGGCGAGTTCCATGATGCCGCGTTTCATGCCCTGGAGTTCGTCGCCCGCACCGGCCAGCATGAGCAGCAGGAAGAAATCGACCATGCCGTGTACCAGCGTCTCAGATTGCCCCACGCCCACGGTTTCAATCAGAATCACCTCAAAGCCAGCGGCTTCGCAGAGCAGCATCGTTTCGCGGGTTTTGTTGGCCACACCGCCCAGCGAACCGCCCGAAGGCGTCGGACGAATGTAGGCCCGTGGGTCCATCGAGAGCGTTTCCATGCGGGTTTTGTCGCCCAGAATGCTGCCGTGCGACCGCTGACTGGTTGGATCGATGGCCAAAACCGCTACTCTCTTGCCGGATTCCGTGAGGTGCTTGCCGAAGGCTTCAATGAACGTACTTTTGCCGACGCCCGGAACGCCCGTAATCCCGATCCGAACCGACTGTCCCGTTTGCGGCAACACCTGCTCCAAAACCGCCAATGCCAAAGCCTGATCGCTTTCCAACTGACTCTCCACCAGCGTAATCGCTCGGCTGAGAACCAGTCGGTCGCCAGCGCGGATGCCGGCAATGTAGTGATCGGGTGGGAGTCGGCGCATGGTTGTAACAAGAAAGACAAGAGAGTAAAGACAAGAGAGTAGAGAAACCGGAAAAGAGTGTCTTTACTCTCTACTCAATTGAGCGTATTTTCAGTTCTGAAATCTCCAAATCTTCGGGTGTTGTGATCTTGATGTTGTCGTAAGACCCGTCGATGAGCGTAATCGGGTGTCCGGCATATTCCACCACACTGGCGCAATCGGTGAAAAAAGGCTGTTCCGGAGTCCGGAAAGCGTCTCTGAAAAGGGCCAGTTGAAACGTTTGGGGCGTCTGGATCAGCCGGTAACTCGTCCGGTCGACGGCCTGACTGCCGCCATCGGGCAGAACCAGCCGAACCGAGTCTTTCATCGGAACACAAGCAACGGCGCTTCCGCTTCGTTCGGCGGTTTCGAAACCGGAACGGATCAGTTCAGCCGTCACAAAAGGACGAACGCCGTCATGAACGGCCACCAGACCGTCGGCTGCCCGAATCGATTCCAGCCCGTTCCGAACCGACTGAAACCGCGTCTTTCCGCCCGGGATGACCAAAACCGGTTCGTCAAATTGATACTGCCGGCAGAGGGCTTCCCAAACCGGAATCTGTTCCGTCGGCAATACCACCAGAATTTGTAAATCTGATGAATAGAATCGAAACCGCCGGATGGTGTGCATCAGAATGGGCAAACCGCCAATCGACAGAAACTGCTTCGGCGTATTCACACCCATCCGGCTACCACTCCCCCCGGCGACAATAATGACGTAAAGGTTACGCATAGAACGAGATGAAAGAGAAAAGACAAGAGAATAAAGACCTATTTTTGAAGTCTTTACTCTCTTGTCTCACGTCTCTTGTCTATCAAAGAATCAACATCGCGTCGCCATAACTGAAGAATTTGTATTTCTCCTGAATGGCAACTTCGTAGGCTTGTTTAATCAGATCATACCCGCCAAAAGCGCTGGTCATCATGATCAGAATGGATTCCGGCAGATGAAAATTAGTCAGCAGGGAATTGGCAATTTTAAAATCGTACGGCGGAAAAATGAACCGATCTGTCCAGCCTTCGACCGATTTCAGCCGACCATTAGCCGATACCGACGATTCGATAGCTTTCAGCGAGGTAGTTCCGACGGCGCAGACGCGCCGGTTGTTGTCTAGTGCCGTGTTGACAATGCTCGCGGCCGAATCCGTAATCGCGTAGTTTTCGGAGTCGGTTTTGTGTTTCGTCAGATCTTCCACATCGACCGTCCGGAAGGTTCCCAGGCCCACGTGCAGCGTAATCGGTGCGAAGTGGATGCCTTTGATTTCCATCCGTTTCATGATGGTTTTCGTGAAGTGCAAACCGGCCGTTGGAGCGGCCACGGCGCCCACGTGCTGGGCGAAGATGGTCTGGTAGCGGTCGCGGTCGGAGTCTTCGGTTTTGCGTTTGATTTCGCGGGGCAAGGGTGTTTCGCCCAGTTCGTCGATGGCTTTCATGAATTCTTCGTGCGAGCCTTCAAACAAAAACCGGATGGTTCGGCCGCGGGAGGTCGTGTTGTCGATTACTTCCGCAACCAGGTCACTATCACCGAAATATAATTTATTTCCTACCCGGATTTTCCGGGCCGGATCGACCAGAACGTCCCACAACCGCATTTCACGGTTCAGTTCGCGCAGCAGAAAAACTTCAATTTTAGCACCGGTTTTTTCTTTATTACCGTAAAGCCGTGCGGGGAACACCTTGGTGTTGTTGATCACCATCACGTCTCCGTCACCAAAATACGACAGGATATCGGAGAACTGTTTGTGTTCAATGGTTTTCGTTTTACGGTCAACAACCATCAGCCGCGCTTCCCCACGTTCGGGCGGATACAAGGCAACAAGACTTTGGGGTAAGTCAAACCTAAATTCGGACAGCTTCATACGGTCAAGAAAAGAGCATCTCTCAAAAGAGCGCAAAATTAGCAAAAAACAGTTAGCAGTTGACGATGAGCCGGTTGCGATTGTCCTCAATTTTTAAAAAAAATCGATAATTGCCACCGGGTCGTCAGCAAATATACGTTGCGCGGGGGGGCGATTGCAAGTATATCGTGTAAACGGCTTCCTGTTTACTGCCCGTTGGACCCGAGTCCGACGCCATGAATGGGCTTCACCGAACCCTCCAGATTGGTTTCCGGCCGCTCGGCGAGCGAAAATTTTTGCATCAACTCGGGCGTCACTTCATTGGAATAAGTGCCTTGTGGCGACACAAAAACGCCTTTCATCCCGTTGGTCGTCGAAATGGCGTACAGGGTCATTTCATCGCCCGGGTCGGAGGTGCCTTCAAAACGGTGAAATTCATCGACGGTAATTTCGTCGCTTTTTATTTTCAAGCCAGAACCACTTTCTTCCAGATAATCGCGTTTTGGCTCGAAATCGTGCGTGTAGCCGCGCTCGCGCAGACTTTCCATCGCTTCCGTCAGGGTTTCAAAATGATGCATGGTGTTTCTCGTTATTTGATACCTAAGAAACCCGGAAGCGCGGAAGATGTTTTGAAAAAGACAAGAGAGTAGAGACAGGAGAAGAAAGACAAAAAACAGGAATCTACACTTCTTATCTCTACTCTCTACTCTCTTGTCTATACTTAATCCGGCAACACTTTCACCATAATGTCCTTGTAATAGACTTTGCTCTTGGGGTCGTGGGCCTGCAGGGCGAAGGTGCCGCTGCCGATTTTGCGCTCGGCCATGTCTTTGGGACGGTCGACGCCTTCCGGTTCGGTGTATTCGTTAACCACCTTATCGTTAATTTTGATGGTTACTTTCTTACCCTGAACCATGATTTCTTCGGTATACCACTCATTGTCTTTGACATACGTCTCTTTTACATCCTGAATGGCATACAGGCTGGCGGTCCGGCGCCAGTCGGTGTGCGAATTGTTTACCTGCACTTCGAAGCCTTTTTTAGGCCAGCTTTCTTCCTGATACTGCGTATGGAAATACATCCCGGAATTGGAACCGGGCAGGGTCATCACCTTCGCCTTGAACTGGAAGTTTTTGAAGTTGTGGTCGTTCACCGGTCCCATGTAGAAAAGGTGTCCAACGGGACCATTGACCGCAATGGCTCCATCCTCGATTTTAAAGGAGTCGGCATTTTTGCCCACTTTCCAGCCGTCGAACGTTTTTCCATCGAAAAGTCTGACCCAGCCTTTGTCGGCTTTCGGCGATGAGGCTGATTTGGACGCGGTCATGGATGATTTTGAACAGGCTCCCAGCAGAAGCACTGCACTGCAAAATACCAAAAGGTTTTTCATAGGGTTTATTGGAAAAAGAATTAGTTTTCTGCGCTAAGTTACACAACCGTTGTAATTACTTCGTTTCCCGTTCGGCGATTGTTTGGTTTTTTTAGAAACAGAAGCGGAAATAAAAAGAATTTCAACTGTAAAATGATGAATGTTAAATGTAAAAATAGCTAAGCGCTCTACACTTTTACATTTAACATTCATCATTTTACAGTTGAAATTTCCAAAGTCTGGTCAACCCAGCCGTCGTTCCTTCCACTTACTTCTTTTCGGCTCGGTGACAACGACCTCCGGGGCGGTTTTCTGCTGGCGGTTTTGAAACAGCCAGGCCGCCAAAACCCCCGCCAGTTGGGCTTCTTCCAGGCTGGTTTCAGGCGTCAGTTTATCGGGTGTAAAATAATGGTTGACGAAATGGGTGTCGAACTGCCCCGAGCGAAAGGCGTCGTGCTGCATCACAAACCGGCAGAACGGCAGCGTCGTTTGCACACCCGTAATGCGGTATTCATCGATGGCGCGGATCATCTTCTCGATGGCTTCGGCGCGGGTGGCTCCCGTTGTCACCAGTTTGGCAATCATGGGATCGTAATAAATCGGAATGGCCATGCCCTGTTCAAAACCGTCGTCGACCCGAACACCGTTGCCCTGGGGGCGCACATAGGTTTCCAGCGTTCCGACGTCGGGCAGGAAGTTGTTGGCCGGATCTTCGGCATACACCCGGATTTCGATGGCGTGACCATTGATTTTCAAATCTTCCTGTTTGATTTCCAGCGGTTTCCCTTCGGCAATGTAAATCATCTGTTTTACCAGATCGATGCCCGTAATCTGTTCCGTCACCGGGTGTTCGACCTGAAGCCGGGTGTTCATTTCCAGAAAATAGAAATTCAGTTGGTCGTCGACGATAAACTCCACCGTTCCGGCTCCGTAATAGCCACAGGCCCGCGCCACTTCGACCGCACAGCGCCCCATCTCGGCCCGAATTTCCGGTGTCAACACCGACGATGGTGCTTCTTCCACCACCTTCTGGTGACGGCGCTGAACCGAACACTCGCGCTCGAAAAGGTGAATGATGTTGCCGTGCTGATCGCCCAGCACCTGAATTTCCACGTGCCGGGGCGAGGTAACGTATTTTTCGATAAAAACCGACCCGTCGCCGAAGGCCGACGTGGCCTCGCTGACGGCCCGGTTCATGCCTTCGTCAAACTCCGCGTCGTTTTCCACAATCCGCATTCCTTTGCCTCCTCCGCCCGCACTGGCTTTGATCAGAATCGGGTAGCCGATCCGGGCGGCCGTCTTCCGGGCGTCGTCTCGATCCGTGATGGCTTCGGGCGTGCCGGGAACCATCGGGATATTATAGGACGCAACGGCCGCTTTGGCCGCCAGCTTACTGCCCATCACTTCGATGGATTCCGGCGACGGCCCGACAAAGATCAGCCCGGCGTTGCGGACGGCGCGCGCAAAACCGGCGTTTTCCGACAAAAAACCGTAGCCCGGGTGAATGGCATCCGCACCGGTTTGCCGACAGGCTTCAATGATGGCATCGGCCCGCAAATAGGATTCGGAAGAGGGGGGCGGCCCCACGCACACGGCTTCGTCGGCATACCGGACGTGGAGCGACTGGCGGTCGGCTTCGCTATAGATGGCTACGGTGCGAATGCCCATTTCGCGGGCGGTTCGCATGATTCGCAGGGCAATTTCACCGCGGTTGGCGACGAGTAATTTCTGAATGTTAGCCATGGAATGAGAATCGTTGATCATTCGGATTTCGGTGGCAGAAGGGCCTTGTTGCAGCAGATAACCGAACCGGAATGTATCTGCAAAAATAGCCTTCTCGCTGCCTGCTCCTAATTTCCGGCGGTAATTTCTAAAACCAACCCCCGCTTTGCGGTTGACAGATTTTAATTTACTTTTGTACTAATGTGGTTAACAAACTCATTATAAACCGGTAAATAGCGCAATAAAGTGGATTTATTTGAGAAATTACGCACCAACCTCGGACCCATCGGTTCGTCATCGCGGGAGTATAACGCGCACCATTATTTTGCATTTCCCAAGCTGGAAGGCGAGTTAGGGCCGCACATGATGTTTCGGGGGAGGAAGATGCTCAATTGGAGTTTGAATAATTATCTGGGGCTGGCCAACCATCCCGAAGTCCGGAAAATCGATGCGGAAGCGGCTAAGGATTGGGGTCTTGCGTACCCGATGGGCGCCCGGATGATGTCGGGTAATTCGGATCTGCACGAAGAACTGGAGAAACAGTTGGCGGAGTTTGTGGGCAAGGAAGACTCTTTTCTGCTCAATTATGGCTACCAGGGGGTGATGTCGGCCATCGAAGCCGTGGTCGATTACCGGGATGTGATCGTCTATGACGCCGAATGTCATGCGTGTCTGATCGACGGTATTCGGTTACACAAAGCCAAGATGGGCGAATACTACAAATTCAACCACAACGATATCGATAGCCTGGAGAAAAACCTGCAACGGGCCACCAAAAAAGCCGCTGAAAAAGGGGGCGGTATTCTGGTGATTACCGAAGGCGTTTTCGGCATGTCGGGCAAAGTCGGCCTTTTGAAAGAGATCGTGGCTTTGAAGGAGAAATATGATTTTAAATTGCTGGTCGACGACGCCCACGGTTTCGGAACCATGGGGGCGACGGGTGCCGGTGTGGGCGAATTGCAGGGGTGTCAGGATGGCATCGACCTGTATTTCTCGACCTTCGCCAAGTCGATGGCGGCCATTGGCGCGTTCATTGCCGGTGACCACGACATTATTATGTACCTGAAATATAACATGCGTTCACAAACGTATGCCAAAGCCTTGCCGATGCCTTACGTCGTTGGGGCCATGAAGCGGCTCGAACTCATCAAAACCCAACCGGAACTCCGCGAAAAACTGTGGGAGAACGTGCGGGCAATGCAGGACGGTTTGCGGGCGCGCGGGCTCAACATCGGGGATACGACCTCGCCGGTGACACCGGTTTTCCTCCACAGCGAAGGCGGTGTTCAGGAAGCGGGGGTGCTGGTTCGCGACCTGCGCGAAAACATGGGCGTCTTCTGTTCCATTGTCGTTTACCCGGTGGTTCCGAAAGGTGTCATCATGTTGCGGATCATCCCAACGGCCGCTCACTCGCTCGAAGATGTTGACTACACGCTGAAAGCCTTCAGTGCAGTGTCTGAAAAGCTGAACCGCGGATTTTATCGTGAAAATGCCCACCAGGTCTTGATTGATTCTGCTCTGGTGCCCTCAGAAGTTGCAAAAACGGTGGCAGAATGACCGTTTAGTAAGGAAACGTGCTTTATTTGGATTTTTCCAACGTTTTTTTTGACGGTTTTCTTGCGCTGAATCATAGAATGCGTATATTTCGTCAAAAACGCGGTTTTTGAGCGTTTTAGGGCATTTTTCACAACTTTTTAACCCCCCATACGAACTGTTATGGCACGTTTCGATGAAATAAAAAATCTGGTCATGTCTTTGGAAGGCGATTTCGAGAAATTCTACGAAAAAGGCAATCAGGCTGCCGGTACCCGCGTACGGAAAGGCATGCAGGATTTGAAGACACTGGCTCAGGAGATTCGCTCTGAAGTGCAAGGTCAGAAAAATGCAAAAGAGTAAACAGCAACTTACTCCCAACCGAACAAGCCCGGCGATTCGTCGGGCTTGTTTGGTTTTTGGAGGATAATGAATCCGGCGTTCAGGACTTCTTATACATCAAGGTCGCCACGCCACGCGTCGTTAGCTTACCGGTTTGGGCATCCTTGATTTCGGTCGATACTTCCGCGATGTGTTTGTCCGGATTGGTGGAAACCACCGTAAAAACCGCTTCATAGTCTGTATCGACAAACATGGGCCGCAGAAAGTCCAGCGTTTGTTTCAAATACACCGAACCGTGTCCGGGAAATTGCGTTCCCAGAATTTTGGTGAACACGCTGGCACCCAACATGCCGTGAATAATGGGCCGTTTGAAGGGCGTCTGGCTGGCAAACTCCGCGTCGAGGTGCAACGGATTGTCGTCGCCTGTAACGCGCGCAAACGCTTCGACGTCGGTTTGTGAAAAGCGGAAGGCATGCCGGTGAACGGCGTTTAATTCAAAAGAAGTCATAAAAACGTAAACGTGATTAGCTGGAGTGGTCGCTGACGATCACCCATTGTCCGTTAATTTTTCGCCAAAGTAACGTAAAATGTCCTTCCGCATCGCCGACTTTCGGGCGGGTCAGGTGAAATTTTCCGATCACATACGCTACATTGCTGGCCTGAAACTCCAGTTTCAGGATGGTAAACTTCAGCGTTCCCATGGCCGCCCGGTCCGGATACCGGCGTTTGTAATTACTCAGCGTTGCCTCATAACCGTACGTAACGCCCACTTTGCCGATAAACGTCAGCGAGTCCGACTTCCAGTAGCCGTTCATGAAAGCCGTGGTATTGCCGGCATTCCAGTCGGCGGTTTGGCGATCCAGAATGGCCAGAATCGCTTTGCGGTCGGCGGGCGTCTGGGCCTGGGAACCGGTGATGATGAACAAAAAAAGAAAGAAGCCGAATAGTTTTTTCATTTTATCCCGTACTTTGAAGAGGTGTAATTGCTTCCCAATACTAATGAATAAAATTCGCAAATTTTACGAGGAATATAAGCCCTATATCTTTTCC
Source organism: Larkinella sp. (assembly GCF_965227735.1). Lineage (NCBI taxonomy): Bacteria > Pseudomonadati > Bacteroidota > Cytophagia > Cytophagales > Spirosomataceae > Larkinella > Larkinella sp. The sequence continues at coordinate 1,722,518 of NZ_OZ245776.1, read as the reverse complement.
GATGGCTGGTATTACATTTTTATCATTGTGTTTATCCTGATTCTGTTTATTTTCTTCTCCTGACCGTGGCGCAACCAACTTTGCTGGCGATTGTCAATCCCCTGTCGGGGACGGCTTCGGTACAAAAAAAGCAGCAATGGATTGATTTTCTGTTGAAAATAGCCGTCGACGCTGGTTTTACACCCGAAGCACGCTTTACGACGCATCCCGGACACGCCACTGAACTGGCCACCGACGCCATTCGGCAGGGCATCCGCCGGGTGGTGATCATCGGGGGCGATGGCACGATGAATGAAACCGCCTGCGCACTGTTGAACACGCAAACTGCTTTGGGCATCGTTCCGGTGGGTTCGGGAAACGGGCTGGCACGGCATCTGGCGTTGCCGCTCAATCCGAAAAAAGCCATCCAACGGGCCATTCAGGGTCGCCCGGTGGTGATCGACAGCGGGCGAATCAATGAGCACGCTTTTTTTTGCACCACGGGGATAGGTTTCGATGCGTATGTGGCCCGGGAATTTGCCCGTCAGCCCATTCGGGGGTTGCCCACCTACATCCGAACCTCCTACCGGGCATTCTGGAACTACCAGTCGGAGACTTATGAAATTGACGGGAAACCGCAGCCGCTCTTCTCGCTGACCGTGGCCAACGCCGGGCAGTTTGGCAACAATGCCTGGATTGCCCCCCAGGCCAACGTCGCCGATGGGCTGCTGGATGTCTGTCTGCTCAAACCGTTCCCCCGCAGCGCAGTGGGCCTGCTGGCATGGCGGCTTTTTAACAAAACCCTCGATCAGTCGAACTACCTGACGGTGCGGCCCGCCCGGTCGGTGGTGGTGAAAGGAGCGGGGCCGCTGTTGATTCACGTTGATGGAGAGCCGGTTTTGCTCGACACCGACACGGCAACGGTGCAGGTGGTGCCGTCGAGTTTGCTGGTGATTCGATAGAATGGTTTCGTCGTAGCTTTTTGGTCGCGTAGCGACCGGATGTTTGTAGAATATAAAGGTATATTCTCTCTATCGGTCGCGTAGCGATCGAACTAAAATGACTAAAAACGATGAGTAAGAAAAGTAACAACGATAAATCCCGCTTCGGAATCGTCTATTCGACGGACCCGAATTTTGCGTACCAATCCGGTGCTTCCGAAGCGAAAACGCTGAAACCGGAACAGCAGAACCTGAAAATCTGGCTCGATCGCAAGGGGGGCGGGAAGGTCGTGACGGCCGTCCGCGATTTCATCGGCACCGACGCCGACCTGACCGAAGTAGCCAAACAGCTAAAAACCGTATGCGGCTCCGGCGGCTCGGCCAAAGATGGCGAAATCCTGATCCAGGGCGACCACCGCGACAAAGTCCTGGCCTGGCTCACGGGGAAGGGGTATAAGGGGAAGAAAGCGGGGGGGTAAGGGAATGATGGATTATGAATGATGAATTTATCCGTGAGCCCATTCATAATCCATCATTCTTTATTTCACCCCTCCCAGCCAGCTTTTTAGCGGTTTGTAGAAGAGCAGGATCAGGAGGGCGAAGCCGAAGCTGAAATAGACGACGCTCATGAACATTTCGGGCATTTGCTGGACATTCCCTTCGTCGAAACCGCCCGCAAACAAACCGGCGATCAGGTTGCCCAGCGAGGTGCCGACAAACCAGATTCCCATCAACTGACTGAGGTAGCGTTTGGGCGCCAACTTGGTGAACGAACTCAGCCCCACCGGACTCAGGCAAAGCTCACCCAGCGTGTGAAACAAATAGGTGAAGGTCAGGAAGATCGGGGAAGTGAGCTGACCGGTCAAGGCAATTTTGGAAGCCACCACCATCACCATATACCCCAGTCCCAGCAGAAGCAGCGCGACGGCGAATTTGAGGTGGGGCGCCGGGTTCTGGTTGCGGTTTCCCAGGTAAATCCAGAGCGCGGCCAGCACCGGGGAGAAGATGAGAATGAACGCCGGATTGAAATTCTGGAACCAGCTTGAGGGCATTTGCCAGCCAAAAAGATTCAAATCCGTATACCGGTCTGAGAAAATCTGAAGCGACGATCCCTGTTGCTCAAAACCCGCCCAGAAGACGGCAGAACCCAGGAAGAATACGAACAGAACACCCACCCGCTTCTTTTCGACGAGCGTCAGCCCGCCCGCCAGCAGAATGAACAGAAAATAACCGACCGCCGTCAGCGTAATGATAACCCCGGCGCCTTTGGCCAGGCCCTGCGCGGTGGTGAGATCCAGAATGCCCGTAAACTGCAAAATAGCGAGAATGGCAACGAGGCCCACTACAAAAAACAGACTGCGGTTTTGGTTGGTTGTGTCGGTAGATGCTTCGGCTTTGGCCGGGACATTTCCGTAATCACTCAGGTATTTCTGGCCGAAAATCCGGAAGACCACCAGGCCGAACAACATGCCGACGGCAGCCGCGCCAAAACCGTAATGCCAGCCCACTTTCTGCCCCAGATACCCGACAATGGTGATGCCCAGAAACGAGCCCATGTTGATGCCCATGTAGAAAATGGAAAAAGCCGCATCGCGCCGGGCACCACCTTCGGGATAGAGTTCGCCAACGATGGAACTGATGTTGGGTTTTAGCAAACCCGTTCCGATGGCAACGGTGGCTAAACCGATGTAAAACAAGGCACTCCCGGCCGGAATGGCCAGCAGAATATGCCCAAACATGATGACAAAACCGCCGTACCAGATGGATTTTCGCTGTCCCAGAATGTTGTCTGCAATCCAGCCACCGGGCAGCGAAAGGAGGTAACCCGAAGCTGTGTACAAGCCATAGATGGCGGCTCCTTCCATTTCACTGAGGCCCATGCCCCCCCGGACGTTGTCGATCAAAAAGAGCAGCAGGATGGCCCGCATACCGTAGTAGCTAAACCGCTCCCACATTTCGGTGAAAAACAGGACATACAGGCCCGTAGGATGTTTGGTGGAGGTGGAGACAGGGGTTGCGGTGGCTTGCATTCGGTGGTTTAGGTTGATGAGTGAGTATGAGTATGAAAATCGGGTGTTTTTTCAGGAATCAGGACATTAAATATAGAGGATACGCCGGAATCTCCCAAAACTTGTTCGGGTATTGACAAAACTGACCAACTTTGCACCATGATACTGCCCTTCGATTTTCGCACCGACCCGTACCTGCTTCTGGATTTTACCGCCAATAATCCGGAACTTGACGGCATTGATCTCACCAATACGGCGGTTTTTACCGACTACGTTTTTGGGAAACTTCGCAGACAGGGTGCCGTGGTGGGCGTGGGCGGTTACAACGAACACCGGGTCATCTACCGGCGCAGTCCGCACTTTAATCAAGCCGAAGCATCCCGCTGCATTCACCTGGGAATCGACCTTTGGGCCGAAGCCGGAACACCGGTTTTTGCCCCGCTCGACGGTGTGGTACACAGTTTTCAGGACAACAACCACTTCGGCGACTACGGCCCCACGATTATTCTTGAACACCGGCTGGACGAAAAACCGCTTTTTGCGCTTTATGGCCATCTCAGCCGTTCGTCGTTGTGGGGCTTAACGGTAAGAAAGCCTTTCAAAGCCGGAGAAAAAGTCGCTGAAATTGGCCCGTATCCCGAGAATGGCGACTGGCCTCCGCACCTGCACTTCCAACTGATGACCGATTTATGGGGTCATACGGGAGACTTTCCGGGCGTTTGCTCGCTGGTGGATCGGGAACGGTACCTGGCGATTTGCCCAGATCCGAACCGGTTGCTGCAAATTCCGGGATTGGGGTAATTATTTTTCGGTAATCGAAATGATGATGTCGTGGGGAGCCGGTTCGTCACCACCGAAATACGGATAGAGCCGGTAGCGTTGATTGCTTTGCACAATGTTGCAACCCCGCGCAATGGTGGTCTCCTTGCCTTTGAAGGTGAAGACATAGTTGCCGCCGACGATGCTGATTTGATAGTCCGCAGGCTTGTTGAGCTCAGCGGTGCCGAGTTCTTCTGAAACGCGTTCGCCGTTGCGGTAGCAATACGCATAAATCCGGAGGGCTTTGTCCCGCCAGTTCCAGCCAAACCGGGCGCTGGAGGTGTTGTGTTGAACATTACAGTCCGAAAAACCGTACAGTTTGTTGATGTCGTGCTGGTTTTCGGGGATTTTGTTGGTATAAACGGCAGAACTGTCGAAAATGACGCTGAACGACAAGGTCGTTTTGGCGGTATACGAAAAGTCGTTGTGATCGGCGTAATTGCCACCGGCTTTGATTTTGTACACGGTGGTGACGGGAGCGACGGGATCATCCGGTTTTCCGGAAGGAATCTTGCAACCGTGAAGCCCCATCAGGCCCAGGAATATCAAAAGAATAAAATAACGCATTACCAGGTTGATCCAGAGAATCTTAAGACGAGTGTGAGGTGTGAATGGTTTTGGGCAATCAAAAATAACGAAATGATCACTTATTCAAAAACGGTTAACAACAAGTAATCTTTTATAACCATGCGGAAACTTAGTTTTTTTGTATTGAGCGTATTGAGTCTTTATTCGTCGGCTGTTGCGCAGACGCCGGATCTGCCCGTCAACCGGATTGTGGTGTTGGGCGACGCTGAACTGGAATTACCGGCGGATCAGGTTCGCATCACGGTTACGTTGCAATTTTCGGACCCGGTCGACGCCCGGAAAGCGTATGTTGCCCACCAGGCTGCCGAAAAACGGTTAGTGAAGTTACTAAAAGATTACCAGATTGACGAGAAAGAGATCCGGTATACCTTACTGCAGGTTCAGAAAAATGATGGGTCGATCTACCAGAATGGCCAGCAGAAGCCGGAAGTCATCACCAATCAGCAAGTCATTTTTGAGTTGAATAAACCGGAACGGTATCCGGATCTGCAACTGGCGCTGATCAACGGCGGTTTCAACCGGTTTCAGGCCGGTTATCGTTCGACCAAACAGGAGGCCAGCAAAAATCTGGTGCTGGAAAAGGCCGTTGAAGTGGCCCGCGAAAAAGCGGTCATTCTGGCCAAAGCCGCCGGGCGAACGCTGGGAACCGTGCTGAGTGTGCGCGATACGGAGGAAACCGACCCGGTTTTGCAAAGAAGGTATTCTGCTGGTGGAATGATGATGGAAGCCCGGGCCAGTTACGATGGCGGTGGTTTACTCGATATTCCGCAGACGATCCGGATTCCGGCGCAGGTGAAAGTGACCTTTGAATTGAAGTAAAAAAGGCGAAATACCGCCGGTATTTTAATAAAGTGGTTAAAAAAAAGGGTGGTTCTGGGTTCAGAGCCATCCCTTTTCTATATTTAGTGCAAGAATACGAACCTGCACTTTATGAACAAACTACTCCTCGCATTAACCATTTTGATTACTACTTCGGCGGTTGCCCAGACCGCTTCGACCGGCACTCCCCCCACTATTGCGTCGTATACGGCAGGCATGGAAAAGCAAGCCGGTTTTATGACGTTTTACTGGGATGCCAAAAAAGGGAAAATCTGGCTGGAGATTGACAAGTTCGATACCGAACTTCTCTATTATCCGACCCTGGCGTCGGGCATCGGTTCCAACGACATCGGTCTCGATCGCGGGCGGCTGGGTCAGGAACACATCGTCAAATTTCAGCGCACCGGCCCCAAAGTGCTGATGGTCGAACCGAATTACCAATACCGCGCCATCACCAGCGACGCCCTCGAACGCCGGGCGGTCGAAGAGTCGTTTGCGCAATCGGTGCATTGGGGGTTCGACATTGTGGCCGAAGAGGAAGGCGGTCCGACGGGTCGGCGGGTGCTGGTCGATCTGACGCCGTTTCTGATGCTCGATGCAGTAGGAGCAGTGCAGGCCATCAGCCAGACGCGCCAGGGAAATTTCCGGCTCGATGCCAGCCGTTGCGCCATGTATCTGCCACATTCCAAATCGTTTCCGCAAAATACAGAATTTGAAGTCACCATCACGCTGACCGGCGACACCCCCGGTGCCTACCTGCGCTCGGTGGTGCCGACACCAACCGCCGTAACGATGCGGCAGCACCATTCCTTCGTTCAGTTGCCGGAAGCGGGTTACAAAGCCCGGGAGTTCGATCCGCGCATCGGCTACGGCGGTATTGAATATTTTGACTACGCAACGCCCGTGAGCCAGCCGATCATCAAGCGGTATATTTCGCGGCACCGGCTGGAAAAGAAAGACCCGAAAGCGGCTGTCAGCGAGGCCGTTAAGCCCATTGTCTATTACCTCGATCCGGGTACGCCCGAACCCATTCGCACGGCCTTGATGGAAGGCACGGCCTGGTGGAATCAGGCGTTTGAAGCGGCAGGGTACAAAGATGCGTTTCAGGTGAAACTGCTCCCCGCCGATGCCGACCCGATGGACATTCGCTACAACCTGATTCAGTGGGTGCATCGCTCCACGCGCGGCTGGTCGTACGGTGCGAGCATCATCGATCCGCGGACGGGTGAAATCATCAAGGGAAAAGTGACGCTGGGTTCGCTGCGGGTTCGGCAGGACTACCTGATTGCGCAGGGACTGGTTGGCAACTTCGACACCGACACCTCGCACGTAACCGAAATGATGCAGATGTCGCTCAACCGGCTGCGGCAACTGGCCGCGCACGAAGTGGGCCATACGCTGGGACTGCCCCACAACTACATTGCCAGCACCCAAAACCGGGCGTCGGTGATGGATTATCCGACGATGGTGGCCAAAGTAAAAGGCGCGGCCATCGACCTGTCGGATGCCTACACGCTGAGCATTGGCGACTACGACAAATGGAGCATCATCTGGGGCTACCAGGATTTTCCGGCGGGAACCAACGAGAAGCAGGAGTTGAACAAAATCGTTCAGCAGATGCACGCCAAAGGGCTGACATTTCTGACCGATCAGGACGCCCGACCCGAAAGCAGCGCCCACCCGGCCACGCACTTGTGGGACAATGGCGGCAATGCGGTCGATGAATTGAAGCGCACCATGGAGGTTCGGCGGGTGGCTCTGGATCATTTTAACGAAAAGAAAATTCCGGCGGGAACGCCCATGGCAACGCTGGAAGAGGTTTTTGTGCCAATGTACCTGTTTCACCGGTACCAGGTCGAAGCGACCGCCAAGGTGCTGGGCGGACAAACGTATACCAATGCGTTGCGGGGCGATGGACAGCCGGTTTTGTCGGTGGTTCCGGCGAGCGAACAACGCCGGGCGCTGGATGCTCTGTTGTCTACGCTCCGCCCACAGGTGTTGACGGTGCCGTCGGTGCTGTTGAAATCCATTCCACCGAGGCCGTTCCGGTACAGCCCCAATTCGCGGGAGGTGTTCAAACGCCGGACGGGCATGACGTTCGATCCGCTGGCTCCACCCGAAGCGGCCGTGGCGATGACGTTGCGGATGATGCTCAACCCGGAACGCTGCGCCCGGCTGGTTCACCAGAAGGCCTTCGATCCGGCCCAACTTGGTTTGGAAGAGGTTCTTGATCAGCTACTTAAATCAGTTTACAAACGACCGCTCGACAAAACGTACATTGGTGTGATCAACCGCATGACCGATCTGAAGGTAGCCGAACAACTCATCGCGTTGGCTCAAAACAAAGAAGCTGACGGTTCGGTGCGGGATCTGGCCCACCGGTCTGTGTTGCGCATCAAAATGCTGGTCGGTCCTGCGGTGGCAGGCGACACTTCTTACGGATTGATTTCGCACCTGATTCGGCAGTATGAACAGAATCCGGCGGAGGTGCCTGCCCCTTCCGTCCTGGCTGCGCCGGATGGAGCACCCATCGATCCCGGTCAGGAGTGGCTGGAGTCGTTGCTGGGCGAACCCGCCTGCGAGTGGGTGCGCTAAACGCATTTTAGTGCGGTTTTAGCCGTATTAAATCACATTTTAGCAGAATTTAAAGACCGAACCGCCTACTTTTGGGGGTTCGGTCTTTGTTTTTTTTGGAAAAGAGAATCGAGACAAGAGAGAAAAGACCAGGTAGAGAGAAGCGTCTTTTCTCTCTTGTCTCAGCTCTCACATCCCTTACACCACCTCCTGATGAGAAAAATACTAGCTATTCTTTGTTTCGTAAGCAGTCATTCGATTTTCGCCCAACCATCCGCCGATTCGCTGGCTTCGGGCAAAACCGCCCGACCAAAACCGGTATCGGAAAAAAATGAGTTGAAATACAACCTGAACGAGTCGGGTTCCCATTTTTTCAAAGTCACGTTTCTGAACCAGACCTGGTTGCGGCTCAACCAGAGCAACCCCGGCACGACGGTGGTTGGGGATGCCAAAGACCAGACATTCGACATTGGCCTGCGCCGGACCCGGATTCAGTTATTCGGGCAAATCAACGATCGGGTTCTGGTGTATTTCCAGTTTGGGATGAACAACTTCAATTTTCTGAATGCATCCCCGGCTTTCAACACCACCGGAACGGTTTCAAACCGAAAAGTACAGGCGTTTTTTCACGATGCCGTGGCGGAATACCTGGTTTTCAAGAACCGGGATTACCTGAAAATCGGGGGTGGTTTGACCATTGTGAACGGCTTGTCGCGCTTCACACAGCCCGGTGTCAGTTCGATCCTGTCGATGGATGTGCCGGTTTTTGCCCAGGCGACGGTCGATCAAACCGATGAGTTTGCCCGGAAACTGAGTCTGTACGCCCGGGGTCAGGTCGGTCGGATCGACTACCGGGTGGCCATCAGCGATCCGTTCCCGATTCAGACCAACGGGGCGGCTCCCCCGGCGCTGGGACCCAACGCCAATTTTGCGCTGAAAGGCCACACCAAGCAGTTTCAGGGCCTGTTGTTGTACCAGTTTTTCGACAAAGAGGCCAACCAGACGCCGGGCTACATGACGGGTACGTATTTGGGGAAAAAGAAAATCCTCAACCTCGAAGCCGGTTTTATTTCGCAGAAAAACGCCGTCTGGCACACCGGCGCTACGGCGACCGACACGGTTTACCAGAGCCTGAATCTGTGGTCCGTAGCGGCTTTTCTGGACATGCCGGTCAACCGCGCGAAAGGCTCCGCCATCAATGCCTACCTCGGATATTTCAACCTCGATTACGGCAAAAATTACCTGCGCTACAACGGGATCATGAACCCGGCCAGCGGCACCACGCAGTCGGTCGGCGGGCTGGGCGGAACGCAGGGCAATGCGTTTCCGATGTTCGGAACGGGTGATGTGATTTACGTGCAAACCGGTTATTTATTCCGCCAGGATTTGCTGGGCAGCAACGGAACGCTGATGCCCTACGCACAGGCCCAGCTTGGCAACTACGACCGGGTGAATCAAATCATGGGTGTTTACAACCTCGGCCTGAACTGGCTGATCAAAGGCCACAATTCCAAACTAACGCTCGACTATCAAAACCGCCCGTATTACATCGCGCTACCGGCCACCGGCCAGCTTGACGCGCAGGGACGGCGTGGTCAGCTTGTGTTACAATACCAGGTCTTCATTTAAGCAACTCATGATGAAAATGAGAGCGGCTCGGAAGACCGCTCTTTTTTATGCGTCGGAAAAGGATTCAGGTGTTTATTTTCTTGCTACGATCTTCATATAGAGTTCAATGTTATCTGAAACAGCTTGATCCGCTAAATTATCGTAAAACTTTCCTGATCTGTAACGGATACCCCAATTTGTCCGATCAATGATCAACTTGCCATTCGCTTTTACAATTCCGTCCTGAACTTTTATTCTGGCTGGAAAAGTAACCGGGTATGTAACACCTTTAATGGTCAGATCACCTTTAACGATAGTGTGACCCCTCAATGATTCAATGTTGGTAATTGCGATATAGAAATGGGGAATTTTTCGACATCAAAATAATCAGGCGATTTTAAGTGTTTAACCGGCGTGTTTTTACTCGCCTTGTCTTTGTATTCTATTGAATTCATGTCTATTTCAGCTCTACCACCCATAAGTTGCCCGTTTTCAATCATCAACTCTCCTTTTGATAGATAGATGTACCCTGCGTGTTCTTCGTCTATATCAAATAGCATTGAGCCTTTCCATGTTATAACACTTTCAGTCGTATCGATACTATATTTTTCACTCGCAACATGTTCCAAAGTTACGGCGCTTGCCGATGCATTATTTTTGTTTTCCTCTTTTACCGATCCACCGCAACCGAAGAACAAAGGGGCAATCATTAAAGTTAAATGAGCAACTGATAGCTTTTGGATAATAGTACAGAAATTATAGTGTTTAATACTAATTGATAAATGATTTTAAAGTCAGCAACACACATTACTTTTGACCCTCTTTACGTTTAAGGTTTTTAAAGTTATTTCCATCATAACGATACACCCCATCTAAGCCGCCAACCCAAATACTTCCATCATTAGCTTCTAAAATCCCAAAAAGGCAGTTTTTATTATCTTCTTCATATTTTGACGTTATTTCGGTTACAGTTGGCTTTTTACTAGACAAGGACTTTTGATCGTAACGGAAAAGCGCCCAATACCCATTGGGTTTTACTTCACCAGTAGTCCAGATGTTTCCTTTGCTATCTTCGTAGACAAAACCAACAAAATTCTGGGTAACATTGGTAAATGTGCTGTCATCATAGCGCCAAAGGCCATCATTTCCCCCAAGCCAAATAGTGCCTTTTTTATCTTCGATTATAGAACGAATATTCGTAAAAGGTTTGCCGTCTTTGTTTTTTAAAACGGTAAATGTTTTTCCATCATACACGAGCGTATTGCCCCTTGTTCCAAACCAGAATTTCCCTGTTTTGTCTTCAATGATTGTAGTAATATCATTATTGGAAAGTCCTCCTTCGGTTGTAATATTTCGAAAAGATTTTCCATCGTAACGGCTTGCTCCACCTCCCGTGCCGAACCAAATAACGCCGGCCTTATCTTCATAAATAGAAAAAACCATATTACTGGCAAGCCCATCCTTTGTTGTAAAATGCTGAAAGGATTTACCATCGTAATAATAGACACCTGAATCTCTGGTAGCGAACCAAAGATTTCCTTTTCGATCTTCCAGGACATCCCAGAAGCTGGGCGAAGGTATGTTACTTGTTATATTGGTAAATGATTTTCCATCGTATTGAAAAACACCCTTCCATGAGGCAATCAAAATGTCTCCGTTTTTAGCTTGCTTTATATTCCGAACCATACTAGTAGGCACCCTGGAAGTGACTGTGTCTTTGGTTTCGGACTTGATCGTGTCTTTTGATAGGTCAGTTTTGTCTTTTCCTTTACAGGGATTGCAAAGAACAAACATCATTAAAGCACATACGTGCAGGAGTTTAGTCATTTCTATTTTTGTTTTTAGAGACTTCAACAAAGCTAAAGGTTGTTATTCTGGCGTCTGTTAAGAGCCTGTAAAAGAAGGTTAATGAAATGTTAAAATTGTTTGTGAGCTGCTTCCCAACAACTATCCAGAACAGGCCTGATTCAAAAAAGAAGAATAATATCACAAATGAAGATAAAAGTAGTAGAACGCTGAAAGAGGGGCATCTAACTTTGTCTATGAAGGTATTTTAGAAACACGAACACGATGGAAATAAACGCTGCCGGAAACGCATCACGAAGAAGTTTTCTGCAAAAAACCGCTCTGCTGGCGGCCTTGACGCCAAAGCAGTGGGGACGTTCTGCCGCTGAAACGGAACCGGCCGGTTTGGACGGAACTGGCGAAAATGTCCCGGAAATGGTGGAAGCCGACGGCCGGTTACGCCTGAGTTTTGGCGAAGAAAAGGTGATTGTTCCGAAGGGATTACAGCCGTTCATGCTGGTGACCAAAACCGGCGCGATCATTGTTCAGGCGCAACTGCCGGAAAAACCGTTTCCCTCACCCCGGATGCACTACGAACGGGCGATGGGAACGTACATTTCCCGTGATGACGCCAAAACCTGGACGAACATCCCGCTGAAACCCGGTGAAAACGGTGTGAATCTGGAAGGGGGCGGTATTCAGTTGAAGGACGGCATGCTGGTCGCGCTGGACACGTACATTGTACCGGGAAAAAAAGACGGACAGGGGTTGGGGCAATTGTATACTTCCCGGGACGACTGGCAGACGCTGGAGGGGCCGGTGGATGTTCCGTTCGATCTGCCCGGCGCTGATTTTTACGCTTCCAAAGACGACGGTGGCCACCCGCACGAAGCCCAACGGCTGCACCGTCGAATTCTGGAAATGCCCAACGGAGACCTGCTGACCACATTTTACGGGTGGACCAAAGAAGACCGGACGCCCTCGACCTACATGGCCAGTATGATGAAGACCCGGGTCTTGCTGGTGCGCTCAACCGATCAAGGAAAGCACTGGAAACAGGTTGCCACCATCGCCGTTGGCCCCGACATCGGCACGGAAGGACTCGATGAACCCGTCATTGCCCGGATCAGCAAGGGACCCAATGCCGGGCGACTGCTCTGTTTCATGCGGACCGGTCGTGAACTGCGGGAGTCGTTTTCGGATGACAATGGGGCCACCTGGAGCCCGCACCAGCCGCGGATTTTTGCCGGACTGGATATTTACCGGACGGAACTCTGGGTCGACTGGCTCCGAAACAAAACCGACTCCAAAGGAAAACCGCTCGATGAATCCAATCCCGACGAGCTTCGGGGCGCGGTGGTGGACCCTGATCTGATTGAGCTTCGGAGCGGCTTGCTGGTGGCGGCATTCGGTATTCGCGTTCCCCAGAAAGCATGCTGGAAATACCCGGACCATTCCTGGAATGGCAACTACCTGGCGTTCAGTCAGGATCATGGGAAAACCTGGCCTAACGTGGTCCGCATGACCTCCGGTGTCATGACTACGCATTACATGGCTATTGAGGAGATGAAAACCGATAATAAAGTATATGTTGCCTATGACCTGGGGGCCTGGGGAAAAAGCCCGCGAAATGCTGTCGGTCGGACGGTGGAGATAACGATCAAATCCTGAGGCCTTTAATACTAAATAAACCTTTCGTTTGCCGATACGAAAAAAGGACACCCGTTATGGTGTCCTTTTTTCGTATCGGCAAACGGTTTTTTTTACAAATCCAGCGTTTTCAGAATGTCGTTCATATTCCGAACGGCGTCGGCTGACTTGTTGAATGCCGCCTGCTCGTCTTCGTTGAGGTCGAAATCCACGATGCTTTCCCAGCCACTGCGGCCGATGACCACCGGTACGCCGAGGCAGATATCCGACTGGCCGTATTCGCCTTCCAGCAGAACGCAGCACGGAATGACGCGTTTCTGGTCGCGAACGATGCTTTCGACCAGGGCCGCACCGGCGGCACCGGGTGCATACCAGGCCGAGGTACCGATCAGTTTGGTCAGCGTTGCTCCACCCACCATCGTATCGGCGGCTACTTTTTGCAGCGTTTCGGCATCCAGGAACTGGCTAACCGGAACGCCCGAGTACGTCGCCAGACGCGTCAGCGGAATCATGGTCGTATCGCCGTGTCCGCCGATCACCACGCCCTGCAAATCGTTGGGTGAACACTTCAGTGCCAGCGACAGATACGTTTTGAAACGGGCCGAATCCAAAATTCCTCCTAATCCGATTATACGGTTTTTGGGGAGTCCGGATGCCTTCAGCGCCAGGTACGTCATCGTGTCCATGGGGTTGGAAATGATGACGAAAATAGCGTCTGGAGAGTGTTTTAAGATATTTTCGGTAACGCCTTTTACAATGTTGGCGTTGGTACCAATCAGGTCTTCACGGGTCATGCCCGGCTTGCGCGGAATCCCCGAAGTAATCACGACCACATCCGAATTGGCAGTTAATTCGTAATTATTGGAGGAACCGGTGATTTTGACGTCACAGTCCAACAACGTAGACGCCTGAAGCATGTCTAAACCTTTGCCTTCGCTAAGACCCTCTTTGATGTCCAGGAGCACAACCTCCTCGGCTAATTCACGTCGGGCGATGTTATCGGCACAGGTCGCTCCGACGGCCCCGGCACCTACTACGGTAATTTTCATAGAGTTAATGGTTTATTAACTGACAACTGTTTTGAACGGTACAAAAATAGGGGAGCCGGGGGACACTGGTGCTGTAAATAGAAGCTTTTTTTTACAGAATAAGACAATTGGGGTAGAAAATGTGTTATTAGGGTGTCCAGCTATCCAGGGACATTAGATCACATCCAACTATGGCAAACCGTCGCTTATTAACGGCCATCCTGAGTTCATTTTTCTTCCGGCGCTCCACCGCAAAGGCGTCACGGTATACCCGAAGCGGAAAGAGTATGCTTGATTTGTTGCACCGTGTGGCGGACAAAACCCGCGTTCTGGGCGTAGGAGCCAGTTATTCGGCGGCCAAAGACCAGATCAACGTTCTGGTCCGGATGGTGCGGGCGTATGCCAAAGGCGAATACCGGGCCATTTCCGGCAAAACGCTGCTGCGCATGGTCGCGGTGCTGGTGTATTTTGTGTCGCCACTCGACTTTATTCCGGACGTGTTGCCGGTGTTGGGCATGACCGACGACATTGCCCTGATTCTGTGGCTGGTCAGTTCGATATCCGATGATATCAACCGGTTTACCGAGTGGGAGCGCAACCACGCTTCGTCGATTAAAATTGGGTGAAATCGTTTTTTTAGTACACAATAAATTCGTAATAATCGTTACTTTTGTAAAGAGTTTCTGCATACACTCATAACTCATACTATCATGGCATTACTCACAATTTATGCATTTTTAGGCTCACTCGGCGGAACGGAACTGCTTTTGATCGGTCTGGTGATCCTGTTATTCTTCGGTGCAAAACGGATTCCTGACCTGATGAAGGGCCTTGGCAAAGGCATTAAAGAATTTAAAGACGCTACCAAAGACGTTCGCGAAAACATCGAAGAAGGACTTCGCGATACGAATGTGAAATAATAGCTGGTAAGTATTGAATATTGAACTCCGAATAACGAATACTGAAGTTGACTCTGGTTGCTTTCGATATTCACCATTCGCTATTCAATATTCGATATTTAATCCACTTCATTCAGACAACAGCTCGGCCTGAACGGTCGTTCTGTTGTCTCTTTTTTTCTACCAGCCGTACTTTGTTATGCCCGTAAAACCGTACGATTCCCTTTCTGAAATCCAGCGCGATCTGGCCGCTGGATCCATTACCTGCCGCCAATTGGTGGAGCACTACCTCCAGCGAATTGACGACCACCAGCACCTGAATGCGTTCGTGGCGGTTTATGCCGACGAAGCTCGCCAGCGGGCGGATGAAGTGGATGCGAAACTGAAAAAGGGAAAGGCGGGTCGGCTGGCGGGCATGGTGTTGGGCATCAAGGATGTACTCTGTTACAACCAGCACGGTGTTCAGGCGGGGAGCCGGATTCTGGACGGTTTTGTGTCGCAGTTTACAGCCACTGCCGTGCAGCGGGTCATCGACGAGGACGTTATCATTATTGGTCGTCAGAACTGCGACGAATTTGCGATGGGTTCCTCCAACGAGAATTCGGCCTTTGGTCCGGTCCGGAATGCGGATGATCCCGACCGTGTGCCGGGCGGTTCGTCAGGTGGTTCGGCGGTGGCGGTGCAGGCGGGGTTGTGCCTGGCTTCGCTGGGGTCGGATACGGGCGGTTCCGTGCGCCAACCTTCGGCTTTTTGCGGTACAGTGGGGCTGAAACCTACCTATGCCCGGGTTTCGCGCTGGGGCCTGATTGCCTACGCGTCGTCTTTTGATTGCATCGGTCCGATTACCCATACCGTCGAGGATGCGGCTTTGCTGCTGGAAATTATGGCCGGTGCCGACGACTTCGACAGCACCGTGAGCCGGAACGACATTCCGGCGTATAGCCAGCAACTGACGCTAAACCGCCCGTTGCGGATCGGTTACCTGCGTGAAGGGGTTGAAAGCGAAGGGGTTGATCCGGTTATTCGGCAGAAAACCCAGGAAGCTCTGGACCGTTTGCGCGAGCTGGGTCACACCGTCGAACCGGTGGATTTTCCGCTGTTGAAACACATTTTGCCTACCTATTATATTCTGACTACCGCTGAGGCCAGTTCCAACCTATCCCGGTTCGATGGTGTCCGGTTTGGTTACCGAAGCCCCGACGCTACGGATCTGGAGTCACTCTATAAAAAATCCCGAACCGACGGTTTTGGCGATGAAGTCCGTCGCCGGATCATCCTTGGCACCTTTGCCCTCAGTTCCAGTTACTACGACGCGTATTACACCAAAGCCCAGCAGGTTCGCCGGTTGATCAAGGATGAAACCGACGCGCTGTTTGCCCACTATGATCTGATCGCTTCCCCCGTAACGCCAACGACGGCCTTCCGGATTGGTGAGAAAGCCAGCGATCCGCTGCAAATGTATCTGGCTGACATCTTTACGGTGCAGGCCAACGTAGTGGGTTGCCCGGCCATTTCCATTCCGAACGGCACCGACGAAAATGGGCTGTCCATCGGTTTTCAATTCATGGCAGCTCCCTTCCGCGAAGTCGATATGCTGGCGGCTGCCAGCCAGTTGACAAAACTACAGGCGGTCGAAGCGTAATCTATTTTTTTCGGGTAACGTCTTTTAGTAACCAGGGCATTTTGCCCCGTCAGGGGCTGAACAGCGCAGCGTCGGTAGCCAGCAAGGTTGTTCCGCGTTCCACGCGTGCCTTTGGGCACGCAACCAATTCCCAACATCGGTCGCGTACCCAAAGGCACGCAGCGGTCGAAATGCCCATCGCTACCGACGCAGCGCTGTTTGATCCCTTCGGGATGAAATGAACCATTCATTTGGGAAATTCCACCCATAATACTGCCAGCCCTATTTTTGACGGGCATCTTCGGGATGAAATGAACCATTCATTTGAAAAACTTGACCCATAATACTGCCAGCTCTGTTTTCGACAAACATCTTCGGGATGAATGAACCATTCGTTTGGAAAACCCCATGAAGGACCCCTAAATGACGTTACTTTTTCGCCTGTTTCACCGGCGCGGTCGTCCGCAGGAAAGCCACGAGGTCAATGACTTCATCTTCCGTCAGGGCATCGAGCAAACCGGTAGGCATCATGGAATTCGGCGTCACTTCGCGCGACTGCACATCGGATTTGTTTAAAACCACCGCATCCTGACCCACCACGCGTAGGGTGAGTTGCCGTTCGTTTTCGCCGGCCACATTTCCGGAATACGTGCGCCCGTCGCGGGTTGTCACCACCACCATCTTGTAGTCGTCCTGAATTTCGCCACTCGGATTGAGAATATTGCTGAGCAGATAATCCACGTTTCCCCGGTTTGAGCCCGTAATATCCGGCCCAATGCTGCCGCCTTCGCCGTACATTTTGTGGCAAGGCCCGCAGGTTCGCTGAAAAACCAGTCGGCCTTTGACGGTATTGGCACTCAGCAACGCCCGGTCAGTGAGCAGTTTCTGGTAGCGGGTGTAGGCTTTTTCGTCGATACCGTGCTGCTCGATCGGTCCCCAGATTTCGACAAAACCGCTGCCCACCACCCGCAACAACTGCCGGGCAGCATAGGTCGGCACATCCCGTTTCGGAATCTTGTTGGTTTTCAACGCCTGTGCCAGTTGCCAGCCGTATTTCGGGCGGGACGACATCGTTTGCACCACCTGAAGTTTATCGGCGGGACTGAAATCCGCATACCGGGCCAGCAGCAGTTCGCCCAGCGGTTCGCGGTCATACCCGGCAATGGCGCGGATGGTTTCGCTGCGCAGATTCGGCTCGTTCAGCAAGGCGGGCAATTCCGCCAGGAGTTCGGGCCTTTGCTGACCCGCAATGGATTTCAGGGCTTTGAGACGTTGGTCGAGGGGCGCTTTCCGGTCTTTCAGCGTCGCCAGCGACTTCCGGGCGGTTTCCGTGTCGCCAAACTGCTGGGCCACCTGCTGGGCAAGCGGGGCGGTTTTTGGGTTGGCTTTTAATTGGGCATAAACCGCTTTCCAGTTGGCCGGGGTTGCCAGATCCGTGCGTCCTTCCAGACCGTCGCGCATACCTTCCAGCAGGCTCACCTGCGTTTTGGGTGATTTTCCGAGCGCCGTAATCAACGTTGGCGTTTGATCGGCATCCACAATTCGACGGGCAATAAACCGCGCTACCATCGGAATTTCGCAACGGGCTGCGAGGTCTAACGCCCGGGCCGGATTGGTTTTGACGAGCGGTTCAAAACCGAACCAGATCATTTTGGGCAGGTTGTGATCGTTTTTGTCTTCGCCGTGGGCCATCAATTCTCCGGCGATTTTCCACTGCGATTCCGTGTCTACCCGTTGCAGAGCCGACGCCAGATAAAGCCGCACCACCGCCGATGGGTCTTCGCGGGCCATCCGAACCATTTTTTCCTGAACAGTCGCTGAAGGGTTCCGGTCTTCACACAGCAGCTGAACGGCCCAGGCCCGAACGTAGGCGTCTTTGTCGTCCAGGACTTTCGTGAGTGTTTTTTCATCGAAACCGCCGGTGATGTGCAGCGTCCACAAGGCCCGGAGCCGCCAGTCGGCGTTGGCATTCGTCTCGAATAGCTGTCGGAGTTGCGCGTGGGTTTGGCTGTCGAGTTTCCCCTTTGCGGCCCGGTTTTGCAGAATAATCCGCGCACGGCGGGCGTGCCAGTCGCTTTTGACAGTTTGCAGATTGACCAACTGCTGATCGGTCATTTTGGTCAGATCCGAATACCGCCCCGTCCAGTTTTCCGCCCCTGAGTTTTTGGGCATAATCCGGAAAATCCGGCCGGTTTCGCTGTTCAGGACTTCTTTTCCACAAATGTCCGCATCGTGCCAGTCCAGCACATAAAGCCCGCCATCCGGCCCGACTTCCATGCTGAAACCCACCCACTGCGCATTGTTGGCCTGTAAAAAATCGGCCCCGTGATGGCCGACGAAACCCGATCCTTTGGGTTCCAGCACATCCGCCAGAATGGCGTGTTCGTGGATATTTGCCATGAAAATCCGACCCTGCTGCGACGCCGGAAAGGCATCGGATTGATACACCCGCGCCCCGCCGTGGGCTGATCGGTGGCTGTGGTCGGCAATGGTTTTGATGTCGTTATAGACGTACGGATTGAAATGCTGCCCGCCCTGCCGGTGGTAAATACCGCCCGGAACGACGTGCCAGAGGTGCGGAATAACGCAGGCTGTCATAATAAGCTGGCCCTTGGCATCGTAGTCGATGCCCCAAGGATTGCTGAAGCCGTGGGCCACGACCTCAAACCGGTCTTTGGTGGGGTGATAGCGCCAGACGCCCCCGTTGATGTCGACCCCTTCGCCCTCCAAAATGTCTTCGGGAAACGGGTCATTGTGTTTATACAGTTTCCCTTTTCCGTTCGGTTTCCGCACCTTCGATGGGGTGGCAAACCCCTGCAAACCGTAGAGCCAGCCATCGGGGCCCCAATGCAGGCTGTTCAGGGTTTCGTGCCGGTCGCGGATGCCCCAGCCCGTCAGCCGAACCTCGATGTCTTTCACATCCGCCCGATCATCGTTGTTGCGATCCGGCACGAAGAGCAGGTTGGGGGGCGCACCCAGAAACAGGCCGTCGAAACCTACGGCTATGGCGGAAGGGAACGCGATGCTGTCCAGAAAAACCTTTTGTTTATCCGCCACGCCGTCGCCGTTGGTATCTTCCAGAATCAGAATGCGGCTATTCCCGGCTTTGGAAAAACCGTATCCGCGCGATTCGTAGTCGCGGTTTTCGGCCACCCAGAGTCGCCCGCGGTCATCCCAGCAAAAGGCCATGGGTTGGGTCATCATCGGTTCCGACGCCCAGACGTTGGCCTTGTATCCCTCCGGCATTGTCATGCTTTCAACCGCTGCCTGCGGAGTCAGAAATTTGGCTTCCAGCCCTTCTTTCTGAGCAAGGCCCCACAACGTCGAGGTATTATACATCGACGTGTTGCCGCTAAATTCGCTCCAGGTTTTGGTCAGTTCCACATCGTTCAGTTCGCCGGTGTAAACGACGACCTGATGGCGGATGGTTTCCGTATCACCTTTTTCAATTTTCCAGTCGCCGGTTCGGGCGCGGGCGGGGCCAATGCCGAGCTGGTTGTCGACCCGCCAGGTTTGCGGATAACCTTTGTTTTCCGGGTGATCGAAAATGGCGATGTGAGCCAGATCCGTCCGGCCTTCCACCTGCATCCCGGCATCGACCCACATGGCGCGCTGGCCTTCCGCTTTTTCGTTGCGCTGCCGGGCCGCATTGATCACTTCGCCCTTTATGCCTTCACGCCAGGGCATTCGCAGAAACAGCCCGCCGTAATCGTATTTACCAATCGTAATGTCGGTGATGGCTTTGCCTTTCCATTCCAGATCCAGCAGGAATTTTCCGTTTTTTTCGCGCATTGTCCAGTTCTGGGTTTCCCGCAGAACGGCTTCGCCTTTTTCGTCCAGCAAATCATACACCGTTTGCCATTTGACGTCGGTTCCGGTGGCTTTGGTCACCGTGGCCGAAACCCGGCGCCAGTAATCGCCCTCCGGATGATGAAAGTAATCCCGGCCGTTGACGCGGGTAAAGCCCCAGTATAAACCAGTCTGGTGTTTGTGGTGGCCGGGGCTGTATTCGGTCAGAATGCCCTTGCCGTCGGGGGCGGTGATGGGGTGGAGGTAAGGCCGGAAATCGGGCCTTGCATTCTGAACCACAATCGGCTTTTGGCCGTCGCTTCGGAAAACCGAAATCGTACCGGTTTTGGCATCCTGTTTGATACGCAGCGGTTTACCGGTGCCGGGCGGTTGGCCAGACAACCCCGGTGGGGATTGCTGGAAAAAACGGGCAGAAGAAAGAATAAGCAGACTGAGGAACAGAATAACTGATTTCATAAAGGTTTAGGAACCATAAGGCGATTAACGGCCCAATTTAGTATGAAAGCCGTTAAAAATTGCACAATACACGACGATTAAACGCGATACTCAGGTTAGAATGGCTTTTATTGGGACCACGCGCGCCGATCGCTGGTAAAACACTGGTTTGCATCTTATTTTGGGGCCACTATTCCTTTATCACGGTTTTTACTTTTTTAATTCCATGCCAATTCAGCCTGATCCCTTCCAGAATAACCTGCTTTACAGCAGTTTGACCGAATTATTCGGTGATTTTGATGACACGGTTTTATCCACCATCACCCCGCTTCTGGAAGGGGTTGAAATTCAGGGTGGCGATTGCCTTTTTCGTCAGGATGACCCCGGTGACTCGCTGTATTTTGTCATGAGCGGCCGGTTGCAGGCACTGGTGACGAAAGGCGGAGGGGAGTTTCGCAAGATCGGTGAAATTATCCGGGGTGAAACCGTCGGCGAAACGGCGCTCATTACCGGCGATCCCCGGAATGCGTCGATTTTTGCGCTGCGGGATAGCAGCCTGGTCAGGCTCTCGAAAAAAGCGTTCGAGGAGGTCATCGCTCATCATCCTGCGGTGGCTCTGAACATGGCGAAACGCATTATCTACCGGCTGAAAAATACGCCCTTGCCGGGTAAATCCCACAAAAAACCGGTCACGATTTGCCTGCTGGCCCTTCATTCGACCATCGATCTTGCGGGAATGGCTCGCAACCTGAACGAGCTTTTGCGCAGCAAAGGTAGCGTCTATCTGCTGTCGGGCGACCGGATGAACGAGTTCTCCCATCAGGCCAATGAACGCCCGGATCGGGAAGCGGATCCGACGCCTTTTCGTAGGTTGTCCAGGTGGCTGGACCACCTGGAGTCGCAGTATGAATTTCTGCTGCTGGTAGCAGATCCGCCGGAACCCACCGGTTTGCTGACGGAATGGTCGCAATTCTGCCTCCACCAGGCCGACGACATCGTGCAGTTTGCCGATGCGCAGCAGGCGTCCGATCTGACACCTCCGGAGATTCAATTGGATCATAAAGGGCTGATTACCGGACAGGTGGAAACCCTGGTGCTGGTGCATCAGGCCGATACCCTGATTCCCCGGCAAACGGCTGGCTGGCTGAGCAAACGCCCCCGGATTCGGGCTCATTACCACATCCGGGCTGGCTCCGACCGGGATCTGGCCCGGCTTAGCCGGATTTTAAGCAATACCGCCATCGGTCTGGTGCTGGCCGGAGGGGGCGCCCGGGGATTTGCGCACGTCGGCGTTCTGAAAGCACTTCAAGAACACGGTATTCCCGTCGATTTTGTGGGGGGAACCAGCGTTGGCGGTTTGATCGCCAGTGCGGTTTCGTTCGATCAACCGGCCGAAATCGTTCGGAAACACGCACGGAAAGGCGCTTTTTTCAACCCAACCAAAGATTACAACTGGTTGCCGATGATTTCGCTCATTCGCGGGCAGCGGATGGAACGGATGATCCGGGATACCGTTACGGAATTCCTGAACGACCACGAACCGGATCTGGAAGATAGCTGGTTGACCCTGTTTGTTGTTTCCAGTAATTACACGCAGGCCCGTGCGGAGGTACACACCCGTGGTTCGCTGGTCAAATACCTGAAAGCCACAACGGCCATTCCGGGCGTGTTTCCGCCCGTCATCGACGGCGATGATTTTCTGATCGATGGCGGAACATTCAACAATTTTCCGGCCGATGTGATGCGGCAAATGCCCGTTGGCCGGATCATTGGCATCGACCTGGTCGTTGAAAAAACGCGGAAACTGACCATCGCCAGCATACCCGGCCCCGCTAAATTGCTTCGTGACCGGTTTAGGCCCAAAAAGCTGCGGAAATACCGCCTGCCTTCCCTGGCGTCGATTATCCTCAATTCGACCTTGCTGTACAGCTCGTCGCAGCGCAGCCAGATCCGGCAATATGTCGATCTGTATTTCAACCCCGATGTAAGTCGCTTTGGTCTGATGGAGTGGTCGGCTTTCGATAAAATTGTCCAGAAAGGCTACGAACATGCCATGATCGTCCTGAAAAGCAGGAGTGCCGACGAGCAGGCCCTGTTTCGGGGAGAACCTTCCGAAGAGCGGTGACAACCCGTCGCGTCGCCCGCGGTTTTGCCAGTCGGCATCGCTTTGGGTCTTAAATTCTGTTAAAAAACAAAACCGGGTACTATCGTTCGGTTGCGATTCGTTGACAACAGCAAAGGAGATCTTCCCATACAACCACCGACCGGTTGCCGGATAATCCGTTTCTGGGCTAAGGCAAACCGTACACTTTACACTTAAAGTATCATGAATTTCAAAGCATTCCTGCTCGCCGTTTCGATTGGTGGGTTTAGTATCGCATCAACCCCGTCGATGGCCCAGCCGAATTCCGGAACTCCGGGTCAGAAAGAAACCGCCAAACTCGAAGCCGCCAATACCATTTTGACGGAGTTCACCCAGATGAAGGAATCCATACCCCAGAAGCTCCTGGACCTTTCGGAAGGAATTGTCATTATTCCCAAACTGATCAATGCCGGTTTTGTGGTGGGCGGGAAAAGAGGCAAAGGGATTGCGCTGGTCAGGAATAAACAGGGCGACTGGAGTGACCCGGTTTTTGTAACCTTAACGGGCGGAAGCTTTGGCTTCCAGATCGGCGTTCAGGCGGTGGATTTGGTGCTGGTTTTTAAAAGCAGCAAGACGTTGCTCGACATGAGCAGCGGGAGTTTCACGCTCGGCGGTGATTTGTCCGTTGCAGCCGGGCCGATGGGGCGAAGTTCAACTGCCAGCACGGATTCCAAACTGGAAGCGGAAGTGTATTCATATTCACGCAGCAAAGGGCTGTTTGCGGGCATCACCCTTAACGGGGCGGCCTTGTCGGTGGATAGGGATGCCAACACCGCCTTTTATGAGGAGTTTGAGAACGCCAACACCCTGTTTAACAGCTCCGGCAGCACGTCCGGAGAAGTACAGGAGTTGAAAAGTACGCTGAAAAAACTGAAGTAAAAACCGGTCGGCATACCTGCGAAGAGCCGTACGCCCGGCCCGTTCGCTCTTAGTAGGTATGCACGATTCCCTGTTTCAGGGCATCCTCATAGGCTTCCTTTTCAAATTGATACAGATACGGAGACCGGTGAGGACCAATGGCCCGCTGTTCTGCCAGTTTTTTGATTAGCCCCAAACTCACGAGCTTTTTAGCAAAATTCCGCTGGTCCAGTTCCTTACCCAAAATCGTCTCATACAGCGAATGGATTTCCGCCAGGGTGAATTTTTCGGGTAACAGATTGAGCCCGATCGGCTGGTGATAAATCTGAAGCCGAAGGGTTGCCAGAGCCTTTTCCACTACCTCGTTCTGGTCGAATAAAAGCGGAGGAATGTCACTAACATCCCACCAGCGATATTCAGTCGTGAAAAAATCCGTCCGGACGCTCACCTTCGAATAATCCACCAGGGCAAAATAGCCAATCGATAACGTTCGTTCGAACAGCCAGTTATCCTTTTCAACGACGAGGCCGTATTTTTCAGTAAACTCACGGGCGCTTCGCTCCTGGAGCCGGTAGGGTGAATCCCCAAAAACGTAGAACTGTTGCAGGAATACGTCTTCCAGACCCGTTCGCTCCTGTAAAATGCGGTGGGCGGCCTGGCTCAACGGTTCCCTCCGCTGAATAAAACCGCCCGGTAGCCCCCAGCCATCCAGTCCGATCCACTTGTGGAGTAATAGTTTGAGTTGTTGATCGTGGTAGCCAAAAATGACCGGGTCGATGCTGAGGTGGGGCAGATACTGTTGATGGCCGTTTTTAACAAAGTCGTTTACTTCTTCTTCCGAGTTCATAAGCCAAAGGTAAAAAAAATTATTCCGTAAAATTTACGAAATACAATAAAGCATTCTATCTTTATTTCGTAAAATTTACGCTTTAGAGATTAGTTCAATTTTATACGGTAATAAGTCCATTCAAAAGCGATGAAAAAACGTATTCCTTATTCCCTCCGCTGGTTGGTCGGAGTTGTGCTGGTGGGCTTTTTAGCCACCGGACTTTGGTCGTATGGGTTCGTCAAAGACCCACCCCGCATTCTGGTGTTCAGTAAAACGCTGGCCTTTCGTCATGCGTCTATCGGGGCGGGTCAGAAAGCTATTTTCCAACTGGGTAAAGCACAGGGATTCGCCGTCGATACCACGGAAGACGGGGGCCGCTTCAACGAAGAAAATCTGAAACGCTACCGGGCGGTCGTCTTTTTGAGCACCACCGGCGACGTACTGAACGCCCAGCAGCAGAACGCTTTTGAACGCTACATCCAGTCGGGCGGAGGTTACATGGGCATTCACTCGGCGACGGATACCGAGTACGACTGGCCTTGGTACAATCAATTGGCCGGCGCCTGGTTTGCCAACCATCCGATGCCCAACAACATCCAGAAGGGAACCTTTGTGGTGGTGGACAAAAACCACCCGTCTACCCGGTTTCTGCCGGAACGCTGGGAGCGGGAAGACGAATTTTATTCCTTTAAAAACATCAGTCCGGCCTTGCACGTCCTGATGACCATCGATGAAAAAACCTATCAGGGCGGCACCAACGGCGACAATCACCCGATGGCCTGGTATCAGGAATTCGACGGCGGACGTTCGTTCTACACGGCGGGGGGCCACACCGACGCCAGCTTTTCGGAACCGCTGTTTTTGAAGCACCTGGGAGCCGGGTTACACTACGCGATGGGGGGCGATTCGCCAAAACCGCTGGACTATACCAAAGCAAAAACGAAACGACTGCCCGAAGAAAACCGGTTTTCAAAAGTGGTGTTGGGCGAGAAACTTGACGAGCCGATGGAGTTGACCGTGTTGCCGGATAACCGCGTGTTGTTTGTGGAGCGCCGGGGGAATGTTAAGCTCTATAGCCCCACGACCGGCAAAATCAAAGTCATTGCGCACATTCCGGTGAACACCAAAGTCACTGACAAAGAGGGAAAAGTTGGCGAAGACGAAGGCGGTTTGCTGAGTCTGACCAAAGATCCCCATTTTGCGCAGAACCACTGGATTTACCTGTATTATTCGCCCGAAGGTACAGCCGCTAAAAACAGTCTGGTCCGCTACGAGTTGAAAGGCGACGAACTGGTGATGAGTTCTAAAAAAGTCATTCTGGATGTGGCGACGCAACGCGAAATCAGCGGTCATGCGGGTGGTTCATTGACGTTTGATTCCCACGGAAATTTATACCTGTCGACCGGCGACAACATCAATCCGCAGCAATCCAACGGCTACAGCCCGGCGGATGAGCGCCCCGGTCGGTCGCCCTTCGATGCCCAGATGACCTCGGCCAACACGAACGATCTGCGCGGCAAAATCCTGCGGATTCATCCGGAAACTGACGGTTCTTACACCATCCCGGAAGGCAACCTTTTTCCAAAAGGAACGCCGAACGGGGACGCCCGCCGAACCCGGCCGGAAATCTACACGATGGGCCACCGGAATCCATTCCGCATCTCGGTCGATTCCAAAACCGGTTTTCTCTACTGGGGCGATATTGGTCCGGATGCGGGACAACCGGGCGAAAAACGCGGCCCTGCCGGTCAGGATGAAATCGGACAGGCGCGGAAAGCCGGGAATTACGGCTGGCCGTATTTCGTCGGCGATAATAAACCCTATTTCCGGTACGACTTTGCCACCGGCCAGTCCGGCGCGCTCTACGATCCCGAAAAACCGGTCAACAATTCGGTCAATAACACCGGCTTAAACCAGTTGCCACCGGCTCAGAAAGCCTTCATCTGGTACCCGTACGCCGAATCCAAAGAGTTTCCGCTGATGGGAGCCGGTGGTCGTTCGGCGATGGCCGGGCCGGTTTTTCACCGGGACCAGTTCACGCAGGCGAAGCGGCCTTTCCCGGATTATTACGATGGGAAACTGATCATCTACGAATGGATGCGCGGCTGGCTGATGGCGGTGACGCTGGACGCGAACGGCAATTATGCGTCGATGGAGCGGCTGATGCCCGGCTATAAATTCTCCAATCCGGTGGATATCGAGTTTGGCCCGGACGGCGATCTGTACATGCTGGAATACGGGAGCGGCTGGTTTACGCAGAACGACGACGCCCGACTGGTACGGATTGAGTACAATGGCGGCAACCGCAAACCGCTCGTCCAGGTCGCTACGTCCAAAAAAGGAGGTTCGATCCCGTTCAAAGCCCGGCTTTCGTCGGAAGGCACCAGGGATTTTGACAACGATGCCCTGACCTACATCTGGACGGTTCGACCCCAGGCTGGCGGTGCCGTCCGAACCTTCCCGGTAGCGAACCCGACTGTTAGCTTCGACAAAGCCGGGATTTACAAAGCCACGTTGACGGTAACCGATGCCAAAGGCGGCCGCAGCAGCCGGACCCTGGAAATTATGGCCGGAAATGAAGAACCGGTGCTGGCATTCGAAACCAAAAACAGCAACCAGACCTTTTTCTTTCCGGGACAACCGTTTGCCTATGAAGTGAAGGTTCAGGACAAGGAAGATGGCAGTCTGGCCAGCGGGAAAATCAGACCCAGTGAAGTCGCCGTCAATATCGATTATTTAGCCGAGGGTTACGATCTGGCGGAGATTGCGCAGGGACACCGCAGCGCCGATGCGTCCGCGCAGGTCGTCAAAGGGCTCAAATTGATGGAGAGCAGTGATTGCAAGGCCTGTCATAGTGTCGATAAAAAATCGGTGGGGCCTGCTTATGAGCAAGTTGCTCTGAAATACAAAGGCGATGCCGGTGCCGCCGAGCGTCTGGCCAAAAAAGTGATCTCCGGTGGTGGTGGCGTTTGGGGTGATGTCGCCATGAGTGCCCACCCCCAATTGTCGCAGACCGATGCGCAGGAAATGGTGCGCTACATCCTGAGTCTGGCCGAAAAGAAGCAGGCTTCTCCTTCGCTGCCGGTTAAGGGAAGATATACCATGAATCTACCCGCGGGTGACAAGGGCGAAGGCCGGTATCTGGTTCGGGCGGCTTATCGGGACAAAGGCAGCCCCGGTATTCCCGCGATTACAGCCGAAAAAACGCTGGTGTTGCGCAGTGCGAAGCTCCCCGCCGGGAAAGCCGACAAAATCGAAGGTGTCATGAAATACGGCACCGTCATCATTGCCTCGGTCAAAAACTCGAGTATTGGGTTCAGTAACCTGGATTTAACCGGTATCGAACAGATTAAATTTACCGCTTCGGCACCAAAATCCCAGTTGAACGCGGCTGGTGGCACGATCGAGGTGCGGCTGGATGAACCAACCGGCAAACTCGTCGGCGAAACCGCCTTCATTTCGCCGGGTGAGGGCGGGAGTGTCACCAGCATGCCCCCGCCGGTGGTGGCTAAACTGTCGGACGCCACGGGACTTCACGATGTGTATCTGGTCTTTAAGAATGATAAAGCCCCCGCCGGTCAGGCCTTGTTTGTTGTGATCGATCTGGAATTCCAAACGCGCCAGTCAGCGGAAACCAGTGCAAAACCGGCTTCGACACCAACGTCTACACCATCTGGTTTGTCGGCTCAGGATCTGGAAGCGTATGCTGGGAAATACAGGATGTCCGGGCTTCCGTTTGAGTACATCGAAATTACCCCCAAAGCAGGACGGCTGTCCATGAAGGCGGGTGATAAGGAAGGCGAGCTCACGCCCGGGCCTGGAACCGATGAATTTAAAGGCGGAAATGATTCCGTGTTCAAATTTAGTCGCGGTGCCGACAAAAAAGTTACCTCGTTAACCCTTGAGGTTCAGGGCATGTCTTTCAAAGGGGACAAGTAGTACGCCAGAAGTTTCACGTTTAAACCAATCTAGTCATGAAAAAAGTAAGCCTGTTTCTGTTCATTTTCCTCCTGAGCGTTTGCGCCCGGAGCTTTTCTCAAACCACAACACCCCCTGACTTTTTCGCCGGGAAATGGGAAATTACCATTATTGGGACCCCCAATGGCAATTCTATATTGACGGCGGATCTGGTTCGGAAAGACGGCAAGTTGACCGGTCAGCTCATCAACGCAACCGATTCGACGGCGAAAATTCCCATAACCACCCTCGATGAAAAAGGCGACAACCTGTCGATGGCGTTTACGGCCCAGGGCTACGATGTGACCATCGATTTGACGAAGGTAGACGACGACAACCTCAAAGGCACCTTGATGAACAGCTTTGAAGCCAAGGCAAAACGGCTGAAATAGAAACCGGTTTTATTGGGCTGCACTGACGCATGAGCAAGGAAAAGGCCGATTTTTTCCTCTTCCTTGCTCTGTTCGTTTATTCTCATTTCTAAGCAATATTTTAACGGAAGTCGGCTGATTGATTTAAACAAAATAACTGCCAACGAATGGTCATCAGCCCACTGCTTTAGCTGTGGGGTAAATTGAAACGAAACGGAATTATTCCGGAACCGTTTGAACGGTTTGCTGGCCGATTAAACCGTTCAAACGGTTCTGTTAGCATGAGATTACTTTTCGCGTTACCCACAGCTAAAGCAGTGGGCTGATGACC
The DNA here is from genome assembly GCF_965227735.1 of Larkinella sp. Taxonomy (NCBI): domain Bacteria; kingdom Pseudomonadati; phylum Bacteroidota; class Cytophagia; order Cytophagales; family Spirosomataceae; genus Larkinella; species Larkinella sp. The sequence continues at coordinate 1,693,464 of NZ_OZ245776.1, read as the reverse complement.
ATTCGTTCGGTGGTTATTAAATATCAATGAGGGAACAGAACAAAAAGCGAAAGTCCTGGAAGGGATAAAGTAATATTGGACCCTTGTTGGCTTTTCGCTCAGGAGAGTCCGCACGGCTCACCGCCTGATACCCCAACGACCAATCTCTATGAAAAAAATAACGGTTCTGGCCTGGCTGCTCCCGGCTTTGGCCTTTGCGCAGCCTTCCGCGCTCCAAAAAGGTTTTCAGACTCCGCCCAATACCGCCAAGCCCCGCGTGTGGTGGCACTGGATGAACGGCAACATCACCAAAGAAGGCATCACCAAAGACTTGGAATGGATGAACCGCGTCGGCATTGGCGGTTTTCAGAATTTCGACGCCAGCTTGTTTACGCCCGCCGTGACGCCTAAAAAGCTGGTGTTCATGACTCCCGAATGGAAAGACGCCTTCAAGCACACCACCGATCTGGCCCAGAAACTCCAGCTCGAAATGGCCATTGCCGGGTCGCCGGGCTGGAGCGTGACGGGTGGTCCCTGGGTGCCTGCCAGCGACGGCATGAAAAAGTACGTCTGGACCGAAACCCGCGTTCCGGGTGGGCAGCCGAACGCGTCCCGCCCCTTTTCGGGGAAACTTCCCCAGCCGCCGAACACCACCGGTAATTTCCAGAATGTACCGCTCGGAGCCGCCATGCTCGGCGGTTCGGCGGGAAAACCGCAAAGCTACTACGCCGATGCTGCGGTTATTGCCTACCGCCTGCCTGCGGCTGAGAAATCGTTGGCTACATTAAATCCAAAAATCACGTCGAGTGGTGGAACGTTCAGCCTCACCGAACTGACCGACGGCGATCTGGCAAAAACCACGATGCTGCCGCCGATGGAAGTGGGTCAGGACATGTGGATTCAGTATGCATTCGACAGCCCGCAGACGGTCAAGGCGTTTACCATTGTGGGCGCCACCAGCGGGGGCGCATTGGCCGAATTCAGAGGAGCGCCCGACAACCGGACGCTGAAAGTGAGCGACGACGGTGTCAACTTCCGGGATGTGGTGGTGATCCGGGGCAGTACGGTTCCCCAAAACACGATGAGCATTTTGCCCACCACCGCCAAATACTTCCGGGTTACGTTTAAAACGCTGGAACCCCAGGGCAATCCGTTTGCGGCCATGATGGGGGGAAGTGCCGCGCCGGGCAAACCGGAGGGTGTGCCGGTGGCGGAACTGGTGCTGCACAACACCGACCGCGTGGATCTGTTTGAAGAAAAAGCCGGTTTTTGTCCGTGGAAAGAAAATACGCACTCGCTTATCAAAACCGATGCCGACGCCATTCCGACCCAGGATGTGGTGGACCTGACCGCCAACATGAGTGCCGACGGAACGCTGAACTGGACCCCGCCGACCGGTGGAGACTGGGTGATCATGCGACTGGGGTATTCGCTGACGGGCCGCAACAACCACCCCGCTTCGCCCGAAGCCACCGGACTGGAAGTCGATAAGCTTGACAACGTGGCCGTTCGAAAATACATCGATGCGTATCTGGATCTGTATAAGGATGCCACCGGGGGCCAGATGGGTGCGCAGGGGCTGCAATACATGGTGCTGGACAGCTACGAAGCGGGACACATGACCTGGACCAAAGCCATGCCCGAAGAATTTCTGAAACGACGCGGCTACGACCTCAAACCCTGGTTGCCGGTGCTGACGGGACGGGTCGTGAAAAGTGCCGACGCCAGCGAGAAATTTCTGTGGGATTTCCGGAAAACCATCGGTGAACTGATTGTTGAAAACCACTACGAAGTCATTGGCGATGCGCTGAAAGCCCGCGGGATGAAACGGTATACCGAATCGCACGAAGGTGGTCGGATTTATTTGGCCGACGGCATGGACGTGAAGCGCAAGGCCGATATACCGATGTCGGCCATGTGGACGCCGGGCAGTCTGGCCGGTGGTGCCGACGAGGAAGTGCGCAGCGAAGCCGACATTCGGGAAGCGGCTTCGGTGGCGCACATTTATGGACAAAATCTGGTGGCCGCCGAGTCGATGACTTCCGTTGGTAATGCGTTTAGCTGGCATCCCGAGAAACTGAAGCGCACCGCCGATCTGGAAATGGCATCGGGATTAAACCGCTTCGTGGTACACACGTCGGTGCATCAGCCGCTGGACGACAAAAAACCGGGACTGTCGCTCGGGCCTTTCGGGCAGTATTTTACCCGGCAGGAAACCTGGGCCGAGCAGGCCAACGTCTGGATGAGCTACCTGGGCCGCAGTTGCTTCCTGCTCCAGCAGGGCAAACCGGTCGTAGATGTGCTGTATTATTATGGCGAGAACAACAACATCACCCAGTTATGCACCCAGAAACTGCCCGCTATCCCGGACGGTTATGCGTTTGACTTTGCCAATGCCACGGTGGTGAAGAGCGCGTTGCGGGTGGAAGACGGGAAGATGGTGACGCCGAGCGGTCAGCAATACCGCCTGATGGTGCTGGATTCGTCGGCAAGAACCATGACGTTGCCCGTGTTGAAAAAACTCGGTGAACTGGTTCAAGCCGGTATGCACGTGGCGGGTGTCAAGCCCGAGCGCTCCCCGAGCCTGAGCGACAATCCGGGTGAGTTTACGGCGTTAGTGAATCAAATCTGGAGCAATCCGAATGTCTCGACAAAACCGGTGGATGCGGTGTTAAGCGAGATGAACGTTCCGAAAGATGTGGACATTACCGGAGCCAAAGCCCGGATTCTGTATGTCCACCGCCAAACCGCCGAGGCAGACCTGTATTGGCTCGACAACCGCAGCGACAATCCAAACGAGGCCACGGTAAGTTTCCGGGTAACGGGAAAAGTGCCGGAATTGTGGAATCCTGAGACGGGTAAAACCGAAAGGGTATCCTACCGGATCAAAGACGGACGCACGATTGTGCCGTTGAAGTTTGAGTCGTGGCAAGCGTATTTTATCGTTTTCCGCGACAAAGCCACGGCGACTTCCTACACCAAACCCGCCGTAACGGAATCGCCCATGGTCAATGTGGCGGGTGCCTGGAAAGTGGCTTTTCAGGAGGGGCGGGGCGCTCCCGCGCAGGCCACGTTCAACACACTGGCGTCGTTGACGGAAAATACGTATCCGGGCATCAAATACTTCTCCGGTACGGCGACCTACGACAATGCGTTCGATGTGCCGAAAGTGACGAAAAATGCGTCGTACATCCTGGATCTGGGCGAGGTGAAGAACATCGCCGAGGTGATTGTCAACGGAAAAACCGTGGGGACCGTCTGGAAAAAACCGTTCCGCATCGACATCACCCCGGCGCTGAAAACCGGTCGCAATACCGTACAGATTAAGGTGACGAACCTCTGGGTAAACCGCCTGATCGGTGACGCCCAGCCCGCTGTGAACAGCAAGATTACGTTCACGACCATGCCGTTTTACCGGGCCGATTCGCCCCTGCTGCCGTCGGGCCTGCTGGGACCGGTTCGGGTGCTGGAAACAACACCCGCTGCTGCAACCGTGAAGCAATAGACCGCCGAAATGCCCGGTACCATTCACACCAAATTGCTGCTTATTCGATTAAGTAATTACCTGTTGAATTATTCTTAAAAAAATAAGTGTTAAATTGACAATATACTTGGCTTAAAGAGAATTTTTTATTGGAATAGTACGGTTTTAATGCCTACTTTAGCTATTAGTTACAAAGCATTCCGTCTCTTTCATCGAAAATAGCCAAAAGGTCAGTTCATGCGGATTCGAAAACTACCCATCCGGTTGGGTCAAGACGCTGAAAAGGAGATCACCCTGCGGTTGAAAGCGGGTGACGAAAATGCTTTTGAGGAAATTTTCTACTGCTACTACAAACACCTGCTCGCGATTGGGATCAAGTTTTTGAAGAATCCGGATCTGGCCGAAGATGCCGTTCAGGACATCTTTCTCAAACTCTGGGACCACCGCGACGCGTTGAACGAGGCCTACTCCATCAAGAACTTCCTGTCGGTTTCCATGAAAAACCACGTCCTGAACGTGATTCGCAACAACCACCAGTCGATCTGGGAATATCTTTCTGCCGAAATGGAAGAACTCAACGGGGAAGACACCACCAGCGACGCGTTTCAATTGCAGGAATATGGGACTATTCTGGAGCAAGGGATGCAGAAACTACCACCCCAACGGGAAAAAGTGTTCCGGTTACGGGTGTTCAGTGGCCTGGACAATGAGCAGGTTGCCAGACAATTATCCATCTCGGTCAATACCGTCAAGTCGCAATTCACGCAGGCTACCCGGTTTTTAAAAGACTACCTCAGCAAACACGCCGACCTGGAAGGAATCCTGCCCCTGTTGCTCTTCTTTTTATTCCATTAATATTTTTTCTCCGATCAGTAATACTTCCGGTCTGCTTATGTGTATCTAATTAGGAATGAATAGAACATTTCCTAATCTCTATTAATGGATACACAACTTCTACAGAAGTACGTACGGAATGAGTGTACTCCGGAGGAGGCTCGAATCGTATTGTTGCATCTGGCAACGATTAACGGACAACGCCAGTTGCAGCAACTACTCGATGCCGATCTGAACGAACCGGCAGCGATTCCGCTCAATGCTACCGAGCGACTCGATGCCCAGCGGTTGTTTAGACGAATCCAGTCGACGAAGCGCAATGCAGCCAGCACCCGGACCGAATCGCCCTTTCGCCGAACGAGACCGCGCTGGACCTGGATGGCTGCGGCTGTCATCGGCGTACTGCTGCTGGCCACCGGCTCGCTCTTCTTTTACCGCAAAACCGCCACCCCCGAACTGCTATCCCTGCATACCGATTTCGGCCAGACCCGCCGTGTGGTGCTGCCTGATCAATCCATTGTAACGATGAATGGAAACTCCTCCATCCGGTTTGCCGACCACTGGCAGGCCGACCAGCCCCGCGAAGTGTGGGTGGAAGGGGAGGCTTTTTTTGAAGTCGTTCACACCAAAAACCACCAGCGGTTTCAGGTTCATCTGCCCAGCCAGATGAACGTCGAAGTGTTGGGGACGCGCTTCAATGTCTACACCCGCAAAACCCAGACGAAAGTGGTGCTCAACGAAGGCCGTATTGAAATGCGGGTTTCCGACAAGCCCGGTAACCACCTGGAAATGAAGCCCGGTGAGATGTTCTACGCGGATACGCAAACAAAGAACTTTTATAAAAAGCCCGTCAACGCGGTGGCTCAGTCGTCCTGGCGCACCAGCAAGCTGATTTTTGACGGAACGACCCTGGCCGAAATTGCCCAGCTTCTGAAAGATACCTACGGTTTGGAGGTCGAAATCCGGGATCGGGACTTGCTGCAACAAAAATTCTCCGGCACCATTCCGGGCCAAAATGCCGACACGATTCTGAAAGGGCTTTCCGGCCTGTTTGACTTAAAAATTACCCGAAAATCCAACTACATCCTAATTGAATAACCTATATACGCATGAAAAAAATAGTCTTGTTTCTGTGGGGAGTGCTGGTAGTCGGAACCCTGCCGACCTACGCTCAACTGATTGCATCGAACGGGCAGCGGGTAAGACAACAGGAGAAAGACATTGCCGCGCCGGTGGTGACACTCAAGGCGGCTTTGTCGGAACTGGAAAAACACTACCGGGTTTCGTTCATCTACCGGACGGATCTGGTCGATACGAAGGTGGTGATGACCGGACGGCGCGATCGGACGGTGGAAGAAGCGTTGACGAATTTGCTGTCGGACAAGGGGTTGACTTTCGAGAAAATTCAGGCCAACTTCTACGTCATTGTCGCCACGAAAGAAAAAGGTAACCGGTTTTTTCGAAAAATTAATCAGATCGAAAAGAAAGTCTTCGAACCCCAAACCGGCACAGAACCCGTAACGTCGGCCGATCTGAACATCACCAAGCTGGAGCGAATCGGGTATTCGGTTCTTTCGGCGGAGCGGGCTTTGGAAGACATTCGCGGAAAAGTGACGGATGCCGCCGGTGGCGGGTTGCCGGGGGTAAGTGTAGTCATTAAAGGATCGACCCGGGGAACCAACACGAATGGACAGGGTGAATTTTCCATCAATGCGCCCGCCAATGCCACGCTGGTTTTCAGCTTCGTCGGCTACGCATCCAAAGAAGTACAGGTGAACGGACAGACCATGCTGAATGTGTCGCTGGTGGAAGATGAGCGGGCGCTGGAAGAGGTGGTCGTCGTGGGGTACGGAACCCAAAAACGGGCTTCGGTAACGGGGGCGGTTTCGTCCGTAACCCCCAAGGAACTCACGGCTCTGCCCGTAATCAGTGCCGAGTCGGCCATGCAGGGCCGCGTGCCGGGCGTTCGGGTGGTCAACAACGGGAGCCCCGGTCAGTCGCCGATCGTACGCATCCGGGGGGTCGGTTCCATCAACTACGCATCCGGGCCGCTGTATGTGATCGATGGCGTGCCATCGGGTGATCTGAACAACCTCGACCCGAAAGACATCGAATCGCTGGAGGTGTTGAAAGACGCCAGTGCTGCGGCCATCTACGGTTCGCGGGCGTCGAACGGGGTGGTGATCATTTCGACTAAAAAAGGCTCGAAAGATGGTAAACTGCACGTAAATCTGGATACGTATTTTGGAACCCAGAGTGCCTGGAAAAAACTGGATCTGCTCAATACCCAGGAATACACCCAATACGCTACTGCGCTGCTGGGTAATGCCGGGATTGCGATGCCCAGCCGTCTGAGTAACCTGAACACGCCGATTTATACGGGGGCAACGCAGACCTTCGCCCAAACCGCTACCGACTGGCAGGACGTTTTGCTCCGCACGGCACCGATTCAGCAACACCAGCTTTCGGTTTCGGGCGGGAACAATGTCTCCCGGTTTTTTACCTCCGCCGGGTATTTCGATCAGGAAGGGATTCTGATCGGAACCAACTACAAACGGGCCAACGTTCGGCTGAACTCGGATCACCAGGTGACTAAATTTCTGACGTTCGGGCAGACCCTGATGTTCTCGTATGACAAGATGCGCGGTGAGCAGGGCTTTGGGGGTGGTCGTACGGCGATCATGCAGGCCATCCGGAACTTGCCCTACTGGCCGGTTTCTGATCCGACCAAAGTCGGTGGTTACAGCTCACCAACCGCAGCCGATGGTACGGACCCCGACAACCCGGTTCGGATTGCCTTGCAGGATAAAAGTTATACACAGCGCGTCAAGTTGCTGGGAACCCTGTTTACGGAAATCAAATTCACCAGCTTTCTGAAATACCGGTTCAGTTTTGGAGCCGACGTTGTTACCAATATCGGTACGAACATCTTTCCGATTTACAACGATGGGTATAAAAGCCGTGTCCAAAATGAGGTTCAGGACAATCGCTCGTCGTATTATTCACCCATCCTGACCAACCAGTTGACCTTCGACAAGACGTTTGGCAAGCACTACGTCAACGTGACCGCCGTTGCTGAAAAACAGAACTTCCGGAGCTCAAGCCTGAACGGAAACGGTTTCCGCCCGAATAATGACATCGACGTGTTGCAGGGTATTTCGAATCCGGGCGTGACGAGCACCCGCGACGAAAGCAGCCTGATTTCCTACATCGGTCGGGTCAACTACGATTTTGCCGGTAAATATTTGATCAGTGCCTCGGTTCGCCGGGATGGTTCGTCGCGGTTTGCACCGGGCAACAAATGGGGAACCTTCCCCTCGGCGTCACTGGGCTGGCGGGTGAGCGAAGAAGCGTTCATGAAATCGGTGCCCGCCATCTCGGAACTGAAAATCCGGGGGAGTATCGGCCAGACCGGTTTTAACGGCATCGGTAGCTACGCCTGGCAGTCGCTGATTTCGGCCGACAACACCAACTACGTCTTTGGTGCGAACAAAGTCCTCGGTTCGTATTTCAGTGCCCTGGGCAACACGGATCTGAAGTGGGAAACTACGACCATGACCAACGTCGGGGTCGATCTGGGCCTGTTGGGCAACAAACTGACCTTCACGGCGGAAGTCTACAACCGGAAAACCGATGGTCTGTTGCTGAACGTTCCGATTCCGAATTCCATTGGGTATGCGTCTCCGCCACTGGCCAACATCGGGAGCATGAAAAACTGGGGCTACGAGTTCCAGGTAGGCTACAGCCAGAACGAAGGCGATTTTCGCTGGAATGTGTCGGCCAATATGGACGTGACCCGCAACCAGATTACCAATCTGGCGACGCCGAGTGCCACGCTCTATTCCGGTAAAAATGACGATTTTGGCGGTTTCGATATTACCAAGACCGAAGCTGGACAACCCATTCAATCGTTCTATGGCTGGCAGGTTGACGGTATTTTCCAGACCGTCGATGAGGTATTCAATGCTCCTCGCCAGAACCGTCCCGACTCCCGCGAGTCATATGATGCGACCAAGCACACATCGCCCGGGGACATTCGTTTCAAGGACATCAATGGCGATGGAATAATCGATGCCAGTGACCGGACGTATCTTGGGAGTTACATTCCGAAGTTTAGCTACGGGGTCAATTTGGGAGCCAACTATAAGAATTTTGACTTTACTGTTTATCTGCAGGGGGTTTACGGCAATAAAATCTACAACGGAACGAAAGTGATTGAAGAAGGAATGCTGCGGTTGTTCAACGCCGGGAAAGGGGTTCTCGATGCCTGGACCCCGACCAATACCGGCACTGATGTGCCCCGGGCCATCAGTGGTGATCCGAACAATAACAGCCGTACGTCCGATCGTTTTATCGAAAACGGCTCCTACATGCGGGTGAAAAACATCAGCATCGGTTATACCATTCCGGCGACGATCCTGGGTAAACTCACGATGAACACATTGACGAAAGCACGGATCTACGTTTCGTCGACGAACCTGCTGACCTTTACCAAATACAGCGGTCTGGACCCGGAAATCGGGATCAATGGAACGGCGGGTGACAACACCAAGTTGTTGACGAACGGGATCGACTACGGTCAGTATCCGCAGCCCCGGACGCTCCTGATCGGTTTGAATATCGGGTTCTGATCCGCAGAACCGGTACTAGTTCAGTGAATAGATTTAAACGAACGATTCTGATGAAAAATAAATTTCTTTTATCCGGGGTGCTTGTTCTGGGTCTGATGGCAGGCTGTCAGGAAAGTGATTTGGACAAACTGAACCCGAATGGTGTCACGGTCGACACCTTCTATAAAAACGGCGCGGAACTGAGTAGTGCGGTCAACGCCGTGTATGCCATGGCAAAAGCCAATACGCTCACCTCGCGGGAGTGGTTCTTCCTCCAGGATTTGCGCAGCGACGACGTTGCGGCCGGTGGTGGACAACTCGAAACGCCCCGTAACCAGTTGTTGCTCGGTAGCCATGATACCGGCAATTCCGTCATGGGAGCCGTTTGGCAGGGATTTTACCGCCTGATTCACCGGGCCAATGCCACCATCGATTTGTCTGAAAACGTGGCTGACATCCCGGCGGCCGACAAAGCCCGGCTGCTGGCCGAAGCCCGTTTTCTGCGCGCCTGGTCGTATTTTGATCTGGTGACAATGTGGGGCGGTGTTCCGCTGTACAAAAACTACGTGACATCGGTGGAAGGCTCTTTGCCCCGGGCAACCGAAAAAGAGGTATACGATTTTATCATCGCCGACCTGAAAGCAGCCGCAGAAGCCCTGCCAGCCACCTACAATACCGACAACCAGGGCCGGGCCACCAAAGGAGCCGCTCAGATGCTGCTGGCCCGGGTGTATCTGCAACAGGCCGATTATACGAATGCGAAGGTCGAACTGCAAAAAGTCATCACCTCAGGTACGTACAGCCTGGTGGATGAGTTTTCGGATAATTTTATCGAGGAAACCGAGTTCAATAAGGAATCCATCTTCGAAATCAATTTCTTCCCGGCGGGTGGAAACTACAACTGGGATGCCGACGGAAACGGCGCAACCGCCGGGACAGAAACCGTGCGGACGCAGGAGTATTCGGCCATCGGCTGGCGGAACGTGATTCCATCCAACAGTCTGTTGAATGAATTCGAGAAAACCGCCACCGGAACCGATCCCCGGTTTGCCAAATCGTTTTACGTAACGGGTGACAAGTATAACCTGGACAAAAACGTGTTGACGGATGCCGCCCAGAACGGCAACTCGTCGGTGGTCGATGGCAAAACGATGAAAGTAAGCTGGCGGAAATTCTCGCTGATGTATAAAACCGATCAGACGTTTCTGACCGGTGGCATCAACCAGCGGATCATGCGCTATGCCGAAACCCTGCTGGCGATGGCCGAGGTGGAAAACGAAATCGGTTCCATTACTGAAGCTGTCAAATACCTGAATATGGTTCGCACCCGCAAGAGTGTCGCGATGCCCGCGTATCCGACGGCGGCCTATCCGGTGAGCACGAAAGATCAGGTGTTTGCCGCCATCGTGCACGAACGGCGTGTTGAGCTGAGTGGCGAACAAATCCGCAACCGCGATATTCTGCGCTGGCGGAAAGCAGGTAAACTGAAAACCGAGCCGTTTACGTATTTCCAGAAAAACAAACACGAATTGCTGCCCATTCCGCAGCAGGAAGTGGACAATAACCCGAAAATTGAGCCAACTAATCAAAACCCGGGGTATTGATTTTTGCTAGTTAACCTGATGAAGTAGTATAGAAGGCGGGGGGCAACGGTAAATAACCGCTTGCTCCTCGCTTTATTCGCTTTCAGCCCGTCGTTATTGTCCGTAAAATCCATGCGTTTTTCCTCTTTTTTATACCGGATTTTTCTTCTGTTGATCGTCGGATGCACGGCCTGCCGACAGTCGGAGCCGACGCTTTTTGAGCAGATGCCGACTGGTCAGACCGGGATTTCCTTTGCCAATACCCTTAAACCCACCGATTCGTTAAACGCGTTTTCATTCACCAATTTCTACAACGGCGGGGGCGTCGGCGTCGGCGATGTCGATAACGACGGCAAACCGGATGTGTTCTTCGGGGGCAACCAGGTCAGTTGTAAACTCTATCTAAACCGCATCGATTCCACGACGCACGACTGGAAATTTGAGGATGCTACCGAAGCCGCCGGGCTGACCACCAACCGCTGGTGTACCGGGATTTCAATGGCTGACGTAAACGACGATGGCTGGCTGGATATTTACGTCAGCGTGGCCAAACATCCAGCCATGCCGCATTCGGAGAACCTGCTGTTTATCAATCAGGGTGTTCAGAATGGACACCCGGTTTTCAGGGAAATGGCCGCTGCCTACGGTCTGGCGGATGCCAGCTTTACGACCCAAACCGCTTTTTTTGATTACGACCTCGACGGCGACCTCGATGCCTATCTGCTCAATACCGGCCCCGATCTGCAAAATCCGAACTATTTGCGGCCCACCATCAACGACGGTTCGTATCCCAGCACCGGCAAACTGTATCGCAACGACGGCGTTGGGCCGCAGGGCCACCCGGTTTTTAAGGACATTTCCCGCGAGGCCGGTATTGTCTACGAAGGGCTGGGTTTGGGCCTGGCCATCAGTGACCTTAACAAAGACGGCTATCCCGACATTTATTGTTCGAACGACTTCATCAGCAGCGACATTCTGTATCTGAATACCGGAAAAACCGCCCCCAAAAATCCCGCATTCAGCAACGTAATCCGGCAATCGACGGCCCACACGAGCCTGTACGGCATGGGTGTCGATGTAGCTGATTTTAACAACGATGGTTTGCCCGATATTTTCCAGCTCGACATGTTACCGGAAGAAAACGCGCGGCAGAAAACGATGCTCGCCGGGCAGGATTATGACCGCAAGGAACTGAGCATTTCCGAGCCATATCGCTACCAGATGCAGTACATGCGCAATTCGCTGCAACTAAATCTGGGCGTTGATGGGGGCGAAGCGGGGAAAAATACGGTGCCTCTGTTCAGTGAAATCGGACTGTTGGCCGGGGTTGCCAAAACCGACTGGAGCTGGGCTGCGCTCCTGGCCGATTATGACAACGACGGTCGCAAGGATCTCTACATTACCAACGGCTACCGCCGGGATGTGACCGACCGCGATTTTATTCAGTTTACCGAGGAGTTTTCCGGATTCGGTACGGCGGAGTTTCAGAAGGACAAGCGGGAAGAATTGATCCAGAAAGTGCCGGAGGTGAAAGTGCCGAATTATGCCTACCAAAATGCTGGTGATCTGGCTTTTACGGATGTCTCGAAGGCTTGGGGGCTGGCCGATCTGTCGTATTCCAACGGCGCGGCTTATGCCGATCTGGACGGCGACGGCGATCTGGATCTGGTCGTCAACACCATCGATTCCGAAGCGTTGGTCTACCAGAACCGGGCGCAGCAGCAGAATCCGGCGCACTATCTATCCCTCAAACTGGCGGGCCAGGCAGGCAACCGGCAGGGCATTGGTACCAAAGTGACGCTCTGGGCGGGTGGGCAACCGCAATACGCCGAACTCTCGGTGGTGCGCGGTTTTCAGTCGTCGGTCGAGCCGCTGCTGCATTTTGGACTCGGAAAGTCGGTGATGATTGATTCGTTGCTGGTGGAATGGCCGGGCGGCTTGTCCGAAAAGCAGTACCGGATTCCGGCGAACCAACGCCTGACGCTTCGTTTTAGTCAGGCCAAAAAGAACGAAGTCAAAGCGAATCCGGTAACCGCCCAACCCTTGTTTGTGAATGTGACGGACGAGATTTCGCTGGATTTCCAACACCGCTCTTCGGGTTTTGTGGATTTCAAGCAGACGGCGGCTTTGCACAAAATGCTGTCGCGCACCGGTTTTGCGCTGGCATCCGGCGACATCAACGGTGACGGTCTGGCCGATTGCTTCGTGGGGGGAACCTACCGGGGCAGCGAAGCCTGTTTCCTGATCCGAACCAAAACCGGCGGTTTTACCAAAAAACCGTTCCCGATTCATTCCAATCGTGACGATACTGCCGCCCTGTTGTTCGATGCCGATGGGGACAAGGACCTGGATTTGTACGTGGTTGGCGGGGGAGCCGAACGGCCTGCGTCCGACAAATCCTTTTACCAGGATCGGCTGTACGTGAACGACGGCAAAGGTGGTTTTAGTCCGGCCCCGGCGAATGCCTTGCCGGAGGTGTCGGGCAGCGGTTCCTGCGTGGTAGCGGCTGATTATGACCGCGATGGCGATCTTGATCTGTTCGTCGGCGGGCGGCAGATCCCCGGCCAGTATCCGCTTCCGGCCCGGAGTTATCTGCTTCGCAACGACACCAAAAACGGTTCCGGCCAGTTCACCGACGTCACCGCCCAGCTTTGCCCATCGCTCCTGAAAGCCGGTTTGGTCTGCACCGCCCTCTGGACCGACACCAACAACGACCAGTGGCCCGACCTGCTAATCACCGGCGAATGGATGCCGATTACATTTTTGAAAAATAATGCCGGAAAAACCTTCACACAATCGCTCAATCACACAATCACTCAATCAAAAGGTTGGTGGAACTCCCTCGCCCAGGGTGATTTTGACAACGATGGCGATCTGGACTACATCGCGGGCAACGAAGGACTGAATACGCTCTACCGGGCGTCGGAAAAAGAGCCGATCAAGATGATCGCGAAAGACTTTAACAAAGACGGTACGTTCGATCCGCTGATGGGGTATTTCATCAAGGGCGTTCAATATCCGGCTATCCCCCGCGATGCGCTGAACCAGCAGGTGATTCAGTTCCGGCGTAAATACCAGCGGTATGCCGACTACGCGAAGGTGACGTTTGACGAGTTGCTGACCCGCGACGACCTCGACGGAGCGTATCAGGTGGAGGCCACGTACCTGGAAAGTGCCTACATCGAGAACCTGGGCAATGGTGAATTTAACGTATCGCCCCTGCCACGACTGGCGCAGCAATCGCCGGTTTTTGAGATTATTCCGCAGGATGTGAACCACGATGGCAAGCTGGATGCGGTGTTGACCGGCAATTTTTACCCGAACGAAGTCAACATGGGGCGACAGGATGCTTCGTTCGGGCTGGTGCTGCTGGGCGACGGACATGGTCACTTCAAACCGCTCATGCCCCGCGAAAGTGGTTTGCGCATTACCGGCGACGCCCGGAAGTCGCTGGTGGTTTCCGGCAAAGGCATGGACCCCTTGCTGATCACAGCGGTGTATGGGCAGGGGCTTCAGTTCAACCGGTATTTGCCGTAGGTTCACGGTTCAGGTCGAAACCGGGGGCTACAAGATGGGTCATCCCTACGGGATTGATTTTAAAACCATCTCGATCTTTACCCCCGGTCGAAACCGGGGGCTACAAAATGATTCATCCCTACGGGATTTTTGGATTGTCCAATCCCATAGGGATGAATCATTTTGTAACGGTGGGTTTTAACCCGCCGAAAGCGCAAGCCCACAAGCAATAAATCCCGTAGGGATGACCTATCATTACAAAGATCCCGTATTGGTTCCGGCTGCGTACCAGAGAGCGGCAACGGCTTTCTGATATTTGGCCCGCAATTCTTCCAGTTTGACCTGCAAGTCGATCAGTTTGGTTTCCCGGCTGTTGATCAAAAACAGCGAACTTTCACCGATGTCGAACTTCTGCTGCTCGGCCCGTACCAACGTTTGCTGGTTGGCAACCGTCTGTTGCTGAACGGCAATCAGACCCTCCAGCGTTTTCAGTTCGTTCCAGGCAGCCTGTACCTCATTGGCAATGTCGCGGCCGGTTTGCTGCCGTTCAAGATTCAACTGCTGGCTTTTGATCTGCACCTGCCGAAGTTTGCCACGCTCTTTTCGCAGGAAGATCGGAAACGTCAAATCCAGACCAATTTTGTGGTTTTCGGGTCGAAATGCGTAGTAGCTGGGGCCATCGTATCCCAGTCCAGTCAAGGGCGTACGGCTCAATAGACTGGCATTCAGCGTGATCTGGGGTTGCAGCAACGACCGCCGAAACCGCTCTTCCACCGCCAGTTGTTGTCCTTTGGCCGCCAGACTCAGTAATTCAGGGTGCTGTTCGGCCGCCCGACTCAGCAGATTTTGCAGTTGGGCTTCGGTGGTTCGATCAAGCGGAGCGGTCTGCGGCACCACCGCCAGGGGGAGGTCAACCGGTTTGGGCGGGGTATTCGAATCATCGCTGATCCACAGAAACGCCGTCAGGCGCAAGCGGGCGTTCTGCCAGTCGACTTCCGCCTGCTGGAGTTGCACCAGCCGGTCCTGCACCGTAATCAGGGCTTCGGTGGTATCGATGGGCGCAACATCGCCCAGAGCGGCCCGTTCCCGCATGGCCCGAAACCGGGTGTCGGCCAGTTGGTAGCCCTGCCGGATCAACTGATACTGCTGGAAGGTCATATACCAGTCCCAATACGTTTTGGCCGCATCGAACAGCGTTTTGTTGATCAGTTTCAACCGATCGGCATCCGCCAGATTGACCGCCAACTGCGCCTGACGCAAGGCATTGCGCCGGGCGTCGATCAGCAAACCCTGACCAATGGGAACGCTCAGACCCACAGCCGCCAGACCGGTTGAAGGCACCCGGTATTCCGGATTCAGGTATTCGCCCCGGTTGCGGTCGTAGGTCATCTTGACGTCGATGCCACCCGGCAAAACCGGAATCGCCAAGCCGGATTGCCACTTGTCGTAATAGAGATTATTACCGAATTCCTTGCGGTCATAGGCCGAAAACAGCTTTGGGTCGAACGCCCCCTGTGCCTGGCGAATTTCCTGCCGGGCTTCTTCATTCAGCAAAGCCGCCTGCCGGACGATCGGGTGGTGCCGGGCCACCACCCGGTAGAAATCAGCCGCCGAAAAAACCGTTGTATCCGGGGAGGGCGTCGGCGTTTGCCCGAACGTTGGACTGAATACCGCGCAACTCAGCAAAAGCCCATAGAGTAGGGTGAGACGCTTCATTCCTTCTTTTCCTCTTTAGGTTCTTCTTTCAAACTGGGCGGAAAACCGTTCAACTGCCGCCAGATTTCATACCAGATCGGTACGTCATCAAGCATGACCCAGCCATACACACCGGAGCCAACGCGCAACTGCTTGGGCCAGGGCTGATCGCTGGGCCGCGCTTTGGGCCGCACCAGCAGGCGGTATTTCCCGTTGACACTGCTGACGGCATCGATAACGGCCACCTCACCCCCGAACGTACCGACCGCCACCGTCGGCCAGCCCGAAAACTGAATGGCCGGCCAGCCATCGAACTGAAGCCGGACTTCGCGCCCACGCTGAATCAGCGGCACGTCCATCGCCCGAACGTAGAGTTCGACGGCAATGGATGGGTTGGCGGGTTGCAGACTGGCGATGGATTCGCCTTCCTTGATGGTCTCGCCAATTCCGAATTTCAACGAGCGAACCACGTAGCCATCCTGCGGAGCGCGCACCACATAGAGCCCCCGCCGAACGTCCACGCTGCTGATTTTATTCCGGATTTTGGAAATCTCACCATCGGCTTCGGCGCGGTATGAAACCGCCGAGCTGCGATCCGAGAGGGCTTTGGCAATTTTTTCCTGGAAATCGGCCTGAATCGTGTTCAGATCGAGCCGGGCGTTGACCAGTTCCTGCCGCGAAACGTTGAGCTTGTTCTCCCACGCAATCACCTTGGCGTAGTCCTGCTGCACTTTCAGCCGCCGGGATTCGAGGTCGGTAAGTGAAAACAGTCCGTTTTTGTAGCCTATTTCGTACCGCTCCAGCCGGTCGAGGGCGATCTGGTAATTCTTCCGTTCGGCGATCAGGTCCGTGCTGTCGCTGGTCACTTTAAATTCGCTCTGGCGAATTTTGTTCCGGGCCGACGCCAGTTTGACCTGCAAACCGGTTTTGAGGGCGGCAATCTGTCCGTCGAGGGCCGAGATTTTGGCATTGGTGGCTTCCAGGCTCCCCTGTTTGGCGTCGAGCTGTTCGTCGAGCCGCTGGGGAAGTTTGGGGTCGAAGTATTCGTCTTTGATTTCGGAGATCACCAGCATCGTATCCCCTTTTTTAACGTACTGCCCTTCCTGAATTTTCCAGCGTTCGATCCGGCCGGCAATGGCGTTCTGGATGGTTTGCGGACGATCCTGGGGGGTCAGTGCCGTGACGGTGCCTTCGCCGTTGAGGTTCTGCTGCCACGGTAAAAACATGACACACAGGCCGATGAGTAACATGCCCAGCATCCAGCGACCCAGCCGCCGACCGCTCTCGGGCTGGGGCAGGGTACGGAGGGTTTTGAGCGGATAATGGGTGAGTAGTGCCTCATCGACCCGTTGATTGGATATATTAAGCATGGGTTGCTGAGTCGGTTTCGAGTGGTAAATCCGTTACGTTGGCAATTTTTTCGACGGCAGTCAGCATGTCGAAAACCGTGTCGATGCCCGAAATCAGTTTCTCGACCGATCCGGAAATGAGGACAATCACCAGTTCAGCCGCTACAAACTGGCCCAGCGTCATTTCCCGGCTGATGACCAGCGAAGTTCCCAGAATCAGCAAACCGCCGGTGATCAGCGTCCGGAAGGCAATGGCGCTGTAAAAAAAACGTTTCAAAACGCCAAAATGCGAATTGCGATTGGATACATAATTAGCCACCAATTCGTCAATCCGGTCGATCGGCTCCGGGTCATTCTGGTGGCGGTAGCGGGGGAGATCGTGGGCAAACTCTTCCAGGCAACTAACCACCTTGTATTTGTATTTGGATTCGTCCAGGCTCGTACGAATGCCCCGGGGGCCGTAGATCCAGCTAACGCCAAAAATGACCAGCAGGGTGAAAAAACCAAATCCGAGAAAAACCGGGTGGTAAAACGACAGCAGGATGAGCCCGAAAAGAATCTGCACCGCGGCCGCTGTCAGGTCGATTAACAATTTGGGCAATCCTTTCTGAAGCGTCAGCACATCGAAAAACCGGTTCATCAACTCGGGGGGGTAATACGCCGAGAGTGCTTCGGGCTCAATCCGGGGAAGCCGGTAGGCAAACTCAAAAGCTGCTTTGGCGAAAATGCGTTGTTGCAAAACTTCCACCAGCGTCATTTGGCCCACCACCAGCAAACCTGCTATCAGCACACCCACCACGACCAGACCGATGAGGACGTAGACCGAACTGAACACCAGTCCGCTGGACACCAGATTGAAAACCGCCTGAATACCGAGCGGCAGCGAAAGGCTGATCAGGCCCGTTATGAGCGCGTAGAGATAAATGTACCCGATGTCTTTTTTTTCGGTTCCGAGCAGCCGGAGAAGCCGTTGGGTGGGCGTTGGTGGAGGTTGTTGGTATGAATTTATAGTTGCCATAAAATTGCTTTCTTAACTGATAGTAAAACTATCATTCTTGCAAACATAACTTTTATTCCTGAAAGTTTGTTTCTTTGTGGAGTTATTTTCTGTTACACAGTAAATAGACGCGCTAAATGGAATATACTGTAGTGGTTCGGATGAACGGGAAGCTTTTTCTGCGTGATCCGGAGGGCTCGGAACTGGGTCGCCGGATTGTCCGGCAGGGCATTCAGTTGATGGCCGAAATTGGGTTTGAAGAGATGACCTTCCGCAAACTGGCGGACCGGATCGGCACCAAAGAGTCCAGTATTTACCGGTATTTTGAAAACAAACACCGGTTGCTGGTGTATCTGGTGGCCTGGTACTGGCAGTGGCTGGAATACCAGGTGCTGTTCCAGACCAACAATCTGACCGATTCGCGGGAGAAACTGGAACGAATTCTGAAGCTGCTGCTGCTGAAAGACCTGCCGCAACTCCACATATCGACAGCGGTAGACGACATGGATATTCCGGCTTTGCACAGCATCGTGATTCAGGAAGCGAGCAAAGCGTATCTGACCCATCACGTGACGGAAGACAATCGAGAGCAACTCTTCAAACCGTACAAAGATTTATGCAGCCGCATTGCCGGCATCATTCTGGAATACCGCCCCGGCTATCCCTACGCCCGGTCGCGGGCCAGCTCCCTGATCGAGACTGCTCATTACCAGGCGTTTTTTATGCAACACCTGCCAGCATTGACCGATTTCGGAGCTGAACCGCCTGGCCGGATTGAAAGCAAAGATCCCTTGCTGACCTTTCTGCGCCATCTGCTGTTCTCGTCGCTGGACACCGCCCGGTTTTGAACGGCAGACGGGGTTAAATACCGGGTAAAAGATACAGAATCAGGAGGATAGCCCCGATCACGATGCTCAGGGTCAGCAGGAGCGAAAGCCGTTGAGAGGGGAAGAAAACGTTTTCGTTGAGTTGTTTTTCGACTGATCGGTACCGAAAAAAGGCCAGCAGTGCCAGAATTGCCCCCAGAGCCACCATCAACACGCCGATGACCGCCGAATACCCTTTCGAGGGCAAAACCGTACCTTCGCCGAGCGCCACACCGAGCTGGCGAATGAAAAGGGCAAATTTGACAATGACAAACCCGAACCCCATCAGGGCTACGCTGGTCCGTATCCAGGCCAGAAAGGTTCGTTCGTTGGCCAGGTAATCGGCTGGCCCCGGCGTCTTGGTGGGAAGTCTGTTGGGTTGTTCCATCGTACTTCGTATAACCGGAGGGGTTCTTTAAAGTTTCGGTTCGAGCGGTTTGCCGAATCACTCATTTTACTGAATCGCCGTTCCTTCCTTGATGGTTTCACGGGCGTTGAAAATAACTTTGTCGTTGTCCCGCAAATCACCGAAAATTTCAATCATGTCGCCGGATTTCTGACCCCGCCGAATCGCCACGCGCTTGGCCCGGCCGTCCTCGACTTTGATGACGTATTGCCCCTCCGTGGAGGCAACCACCGCCGACGTGGGAACCGCCAGCGCACCGGGCGTTCCGTTGGCCGACAGGCTGATGTCGGCAAACATGCCGGGCTGAAGCAGGCGGTTTTGGTTGTCTACATCGATCTCCACCGTTTCGGAGCGAAACTGTTGATTCATCGTGCCCGACCGGCGGCTAATTTTACCCTTGAAGACCTTCCCCGGCATGGCACTGACCGTAAACGCCAGCGCTTCGCTTTTCCGGAGCTGGCTGCTGTAGGTCTCGGGAACATCGAAAACCAGGCGCAGGCGGTTTTGCTGTTGCAGCACCAGCATGGGCCGATCCTGCCGCGCACCGGTTCCGACCAACGCCCCCGGGTGAACGTTCCGCTCGGTGATGAACCCATCGAACGGGGCCGCAACGGTCAGGTAGGACTTGAGCTTGGCCATGGCGCGGTAATTGGCTTCTTCGCCCAGCAACGACGCGCTGTCGGCCTGCACCCGCGCCAGGGCGGTTTCGAGATCCAGGGCCGATACGGAACCGGGGACTTTGTTACTGGCCAGCAGCCGCCGGTAATGCTCGCGACTGGCCACCAGCAGGGCCTGGGCTTTGAGCGAATTGGAACGGGTAGCCGCCAGCCGCTCTTCGGTTTCGGGCGCGTCGATTATCATCAGCACCTGACCCTTGCGAACCGCCGAACCCCGGTCGACCAGCACCCGATCCACAAAACCTGTAGCCCGGGGATAGATGGTAACTTCCTGGTAGGGGTGAAATTCGCCCGGCAATTGCACGGTTTGCCCCACCGGTTGCCGCGACACGGCGCCGATGCGGTATTGGGTTTCGGCCACCGGTTTGGTGGTTTTTTTCTTTTTCAGAATGGTCTGCCCCGAGTCTGACGAGTTGCAGCCATTCAGGGTGCCAAGTGCCAGCAGGACCAGCACACTGCTATATTTGGTAATTTTCATATGCTTAAGGATGAACGGTTTGGGGTTCAAAATCGGGAGTTTCAACGTCCGGATGATCGGCAGTCGTGTCGTCGGGCAGCAGGGATGGATCGACGTAATTGGTGCTTCGCTGCAACCAGACGTAAACCTGCGGCACGATGTACAGCGCGGCCAGGGTCGACGCGATCAGTCCGCCAATGACGGCCCGGCCCAGCGGAGCTACCTGCTCCCCGGCCTCGCCCGTGCCCATCGCCATGGGCACCATACCGGCCACCATCGCAAACGAGGTCATCAGAACCGGTCGGAGCCGCAGACCCACACTGTCGATGGCCGCCCGCGTCACGTTGCGGTATTCCCACCGCAGACGCTCCGCATTGGTGACGATCAGGATGGCGTTGGCGACGGAAATACCGGTCGACATAATGATGCCCATGTACGATTGCAGGTTGAGCGTACTGCCCGTCAACAGCAGCAGCCCAATGGACCCCACGATGACGGCGGGAACGGTGCTGAGGACCACAAACGACAGCTTGAAGGATTGGTAGTTGGCCGCCAGCAGCAGAAAAATGACCAGCACCGCAATGCCCAGCCCGAGTTGCAGGCTGTCGAGCGTTTCGGTCAGCAGCGACGACATCCCTTTCACCTCCGTGATGAGCCCGTTCGGGGTTTCGCCCAGTTTGGCAATGGTGGCTTCCACGGCCTGCGTGGCCGTGCCCAGATCGCGGTGGTGGACGTTGGCCGAAACCGTGACGAACCGGCGGGGGCCGATGCGGTCATATTCGCCGGGCAGGGTGTCGATAGAAAACGTGGCGACATCGCCCAGTACGGGCCGTGTCTGACCCGCTACCAGCGGAATCGACTCCAGTTGCGTCATGTTGCGCATGTCGTATTCCGGAATCTGAACCTGCACCTGATACGTGTAGGCCGACTGTTTATCGAGCCACTGGTTTTTTTCGGTATACCGGCTCGAAGACGTGGACGCGGTAATAGACCGGGCGGCTTGCTGGAGATTCAGTCCCATCATGGCCAGTTTCTGCCGGTCGAGTGTGATGTTGATAACCGGAAATTTCAGCGGCTGAAGAATGCGGACGTCGCGCAGGTACGGTACTTCGGCCAGGCTGTCGACCAACTGGTTGGCATACCCCGCAATCTGTTTCATGTTACGCCCGGCCACCATCACCTCAATGGGCGTGCTGGCGCCCCCGCTCATGAGTTTTTCGGTCAGATCGGCGGGTTCGAACGAGAGCGTTAGGTCGGGAAGCTGGTCCTGAACCGCCAGCCGAATGCGCTCTTTCAGGTCCTGCATGTTGGTGTGAAAGCCCTTGGTCAGTCCCACTTTAATAACCGCATCGTTGGTTCCGCTGGTATTCACGTAGAGGTTGGAGGTCGCGTAGTTGGTCGGTACAACCCCGACGTATGCCGACGAAACCGCCAGGTTTCCCCCCGACACCTCATCCACCAGCGCCAGGAGTTCGTTTACGCGTTCTTCGGTCCGTTCGAGCCGGGTGCCGTCGGGCGTTTTCATCCGGATCACCATCTGGCCGGAGTTCGTTACCGGCAACATATCTTTCCCGATCAATACAAAACCGACGCCGGCCAGGGCCAGAACGCCGACGAAATACAAGCTTAGAATGAGCCCGTTGCGCCGAAGCAACCGCCCCGTCTGACCCACAAATCCGACGCGGACCCGCTCGAAAAAGCCAGGTTTCTTCGCTTCGTGATCCGCTTTGTGAACATGGTCTTTCATGAGCCAGTTGGCCAGTACCGGCACCAGACTCTGGGCCAGAAAATAGGAAACCGTCATGGCAAAACCGATCGACAGCGACAGGGGCAGGAACATGGCCCGGGGAACGCCCGTCATAATGAACGAGGGCGCAAAAACCGCCAGAATACACAGCAGGATCAGCAGCAACGGCAGGGCGACTTCCTTACAGGCATCGAAAATCGCCTGCTTGCGGGGTTTGCCCATGTCCAGGTGCTGATGAATATTCTCAATCGTTACCGTGGCCTGATCCACCAGCACCCCAATGGCCAGCGCCAGCCCGGACAGCGTCATGATGTTGATCGTTTGTCCGGCCAGACTCAACCCCAAAACGGCCGCAATGATGGAAACCGGAATCGTGATGATCA
Source organism: Larkinella sp. (assembly GCF_965227735.1). Lineage (NCBI taxonomy): Bacteria > Pseudomonadati > Bacteroidota > Cytophagia > Cytophagales > Spirosomataceae > Larkinella > Larkinella sp. The sequence goes on along the minus strand of NZ_OZ245776.1, from coordinate 1,670,881 downwards.
CGATGACCGACGAGCGCCAGTCGCCTAGAAAGAGCAACACCATGAGGCCCGTTAGAATAGCCCCCAGCCCGCCTTCAAACAGCAGGCTTTCAACAGCATTGATCACAAACACGGACTGATCGAATTCGTAATTCACCTCAATATCTTCCGGGAGCAGGTTGCGCATTTCGGGCAATTTGGCCTTCAGCCGCGTAACCACGTCCCAGGTCGAAGCATCGGCGGTTTTAACAACCGGGATGTACGACGAGCGGCTGCCGTTGACGAGCGCATACCCGGCAGTGACGTCCGAACCGTCGAGCACGGTGGCCACATCGCCCAGAAACACGGTGCGGTGTCCCTGCGTCACGACCGGAATCCGGCTAAAATCGGCCACCTGGTCTTCCAGCGAATTCAGCGTGGTGATGTAGGTCGTATTGTCGATCCGGATGTTACCGGAGGGCGTCATGGCGTTGTTGGCGGCCAGGGCTTCCACCACTTCATCGGGTGAGAGGTTCAGGCTCCGGACTTTGTCGGGGTTCAGATTGATGACAATTGTACGGGAGTTGGTACCGATCGGGGGTGGAGCCGTCAGGCCCGGCACGGTGGAAAACAGGGGCCGGATGCGCGTGACGGCCAGTTCGTGAATTTCCGCGAGCGAACGGGTTTTACTCGAAAACACCAGATCACCGATCGGCACCGACGACGCATCGTAGCGCACCACCTGCGGGGGCAGTGCGCCCGGCGGGAAGAATTTCATGGCCCGGTTTACCTGAATCGCCACTTCGGCGGCTGCCTGGGCCATGTCGGACCCTTCATAAAAAGCCAGCTTTACGATGGTTAGTCCCTGCACACTGCGGCTCTGAATTTCCCGAATACCGCCGATGTACAGAAACTGGTCCTGCATCCGGGTGGCAAAGAAACCTTCCATTTGCGCGGGCGACATTCCGCCGTAGGGTTCGATCACGTAAATGGTCGGGGAGTTCAGGCGTGGGAAAATGTCGATGGGAATCCGCATTGCCGACAGAATCGAAAACACAACGACTCCGGTCACGAGTACCAAAACCGCAATCGGGCGTTTCAACGACGTTGCTAATAAAGACATAAGTAGGAAATTTAGGTTGGGTTAGCGCCGGAACAGCGAATAGAATTCCTCAAAATTGTCGGTTGCCTGGGCGCGTTGCAACCGAAGCTGCACGGCCTGGGCGCGGGTCTGCACGGCTTCTTTCTCCACCGCCGTGAGCAGCGTCAGGGCGTCGGTCAGGCTCAAAATGGTTTCCAGTCCGTTGTTGTAGAGCGAAAACCGCTGGTTGTATGCATCCTGCGCCGAGCGCAGCGTGTAGGGCAGTTCGGTCAGTTCGCTCTGAACGACGGCAAGCTGAGCGTCGGCAATTCCTACCGCATTCTGGAGTTGCAGCTTGGCCACGGCCAACTGGTTGCGGGCTTCCTCAATCCGGAATTGCTGGAGTTTGATGCGGTGAGAGGCCCGTCGAAAATCCATCAGATTGACCGTTCCGGCAATGCCGAGCAGGTAGTTCGTACGGCTATACGCCAACCCCTTCGCCACCGGGCCGTAGTTGTTTTCGACGTCCAGACTGGAGCCCCGCGCCCAGGTGGCCGCCAGCAGCGAGATTCTCGGAAGGGCGGATTTTCGGATCAGGTCGATCTCGGCGGTTTGCCGGGTGACGATTCGTTCCTGAACCCGCAGGAGCGGATGCGTGGGTGGGGTGAGCGAGGTCGAAAGCGGAACCAGCAAAGGCCCCACCCGGAAGGCGGTGTCGATTTTTACCTCTTCGGCCGGGCGACCCGTCAGCGTGGCCAGTTGAACCCGCGCGCGCTGCCGTTCTTCCTGCATCCGGAGGTAGGCCAGCCGGGCGCGGGAAAGGGCGACGTTGGCCAGCGAAGAATCCAGGCCAGGCTTAACGCCGTTGCGAACCAGGTTGACGATGATCCGGCGCACGGTGTCGACCCGGGCCAGGTTCTGTTCTTCGATGAGTAGATTCTGCTCCGTCCAGTATAAATCGAGGTAACTGCTGATGACCGTCTGGCGCAATCCGAACTGCTCGCGCTGGAGGTTCGCTTCGCTGACGGCGACATCGCTGCGAACGAGCTTGTCTTCCGCCGAAAACCGCCCGAAGTTGTAGATTTCCCAGTCGGCGGTGGCCAGCGCCACGTTGCCCGACGCCAGATCCGGGCGGTTTTCGGCCCGGCGTCCGCCCGAGGTCGGCACGATCAGACCCAGTGAAAAATACGATCCCGAAATCCCGTTGGCGGTCCCGATATTGATCTGATCGTGCAGCCGGACATTGGGCAGTCGGTTGTCGCGGACCACCCGGACGTTGGCGCGGATGGCATCCAGCGCCGATCGCTGAGCCGTCAGCGTGGGATATTGGGCAAAGGAGGCTTCAACCGCTCCTTCCAGCGTTAGCGTCTGGGAATATAAATAAGGAGAGCTTCCCAGCAAAAAAACAAGGGTAAGCAGATGACGTTGAATCATAGTGCGTTTCAAAATAAGAATCAGGCTTTACGGGCCGCAACCATTCCTTTTCAAAATAACCACCCCTTCCATTAAAGGCTGATTAGTGAGTTATTAGAATTTGGTTAGAGTCCGGGGCAATCCCCCGAATTGGTTACTTTGTTGCTACATTTAGCCTGAAAAAAGACGGTAGACAGCCTATGAATGTCTTACTTGTAGAAGATGATGTTGAACTGGCGCAGTTCATCCAGAAAGGATTGCAGTCTGAAGGGATTTCGGTTTCGATGGCGTTCGACGGCGTTATTGGCCGGAGTCTGGTCAACGAACACCGGTTTGATGTGGTCGTGCTGGACGTGAATATTCCCGGCATGAACGGCTACGATCTGTGCCGGTATATCAAGCAGAACTGGCCAGCTATTCCCGTCATTCTGCTGACAGCGTTGGGGAGTCTGGACAACAAAGTACTGGGCTTTGAATCCGGTGCCGACGATTACCTGACCAAACCGTTCGCTTTTAAAGAACTGCTTTTTCGGCTGAAAGCCCTCGCCCGGCGGAATTCGCCCCGGCCGTTGCTACCCCAGCGGCTTCAACTTTTGGATCTGGAACTCGATACGCAGTCGCACCAGGTCTGGCGGGCGGGGCAGCGCATCAGCCTGACGGCGCGGGAATATGCCCTGCTGGAGTACCTGCTGGCCAATCAGGGGCGGGTGGTGAGCCGGGTGAGCATTCAGGAAAACGTCTGGGATGTGCATTTTAACACCAACACCAACGTCGTGGACGTGTATATCAACTACCTGCGCCGGAAAATTGATACCGTAGAACCGAAACTGTTGCATACGGTTTTTGGGGTCGGATATATGATCGGTGCCGAACCATGAGCATCAAACAGAAGATAACCATTGCGTTTGGTCTGCTGGTGGCGGCTTTGCTCATCCTGTTCTCCGTGTTTATTTTTCAGGCCTACGAATCCTACCGGAGTTCGCTGATGAAGACCCGCCTGCAGCGCCGGGCGCTGGCGGCTCAAACCTACTTTCAAAACCGCAGTGAATTTCAGCAATCGACCTACCTGACCTTGCCCGAGCAGCATGAAACGCTTTTTGACGACCGAAACCAGCGAATCTATGCCTCGACCGGGCCAGACGATTACCCGCCAACGCCCGAATTGCTGGAGGAGGCCCGTCGCGAAGAGGTGTATTTTACGTATAACAGCCCGGAATGGGAAGCCCCGAAAGAAGGCGTTGCGCTCTCATTCCGGCATCAGAATCAGGTTTATGTGGCCATTGTGACGGCCTATGACCTGAGCGGGCGACAGACCAGCCGGAATCTGGTGGCCATCCTGATCGGCGGTAATTTTCTTTCGCTGGTGGTGATTATCCTGGCCGGTTTTTTATTTGCCAGCCGGGCCATGTACCCCTTCGATCAGCTCATCCGTCAGATCAACGCGGCCACGGTCAACGATTTTTCGTTTCGGCTGGTTCATGAACCCCAACCGGACGAAGCCAGCTATCTGGCCGGATCATTCAATGACCTGTTGAGCCAGTTGCAGCAACTGGCACTGAGCCACGAACATTTTATCGGCTATGCTTCCCACGAAATCCGGACGCCCCTGACGGTGGTCAAGGGCATGCTGGAAACGAGTCTGGCCTACGATCAGACGCTGGAAGCCACCCACCAGAGCATTGAGAAAGCCCTGTTTCGGTTGGATGGCGCGATCGACCTGGCCAATTCCCTGCTGCGTTTGACCGAAGTGGAAGGATTGAACCCGTCGCGGTTGCTGGAAGACATCAATCTGGTCGACACCATTCTGGATACGGTTACTTATTTTCAGGAAAAATACCCCGAGCAAGCCATTGAACTCCAACTGACTGATATTTTCACGGAAAGCAGTTCGGTGATCAAAGTGGTCGGCAACAACAGTCTGCTGCGCACGGCCCTGATCAACATCATCGACAACGCCTGTAAATATTCCAGCCACCAGCCTGTGCAGGTTCAGGTAACTTATCAGCCTTCCTGGGTCGTTATCGATGTCGTCGATCAGGGCATCGGCATTCCCGAAGCGCAGTTGTCCGATGTGTTTCTGCCCATGATGCGGGCCGGTAACGTAGGCGGTATTCAGGGGTTTGGCCTGGGACTAACGTTGGCGGAAAAGATCATCAGCCTGCACCAGGGCGTACTTCAGATTCAATCTGTGCCGCATCAGGGAACCACGGTGTCGGTCCGTTTGCCCGCGCTGCCGTTTTGAAACCGGTCTTTATTTCTCAACAACTGCCCGAATCATCTCCCTGATTTTCAGACTCGTGGTGGCACTTTGCCGGGTTGTGGTGCGCGTGAAAATAATGCCGGTTACGTTGTTTTTGGAATCTTGCCAGGGGTGCGCGCCAAACAGGCCGGGGCTGCTGGTTTCCAGAGCCTTCCCGGAGGCATCCACCACATCCCGCCAGTTTCCGATGCCGTAGCGAACGCCGACCGTCGGATGGGGTGAGTACGGATTGGTGGGGTAGGGCGTTCCCTGAATCGTGGCACCAGCGGTTTGGTCGCTGAGCATTTCTGTGATGGCCTGCTCGCTCAAAACCCGCTTGCCTTTGAACACCCCTTTCTGGTTGATCATTTCCAGAAAATTCAGGTAATCACGGGCCGAGGTTCGGGCACCACCGGCAATTAACGGATTTCGGAGGCTGGTCAGCAGATATGTGGCCTGCATCCCGCAGGGAACCGCAATTTTCTCATTGAACAGCATCTGCCAGGATTGGCCGGAAACCAGTTCGGCAATCCGTCCGGCAACGTGCATACTCGCACTGCCGTAATTGAAGGCTTTGCCGGGCGGGTTGGTTAGTTTGGTATACACCGCCAGCGAATCGACGGCTTGCGCCAGGGTCAGGTCGCGCCGGTATTCGAACTTCTCGGGGGAGTCGCCCGGAAAACCGGCGGTGTGCGAAAACAACTGCCGGATCGTGATGTTGCCCTTGCCGTATTTTGTAAAAATGGGCAGGAATTTGCCAACGGTGTCGGTCAACGCCAGCTTCTTTTCATCGACCAGCGCCATGATCACCGCGCCCGACAGCCATTTGGAGGCCGATGCAATCAGCCGGTTTGTCCCTGTGGTCAGGTTCACTTCTTTTTGGTAAATCACCTGCCCGTTCTGGGAAACCAGCACCAGTACACTATCCTGGTAGACGCCGAGGTTCTCCTCAAGGTAGTTGTCGACGGCTGAAAAACCGTAGGTTTTGGGTGGCGTTTCGGGCGTAACGGAATGGTTGCAGCACAGAAAGGCGATCAAAATGGCACTCAGCAGGAAGACGGTTTTCATGGTTTCGTTTTGATTGGATGAAGAGCCAGACATCGGAAGGTCTGGTTGAACGAAACAAAGAAACCGCTCGCCGGACTGGCCGACCGAAAAAACGAAGTAAACCGTCCGGATTGACTGGTGATTCGGTCGATCCGGACGGTCAATGAAATTCCGTAGTGTTTGATTAATTATTTATTGGAAATAGCCGGGGTATTCAGGGCCTTGATTTCGTCATCGAGCACGTCTTTCATGATGCTCAGAATATCGGCCGCGAGGAGTTTTTCACCATCGTCGATAAAGCGGCTGTATGATTCGTACAGGATGTGGCATCTCCGCTCGAACCGGGTTGATGGCGTCATCGAGAAGAGGGTGGTCTGGCTTTTGAATTGACCCGCGATGACGGTTTCTCTCGTTTTACTGAATAAGTTAGTCATACACACAACTATTTTTTAAGGTACATCTCACTTTTTTACAAAAAACCACAATCGACAGATATGTTTGTGCAAGTATACTAAAAGTAAAAACAAAACCCGACTCGATTGGCCGGGCTGTATGTTAATTCTGTCCTACCCTTGCGGGTATGTCAAAAAAATAGCAAATATCAGGCCAGTTGGTTTCGATAAAAGGGTCAAAAGTGTGTTTTTACCAGAAAAAAGTCCAGCTCAACCGGGCGAAAAAGGGCGTTCCGGGCGTAAAGTGAATTTCGTCGACCGGAGCGGTTTCGCCACGCAGGCGGCTTTCGGTGGCAAATTGGGTTTCTTTCCAGCGGGTATTCAGTAAATTTTGCACCGACAGCCCGAACTGGTAGCGGGGCCGCGAATAATTGACCTGCAAATCCGTCACAAAATACGATTGCGCCACAATGGAATTGTCTTCGTTGGCGGGCCGGTTTCCCAGATAGCGATACCGCAATGAACCACTCCACCGGCCTGCATTCTGGAGCGTCAGGCCGCCGGTCGAGGTAAACGTTGGCGCCAAGGGCAGGTAGTTCTGTCCCGCTTCGGCGCCGATGGCGCGGGGTTTGGCGGTATTCAGATCCAGATCGGCGTACAGGTGATGGGTCAACTGGTAGCGGACCGACAGATCGACCCCGTACCGGCGTGACTTTCCGCTGGGTTCCACCACGCCTTCGTCACCGACATACACGAATTCCTGTTGCATCCACAAATACCAGCCTGCCGCGTTGATGAGCAAGCGGGGGAACGGTTTGAAAATTACCCCTAAATCAGAACCGTAGGCCGGCGGCAAAATCTCCCTTCCGTTCTGCGGAACCACCACGCGGGTGTCGTTGGAGTGAAAGCCTTTTCCAGTATTGAGATACACCTGAAACCGGGGATTCACCGTGTAATACAGATTGAGTTTGGGCGAAACCAGGGCTGCGTCCGCCCGTTTCAGTCCGTCCGTCGGCTGAAGCAAATCGTCGTACTGGCTCCGGAAATAATCGAGCCGAACCCCGGCGTTGAGCGAAAAATGATCGGAAAACTGAATCAGTTCATCCACGTAGGCACTGGCGTTGCGTTCGTTGATGTTGCCAAACTGCCGTCGTTCCAGCGTTTCGGTTCGGTTTCGGGTGTGCGACAGTTCGGTGTGGTGCGTCAGATCCTGGCGGTATTGAAGGCCTGCCGTGGACACAAACCGGGTTTTGCCGACAAAATCCGTTCGCGAAATGCTGCCGTTGTAGCCAAACAGATTCCGGCGTTCTTTCTGCCGGATCTGGTCGCCGTTGAGCGAATCGTCCCGGAAAAAAGTGAAGTTGGAATACAGCTCGAAGTTGTAGTTGCTGTAGAAGACCTGGTTTTTGATGGTATAATTGCCGGGCGTCACCGTCACCAGTTCGGCGTTGACATTGGTGCGGCTCGTTTCGCCCCCTTCGGTCGGGTCGACGGAGCCGAAAAAACCGACTAAGCCCGACGCCACCGCCCGGTCGGGAATCTGGCCGGAATGGTTCCACTTACTCCAGAACGTCGACCCCGTCAGTGTCAGGTTGGTCTGGTCCGACAGGTGGCCGTGGTATTTGCCCACAACATTCAGTCGCTTGAAGTTTTGCGGATGGTCGAAGTACGAATCGGAATATGAATATTCGGAGGCCAGATAAGCCGACTGTTTTTGGGTACGCCCTTTTTCGCCCAGCAGATCCAGCCCGGCCACGGCGCGGTAGGTGTTGAACTGCCCGACTTCCAGCTTGGCAAAACTTTTGTCGAGTGTGGTGCGGGTGCGGAAATCGGCCCAGCCCGCCGTCGTAAAATTGCCCTTTTCCGCGTTGTAAGGCCCTTTCCTGAAATCGACGCCTTCGATCAGTTCCGGAATGACGAAGTGCAAATCCGCGTAACCTTGTCCGTGGGCGTGCGAAACCATGTTGACCGGCATTCCGTCCACCGTCAGGCGAATGTCGGTGCCGTGGTCGATATCGAATCCCCGTAAAAAAATCTGCTCGGCTTTTCCGCCCCCCGCGTGTTGCCCGATGAACAAACCCGGCACCATCCGGAGAATTTCCTGCGAGTTGGTGATGGGCCGCATCCGGATGTCGAGGCTGCTGATGAGTTGCTGGTCATGCGCCTGCTGCGATGAAACGACGATCTCGCGCAACTCGATGGCTGACCGACTCAAAACCGTATTCAGCGTGATCGTTTCGTCATCCTTGATGGTTACGTTGAGAACCAGCGACTTAAAACCGATGTGCGAAAGTTCGACTTTATAGGGAGCCGCCACCAGCCCCACGAAACGGTATTGCCCCAACTCATTGGTCACCGTGCCTTTGCCCAAGCCGGTGAGTTGCACGACCACCCCACGCAGGGGCAGATTGGTCGTCTGGTCGAGGACGGTACCGGAAATGCCGCCGAGGTGAGCAAACGCCTGAAGGCTGATGACAGTCAGAAAAAGGGCATAAAGCGTTCGTTTCATAAAACCGGGTTAGTTGTCAAATCGCATTCATTCGGGATCAAAATGCGAATGTAGGATTTATTTTCCGAGCCTGCGCAACGAGCCGGTTTCCCAGTTCAACGTGACCCAGCGCTACTTCGATGGCAGCGGCCTGTTGCAGCCGTTCGGGGTCTTTGCTTCCGGTTTTCAGCGCGACCTGCATGTGCTCCTGCGCTTTTTTCAGGTCATTCTGATTGAAATAGACCCACGCCAGCGCGTGATTGACGTCGATGTTCTCAGGCCGTTTCCGGTATTCTTTCAACCCGTAAATCCGGGCCGAATCCAGTTGCCCGGCTTTGGTGTAGAGTTTGCAACGTTCGAGATCGACGGCGTGGCCGGAGCGGGCGTCTTCGTCGAGCATCGTGGCTACTTCGGCAAACTTTTTCTTCGCTTTTTCCTTCTCACCCTGCAGGGCATAAATCTCGGCCATTTCTTCGTGGAACGAAAACTCGGGCATAATTCCGGCGGCTTTTTCAAGTGTGGTCAACGCTTTTTCGTATTCCTTGCGGGCTTTCTGGATTCGGGCTTTTCCGGCCAGCGCGAAGGCGTAACTGGGCCGCAGGGCTAAAATTCCGTCATATTGCTGTTCGGCTTCGGCCAGCCGACCGGTGGTTTCGTAGAGGTGACCCAGAATATTTTTGCTCCAGCAATGCGGTTCGGAACCGGGTAAACCCGCCTGAACGGCCAGCTTCATGGCTTCGATCGAAGCGGGGTAATTGCCGTAGATTTCGCGCAGGTACGATGCCCGGGAATACGATTCCAGCGACGGTTTCAGTTGCTGCATTTTGTCCGACATCGCCACGGCTTCGTCGTAATGTCCCAGTTCAACGTTGGCATCGACCAGCACACCGTACACGTAGGCATTGTCGGGATTGATCTGCCGGGCTTTTTCGGCCAGTTCACGGGCTTCGTCAAACTGGTGTTGCGACATTTTGACGGACGACTTAAAGGTTGTAGCCTCAAAGTTTTTGGGGTCCATCGCCAGGACGCCATCCAGAATGGTCAAAATCGCCGGGTAATAATACGGGTGTTCGCCGGTAATGCGGGCTTCGGACAGGTAAATGACGGCCAACTGCAAACGTGGTTTGACATCGCCGGGTGTTTTTTTGATCTTTTTCTGAAGATCGTTTACTTTTTCTTTGGTACGCGGCCATTCAACGGCGGTGGCTAACACGCCCCGGCGCTCGAACAGGGGCGGTATTTCCAGGGTCGAACCGGGTGAAGCTGCTGTTTCGCTACCCGTTTTTTTGCGTTCAGTACAACTGATCTGTGCCAGCAGGAGGAGGGAGAGAAGACTCGTGATGCCTGTCGAAACGAGTTGTCGGAAAGGAAGAATAAGTGTTGCCATGAATCGAAACCGCCGATGCGGAGGAATGAGGAATCGTTTATTTTCGTTGAAAGAAGCCGGGAATTGAGGAGTAAATCCAACTCCCGGCCTGATCCGCAACGGTTTATTGCCGTAGCACTTTAATAATCTGGCGGTCCGTTGGCGTTTTCACTTCCAGGAAGTAGACGCCGGTTTGTTGGCCCAGCCGGAGTGTCCGGCGTTCGACCGAGCCCGCTGTGGGCACCGCGTGTTCGCCAAACTGTTGCCCCTGGCTGTTGATCACCGAGAAATGCAGCGACTGGCCGGTGGCGCCGGTTACTTCCACCGTCACCTCGGTTTTGGAGGAGGGATTGCCCAGAACACGAACGGATAGCGGCTCCGATTCTGCCGAGATGCGCGCCGGCGCACAGTGCGTACGGAAGTTGAAGGTGTAACTCACCTCCGAAGCGGCATCCCCGACATACCGGCCCATGAGTATAATCGTGCTGTTGTTGGGATCGTTACGCACCCCAAACTCGATCTGCCGGTTGACGCTGGTGCCATAAACACCGTTGACGACGCCCGCAGCCCGGTATTCGACCGTCCGGCCTGGGTCGCCCCCGATGCGTCCGAAGGTGATGTCGCCGGTGGTGCAGTTGTAATTCTGCACGGTTACGGCCAGCTTCTGATTTGGCTCATAGCTGCTGCCGATGAAACCGCGCCAGGGGTCCTGCACAAACGGGAAGGCACTTTTGAAGGTCGTATCGTTTTTAGTAACCCCCGCGTTGAAACCCAGCACTTTGCCCAATTGAGGAGTCACCGGGCTGCCACCCGGCACGAAGTCATCGTACCACAGGCCAATGGCGGCCAGCACCACGCCACCGACGGCCTGCAGTTCAATCGTCGTTACGTCATCCTCCAGCCGCCGACCGTTGGGAAAACCGTCCATGTTCGGAATGAACTGGAGGTTGGGATTGGTGTACATCGGATCGGTCAGCCCCAGCACGGCGGCTCCCACCAGCCCCAGGGTGCTGAATTTGGCGTGGTTGCGGGGCGTTGCCGGAACGGCCATGTTGAGCCGGAGCATATCTCCCAGGGTGGGCAGGAAGTTGTGAATGAAGGGTTTTCCGGCCGCCAGCGGATTGCCGCCTTTTCCCGTGGCGAGTTGATAGGGTCTCAGATTTGGCACGCCGGTGTAGAAAATGGGCAGCAGATCGACGGCGCGGGGACTGGCGTTGTTGGGCAGCAGGATGGTGCCGAAAACGGCATCGTCCAGAGCTGTACCGGTTAGGGCAGAGCTGCCTTTCAGGGAAAACAAGCCCGGTTTTCCGTTGCGGAAGTCGAAGGCACCCAGCGAGTTGGCCTGAATCCGGAGGGCGCTAAGTCCCGGAACCGCCCCACCAAACTTGGAATCGTCCATGTAGAGGGCCAGTTCGGGATTGGTAAAGTTGGCGGCAAACTGCAGATCGTTGTTGCCGTAGGGCGTCGTCGCATTCCATTTGTCCTTCAGGCCAATCGGAATGACGGCTTCGTTGGTCAGCGGCATGCCCAGGCGTGAAACCTGCACCCAGCCGCCATCGTAGCCTACATCGCCACCGGAATTGATGGTTTTGATCTGCCGGCGGCTGGCCGATGCCCACACGCCGATGACGAAATCCGGGTCAAGAATGGTAGATGCCTGAGCAACGCTTTTGCCGCCTTTCTGCAAGGTCGAAACCGGCACTTCAATGGCAATGGTGTGGACGTTGAAGCGCGCCAACCCGTCGCGGCCCGGTGCCCGGAAATTCCCGACGTCAAACGCTCCGCCCAGATCGACGAAGAAGGGATCGTCGATGGGGCCGCAGAAAATCCGCTCGCCCGTCGAGCTTACGGTAATGGCCTGTTTCGCCAGCGCGTTGTAGGATGGAGCGCCCAGACCGACGGTTGCATTTTCGATGGAGCGTGGCCCAATGTTGGCCGGAGGCACCACGCCGTTGTTCACAATGGTCGTCCAGCTTGTGCCGCCGTTCGTACTCCGTTCGCAGGTGTAGGTAGCTTTCTGGTTTTGCTTGCCCAGCCGGATGTTGAAAAACGTGGTCGGATCTTCGTTGACAATTTTGAACGTAAACCGGTACGTGATGTCGTCGCCAGGCGTTGCGGTATTGTTGTCGACGTGGATTTCGTATCGGATATTCTCGCCGAACGTGTACCAGTTAGGGCCACCCGCCGGATCTTCGAACGGAATGTAATTGGCAATCAGGACAATTTTTTCCGCATCGGTTGGGCTTTTGAACGCGTAGACGTCGGTATTATCCGCCAGTGGATCGGTCGAAATCAGCGGGGCTTCCCGGTGACTCGACGCCATCACCTGACCAGAGGGCAGATACAGCAGTATCGCCAAAAGAAGGGTAAGTATCTTTTTCATGGTTTATCCGAATGGCAGGCTTAAAACTTGGTCGTTTTGGTATAATTGAACCCTCTCCACGGTGTCTGAACATAGGGGAATGAGGCTTTGAGGGTCGTATCATTTTTGGTGATACCGGCGGTAAAACCCAGTACTTTGCCCAGTTGAGGAGTCACCGGGCTGCCACCCGGCACGAAGTCATCGTACCACAGGCCAATGGCGGCCAGCACCACGCCACCGACGGCCTGCAGTTCAATCGTCGTTACGTCATCCTCCAGCCGCCGACCGTTGGGAAAACCGTCCATGTTCGGAATGAACTGGAGGTTGGGATTGGTGTACATCGGATCGGTCAGCCCCAGCACGGCGGCTCCCACCAGCCCCAGGGTGCTGAATTTGGCGTGGTTGCGGGGCGTTGCCGGAACGGCCATGTTGAGCCGGAGCATATCTCCCAGGGTGGGCAGGAAGTTGTGAATGAAGGGTTTTCCGGCCGCCAGCGGATTGCCGCCTTTTCCCGTGGCGAGTTGATAGGGTCTCAGATTTGGCACGCCGGTGTAGAAAATGGGCAGCAGATCGACGGCGCGGGGACTGGCGTTGTTGGGCAGCAGGATGGTGCCGAAAACGGCATCGTCCAGAGCTGTACCGGTTAGGGCAGAGCTGCCTTTCAGGGAAAACAAGCCCGGTTTTTCGTTGCGGAAGTCGAAGGCACCCAGCGAGTTGGCCTGAATCCGAAGGTCTTTCAACGAGCCGACCGCTCCGCCAAATTTGGAATCGTCCATGTAGAGGGCCAATTCGGGATTGCTAAAATTGGCGGCAAACTGCAGATCGTTGTTGCCGTAGGGCGTCATCGCATTCCATTTGTCCTTCATGCCAATCGGAATGACGGCTTCGTTGGTCAGCGGCATGCCCAGGCGTGAAACCTGCACCCAGCCGCCGTCGTAGCCTACATCGCCCCCTGAATTCAAACTTTTGATCTGCCGGCGACTGGCCGATGCCCACACGCCGATGACGAAATCCGGGTCAAGAATGGTAGATGCCTGAGCAACGCTTTTGCCATCTTTCTGCAACAGATTGACCGGTATTTTCAGGGCGATGCTGTGAACGTTGTACCGGGCAAGGCCATCTTTGGGCGGATTGATTTTGTTGCCTTCAGGCCGGAAATTACCCACGTCGAAAGCCCCCGCCAAATCGACGAAGAAGGGATCGTCGGCGGGGCCGCAAAATACTTTTTCGCCCGACGATGCCGTGGCGATTGCCTGTTCGATCAGCGTGTTATACGAGCTGGCTCCCAGGCCGACACTTCCTTCGATGGAACGGGGTCCGATGTTGGCCGGCGGCACAACCCCATTGTTGACGATGGTGATCCAGGTTGCCCCGCCGTTGGTGCTTTTTTCGCAGCGGTAGACGGTTTTCAGGTTTTGCTGACCCAACCGGATGTTGAAAAACGTGGTCGCATCCTGGTTGCTGTTCGTAAACGTAAACCGGTACGTAATGTCGTCGGTCGCCGTGGTCGTTTTGTTCTTGATGTGAATCTCATACCGGATGTTGGAGCCGAAATTGTAGTAATTCGGTCCGCCTTCCGGCAACTCAAACGGAATGTAATTGGCAATGATCGTGATGGTGTTCGGATCATCTGGACTCTTGAACGCGTAGACGTCCGTGTTGTCGGCCAGCGGATCGCTCGAGATCAGGGGAGCTTCCCGGTGGCTGGAGGCAAAACTGCCGATGGTCAGCAGCAGCAGGACACAACTAAGAGCTAAACGCCTTAGTTGACCCAAAAGCATAGGAGAGATGGCCATAGTGAGTATGGTTGAAAGTGAAAAAAAATAGGAAACGTTAACGAGCAGGTTGTCGATAGAATGTGACGAATAGAACAGCCGCTTTCTGTTTTTTTAGAAAAACGACCCGCCGGTTTACCGGTTTTTACAATCTCGCTATTGGGGAAGCATCAGTTGATTTTACACGGAGACGCTGGCATCCGCATAAAAACGCGCGCATTTTCGTAATAGGCACTTACAAATACACTCATTGGAAAAGAAACCTCTGCACTGGTACCGGGCTTTTCCGGTTCTTTCGCTTCAGAGGGCACTGTACGAACTAAACCTGGCAAATATACTTTTTTTCATAATTAATTTCATTTTTATCAGGTTAGGAATTTATTAATTTATCGGACTGTCTTTGTGCTCAAAAAAACGATCCGAAAGGCCGTTCAAATGCCGGATTTCGGCACCAGAGCAAAAGTATGATCGGGGTATAATATGAAAACAATGAGGTACTTACCAGAGAAAAATCAAAAAGTAAGCGGTTGAGCAAACAGATATACGGTATGAATTTAAAAACGGATTTGTCGGATCAAAATAATCCGGAAGCGACCACCGATGGCCGGTTCCGGAGGCAAACACAACAAGCGGGAAAGGGGGGTAGAAGGGGCTAATAACTCAGGGCGGCAATGAGCATGGTGCGAAGAAAAACGATCAGAAACGCCAGAATCGAGAGGCCGAAGCCAAACATGAAAATGTTGTAGGCAATCCACAACCGGCGGTATTTTTTAGCCAGCACGCGCCCGAGGTAATAAATGTCGCGGGTCATGGTGCCGTACAGATACTGGCTGTCTTGCATCAGTTCACTCATTCCCCACTCAAAGTCTTCCAGGCTCATGCGGTGAAAATTACCGAAAAAGAGCAGGTTGCCCTTCTTCTTTTTCACATCGTCCCGCTTGAACGTGCCTTTGGTAACATTCGGGCGGGTGGCCAGAATGGCGAAGACGATGGTCAGCAGCGAGGAAGTCAGAATCAGCACCATCGGCACCAGCAGCGTCGGGTTTTCGTCAATCTGGAGGGCCAGCACCGAAACGATAACGGAAACCATGATCGAGTTCACCGAAATGAGGATGTTGGCTTTGTTGTCGGCAATGTCGCTCAGGTAGACGTGGTTGGTCGAGGTGGTGCGAAACATGGTTTCAATGCCCCGCACCGGTTGGTTATCTTTCACGTTCGTAGCGTTGACGGGCCGGTTCCGGGTAGTTGAGGTGCAGGCGGATGGCCTTCAGCCGGGCAACCCCCTGCAACGGTTCGAGATCGAGGTATTCGATTTCGGGCGTCAGCTTCTTCTGTTCCTGCAAAGCCGTAATAAAGGGTAGATAATCAGTTACTTCCCGGCGGTTTGAATACACCAGCGCAATGGTGTTGGGTTGCGTCAGCCGTTCCTCGGTTCCGGCGATATACGCCTTGTCGATCCGCTTTTTCAATACTTCATACCGGATGCTGTAGGAGCCTTCCACGTCGAACCGGTGTTCGTCCTGCCGAAAACTGATGTCCACCGGCTGCGAATGGGCCAGAATCAGTTGGGTGGTTTGCAACGCCAGGGGCAGGCGGGGCAACAGCAGGTGCGTCAGGGAAGCCAGTTCCATCATCGACTTTAGTTGCCACGCATACAGATGCCGCAGGAAATCCGGTTCGAAGGGCTTCTGGGGTGCAATGGACTGGCCGACGTAGATCGTATACTCCATTCCGTCGGTCCGGTAGCGCTCGAAATAATGCGGATAAATGGTCTGGAGCTGTTTTTCTTCTTTTTCGATGAACGTATTGACGGCGGTATTGAGCCATTCCACACTCCGTTCGTAAACCTGCAACGCCTGATTGAATTGCCCGGTGGTGGCATTCACGCGCTTGAAATACCGCTGGATCGGCGTTTCCAGTTGTGGATCATTTAGCCGCAGATGTTGGAAATACGGATTGACTTCCAGCGTCAGGAAGTCCGAAATGCCCAGTTCGTCTTCCGGATTCAGCCCGGTCGTGAGCTTGTTTTGCCAGGAATACGCCGTGGCAATAAGCTGATTCGGCAGCGCCAGTTCGTCCGGCAACTCAGCCTGTCCCAGCAGCGTCTGAATGGTGTCCAACTGGTCGGCGAAATCCTGGCGCACGGCTTTGTAGCGTTCGTTCGATGAATTCCGGATGTCGATCGCGCCATAGAGCGGATAGACCTGCGGAAACCGCACCTGCGTAGCCTCGCTGTTGAACGACTCCCTGTTATCGAGCCGCAGGTATTCCCAGGCCACTTCGTTAAACTTCCATTCAACGGCGGGTTGCAGGGGCGTAAACTTGGTTTTGATCAGTCGCTCCAGATTTTGTTTGAACTGATGCAGTTGATAGCGCAGCAATTCCTGTACGAGTGGAATCACCCGCTGAATCGTCTCCAGAACGTCGTCTCCGAACGCCGTCGAATGCGGGCTGGCCATTTCCAGCACACCCAGCATTTCACTTCCGTTCACGACCGGGTAAAAAGCGAAACTGCGAATCCCTTTTTTGGTCAAAAGCAGTTGCTCGTTGCCGGGCAGCCCTTTCAGGTCCGGAAACAGGAGCGGGGCCGGATTCAGGATCAGGTTGTGAATGATGGACTGCGTGGCCGGGTCGTAGCCGTCGATGACCGTGCTCGAATGCCGGAAGAAAACACTCCGTGCGCTTACCTCCGGTTGATGGACGTAAAAACCATTCACCTGCGAAAACGGAACGATACTGATCTGGAGGTCGGTCTGGCCGACCAGATTGCGCAGGGCGGTTTCAAAACGGCGGTAAATAACCGGTTCGGAGTCTGAATGCAAATGGGTGAAAACCGCCTGCAATTGCTGAACGGTTTCGGCCTCCGTAATGTCTTCTACCACAAAAAAAGCAAAGCCTTCGGACGTAAATTCGCCAAGCGGCAACTGATCCTCAGCTTCTGGCAGGGGGCCGGTTCCGTTGGCAAAATCAATCCAGGACGATTGCAGGGCGGGCAGCGAACGGTTCAGATGCGGCTCAATAAACGTGTTGTTGATGTCGATCCGGAAATACCGGGTGAGTCCGTTTTTGTGTTTTTGAAACCGAAAGCTGGGGGTGGCATTTCTGCCGGGCGGCACCTTGTAACACTTTTCAAGAACGAGCTGGTACAAAAAACGCAGCTTGTCTTCCGCACAGATGTCCTTGGGCAGTTCCGACAACAAATCCGGAAATTGCTCAATCAGGTGCGTAAACCGGGCCGACTGGTACAGAATCTTCATCGGAATGGGTAATCCGAAGGTGTAGGCAATGTGCTGACCGGTGGCAGACAACGGCATAACCGCCAGCGACGCCAACTGAAAAAGGCTCGCTAACCGGTCCGGTCCGAGCAAATCTTCGAGCGGTGTTTCGTCCGCCGTGGGTATGGTTTCAAACTGCTCCAGGAGGTGGTCGTAGAGACCAGACAGAGCGGTATTGGTGAAATTTTTTTCCTGCTGCGCTTTTAGAAAGGCAACGAAGGGCTGAAAAGACAACTTGACTTCGAACGGAAAAGAGACAGATGGGGAAACAGAAAGGGTCGTTTCCATGATTTTGTATAATTTTCAGCAAATAGCACGCTTAACGCTTGCGTTCGGATGGACACCAAGGGCAAAAGCAAGGTGGATGTTTTTGTTTATTGAACAACGAAGCCAATCCGTGAGTTGCGTTGTGGCAGTATTAATTCTCAATACAGTACCGGTTTTTTGACGGTTCCGGGATAATACCCCTGCGCGTGGTAAAGGTACATGGTTCGGACGAGCGCGTTTCGGTAATACACCGGCCAGACCTCCTCCCGCAATACCGGACCCAACTGCGCCCGGGCGTCCGGCGACAGGGGATCTTCACTCACATACACGATGTTCTGCCGCTGCGAAGCGGGGGGCGGTGGCCAGAAATCAAACTGGTTCATGCGTCGGTTTTCGTTGGGCAGGCAGTAGGTGTCCGGATGCCCTTCGACGTAAAATGCCAGTTCGGACGCCGTATGGTAACTGTCGCTCACAATCGCAAAGTGTCCTGGCGGCAGATCTTTCACGAACTCATCGACGGTTTGGCCGATTTGCCGCCAGCCTGCCAGCCGGTACAGCGGATCGGCTTTGATTGGTAAAACCGGACGTCCGGCGACGGCATCGAGCCAGCCGGGTTGCAGAATCAGCAGGAGGGTAGCCACCGAGAGCCCCACGGGCCAGGCCACCCGGGGCGTTTCCGACCACCGGCGGTAGCGCAGGTGCAACAGGTACGAAACCACCAGCGGCCAGGCCACCAGCGTCGCCGACGGCCAGTTGACTTCCACGCGCTTGTGAACCGACAGAACCGCAAACCCCGCCAGAATCAGTGCCGGAGCCAGCCACAATGGTAAAAGCCGGGCGTGGTCGACCGTCAGGAGTTTCCAGGGGCGGGCCAGCAACAGGCCGACGACGATAAAAATTGAACCGTAGGCCAGTTGACCACCCACAAATTCCAGCAGTTGACCGAGGGCGTTGCGATGAAGGAACGAAGTCCCCGAGCCGCCCGCCAGCGTAAAAATATGCCGGAACGTCACCCAGTCGTGCTGGTAATTCCAGATCAGGGAAGGCAGCAGACCCACCAAAACCGGTAGTGCGAAAGCGAGCAACCGACGGGTAATCAAGGCGAAATCCCGGCCACTACCCGCCAGGACCACGAACCCGAAAAGCACCATCGTCGGTTTGGCGAGCATTCCGAAAACCACGAAAGCGGCCGTTCGCCAGCCGTCGCCGGGCTGACCCGTATCGGCGTAGCGCAGAAAATACCGCAATGCACCAGCCCAGGCGAGCATCAGCAACGAATCCGTCGTGAAAAACAGCGTTGCGGTTACAAAAAACGGGCTGACGTTCAGCAGCACCACGCCCAGCACCGCGACCCGGTGACTGCGAAAATGCTCGACCCCCAGCCGGAAAACGAAATACGAAATGCCCAGTCCGCACAAAACCGCATTCAGCCGGACCACCGGGGCCGAAATCCCGAACAGCCCCGAACTGAGGGAATTGACGTAGGCAATCAGGGGCGGTTTGGAGTAATAGGCCCAGTCCAGGTGCCGCGACCAGAGCCAGTATTGGGCTTCTTCCGTGAACAGATCGGGGCCATAATAGACATAGACGCCTTTCACCAGCGTAATGATCCCCATCAGACTCCAGAACCGGGTGATGCCCAGCGAGCGGCTGTAGAGCGCGTGAAAGGGATTGGAATTAAAAACGTGCGCCGTTGACATGGCTATCGACTTGACGGTGTGGTACTTTACTTTTCTTCCAGCAACGACGTATGTTCTGCCTGAAACCAGTTCACCATACGCTGCAAGCCTTCCTCGAGCGAAACGCGCGGCTGGTAGCCCAGCAAATGCGCGGCTTTGGTCAGATCGGCAGCAGTTTGGCTGACGTCGCCGGGCTGCTCGGGCCGGTAATCAATCCGGGCTTTGCGGCCGGTATACTGTTCGAGTTTCCGAACCAGATCAGTCAGGGCAACGGGGCGGGCACCCCCCAGGTTGATGATTTCAAACCCGTTGACCCGTTCGATGGCCCGGACAACACCAGCTACGATGTCGTTCACGTAGGTGTAGTCGCGCAGACTCTGTCCGTTGCCAAAAAGCTGAATCCGTTCGCCGTCGAACAACCGCTGGATGAAGCGGGAAATGGCCATGTCGGGCCGCTGGTTGGGGCCATAAACCGTAAAAAACCGCAGGCAATAGGCATGCAGGCCGAAAAGCTGGTGGTAGTTTTGAAGAAGCATCTCGCCGGTCCGCTTGGAAATGGCGTAGGGAGAGGCCAGTTCTTCGATCCGGTCCGTTTCCCGAAACGGGATTTCGTTGCGCTCGCCGTAGACCGACGACGAGGACGCAAACACGATTTTGCCGACCTTGAAATCCCGCATCGTTTGCAGCAGCGTTACCGTCCCGGTTACGTTGGTATCGAAATAAGCAGCCGGTTGTTGCAGCGACGGGCGCACTCCGGCCAGGCCGGCCAGGTGTACCACCACGTCGATGGCGTAGGTGCCGAACAACAGATGCAGAAAA
The DNA here is from genome assembly GCF_965227735.1 of Larkinella sp. Classification (NCBI taxonomy): domain Bacteria; kingdom Pseudomonadati; phylum Bacteroidota; class Cytophagia; order Cytophagales; family Spirosomataceae; genus Larkinella; species Larkinella sp. Next base: position 1,650,720 of record NZ_OZ245776.1, on the reverse strand, counting down.
CTGGACTCTCGAATATCACCTTCAAACAGATAATAACCCGGTCGGCTTTCGAAAGGGGCCACATTCCGGCGTTTCAAAGCGGGGTCGTAGTTGGAACCAAAGTTGTCGACCGCCAGGACAATGTGCCCTTCATCGAGCAGTTTTTTAGTGAGATGGGTTCCAATAAAACCCGCTCCACCGGTTAAGAGAATGTTCATAGGTTTTCATCGACAAGAGTTGACGACGGTGAGGTCTATACGTAAATCAAAATGGTGTGGTCAAGCCGGGTCTAGTCAAACTGCGTTTCCTGAGCCAGGTATTCTTTCAATTGACCAAACGTTTCGAGCTTCCACCATTCCTGATCCGGAATGCGAATGCCGAAATTGATTTCGACCTGCAGCAACAGGTCGGTAATGTCCAGCGAATCCAGCCCCAGGTCTTTGCTAAAGTTGGTGTGATCCGTTAGTGCGGTTTGGTTGATGCCCATGCCGACGAGCAGGTCGTGCAGGCGGTTGTCAATTTGTTCAGCGATCATAACTGTAAAAGGAAAATAGGAAGTCAATTTTTTAGTGCCTGCACCGCCCGGGAGCGGTGCAGGCAATCGTCATGCAATTAGTAAACCGCGGTTTCGGCTACCTCTTTGGTCGCTTTGGTTTTGCTGAAGCGGCCTGAAAACCACTCCTGCGTCCGGTCGACGAGGTAATACACCATCGGAACCAGAAAAACCGTCAGGATCATCGAGCTGGTCAGACCGCCGATCAACACCCAGGCCAGGGAGTTTTTCCACTCCGAACCGGCTCCGCTGGCGATTGCAATCGGAATCATCCCGATCACCATGGCGATGGTCGTCATCAGAATCGGACGCAGCCGTTCTTCACCTGCGTGCAGAATCGCTTCCCGGTAAGGAACGCCCTGTGCTTTCTGCTGATTGGCAAAGTCGACGATCAGAATGGCGTTCTTCACCACCAGACCAATCAGCATCAGCATCCCCAGCAGGGCAAAAATCCCGATGTCCGACGAACTCAGCGCCAGGGCCAGCAAGGCACCCACCACCGCAACCGGCACCGAGGTCAACACCACGAGCGGGTAGATAAAGCTGTCGTAGAGCAGCACCATGATGAAATACACGAGCATCAAACCGGCCAGCATCGCGATTCCGAGCGAACCGAAGCCTTCGCTCTGGTTCTTGGCGTCACCACCCCAGCTAACGGTTACGCCAGCCGGCAGCGGATTTTTTGCCAGATCGGCCTGTATGATTGCCGTCAGCGTGCCCGAACCGGTGCCTAACACGTTGGCCGTTACGGTCACGGACGACCGGCGGTTTTTGCGTTCCAGCAGTGAAGGGCCGTTGCTCAGGCTCACGTTGGCAAATTCCGATAACCGAACCGTACGACCGGCCAGCGGACTGACAAAGTTGATGTTCCTGACATCGTCGGGGTTTTTCCGGTCGAAGGCGTCGAGCATGATGCGAATGTCGTAATCTTCACCGCCGTCGCGGAATTTGGAGTCGTCGTTACCGGCGAAGGCATTTTGCAACGTGGCACCAACGGTTTGAATGTCAAGTCCTAGTTTGGCCATTTTCTCACGGTCGATTTCCACACGTACCTCCGGGTTGCCCGATTCGATGGACACGTTGACGTCGTTGGCTCCCGGTGTTTTCCGAATGCGGTTTCCCAGGTCATTGGCCGAGGCCAGCAGTTGGTCCATGTTATCGCCACTGAGGAAAATCTCGATGGGAGCCGTACCGGAATTGACAATACCGACCACCGAAGATTTGAACTCGATAGCGGGAAAACGCTGCTCCAGTTCTTTCCGCAATGAAATCATGTACGCTTCCGTAGGCTGGTGACCCGGCCGTTCGCTGGCTCCGGCCAGTTCAATCGTCAATTCACTCCGGTTGGTTTCGCCCTGTCCGGTGCTGTTCAAACCAGTACTGGCTCCGGCTACGTTTGTGAAAATGCTGCGGACTTCCGGTTTTTTACGCAGGTAATCCTCAATCTGGCGGGTGGTCAGGTTGTTGTGTTGGAGCGACGCGCTTTTGTCGACTTTCATCGTCAGCAGGAATTTTCCCTGATCGCCCTCCGCCACAAACTGTGATCCGATGATTCCCAGACTCATCACCCAGCCAGTGAACACGAAGAGTGCAATCAGAATACCGGTGAAGGCCAGCTTGTGCGTCAATACCCATTTCAGGCTGCCGTGGTACCAGTTGGTCAAACCCGTCAACCCTTTTTCAAACCAGAGCAGAAACGCCTGAAACGGATTTTTCGGGTTCAGGTGCTCCAGTTTCGCCATCCGGGACGTCATCCAGGGCGTCAGCGTGAAACTGGCGATCAGGCTGGTCATGGTGGCAAAAGCAACGGTCAGCGAGAATTGACGCAGCAAATCGGCGATGACCGAATCCACGAACGTAATCGGCACAAACACCACCACAATCACCAGCGTGATGGCAACGGCGGCAAAACCGATTTCCTTCATGCCGTCGAGCGTGGCCTGCCAGCGGTTTTTGCCCATTTCCAGGTGTCGCTGGATGTTTTCCAGCACCACAATCGAGTCATCGACCAGAATCCCGATTACCAGCGACAGGGCCAGCAGCGTCATCAAATTGAGCGAATAACCCATCACGAACATGAAGAGGAAAGCCGAAACCAGGGACGCCGGAACCGATACCATCACAATGAAGGCATTCCGGAAGCTGTGCAGGAAGAGCAGCATCACGACTGCCACCAGCCCCACGGCCAGAATCAAATCGTGCGTTACGGCTTCCACGGATTCGAGCGTGAACACGCTGCTGTCGTAGGCAATTGCAAAATGGACCTTGTCTTTGGCGTTGTCTTTTTCGATCTGCGCCAGTTTTTCCTGCATCAACCGGCTGATTTCAACCGCATTGGCGTCGGATTGTTTCTTGACGAACAAACCGATCCCGTTCTGTCCGTTGTAGCGGCTGATGCTGGAGGTCTCGGTTAAACCGTCGGTTACATTGGCGACATCACCCACCCGAATCGGGCTGCCATCTTTCGGCGTCACGATTACCAGTTTCCGGATGTCATCGAGCGAATTGAATTTGCCCGCCAACCGCAGCGTCATGTTTTCCGAGGTGCTTTTAACCTTTCCCGTCGGAAAATCGAGGTTGGCCTGGTTGATGGCCTGCGTCACCTGGAGCAGTGATAAACCGTAGTAGTTCAACTTATCGTCGTCGACGTTGACGCGGATTTCCCGTTTTTCGCCCCCCACCATCGTGATTTCAGCCACACCTTTGATCTGCTGCATCACCGGCAGGTACTTGTCTTCCATCTGCTGATAAAACACCTCGTTCGGCAGGGAAGAGGTTGCCAGTAATTGCATAATCGGCTGGTCGCTGGGTGAAATTTTCGACAGCGAGGGCGTTTCCACGTCCTCGGGCAAGTCGCTCACCATTTTGTTGATGGCTCGTTGGGCGTCTTCCAGCGCTTTGTCGACATCGGTACCCGGTTTAAAACCAACGACAATAACGGAGGCATTCTCAAACGAATTGGCCTTTATATCATCGAGGTTATCGAGTCCGGAAATGGCGTCTTCCAGCTTTTTGCTGACTTCCGTTTCGACTTCCGATGGAGCCGCTCCGGGATAAACCGTGGTGATGGTGATGGTTGGTACCGAAAATTCCGGCAACAACTCATAACTCAACATCTGGTAGGAAAAAATACCGCCGATGGTCAATATCGCGAAGAGCACGATAATCATCGAGGGGCGCTTGATGATGGTTTCGAAGAAGTTCATAGACTTTTTTATTGAGTGAGTTAGTGATTGAGCGATTGAGTGATTGAAGGTTCGCGACTGGAAATTTCACCGCATCGGCGGCCCACTCAACCACTCATTCACTCATTCACTCAATAATTTCATTGTGCATTGACCAAAGTGCCGTTCTGTAAGTTGATCTGACCGCTGGTGACCACCTGATCGCCCGCTTGCAAACCCTTCGTGATTTCGTAATACTGGTTGGTGGTTGCACCAATTTCTACCGTTTTGAGAACCGCTTTACCATTTTCAACTACGTACACCTGCGGGGCTTTGGCCGATCCCATGATGGCCTGACGCGGCACCGACAGCGTTTGCGTTTTCAGCTTGTTCTGGTTGGCAATGGAACCGTACATGCCGGCTTTCAGCGGATTGGCACCGGAGTTGCTCACCGTAATCTGAACCGGGTAGTTGTGGGCCGCATCGCCTTCGGCACCGATCATTGTCACGCGTCCTGTAAACCGGACGTTGGGGTACACTTCGGTTTCAATCGGCAGCGACTGGCCAACGCGGAACTGGTTGATGGCTTTTTCCGGTACATCGACCACCAGTTTCAGCGATGAAATATCGGTGATTTTGGCAATTGGCGAACCGACGGAAACGACCGAACCTTTTTCCACCATTTTCTGGGTTACAATGCCCGAGAAAGGAGCGGTGACGGTCGTGTTGGCGATCTGCTTTTTGAGTTGTTTGATCTGCGCTTCGGTGGCCCGGATGTTCAGTTGCGCCCGTTCGAGGTTGATGGCCGGGGTGGCATCGCCTTTCACCAGGGCGTCATACCGCCGGACGTCGTTCTGGTAGCCTTCCAGGGTCACCTGCAGGGCTTCGATCTGGTAGTGAAGTTGTTCGTCGTCCAGTTTGGCAATCAGGCGGTTTGCGCCAACCAACTGGCCTTCTTCAATCGGTAACTGCGTGATTTGGCCACCGGCTTGTGGCCGGATTTCGACTTCGCGGTTGGGCAAAAACGAACCCAGGAACAGGGTTTCTTCCGACAGGTTGCGGAGTTCGGCGGTGGCCGTCCGCACGCCCACTTTCAGGTCGGCGTCGGGTTTATAGACTTTGGCCTCTACTTTTTCTTTGTTGTCGAGGAGCGTCCAGGCAGTCAGGCCGAGGGTGCCAACGAGAACGAGTACAATGATGATGCGTTTCATGGTGTTAACAGGTTGTGTATGTTATGGATTGACAATGAGGTTTCCGGTTGCTTTTTTCCAGTCGAGTTCGGCCGAACGAAAGGCGACCAGCGTGCTGAGGTAGGTGTTCTGGGCGTTGCGCAGCTCGTCTTCGGTCTGAATGACTTCGCTGATGCCGACCGTGCCTTCCTTAAATTGAAGTTGCGTTTGGGTGTAGATTTTTTCGGCGAGTGTCACCTGCGCGCGGTTGGTCGTCAGGTTTCGTTGTTCCACCAGCAGTTTGTTCCGGGCGTTGGTCACGTCCATCGTAATCGACTCGCGGGTTTGCTGGAGCTGGGTTTCAAGCTTCTGGTTATCGAGTTTTTTCTGCGTCACTCTGGATTTGCGGGCCATCCCGTCGAACACGTTCCAGTTCAGTTGCAGACCCACCCAATACCCCGGCACATTTTTGAGGTAGGAATTATCCCCGCCGATGGCATACACTGTGCTGTTGGCAACACCGTAGGCCGAAACCGTGGGTAAAAAACCGGCTTTGATGTTTTGAAGATCCAGGGCGTTAAGGGCTTTCTGGCGGTCGAGCAGCAGCAGATCCGTGCGGTTGATGTTGGGGGCTTCGAAAGTCACCGTCGGCGTTGTTTCATCGATCTGGGTCAGTACCGCCAGTGGCTCGCTTTGCGGGGTTCCGGTCAGGTATTTCAGCAGGTTCAGCAGTTGGTTGTAGGTCGCCTGCAACGATTCGATCTGCGTTTCCGATGCGGTTTTGCTCAACCGCAGCCGGTCGACATCCACGCCTTTCGCCAGTTGGTTCTGCCGCTGGAGATCCGTAATCTGGATCATCTTGTCGGACGAAACGATGTTCCGGCGCAGAAAAGCCATTTGCTGGGCCGTCGTTTGCAGGTTGTAATAGGTGGCGGCCACGTTGTAGGCGACATCTTCTTTCACCTGCCGGGTTTGCAGTGCCGACACTTCGCGGCTGGTTTTGGCGGCCTTCAACCCAATCATCACCGACGGATTATACAACGCCTGGGAAGCCTGCACCGAAGTTGAAAGATTGTAGGGCAGACCGAAAGCCAACACGGAATAGCTGCCTTCGGGGCCACCGAAGGCCGATGCAGGAACAACCTGTCCCGGAATCTTCAGATACCGTTTGTAATCACCGGTCAGGTTGACGGAGGGTCTTGCCCCGGCTTTCACCTCAGCAATACGGGCTTCCGTTTTGGTTTCGTCAAATTGGGCCGACTGCACGCTGAGGTTGCTGGTGAGGGCCTTGTCGATCAATTGTTGGAGCGTAAGGTCTTGAGCCTGAGTGAGTGTGCTGGTGAAAGCGAGTATCAGGCCGAGATACCATGGTGTACGTTTCATGTCAAAAAGTGTAAGTAAAGCGGATTGATGGACTAAAAACAGGATTTTGGGATGATTAAATTGTTTGGTTTAATCAGTTGATTAAATCCGGTACAAAAAAATATCAGGTAACCGATTCAGGTTTAAAAAGATACTCGCAGATCATGTCTCTGATGTATTGCATGTGGCGGGTGGCAAAGGCGTTGAAACCCGCTTCGTCCAGTCCCTGGGCCAGCATTGTCATCGGTTTGGACACAAACAGAAACTGAATGTTGGCAATGATCATCGTCATGATGTGGTGTGAATCGATCGGGGTGATGATCCCCTGCGCAATGGCATCTTCAATCTGCTGGTGAAAAATCGATTCCGGTAGTTTTTTGGCCATCCCGATCGTTCCATACAGCCGTTCCGGATTCAGGCGCAGCTCGTTCATGATGAAAATGGTCAGATTTGGATTTTGTTTCATCATCTGGAACTGGTGATCCATCAGCTTCGATATTTTATCGCGCAGACTGATGGGTTGGTTGACCAGATCGAGCATACCCTCGAACATCAGCGTGCACATGTCATTGAAAATCGACTGAAACAGCTTCTCTTTGCTGCGGAAATAATAATTCATCAGCGCACTGTTGATGCCAGCCACCTTGGCAATATCCCGCGTCGTCGTACCATCAAAGCCCTTTTCAAGAAACACGGTTTTGGCTGCTTCCTTGATGCGTTCTTCGGTTGTGTCAGTGAGGCATTTCATGGTGTTGGTAGAATGACGGGTCAAAGGTAAAGTCCTGAAATTGGATAAGCAAACATTTTAACCAGAAAATTTAATCAATTGATCAAAACGATTGATTAGCGGTTTTTGATCTCCTCAGGCGGTTTCTAACGGGTTTGAATTGCATCGATAGTGGGCTAGGCCTGCATCCGGCCGGATTTTTTCAGATACCGCACGAACAGATACAGCACCAGCCACAGGGCCAAGAGAAAACCCAGCAGGGTGTACCGGTGATCGGACTGGAATAAAACGGGGTACCTCAGAAACAGAATGAGGGTAATGCCGGTGAGCCAGACATACTGCGTATTGTACTCTTTCAGCACCCACCGCACCCAGTTGAATTGCATACTGGAAAAGGTTCGGCCGATGCCGCGCAGGTCCGGAATCCAGCGGTTGACCTGGTGCGAATATTGATCGAATGCGGTGCCAAATTTGTTTCGCAGAAAAGTCTCTTCGGCGATGACGATGGCCTGGTAGATGAACAGAAAAAGCGGCATGAAAACGCCCGTGAACAGCAGCGAATTGGCCAGAATGCCAACCCCCAGCAACATCAGAACATTGCCCACATAGAGCGGATTCCGGCAGTGGTTGAAGATTCCCTCCGTCACCAGCGTTTCGGCGTAGACCTTTTTGTCCTTTCCACCCCGGACGATATATGCCAGCCCGATGGTGGCCCCCCGGATGAGCTGACCGCTGACCGTAATGAGAAGCCCCAAACCGATGGGCCAGACATAAAACGAGGGGCCGAAAACCGCCGTCGAAAAAATCGGGGGCGACGGAATAAACAGGGCTAGATACAGAAAAATGAAAATCAGATTCCGGTATTTGAAGAAGAAGTTTCCGATTCCGATCATGACGCTGCTTCGTTTTTTACCGCAATGATGCCGGCGAAGTTATACCATTGGAAAAAGGTTTCGACGTGTGAAAAGCCCGTATCCTGCAACAGAAGGCGGTTTTCCGAGAGTTTGTAAGGAATCAGAACGTTTTCCAGGGCTTCCCGTTTCTGGGCAATTTCCAGGTCGCTGTAGTGTTGCCGTCGTTTGTAGTCGTAGTAATAGGTGATGTAGTCGCGGTTAAACTGGTGATCTTCCGTGAGAATTTTTTCCACCAGGATCAGCGCTCCCCCCGGCACGAGACCATCGAATATTTTCTTTAGTACCTTCTGCCGGTGAATCGGCCGGATGAACTGGAGCGTCAGACACAGCACCACCACCGACGCATTGCCGATGGCAACATCCTGCTGAATATCGCCCGCCAGCAGCTCATAAGGGCGGGAAATGCCGAGTTCCTGGATTTTTACCTCACATTTTTTCAGCATTTCCGCCGAATCATCGATGCCGATGAAGCGAATGTCGTCGGGAATCCGGCGGTTCATGTTGATGAGCGTCGTGCCGGTCGAACAGCCCAGGTCGTAGACGACGGTGCCGGGTTGGGTGTAATCGACCGCCAGTTCACCGATCATGCGCTGAATTTCTTCGTAGAACGGAACCGACCGGTTGACCATGTCGTCGAAAACATTCGCAACGGTTTGTCCAAACTTAAAATCGGATACTTTACTGATTTCTTCCTTAAAAACGGTGTCGTGCCTGAACGCCTGCAGATGAGTATTGGCCTGTGTCATGTCATTGGGTAGTTAAGCCATGGATTGAAGAAAATTTCATGAATGATTAAATCGACCGGTTTAATCATCTGATTAAGGCGCGAACAAAAAAATTACGAACTCAGTTCGGGTTTGAAAAGATAATCACAGATCATGTTCTTGACGTATTCCATGTGGCGTTTGGCAAAGGCGTTGAAACCCGCTTCGTCCAGTCCCTGGGCCAGCATTGTCATCGGTTTGGACACAAACAGAAACTGAATGTTGGCAATGATCATCGTCATGATGTGGTGTGAATCGATCGGGGTGATGATCCCCTGCGCAATGGCATCTTCGATTTGCTGGTGAAAAATCGACTCCGGTATCTTTTTAGCCATGCCAACGGTGGCATACAGCCGTTCCGGATTCCGGTGTAATTCATTCATGATGAAGATGGTCAGATTCGGATTCTGCATCATCATCTGAAACTGGTGATCCATCAGTTTCGATATTTTATCGCGCAGACTGATGGGCCGATTGACCAGATCGAGCATACCCTCGAACATCAGCGTACACATGTCATTGAAAATCGACTGAAACAGCTTCTCCTTGCTGCGGAAATAATAGTTCATCAGCGCACTGTTGATGCCAGCCACCTTGGCAATATCCCGCGTCGTCGTACCATCAAAGCCCTTTTCAAGAAACACGGTTTTGGCCGCTTCCTTGATGCGTTCTTCGGTTGATTCTGAGATGCACTTCATTGTCCTGTTGATTAGTGGTTCAAATGTTGACTCTGTAAAACTAACAAACAAATGCGTTAATCAAAAAGTTTAATCAATTGTTTAAAAAAAGGATACTCGAATGAAAACCGCCTGACCAGAGGCTATTTCGGGGAATATAAAAGTAGAAATAGGGCTTTCAGGACTTAAAGAAGCTGGATTCGGATCGATTTAAACGGTTTTAAGAACAAGTGCCCGTTTTGGGAAAAATGGTTCGTAAAAGTAACTATGGAATATCGTAAACTGGGTAAAACTGATTTAACCGTCTCACTGCTGAGTTTTGGAGCGTCGCCGTTGGGCAATGTTTTTGATGAAACAAACGAAGAGGAGGGGTTTCGGGCCGTTCACGCGGCCATCGATCACGGCATTAATTTTTTCGACGTTGCCCCGTTTTACGGCGACACTCTGGCCGAAACCCGTCTGGGAAAAGCCCTGAAAACGAAACGGAATTCGGTTTTTCTGGCCACAAAATGCGGTCGCTACGGCAATGGCGTGTTCGATTTTTCCTACGACCGCATCCTGCGCAGCATCGATGAATCGCTGGAACGGCTACAAACGGATTACGTCGATTTGCTAACCGTTCACGACATTGAGTTTGGTGACCACGATCAGGTGATTCAGGAAGCGTTTCCGGCGGTGCAGAAAATAAAGGAAAGCGGGAAAGCCCGGTACATTGGATTTTCGGGTTTGCCGGTTCGGTATCTGTCGAAAGTCGCCCGCGAGGTCGAGGTCGATACGGTCTTGTCGTGGGGCCATTACACGCTGCTCGCCGACGAAATCAACGACGAACTGGTGCCGCTTTCGCTCGAAAAAGGATTTGGTTTACTGAACGCGGCCCCGCTCATGCAACGGATTCTGTCGGATGCGCCCATTCCGGCCTGGCAAAGTTCTCCGCAGGCCGTGAAAGATTTGCAACCGAAACTCCTGGCCCTTTGCCGGGAATACGGGCTGGCACTGAGCGATGTGGCTTTGAAATATGCAGTCAGCCATCCGGTGATTGCCACAACCATTATCGGCATGTCGGAGCAGCGGCAACTGGAACAGAACATCCGGGCACTCGGGTTAACGATTCCCGATGAACTCCTTCACAGGATCGAAACGCTGGTGGCCCCGGTTAAAAACCAGCTCTGGTTTGAAGGAAAACCGGAAAACAACCTTCCCAAGCCCTCTTTTCAACATGACTAATCAACGCGCCTTGGTGCTGGTCGAACCCGGAAAAACGGAAGTTCGGACCATTGAAATACCGGATTTTGGGCCGGAAGACGTTCTTTTACAGGTCAATATGGTCGGCTTCTGCGGGGGCGACCTGAACGGTTTTCGCGGGTTGTTCGAGTTGCAGGAATACCCGAATGTGCTGGGCCATGAAGTGGGAGCCACCATTCTGGAAACCGGCAACCAGGTTCCCGACGCATTTAAACCGGGCATGAAAGTGACGCTCAATCCGTACCTGAATTGTGGCCATTGCGTTTCGTGCCGGAAAGGCCGACCGAATGCCTGTCAGGATAACAAGACGATGGGTGTTCGTCGTCCGGGAGCCATGACCCGGTTTATCAGCGTGCCGTATCAGAAATTGCATGCTTCTTCGGTTCTGTCGGTCAGGGAGTTGGCGTTGGTGGAGCCGCTGACGGTCGGGTTTCATGCGGCCGCGCGGGGGCGGGTTTCGGCGGGCGAGAAGGTGGCCGTGATCGGTTGCGGCATCGTCGGGATGGGCGCCATTGCGGCCTCCGTCCACCGCGGGGCCGAGGTGATTGCCATCGACATCGACGATTCCAAAATGCGGATTGCCAAACTGGCGGGTGCTGCTCATGCGATTAATACCACGAAGGTCGATTTGCACGAAGCCCTGCTGGAAATCACCGACGGTGACGGCCCCGATGTGATCATCGAAGCCGTGGGCAATGCCATGACGTATCGCGCGGCTGTGGAAGAGGTGGCCTACACCGGTCGGGTGGTGTACATCGGTTACGCCAAAAAACCGGTCGATTACAATACCGGAACGTTTGTTCGGAAAGAAATCGAAATTCTGGGTTCCCGCAACTGCCTCGGCGATTTTCCGGATGTGATCGAATACCTGGAAGCGGGTAAATTTCCGGTCGATGCCGTGATTAGTCGGGTGGTTTCGCTGGACGAAGCCGGAGCCGCCCTGGCCGACTGGTCGGAAAATCCGGGGCCGATTACGAAAATTATGGTTGATTTTGATAACAGTGTGAATTCATGAAATCCTGCGTCACCATTGCGTTGGTTCCTTCGATCAAAACCGGCCCCTGGATTTACTGGCACGACTTATCGACCAGCATGGCCAAGGCCGCAGATCTGGGATTCGATGCCGTCGAACTGTTCACGCCTTCGGCGGATGCCGTCAGCATCGACCGGCTGATGGCGCTGAGCAATCAGTTCGGGCTGGACATTGCGGCCGTCGGCACCGGAGCCGGGAAGGTGCTGCACGGCCTGACGCTGACCGACCCCGATCCGGCGGTTCGATCAAAAGCCGTTGCGTTCATTTCGGACATGATGACCTTTGGTGCCCGCTTTGGTGCTCCGGCCATTATCGGGTCGATGCAGGGTAACGCGGTTCCGGGCGTTGAAAAAGAACAGGCACTGGCCTGGCTGGCCGAGGGTTTGAATAGTCTGGGAAAACGGGCGGAGGAGCAAGGCGTCAACTTGATTTACGAACCGCTGAACCGCTACGAAACCAACCTGATCAACCAGCTTGAAACCGGTGTTACTTTCCTGAAATCGCTGGAAACCCGGCGTGTGGTGCTGCTGGCCGATTTATTCCACATGAACATCGAAGAAGTGTCGCTGGCGGACAGCATCCGGTCGGCTGGTTCATACATCGGCCACGTCCATTTTGCCGACAGCAACCGCCGACCGATTGGATTTGGCCACACCGACATGATGGCCATTGTAACGGCTTTGCAAGGTATTGATTATCAAGGATATATTTCCGCCGAAGCGTTTCCCTGGCCCGATCCTGATGAGGCTGCAAGGCAAACGATTGCCGCGTTTAAGCAGTATTTTACTTAGTATACGGTTTACGGTTTTTGGTTTACGGTAGTCGGCATGCGTCAGCTACCGTAAACCAAAAACCGTAAACTGAAAACCATAGACCATGAAACGATTTTGTCTCGCCCTCGACCTGAAAGATGACCCCGAATTGATCGCCGAATACGAACAGTGGCACGCCAAAGGCCGCGGCTGGGCGGAAGTCCGGGCGAATGACCTGGCATCCGGCATTCTGGATCTGCAAATTTACCGCACCGGAAACCGCATGGTCATGATTCTGGAAACCGACGATGATTTTACCTTCGAAAAGAAAGCCGCACTGGATGCCGTCAATCCGCACGTGCAGCGGTGGGAAGAACTGATGTGGAAATTTCAGGAGCCGCTGCCCTGGGCCAAAGAAGGCCAGAAGTGGATTTTAATGGATCAGATTTTTCAGTTTGAGAAGTAAGCACATCCGTTGACACTTCCTTTTATTCAGGTAAATCTTTCGACGAGAGAAAGATTTACCTGAATAAAAGGAAGTATTGATTCCTACCCACTGTCAATTCCTCTCATCCATTTTAGGTTCATCGGATCATACACCTTCACTGATCCCGCAGCCTATTAATTCCTTCCCGTTCTGAAAAATAATCACACCATTTTGGTAGGGTTTGTTTTTCTGTATTCTACTCTATAAAAATATTATAGGTATTAAGTATCTGTATATCAAATATTTGTACCGAGGTGGTTGAGGTGTTAAACCCCCGGACTCCTTTTTGCCAACTGATTAGCAACACTAACTAATCAACGCATGGCCACGCTTCTTTTGCTCGTCGTTACCGCACTCCTGAGCTTTGTTATTTTTTACAAAACCATCGAATGGTTCGAAAAAATCTAATCGTACCCCATGATCACGCTTGTTTTTATTGTCGCACTGCTGGTTTTCGCGTACATGCTGTACGTGCTGATGAAACCGGAAAAATTTTAACCCCATACAACCATGTCAACAGAATGGATCGGTGTAGTGGTCATGTACGGACTGACGGTCCTGCTGGCCATTCCGCTCGGCAAGTATCTTGCTAAAGTATTCAAAGGTGAACCCAATGCGTTCGATTTTATGGCTCCACTGGAGCGTTTGATTTACCGGTTGGGCGGCATCGACCCCCATCGGGATATGAACTGGAAAGAAAACCTGGTGGCCCTGCTGACGATCAACGCCGTCTGGCTGGTCTACGCATTCGTGATGTTGCTGAACCAGGGGAGCCTCCCGCTCAATCCGGACGGCAACCCGTCGCAAACCCCGGATCTGGCGTTCAATACCGCCATCAGTTTTGTGGTGAACTGCGACTTGCAGCATTATTCGGGGGAGACGGGCCTGACCTACCTGACACAGATCGGGGTAATTCTGTTCCTGATGTTCGTTTCGGCGGCCACCGGAATTGCCGCAGCGGTTTTGCTGTTTCGTTCCTTCATGCCCCAAAGCGTTGAAACCGTCAGCAACTTTTACGTGCTTTTTACGAAAGCCATCACCCGTTTGTTGTTGCCGGGATCGTTGATTGTCGCCCTGATTCTGGCGTTCAATGGCACCCCGGCTTCGTTCGATGGCAAAGACACCATCGTTACCTTGCAGGGCGATACCGTGGGCGTTTCGAGGGGCCCGGCGGCTGCTTTGATCGCCATTAAACACCTGGGAACCAACGGGGGCGGTTATTTCGGCGCCAACTCGGCGCACCCACTCGAAAACCCTAACTACCTGACCAATATGGTCGAAATGATCGCGCAGGTGCTGATTCCGATCGCGATGATTTTTGCGATGGGATTCTACATTAACCGCCGGAAATTCGCCTGGGTCGTCTACAGCGTCATGACGATCGGGATGCTTTGTCTGCTTATTCCCACGATTAGCTCGGAACTGGGCGGCAACCCGGCCATTGCCCGGATGGGCATCTCGCAACCGACGGGCGCGATGGAAGGCAAGGAAGTTCGGTTTGGTGCCCTGGCATCCGGCTACTGGAGCATCGTAACCACGATCATTTCCACCGGTTCGGTCAATTCGATGCACGACAGTTCGATGGCACTTTCGGGTGCGATGCAACTGCTGGGCATGATGGTCAACGCGTTCTACGGCGGGGTCGGTGCGGGTTTGCTCAATTTTTACTATTTTCTGATCATCGCCGTTTTCGTGTCGGGGCTGATGGTGGGCAGGACGCCCGAATTGTTTGGCCGGAAGGTCGAAGCGCGGGAGATCAAGATTGCCTCCATTGTAGCCCTGATGAGCGCGCTGCTGGTGAAAGGCGGCACGGCGCTGGGAGCCTGGATTTTTATGAAGTACGGCCAGGCCGACTGGGCCATTCAGCCTTCCGCCTGGCTAAACAACCCCGGTTTTCACGGTTTTTCGGAGATTCTGTACGAATTCACCTCGGCCAACGCCAACAACGGCTCGGGCTTCGAAGGGCTGGGCGACAACAATTTCTTCTGGAATTATTCAACGGGAATTGTGCTGTTGCTGGGGCGGTTTTTACCGATCATCGGCCCCGTTGCGATTGCCGGTTTGCTGGCGAAGAAGAAGTACGTCCCTGAATCGTCGGGAACTTTGCCGGTCGATACGGCTACGTTTGGACTGATGATTTTCGCGGTTATTTTCATCATCACCGCGCTGTCGTTCTTCCCGGCCCTGGCGTTGGGGCCGCTGGCGGAGTATTTTTCACTGAAGTGACAGCTGACTGGCAATGTATTCAAGCACTTTTTCCAGCGTCATCGGTTCCGAAGGCTGAATATTTTCTTCGGAACCAACGTGCTGATGGTGGGGTGGAACAGATACCATATGACGTTCATGGGAATTATCCCATCGATGGATGAGCCGATGATTGGAGTCTTGCCACTGGTAAGAATATTCGTGCCAGTTTGAAACCGGTAAATGATTCTCCCGAACATGCAGTATCGAATCGTCGATAAACGTGATTTTAAGCTTAAAATGCACCAGGTCGGGGCGCAGTTTTACCTGTACGACTTCCTGATTCTTAATAATGGAATGGAAAGAAGATAGATCAGGAAATTGCATTGGGCAGCAGCTGTGCTAAACGCTTTTCGAGTAAACGTAATTGTTCCAATTCGGCAGACCAGTCCATACTATCGTCTTCTCGTTCGAACAAAGCAAACTGAGTTAATTCGAAAAACTGCGAGCGGAAACGGATGTAATCCATTCCATACTTCTTCTCAAAGACGGCGATGGCATCTAAACTAACCTTTATCTCGGCCAATAAGGAGTCCCGAAGCTTTTCAGCCGCGTAATCATAAACAGACTCATAACCAATTTCCTGAACGGCTAATTCAATAACAGCCTGATGAACGGTCATAACACAAGACATTTTTTTCAAAGATAACATTATGGCACAGCCAAAACAATCCTCCCTCTTCCAGCGCGAGCTCGTTGGGAAAGCCATTCGGGAGTCATTTATCAAATTAAATCCGGTGGTTCTGATCAAGAACCCGGTCATGTTCACGGTCGAAATCGGCACGCTGATCATGGTACTGGTAACGGCGTACATTGCTCTCTCAGGCGACACTTCGCAGGGAACGCTGGGGTATAATACCGTCATCACCCTGATTCTGTTGATTACCGTCCTGTTTGCCAACTTCGCCGAAGCCATTGCCGAAGCCCGGGGGAAAGCGCAGGCCGAATCGCTGCGGAAAACCCGGCAGGAAACCCCCGCCAAAGTGATTCGCGCGGTAGGAAACATGAAAGTAAACGAAGTCCAGACCATTCCGTCGTCGCAACTGGTGAAAGGCGACGTGTTTGTTTGCGAAACCGGCGACATCATTCCGTCCGATGGCGAGATTATCGAAGGCCTGGCCACCATCGACGAGTCGGCCATTACGGGCGAATCGGCCCCGGTCATTCGCGAAGCCGGAGGTGATAAATCATCCGTAACGGGTGGTACCAAAGTGCTGTCCGACCGGATTAAAGTGCAGGTGACCACCCAGCCGGGCGAATCGTTTCTGGATAAAATGATCGCACTCGTGGAAGGAGCCAGTCGCCAGAAAACACCGAATGAAATTGCGCTGACGATCCTGCTGGCCGGTTTTACGCTGATTTTTATCATCGTCTGCGTCGCGCTGAAACCGTTTGCCGATTACGCCAATACGCCCATCACGATTGCGGCCTTGATTTCGCTGTTTGTCTGTCTGATTCCAACCACCATTGGCGGTTTGCTGTCGGCCATCGGAATTGCCGGGATGGACCGGGCGCTGCGGGCCAACGTGATTGCCAAGTCGGGCCGGGCCGTCGAAACGGCGGGCGACATCGATACGCTGCTGCTCGACAAAACCGGGACGATCACGATTGGAAACCGGAAGGCCACCCACTTTTATCCCGCGCCGGGCGTCTCCAAAACCGACATGATCCGATCCAGCGCACTGAGTTCGCTGGCCGATGAAACACCGGAAGGCAAGTCGATTGTGGAGTTGGCCGGCACGGAGGTTACGCGTAATCTGAGCACCACCGGCGCGACGCTGATCAAGTTTACCGCCGAAACCCGCTCGTCGGGGATCGACCTGCCGGATCAAAGCAACGGTCTGCTTCGGATTCGCAAAGGCGCGACGGATTCCATTCGGACAATGGTCAAACGCGCAGGTCATGCGTTCCCGGAAGAGACTGAAGAGCAGGCCAAAAAAATTGCTGCGAATGGGGGAACGCCCCTGGTTGTCTCCCAAAACGATAGCGTGATGGGGGTCATCGAGTTGCAGGATATTATCAAACCCGGTATTGCCGAACGCTTCGACCGGCTGCGGAAAATGGGCGTTAAAACCGTCATGGTAACGGGTGATAACCCCTTGACAGCCAAGTTTATCGCCGAAAAAGCCGGGGTCGATGACTACATCGCTGAAGCCAAACCGGAAGACAAAATGAACTACATCCGCAACGAGCAAACCGGCGGCAAGCTGGTGGCGATGATGGGCGATGGCACCAACGATGCCCCGGCCCTGGCCCAGGCCGATGTAGGCGTGGCGATGAACAGCGGGACACAAGCCGCCAAAGAAGCCGGGAACATGGTCGATCTGGACAACGACCCGACGAAGCTGATCGAGGTCGTGGAGATTGGCAAACAGTTGCTCATTACCCGCGGAACGCTGACGACCTTCTCGATTGCCAACGACGTCGCCAAGTATTTTGCCATCGTTCCGGCGCTTTTTACGGTTTCGATACCGGCCTTGCAGAGTCTGAACATCATGCGGTTGCACAGCGCGGAGTCGGCCATTCTATCGGCGGTTATTTTCAACGCCATCATCATTCCGATGCTGATTCCGCTGGCGCTGCGGGGTGTGGAATACAAACCGATTGGGGCCAGTGCGCTGCTCCGCCGGAATCTGTTTATCTACGGGTTTGGCGGGCTCATCGCGCCGTTTATCGGCATCAAAGCATTGGATTTAGTAGTCGGTTTATTCGTTTAATCAAATACAAAAATGAAAACTCATCTCTTCCCGGCCCTTCGACTGACCCTCGTTATGCTGGTTTTGTTAGCGGTCATGTATCCCTTGCTCGTGGCCGGTATTTCCCGGTTAGTACCCGGCGGTGGCCAGGGTGAAACCGTTGTCGTCAACGGAAAAGTGGTCGGATATTCCCGAATTGGGCAGTCGTTTACGGAAGACCGGTATTTCAACGGCCGCCCGTCGGCGGTGGATTACAACGCAGCCGGTTCGGCGGGTTCCAACAAAGGTCCGAGCAACCCGGATTACCTGAAAACCGTTCAGGCGCGGATCGATACGTTTCTGGTGCATAATCCGGGCGTTCAGAAAGCCGATATTCCGGTGGAACTGGTGACGGCTTCCGGCTCCGGTCTCGATCCGGATCTGTCGCCCGCAGCGGCCAAAATTCAGGTGGCGCGCATTGCCAGCGTACGCGGGATTTCCGTTGAAAAAATAAACCAACTGGTTGATAGCCAAACCGAAGGGCCTCTGTTGGGGCTTTTCGGCCCGGCCAAAGTGAATGTATTGCGTCTGAATGTCAGTTTAGACGAATTAAGTGCCCAACGAATTTAGTAAGTTTTAAGTTTAAACGTTCTTACGTATTTTATCGGTCATCCCTTCGGGATTTTAGACCTACCTCATTCATCTCTACCCCCGGTTCAAACCGGGGGCTACAAGATGCTTCATCCCTACGGGATTTTTAGATTTGATCATCCCGGAGAGATGAAGCATTTCGTAACGGTGGGTTCTATCCCCCCAATGTAGTCAGGATCGAATACATAAATCCCGTAGGGATGAATCATGTTGTAGCGGTGGGTTTCAACCCGCCGAATCAGGCGCCGATCAGATGCAACAAATCCCGTAGGGATGACCGATAAAATGTGTAAGAATACCTGGTTATTGAAAGTCAATTCGTTTGTGTGATCCTTCTAAAATGTATTGTTTGGGAGTATCGGGATCGCACCGACTTTAGTCTTTGGTCCGTTTAAAATCATGAAAAAGCTTTTCATCATCATCCCATTGCTGGCTTTAGGCAATGAATATTCATTCGCTCAATCAGTAGATAGTACAAACTCTTCTGCTTCCGGTCTCACCCTTTCCGGGTACGCCGAACTGTATTACGTTCAGGATCTGGACCAGCCCCGGGCGCAGGAACGCCCCGGTTTTCTGTATAACCACAAGCGAAACCGGGAAGTCAATGTGAATCTGGCTTTTCTCAAAGCGGCCTACGCGAATGAGGGAGTCCGCGCCAATCTGGCCATTCAGGTCGGGACGTATGCCCAATACAATTATGCCGCCGAGCAGCCGCTGCTCCGCAATATTTACGAAGCCAATGCGGGTGTGAAGCTTAGCAAAAACCGCGATTTATGGCTCGATGCCGGTGTTTTTTCGTCGCACATCGGTTTCGAAAGTGCGGTTTCCAGGGATTGCTGGACGCTGACACGCAGCATGTTAGCCGAAAATTCGCCGTATTACCTGGCCGGAGCCAAGCTGACGTATAACACGCCGAACGGAAAATGGACGTTGCTGGGATCAGTGCTCAACGGCTGGCAGCGGATCAACCGCTTACCGGGGTATACCAAACCGGCTTTCAGTACGCAGGTACAGTTTAGGCCGAGTTCAAAAGTGACCCTAAACTGGAGCACGTTTCTGGGAGCCGATCATGCAGATTCACTGGACCAGCCCCGGTTTTTCAATAACTTTTATGCCATCATCAACCCAACCGGCAAGTTCGGACTTACGCTGGGCTTCGACATCGGAGCCGAGCGAAAACCGATCGTTGATGAGGGAATACTGAAGCGATACGTCTGGTATTCGCCGGTGATCCTTTTCCGGTATGCCACCAGTTCAAAAAGCTACGTTGCCGGGCGGGTTGAGTATTACAATGATCCGAACGGAGTGATTATCAATACACTATCGGCGGAACGGCCCAACGGTTTTAAAACCTGGGGCTATTCCGTCAACTATGACTACCATATTCTGCCAAATGCCGTTTGGCGAATCGAATACCGGGGTTTCAACAGCAAGGATGCGATTTTTGCCGAAACCGCAACCAGCCCGGCCAAACGAACCAACAACGCACTGACAACCTCACTGGCGATCAGTTTTTAAATAGAAGGGAGAGGATAGACAAGAGAGTAAAGACAAAAGTTCTTCGTGAGGAAATTGCGTCTTTACTCTCTTGTCTATCCTCTATCCTCTCAGAAAACAATGGAAAACGACCGCGATCAATCCGCCGAACACTTTCTCCGGCTCATTCAGGCGTCGCGCCGGGGAAAATTCAAGATTTACATCGGGATGAGTGCGGGCGTGGGTAAAACCTACCGCATGTTGCAGGAAGCGCACGCCTTGCTGCGGGGAGGAATCGACGTAAAAATCGGGTACGTGGAAACCCACAACCGGTCCGAAACCCAGGCACTGATCGCGGGTTTGCCGATGATTCCGCGACGGAAGGTGTTTTACAAAGGCCGCGAGCTGGAAGAAATGGATCTGCAAACGATTCTGAACGGGCATCCCGAACTGGTCATCGTGGACGAACTGGCGCACACCAACATTCCCGGTTCGAAAAATGAAAAGCGGTGGCAGGATGTGCTCGACATTCTCGATGCGGGCATCAACGTGGTGAGTGCGGTGAACATTCAGCACATCGAAAGTCTGTATGACGAGGTTCACGACATCACCGGAATCGAGGTTGCCGAGCGCGTTCCCGACCGGGTTTTGCAGGCAGCCGACGAAGTGGTGAACATCGATCTAACGGTAGATGAACTGATTACACGTCTGAAAGAAGGGAAAATCTACGATCCGGCCAAGGTAGAAACCGCCCTGCGCAACTTCTTTCAGGCGGAAAAAATCCTGCAACTCCGCGAACTGGCGCTCAAGGAAGTGGTGACGGCAGTGGAACGGAAAGTGGAAACCACGCTGCCCGTCAACACCCAGTTTCGGCACGAACGGCTGATGGCGTCTATCAGCACCAACCACGTCGTGGCCCGGCGCGTGATTCGCAAAACCGCCCGCCTGGCGGCTTATTACCAGGCCCGGTGGTGTGTACTCTATGTGCAGACGCCCGCCGAAGACCCCAACCGCATCAAGCTGGATGTGCAACGGCATTTGATCAATAATTTAAAACTGGCGACGGAATTGGGGGCCGAGGTGATCCGGGTAAAAAACACGAGTATCTTTAATGCGCTGGTTGAGGAGTGTGAAAAGCGCAAGATTACCACGGTCTGCATCGGCAAACCGCATTTCAACCTCTTCCAGGTGATTCTGCGGACCCATGCATTCAATCAGTTGCTCACTATGTTATCGGAATCGGACATTGATTTAGTTATTCTGTCATGACGATTAAACTAAAACTATCGCTGGCGCTCGGATTCTTGTTTGCCGTTATGCTGTTGCTGGGCGGTTTGGGAATGTATTACCTGAACCAATTATCGGACGACGCCCGGGCCATTCTGAAGGATAATTATACCTCCCTTCAATTCGTTGGCGGAATGCAGAAAGCGTTGCTGACGCGCAATTCCGACCCCAATTCAATCAAGGCCTTCGACACGTCACTGCGTCGGCAGGAAGCAAATTTGACGGAAGAAGGGGAGAAGGAACTGGTGGAAGCTGTGCGCGTAGACTTCGACCGGTTGAAATCAGGAAGTCGGAATGACTCCCTGACGGTGGCCCGGATTCAACAGAACCTGCTGCAACTGGGAGCCATTAACCAGCAGGCCATGTTTCGGAAAAATACCGTGGCCGAGCAAACCGCCAAAGATGCGCTGATCTGGCTGGCTGTTACCGGCACCTTCAGTTTCCTGATTCTGTTTTCGTTCATCATCAATTTTCCCGGCTACATTGCCAATCCGCTGCGCGAACTGACGCGCAGTATTCAGGAAGTGGCCAGCCGGAATTTTGAGGAGCGACTGCATTTTAAATCCAACGACGAATTTGGTGATCTGGCGCGGGCGTTCAATTCGATGGCGCACAAACTGGATGAGTATGAGCACACCAAACTGGCCGACGTGCTGTTTGAAAAGAAGCGCATCGATACCCTCATTCAATTGATGGACAACGGAATTATCGGACTGGACGAGAAAAAGACAATCCGGTTTGTGAACCCCGTTGCCTGCCGGTTGCTGGGCGTTCAGGAAGCCGAACTAATCGGAAAATACGCGCCGGATGCGGCCCTGACCAATGATTTGCTGCGGACGCTGCTCCAGAATCTGGTGGAACCGGCGACGGAACCCCAGGTGGCGGGCGGTTTACTCAAAATTGTCGACGAAGGAAAAGAAAGCTATTTTAACCGGCAGACGCACGTCGTCACGCTGACGCGCACCGGCGAAAACCAGCCGGTGGCCGCCGGGTGGGTGATTGTACTGGAAAACATAACCGCCTACCAGGAGCGCGATCTGGCCAAAACGAATTTCATCGCAACGGTTTCCCACGAGTTGAAAACACCGATTTCGGCCATCAAGATGAGTCTGAAACTGCTGGATGATCAGCGGGTGGGCGCGTTGAACGAAGAACAGAAGCAACTGGTTGATCACGTCCGCAACGACGCCGACCGGTTGTTGAACATCACCGGTGAGCTGTTGAATCTGGCGCAGGTGGAATCGGGTCAGATTCAACTGACGATCAAGGCCGTCGATCCGTCGGATCTGGTGCAGTATGCAACCCGCGCGCTGGAAGTGGCGGCCCAGCAGCGGCAGGTGCGGTTTGAGGTGTCCGGTTTTTCGGATTTGCCCGCGATCAAAGCCGATCCCGACAAAGCCACCTGGGTGTTGGTCAACCTGTTGTCGAATGCCATCCGACACAGTCCCGAAGAAAATGTGGTTCATATTTCGGCTCAGCAGCTTGGCAATCAGGTGGAGTTTGTGGTTCGGGATTACGGCCCCGGTTTGCGCCCCGAACACCGGGCGCGGGTTTTCGACCGGTATTTTCGCGCTCCCGGCCAGAACGGTTCGGTGAGCGGTACGGGCCTGGGCCTGGCCATTTCCCGGGAATTTATTCAGACAATGGGCGGAGAAATCGGGTTGAAAGAAGGGGTTGAACCGGGGGCGGCTTTTTACTTTCGGCTGGCTATTGCCTGAAGTCCGTAGGTACGTTCAGTGCAAAGCTGTATTTTTGCGTATCTATTCCCCAAACCCCTATGTTCTGGTACGAAGACGAGGTCCATCAACTTGAAAAAAAGGTTCGCTCCACCGCAGAAGTTACCAACCGCACGGTTTTTTACGGCAGTTCTTCCATCCGCCTGTGGAAAACGCTGGACCACGATTTTTCCGGAGAACAGGTGTTGAATATTGGTTTTGGGGGCTCGACACTGGCGGCCTGTGGCTGGTTTTTTGAACGGCTGGTACTGCCGGTCCAACCGCGTTCCATCGTGTTTTATGCCGGCGACAACGACCTGGGCGATGGACGTCATCCGGAGGAAGTGTATCTGTTCTTCTGCGCGCTGACCAGTAAAATGCAGCAATACATGCCGGAAACACCGTTTACCTTTGTGGCCATCAAGCCCAGCCCCGCCCGCTGGCACATCATCGACCGCATCCGGTTTGCCAATCACCTGATTCAGCAGAAAATCGAAACCCTGCCCGGTTATCACTTTGTGGACGTCTTCACGCCGATGCTCGATGGGGGAGGACGCCCCCGCTGGGAACTGTTCGACAGCGATGGCCTGCACCTGAACCGGACAGGCTATACATTGTGGCAACAGACGTTGTTGCAGCATCCTGAGATTTTTTAACAAATTGTTTAACTAAAAAGCTGTTCGGTAATTAAAAAAGGATGCATCTTGCCTGCCGAATAAAGAAGTTGTATGCATCGCGAATACCAAAAATGGTTTAGTCCCCGGCTGAACCGCGACATGGAGCTTTTAGTGTTTGGTCATGCCGGTGCGCGGGTGCTGGTGTTTCCGACCCGGCGGGGGCGGTTTTACGAGTTTGAAAACATTGGTCTGGTCGATGCTCTGGCCGACAAACTCGAAAGCGGGAATCTGCAACTGTTCTGCGTCGATAGCATCGATGCCGAGAGTTTATACAGCAAATGGATTCCTCCGCACGAGCGTGTACACCGTCATCTGCACTACGAAAATTACATTCTGGAAGAAGTGCTGCCCTTCACCCGGATGAAAAATCCCCAGCCGTTCATGATCGCCCTGGGCTGTAGCTTTGGCGCTTTTCACGCGGTGAACATTGCGTTGCGGCATCCTGCCTGGTTCGGGAAAGTGGTCGCCCTGAGCGGGCGGTATGACTTGTCGGCACCCGTGGAGAGCTTTCGCGGATTGTTCGATTCCTACTACGACGAAACCATTTACTTCAATACCCCCACGCATTTTTTGCCCAACCTCCACGACGAAGGCACGCTGGCGTTGCTGCGCCGGATGCATTTCCTGATCGCCATCGGTCAGCAGGATCCCTTCTTCGACAACAACCGGGCCCTGAGTTTTTCATTGGGCGAAAAGCAGATTCCGCACGATTTGTACGTCTGGGAAGGCCGGGCGCACCGGGCCGAATACTGGCAGCAAATGGTGAGGGTGTATTTGTAATAATCCCTATTTATCCCGAAGGGATTTAACAGCGTAGCGTCGGTAGTCAAAAAAATGAAATCACCCTATCCCTGCGTGCCGTCAGGCACGCGACAGCATGGTTGAGGTAAAGCGTTACGTACCTGACGGCACGCAGGGACGGGGATAACCTTATCTACCGACGCTGCGCTGTTGAACCCCTGACGGGGTAATAACGTCCCGGTTATTTAATAAAACCAACTAGACCAACGTAAACGTATACGGACAACTAATTGAAAATGGGTAATCAATTTACGGAGTTACCCATTTTCAATTTACACCAAAACCGGCAACTGCCCCTCGATTTGCGCCCGGCGGGGTTCATACTGGGCGGGTAGTTTCAGATGCGTCCCCAGTTCATTCAGCGGTTCGTCTATCGTAAAACCGGGATTGTCGGTTGCGATTTCAAACAGCACACCGCCCGGTTCGCGGAAATAGATGGAATGGAAATAATTCCGGTCGATCTGATCGGTAACCTGCAAACCTTTGGCGGCAATTTTTTCCTGAAAGTGTTTCTCAACGGCTTCGTCTTTGACCCGGAACGCGACGTGGTGAATGGTGCCACCGGCCACATGCCCGCGCGCTTCGCCCGGCACTTCCACCAGATCCACCAGATTCGCATTGTCGACCGCGCTGGTGGCAAACCGGTAGCGATTGACGTGCTGGTCGATGAGTTGATAACCAAAGACATCGGTTAAAATATCGGCGGTGCCTTTGATGTTTTCCAGCGTCAGCGTCACGTTGTGAAATCCTTTGGTGGCAACGGCTGCGCTAACGTCGTTCGTCTCCCACGGTTTCCGGTCGTCGGCGGTTTTGGAAACGATCAGTTCGAGTTTCAGGCCATCGGGATCGAGAAAAGGGAGGTAGGTTTCGCCGAATCGCTGCGTCGGTTTGTTGTAAATGACGTTGTGATCCACGAAGCGTTTTTGCCAGAATTCCAGGCTTCCTTCGGGAACGGAATAGCCAATTTCGGTCGCCATGCCGGTGCCTCTGCGGCCCGGCTGAACGGTTCCCCACGGAAAGAACGTCAGGATGGTTCCCGGTGATCCGCCTTCGTCGCCGAAGTAGAAATGGTAGGTGTTCGGATCGTCGAAATTGACGGTTTTTTTGATAAACCGGAGCCCGAGGATTTTCGTGTAAAAATTGAAATTTCGCTGGGCATTTCCGGCGATGGCGGTGATGTGGTGCAGGCCTAAGAGTTGGTCTTCCATGTGAATCGGGTCTTGAAAAGCACGAGCCGGGAAGTTAGGAAAAACTCGTTTGCCTGACACCAGCATTGGCTCCTTTATTTCATTTTCTTGAAGGCATCTCCGAATATGTGGGCACCTACAACGGTATGAGCATCGTCGTATAGCAACTCCAGCCGGTGCTGTCCGTCCCGGTCAATCATAACCTCCCGGCTTTCAGCAATCATTTCAACCGCCGGTTCATCCCAGTTTGGTTTGAGATACATTTTACCGTTGGTCTGAATCATCTCAAATGAATAATGCGTCATGTCGTATTTTCCAACGATCCGGCTGATCTGCCCGGGATTCAGGGTGAATTTTTTAACGGACATGGGACGGTAGAAATTCCAGCCATACACGTTCGAGATGCTTCGCATCAGGTCGTAGATAATCGTGAAACCATTGTCCGAATTCGTCATAATCACCACGCCGTTGCCGTGATTAGCCTGCGCTACATACAAACTGCGAAAACCTTTGTTGGAGCCGCCGTGAATAAAAAGCAGCAAATCTCCCTCGTTTTGCATCATCGGCCCCAGACCATACCAATCCAGGTTTTTGGTTAACATCTGCTCCGCCATTGATTTGGAAATCAATCGGTTGGATTTGCCTTGCAGCGATTGCTGAATGTCGATGATGTAGCGAGCCAGATCCGAAGGGGTAGTCCATAAACCGGCAGCCGCCATTTCGGGGTAGGTATGGTAGCGGTCTTTGAGAGCCTTGCCGTTGCTCTGATAACCAGTGGCGGCCAAAGTACGAAACCGCTCCGCGAGTGGCTGTTCGTAGCTGCTGTGGTGCATCCCGAGTTTCGATAAAACCGTCTCGTGCATCAGCGTTGGAAACGGTTTTTTGAGCTGATCGACCAATGCTTTTTGCAAAACCGTATACCCTCCCCCCGAATACCGGAAGATGCGACCGGGAACCGTGTCCGGTAGAACAGCCGGTGAATTAGCCGGTTTTTCACCCTTCAGAATCTGAATGAGGGACGGTATTTCTTCGTTTGCTGCGTACCCCCGAAAACCGTGTACGGTCAACCCGGCGGTGTGGCTCATGATTCGCCGGAGCGTTGCTTTTTCAGTCGTTGTGTATTTCGTATCAGGAACTTGCCAGTTTTTCAGGTAGGCATTGATGTTCGTGTCCAGGGAGAACATTCCTTTTTCAACCCAGTGCAACGTTGCGAGGGCTGTTAGCGGTTTGCTGATCGAAGCCGCCTGAAACATGGTGTTTTCATTGACCGCCCGTTGCTCTTCCTGACTGGCAAACCCGTAGCCCTTTACCCATTCTATTTCTCCGTCTTTGATCACGGCAATGCTGAGTCCGGGGATTCTGAGTTGCTTCATCCGATCAGCCATGTTGAGCGGTTCGACCTCTTCGCCCTCCACGACGATGGCTGGTAAAAGATGATTTTCTATTTGCCGGATTTTTTCGGACAGATTGGATTGTGCCTGGGTCGTCGTGTACCAACCGGATAGGAGTAAGAGGAGATGGGCACGGATGCCTATAGAAAAAGTCGGAACAAGCATAGCAAAGGCGGTATTTTTCTGCAATATATAATTTAATTATATATACTTCTTTCGTCCTTGCCTTAAAACCGTTCGGTTGACATTAAAATTGACGTCTGCGTGTAACCTTTGGTTGTTCCGGGAGTTTCCCGCGCAACGTGGTGACGAATCTTTGGTCTTTACACCGTTGAACGATATTCTCCCCGAAAAAGACAACAAAAACAATGAACGACAAACTTGATCCCCGGCTGCTACGGATGGCAGTCATGACCTTACTACTTATCGGCCTGTTCATCAACACGGCCTCGCTGGCCCAAACCGACCAGGTGGAAACCCTGATCCGGCGCGAAATGCAGGAACGCCGGATTCCCGGCCTTCAGGTGGCGGTGGTTCAGCGGGGTAAACTCGTTCTGCTCAAATCGTACGGGATCGGTAATCTCCAGTATGGGACACCGGTGACCACCCAGAGTGTTTTTTCGATCAATTCCTGCACGAAAGCCTTCACCGGCGTGGCCATCATGCAGTTGGTGGAAGAAGGGAAAGTAGACCTGGCGGCTCCGGTATCCCGCTACCTCGCCGACCTGCCGGCAAGCTGGCAACCCGTCACGATCCGGCAACTGCTGACGCACGTTTCCGGATTGCCGGACATTCTCCGGGTCATCGACTCCGCGCCGATGGGCCGGGTGATGGATGAAGAAACGGCCTGGGCGAAAACGAAAGCCATGCCTATGGATTTTCCGACCGGAACGCAATTTCTGTATAACCAGACGAACTATGCCTTACTGGGGAAGATCATTGATCAGTTCCGGGAGAAACCATTCGCGGAGGTTTTCCGGGAGCGGCAGTTTCAGGTGGCAGGGATGCCCAACACCGGTTTTGGCGATTCCCGCGATGTGATTCCAAACAAAACGCAGTCGTACGGGTATGTGACCCGAATGGATGGACAAGCCTATCCGCTAGGCAAAATCACTAATTCGTACGAAATTTTTCCAGCCTTTCGCCGGACGGCTTCGGGCATGAACAGCACGGCGGAGGATCTGGCCCATTGGGTCATGGCGCTGCAACAGGGCAAACTTTTTCGAACCAAAACCGCCCTCGCGACCCTCTGGACGCCGGGAAACTACAATGACGGAACGCCGACGCAGTGGGCGATGGGCTGGGTAACCAAACCACGACCCCGCCACCGGGCCATGATTACCACCGGCGGTGGTCGTTCGGCTTTGTTTGTTTACCCCGAAGACGACCTGGCCATCATCGTTTTAACCAACCTGGCCGGTTCTTCTCCGGAAGAATTCATTGACGAACTGGCGGGTTTTTATAATCCGGAAATTCCGAAATCCGATCCCATTACCACGCTCCACATGCAGTTGCGGAAACGGGGTTTTGAGCAGGCCTATGCGGTATTTCAGGAAGAAAAAGCAAAGAACGCGGCTTTCCAACCATCCGAAACCGATCTGAACGACTGGGCGTATCGGATGATGGGGCGGGGACAACTAACCGAAGCCCTCAGCATTTTCAAACTCAATGTAACCTTGTTTCCGGCAAGCTGGAATGTGTATGACAGCTACGGCGAAGCGCTGTTCAGAAATGGCCGGAAAGAAGAAGCCATTGCGATGTACCGGAAATCAATTGAGCTGAATGCCGATAACCAGGGCGGAAAGCAGATGCTGGAGCGGATTTTGAAAACGCCGTAAGCCGGAAAGCCATCGTATGTCTACTTTTAAGCTCGACAGATATGACGGTTTTTGCCTGAATAATATTTTGTACACACAAAAATATTAGTGTGACTTTTTTCTCAATAGGAAGTCTACATTAACGAATGTTATTCCCGAAAGGGCCGGAAACGTGGCCGGAGCCGGTTTTTGATGAAATACATTGTAAAAAACCAGTTGGAGTCATAGCACTTGTCGTAGTTAGTCGTTGATGAATATGAAAAAAAAAATCTACCTCCTTGCGGGTCTTTTTCTGTTAGCGGTGAGTGCCTCATTCGCTCAGAATGGAAAATTCGACGTCCGATTTTTGGTTAAGACCATCGACTGTACCACCGGCAAAGCCGTTATCAACGTGCAGGTGAAAGCCAGCAATACGCAGGGTACGTTTCTGATGGGCGATGCGAACTACCGATTCGATTATGACCCCCGAATCATCAAAAATCCGGTCATTCTGACGCAGGAAAATTTTTCCAGCCAGGCTCCGGCGAGCGATGTCCGGTATGGAATCCAGAATCTGAACGGCAGTTCGTTCGGGCCCACCATAGGAACCGTTTCGCTCAACACCACCTATGGTGGTTCGGGAACCGGAGCCGCTTCCGTTGGCATCAACTGGATCACCGTTTCGACCATTCAGTTCGATATCGTCAATACGCAACTGATTCAAAACAACTGCTTTTCCATCGTCTGGCATACCGATACCATTTTTCCGGTTACCGGGATGAATGAGTACATCACCAATGCGCAGGCAACCGGTGGGTACGAACTCAAAAACGTGGCGGCTGGCGGCATTTTCGGTAATCTGCAGGTTTGTATTCCCGACTATTGTTCCATCAATGCCATCGACGACATCGCCACCACGCCCGTCAATACGCCCGTCAACGGCAATGTTCGCACCAACGACCTCACCGACCCGCTGACCCTGGTCGTGACCACGACGCCCGTTACGGCTCCCAAACACGGTTCGATTACCATCAACCCTGATGGTTCTTACATTTACACGCCCACCAATGGCTACGTCGGTAAAGACAGCGTTCAGTATCAGGTCTGTAAGCAAAACAATCCGACGGTTTGCGACCAGGCCTGGCTCCGGATCACCGTGACCCAAACAACCGTTCAATCCATCGACCTCTCGCTCACCAAAACCGTTAGTAAATCACAACCGGCGCTGAATGAGGTGATTACCTATACACTGACCTTGTTGAACAGCGGGGGAGGCAATGCCACCGGCGTCGAAGTAAAAGATTTGCTACCGGCGGGATTGATGTACCAGAGCAGCAACGGAACCTACAACGCCAATACCGGGATTTGGACCGTTGGTACAGTCAATGCGGGGGCTACCGTTCAGTTGGTCATCACCGCAAAAGTAACCACGGTGGGCACCTGGTTTAACAAAGCCGAAGTCAGCAAAGCCGACCAGCCCGATACTGACTCGACACCCAACAACGATAACCTGCTGGAAGACGACATCGGCGTGGCCTGCATCGCCATCCCGGTCAACATTTGCGATGGCGACACCTACCAGATTGGCTTACCCAGCGGGTATACGGGCATTCAATGGTACAAAGACGGACAAATCATTCAGGGCGCTACCGGCTTATCCCTGCAGGTGACGACCGCCGGCAGCTACTCATTTACCGCTTCCAACGCGCAGTGCCCGATCCAGGGTTGTTGCCCGGCTATTTTTGTCAACGGAGATTGCTGCAAACCAACCGCCTGTATTCCCATCACCATTACGCAAACGAAAAAAGGACGATTATAAGCAAGGCCGGGTCAACGGGTTGGCCCGGCTTTGCTGTTGCGTTTAGTCCTCATCGTAATCTGCACACTAATGGGATCAAAATCATCGCCAAACCGGAAATTCGAAATCGATGTCATCCAGTTACACCATGCCACCGGTCGTCAACGGGATGAACTGGTCGCGAAACTCATTCACACTGTATTCGAGGAGGGGGCTCAATCCCAATCGGCGAAACGACGAAAACGAACGAAACGACGACCACCGGATGAGGAACAGGAAATTCAACAAGCGGAATGATGCGTTACTGGTTCGGGTTTTATGGTAAATCATGCCTAAATTTGTTAAAACCGCTTTATCAGAATCCTATGGCAACCATCACCGACTTTTCGCAGCTCGACCTAAGTAAAAAATATAGCTATGCCGATTACCTGACCTGGCAATTGGACGAGTGGGTCGAATTGATAAAAGGAAAAGTCGCCCGAATGAGCCCGGCACCGAAACGGATTCATCAACGCCTATCCGGACGGCTCTTTGCGGAAACCGAGCAATATCTCCGCGGAAAAACGTGTCAGGTCTATCATGCGCCATTCGATGTGCGTTTATCTACTACGCACGTCATAACCAACGAAGAGATCGAAACCGTCGTGCAGCCGGACATTAGCGTCATTTGTGATCCGGCTAAACTCGATGAACAGGGGTGTATCGGTGCTCCGGATTGGATCATCGAAATTCTGTCGCCAGGCTCAATGGCCCGCGATACCAAAGAGAAGTTCGATCTGTACGAGGAAAACGGGGTAAAGGAATACTGGATCGTCGCACCGGGTGAGAAAAATATCTCGGTTTTTGTGCTGGAAGGTGATCGGTATCAACTGGTTGCCGATTTTTACCAGCCCGGTTTGATTCCCGTTCGCACATTGGCGGACTTTTCAATTGAATGGGGTACAGTATTTGAAGACCTGTAGTCACTGTCTATGACGGGAAAGAGAATTAAAAAGGAATAACAAAACTTGTTTTTGCAAGCAATTATTTACTATACACACACCATATTTCCCCGTTCTGGTAGTTCGCCCCGTTGCTGAAGTTTCGGCAACGGGGTACTATCACGAAGTTTGAAAAAAACGTAATTTTTTTTTGCCGGGACCGTGCGCTGGTTGTGCCACAGCCATCCGTTAAGTGTTTGGAATAGACCTAAATAAGGAAAAAAAGTGTATAAATTTGGATTGGAAAGTGACAAATTGCAGGTGCTTCGGTCTCAAGTAAAACGACACCGATTGAGTATAATTGCTTGGGTAAGCAAATAATAGAATACAAATACCATCGCCAACGATCAATGCGGATGAATATGCATCTGCCAAACCGGGATGAAACCATTTTCGCTGTTACTAACCATCCTGCTTCCCCTGCTGGGAAGCGCCGTTCAAGCCCAGACGGGCCTGACGGTGTTTGGGGATTGTTCCGTAGCAGCCGACGCATCCATCGGTTTTTTTGGCGATCAACTGACCCTGAACGCCGACCTCGGGGGAGAAGGTCGGCTGGTGATGGCCGGGAACGAAATCCAGGTCATCGAAGCCGCCGACAAAACCGTCAGCCACCTGGTGATTGTCAATCCTACTGTCGTGAAAGTGCGGGGCAAACTAATCGTCCGCCAGTCCCTGGTGGTTGAGCGCGGCCATCTCGACGTGCTGCCGAAGTCCAGCCTGGTGCTGGCTCCGCAGGCAAGGCTGCTGGTGTTACCGGGAAGCCGGTTCAGTCCGCTGCCGGACGGTTTCAAACCCGATCGAACTACGGCCCCGACGGCCCAAAACCAGCATCCGGATGTTTATAGCCTGCCGACCGATTTTCACTGGGTAGTGACCATGTCGATATCCGCCGAATCCGCCGTGATTTACCGTGCGGCCGAAAGGTACCAGGCTCCTTCTTTACCCCGAACGGCAACACCCCCCTGGGCCTGATCTGCCCCGTCCGTTCCTGTTCCTATTTCTGTCATTCTCATATTTGAACCACTCATGAAAACCGCTATCAAACATACGTTGGCGATAACCGCCCTTCTTTTCAGTGCATTAACCACCCAGGCTCAGGTGAAAATTGGCTCCAATCCGACGGTCATCGAAACCCAATCCAATCTGGAAGTAGAAGCCTCGACCCCCAACCGCAAGGTGAAAGTAGACAAAACCTCCGGCAAGTTGACCATTCAGGATGGCACAGAAGGGACGGGGAAAGTGTTGACATCGGATGCCGTGGGGGGAGCGAGTTGGCAGGAACCAGCGACGCTAAATATCCCTGTAACCGCATTTAGCGGAAAACTAACAACTAGTTACGTTATTCCAGCATGGACAGCACACGATCAACTTGATCAACGTATTCCGTTGACGCCGACCATTGGCGGTTCGGGATGGAATGCTACGACTAAACGATGGGTTGCCTCAACGGCAGGTACCTATTCAGTGCAGGTTGGCCTATCCTGCAACAGTACCACGGGAGCAGCCGTTGCACTTTGGACCCGGATCTGGATCACTTCAGAAAACGGTGGCCCGTTATTTAAAGGAGTGACTGCTATGGGAGCACCTGCTGGTGACTGGCAATCAGTGGTTTATACAGGTCAGTTGGCTCCAGGTGATGGAATTTCTCTTGAGGGATATACTATGCAGACCGATGGCCAACCTCCGGTGAACTCGATTTGGACTGGGACATGCGCGCCTGCTTATATGACCATTACAAAAATCTCGAATTAATCATCAGGCAGAGCGGTGGCAAACCGGGTCGGCGGTTCCTGGGATCGGGGGCAGGTGCGGCAGGTGGACGGTGTCGGAGTGAAGAGAAATGGGCGAATTTGTGTAATTTTGGTGCATAGTGAACAAAAACCGGTATTCACCTATGCGGTATATCGTCAATGAACAGGGCATGGTTCAAATTCCGCTTGAGGATTGGAAAAATATGCAGATGCGCTATAAAAAGTTACATCAAAAAGTCCGTGTGATGACGGGTATTCAGCAGGGATTAAAAGAAGTCCACGACTCCATCGCACTGGGGAAACCTTTGCAGAAATTAGACGATTTTCTGTCTGAGTTGCAGAAAGAATGAAGGTCGAAATCCGGGTTAGCGAAAACTTTAAGCGGGAAGCCAGACGCTTGCTGAAAAAGTTTCCTTCATTACAGGCAGAATTGATGGATTTGCAACGAAAGCTCGCTGAAAATCCAAATATAGGATTTTCGCTTTTTGCCCCTAAATCCCCTAAAGGGGACTTGGACGCAGCTTAATCCGGATGCTATAAGTCCCCTTTAGGGGATTTAGGGGCAAAGGCGAAAGTGTAAAGAATTATCAGACGTAAGTCCTAAGAACAAATAAAGTCAATAATGATTGCAGTATCAGTAAAAAAGGCAAACGGCCTCAGTAACCCTGATTGTTAAAAATAACGAACAATTAATTTGCTTGCTCAATCAATTAAAGATTGAAAGTCAGTCAATCAGTACAAAAAGATAAAAGGATTTAAATCGCAACGAAGATGATGGGACAGTATACCAGAAAGCACAGATGGGGAGTTCTCTTGACATTTGTGTTGACCGTCATGGCCCGCTGGGCAGAGGCTCAATCCGGCAGCACGGGCAGTACGTTCGTCCATACCGGCGGGCAGATGGGTATTTTTGGACAACACGACTTCCAGAACGGGAGTGGTACCATCAATGCCGGGATCATTGGCTCCGAGCGGCAACCCGCCATCGGCATGTACACCTTCGTCAACCCCAACGCAAGTTGGGTTGGGGCCAGCAGTTCGGCCTTTGTCGACGGTTACGTGCGGACTCTTCAAAGCGGTCCCTTTACTTTTCCGATTGGCGATAACAATGCCTACCGCCCGGCAGCCGTGTCGGCTTCGTCCAGTGCCAACCCCACCACCGCAGCCTATTTCGGCGTCGATCCGGGGCTGGCCACCACCAGCGATTTAAAAGGAGGGACTTACGGCATTCTGCCCGGCGGAGGCCCCGAGTTTCCCACCACTTCCAAAGCCGCCACCGTCGGTGTGGTCGATAACGTCGAATACTGGGACATCGACGGCACCACGCCCGCGCGCATCACCCTCACCTGGGATGCCAACACGCCCATCAGCGCGATGATCGGCACTGATTTCAGCAAACTGACCATTGTCGGCTGGGACGGCACGCAGTGGGTTACGATTCCGTCGACGGTCGATCCGGCTTCGCTGGTTCAGACCACCAGCGCGAGTGCCTTCACGGGCCTGGGACCTCAGGTTTCGGCCGGTTCCATTACGACGAATGCCACGGTGGTGCCGGGTTCTTTCACAGTGTATACGTTGGCGGGAATCGAAACCATTTGTAGCCTGACGGTGACGGCGTCGGCCAGCCAGACGGCGGTTTGCGTGGGGCAGGTCGTGACCCTGTCGTCGACGGTAACGGGGAATCTGGGCGCAGTGACCTATGCCTGGAGCGGCCCCAACGGTTTTACGAGCAATGCCGCCAACCCGACTTTGCCCGCGGCCACTTCGGCCACCTCCGGTTTGTATACCGTTACCGTTTCTGATCCAACCTCTTCAACCTCCTGTATCCGAACGGCTTCGGTGGCGGTCAATGTCGGTTCGCTGGGTGTAATGGCGAGCAGCAACAGTCCGGTTTGTTCGGGCGGAACACTGGAGTTATATGCGAACGTACCCGACTTGACGTATGCTCCCTTTACCTACGCCTGGACCGGACCGAATTCGTTTGCAAGCAATCAACCCAATCCCACCATCGTCAATCCGACAGCCAGTGCGAGTGGCAATTACGTTTTAGTGGTCACTGCAACCAATGGTTGTTCGGGATCGGCCATCACCGCGGTCGTCATCACCGATGCGCCTGATTTAAGTTTTGGTCTGCCCAACGACACCTACACCATTTGTTCCGGATCACCCGCGCAGTTGACGGTTTCCGGTTCGAACGGGGCTACTGTAACCTGGCAGGCATCGACTGGCCAAACCGGCACGGGTACGACTATTAATTTGGGAACCATAACCAACAACGCCAGCGAAGCGGGAATCATTAAAATTGTCGTTGACGCACAGGCCAATGGGTGTCAGGACAATGCGATAGTGTATATCAAAGTAAAGCCCATACCGATTCTCCAGCTTTCACCCACGGTTTCCATTGTCTGTAATTTGGAAACGGCGACCGTCCAGGCCACCGCGCTCGTGACGGGAGCAACGATCGATTGGACCCGAACCCCCAACACGCCCAATCCACCACCCGCCAGTGGCACCGGTACAACCAGCGTATTGCTGACGCAAACATTGCCACCAGCCACGTATACGTACAATTTTACGACAACGTATGATGGCTGCACCAGTTCATCCCAATCAGTCACCGTAACTGTACAGCAATGAAGACCGGGCCGGATACTTATCGAAGACTTTTTAACTGCATGAATGCTATGAATCTTGAGATTATTGCTGGAAAAGAAAAGGATAAGGGAAAGACCCGATCTCTGTTCTATCATTTATTCGGAACGATTCTGGTTATTCTGGGCATGGTCGCACCGGCTTTCGCCAATATCTATGTGGTTACTAATACCAATGCCACGGGTGCGGGGTCATTTCATCAGGCACTGCTGGATGCGAATGCAAATCCAGGTGCGGATGTTGTTCAATTTAACATACCGCCCGCGCTGTTGGATGCCAACAATGTCGCAAAAATTACGATGCCGACTGGAATTCTGATCTCAGGATCGGTCTTCATTGACGGGAAATCTCAGGCCATTAACTCGGGGCGTTCGAATACCGCGTGTCTAAACAGCGAAGCCATTACGGTAGGGGTGGATCAGGTCACCATCCCGGCTTTCGATTGCCCTGAAGTGGAAGTCACGTTTCCCAGTGTTACTACGTTAGGCTTTTTTATTAACACCGGAGCGGATGGAACCGTCATGGATAACATTGCCGTAGTAGGGCCCAATTCATCGCCGACGAACGGAACTTTGGCTGAAATTGAACCGGGCGTCAGTAACATTAAAATAACGAACTGTTTCCTGGGGCCAACCGCGACGGGTATTTTTTCAGGAAATAGCCTGGCTACTACCGGTAGTATATTGCAAATTCTGGGAAGCAATGTTGAGGTAAGCCATAACATCGTAGGCTATAATTTAAATGGCGGAGGAATCATCCTGAATGGCTTGGGCGTGAATAACAATGTAACCAAGCAAAATAAAATTATACAGGCGGGGCTCTCTTCGACGGTTGGCGATGCCATCACACTGGTTAATCACCCTAATTATAATTTGATAGAGGGGAATTATATATTCAAACCCGGTGCCAATGGCATGCACTTGTTGCAGGGGGCCAGTAATAATATCATTCGCAATAACACCATTATCGGAGCTGGTCAACTGGTTCAGGAAACGGCTGGAATAGCAGTAAATCAGTTTGTTACCTTTGGTGGACCGGCAACCTTCAACAATCAGATTTTGAAAAACGTCATCACGGCCAGTGGTGGCCCGGCCATCCTGGTTGCGAACGGAAACGGAAATCTGGTCTCTCAGAATTCAACTTTTAACAATGGAACGCTTGGGATTGACCTGACCGATGAAACAACGGCAAATACCCGGGATCAGGGAAATGGGGTAACGATCAACAATGGGATAACCACTACTGGCTTGGGAAATATTGGCTATGATTTTCCGATCATTAGCAGTGCCGTCATCAATTCAAATGGAGATCTGGTGGTGTCGGGATTTGCGCGACCCGCAGCTAAAATCGAGCTGTTTGCTGCCGATAACACCGCGGACGGCGGAAGCTTGAGCTTCAAATACGGTGAGGGGGAACACTTCTTCTATTCGTTTCAGGAAGGGTCGGTCGGTATTGATCTGGATGCCACGACGGGATCCTATTCGGTGGCCGATGGCAATACCGATGCCAATGCCAACCGCTTTCAGGTAATTATTCCTCAAAATTCGCTTCCGGCTTTTGTCAATAACATCCTGAAACTAACCGCCACCGCCACCGATGCCTTAAACAATACGTCGGAATTCGGACCGGTTTTTACTTTAAATCTGACGCGTGACTATGGCGATTTGCCCGCTACCTATTGTACGGAGCAAACCTCAAACGGAGCCAGTCACCTGATTACGTCCGGCCTGAAAATGGGAGCATTGATCGATGGCAATACGGACGGTATCCCCGCAGCAGCAGGGGCACTTCCAGATGGAGATGATAACAACGGGGATGGATTTTTGACGTATGAATATTACAATGGTGTGGTGGGAAGCACGGCTAACATTCCTGCCTCGGGCGCTACTGTAACCGGTCTGGTATCGAGCTTCGGGGTAGTTCCTGCCAATCAAGGCGATCCTAATATGTACGGGATTCGAATGAAAGGATACATTACTATCAAAGATGCGGGCGTGTATACGTTCTATACCAATTCCGACGACGGATCGATTCTGAAGATTGATGGTACTACCGTTGTTAATAATGATTTTGCACAAACGCCCACCGAACGATCCGGAACCATTACACTGGCACCCGGTAGCCATCAGATTGAAGTGCTTTACTGGCAGGGGAACGATTTTAGTGCCTTACTGACGGTTTCTTACGCCGGACCGAACGTTACCAAGCAACCAATTCCGTCTTCTGTCTTGTCGTCAATTTTGCCGGACGATGAAGATGGCGTAGCCGCTTTCCCGGTGCTGACAACCTCTACGCTGGTCTATACGGTTCCGGTAACGGTACAAAATACGACAGGCACTGTAGCCAGTCTGGTTGGCTGGATTGATTTTAACCGAAATGGAACCTTCGATACCGGGGAAGCGTCTGCCGTTGCCACCGTGCCAACCGGGACGAATGGGAACATCAATGTGTCCTGGAATGGTCTTTCGGGACTCATCGCCGGACCGGTTTATGCTCGTTTTCGGCTTTCGTCGGATCCTGCTTTCAACGCTTTAGCCAGTTGCGGTCCTTTGAGCAATGGGGAGGTAGAAGATTATCAGCTAACAATTGTTTGTACACCGTCTTCGCTTACCGCCAGCCAAAACAGCCTGACGATCTGTTCCGGGCAGCAGGCCAGTGTAACCTTTGCAACAACGCCAGCAGGCTCACCGGTGCGGTGGACAGGCAGTGACGGAACCGCCGGATTCTCATCAACGATGGTAACGGCACCAGCGAACAACGGGCTGACCCCAATTCTCGTAAGCTATACTGCCGTGACCGGCGAGTTTGGCTGTACGTCCTCTACGGTCGTAACGGTCACCGTCAACCCCGTCCCGGTCATCACGCCCTCGGTCTGCTCCCAAACCATCTGTTCGGGCGAAACCGGAGCCATCACCTTCGTGAGCAGCGTGTCGGCCACCATCAACTGGCTGCGGGTCGAGGACGGGGCCACCGGAACCGGCAACATCAGCCAACTGTTCAATACGGCCGGGACCAATACCTACAAAATCTGGGGTGTCAGTGCGGCCCCGGCTTCGTGTCCGTCGTCGACCACCATTACGTGTGTGATTGTGGTGAATCAGTGTACCGTTCCCTGTAACCTCACCGTCACCGCGTCGGCCAGCCAAACGGCGGTTTGCGTGGGGCAGGTCGTGACCCTGTCGTCGACGGTAACGGGGAATCTGGGCGCAGTGACCTATGTCTGGAGCGGCCCCAACGGTTTTACGAGCAATGCCGCCAACCCGACTTTGCCCGCGGCCACCACCGCCATGACGGGCATGTATTCCCTGCTGGTTACGGATCCAACGGCCAGCACGTCCTGTGTTGCCGGTTATCTGGTTGAAATCCGGGTTGGTTCGCTGAGCGTATTCGCCAGCAGCAACAGTCCGCAGTGTACCAGTGGAACCCTGTCTCTGTCGGCTGTGGCCGCAGGGGGAAGCGGTTCTTATACCTATGCCTGGACGGGTCCGAACGGCTTTAACAGCGCGAGTCAGAACCCGACCCTCGCCCTGACCACCAGCGCCCAAAGTGGCAGCTATACCGTCACTGCTACGGATTTGAGCGGCTGCTCGGGCCGTACGACGACGGCGGTTGTCGTGGCAACGCAGCCTAATCTGGCCGTAAGCGGTACGCCCAGCCTGACGGTTTGTTCGGGTGCAGCCACCACCCTGAACGTCACCGGTGATGGAGGTGCGCCCGTTACCTGGACCAATAGCCTGGGCCAAAGCGGCACCGGGACGACCATCAATTTTGCGGGCGTCGTCAACGTGAGTGGCGTACCCCAAACCGTCGTCTACGCGCTTTCGTCTCAGGCAGGTTCGTGCGAGGATACCGAAATCATAACGGTTACGATCAACCCGGCCCCCGTCGTGCAGGTGATTCCGTTGAACTCGGTCATCTGTGCGTTGGAACAAACCAGCATCACCGCCACCGCGGCCTCGGCCACGATCAACTGGAACCGGGTACCGACAACACCAGCCCCCGCCAGCGGAACGGGAACGGGCAATGTAACAGTCAACGAACCTTTACCCGCCGGAAATTACACGTATACCTTCACAGCGACGCAGGGCGGTTGCACCAGCCTGCCCGTCGTGGTGACCGTTTCGGTCAATAATTAAAACCGGTGCCGCTCCGGCAACCGGGGAAAGGATCGGAAATTTCCATAGTCAGTGTAGGATTGACATTGTAGAAAATAGGTTATTATGAATACCAGAACCGTTTACAGAACGACTCCGATGGAGTCTGCCACCCGTCGGGACAAAGGAAGTTGTGCCTCATGGGCCGTTGGGCTGTTGTTGCTGCTGTTGCTGCCCTTTTCACAGGCCCGGGCGCAGTTCCAGGATCATATCTGGTACTTTGGAAATTCAACGGCCGGGATCAGCTTTGATAATGCGACGAACCAACCCTCAGCCCTGAACAACCAGTATACCCCGTTTGGAGCCGAAGGCTGCTTTGTCGCGACCAATCCGACCACCGGGCAACTGATGTTCTATACCTCGGGGAATGAGATCATCAACCGAAACCATCAGGTCATGCAGGGGGGGAATCTGGTATTCCCGGCCCCGGCCCCGGTGGCTAACCCGGCTGGGGGATGGGTACAAAGTGTAAACGGAGCACAAAGCGTGGCGGTCATCGAAAAACCCAATGGCGTTGCCACGGGCGACTGCGGAAAATTCCTTTATTTCATCAATGACGCCAATGAGTGGGGAGGTTCGGCAAAACCGGGGTCCATTTACATCGGACAGATCGATATGAATGCCAATGCTGGTTTGGGGGCGGTAACCCAGCAACCAACCCGCATCTTGACTACGAACGCGTTTACCGAGTCGATGTTTGTGGTCGCTCGTCCGGATAACCAGGGTGCCTGGCTGATCCTGAATAATGTTTTGACGAACCGGATTGAAGTGTATGCCGTAACCGCTGCCGGTACAGTAACCGCCACGCCGGTATCGACGTATACAATAGCTGGTGTTAACTGGTCGACCGCCTGGACTGCTGCTGGTAATCCCTATTATTGGTTATTGGGTTCAATCGCTTATCATCAGAAAACCGGAAAATTTGCGCTGAGTTTAGGATATTTGGGTGGTTATAATCTTTATGTAGGTGATTTTAACAATACGACCGGTGCGATATCGGGGGTAACGAATGCTGCTAATTTTTACAGTCCGCCATCAACTTTTATTGCCTATGGTACGGAGTTTTCACCGAGTGGCAAGTGGCTCTATTTTTCCATAGCAGCAAACGGTGTGGGTGCTCTCCGGGCCTATAACATGCAAACTGGCGTTGATATTGGAAATATCAACGGAAATGGAAATGGCTGGCCTAACCTTCCCTTTTTAGGCTTGAAGACGGGCCCCGATGGAAAGTTGTGGGTAAATACCAACGGCTATGGCGGGGATCCTTACGGAACAAACCGGGCGGTTCGCTCCACGTTTAATATTGAAAACCCTGTGGTAGATGGTTTCGTAAGTTTTCCCTTACCCGTCAATACCTTTAGTTACCGGTTTCCGGATTTTTTATCGCTGATTCCTCCTCCGACCGCACTCAACGATCAGGCGACGGGGATTACCAATTGCAGCCAAACAAGCACTACCATTGCGTCCCTGACCAACGATGTCAACAACGCGACGGGCAATTTGTACATCGATCAAATCACGCAGCAGCCCCTGCACGGTACGGCTCAGATTGTCAGCAACCAGTTGGTATATACCCTCACGGACCTGGCCTTTGTCGGAACAGACACCATCAAATACCTGGTGCGCTCCGATGCCAGTTGTTATGCACCGGGAACCATCGCCAGTGCCATCATTCCCGTATCACAATGTCCGCTGGATTTTGGTGATGCTCCTGATACGTATCTGACTTCGCTGGCAACCGGCGGGGCCAGTCACCTGATTACACCCGGTTTGCACATCGGCGCCGTAGCCCCGGACATTGAAGCGAGCGGCATTCCGGCCACGGCCAATGCGGCTGCCCAGAGTGATGACAACATTGGCTCCGACGATGAAGACGGCGTCAGTGCCTTTGCCAATCTCTGTACCACTTCGACCAGTTACACGCTGACGGTTCCGGTTACCAACACCGGCACAGTGGGGGCGCGACTCATCGGCTGGATTGATTTTAACCGCAACGGCGTATTCGAGTCTTCGGAAGCCGCCACAGTCAACACCCCTTCGAGCGGCAGTTACCAACTGGTCTGGAGTGGCCTGAGTGGCCTTTCCGCCGGTTTTTCCTACGCCCGTTTGCGACTCACGAGTGATCCGGCCATCACCAACAGCACCCCGGCGGGTCGGGCCAGCAATGGCGAAGTAGAAGATTACCGCCTGTCGATTTCCACCGGCGGGGGAACCATTACGCCCGACATCACCTCCCGGACGGTTTGTTCGGGGACGCAGATCGCTATTAATTACACGACCAATCCCGTAGGAAGTCAGGTCAACTGGACGCGCCTGCCGGACAGTCTAACCGGCGTCGGGAATGTGGTCGACGTGCCAACCGCCACCGGCACCACGCCCGTCAGTTATACCTACACCGCCTGGATTGCCAGTGCGTTTGGCTGTCCGAGCAATGTAGTCACCACCGTCGTCACCGTCAACCCCGTCCCGGTCATCACGCCCTCGGTCTGCTCCCAAACCATCTGTTCGGGCCAAACCGGAGCCATCACGTTCGTGAGTAGCGTGTCGGCCACCATCAACTGGCTGCGGGTCGAAGACGGGGCCACCGGAACCGGCAACATCAGCCAACTGTTCAATACGGCCGGAACCAATACCTACAAAATCTGGGGTGTCAGCGCGGCTCCG
Source organism: Larkinella sp. (assembly GCF_965227735.1). Classification (NCBI taxonomy): domain Bacteria; kingdom Pseudomonadati; phylum Bacteroidota; class Cytophagia; order Cytophagales; family Spirosomataceae; genus Larkinella; species Larkinella sp. Next base: position 1,607,998 of record NZ_OZ245776.1, on the reverse strand, counting down.
GCTTCGTGTCCGTCGTCGACCACCATTACGTGTGTGATTGTGGTGAATCAGTGTACCGTTCCCTGTAACCTCACCGTCACCGCTGCGGCCACCAACACCGCCGTCTGCGTGGGGCAGGCCATCAACCTGACCTCGACCGTCACGGGCAATGTTGGCCCGGTGACCTACGCCTGGAGCGGCCCCAACGGTTTTGCGAGTACGCTGGCAAATCCGACCCTTCCGTCGGCCAGTTCATTGACCGCCGGTACGTATACGGTCACGGTCAGCGATCCGTCATCAAGTACGGGCTGTATCCGAACCGCAGCAGTCACCGTCACGGTGGGTTCTCCGACCGTTGCGGTGTTCAGCAACAGTCCGCTGTGTGCAGGCAGCACGCTGACGCTGTTCGCAACCGGTGGGTTTACGACCTATACCTGGAGCGGCCCCAACGGTTTTGCCAGCAACCAGCAAAATCCAACCCTTCCGAATGCCACCACGGCGGCTAGCGGTATCTATACCGTAACAGCCTCGAGTGGGGGAGGTTGTACGGCAACTTCGTCGGCAACTGTGACGATTGCAACGCAACCCAGTCTAAGTATTACAACGGGTTCGGGTCTAACGATCTGCTCGGGACAACCCGCAACGCTGTCGGTCACGGGCGACGGTGGAGCAACGGTCAACTGGACGAACAACCTCGGTCAGAGCGGCACCGGAACGACGATTAACTTTCCGGGTTTGCTGAACGTGAGCGGAAGCCCGCAATCACTCACCTACGTGGTTTCGGCCAATGCCGGTTCCTGCAGCGACAGCAAAACCGTCATCCTGACCATCAACCCGATGCCTACGTTGAAGGTAACACCGCTCCAGTCCATCGTCTGTGCGCTGGAACAAACTACAGTGACGGCAGTAGCCCAATCACCCACGGCGATCATCAACTGGAGCCGCAGCCCGGCAACCCCGGCCCCGGCCACCGGAACGGGAACAGGGAGTGTCACGGTGACCGAAACGCTGCCGGTCGGAACGTATACGTACAGCTTTACCACCACGCAGGGAGGATGTACGAGCGCACCGGTAACGACGCAGGTCATTGTCAATAATTGAGCAGTAGACTGGTTTACGGTATTCGGTTTACGGTTTTCGGATCAACTGAATGACAGTAAGGTGATTAATTTAAACTAATAACGATAAACCGCATACCGCATACCGCATACCGCATACCGTAAACCGAATACCGTAAACCGTAAACCAAATGAACCGACTTTCCACCCTGCTTATCCTCCTGCTTTCCTTCGTGGAAAGCGCCGTTCGCGCCCAGACGGGCATGACGGTGATCGGAGATTTGCAGCTCATGGAAACCGCCGTGGTGAGTGTGTTTACAGACAGCCTGACGCTGGCGCACGATGTGAATGGCGACGGAACACTGATGCTGGCGGGAGAAACGCCCCAAACCATCGACGCCAAAGCGAAAACGATTCAGCATCTGGTCGTCCGGAATCCGAAGGGCTTGACGTTGAAGGGCAACCTGACCATTCGGAAATCGCTGACCATCGAACGCGGAAATCTGGCGATGCTGCCGGGTGCGCAGCTCCGGGTTCTGCCGCTGGCGACAGTAGCGGTTCTGCCGGGGTGCCGTCTGATTCGGTCGGGAATAACCCTGCAAACGGAAACCGATGCGATGACCCACCCGAAAAAACTGCTGCTGCTGGATGCAAACCTGCTGGCCAGTGCCGGGGAGCGACCCGCAAAATCGCTTCCTAAAACCAGGCGCGAAGCAAAACCGGGCGTTCGTGCTGAATACCGGTCGCCGGATTTGGCCCAGTCGGCACCACCGCCGAAGGACTGACCCAATCCGAATGCGCACCGGTGGTGCGGCCCGGCCAGCCGGGATAAAAAACCGTAAAAAAACCAAGAAGATGACTCACTATTTACCTCATCCAATGAAAACATTGACTAAATACACCCTGGCACTCGTTGCGTTCGTCGCCAGTACCGTCGCGGTGCAGGCGCAGGTGAAAATCGGTAATAACCCGACCATCATCCATTCCGGTTCGCTGCTCGAACTGGAAAGCAACACGCGGGGTCTGCGGATGCCGCAAATTGCCCTTACTAACACCACCACCTGGGCACCGGTACTGGGCCTGGGCACCGCGCCGGCCGCGCCGGGCATGCACGTTTACAATACCAACCCGAACATTACGTCGACCAACACTTTGTACCCTACGCTGGCGGCAAAAATCGGGGAATACTACTGGGACGGAATCGGTTGGGTGGCGTTAGGAGGGGCGCAGAGTGCGGACGTCGTACTTCGCGTAGAATTTTCGGGTTCTCAGACCATCACAGCGGTAGCTATGGTCAATTTCACTTCAACGAAATTTGACAAAGGGTCTAATTTTAGTTTAGCTACCGACAAATTTACCGCACCGTCTGCGGGCTTCTATCTGGTCAACTTCAACGTCGACTGCGGTATTCCTGAATTATTGGGCTATGCCACGGGCCGTTATGCCTATTTGATGGTCAATGGAACTGCAGACCGGCTTTTATTCAACGATAATGTTATTGCCGGGGCTGGTTTTGCCCGTACGACACCCGCGCTGCTAAAACTGAATGCGGGGGATACGGTCTGGGTAACGGCCGGTGATGCTGCCGGGGGCAGTGCTGGCGGCTGGCGGTTTGGAACCGCGATTCTCGAAATTACCAAATTATCCAATTGATCAGGTTCAATTCCATTGAACAGTGAGACTCTTAAACTATTCGGGCGAGCCTGACAGCCCGTTCGAACTCAAGCCTTCCAACTGGTACGAAGGCGCAGCGTTCTTACATTCCAGACCGATTCAGTCATTCCGTATTCAATATCCGTATTCAATAATAGTGGTTTTAACTCGTAATTCGATGATGGGTATATTTACTAACAAACACAGATTCGGCGGCTTACTGACGTTTGTGTTTACCGTCATAGCCCAATGGGGACACGCTCAATCCGGCAGTTTTGGCAGCACGTTTGCCCATTCGGAAGCCGAAACGGCGATCTATGAGCAGCACAATTTCGTAACCGGCAGCGGCACCATCAACGCCGGCATCATCGGGTCGGAACGGCAACCCATCATCGGTCTCTACAGCTTCGTCAATCCGAACGGAAGCTGGATCAGCGCCAGCCAAACCGCTTTTGTGGATGGCTACGTGCGGACCTACAACCCCGGTGCGTTTACGTTCCCCATCGGCGACAACGACAAATACCGCCCGGCGGCTGTTTCGGCCTCATCGAGTGCGGCACCCACCACGGCGGCCTACTTCGGCGTCGATCCGGGGATGGCGATGACCAGCAACCTGATGGGCGGCAATTACGGGATTCTGCCCGGCGGTGGCCCCGCTTTCCAGACCACTTCCAAAGCCACGGGCGTCGGCACGGTCGATAACATCGAATACTGGGACATCGACGGCAACACGCCCGCCCGCATTACCCTCACCTGGGACGCCAGCACGCCCATCAGTACGATGGTTGGCACCAACCTGAGCAACCTGACCATCGTCGGCTGGGACGGCACGAAATGGGTAGCCATTCCGTCGACCTTCGACGCCAGTTCGCTGGTGCAGAACACCAGCGCGAGTTCGTTTACGGGTCCGGCCAGCGTCGTTTCTGCCGGTTCCATCACCACGAATGCCCCGGTCGTGCCCAGTTCGTTCATCGTGTATACGCTGGCGGGCATCTGCCCCAATGTACTGATTACACCGAGCGTGACGAGCCTATCCATCTGCTCGGGTGCCGAAGCCGTCATCACCTACACCACCACGCCCACGGGTCAGCAGGTACTCTGGAACCGGATGCCGGGCAACCTGAACGGGATCGGCAACATCAGCGACTACCCAACTGCCACCGGCACCACGCCCGAAAGTTACACCTACACGGCTTCAACGGCTGCCATAGTTGGTTGTCCGATCAATTCAACGGCCACCGTCGTCACGGTCAACCCCATTCCCGTCATCACCCCCTCGGTCTGCTCCCAAACCATCTGTTCGGGCCAAACCGGAGCCATCACCTTCACCTCGTCCGTGTCGGCCACCATCAACTGGCTGCGGGTCGAGGACGGGGCCACCGGCACCGGCAACATCAGCCAACTGTTTGCCACCGCCGGAACCAATACCTACAAAATCTGGGGTGTCAGTGCGGCCCCGGCTTCGTGTCCGTCGTCGACCACCATTACATGTGTGGTAGTGGTGAACAACTGCTGTAGCCTGACGCTGACGGCGTCGGCCAGTTCGACGGCGGTCTGCACCGGGCAAGCCATCAACCTGACATCGTCGGTGTCGGGCAATGTCGGCACGGTCACCTACGCCTGGAGCGGCCCCAACGGTTTCACGAGCAATGCCGCCAACCCCACGATTCCGTCCGCGACCTCGGCCACGGCGGGAACCTACTTCCTGACGGTGAGTGACCCGACCTCCGGTACCACCTGTAGCCGAACCGCTTCGGTCAATATTACGGTCGGTTCACTCTATGTGGCCGCCAGCAGCAACAGCCCGGTTTGTACGACGGGTACTTTGTCGTTGTCCAGTCTGAGCGCCGGGGGCAGCGGCACCTTCACCTATGCCTGGACGGGGCCGAACGGTTTTGTGAGCGCGGTTCAAAACCCGACGGTCGCGCTGTCGACCACGGCCCAAAGCGGTTCCTACACGGTGGTGATCACCGACGCGGGGGGCTGCTCGGGAACGGCCACCACCTACGTCGCCGTGGGTGTTCAGCCCAATCTGACGATCAGCGGAGCCCCCAGCCTGACGGTTTGCTCGGGCGTGGCTACGACGCTAAATGTGACGGGCGACAGTGGAGCGACCGTGACCTGGACCAACAGCATCGGCCAGAGCGGAACCGGAACGGCCATCAATTTTACCGGCATTCGCAACCTGAGCAGCCAGCCTCAGTCCGTCACTTTCGTGGTGACGGCGATGTCGGCCGCCTGTACCGATCAGGAACTGGTGGTGGTGACGGTCAATCCAGAACCGGTTTTGCAGGTGACGCCCAACGCGGCCGTCTACTGTAATCTGGAGCAGATCACGGTTTCGGCCACGGCGCTGCCAAACACGGCCGCCATCAACTGGACGCGAACGCCCAACACGCCCAATCCGCCGGTTCCGGGCGGCAGTGGCACGGGTTCGGTAACCGTTCAGCAGACCTTGCCGGTCGGTGCCTACACGTACCAATTCACGGCAGTCGGCACCAACGGGTGCAGCAGCCAAACCGCCAGCGTGCCGGTGACGGTGCAGCAGTAGTTTTGCCCCGGATTCGCCCCCAACCCCCTAAAGGGGGCTTTGGACACGGAGTAAAACCGGACATAAGTATCGTCCAAAGCCCCCTTTAGGGGGTTGGGGGCGAATCCGGAGTTGGAAGCAAAGCCGGGACAAAAGAAGCAGCAGAACGATCAAACGATACGAGTATGGGTTCGGTATCAGCATATTGCGTGAACAAACAAATAATCAGTACGACCATGTGGTTACCTTCTACACCGATTCACCATCCCGGTTTACCCGCCACCGCTCACGGGCGGGGTTATGCCGACCTCACCAGAATGACGGTTGTCCCGCTTGCCACCAGTCGCTGGCGGGTGTGGACCTGGGTCGTCGGGTTGTTGTTGATCATGGCCTGGACGCAGCGGGTGCAGGCCCAGGCCACGATTACCATTGCCAAGAAAGCGCAGTCGGAAACGGCAGGTCAGCAGTTTGGCTTTACGTCCACCATTCCCGGCGGGAGTACGTTTAATCTGACGGATAATGCGGCTTTTATTGGCGTGCAGGATGTGGGTGTAGGAGTTACTAATAGAGTTTGGGTGGTGGCAAAGCCAACATCTGGTGTAGATGGGCTGGTGTATTACCGCAATCCGGGAAGCACCAACTGGACGGCAACGACGATTTTTGCCAATAAAATAGATGTGGATCAAAATGGAACGGCTTACATCATTAATTCGATTGGAGATGTCTATAGCACTTCGGATGGCATAAGCTTAACCCGTTTAGGGGGGCCTACTTTTGTCGATGTTGGCGCTTCGGCAGGCGCTTCACAGTTTATCTATGCCTTGGGGGGCAGCGGGGCCTGTAAAGATTTGTATTTTTATAATGGAGCTGGTTTTGTGCAAGTCCCCGGAGCCTGCGGAACTCGGTTGGACGTTGCTCCCGATGGAACGGTATGGCTGGTGTACGCTGGTGTGATTTACCATTTGTCAATATCGGGCACAGCCTTTAGTATTATTGGCAGTTATCCAAACACTTGGCAGGATGTAACCGTAGCTGCAGATGGAACCGTTTGGGCTGTCAACGGGAATTTAATGCCTTATCGGTTACAAGGGGGGGCTTTTGTAATAGATTCCAATATTGGTGGTGAAATTACTGTAGGCGTTTCGGCTGGATCAGATGGCGATACGCCGTATTTAATACAGTATGTTGGTGGACGATTATTTCAGAGAAATGAAGATGATTCATTGCTCGACGATCACACTGTTAATACAGTTGATGCCAATACCGTAAGTTACAATGTAGCTCCCGGCACCTATACCATTACCGAAAATAGTCCACCTTCCCCTTGGCAGTTAACCAATGTACGAACGGCTGGCGGGACTGCTTCACCTAACATAATAACTCGTAGCGTAACTATTACTGTAACAGCGGGACAAGCAGGCTATGTGGAGTTCGATAACGCGTTTATCAATTCGGCGGTTGTTTCCAATTCTTGTGGTGTTCCATATGTCGAAGACTTTGGTTCTGCGGGAACAACGACCCCAACCGTAGGTCCAGCTCTACCAAATGGTTACACATCGTACCACTATGACCCGGTACTCCTTGCGGGTGGAAACTATTTTCTCTTGAATGATATGGCTACAGTCGGAATTCCCGGCAAGCTTGATCATACGCCGGGAGATGTAGGAGGTTATATGGTACTTATCAATTCCGGACACACACCCGATGAGTATTTTCGCCGTCGGTTCACTGGTTTAGTTCCAGGAGCAACGTATTTCCTCTCTTTGTATGCGGAAAATTTTACCAATGCCCGAATCGTTCCCAACCTCATTTTGGAAGCCCGGAAAATAGATGGCTCTCTTCTCGCGTCCTATACATCTGGTGATATTCTGTACGATGGTATACAATGGCATAAATACCAGTTGGAGTTTACTGCGGATGCATCAGGCACCATTGATTTTATTGTCCGTAATAACCAGCAACTATTAGGAACGGATGGCAACGACATCGCCATCGACGACATCACCATCGGCGTCGGTTGCGACTTCGGTGATGCCCCCGATACCTACAAAACCACCCTCGCCAACGGCGGTCCCTCGCATAAAGGCTCGGCCAACCTGCGGATGGGGACGTTGCTCGATATCGAAACCGACGGTTTTCCCAGCACCGCCAACGGCGATAACCTGGACAACATTAACGACGAAGACGCCGTCACCTTCGGCGTACTTTGCACCGGCAGCACCAGCCTGACGGCCCTCGTCGTCAACGTCAACAACCCCGGAGCGCCCACCGCCCGGATCATTGGCTGGATCGACTTCAACCAAAACGGCATTTTTGAAATCTCGGAAGGCGCTACCATTGCCGCGGGTAGCTCGGGAAGTTACACGCTGACCTGGACAGGCATCAGCGGTTTGGTACCGGGAACGACCTACGCCCGTGTCCGGCTCACGAGCGATCCCACCATTACGGTTGCTACCCCCGGCGGTTCGGCTGCTGACGGTGAAGTGGAAGACTATCAAATTGTGATCAACCCCGGTGGGGGCACCATCACGGCCAGCCCCACTGCACTCACCACCTGCTCGGGCGATCTGGTTTCCATCAACTACACCACCAGCCCGGCGGGGCAAACCGTTCGCTGGGTGCGGATGCCGGGCAACGTCACCGCCCTCGGCAGCGTGAGCGAAGCCCTCAGTGCCACCGGCACAACGCCAACCTCCTATACCTACACGGCCATCATTGCCGACCTCTACGGCTGTCCGAGCAACGTCGCCACCACCGTCGTCACCGTCAACCCGCGTCCGATCATCACCCCCTCGGTCTGTTCGCAAACCATCTGTTCGGGCCAAACCGGAGCCATCACCTTCACCTCGTCCGTGTCGGCCACCATCAACTGGCTGCGGGTCGAGGACGGGGCTACCGGAACCGGCAACATCAGCCAACTCTTTGCCACCGCCGGGACCAACACCTACAAAATCTGGGGTGTCAGTGCGGCCCCGGCTTCGTGTCCGTCGTCCACGACGATTACCTGTACCATTGTGGTGAATAACTGTTGTGATCTGGTAGCCAACGCCTTGCCAACTTCTGTGACCAGTTGTTTATCGCCCAATACCGGTTCCATTGCCATTACGTATACTGGTACCGGGACATATCAATACCGGGTCAATGGCGGAGCGTTCCAGGCGCTGGGAGCAAGCCCGGCCATCATCACCAACCTGGCGGCTGGCTCATACACCATCGTGGTGCAGGCTGTCGGAACACCAACCTGTTCGCAAACGTTGGTGGCAAGCGTCAATGGACCCGTTTCGCCGGTGATCAACGCCTTCAGCAACAGTCCGTTGTGTGCCGGTAGCACCCTGTCATTGTCGGCCACCAGCGGCCTGACCACCTACGCCTGGAGCGGCCCCAACGGTTTTGTCAGCAACCTGCAAAATCCGACCATTCCCACGGCCACAACCGTGGCGAGTGGGGTCTACTCCGTATCGGTCGTCAATGCGGTCGGTTGTACGGGAAGTGCGTCAACCACAGTGACCATTGCCACCCAACCCAGTCTAAGTATTACAGCCGGTTCGGGTCTGACGATTTGCTCCGGACAAAGTACAACGCTGAACGTGGGAGGGGCCAACAACGCGCCCGTGACCTGGACCAACAACCTCGGGCAGAGTGGCTCGGGAACGACGATCAACTTTGCCGGTGTCACCAACCTGAGCGGACAACCGCAGACCATCACCTATGTGGTGTCGGCCAACGCCGGGGCGTGTTCGGATAGTAAAACCGTCGATATCATCATAAAACCCGTACCGATTTTGCAGGTCATTCCGCAACAGGCCGTCATTTGCGCTCAGGAACAAACCAATGTCAAAGCAACAAGCACCCCGGCAACGGCCACCATCAACTGGACGCGAACGCCAGCAAGTGGCTCGGGAACAGGAACCGTAACCGTCAATGAGACTTTACCGGCCGGAAATTATACCTATACGTTTACGGCAACGGAAGGGGGATGTACGAGCAGCCCCGTAACGGTGCCACTAACGGTAAACAATTGAGTCGGGCCGTGGATGCGGCAGTTATAACGCTTAGTTATAAATTCATTATGAAGCACCTATTTTCGTTTCAGCATCATCAGGTTTTGGGAAGAATAAACCCGTCAGCCATGAACATTTATACTACCAACCGGGGCATGCATCCGACTAAGGGGGTGGCCGGTATACTGGCTTCTCCCGCTTTTACCAGATTAACCAAAACCGGGTGGCCGGTCGGGCGACGAAATCTCTGCTTCGTATTGTTGCTGATCCTGACCATCGGTTGGATCCCCGCAGCAAAAGCGCAGTGCAGCGGCCCCAACCTGCTGACCAACCCAAGCTTCGAGTCGCCGGTGGTAACGGCGAATACGAACAATCTGGTCGCTTCCATACCGGGTTGGACCAACCATTCGATCGATCCAACGACGGTAAACGTCTTTAGACCGAGTGGTGTCCTCACCCAAATTCCCTCTACCCCTGCCAACGGGAGCCAATACATCGATTTGCAAGGATCTTTAGGGATCATGGATCAAACGTTTACACTGACCGCTCCCGCGGCAATCGCATTTTCCGGATCGTTTTCCAATCGGGTTTCGTCGGTGCCCGGATCGGGATACGTAGGAGGGGATGCCTTTATCCAGATTTTAGACGCTACAGCAACCTATGAGATCGCACTGTCCAGTATCGTTACGTTAAACGCAGCGCTGGGTGACCAAACCTGGGTGACAGCAAGCGGTATTTCATCCGTATTACCCGCCGGAACGTACACCTTCCGTTTTGCCGCCCGGACGGATTATGCCAATTTCGATAACATGTCGGTGTGTGTTGCCAACAATGCCGCCACGTCGTGTGCCAACCGCACCGTGCTGAAACCACAACCGGGCTGGTCGGCCACGGCGTCAGCAACGGCTGCCGGTTTTTCACCAACCGGAGCAATCGATGGTAGCACCATAGACGGAGGAGGTTGGGCTACTCCCGCTAATCCAATCGGCAGCTACATAACGTTTGACTATGGCACATCTCAAAATTTAGTAGGGTTTATCTATTATCCCCGAACCGCAGCGGCTCAGGACATCTATTTGTACACCGTGCAGTCCAGCAATGACGGAATCAATTTTACGACCATTCAATCGGGAAGCATTGCCAAACAAAATGTTATAAATCCGGCTTCGGCTTTTGTTCTCGATGCTGGAAAATCCATCGGTAATCCACTGGAAGTTGATTTTACGACGGCTGTCAATGCCCGGTACATGCGGTTAATTGTCAACGCCACATACCAGGGCTCGTACGGCGTTATCAATGAATTACTGCCCATTGTCTGTTCACCACCCGTTTTGAATGATATTTCCTGCGTTAATGCCAATTTGTTGAATACCGGAACCAACGCTACCGGCACGGGCATCGCAGCAATAGACCGGCTTGATGCCAATTGGGAAGCCGCCTGGGTGCCGAACGCCGGGGGAAACTATGGGCAACCAATCCCCATTTCAGCCATTGCCAATGCCACGTTTGTACCAGCAGTAGTTACCGGTAACAAGGTGCCCGGAACCTGGGCCAACAGCCCCTTTGGCAATGCCAATTGGATCAGTTATACGCAGACTTCCTATGACGCCAGTTGGATTGATCCTACAGCTATTCCTGGAGATCCGAATTCGTATTTTTTCCGGTATCGGTTCAACATCACTGACCCCTATTTGTTGCCAGCTTTTAAATTGACACTCAACTTTTTATCCGATAACGAAACCCAAAATATTTACATCAATGGCGTCGGGCAGGCTCCGCAGTTTGGTTTGCCGGGCGGGGGGTTCTTCCTGTCTAACCAAACGCAAACGGTACTGAAGAACAATTGGCAGTTGGGTCAAAATGAAATTATAGTGCAGGTCTTTTCCAAACCGGGTTTGGCCGGATTTCTGGGGCAAAACATCACCAGTTGCCCCGGTCTCGATTTTGGCGATGCACCAGCCAGCTACAATGTCAGCCGCACGACTTCCGCGGCTGGGCATATTGTTGAAACCGATCCCAACGGGGTTGTCACCTTAAAACTAGGGAACCTCATCGACTCAGAAGCCGATGGTGTCGCGTCGGTTACGGCCACCAGCGATAATACGTCAAATTTTAACGACGAAGACGGCGTTTCATCATTCCCGGTGATTCAGGGAACCAATGGCTTGAGTTTTTCCAATTACACCGTCAATGTGGCCCTTAGCAATAACACGACCACGGCGGCTAACCTCTGCGGCTGGATCGACTGGAACAACAACGGCACCTTCGACGCCAGCGAATCAGTTTGTGTAACCGTCGCCAAGGGCGCCACGTCCGCGCAATTGGTTTGGCCATCGGCCACGCTGACGGGCGTCACGGGAAGCTCCACCGGCACTTTCGCCCGTTTCCGGATTACAACGGATGCTTTGGCAAGCAATAGTGCCAATGGTGCGGCTTCCAATGGCGAAGTTGAAGATTATTTTATTCCGTTCTGCATCATTCCGCCACCAACCGCCACGCTGGCAACACCAGCTACCATCTGTTCGGGCGCACCCGTAACCATCAACTATACCACGAATCCAACCGGTCAGACAGTCCAGTGGATGCGGATGCCGGGCGGTATTACCGGTGTTGGTAACCTGACGGATTTTCCACAAGCAACCGGCACCACGCCCGTGAGCTATACCTATTCGGCCTGGATCAGCAATGCCGCCGGAAGTTGCTCATCGACAACCGTCACGACGGGGGTTACCGTCAACCCCGTTCCCGTCATCACCCCCTCGGTCTGCTCCCAAACCATCTGTTCGGGCGAAACCGGAGCCATTACCTTCACATCGTCCGTGTTGGCCACCATCAACTGGCTGCGGGTCGAAGACGGGTCCACCGGAACCGGCAACATCAGCCAACTCTTTGCCACCGCCGGAACCAACACCTACAAAATCTGGGGTGTCAGTGCGGCCCCGGCTTCGTGTCCGTCGTCCACCACCATTACCTGTGTGATTATGGTCAACAACTGCTGTAGCCTGACGGTCACGGCCTCGGCCAGCCAAACCGCCGTTTGCGTGGGGCAGGCCGTCACCCTGGCAACCTCCATTTCGGGCAATGCCGGAGCGGTGACCTACTTCTGGACGGGGCCGAACGGTTTCACCAGCAATGCCGCCAACCCGACCCTGCCAGCCGCCACCTCGGCCACGGCGGGCATCTATACCGTGACGGTTTCGGACCCCACGGCCAGCACGTCCTGCGTCAAAACCGCTACGGTTACGCTCAATGTCGGTTCGCTCTATGTAGTCGCGACCAGCAACAGCCCGGTTTGTACGACGGGCAGCCTGTCGCTGACGGGTATAGCCGCGGGAGGATCAGGTTCTTACACCTATGCCTGGACGGGGCCGAACGGTTTTGTGAGTGCGGTTCAGAACCCGACGCTCGCGCTGTCGACCACGGCCCAAAGCGGGAACTACAACCTGCTGGTGACCGATACCCAGGGTTGTTCGGGAACGGCTACCACCGCCGTGGTCGTGGCAACCCAGCCGAATTTAACGGTGACCGGTTCACCCAGCCAGACGATTTGCTCGGGCCAATCCACGACGCTGATTGTGGCGGGTTCGAACGGCGCGCCGGTTTCGTGGACCAACAGCCTGGGGCAAACCGGAACAGGAACGACCATTACGTCGGGAACGCTGGTCAACGCCGGAACGGTGCCGATGGTGGTCACCTACCGGATTCGGGCCAGCACCGGATCGTGTTCGGATGAAGAAATTGTACAGGTGGTGGTCAAGCCGGAACCGCGTTTGCAGGTGGTCCCGAATGCGTCGATCATCTGTAACCTGGAGCAAACCAACATAACCGCCACGGCCAATCCGGCCACGGCGAGCATTACCTGGACCCGAACGCCCAACACGCCGAACCCACCCGCAGCGTCGGGCAGTGGCACGGGCAGTGTAACGATCAACCAGGTGTTGCCCCCGGCGACGTATACCTACAGCTTCACCGCGACCAACGGCGGTTGCAGCAGCACGCTGCCCGCGACGGTGGCCATTACGGTGCAGCAGTAGTTTCGCCCCGGATTTGCCCCCAACCCCGGTTTCGCCCCCAACCCCCTGAAGGCCGGGCGGCCGGTGCCGGGCTTTTGACACGGAGTAGAACCGGACATAAGCGTTGTCCAAAGCCCGGCACCGGCCGCCCGGCCTTTAGGGGGTTGGGGGCGAAACCGGGGCGAAACGAAGGTTGGGAGTAGAACCGGACATAAGCGTTGTCCAGAGCCCGGCACCGGCCGCCCGGCCTTCAGGGGGTTGGGGGCGAATCCGGGGCGAAACGAAGGTTGGGAATAAAACCGGACATAAGCGTTGCCCCCAACCCCCTGAAGGGGGCTTTAAAAATCCGGATGCAGAAGCCCCCTTCAGGGGGTTGGGGGCGAAACCGGGGCGAAACAAAGGTTGGGGACCGAACCGGGCTTGGGGACCGAAACCAGTCGAAAGAGCAGATGTAAACTAAAAAGAAGAAGCCCATGGCGACCGACATGTTTTATGGCGCAACACCAGAGCTATTTCGGAAAGCGGATGAACTAAGGAGAATGTTGACACCGGCTGAAAAAATAGTTTGGAAGGCTTTGAGAGCCAATCAACTGGAGGGCTTTCGGTTTAAGTCACAGCACCCGTTGAGCCATTTTATTGCTGATTTTTATAGTCATAAGGCCCGGTTGGTTGTCGAAATCGATGGGGGCATACACCAGGAACGAGAGCAGATGGAATACGATAAAGGGCGCACCCGATTGATGGAAGAGTTTGGAATCACCGTGCTACGGTTTAGCAACGAAGAGGTATTTCACCATCTGCCCTCGGTGCTGGATCGGATTAGAAGCTTTTTACGGATAAGGCAACCGGATTTATCTCCGGATTCGCCCCCAAGCCCGGATTCGCCCCCAAGCCTGGTTTCGCCCCCAAGCCCGGTTTCGCCCCCAACCCCCTGAAGGGGGCTTTAAAAATCCGGATGCAGAAGCCCCCTTCAGGGGGTTGGGGGCGAATCCGGGGCGAAACGAAGGTTGGGAATAAAACCGGACATAAGCGTTGCCCCCAACCCCCTAAAGGGGGCTTTAAAAATCCGGATGCATAAGCCCCCTTCAGGGGGTTGGGGGCAAATCCCGGGCGAAACGAAGGTTGGGAGTAAAACCGGACATAAGCGTCGTCCAAAGCCCGGCACCGGCGCGCCCGGCCTTCAGGGGGGTGGGAGCAAACCGGGGCAAGAATAGCAGCAGATAGATTAAACGATACGAGTATGGGTTCGGTATCAAAATATTGCGTGAACAAACAAATAACCAGTACGACCATGTGGTTACCTTCTACAACGATCTCTCATCCAGCTATACCCTCAACCGGTAGTGGCCGGGGTTTATCCGACCCAATCCTGCCGAAAGTACACGGGTCTTCCGCCGGTCGCTGGCGGGAGTGGGTCGTACTCATCGGGTTTTTGTTCACCACCCTCATCGGGGCGCAGCGGGTGCAGGCCCAGGCCACCATCACCATTGCCAAGAAAGCCCAGTCCGAAACGGCGGGGCAGCAGTTTGGCTTTACCTCCAACATTCCGGGGGGGAGTACGTTTAACCTGACGGATGATGCCGCATATATACCTTTGCAGGATGTAGGGGTTGGTAATAACAATAAGGTGTGGGTGGCAGAAATGCCGCCATCGGGTGGAGGTGTCGGACAAATTTACCACCGGAGCACTGGAAGTACTTCTTGGGTCGCTTTGAGTGGTGCCACTGGCAATCGACTGGACTCGGATAAGGATGGTAATGTTACGTTTGCAAGTAGTGGCGTTTTGTTTCATTCTGACGGTGTTTCAACTATCGGGTTTGGTGGCAATAACATCGTTGATGTAGGATTATCGGCAGGAGCTATCCAATTCACTTACGTGCTGGCGGGCTCTTCTTCCTGCGCAGTCTTAAACCGGTATAATAACGGATTTAATGATTTTACTGCGTTCCCGAATATTTGCGGTACTCGGCTGGATGTAGCACCCGATGGAGCTGTATGGGTTATCGATGGTGTGAATATTTACCGGATTACCATCTCTGGTTCTACAGCTACTGTAACGAATACGTATCCGGGCGCTTATGATGATATCACTGTTGCCGCTGATGGAACAGTTTGGGCTGTCAGTTCCATTGGAAGACAGATGCATAGACTGATTGGTGGTTTGGGTGGTTCTTTTGTTAACGATCCGGGTAGCTCAGGCTTGAGAACTTCCTTTGGTGGTATTTCCGCAGGATCAGATGGCGATGTTCCCTATCTAACTCAATACGCCGGTTATTTAGCATACTCTTCACAATCTGGAAGGTTGATGCAACGGACGGAAGATGGAACTTGGCTCGATGATCATTCGGTTCGCACAACCAACACCAATACTGTTGTATTTGATGTAGCTCCAGGAACCTATACAATCACCGAGTCTACTCCGCCATCAACCTGGCAATTGAGCAACATTATTACGTCGGGAGGAACCGTTTCGACAAACCTGTCAGCGCGCACAGCCACCGTTACCGTCACTACTGGTCAGTCTAGCTTCATTGAGTTTGACAATGTCAACATTATTAGTTCAGCTATCGTCAACACCTGTGGTAGTCCATATGTAGAAACTTTCGGAGTTGCCGGAACAACTACCAGTTCATATGGGCCGGTACTGCCCAATGGCTACACTCCTTATCATTACAATAATTTCGGTACTGGGTCTGTCTTGGGAAATGGAGAGTACGCGATTGTAAATGACGCCGGTAATACTTTTATAGGAAATTCGAGCTATGTTGACCATACTCCCGGTGATGTAGGAGGATATTACATGTTTGTAAATGGGGGCTTTGCTAAAGACGAGGTATTTAGGCGTCGGTTTACCGGTTTGGTGCCGGGAGCAACTTATTATCTTTCCATTTATGCTATAGGTTTTAATACAGATAATATTATTCTGCCTAACCTTTTACTGGAATCCCGTAAAACAGATGGTACTTTATTGGCCTCTACGACAACTGGAGATATTCACATGGTAAATGGAGTTCCAACTTGGCAACAATTTCAGTTGGAATTTACGGCAGATATCAATGGTGTGGCTGATTTTGTTGTTCGAAATAATCAACAGACCTTGGGTGTTTATGGTAACGACTTTGGCATCGACGACATCACCATCGGCGTGGGTTGCGACTTCGGTGATGCACCGGATACCTACAAAACCAGCCTTGCCAGCGGTGGTCCTTCCCACAAAGGATCGGCCAATCTGCGCATGGGGACACTGCTCGATATTGAAACCGACGGTTTTCCCAGCACCGCCAACGGCGATAACCTCGATAATATTAACGACGAAGACGCCGTAACCTTTGGCGTTCTCTGTACGGCCACCACCAGCCTGACCGCTTTGGTGGTCGATGTCAACAACACCGGTTCGCCCTCCGCCCGTCTCATCGGCTGGATCGACTTCAACCAGAACGGCACGTTCGAAGCCTCGGAAGGCGTGTCGATTCCTGCGGGAACGGCAGGCAATTACACCCTCACCTGGACGGGCATCAGCGGTTTGGTACCGGGAACGACCTACGCCCGCGTCCGGCTCACGAGCGACCCCACCATCACGGTCAACACGCCGGGCGGTTCGGCGTCTGACGGCGAAGTGGAGGATTACCAGATCGTGATCAACCCCGGTGGCGGCACCATCACGGCCAACCCCACCGCCCTGACCGTCTGCTCTGGCGCACCGGTTTCGGTTTCCTACACCACCGCCCCAACCGGACAGGTGGTGCAGTGGGTGCGGATGCCGGGTGGCCTGACGGGGGCCGGTGATTTCACGGATTACCCCACGGCCATGGGTTCTACGCCGGTCAGCTACACCTACACCGCCGTAATCCCGAGCATCTACGGTTGCCCGAGCAACATCGCCACCACCGTGGTGACAGTCAACCCCGTACCGGTCATCACGCCCTCGGTTTGTTCGCAAACCATTTGCGTCGGCCAAACCGGGGCCATCACCTTTGTCAGCAGTGTCACCGGCACAACGGTCAACTGGCTGCGGGTCGAAGACGGGGCCACCGGCTCGGGCGACATCAGCCAGCTCTTCACCACCGCCGGAACCTACACCTACAAAATCTGGGGCGTCAGTTCGCCCCCGGCAACCTGTCCGTCGTCCACCACCATCACCTGTACGATTGTGGTCAATCCGACCTCGCTTTCCGAGAACAAAACCCTCGCCATCTGCAACAACGTCACTGTCGATCTGGCCACCTATTTCCCCGCCGGTGGTTCGTTCTCGGCCCTCAACGGGTCGCTGACCGGCACCATCTTCAGTGGCATTGCCTCCGGCGTCGGTTCCTATACGGTGGCCTACGCGCCGGGGAATGTGTGTTCGGCCCCCGCGCTGGCCGTCATCGTCGTGCGGGATTGTACCCCGCCACCCTGTAATTACCCCATCAGTGCGGGTAAAATCGATGCGACCTGCGGCAACAGTGACGGAACCGCGTCGGTTTCCATCGGCGGACTTCCCACGGGAGCCACCACCGGTTTTGCCTGGAGCAACGGAAAAACCGGCCCGAACATCACCGGGCTGGCGGCTGGGGTCTACAGCGTCACGGCCACCATCACTACCGCCAACGGAGCCTGTACGGTGATCGACAGCGTGCAGGTGAACGACATCGGTGCGCCCATCGGCGAAATCGACCTGATTACCTCCGCCGACTGTCTGGGCAACAACGGAGCCGTCGCCATCGACATCACCACCGGCACGGGACCTTTCACGATTTCCTGGACGGGAGCCGCCACCGGCTCGCTGCCCGGTGCCACCCTGGGCGTCACCACAATTCCGAATCTGGCCCCCGGTTCTTATATTTTTAAAATTACCAGCACCAGCACCAATACCGCCTGTTCTTCCTACCTGCCGATCACGGTTCCGAAAGACGACAGCGACCGCATCAGCGTGACGGCCACCCCCACCAATGCCACGGCCTGTGGTTCGTTCTCGGGTAGCATCGTTATCACGGCCATTCCGGCGGTGGGCGTAACGGGACCGTTCTCGTATTCCCTCGACGGCGTGGCGGTGGGCGTTTCGGCCAACACGAGTTTCACCGTGACGGGTTTGAAAGCCGGGGTCTATACCGTGGGCGTCAGCTCGGCGGGTGGTTGTTCGTCGGCCGAAATTCCGGTAACGATCCTCGAAACCGGCGCACCGGCCATCACCGGCTGGACGGTGGTCAATCCGATTTGCCCCGCCGACAAAGGCCAGTTGGTCTTTGCGGGCGGTCAGGCCACGGCCACCTTCGTGGTTCGGGAAGTCACGACGGGTGCCATTGTCAGCCCGGTGGCGGGCATCAGCGGTGCCACTTCCACCACCCTGACCTTACCGGCGGGAACCTACAGCATCGAAAGCACGGCAACCTCGTCGACCTGTACGTCCTTCACCACGGTGACCATCACGGTGCCGGAAGGATTGAAATTCAACGTCGAATACACGAAAGTAACCTGCGCGCCGGGTGGCGTAGCCAACAACGACGGCACGGTTTCGGTCGTCCAGATCATGGGCGGCACCAGCCCGTATTCGACCACGCTGACCAACGCGCAGAATCAGGTGATTGCGCCCTCGTCGCCGGGCGTGTATACCAACCTGGCACCGGGCGTTTACAACGTCAAAGTATTCGATTCGAAAGGGTGTTCGGGTGTTGAAAGCATCTTCGTCACCGTACCCAACTGCGAGCAGCTTTGCCCGGTTATTCCCATGAATACCTTCGTGGTGGATGCCAATTGCGGAGCTTCCGATGGTCGGGCCGTCGCGCAACTCGGTACCTACAGTGAAAACGACGTCGATTACCAGTGGAGCAATAACTTCTCCGGCAAAAACACCAACGGTTTAGCCGCCGGGGTCTACTCGGTAACGGCTACGGTTTTGACCGGCACCTTCGCGGGTTGTCCTTACGTCGAAATGGTCAACGTCAACGACATCGGCGGGCCGGTATTTGAAAGCCGGATCATCAACCCCTCAAGCTGTACGGGTGCCACCGGTTCGGTTTCGTTCAGCGTCACCAGCGGCACAGGGCCGTATGTGGTGTCGTGGACCGGCCCGAGCAGTGGTTCTGCCAACATTGGCAACACCGGCTCCGGCTTCTCTTTCAACCGCACGGGTTTGGCGGCTGGCAACTACGTCTTCACGCTAACCGGCAGCACCTCGTCCTGCAAGAGTACGCAGGATGTCACGATCCCGGTTTCGTCGAGCAGCGCCATTTCGCTGGCGGCTACGCCAAACACGGCTTCAAGTTGCGGATCACAGGACGGTTCGATCAGCCTGACGGCGTCGGGCAGCGGTCCTAATTATACCTTCTCCCTCAACGGCACGGCCTATACCTCCGTGTCCATCAATACCTTAACCATTCCGGGACTACCGGCGGGCGTCTATACCGTCGGGGTTGTGAGTGGGGCCAACGGCTGCGAAACCGAACGGACGGTAACCATTGGCGAAACCGGGGCACCGGTGGTGTCGGGCTGGACGTCGCAGAGCGCAACCTGCCCGACCGACGACGGAACGCTGATTTTCGCCGGTGGACAGGCGGCCAACGTAACCTACCGGGTGTTGCTCGGTTCGGGTGGAACGGTTATCACGACGGTTCCGGGCAATACCTCCGCCACGGTGAGCGTACCAAAAGGGGTGTACGTGGTCGAGCGGAAAGAAACGGTGGGCAGCAGCGTCTGTACCTCGTTCCAGAGCTTCACGATCAACGTACCGAATGGCATCGACTTCAACGTCCAGTACACGCCGGAATCCTGCGGACCGGGTGGCACGGGCAATGGCGACGGTACGCTGCAAGTGGTTCAGATCAACGGCGGAACACCGGGTTATACAATAACCGTTACCGACCTGACAACCGGTATTGCCGCAACGAACCTGCAAAACCTGGGTGGGGGCGACTACAAAGTCAGTGTGGTAGACAGCCACGGCTGTCCGGGCAATGAAGACGCCCTGGTCACCGTGCCACCCTGCCAGATTAAATGTCCGGCTCTGACGTTCGAAACGACAGTGATCGACAACGAATGCGGGAAAGTCAATGGTCAGGCCACGGCGAATCTGCTGGTGGTGCCAGCCGGAGCCACGGCAACGTATTTGTGGAGCAACGGCGCCAACGGCCCGGTGGCTTCGGGACTGGCGGCTGGCACCTACTCGGTTACGGCCACGGTTTCTTCCGCCGACAATGTCTACAATGCCTGTAAATACGTCGAAGTCGTCAATGTGAACGACATCGGTGGCCCCATCCTGTCGCTGCAACTGGCCACAGCCGCGAGTTGTACGGTTGCCAACGGCAGCGCGGTACTGAACCTGAGCGGTACGGGACCCTTCACGATTTCGTGGACCGGCCCAACCACCGGGAGTCAGACCCAGCCGAGTGCGGCTCCGGTGACAATCTCCGGTTTGAAATCCGGTAATTACGTCTTTACACTGACCGGCAACGGCACCTGTAAATCCGTGCTGGACGTCACGATTCCGAGCAACAGCACGACGGTGATCAACGCCACGGCGGTAGCGACCAACGCTACGAGTTGCTTAGCCAACGACGGTCGAATCGTCATCACCGTAACCGGTGGGGTAGGGCCGTTCACCTACAGCCTGAACGGCTACATCGAAGGCGTGAGCAACGTCCGGACGTTTACCCGCACGGGTCTGCCCGCCGGAACGTATCAGATCACGGTGACGGATGCCAACGGATGCTCGGTGACGAAAACCAATGTCATCATCAACCCGGCGGGCCAACCGGCCATCGCGGGCTGGACCAAAACGGACGCCAACTGTCCGGACGAAAACGGCACGATTCAATACACCAATCCGGGAACGGATGCGGGTGCTACCTACGTCGTCACGATTGCCAATACGGCCACGATCATGGGTCAGGCAACGGCCGGAACGCCCCTGTCGCTGACGGTTCCGGGTGGTACCTACGTGATTACAAGAACCACCTCCACGTCCTGCGTATCGGTCACCACCATCACGGTGAACCAGCCCACGGGCATGGATTTCAATATTCAATACAAAAACCCGACTTGTTTGTCGCCCACCTCGGGAAGTCTGACGGTGGTGCAGCCATCGGGCGGAACGGGTGCCGCGTATTCCTACACCATCACCGGTCCAACGGGCGTGGTGGGCAGTGGCGGCACGGCGGCCAATCTGACACCGGGCAGCTACACGGTAACGATGGGCGACAGCCGGGGTTGTACGCTGAGCGAGGTCGTGACCCTGACCAATGGCTCGAACCTGACGGTGGTGGCGGGTGCTACCCCGGCGGCTGTTTGTGCGGGCGGTTCGCTGGCACTCTCGTCTACGGTGACGCCGGCCGGTTCCTACACCTTCGCGTGGAGCGGCCCCGGCGGTTTCACCAGCAACCTGCAAAATCCGACGGTTTCGAATGTGACGCTTGCGGGTAGCTACACCGTCGTGGTAACGGATGCTGCCAATTGCGCAACGACTGCCGTTACCTCGGTGGTGAGCCTCTCGGTCTGTTGCGATCTGGCGGCTACGGCGGTTCCGATTGCCGTCACGAGTTGCGTCACGCCCAACAGCGGGGCCGTTGTTCTGACCTATACCGGTTCGCAGACCTACCAATACAGTGTAAATGGCGGAGCGTTCCAGAGCCTGGGAGCCAGTCCGTTTACCGTGCCGAACCTGGCCGCCGGAACCTACGCGATTGTTGTTCAGGCGGTGGGTGACCCAAGCTGTATGCAGTCACTGACGGCCACGGTTGGCAGCCCGGTTCTGCCGACGGTACAGGCCACGAGCAACAGTCCGCTCTGCGCCGGAAGCACCATCGCGCTGGCGGCCACCGGCGGG
Organism: Larkinella sp.; assembly: GCF_965227735.1. NCBI lineage: Bacteria > Pseudomonadati > Bacteroidota > Cytophagia > Cytophagales > Spirosomataceae > Larkinella > Larkinella sp. The sequence goes on along the minus strand of NZ_OZ245776.1, from coordinate 1,585,964 downwards.
TTTACAACCTACGCCTGGAGCGGCCCCAACGGTTTTGTGAGCAACCAGCAGAACCCAACCATTCCGAACGCATCTACGATCACCAGTGGCACCTACAGTGTCACGGCGACAAATGCGGCCGGTTGTACGGCACTGGCGTCGACCACGGTGACCATTGCGACGCAACCCAGTCTAAGTATTACAGCCGGTTCGGGTCTGACGATCTGCTCGGGACAAAGCACCACGCTGGCCGTATCGGGCGACGGCGGAGCGGCAGTCACCTGGGTGAACAGCCTGGGACAAAGCGGCACCGGCACTTCGATCGTCTTTGCCGGTATTGGCAACGTGAGTGGCCAGCCAGAAACCGTCACCTACGTGTTTTCGGCGAAAGCGGGCGATTGTTCGGATAGCAAAATCGTGACGCTGACCATCAACCCGGCCCCGGCTTTGCAGGTGGTTCCCCAGAACGCGGTGATTTGCGCCCTGGAAATGACCAACATTGTCGCCACGGCGAAACCGGCGACCGCGACCATCAACTGGACGCGGACCCCGGCGATTCCGGCCCCGGCCAGTGGTACGGGAACGGGAAGTGTGACGGTCAACGAAGCCTTACCAGCGGGCAACTACACCTACAATTTCACGGCAACGCAGAACGGGTGTACGAGCCAGGTGGTAACGGTGCCGCTGACGGTGCAGAACTAATTTAAAACAACTCTTTACAACTTATAGCCATGAAAACCGTGATCAAACATGCCCTCGTCGTTCTTGCCCTCTTTGCCAGTACGTTGGTGGCAAAAGCCCAGTTTAAAGTCGGGGACAACCCGACGAGCATCAACCCCGGTTCGGTGATTGAAATGGAAAGCACCAACAAAGGGCTGTTGATGCCCCGCATCAGCCTGACCAATACCACCACCTGGGGGCTGGCGGGAACCCCGGCCGCGGGGATGCATGTGTACAATACGAATGCGTCCATCACCTCGACCAACACGGCTTACCCGACGCTGGTGGCCAAAGTGGGAGAATATTACTGGGACGGAACGGGCTGGGTGGCATTGGCACCGCTGGGCATCCAGGATTCTCCGGTGTTGTTTTCGGTTTCCAATACCGCTAACCAGACGGTGGCCGCTTCGGCTACTGATAAAGCGATCTTTGGGGTCAAGAATTATGATAAAAATAACAGTTTTAATTTGGCGACTAATTCATTTACCGTACCGGCCAATGGAACTGGGGTTTATCAATTCAGTACCATTTATTCTTCAACGAACCTAAGCTATTTACAAGGCGTATATGTGCCTATTTATGTAAATGGGATTTTAACTAGGTATTTAAGCGTCGCAAACTGTTCTATTGGCAGTGGTATAGCGGGAGCAGGTACGATTATAATGCCACTTAACGCCGGTGATGTGGTTGATATGAGATTCAATGCCAGTCTCCAACCTGGGCAAACCTCAACGTTTTTCTTTTTCAACTTTACGGGTGCTTTCATCTCGAAATAAAAGCAGAACGTATTTCTTTGAACCGGTTTACTTTCGGAACAATATTTTGGGAAATCACGCGAACCCTGGCTTTCGTATGAGTATAAAAGTGTAGCGTTCCTGAAGTATTCCGGAATATAAAAAGGGTGGCAATCGGTGGGTCGCACCCGTCATTGTGATGATTCATCAGCACGGCAAAGCGTTGGAGTCGTTGCAGAAAAACCGTTAATGAACAGAACCAGAATCTTACCGAAGCAGATATGAAAAATTGGGCTAATGAACATTACCGGTCTGAGAATCGTCCTTGATACCAATATCTTAATTGCAATTATTGGCCGAAAATCACCCTATCGCTGAGTTTGAATGGTGGTGGCAAGAAGTAACTAGTTGATTATTTGAAAGCCAGTTCGTTTTATAGGGAATGCACATTGGATTGGTAGATTATTTGATTGTCAAATCAAATATTGAATACGACAATTGATTGAAGAGTAAACACATAAAGCATTTAACGCAAAGTCAATGATGGGGAATTTTACTAGAAAACGCAGATGGGGTATTTTCCTGACGTTTGTGTTGACCGTCATCAGCCAACTGGCACGGGCGCAGTCGGGCAGTTTTGGCAGTTCCTTCATGCACAGCGGAGGGGAGGGCGGCATTTATGCGCAGCATAATTTCGTCACCGGCAGCGGCACCATCAGCGCCGGCATCATTGGCTCGGAGCGGCAACCCGCCATCGGGATGTACAGCATGGTTAATCCGAACGGAAGCTGGATCAATGCCAGCAATACCGCCTTTGTCGATGGCTACGTCCGGACCTATAACCCTGGCCCGTTCACCTTTCCGGTTGGCGACAACAACCGCTACCGCCCGGCCGCGGTGTCGACCTCGTCGGCAGCAGCGCCCACCACGGCGGCCTATTACGGCGTCGATCCGGGTGTGGCCACCACCAGTAACCTCATGGGCGGCAACTACGGCGTTTTGCCCGGCGGAGGTCTCGCTTTTCCCACGACATCCAAAGCCACCCGCGTCGGCGTGGTCGACAACGTCGAATACTGGGACATCGACGGCACCACGCCCGCGCGCATCACCCTCACCTGGGACAACACCACGCCCATCAACGCGATGGTCGGCACGACCCTCAGCAACCTCACCATCGTCGGCTGGGACGGCACGAAGTGGGTGGCCATTCCGTCGACGGTCGATGCTGCTTCGCTGCTCCAGAACACCAGCGCGAGTGCCTTCACGGGCCTGGCTCCGCAGGTTTCGGCGGGTTCCATCACCACCAACGCCACTGTAGTGCCGGGATCGTTCATCGTCTACACCCTCGCGGGCATCTGCCCACCCACCAGCGTAACGGCCAGCATCACCTCCCTGACGACCTGCTCGGGGGGCGAAGTCGCCATCAACTACACCACCACGCCCGCGGCCCAAACCGTGCAGTGGACCCGGATGCCGGGCAATGTGACCAACCTCGGCAATGTGCTCGATTACCCCACCGCCCCCGGAACCGCCCCGGTCAGCTACACCTACACCGCTGTGGTGACCAGTGCGTTTGGTTGCACCAGCAATACGGCCACCACGATCGTGACCGTCAATCCGCAGCCGATCCTGACGCCCTCGCAATGTTCGCAAACGATCTGTTCGGGCGAAACCGGGGCCATCACCTTCGTCACCAGCATTCCGGGGGGCGTCATCAACTGGGTTCGAACGCCCACCAGCCCGGCTCCGTCGAGCGGCACGGGCAACATTGGCCAGTCGCTGACCAACACCGGCCCGACTTCCCTGACGTATACCTACCAGATCTGGGCGACCTACCCGGCTTCGGTCGCGAGTTGCCCCAGTTCAAACACCATCACCTGCGTGATTGTCGTGGAAAACTGCTGCAATCCGGTGGTAGCGGCCACGAGCAACAGCCCGTTGTGTAGTGCCAGCACCCTGTCGCTGTCGGCCACGAGCGGTTTTGCCACCTACGCCTGGAGCGGGCCGAACGGTTTTGTGAGCACGATGCAGAATCCGACCATCCCCGTCACCACCACCGCAGCCAGTGGCGTCTATTCCGTGACGGTATCCGACGGCATCAGTTGCACGGGTTTGGCCTCCACCACGGTGACCATTGCGACGCAACCCAGTCTAAGTATTACAGCCGGTTCGGGTCTGACGATCTGTTCGGGACAAAGCACGACGCTGGCGGTGTCGGGCGACGGCGGGGCGGCAGTAACCTGGGTGAATAGCCTCGGCCAAAGCGGCACCGGTACCTCGATTTTCTTTGCCGGGATTGGCAACACCAACGCCACCCCCGAAACGATCACGTATGTGGTGACGGCGAGTGCCGGAAACTGTTCCGACAGCAAGGTGGTGACGCTGACCATCAACCCGGCCCCGGTCATTCAGGTGATTCCCGTTCAGGCGGTGGTCTGCGCGCTGGAAATGACGACCGTCACCGGAACGGCTCTATCCGCCACGGCCACGATCAACTGGACACGGACCCCGGCAATACCGGCTCCGGCCAGTGGTACGGGAACGGGTAGCGTGACGGTGAACGAAACCTTGCCCGTCGGCACGTACACCTATACGTTCACCGCAACGCAGAACGGTTGCACGAGTGCCCCGGCCACGTCGCAGGTCACGGTGCAGAATTGATTTTAAACAACTCTTTACAATTTATACCATGAAAACCGCCATCAAACATACCCTCGTCGTTTTTGCCCTCTTCGCCAGTACGGTCGTGGCAGAAGCCCAAATGAAAATCGGTTCCAACCCGACGGTCACCAACCCCAACGCCAACCTGGAAGTGGAAGCCTCGACGCCCAACCGCAAAGTGAAAGTCGATCGGGTGACCGGGCAAATGACGATTCAGGATGGGACCGAAGGAACGGGTAAAATTTTGACATCTGACGCGGTTGGAGGGGCGAGTTGGCAAAAAATTCCCGCTACTGCGATTGATCAATTGCCCAAGATTAGAGTAACAGGAGGTTTTACTCCGGTCTTTACAAGCAATTTTCAATCTCAGGAGGTGCAATACACTACTACTGAATTTACAGAAGGAGGAGCAGCAAAAGTTGGCAACGGATTAAAAGCGCCTGTAACTGGTTACTATCAGTTAAATAGTATCACCGGCCTTCAAAACGGTGCAGGATGCACGGACGTCAATGCGCTCATTGCAACATCTATGAATTTATACATTAATGGAGTTGCAACGGGCGTTTTCGCTGGTAATAATAATTTGACAAGACGCGCGGGTGGGTGGACTAATGCAATTAATGAGCTTTTGCATTTGAATGCTAATGACATTGTAACTATCAAAGTCACCTATTCGGTCAATTATGAACCACCCGGATGTGCAACAAACGTATACACCGGGTCAATGTCGCTTTATTATGTGCCTTAAAACAAAACAGGTCTTGAGTAGCCGAGGTGGAGGAATGCCACACCGACAGGCTGCCTGATGGGTTGATTGAGTAAGGATAAAAGCATGTTTATTGTATTGCTTTTACAAGCAATTTATTCTAGTCTGTATTTCGACGCTTTTGCCGGGCCGTCGCTTTCGCCCCTGTTGACGGTTTCGCCCCTACATCCCCTAAAGGGGACTTGGACACCGAGCGGGAGTAACAAGCGTCGTCCAAAGCATTGTCCAAGTCCCCTTTAGGGGATTTAGGGGCAAAACCGTCAACAGGGGCAAAACCGTCAACAGGGGCAAAACCGTCAACAGGGGCGGAAGCGACGAACGGGGTAAAACAGCGGCAACAGCCCCAAACGAAAAAGAATAATATCATTAACCAGTTCATATACAACGCATTTAACGCGCAATCAAATGATGGGGAATTTTACTAAAAAGCACCGATGGGCCGTTCTCTGGATGCTCGTGCTTGCCGTCATCAGCCAGTTGGTACACGCTCAATCGAGTAGTGTGGGCAGTTCCTATGCCCACACCGGAATTGAGACGGTTATCCTGGGGCAGCACGACTTCATCAACGGCAGCGGCACCATCAACGCCGGGATCATTGGCTCGGAGCGGCAACCCGTCATCGGGCTGTACAGCTTTTTGGGGGCCAGTGCCTCCTGGATCAACGCGGCCCATACGGCTTTTGTCGATGGTTACGTGCGAACCTACAACTCCGGTGCGTTTACGTTCCCCATCGGCGACAACAACAAATACCGCCCGGCCGCGGTGTCGGCCTCCTCTTTCGCGGCACCCACGACGGCGGCCTACTACGGCGTCGATCCGGGTTCAGCGATGACCAGCGATCTGAAAGGCGGCACCTACGGCGTTTTGCCCGCGGGTGGCGCGTTCCCCACCACCTCCAAAGCCGCCACCGTCGGCGTGGTCGACAACGTCGAATACTGGGACATCGACGGCACCACGCCCGCGCGCATCACCCTCACCTGGGATGCCAACACCCCCATCGCTTCGATGGTGGGTGCCAACCTGAATAACCTCACCATCGTCGGCTGGGACGGCACGAAGTGGGTGGCCATTCCGTCGACGGTCGATCCGGCTTCGCTGACGCTGACCACCAGCGCGAGTGCCTTCACGGGCCTGGCCCCACAGGTTTCGGCGGGTTCCATCACCACCAACGCCACCGTGGTGCCGGGATCTTTCACGGTTTACACGCTGGCGGGGGCCTGTCCGCCCACCACTATTGTGCCCGACATCACCTCCACCACCATCTGTACGGGTGCGCTGGTGGCCATCAACTACACCACCACCCCCGCCGGTTCCCAAATCCAGTGGACCCGGATGCCGGGCAACCTTGTTCAACTGGGCAACGTGCTGGATTACCCGACCGCTACCGGCACCACGCCGGTCAGCTACACCTACTCCGCCGTGGTCACCGGCACGTTCGGCTGTCCGAGTCTGACGGCGGTCACCACGGTGACGGTCAACCCGGTTCCCATCGTAACGCCCTCCATCTGTTCGCAAACGATCTGTTCGGGGCAAACGGGTGCTATCACCTTTGCCAGCAGCATTCCCGGCAGCACCATCAACTGGCTGCGCGTCGATAACAACCAAACCGGTACGGGCGACATCAGCCAGGCCCTGACCAACACCGGCCCTACGTCGCAGACCATCACGTTCAAGGTTTGGGGCGTCAGTCCGGCACCTTCGTCCTGCCCTTCGTCCACCACCATCACCTGTACGATTGTGGTCGACAATTGCTGCAACCCCATTGTAGCGGCTACGAGCAACAGCCCGTTGTGTAGTGCCAGCACCCTGTCGTTGTCGGCCACGAGCGGTTTTGCCACCTACGCCTGGAGCGGGCCGAACGGTTTTGTGAGCACGATGCAGAACCCGACCATTCCCAACACCACCACCGCAGCCAGTGGCGTCTATTCCGTCACGGTATCCGACGGCATTAGTTGTACCGGTTTGGCCTCCACAACTGTGACCATTGCGACGCAACCCAGTCTAAGTATTACAGCCGGTTCGGGTCTGACGATCTGTTCGGGCCAGGCCACCACGCTGACGGTGTCGGGCGACGGTGGGGCCAATGTCACCTGGGTGAATAGCCTCGGCCAAAGCGGCACCGGAACCACGATCAACTTTGCGGGGATCAACAACATCAGCGGTCCTCCCCAGACGATCACGTATGTGGTGACGGCGAGCGCCGGAAACTGTTCCGACAGCAAGGTGGTGACGCTGACCATCAAACCGGTTCCGGCCCTGCAGGTGGTACCCAAACAGGCGGTGGTCTGCGCGCTGGAAATGACGACCGTGACGGCAACGTCTTTCCCGGCCACGGCCACGATCAACTGGACACGGACCCCGGCGATTCCGGCCCCGGCCAGTGGCACCGGAACGGGCAGCGTAACCGTGAATGAAGTCCTGCCCGTCGGCACGTATGACTACTCATTCACCGCAACGCAGAACGGTTGCACGAGTGCCCCGGTCACGTCGCAGGTCGTGGTGCAGAATTGATTTTTAAACAACTCTTTACAACGCATATCCATGAAAACCGCAATCAAACATACCCTCGCTGTTATCGCCCTGTTTGCCAGTACGTTGGTGGTCCAGGCTCAGGTGAAAATCGGGACCAACCCCACCGTTGCCGCTCCCACCTCTAACCTCGAAGTGGAAGCCTCCACGCCCAACCGCAAGGTGAAAGTCGATAAAACCACTGGTCAATTGACGATTCAGGATGGGACCGAAGGGACGGGAAAAGTGTTGACGTCTGATGCCGTGGGGGGGGCAAGTTGGCAAAGTGTAAGCCTTACCATTTTTGCGGGAACAACCACGCAGGCCAGGCAAAACATGTATTCATCGGTAGGGCCTTCTAACTACCAGAATGTCACATTTCAGGCAGAAACCGCTGATCCCACCAATTCTTTCGATCCGCCTACTGGAACCTTCACGGCTCCTTCAACTGGATTTTATCAGGTATTCGGCTCCACGCAATTTGATAACAATGCAATTGGGGCATCAGTCTTTAATGCAGCTTGTTTGCGACTGGTTGTGAATGGAGGTACAATTGTTGGTCAAGCTTGTTCACAGATGAATGTGGTAACCTTTTCGGCTTCCGTGTCAAATATCGTGTTCCTGAATGCAGGAGACACTATAAATTTAACCGCGGCAGCCACGCCAGCCACCGGGTCGATTTTTGGCATAGTAGTATCCTCTTTTTATGCCTACAAAATTGCGAACTAACTAATTTATTGTCACTCGGCTATTCAAGCGACAAAGGCAGGGAACCCAATGCATCCGGAAACGGTGCATGAACAGAAACTGCCGATTTTGTGTAATTTTGGTAAGCACTAACTAACTGGATTCGACATGGTACTGATCATCGAAACGGACGCCCGGTATAAGCAATTGTTTCTGGAACTGGCTAAGTCGTTAAAGGCGCAGATACGAATTGAAAGCGAGGGTGACGCTCAGACGGAAGACGTTTCGCCAACGAACGAAGAAATTCTGGACGCCATTGAACGGGGCTATCGCCAGGCGCAGTTGCACGTGGAGGGGAAAATAAAGTTGAAATCAGCCAGAGAACTGCTTAATGAGGACTTACGTCTGATAATTCAATACCCTTTCGCTTCTTGCCCCGTTCCCCTAAAGGGGACTTGGACGCAGAGCGGGAGTAACAAGCATCGTTCAAAGCATTGTCCAAGTCCCCTTTAGGGGAACGGGGCAAAAAGCGAAAGTACTGTTAATGAGTTATAAAGTAGAAGTTACGGCTGATTTTGAGCGGGATCTTAAAACTTTTTTCTGTTAGCTATTTATGATAAGTCCGAGCAAGATTCCATTAGCGATGAAACGGTTCGGGATCGTCTGGATGACTTGAATGAATGAAGCCATCGAACGGGGAGCCGAGGTGGAAGTAATCCGGCATCGACAGGCTGCCTGACCTGTTGGCAGGGTGTTGATGGAGTGGGAGTAAAGGGTGATTAATAATTGCTTGGCAAAGCAAATTTTGCCGACGCTTTTGCCCCTAAATCCCCTAAAGGGGACTTGGACACCGAGCGGGAGTAACAAGCGTCGTCCAAAGCATTGTCCAAGTCCCCTTTAGGGGATTTAGGGGCGAAACCGACGAACGGGGCAAAAGCGTCGAAACAGCACAACCGTAGGGTAGTGGCCGTCGCAACAGCCCGAAACGAAATAAGAATAAAATCATTAACCAGTTCATATACAACGCATTTAACGCGCAATCAGATGATGGGGAATTTTACGAAAAAGCACCGGTGGGAAGTTCTCTGGCTGTTTGTGCTAACCGTCATAAGCCAGGGCGTACGGGCACAATCCGGCAGTTTTGGCAGCACCTACGTCCATACCGGAATGGAGATGGGGATTTTGGGACAACACGATTTCGTCACCGGCAGCGGCACCATCAACGCCGGGATCGTGGGATCGGAGCGGTTGCCCGTCATCGGGGTCTACAGCTTCGTCAACCCGGCCGGTAGCTGGATCAACGCGAGCAATACCGCCTTTATGGATGGCTACGTCCGGACCTACAACCCCGGCGCGTTTACGTTCCCCATCGGCGACAACAACAAATACCGCCCGGCCGCGGTGTCGGCTTCGTCCGCAGCAGCCCCCACCACGGCGGCCTACTACGGCGTCGATCCGGGTTCAGCAATGACCAGCGACCTGAAAGGCGGCACCTACGGCGTTTTGCCCGCGGGTGGCGCGTTCCCCACCACCACCAAAGCCGCCACCGTCGGCGTGGTCGACAACGTCGAATATTGGGACATCGACGGTACCACGCCCGCGCGCATCACCCTCACCTGGGATGCCAACACGCCCATCGCTTCGATGGTGGGTGCCAACCTGAATAACCTCACCATCGTCGGCTGGGACGGCACCAAGTGGGTCGCTATTCCGTCGACGGTTGATCCGGCTTCGCTGACGCTGACCACCAGCGCGAGTGCCTTCACCGGGCCGGGGCCTCAGATTACGGCGGGTTCCATCACCACCAATGCCACCGTGGTGCCGGGTTCCTTCACGGTTTATACGCTGGCGGGCTCATGCCCCACCACCAACATTGTCGCCGACCTCACCAGCCAGACCATCTGTTCGGGCGGGCAGGTCGCCATCAACTACACCACCACCCCAACGGGCGGACAAACAATCTGGACCCGGATGCCGGGCAACCTGACGAGCCTGGGCAACGTGGTCGACTTTCCGACCGCCACCGGCAGTACCCCCACCACCTATACTTACACCGCTGCGGTTACGTCCTTCGGTTGCCCCAGCCTGACCGCCGTCACCACGGTTCTGGTCAATCCCGTTCCCATCGTGACGCCCTCGTTCTGTTCGCAAACGATCTGTTCGGGCCAAACCGGTGCCATTACGTTCACCACCACCATTCCCGGTTCCACCATTCACTGGGTGCGGACGCCAACCTCCCCGGCACCATCGAGCGGCACGGGCGACATCAGCCAGTCGCTGATCAACACCGGCCCCACATCCCTGACGTATACCTACCAGGTCTGGGCCGAATCACCCGCCCCGGCTTCGTGTCCGTCGTCTACCACCATCACCTGCACCATTGTGGTCGACAACTGCTGCGACCTGGTCGCGACGGCCACCCCGACCTCGGTCACGAGTTGCGTCACGCCCAACAGCGGTTCCATTCTGGTCACCTACACCGGTTCGCAGACCTACCAATATAGTGTGAATGGCGGAGCGGCTCAGGCCCTCGGTGCGAGTCCCTTCACCATCGCCAACCTCGCCCCGGGAAGCTATACCGTTGTGGTTCAGGCCATAGGCGACCCGACCTGTACGACCGCGCTGTCGGCCACCATCAATAGCCCAACCGCCCCGACCGTGATGGCGACGAGCAACAGCCCGCTGTGTAGTGCCAGCACCCTGTCTTTGTCGGCCACGAGCGGTTTTGCCACCTACGCCTGGAGCGGACCGAACGGTTTTGTGAGCAATCAGCAGAACCCGACCATCCCCGTCACCACCACCGCAGCCAGTGGCGTCTACAGCGTGACGGCTACCAATGCGGCCGGATGTACAGCAAGTTCGTCGACAACTGTGACCATTGCGACCCAACCCAGTCTAAGTATTAGTACGGGCTCGGGTCTGACGATCTGCTCCGGCCAAAGCACCACACTCGTGGTGGCGGGCGACGCCGGAGCCACCGTAACGTGGATCAATAATCTGGGACAAAGTGGAACAGGAACAACCATCAATTTTGCCGGCATCAGCAACCTCAATGGCGTACCCCAAACGATTACCTACATCGTTACTGCCCAGGCCGGGAATTGCGCCGACACCGAGGTGGTTACCCTCACCATTAACCCGGCTCCGGCCCTGCAGGTCATTCCTAGAAATGCAATTATATGCTTGTTAGAACAAACAAATATTGTGGCTACGGCTTTTCCGCCCACGGCAACCCTCAACTGGACCCGCACACCCGCCACGCCGAATCCACCCGCCAGCACCGGCACCGGAACGGGCAGTGTAACGATCAACCAGGTGTTGCCCGCCGGAACGTACCTCTACACCTTTACCGCGACGCAAAATGGGTGTACCAGCGCCCCCGTCACGTCGCAGATCACGGTGAATAATTGAGTGGTTTTGCCGGGGCGGGTTGCCGTTTGCCACCGCCCCGGTTTTGCCCCAGTCCCCGGTTTTGCCCCCAACCCCCTAAAGGGGGCTTAAAAAAACCGGATGCAGAAGCCCCCTTTAGGGGGTTGGGGGCAAAACCGGGGACTGGGGCAAAACCGGGGAACGGGGCGATTCAATGAGAACAACGAAATTTTATCAATAGGAACAAATTTTTACCACGACCAGCAATGAAAACTTCTATCAAGCATACGCTCGCGATGATCGCCTTTTTAGCCAGCACGTTGGTGGCTCAAGCTCAGATGAAAGTGGGCAATAATCCAACCTCCATCAACCCCGGTTCGCTGATTGAGATGGAAAGCACCAACAAGGGCTTGTTGATGCCCCGCATCAGCCTGACCACCACCACCACCTGGGGCTTGGCGGGAACCCCGACGGCGGGGATGCACGTGTACAATACCAATGCTTCCATTACCTCATCGACCACCAGCTATCCGACGCTGGCGGCTAAAATAGGCGAATATTATTGGGATGGTACGGGCTGGGTGGCATTGGCACCGGCAGTGAAAACTACAGGGGTAACTTCATTTTCACAGTCTGCTCCTGGAGTTAGAGTAACAATACCACCCGGAGGACCTGCGGGTGGTGGATACTGCGCTCTGCCAGCACTGGGTTCTACACCTCCTGCTTGTGCCGTTGATCTGAGTCGGAATGCGGCATTCTCAATAACAAGCCCTATCAATGATGTTATACTCGACTATACGGGTAACCATTCCGTTAATGGTCATAATGCTCTGGTTTCTTTTTTTATTCTGCTTTACGTGGATAAGACAACTCCCGGGGTATTTGAACTGGTAGATCAATATTATGTACAGGAGTCAAGCGTTGGTTGTAGTGGGTATTATCTGAACTTCAAGCACGCACTGAAAAACCTTCCAGTTCGAAATTATAACGTAAAGACATACATGATCAATTGGGCTAATATTGGGACAACAACAGCAACCATAGGGTTGGGGGCTGCTGCATTATCTCCCTGTGGTAGTGATGATTATGCCAATCAACAAACAATTGTATCAGTCAGTCAATAAAAATTTATGACCGGTTTTTGCAGGTCACCGGCACAATTTCAGAGTAGCGCATAGTCCGTTATTCTGAAACTTCAGCCTTCCAACTGGTACGAAGGCGCAACGTTCTTTTGATTTCCAGCAATACCACTGTTTGTCCCAAGGTCAGGATTCGCCCCCAAGCCCTGGTTTTGCCCCCAACCCCCTGAAGGGGGCTTCTGCATCCGGTTTTTTTAAGCCCCCTTCAGGGGGTTGGGGGCAAAACCAGGGCTTAGGGAGCAAACCAGGGCTTAGGGAGCAAACCAAGGCTTGGGAATCAAACCCGAGGCTTAGAAGCAAAACCGAGGCATGGGGGTAAAGTGTCCACTTGCAGGCCGGGCCGATGTTTCGGGGCTTGGGGGAGGGGAGTAAGTACCATAATTCAGTAGTCAATCAATAAAGTTATTAAATCGCGATAAGGTGATGGGAAATTATACCAGAAAGCACAAGTTGTTGGTTTTCATAACGTTTGTGTTTACCGTCCTTAGCCAACAGGTGTACGCTCAGTCGGGCAGTTTTGGCAGCACATTCATGCATACCGGGGGCGAGGACGCTATTTATGCGCAGCACAACTTCGTCACCGGGAGTGGCACCATCAATGCCGGGATCATTGGCTCCGAGCGGCAACCCGCCATCGGGATGTACAGCTTCGTGGGTCCCAACGGCTCCTGGATCAACGCGAGCAATACCGCTTTTGTGGATGGCTACGTCCGCACCTACAATACCGGTGCGTTCACCTTCCCCATCGGTGACAACGATAAATACCGCCCCGCTGCGGTTTCGGCTTCCTCATTCGCGGCTCCGACTACGGCCGCTTACTACGGCGTCGATCCCGGTTTGGCCACCACCAGCAACCTCATGGGCGGAGCCTACGGCGTTTTGCCCGGCGGAGGTCTCGCTTTTCCCACCACCGCCAAAGCCACGGATGTCGGCACAGTCGACAACGTTGAATACTGGGACATCGACGGCACCACGCCCGCGCGCATCACCCTCACCTGGGATGCCAACACTCCCATCACCGCGATGGTAGGAGGGGACTTCAGCAAACTTACCATCGTCGGCTGGGACGGCACGAAATGGGTCGTCATTCCGTCGGCCTACGACACCGGTTCGCTCATTCAGAACACCAGCGCGAGTACGTTCACCGGCCTGGCTCCTCAGGTCACGGCGGGTTCCATCACCACCACGGCGGCCATTGTGCCGGGGTCGTTCACGGTCTACACACTGGCGGGCGCGTGTCCGCCCATCACCATCACGCCGAGCCTCACATCGGCCACGATTTGCTCAGGCGAACAGGTCGCCATCAACTACACCACGGTTCCCTCGGGCGAGCAAACCGTCTGGACCCGAATGCCGGGTAATGTAACCGGTTTGGGCAACGTCACGGATTTTCCATCGGTTACGGCCTCAACCTCCTTCACTTATACCGCTTCGGTCACTTCATTTGGTTGTCCTAACAATACAGCTACATCCATTGTAACCGTCAATCCGGTTCCGGTGGTCACACCCTCGGTCTGTTCCCAAACCATCTGTTCGGGTCAGACGGGTGCCATTAGCTTCATCAGTGACCTTCCCGGCACCGTCGTCCACTGGTTGCGACTCGACAACAACCAATCCGGCACCGGCGATATCAGTCAGGCGTTGTTCAACACCGGGCCGGTTTCCCAAACCATCACGTTTCAGGTCTGGGGCGTCAGTGCCGCCCCGGCCTCCTGTCCGTCGTCCACCACCATCACCTGTACGATTGTCGTCAATCCGGGTCTGAATGTGCTGGCTTCGGTAGCCGCGGGCAGTGGTTGCATCGGTCAGCCACTGAGTCTGTCGGCTTCGGCAACGGGCGGTTTGGCGCCATTGACCTATGCCTGGACGGGACCCAACGGGTTTATCGCTTCGGGTTCGACGCCACTCGTAACCGCTACGGCGGCCGCGATTCACAACGGAACCTATCTGGTGTTGGTAACGGACGCAACGGGCTGTTCGGGAACGGCCACGGTGCCGGTCTTGGTCAGCAACTGTTGTTCGCTGACGGCCACCGCCGGAAACCCCATCGTCGCCTGCGTCGGCGGTATGCTGAACCTGACCGTGACGGCCGGAAACAGCACGACGGCTCCGGTGGCGACCCCGGTTTCCTACGCCTGGACCGGCCCGAACGGATTTACCGCCAACACGGCCAATCCGACGATCTCGCCCGTCACGGCGGCCGCTTCGGGACTCTACAGCGTGACGGTGACCGACGGCCAGAGCTGTACGGCCACGGCAACGGTTAGTGTAACCGTCAACGCGGCACCTTCGGCGGGGGAAGACAAAACCTTGTCCATCTGTAACAACGAAACCGCCGACCTGGCGACCTACTTCCCCGCCGGGGGTTCTTTCTCGGTGTTGAGCGGGTCGATGACCGGCACGGTCTTTAGCGGCATTGCATCGGGTGTCGGCTCGTTCACGGTAGCGTATGCGGTCGGTGGCAACGGTTGCCCGATCGATCAGGCTTTCGTGACCATCGTCGTGCGCGATTGTACGCCATTGGCCTGTAATTACCCCGTTAGCGCGGGCAAAGTCGATGCGACCTGCGGCAACAGTGACGGAACCGCGTCGGTTTCCATCGGCGGACTTCCGGCAGGAGCGACGACCGGTTTTGCCTGGAGCAACGGAAAAACCGGCCCGAACGTCACCGGGCTGGCGGCTGGCGTCTACAGTGTAACGGCCACCATCACCACGACCACCGGCGTTTGTACGGTAGTCGATAGCGTGAACATCAACGACATTGGCGCACCCATCGGCGAAATCGACCTGATCACCTCCGCCGACTGTCTGGGCAACAACGGTGCCGTCGCCATCGACATCACCACCGGCACGGGACCTTTCACGATTTCCTGGACGGGAGCCGCCACCGGCTCGCTGACCGGTGCCACCCTGGGTGTGACCACAATTCCGAATCTGGCTCCCGGTTCCTACAGCTTTGAAATCAGTAGTGCCACGAGCAATACCGCCTGTTCGTCTTTCCTGGCGATTACGATCCCGAAAGACGACAGCGATCAGATCACCATTGCCGCCGTGCCGACCAATGCCACGGCCTGCGGTTCGTTCTCGGGCAGCATCGTCATCACGGCTACTCCGGCGGTGGGCGTAACCGGACCGTATTCATTCTCGCTCAATGGGGTTGCCCTCGGCACCTCGGCTTTACCGACCTACACGGTAACGGGTCTGGCGGCTGGCGTCTACATGGTCAGCGTAAGTTCGGCGGGTGGTTGTACTTCCGCCGAAATTCCGGTAACGATCACGGAAACCGGTGCCCCGGTCATTGCGGGCTGGACGCCGGTCAACCCGACCTGTCCATCCGATCAGGGTCAGTTGATCTTTGCCGGTGGTCAGCCAACGGCCACGTTCCTGGTTCGGGAAGTAAGCTCGGGTGCGATTGTTGGCCCAACGGCCGGCATCAGCGGAGCCACTTCCACGACGCTGACACTACCGGCGGGAACCTACAGTATTGAAGGAAACACGACGGCGTCGGCCTGTACCTCCTTCACCACGGTTACCATCACGGTGCCGGAAGGACTGAATTTCAACGTCGAATATACCAAAGTCAATTGCGGACCGGGTGGAACGGCCAACAACGACGGCACGATCACGGTGGTGCAGATTGCGGGCGGCACCGGGCCGTATTCAACGACGGTTACCAACGCCCAGAATCAGGTGATCGCTGCGGTTTCGCCGGGCGTGTACACCAACCTGGCACCGGGAATCTACAACGTCAAAGTATTCGATTCGAAAGGTTGCTCGGGCGTTGAAAGCGTCTTTGTTACCGTTCCGGATTGTAAAGTGGTTTGCCCGGTTATTCCGATGGATACCTACGTCGTGGATGCCAATTGCGGAGCCTCCGACGGCCACGCATTAGCCACGCTGGGTACCTTCGCCGACAGCGATGTTACGTACGAATGGAGCAACGGTTCTTTTGGCAACATCATCACCGGTTTGTCGTCGGGTGTCTACTCAGTTACGGCCACGGTGCTGACAGGAACCTTTACCGGTTGCGCGTATGTCGAAACCGTCAATGTCAACGAAATGGGTGGCCCGAAAGTCGAGCAACTGACGGTGGTTCCTTCAAGCTGTTCGGCCAATACCGGCACGGTGACATTCAACGTAACCGCCGGTACGACGCCCCTGGCCGTCACCTGGGTAGGTCCGGTGAGCAGTTCCCGCTCCGTATCCGGTTCGATTCCGATCTCGTCTTTCCCGGTCACGGGTCTGGCTGCGGGCAATTACGTCTTCACGTTCACGAGTGCCAACTCGTCGTGCGAAACCGTACTGGACGTCACGATCCCGGTTTCATCGAGCAGCTCCATCACCCTGGCCGCTACGCCGAACCCCACCTCCAGTTGCGGAGCGCAGGATGGTTCGATCAACCTGACGGCGTCGGGCAGTGGTCCTAACTATACCTTCTCGCTCAACGGAACGGCGTATACCTCCGTGGCTATCAATACCTTATCCATTCCGAATCTCCCCGCCGGGGTTTACCGGGTTGGCGTCACGAGCGGAGCCAACGGCTGCCAAACCGAACGCATCGTAACTATCAACGAAACCGGCTCACCCGCCGTAACGGGCTGGACGTCACAAAGCGCGCTTTGTGCCCTCGATCAGGGATCACTCACCTACGCCGGTGGCTCAGGTGCGGGAACCTACCGTATTTTGTTGGGGACCACTCAAGTTGGCACGACCCCGGAAAATGCCACAGGACCGGTTGTCTTTAGCCTGCCGCAGGGTGTCTACACCATCGAACTCAAGAATGGGGCCTGTACCTCCTTCCAGAACTTTACCATTGCCGGACCGGCTGGTATCGACTTCAATGTTCAGTACGTAGCAGAAAGCTGCGGACCCGGTGGCGTCGGCAACGGCGACGGTACGCTGGACATCGTTCAGATCAACGGCGGCACGAAACCTTACACCATATCGATTGTCAACAACCAGGGTCAGGTGCTGGCAGGAGCCAGCCATACCAATCTGACTGCGGGTAATTACTTCGTTTCGGTGGTGGATGCCAACGGCTGTACCGGCAACAACGGTGCGCTTGTCACCGTACCACCCTGTCAGCTTAAATGTCCTCCGTTGGCGTTCAATACCTCGGTTATTGATAACCTGTGCGGAAAAACCAACGGAGAAGCAACGGCCAGCCTGCTGAACGTACCGGCCGGTGCTACGGTAACCTACCAGTGGAGCAACAGCCAGAATGGACCGGTTGCGTCCGGATTAACCTCCGGCGTCTACTCGGTGACGGCCAGCCTGTTTGCTGATAATACCATCTACGCGGGTTGTATGTACGTGGATACGGTCAATGTTAACGACATCGGCGGTCCGGTGGCCAGTGTATCGGCTACTGCCGGTGCCAGTTGTACGGCTTCTAACGGCTCCGCAGCCATCAATATCCAAAGCGGAACCGGGCCCTTTACGATTGCCTGGACGGGTGCCACCACCGGAACGCAGCCTGCTTCCAACCTGGGTCTGGTGAACATCACGGGCCTGAAAGCCGGTAATTACGTCTTCACGGTAACAGATGCCACCACGAGTTGCAAATCCGTCATCGATGTCGTGATTCCAACCCGCACGCCGAACGGCTTTACACTGGCGATCACCCCAACCAACACCAGTGGTTGCGGAGCGTCCGATGGTTCCATCAAAGTGGTCGTTTCGGGGGGAACGGGTCCTTTTACCTATAGTGTGAACGGCTACGTAAAAGGTACCAGTGCTTCACGGACCTTCACCGCATCGGGCTTACCGGCGGGTGTCAATGTGGTGGAAGTGATGGATGCCAATGGTTGCGTCGTGCAGAAAAATAACATCCTGATCAATCCGACCGGTCAACCCGCTATAGCCGGGTGGACCAAAACCGATGCCCTTTGCCCACAAAATACCGGGATCATTCAATACGGTGCGGTTGGTGGAATTGCTACCGACGAGTACATCGTAACGATTGCCGGAACCGCAACCGAAATTGGCCGGAATTTTGGCAATGTGCCAACGTCTTACTCGGTTTCGGGTGGAACCTACTTAATCACCAGAACAACCTCAACGTCCTGTGTTTCTGTAACGACGATTACGGTCAATCAGCCGGACGGATTGGATTTCAACGTTCAGTTCAGCAATCCGACCTGTCTTTCTCCGGCATCGGGTAGCTTCACGGTGGTTCAGCCTTCCGGCGGAACCGCGCCTTACTCTTACACCATCACCGGTCCAACGGGTGTGGTATCAACTCAGGCCAGCGTAACAAGCTTGCCAGCCGGTAGCTATACCATTACAATGGGCGATAGCCGGGGTTGTACCTATAGCAGCATAAAAGTTCTGACCACGGGCTCTAACCTGACGGTGACCGCAGCGGCAACGCCAGCGATTGTCTGCGTGGGCCAACCCATCAGCCTGAGCGCAACGGGTGTGGGCGGTACGACACCGCTAACCTACGCCTGGAGCGGCCCCAGCGGATTCGCCGGAACCGGCCAGACCCTGACGGCAACAGCCACCCTGAGCGGCAACTATACGGTGGTCGTCACGGACGCTGTCGGTTGTACGGCGGTTCAGTCGACCAGTGTGACCGTTGGCGCGACGCCGACAGTGGCTGCAACCCCATCGACGGTTTGCGTGGGTCAAACGGTAACGCTTGATGCCACGCCGGGCGGTACGAGTTATGCCTGGAGTGGTCCTAACTTCTCGACGGTTACCAGCAGCCCAAGCGCAACGATTCTGAACGCTCAACTTACCAATGCCGGTATTTACTCCGTAACGATTACCGGCGGCAACGGCTGTACCGGTACGGCTTCGACAACGGTGACGGTCAATAACCTGCCGGTTGTAACGGTTTCAGTAAACAGCAATACCATCTGTGTCGGAAGTAGTCTGATTCTGACGGCAAGTGCCAGCCCGACCGGAAGCTACACCTATACCTGGAGCGGACCCAACAGCTTTACCGCCACGGGGGCAATGGTAACGATCAATAGTGCCCTGGCTACCAACAGCGGCAGCTATACCGTGATTGTCACCTCGGCCAGCGGTTGTAGCTCATCGGCGGTCATGACCAACCCGGTAACGGTTACCGTGTGTTGCCAGCCGTTCGGTCTGAATGTATTGGCGACCAACGCGAATTGCGGTCAGCCGAACGGTGAAGCGACGGTAACGGCGAGCGGGGGTACGGGAACGTACAGTTATGTGTGGAGCAACGGCCTGACGGGCAGTCACGTGACGGGCCTGCTGGCGGGCAGCTACACGGTGGTGGTGTCGGATCTGGCCGGTTGCACCAGCAGCACGGTGGTTTCGATCGGCAATGTGGAAGCCCCGCAACTGGCGGTGCTGTCGACGAGTCCGGCGGTCTGTCTGGGCGCGACGGGCGCAGCCAGTGTAACAGCAACGGGTGGCGTGGCTCCGCTGAGCTACGTGTGGAGCACCGGCACGACGGGCAACAGCCTGTCGGGTGTGGTGTCGGGTGTGTACAGCGTGACGGTGACCGACTCGAAAGGGTGTCTGGACATCACCCAGGTGACCATCGGCACGATTCCGGGTAGTCTGACGGGTGTGATGTCGAGTACGCCATCGGCCTGTAGCCAGGCATCGGGCAGTGCGACGATGACGGCCAGCGGCAGCAGCGGCTATCAATATCTTTGGAATACGGGTGCGACGACGGCCAGCATCAGTGGTCTGGTCTCGGGCATATATAGTGTAAAAGTGACGGATGCCGCCGGTTGTTCCTTCACGGCTGCAGTGAGCATCGATGACGTGTCGGGTCCGAGTGTGGTGACCAGCACGACGGCGGTGCTGTGCAACGGCAGTGCGACGGGTACGGCGTTGGCTCTGGCCAGTGGCGGCTCGGGTGTCTACAGCTACCTGTGGAGCAACGGCGCGACGACGGCCAGCCTGAGCGGTTTGTCGGCGGGTGTTTACAGTGTGGTGGTGACGGACGGCAACGGCTGTAAAGCCAGCGACGGGGTGACGGTGATCCAGCCGGCGTCGATTCTGGCGGAGTTGTCCCCGACGACGATTGCTTGCGGCAGTACGACGGGGGACATCACGCTGACGGGCATCAGTGGCGGTTCGGGTGTCTACAGCTACCGGTGGAGCAATGGCATGACGACGGCGAGTCTGTCGGGCGTTGTGGCCGGTGTGTACAGCCTGACGATCACGGATTCGAAAGGATGTATCGCTACGGGCAGTGCCACGCTGGTGTTGCCGACCAACTGTATTCCGCCCTGCGAAAGCCGGGATATCAGTCTGGTCGCGGTCAATCCGTTGTGCGGTCAGGCCACGGGCACGATCACGGCGATGTTGTCGGGTACGGTCGCCGGTGGCAGTGTGATCACCACGAGCTGGCGGAATGTAGTGAGCAATGCGGTGGTGGCCACGAATGTGATGAGTGTAAGCGGTTTAGCCGCGGGAAGTTATACGGTGAGCGTGACGGTGACCAACGGCAGTCAGGTGTGTTCTTACAGTGCGATCACGTCGCTGAGCGATGTGGGCAGTGCGTCTTTGGTGGTGTCATCGACGAGTGCGACGGATTGTGCGGTGTCCAACGGCAGTGCCCTGCTGACGGTGAGCGGGACGGGTTCTTTGACGGTGAGCTACAGTGGTCCGGTGACGGGCAGCGTGGTGGCGGTTTCGGGTCCGGTGAGCCTGAGCGGTCTGTCGGCGGGTCAGTACAGCGTGACGGTGAGAGACGCCAGGGGCTGTACGGCAGTGGAAGACTTTGTCATCGCACCGAAAGGGTCGGTGTCCTTGTCACCTTTGGCGACGGCGAGCCCGGCTTCCTGCACGGGCACCAACGGCAGTGTGACGGTAAGCTGGAGTGCGCTGGCGGGGGTGAGCTCGTACAGTGTGACGGTGGGCGGTCAGTCGACGGTGGTATCGGGCACGAGTGCGACGTTTAGCGGTTTTGCCGGTGGCAGTTACGCGGTGACGGTTTCGGTGGCTGGCAACGCGGGTTGCGGCCTTTCGACGACTTCGGTGACGGTACCGACGAGCAACGGTCCGGCGCTGGTGGTGAGCACGGTTCAGCCGCTTTGTGTGGGTGGCACGGGCGTGATCGCGGTAGTGTCTCCGCAGGGCGGGGTTGTTTACAGCCTGCTGACTTCTTCGGGAACACTGGTAAGCACTGGCACAAGTTTCACGGTAGCTCCTGGTAATTACGTAGTGAGTGCCTCTCTGGCGGGTTGCGTGAGCACGACGGTGGTGACGATCGCTCTGCCTTTGGGCATCGACTTCAACGTATCGGTATCACCGGGCGCTTGTGGCGCACCGGGTAGCCTGACGGTGAGCAACATCAGCGGGGGCACGGGTGCGACGATGGTGACGGTGACGGGTCCATCGGGTGTGGTAACGAATTTGAACAACCTGGCAACGGGCAGTTATACGGTGGTAGTGACGGATGCGAACGGATGCCGTTCGAGCCAGGTGGTATCGGTGACGGCGACAGCCGCAGCCCCGGCCCTGGCAATTGTACAAACGGAGACCAACTGTGGCAAAGCCAACGGGGAGATCACGGTAACGGCCAGTGGTGGCTCGGGAACGTATACATACCTGTGGAGCAACGGAGCTACCAGTGCCCGGGTGACGAATCTGGTGGCCGGTACCTATACGGTGGTGGTAACCGACGTGGCGGGATGTGCCAGCAGCACGGTGGTGACGCTGGGCGATGTGGAAGGTCCGCAATTCACGAAGGTCTCGACGAGTGCAGCGATCTGTCTGGGTGCGACGGGTACGGCGAGTGTGACGGCAACGGGTGGCGTGGCTCCGCTGAGTTACGTGTGGAGCAACGGCACAACGGGCAGCAGCCTGGTGGGTGTGGTGTCGGGTGTGTACAGCGTGACGGTGACCGACTCGAAAGGGTGTCTGGACATCACCCAGGTGACCATCGGCACGATTCCGGGTAGTCTGACGGGTGTGATGTCGAGTACGCCATCGGCCTGTAGCCAGGCATCGGGCAGTGCGACGATGACGGCCAGCGGCAGCAGCGGCTATCAATATCTTTGGAATACCGGTGCGACGACGGCCAGCATCAGTGGCCTGGTGGCGGGTACCTACAGTGTAACGGTGACGGATGCCAACAGTTGTTCATTCGTGCAGAATGTGACGCTGAGTGACCAGGCGGGTCCGAGTGTGGTAATAAGCACGACGGCGGTGCTGTGCAACGGCAGTGCGACGGGTACGGCGTTGGCTCTGGCCAGTGGCGGCTCGGGTGTCTACAGCTACCTGTGGAGTAACGGCGCGACGACGGCCAGCCTGAGCGGTTTGTCGGCGGGTGTTTACAGTGTGGTGGTGACGGACGGCAACGGCTGCAAGGCGGGTGATGTGAAGACGATCGTTCAGCCAGCGTCGATTCTGGCAAACCTGTCACCGACGACGATTGCTTGTGGCAGCACGACGGGGGACATCACGCTGACGAGCATCAGTGGCGGTTCGGGTGTCTACAGCTACCGTTGGAGCAATGGCATGACGACAAGCAGTTTGAGTGCCGTGGTGGCGGGCACCTACAGCTTGACGATCACCGACAGCAACGGCTGTCTGGCCATCGGTCAGGCTACGCTGGTGGCACCGACCAATTGCCCAATCTGTGTGGATCCAGTGCTGACGTTGACCGGACCAGTTTGTAACACGGTAACGGGCTTAAGCTCACTGACCTTTGTCGTGAGCAACGGAGCGAGTGTAACAGCCAGCGCGGGCACAATCGACTTGGTTACGAATACAATTAACAATATTCCGCTGAACACGGCGGTAGTTATAACGGCTACTGCAGGTTGTGGCGTGAGCAGTGAGACGATTGTAACAGGTGCTACCTGTACCACCTGTACGGTGGCGATCTCGGCCGGAACACCGGTGTGTCTCAATGGTACGACCTACGTGGCGAGTGTAACAGCCAGTGCGGGATCAAGCCTGACTGCTATTGGTGGCAGCTTCAATCCGCTCACCGGTTTGGTGACGGGTGTGGTTGGTAGCAATGTAACGGTGATTGCTACAAATGGAAGTTGTATTCAGACTCGGGTGATTACCGCACCGACGTGTACGAGCACCTGTACGGACAGCGGTCCGCTGGTGAGCATCAGTGGCCCGGTGTGCGACGGAAACGGCAGCACCTACACGGTGAATTACACGGCGGGCACAGGTGTTGTCGTGACCTCGAATGTGGGCAACTATACGCTGGTGGCGGGTCGAATCTCGAACATACCACTGGGTAGCGGAGTGACCATCACCGCCATCAGCAGCGTATGTTCGCTGACCCAGGTGACGCAGGTAAGCGCCCCAACTTGTGCACCGCCTTGTAATCTGACCCTGGCTGTTGGAGCAATTTCGCCGGTGGCTTGTGTGGGTGGAACCATTAGCCTGACCGCAACAGCCTCCGGAGCAACTACACCGGTTACGTACGTATGGAGCGGGCCTAATTTTAGCACAACGACAACGGTTCCAACGGTGAATATCGTTTCTGCAACGGCAGCCCACAGTGGCAGCTACACGGTTGTCATTACCGATGCCAACGGCTGTAGTAAAACCGCTGTGACGCCGGTTTCGGTAACCGTAACGCCCGCTCCGGTAGCTGCCAGCAGCGTTGTGTTGTCAATCTGTAACAATGAAATTTTTGACCTCGCCACGCGATTCCCGGCAGGCGGAACCTTTACTGAACTGACCAGCAGCAGTGCGCTGGTAGGGTCAGTGTTCAACGGGATTGTTTCTCAGGCCGGAACCTTCCGGATTCTGTATACGTCGGCCGTAACCGGTTGCGGTAGTTCGACGGCCACGGCGACCATTGTCGTGCGCAGTTGCAGCCCGCCACCGTGTAACTTCCCGCTCAGTACGGCGGTTGTCGATGCCAATTGCGGTGCCAACGATGGTCGTGCTCAGGCACTGGTCGGTGGATTGCCCGGCGGTGCAACCGTTGGGTATAACTGGAGCAACGGCGCCAGTGGACCACAGATTACGGGATTGGTAGCCGGCGTGTATTCGGTAACCGCCACGGTGACCAATGTGCAGGGGAGTGGATACCTGAACGGTTGTGCCATTGTCGATACGGTCAACGTCAATGAAATCGGTGGCCCGGTTGCCATCAAAGGAGCCGTTCTGCCTGCGACTTGTCCGGGTAATACCAACGGACAGGTGACCCTCACCATTCAAAGCGGAACTGCTCCCTTTGTGATCAGCTACGCCGGTCCGGTTAGCGGTTCGCTGCTGGCAGGTAATCTGGGCAACCAGACGGTGAGCGGTCTGGCGGCTGGTGATTACGTCTTCCGCATCACGAGCACCGTTAATGGGGCTACCTGTGCCGGTTATGTGCCGGTTCATATTCCACGGGACGATGCCGCACGGATTTCCGTCACAGCAACGCCAACGAATGCCACCGCCTGCGGGTCCCCAACGGGTAGCATCCAGTACGCAGTTGCTCTGCAGCCGGGCGTAACCGCACCGTTCACGTATCTACTCAATGGACAAGTAATTGGTACGTCATCGCTGCCGACCTTCACCCTGAGCAACCTCATCGCGGGCTCGTATGTGGTCGGTGTTCGCAGTGCTGACGGTTGTGCCGCTAACGAAGTTTCGGTATTGATCGGGGATACGAGCGCACCACCGGTAGCGGGCTGGACCGCGAACAGTGCCACTTGTCCGAGTGATATTGGCTCGCTGGTGTTTGCCGGTGGACAACCCGGCACGACATCTTACCGTGTGGTAAGTGTGGTGAACGGCGGAACCATCGCCACCGTCAGCGGTGCTACGGCAACGACGCTGGTGCTGAGTGCCGGGTCTTATGCCGTCATCCGAACGAGTACGGCGGATTTGTGTACATCCGTTCAAAATTTAATCATCAATGCGCCGACGGGTCTGGACTTCAATGTTCAGTACAAAGCTGCGACCTGTGGACCTAACGGAGTGGCTCAGAACGATGGCAGTATCCAGATCATCCAGATCGAAGGTGGAAAAGCACCGTACTCGATTCGGATTCTGGACAATAACAACACCATGGTCAGCAGCAGTACGGCTACCAATGGTTTGACCGCTGGCAACTACATCATTGAGGTGCGGGATGTCAACAACTGCGCCGGTATCCAGCAATTGCTCATCACCATTCCGGATTGTCAGCGAATCTGTCCGGTACTGCCGCTCAATACGGTGGTTGTCGATGCCAATTGTGGTGCCAATGACGGCACAGCGGTTGCTTCTCTGGGCGGTTTGCCAGCAGGCAGTGCAGTGAACTACCTCTGGAGCAACGGCCAGAACGGCCCCACGGCAGTTGGCCTGAGTACGGGTATCTACAGCGTAACCGCTACGGTAACCGGTACGCCGAACGGCACTTCGATCGGATGTGAGTATGTCGGTACTGTTAATGTTAACGAAATGGGCGGCCCAATTCCATCCGTTCTGGCCATCGCTCCCTCGCGTTGCTCGGTCAATACGGGTATGGTGTCTCTGAGTCTGACCGCCGGTACGGCACCTTATAAAGTAAGCTGGACTGGCCCGGTTAGCGGAACCCAGGCGGCTCCGAACCCATCGTCAGTACTGATTTCGAACCTGGCACCGGGTAGTTACACCTTCGTGGTGACGGGAACCGGTTCGAACTGCCAGGGCGTCATAAACGTCACGGTGCCGGTGTCTACTTCGGCGGATATCACCCTGACGGCCACGCCAACCAGTGCCGGTAGTTGTGGCGCGAGCAATGGCTCGATTGCGGTGACGGTGACCGGCGGTACGCCGAACTATACCTACACCCTGAACGGGTTAGCATATGCCACCCAGGCTTCGACTTCATTGTCGATTCCGAATCTACCGGCCGGGTATTATACGGTTGGCGTGACTGCGGCCAATGGTTGTTCGACCACGGTTACGGCCACCATCGGTACCACCGGTGGTCCGTCAGTGACAGGCTGGACACCGCAGAGCGCGCTTTGTCCCGACAACAGTGGAACGCTCACCTTCGCGGGTGGTCAGGCGGCTACGGTTACCTACCGGGTTCTCCTGGGCGGCACCACGCTGATTGCCACCGTACCGGGTAATACTACGGCTGCCGTTGCGGTTTCGCGTGGCACGTATGTCATCGAACGGCGCGATAACAATTGCATCAGTTCGTATCAATCCCTTACCATTACGGCACCGGATGGCATCGACTTCAACGTCCAGTACACGGGTGAAACCTGTGCGCCGGGCGGAGGTAGCAACCAGGACGGCAAAATCCGGGTGGTTCAAATCAGTGGCGGAACGGGACCTTATACCGTGACTGTCTTTAATAGCCAGAATCAGGTCGTTTCGAACCTGAACACGCTGTCGGCGGGTCAATACACGGTTAGGGTCACCGACATCAATAGCTGTACCGGTGTGAGCAGTGTTCTGATTACCGTGCCACCCTGTCCGCAGGTCTGTCCGGTTCTGACGTTCAACAAGTCGGTTCTGGATTCAGAATGTGGCGTCTCAAACGGCACAGCAACGGCTACCTTACTGGGTGCTCCGGCGGGTTCATTTGTAACGTACGAGTGGAGCAACGGACAGAATTCGCAGACCATCACGGGGCTGGCGTCCGGAACCTACAGCGTAACGGCGACAGTCACCACCCAGAGTGGCGTGTATAACGGCTGCAAATATGTTGACGTAGTTCATGTAAATGAGATCGGCGGCCCAATTGCCACGGTGGCCATAACGACCGGTGCGAGTTGTACCGCATCGAATGGAAGTGTGATTCTGACCCTTTCAGGTGGTTCAACTCCTTACAAGGTGACCTGGACGGGTGCCGCTACCGGATCGCAGAATGCCGCGGGTGCCGGTTCGGTTCTGATTGGTAGCCTGCCTGCCGGAAATTACATTTTTAGTGTATCGGCAGGAACCAGTGTTTGCCGGACTCTGGTGGAAGTAACGATTCCTCACAATGACACGGCAGTAATGCAGGTATCGGCAACACCGACTGATGTAACGGGTTGTGGAGCGGCTAACGGTTCGATTGCGCTGAATGTGACCGGCGGTACAGCACCGTTCCTTTACACGGTCAACGGCTACATCACACTCTCGACCACCAGCAGAACCCCAACCTTCCCGAATCTGCCTGCGGGCGCTTATTCGGTGACGGTGCAGGATGCCAACGGTTGTTCCGTTGCCAAAACGAATGTGCTCATCAATACGACAGGAAGCACGGCCATTGCGGGCTGGTCGAAAACGAATGCCCTGTGCGCCGATGGCAGTGGTACCCTTAGTTATGTTCCTGCTCCCGGTGTTGCTACTGATCAATATGTCGTCCGGATTGCCGGTTCGAATACCATCGTAGGACAGACTGCGGGGAATGTACCGCTGACGCTGAACCTGCCGGGTGGTACGTATCTGGTAACCCGCACAACGTCGAACTCGTGTGTTGCCGTTCAAACGTGGATCATCTCTCAACCTGCGGGTCTGGAGATCAACGTCCAATACGGTCAGCCGACCTGTACTTCGCTGACCAGTGGTAGCCTTGCGATCGTTCAAACCAGTGGCGGAATGGCCCCCTATACCACCACGGTAACCAGCGCTTCCGGAGTCGTGGCGAATCTGACGGCCTTATCGGCTGGCAGCTACACGGTAACGGTGGGTGATGCGAACGGCTGTACGATCAGTCAGGCGGTTAGCCTCACCATCGGAAACTGTAATTTCTGCTTCACGCCATACGTCTACCTACAGGGCGCTTTGGTGGATGACGATGGGGTCTGGCCGACGAATCCGGTAAGCAGTACAGCGTCGACAGGCGGGAACATCATACCACTTATGCGCGATGATCTGCGGGCACTGGGAATCATTCCTGTGAACGATCCGTACCGGGTTATACCCTATATCGGAACCTTCTATCCGGGTGGTCTCGGTTCGATCCCGGCACTGGATCCATTCAACGAAACGATCACCAACCCGGCGGTTACGTTTGCCAATCGGGGAGAGAATTCGGTGGTTGACTGGGTGTTCGTCGAATTCCGCGATAAGACCACGCCGTCGATTGTTAAATACACCCGCTCGGCACTGGTGTTGCGAAATGGTACGATTGTCGATCTCGACGGAACATCCTGTCTGAACATCAGTCACGTTGCACCGGGTGATTATTACGTGGCCGTTCGGCACCGGAACCACCTGGGTGTGATGACACAGACGACGCGTAGCCTGAATGTAATCGGCTCGAACGTAACGGTCGATTTCCGTAACCTGACTCCGGCTGAAATCTGGCACGATACCAGCGATCCGAACATTGTCAACCTCTACGGGAACAAGGAACGCCGGGATATATCATGGGCACCAGGCAAGTATGCGCTGTGGGGTGGTAATGCCAATGTGGACAACGCAACCATTTACCAAAGTCAGTTGAATGATCCAATGGAAGTGTTTGTCCAGATCACTACGGAGCCGCTCAGTGCGCCGGCCAACCTCTTTAACATTCCGTCATTCATTCTAAATGGTTATTTCAGTGGGGATGTTAATTTGAACGGCAAGACCATCTTCCAGGGCCAGCAAAACGATACGCATATTATTTACAACATCATGATTCAGCACCCAAGTAATGTTTTGAATACACCATCATTTATCATCGTAGAGCAACTTCCGTAAGCATGATGAGAAACTTGGAGCGAATCATGAGAAATACAAGAATGAACGCAGGTAGCAGAATTAAAAACACGATCAACATGAAAGCTGTAGTGAATATGTGGCTAAAACCCTGGGTAATCATGCTCCTGTTTCTGGCAGGAGCGTGGGGAAATGCTGTCAGGGCACAAAATGTCCCTGGTTGTGATCCATTGGGTAGAACTCCCCTGGTTGATTTTCAATTGACCTACGATCCGGCCACAAATCGCTACACGGCCTGGTATATTCCAACCGACAACACGTTGCATCGTACCGTAACCGGTCAGTTCACGATCATTGCACCCAACGGCTTTACTACGCCGTTGGGCAATGGCCGTGATTCCGACTTCCAGATTACCAATCTAAACGGTACCTGGACGGATTTTGTACTGGATAATGAGTTGATCACCAGTGTCGGAGCCACCCCATTAGGCACGCTGAACGGCCTGGCCGTTCACCAGGTCGGGATGGCCCCGGCTGGTATCGATATCGACCCGGACGGTCCGGCCGGTCCGCTAACGACGATGGACCCCGTCATACCGGGCGTAGCAGTTCCTTTGTTTTCGTTCCCGGGAACGGGTTGCGCGTCGGCTTTGCGGATTCTGGTGAATGGTGAACCGGTTCGCAATGATGTACTCAGTGTATTCGGGGCCAACCTGAATAATGAAATTACCATCCAGATTCCCCGGGCGGCTTTTGTCCCGGCATTGGAGCGCTATTGTAAAAATGCGCCACTTAGTTCCCCAACAATTGTATTACCCGATATTCAAGACGATACTAAAACTCTATGCGCAACCACTACTTCGTATTCTGATAACTATTTTACCCAGGTTCTCCGGAACTGGAATCCCGCCAACTTGCCGGCAGGAACCACCGTCGTTTCCACCGCCAATCAGGTTTGGGGCAATTTTACCGTAACCCAAAATCCGAATGTTCCGCAGGCTACTGTCGTAACCGACCCTGTTTCAGGAACCTATACCATTACCTTCCCCACCGTAAATGGGGTAACGCAACCCGGCTCAGTAACCATCTGTAACTCCCTCCGAGATGTCTGTAATACGTCTGTCGATCAGGCGTGTGTGGTCATCTCGTGGCTTAGTTCGGGCACGGTGTCAATTGCAAACAATCCGCCGGTCTGTCTTTCGAACGGAACCGCCACAGCTTCGCTGACCGCAACCAGTGGGTTTAGCACCTACGACTGGAGTGGTCCCGGGTTAACCACATCGACCGGAAATCCGGTTACCGTTACCTTATCGGCACCGGGCGTTTATAGCTACACAGTTTTGGCCACCACAGCCGGGAGTTGTACGGCAACGGCTACCACTTCCCTGACGATTGTCAATGGAGCCAATGTGTCCAGTTTCACGATGACGAATCCCACATCCTGTTCCGGAGCAGACGGGACGGTGACCTTAAACGGTCTGGCATCGGGTCAAAGTTATTCAGTAGCGTATACTAAAAATGGAACGGGGCAGCCCGCTCAAACCCTGATCGCCAACGGATCCGGTCAGATAACGGTTACCGGATTATCGGCAGGGGTCTATTCTTTTACGGTCTTAATCGGTGTATGTGCAAGCACACCGATATCGGTCACCTTAACGGATCCCAATCCACCGGCCACGCCAACGCTTCCGCCTTCTGCCACTATCTGTCTGGGCAATAGCCTGACCCTAACCGCGACGGGTGCTGCCAATGCCAGTTTTACCTGGACGGGTCAGAACCTGATGCAAACGACGGGTAATCCGGTAACGGCTTCGCCCGGAACAGCGGGCAGTTTTGTCTATACCGTAACCCAGACGGTAGGTGGCTGCGTCTCGGCACCGGCCAGTATGACCGTCACGGTCAATCCGGCACCGATGGTTACAGCGACGGCCCTTTCGGCAACCGCCTGTGTGGGCGGCAGTTTGAGTCTTTCAGCTACTCCCTCCGGCGGAACACCGGGTTATTCTTTTACCTGGACGGGCCCTAATTTTTCGACAACGACAACCGCTAATCCGGTAACGATAGCCAATGCAACCCTGGCCAATACCGGAAATTATTCGGTACAGGTGACGGATGCCAACCAATGTACGGCAACATCCGCAACGCCAGTGGCCGTGAGCGTGATCAACTGTTGCTCGCTAACCGCAACGGCTTCGGCTACTCAGATGACGATCTGTGTGGGTGGAAGTACAACACTTTCTGCTACGACAACGGGGAGTCTGGGTGCGCTTAGCTATCAGTGGAGCCCAAATGTCGTGCTGGGAAATAGCCAGAGCGTAACCGTGACCCCTGTTTCTACCACAACCTACACGGTTGTAGTGACTGACTCCGGAGCACCCAATTGTACCAGCATCGCGACCGTTACGGTCTTTGTCAATCCCAATCCGGTCATTGCCAATTTGACGGCTACACCGGCCTGTGTAGGGCAGGTATTGAGTCTGTCAGCCACCCTGACCGGCGGGTCTCAACCCGTCACCAGCACCTGGAGAACTCCGGATGGATTAACATTAAGCGGAAATCCTCTGACGCGTTCCAATGCGCAGATTACCATGAGCGGAGCCTACACGCTGACGGTCAGCGACGTCAATAGCTGTACCGCTGCGCAGGTGGTTAGCACGACGGTGGGTGCGGCTCCAACGGTGCAGGTGCAGCCGCAACAGGCCTGCGCGGGGGGCAATGTAACGCTGTCGGCTAGCGGTGGTGCATCCAGTTATAGCTGGACTGGCCCGAACGGGTTCACCGCCAGTGGGCCGGTGATTGTCCTGACCGGAGTAGACGCTTCGGACGCGGGTAGTTATACCGTGGTGGTGACGGGCGGTAATGCCTGTACCGGAACCGCGGTGGGCGTTGTAGCCGTTAACCCGGCGCCGGTCATCAAAGCCGATTTTGTGGCGGCATCGGTTTGTACCGGTAGTTCACTGAATTTACTTGGCGATATAACAACGGGTACCGTTCCGCCATATATCTATAGTTGGACCGGCCCCAACGGCTACGCGTCCTCACTCCAAAATCCGATTATCACTCCGGCCCAGGTAAGCAACAGCGGGTCTTATACCTTCGTCGTTACCGACCTGAACGGTTGCAGTGTTACAGCGACGACACCCGTGTCTGTCACTGTAGCTGATTGCTGCCCACCCCGGACTGCTTCAATTTCGTTTACGGCGGAAGATCCTTCCTGTAATTCCAGCGATGGCTCCGTAAACGCCATGCTGCTGCCGGCTTCTCCGGTAGGAACGCTGGTTACCTATCTCTGGAAAAATGTAGCGACCAATGCGGTTGTGGGCAATACGGCTTCGGTTTCTGCGCTGACTGCCGGGGTCTATTCTGTGACCATTACCGAGACAACGGGTAATTGCGTACAAATATTTACGGGTCAGGTGCCGATTAGCGATACCCCCGGCCCGGATGTGTCGGTGGCCAGTATTAGTGGAGCCAACTGTGGTGCCACCAATGGCGGTGTTCAATTGATTGTCACGGGGGGAACGACACCCTACACAGTGAGTTGGAGTGGTGCCAGCACGGGTAGCATGAACGCACCGGGAAGCCCGGTACAAATCAATGGTTTGTCAGCAGGCAATTACATTTTTACGGTGACCGGCATCGGGAGCAGTTGCAGGGGACTACAGAACGTCAGTATTCCGGTGTTGCCAACCAGTTTGAGTCTGGCTACGCAGGTATTCCAACCCGTTACCTGTGGGACTTCGGGTACCATCGTGGTCAGTTGGAATTCGGTCGGAGGGCCCTATCAGCTAACGGTCGATGGCGTTGTTACGCCGGTTTCCGGTACTTCCCGGACCCTGATCATTGGCGCGGGAACGCACAGCATTCAAATCGCCAGCGGCAATCCGCTGTGTGTGTCTGATAGTAAGGTCGTTACGATCAACCCTGTTCCGGCTCCTGCGGTTTCCGGATGGGCGATCCAGCAACAACCCAATTGTGCGGGGCAAACCGGCATCATTACCTTTGGCGCAGGCCAATCTTCCTCTACACAATACACACTTGCGTACCTGAACAATACGCTGATTGCCAGCACAACGGGTGACATTCCACGAACCTACACACTGGGTGCGGGCGTGTATGTGATTACCCGCCTGGAACCAACGGGTTGCATCACGACCCAGACGCTGGAAATTGTTGCTCCGCCGGCCATTAGTTTCAACGTCCAGCCAACGGACGGAACGTGCGGACAACCCGGCAGTCTGGTAGTTACCAACATCACAGGTGGAATGCCTGGTTATGTCGTTTCTTACACCGGCCCGGTCTCCGGCACGACAACAGCAGGTGCGAGCAGTACCGGATTGATTGCCGGAATGTATACAGTGACCGTAACGGATTCCAGAGGCTGCTTGACCAGCACAACGGTTACCATTGGTGGTGGTCAGGGACCTGCGGTAACGGCAACAATCAGCAGTGCCACCGCTTGTGTCGGCAGTAGTTTCGTCCTGAATGCGGCCGTTACCCCGGTTGGTAGCTACACCTACACCTGGCGTGGTCCGAATAATTTTACGGCAACCGGGGCCATGGTAACGGTGAATTCCGCGTCACTCGCCAACAGCGGCAGCTATACCGTCGTCGTAACAAATGCCACAGGGTGCTCGACTACCCAGGTGACCACGACGTCCATCGGTATTCTGGTTTGTCAACCGCCTTGTGCCATCGGATTGAACGTCGTCTCCACCAGTGCTCACTGTAACCAGATGGATGGTCAGGCGACGGTAACCGCCAGTGGAGGCAGCGGTAGCTATACGTATCGCTGGAACACCGGGGCGACAACGCCCACGCTATCGGCTTTGGCGACGGGAGTTTATTCCGTGACGGTAACAGATGCGGCCAATACTGCCTGTTTCTCAACGACCCTGGTTTCGGTCGGGAATGCCGGAGGACCGCAACTTACCGTCGCTTCGATTACGCCGGCATCCTGCGTAGGAGCAACCGGTGCTGCCAGTGTAACAGCTTCCGGTGGTAGCCCGGCTTATACGTACCAGTGGAGTACGGGAAGCGTTACCGCTGGTATTAATGCCGTTGTGGCCGGTGTGTATAGCGTGACCGTAACCGACCAGTCCGGTTGTAAAGATGTGACGCTGGTAACCATACCGAGTACCCCCGGAAACCTGACCGCGACCATCAGCGGAACCGCATCGGCCTGTGGTCAGGCAACCGGAACGGCAACGGTAACCGCCAGCGGCAGTTCCGGGTACCAATATCTCTGGAGTACCGGAGCAATGACCGCCAGTGTTTCCGGGCTGTCAGCGGGTACTTATACGGTGAAAATAACTGATGTCAATCAATGTTCGGTAACGGCTGTGGTAAGCATTAATGATGTCAGCGGCCCTCAATTTACCATCAATAAAACCAATGTTTCGTGTCAGGGGGGCGCCACCGGAACTGCTTCCGTCAATGTGACGAGCGGAATCGCACCGGTTTCGTACCTCTGGAGTACGGGTGCGGTGACCAGCAGCATCAGCGGTTTAGCCGCCGGAATATACACGGTAATCGTAACGGACGGCAACGGCTGTAAAACGAGTGACCAGATAACGATTACACAGCCTCTGGGTATTGTGGCCGAATTGTCGGCCAGTACCATTGCCTGTGGCACTACAACCGGCAACATTACCCTGGTAAGCGTCAGCGGAGGTTCTCCGGCGTATACCTATCTGTGGAGTAATGGCGCCAACACCCCTTCACTAACCGGCGTAGGGGCGGGGAGTTATACCCTGACGGTGACCGACGCCCTGAACTGCGTAGCCAGAGGAACGGCTACATTGAGTTTGCCAACGAACTGTACGGTTTGTCAGAAACCGGTGCTGGAAGTAACAGGTCCGGTGTGTAACACGGCGACCAACACGTATTCGATCAGCTATCTGGTCAGTGCAGGCGCAACGGTGTCGGCCAGCGGGGGTACGGTCAATGCGGCTCTGAGCATGATCACGGGCATACCTTCAGGTCAGAATGTGGTCGTAACGGCCACCAGTGGATGCGGTTCGGTGAGCAGTTTCACGATTGTAGCCCCGAATTGCACGGTTCCTTCCTGCACCCAGACGGCGGGTCTGAAAGTAGGCCAGCCGGTTTGCAACGGCACGAGCTATGTGGTGAGTGTGACGGCCAACGCGGGTGCCACGATCACGGCCTTTGGTGGCACAATGAACGGCGGTCTGGTGACGGTGGTGGGAACATCGAATGTGACGATTGTGGCCAGTATTGCGGGTTGCGCTACTTCGGAGACGGTGATCGTGGGGGGCATCGATTGTACGACGCCCACGGTTTGTACGAATCCCTTGGTGAGTGTGGCAGGGACGAGTTGTGAAACCGCCAGCTACAGTGTCAAATACTTTGCACCAGCGGGAGTAACGGTAACGGCAAGTTCCGGTGTGGTGAATGCGCTTACGCAGACGATCACAGGGATTCAGTTAGGAATACCGGTGAGTTTGACCGCCAGCAATGGCACCTGCATGCAGGTTATTCCAGTGCCCGCCCCAGGCAATTGTGTCACCTGTCAGAAACCGATCTTGACGGTGGGAGCTCCGGTTTGTAATGGCAATACGTATTCGGTGCGCTTCTATGTAGGTTCTGCGGGAATGGTCATGGGAAGTGTCAGTTCGAATGTAGGCACGATCGGTAACAATATAATCAGTAATATTCCGGTAGGTACGCCGGTGGTAATTACCGCCAGTACCGGAGCGGGCTGTGATAATACGATGACCGTAGAAAGTCCTGTAAGTTGCACAACCGGCTGTGTGCCACCCCAACTGACGGTCGGGCAACCGATTTGCAATGGAGCGACGTATGCGGTAAGTTTTGCCGTGGATCCCGGTACGAGTGTGACTGCCAATGCCGGAAATGTCAATGGCAATACCATTAGTAACGTTCCCGCGGGAACCAATCTGGTTGTAACTGCGGGTACAGGGAACTGCACTACCCGAATCAACGTAGGAAGCCCTGATTGTACCAATCCATGTCTGTATCCGGGCATTAGCCTGAGTGGACCCATTTGCCGACCGGGAGGAGCATCGTATTACTTTAACTACATCGCAACGGCTGGAACAACGGTTACCATCAGCCAGGGCGGGACGGTTAATCAGGCTACGGGTACGATTGAAGTAGTCGCCGGGGCTGGAGCAGGTGCCAGTCTGTTGGTGAATTCACCGGGTTGCCCCGCTAGTGGCATTGTGTTGCCTCCGGCAAGTTGTACATATTGCAGCAAACCGACCTTGACTGCAGGCCGTCCGGTTTGTAATGGAAACACGTATTCCGTCTCCTTTTTCAGCAGCACGACCAGTGTTAGCTCGAATGTCGGTACCATCAATGGGAATACGATCAGTAATATCCCGTTGGGAACACCGGTGGGGATTACTGCGACTACCGGGGTAGGCTGTGAAAGCACACTAACGGTACAGAGTCCAGCAAGTTGTACAACCGGCTGCGTACCTCCTCAACTCGAGGTGGGCCAGCCCATTTGCGACCTGTCAGGCAACGTCTATTTGGTTAGTTTCGCAGCCGAATCAGGGGTGACCGTTACCACCACAAACGGTTCTATCAACCAGGTTAATCATACCATTACGATTCCACTCGGAACGAGCGCGGTCATCAGTGCGGGTAGTGGAAATTGCGTCACGAACGTCGAGATAAAGAGCCCGGACAATTGCTCAACACCTTGTGTAAACCCGGGAATTAGCATTGGGGGTACTGTTTGTGAAACGGGGACGACCACGTATACCGTCAATTTCACAACAACCACCGGTACTACGGTAGTGGCGAGTTCAGGTCAGGTTAATCAGGCAACCGGAAAAATAACCGGAATTCTCCTGGGGACCCCGGTGAGTTTGACAGTATCTACCCTGCCAATTGCTGACTTTACAGGACCTTGCCTGGATAAAGTAATCCTGATCCCGGCACCAACGAACTGCCCGGTTTGTCAGAAACCGGTGCTGGAAGTAACAGGCCCGGTGTGTAATACGGCGACCAACACGTATTCGATCAGCTATCTGGTCAGTGCAGGCGCGACGGTGTCGGCCAGCGGGGGTACGGTCAATGCGGCTCTGAACTTGATCACGGGCATACCTTCAGGTCAGAATGTGGTCGTAACGGCCACCAGTGGATGCGGCTCGGTGAGCAGTTTCACGGTTGTGGCCCCGAATTGTACGGTTCCTCCCTGTGTTTTGGTTCCAGGTCTGAAAGTAGGCCAGCCGGTTTGCAACGGCACGAGCTACGTGGTGAGTGTGACGGCCAACGCGGGTGCCACGATCACGGCCTTAGGTGGCACAATGAACGGGGGTCTGGTGACGGTGGTGGGAACATCGAATGTGACGATTGTGGCCAGTATTGCGGGTTGCGCTACTTCGGAGACGGTGATCGTGGGCGGCATCGATTGCACGACGCCCACGGTGTGTGCGAATCCCTTGGTGAGTGTGGCAGGAACGAGTTGTGAAACCGCCAGCTACAGTGTCAAATACTTTGCACCAGCGGGGGTAACGGTAACGGCAAGTTCCGGTGTGTTGAACGCGGTGACGCAGATGATTACGGGGATTCCGTTGGGAACGCCGGTAAGTCTGACGGCCAGCAACGGCAGTTGTCCTCCCCAAGTAGTGAACATCCCGGCTCCTATGAACTGTCCACAGCTTTGCCCGACGCGGGATATTAGCCTGCAGTCAGTTGGTACCCAATGCGGTTTATCGACTGGTAGTGCCACTGCGATGGTAGTGCCGGCAGCACCAGCAGGTGCTACGGTTACCTATCAGTGGACTAACCTGGTTAACAATGCGACCGTGGGTAATACGTCGAGTTTGAATGGTTTGTCGGCGGGCCTGTACCGATTATTGGTAACCATCACACAGGCGGGTTTGACGTGTACCTATGCAGATACAGCGATTATCAACCAGTCGGATGGAATTCAGGTAACACCTTCCACGCTCGTAGGTGCTGACTGTGGTCTGTCTAATGGTAGTTTGGTATTTACCGCTACCGGGGGGACTTCTCCGTACACGGTCCGGTGGAGCGGGGCGGCAACCGGAACAATGACCAGTGCCAGCCCTATCGCAGTAACCGGTCTGATTTCGGGTAACTATAGCTTTACGATTAGTTCGGCGGGCAATACCCCCTGTGTTTCCTACCAAACCATCAGTGTTCCGCAACGACCCTCCAGCTTGAGTTTGACCGCCAATGGTATTTCGCCAACGGCCTGCGGGACCAACAATGGTAGTATTTCTCTGAGTTGGACCGCCGTTCCTGGGAATAGCACTTATCAACTTACTGTCAATGGGGTCACGACGACTGTCGCTGGTACATCAACTGTTTTGAGTGGGTTATCGTCAGGGGCTTATACAATCAGTGTGGCTACCAGTGGTATACCCACCTGTGCATCCAGTACAACGACCGTCATGCTGAATTCAACGCAGGCTCCTGCGGTAAGCAACTGGTCGGTAAATCAGCCGAATTGTGCTGGTCAGATGGGCTCGCTGGTATTCCTGGGCGGGCAATCCCCAACGGTGTTCTATACCATTACACAGGTTGGTGTTGGCATGATCGGTTTTACCAATGGGGCTACAGCGCAAAGCTTTGCCGTTGGGTCAGGAAACTACATCGTGACCCGAACAGAAGGCTCCTGCGTGAGCAGCCAGACGTATGGGATTACTGTCCCCTCAGCCATTGACTTTAATGTCCAGGTAACCCCTGCAACCTGTGGTCAACCGGGGAGTTTGGTGGTAACTGATATTTCCGGTGGTACACCACAATTTGTGGTGATGATTACCAATGCGGCTAATCAAACGGTCAGTGCGGGTAATCTGCCAGCAGGAACGTATACTGTAACCGTAACCGATAGCAAAGGCTGTTCGGTCGGGGAGGTTGTAACGATCACGGGGAGCGGATTGCCTGATATTGCATCCATCATCGCTAACAATCCTACCACCTGTACCGGCACGGACGGCTCTCTTGTTCTGACGGGCCTACTGGCTAATCAGGGCTATCAGGTCTGTTACACCAAAAATGGAAACAGTCCGGTCTGTTCAGCGTTAATCGCAAACGGAATAGGTCAACTGACCATTGCCGGATTGGGAGCCGGGATTTATACCAATATTACGGTTAGTATCGGTGGTTGTATCAGTATACCCAAATCGGCCACACTGAACAATCCGGTCAACCCGCCAACGCCTTTATCGATCAATCCGGGCGTAGTGTGTCTGGGCCAATCATTCACACTGGTGGCAACCGGTACGCCGGGTGCGACCATCCAGTGGGTCGGCCCCGGTGGCTTCATGGCCACGGGCAGTCCGGCGGTCGTCACACCGACTACAACGGGTATGCTGACCTATACGGTTACACAAACGGTTTCGGGCTGTACAAGTATGCCAGCAACGGTGACAGCGCTGGTTAATCCGACGCCGAGCATTACCCAGGTGGCCAGTACAAATCCGACCTCCTGTACGTTGAATGATGGGACGATTACCCTAACGGGTCCCTTACCGAACCAGATTTATACCGTCTGTTTTAGCTTTAACGGAGGCAACAGCATTTGCCAGTCTTTGATGAGCAATCCGGCGGGTCAGCTTATTTTGACTAATCTGTCAGCAGGTGCTTATTCAAACATAACCATCAGTGCCTTCGGTTGTCAGGTTGCCGTTCCGGTTTCGGCCACATTGAACGGACCATTGACTCCGCCAACCCCGCAAGCGCCAAATCCGGGTACAATTTGCCAGGGTCAGAGTGTGGTGCTGACTGCGGGTGGTTCCGTTGGGGCATTCTTCCAATGGAGCGGGCCAGGTGTCACCGCCAGTGGCAACCCCGTCACCGTAACCCCGTCGACGACGGGTACCTTGACGTATTTCGTCACGCAAACGGTGAACGGGTGTACTTCTGCTCCGGCAACCGTTACGTTAGTGGTTAATCCGGCACCGACCGTAACGGCAACGATCAGCAGCGCGACGGCCTGTGCAGGCAGTAGCTTTGTGTTAAATGCTACGGTTCTTCCGTCGGGCAATTATACTTATACATGGAAAGGACCGAACAATTTTACCGCCAACGGAGCGGTGGTGACTGTGAACCCGGCCACCCTGGCTAATAGTGGAAGCTATACCGTCGTGGTAACCGGTTCGGCAGCAGGTTGTTCTGTTACGAAAGAAACCACCACTTCCATTGCCGTTACCAACTGTACGGTTTGTCAGAAACCGGTGCTGGAAGTAACAGGTCCGGTGTGTAATACGGCGACCAACACGTATTCGATCAGCTATCTGGTCAGTGCAGGTGCGACGGTGTCGGCCAGCGGGGGTACGGTCAATGCTGCTCTGAGCATGATCACGGGCATACCTTCAGGTCAGAATGTGGTCGTAACAGCCACCAGTGGATGCGGTTCGGTGAGCAGCTTCACGGTTGTGGCCCCGAATTGTACGGTTCCTCCCTGTGTTTTGGTTCCAGGTCTGAAAGTAGGTCAGCCGGTTTGCAACGGCACGAGCTATGTGGTGAGTGTGACGGCCAACGCTGGAGCGACGATCACGGCCTTTGGTGGCACAATGAACGGCGGTCTGGTGACGGTGGTGGGAACATCGAATGTGACGATTGTGGCCAGTATTGCGGGTTGCGCTACTTCGGAGACGGTGATCGTGGGGGGCATCGATTGCACGACGCCCACGGTTTGTACGAATCCCTTGGTGAGTGTGGCAGGGACGAGTTGTGAAACCGCCAGCTACAGTGTCAAATACTTTGCACCAGCGGGGGTAACGGTAACGGCAAGTTCCGGTATGGTGAATGCGGTGACGCAGATGATTACGGGGATTCCGTTGGGAACGCCGGTAAGTCTGACGGCCAGCAACGGCAGTTGTCCCCCACAAGTGGTGAACATCCCGGCTCCGATGAATTGCAACGAACCGCCATTGGTGCCGGGTCATCCGGTGGTGACCGAACCGGGCAAACCCGTAACGGTTTGTCTGCCGATCACCGATCCGAACGTGGGCGATACCCACACGGTGACGTTGTGTGCCCAACCGGCCCATGGCACGGTGAGTCTGCCCATGACGGTCAACAACCAGACCCACACAGTTTGCTTTACCTACACGCCGACGGTGGGTTACACGGGCCTGGATCAGGTTTGTCTGATCACCTGCGATCAGGGCGGTTTGTGCGACACGACGTACGTTCCCATCACCATCGTTCCGACTTCGCCAACCACCACGGTGGGCAAACCGCCGGTGGTTCCGGTGACGCCGATTGTGACCATCACGGGCGAACCCAAGACGGAATGCTATCCGATTCTGGATCCCAATGTGGGCGATGTGCACAGCTACACGATCTGTGGTCAGCCGCAGCACGGCCAGGCCAGTGTGTCGATCAACAACACGACGCACCAGATCTGTGTGACCTACACGCCGACTGCGGGCTACAGTGGTCCCGACGAGTTGTGTCTGCACGTGTGTGACCAGACGGGCCTGTGTACGGATGTGACCATCCCGATTGTGGTGATTCCCAAACCGGGTCCTCCGACGCAGCCCCAGCCGCCGACGGTGGTACCTCCGGTGATCATCACCCCGGTGGACGTTCCCCAGACGGTGTGTGTGCAGATCAACGACCCGAATTTCGGGGACATTCACACGGCGACGATTTGTGGTCAGCCCTCGGCGGGCACCATCACGGTGGGCGCGGTCAACAATGTAACCCACATGGTTTGTGTGACCTACACCCCGCCTGCGGGCTACAGCGGTCAGCCGCTGGGAGGCTGTTTGCAGGTGTGTGACCAGACGGGTCTGTGTACCCAGGTGCCTATCACCATCACGGTCATTCCGGGACCTTCTACCAACGAACCGCCATTGGTGCCGGGTCATCCGGTGGTGACCGAACCGGGCAAACCCGTAACGGTTTGTCTGCCGATCACCGATCCGAACGTGGGCGATACCCACACGGTGACGTTGTGTGCCCAACCGGCCCATGGCACGGTGAGTCTGCCCATGACGGTCAACAACCAGACCCACACAGTTTGCTTTACCTACACGCCGACGGTGGGTTACACGGGCCTGGATCAGGTTTGTCTGATCACCTGCGATCAGGGCGGTTTGTGCGACACGACGTACGTTCCCATCACCATCGTTCCGACTTCGCCAACCACCACGGTGGGCAAACCGCCGGTGGTTCCGGTGACGCCGATTGTGACCATCACGGGCGAACCCAAGACGGAATGCTATCCGATTCTGGATCCCAATGTGGGCGATGTGCACAGCTACACGATCTGTGGTCAGCCGCAGCACGGCCAGGCCAGTGTGTCGATCAACAACACGACGCACCAGATCTGTGTGACCTACACGCCGACTGCGGGCTACAGCGGTCCCGACGAGTTGTGTCTGCACGTGTGTGACCAGACGGGCCTGTGTACGGATGTGACCATCCCGATTGTGGTGATTCCCAAACCGGGTCCTCCGACGCAGCCCCAGCCGCCAACGGTGGTACCTCCGGTGATCATCACCCCGGTGGACGTTCCCCAGACGGTGTGTGTTCAGATCAACGACCCGAATTTCGGGGACATTCACACGGCGACGATTTGTGGTCAGCCCTCGGCGGGCACGATCACGGTGGGCGCGGTCAACAACGTAACCCACATGGTTTGTGTGACCTACACCCCGCCTGCGGGCTACAGCGGTCAGCCGTTGGGAGGCTGTTTGC
Source organism: Larkinella sp. (assembly GCF_965227735.1). Classification (NCBI taxonomy): domain Bacteria; kingdom Pseudomonadati; phylum Bacteroidota; class Cytophagia; order Cytophagales; family Spirosomataceae; genus Larkinella; species Larkinella sp. Next base: position 1,543,212 of record NZ_OZ245776.1, on the reverse strand, counting down.
AGGTGTGCGACCAGACGGGTCTGTGTACCCAGGTGCCTATCACCATCACGGTCATTCCGGGAACAACACCGCCTTGTCCGACGATTGCCGTCTTGCCATTCCCGAGTGACCCGACAACCTGTACGGCCAATAATGGCAGTCTGACGTTGACCGGTTTAACGGCAGGGCAGAGTTATACGGTTTGTTATACGAAAAACCTGGATGCGCCATTCTGTCAAACCCTGACAGCTAATCAGAATGGACGGATTTTAGTAACCGGGTTAGGAGTAGGGGTTTACTCAAATATTACCACCAGCCGAAACGGATGTATGAGCAATGCCGTATCGGTAACGCTGGTAGGCGGATTGCCTGCCCCCTCGGCGACCTGTAGTGTCACGGCGGTGTGTGTGGGTGAATCCATTACGCTGACTGCTTCGGGAACGAACATTCAGTGGCAAGGGCCGGGTCTGCAAAGCGCTACGGGTAGTCCGGTAACGGCTATTCCAAATGTGACCGGTATTGTTACCTACATGGCCACCCAATCGGCCAATGGCTGTGTGTCTCCGCCGGCAACCGTTACGGTCGTGGTGAAACCGACGCCGACCTTCTCGGTATCGGCAACCAATCCGACGGTTTGTAATGGCCCCGATGGCAGCATCACCCTGATGGGCTTGACCCCGGGACAATCGTACACGGTTTGCTACACCAAAGACGCCGGTCAACCGGTCTGTGCTGAACGTTTGGCCAATGTCAATGGCGTGCTTACAATTACAGGATTATCGGCCGGTTCCTACACCAATATAACCGTGACGGAGCTGGGTTGCATCAGCTTGCCAAAAGCCGTCGTGCTGACGAATCCTGCGTTGCCAAACCCCGTGATAACGGTAGCTCCCGGCACAACCGTCTGTCTGGGACAACCCCTGAGTTTGACGGCAACCGGTCAGCCTGGTGCAAGTTTCACCTGGAAAGGACAGGGACTCCTGGGAACGACGGGCAGTGTAGTTACCGTGAATCCGCAATCGACGGGAACCCTGAGCTACACCGTGACACAGTCGATTGTCGGTTGTGGTTCGTCGTGGACGGCTATCTCCATCACGGTCAACCCGGTACCGAGTGCAACGTTGATTAGCAAAAATGATCCGGGCGCGTGTGCAAACCCCAACGGGGCCATCACCATGGGCGGGCTGCTGTCTAACCAAACCTACACGGTTTGCTACCGGGTTAACAATGTCGGTTCAGCGGTTTGTCTGCAACTGGCTTCAAACAACGTGGGTAATATCGTTATGAACGGTTTGACAGCGGGGGCTTATAGTGTGACGGTATCGAATGGAGGCTGCAGCAGCCAGCCGGTTTCGGCAACACTGGTTGGTCAGACACCGGCTCAACCGAATGTGTCGGTATCACCGAGTGCCACCATTTGCATCGGACAGTCCGTAACGCTGACCGCTTCCAGCAACCTGGACGGCCCCTTCACGTGGACCGGATTAGACTTGTCAAGTATTGCCGGCGGAGTTGCCACGGCTTTGCCAACCACGACCGGGGTGCGGAATTACACGGTAATACAGACCGTCAACGGCTGTACGTCGATTCCGGCCATCGTTCCGATCACGGTCATGGCGATACCGGCGCCGACGCTGGTAACGTCAACGGCACCGACAGCCTGCTCGGGAACCAATGGCAGTGTCACGCTGGGTGGATTAACCGCCAACCAGAGCTATACGGTTTGTTACAGCAAGGCCGGTGCAGCGACGCAATGTGCGCCGTTTGTGGCCGCAGGAAATGGTCAGCTGGTGGTGACGGGCCTAACGTCCGGAGCCTATAGTCTGACGGTTCTTTCGGCGGGTGGATGCCGCAATACCGTGCCGGTTTCGGCTTCGGTTGCCAGCAGCACGGCCTGTTCGCAATGCACAGATGCGCCCCTGATCATTGCTCAACCGCTACTGATCTGTAAAGACAGCACCAAGACGGTAACCATGCAGATTTTGGACGCTGACCTCAGCGATTCATTCTCCGCCACCGTTTGCGGAGTTGGAACGAGCAATGCGACGGTGACGGTGGGTGTCGATAACCAGACACGTCAGCTTTTCATCACCTATAAAGGCGCTCCGGGCTTCCAGGGAATCGACCAGGTCTGCGTGACGGTCACGGATAAATGCGGAAACTTTGATCAGGTTTATGTGCCGATCCAGGTAATCCGCTGCGTTTGTGGCTGTACCGGAACACCGCCGGTGGTGATTCCGCAACCGATTATTACCACGAAAAATAATCCGAAGGAAATTTGTGTCCCCATTGTCGACACGCCGACGGATGTTCATACCGCGACCATTTGCGGTGGTCCACAGAACGGTACGGCAGAGATAACGGTGAATAACACGACGCATATGTTGTGTGTCAAGTATACCCCGAATGCCAACTATGTGGGAACCGATAAGGTGTGTATCACCATCTGCGATCAAACCAACCGGTGTACGGTGATCGAGGTGCCGATCACGGTCGTTGATATCCCCAATCCACCGGCACTGTCAATCGTTCCGGTTGTGACCAACTGCTCATCGACTACGTCAGCCTACATGCCGATCCTCGACATCAACGCCGACAATACGCACAGTGTCATGGTCTTGTCGCAACCACTGAACGGGACGATTACGGCTACCGTGGATCAGGTAACGCACCGGATTTTGATCACTTACATCCCGGCACCCGGTTTTACGGGTAACGACAAAGCAGTCATCCGGGTAACGGATAGTGACGGGCTGTCGTCGCCGGACACGGATGTACCGCTGTTTGTAACCCCGGGTACGTGTCTGACCTGTGTTACTCTGGAACTCAAGGTGTTGCTGGAGGGCCCTTACAATACCTCGACCCACAAAATGAACACGGTGCTCAACCAGCGTGGCTTGTTGCCGGGTCAGACCCCAATTGGTCAGTTTGCCGTGGCTACACCGGCGGGTCAGCCTTACAACACGGCTCCGTGGAATTACACCGGAACAGAAAGTGTGACTACCTACGATCAGGATGTGGTGGATTGGGTGCTGGTTTCGTTGCGGGCGGATGAACTGTCGACAACACCGGTATTCCGGGTAGCGGGTCTGTTGCACGATGACGGACGGATTACGTTCGTGAATCCATGCTTCAATATCCCGGCGGGTTCCTACCATGCGGTGGTTGAACACCGGAATCACATGGGCGTCATGTCGCCGACGAAAGTGACCATTGTGAACAACAAACTGCTGTTCGACTTTACCGTCCAGGATTCCTACACCATTGCTGATCCGCCGTCCTTCGGTGAAATCGCTGTCGATGGAAAATGGATGATGTACGGGGGAGATGGTAAAAAAGACGTCTTTAGCGACAACTTCGACATCAACTTCTTCGACTCGAAACTGTGGAAGGACGAGAGCGGTATTTTTGATCAGTATCGCTATGGCGACTTCAATATGGACGCCGATGTGAACTTTGTCGACAGTGTGTTGTGGAAGAAAAATAATGGACGCTATTCCAAAGTGCCGCATTGACATCAATGGAAGGTTCAGCGGTTTCGGCCACTGGACCTTCCTTGATCCAACTCTGAAGTTTGAATTCTATTTTCCGTAAAACCAATGGATATGAAACGGTTTTTCTTTCTTTTCGCGGTCTGCTCTTCACTTCTGGCGGAGGCCCAAAACGGCAAATTCGATGTGCGTTTACAACTAAAAAAAGCGGATTGCACTCAAAAGAAGCTGCTGGTGGCTGTAGAAGTGAAGGCCCATGATGATGGCAGCACCTTTTTGATGGGCAATGCAAACTTTCGTTTTTTGTATGATGCTCACCTGATCAAAGCACCGGTTATTGCCGATCAGCAGAATTTTACCAGCCAGGGCGACAATGCCAGCCTGAACTACAATCCTCTGTCGCTGAACGGTTCGGTCGAACGGAATGCCAGCGGCATCGTTTCATTGAACATCATTTACAGCGGTTCGGAACAGAACGCGACGCCGGTTTCCACGAGTTGGCTTCCCATTGCGACTCTGCAATTCGATCTCGTCAATCCGGATGAAAAAGCCGGAACAACGCTGGTTTGGAATGATGACAAAGCTTTTCCCGTCACGGGCTTAAGTGAGGTTGTGCTTAAGAAGTCCACTCCTGAGTTTGACTACGATACCTACGTGGCCAAAGCCAGTGGGGTCTTTGAAAATCTGACCATCAAATCGCTTTCCAGCTTGTGTTCCGGTTCAAATCCAGATGCAGAAGGGGAGCTACGGATTCCGGAAGGGTTCTCGCCCAATGGGGATGGTACCAATGACAAATTCACGATTGTCAATCTGGGGAAACTGTCTGCGGAGGTAACAATTTTTGATCGCAATGGAACCGTTATTTACGAATCAAAAGACTACCAAAACGATTGGGACGGCCGGGATCGCAACAAAGACCTGCCCACCGGAACATACTTCTACAGCATTCGGCTCAGCGACGGACGGAAATTCACCCGCTCCCTGACTTTATCACGTTAACATTTAACCTTTACATCTCGCAATAGTTCGAAAGCCTATGAAGATTCTTCGTAGGCTTTTTTGGCAGATCGGCCGTACGTTATCGGAAAAAGACAGTGCCAAAGCCGTTCGGGTTTCATTGTACCGGCAATTCGACGTAAAAGGTGGTTCCCTGATGTTCTTCACTTTCAAACCAAAGCTTCCCGTGGTGTGCTTCGACGATTTGCCGGGAAATGGCGAGTCCCATCCCGAACGATTTTTCGCCGGCGGTGCCGGGTCGTCGGGCCACCGTAAATAAATCGAAGATAGTGGCTTTTAATGGCGCCGGAATGCCGATTCCCCGATCTTTGACGGATATTTGAACCGCATCGTCCCGTTTTTCCAGCCCCACAGTGATGGTAGATTCAGGTGGGCTGAATTTGATGGCGTTGGTAATGAGGTTGCTAATCACCCGCCACATTTTCTGACGGTCGACCAAAATCCGGGCGCTATCGGTTACCAGGTAAATGGATTGCTTCTTTTCGAATGCTTTTAATTCCAGCATATCGACACACGACGCCAGAAACTCCTGCAAATCAACCGGTTCCATCTTGTTGATGGTGGCGTTGGAATGCAGCAGGTTGTCAATGAGAATAAGCGAGTTAGCTGAAGATGATTTGATCATTTCCAGGAAATACTGCGGTTTATGAACCCTCAACTGATCTTCCAGCAAGAGATCGACCGCCATACTGATGGCCCCAATTGGCGTGCGTAAATCATGCGCAACAACCTGCAATAAACGGGCATTTTCCTGCTGGCTTCGTTCCAGTTCCGTCAATGTGGTTTGTAATTGGGTATTTCGGCCAATAATTTGCCGGTTTAAGGCGGCAAGTTTTAAGAGGTTTTTCTGGGTTCGCTTCCAACTGTGCCAGATCAAATAGGCAATCACGAAGGCCATCAGCAGAATGGCAGCCGCTCCCATCAGATACAGTCGGTTCAGTTCCTCTTTTTTATTTAACAATTCAATTTTGTGCTGACTATCCAGGTTCAGCAATGCCTGGTCCATACCTTTAAAAACCGCCTTCTCCTGATCGGAAGAGTCTTTCAGCGCAAGGTGAGTTTTAAGATGGTAATGGGCCTGACTGATTTGATGAACCTTCTCGTAGTATTGCGATTGGACATGGTGCCACCGCAGCAGGGCTTCCGGGTGTTGCAGCGTATCCAGCGACATTTTCAGCGAAAGTAGCTCTTTGCGCGCCATTTCCAGTTGATTATTGGTCAGGTAGACTTCACAAAGTTTGGCCTGTGACAACTGGGCATCCCGGTTGTAGTAGCCGGTTTGCCGATTGATGCGGATACTTTCTTTCAGCAGGGTTTCGGCTTGTGGAAAGTCGCCCTGCTGGAGATAAATGGTGGCCTGATTGCCATAAATGACTGCCCGGGCCATCGCCATAAAATCTTTCTGATTCGGGAATTTGTACTCATTTTGCCCGATAAACCGTAAAGCCTGATCATAGTAGTGCAACGCACTATCCGGTAATTCCAGTTTTGAGTAACATAAGCCGATGTTGCTTAAATAGCCCTGACGACTCGCAAACAAATCATCAAAGTTTCCTTCGTTCGAACACGTCATTACTTCACGGAAGGCCTGTTTATAGTACGTAGCGGCTTTGGTGTAGTTTTTTTCCTGGTAATTCATCCCGGCGATCCGGCTGGTATACTGACTGCTTTGACAACTGTCGAAAGTCGATTCCATGAGGATCTTCCCCTGGAAAAACTGACTGTACGCTTCTTCGTACCGTTTCTGATGATACAACAGACCACCGCGCAAAAGATAGATACGGGCATAATCTTTTTTGTATCTTTCCCGAAGGATTCCGGGTTCAAGAACCCCAAACATACTGTCAATATAGCTCTGAACCTTCTCATAGTCGGGTTTGAAATTCTCATCAAAGTAATTATCTCTCAGAAAATCATATTTGCGGTATTTATCCATAACCCCCGCGTCGGGAAACCGGGCGTAGGCAGAATCCAGATACATCCGGGAACGTTCGATTCCCTTTGAAAACTTCAGAACCGTGGCCCGGTTGATCAGGCTGTCTACGTGAGCCTGGTGATCGGTATTGCGGATTGCGTAAAAATCGCAACTGAAAGACCAGCAAATCAGCAGAACCCAACTCAGACGACCGATTAAGGGATGTCCACTTTTCATGAAGGTGATTTTCTATAGGATGCCGTAACATGGCACTGCCAGGTGACAAAAGGCCGTGAATGTTTGCACATGATACTGAAAATGTTCCAAATGACGAACATACTGCAAAAACAATTGGTCTGAAGAACTGCCGACCGGGAATAATCGGTCGTGGTAAGGCCGGAAGGGCAATCGTACAGCCAAACGATGGGTTGCGAACGGCCGGTTTCTGATCAATAGGGTAGTGTTAGCGAAACCCGTAAGCCGCCACTTTCGGGGGTTTCGTAAAAAACAGTCGCATTGAGTAAGCGGGCAAAATCCCGGATGATTTCGTGGCCAAACTGTGTATTTAAGCCCGGCATAGGTTCAGAAGTGCTGAAATAGCGGTTTATATCCCGCAGCAAGGTGGGAGAAATGCCAATGCCACTGTCCGATACCATAATGACCACTTTCTGATAAGCCTGCCGGGCTTCAATCCGGATGGTGCCGTCATCCGTGTTTTTGTTCGCGTTATCGATCAGATTTCGCAGGATGGTTTTCAGCAGCAATTTGTCCGTATTCACCTTCATCCGGGGCGGAATGTCGAGTTGAAGCGTATTGCCGTGGTGAAGAATATTCTCCTTGTACAACGCTTCCAGTTCACGGATGAGTTCCGGCAATAGATACTCCCTGATCCGGACTCCATACGCTTGATCCTGAGTCGAAATCCATTGCATTATTTCTTCCGTCAGAAAATGAATTTGCTTGGTCGAATTGTTGATTTCCGTAATCAGATCGTCCAGTTCGGCGTGGGAGTCCCGCTTCCAGTTTCGGAATAAGTAGGCCGTGTTTTTATATAAATACCGCAAGGGCGATCGCAAATCGTGGATCAAAATCGCGATAAAACGGTCTTTTTCGGAGATGGACAGGTGCAGATTCTCTTTCGAAATTTTTAACTGGTCGTTGTGTAACCGCAATTCCGATATTAATTTCTGCTGCTGCAAGATGCGATCCTGGGTTTCATGATCCAGTCTCAGGTGTTGCTGGTGCCGGTTTCGGTAGCGCATTCGCAGGAAAAACCAGACCAGAACGGCCACAAGCAAGCTCGCCAGAACGGGTGGTAAAATTAGATTATTCCAACTGAGAAAAAGCCCGACGGTTTGCCAAACCGGTTGATCGATAGCCGGTTTGGCGGACGCCGACGTGCTACCGGTCCAGAGCAAGAACGGTAAAAAAGTCATCGTGCCGGATCGTGGAGTCATCTGTTTACAGACCGTTTCGCTCCATTTTGGGGTAAACATAGATTGCGCAAAGCCGGATAATCCTCCCAAACATAAGCAGGTTGTGGGTCGGCTTTTGTAGAAAAAAACGTATTTTGAACGACGCCTTTCTGCTTATTTTCGTCACCCTGCCGCCTTTGCCCAGAGTGCGGTTTCGCCGGCTTCCTGAAATGGATGATTTTCTACAGAATAAGATCGTCTCCTTCGATTGATTTGTATCTGTTCCGGGTGGAATGGTCATTCCGGTTTTAATAACCTTTCAGGGTTTGAAACCGGGTGGTTATCCGACATAAAAGCCGTTGTCATGGCCCTGTTATACACTTTAAAAACGTCTAAGAGCCAGATCGCTGAACTGGAGGAGTTGACCGGATTATCCTTTCTGCGGTCGTACCTCATTTATAAGGTGCCAGCGGGTCAGTGCCGGGGACAACACCGCCACCAGCAGAATCACAGCATTTTGTTCTGCCTGACTGGATCGGTATCTGTATACATTCAATCTGAGGAGCATGATGCAGTCTATCAGTTGAATAGTCCGAACCAGGCCCTGCATCTGCTCCCTTCCGACTGGCGGATATTGTACGATTTTTCGCCGGATTGCATCGTGCTGGCATTAGCGAGCGATCTGTTTTCCAAGCGGGATTATATTCCGGAACCCTATCGGCCGGTTTTGCTGCCAGCCAGAGAAAAGGTGTTGCCATAAGCTCTCCTGCATCCACGGACACTACGAAATCAATGCTTTATTTTCAGACAATGTTATGCGGAAACTGATCGTTGGTTTGCTTTTATGGATTGGTGTCGGTGGGGTGAATGCCCAAACGGGCCGCTTCGGAAACGAATGGATTAATCACAGCCAGTCCTATTTCCGAATCCCGGTTACGGAAAGGGCTGTTTACCGACTGACAACCTCCGATCTGGCAAAGGCCGGTATCCCGGTTGCGTCCGTTAACCCCACGACTCTGCAACTGTTCCGGCGCGGAATCGAGCAGGCGATCCTGGTTGCCGGCGAATCGGATCAGAAACTCGACGCTGCGGATTACATCGAATTTGTAGGCGAAGGCAATGACGGTTTGCAGGATACCTTGCTCTACCGACCGATGAACGCCCAGCCGCATCCTTACTACAGCATGTATTCCGACACGGCGGCTTATTTTTTGACCTGGCGCTCCGACGGAAAACCGGGCAAACGGGTTGTCACCACGCAGGAAACCCGACCCGCCGGTTTGCTGCCGGAACCATATCACATTGCCGAGCAACTGCTGGTGCTGAAAGATGAAATGTCTACCAACCCCAGTACGGGTCCAGTGCCTTTTGTGAGCCAGTATGAGGTGTATTTTGAAGCAGGGGAGGGCTGGACGGGGCCGATGCAACAGAAAAACAAACCACATACGCAGCTTTTCAACCTTGCGGGCTGGGTCAGTTCGGCGGCCGAAAAACCGGAACTGGAAGTGCTGCTGAATGGCCGGGATTCTTATCAACATCTGGTCGATTTCTCCGCCGGTGCGTCAGGTCGGACGTTGGGGCTTCTGAAATTCAGTGGGTTTCAGCCGAGCCGGTTTTCTACACCGCTTCAATCCACGGATTTTACTCTAAAGAGTGACGCGTCGGCGGACCTGGCGCTGACCACCGTGTCGCGCGGTTCGGATGAATTTGATCGTTATTCCGTGAGTACCGTTCGGATTCGGTATCCGCAAACGATCAGCTTAAAAAATGGGACGCAGCAACTACTCCGGCTACTACCGAAAGCTGGCGGACGTTCTTACCTCGAACTGGCGGATGCCCCGGCCAGTACCGTCATTTACGACATCACCGAACCGGGCGCGGCCCGACTCCTCACCGGCACGCAGGAAGGTACGACCCGGCAGGTGGTCGTACCCAACACCACATCCCCGCGTCAACTTCTGGTGACAACCCGGGTTATAACGCCCGTTCGGTTGGAACGGGTGGTTTTTCGCAAATTTGATCCGGCCAAACCGAATTTTCTGATTGTTTCACACGAACTTCTGATGAAACCGGTGGGGCAGGTGGCAGACCCGGTTCGGGCCTACGCAGCATACCGGGCGTCGGCGAAAGGCGGGCAGTACGATACGCTCGTGGCGACCATGAAGGAGTTGTTCAACCAGTTCAGCTTTGGCGAACGCACTCCGCTGGCCATTCGGCGGTTTGCCGATTACATGCTGACGGGCGGCCCCGGCAAGTTTCTGTTTTTGATAGGCCGCTCGTCGGTCTATTTCCCGTTTCGCAAGAATGCCAATCAGTATTACCTGGATCTGGTTCCGACGATCGGCAATGTCCCCGGTTCGGATGTGCTGTTGACCGCCGGTTTGGCCGGTTTTCCGGAAAACGTGCCTGCTATGGCCACGGGGCGGCTCAATACACTTTCGGCGCAGGAGGTGCTAAACTACGGAAACAAGGTGAAAGAGTTTGAAAGCAATGCGGCCAATGTGCCGTGGCGCAAGGAAGTTCTGCACCTGAGCGGAGGTCGTTCGCAGTCGGAACTGGCTGGTTTCAAGGCGATTCTGAATGATGCAAAAGCCCTCGTGCAGCAACCGTATTTAGGCTCGGAAGTCACCACGCGCTCCAAAACCACCGATGCTCCCGTCGAGCGCATCGACATCAGCGACCAGGTCAACAAAGGGGTTGCGATGATCACGTTTTTTGGCCATTCATCGCCCACCGTTGCCGATCTCGACATCGGGTATGCTTCCGATCCGGTGTATGGCTATAACAACAAAGGCCGGTATCCACTCATGTTTTTCAATGGATGCGGACTTGGGAATATTTTTTACGGCGGTAATGTGCTCAGTACCAATTGGCTACTGACGCCGGACAAAGGAGCCATTGCCATTCTGGCGCACTGTTTCGAAGGATTTACCACGCCACTCAACACGTTCACGGTGCAATTTTACAAGACGCTTTTTACGGACAGCACCTACTTCTCAAAACCGATTGGCGTTATTCACCAGGAAACAACCCGGCGGGTGTTGGCTACGACCAAAGATGCCCTGCAAATTGGCAACACCAACCAGATGGTGTTGCAGGGCGACCCGGCTCTCCGGCTGTTTCCGTTGCCCAGAGCTGATTTTCAGGTGCAGTCTTCGGGGGTTTTCCGGACCGACAATGCCGCGGATTCCGTCCGTTTACGGGTGATCGTGGTTAATGCCGGACGTTATCATCCGCAGGAACGCCTGAGCCTGATGGTTCGGAAGCGGCTGGCCGACGGATCGCTTCAATCCTATAAAACCGTTTCGAGAGCCGCGGTAGCCTTTCGGGATACGGTTTATTACAGCTTTCGACCCGAGCTGGATGCCGATGGCCCGACGCGGCACGAACTGGTCCTGGATGGCGAAAACCGGGTGGAAGAGTTAGACGAAACCAATAATGTGCTGGTGTTTTCGGTTTCGAAATCCGGTGATCAGTACGCCCTCGTTTTGCCCGATTCGAGCCAGCGTTTTCCGCCCGATCTCTTCAATCCGTTGCTGGATGTAACCGTCGACGGAACCCGGATTGCCGACGGTGCGCTGGTTTCGCCCAATCCGGTGATTCAGGTGAGTGTGCAGGATGAAGATCCGTACCGCATTCGCCGGGATACGCTCGGCATCGATTTGTTGCTGCGCAAACCCTGCGAAACATGCGGTTTTGAACGGGTGGTTCTTGGCCATTCCGACGTGAGTTGGACTCCTGCCAGCGACAATAACCGGTTTTTACTCCACTACCGCCCGCAGAATCTGGCCGAAGGGGTCTATACATTGCGTGTTCAGGCCACCGATGTCAGTGGCAACAAAGCCGGTTTAAGTCCGTATGAAATCAATTTTCGGGTAAAACTGGAGGATAGTCTGTCGGTCATCCGGCCGGTACCCAATCCATTTTGGGCGCAGACCCGTTTTCAGTTAACGATTACCGGAAAGGAACTGCCGGGCAACGGGCAGTTGGTGATTCGGAACCTGAACGGGCAGGTGGTTCGAACGCTCCGGCAACCGCTTCGCATCGGCGAAAATGGATTTTACTGGGATGGTACGGATCAGGGGAGCGTGGCTTTGCCCAATGGTTTGTATGTTTTTCAGTTTATTCGGGACGATGGTCGGCACCTGACCGGGCGGGTGATTATCAACCGGTAATGTTTAACCTCAACAATCCATGATCGACTTCATCAGAGCCTGCCGAATCCCTTTCCTGCTGATGCTGCCCGGTCTGGTTCCGTTCGATGCCCGGGCGCAAACGGTCGATTCAACGACCCTGGGATCTATTGTCGAGATTTCTCGGCCGGATTTGGAAGCGAAAGAACTTAGCCTTTTTGCCGAAACCGGTTTTTCGGCCAGCACCGCGCAGCAAACGCCGTTCTGGCTGCGCACCAACCAGTACGGAACCGTGCCAACGACTTCGCCATTCGGAACCCTCCGGGGCGGAGTTTCGGCCAATTTCCTGCGCGACATTACCAAACCGGTTAACTTAATCAAAAACAAACGGCGACTGATCGGCTGGGGCTATGGGCTGGAGGTGGTGGGAAATGCAAGCCGGAAGTCGGCCGTTCTGATCCCGGAAGCCTATGTGAAAGGGCGGCTGTGGGGGTTGGAATTGATGGTGGGGCGCCGGAAAGAAGTCATTGGGCTGGCCGATTCAACGCTGGGAACGGGGCCTTACATCTGGTCCGGCAATGCGATGCCGATCCCTAAAGTCCAGCTTGCCCTGGCGGACTATACGCCGATCGGTTTTACCAGGGGAGTGGTTGCCTTTCGCGGTCTGTATGCCCACGGCTGGTTTGGCAACCAGGGGGCCGTCACGCATTCCTATTTACACCAGAAAGCCCTGTATGGTCGGCTGGGAAAACCGGGCTGGCCGGTTCGGTTCTACGCTGGTTTCAACCATCAGGTGCAGTGGGCAGGCAGAAGCGAGGTGGTTACCAATGAAAACCAGATCAAAAACGGGCGGTTTCCGACGGGTTTCAGGAACTACCTTAATGCCGTAACGGGTACCTCGCTGGCTGCGCGGGGCGACAACATTGATACTACGCTCTTCAGCAAAGCCGACCGCGGAAACCGCCTGGGCAATCACCTCGGGACGCTCGATATCGGGTTTGAAATCAACGCCAAACGGTTTTCCCTGCTGTTGTATCGTCAGAGTATTTACGACGACGGTTCGTTGTTTTACCTGACCAATATTTCGGATGGTTTGCACGGCATCCGGTTCAGAAATAACCGCCCGGCGAGCCACCGGTTTCAGATTCAGACCGTTCTGGTGGAACTGCTCCATACCCAAAGCCAGGGTGGCGCCAAATTCGGGGATCTTGATAAGGAACGCGGTGCGGATAATTACTTCAACCATTCACAATACATCGACGGCTGGTCGTATGGGGGTCATACCATCGGCACGCCGTTTATTCCGCCTACCAACCATACCCGATCCGGTTTGCCGCGCGCGCAAAGGGTTGAAAATTACTTTTTTAGCAACAACAACCGGGTGAAAGTTTTTCATGTGGGCGTGTCCGGTAACTGGTCGCAGCGGTATCTGTTTCAGTTGAAATGCTCGATGAGTCAGAATCTGGGCACCTACGGGCATCCGTTTCCTACCACCATCGGGCAGTTTTCGTCCCTGCTGCTACTGGGTTTTCCGGCTTTCGCGCATGGGATGCAGGCCAGGGTGTCGCTTGCCCTCGACCACGGGGCCTTGTATCCCAACAGCACCGGGTTTCAGTTTAGTCTCCGAAAAACCTGGGACTTTTCCCGGCCCTGACCGGGTTTATGGCGAGTCGCTATCAACCGGCTTTTGATGACAACATAGGCCAGTGTCAACCCCATCAGCAGGGAAAACCCGCCCCAAAACTGCATTTGAGCATCCCAGTGGGTGAGCCAGATCACATACCCATTGATGAATGCCTGCGTCAGGGCATACAGACCGGCAACCCGTAAGTGCGGCCATTGTAGCTGATGCACCAGCAACTGGAAAAGGTGCAGTTTGTGGGGCTGAAAAATGTTTTCACCCCGCCATAAACGGTACAAAATGGTCATAACACTATCGATGCCGTAAACCGTCAGCAGCAATGCGTACGTTAATTGCCCGCTCTCACGCATCAAACTGACGAGCAGAAAAATCACAATGAACGCCATCGACACGCTGCCAACATCTCCCGCAAAACACAGAGCCTGTCGGCGGGCGTTGAAAAACGCAAAAATGACGAGCCCGATGAGTGAAAATACGAGCAGCAACGCCCCGGTGAATGGTATATAAAACTGATTGATAATCAGCAGGGTCGCTATGGTGATGGTGCTGTAAAAAACCGTAATGCCGTTGATGCCATCCATGAAATTGTAGGCATTCAACACGCCACAAGTCAAGATGAGGCCCGGCAGCATCCACCAGCTCAGTTCGGACCAAAGGCCGGTTTGTTCCAGCAACAGCCCCAGGCTGATCAGTTGAATCAGAAACCGGATGCGGGTTGAGATGGAAGAGATGTCGTCCAGAAAACTGACCAGCGCCACCAGGGTCAGGCCCACAAAAAAGACCGGCGATGCGAAATCCGTAACCACAAAAGCCAGAAAGGCCGCCAGCCAGAAAATGATGCCGCCACCACGCACCGTCAGTTGGGTGTGCGAACTGCGGTGATTGGGTGTATCGACAATGTGGTAATGGGTGGCCAGGCGGAGGTACAGCACTTCCGCCCCAAATAATAAAATGGCCACGCCAGCATAGACAAATCCATTCATGATGCAGACGGTGAAAGGACTAACTGGTACAGATTCAGTAGCTTAGGTTGTTCACTGGCCCAATTGTAGAATTTCTCCGCAGCTTGCCGTCCGCGTTTCCCCATTTCTTCAGCTTCCTGCGGGTGATCGATCAGATACCGCAGGTGCCGGGCCAAAGCCTCCGGATCGGATGGGTCCATGCAAAAACCGCACTGATTGCCTTCGACCACGGGGCGATACAACGGGAAATTGGCGGTGATAACCGGCAGGCCAAGGGCCATGTATTCGAACATTTTGGTGGTATACGATTCCGTATAATCTCCGATCGGCTTCAACAGCGCCAATCCGGCCACCGCCCTGGAAACCTGCGCAAACGCTTTGGCCTGATCGGTGTAGCCGTAAAAAATCAGGTTATCTTTCACAATGGAATAAGCCGGAAGGGCTTCCAGGTCCTGATCGGTAAAAGAACGATGTCCAAACAAGTGTACTTTAAAATGAGGATGCGTGGTTTTAACCAGGGCCAAACCGTCCAGCAGGGTAACAATCGACCGTTCGAAACTCAGCCAGCCGATGTAAAAGAACTCCACCGGGTCGGATGCCTGCCGATACGGCCGTCGGTGGGTATCAAGGAAAGACAACAGCGGGTAATTGTAGATCACGGCGTGCGGTTTTGCGAGGTTGGTGTAGGTCGTCAGGTAGCCATGCTCCGTAAAAATCAGGGAAAAATGCCGACGTGCCATCTGGTCAAAAAACGCGAAAACTCCCTTCAGAAACCAGCCCCGGTTATGGCGTTTCAAATGGATTTTTTTATGCAGGTTTTCCTGAACCTCGTAGATGACGCGGGTGCCGAGGATGCGGTACAGATAGGCAAATGGCAGAAATTCAGGTGAATAGACGTGGATCAGGGCCGGGCGAAGCCGAAGTGTTTTCCAGAGAATAAAAGGGCAGGTAACCAAAAACCGCAAAATGACGCGTTTGAAATAGGGCAACCTGATGAAATGCACCGCCGGAACAACGGCCGGATCAGCGTTGGGAATGGCGCAAAAAACATCGTAATGGTCGGCTAAAACGGGCAGATATTTATACAGGATGCGCGGATCGTATGGAGGATGAGCCGTGCTGATGTGTAAAACCCGTGGTCGCTTTTGATTCATACGAAATGGTTAATAGGTCTGTTCCCGTTTATCAGCGGGTTGGATAAAGTTACGGTCGATGTCCAAATCCGGAGCGAAAAAAGAGAGGGCCGAACGCGGTTGCCAGCCTAGTTTTTCCCGGGCCAACTGGTCCGAAAAAGTTAGAGAACCCGTCATTTTCTCCAGAGTAATCGAATCGAAGGGGAATTTCCGTCCGATGATCCCATTGATGCCATCTCCCAGCCGGGCCACAATCCGGGCAAAACCGATTGGAACCGTTGGGATCGTTCGTTGGCCGATTTGCCGGGCAACGGCGTCCCCCAATTCCCGCACCGACGGATGAATGCCGTCGGTCAGGTTATAAATTCCGCCGGTCTGGGCGGCTTTCGGAATCATTCGGGCCACATCGTCGGCACGCACCATGCTCCGCCGGGCCGAACCGGCACCGATGTGGACGTAGCGCCCACGCCGAATGGCCTGCACCATTTTCCCTAAATTACCGGGCGCATCGGTACCGACAATCAGCGGCAATCGCAAAATGCAGCACCGGACGCCCTGCTGTGCGCACCAGGTTTGCACCAATGCCTCGGCCTGTATTTTGCTTTCAGCATACGGTGTTTTTCCGCTCAAAGTGACTTCTTCACTTATCTTTTCCCCCGTTTCGCACCCATAAACCGCCACCGTACTGATAAGAACGAAGGCATCGGGCCGTGTTTTCAGCCGTTCAAGCGCTTGCAGCAACCGACGGGTGCCGTCCCGGTTTACCTGGAAAAAAGCCTGGACTTCTTCCACACTCTGCGGTAGGCTGTGCGCTTTTCCGGCCGCGTGAACCACCAGATTGATGACATTTCCAGACAAGTCCGGTTGTTGGGTTGCCAGATCGGTGCGAATAACGCCTTCGGTTCGTCCCAGCGTTAAAACCTGATACCCGGTTTCTGTCAAACTTCGGGCCAGGTATTTACCCAGAAATCCATTGTGTCCGGTCAGTAAGGCGGTCGGTGGCTTGGGGTTTGGATTGGCAGACATTGGTTAAAGCGGTTAAATAGTCGGTCGCTAACTGGTTCTTGTCGAACAGACGCCGGGCCACAGCCGCTGCCCGCTGGCTCATGGCCGGACGCCAGGTGGGGTCGTCGGCCAATGAAATGAGCAATGCCGCGAGGGCTGCCGGATCATCCGAACTAAATGTAAAACCGCACTGGTGTTCTTCCAGGAAGGTTTTTATCCAACCATCGGTGGTCTGGATGACCGGCGTTCCGGCGGCCAGGGCTTCCATCAGTTTGTTCGGCGATGAGGTGTCGAGCAGGGGCGCGCGTTTGAGGGGGACAATGGCTAACCAGGCTTGACGGACGTAGGCCACCAATTCGTTTTTAGGCATTAAATCATAAATAAAGAAATTAGGCAAGGCGTCCTGTTGCTGTTTTGCCAGAAGTTCCTGCTTCTGTTGTCCATCGCCAATGAGCAGCAACACGATGTCGGTTCGGTGGCGCAGGGCTTTGGCCGTTTCGAACAGCAGGGTGGAATTATTGACAGCTCCGATGTTTCCCGTGTAAATAACGACTTTTTTACCCGACAGTAAAGCAGGCAGCGGAACGTTGGCAACGGGCGTCCCGAACAGATCCAGGTTGGTTGCGTTGGGGATGGAAATGCTGTGGTCGAAACCGCAGCGCCGGGCAATGTTCTGCTGAATGCCGGGCGAAAGGGCAACGATCAGGTGTGCGGCCCGGTAGCAGAGCCGCTCAAACCGGTACGCCAGTTTTTGGAGAACCGGATGAGGTAGCGCGCCCATCAGAATGGCCGTGTCGGGCCACAGATCCCGGGCTTCGAAAACCAGCTTCCGACCCCGTAAATACCGGGCTACCAAACCGGGAATGCCCACCGTAATGGGGCCGGAAGAAGCCACGACGACATCAGCGGGCAACGTCAGGGCATACCAGCTCGACCAGATCGAGAAGGCGAGAAAGGTCCAGATTCGCCGAAGCGGTGACTGCTTGTTGTCGATGCGGAGGTTCAGGATTTTCACCCGGATGCCGTCGATGGTTTGTTCTTCGGTCCAGCGGCTGGCCTTCAAATCCGACTTCGCGTAAATGCTGGTGACAACGGTGACCGAATGGCCTTTTTCTGTCCATTGTTTGGCAAAATCGTACACGCGGGTTCCCCAGGAACCCTTTGGCGTTGAGAAGTATTGATAAAAATAGACAATTTTCATTCCACACAGGTAATTATCGTCCGTACTGTTTTTTTGAACTGAACCTCAATCACCAGCGTCGGCAGAAGCTGATTGAACTGCCGGGCAACCTGAACCCCTTTCTGGCTGACTTCGAGCGCATTTTGCCACTCCATGTCACCCCAGGAAAAGCGCAGGCGATTGGGGTTTATCACCAGCGGCCGAACGCCGGGCGCCAGATAAAAGCGGACCACAGCGGTTGGCCCGTCGTCGATCCGGTCCATGATTGTCAATCGGTCGGGAGCCACGACCCACTGGCGTTCGTGACGGATGCCGAGGTGCTGAAAACCATCGTGTTGCGCCCGGATGAGGGTGGGTGTTTCTTCCAGCAGCGTGACCGTTGCCCGTCGTCCCACGCGAAAACCGCCCCATACGTCCGACGAATCGGCATCGAAAACCTGCACGGTATTGTGGGCTGCCGTGCTGCGTTCCCATTGTCGCCGGGCGTTGATCTCATACGTAGAAGTGCCGCTGTCCACCAGAACCGGCTGACCGTGGACGTGAAGCTCAAAATGAAAGACATCGGCGTGTGCGTGACCCGGCTGATGAGCCGGTCCGATGGTGCCGACCTTGGCCAGAGCTTCATACTTCGGCGTCAGGAAATGGCGAAAACCGCTGTCTGATAAACTAGTGCGCTGCGGTTTGATCCCGATTCGTTCGGCTTTGGCGCGAAGTTGGGCGGTGGTGGGTGCCATTTCGTCGGCGGCATCGTTCACCAGCGGGATCGTTCCGTCCGAAAAGGTGATCGTCACCAGCCAGTTCAGCATCCGCCGGGCCTGTTCCAGCAGAAAACCGTCGGCGTCGCGATCGTCATGCCAATCGTCTTTTTTCAGAACCTGGCAGGTGTCGAGCAGCCGGTCCAGGATAATCTGGTGGTACATCGGGCTGCGTTCGTAATGCGCGCCATCCCGCAGCAGCTGTTCAGTCAGTTGCGACCGGACGAGGTGAATGGCTTTTTGGTACAAGCGCCGATCCTGAAAATACAAAGACCCGATCAGCAAGGCAAAGCCATTTTCCAGCAAATGATTTCCCAAAAGATGGTATTCCAGCCGGTTTTGCAGCAGCCGAACCTGGGCCTGGAGATGAACATTGATGTCGGCTAACCGGAGTTGGTGATGCGACAGGAAACGAATCCAGTTGATGATGCGCAACGAAACCGGGTAGGGGTCCAGACCGCCGTTCAATTCCGCCGACTGGCGCATAAACTGCCGGATTAAACTGATACCCTGCTCAAGATCCAGACCGGGTTGATTCAGAAAATCAAAGTAATTGAGGTTATACAGCCAGAGCTTCCCGTTTTTTGCATAATTCCAGTCGACCTCCGCTGGAAACGAAACGGACTGATTTAGAAATGTGAACGTATGTCCAGTCAGACGCTGCGGTTTATCGGGAGCTGTAAAAGCCAGAAAATTAGTGACGGGCGGAACGGTTTTTAGGGTTAATGACGGTTTTGAACGCAAGCGGTTTACCAACTGATAAAGCAGTTGCTGCGTCCGCAAATACCGGATGGTGTTCCAATAAAGCCGCCATTTTTTCATAGAATAGGAGACGGTTCTGCCGATTGAATCACACTAACCCCCGCGGCAACTTCCACCCACCGTCTGGTTTTTAAACTTTGGAGGGCGGCCAGCATCGTGCGGGTGGTATTGACCAGTTCGTCGAACGGAATCAGCGGTTCTCCGCCGGTGCGCACCTGCTCCACCAGTCGCTGAAACTGCGCTTTGTGGCCTTTGTCCTGTTGGGTCGACAAGTCGGAGAAGCCTTTGAAACCGTAGCCTTTCAGCGTTCGGAAATTATCCAGAACCAGCGTCCGTTCCTGCGAATACACCTCAAATCGCTCTTTGGCGTAAGCTTTGCTGCCATTGGCGAAGTAGTTAACGACGCCCGTCGAACCGTTTTCGTACCGCAGCAGGAGGGATGCTGAATCGCTCGTTTCGGAGATTTGCCGCTCCATCGCATTCATGCAAACCGCCACCACCCGGCTGCCGGTCAGAAACGTGATCAAATCGACGTAATGGCAGGCTTCGCCCGGGATTCGTCCTCCGCCCTCGGCCCGGTCATGCACCCAGGAGTTGGCCGGAATAAAACCCGCGTTCATCGTGGCGATCACGTTCATTGGAACATCGCCGGACGCCGAACCGCCCAGGAGTGCTTTCATTTTCTGAACGTGGGGCGAAAACCGGCGGTTGAAACCCACCAGAACCGTTTTGTCGGTTTGCTGATGCACCTCCACCAGTTGCTCCAGTTCGTCTTCGTAGATGGCGAGCGGTTTTTCGACAAAAACGTGTTTCCCCGCCAGCAAAGCCTCGCGGGTCATCCGGGCGTGCTGCTGGTGACGGGTGGTGATGACCACCAGATTGATGTCCGGATCGTTTAGGACTTCCCGGTAGTCGGTGGTACTGAGCGCAATACCGTATTTTTGGGCCAATAGAGTTCCGTTCAATCCGTTGGCGCTGGCAATGGTTTTTAAGGCGACACCGGTTTGTTTTAGAGCAGGTAAGAGGACGGCACTCGTGAAATTACCGGCACCAATCAGGCCCGCGACCGCCGTTCCAACGCCTTCGTATTGACTTTCCCGCAATCGAATGACCGGTTCCAGATTCCGTTTTTCCGGGTAACTCAGCAGCGACGCAATGGAGGCTGAATGGGAAATTTCGCGGTAAATCCGGTCAAAATTTTCGAACGGAACCACTTCCGTTATCAACGGTTTGACATCCAGTTGACCCGTTTCCAGCAGTTGCAGGATGGTTTGAAAGTTGCGGTTTTGCGTCCAGCGAACAAACGGAAGGGGATAATCGGCTCCCTGTTGTTCGTATAGGTCGTCGTAGCGGCCGGGGCCGTAGGAGCAGGAAACCTGAAACGTCAATTCTTTCTCATAAAACTCGGCGCGGCTCAGGTTGAGGCCGATGACACCCACGAGCACAATGCGTCCGCGTTTGCGGCTCATGCGGGCGGCCTGCGAAATCAGTTCGTCGCTTTTGGCCGAGGCTGTGATCACGACACCATCCGCGCCAACGCCCTGGGTGAGCGCCAGGACGGCTTTTACGGCATCGGTACCACCCGCCGGATTCAGGGCAATTACACCCCGGCTGCGGGCCAGTTCCAGCTTTTTTTCGTCTACATCCAGTCCGATAACGCGGCATCCGTTCAGCCGGAGCAGTTCGGCTGTGAGCAACCCGATTAGCCCCAGGCCGACGACCACCACGGTTTCGCCCAGCGTCGGATTCAATAGCCGGACGCCCTGCAACCCGATGGAACCAATGACGGTAAAAACCGCTTCGTCGTCGCTGACACGGTCGGGTACGCGCGCCACCAGATTCCGCGGAACGCAAACTACTTCGGCATGGTGTCCATTGGAAGCCACGCGGTCGCCAACGGATAAATCGGTGACGCCCTCTCCCAGGGCCACCACCTCGCCAACGTTGCAGTAGCCCAGCGGCAGTGGTTGGTCCAGTTTGTTAAAAACCGTTTCCAGCGTTGGAATCAGGCCATCGGTTCGGATTTTTTCCAGCACCTGCTTCACGCGGTCGGGTTGCTGGCGGGCTTTCGAAATCAGGCTGCCGCGGCTAAATTCGACCAGCATCCGTTCGGTGCCGAGCGAAACCAGCGTCCGGCGCGTTTGAATGAGCACCTGCCCGCGTCGAACTTGTGGGGCCGGTACGTCTTCCAGTAAGGTGTTCCCCGTTTTCAGGTGAAGAATCAGTTGTTTCATTCGTTGAGGTCTACAAATTGGCGGAACCAGGACTCAATGGCCATCAATCCCCAGATGGAATAGGACGCATCGAGTTTTCCGTTTTGATTATCCCGAATTAACTGGTTTACGGCTACCGGATCGAAAATGCCCCGTTGTCGGAGACTTTCTACGGAGAGATACCGCTGGAGCATTTCGTTCAACTGGCCGGTGCGGAGCCAGTCGCGCAGGGGCGTACCGAAGCCGGTTTTGGGGCGGTAAATGACGGACTGCGGCAAATACCGCTCGGCCACTTTTCGAAGCAGGTATTTGGTGGTTCGTCCGTGCATTTTCAGCGAGGGCGGTAGCTTGGTACTGAATTCTACCAGCTCGGTATCCAGAAAAGGTACGCGGGTTTCGACACCGACCGCCATGCTCATTTTGTCGGTGTAGTTTAGATTATGATCCGGCAGGAAGTATGACAACTCCCAGAATAATAATTGATTGAGTAAATTTTTTTCATCAGGAATCCGTTCGAGTGCCGCCAGCAACTGGTGGCTTGGCTGGTGGCCGTAGAGCGTTTTTCCGATAGCGCTTTCGAATAAGTTATGGTTGGTGGCAAGGGGCAGACGGGCAAAATAATCGGCCATTCGTTCGTGTTGGAGCTGGCCCATACCGGCGGTTAATTTCCGAAGCCGCCGAAGCAGGGGCGCATCGTTGGTACCGAGGTTGATGGTGCGGTTTAGCAAGCGACCCACGGCGGGCGGAATCCGGTTCAGAAACGGCTCCATACTCAGGGCCTGATGCCGCCGGTAACCCGAAAAAACATCGTCTCCGGCTGTTCCGCCCAGCAAAACCGTATGCCCGTTTTTGCGGGCTTCCCGGCAAATATTCAGGACGTTAAAGGGTGCGGTGTCGGCCTGCGGTTCGTCGAGGTGGTAAATCATCTGGTCGAAATCGCGGACGATGTCTACATTGGCATCCACTTCCACCAGATCGACGTTTAAATGGGCGGCTACCTGCCGGGCATACGGCAAATCGTTTTCAAAGCCTTCGAACTTCCCGTTCCGGAATGCCGTGCGAATGGTGTAACCGGTCAGCCGCTCGGTAGGATGCGCACGTTTGGCCATCGCCATGACCAGACTGGAATCCAGGCCACCGGACAGAAAAAAAGCCAGGGGAACATCGGATTGCAACTGGCGTTTTACGGCGCAGAAAAGCCGCTCGTCAAGTTCTTCCAGCAACTGGGATTCGGATTGTTCGGAATAGGTGCCCCGGAAAGGCAGGTCGTAATACCGCTTGATGCAGATGGACGCGGATTCGTCGATCGACAACTGAATCAAATGACCCGGCAACAGCTTGCTGACGTGCTGGAAAGGCGTCTGCATACCGGGTGAATACAGAAAATGCAGATAGTTGACGAGCGCCGGATAATCGATGCTTTTATCGATTCCCGGATAGGCGGCAATGGTTTTTAGCTCCGAACTGAAGAGCAGTAACCCGTTTCTGTGGTAATAATACAGCGGTTTGACGCCAAACTGATCCCGGGCCAGCACCAGCTGGCGCGTGAGGGTATCGAAAATGGCGCAGGCAAAAATCCCGTTCAGTTTTCTGAAAACTGCTGTTCCGTAGGCCGCAAAACCGTATAGCAGCGTTTCGGTGTCCGACGTCGAGCGAAAGATATAGCGGTCGGTCAGGGCAGCCCGCAGCGTGAGGTGATTGTAGATCTCACCGTTAAAAACAATGACGTAGCGACCATCGGCGGTTTGCATGGGCTGCTTGCCATTGGGCGATAAATCCAGGATGGACAGACGGGTATGAGCCAGTTGGATTCCCGGGGCATTGAAAACACCTTCCCCGTCCGGCCCACGGTGGCGGAGGGTCGATTGGAGATCGACGGACGGCGGAATGGAAGTACTGACGATGCCCGCAATGCCGCACATGCTAGAAGTAAACCGGTTTAAAGTTCATGATTTATAGTTGTAATCGGCTAGTTACAGTATTGGTATTCAATAATTTAAAGGGTGACTATAAACCTGAACGATCAACGGACTTTACCTGAATGCTTATTTAGTCGCGGAGATCATCATATACAGTCCGTGTCCCGGAAAAAACGTTCTAATCAGCCAGCGGGGATACAGTCGGCGGCTGATGGTAAGCAGCCAGCTCCGGTGCCGCTGACCGGCTTGTGAAGTCAGCAAATCGGCGTGGGTCAGGACGGTTTTAACGGAGACCTGCCGAAACTGGGCGAATAACCGCAGGGCTTCAGCCTTGCTGTAGGCTTTGGTTCCGGGGCTTTCCAGGTGGTTGGCATAGATGGCTGCCAGGCTGGTCGTGGGCTTCCCCCGGGCGAGTGCATACCGCAGCCAGAGCAGGTAGCCTACCCAGCTGTGTTTGTGATAAATCATAATTTTAGCCAGTCCTCCGGGTTTCAAAATCCGGTATATTTCATCCGCAACCTGCTGGGTATCCGGGCTGTGGTGGATAACGCCCCATGAATACACCAGATCGAACGCGTCGGTTGCATACGGAAGATTTTCGGCATCAGCGACCCGTAGTTCCGAGCGCAAACTGAACAAGGCCAATCGTTCACGGGTGTGTGCAATGGCGCGCTCGGTTAGATCACAGCCGTGCAGGTTGGCGCGGGCTTCCGCAAATTTCTGGTGGTCCGCCCCCAGGCCTACCCCGATTTCCAGAACCTGGCGATAGGCAAATGATTGAAAATCAGCAAAATCGGCAATATACGGTTCCAGGGCGTATCGTTCTTTGGCCTGCTGATGGTATTTCTGACGAAGCGTTTCCCCCTTCAGATATAAGTCTTCACCGCAGGAGGCTTCGTTCCAGAAATCGTGGACTTGTTGTTTCGCATTCATCTTGGCGGTTCTTGGTCCGGTACTCATACCAAATATCGTCAGAAGCAGGGGGGCGTTCCTGTAGAAAATCATCCATTCTGCGGTTGGGGACCAAACCGGAACGCTGCGGTTTTATTTTCCGTAGGCGCGCAGGCGAAAATACTGCCGGATTCCGTAGTCGATTTGGGCTTTTCCAACACAGGAAGGCGTTGAAGAGCAGAATTGCAATTGTACTTTTTCTTTATAAATCAGACCCACCCCGCGCGCGTAGATTTCCAGTCGTTTGTCCTGCGACACCAGTGTCGAGTCATTTTGCTGGACAATGGTGGCGGTTTCAGGAAACGATTTGCTCAAAACACTGAATGGTTTGCCGGTATTTTTGAGTTGATACAGGTCTTCCCCGGCCGAATTGAAAGCATTGCCATTCCACTGAAACTGGTCGATGAGCGGAAACACCAGCTTGATATAGGAAAAGTTGTTTTCGGTTTTAACCAGTTGATTATCAGTGATCCGTATGCTGTTTGCGGAGTCGGGTTGCCAGGTCTGGCTGTCGTTGATCCGGCGGTGTCGTTCCACGCGAAAGGTGGCGCTGCCGGTCGGGTCGGCGTTGGCGGCATCCGCGTACGAATGGGTGATGGTTTCCCGCAACTGATACGTTTGGGTCGTTACGCTGCCGTTGAGGGCAAATTGCTGTTCCGTCACTTCATAAATCCAGTAATTGCCTTTTTCCAGGGGCTGGTAGTCGTAACCGGATGCGATGGGATCGGTGGTGGACGGCTGGCAGGCATCCAGAAAAAGAAAGGCGGTTATGCCCACGAAGGGCAGAATGAGCGGGCGAAAGCACCGAAGGGTTGTGATCAGATTCATGGTTTTCAAGAGGAGGACAGTTTTAGTTGGTCATTGTTTTACGTTTATTTCCTTGTTTTCGGCCAGGGATACCAGTAATTCCCAGCACGTTCGGCTAACCTCCGGCCAATCGGGTAAAGTCGTTGAACGCAGACGTCCTGCCGAAATCTTGTGTTGCCGGTTGGTCTCGTTCGAATAGCCGGCATGAATCGTATCGACAATGCTTTGGGCTGAAAGCGGATCGAAATAATGCGCACTTTCACCACAGATTTCTTCGGCAAAATCACGTTGAGAGGTGAAAATAGAAACGCCAAAGTGCATGGCATCGACGTAGGTAGCCGTGAACGATTCCAGCAGGGTCGGCAGAATCAGCCCGTCAACCTGCTGATAAAGAGAGGCTACACCGTCGGCGGGAACATTGCCGATGGGAATCAGGAAATCCGCCAGCGATGCCTGCGCGATCATTTCCAAAAGGCGTTTCGCCTTCGGATGTTGCCAGGCTTCGATGGTAATAAAAATCCGGTAGGGCATCTGTCGGACTTTCATTAGCCGGGCCACTTCAACGAGGATTTCCAGATTTTTGTGTGGATAATAGCGTGACAAGCACATCAAATACGTCAGGTTGGGCTGCTTTTTGACGGGCAATTCATAGGTCGAATGGCTGTTTAATAACGTGTAAGCATTCGGAAAAAGCTGTATTGAAGGAAGTTGGGGATACACCTGCAACAGTCGTTTCAGCATGGTATGGGTCTGCACCAGCAAAAGGTCGACATGCGTTAACCGCCTTCTAAAAACCCAGTCACGCAGTTTGATCTTGAAGATAATCTCCGGCCCCACCTGGTTCCAGAGGGCTTTGTCTTCCGGATACGCCAGGTGGGGTAAATGCAACAGAACAACCTGTTTGTAGGGGACCGGGGACGGAAAATTGCCCATGGTAAAAATAATTTCCGGCTTGATTTCATTCAATACCTTCGGATACCAGACATGGTCCATCAAGGGCCGGGTCATCCAGTGGTTTAGCGCTTTGGGTAAGTAATGAATTTTAAAGATATTCGATTCAAGTGCTTCATAACCACAGGCTTGTGGTGCAATTACATGAATGTGGTCGGCCTCTGTTTTTAAAAACGGGACGTTTTTCAGGAAATTCAGGGCTACGTTAAGCCCACCGGCCGAAGCGAGGTTAAAGGCATTAATGAGTAGTTTCATGGTGTACTGAGAACCGTCGACCGTTTCAGCAGCCCGCTTAGCAGCCAAACCGGAAGAGAGATGTAAACAAAATGATCCACAAACTGCGGGAAATACCCCCGGGTCACAAACTGGAAAATGGCCAGTGAAAAAACCACCTGTTTTAGAAAACCGAGGGGAGTGAAAGCCGGGTTTCGACTGACGACGAAGCGGAGCCAAAAACCCATCAAAAAGGGCATGATGACAAAACCAAACCCGCCGAATGCCCCGTAAAAAGCGCCATAATGCAACGTCGCTTCGCCGGTTCTCGCCCATTGTTTCGGTAATTCCAGGGAATGATCCAGAACGGTAAGCGCGGGGGGAGGGTAGGGTTTTACACCATTGGGGAAAACGAATTTGGGTAATGCTTTAATCAATACGTAGCCAAACATCGTCAGGCCATAATCATGATGGATTTCCGGATTCGCTTCATAATACCGGATCAAATTAAAATCGGCCAGAGAAGCCCGGGTTTGCTCGAAAAAAACACCATATTCAAATTCAACCGGATTGTAGGATAAATCCGAAAATCGTCCCTGTATGAAATTCCAACGGTTGTAGGTAATAAAAAAAATGAAATAGAGGAGCGCCATGCTGGTTAAAAGAATCCGACTGAACGGAATGATCGTTTTGGTATCCAGACCATAGACCAGAATAAGACCCAGAATTGTCAAGATGATCCGGTAACGAAATCCCATGATGGCAAATAAAATAAAAGCCAGCAAGGTCATGGCCGTTACTTTGTATTTGTTTCCCTTTAAATACGCAAAAAGTACAATCGTAGTGATGATACAATCGGCACAGTTTCGAAAATAATACGAATTGGTTATGCTCTCCTGCCCAAACAGACTTTCATCCGCACTGCCCAGTAAAATATCCAATGGATTGATGCCGCTAATGGCAATATCGATGAACACGATACTGAAAAAAAGGCAATAGAGAAAAAGAGACCAGTTTTGAAGGCGTGAAATGACTTCTGGTTTAATCCTACACCTGAGCGAATGCATTGGATACCGTTTCCATATAAAACCGGCTATAAAAAGTGCATTGGCGGTCATATAAAAAAGCATTCCCTTTTCATAATATTCCGTAATATTTTTGCCGGTAAAAAGGAATAATCCATCATCTCCCATGGAGGTCTGGCGATCAATCAGATAAAAATACGTTGGTGTGAAAAGGCAGTAAATGGACAATAAAACCAGGCAGATGGCAAAGGGCATCACCTGTCGGGTTCCCATTCGGTGAACGTACCGAAATCCGTTGATGAGAACGACCGCATTAAGAAATATATAAAGCCAAATCATCCTAAGTCTTGTTTAATTGCCTCGTACATCAATCTGGCGTAATACGTAGAACTGGTTTTGATCCGAAAATTTCGGTTGTAGGCAGCCTGACTCTCCAGCAAACCGGGTGTGTTGACTAACTTTTCGATGGATTGCCGGAACGCTTTGGGGTCATTTGGCGGACACACAAATCCATTGATGCCGTCGAGTAGCCATTCCCGGACTGCTCCCACGCTTTCGCTGCTGATGATGGGGAGTCCGGCGGCAATCGCTTCATTGATTACAACGCCCCAGCCGTCATACCGGGAGGCAAAAACGAAGATGTCGGCCAGGTTGTAGTAATAAGGTAACTCACTGGCCTGAACAAATCCTGTCAGATGAATGCGCTCATCATTTCCAATCAATTCCTCCAGATAATGACGTTCATTCCCGTCACCAATAATTATGAAAGAAACGGGCATATCACTGCTTTTCACGGCTTTAATTAAGGTTGCCATATTCTTCCTGGTAATCAGCGAACCTGATGAAAGAAGTACAAGCTGATTGGTGCGTTTATAGCGGCTTCGGATGGAATCTATTTTGTCATGATTTAAATTGTTTTTATCGAAGCGGGTGATGTCGATATTGTAAGGAATGATTGAAATAGACGATGTAAAACCGTAAGATTGATAAGATTGTGCCGCTTCTTTTCCACCCGAAAACAAGCGTTGACAGGCCCACTTTACCGGAATAAGACTCAGTTGCTTCACGTATTTTTTAAAGGGAGAATCTGGATCCGTCAGGCGCTCCCCAAAAAAGGCAATGGTCTTATTTTTAAATTTAGAAATAATCAAACCGACCATCGTATTCGGGATCCAGTAAGCACCACTGAAAACGACATAATCGGCTTGGTCACGGATCAATAATCGGATGATGGACCAGCTATAGTGGTAATCTTTCAGGCGTTTCTGAATCCACCGGGCAACAATCGTATCCGTTAAATACTGAATTTGATAGGGACGGTTTTCGGTTTTGATCGACCATTGCCGGTCCGTTTCCGTTTTGGCGTAGTAAACCACCGTTAAATCAAAATAAACCGACAGTGCTTCAAAGAAGTCCTGTTGATAGGGGGTTGGAATATTGGTATAAAAACTCAGTCGAATTTTTCTCATAACCGGTTTTAGTTCGTGCCAGCAAGGTCCTGGTATACCGCCCGAATTCCTTCCCGAAACCGCGCCCAGGTGAACGAGCGGGCCTGAACGGCGGCCAAACGGCCCATTTCAAACCAGGTGTTCTGTTCGGCTATGGCGGCATCGAGCAAAACCGCCAGCCGCTCCGGATTGCGGATGGGTACCAAATACCCGTGCTTTCCTTCCACGATGACATCCGGCCCGCAGGTGTTCTCCGTCGTGATGACGGGCAATCCGGTCGCCATGGCTTCCAGAATGACATGCGCGAAACCTTCCGCCAGCGAAGGCAGAACAAACACGTGACTCTGCTGAAGCTCCTGCACCAGCCGACTCAATCCAATGGCTTCGTGTACTTTGATTTTCAGGTCTTTATATTCTTTTAAAATGTTGTGGTCGATGTAGCCGCGTCCACAAAGGATCACCTCAATGGTGTGGCTTTTCAGCAAACGGACGGCCTGCAACAGATCCGCCAGCCCTTTGCGCTGGTTCATGCGGCCCACAAAAATGATTCGGAATGGATGGGCCGCAGGAGCCTTCCGGCGTTGCGGAAAAGCCGCCGTATCGACGCCATACGGTACGACCCGAATCTGCTCGGCGGCCAGGCCATTCTCGATCAGCGTTTTTCGGGTAAACTGACTCGCGACAACGCAGGAAGTGGCCAACTGCGGTTCGGCGATCAGGCCTTCCAGCCGCTGATCCGCCAGCGAAAACTCCGTTTCAGCCCGAATCGACTGGCTGGCAAACGGCAAACGATCGATCTCCTCCGACAGAAGCGTCCGCACTGAAAGCGGATGCGGATGCAATTGGAATAAAATCCGGTGCGGAATGCCAGCCTGTTCGGCCTGTTGGAAAGCCTGAAAAGCGTAGTAGCTGTAGAGAAACAGGTTGCTCCCGGCGGCTTCCGCAGTTCGTAAGGCGGTAAGACTGATTGCTTTATCGATGGCGGAGCTGTAGTCGCGTTGCAGGGCGTGCGCTTTCGCGGTTTTCCAGGAAGCGGGCAGGGATAGGCTGATTTTAGCCGCCGATAAACCCGGACAATACCGCTTCTGGGCGTAAGAGGGTAGGCTTTGGTACAGCCAGTCCGGGGCATAGGACTCGGTAATTAACTGATTTAGCCAGTTGGCTTCGTGCAGCGCCAGACTCAGTTGGTAGTGGTCGCGGGCACCGGCATGGGCGGTTACGGATTGGCGGAGTCTGCTCATTTGCGTAAGGGGTTTAACCACGCGAAATCCGTGACAAGGGACGGCACCAGTTTCCCGATGCGTTCTTCCGAAAGAATGCTGAGGCTGTTCTGAAAAACCTGAAACAGCATGAAACCGTCACCCAGTAAAAGGCCGATGGCCATGCCGGCCAGTCCATACGACGGAATCAGCCAGGTGGCAGCCAGCAAAGAACCTAAACTGCTGACCACGAATGCCAGAGCGATCGATTGGTGCCGGTTCACCGAGATGGCCGTGGTGGCGCTGCTATTCCATAAACTGTAGGGGAGAGACGTTAGCAACAGCAGGGTGAAAACGGGTTGTTCGGGTTGTACGGCACCTTTGGTCCAAACGGAAAGGATCGATCCACCGGTGATTTCCAGGACAATCAGAAACAGCAGCGACGACCAGAGCGCAATCTGGCAAACCCGGCGGTGGAGCAGAATCGCCGTGGAATAATTGTGGGCCACCAGCGCGCGAGTCAATTCCGGCCAGATGGCGGAGGTCAGGACGTTGATGATTTGCCGGATAAAATTGCTGAGGGTACGCAGTGTCGTGTAGACCACCACCTGAACCGGGGTCATGAAAGCGCCAATGAGCAGTGTGCTGCCTTGCAGAACGATGAATTGGCCAGTGCAAATCCAAAAAAAGCCAGCGAAGGACTAAGCAGGGGCCGGATTTCGGCCAGGGGAAAAAAGCCGGTTTTGACCTGACGAACCCAGGGGTAGCGGTGGCGATACCACAGAAACATCCCCGCCCAGCTACTGCCGCGCACCACCGAATAGGCCATTGCCACCGCAGCAGCCTGGCTACCGGTGCGCACCAGCACGATCACCACGGCAAATTCGAGCAGACGTGTGCCGGTAATCCAAATCCGACCGCTGGCGTTGTCTCCTTCTGCCCGGGGAATAGTGCTGAGGAGTTCCTGCTGAAGAGCCAGCACCACATACATCATCAGAAAGAGCAAAGTCTGCCAGGCGTCCGATTCGCTGATGTGGTTGATCTTCAGCCAGGTCGTAAAACCGGTGAGTTTCAATCCGAGCGCCAGAAGAACCGCGCCCAGACCCCCAAAGCCAAGAATCGCGGTGATGCCATTTCCCAGGAGTCGGGCCGCTTTCAACTCGTCTTTTTTATTGACCATAATCAGCAGTTCATTGGAGAGGGCCGAAGCGAGCCCGGCATCACTCAGACTCAGGTACGACGGTATGGTAAACAACAGCAACCACTCGCCGTAATACGTCAATCCCCAATGCTGAATCAGCAGCGGCACACTGATCAACTGGATCAGAATTTGGCTGGCCTGACCCACTACGCTGGCCGCTATGGAATGTAAAACACGGCGAAACATTGTTTCCGGGATTAAATGACTCATTACGATTCCCGGCTTACCAAACCGGCTCTGTGCGATTACTCGGCCAGGCTTTGGCGCATCCGTCCGATCACATCGAACCCCACTGCCAGCGCCGTTATACTGCCCACCACAAACCCCGCCAGCGTATACAGGATTACCAGCACCGTGCGCCGGGGCGACGATCGTTTCAGGGGAATTTTGGCGGGTTCCAATACCTTAAAAACGGGTGTTTGTTCCTGCACCTTAATTTTGGCCTGCTCAAATTGCTTGGCCAATTCTGTATAAACGACCTGAGAAATGGTCAATTCCGCTTCGATGCGCTGTTTTTCCATGGAAGCGGCCTGCACCACCATGTATTTGTGCTGGTCGTTGTAGCGGAACAGGCTGTATTGAGCAAGCTCGAAACGTCGTTTCGCTTCTTTCAATCGGTTGGTATAAAATTCAAGGTCACGGCGAACTTTCTCCGTACGATAATTCGATACGTATCGGGTTAAATAATCCAGGGCGATCTGCGTAACAGCCGCCACCGCCGTCGGATCGGGCATGCGGGCCGATACCGTAATGATGCCGGAGCGGGTGTCCATTTTCGCCGAAACCCGCTGCTGAATGTCTTCCAGCAAATCCTGCTGCTCCTGCGTGAGTTGGAGGGTGTTCGGATTGGCATTGGGCCGGAGCGGGACCGGCTTCTTTTTGGATGTGAGCCACGACCACGAATCCGGTGTCGTTAGCATGGCAGACACGCTTGTTTTGCCGCCGTCGCTGGTCGGAACCGGTTGTTCCAGCAGCGACAGAATAAAGGGCGTGCTCTGCAACACGTTGGGATACAGGTCGGGACGAACGGCCTCGACGCCCCCGGTTTCGCCAAATTCCAGACCGGCAAAACCGGCCACGGAGGCCAGTTTCTGAAGCACATCGCCCGTTCCCTGGCTAATTTCCGGCATAATTCGCGCTTCAGAGACGTATTCAGGCCGGGTTAACAAAGAGACGACAACGCCGGTCACCGCAAAAAGAGCCGTGATGGAAAGCACCCGGGTCCGGCTGCGCCAGAGCACCTTTCCAATTCGTCCGGGCGATAAATCCATCCAATAACCGGCTTGAGGAGACTGGGTGATGGTCACATGGTTTGCTGTCGTCATCAGAGTCGCTGGTTAAAATAATCGGATGATGGTCAGGACGACAGCCGCCAGGGACGTGATTCCGGTCATGACAGCCACCCGCTCTGCGGGCGATAGTTTATTTTCTTCCCGTTTTGGTTTGGATGGAACAACCAGTTCCATCCCCGGATCAGGTTTGGGAAACGAGCGAAAAAGCAGAAGCTGTTTTGTCCGCCGGATTTGACCGTTGGCATAAATGGCGTATGCTTTTCGGCGTTGGGCTTTTGACGTAAAACCGCCCGATTCGTTGATGTAGGAGCGAAACGATTTGGCCTGATTAAAATCTACCGTCGATGGGTTCAGGACTTCTCCGCGGATGCGGACTAATTCAACTTTCCGGGGAATAACGATGGAATCGCCCGTCAGCAGAAGCAGGTTGCCACTGTCGGTTGGTTTTTGCAGAATTTGATGAATATCGATCGAGATCAGCTCTCCTTTTCGCACAAACCGGGTTGCTTTCAAAAAGGCGCTGGTTTGTAACCCGCCCGCCCGATCGATCAAATCCGAAATCCGTTCCGATTTGTCGCGGATAGCGTAACGTCCCGGATAGTTGACTTCTCCCGTTATGGTCACCATTTTTTGCTGTTCGTACCGGGGCGACGTACGCACAAACACTTCATCGAAAGGCTGGAGACTGAAACGGGCATCCGCTTCGCTAAGCCGGAGGTGCTCATCCAGATCAAACTGAAAGAGCCGCACGTTCTGATTGGTTGGTAAACCCGTGGAATCATTCCGGATTCGGCGGGCAATTTCGATGCGTGAGGCCGTGGCACCTTCGGTAAATCCACCCGCCAAAACAATCAGGTTGGCCACGCTCATGCTGTCGGCATAGTCGAATGTTCCCGGTTTGTTGACCGCTCCCTGCAGGGCAACGGTTCGCTTCTCCCGGAGGTCACTGTACGCCAGAACGGTAACATTGTCTTCGCGTTGCAGCGGAATGTCGGTCATTTCTCCCCGCATGAGTTTCCCCAGATCAACAGAAATCAATTCCGGATCGAGGTTTTTACGAAGCCGACGGATGGTAGCCCGGTTCAGAAACGCGTCTTCCCGCAAGCCTTCCGCCGACGAAATGAGCTGTTTAAGGGTAGCATTGTTTTGCAACGCGTATGTGCCGGGCCGAAATACGGCCCCGCTGACCACCACCCGGTTGCTAAAGCGATCGGTAATGCTGCCGACCTCAAACTGATCTCCGCGCTGGGGTACAAAGGCATCGATGGCCGTGGCCGGAATGGTACCGATTTCGAGTTCTTTGGGTGTATTCCGGCGCAGGGTCAGCGAGGCCGTATACGCCCGGTCGGTGAAACCACCGGCAAAAGCCAATACAGTTTTCAACATTTCCCCCTTTTTGACTTCGTACAGACCGGGCTGTTTCACCTCGCCACTCAACACCACCCGGGTGTCATAATGGTTGACGAAAATGATGTCCTGATCCTGTAACCGAATGTTGTCTTTCTGGTCGGCTCCAAGCAGAAAGTCGTAAATGTCGAGTGTGCGAATCTGGCGGTTGGCGCGGTATACCCGGA
Source organism: Larkinella sp. (assembly GCF_965227735.1). NCBI lineage: Bacteria > Pseudomonadati > Bacteroidota > Cytophagia > Cytophagales > Spirosomataceae > Larkinella > Larkinella sp. Next base: position 1,509,030 of record NZ_OZ245776.1, on the reverse strand, counting down.
TGTCGCGAAACGAACCGCGGCCGGGGTCCGGTCCGCCAGCGGCATACAGGGCATTAAAAACCGTTCCCAGTGACGACAGGGTATAGGTGCCGGGCCTGACGACCTGGCCAATCAGGGTGACTTTAATGCTGCGGATGTTTCCCAGCGACACCTGCGCCTGGATGCCACTGCCAGGGGTGTTCAGGCCCGCATACAATTGCCGGAGCCGGGCAACGATGCGCTGTTCGGCCTGTTCCATCGTCAACCCATTGACGGATATGGGGCTGAGGTTTTCCAGACGAATCGTGCCTTCCGGATTGATCCGGCTGCGGTAGGTTTGCTGGGCGTTCCCGAAAATATCGACGATCAGCTCATCATCCGGGCCAAGCTGGTAGTTTTTGGGCGTTGGAATCCGGAGATTGGGTTCGAAGGTCAGGTTCGCGTTGGTAAACAGAGAAGCACCAAAGACCGTCGGGGTGTGCAGGGCGGTTTCGCTGGTGGGTGGCGTCGGAGCAGGAACCGGCGAGTCTTCCGACTGGGTGCGGCCGCCGGTTGGCTCGCGAACCGGTTCTGATTTGGGGGCAGTGTTGAGGTCGGAAACCCGCTGGCGCATTTTCGTAATATCGGCCTGGGTAAATCCCCTGGATAAGGCCAGTTGTTCGATTTGTGCCTCAGAAAGTCCACTCGATTTGGCTTGCTGAATAAATTGCTGAACCTGCTCTTCGGTTAAATCCGCCACTTTTTGCGCTACGGAAGAGGTCAATATTCCGAAAGCCATGATCAATGCCAGGCCGGTCTGCCAGTGAACTGTTTTGCAAGATATTCTACCCCAAAAAATCACGATGAAAGTGCTATAGTTGCGTTGAAGCGGCTGGGACATGGTCCGGGCTCTGTGTTGTAAATATAGCCGGATGGCCCGGGGCAGTCGTGTAGAAAACTAGCCAAATATGGGCAGGGGAGGGGTTGGTCTACCCGAACGAATGTTGATTTGTCTGTAAAATAGAAAATTTACTATAGTCCACGCAATAGAAACCGCCTAGCTTGCAGCGTTATCCTATGGAGGTAGGGTAACTCTTTGAAACGTGGAACAACCCGGCCTGTTAGGGCCGGGTTTGTTTTTTGTCAGGCAAACAGAATCTCGGCGATTCGGTGGGCGGCTTTTCCATCCCAGAGCGGGGGAATGGTGCCTTTTTTGGCACGGCCTTCCAGAATCTCCAGCACTTTGCCATGAACGGTTTCCGGGTTCAGATCGGCCAGCAACTGGTTGGTGCCGAGTTCGACGGTCACAGGACGTTCGGTGCTGTCGCGGAAGGTCAGGCAGGGAACCTGCAGGTAGGTCGTTTCTTCCTGAATACCGCCCGAATCCGTCACGATCAGGGCCGCGTGTTCCATCAGGTTCAGAAATTCCAGATACCCCTGCGGTTCCATCAGCGTCAGGTTGGCGATGGCGGAAAGCCGGGATGACAGGCCGAATTTTTCCAGGTTGTGGAGCGTCCGCGGGTGAATGGGAAACAGGATTTTTTTGTAGGGAGCGGTATCTTCGATGATTTGCAGGATGCTCCGTAAACCGGCTTCCGTGTCGACATTGGCGGGGCGGTGCATTGTCATCAAAATGTACTCCTGCGGCTTTAGACCGAGCTGCTCAACGGTTTTGGTTTCGGCGGCTTTCTGGCGGTAATGCACCAGGGAGTCGATCATGACGTTGCCCACAAAATGCACTTTTTTGGCACAAACGCCCTCGTCCTTTAAATTATCCAGACCGGCCTGCTCGGTGATGAACAACTGGTCGGAAATGCTGTCGGTCAGGATGCGGTTGATTTCCTCGGGCATGCGCCGGTCCCGGCTCCTCAAACCCGCTTCTACGTGAACCACCGGAACGTGCATCTTAACGGCCACCAGCGCGCAGGCAATCGTGGAGGTGACGTCGCCCACCACCAGCACCAGATCCGGCTGCTCCGTTTCCATCACGGTTTCAAATTCCAGCATGATTCGGGCGGTTTGCTGCGCGTGCGACCCCCCACCAACGCCCAGAAAATAATCGGGTTTCGGAAGCTCCAACTGGCTGAAAAAGACGTCGCTCATTTTGGCGTCGTAATGCTGTCCGGTGTGAACGATGATCGAGCGAACCTGCGGGTAGTGTTGAAAGGCCCGGTGAAGGGGTGCCACTTTCATGAAGTTAGGCCGGGCACCGACGATGTTCAGAATCTTGATTGGTTTAGACATGGCGAAGACGGAGAAAGCAAGTCTGCCGACGGGTTGGGCTGCGGTGCGAAGCGAAACGCCCAAAACCGCCCGCGATTCGGTTTACGACAAAGTACAGCGCGCGGAAAGAAAGCATTCGTAGTAATTTTGCCAATCTGCATCGCCTGGGCCGATCAGGAATAAAAAAAAGCCCCGATGGAATCGGGAAACCGGCTGGAATTCGCTTATTTTCCGAAAAGACGTTCCCACCACCGACTGTTTTGTATCAAGTTCCATGACCCATTCCCTTTACCGACCCGTTCTGTCCATCGCGTTTCTGTGGAGCGTCGTTTCGGCGCTTCATGCCCAATCCATTGCCCGTCTGCCGGTGTATTCCGGCGAAGAACTGCGGAGCAAAACTGACTGGCTTCTGGCTGCCCCAGCCCAGAAATCGGCGGTTTATCGAACCAAAGAAGGTTTTCTGGCCCTGAGCAACGGGCTCATTACCCGAACCTTTTCTCTTGAACCCAACGGCGCATCGGTCGGTCTGGATAACCTGACGACGGGGGAGTCGCTACTGCGGTCGGTGTCGCCGGAATCCATTCTCTGGATCAACGGCCACGAGATCAAAGTGGGCGGGCTGACCGGCCAGCCCATCCAGAACTACCTGCTGACGAGCTGGCTCAAAACCATGAAAGCCGATCCGTATAGCCTGAAAATGCTGTCGTATGAGGTTTCTCCAATTAAAAAACGGATGGAGTGGAACCGCCGGACGGCCTGGTCGACGCAGAAAGCCGACTGGCCCCCCAAAGGGCTGGAAGTTACGTTTACGTACGGAACGACAGATGACATCATCCACAATAACCAAAACCGCCTGACGTCCGATGACCGGCGCACGAAACTGCTGGACGACGGTTTTCGGAGTCTGTCGCCTGACTGGAAAATCATGGCGTCGCCGGGCAATCAGTCCGCGTCGTTTACGAATGAAGGCAAAGCGGGTGAAATTCAGATTCCGGCCAACAGCACGCTGTTTGCGGAACGACCATTGCCCGAAAAAACCGCCGTGGTGATTTGCAAACTCAATTCGGGAACGGATCAAAGTGTGTACTACGGGCCGGGTGTGGCGCTCACATTTGCGGATCGGCCGCCGTTGAAATTCTATCTTTCGCCTGGTAATCGGCAGTTTGGTTTTCAAAATGGCGATCAGGGGGAGTTTTTCGAGGGCTTCGATCCCGCCAAATCCTGGTATCTGCGCATCGAACTGGCGTTGGGTAAAGTGCTTTTGTCGGTTTCGGAAGACGGTATTGGTTACAAAATGCTTCGCACACTCAACCTGGACTCGGTTCCGAAAGGCATCCGAATCGGGAAAACCGATCAGAAAGGCGCTACCTCGGAGCAGCCTGCTTCCCAATCGACGGGCCGCTGCCGGATTGAGCAGTTGACCTTGCTCGGTGGCCCGCAGAATCCGGGGGCTGATCTGGATTTTCTGAACGGTTTGGTCGTGAAAGTGCATTACGAATTGTACGACGGTTTGCCGCTGCTCAGTAAATGGGTGACGGTCGAAACCGCATCGGCTGATGGCTTTGTGTTGAACAATCTGCGAACCGAACACCTGGCCGTGACCGAGGCCGAAAACTCTGTGGAAGTCAAACGGCGCTGGGAATTGCCGCCGATTTTTGCCCAGAGCGATTTCGCATTCCAGTCAATGGCGCCCAACGCGTCCGAAAATGCCTGTGTCGAATGGCAGGAAGACGCGACGTACCGCACGCAGGTCAATTACAGCCTCAAAACGCCGTCGGTGCTGGTTTGCCAACCCCGGCAGGGCGTTGGGCAGAAGATTGTTCGCGGGCAGTCGTTTGAAAGCATGCGGCTTTGGGAATTGCTCTATGACTCCGGTGACCGGGAACGCCGGGGGCTGGCGCAGCGGAAAATGTACCGCACGATCGCGCCCTGGGTGACCGAAAATCCAATCCTGATGCACATCCGCAGTTCGGCCGACGCCGACGTGAAAAAAGCCGTCGATCAGTGCGCGGAAGCCGGTTTCGAAATGGCCATTCTGACGTTCGGCAGCGGTTTTAACATCGAAGATTCGACCCGGCAAAACCGGCAGCGCATGAAGGCACTGAAGGACTACGCTGCCTCGAAAGGCATTGCCATTGGCGGGTATTCCCTGCTGGCCAGCCGGTCGATCGATACAGAAAATGACGTGGTGATGCCAAAGCCCGGCATGACTCCCATCTTCGGTCATTCGCCCTGTCTGGAAAGTGCCTGGGGACAGCGGTATTTCGAAAATTTATACAGCTTTTACAAAGAAACCGGCATGGACATCCTGGAGCACGACGGTTCATATCCGGGCGACATTTGCGCTTCCACGAGTCACCCCGGCCACGCGGGTCTGGAAGATTCGCAGTGGAAACAGTTTGCCCGAATCCGTGATTTTTACCAATGGTGTCGCGGAAAAGGCATTTACCTGAACGTGCCCGACTGGTATTTTCTGGCGGGGAGCAACAAGATTGCGATGGGCTACCGCGAAACGAACTGGTCGCTGCCCCGTGAATACCAGGAGATTATCGAACGGCAGAATATCTACGATGGTACCTGGGAAAAAACGCCGTCGATGGGTTGGATGTTTGTGCCGCTGGTCGAATACCACGGCGGTGGCCCGGCGGCTACCATCGAACCGTTGAAAGATCATTTACCGCATTACGAGCAGCGGATGGCGAATCTTTTCGGGGCGGGTGTGCAGGCCTGTTACCGCGGACCGCAGTTGTACGACGCGCCGGAAACCAAAGCCGTGGTGAAAAAATGGGTGGGCTTTTACAAGAAACACCGCCCCATTCTGGACGCCGACCTCATCCACCTCCGCCGACCCGACGGGCGGGATTACGACGCCATTCTGCACGTGGATGCCGCCGGAAAAGAGAAAGGCCTGCTGATGGTGTATAACCCGCTGGATGAGCCGATTACGAGAACGTTGACGGTCGATTTATACTATACGGGTTTGAAAAACCGGGTTGCCGTGAGCAAACAGGACGGCGCGTTTGCGAGTCGGCCGCTGGATGGGAGCAAACTAACGCTGAAAGTCAGTATTCCCGCAAAAAGTCAAACCTGGTACGTATTTCAATAAGCAATTCGTCTGGAAAGCCATCTATTTACGGTCTGCTATGAGATTATTTTCCTTGCGACGATGATGGCAAAACCTTCGGCTATGACCGCGGAAAATTTTCCTGGACGAAACTGGACGTGAAAAAGAACAAAAAACGTGAATTGACCGGTAGCTGGACCGCGCCCAAAGACCCGAATTGCCACTGCACCACCGTTTCCTGGGAATTCATGACCCGGTGAGGGGTTCGGTAAAAGTATGGTTCTACAGAACAATCCGTTCCGGCGGAACCGAACAGCGTAGCGTCGGTAGTTGACACGGTATCTCATACCCCAGCGTGCCGTGAGGTACGCAACGATTCCCATCAAACAGCCGGTTGTGTACCTGACGGCACACGGGGAGGGCGGGAAACTGACGTTGCTACCGCTCCGGCGGCCCGGCGACGCTGCGCTGTTCAGCTCCTGACGGAGCAACCTCAAAACCCGGCATTGGCGCATACGTTTCAAGGCGACCTATGACCTGTCGGTCAGTTCAGACAGCGGGGCGTGGTGGCCAGTGTCTGCTTATTTCGCTCCAGTTCCATCAAAACAGCTTTGGCAAAAGCCACTTTGTCGGACTTCCGGTATTGCTCGATGGGCTGACTGCGAGTCAGTGTGAAGTTTTGATTGGTTTGTTGGCAAGCGCCCCACAAATCGGGATTGAGTTTGATTTTGTACTGACGGATGGGCGTATCTGCGCCAAACCAGAGATTGATGATGTTACTGACGGTTGGTTTAATGACGACACTCATGATGTGGTTGTTGTATGTGTTGATAAGCCGAAGGTAAACTTCCGATAAATAAGTTGCTAAATAATTTTGTGTCAGCGGTTAAAACGACGGTTTAAGCCGCCGAAAACCGTGGATGAAGTGGTATGTATTGCGATAATCGATTTTTGCCAATTATTATTTAGTAACGGCAAACGGCTCCCGTTGTTCTGCTTTGAGCTGGAAATTTGTCTCTTTTTCTAGTAAATGGATATTTTTACAAATAGTATTATTTTATTGCATTATTTATAGATGATTTGTGCCGGGTTCGAGGATAGCCAATGGACAGAATTGATTTTATCGGCACCCTGAAAGTCCCTGGTATTCGCGTACGTTCCTAAACCGTGATCAATGAAAATTCGAAAAATGAATCTTTTTAAGAAAGGATTCAATACCGGGATGCACAAAATGGTAGCGTCCGGTTTGCTGCTGGGAAGTTGCCTGCTGTCGGGTATGGAGCTGCGGAAGACGGCCCCGGATACCGGTAAAGACTGGCCTGCTTACGGGGGAAACAAAGCCGGCAACCGGCACTCGCCACTCACCCGGATCAACACCGAAAACGTCCGGAATTTGCAGGTGGCCTGGCAGTATGATGCCTCCGAAAAATCGGATCCGAATGACCCCGCCCGCAAGCGGGGCCGCGCCATTCAGTGCCAGCCCATTGTCGTGAACGGCATTTTGTATGGCACCACGCCCGAACTGAAACTGTTTGCCCTGAAAGCCGGAACGGGCGAACAACTCTGGAAATTTGAACCTTCGAAAAACGACCGGCTGAACTCTAACCGGGGCGTGATGTACTGGGAAAATGGGAACGAGAAACGCATTTTGTACACCGTAGGGTCGAGTTTATACGCAGTCAATGCCAAAAGCGGGCAAATCGTATCCAGTTTCGGAACAGATGGGCGGGTGGATCTGCACGAAGGGCTACAGACTAATCTGGATCATGACGTCAGCAAACTGTCGGTGACGGCCACGTCGCCCGGAATTATCTACCGGAACACAGTCGTGATGGGGTCGAGCGTGTCCGAATCCGGTGATGCGGCTCCCGGTCACGTGCGGGCGTTTGATGTGGTGACCGGAAAACTGAAGTGGGTTTTTCATACGATTCCGCAGCCCGGGGAGTTGGGCTACGACACCTGGCCGAAAGATGCGTACAAGAAAATTGGAGCCACGAACAACTGGAGCGGGCTGTCGCTGGATGAGAAACGGGGCGTAGTTTATTTCGGCACCGGTTCTCCGGCTTCGGATTTCTACGGGGGCGACCGCCAAGGTGCCAATCTGTTTGCCAATTGCATTCTGGCACTGGAGGCCGAAACCGGCAAAATGAGGTGGTATTACCAGACGATTCACCACGATCTGTGGGACCGCGACCACCCAAGTCCGCCGAACCTGATTACGTTGAAACGCAACGGAAAAACCGTCGATGCGGTAGTGCAGGCGACGAAAGACGGATTGGTGTATGTGCTGGATCGGGACAAGGGTACCTCGCTGTTTCCGGTGGAGGAACGCAAGGTGCCCACGAACGGCTTGCCCGGCGAACATCCGTATCCGACGCAAAAATACCCGCTGAAACCGCTGCCGCTCAACCGGCAGGTGTATACCGAAGCCGATATTACCGACCTGTCGCCGGAAGCCCATGCCTACGTGAAAGAACGGTTTTTGAAACTAAAAACGGACAACAAATTTGCGCCCCCCAATACGACCGGAACCTTGCTCTTTGGCTACAGCGGTGGTGCTGAATGGGGCGGAAACGCCATCGATCCGCAGGGAATTCTGTACCAGAACGTCAATGAAGACCCCTGGGAACTGGTTATGACGGAGCGGGCCAGCCTGACTACGCAGAAAAACCCGGTAACGGCGGGGAATGCCCTGTACATTGCCAACTGTGCAGCCTGTCATGGCCAGGACCGGAAAGGTAGCGGACCGGAACTGCCGGGGCTGGTCGATATTGGTAAAAAACGCTCGGCGGAGGAGATCAAAACGCTGCTGAAAACCGGCAGTGGCCGGATGCCTTCGTTCCAGCACCTGTCCGAAAAAGACCGCGATGCCATCGTTGCCTTTTTGCTGAACCGGGAAACCGGCCCGGCGACGGTCGCCAGCGCCCCGGCTCCGGCGGCTGCCAACCCGGGCGGTTTTCCGTACGTACCGGCTTACGTGAGCAAAGTCTGGCAGCGGTTTACGGATCAGGACGGCTATCCGGGCATCAAGCCGCCCTGGGGAACGCTCAACGCCATCGACCTCAACACCGGGGAGTATCTCTGGCGGGTTCCGTTGGGCGAATACCCGGAACTGACGAAAAAGGGCATTCCCATCACCGGAACCGACAGCTATGGCGGGCCGCTTTCTACGGCAGGGGGACTGGTGTTTATCGCGGGTACCCGGGATGAAAAGATCCGGGCGTTCGATAAAAAAACCGGCAAGGTAGTCTGGGAATACCAGCTTCCGGCGGGCGGTTTTGCCACCCCGATCACCTACGAAATTGACGGGAAGCAGTATGTGGTGATTGCCGCTGGTGGCGGCAGAGGCCAGAAAATTGGAGGAAATTATATCGCCTTTACCTTGAAATAAAGGAGCAGAACCCGCTTTACAGGGTACTGATGTTGATGTTAGGACGGTGCTTCTGTGCTGATCCTACTCCTTCGCGTACTTCGATCGCAGTCGCCGGGCAACCTCGTCGGCCAGTTCGTCGCGCATGTTGTCGAAGAGTTGCCAGCGGGAGGGTGGGAAAGGGTCGGCCCGTTTAAGCAAATTGCCATTGAGTGCCCGATCGTCGCCACTAAAGGTTTCCCATTCGGTAACCCAGTGACGGTTTTCCCCAAGGGGTTCTTCCCACAAGACGTTTCCTGTTTGCGTATCCACCGCCCACATCCGTAAATCCAGGCCGGCGCGGATTTCCAGCCGGTGGGTGGTTAACGTGCCACTGACTTTCTCCATGATGTCGACTTTGGTGGAGTCGTTGATTTTTTTCTCGCCTACTTTATACGCCTGATTGCTGTAGATGGTGGCGGAAGAGGAGAATGTATTTTCGGCGAAGGGCAAATAACCGGTCACCTGCATCTGGACGGCCTGATGAATCGGAAAACCATCGCCCGCCTGTTCAGTAGGCAGGTAAAGCTGTACGAAATGGGATGGTTTGGGGTTGCGTTCAACGCGTTGAAAAATAAGCTGTTGTAGTTTTCGATTCTCCTTGATACTAATTTCTCGGGTCGGATGCAGGGGGTCGACAACGATGCGGAGAATGGCAAAAGGCAAAACCGCTTCGGACTGGGCGCGGGCCTGTCGGTAGTTGGGTACCCAGCTCAGTGCTTTCTGGTAGTGCTGGTAAGCTTCTTTGGCCGCTAAACGGTTTTCTTCGCGGAAGGTAAAGGCCTGTTCAGCAACCTGGTACCGGTCGGCTGCGGCCAATTCCCGTACTTCATTCTGCCGATCCACATACGAAGCGGGGTAGGCTGCCAGCCACTCCGCACAGGCCGGACATTGCCGAACGAAGCCGCGCCGGGCGTTGTCGGTCAGGTTTTGCAGGTGGGCATATTCCTGAAAAACCGTCTCCCACCGAAAGGTTGCAGGCTGATTGGGGTCAGCCGGTGCGGCTGAGGAGAGCCGCCGGATGACAGTTTGATGCTGATCGTACGCATGTCGAAAGGCTTCTTTCAGCACCTGAGGAGCCGTTTCATAGCCCCGCTTAAAGAGCCCGCGCGGCTGATTGAGTCGCTGAGACGCTTTTTCGACTGCGAGGTCGAAATTGCCCTGATGAAGTGCGGTTTTGCCACTGCTGCACGCTGTCAGCAGCGGAGCGAATAAGCCGAAAAACAGAACCAGGCGAATCATACCCTAAACTACAAATTTTGCCCATTTGACCCATTATCCGGTAATGGGTTTATCATTGACCCTGCAATGGGTCATTCCGTTGGATTGCATTCGCCCTGTTTTTTGACCCGGTTTTGCTATCTTGCCATCATCACCTCATCCGCCGGTTTTCGAATGCGCAACAGAGCCGACACAACCGCACCGGGTAATCTCAATTCCGTAGAGCAGGCGAAATTGACACAGGCACCGGGTCGGCGGCTGATCAATCGTTGCCCGACGTTGGGTAAGAAATGAGCTGTTGCCACTTTTGTGGTACGGAGCCGCCATTGTGCAGTAGAATTTCTGGCCCATTTTCGCCGGCCTTATCTGCCTGCGTGTCTGTAAGTTATTTTTTTGACCTGAATCACAATGATCCTAAACCGCATGATGAAGTTTGCACTCCCGGTGTTCCTGTTTTTTAGCAGTGCCTTTGTGGCAAATGGGCAAAGTAAAGACCCGCTGGACCGTGTCGTAATTACCACTCAAAAGGAGAAACCCCGGGTATATTCGGAAAACGGAGCCGTGTACGTCAATGTGCCCCCGAAGGAGGTCCGCCGGTTTAAAGCCGCCGGATTGGTGCATTACAGCAACTTCGGTGCCAGCGGCAAGGGCAAAACCGATGATTCAGACGCGATCGCTGCCACCCATGCCTTTGCCAACCTGCACGGTCTTTTGGTGAAAGCCGATGAGGGAGCAACCTACTATATTGGAGGGGAAGAGCGCACCGCAGTCATCCGAACGGACACCGATTTCGGTACGGCAGCGTTCATCATTGACGATACGGAAGTGGAAAATCGCAATGCGTCTGTTTTCACGGTTGGCTCAGACCTTAAACCGTTTAAACTGGAAACGATAGCTTCGCTGAAGCGAAATCAGGAAAAAATCGACGCATCTTTGCCGGGTCCCTGCCTGATTACGGTTAGCAATTCGAATGTAAAACAATACATTCGGTTTGGGCTCAATCAAAACAACGGGTCGTCGCAGACCGATATTTTTGTGGTCGACAAACAGGGCAACGTGGATAAGAATGCTCCCATCATCTGGGATTTCGACCAGATTACGGAAATCACCGCGCTGCCCATCGATGAGAAACCGCTAAAGATTACCGGGGGACGATTCACCACCATTGCCAACAAAGCCGAATCGAAGTATACGTATTACAACCGGAACATTGCCATCCGGCGGTCCAACGTGCTGGTGGAAGGGCTGGAACACCGCGTTACGGGCGAAGAAGACCACGGCGCGCCCTATGGCGGTTTTATCAACATCGGAGACTGTTCCTATGTGACGATTAAAAACAGCATTCTGACCGGACACCGGACCTACAGCACCATTGGCGCGGCCGGTAAGCCGGTCACGATGGGTACGTACGACCTTTCGGCCAATCGCGCACTGAACGTGTCTTTCGTGAATTGCCGCCAAACCAATGACATCAACGACAACCGGTACTGGGGTATTCTGGGTTCTAACTTCTGCAAAAACCTGCTGTATGACCAGTGTACGCTCTCCCGGTTTGATGCCCACCAGGGGGTTGCCAATGCCACCATCCGCAACTCGACCCTGGGGCATATGGGAATCAATGCCATCGGCAGTGGACTCTTACTGGTGGAGAACTGCACCATCCGTGGCAGAAGTATCGTAAATCTGCGCTCCGACTACGGCAGTACCTGGCAGGGAGAACTCGTAATTCGCAATTGTGTTTTCGTACCGGCAGATGGCAAACCAGTCAGTGCCGCCCTGATCAACGGATACAACTCCGGTCAGCATGATTTTGGTTACACCTGCTACATGCCGGAACGCATTACGATTGAAAATCTCCGAATAGAAGATTCCCGGCATCCCGATAATTACCAGGGCCCCGCCATTTTCGCCAATTTCAATCCGGAAATGACCGACCATTCCTATCAGGAGAAATTTCCCTACGTCAAAACCAAAGAGGTCATTCTTCGGAACGTAACCACTACCAGCGGAAATGTACTTAGAGTTAGCGATAATCCGTTGATGTTTAGGGAGGTAAAAGTGGACGTGGGTCGGTGACGTTTTGTGAATTCCTTACGCGGCCTTAATTGATTCAAAGTAATTTATCTCATAGTCATGCCCTTCCATTAGCATCCAGATTTATTCTAATTTCTGTGTGTATGGTTTTGTTTCTATCTCCATAACCGCAGACAAATAACTTAATCCCGGACCAGGCGAACCGAGAGTCCGACAGCAACATCGACATCCCAACGGAACGCTTTTTTTAAATTTTGTTTATTGCTACTGGGAGGACCACCATAGTGAAAGTTCCACTCCCAGGCTTTATCGACCGGGTTAGTAAGTGAAGACGTCCAAAAGTTACCGAGAATACCTTGGAACATATAACTGCCATCAGGTCTTCGAAAACCTCCTGCAAGAGCATCGAACCCGCTGCTATTAGTGCCGTTACCGTCTTCATTCCAGCCTTTGACGCTTTTTAGCGCTTCACCGGCCTGGTCCGTACCGCCAAATTGATTCACAAGTATAGCCCATTCGCTATCAGTTGATAAATGCCAACCGCTGGGACAGGCTTTTTTCGCTGCCTCCCAGGTGTAAAGCAAGCCCAGCTCTTTTCGATTATTCTCATTGTCATCATAAGCATAGCTACCTTCAACTTTGTAGTTCAGGTTTTGTGCCATCCAGGTAACGGTTTTGCCCGTCAAAGCTTCTTTAAAGCTGACCGTTTTATACGTCTGACCATCACGCAAGTCAGTGAAGGTACCGGTAGATTGGGCAATTCCCACTTGAGTAAAAAACAAGGTAACAAGTACGGTTAAGCTGTGTTGTTTCAGCATTGCTATTTCAGGTTTAGTGTTGTATTCATAAGGCTAATCTAAAAATTCATAAGAGATCTTTCCAAAAAAAGGACGGATTCTTTACAATCATAATTGATTAATTTTCAAGTGCCTTACAACGGAGTATACCCTTTTTAGGTCTGTAAGGTCAAACCCTTTTGCGCAATGAGACAGTCAACTTTTGTTATAATGATCTTAACTTTGTCGGCATCCTGTTATAAGAAAGACATCACACCAGAATGCGGCTGTGACAGCAAGCTTTATCAGGAATTAGTTAAGGTGAAAGCCTCTTATTCAGGACATGGCACTTTCCTTTATATTGATCCTCAAAGTTCAAGTAAAATTGTACCGGTACAGCTTTGTGACACTACCTTAGTTGATCCAACTTGGCAACCTTCAACCACGTACAACTTTATCCTTAGTGGACAAAAGAAGTCACCATGCTATGTACCAGGCGTAGATAATTTTACGACTGTCTACCCATTAGTCCCTACTCAAATCGTGAAAGATTGAAAGTCCATAAAACGTGGGATGAAAAAGTGACTTTGGATCAAGAGCAAAAGTTGTGGAGAACGTTACATTTTTTGCACTTGATCCCGGGCCACCGCCGATGCCCCGGTTTGGGTTGAATAAAAAAACGCCAGCTCTTTTGAAGCTGGCGTTTTGGTCTTGTAGTTGGCGGATCGGACGGGACTCGAACCCGCGACCTCCGCCGTGACAGGGCGGCATTCTAACCAACTGAACTACCGATCCATTTTTATTCCGCTTTCATTTCCTGAAAACGTGGTGCAAAGGTAGCTGCTTTTAGACATTACGCAATACCTTTGCCAAAAAAAACAGATAAAAAAGGATGAAAAAACCATTTCCGACTGAGTACCCGGTAGGGAGCTTTTTTGCCAAATACATCGATCTGGTTGATACCGAGAACGTTATTGATCTTTTGCGGCAGCAGCAGGCGATGGTAGAAAGTTTATATAAAAATTTAACCGTCGTTCAGCAGGACTATCGGTATGCTGAAAGCAAGTGGTCGCCGAAAGAAATGCTGGGCCACATGATCGATACCGAGCGGATTTTTGTCTACCGTGCGCTGTGCATCGCACGGGGCGAAAAGCAATCGCTGCCGGGTTTTGACGAAAACGTGTATGTCGACAACGCCAATTTCAGCGCGCAGTCACAGCAGCAATTGGTGACGCACTACGGCTTCGTTCGGCAATCGACCCTGGCCCTGGCCGAAAGCCTGACGGAAGAAGCCCAGCAACGGATCGGAACCGCCAACGGTTCGCCCCTGTCGGCCCGCGCCTTTTTCTCCATCTTGGCCGGACACGAACGGCATCACCTGAATATCCTGGCGGAACGCTATGGCCTAAAATGACGATACGCGACATCACGACCTGCCTGGAAGCCTGGGCTCCGCTGGCCTATCAGGAAAGCTACGACAATGCGGGGCTGATCGTCGGGGATGCCGCCACCGAAATAACCGGTGTTCTGGTCACGCTCGACGTTACGGAAGCCGTGGTGGAGGAAGCGATCCGGAAAAACTGCAACCTCATCGTGGCGCATCACCCGATTGTGTTCCGGGGTTTGAAAAAGCTCAACGGTCGGAATTACGTCGAGCGGGTGGTGATCAAGGCCATCAAAAATGACGTGGCTCTCTATGCTGCCCACACCAATCTGGACAACATCGCGGGTGGGGTTAGCTTTAAGATTGCTGAAAAACTGGGATTGCAGCAGGTACGGATTCTGGCCCCGAAATCGGACGTGCTGATGAAGCTGGTCACGTTCGTGCCAAATGAGCAGGAGGGACCGGCATTCAAAGAAGCCACGCAGACCGTTTTAAATGCGCTATACGAAGCCGGCGTCGGACAGATCGGTCAGTATGACCACTGTAGTTTTCGGACCGAAGGGATGGGGACATTTAGGGGAAATGACACATCAAAGCCCGCGCTTGGAAAATCGGAGAAAGACACCCGGGCGCACGAAAACCGGATTGAAGTCCTCTTTCCAGCCTACCTTCAGCCTAAAGTGCTGGCGGCTTTGCGGAAAGCGCATCCCTACGAAGAAGTGGCCCATTATCTGACCGCCCTGACGAACGAAAATCAGGAAGTGGGTTCGGGAGCGGTGGGTGAACTGCCGGAACCACGCAGCGAAGGGGATTTTCTAGCCCATCTGAAAACGCAGATGAACCTGTCGGTGATTCGCCATACGGCGTTGCGCGGCCAGCCGGTGCGTCGGGTGGCGGTGTGTGGAGGAGCGGGCGGTTTTTTACTGAATGACGCCCTGCGGGCCGGGGCCGACGTATTTATTACGGCGGATTACAAATACCATGAATTTTTTGACGCCGACTCGCGTATTCTCATTGCAGACATTGGACATTACGAAAGCGAAGTATTTACTAAAGACTTGATTCAGCAGTATTTGTTGAAAAAAAATGATACCTTTGCGGTAATTTTGTCCGAAATAGACACCAACCCGGTGCTATACTACTTATAGGCAGATAAAACCGCACGAATGGAACTGACGATTGCTCAAAAACTCGAAGCACTTCTTAAACTTCAATCAATTGATTCTCAGCTTGATGAACTAAAAAAGATCCGCGGTGACCTTCCGGAAGAGGTGCGTGATCTGGAAGATGATATTGCCGGATTTGAAACCCGAATCGGTAAATTCAATGCCGATATTCAGGTGTTAGAGGAGGAAATCGACCGGAACAAAGCGATTAAAAAGGATTCGGAGAAGCTGATTACCCGGTATAAGGATCAGCAGATGAACGTTCGCAACAACCGCGAGTTTGACGCCATCTCGAAAGAAGTGGAACTGCAAACCCTGGAAATTGAACTGGCCGACAAAAAGATCAACGAAGCCTCGTTCAAAATCCGCAACAAGCAGGAAGAAATTAAAGCAACGCAGTCGGCGCTGGACGAACGCAAGGAAGATCTGAAAGCGAAAATGCAGGAGCTGAACCAAATCACGTCCGAAAGCCGGGATGAGGAGAAAGCACTGTTGAAAGACCGTGACGACCAGGCAACGCACATCGAAGAGCGGTTGCTGAAGTCTTACAATAAAATCCGGGAAAATGCCCTGAACGGCTTGGCCGTTGTGGTCGTGAAACGCGGTGCGTGTGGCGGTTGCTTCAACGTCGTGCCTCCCCAGCGGCAGGCCGATATCCGGGATAAAAAGAAAATCATCGTTTGCGAGCATTGCGGACGGGTCTTCGCCGATGTCGAAGGCGTTCCCGAACCGGTTTCGTCGCGTCGGTAATTGATCGCATTCTTTTCCGTGAAAAGGTCGCCGGGTTGGTGGCCTTTTTTTGTATCCCTGTCCCGGAAATGGCCCCGAAACCGGTTCCGGAAATTTTACTTTCGCACCATGCGGATTTTATTGCTTTTGCTGGCTTTCATTGGAACGTTTACCCCGCTCCAGGCCGCCGGTTTTGACTTTACACCCACGCTCCAGCGCGCTTATGCCGACGTGCTGAAACTGAAAGTACAGGACGGACGGCGGATGCTGGCGGGTGAGTTGGCGCGGGAAAATGGCGTGGCGATTTACGTCGATAATCTGGCCGATATGGTCACCCTGCTGGTTTCAGACGACCGGAAGCTCTACAGCCAATGGTCGGATCGGGAGGATCAGCGGCTCGACCAGCTCCGGGATCTGGACGAAAATTCACCCTGGCAGCGGTTTGCGCAGGCCGAAGTGCGGTTGCACTGGGCGTTCGTCAAACTCAAGTTCGGGCAGGAAGTCAGCGCCTGCTGGGATGTGATCCGGGCGTATAAACTGCTGGAAGAAAACCGCAAAAAATTCCCCGGCTTTCTGCCCACCTACAAATCCCTCGGGCTGTTGCACGTCATGATTGGCGCGGTTCCTGATAATTACACCTGGGTGACCCGAATGCTGGGCCTGCGCGGAAACATCAAACAGGGGATGCAGGAACTTCGGACGGTTTCCCAGAAAGATGCCATTTTTCAAACCGAAGCGCGGCTGATCGATCTGCTGATCCGGGCCTACGTGCTGAAATTTACGGCCGCGGATGCCGCCAATCTTAAAAAGATGGTGCAGGACAATCCGGATAACCTGCTGCTGAGTTTTTTTGCCACCTCCGTATTCATGAAAGACGCCCGGAGTGAGGATGCCCTGGCTTTTCTGAACGACCGGCCCACCGGCCCCGATTACCTGGCCTTCCCGATTCTGGAGAATTTAAAAGCCGACATCCTGCTCCAGAAAGCCGACTATCAACAGGCGGCTACGGTTTATCGTACCTTTTTGAATCAGTACAAAGGCGTTAACTTCCTGAAAGACACGTATTACAAACTGTTTCTGTGCTACTGGCTCCAGGACGACGACGCCAAAGCCCTGCCGTATCTCCGGCAGGTTAGTCAGGCAGGCGGTTCCGTCGTGGAATCGGACAAAGCAGCTCAGAAGTTCGCGGAATCGTATTTTAAAAAAGGCGTTTCGCCCCAGCAGAAAATTTTGATGAAGGCCCGATTGGCGACGGACGGCGGTTTTTACGAAACCGCCCTGATAACTTTAAAAAATTACACCGAATCCTCGTTTCCGCTTTTAAACGAGAAGGCCGAGTTTAACTACCGCAAAGGCCGGATCTACCAGCGCGCGGGCGATGCAGACGAAGCGTTGCCGTATTTTGAGCGGGCCGTGAGTCTGAGCGAAACCGATCAGTTCTCTTACGGCGCGACGGCGGCCCTGCAACTCGGTTATATCTACCAGCAAAAGCGCAACCTGACCAAAGCCCGGCAGTATTTTCAGAAGGCACTGAGTTACAAAAAACACGAATACAAAAACAGCATCGACAACAAAGCCCGGGCCGCGTTAAATGAATTATGAGTTAAGAGTTAGCGCTGCCATATTACGAGGTAACGGCGGAGCCAACTCATAACTCATAACTCTTTAAAGGCTCATTAGTTCCTTGAACCGGATGGCCTGACGGCGGCTGATTTCGATCTTGTCGCCCCCTTTCAGGGTCACCAGCAGACCACCGCTGAACCACGGCTCGATCTTGTCAATCCACGGCAGGTTGATGATGTGTTTGCGGTTGGCGCGGAAAAACGTGTTGGGGTCTAAGCGGTCTTCCAGGCTGTTTAATGACTTCAGCACCAGCGGTTTCTGATCATCGAAGTGCAGCCGGACGTAATTGCCCATCGACTCGAACAACCGGACTTTACCGAGTTTGACAAACCAGCATTTCTCGCCGTCTTTGACAAATACCTGGTCATTTTCGCCCAGCACCTTGTTCGTGTCCCGGCGCGGGGCTTCCGTTTCGGGGGCATGGCTGTTCTCCTCGATACGGTTGATGGCTTCCGACAGGCGGTTTAATTCAATCGGTTTGAGCAGGTAATCCAGGGCATTATATTCAAAAGCTGTGATGGCGTATTCATCGTAGGCCGTTGTGAAAATAACCTCCGGCGATTTGCCGTCGATGGCTGAGAGCAACTCAAAACCGTTTTTTCCCGGCATCTGAATATCCAGAAACAGCAATTCTGGCTGAAGGTCATCGATCAGTTTGAGGGCTTCGTCGGCGTTGGCAGCCTCACCGATCACTTCAATTTTAGGAAAATTATCCAACAACCGGCGGAGTTCGTTCCGAGCCAGCCGCTCGTCGTCAACAATAAGGGTCTTCATTTTTTTTGGTTTAAGGTTGCAGGTTTAACGTTTAAATCGTTTATCGTCTAAGGTGTAAGATGGTTATTTAAATCGTTAAACCTGCAACCTTAAACTTTAAACGATACACTTTAAACCCGTTTCAATTCTTCCGTTCGTTTGAATACACCGGCGGATTGCAGCGGAATGACCACATCGGCACAGACGACGTCGGCGGATTCCTGCTGAATGCGAAAGGTGGCTTCGGGGCCGTAGAGCAACTCAAGCCGTTGGGAGGTATTTTTGAGTCCGAAGCCGGACGAGGCTTCCGTGTTGCCCAGCACGCCGGTATTGCGGATGCGGATATAGAGCAGACGGTCTTCCAGCCAGGTGGTTAGTTCGACAAAACCGCCGGAAATGGCTTTCTGAACGCCATGTTTGATGGCGTTCTCAACCAGCGTTTGAAACATCATGGGCGGCACCTGCAAATACTGGGTTTTCGGATCGATCTCCAGGCGGCAGTTCAGCCGGTCTTCGTAGCGGACTTTTTCGAGGGCCAGGTAATCTTCGACGGTTTTGATTTCTTCCCGCAGTTCGACGGTTTTCCGGCGGTCGGCCAGCAGCGAGTTGCGGAGAATATTGGAGAGTTGGGTGATGCTTTGCTGCGCTTTGGTCGGATTTTCGAGCACCAGCGCGCGGATGCTGTTGAGGGCGTTGAAGACAAAATGCGGGTTGAGCTGCGACCGCAGCACCTTGGCTTCGGACTCCCGAATGGAGGTTTTCAGCAGGATTTTTTCAATTTCGGCATCGCGGGAGCGTTCCACATAGTGGTAAGCCGTATAACTCAGTACCCACGCCAACATGCATTTTCCCCAGTTTAACAGATAGCCTAAAACGATGGACGGTTCGTCGGAGAGGTATTCCGGAAGCACCTGCTTATCGATGGGAAGGTTGATGATGGTCATGATGACGGCCAGCACAAAAACCGATAAAATGACCCGTGGCACTAACTGAAAAAAAGGCAACTGAACCCACCGCCATCGCTTGATCATCAGGCGGTACAGGTGGGTTAGCAGAATACACAGAATGATGGTGGCAATCGCTTCGTAAAAAAAATCAGACTTGTATCCTTCTCCAAATGTAAAAATAGCGAACTCTGCCATGATGAGCATCGTCCACCCGACTATCTGACAAAACCAATATATTCTATTTTTAGACATGCGCTCACTTCAGAAATCAACTCCAAAAACATTGTACCTATAACGAATATACAAGTTTGTGGATGAAGTGGGGCTATTATTACAGGAGTGGTAATATAGAATTGTCAGTTGACGGTTTTTAGTTATGTAACCGCTGACGTTTTTCCGATGACAAAAAATGAACACCTTACTGATGCATGACCAGCGCCAGCAGGTGGGTGCTGTCGTTGGAAACTTCAATTGTAAATTCGCTGGTGTCGTAATCGTAGATCAGTTTATAGAGACACAGATTGCTGTGTTCGTATAAATCCATGGTTGCCAGAGATTCGTTCATCAGCCACGACAGCAAAATGCGGATGGCCCGGCCGTGCATGCAAACCAGCACGGGGTTTTCGTCGGGGCGGGAAAGGATGAGGTCGATAACGGGTTTCTGGCGTCGGGCAACCTGCTCCGGGCTTTCGCCGTCTTCGGTCGGATAGTCGGTATGGCCAGCCGCCCAGTTTTCAATCAGGGTCCGGTAGTATTCGTTGTCGAAACTGTTGGGCGTTTTGCCTTCGCGCGCACCCCAGCTAATTTCGTTGAGGCCCTCGTAGCTTTCGTGGGGAATGCCGGCGTCGATGAAAAACCGCACCGACTGCATCGTGCGCCGAAGTTTGGAGGTGTACACTTTGGCAAACGGGATGTGCTGATACGCCTGATGAAAAGCCTGGGCCTGGGCCTGTCCCATCGCATTCAGATCTGAATCTACGCCACTGCCCTGAACAATGCCCTGTCGGTTGTAATCCGTTTCGCCGTGGCGAATGAGATATATCGTTTTTTGTTCCAATCCTCTGAGGTTGTAATAGGTATTCCGGTAAATGTAGAATGGAAAAGCTGAACGGTCTGCAAAATGAAAAACCGACCGCTAGAATACTTTATTAATTCTCATTTTACATTTTAAATTTGCTATTGCGCGCCGTGACAGCTTCGACCTGTCTGGCAAAACGCCTGCAAAATTACGAAAAAATCTTCACACAATGAAGCCGGACTGGACTTTAGAATCCCTGCAACAATTTCATAAAAATTCCATTGTTCATCACCTGGGAATTGAGTTAACCGAACTCGGCGACGGGTTTATAACCGCCCGGATGCCTGTCGACCACCGGACCCACCAGCCGTTCGGGATTTTGCACGGGGGCGCATCGGTGGTGCTGGCCGAAACCCTGGGCAGCGTGGCCTCGGTGACGCAACTCGACGACCCGACCCGCCAGCGGGCAGTGGGCCTGGAAATCAATGCCAACCATATTCGTTCCGTAAAAGAAGGGTGGGTCTACGGCAAAGTAACGCCGATCCACGTGGGCCGGACGACGCACATCTGGGACATTCGCATTACGGACGAAGCGGGGAAACTCGTCTGCATCAGCCGACTGACAGTGGCAGTACTGGAAAATAAGTAAGTAATACGGCGGAATACCGGAAAATAACTAAGTATTTATTCTGAAAAGTTTTGCATAATAATTGTTTGCCAGTGAGTCGTTGAAAGCATCCATTTAAATAAACTCACGGAAACGTTATGGAAAATTCTGGATCAGATAAGCGGTCGGTTATGGCTCCCCATCCGGGGCCGGTAGGTGAAAATCCTACGCTCTGTTTTATTGAAGATAACGACGAGAATCTGATTCTGTACGAATGGATCAATGCGCGCTACCTGCCTGATTACACCTTTCAGCTCTATTCGGACGGTTTTTTTCTGCAAGAGCGTTTAAACGCCCTCGCTCCGAAACCGGATCTGATTTTGCTGGATTTGAAGATGCCTCACATCACCGGATTTCAGTTGTTGACCCGGTTGAAAGAGCACCCGGACTGGAAGCACATCCCGGTCATAATTTTTACGCATTCAACCTCACCAAAAGACGTGGAACACTGCTTTGCTGCCGGTGCAGACGGTTTCATTAGCAAGGAGATTTCCGTTCACGGCATCACGGCGCAGCTTGTCGAGGTGTGTGAGCATTGGCTGAAATACACGTAAATCTACCGCTTGCATCATGCAGTAAGGGCCTGACAGACGGTATCGTTTTTGGGAAGTTACCCTGCTCCCTCGCTCGTCGGCATCAGCAGCGGCACGCCCACCAGAAATTTATGCTCGTCAGTATAGATCGTTACCGGCGAATGGGCGAGGAGTTTGTATTTGATCATGATGTTTTGCAAACCGATCTGGTTGGAGGGAACGGCCATTTTCTTCTTTTGCAGATTGTTCTCTACATACAGGTGCCCTTCCAGCGTATAAAGCTTGATCGTTAGGGGACGGCTGACGGCAATGATGTTGTGCTTGATGGCATTTTCAAGCAAAATCTGAAGCGTTAAAGGCGGAATCAGGTGGGTGAGGTGCTTTGAATCCAGATCCAGTTCCATGAAAATACCGTCGCCATACCGGGTTTTCAGTAAATGGAAATAGGCTTTGATGAATTGTATTTCGTCGTTGAGCGGACACAAATCCCGGTTGTTCTGCTGGAGTAAATACCGGTAGACCGACGATAGTTCATCCACAAAAAGCTCGGCCTGCTGGGCATCGCTGGTGATCAGCGACGACAGCGAATTCAGGTTGTTGAACAGAAAATGCGGATTGATCTGGGTTTTGAGCGAATCGAGCTGGCTTTGCAGGTTCACTTTTTTCAACTCCTGCGCTTCGGTATAGGCAACTTTCCAGCGCTGATACAGGTAAACGCCTTCGTAATAGGCGGCTATTTGCACCGTTCCGGCGAAGGAAACGAGCGTATTGAAAAAATACGGCCTGAATTGCAGGTAATCCTCGGCAGGCCAGAGCCCGATGAGTTCGTAAACAAACGTCTGGGTGATGCGGATCAGGCTGGCAAAAAAGGCAAACCAGATCAGTTGGTACAAAACCCGCTGCCGGGTCTGGGTCAGGTCGGGGTATTTTCGGCGGGAAAGGATGATGCCCCGGCGGTTGGTTTCCCAGACCACCACACTGCCCAGAATGAAGAAAAACGGAATGCGCCAGTCGTCCGGGTAGGGGACATTCGTGTAGCCGTACATGGCCCACTGACCCGTAAAAGACAGCAACGGGATGCCCAGAATGCGCATCCACTTGTCATTCAGTTTCTGCATCTTATCGTCCAATCCATTCCCTGAAAGCCCGGATGCGGTCACGACTGACGACGATGTCCTGGGCGATGCCGCCGGAATCCAGGTCTATGGTAAGTTGACCGTTAAGGTAGGAATGAATTTGCGAAACTGCTCTTCGCTCGACGATAAACTGCTCGTTGATTCTGAAAAAATGGTGAGGCTCCAGAAACCCTTCCAGCGTGTCGAGACTGTAATCAATTCCATAGCGGTTGTTATTACGGCTAAAAAGGTAAGTCGTACCTTCCCGGGTGTAAAAAAAACGAACGTCGGTGGCATCGATCGAGACGAGCTGTTGCTGGTATTTGGCCAGAAACTGGCTCCTGAATTCCGGCTGGCGCGTCTGTTTCCGCAGGTCGTCGACCAACTCGCCAATGTCGGCCGAACGCACGGTGGCCGATTTGGGCTGTTTGTAGCGGTTGAGAACCTGCACCAGTTCGTCTTTTTTGATGGGCTTCAATAAATAATCGAAGCGGTTTACCTGGAAAGATTGAACGGCAAACTCATCGTAGGAGGTCGTGAAAACAACCGGACAATCGATCGAAACCAGATTGAAAATTTCAAAACTCTGCCCGTCGGACAGCTCGATGTCCATCAAAATCAGATCGGGGCGGGGATGGGTATTCAGCCAGGCAACGGTCGACTCGATGCCGTCCGTAATGCCAACCACCCGGCTGGTAGCATCTGCCAGGTTCAGGAGCTTGACCAGTTTCTGAACTGCCAATGGTTCGTCCTCAATGATTAGAATGTCCATAGTTCTGCCAAATTAAAAGGAGTGGAAGTACGAATCAATAAAATCCAATAAAAACAGCGCAGGGAGCAAACCGGAAAGTTTTTGGCACGAATTGTTGTTTTTCTGACTTGAAATGGGGAAGATTACGATTTCTCAGGCAGATTTTTTGCGGATTTAGTCGCTTTTTCCGCACAAAAAAGAAGAACAAACTGTTATTCGGATACAGCTAAATTTGCATCGACCCGATTTCGATAATGCAATTTTCAACACACTTGTCATCAACCGTACAAACGCAGCAAACCAGCCATTCCATTTGGCAGGGCGCTGTTCAGGCGGGTTATCCCGCAGCCCTCTGGCGTCTTCCCAATCGAACTGACCGCGAATTAATTATTGACGCTTCCGGCACGGTGGCCACCGTTGTCATGGATTTTGAAGAACTGCCGATGGGCTTTGCCGTCAGCCCGTTTGTCAATCCGGACGTGGAAAGTACCTTCTTTCTAAAAGCTGATTTTTACTGGCGTTTCGACGAAAATGGCACCATACTGGCCGCCCGGAACAAATTGCCAACGGATCATCCGGCGTTTGACTCGCTCTTTCAGACCAATTCGAAAACCGCCGGGAAGGTGGACATTCCATCCATCAGGGTAATAAAGTCGGACCTGGATCAGCAGCGCGATTTTGAAGAAACCGTAGGCCGGGCCATCCGCCAGATGGAGCGCGGAACGTTCCGGAAGGTGGTGTTGTCGCGCACCAAAACCATCCGGTTTGAAGAGCAGCCCGACATTCCAACGCTGTTCAATCGCCTGTGTCAGGCCTATCCGAATGCCTTTGTGTCTGCGGTTTATTTGCCGGATCGCAACCAGGTCTGGATTGGTGCCACGCCCGAACGACTGGTAAGCGTCGATGCCGACGGTATTTTTCGCACCGTTGCCCTGGCCGGTACCCAGTCGGCTTTTGATTCTGAAGGTCGGCAGAAGCGGACGGCGGATGCACCCTGGACGCAAAAGGAAATTGAAGAACAGGCGCTGGTCAGTCGCTACATCATCGGTTGTTTCAAGAAAATCCGCGTTCGGGAATACCTCGAAGAAGGCCCCCGAACCGTTGTTGCCGGTAACCTGATGCACCTACGGTCCGATTATTCAGTCGATACGCAGGCGGTTAATTTTCCCCAGCTCGGCACCGTGATGCTGCGGTTGTTGCACCCGACGTCGGCGGTTTGTGGCATGCCCCGCGAAACGGCGCAGGCCTTCATTCTGCAACACGAAGCCCACCAGCGCGAGTTCTACAGCGGTTTTCTCGGCCCCGTCAACATCGCCCGCGAGGATGGTCCCGAAACCGACCTGTTTGTCAATCTGCGCTGCATGAAGCTGGAAGGGCAGGCGGGAACGCTCTACGCCGGTGCCGGGTTAACGGAAGACTCTTCTCCGGCAAAAGAATGGCGCGAGACGGAGTTGAAATGCGATACAATGCTTTCGGTTATAACGAAAGCCCTAAAATAATAAAGGCTAAATGTAGAATGTTGAATGATAAAGTGGGCTAACCCATGCACGCACTTTGTCATTCAACATTCTACATTTAGCCTTTATTATTCTCTTTTCTGGCCTGCCCAACGGCTACACGTCATCCTCCTCGTCTTCTTCGAGGGTTAGCTCTTCTTCATCGTCGGTCAGATCGTCGTCGTCATCATCGTCGGTGAGGGTTAGCTCTTCTTCGTCATACTCTTCGTCTTCATCAGGGCCGTCAGTCAGGGCCGCAGAACCGCCGTAACCGCTGGTATGCATGTTTTCGGGGTACTCTGCGTTCGCAGTAGAGTTGATGTCGGTTTCACTCAGGTTGGTTGCAAGTGCCATAATTAATGGGGTTAGCGTGGAAATATCACTAAAACGCGGCTTGGGAAAGAAGGTTTGAAAGATTTTTGTCCATTGATGGAATGGCTGTTCGTTTGCGAAGTCGTTACCACGTTATTTACCTGAACGGCAATTTCGGGTACGTAACCGATTTTATTGATTCCATCCTGAAAGAGCGGGAGAGCCGGGGAAAGTTCACTATATTGGGGGCAAATCCTAAAAGATTTCCTTAACCCAGTATGAAGAATCCCGCATCGGTTTCCCGCCGTGGATTTTTAGCCCGTTCCGGTATTTTACTGGCCGGAACGGCTGTCAGCCTGAACGGTTTGGCCGGAGTCCAGTCCGAACCCATCATCGACATTCACCAGCATACCGATTATATGGGCCGAACCCACGACCAGTTGATTGCACACCAGCGGGCGATGGGGGTTACCACCACGATTTTATTGCCCGCAGGCACTCCGGCTTTCGGGATGTCGACGCACAAAGGCGAGTCGAACGGACTGCAGGCCAAGTGTAGCGGCAATGAAACCTGCTACAACCTGGCCCGGCAGCACCCGACCGAATTCCGGTTCGGAGCCAATGAAGTGCCTGATTTACCGGATGCGACGGTGGAAATTGAAAAATACCTGAAGCGGGGTGCCCCCATCATCGGAGAATCCAAATTCGGTGTCAAATGCGATTCGCCCGAGATGCAGCGAATCTACGAACTGGCTCAGAGCTACCGGGTTCCGGTGTTGATGCACTGGCAATACGGCATGTATAACCATGATTTCGCCCGGTTTCATACGATGGTGGAAAAATACCCGAAAGTCAATTTTATCGGACACGCCCAAACCTGGTGGGCCAACATCGACAAGGGGCATCAGGACCAGACGGTTTTGTATCCGAAAACCAGCGTAACCCCCGGCGGCATCACCGATCGGCTGCTGAGCGATTACCCCAATGTCTATGCCGATATGTCGGCCGGTTCGGGACTGAATGCCCTGCTGCGGGATGAAGAACACACCCGGGGTTTTCTGGACCGCCACCAGAACAAGATTCTGTACGGCAGTGATTGTCTGGATACCGCCGGTCACGGACCCACTTGCCAGGGGTCGCAAACCATCGCGGCCATTCGACGGCTTTCGCCTTCCAAAACCATCGAGCGGAAAATTCTGTACGAAAATTCGAAGAAGTTATTCCGGTTGTAGCCGACACCCCTAATCTGTTAAGACTCCTTTACCCGCTTAAACATGAATAAATACCGCCCCAATCGTCTGGTATCGATTGCCTGCCTGTTGAGTATCGTCCTTTTTGCTTCCTGTTCAAAAAAGCGGTACGCCGATCCGTTGTCGCCCGAGGAAGCGCTTCAAAGTTTTCAGCTTCGGGATGGTTTCAAAATCGAGATCGTTGCTGCCGAACCGCTCATCGCCGACCCGGTGGACCTGGTATTCGATGAACAGGGGGTTGCCTACGTGGTGGAAATGGGCGATTATCCGGGCAAACCGGAAACCGGGAAAGGCAAAGGTAAAATCTGGATGCTGGCCGATACCAACAACGACGGCCGGATGGATCGGTCGGTGATTTTTGCTGATTCCATCGCGGATGCAACCAGCGTGCTGCCCTGGGAAGGCGGGTTGATTGTGGCCGCTGCGCCCGATATTCTGTTTCTGAAAGACACCGATGGCGACTTCCGGGCCGACACCCGGGAAGTGCTTTTTACCGGTTTTTTTGCGAACAATTCCGAAGCCCAGATCACGAGCCTTCGCTACGGAATTGACAATTGGATTTATGCCAACAACAACGGGCAGGAAGGAAAGATCCGGTTCAACCGGAAACCCGACGCACCCCTGCTGACCGTCAATGGCGGGGATTTCCGGTTTCGGCTGGATCGCGGACTGTTTGAAGTGGAGTCGGGGTCCGGTCAGTTTGGGCTGGCTATCGACGATTGGGGACATCGCTTCTTTACCCAAAATACCATTCACATTCAGCAGGCACCGATTGCCGGACGGTATTTGCACCGAAATCCGCACTTGCCCGGCTCTAAATCGTCCCTCAATATTTCGGACCATGATCTGGTGATGTTTCAGCAAACCCCGCCCCCGTACTGGCGGAAGGAGCGTACCGAACGGCGGCAGAAGCAATATGCGGAAGCAAAACTGGATCGTCAGGAATATGCTGAGGATCATTTTACCGGTTCTTCCGGTGGCATGTTTTACGACGGAGACGCCTTTCCGACCGACTATTACGGGTCGGTTTTTACGGGTGATGTGGCCGGAAATTTGATTCACCGCGATGTGCTGATGCCCCTGACCGACAACCCCGTCTTCGTGGCCAAACGGGCCGAAGGCGAAACCGACCGCGAGTTTCTGGCGTCCACCGACCCCTGGTTCCGGCCCGACAATCTGACCACCGGCCCCGATGGCGCACTTTATGTGGTCGACTTTTACCGCCAGCACATTGAAACCCCGGTTTCGATTCCGGAGGATCTGAAAGAAGACATGGATTTCCTGAATGGCAACGACAAAGGACGGATTTACCGGATTCTGCCGACGACGGCGAAAAACCGCCCGGCTGCTTCGCCCAATCTGCGAAACCGGAAACCGGCGGAGTTGGTCGAGGTGCTGGCGCATCCAAACCGGTGGTGGCGGTTGCAGGCGCAACGCCTGCTGCTCGAACGCCGGGATCTGTCGGTGGTTCCGCAACTCAGGACTTTATTTGCACAAAACAAGGATCCGCGCGTCCGGCTGCACGCGTTCTATACGCTCGAAGGTCTGAACGCCCTCAGCCGGGAGCAGGTTCAGAAAGCCTTGCAGGATGCGCATCCCGGCGTTCGTGAACACGGCCTGATGCTGGCCGAACGCTATCCTGATTTACTGCCTCAGTTGTTGAAGATGACCAGCGATTCGTCCGTGCAGGTGGCGTTGCAGGCGTGTTTGAGTGCGGGTCAATTCACGAACCCCGCCGTTGGTGCGACACTGGCGCAGGTGGTTCAGAAGCACAGCGAAAACGGCTGGTTCCGAACCGCGGTGCTGAGTTCTCCGGCGGGTTCGTCGCCGGAATTGCTGCGTACGCTCCTGAATCAGAAGACCTTTTTTAGTGATACAACTGCCGGAAAAATGACGTTTCTGGCGGATTTTTCGCAAATCGTAGGCCGTCGGAACCAACCCGCCGAAGTAACCCGGTTTCTGGAATTCTTAAACAGCCCAACCCAGCGAAAAGAAAGCTGGCAGGTGGCGGGTTTAACCGGATTGGCCGAAGGAATAACCAAAGCGGAAGTCAGAACCGGCGGCAACGCCGAAGTAACCAAAGCACTTCAAAGTCTGGAAAATACCGCCCCGGCAGAAGACGTCAAAAAAGCGATCCGGGCCGTACGGGAAGCATTAGCAAAACCGCTTTCGATCTGATTACAAACGCCTTGTCATTGATGAATGTACTGAAATCCCGCCGTTTTTTTTTGCAACGCTGTGCGACGGTCGGTCTGGCACTAACCAGCGGAACCGTCCTGCTGACCAACTGCGATTCCAAACCAACCACCCAAACCGATGAAACGAAAAAACCGGCAACCAATCCCTGTGAAGATTATTCCGGACTGAGTGAGGGCGATCTGAAAACCCGCCAGGGATTGGGCTACGTAACCCAATCGCCCAGCACCGACAAGCAGTGCAGCAATTGCAACCTGTGGTTACCGCCCGCTGCGGGCAAGGCCTGTGGCGGTTGCATGTTGTTCAAAGGCCCGGTGTATGCCACGGCCAACTGTACCTACTGGGCTCCGCAGGTAAAAGGCTAGCATTTAAAAAACAAACGGAACACTGTCGGTCGTTACTTATTTAGGACTTTCGCTTTTGCCCCGTTCCCCTAAAGGGGACTTACTGAATCCGGATTAAGCTGCGTCCAAGTCCCCTAAAGGGGAACGGGGCAAAAGCGAAAGTGTGGCAGTAATTATCCGACGTAAGTTCTGTTCTTAAAAACTTCCTCCCAGGGCTTTCAGCAAAGCGACGGTGAACGACGCCCGTTGGCCCTGTAACAGCACCAACTGGCGTTCGGAGTCAAGAACCGTGCGCTGCGAATCGAGCACTTCCAGAAACGTCGTCAGGCCTTTGGTATAGAGTTCCCGGTTGAGTCGTTCGGTATACCGGGCTGATTCGAGGGCCAGATTTTGAGCGTCGATTTGCGCACGCATGCTTTGCAGATTGTCGAGGGCGGTTTCGGCTTCGCGCTGGGCCACCAGCATCCGTTGCTGATAGGAGGCATCGGCGGTTTTGAATTGCTGTTGAGCCAATCGGATGTTTTGCTGATTCCGTTTTCCTTCAAAAATCGGTACACTGGCGTTGAACCCGAGTAAATAGGTCATACTGGCCGGGAAAAACAACGTACCAATGCGGCCCGTCAAAGTTCCTCCGGCTCCCACAAGGTTGATGCGGGGATACAGGGCCGACCGGTTGACCAGAATCTGAACGTTGGCGGCCTGCGATTGCTGTTCGGACTGAAGCAAATCCGGGCGACGGCGCAGTTGATCGGCCGAAATGGCGGTGAAAGGCAATTCGGGCAAGCCGGTTCCCAGCCGTCCGACGGACACCGTGAACGTGGCCGGGTCCTGCCCGCAGAGTCCTGATAAACCGTTGACGAGTTCGGTCCGGTTTCGCTCCAGACCCAGCAGCTGGACCCGCACGTTGGCAATGTCGGTTTCGGCCCGTTTGGCGTCGATTTCGTTGGTCAAACCAGCCTGAAAACGGGCGCGAATGATGGAAATGGTGGAATCGCGAAGGCCGATGTTGCGCCGGAGAACGGCCTGCTCACTGTCGTTGGCGCGAATGAGGTAATAAAGCCGGGCCACTTCCGAAGCCACAATCAGTTGCGTAATCTGCACATCCGATTCTGTCACCTGGCGTTGCAGGTCGGTAACCCGCACGGTATTGCGAATCCGCTTGAACAGATCCACTTCGTAGCTGGCGTCGATGGGCAAAACCTGCAGCGAGTTGAGCTGCAAGCGGGGCAGTTTGTCGGTGGCAACCGGAATGGCAATCGGGCGGTATTGTGATAAGCTTTGGGTGTTGAAATTCAGGCTGCTGCGAACCGACGGAGACAGGAATGACTCGGCCACCCGAACCCGAATCCGGGCTTCCTCAACCCTGCTGACGGCCACCCGAATGTCGGGGTTGCTGGTCAGGCCCAGATCGATCAGGGAATCCAGCGTCCGGTCCCGAAAAACCGCCCAACCGTCGCGAACCGTATTCGTTTGAAAGGATGCGGAAGCCACCGAACCGCCCGAAGCGCTTCCCGAAGAAGCCGCTGACTGGGCGTGAACAACCGCATTGCCAAGCATTAAAAGCATTAAACTGTAAAGCGCCGATTTTCTCATACTTTTTGTTTTGTCGCAGAAGCCTGTCCCTGCACCTTAATCCGAACCTGCTGCCCGTCCTTGAGCCGGTCGTTGGGGTTCGTCACTACCTGTTCCTGCCCTTGCAGGCCGTCCAATACTTCGAGGTTCGTACCCAAATCGCGCCCCCGGGTGATGGGCTGAAAACGCAGTAACCGGTAAGTGTTCTTTTGCAAAGCTAATCAATAAAATACGATTCGTAGTGGCTACCCCGATGCTCTTGATGGCACCCCTCAGCGACGGAATGCTCAAGATGGATGCGTCAGAACAAAAGCCAGAGCAGGTCGGGAAAAGTAGAGGGCTACTTTGACTGAAAATTGAACAAATCGAAGGAGAGATGGCGCGGAACCGAATTGCTGTAACAACAGCTATTAACTTTAAAAAGGTTTCGGTAACTCTATAGATTTATGTAAGTTCTTCGTATTGCCAAATAATCTATTGTATTTTTTTTGTAACCTAATTAATCACAATTGATGATCGTCCCGCTCCCGAAGCGCGGAGGTAGCCCGCGAGGGAAGGGGTGGGGTGGTGGGTTGTCCGGGTGTGGGAATTGGTTGGATACCGGGGCGGGGCGGCTCCGGGGCCGGGCCAAACAGCCGGTTGAACGAGCGGGTGTACTGAATACTCATTCCGCCCCCGGTCGTCAGCGTTCCGTAGGTCGTGGCATTCAGCGAGCCGAGTTGATTCTGGTTCCGGTTATACATTTTCAACCGGAGCTGACCATCGGGCGAAAGCCAGTATTCCAGCGTCCATTCGCCGAGCAAACTGGCCACGCTGGTCTGGTTTTGGCCATATGTAAAACCGCCATCCCGGCTGATCCGGAACCGGTCGTTGAAGCGGTACGAAAGCCGAACCTGGAGGTTGTTGACCAGATTTTGATCCAGACCATTCAGCGAAACGCCCACATCCAAATTCTTATCCAGCGTGGAAGCCAGGCGGCTGATCTGGTTCGAAAGCAATTCGCTCAGGCTATTGGTCAATCCTGAACCGACTACATTGCTGCTCGTGGGCGAGGCCGGATCGATCAGGCCCAGGCCTTCGCCGGGAGCCAACTGGCTGAATAACAGAATGCTGCTCACCTGACGGCCCAATTCCTGATCATTGCTTTGCAGGCGCGACTCGAAAGCCGCCACCGCCTGCCGAAAATCCGGTTGTTGCGGGTATTCTTTGACTTTCAGATCGTACGAAATATCCGGAGCCAGCAGCCGACCGTTCAGGTTGATCAGCAAGTCGACCGGGTACCGGCGGGTGCGATCAGGATTATTAGACGAATTGGACGAATAATACTGGAGAATCGGCGCCAGCGAAGCGTATTGCGTGTAGGCGGTTTTGACATCGACCATTGCTTCATATGGGTCGCCGGTCCAGGTGATGCGGCTGTTGGGCAGCATCTGAAACCGTTTGTTGATCACGTTTTCAAA
Source organism: Larkinella sp. (assembly GCF_965227735.1). Taxonomy (NCBI): domain Bacteria; kingdom Pseudomonadati; phylum Bacteroidota; class Cytophagia; order Cytophagales; family Spirosomataceae; genus Larkinella; species Larkinella sp. Next base: position 1,477,029 of record NZ_OZ245776.1, on the reverse strand, counting down.
CGTGAACGTGTATTCGCCCTGCTGAATTTCGTAGGCCCCCGTCATCGTGAAATCGCCCTTGGTGTCGATCCGCATCGCCAACTGACCACTGCCGTAGGCCTTGATGATGTCGCCAGTTTGGCGGTCCAACTGAATTTCGCAGTAGGCATCGGGCGTGATCGACAGGTTGAAATCCATTCGAATGCCCGACAGGTCAACCTCTGGCTGGGTGTTGGCACTATCGCGATGGGCCGGATTGACGTTAATGAACCGAATCACTTCTTCCTGGGAAACCGAAGCCGCCTGGTCGAGCGGAATGTAAATCCGCGTTCCCCGGTTGCTGGTGACATTGGCGCGAATGGCCAGGTTGTCGAACGGGCCTTCGATTCCCGCCCGTCCGCTCACCACGGCGGTGCCATAAAACTGGTCGTTGTCTTTGAGCGTTGTGTTCAGAATCTTGAAATTCTTCATGTCCACGACGTTCAGATCCACCGTAAAATATTTGAAACCGTCGTGAAATACCCCGCCCTGCAACGTGGCCCGCCCGCCATTCAGGTCCGTCAGAACCATGTTTTTGGCAACAATTTCGCTGGGTCCAAAGTAGATTTTATCCGAAAAACCGAGGTCCGCTTTCAGGTAATCGAGGGTCAGTTTTCCGTTGGTAATGTCGACCGTTCCCCCCAGCACCGGGCTACCGGCTTTCCCTTTGATCGTAACAACTCCGGTGGCGGTTCCGCTGATGTTCGAGGCAAGGTCTTTGACAAACGGTTCTACCAGCCGCAGGTCGGTCCCTTCCAGAACCGCCTTTAAATCAAGCGGATTCGCGGCCGATTCGCCCGGCGTATACATACCGGTAATGGCCAGCACTTCGCGGTCGAGCCGCCGGATTCGCGTGTCCAGATTGATCCGGTTCGATTGGTCGAGCGTGCTGCGGTTGACGACGTTTCCGATCAGAAAATCATTGTATTTCAGCGAATCGATGGTGATTGCACCGTCCAGCAACGGCAAACCGTAGAGCCCCCGCACGGCCACTTTCCCATTGGCAACGCCCGAAACCTTGGTTTTCAGCACCGGGTTCAGGGTTTCCAGCAGGAAGTTCTTGGTCTCGATATCCAGCGTCTGCAACGAGTCCTGCGACGCTTTTCCACTGACCGAGATCAACTGGTTTCGGTTAGAAACCGCCAGATTCCGGACGGTAATTTCCGGCCCGACCACCCGGATCAGGTTTTCGGGCGAAATGGTCCAGGTACTGTCCAGCAACCGAAACTTCGAGCGTTCCAGTTCGATGTCGATGGCATCGCCCTTAAACGTCAGCGACCCATTCAGATCGGCCCGGTTGGTGCTTTTCTGTTGTTGCAGGCTGGTCGTGAAATCAATGTGATTCACATCCCAGGAAGCTTCGGCCTGTAAGTTTTCGGTGGCCGCCAGCGAACCGAATTGTTGCTGGGTCGAATTGATGATCAGCGACGCCAGCACATCCGGCGAGTTGACGAACTTGGAGGTATTGAGGTCGACGGTGCTTTTGTAAAAATTGTAGTCATCAAATTTCAGCGTATCGATCGTGCCGTTCAGCGTCAATAAAGAAGATTGATCGACCCCGAACCGGCCTTCCAGTTTCGTGTTGGGCGACACATAAAGCGATGGATAGACGAGGGTGAGCAGGGGCTGCGAATTTTTTAGCAGGAAGGAATAATCAATGTTGTAGGGCGTAACCGACAGCGTTTTTTTTAGTTTTCCTTGGTAATAAGCGGCTAGCCCGGCGGCATTTCCGGCAAAATTAAGGCGGTATTCCTTCGCAATGCGGTTTAGATCGTCGGCGACCTGCGTTAGCTGAAAATTGCCTTTCAGGTCGGCGTCGAGGTAATCGGAATTGATGCTGATCGACCGTTCATTGCCGGTAATAACCGACGACATAAACAACGTGTCGAGCACCAGACTGCGTTTTCCGTAGGTCACAAACGTATTCAGCAGCCGGGCATTGCCGACCAGTTCGTTGAGCGTGTTGCCCTGCAATTGAACATCCAGATCGCTCCGAACAATCAGGCTGTCGTCGAGCAGATTCGTGGCCAGGAAATTCGCCTGTTGAACCGTGCCGCGCACATCGAACAGGTTTTTCGGTCCCCGCAGGTCAAAGGCCCCATTCAGGTTGAAGGTCAGGTTCGTGTCTTTGACGCTGACCAGCCCCCGGAAAAAAGACTGCTGCAAATTTCCCTGCACGACCAGGTTACGGTAGTTGTATTTCTGAAAACCGACGCGGGTAAACTGCGCATTCAGATCGAGTGAACCGTCTTTGATCGTCAATCCGCGCCCCACGAACTTGCCCTGCCCGTCGACCTTCTGCACCAGATCCGGCTGGTCGATGAGCGAGCCGACGTTGATGTCCGACAGCTTCAGATTGCCACTGTAGGTGGTCCGCTGATCGCCGTTCAGGTGCAGTGCGAGGTCTCCCGAAACCGTCCCAATGCCGGTTTTAAACGTCCCGACGGTTTTGAAATCGATGAAGCGGCCAGCATACGTAGCAGCAAAATCGACCGTTCCGAGCTTTCTGGCAATGGAGTTGAACGCCGAATCGGAATAATACGGCCGGATGTCGGCCATATTGACCTGCGAAGGCTTAAACCGAAAATCCACCACGGTATTGACATCACTGTCCGGTAAGCCCTTGAAAGCCAGATCGCCCACCAGCCGACTCCGGAAGTTGGCGCCAAACCGGATGTCGGCGTTGGTTACTTTGAAATTCCGAATCCGGCCCAGGTAATCGCCCGTCGCCCGGGCGACGTCAAAGTTGTTGTTGAAATACGACGTAAACGGAGCCAGATCCTGCGCCCGAACGACAGCGTTCCGCAGGTTGGCCCGCATCACCACCTCGTCGTTAAACTCGTTGAAAGCCGAAAAACTGTCGTATGAAAAAACCAGCCGGTTGCGAACCGTCGACCCGTTGATGCGGGCAAACAGGCTGTCGAGCCGCATTTCTTTGGCGCAATACAGAAACTTCGTGTCCAGCCGGTGAATCCGCAGATTCGCCTGTTTTTCAAAGCCTTTCATGCGGCCGATGTTGACGGCGATGGTATCGCCCAGCAGCAGAAAGCTGTTCAGGTTGGCACTTAAACCGCTGACGAGAAAGTGGTTGTAGTCGAAAAGTCGCCCGCCCATCGTCGGTTTCCGCATGTCGTGGTACGTAAACTTTCCATCGATCAGGGTGGCTTTTCCGATGGTGAACGGGATGTTCTGATTGGCGATGGACGGTTTGGTCGTATCGCGGGTCATCTCGTTGATCCGCTCCAGGAAATCATCAATGTTCAGGTTGCCGGTTTTGGCGTCTTTCACCAGATCGACCTGGGGCTTGTAGAGCAGCACTTCATCGAGGTGAATGTCGGTGGCTGAATTGTTGATCAGCGTTTCGAGGGCGAGCGTAACTTCGAGACGGCCGACGCGGATCATCGGTTTCAGATCGCGGTTGCGGATCGTGACTTCCTCCAGCGTCACGGAGTTGACCCAGACGTTGGGGAACGAGAAATTAATGTCAATTTTTTGAATGTCGACCGGGAACAGTAGTTTTTCGGAAACCCGTTGGGCGGCATAGCGCACCAGTTTCGTCTGAACTGCCGGTATTTGCAGACTGACCCCCACAATTCCGACCACCAGCAAGACCACCAGAACGGTGTAGAGCAGGGTTTTGAGAAGTATGGTGAAAAATGAACGCATTGGCTCTCAATGAACAATGAAAAATGAACAATGAATATTACCTACCGGTTCAGACATCCTGATTCTGGGTTTGATCAATCGAAATGAAAGACGGTTTCCCTATTCATTATCCATTGTTCATTTTTCATTGCTTCTAATATTCAGTAATTTTGAAAAATGACAATTCTGGCAATTGAATCTTCGTGCGACGAGACGTCGGCTGCTGTATGTGTTAACGGAAAAATACAATCCAATGTTGTAGCTACGCAGTTAATCCACGAACAGTATGGCGGAGTCGTCCCCGAACTGGCCTCACGCGTGCATCAGCAACGGATTGTGCCGGTGGTCGAACGCGCGCTGCATGAAGCAAATATAGAGAAAAACGCGCTAAATGCGGTAGCTTTTACGCGCGGACCGGGTTTATTAGGGTCACTTTTGGTCGGTACGTCCTTTGCCAAAGCCCTGGCCCTGGCGCTGAACATTCCGCTCATCGAAGTCCACCACATGCAGGCCCACGTTCTGGCCCATTTCATTGACGAACAGACCATTCCGCAGTTTCCGTTCCTGTGTCTGACCGTCAGTGGCGGCCACACGCAAATTGTGCTTATCCGGGATCATCTGGACATGGAAATTATCGGCCAGACCCAGGACGATGCCGTGGGGGAAGCCTTCGATAAAACCGCTAAACTGCTCAACTTGCCCTATCCGGGTGGTCCGCTCATTGACCGGTATGCGCAGCAGGGCAACCCGCTGGCGTATCCGTTTCCGGAGGTCGAAATGCCGGGACTGGATTTTTCGTTTAGTGGCATCAAAACCGCCTTTCTGTACTTCCTGCGCGACCGCGTGAAGGCCAATCCGGATTTTATCGAGCAGAATCTGCCGGATATTTGCGCCAGCATCCAGCACACGCTCATCAAAATTCTGCTGACCAAACTGCGGAAAGCCGCCCGGCAAACCGGCATTCGGGACATTGCGCTGGCGGGCGGGGTTTCGGCCAATTCCGGGTTGCGGGCTTCGCTGGCTGAACTGGGGCGGCAGGAGGGCTGGAACGTCTACATTCCGAAGTTCGAATACTGTACCGATAACGCGGCCATGATTGCGATGGCGGCCCATTTCAAGTATTTGAAGGGTGAATTTACGTCGCAGGAGGTGAGCCCGCTGCCGCGTTGGTAAAACGGTTTTGCTACCCATCGAACACCACCTTACCCTTGACGCATGAATACACCTGTTTTAAAAGAAATCCGGATTTACCCCATCAAATCGCTGGGCGGTATTTCGCTTTCCGAAGCGATGGTCGAACCGAAAGGCTTTCGCTATGACCGGCGGTGGATGCTGGTGAAACCCGACGGGACGTTTTTGACGCAACGGGAAAATACCGTCATGGCGCTGGTCGAGGTCGAACTGGCCGATCGGCATCTGCGGGTTTACCACCGCCATCGCCCGGATGACGTGCTGGAAATTCCCCTGGACAAAACAACCGAAGAGTCCCTGATGGCGTATGTGTGGGATCGTCAGGCCGTTGATTCCCTGGTCGTTAGCCCGGAAGCGGACGCGTGGTTCAGCCGGTTGCTCGGTTTTCCGTGCCGCCTGGTTTATATGCCAGACAACTCGCTGCGGCCGGTCGATCCGAGATACGCCCAGCCCGACGATGTGGTCAGTTTTGCCGACGGTTTTCCGTATCTGGTCATCAGCACGGATTCGCTGGATGAACTGAACCGCCGGGTGGAACAACCGCTCGATATGGTTCGTTTTCGGCCCAATCTGGTGGTGGAGGGCGTTTTGCCGCACGACGAAGACACCTGGTATCACTTTAAAATTGGTGAACTGGCGTTCTTCGGTGTGAAATCCTGCGCCCGCTGTGTGTTGACGACCATCGACCCCGAATCGGGTCAAAAAGGAAAAGAACCGCTCAAAACGCTGGCGACCTATCGGAAGCTGGACAGCAAAATCCTGTTCGGCCAGAATGTGCTGGCTGAAACCACGGGACTGCTGCGCGTCGGCGACCCGGTGACGATCCTCGAACAACGCCCGGCCCGACTGCCATTTTCTCGTTAACAAACGCCAGAATTTAGGCTTATTTTACCTGCAACTTCACGATAACCGGCAAGTGGTCGGAGGCATATTGTTCATCGATTACCGTTGTCGATACGGTTTTAAAAGCGCTTTCCGGTTTAAACATAACAAAGTCGATGGCCCGGTTTGGATTTTTTACCGGAATCGTCGGTGCGCAATCCTGGCAGCTCCGAACGAAAGTCTGGTCCAGAAACCGGATCACTTTGCTATCGGACAGGGCATTGAAATCACCGCCCAGAATCACGGGAAGATTGGATTTTTCGAAATGCCGGACAATCAGCTTCGATTGCGTAAGGCGGTTAACTTCCTTTAGATCCAGGTGCGTACTGGCAAAGATGACTTTTTTTCCTTTCGCGATTTCCACCGTAACGGCCGCAAGGGTTCGGGGTTCCCCACCGATGGTGGCATCAACCGGCAAGTCAAACCGGGTGGAGTCCAGAATCGGAAACCGGGAAAGAACTGCGACACCGTAATCCCCGCCCTGGTGGTCGATGGCCTTGGAAAAAAAGAAATTCATTCCGGTCAGTCGGGCTAACTCCCGCGCCTGGTTCAGACCTTTCCCGGAGCGTTCGGTATTGACATCGACTTCCTGCAAGGCAACGAAATCCGGTTTTTCCTTTTTGATCACCCTGGCGATGGCCGCTACATCGATTGTTGTCCCGGCCGAAGGTGGATTGCAGTGGTGGATGTTGTAGGTCATCACCGTCAGGTTTTTAATCTTCTTCGCCGGTCGGCCGGCCGGTTTCACGGCACCATCGTTGGCGTAAGCGGTGAGGGAAATAATAACTAAAAACAGCAGGTTTTTCATGCCAGTGGATTTACGAATGGATGCGCGTTAAGGTTTAGGTTCTGGCCTTTTTCGGAATGGTGTATTTGCCCACCACTTCACCGTCGTCACGGATCATTTTCAGGTTCAGCTCTTTCGATGTCGCGTGTAATTTGATCAGGGTGCGGTTTCCTTCCAGCGGTCCACCCCCGATGACGATGGGGTAATTGTGGTTGGCATCGGCGTCGTGGGTGCCGTAGCGATGCGTGTGTCCCGAAAGCTGAAGATCGATTTTTGCCTTATTCAATAACGGTCCAAAAACTTGCTGCCCATGCATGGGGCCGTGCCAGTCGCCCGAATGATAGGGCGAAATATGAATCAGCACGATCCGGAAAGGCGCTTTTTTAAATTCGGGGCTTTCAATTTCTTTTTCCAGCCACTTTTTCTGCGTTTCCCGGTACCGGTCAAAAGCCGACAAACCGCCGTATTCAACGCTGTCGTCGGATTTGTCCTCGCCCGAATCCAGCACGACAAACCGCACCGGGCCGCGGGTAAAGGCATAATAATAGTTTCCGTCGGGATAGGCGTAATAATTGGGAATATGGCGGGAAAAGCTGCCCCGGCACTCGTGATTTCCCTGCGTCAGAATGAAGGGTATTTCGGCCGCAAAAATATCGACCGCCGGTTTGATCAGGTGATCGACCATTTGCTGTTCGTCCGTTACCCAATCGAAGCAGTCACCGTTAAAAACCACAAAATCGTAATCGCGTTTATTGCCCGAATAACCGTGCCGGTACAGGAGTTGCGGAATAATCTGCGGGCGGTCGTGAATGTCGTTAAACACCACCATTTTGAATTCCTCTTCATTTTCCGGCGGGGTTTTAAAACCGAACAATGGACTGCTGATGGTTTCGCCAAACTCGACTTTTGAGCCTTTATACCCCAAAATTTCGGTAGAAACGATCTTGTATTTATGTTCCGTTCCCGGTTTGAGGCTGGTCAGCGTAATTTTATTGATGCGGTTATTGGCTTCGATCAAGCCGTTGGTATACCCGAATTCCCGTTTGCTGGTGTAGGTCCCGGCACCGTATTCCACCCAGCTAAAACAGTTTTTGTGGGTAATCCACATGATGGTTACCTCATGGTTGCCCAGGTTTTGCAGGTATGGGCCCACCACAAAGTGGTTTTTCTCTCCGGTTGGAGCAGCCGCCGAGAGGCCGGGCATCAGGCCCAGCACCCCGATCTGTGCCATTTTTTCCAGAAACGAACGTCGGTCTGATAGCATTGGAAGAAAGATTTAGGAATAGACAAGCTTTTTTAATTTAAAATGTAAAATTTTAAATGTCGAATGTAAAAGTGAGGTGTCCGACCAAATCAGACGTTCTACTTTTACATTCAGCATTTAGAATTTTACATTTTAAATTCAATCAGGACTCATTCCCAATTCGGGTTTTGCGTCAGCTTGGTGTTCAACAATCGCTCCTGTTTGGGAATGGGGTAGAGGTAATCCCGGGCTTCGTTGAACTTCTTGTTGATGTGTCCGTTGATCACGATGTTACCGCCTTTGTTGCCGTTTTCAAGCAGGATTTCGCTGCCCAACTTCAGCAACTGCGCCCCCGGCACGGTCGGTTTGGTACCTTCATAAATAACCAGATCGACTTTCCCGTTTTTGTCGAGGTCATAGCTGCCCGGTCCCGGAAAATACATGCCCTTGTATTGCTTCGTGAGCGCCTGCCCTTCTTTCCAGCGAATGAGGTCGTCCCAGCGGAAAAAGTTTTCCATCACCAGTTCGATGCGCCGTTCGCGCCGGATTTCCAGGATCACGCCCGTGTTTGTGCCTTTCAGTTGGGTATACTGCTGCGCCTGGTACGGGTCCGGTTTGGCGTTGGCGGCCGCGAGGTTGATGGTTGGCATGCCTACCCGGTCGCGGATCAACTTGATGGATGCGTCCAGATCAGCCTGGGTCAGCGTGCCGCGCTCGGCTTTGGCTTCGGCATAGTTCAGCAACACCTCGGCGTAGCGGAAAATCGGCATGTCGGTGATGTCCTTGTTGAACGTATCCCATTTCGGGGCCGAAACAAATTTGATCAACTGGTAGCCCGTCACGGTTGCGCCAAATTCGGGCACCAGCGGGTTGTTTTCACCAATGCGCGTGTAACCCGGCGTCCGGATGGTCTGGGCCAAACGCGGATCGCGGTTTTGTACTTCCTCCGCAAACTGCTTGGTTTCGTAGCCTTTGATATCCGTAAAGGGCGTTCCATCGGCCATTAAATAACTGTTCACCAGGCGCTTTTCTAACCCCGGCCGGCCATACGAAGCCGTCATCGTGTAATAGTTCAGGTTGTGGTATACCTGGAGTTCGTCGCTGAAATCGCGGGCCAGAATCACCTCGTCGGGAATGGCATTGTCCGACGAAAACAACCGGAGATAAGCCGTCGTGGGCGTGGCTTTGTAGATCGTATAGCCACTGCTTTTCATCAATTCCTCCGAAGCCGTGATGCACTCATCGAGCCATTTGTCCGAGTTGGGCAGGTTAAATTCCGGGTGGTATTTCCGAAACGTGCCTTCGTGCAGCGCCATCCGTGATTTCAGTGCCAAAGCAGTCCACTTCGTCACCGTGTTCAGTTGGCGGGAGGCATCCAGGTTGGCGATGGCGTAGTTGAGGTCGGCCAGCACGGAATCCATCACCATCGTACGCGGGTCGCGGGCTTTGGTGAGCAGGTCCAGGTCCGTGGTTTCGATGGTGTGCGAATACCAGGGCACATCGCCAAACCGCTTCACCATGCCAAAATAAAAGTACGCCCGGAAAAACCGCGCCAGCCCGTTGTATCTGGCTACGGCCCGTTTGTCGGGACACTTGTTGGAATTAGCCAGAAAATAATTGATGTTCCGCAGGTTGGACCACGACCAGCCGCCCCCGCTCGTAGGCACCACACGCGTCCCCTGCAACTCGTCGCGCAGGCTGTTTTTTACGACATTATCCACGTCCTCGTTATACACATCCTCGGCCGACGGCAGGGCGTTGTAAAACGAATTGGTGTACAGCAATAAATCGTTTTCGGTATTGAAAAAGGTCTCGGGCGAGATGGCGTCCTGCGGCAGCAGGTCCAGATCGCAGGAACTCAGGCCCACGGCCAGAGCGATCAGACTGATTATTTTTTTCATCGAAAGTCGTAGTTAGAAAGTAATGCTCAGACCGGCGGATACGGTTTTTGACAGCGGATACGTCCGGCCGTTTGTTGCGTCGCCGTCAAACTGTTCCGGGTCAATGTACTTGGTCCGCAGGGGCGTGTAGGTCAGCAGGTTTTCGCCACTGACGTAGACCCGCGCCCGGGGAATCCGGATTTTACGCGTCAGCAGTTCCGGGATGGTGTAGCCGATGACCACGTTTTTCAGCCGCAGGTAGCCGACGTTCTGAATGTAGCGGTCGTTGGCCGCCTGCAGATCGCCCCCGCTGTTCAGCGCCGTGTAGCCGCGCAACACCGGGAAGTAGGCATCCGGATTTTCCGGCGTCCAGACATCCTGCTCGAAGTCCTTCGGAATGAAGGAGTAATACGGGCGGGAATACGGTCCCCAGAACTTGTCGGCATTGTTCCCTGGGTACCAGTGTTTCCGCAGAATGCCCTGCGCCAGCATCGACAGATCGAAACCGTTCCAGGATGCGCCGAGGTTCATTCCATAGCGGTACCGCGCCCGGCTGTTACCGATGATTTTCAGGTCGCCGTGATCGGCCAGCGTATTGGCACCCTGGTCAATCTTCCCGTTGCCGTCCAGATCGATGAATTTAATGTCACCGGCCCGCAGTTTGCTCCATTCGCCGGGGGCACTCAGCCGCTGGCGGTTTACGAGCGTCTGGTCAACCGTATAGGCCTGGGCTTCGTCGTTGGTTTTAAAGAAACCGTCGATGGAGTATCCCCAGATTTCACCAATGACCTGGCCTACGTAACGGCTCGACAGAATTTTGTTCGGGTTGTCGTATTTCGTAATCGTTGATTTTGAATCGGACACAATAAAGGAAGCATTGTACGACAGCGTCTTGCCGCCTACTTTAAACTGATCCCGCCAGCCCAGCGACAGCTCGAAGCCCTTGGTCTGCAAATCCCCGGCGTTTTGGGTCGGCACGGTCGCGCCATACACCGCTGGAAGCACCTGACCCGGCACCAGCATGTCCGTGGTGTTTCGGATGTAGGCATCGAACGTCAGATTCAGGCGGTTTTTCAACAGATCGGCGTCCAGACCAAGGTTTGAGGTGGTTGCTTTTTCCCAGGTCAGATCGGCCGAAATCGGGTTCGGGCTATCGACGTAATACAGTTTCTGGCCGTTGTTGATCCAACTCGACTGCGCCGTTGGCATGATCGACACGTACGGATAAAAACTGGCTGATGCGGTATTAGACGGCAACTGGTTCCCCAGGGTTCCGTACGAAGCCCGGATTTTGAGGTTGTTCACCACGTTCCGTAGCGGTTCAAAGAAGGATTCTTCGCTGATCCGCCAGCCCGCCGACACCGACGGGAAGAAACCGTATCGGCGACCTTCACCAAACCGGGAGGTTCCGTCGTAGCGACCGTTGACTTCCAGCAGGTATTTGCCCGCGTAATCATAGTTCAGCCGGAAAAAAGCGCCAAACAGCGAATACCGGTACGAATCGCCCGCCGACAATTGCTCGCCGGTTCCGAGATTCAGGTCATTCAGGCTTTCGGAGAGCAGGTTTTTCCGGGCACCGAACAACCGCTGGTGTTTTTTCGATTCGTAGTTGATCCCGGCCGTTGCCGCCACGTAATGCTTGCCAAGGGTGTGGTTAAACGATGAATACAGGTTCGTGACATTCATCGGATCGAACCACATGGTTTGCCGGTATTGGTCGGTGTTGTAGTTCGGCACCGTGGTCAGAATACCGGGCTGGATCGAGTATTGGGCCACGGCCGAACGGTACCAGTCATCGGCGATATAGAACGAATAGGAGTGGTTGGCGACCAGGTTCCAGGTTTTGGTAAAGTCAATCGTGACCGAGTTGATCGTCGTCAGTTCGTGAACCCCTTTTTTGCCGCCTGCAACGCCTTTCAGCAGGTTGGCAAACAAACCGTCGCCAATGGAATAGTTGTTTTTCAGCGTGTTGTACGTCGCCGTACCGTCCGGGTTGCGGGGCGCATAGGCCGGAAGGGCGTGCACTGTAATGGCGACGAAGTTGGCGTTGGCGCCCCCTTCCAGACCCGGATAGGTGTATTTGGAATCGAAATACTGCGTATTGTTGCTCACCCGCAGCCAGGGCGTTAGCTGGGCGTTGATCTTGCTGCGCAGCGTATACGAGGTAAACTTGTCGGTATTGGTCCGCATGATCCCGTCTTTCTGAAAAATCGAGCCCGACAGGTAATAATTGATTTTGTCAGTACCGCCCGACAGGTTCAGATTGTGCTGGGCCGACGGCTGCGACATGTTAAATACCGTGTTCCACCAGTCGTAGTTGCCGTAGTAATTGTAAATATCTTTTCCGTTGACGTTTTTGACGACGGTCCAGGGCCGGGCCGGATTTTCGGTTTTGTCGTACCGGCGCGCTTCCAGTTCCTTATAATCTTCTTCCGAATACCGGGTATAGCTGTTTCCCGTTGCCCGGATAAACGCTTCGTCGTTCAGCCGGGTGTGTTCGTATCCATTCGTCAGGAAGTCGGTGCTCACCGTGGGTTTCGACCAGCCAAAGTTGTTGCTGTACGAAATGCTCGTTTTGCCATTTTTGGCGGTTTTGGTTGTCACCAGCACCACCCCAAACGCACCCCGCGCGCCGTAGATTGCCGAGGCTGCAGCATCTTTCAGCACCGATACCGATTCCACATCGTTCGGGTTGATGCGGTTGATGTCGCCCGGCACGCCGTCGATGAGCACCAGCGGTCCACCGCCGTTGATGGAGGTTTCTCCGCGCACGTTCAGGCTACCGCCCTGCCCCGGCTGGCCGGTGCCGAACGTGATGTTCAGGTTTGGAATCATCCCCTGCAAAATCTGCGACATGTTGTTCAGGGGGCGGTTTTCCAGGTCTTTGGCCTGTACCTGCGACACGGCGCCCGTGAGGTTTACTTTTTTCTGGGTTCCGTAGCCCACCACCACCAGTTCTTCCAGACTCTTGCTGTCCGGATTCAGCGTTACGTTGATGACCGAGCGGTTGCCAGCGGTAATTTCCTGCGACGTGTAGCCAACAAAACTGAAAATCAGGACTGCCGACGAATTCGGCACCACCAGTTCATAATTGCCGCTGCCGTCAGTGGTCGTTCCGCGCGTGGTGCCTTTCAGCACGACCGTCACCCCGGCCAGCGCTTCGCCCTGCCCGTCGGCCGCCCGCACGGTTCCTTTCAGCCGGATTTCCTGTCGGCTCAGGTAGGTTTCCATTTTTTCGTCGAGGTTCGGCAACACCGTTTCCGGTTTAAAACCCCGTTCGCGGGCCAGCACGATCTGTTCGTTGATCACCTTGTACGTAATGCCCCGCGGCATCAGCAGTTGGTCGAGAATCCGGGCCAGCTTCTGGTTTTTAGCGTTAATCGAAACTTGTTCCCGCAGCGACACCCGGCTGCTGTAAACAAACTTTGTGTTGGCTTTTTCCTGGATGCGGTCCAGAGCTTCCTTGAGCGTAACATTCGTAAGCTGGAGCGTCATATCCTTACTCAGAATCGACTGTGCCGCGATTTCCCGGGCATTGGCGATACCCGTCAGCAATACGGCAAGAATCCAGTGCAGTAATCCGATACGCATGATTTTTCGCCAGTCGACGGACTTGTTAGGGATGAAAATTTGCATACTTTTGGTTGTCTGATAGTTGAGAACTGTTGGATACTGCCCCTTCGTTCGGTGGTACGAAGCCGAAGGGGTTACCTGAGCCGGGGGTGGTGGTACACTCCCGGTTTTTTGGCATTAAGGAGGTAGCGGGTAGCGGTTTTTCATCGCAGTCGGTTTATGAGTGTTGGGATTGGGTTCATTCCGTACAGGGTGGACTATCGAGCAGGATTACATTCCCGTTCATGGTATACGTTGCTTCCAGTGCCGTGCAGAGCATTTCCAGAATCAGCGGCAACGGCTGGTTTTCAAAATCGGCGCTGAACAGACAGGAAGCGGCTTTCGGATTGGCCAGCCGGATCTGAACGGCAAACCGCTTTTCGAGTTTTTTTACGACCTGATCCAGCGGAGTATCGGCAAAGGTGATCGTAACGGGTTCGTAAATCGGCTTTCTGGCCTTCACCGGTATGGCCGAAGACACCAGCCGTTTTGAAGCCGTTTCGAAGGTGGCCTGCTGCTGTGGTTTCAGAATCACTTGCTGCTCATTCTGCTGGCGGTCGGGGGCACTAACCTGAACCCGGCCTGTTACGACCGAAATCTGAAAAACCGGGTGGGTTGCCGGGGCCTTCACGTTAAAGCTGGTGCCTAATACCTTAATCTGCATTTCCCCGCTTTGGATCCGGAACGGGCGCGCCGGATCTTTGCGCACATCGAAAAAGCCTTCACCGGCAAACGTGACCAACCGCTGGTCGGCACCGAACGTTTCCGGGTAGGCAATCGACGCCCCCGGGTGCATCCAGACCGAGCTGTGGTCTGGAAGCTGGTGTTTCACCGGCCGGGCTTCATGATTGACGAAATGAATCAGGGGTGGCTGTTTTTTTCCCGGGGCTTGATTGGCAAGGGCTGCGGGTGCTGAAACGGATCGATGCTGACGGCCGGAATAGGTATAAATGAAATAGAAACCAATCAGCAGAGCGATCGATGCGGCCAATCCGGTGAGCCAGCCCAGGGAGAAGGTTTTGGCCACCGGTTTTTCGGCTTGATTCAGTTGATTTTGAATGTTTAAAAAGGTTTCCTGCTGCCAATGTCGCTGCTCGGGTTCAGGCAGCGAATCGATGTAATCGGGGTTTCCGCGCAACGAAGCATACCAGGCTTCTACCCATTCTTTTTCCTGTTCAGTACATTGATTTCGCAGGTATTTATCCAGCAAAAGAGGGGATATGTTCGGTGGCGGCATAGCGTGGGAAATGGTTCACTGCCAAAGTCGCCTGCCGGAAGGATAACCCTTAGTCGGTTGAAAAAAAAGTTTAGAAAATCGGATACAACAGGAACAGGTATACAAAATGCTCTTTCAGATACGCTTTCAAAACGCGCAGGGCTTTGGTGATGTGTTGTTCAACGGTTTTTTCCGAAATCGTTAATTGAAGGGCAATCTCCCGGTTTGAAAGGCCTTTCCGGCTCAGTAGAAACACTTCCCGGCATTTTGGGGGGAGTTGGTGAAGGCCTTTTTCATACCGGTGTTGCAAATCGGAAGTCAGGATTTGTTGATCCGTCAAAGCATTGGAGTCGTCCGTTTGGGTTTCCCACCGGTTGTAATGATACCGGCGGGTCAGTTCTTTCCGGTAATAGGAGATGACACGGTTTTTGACACAGGAGAATAAAAACGACCGGGTGCATTGCACCGGAGGGCGGTCGCGCTGTTGCCACACACTGACAAACAGTTCCTGAATAATTTCCTGGGCAATGAACTGATCGTTTACCTTGCTGTATGCATAATTGAACAACGGCCGGAAATACCGGTTGTAAAGTTCGGCAAACGCGCGTTCGTCGTCGTTGTCGCCCATTGACATCAAGAGGGTTTCATCGGAACAGGTGCTATACGTTAGGTTCATATCCTGCATTTCCTCAGTTCATTTGGGGTGAACTAAAAGGCTTTTTTACAAAATTCGGGCATTTTTTAGTTTTATCGACCTTTTGTCTATTAAGGAATCACGCACTTTTGGCGTATAACCTAACAGAAAGTTAATACAAATTTTACGGTGTGCCGAATGCGATTTCGGTAGCGCGTGGTTCTTGTGATGAATACGCCCCGAAAAAGCTTCTTTCAAAATTACACCATTTTTTAGGGCATGCAAAGCCGACTTTACCCGGTAAAAGGTAGCTTTGCACCGGAATTGCCTTGCTCATGAAAGCGGGCTCTGTTCCTCTTTACCATTCATTTTCTGTTCCGTCCACGAAAACGGGATCGAAATCCTTGTATGAAGTTTTTTGATTCGATCAGGCAGTATCTGCACCGCTTTCACTACCTCAGTCTCGATGTGGTGGCCGGCGCGGTGATTTCTCATATCATGGTGGCCCGTTTGCCCGACGGACACCAGCCGGTTGGTTGGGCAACAACAGTTTTACTGGCGATCTGTGTGTTCGTTATTTATGCTGCCGACCGCCTGTACGATGTCCGGAAGGGTTTGGCGGTTAACGCTCCGCTCACCCGTCGTCACCGGTTTCATGCTGAAAACCAGGCGGTTTTGCTGCGGGTTTTGATGGGACTGGCGGTGATTTCCGTCGTTTTGTTGTTCTGGTTACCCCGGTCTGTGTTGTGGTTTGGAGCCGGGCTGGCACTGGTTTCGGGGGCGTATGTTTGGGGCGTTTCGCGTTTGTCGGGTTCCAATGCCCGGCTGGCGTGGAAAGAACCAGCGGTGACGTTCGTGTATACCATTGGCGTCTGGGGTAGTTCGTGGGCGCAAAAACCGACCATTGGCTGGTCCGAAATCGGGTTGGGAATTTTGTTTCTGCTCATCGTTTTCCAGAACCTGTTGCTGTTTTCGGTGATGGAAGCCTACGAATTGCCGGACACCTCCTATTCGCTGGCGACCCTCTGGGGCTTCGACCGGAGCGATGTGGTGCTGCGGACGCTGACGGTGGTGATAACCGTGTTGGCGCTCGTGATTTTTTTCATGGCCGACGACCGGTTTGCCCAGCGTGCGGCCATTATTCAGGGCATGATGAGCGCCGTGCTGTACACCATTCAGCGATATCCAAACCGGTTTTTGGCCAACGAACGCTACCGCTGGATCGGCGACGGCGTGTTTTGGCTGCCGGGTTTGATTCTTTAGAAATTGTTTAAATGAAGACCGGAGGCCTGTCCCGTCAATAGGCAATACCATCCATCGGCTAGTGGTAGCTCCGGAGGAGCGGTCTAAAACCATCTTCAGGCCGCTCCTCCGGAGCTACCACTAGCCGATGGATGGTATTGCCTATTGACAGACCGCCCTTCCAGGGCTCTCCCCGGTTAACTCAAACAGCTTGTTAATAATTTGGTGTGATACTACTCAACCGATGAACGCTGATGAAAATCCTGCTTGTTGAAGATGAAGAGCGGCTGGCGTCTTTTATCCGCAAAGGCATATCGGCCGAGGGCTACGAAGTGGAAGTTGCCTACGATGGACGGGACGGGCTGGCCCTGTTTCGCCGGGAGATTTTCGATCTCATCATTCTGGATGTCAACCTTCCGCAACTCAACGGTTTCGAGTTGTGCCGCCTGATTCGCTCGGAAAATGAGGCTGTCCCCGTGTTGATGCTCACCGCGCTCGACAGTCTGGCCGACAAGTCGGACGGTTTTAATGCCGGGGCCGACGACTATCTGGCCAAACCGTTTGAGTTTCAGGAACTGCTATTGCGCCTTCGGGCGTTGACGCGCCGGAGCGGTTCCCGGCCGAAGCAAATCCTTCGGCTGGCCGATCTGGAACTGAACCTGGATACCAAAACCGTGACCCGGGCGGGCAAACGCATCGACCTGACCACCCGTGAATATGCCCTCATCGAATACCTCATGCTCAACAAAGGAAAAATCATCTCGCGGGTAGACATCAGCGAACGGGTCTGGAGTCTGAATTTCGATACGAACAGCAACGTGATCGATGTGTATATCAGCTACCTGCGCAAAAAGATCGACAAAGATTTTTCGCCCCGGTTGTTGCATACCATTGTTGGGATGGGGTACGTTCTGCGGGAAGATTAACGCGATACAGTATGCTGATACGAAACCGCCTGACGATCGTCTTTACCCTGCTGGCTACGGCCATCCAGCTCACGCTGTCGCTGCTGGTGTGGTATTTCTATTCGTTGTACCGGCGCGAGGAGTTTTACAGTCGGCTGGAGTCGAAAGCCCGCGTGGCCGGACGTCTGCTCATTTCCCGGCGGCATCTCCACGATGACTTTTTTAAAAACATGGTGCGGACCGACTTGCTCACCATCGTGGAAGAGCAAATCAGCATTTATGATCAGCGGCACAATCTGGTTTTTACCAACCGGACGCTGAAAGAATCGGAGTATTACAAAGAAAAAATACCGCTGCTGACCACCGAATCGCTGTTTGAATTCAAAAGTGGTCACCTCGAGTCGATTGTGATTCCGTATCGGCATGGCGGACAACTTTTTTACATTTTTGCCTCGGGCTACGACCGGATCGGCCTGGCCAAACTCGGAACCCTGCAACAAATCCTGCTGCTGGCCAATCTGCTGGGGTTTGCGCTGATTGTGCTGGCCGGGTGGTATTTTTCCGGGGGAGTGCTGAAACCGATCGCCCAGATTGTGGACGAGGTGGAGCAGATCACCGCCACGCATCTTCATAAACGGGTTCATGAAGGAAACCGCCGGGATGAGATTGCGCAACTCGCCATGACGTTCAACCAGATGCTGTTTCGGCTCGAAGATGCGTTTGTTTCCCAGCGCAGCTTTGTTTCCCACGCTTCCCACGAACTACGCACCCCGCTCACCAATACCCTCGGTACGCTGGAAACGTCCCTGCGGTATGACCAGAACCCCGCCGACTGGCGTGAGAGCATGGAAGTGGCGGTTGAAGAACTGAAAAAAGTGATTGCGTTGACCAACGGTTTGCTGGGCCTGGCCAAAGTGACCGATGGCCCCGTTGCGCTGACCGCCGTTCAGGTGGACGATTGCCTGCTCAACGCCA
Source organism: Larkinella sp. (assembly GCF_965227735.1). Lineage (NCBI taxonomy): Bacteria > Pseudomonadati > Bacteroidota > Cytophagia > Cytophagales > Spirosomataceae > Larkinella > Larkinella sp. Next base: position 1,458,799 of record NZ_OZ245776.1, on the reverse strand, counting down.
TCGGGCACGTACAGGCCAAGTATCCGGGCCGGAACCTGAACCTCCAATTCAGAACGGATGAGGATGAATCATTTACTGTGAAAGGCAATGCGACGTTGCTGACAACCGCTTTTCTGAATGTGTTGGATAACGCCTGCAAATATTCGAGCGAAGCGGTTTCGGTTCACTTGCAAGTCACAAAAGACCAGATTACCGTGACCATAGCCGATCAGGGGCGCGGCATTTCCGAAACGGATGTTGCGCACATCCTCAATCCGCTGTACCGGGGCGGCAATGTTGATGACGTGCCGGGCTATGGCATTGGCCTGGCCGTCACGCAGAAAATCATTGATCTGCACCAGGGCGTTCTCCAGATCACCTCCGACGTAAACCGGGGAACCTCGGTGACAATTCAGTTGCCCGGCTTGGGGTAGGTCGTTAGAACGGGTTAAGGAAAATACTTTCTGTATCCGACGAATAGTACTTTTTTAATGATCCACAAGTCTGAGCGTGGACTTGATTTCTGGCAAAAACCGCATAATTCCCCTGATTATTCTAATTTTAGAGGTAGAGCCAGGAGGTTTCTCAAACGGCCTGATCGGCCATATTAAACTTTTCTACGATCTTTTAATTTCCTTCTCACACCGTTCTAATGTGGCGGAGCGTGCTTTGTGTCAATCTTCGACAGACACAAGCGATGCAGCGCCGGACTTTCCCCTCGATTTTGCTTTACGGCTTTGGACTGGCCCTGGCACTTTCCCTGGTGTTCAATGGATTTCTGCTGTATGAGCAAAGCCGCCAGCGAATGATTTACGAATATGAATTAGGCAACGCCATTCCTCCGGTCGATCTCGTGGTTTGGCAACAGCAGCTTCTGGATTGCAAACGTACCAACCAGCAGAAAGACAGCCTGATTCGGCAATTGGCCCAGGGCCCCAACGCACCGCCGGGTCAGATCGTCCCCCCTCAGCATCCCCTTCAAACCAGTAACGTGAAAAAATAGATCCTTATGAATAAAGTATTGATGCTCGTGAGTTTGTGTGCCCTGGTGGGTGTGGCAGGCTGTTCCGAGAAGAAAGAAGAAAAGGAGGAAGAAACCAAGTATCTGGTGACCAGTCCTTTAAAAACCGATACCACCGTCACGAATGAATACGTCTCCCAGATTCATTCCATCCAGCACATCGAATTACGAGCACTGGAACGGGGCTACCTCCAAAAAATCTTTGTAGACGAAGGGCAGGTGGTCAAAAAAGGGCAGCTCATGTTTCAGATTCTGCCGATCCAATACCAGGCCGAACTCCAGAAAGCCCAGGCCGAAGCCAATTTCGTGGAAGTGGAATATAAAAACACCAAATCCCTGGCTGACAGCAACATCGTTTCGAAAAACGAGCTGGCCCTGGCCAAAGCCAAGTTGGATAAGGCCAAAGCAGAAGTCACCGTTGCGCAGATTCACCTCGGCTTCACGGAAGTAAGAGCGCCTTTCGATGGCATCATGGACCACTTCCAGGTGCGGCTGGGAAGCCTCGTCGATGAGGGCGACTTGCTCACGACGCTGTCTGACAATAGCAAAATGTGGGTGTATTTCAATGTGCCGGAAGCGGAATACCTGAATTATAAAACTCACGCCCAGCAGGAAAACCTGAAGAATGTCAACCTGTTAATGGCCAACCAGCAGGTGTTCGATTATCCCGGCGTAGTTCAAACCATCGAAGCGGATTTTAACAACGAAACGGGAAATATCGCGTTTCGGGCCACTTTCCCAAACCCGAAAGGGCTGCTCCGGCACGGCGAAACCGGGAACATCCAGATGACCCTGCCACTCAAAAATGCCCTGATTATTCCGCAGAAAGCGACCTTCGAGGTTCTGGACAAAAAGTATGTCTATCTGGTGGATAAAGAAGGCAAGATTCGGTCCCGGGAAATTACCATCGCTGCGGAAATGCCCCACATATTTGTGGTTAGATCTGGTCTGACAAAAGACGATAAAATCCTGCTGGAAGGCTTGCGTCAGGTTAAAGAAAACGAAAAAATCCACTACACCTTCGTACAGCCGGATTCGGTTTTGTCCAAGTTAAGCCTCTACGCCGAATAACCCGGTTTTCCAACCTGCAAAGATATGTTCAATCAATTCATCCGCAGACCCGTATTTGCGATCGTGATTTCGATCATGATCGTCTTCATCGGCATTCTGGCGATCGAGAAGTTACCGATTTCTCAATTTCCGGACATTGCCCCCACCACCGTCAATATCTTCATTGCATATCCCGGTTCCAGTGCTGATGTGTTGGTGAAATCCACGCTGATTACGCTCGAACAAGCCATCAACGGTGTCCAGGATATGCGGTATATCGCCACCGATGCCACCAGCGCCGGAGAAGCAACCCTCCGGATTATTTTCGAACCGGGGACGGACCCCAACGTCGCCGTGATCCGGGTGAAAACCCGGGTGGATCAGGTGATGCCGCTTCTGCCCGAACTGGTTCAACGGGAAGGGGTTATTATTACGCCGGTTCAGCCCAGTATGTTGATGTACGTCAACCTCTATTCCAAGGATAAAAGTATCGACGAGAAATTCCTGTTCAACTACGCGACCGTTAAAATGATCCCCGAAATCCAGCGAACCAAGGGGGTTGCCCGGGCGCAGATATTGGGTAGTCGGCGATATGCGATGCGCATTTGGCTCAATCCGGACCGGATGCGGGCCTACAAGATTTCCACCGAAGAAGTGATGGAGGCCATCGGGGAGCAGAGCATCATTGGCCGACCGGGCCGGATTGGGCAAAGCTCCGGTATTGCGGCCCAGTCGCTGGAATACGTGCTTACGTATAAAGGGCGGTATAGCGATCCCAAAGAATACGAAGACATTATTATCCGGGCCAATTCGGCCGGTGAAAGCATCCACCTGAAAGACATCGCCAAGGTGGAATTGGGAAGCGAGTTCTTTGATATTTACTCCAATCTGGATGGCAAAGCTTCGGCCGCCATTGTGTTGCGGCAAAACTACGGGAGCAACGCCAGTGAGGTGATCGAGGAGGTAAAAGAGAAACTCGACGTCATGAAAGAATCCTTCCCTCCGGGCGTGGATTATAAAATCAGCTATGATGTGTCTAACTTTCTGGACGCGTCCATCGAGCAGGTCATCGATACGCTGCGCGACGCGTTTATTCTGGTTGCGCTGGTTGTTTTCATCTTCCTGGGTGACTGGCGTTCGACCCTGATCCCGATCCTGGCCGTTCCGGTTTCTTTGATCGGGGCGTTTTTTGTAATTCAGGCGTTTGGACTTTCCATCAACTTGATAACGCTCTTCGCCCTCGTGCTGGCCATCGGTATTGTGGTGGATGACGCGATTGTGGTGGTGGAAGCGGTTCACGCCAAAATGGAAGAAGAGCCGCATCTATCCCCGTTTGCCGCCGTCAAGAAAGTGCTTGGTGAGATTAGCGGGGCGATTATCGCCATCACAGCGGTTATGGTATCGGTCTTCCTGCCCATCTCCTTCATGTCGGGTCCGGTGGGTACGTTTTACCGGCAATTCTCCATCACGATGGCCAGTTCCATTGTGATTTCGGCCCTGATCGCGCTGACGCTCACCCCGGTTTTGTGCGCCATGTTGCTGAAAAACCACCACGGACATACCCGGAAGAAAAACCTGCTCACCAAAGCCCTCGACGGTTTCAACCGGGGCTTTGATAAAGTGACCGGGCGATACGTGGGTCTGTTAAAATCAATCGTCAGCCGGAGGGTGGTTACCTGGGGCGTATTATTGGCCTTCTGTTTTGGAATACTCTACGTAAATAAAATTCTGCCCGCCGGTTTTATTCCGAACGAAGACCAGAGTACGATTTACGCGATTATCCAGACGCCACCCGGTTCGACGCTGGAAAAGACCAACGAGGTTTCCCGGCGGCTTCAGAAAATTTGCGAAGAAGTTCCGGGCATCGAATCGGTGTCTTCGCTGGCCGGTTACGAGATCATGACCGAAGGACGTGGCTCCAACGCCGGGACCTGTCTGATCAACCTGAAACCGTGGTCGGATCGCGACAAAAACGTGAAGGAAATCATGGAAGAACTGGAAGGGAAGACGCGGGGTCTTGGGGCCGTGGTCGAGTTTTTTGAACCACCAGCCATCCCCGGTTTCGGTACGTCCGGCGGTTTTTCCATGCGCTTACTGGACAAAACCACCGATACGGACTACCGCGAATTTGACAAGATCAACAAGGAATTCATGGATAACCTGGGCAAGCGGAAAGAACTGACCGGCTTGTTCACCTTCTTTGCCGCGAATTATCCGCAATACGAACTGGAGATCGACAACAAGCTGGCCATGCAAAAAGGCGTGTCGATTGGCAAAGCAATGGACAACCTCAACATCATGATTGGGAGTACGTACGAGCAGGGATTTATCAAGTTTAACCAGTTCTTCAAGGTATATGTGCAGTCGGATCCGTTATACCGACGGCTGCCAACCGATCTTTTGAAGCTTTTTGTCAAAAACGACGCAGGCGAAATGGTGCCCTACTCGGCCTTCATGAAGCTCAAAAAAGGGCAGGGACCCAATGAAATTACCCGGTTTAACCTGTACAATTCAGCCGCCATTCAGGGTCTTCCGGCCAACGGCTACACCACTGCCGATGCCATTCAGGCCATCCGGGAGGTGGCCGCCAAGACCTTGCCCAGAGGGTATGACATTGCTTTTGAGGGTCTTTCCTATGACGAAGCGAGCCGGGGCAATGAGTCGCTGTACGTGTTCCTGATCGTGTTGGCCTTCGTCTACTTTGTGCTGGCCGCGCAGTATGAAAGTTTCATCATTCCGCTGGCCGTGGTATTCTCGCTGCCGGTGGGGGTTTTCGGTTCGTTTTTGCTGCTCAAACTGATGGGGCTGGAAAACAACATCTACGCCCAGATCGGGCTCATCATGCTGGTTGGTTTGCTGGGTAAAAATGCCGTACTGATCGTCGAATTTGCCGTTCAGAAGCGGCAGCAGGGCGAAACCATTCTGAACGCAGCCATTGAAGGAGCCAGGGTTCGTTTCCGCCCGATTCTGATGACCTCCTTTGCCTTTGTGGCCGGCCTGATCCCGCTGATCAGCGCGACCGGTGCCGGAGCGATTGGAAACCGGACCATTGGTGCCTCGGCGATGGGTGGCATGTTGTTCGGAACCATTTTCGGGGTCATCATCATTCCCGGACTGTACTTTATATTCGGCAAGCTGGCCGATGGCCGGAAGCTGATCAAAGGAGAAGAAGAAGATTCGCTGACCGACGTATTCGTCCATTCCGTAGACCAGTTTCCACAACCTGAAGAAAGTGAAATCAATGAGAAATAGACAACGAGTAGCCTGTGTAGGAATAACGGTTCTTACCCTGTTCACGAGCGGCTGTAGCGTTCCCCACCTGGTTCCGAAAGCCGAAAATAAAACCGTACCGACGCGTTACAATAACGCGTCGGACACGACCAACACGGCAAACACAAGCTGGAAAGCGTATTTTACCGACCCCAATCTGGCGGCTCTGATCGATACGGCCCTGTATAACAACCAGGAATTAAACATTACGCTTCAGGAAATTGCGGTGTCCAACAACGAAATCATGGCCCGCAAAGGGGAATATCTGCCATTCGTCACGGTGGGCGGTGGCTCCGGCGTCGAAAAGGTTTCCCGCTATACCAGCCAGGGAGCGGCTGATGCCGTAACCGATATAAAACCGGGTCGGCACACCCCCGATGTGTTACCAAACACCTACGTTGGTGCCTTTGCGAGTTGGGAAGTCGATATCTGGCATAAACTGCGGAACGCCCGGAAAGTAGCGGTTTTCAACTATCTGGCGTCCATTGAAGGCCGGAATTTCCAGGTGACGAATCTGGTGGCCGAGATCGCCAATTCGTATTATGAGCTGATGGCGTATGATAATCAGTTGGAAATTATCAAGCGAAACATCGATATTCTGACCAACGCCCTGTCGATCATCAAGCAGGAGAAAGAAGCCGCCAAGGTGACCGAACTGGCGGTTCGCCGGTTTGAGGCCGAGGTGTATAAAACGCAGAATCTTCAGTATGACGTTCAGCAGAAGATTGTTGAAACGGAAAACCGGATTAATTTCCTCGTGGGCCGGTTTCCGCAGCGGATTCAGCGAAGCTCTGTAAATTTCAACGAGCTAAGTCCAACCAAAATGTATGCGGGCGCTCCCACACAACTGCTGGAAAACCGGCCCGATATCAGACAGGCTGAACACCAACTGGAGGCCGCTAAACTCGATGTCAGTGTGGCCCGGGCCAACTTCTATCCCTCGCTGCATCTTTCCGCTTCGCTGGGACTGATGGCCTTCAATCCAATCTATCTGGTGAATACACCGGAATCGTTGATTGCGTCGCTGATTGGGGATCTGGTCGGTCCGGTCATCAACAAGAATGCCATTACGGCGATGTACAAAAATGCGAATGCAAAGCAGATTCAGGCGGTTTACCAGTACGAAAAAACGGTTCTGAATGCCTACATCGAGGTGGCCAATCAGTTGTCGGCCATCGATAACCTGGAAAAAAGTTACAGTACCAAAAATAACCAGGTGCAGGCGCTGACGCAGTCGACCAACATTTCTCTTCGTCTATTTACCTCAGCCCGAGCCGATTATATGGAAGTGTTGCTGACGCAACGGGATGTGCTGGAATCCAGAATGGAGCTGATTGAAACGCGGATGCGGCAAATGAACGCCATGGTCAATGCATACCGCGCCCTGGGTGGCGGGTGGAAGTAAAGGAGGTCTGTTTCGGGCCTGTTTTGTCCAATATTTTACGGTTTTAAAACCTTTTACCAAAAGGATTTGACTACGTCATTTAGAACTGTAAATTGGCAACCGATTCAAACACTCATTTTTTATGACAACTGCAATTGATTCTGCAACCCAGGCTACCATCGACCATTGGCTCAACGGCAATTATGACTCCGAAACCAAAGCGGCAATTCAAAAATTGCTGGACAACGGCGAATCGACCGAACTGACCGATTCGTTCTATAAAAACCTGGAATTTGGTACCGGCGGTTTGCGGGGCGTCATCGGCGTGGGTTCCAACCGCATGAACCGCTACACGGTCGGTGCGGCCACGCAGGGACTGGCGAATTACCTGAATGCGGCTTTTCCCGACATTGACATTAAAGTAGCGATTGCCCACGACAGCCGCCGGATGAGCCCGGAGTTTGCCCGGATTGTGGCGGATATTTTCTCGGCCAACGGCATCGAAGTGTTTCTATTCAGCGCGCTGCGCCCCACGCCGGAACTGTCGTTTGCCATTCGCCAACTCGGTTGTCAGAGCGGGATCGTCGTGACGGCTTCGCACAACCCGCCGGAATACAATGGCTACAAAGCCTACTGGAACGACGGTGGTCAGGTGGTGGCGCCCCACGATAAAAACATCATTACCGAAGTCAATAAAATCACGTCGATCGACGACGTAAAATTTGACGGTGTACCTGAAAAAATTCACCTGATCGACGAAGAAATCGACAGCGTGTACGTCGAACGGATCAAATCGAATTCCATCAATCCGGATGTAATTGCGCGGCAGAAAGACCTGAACATCGTTTTTACACCCATCCACGGCACCGGGATTACGCTGGTTCCGCGCGTCCTGAAAGCCCTGGGCTTTACTAATGTGAACATCGTGGAGGAGCAGGCCGAACCGGATGGCAACTTCCCGACGGTGAAATCGCCGAACCCCGAAGAACGTGACGCCATGCGGCTGGCCCTGGAAAAAGCCGAAGCCATCAATGCGGATTTGATCATGGCCACCGACCCCGATGCCGACCGCGTGGGTTCGGGCGCCCGCAACCACCACGGCCAGTTTGAGTTGCTGAACGGCAACCAGATGGCCAGCCTGATCATCTATTATTTGCTCCAGGCCTGGAAAGACAACGGCAAACTGACCGGCAAAGAGTTTGTGGCCAAAACCATCGTGACGACCGACCTCATCGACAAGATGTGCGATCAATACGGCGTTTTTTGCTACAATACCCTGACCGGTTTTAAATACATCGCCCAGATTATCCGCGAACTCGAAGGCCAGCAGCAGTTCATCGGTGGGGGTGAAGAGAGCTATGGCTACCTGATCGGTGATTTTGTCCGGGATAAAGACGCCATTGCTTCCTGCGCCATGATTGCCGAGCTGACGGCTTATGCCAAAGACAAAGGCCTGAGCCTGTTCGACTTGCTGATGGAAATGTATCAGAAATTCGGCTTCTATTACGAAGGGCTGATTTCGCTGACCAAAAAAGGGAAAACCGGGGCCGAAGAAATCCAGCAGATGATGGCCGACTTCCGGGCCAATCCGCCGAAACAGATTGCCGGTTCACCGGTTTTGCGGGTCGATGACTACGCGAGTCTGGAACGGACCGATCTGTCCACCGGTGAAAAAAACGCCATTGAAGCCGGGAAGATGGGCATCGAGTCGTCAAACGTGTTGCAGTTTTTCACTGCTGATGGCACGAAAGTATCGGCCCGCCCGTCGGGTACGGAGCCGAAAATTAAGTTCTACGTGAGCGTCAACGAACCCCTGAAAAGCAAGGAAGAGTTCGATGCGGTGTATGACCAGTTGAAAAAGAAAGTTCAGTCGGTGATGACGGATTTGAATCTGGAGTGATCGGTTGTTCCAACGGTTTTAACCGGGGTATAGATGAAAAGGTGGGTCAAAAATTTCGTAGGGATGCTGGCCCCCGGAGCATCCCTTTCCTGACAAGCTGTTTGAGTTAACCGGGGAGAGCCCTAGAAGGGCGGCCTGTCAATAGTCGGCAGCCGATAGCAACTGGTGGTAGCTCCGGAGGAGCGGTCTAAAAATATCTTCAGGCCGCTCCTCCGGAGCTACCACCAGTTGCTATCGGCTGTCGACTATTGACAGGACAGGCCTCCGGCCTTCGAAAGGCTTCTAAACGTCAGAGTTCGTTGGTCTGTACGTCAAAATGCCAAAACCGCTTTGGTCCGGCTGCTTTCCCCCGCCAGCTCAATAATGCGCATGACCGCGAGGGCTTGTTCCGGGGTTACTTCCTGTGGAATTTCGCCGACAATGGCGCGGTACAGATTGTCGTAGAAATGGTGGTAATTGCCCGGCTGACTCGGGAACGTAAACCGGCCGTTGGGGGTGGTGAGCGTGCCGTACTGGCTTTCGGGTTCGGCGCCCCAGTCCGGGGTGTTGGGTAGAATGTTTTTGCGCTGGGTTTCTTCCTGAATGTCCAGTCCGTGTTTGATAAAGGACCCCTTGGTGCCGTGAATGATGTAGCGCAGGCTGTTATCGACCGCCAGCATCGACGATTTTAGAATGACGCGTTTGTCAGCGTAGAATAGCTTTACGTCAAAATAATCATCCAGAATACCGCCTTTCCGAATGATGCGAACATCGCCCGAAACGGCTTGTGGAACGCCAAAGAGCGCTACGGCCTGGTCGATCAGGTGCGGCCCCAGGTTGAAGAGGTTTCCACCGCCTTCGGGGTCTTTTTCTTTCCAGCTATCCAGAATGTCCGGCCGATAGCGGTCGTAGCGGCATTCGTATTCCACGACATCGCCCAACTGATTTTCCCGCAGCACCTGCTGAATGGTCAGGAAGTCGGCATCGTAACGCCGGTTCTGGTACGGAATGGCGACGAGTCCTTTCTGTTTCGCCAGTTCCAGCAATTCGCGGGCCTGTTCGAGGGTGTTGGCAAACGGTTTTTCAATCAATACATGCTTTCCGGCTTCGAGGGCGGCTTTGGCATACGAAAAGTGGGTGTCGTTGGGCGAGCCAACAATGATGAGGTCGATGTCCGGATCGGCCAGCAAGTCTTCGTGACTGCGGACGGTCTGGATGCTTGGGTCGAAGGCTTCAGCTTCATTGCGGTGACGTTCCACCACTTTGGCCAGTTTGAAATGCGGGTTAACGGTTAGGAAAGGCGCGTGAAAATACCGGCCCGATAGTCCGAAACCGATTAATCCAACCTGAATAGTACGAGACATATGAATGACAAATCAAGAGTTGAGGGCCGAAGATGACTAATTTTGTCCAGAAGGTCAACTGGATAAATTGAGCCAACGGTCAAATTTGTGCGGCCTACCCACTCGATAACGGCCTGTAGGAGACCAAGAAAAGTATTATCTTTGAAATTGGAATTAAGTAAAAAGAATGATTCTCCGCTTTCAAAGCCTTACTGAACTGGACGATGTTGCCGGACAATTGATCGACGCCGGGCGATCGCATTCGGTCTGGCTGTTCGACGGGGAGATGGGAGCGGGCAAGACGACCTTGATTAAAGCGATCTGTCGGCGTCTGGGCGTAGTGAACGTAGTTCAAAGTCCAACCTTTTCAATTGTGAATGAGTACGTTACAAATTTAGGTGAACCGGTCTATCATTTTGATTGTTACCGGCTTCGCAATGAAGAAGAAGCCCTGGACAGTGGCCTCGAAGAGTACATCGACTCGGGAGAACGCTGTTTCATCGAGTGGCCGGAACGAATTGCCGGTTTGTTACCCCCCGACGCCTGGACCCTTCACCTCCGGGTGGAAGAAGGCGAACGAATACTGGAAACCAATTGACAAAAATGACGGATTAAGAACAACGGACGCAACGCTTTCGGGCGGTTTTCGGTGAAACCATCTCCACCGGGGAACGCGTCATTCGCAGTTCATAATTCATAAATCCCGTTTATAGTGACTGGGTTTGAACAACTAGCAAAACAAACGGCACTTTATCCGCAGGAAGCTCCTGCCGCTGTTAAAAAGCACAAGGGCAGTCTCATGATTGGGATGCCCAAAGAGGTCTCCCTACAGGAAAACCGGATTGCCCTGACGCCCGAAGCGGTCACCATTCTGGTGCGCCACGGCCACGACGTTCTTATCGAAAAAGGCGCGGGCGCGGGCGCAAAATTCTCCGATAACGACTACAGCGAAGCCGGGGCGCAAATCATGCCGTCGGCCAAAGAGGTGTACGATGCAAACCTGATTCTGAAGGTGGAACCGCTGGTTGAGCAGGAGTTTGACTACATCAAAACCGGCAGCACCCTTATTTCGGCGGTCAACCTGCCCAATCACGAGAAGAAATACTTCGAGCGGCTGAACAGCAAAAAAATCACCGCGCTGGGCTACGAATACATTGAGGATAAAGTGGGCGGAATGCCGATCATCCGGGCGATGAGCGAGATTGCGGGCAGCACCGTCATGCTGATTGCGGGTGAATACCTGAGCAGTGCCAACAACGGCCGGGGCGTGATTCTGGGCGGTATTACGGGCGTTCCACCGACCAAAGTCGTTATTCTCGGAGCCGGAACCGTGGCCGAATATGCAGCCCGGACGGCGCTGGGGCTGGGTGCCGAAATCAAGATTTTCGACAAACATATTTATAAACTCCAGCGGCTGAAATATGCCATCGGACAGCATATTTATACCTCCATCATTGAAACCGATACGCTCTCGGAAGCCATTCAGCGGGCCGACGTGGTGATTGGGGCCATGCGGGCGGAAGACGGTTTGAGTCCGATTGTGGTGACGCAGGAGATGGTTTCGCGCATGAAACTCGACGCGGTAATTATCGACGTCTCCATCGATCAGGGTGGCAATTTTGAAACGTCCAAGATGACGACGCACAAGGAGCCGACGTATAAATACCAGAACGTCATTCATTATTGTGTGCCGAACATTGCCTCGCGCGTGGCTCATACGGCCAGCCTGGCCCTAAGCAACATTTTTCTGCCCTTTCTCCTGAAAACCGGAACCATCGGCGGAATTGAAGAAATGATGTTTGCCAATCGCTGGTTTATGAAGGGCGTTTACAGCCATAACGGTCTGTTAACCAACGCCTACATCGCCAAGAAATTCAATATGCGCTACAAAGACCTGAGTCTGTTGCTGGCGGCCAGAATTTAAATTGTTTACGGTTTACAGTTTTCGGTATACGGTGGCTGACGCATTCACTCTCTCGCGTCAGCCACCGTATACCGTATACCGAAAACTGTAAACCATAAACCGTAAAAATATGATCAACAATAGCAATGAAAATTTCCTGCTCGACGACGCCAATTCGCCGGATGTCAACCGGAAGCTGATGAGTGCGGTTTCGACGGATTTTGTGAAAGTGTCGGAAACGCTGCGTGAAGCGTCGTATGTCATTCGGAAACGCGGGTTTACCGAAAATCCCATTTTTGTCGTATCCCGTCGGCCGGTCGATATTGGTCAGTTGCTGCTCGGGCCGAACGAACTGGCGGCCAATGCGTGGAGCTACCGGGCGTCGCTGCTCGATGAGTTTGTGCAGCGGAAACTGGTTGCGGAGGAGTCGGTGGATGTATTCAAAGAGAGTTACAAAAATCCCGACGAATACTGCTGTCTTTTCGTTGTCGACGGCGACTTTGCCGGTTTTATCTTCATCCCTTTTCCGGAGGATTAGTCGGTTTTGCCCCGTTCCCCTAAAGGGGACTTTTAGCTCCGGAGGGTTTCGTGTCCAAGTCCCCTTTAGGGGAACGGGGCAAAACCGTATACTACTTCCGCACCCGGTATGTGTAATAATCCCACGTTTTTCGAATGCCGGCGTAGACGCCACTGCGGTTTTCAAACAAATCGCCCTGGTCGGCGGCGGCGGAAAATGTGACCAGCAGCCCCCGCTGATTCACCGGCAGATCGAGTGACATAACGGACGAAAACTGCCGGAGGGTTTCAGGAAACGGAAAATCGTAGGTGCCGTAGTTTTCGCTGTAGGAAAATTTGAACTGAAACTGGCAGTTCCGGGCGAAATTTCCTTGAATACCAGTGTGATACACCCGAACGCGGTTGTTGCTGAAAAAACCGTAGGGAGACAGGTTGGGGCGGGTGTCGGTTACCGGCGTGATGAAAGGTGTGCCGATGCCACGGCCAAAATACGACCAGCCGTCCTGGTACTGCGTGTGATTGAAGTAATTGTCTTTCCCCCGAAATTTGTTGCCATCGTCAAATACACCCCCGCCCTGGCTTTTTGTGTACAATAACTCCACAACGGCACCGGTTATCCGCAGGCCGAATGAGGCCGGTTTCAGATTTCGAAACCGGATGCCCGTCAGGCCATCTTCGAGGTTCGTCAGGTAATAAAGCGAACCGTCTTCGTAGACACTCTGGTGATAGAGCAAAACAGATGTTCGGCGCGAGCTGAATTCTATTCCTATATCAATGGTACCCAGGTGGTTGCCAACCCGGTTTTCCCGGTCGAACTTGCTGTATTGGGTCGTGTCGACATCCGACAGGCGACCGAGGCTGTTGCCCACCGTCACGAAAAGATAGTCCTGCAGGCTGGCAGGAAAATGACCATTTTTGACAATGGATTCCGGCAATTGATCGGTAACGCCCCCCCATTGAGCCTGGTGGTTGAAACCGGCGTAGAGTTTAACGGGCCAGCGCGGTTTTCCCAGCCGTCCGTAGAACGATTTCTGGTGCAGAAAATAATGCTGAACCTTGCGCTGGCTACCAAACCAGCCGTGGGCGAAATTGCCCCGGAATGAAAGCAGCCCTTTGGTAAAGCCGATGGGCGTGTAGTTGGGCAGGCTAATCTGGATTTTGGGCAGGGGCAGGGCGTTCCCCGACCAGCTATACGAACCCGAACTGAGCGTTGAATCGACCAAACCGACTACTTCGCGACGTCGTCCTGCCATGATTTCAAAAGCTCCGGCGCGAATTTTAACGTACGCTTCAGGAATTAGTGTTTTGTTTTTTGTTTGAGCATCAAAATTAGAAACTACTTCAAAACCGTAACCAATGCCAAAATGATCCCGCCGGAGGGGAGCGGTAATATCGGTCAGGGGCGAATACCGGTAATCCTGCCGGATGCCCGCCCGAAGGGTTGCATACGGCAGGGTGGTGGGAACGATGCCATATTGATTGGTTCGCAGCCAGAATGGAGTTTGTTTGGAGGAGGCATAAAAACCGCCCATTTCGGCAAAAAAATGCCTGGGCCGGGTTTCGATAACGGGCTGGCTGAAGGCAAAAAGCGGAAGAAAAAGAGTCAGGAGTAGCGCTCTTATCATGTCTCATTGAAAATAGATTCCACGTTTCATTGAGCACTACAGGCGACAGGAAAGTCATCGCAACGACTGATCCGTTAACCCTGCTTAGGGGTTGAACCGGATCACGGATCGAAGGACTTCAACGGTGATTGCCCCGGACGGATGACCTGAAGTGATAAAGGTTGTATATGCAAATATTGTTCCAGTTTTGCAATTATCCAAGCACCTTTGGCCCTTCCTGATTGATTCCGGAAACATACAATTCACTTCCGATTCCGACGGACTGGAAAGCGGCCTGCATACTGTTGCCGACCCGCAACGCCGTAGGCTGGTCGCGACTCAGGGCAAACATGGACGGGCCGGAGCCGGAAATGCTGCAACCGAGGGCACCGGCATCAAGTGCGGCCTGTTTTACTTCGGTGAATTCGGGGATGAGGATGGCGCGGATCGGTTCGATAATCACATCGACCATCGAGCGGCCAATCAGATCGTAGTCAGGTTTCATCAATCCGGCAATCAGTCCGGCGACGTTGCCCATCTGGATGATGGTGTTTTTCATCGACACCTCATTTTTCAGAATGTGCCGGGCGTCTTTCGTGTTGACTTCGATCTCGGGGTGAACGATGGTGGCGAAGAGCTGCGCCGGGGTGCTGATGGTGATGATATCCAGTGGGTTGTAGCTCCGGATGACCACAAAACCGCCCATCAGCGACGGTGCTACATTGTCGGCGTGGGCCGAACCACAGGCCAGACGCTCGCCCTCCATGGCAAAAGGGAGGAGGTCGATTTGTTTGAGCGGACGGCCCAGCAACTCATTGATGGCAAACACGCCCGCAACGGCACTGGCCGCGCTGGAACCTAAACCGCTGCCAAGCGGCATTTTTTTATGCAGAATCAGTTCCAGCCCCTGGTCCGATTCGATGTGTTTCAGGTAGGTCTGAATGGCAATACCGGCGGTGTTGCGTTCGGCCTCTTTCGGCAACCGGCCTTCATCGCCAACGATGGCTTTAATTCGGACGCCCGGCAAATTGCTTTTCCGAACAATGATTTCGTCGCCGGGACTATCGACGGCAAAACCGAAAATGTCAAAACCGCAGGCAACATTCGCGACGGTCGCAGGGGCAAATACTTTTATTGAATCCACAGTCTGTACGGAATTGCCACGGCAATCCCAATCTTTTGTCTATCTATACAAATTCTATGGGCGTGTGGTTCACGCCAGGTAACTTCCGATGCTGACCACGTCTGCAAACACACCCGTGGCCGTCACTTCCGCGCCCGCACCGGGGCCTTTGATCACCAGCGGGCGTTCTTTGTACCGCTCTGTTGTAAACGAGATGATGTTGTCGGCACCCGACAGCGAATAAAACGGATGGTCGAAACCGACCGACCGCAGTTCGATGGTCACTTTCCCATTTTCAAACGTGGCGACATACCGCAGTTTTTCGTTGCGACCTTCCGCTCCCAGCAGCAAGTTGTCAAAATACGCATGATTTTGCTCCAACTCCTCGAAAAACGCCGGAATGCTCGGCGCTGTGATGCAGCTTTCGGGCAACAGGTTGTTGATCGTTACGTCGGACGGTTCCAGTTCAAAACCGGCTTCGCGGGCCAGAATCAGGATTTTTCGCCCTACGTCCATACCACTCAGGTCTTCGCGCGGATCGGGCTCGGTGAATCCTTTTTCCTTGGCTTCTCTCACAATGGTGGCAAAGGAGACGCCGGGTTTGAAATTGTTGAAAATATAGGATAAAGTCCCGGATAAAATGGCTTCGATTTTCAGAAACCGATCGCCCGACGTCATCAGTCCCTGCAAGGTGTTGATGATCGGCAATCCCGCGCCTACGTTGGTTTCATACAGGAATTTGACACCCCGCCGAACGGCCGCCCGTTGCAACCGCTTGTATTCGGCATATGGCCCGGAATTGGCTACTTTGTTCGGGGTGACAATCGACACGTTGGCGTTGAGCAACGGTTCGTAAAATAATGGAATGTCTTTATCCGCCGTGCAGTCGATGAACACACTGTTGGGCAGGTTGTAATCTTTCAGTTTCTCGACAAAGGCTGGTAGTGAAGTCGTTACACCTTCATTGGCCAGCCGGTCCTGCCAGTTGGTCAGGTCGATGCCTTTGGGGTCGAGCAGCATTTTCTTCGTGTTCGACACGCCGACGAGGCAAATCCGGAGCAGCTTTTCGTTTCGCAGAAATTCGTATTGGGATTCGATCTGTTGCAGCAACGTGCGGCCAATCAAGCCCGCCCCCACCAGATAGAGGTTGAGAATCCGGGCTTCGGACTGGAAAAAGACGTTGTGCATCGCATTGAGCGCTTTCGAGAGGTTGTTTTTGTTGATCACCACCGAAATGTTGATTTCCGACGACCCCTGCGCAATGGCAATGATGTTGACCCCGTTTTTGCCCAAAACCGAGAAAAGCTTCCCGGCAATCCCCGAACTCTTTTTCATGCCTTCGCCCACCGTGGCAATGATCGACAGGTCTTTTTCAATGCCGATGTTGTCGACGTGACCGTGGGCAATTTCGGTCGCAAATTCCGCTTCCAGAATGTCGCGGACGCGCTCGGCGTTGCGGGGTTCGATGGCAAAACAGATGGAGTGTTCCGACGATGCCTGCGAAATCAGAATGACACTGATTTTATAATGTGCCAGCGTGCTGAACAGCTTGGCCGAAACCCCGGCGACGCCGATCATCCCGCTACCCTGGATGTTGACCAGCACAATGTCGTCGATGGACGAAATACCGGTAATCGTAAAATCACGCCGGTCGGCGGTACGGCTGATCACCGTGCCTTCATGACTGGCGTTGAAGGTATTCAGAATCCGGATCGGGATGTTTCTGGAAAATGCCGGTTGCAGCGTGGGCGGATAAATCACTTTGGCCCCAAAGTGGCTCAGTTCCATCGCTTCCGCGTAGGTAATGGTCGGAATGTTGAACGCATTCGGAACCTTGCGCGGGTCGGCGGTCATCATGCCGTCGACGTCGGTCCAGATGTCGATGAAGTCGGCGTTCAGGGCAGCGCCCAGAATCGACGCCGTATAATCGGAACCGCCCCGGCCCAGCGTGGTGGTTTCGTTGTGGGCCGTAGAACCGATAAAACCGGTGACAATCGGCAGATCGGTTCCAATGGTTGAAAAATACTCCCGAATCAACTGGTTGGTCGTCGTTTCATCCACCTCGGCCATGCTGAACTGGGCGTCGGTTTTGATGAGTTCGCGGGCGTCGCAAAACCGGGCCGGAACGCCCTTGCTTTTCAGGCATTCGCTGATGACCAGGCACGAAAGCCGTTCGCCGAAGCTCATCACCAGATCCATCGTCCGGTCTGATAATTCACGGATGAGCGACACGCCCCGCAGCAGATCCTCCAGTTCGTTGACCGTGCCCCGGACTTTGCCGAACACCTTACTTTGTTCTTTAATCGGAATTAATCCCTTGATGACGTTGAAATGGCGGTCTTCGATGCCCCGAATCAACTCCAGGTAATCGGGGTTATTGGTGGCGGCCATCCGGCCGATTTCAATCAACTGGTTGGTGACCCCGCTCATGGCCGACAACACGACGGCTCCGATGGTATCCCCGTTCTGGCGGTGGTTAAGAATGATGGCAATGACTTTTTTAATATTCTCAACGGACTTTACCGACGTTCCGCCAAATTTCAATACGTTCATACAGTGGGAAATTATTGAATTATTGAATTGTTGGTCGTAGTGAATCAACAATTCGGATGCTGTCTTGGTGATGAAGAGAAAAGGAGCGCAAATATAGGGAAAAAGCAGGTTGTGTACAGCAAAGAAATCGAAACGAAAAACATAGGATTGCGGTCCGAAATGCCCCAAAACCGTGCATAGAGGCCACTGGTGGTTGTTTGTCGTGGTGGAATTGCCGAAAATTTCGTATTTTCAGGAAGCGAACAAATCCGGCGGGCGCGCTGTTCTTTCATCAACGCGAACTGCTGACCTAACGACCGTATTTCATGAAAGGATTCCAATTCTCCAATTATATTCCGCCCGAAAAAAAAGAAGGCAGCAAATTCGACCAGTTGTTCAATATTTTCCAGCAATTGTTGCTGATGACATCGGGCAATGTCGAACAGGCGCTGGCCTATCTGAACGACCTCGACCGGCGGTATAACTTGACCGACGACCAATACGGGATTGGTAATTTTGTCGAGGAAATGAAAGAAAAAGGGTATCTGACCGAGCAGAACGAAGAAGGCACGCTCGCGATGACGGCCAAGAGCGAACAATCCATCCGGAAGTCGGCACTGGAAGAAATTTTTGGGAAACTGAAACGCTCGAAATCCGGCGGCAATCACCACACCCCTTTCACCGGTGTGGGCGACGAATTGAGCAGCGACCTGCGCGATTTTCAGTTTGGCGATTCGCTCGAACAGATTTCCATGACCGAATCCATCCGCAACGCCCAGATCAACAGTGGCGTCAATGAGTTTACGCTGATGGAGCGCGATCTGGAGGTGGTGCAGAAAGAGCAGAAAACCCAGACCTCGACGGTTTTGATGATCGACGTCAGCCACTCGATGATTCTATACGGCGAAGACCGCATTACGCCCGCCAAAAAAGTCGGCATGGCACTGGTGGAGCTGGTGAAGCAGAAATACCCCAAAGACACGCTCGATATCATTGTGTTTGGCAACGATGCCTGGCAGATTCAGGTGAAGGATTTGCCGTATCTGGAAGTGGGGCCGTATCACACCAATACCGTGGCCGGGCTCGAACTGGCGATGGACTTGCTGCGTCGGCGCAAGAACAAGAACAAGCAGATTTTCATGATCACCGACGGAAAACCGACCTGTTTGAAAGAAGGCATCAAATATTACAAAAACAGTTTCGGACTGGACCGCAAGATCGTATCGAAAACCCTGACGCTGGCGGCCCAATGCCGTCGGCTCGACATTCCGATTACGACCTTTATGATTGCCTCCGATCCCTACTTGAAGCAGTTTGTTCACGAATTCACGAAAGTGAACAACGGCCGTGCCTATTACAGCGGTTTGCAGGGATTGGGAAACATGATGTTTGAAGACTTCCAGCGCAACCGCCGGAAGAATATGAAATAACCGGAAAAGTATGACAACGATTAGTATTTCGCTGGATGACAGCCGTTTAACCAAATTGCAGGAAAAGGCGCAGGCGATGAATCTACCTTCGGTTAGTGAATTGGCTAAGCAGATCATTGAACAGGTGATTGACTCGGATGATTCTTTTCAAAAAGAAAGGGCACTATCACCCGAACGCAGTGTCTTGCTTGATGATATTATTAACGAAAACCGGGAGTTACTTCAACGATTAGCTCAATGATTTCCACAGATGAAGTATTACTGATTCATCGCCGACTAATTGAGGATTTTGGAGGGAGTGACGGGGTTCGTGACGAAGGTATCATGCTTTCAGCTATTGCAAGGCCATACTCGGGTTTCGGTGATACGGAATTTTACCAGACGCCCGTAGAGAAAGCAGCCGCAATTATCGAAAGCATTGTAAAAAACCATCCTTTTATCGATGGAAACAAGCGCACAGGCTATGTACTTATGGAGATCATACTCCGTTCAAA
The DNA here is from genome assembly GCF_965227735.1 of Larkinella sp. NCBI lineage: Bacteria > Pseudomonadati > Bacteroidota > Cytophagia > Cytophagales > Spirosomataceae > Larkinella > Larkinella sp. The sequence continues at coordinate 1,439,271 of NZ_OZ245776.1, read as the reverse complement.
TAATTTGTTCATTAACGCCAGCCAACAAGAGCGTTATAATTTTGTAATCCAAATAGCCGAGGGCAATCTGGAATATAATGGCATTTTGAGTTGGATTAAAAACCATACAGAGTCTCGATAAAAACTTATGAAACTCTGTTAAAGGCAACAATCATTTTTTTATATTCACAACGATTTCATGAGCTATTCATCCCTGAAGAGTAAAGAGTTAGTAAAAATAAAAACCCTCGGCGAACTCAAAGCTGCCGGTTACCAATCCAAGTCCATCAAACAAGAACTTCGTGACAACTTAATCGAGAAGATTAAGGCGAAAGAAACCGTTTTTCCGGGAATCTGGGGCTATGAAGATACCGTTATTCCGGATGTCGAACGGGCGATTCTGTCGATGCACCACATCAATTTGCTGGGGTTGCGCGGGCAGGCCAAAACCCGGATTGCCCGGTTGATGATCAATCTGCTGGACGAATACATCCCGGTTGTGGAAGGGTCGGAACTGAACGATGATCCGCTGGTGCCGCTCTCCCGGTTTGCCCACGATCTGGTGGCGGAAAAGGGCGATGCGACGCCGGTGGCCTGGTTGCACCGGAACGATCGCTATACCGAAAAACTGGCGACGCCCGATGTGTCGGTGGCCGACCTCATTGGTGACGTCGATCCGATCAAAGCGGCAACCTTGAAGTTACCGTATTCGGACGAACGGACTATTCACTTCGGTCTGATTCCGCGCTCGCACCGCTGTATTTTTGTGATTAATGAATTACCGGATTTGCAGGCCCGGATTCAGGTGTCGCTCTTCAATATTTTGCAGGAAGGCGACATTCAGATTCGCGGTTTCAAACTGCGCTTGCCGCTCGATATTCAGTTTGTGTTTACGGCCAATCCGGAAGATTATACGAACCGGGGCAGCATCGTAACGCCCCTGAAAGACCGGATCGACAGCCAGATTGTGACCCACTATCCGAAGTCGCTGGAAATCGGGAAGAAGATTACGCAGCAGGAAGCCATCGTTAAAACCGAGCAGAAAGGCATGGTGAAAACCAACGATCTGATTGCGGATCTGATTGAGCAAGTAGCTCTGGAAGCCCGTGAAAGTGAATATGTTGACGCAAAAAGTGGCGTCTCTGCCCGCTTGACCATCGCGGCTTTTGAAAACCTGCTGTCGGCCGCCGAACGCCGGGCGTTGTTGAACAGTGAGAAAGAGACCTACGTTCGGATTACGGATCTGTATGGTGTCATTCCGGCGATTTGCGGAAAAGTGGAACTGGTGTACGAAGGCGAAGTGGAAGGCCCGGTGATTGTGGCGCAGAACCTGATCGGAAAAGCCATTCGGACGCAGTTTCTGAATTATTTCCCGAATCCCGAAAAAGCCAAAAAACAGAAGGGCGGCAACCCCTACAAAAAGATAACCGACTGGTTTGGCGACGGCAACGTGATGGATTTCCTGAACGACCTGCCGACCCGCGATTACGAAAACCGCCTGAAAGCCATCGACGGTCTGGACGATGTGGTCGATTCGTTGCATTCGCGTCTGGGGAAACAGGAGAAGCTGTTCATGATGGAGTTTGCCCTGCACGGTTTGGCGGAATATTCGCTCGTGGGCAAGAAGGCAATGGATACGGGTCAGCAGTTTAAAGACCTGTTAGGCAGCATGTTCAGCCCCGGAACGGCCTTCGGCGAAGACGACGATGATGACGACGAGGATCGGTTTTAAAATAGTTTACGGTTTTCAGTTTACGGTTTTCGGTGGCTGACGCATGCTTAAGAGCGTGTCAATCACCGTAAACTGAAAACCGTAAACCTTATACCCATAAAAGGCAACCTGGCTAACGGGTTGCCTTTTTTTGTGTCGTGAAATGCTACAGGGAAACTACGCGATCAAAATCACGTAGTTCTTCTCTTTCGGGGCGTTGTTCAAGGATCTAATTTTGCAGCATCAGTAACAACAGATATACACACAGATTGAACACCCGATGAAAGCATCACTATTTACCGTGTGCCTGGTGGCGGTCGGCCTGCTGGCGGAAGCGCAGACCACCAAACCCAAGACGACAACGGCGGCCAAACCGGTTGCCGCCGTACAAAAGAAACCGGTGGCCACTGCGCCAAAGAAGACCACCACCTCGAGGCCGAAAACCACGGCCACGGCAGCGAAGAAACCGGCCCCGAAACCGGCAGTTGCAACGGCTCCAAAAGCCACGACCACGGCGGTGGAATCCGCAACGGCGACGGCCGAAGCCGAACCGATGCTGGCGCAGCAAACCGTTGTGGAGACCAAACCGCAACCGGAGACGGAATCGAAAGAAGCGACGAAACGCTCGAAAAAAGCGAAAGCCGAAAAACCGGCAAAGGCACCAAAGGCTGAGAAAGTGGCTAAACCGGAGAAACCGGCCCGCGTCAGAACCGAATCGGCGTATTCGGGCCGGGGCTTTTCGATCGGTATTCGGGGGGGCGTCAATGCGCTGTTGAACGAATATGCGCCGGGCGGAGATCTGGACGGCGTTGGTGGTGCGTCCGAAACCGCTCCGGGTTTTACGGGTGGTCTGGTCATCAATTACGGGATTGGCAACGTTTTCTCGATTCAACCGGAAATCCTGTATACGCGCCGGTCGGTGAAATTTGCCGGGGAAGTGGAAGGCCAGAAATTCTCGCTCCAGGCTTCCGCCAACGCCATTGAAGTTCCGCTGCTGCTGAAACTTTCCTTCGGTCGAAAAACCCGGTTTTTCGTGAATGCGGGCCCGTATGTGGCTTACGGCCTGGATGCCCGGTACAAGTTTGTCGTGGATGGCGAAACCCTGGCCGACGAAAAACAGAAGCTAACCAGCGACGATGCGCGGCTCGAATACGGTGTAACCGGTGGCCTGGGCGTATCGATTCCGGCCGGACCGGGCCGGTTGCTGATCGAAGGACGGTACAACTACAGCCTGGGAACCGACGCCGACCCTCAACCGGTGGAATACGTCAGCCAGCAGGTGGCAACGTTCTCGCTGGGCTATGTTTTCCCGCTGGGAAGACGCTAGGCCGACCGGTTACTCGATCACTACCGCCGTGCCATTGGCACTGACCATGAGCAGACCGCCGTTGTTCCCGATGGTTTGATAATCCAAGTCGACGCCGATAACCGCATTGGCACCCAGCCGTTGGGCCTGTTCGATCATTTCTTTCATGGCAATGCTTTTGGCCTCGCGCAGGGCCTGTTCATAAGCGGCTGACCGTCCGCCCGCTACGTCGCGCACGGTGGCAAAGAAATCTTTAATCAGGTTGGAGCCAATGATGGCTTCACCGTTGGCCAGGCCCAGGTATTTGGTGATCCGTTTGCCTTCGATATTCGAAGTAGTTGTTATCAGCATAGACTTGATCTCGGTGTAACCGTCGGGCGGTTCCTGGTTTGAATGATGACTTGTTCCTCAAAATTAAATACCGGGAACATGCTAAATGACAGAGTTACACAGAAGATTATTTTTAATGGATGGGGTATTTGTTTTGCCTTACAGGCGGTAGTCGGTATGATTAAAATTCGGGTGCAGAACGGGTATCGACCTTCAAAAACGATCTCCGAAAAGCCCAAAAAACCGGTGAACGCACTTCAGCAGAAGGAAGTACCTGTTTAAACCTCAATATAGGCAATTCAGGCGTAATGCACTGGGTGGCCGAACCAATTTTGCCCAATTTTGAATCACAAATCAAACTTTTCTAACAATCAAATCAAACAACAAATGAAAAAGACAACCGTACTTTTGAACCGCGTAAATTTCCGTTATGGATGGACTATGGTTATGTTGCTGGCCCTACCGCTCTGGTTTGCAAGCTGCAGCAAAGATAAAGATGGCAATGGCGAGCCGGATGTGAAACCATCGGCGGTAAGCGGAAGCTGGAAAATTTCAGGCATGAAAGTGAATCCGGGTTTTGATTTTGGTACTGGTCAAAAAGTGACCGATTTGCTGGCGTTTTTTAAGGAATATGGTGGAGAAGAGGCCGTTGCGTGTTTGACGGATACCAAAATGACGTTTAATTCCAACGGAACCATTACCGGCACGCCCTCACCCAATTGCAAATCGGATGATCTGGATGATTTCAATCCGGCTACTAACAACGCCAAATGGTCGGTAGATGGTAATAAACTGACGATTACCGATAGCGACGGTGCCCAGGTTTATGATCTGGAAACATCAGGCAGCACGATGAAGTGGAGCATCACGGAAAAAGACGACCTGGACGGCGACGGAAAAGTTGACACCTATACCATGACGATTGAATTTAAGAAGGCGTAAGTTGCCGATGCAGAATAGTAAAGGAGCCGCCCGTCGACATTCGACGGGCGGTTTTTTTGTGTTGTGAAAATTTAGTTCTACAAGTGCTACATCATCGCACCCGGCTAATCCACAGGGAAAGCCAAAATTCGTTACCAATCAGGTAACTGTAAAAACATGTTGTTGACTTTTTTTAATGATCCGTAAACTGAATTTGTCGGTCACAAAAAAATAGTACGGGAATGGTTTACCCGGTATGAAATAGGTGTTTTATTGCACAAGCATTTAGGCGGTAAGCATTAATCCGCAGAAGGTTTCACTGCACAGCGGTAAGATAATTTATAGTATATGAAAAACACGGTAACAAATTTTGGGCTGATACTCACCCTATTAGTAGCAACTTTTTGTTGCACACGGCGAAACGAAGAAACCGCCCCCATTCCCTCATGCCGGATTGTTAGAGTCGTATTGAAGTCTACCTCAACTAGTGATCGTTTAATTCGCGATGAGGAAACAATAAGCGTAGGCGGCAAAGACGTAAAAGTGAGTTTCTACAAAGAAAGTTTTTACACTTATGATCCACAGGGACGCCTGATTCGGGAAAAAGATCGGGTGATAACCGGGGACTCTATGGTCGTCGAGTATGATTATTCGCCGGGATTAATGCTTAAGCAGACTACTTCATACTCCCGCCAATTGGGTACACATGTATTTAATGATAGTATAGTCTTAAATACACAAGGGTTGGCTGAATCCAAATTTTATCAGCAAAAAGTCAAATATGATTCGGAAGGATATTTGACCGAACAGATGTTAAGTGGTTCGATTCAATTCGTAGGTCAGGTAGTGAATGGTAATTTAGTAAAAGAGTATAAATACCTGGATGGGTTGTATGTCTATAAATACGAATATGATTTAACCCGTTCTGGTCTGTCTCCAATTTACACTTATTGGGGTTTTGAAAGTCGTAATCTGCTTAAAAAAGAATCGATTGAACGAGGAGACTCCTTTATTGGACAGGCTATCTTTGAAACTACTTATCAATATCGATTCGATTCTGATGGGCGTGTAAATAGAAAAATTGTCCACGGTGAAGATGTGGGATTTGGGTGGTACAGGGATGAAGGAACAGCAGTTGTTGATTATGAATATGAATGTAGTTAAAATTTACTTCCCTCATATTAAGCGATTTACAATCATGTTACTGATTATATGGTATTATAACTAATTGATTTACAGAATATTTATATTGGATACGTGAGTAAAAAAGCTCATAAAATCCTTATTTGTTTGTCTGGTAAACGATAGGTTTGCCTCGTTCATTTTAGATCATTTATGAAGATTTCGTTCGTATCAATTCTGTTTTTGCTCAGTCTGCTGGCGATAGCCTTAAGCTGCAAAAAAGACCGGGATCTGCATCCCAATGGTTGGGTAACCGATCCGACCAACCTGCCGCTACCACCAAAGGGATGTAAGATTGTCAAAACCACTTACAAAACTCCTTCGGTGGGCCGGACGGGCGATCAACTATGGGAACCTGAAACCGTTACGCTGGATGATGGACAAAAAGTGCCCGTCAGTTGTGTGGGTAAAATGTCCTATAAGTATGACGCTCAAAATAGATTAATGGAGGTACATGAAGAGCTGTTATTTAATCAGTATACGCTCCACCGATACACGTATACGCCCCATTATCTAATCGATTATTACGAACTTTTCGCCAAGGGTGATGCTAAACCGACGATTAGGATTGACACCACCTCGCTCAACGATCAGGGATTGGTTAGCCGCTATGGGGGTGTAGGAGACCCCTATCTTTTGTATAACCAAGATCGTCGGTTAGTTGATGATAGTCCTACTCGTCCGGGAGAAACTCATATTGTTATCGATGGCAACTTGGTTGAATATGTCGTATACCAATCTTGGGGCCTGCGGGATGGGGAGTGGTTTGCCTACGACCGCTTTCTAAAACGCTTCACGTATTTGGCCATGCGCCCTAATCTGCCGGTCACCCATCCGTTTCGGGGCGACGAAAGCCGCAACCTACCGGTGAAAGAGATTTGGCAACTAGAATCTTCGCCGGATTTTGGGACTCAAACCGTTTACCAGAAGACCTACACGTACTGGTATGATCAGCAAGGTCAGGTCAAACGACGGATTGTGCATGGCAAACCGCTGATTGGTGGCTGGCTGATTGAGGATGATCTGTATGGAGTAGGGGTGACGGATTATGAATATGAGTGTAGTTGAAATTTACGACCCTCATTTTTAGCGATTTAGAATCATGTTACTGATTCTTTGTTCTAATAACTAATTGATTTACAGGGTCTTTATATTGGAAACTTATGTAAAAAAGTGCATGCAATTCTTGTTTGTTTGTCTGGTAAACGATAGGTTTGTCCCATCCCTTTTAGATCACCCATGAAGACTTCTTTCTTATCCATCCTGTTTTTGCTCAGTCTGCTGGCGATGGCCATAAGCTGCAAGAAAGACCGGGATCTGCATCCCAACGATTGGGTGACCGATCCGACGAATTTGCCGCAGCCACCAAAAGGCTGTAAAATTGTTAGAACCACGTACAAAGACCCATCTGATGGCCGGACGGGCGATCTGCTCTGGGAACCCGAAACCATTACGCTGGACGATGGCCGGAAAATGCCGATCAGTTGTGTTGCCAAAACGGTTTATACCTATGATAAGCAAGGAAGAATTATTGAAATACACACCCAATTGTTGAACAACTTGTATTGGCTTTATAAATACACTTATACAACTGATTTTGTTATTACTTATCAGGAATATTTAGCACTAAGAGCAACTAAACCTACGATTGAAATTGATTCAACCTCATTAAATGGACAAGGTTTAATCAACCGATACCGGGGTTCAGGTGAATCTTACCTAATATATAATCAGGATTACCAACTGGTTGATGACAGTCCAAATCGTCCGGGATATACTCAGGTATTTGTAGACGGCAATATGGTTGAACGAGTGGAATACCAATCGTGGGGCATGAGGGATGGGGAGTGGTTTCCGTACGACCGTTTCCTACAGTATTTTACCTACATTTTGCCACGACCTAACCTGCCGGTTATCCACCAGTTTCGGGGCAACGAAAGCCGCAGCCTGCCACTGAAAGAAGTCTGGCAGTTAGAATCCTCTCCTGACTTTGGCACCCAGAAAGTGTATCAGAAAACGTACACCTACTGGTACGACCAGCAAGGGCAGGTCAGACGTCGAATCGTTCATGGCAAACCCTTAATTGGTGGCTGGCTGATTGAGGATGATCTGTATGGAGTGGGTGTGACCGATTTTGAATATGAGTGCCCCTAATAATTTTTACTCAAAATAGTGAATGTACAAACAATAAATTGGTATTATCATGACTAAAACCTTACTTACTTTTTTACTTAGTCTGGGGTTATTTACTTGTAGCATCGCCCAGAAACTCACCGTCAGTATTCCCATAGATGGAGCCGTCTATCAGCAAAATTCGAACCATCAGGGTAAGATTATTGTCCGGGGCGATTTGAACACCAAATATATGTTGATTGGAGGGTATGTCGTTTCGGCATCGCTCCAGAAGCTGGATTTGGTCAACGGCAATCCAACGGGTGCTGCACCTATTTCCATCCCTATTTCCCGCAGCAAGACCGTATTTAACGGATCGGTTATGGTTGAGAAGGGATGGTATGAATTAACAGTGAAGGCCACACAGATCACTACCTTCCCGTTGATCAAACGAAATTACGAAACCAAACGCAAGGTGGGCGTCGGGGAAGTATTTGTCATCGCCGGGCAATCCAATGCTCAGGGCGGTTTTGGATTGACAGCTTCCAACACCCAGCGAATGGATGCCGTGCGGGTTTCGCCAGATGTCATTCCGGAAGCTAATCTTGGAAGTTATGATCCGAATGACCCGAAATTGCCTTCATCTTATCGGGAAATCCAGCGTCTGGTCGGCACTAAAGATCACTTTGGCGGCATAGGTCCTACCGGCGGTTCCCTCTGGTATTGGGCATCGCTGGGGGCAAAACTGGCGAATGAGTGCCAGGCGCCAGTGGCTTTTTTTAATGCAGGGTATGGCGGAACCACCGTTACGCAGTGGATCAGTTCCACCAATCCCAATGCTCGTGCTTCGAGCCAGACCAATTCATCGGACATTACTTTCAGACGTTATCCTGCTGGTTCACCATTTTACTTTTTTGCCAATATGCTCAAATTCTACGCCAATGCCTATGGTGTTCGGGCGGTTTTGTGGATGCAAGGGGAAACCGATACCAAGGCGTATCGAGATGCCACGTCTGGTGAGTTGGGAGAACGTGAAAGTTGGAGTGACAGAGTATTGTTAGACAAAAACTTCAACCCATTGCCTTCTGCCCCGTTCGGCAATGGCAGCAATGAGAAACGCTGGGTACGGGATGCCGGTGATTATCGTCAGAAACTCGCTGAGGTAATTAAAAAATCCCGTGAATTTTATAGTGGCCCGGCTGTTCCCTGGGTCGTTGCCCAAACCTCCTACATTTATGATTATACGCCTAACCGCAATTACCATTCATCATCGGTCGTTCGGGATGGTCAGAATGCCAATGATTTAAATGCACGGTTGGCCAGTGTCGGAGCACCCGGCAATGTGTACACCGGACCGTACACCGATGATTTAGGAACGAATTTTCGACGCCCTGCCGGCTCCGGTGCTGATGAGCCGGTTCATTTCAATAACGATGGATTGAATGTTGTTGCCGACCGTTGGTTCGACAAACTAAAAACGGTCTGTGAGAACACATTTCCGGTTACCGTGCAGGATTTAGGCACTGAGCCACAAGGCGTAGACATCAGTGATGATGGCCGTACGGTATCCGCGCCGGGCGGATACTCGAATTATACCTGGAGTACGGACAATGGCTCTTCTACCAATGCTGATGCGCCGGTGTGTAATGTCCAAACTTTGCCAGGGCAGTGCGTGGGAACTCACAGGGCTATTATGCAGAATGATCGCGGAAACTATGTGATTACTCAAACGGTTGATTTTCCCTATACGATCGTCGACGACACCAACGATGGCTCCACCGGTTCAGCCCCCCTCGCCACCGGCTGCTACACCCTCAAAGCCAAACACTCCAACAAGTTCCTGCAGGTAGCCGATGGAAATGCTGGCACCCGCATTCGTCAGCAGGACGGCAATGGTTCTACCAACCAGATTTTCAAACTCGAAGTGGTCGATGGCTCCCTCTACCGCATGATCTCCCAATTCAGCAACAAAGTAATGGATGCGAATGGGGCCGGTACGGGCAGTGGTACCACGGTCAACCAGCATGACTGGGCCAATAGCGCGCAACAGAAATGGCGGCTGGAAGCCTACGGTGACGGTACCTACAAACTCGTGCCCTCGTATTCCAGCGCCCTGGCCGCCGATGTGGAGGGACCCAGTCAGGACAATGGCGCGGGGCTGCATTTGTGGAGCCCACACGGCGGGGATAGCCAGCGGTTTTACGTCCAGGCTTCCGGCTGTTCCGGCGGTACGACCCCTCCGCCCACCAATCCGCCTACCGGTTCGTTAAGTGGCTGTTATGTGATTCGCTCCGTCCAGACCAATCAGCTCATGGAAGCCATTTCGGGCAACACCGTCGAGCAACGGGGCGCCAACGGAGCAAACAATCAGATTTGGAAAGCCGAAACGACATCCGCCAATCAGTATCGCTTCGTAACGCAAAATGGCAGCGGGCTTGCCATGAGTGTCAACGATCTAAACAATGGCGAACTCCTGCGCCTGAGTGCGTCTTCCGGGGATAACCGGCAACTGTGGACGATTCAGGACAATGGCAGCGGAGCCTACCGCATCAATGGGAGCAACGGCGTGACCTGGGACATGAAAAATTACGGCAACGACCCTCAATTGCAACTCTGGGGATCGACCAGTGAAGGCTTTCAGAATCAACGTTTGTTCCGTTTCGAGTCGACGGGCTGTCCGGGCGGCACCACCAATCCGCCGACGAACCCACCAAGCGGAGGCTCCTTAACGATCGTAACCCCAACCTACAACTGTAATACGGGCAATTTGACAATCAATACGTCGGGGGGCAATGGAAGTACGATTGAATATCAGATTCCGGGCGTGGCCGCCTGGACTACGAATTCCACGTTTGCGATCCCATCCTGGCAACGGACCGGTACAACCTTTACGCTGCAGGTACGGCAATCGGGTACGCAAGCCAATTCATATGCCTTCCTGACGACCTGTGATGGAGGGACGCCCAATCCCCCCACGAACCCACCGACGGGTGGTGGTACTTTGACAATCGTAACCCCAACTTATAACTGTAATACGGGCAATCTAACGATTGCTACTTCGGGAGGGAACGGGACCACCCTTGAATACCAGGTTCCGGGTTTGGCTGCGTGGACGACGAACTCCACATTTACTGTACCCTCCTGGCAGCGAACGGGTACAACCTTTACGATTCAGGTACGGCAGTCGGGCACCGAAGCGTCTCCTTATTCATTCCTGACGGCCTGTAGTGGTGGGCGGCTATCGGCCATTTCCAGTTCAGAACCTGCGGAGCGTTTGCGGGTCAACCCCAATCCGACCGATGGTTTGACCCGGGTTCGTTTCACGCTGGATAAAGGCAAAGAAGCGACGCTTTCCGTCGTGGCAGTGGATGGCAGAACGGTTTATGCAAAACCGGTTGCCGGAACGGGGCACGAACAGGCGGTAAGCATCGACCTGAGCCAGCAAGCCGATGGTCTGTATTTGATCCGCTTAGCGAATGACACCATGAACCAAACCGCCAAATTACTCCTGCAACATTGAACTTAGCCCTCCATCGCCGTACGGGAACACCCGGTTTTTGTACGGCGATGGGGGAGATCGGGTTCATATGCAAGTGCCGGTGGAATTCGCCGGCCTTTTTCGACTCTTCACGGGCAGCTAGGGTCGGGAAAGGCCGACGTGAAGGTTTGCAAAACCGTTTTACCTGTGTAAATTGCAGCGCTAAACGAAACGTCACGTATGAATTTTCCCGGAGAACTAAAGTATACGCAAGATCACGAGTGGATTCGCATCGAAGGAGATACGGCCATCGTCGGTATCACGGATTTTGCCCAGAGTGAATTAGGTGATATTGTCTTTGTGGACATCACGAGTGTTGGACAGAGTTTGGCGAAGGGAGATATATTTGGTTCCATCGAAGCTGTCAAGACGGTTTCGGACCTGTTTCTGCCCGTTGCCGGTGAAGTTCTTGAAATTAATCCGGAAGTGGAAAAATCACCCGAACTGGTCAACGATGACCCGTATGGCCGGGGTTGGATCGTAAAAGTGAAATTGGCCGACGGTGCCGAATCCGACGATTTGATGTCGGCCGAAGCCTATAAAGAATTGGTGGGGGCCTAAGTCCCCGATTGAATCAGGAAGCTCCAGCCGGGGCTTTTTTTTTGCATTTCCATGAAACTACTCATTCGTGCCGTCCGAATCATAGACCCACAGTCGCCCTTTGACGGACTGGTTCGTGACGTACTCCTTGAAAATGGTCTCATCCGCCAGATCGGCGAAGCCCTCCCGGTCGATGAGGACGACTCCTCGATTCAACGCATCGAGCAGGCCGGTTTATGCCTGTCTCCGGGTTGGGTCGACCTCCGGGTTTCGGCCAAAGATCCGGGCTATGAACACAAAGAAGACCTGACCACGGTTTGCCGGGCCGCCATGCTGGGCGGTTTTACGGATATTGCCGTGTTGCCCAATACCAAACCGGTTCTAGATTCAAAAGACACGCTCGGGTATGTCCGGCAGGCTACCCAGGGACAGGCCGTAAACGTGCATCCGATTGCGGCCATTACGAAACGGACGGAAGGTCAGGATTTTACGGACATGATCGACCTGCACCACGCCGGGGCGGTAGCGTTTTCGGATGGCGAACAACCGCTGACGCATCCCGATCTGCTGCTGAAAACGCTGCAATACCTGCGACCTTTCAACGGTTTGCTCATGAACCGCCCCGAAGAGCAGAACCTGACGCATTTCGGACAGATGAACGAGGGACTTTCCAGCACCCTGCTGGGGTTGAAGGGAATGCCCGCTATGGCCGAAGAAATGATGATTGAGCGGGATTTGAGGCTTCTGGAATACCTGTTTCCGCAGACTGCCGAACGGCCTGCCGAAACCGTCCTGCATTTTTCCACGATTTCCACGGCGCGTTCGGTCGAGTTGATTCGGCAGGCCAAGCAGCAGGGTTTGCCGGTGAGTTGCGACGTGGCCGCCCACCAACTGGCGTTCACCGATTCGGATTTGATGGGATTTGATACCAATTTGAAAGTAAACCCGCCGTTTCGATTGCCCGCCGACCGCGAAGCGCTGAAGCAGGGGCTGGCCGACGGCACCATCGACGCCGTCGTGTCGGATCACAATCCGCAGGACGACGAAAGCAAGAACATCGAATTTGACCACGCCGATTTTGGCATCATCGGGTTAGAAACCGCTTTTGCGGTCGTCCGCACGCACTTTCCGGAATGGCCACTGGCGTCGTTGGTCGAAGCGTTGACCCACCGTCCGCGCCAGATTCTGCGATTGCCGTCGCACACCATCGACGTAAACCAGCCGGCCACGCTGACGGTTTTCGATCCGGACTTGGCGTGGACGTATGAGCGGACGGCTTCCCGGTCAAAAAACTCGCCGTTTTTTGGCAAGACTTTACGGGGAAAGGCGTTATGGATTATTAACAAAAGCTTTGTTGAATCTTTATAACACGCAGTGAAGCAACTTATTTCGTTTTTTAACCACCCGTTGTTGAAACTGCCGGTATTTTTCGGGCTGTTGGCGGGGGTATTGTGTTTTGGGTATTTTCTGGCGCTCTACGCGCTGGGCATCATGCCGCTGGGGAACCATAAAGTGCTGGATTTTGGCTTTCAAATTATCATGATGGTGGCGGCAGTCTGGTACTACCGCAAGCACATCGGGAAGGGATTTTTGCACCTCTGGGAAGCGTTGAGCATCTGTTATGTAGTCAATACGGTAGGCGCAATGCTGACGGCCTGGCTGATTTACCTCTTCCTGAAATACATCGACCCAACGATCTTTACCCAGTATCTCGACGAAATGCGGCAGTTGATCGTTTCGACCAAAGGGCGGCTGGTGGAAACATTAGGGCAGGCGGAATATGTGAAAATGCTGAAAAATGTCGATTTGATTACACTCGAAACCCTCGTTGGTGACGAAATCAGTAAAAAAACCGTGCTGGCTATTTTACCCGTCCTGATCATTTCGTTACTTTTCAGGAGACAGGACTATAGCCTCTACAATCCAACCCCCGACTTGCCGAATCCTTCCGAATCCCCTAAATCAAACTGATAAAACACGCACTGAAATGGAAGAAAAACCCTCTACCGCTCGTTTGGCCCTGAAATGGGGATTGATTTCCGGTGTTATTTTTATGGTCTACACCACCGCCGTCAACGTCACCGGTCAATTTGCCAACACGGTATTGCCCTGGCTTAGTCTGGTGATTTCCGTTACCATGATCGTGATGGCGATGCGCGAATTCCGCACGCTGAACGGCGGTTTTATGAGTTACGGTGAAGGGGTTAGTATTGGCACCCTGGTATCGGTCATTTCAGGCCTGATCTCCGTCACCTACAACCTGATTTACACCTCCTTCATCGATCCTACCATTCGTCAGCAAATTCTGGATAATGCCCGGGAGCAGATGGAAAACCGGGGGATGCCCGACGAGCAGATCGAACAGGCGATGGAATTTACCGAAAAACTCCAGGGCCCCGGCCTGCAGTTTCTGATCGGTATTTTGGTTGCCGCCATTTTTGGAGCGCTCATCTCGCTGATTGCAGCCGCCTTTATCCGCCGGAACCGCCCGCCTTTTTCAGATTTTCAAAATTGATGGGAGAGAAGAAGACATTAGACAGGAGAAATGAGATAAAACTATACCGAAACCTGATAAAACGTACGTCTTTTCTCTCTTGTCTAACCTCTCTCGTCTAATCAAACCATGCTCCCTGTTTTTCGGAAAGAAATCAACGGTTTTTTTAGCTCACCGGTCGCGTATGTGATCATGGTCGTCTTCCTGACGGCGGTGGGGCTCATGTTGTGGGTTTTCCCGGACACCAGCCTGCTGGACTATGGCTATGCCGATTTGGGCGTTTTCTTCAACCTGACGCCCTACGTCATGCTGTTTCTGATTCCGGCCATCACCATGCGGTCCATTGCCGAAGAAGTTCGGACCGGAACCATCGAGTGGCTGCTGACCAAACCGCTGACCCGCTGGCAGTTGGTTCTGGCTAAATTTCTGGCCAACTGGCTGGTCGTGGTATTGTTATTGCTCCCCACTTTACTATACTATTATTCGGTTTACCAACTGGGTAATCCGGTGGGTAATCTGGATTCGGCTTCGGTATTTGGTTCCTACATCGGGCTGGTGTTGCTGGGGGGCGTCTTTGTGGCGGTGGGTCTGTTCGCATCCTCCATCAATGAAAATCAGGTAGTTGCGTTTGTTGTTGGCGTGTTTCTGTGTTTTTTGCTGTACGTCGGAATCAGTTCGGTAGCCGGTTTGTCGTTCTGGGGCACGCTCTCGTATCCACTCACCTGGCTGGCGCTCGATGAGCAGTACCAGGCACTGGGGCGCGGTCTGATCGACTCCCGAAATGTATTTTATTTGCTCAGTGTGATTACGGTTTTTTTGTTTCTGACCGAGTGGCGAATGACCGCCCTCACCCGTTGATATGCGACTCGAAGCTCTGGTTAAATGGGCTGCCATCGGCTGGACCATCATCATTTTCATTGGCTGTGCCTGGCCGAGTGATTATCCCTCACCGGGGTTAACGGTGAATGATAAGTTTCTGCACGTCAGTATCTTCGGCCTGTGGGGATTGCTCTGGGGAACCGTCTACCGGTTTCCACTGCGGCTTTTCGTAATTGGTGTGGTATACGGTTTTTTAATCGAGATCTATCAGTTGGTCATGCCCATCAACCGCGATTTTGAGTGGCTCGATCTGGCGGCTGATGCCGTCGGTGTCGCGGGAGGACTGCTGATTAGTACCATCCTGATGCGAAGGATCATGAAGGGTTGAACGATTACTTAATTTTCATTTTTCGGTAAGTTTGTTGTGAAATACTAGGAAATAAAACGACTTTCTTTTTTATTTGCTCATATATGTACCACATAAGTACATTAAGCTGATGAAAATCACGGATATTACGACCCACCGGATTCGCCTAAGCGCCGAAGCCTGGTTTCATCCCCGCCCGATTCCGCCCGGCCATGTTCCCTACTGGGAATTTCCGCTGACGACCCTGCACACCGACGACGGCCTTGAAGGCTACACGATGGATTATGGGCCACTGGGGCAGGGGCGGGCGTCGGCCCACGCCGTGCATGACGTCTATTACCACGAACTGGTGGGGAAAGATCCGCTGAATCACGAAGCCATCTGGCAGGCGATGCGGTCGAAACAGCGGCATTTGTACAACCTCCGGGAAGCCATCTGGGGGAATCTGGATGTGGCGTTGTGGGACATCAAAGGCAAAGCCGCCGGAATGTCGATTGCCAAATTGCTGGGTCAATACCGGGATAAAGTGCCTACCTATGCCACCTGCCCGCCCCAAACCATTCTGACGGTTGACGAGGTGGAACAGGAAGTACGCCTGAAAATCAGGCAGGGTTTTCGGGGAATCAAGCTGCAACTGTCGGGTGGTTCGGCCCTGGACATTCCCCGCCTGCGGAAAGCGCGGGAAGTGGCGGGGGACGGTTTTCCCCTCATGCTCGATTCGTCGGCGGTTTTGACGTTTGAAGACGCACTCAAAATCGGGTACGAACTGGACGAACTTCGGTATGAATGGTTTGAAGAGCCGTTTCCGGATGCGCACCTTGTGCTGCTGAAAAAACTATCGCAAGCCATCCGGACCCCGGTTTTAGCCGCCGAAACTGTGGGCCTGTTCGAACTGCCGCACTACATGACCGAAGGTGCCATCGACCTCATCCGGGCGGATGTTCACCACAAAAGTGGCGTCACCGGGCTGATGAAAGCCATGGGCATGTGCGAGATGATGGGCTACGGGCTGGAAATCCACACCGCCGGGGCCCCGTTGCTGGATGTGGCGAACCTCCACGTGGGCTGTGCTACGAAGCTCTCGCGTTTTCTGGAAAGCCACCATCCGATGTTCCGGTTTGGACTGAAAACCGATCCCCTGGAAATTCGCGAAGATGGTTGCCAGCACTGTCCCACCGGTCCGGGTCTGGGCGTCGACCTGGATTGGGATTGGCTGGATAACCATACCGTCGACGTGATCCGGGGATGCGGGTATTGAATCAATCCTACGAAGTCCCTAACCCGTATTATTTTTTCTGATAGAAATACAAAAAACCGGGACTGCTCTTGGAATTTTCTTTCTTTCTTTTCAATATTGTGTAATTATGTACTACTTATTTACATAACAACAAAAGTCCTTTCCTAACACAACCTTACCTAATTTCGATTATGATCAATCCTCTATTTCGAGCCATGAGCTTGATTGGAATGCTGGCATTGCTGCTGAGCGGACCAGTCGCGTTGGCACAGGCCCGGCTTCAGGTGCAGGGGCGCATCGTCGGCGGAGATGGCGACGGCCTGCCGGGTGTCAGCGTCGTCATCAAAGGAACGTCGACCGGCACGGTTACGGACACCGAGGGCAATTATACGGTTAGCGTTCCCGATCCGAAAAGCACGCTGGTCGTGTCGTTCATCGGCTACGTCAGTCAAGAAATCACTGTCAACGGCCGGACACGGCTGGACGTGAAACTGCTGGAAGATGTAAAAGCACTGAATGAAGTGGTCATTGTGGGCTACGCCGAACAGTCGCGAGCCAAAACCACGGCATCCGTATCGAAGATCGATGTGCAGGAACTCCGCAACATTCCGTCGGCGAGCCCGGTTCAGGCCTTGCAGGGAAAACTGGCCGGGGTTTCGGTACCGGTTTTGTCCGGGCAGCCGGGAGCAGCCGCCAGCATTGTCATCCGGGGTGGCACAACCCTGAATCCGTACGGAACCGGCTCGACTGGCAGCGGCACCAACCCGGTTTCCAGCATCCAGGCCAGCAATCCCCTGGTCATTGTCGACGGCGTTTTCCGGAGCTTCAACGACGTCAATCCCGACGACATCGAGTCGCTTCAGGTGTTAAAAGACGCGGCTTCGACCGCTGCCTACGGTGCGCGCGGTGCCAACGGTGTCATCATCATCAAAACCAGAACCGGTAAGTTCAATGGCGGAAAAAGCAACGTGACCTTCCGGTATCAGCACGGGGTGGAAACCCAGGCTAGAAATTACAACTATCTGAATGCCAGAGAATACCTGAATCTGGCCCGCCGGACCTGGGCGCGTGGTCTCGACATTTTCGACATCAACCAGAAGCTGTATTCCGCCGGTAATTCGGCCACTACGCCCACCTACACGCAAAAAGGACAATATGGTAATGCGGTTTTTACGACCGCTTACCGGGACAATCTGGTGACGGTTGAAGGCCAGCCCTACGTCGACAATTTGCTGGCCAACGGCTGGGAAACGATGGATGATCCGGTCAATCCGGGTCGGACCATTATTTTTAAAGACAGTCAGTACCAGGATGTGGTCTGGAATACGGCTGCCACCAACAACTACAACATCGGAATCGATGGCGGAACCGAACGCGCCAGTTACAACGTATCACTGGGCTACATCGATCAGGGCGGGGTTTTTCTGGGTACGAATTACAAACGCTTCAGTTCGCTGGCCAACGCCAATTTCAAAGTGAGCGACCGGTTTCGGCTGGAAACCAACGTTTCTTACCTCTGGAACGACAATAAATTTCTGTCCAACAACCAGGTGCAGTTGACGCGCAGCGTGCGGGTGCCGCCCCTGAACCGCCTGTATTACGACAACGGTTTGCCAGCATTGGGCGAGAGCGTTTCGGTTCGAAACCGGCTCCACGAGTTGTATTACCAGGATTTAAGCTCCAACAACGACCAGACAACGTTCCGGCTGGCCGGTGATCTGGAAATCGCCAAAGGGCTGCATTTCCGCCCCTCGGCTTCGCTCTATATCGTTCAAAACCGCTCTCTGTTTTTTGAACGGGCTTTTCCCGGACAACAACGTCAACGCGATAAGGCGGAAGAACTGACGCAGGACAAACAGTTTATGACCGACCAGATTTTGCAGTATGACAACACTTTTGGCGGAAAACACAACCTGACCGCCCTGGCCGGTTTCAACTTCACCCGCCGGGTCGAGTACAATTTGCGGGGAACGGGGCAACGGTCAACGGATGATTACCAGACGACTTTTAACGGCAATCCGCCGACGACGGTGATCAACGGCGTTCAGCAACCGAATTTTGGGATCACTTCGGGCTATTTCGAAACCAAAACCGCCAGCCTTTTCGGACAGGTCAACTACGATTACGATGGCCGGTATCTGGTGGGGGCTTCGTTGCGCTACGACGGTTTTTCGAGCTTTGCGCCCAACAACCAGTATGCACTGTTTCCCTCGGTTTCGGCGGGCTGGAATGTTCACCGGGAAGATTTCTGGAAAGTGCAGGCAATTAACCAGTTGAAAGTGCGGGCAAGCTACGGGCAGACCGGCTTATCCGGACTGAGTTACACCGACACCTACGGCGGCTACGGTTCGGCTCCCTACGGCGGCAACGGCGGTATTGTGCGGACCACGCTCGCCAACCCGAACCTGCTCTGGGAAACCACCGAAACCATCGATGGCGGCATCGATCTGAATCTGTTCAACCGGGTGACGCTGATCGTCGATGTGTATAACAAACTGACCAAAAACCGCCTGGATAATCTGCCGTTGCCCACCGAAACCGGGTTTAACAGCATTCGCTACAACGTCGGCAAGCTCCGCAACCGGGGCGTCGAGGTCGAGTTGGGGGCCACCGTCCTGAAAAAAGGCAACTTTGCCTGGAACACCAATTTCTCGTTTGCCTTCAACCGAACCACCATCGTTGAATTGCCCGACAACGGCCGCGATAAAAACCGCATCAACGGCGGCTTGATTTATGACCCGGCCACAGGCAAAGACATCGAAGTCGGTGGCTACGCCGAGGGCGAGCGTCCCGGCGGTCTGTGGGCTTTTCAGTCGAACGGTATTTTTGCCACCGACGAAGAGGCCAAGAGAGCACCCCGGGATTTGCTCGTGACCAGCGTCGCACTCGGCAAACCCAAACACGGCGGTGATGTCAACTGGGCCGACCTGAACGGCGACGGTCAAATCGACGGTAAAGACCTGGTATTCATCGGCTACCGGGTGCCGGACAAGATTGGGGGCATGCAGAATACCTTTACCTGGAAAGGCTTATCGGCCCGGTTTACGATGGATTACGCCCTCGGACACGTCATTAGCGACGGTGCGCTGGCCCGGGCGATGGGACAGGCAAGAGCCTCCAACGAAGGGGCGCCCCGCGAAGCACTCAGCAACGAAACCTGGCAGAATCCGGGTGAAACCGGGAAATACTACCCCCGTTTCAGTTTCGGTGATGCCGACTTTGGCTACCGGAACCACCTGCGGCAGGTGACGCAGGTCGGCTACAACCAGGTGGGGCTGGACGACGGCTACGGCAGCGACAACTCCATTTATTACTCGAAAGGCGACTGGCTGGCTCTGCGGGAGCTTTCGTTCTCGTACCAACTGCCAACCGGCATCGCCCGCCGGATTTTTGCGGGCTCGGTTCAGCTCAACGCCGGGGTCTACAACATCGGGTATTTGACGAAATACAAGGGACTGAATCCGGAAGTCTACAAAGGATATGATGAGGGCGGTTATCCGCGTCCGCGTCAATTTACGTTCGGAGCCACCATCCGGTTTTAATCAGGCATTCAATCGCTGCACGCATGAAAAAGACATTCATTCAATTCCTTTTGTTGACGGCGACGGGCTGGCTCGGCTCCTCCTGTCAGGATATTCTGGAGGTAAAACCCCGTTCGCAGATCACCAACCAGGTGTTCTGGCAGAGCGAAGGCGACTTCACCACCTACATGACCGGCATTTACCAGCGGTTTCGGGGGCATATGAACGAACAGGCTTTCGGCGAAGACCGGAGCGAATTGTATGTTCAGGGCTCGCTGCCCCGGTTTTCGGCCTACTGGTCGCAGGTCATCAACGCGGGCAACTCGCGCGACTGGACGGCTTTTTATGGCACCATCGGGCATGTCAATCTGCTATTGCGACAAATGGAGGGCTTTTCGTTCACCAATGAGGTAGTCAAAAAACGGACGCAGGCGGAAGCCCTTTGCGTTCGGGCCTATCTGTATTATTACATGGCCAAAATCTGGGGCGATGTGCCGCTGGTGCTCGAACCGGTGGTCGATGAGAAGGTCCCGCTCGTAGCTCGAACCCCCGTTGCCGACGTATTCAAGCAGGTGTTTGCGGATCTGGATCAGGCCATCGCGCTCTTCCCCGAAGCCGGTTATTTGGATAAAAACCGGTTTTCAAAACCGGCCGCCTATGCCTTCAAAGCCGACGCGAAGCTGTGGACGGCCAAAGTGATGGGGGGCGGCAATGCTGATTTGAACGAGGCTCTGGCGGCCATTGCGGAGGTTGAAAAATCGGGTGTGAGTCTGTTGCCGGTTTTTCGGAATGTCTTTTTGTCGACCAATAAAAAGAACGCCGAGGTGATTTTTTCGCTGTATTTCAACCGCAACGAAACGGGGAGCGATATGTACGCCCGGTCGGCTCTGCCGTTGACGAACTACTCGGGTACAGCCGCCAATGCCGCCGATTTGCCGTTGGTGAAAGAGCCGGGAAACGCCCAGGCGGGTTATGCCGCCAGTCCGGAAGCCCTGGCATTGCTGGACACCTATCCGGCAGATGTTCGCCGGGAGGTGAGCTACATCTGGGAATTGCAGGGCACCAAAAAACTCATTGCCTGGCCCAATAAGTTCCGGGGGACGCTGTATGCCGAAGACCGGCTGGCCGACGATGACGTGATTCTGTATCGCTTCGCCGACCTGTTGCTGCTAAAAGCTGAAGCACTGGCGGCTCTGGGGCAGTCAGCTCCGGCCCTGGTTGAACTGAACAAAGTCCGGAAACGGGCCGGTGTGGCCGACTTCACCGCGGCTGATAAAAAGACGCTGGAAAAAGAAATTCTGGACGAGCGAGGCCGGGAGTTTTTCCACGAAAACAAACGCTGGTGGGATCTGGTCCGCTTCCACAAAGGCGGCACCATTAACGTCTACGAACTCGTACCGAACCTGCGGGGAAAAACCACACCTTTGTATTGGCCGGTAGCCACGCGCGTGCTTTCGCTGAATAATCTGATTAAGCAGACCGAAGGCTATTGATGCACAGGCTAAGTAAACTGACTTCCTAAACTCTTACTTTTAAAACATGAGGCCCTTTATTTATTTCCTGTTTCTGAGTGTGTTGCTGGCGAATTGCAGGACCGCGAACCGCCCCGCTCAGGTAAATGAGCAGCCGGTTTTTGAAACCACCGCTACGGTTTTCGATCCCGGAACGTCCTACGCGACGACCCGCATCCCGGCTCTGGTGATGACCACCAAAGGCTCGCTGCTGGCGTTTTGTGAAGCCCGCGTCAATAATTCCAGCGACTGGGCCGACATCGACATGATCATGCGCCGGAGTACGGACGGTGGAAAAACCTGGGAAGAGAACGTGGTCATTGCCGCCCGTGAAACCAAACGTCCGACATCCAATTGCACGCCCATTGTCGACCGCGATGGCAAAACCATCCATGTGCTCTATCATCGAAACTACAGCAATTGCTATTACGTCCGCTCGACCGATGACGGCAAAACCTGGTCGGCACCGAAAGAAATCACCTACGCTTTTGACCAGTTCCGGCCCGAATACAACTGGAAAGTGCTGGCTCCCGGCCCCGGCCACGCTATTCAGCTTCAGAACGGGCAGCACAAGGGGCGGCTGGTGGTGCCGGTCTGGCTCTGTGAACCGAATCCGAAAATTCCGGGCGGTGACCACCGGCCATCGTGCGTGGCCACAATTTACAGCGACGATTCTGGGCAGACCTGGAAACGGGGTGCCATAGTGGCCAACACCACCCCGGAAATCAAAAATCCGAGCGAACACGTTGCCATCGAAACCGCCGACGGGCGGGTAATGCTCAACATTCGCACCGAATCCGCACCGCACCAACGGATGATTGCCTACAGCCCGAACGGTGCTACGAACTGGACGAAGCCGGTTTTTGACGAGGAACTTTTCGACCCGGTTTGTATGGCCAGCCTGATTCGCGTGAGCAGCCCCGGCAAGGGCGGCAAAAACCGCATTTTATTCGTGAATCCAGACAGCCAAAATGATCCGGAATACCTCAACAAGCGCAACGATTTTCGCAAACGGCAGAACCTGACGGCGAAGCTGAGTTACGACGATGGACAGTCGTGGCCGGTACGGAAAGTGATCGATGCGGGCAAGGCGGGGTATTCCGATCTGGCCGTTGGTCCGGACGGCATGATGTACTGCCTTTACGAAACCAATGAAGGGTCAACCGAAACCTGGCGGTATCGCATTGTGCTCAAACGCTTCAACCTGGCCTGGCTCACGGATCAGAAAGATCAGGTCAACATGGTGTCTTCTACCCGCTAAATTTTATGAGTTACTTCCTGAAACAATCGATAAAGTGCTGTATAGTAACGGTTTTACTGTCTAGTGCGACTTTGTCTGCGGTAGCACAGCCTTACTATCCAAATCTCCCGATTCTGGATGTGTCCGGCGAGAAAAACCGGCAAACAGTAGTCGCCCGGGGAACGGAGGAAATCTACCAGGGCCACCCGACAACGGTCTTGATGCCCGACGGCAAGACTCTGTTTTGTGCCTGGTCGTTCGATCACGGGGGCAAGTGCGGTCCGCTGGCGAAGAGCACGAACGGCGGTGTTCAGTGGGAAATGATTCCGACGCCTGCCGACTGGAGCACCACCTTCAATTGTCCTAGTATTTACCATTTAACCGACAAAACCGGAAAGGCGCGTCTGATGGTGTTTACGGCTCGTCCGGGCATGTCCCAAACCTGGAGCGAAGATGGTGGCAAAACCTGGACACCCGTCAAAAGTCTGGGAAAACCGTGTGTGATGGCCTTTTCGAGCATCGTCAAACTACAGAACGGCGATTACCTGGGGCTGTATCACCGGGGGCCGGACGACAAGGATAAATCCCCGCTGAAAATCTGGCAGTCGATCTCGACCGACGGCGGAGTGACCTGGGGCGAATCGGTAATGGTGGGCGAAATGGAAGGCCGCTCGCCCTGCGAACCCGCCGTGTTTCGGTCGCCCAACGGCAAACAATTGCTGTGCTTGATGCGGGAAAACCAGCGGAAAGGCCGGGCGTTGATGATGACGTCGGAGGACGAGGGAAAAACCTGGTCGAAGCCCGTCGAAACGCCCTGGGGCCTGACCGGCGACCGCCATATGGTGCGGTATACGCCGGACGGCCGGATTGTATCGGTTTTTCGGGATATGGCACCCAATAGCCCCACCAAGGGGCATTTTGTGGCCTGGGTAGGAACGTACAACGACATTGTCAACGGGCTTTCGGGGCAATACCGGGTGAAACTGCTGCATAATTACGCCGGAACCGATTGTGGGTATCCCGGTCTGGAACTCCTGCCCGACGGTACGCTCTTGGCGACGACCTACATCAAATATGAACCCGGAACAAAAAAGCATTCGGTCGTCTCCGTGCGGTTCAAGCTCGACGATTTCGACAAGAGGCTGTAAAATTAATGAGCGTAGAATTGACCAAAACACCATGAACGTACCAAAAACCGAAGGACTGTTGTCCGCACCATTCACCCCCTTTCACGAAGACGGTTCCCTCAACCTGGAATTGATACCGGTTTTAATCGATAAAATGGTTGCCGATGGGCTGAGTGGCGCCTTCATTTGTGGCAGCAATGGCGAAGGCCCCAATATGACGACGCAGGAACGCATGACCGTGGCCGAAGCCTTCGTGCAGGCATCAGCGGGACGGTTGCCCATCTGGGTACACGTCGGGCATTCGAGTATTCGCGAATCGCAGGCCCTGTTGCAACACGCCCATTCGATCGGGGCCGATGCGGCTTCGTCGGTCGCTGCGTTTTACTTCAAACCCACATCGGTTCAGAATCTGGTCAATAGCATGGCCGAAATCGCGTCGGCAGCGCCCGAAATGCCGTTTTACTATTATCACATTCCAACGCTGACCGGCGTAGGCATGGACATGGTTGAATTTCTTCGGTTGAGCGAAAAGCAGATTCCCAGTTTGCGTGGAATTAAGTATACGGCCACGACGATCTGGGAATATCAGGTGTGTCTGCGGTATGCCAACAGCCGGTTTGACGTTCTGTACGGATACGACGAAATGTTGCTGCCAGCCCTGAGCATTGGGGCAAAAGCAGCCATTGGCAGTACGTATAATTTTGCTGCCCCGCTGTATCTGGAAGTCCAGCGGCACTACAAGGCCGGGCAGATGGAGCAGGCGCAGGAGAGCATGGCCCACCTGATCGAGATGATCCGGGTGATGACCAGATTTCCGCCCATTCCGGCCCAGAAAGCCATCATGCACATGCTGGGGTACAACGTAGGGCCGTGCCGTCTGCCGTTGACCCGGCTTTCGGAGAAGCAGTATGACGAGTTGTATACCGATCTGGAATCGATTGGCTTCTGGCAACGGCTCCGTGCGGCTTCAGAAATTCCGGTTGTTCTGCCGACAGTGAGCACGCCGAACGGTCAACCCTGAGTCGGTTTTTGAACGGGCTGGATGGCCCATCAACGCGGTTTTTTACAGACGTTATGAATCGAAACGGGTTTCTTGTTCTTCTTTTTTCAATGGTATATGATCTTGCTTTGGCGCAATCGCTGACCTGGCGAACGTTACCGCCCGTTCCCGATCCAGTGGGGTTTGCGGGTTCTGTCGCCGGGATCAGCAACGGGGCTTTGCTGGTAGGCGGGGGGGCTAACTTTCCCGATAACGTAGGCCCCTGGGGCAAAACGCCGAAAACCTGGTACGACGACCTGTTTGTGCTGGAAAAACCGGATGGTTCCTGGAAAAAGGTGGGCAAACTGCCGCGAAAAATGGGATACAGCGTGGCCCTGACAGTGCCTGGCGGTGTTTTGTGCATCGGTGGTGCCGACGGGGAACGGCATTATCCGGACGTACTTGTATTGCAATACCAGCATGGACAGGTGACGACGAAAAGTCTGAGTCCGTTGCCGTTACCGCTGGCCAATGCCTGCGGGGCGGTTCTCAGCGGAATCGTTTACGTAGCTGGCGGTATTGAAACACCGACCGATACCACCGCCGAAAATCTTTTTCTGAGCCTGGATTTGCGCCAACCCGAAGCCGGTTGGCAGCGGTTACCACCCTGGCCGGGGCCGGGCCGAATGCTGGCCGTAGCGGGTGCGCAGGCCGGAAAATTCTTTCTCTTCAGCGGTACGGAAGTTTTCGCGGAGCCAAAAACCGGAGCGATCAAACGCCGGTATCTGGCCGATGCGTATGCCTACGACCCGGAACAACGAAGCTGGACGCGCCTGGCCGATTTGCCGAATCCCACCGTTGCTGCGCCCTCACCCGCTTTTCCGTCCGGACAAGATCAACTGTTGGTGCCAGGTGGCGACGATGGGGCCAATGCCGACCGCAATCTGATTCTGAAAGAAAACCACCCCGGTTTTCGTACCGAGGTTCTCGCGTATCACATCCCGACCAATACCTGGACGGTTGCCGGGAACGTCAGCCCCAAAACCGGGGCGAATCACGACAACAGGAAACCGGTGTTATGGGCTCCCGTTACGACGCCAGCCGTGGTTTGGGACGGAAAATGGATTCTGCCCGGTGGCGAGGTCCGACCCGGCCTGCGCACCAACCGGGTACTCATCACCAGTCCCGCAAAACCATGAATCAACCCCTCAACGTACCGGATTTGAAACCGGCCACCGGGTATCGACCCTGGAAGAACCTGCGCTGGTGGGTGCTGGCGGTTTTGTTTCTGTCGGGGATCGTCAACTACGTGGATCGCAACGTGCTGTCGTTCACTATGATTGATCCTTCCTTCAAACGCGACATGCTCGGCCTGCCCGCCGATGCGGTTCTGACCCCGGCGCTCGACGGGCAGTTTAAGGAGCAGATGGGTTTTGTCGATGCGGCTTTCAAAGCGGCCTATGCGGTGGGCTTTCTGCTGACGGGCTGGCTCACCACACGGCTGGGGCTTCGGCGGGGCTTTTCGCTGTTTGTGATGATCTGGAGCCTGGCTGGCATGCTGACCTCGTTGGTCGGCTCGATCCGGTCGCTGGCGTTGGCACGAGCGGGGCTGGCCGTTGGTGAAGCCGGGAATTTTCCGGCGGCTACGCGCACGGTGTCGGAGTGGTTTCCGCAAAAGGAACGCTCGATTGCGTTTGGTATTTTTAACGCCAGCGGCAACATCGGAATCATTCTGACGGCCTGGCTCGTGCCGTTCCTGACGCTGCAATATGGCTGGCGAAGTTGTTTTCTGCTCACCGGTTTACTCGGTATCGGGCTGCTGGTGGCCTGGCTGGTGATTTACCGCCCGGTGGCGGAACATCCCCGTTTGTCGCCCGACGAACACGCTTTGATTCGGGCCGATGAGGTTCCCGAGCCGGAGCGGGCTTCCGTGTCCTGGTGGCAACTGCTGCGCTACCGCCAGACCTGGGCATATGCGGGATGCAAATTCCTGATCGACCCGGTTTTCTGGATTTACCTGACCTGGCTGCCCGATTTTTTCAACAGTAGCGAAGCCCTGGACCAGAAGCTCGACCTCAAAAATCTGGGGTTACCGTTTCTGGTCATTTATCTCGTTACCGATGTGGGCAGTATCTTTTTCGGCTGGCTATCGAGCTACTTTCTCAAAATCGGCTGGTCGGTCAACCGCGCCCGCAAGATCACCTGGCTGATTTGTGCCCTCTGTGTGGTGCCGATTGTGCTGGCCGCTCAGACGCACAGTCTCTGGGTTGCCATTGGGTTAATTTCGCTGGCGACGGCCGCTCACCAGGGTTTTTCGGCGACCCTGTTTACCAGTGTCACCGATCTGTTCCCCAAACCGCTGGTGGCCCGGGTCACCGGAATCGGGGGGGCCGTCGGGGCGATTTCCGGCGTTCTGCTGGCGCTGGTGGCGGGTATCATCCGCGTCCGGTATGGCTATTTCCCGCTGTTTGTGGTTGCTGCCTGCTCGTATTTGCTGGCGCTGGGAATCATTCATCTGCTGGTTCCGAAGATGGAGCGGGTCGTTCTGCCGCCGGACTAACCGCCGAATGAAAAGCCGGTTATGATAGATTCACGGTTTCAAAACCGTCAGAACCGGTGGCCCAACCGGGTGTTCGCAGGTGAAGGTCTGGCCTAACAGCTTGGCCACCGTGGCCGCCAACTGATTCTGAAACAAGACCGGCCCGCCCGCTTGCTCGCCGGTGGGTGGCGTGTCCGGGCCGATCACGGCGAACCACATCTGGTAAGAATCCGGCGTTTTGGCCCCGTGGCCTTTCCAGGTGGCTTTCGGCGTGTGGCCCCGTCCGTGGTCGGTGGTCAGGATGAGCGTGGTTTTTCCGGCGTACTGCGGAATTTGCTGGATGGTTTTCCAGAGGTCGGCCATGAACGCATCGGCGGTGTTCACCATACGCAAATCGTCGGCATACCGCCCGGCGTGGGCCAGCCCGTCGGTTTCGTCAAACTGCATGAACAGCACCCGGGGGCGGTTTTGCAGCAGGTAATTCTTGGCGGCATAATAAGTCAGAAAATCGCTGCGGACAGACTTGTCCCAAACCTGTGCCGGAATGCTGGCCATCATGCTGTTGAGCAGTGAATCGGTGGCGGTTTTTGGAGACGGAATCAGCTCGTTACCCGCACTGGCGAAAATACCGGTTTTCTTCTCGTTGACAGCCGCTTCGATCACATCCCAGGATGAAAAAGCCGCAATCCGACCCTTGTAATCGGGTTGGTTGTGGAGAAATTCGAGAACGGTGGTATTCGGATTGTCGATTTTATCATTCGATTTGATGCGGTCGTCGGCATACCCCGAAAGAATTTCGTTGTACCCCGGATAGCTGAACCAGTACGGATTCGAGGCATTGACGCGGCTGTTTTTCAGACGGTTCCCGTAAAGCTGCCCTTGTTTGGCGACGGTATTCCAGAAGAACGGAAACAACCGCTGGCGTCGTTTCTGGGGCGTAGCCGCCCAGAAAAACTTCCGGGCCGTGGCCGTGTCGGGCGAATAAGCCGGGTCGAACAGCAGCGTCGAATCGGCACCAGAAAACACTTCCTGCCAGCGAACCCCATCGAGCGTAACCAGAATGACGTTTTGCGTTTGCTGCGCTCTGGCGAAAGAAAGGCTGCTGATGATTAGAAAAAAAGCCAGCGTGAAAATTCGTATCGGTTGGTTCATACCGGGAAGAAGAAAGAGCTGATGAACCGGTAAAATACTGAAAAGCCATTAGAACCGCTGGCTTTCAAGCTGTTAAATTTTTGTAAAGATTTAGAAATAGGATTTTCTCTACTGCCCTGTTCCCCTAAAGGGCGGGCGGCTTTATCATTTAAACAAAATAACCGCCGAATTATTATTTTGGTTTATCAGCCCACTGCTTTAGCTGTGGGTATAGGGAAAAGTAACCCCTGCTACCAGAACCGTTTTAACGGTTTCATCGTCCGAAAAACCGTTAAAACGGTTTCGTAATGATTCGGTTTCGTGTCAGTTTACCCACAGCTGAAGCAGTGGGCTGATAAGCCAACTATGAATCCGGCGGTTATTTTGATTAAATCAATGAGCAGTGGGCTGATAAATATGCAATCCGGCGATTAAATTTGGACTTCCCAATCGCCCACCGTTTTGGTTACGTATCCGACGTAATGTACAATTTCAATCGGATGCGGTCGGTGGTGCTTTGCCGGTTTCCGAACGCAACGCGTTGAATCATGGTCTTCATCGTACTTTCACCGCTCGGAACCTTCAGTAACATCGGCCGGTTGACCGACAAACCCTTCATCACCTGGTTGACGTAATGCGTGATGTTGAAGACGTAGGCGTCCTCCAGTTCGATGGCGTTTGGCAAATACGAATAGCTGGCGACGGCGGCTGATGCACCCGTGGAAAAACCGGGAACGGCTTCCACCGTTTCGTTTTGGTTGTTGGTGAAATACAACGCCAACTGGCCGGGGGGCGCATTGTTGTCACGCACATCCCGCCGGATGGGTTCGATGATCAGTTCCGCGCGGTTCAGACCAATGAAGTTTTCCGGTTTGATGAACTCACTCAGCGACGGGATTTCGAGCCGGGTGGACAAAAATGCACCGGGTACGACAAACGATGAATTTTGCGTCGTTCGGCTGGAAACCGCATCCGATGCGCGCTGCAAAGCCTGCAAGGGCGTTCCGCTCCGGTTGTTGGTCAGTTGGGTAAACTGCGACGCCTGGAACGGAAAGAGCAGGTTGTTTGCTGTCTGGCTGATGTCGTTGCCCCGGTAATACAACCGGATGCCTGAAAGCGACGAGGTGAGGTTTAACCCCAGAAAAACATTACTGGCCGCTGGACTCAAAAACGCAAATCCCTTCCAGTAATCAGACATGGTTTCGCTGCTGTTGATTTCCTTGCTGACCAGCCTGGCATAGAACGCCTGCGCCATGGCGTCGGGTATCCGAACCCGAACCTGCCGGATTTCTTCTTTAAACTGAGGGAGAAAGCTGGTGGTAATCAGCGGGGTCGTGTTGTAGGCAACCGATTGTGTATTGTAATGAACCGCCCCAATATCGAGCGGCTGCCGAAGCTGGTGAATCTGAAGCGTAAACGGTTTCAGGGTGTCGCCCACCGAATAACCGTACACCATTTCCAGCACCAGCGAGTCGAACCGGATGCCCTTTTGATCGGGTAAATCGTTGGTGACGTACGATAAGGACGCAAATCCCCGACCTTCCATCTGGCCCGTCTGCGTGTCGGTCCAGCGACCCACCAGAATTGTACTGTCGGACGAAGTAACAAACGAGTCGGGGGCCATAACGGTCGACAGGTTGACCGTCACCGTGTCGATGTACTGGAGTTCCATTTCGTCGGGATTGATCAGATTCTGGCCGACGTCCAGATCCCCCGACATGCAGCCGGAAATCAACATTCCGGCCACCATCGGTAGCGCTAAGCGCAGTAAGGTTTGCATGTATGTTTTCTAAAGTAGGGGACTAAATAAGGTATAGTGGTTTACGGTTTTCAGTTTGCAGTTTACGGTGGCTGGCGCATGCTTCAACCAGAATGCGTCAGCCACCGTAAACCGTAAACAGAAAACCGTAAACCGATTACGGAACCGACACGCCTAGCTGGCTGAGTTCCGGCGGGGTGAGCGTGGGCGGGAATTGCCCCTGATGCAGTTTGGAAACAACGCATTCACCCACTTTTCGGGCCAGGTCTTCGCTGGCAAAACCGCGTTGCCCCGGCAGACCCGGCACCGTCGGCTGGTCGATCACGGTTTTGCCGTTCAGCATAACCTGATACCCCCAGCCCGTCGGTGTGCGGGTCGTTTGAAGCTCATATTGCGATTTTTGACGGAACAAACTGTAGGTCGTGACAATGGCCAGCCCGATCAGCAGGATCGCCAGGGACTGAATTTTTTTGCCTCTCATACGTCTCATCAATTCGTATCCGTGTCCTGTTCAACGGTCGGGTCGAATTCCCAGATGTCGTCGAACCGGCCGGAACCGCTGCTGCCGGTGGTGACGTAGCCTTTGCCGTTGATGGAAAATCCAAAAGCATATTGCCGGGCCGATCCTTCAAAAATGCCCTGCTCATACCAATCGTCGGTGACCGCATCATACACCCAAACCGCCGTGCTGCCATCCCCGAGGGTTACATAGCCTTTGTTCCCAATCGAAAAGCCAACGGCGTAGCTGCGTTGCACCAGTTCATCACTTTCAAAATCGCCTTTTTCAATCCACTCATCTTTGGTGGCATCGTAGGCCCACCAGTCTTTTTCGGCGGATCCGTTGTTGTTACCGGTTCCGACATACGCCAGTCCGTCGATCACGAACGAGATGGCTCCCAGTCGTTTCGCTCCGCCGTAGCTGGCGGTTTTCTCCCAGGTATCTTTGGTGGGATCGTAAGCCCAGAAGTCTTTCAGATAATTGCCGTCGAAACCGGTGCCGACGTAGCCTTTGTTACCCACCGAGAAGGCCACGGCGTTGCGCCGGGCGGTGCCTCCGAAGTCGGCGATGCGTTTCCAGGCGTTGGCGGTCGGGTCAAATTCCCAGAAATCTTTCAGCCGGTCGCTGTTGGCATTCAGACCGGTACCCAGATAGCCTTTCGTGCCGACGGCAAAACCAACGGCGGTATTGCGGGCTTCTCCGCCAAAATCGGCCAACTGCGTCCAGGTGTTGCGGGCCGGGTCATACGACCAGAAATCCTTCAGCCGGTCGTTATCGGCGTTGGTGCCGGTACCCATGTAAGCCACATTGTTCAGCACAAAACCGGCCACGGCATTGCGGGCCACGCCTTCAAAGTCGGACCGGCGGTTCCAGTCGCCCAAAACCGCAACGTCGTCTTCGTTGGAGCAACTGCTCAGCATAGCACCCCACAACACCCAGATTAAGGTGTAGGAAAAAGCCGGGATCAGGATCGAGAAACGATTCTTAAAAAATGAGCTTACCGTCGAGGGTTTGGAGCGCAACACGCGGGGGAATGAAATTTTCATAGAAAAAAAGGGGAAAGTGAGTAAACAGAAAAACCCGTTACCGATGGGGCAACGGTGAAAGAATAGAAAGGGTGATTGTTTTCGGTATCGATACGCATGAACTTACAATTGAGTACGTCGTCGTTTTTCGTTGACCGGTTCCGGTCGGTTGCCCCGCAGGTTAAAAATGCCCGGCATTTTTCGCAGGTCATAGCGGAGGGCGTAGACGTACCGCAAGGATACGCCTACACTCCAGCCGCTGCCGTCGGCCCGAAGGACGGCGGACTGCGACTCTCCGCGGTTTACGGTGTATAATAGGTTGGTTGTGATTGAGTTGCTGAGTCCCCAGTATTTCCGGGCAAACAGACTGAGTTCGGCTTTTCCGCCCAGCTTGACGGTATATTCCGCCGAGGCTTCGGCCATGCCGTTCAGGCGCGGGCTCAGGCGGGTGGCACCAAAGATCTGGAGGGTGTCGACCTGGACCCGGCTGGCGCGGCCAAAACCGCCCCCGGAACCACTGTAGCTGTAGCCTTCCACCAGAAAGTTGCTGACTTGCTGCCCATTGTTCGGGACCATCCAGACCCCGGCTCCGAGCCACAAGCCAGAGCGACGGGCGACCCGGTTGCCAAACCGCATCAGCCGTTTGCCACGTACCACAAAACCGTGCTTGTTGTTCTCGAACCGCAGATCAAGGGCGTTGGAGCCGCTGCCCACCACCAGCGTGTTGTGAATGGGGGAACGGGCATAGCCGCCTTCCACCGCCCAGCGTTCGTTGCTAACCCAGCCGATAACGGCGCTCCAGCCGGTTTGTGTAGTTCCTTTGGTGCTAATCAATCCGTTGAAGGTTTGGTCAAGCTGCCCTTTGTCGGTTCGGAAAAAACCGTCCCCTCCAATGTACCAACGCTCCCGGATATACGTTTCGCCGTAGCGGGCGATCAGCTTCGTCATTTCGGCCCGGCGTTCCTTATTCGACCGGAGTTCGGGCGTGAATGCATCCGCGGACTCCACCGGCGGGCGATAGTAGTCGGTGATTCCCTGGGCAATAGCCGGGTAGACGAGGATGGAGAGCCAGAACGTAGTCAGAGCAGTTTTCATGGAAAAAGGCAGCTTAAAGGTGTTTTATAGGGTACTGGGTTTAAAGGTTGGTAAGCTTTTGATCATGCGTCCTCCGCCAGCTTTGCGCTGGATCGACGACCCCAGGGCAGGCAGGCGGTTGGGTTCGGCAACACCCCGCCGGGCAATGCGGCTTCCGGTGATCTGGTAAAGCGCTTCGTTGAGCAAAGGTTCGTTGACGTCACCCAATGGTTGCAAATTGAGCGGCTCCTGCACTTCCACGGAGGGCGTGAACCCGGTGGAATAATCGGACTGGCCGAGGCTGTTAAATGACTTAAAGACGATTGGCTGCATACCCCATTTGATGTTTCCGGAATCATCGACTATCGTAATAGACCCCACATTTTTGCCATAGGTTGTAGTGCCAATGGTCGTTACGGTCATATAAGGGCGCAGGCCGTTGATAATCAATTCGCTGGACGAAGCGGTTCCATCGGTGGTCAGCACAAAAACCCGCTGGAGGTTGCTGCCAATGTTCTGCGATTTGGTAACGAACCGCTGGATGAAGAACTCATCGCCGTATTCCTGCTGGAGATAAGGCGTCAGGGTGGCGTTCCATTCTTCGCGGAAATAGACTTTCGTTCGGTCGACGTTTTTCCCAATCAGACTGGCCAGATTGGCGGATGAGGACGTATAACCGCCCGGATTGTAGCGCAGATCCAGCACCAGTTCGTTAACGCCTTTGGCTTTGAAGTTGCTGAAAATGGCATCGACCTGATCGTCATATTCCGAACCGTTGCTGTTGTTAGGCGCCGGAACAAACTGATTGTAAACCAAATAGCCCACAGTTTTTCCGCCAACGCTGTAGACCGAATCCATGAAAACCGGGTTGGCCTGAAAAACCGTCGCCGTTACGGAGCGGGTCAGATCCGTATCGACCAGGGTGCTGTTTTGCACTTCGGCCAGACCAAAAGAGAATGTTGTGCCGCCCGAGTAGAGCAACGAAACGTAGTTGGAAGTCGTGATGGTTTGACCATTCACTTTGCTGATGATGTCGCCCCGTTTGAAGCCCGCAGCGGCTGCCGGGGAGTTGGGCAAAACGTACAAAACCTGCGCAATCACGTTGGTAGAACCCTGCGAGCGCAGGTAGAGCATGAATTCCATGCCGGTGGTGGTCGATTCTCCGCTCAGCGACGCCGACAGATCTTCGGCATTTTCCTCGATCCACGAAAACCGGTCGCCGTCGGGTCGGGCGGTGGCGTCGTAAGAGTAGAGAATGGAATCGAAAAAATCGGAGGGTGCGAGCGTCAGATCCGGGCTGGCCGGGATTTTGTCATTCCAGTAATAATACTCCCGCATGTTTTCCAGAATCCATTTGTTGATGGTCTGGTTTTCGGCAGTTGTGGTCGTAGTGGTTGGTTCAACGAGGTCGGTTTCCTTGCGGCAACCCGCCAGCAGCGTAACGGAAAGCAAAACCATTCCCCACCAGGCAGGGACACTGCGCAGTTTATTATTCATAGCGTTTTCAATTCAGGTTGTATTCAAAAAGTAAAAGTCATTTACCAAATCAATTGGCACCCTTCTCCACCGCTCGCATCCTGTTTTTCGGAGAAGGATGCCAATTAATTTTTCAACGCCGTTGTTTCAACACCTGCTTGAAGGTGCCGTCGGCCTCAAAAAGCAGGGCTACCGGTTTTCCATCACTGGTTTTTACAACGACCACCAATTGCCCGCTGGCATTTTTGGCGGCATCTTTAATTGTCGAACCCGCATACGTCGTCGTGATGTAGGTTGTAACGGCAGCGGGCAAATCTGCCACGGCAACCGACGTAAAGTTGCCGCGCAACGGTTTGGAAACTTCCTTGTTGAAGGTTCCGTCGGTGTTGAAGAGCAGTGTTTTGGCCTGATCACTCACCACGATCATTACCAGATAGCCACGCGTACTGTCTTTGGCTGCGGTTTTCACCTCGGCTCCGGCATAATTCGTGCTGATGTAACTGGTGATGGCGGAGGGCAGGTCAGCGACGGCAATCTGTTCCAGCGATCCTTTTTTGCCACCGCCTTTTCCGTGCGAACCGCCTTTCCGGCCGGGGCCGCCTTTCAGCGCCAATTCTTCGTTAAAGGTGCCGTCGGCGTTGAATAAGAGGGCTTTTGTTTCGCCATTTTGCGTGATGGCTACCAGGAAGTTGCCAGTGTCATCTTTGGCGGCATAGTCAACGGTGGCACCTGCATAATTGGTAGAGAGGTAGTTGCTTACAGACGTTGGAAGATCGGTTACGGCGATTTTCGTAATGTTCTTCCTGCAAAAGAATCCGGAACTGTCGGACGCCAGCCGGGCGGTGCTGGTGGCCGAGATAGCCGAATCGGTGTCCGGTGTGACGGTTTGCTGGCTTTGGTTGCAGCCATACAGGCCGGCGACGATAACGGTCAAGGCAATGAACAGGGGTTTTTTCATGGTTTTGCTGTCTATATATGATGGTGGTTGGTAATGCAGAGTAACAAATTAGGTGTCCTGTTTCAAAGGACCGGTGGTCATGCTGGGTTCGGTTCGGTAGAAATCGTACAGCCGTCGTCCGATCAGTTCGTGGCTGATGGCGTTGAGCCGTTCGCGGTCGCCGGTACTGAAAAACTCTTCGCGGGAATCGACCAGGGCCTGCACATCGAACACGCGGAACCCCCGGTGATGGCCTTCGCTTTTAAGGATGGCACTGCCCTTGCGTCGCAACCAGCCACTGACCGGTTCGCGGTGGGGGAAAGGGGTCATCAGAATAACCCGGCTGCGGTGAAACCGGAGGGTTTCCAGGATCATCGACAAATGGGCGTATACTTCGTTGAGGGGCCGAATGGCACCCAGCATGGATTGGATGCGGCACTTCCAGGCCATCACATGCTCCACGAACCGGGTTCCGGCGGTGGGGCGCAGGGCCAGCCGCGAATCGCGCAGGTGGCGGTTGGCAATTTGCAGAATGATCAGGTCATAGCGCCGGAGCGGAACCCGCTGCAACACTTCGGCGATGGTGCTGATGGCCATCGGCGCATGGTAGGTCACGATTACTTCCTGCCCCCCGCGTTCCAGTTGCTGCACGAACTGATCGATGTAGCTCTGCCGGGAGTTGAGGCCCGAGTCGTAATGGAGACTATCCGCAATGACCAACAGATGTATTTTCATTGCTTTAGAATTTCTGGTTCAAAGCCGGAAAAAGAGGATAGTTCACTCGGGAGCAAACCGGTTTTTCCGACGATACAATTGACATTACGCCGGGAAAACCGGCACCGTTGCAGACCAAATCGAAAAAAAAGTAGGAATTGGGGGAGTGAAAAAAAATAAAAAAAAGCGTCTGGTTGCTGCAACAGTCGCCCGGTTTTTGACGTATTGGGATGGTATGAGTGAATTATTTACTTAAATCGTTACGGCCTTGTTCTTCCGAAAGCGCCCCTCCTTCGCGGAAAACGATATTGATAGTGTTATTGAAGCCTGCCGCAACCATGATGCGCAGGCTCAACGTGTTTTATTTAAAAAGTTTTATGGCTATTCCAAAAGCATTTGCCTGCGGTATTCGGCTACGACGGAAGAAGCCGAAGAAGTGTTGAATGAGAGCTTTCTAAAAGTATTTCAACGGTTGCATCAGTATGATGCCACGCATCCTTTCAAAGCGTGGCTGCGGTCGATTCTGATCAATACCGCCATCAGTTATTACCGTAAATACCACAAACTGGACATGAGTTCGTTGGAGGCCGGTCAGGATGTGCCGTTCGAAGACGATGTGATTGGCCAGATTTCGGCCGATGAAATTCTGGCGCTGGTGCAGCAACTGCCACCAGCTTACCGTACTGTGTTTTCGATGCATGTAGTAGATGGCTACAGTCTTCGGGAAATTGCCGAGGTGTTACAGAGCAACGAAGCCACGATCCGTTCGCATTTTTTACGGTCGCGGCAACGTCTTCAACAGGCCATTCGGTCTGCGTACCCACACCTGTTTCCATCCGACCCCGCGATTCCTATTCGTTACTATGAAAACTGATAAATTTGAGGAAAATATACGACAAAAGCTGGAGGGGATAGACCCTCCGTTCCAGGAGACGGATTGGGTGCATCTTCGGTCTGTTCTGCGTCGCAATGGTGTGCCTTCCATTGGCGGGGCGGTTACGCAGTGGCTTGTGCCGATGATGAGTGCTGCCACGGTGGCCGGGCTGGTTATTCTGGCCGTGTGGCAATACCGTACCAATCAGAAACTGGTGCAAACCGTTCAGTCTCTGAAGGATACCGTCACGATTCTGCAACAGGCCCCACTGGAAGCCCCGGTCGCCCAGGCACCCAAAACCGATACGGTGTATATTACACGCGAAGTCCTGATTCCATCACCCCGGTTATCGCCTTCTGCCCCAGGAGGTCAGCAGAACGATGATCGTGAGTTGGCCAACCGGTCAGAAACTGATCCATCGGCAACGGATCGCTCCGACGGAAACCCGTCAATCGAATCAACTCCAAATCGGAAGCGCAACCATCTGGAAGGGAGTACTTTATCGGGTCAATCCGGCTCGCAAGAGCGCCTGACAGAATCCGAAGCGGGGTTGAATGGATCGGAATCGGATCCTTCAAAAACTGGTCGTGTGCCTTCGGAGCAATCGGAACGAATCACGCTTCCTTCAGGTCGTGTGCCGAAATCTGCCACGGACCGCTGGAATCGGAACCCGGACCGGTATTCGGGACGGCAGAAACCCGCCGGTTTAGAAACCTCCCGGCCGTTGTCAAGCGGTGCTTCGGGTTCGGTAGATGTTCCGGGGAATGCCGGTTCGACAGCCGGTTCGTCCTCGTCAGCTTCTATTTCCTGGGAGCCGGTGTTGAATCGGCCATTGAAATTTGATTCCAGTTATTACGTCGAAAACTACCAACGCCGGGTCCGGCGCATTCGGCCGTTGGCAACGCATTCGGCCGTAGCTACCTCTTCGGGTTCAAAACCGGTGGTGGAAGAACGGCAGCGGTTTGTTCACGTCCGGATTGGAGGCAGTGCGCAGTTGAGTGGCGGTCAGTCGGGTTATGGGCTGGCGAGTGAAGTTCTGATGGGAGATCGGTTGACGATTGGCATCGGATTGACGCGCCTGAATGTTTCGGGCGAAGAGTACATTACGGAGGGGCAGTATTTCATCAAGAAAAAGAGTGATTTCCGGCGTGATTATCCGGGCAAAGTACCCGGCGACAAGCGCATTGAGATCCTGGATATCGCCCGTAGCGGGAAAACCTGGCAGTTACCGGTCACTTTTGGGTATCGTCTGCCAGTCGGGAATTCGGTTACCATAACGCCTTCCGTTGGCGCGAGTTTCAGCCTGGAAGCCCGCGAGAAAATTTCGTACACCAACCGCATGGGGCCGTATGAATTTATGGCGCAAAAGTTTTACGAAAAATGTTCTCCCGGCGTGTACAACAACTGGCTCGTGGGGGTG
This sequence comes from Larkinella sp., assembly GCF_965227735.1. Classification (NCBI taxonomy): domain Bacteria; kingdom Pseudomonadati; phylum Bacteroidota; class Cytophagia; order Cytophagales; family Spirosomataceae; genus Larkinella; species Larkinella sp. The sequence goes on along the minus strand of NZ_OZ245776.1, from coordinate 1,400,909 downwards.
GCTGTCGAGAAGCAATGGAGTCACTGGGTGATTCAGGCCAATCCGTATCTGTCAAGCCCTTTACTGTCGACGCAATTTAGCTTAAATCGGACTTCGGCCGGGGTGCGGGCGCGGTTGTTGTATCAGTTTTAGGAGTGCGCAGACTGCGGTTTTATAACGGAATGTGGCCTGAAGGTTGGTCTATAAAAGGTCTTTGCGCACGTAAACCGAAACGCCGGATTCTTGAGACAATAACCGGTACTTATCGGCGATAACCTGCTTTAACTCTGGATTTTTTTGGTGTACAACCCATTCGGGATTTTCAAAAAACCGGTTTGCTTTTACTTCGTCAATGAAAACGGGAGGGTTGTTTCGTTTTAGGTCATCTACATACGCTCTCCCGTAATAGGCAATGAGTTGAGGATCATGAATCGCTCCCAACGAATTTGTGGTCATACAGCGAATCGAATGGTTTTCTTTTGTGCCCTGCCTCAATCCGCTCAAGGTATGATACCGCATATTCCACCCCCAGACCACCAGACAATCGGTTGGTTTTGAATATTTTTTGATTAAACTGACTACTTGCCTTTCATGGAGGGGAGTGGAGGTCATTGTAAAGTTTTGATTTTTCCTGGGGAGCTTTAAAGCATGTACTAAAGTGGAACCAATGAGCAATCCTATGCTGAGGGTAACCACTTTCCGGTAAGCCTGTTCCTGATCAGATTCCAGGATTCGATGTATACTGTAGGCGGTGAGTAATGTGATTGGGAAAATAGTGTAAAAAAGATAATGTTCAAATATGTAACCAGTTTTTGTTACGACAACCAATGATGTGGTAACATTCAAAAGTAAAAACCATAGTTTTTTATTGTAAAAAAAAGAATACATCCGATCGTTAAAAGCCATAAGTATCGCTACAATCCATAGAAGAAAACAAGAAATCAGAAAGAATACGTAGTCGTACGAGGATTTAAAGAATAGTTTTATGAATGATTGAAAGCCGTTTCCCGGATTATAATGACTAAGATTTGTTTTAATGTACATGATGTAAAAATCGTACATGAGATGATTATAATTGAGAAAAATAAATAGTGATCCAGCCACGATTATTATCCCGAATCCCATTGATGTGATCAATAAGAATTTTCGTAAAATTGGGGTTTTGCCATTTATGATAGCCAGGAAGGCGCACAAAATGTATAGGAAAGCAAGTGGCCCTCCCTGTAATTTTGCGAGCGGAACGAGGGCACAAACAAGGCCAAATATTCCTGCTAGTAAAATGGATTTCTTCGCAGAGCGGAAAATTTTACCCAATAGAAAGACACCTACGGTAAGTAATGTAACGGAAGGTAATTCACTATTGTAATGGTTGAAGTCGCCGTGTTTTGTAAAAAAGAAAAATTGAAATGGGATTAATAAACTTAAAAATGACGATTTAGAATCGTAAAAAAGACGCAATGTGCAATACGTTATAAAAAGGGATATGATGATCAGAACGACCGATAGCAAGTGGAGCGTAAAATAATCAAATGAAAATCCGATGTGCTTTAAGAGTAAGATAAGATAACTGTTGATTGGGCCACCAGTTGTTCCATCAACTGATCGCCAAAAAACCGGGTCATAGTCCAATGTAATTGCTTGAGTCAGTATCTGGCTTTCATCAGGATTTATCTGACCATTATATAAAATATATGGCAATTTTTGCGCTAATAAAAGTATTGACAACACTGCTAATAGCGAATACTCATAAGATGATAGAAATGGAGATGTGGTGATTGGTGGATAAGATTTGTTTTTGATAGATAAATTTCTCATGTAGTTAGCTTTGATTAGTGACAACAGTCTCTAAGTATTTATAAAGAATCAGGCTTATATTGGCAATTGCTTGTTCATGCATTTTATGTTATAGTAAATTTCCCATCAGGTTTTTTCCTCGCAATCGCATTTTCACTTGAGTAATAAAATTGATGGAAAAAATAGACTCCCTTTGGTATTTTTTTTGGGTCTATTTCAACCTCAACCCGGTATCCTTTTGAGCAGTGATCTCCGGATTTAAAAAAATTACGTAAACCAGTTGGAGAGACTATTGACCACAGAAGAAATGTATCTTTCTGGGAAGCCATAATTAATGCATAGCCTTCATCGAGATGCCGGACTGGGTTAACTTGATCATTAATCATGTTCAGTCGAACCAGTTTTCTGTACCCAACGTCAGTTGAAATTTGTATTTTTTTTAGAGGAGAGAAGTAGGTTTCATTCCATTTTTTTTCCTTGAAGGCCTTATTCAGTATGGTTTGCGGTAAAAGACTCATTTAGGCCGTGATTAAGTTTGTTGGTTTTGGGGGATACTTTTTTTCGATGGCAGAAATAGGGGATAGATAGATCAGAGGGGATTCGTTTCATACTAAATCGGATCAATAAAAAACACGATATATATCGTGTTTTTTATTGATCCGATACCTTCAAAGAATTAATTCAAGTTCTTTAAATCGTCGATTACTTTAATGGCTGGCCACGTCATGCAGCCATTATTATTGTTCTGGAAGTTGTTAAAAATATTGATAATGCTTCCCCCATTGTAAGAGCCATTATTGAGTGCATCAGTTACCTTTACCTCCATCACACAGTTAGTCGGAAGTGATGATATAGTTTTATTCCAATACCCTGAACTTTTGAGCGCATTCACAACTTGCTCTAAATCATTTCCAGGGGGGAAATAATCAAGAGGTAAATCAAAGATAGCAAATGAAATATCAGTTGCTCCTGCGTCGATACTAGTCTTGATTTTGTCAATTAAGGTAGGTACAAGAGTAGACGGACAAGGTTGCTCATTGCATTCGTTGCTCCATTCCACTGACGCAAGTGAAGGTCGTGCAGTTGCTACGATACGGGTTTCAAAAGCCGACTGATAGTTATAGCCAGGGTTATGTTTTACCCCATCCAACTCCGGAGGAAGCATTCCTAACAAAGCCCAAGTACCCCGTTTGTCATTACTATCGGTAAAGCTTCCGACGTCAAGTACTGTTTTGATATTTTTGGCTTTAAAAATTCCGACCCATTCCTTAACAAAATCTATAAGAACCTTCGATCGGAACTGAAGCCAGCGTTTGTGATTTAAACTTGACCCTCCATCAACAGGAGGATTCGGACGTCCTGAATAAGTAATATCATGCCAATCTTGCCAGGCACTTACCGTGCTGGGGTGGTAATCTGTATAAGCATTAAGGTAATAATTTGCCTCTTTGTGGTGGTTGACTACAACAGCAACATACCCAATCAAGTTAGCTTTCGTCGCTAGGTAATTGGCCACACCGTTCAGCCATCGTCGGTAGTTCGCTATTTTGGATGAATGGTAGCTCATGAAATGATTTATAGGTTCAGTATGCCCCCCATTGGCATCTGATACAAATTTCTGGGCAGCATCTGTTCCCTCATAGCGCCATGGTGCGCTGGTATTATATTGCGAATTAGCAGGAGGTTGACTAAAATCCAATAATGGCCAGATGTTAATATTTACTTTAAGTCCGTGGCTATCGGCTTTAGCAAATATATAGTCCCAATGACGGAACTCAAACTCCCCTGGACTCATTTCAGTATCATCCCATTTCATAGGCATTGACACATGGGTTCCGCCCAGTTGTTGCCAGTAATTCATTATTTTTGCAATATTCCTAATCTTTGTTACTTTAAGATTTGAGTTGTTAGGAGGTACTAAACGATGGGGTGAGGGCAAATTAGATCCGGGTTCAGGCATGTTTACGTATTTACGTGTGCCATAGTCTTTTCCGTCACTCCATTCCTCACCAACTATAGAGGTCATCATAAACGTTTTAGTGGCTACGTTTGTACTATTGGGACAAGAAGTAACAGTTACAGTGGCCTGAGCGATTTTATTATCGCATCCGGCTTTACTGGCTGTAACTGCATAGGTTGTCGTGCCATTATTGCCAGCGGCCGTGATGTTGACCGATTGGCCATTTTGTCCCGTACTCCACTGATAACTAACCCCGTCGCAATTAACTCCTGTGCAGGGGGCATTGAGAATTATGGCACTACTGCAATTAGCCGTAGCAGGCGCTGTGGCACTGACGACAAAGTCACAGGCGACAGTAGCACTTCCACTGCGAAGCAAGGCTCCGGCGGGGATTTCCTGCTTGGCAAAGGTGGGACCCTGCCAAAGTGTTTTCAATCCCCAGCCTTCGGTTCCCTGGCTGTAAAGAATCTGGATGGGGTGATAACCAGCCCGTAGGCAAATGCTGCCACTGGGTTCCTGGCCTGTCGAGTTGATGCCGTGGCAACCCCGGTCGGCAGCAATCAACTGGCCCCCAATCAAGAGTTGGGAATCATCATCACTGGTGATGAAGAAGGTATATTGTCCATCAGCCGGGACTTGAATGTATCCGGCAAACTCGAAGCCAAAATGGTCTTCGCGCTGGCGGGGCGTGAGGCTAACGGTGCCGACCGAGCCGGAACTAACGACAGCCTGACCGCTGAGTCCGGTGGCTGAGCACCAGTCGTTGTTGGCGATGCTTTGGTAATACTTATACGCCAAACCGCCAGTCAGGTTGGCAGGAGAGTCGGCATTTCGCAAGGTGGTGCAGGAACCGGCTGGCGGAGGAGTGGTAGGACAACCGGTAGACTCGAATGTAAACAGACGCTGGTCGGCGAAACCTTCGGCAAGATTTCCCCACAATTGAAGCTGAGGTTCTGCGCCATAATTTCGCATATCCCAGGTAAGCCCATTGGAGGTATTGATTCGATAACTGCCGTTGTTGTCGCTCTGGATTGTCCATTTCTGCAAGTCAGTTCCGGTGTAGGTTCCAACTCGGACTAATTCACCCTGGCTGGCACTATTGGCCTGCATGCTTTTGCCGGAGCCATCCTGCGTGGTGAAGCGGTATTGATTGGTTCCTACAGATTCGGCTTTCCAGATCTGGTTCGTCTGGTTGTTGGCGGCTCGTTGTTCGACCACATCACCAGCTAGAGATTGGAGCATCTGACCGGTTTTTTTGGAGCGAATAATGTAACAGCCCGTAAGTGATGATCCACACCCGTTGACGGTGACCGATGTTTGAGCGATTTTATTATCGCATCCGGCTTTACTGGCTGTAACTGCATAAGTTGTCGTGCCATTATTGCCAGCGGCCGTGATGTTGACCGATTGGCCATTTTGTCCCGTACTCCACTGATAACTAACCCCGTCGCAATTAACTCCTGTGCAGGGGGCGTTGAGAATTATGGCACTACTGCAATTAGCCGTAGTCGGCGCTGTCGCACTGACGACAAAGTCACAGGCGACAGTAGCACTTCCACTGCGAAACAAGGCTCCGGCGGGGATTTCCTGCTTGGCAAAGGTGGGACCCTGCCAAAGTGTTTTCAATCCCCAGCCTTCGGTTCCCTGGCTGTAAAGAATCTGGATGGGGTGATAACCAGCCCGTAGGCAAATGCTGCCACTGGGTTCCTGGCCTGTCGAGTTGATGCCGTGGCAACCCCGGTCGGCAGCAATCAACTGGCCCCCAATCAAGAGTTGGGAATCATCATCACTGGTGATGAAGAAGGTATATTGTCCATCAGCCGGGACTTGAATGTATCCGGCAAACTCGAAGCCAAAATGGTCCTCGCGCTGGCGGGGCGTGAGGCTAATGGTGCCGACCGAGCCGGAACTAACGACAGCCTGACCGCTGAGTCCGGTGGCCGAACACCAGTCGTTGTTGGCGATGCTTTGATAATACTTATACGCCAAACCGCCAGTCAGGTTGGCAGGAGAGTCGGCACTGCGCAAGGTGGTGCAGGAACCGGTTGCCGGAGTAGTAGGACAACCGGTGGACTCGAATGTAAACAAACGCTGGTCGGCAAAACCTTCAGTGAGGTTACCCCACAATTGAAGTTGTGGCTCAACACCGTAACTTCGCATATCCCAGGTAATTCCATTGGAGGTGTTGATTCGATAACTACCGTTGTTGTCGCTTTGGATTGTCCATTTCTGTAAATCGGATCCGGTGTAGGTTCCAATTCGGATTAATTCGCCATTGCTGGCCGTATTAACCTGCATGCTTTTGCCGGAGCCATCCTGCGTGGTGAAGCGGTATTGATTGGTTCCTACAGATTCGGCTTTCCAGATCTGGTTCGTCTGGTTGTTGGCGGCTCGTTGTTCGACCACATCACCAGCTAGAGATTGGAGCAACTGACCGGTTTTTTTGGAGCGAATAACGTAACAGCCGGTAAGTGAAGCTGATTCCGCGGCAATTCGTGATCCTTTCAAAGAACCAGCATTGGCCAGACTTTCGGCGGAGTTTTGACAATGAATCTGAAATTTGCCTTTTTCTACAAACTTGCTGTCAGCACCGGCATCCTTGTGGCTTCGCAACAAGCGGAAGGTGGGATTGCTGGAAATTGAAACAAACTTACCCTTGAGAGAATAAGTAACCGTTTTCCGGTGGGTTGAAAGCTCTGTACCGATGAGGTCGATGTAGTCACCACCTGTTTGAACGAAACCGTCCGGGACGATCACTTTGAGACTGAACGCATTTGAGCCGGGAAAGGTCGCTAATAAACCGGGATGGATGGCCATGTAATGAGCCGTTATCGTTAATTCCACTTCTTCACCAAGGCCGACCTGCTTTTTATTGGTGTAAAAAACAAAACGAATCGGATCACTACCCAGGGAGGCTGATTTTCGATTGGGGGATGGATAGGAAGGAGGAAGAATCGGTCTTCTGGATTTACCGCTTCCCGGGTTTCGGCTCTTTTCAAGTGCGAATGTCGCGGGGTTATCCATATTCTTCAGCAAAATAGACGTTCTTTTTCCTTCCCTATTTATGTTACTAAATCGAAAAGATGGTAAACTTAATAGCGCCAATAATGCTATTAAGTTTATGAAGGTATGATTCCTTCCTGCAAGGTAGATTCTTTTTTTCATGATAGCAAGGATGTGAACTTTACGATAGTGTTTTTGTAAAATTCACTAAGTCTTTCCTTGCTTACATGAGTGATATTGTGTTTATTTTTAGGGTATGTTACCTATTTTTGTTTCCGTAATTAATATTTAGTTGATAAAATGTCTACTTTATTTTTAAATATGAATCTTAATAAAGAACCTGGTCCTCCATTTACATTTAGCTTCGAAGAAATATTTGCCTTATGGTTTTCGACTGTTTTGGGGCTAATGTATAGTAGGCCGGCTATTTCTGCTGCAGATTTTCCTTCCGCTAATTCCCATATTATTTCCTTTTCACGCCCTGTCAATTCATTCCATCCTTGTATAACATGCGTTCTCGATATTGGGGGCAATGAGGGCAAAAAACGCTGTCCCAGAGAAATTAATCTTAAACATTGTGGTAATTCATGAAAACCGCACACCAAATCGGGTTTTAAATGCTGAATATGATAATCGATAATTTTTGTATAATTAACGCTATTGTCTACCAATATTGCTAATTGGAAACGTTGGTTCCGCAATCGTAATTCTTGCAAAACATCAAAATAAACTGTCGATTTTTCGTAAATATCAAATAAAATCCAATCAACAGGCTGCTGTTTTATGGTCCTTTCAACTTGTTGAATGTCAAAAATAATTTTTATACTTAAACATACCGATCTGGCAATTTCGGTCATGTAAGAGGCTATAAAGTGATTAGATGGTATACCAATTATTGTATTCATAAGGCCTGTTTTTTTTGTTTTTAATATATGCAATATGCCAATAACATGCCAGATGATATAGTGTAATTTTTGAGATACAAAAGTGACTAATTGGCGTTAATATAAACACGAGTTGTTGGTACGTGTGAAAATTTACGATGTGCTGGATCGTATATAAAGTCTTGATTCAGAGACTAATTTGCGAATAGAGAATTTGTTGATAACTTTCAGAAAAAGAAGATTTAAACAGGAAACCTAACCAAATGGGATAGGCTTCTGGATTCGGGAGAAACGGATTTTTGCGAATAAAAACTAAACAGACACCCGCGAAAGACCGTTTAGGTAAGTAACCGGACAATCTGCTATGAGACCACTGTTAGGAACAAAGGCTAGCCCATCCATGGTGCATATTTCACTCTTGATACTGCGAATTGGCGTAGCGGCCCTCATGTTGACACACGGCTGGCCTAAATTTACAAAAGTATTAGCCGGTAATTTTACCTTTGGTGACCCCATCGGCATCGGTAGTATGCCATCGCTGATCCTGTCTATGCTGGCCGAATTTGTTGGCTCTATCCTGATTCTTCTTGGCTTTCAAACGCGGATAGCAGCCATCATCCTGATGATCAACATGCTGGTGGTCACTTTTTTTGCGCACGGCGCCGATCCGTTTGGGAAAAAAGAAATGCCGTTGCTCTATTTTCTAGTTTATTTTACACTCTACTTTGTAGGACCCGGTAAGCACTCCATCGATGGCCGTACCAATAAAACATGGCCGGGTTGATAGCCTGCAGGGTAGGAGGAAACTAGACTATTTCTTTCGCCATAGATTCGGCAGCAAGCGGTAATAGAGCAAATGTCGCCAGGTTGCCCAATCGTGAGCACCATCGCCCCCTACGTAATAATCGTGCTTCACATTGTGTTTTTGCAAAGCCTCATGTAATGCAACCGCCCGTAGCCCAATCGTGGCTACTTCGCCGGTTCCTTGTCCAACGAGGAGATAATCTACTTTCTTATTGATATCCGGATCATTCAGAAAGGATGCGCTGGCCTGCTCCGTGTTCAGATCCCCGGAACTCAGGCAACCGAATGAACTGAACAAATCCAGGCAATTGAAACCCACCAGTTGCGTGTGTCGTCCGCCCATCGACAAACCCGCCAACGCCCGGCCTTTCGGGGTAGTTTGCGTACGGTAATTCTTATCGACAAACGGAACAATCTGCTTCCGCAATTCCTCTTCAAACAGCTTGAACGTCAATTCAGTATGTTTCGGGTCACTGCGGTGAATCACCTGGTTGTTCGGCATAACAATAATCATCGGAACGGCTTTGCCTTCGGCAATCAGGTTGTCGGCAATAAAGTTGGCCCGCCCGTCCAGCGACCAGGTCGAAGCCAGTTCCCCGCTTCCGCCCAACAGGTATAAAACCGGGTATTTTTTCTTCGGGTTATAACCGGGTGGTGTATAGACGTACAATTCACGTTCGCCCTTGAGCACATCCGAGTGGTACGTGTGGCGGCTTATGGTTCCGTGGGGTACCTGGCGGGCATCGTAATACGCCGGGCCATCGCCGTGAACGACCAACTGGCTGTAGCCGGGCTGGTCCGAAAAACCGGTGAGGGTGTTGTTTGGATCGACCACCGTTACGCCGTCGATAATAAATTTGTAGACGTAAATATCCGGTTTTACCGGACCGACGGTCAGCGTCCACAGCGTATCATTGTCCTTTTTAAACGGAATCGGTTTACTGGCCTTGAGTGCCAGCAGCATCGGGCCGCCGGTTAACTGCACTTCCTGAGCGCGGGGTGCTTTGAGTCGAAACGTTACCATGCGGTCGTCGCTAACCTCCGGTGAGATGACGTTAGCACCAAAGGGATTCAGATTTTGGGTGTTTTTATGCGGATTCCAGTCTAAATTAACGTGCGCTTGCTGCGCCTGAGCGGATGGAAACCGGGTCAAAAACAAAAAGCCCAGAAACAAGTGGAGCGGTAGTGATTTCATCATGGGTAGGTTTACACCCTGTCAGGGTCTACGACTGCTGACAGGGTGTAAAAATAAATAGTGAATATGTAAGGAATAGATAAAGCTTATTTTTTATTTTTTCTCTATGAATTACAAAAAACAACTGGAGGAGTATTTCAAAGAGGTCGACCTACGGTGTGTGTTGGGCCTTTCAATCGACTGCGTGATTTTTGGATTTTATGATAACCAGTTGAAAGTGTTGTTATTACGATGGAAGCAAACCGAGGAGTGGGGATTGCCGGGCGGTTTTATCTACAAGAACGAATCGGTCGATGTGGCGGCTCAACGCATTCTGGAAGAACGCACCGGGATCAAGGAGCTTTTTCTGCAGCAATTTCACACCTTTGGCGAAGACGTGCGGTATAACCGGCAGGAAATCAGCCAGAAACTGAGCTGGCCGGATATCTCGTCCAGACAATGGCCCGACCGCACGGTTTCGATTGGTTATTTTGCCCTGGTCGATTTTTCGAAAGTAACTCCCACCGCTGATTTTCTGACGGACGAATGCCGGTGGTGGGATGTCGAAAAACTACCTTCCTTACTTTTCGATCACAATCATATTGTTACCGTGGCCCTCAGGACGTTACGCGTTCAACTGAGCTGGCAGCCGGTCGGGTATAATCTGCTACCCGAAAAGTTTACGATGCCCGAACTCCAGCGGCTCTACGAAACCATCCTGAATCGACCGCTGGATCCCCGCAATTTTTCCAAGAAAATGCGGGCATTGGGCATCATCGAACGGTTGGAAGAACAACGGAAAGGCGGGGCTTTCAAGTCGCCGTACCTGTTCCGGTTTAACAAAGAAAAATACGAAAAAGCGTTGCAGGAAGGCAATCTCGCTTTTAGCTAAAGGTCAAAATGAAGCGAGCCCGAACGGAGGTTTTCTCGGCTCGGGCTCGCTTCATTTGAACAAAAATCTGCCTATTGTTCTACCGGGCTGAACTTGATACTAACCAGAGAAAGAAGCGGTTCAATGGCTTTAGCCTGGTCGTTTTTGAACACCAGATAGACATCATGGACGCCGTTGGTTTCTTTCAACGCAACTTTCAGGGGAACCGGGCCACGGGGCGTGTAAGAAGGAGCAGCCGCTGTGGTCGATTTTGGCGGAGTCGCAGCACCCGTTCCGGCGGTGGGCGCATTGCCACCGGCGGTTTGAATGGCCGTCGCCGTGGGTGCGGCCCCCGGTGCTCTCGGTTGCGCCACCTCCACGACGGTTTGGCCAATCAGATCACCCGTTGGAGTGTCCAGCCGGATTTCAATCGTTCCGCCGACACTGCCATCGCGTTTCTGAGCCGACGCAATGAGTTCCAGTTGTTTGATGTCGGTTAGGTCCAGTTTCTTATACCCGATATACCCCTTTGAAAAAGCCACCAAACTCACCCCGGCCCCCATGCCCCGGGCTTTGATGTCGACCCCTTTGGTCACTTCGGCATCGGCCGGGCTGACTTCCGGGTTGCGCAGAATTAGCTGACTTTCCGAGGTCTGTGAAGGAATGGTTTTGACCGGCCGGTCGGTATAAGCCGCCCGCACCAGAACCGTCCCTTTTCCATTGTCGCCTTCCGGAATCTTGAGCGCATAACTGCCCTGCGTCGGCAAGGTGCTCAAGGTTTTTTCGGTGCTGTTCAGGATGTATTTGACAATTGCAGCGGCATCGCCCGCCGACATCGCCGGGTGAGCGGGCATCACCACTTCGCCCCAGACACCGCCACCACCGTTGATGATTTTTTTAACCAGTTGACCCGACGCTTCGGACTTGCCTTTGTAACGGTTGGCAATGTCATGGAAAGAAGGACCAACGGATTTAGTAGCAACCTGGTGACAGACTTTACAATCGCTCTGGCCAATCAGGGTCTGGGCCACGGCGAATTGCGTCGAGGCATCAACACTGCGCTGACTCTGAATCACTTCGGCGTAATCGAATCCTTCGGATGTGTAATCGATGCTGATGGCGACCCGCGACGGGCTGATTTGCCCCGATGTTGCGTTCGACCCGGCCAGTTTACCATCTTCTTTATCGCTTACCTGAACCGCGTACTGAATCGGTTTATCCGGAAAGAAAAAGGACTTATTGCCGGTTAAATTCACGGCCACAACGGGCGGTTCGTTGCCCGCAATGACTTTGACCGACTGGCTGTTGCTGGCGCCTTTCGGATCGCTCACCGTCAGGGTGGCGGTATAAACGCCCGGTTTATCAAAGGATACGGTCGGGTTGGCGGTTGTAAACACCCGGGCGGCCCCACCGGCCGAAGCCACTTTCCACTGGTATTTCAGCGCGTCGCCGTCGAAGTCTCTGCTGCCTTCCGACGATAAGGTGATCTGAAAAGGAACCGTACCACCTTTTTTGCTGGCGGTTGCCTGAACGAGCGGTTTGCGGTTTCCGCCGTTGTATTCCAGCCGCACCAGCCGCGAATTGTCGCTTTTGCGGAACCAGTTGCTGCCATATTCCAGCGTATACAAATCCCCATCCGGCCCAAATTTCATGTCGATCGGTTCAACCGGGCGGTAGTTGGGCAGCACCCGTTCCATGGATTTATAGTCGCCGTTTTCGTCCATCGTGATGGCCATAATCCAGCCCCGCGAGAAGTCGGTCGCAATCCATTTGCCTTCATAATAGGCTGGCCACGGACGCTTGGGATCTTTGAAATCAGAGCGGTGGTAAATTGGCCCACCCGTCGCACTGCGCGAACCGCTGCCGACCAGCGGAAACTTCTCCGAAATACCGTATGGATAGTAGATAAAAGAAGGCGCTACGGGCGGTAGTTCCGTTAATCCCGTGTTATTGGGCGAATTGTTAATGAGCTTTTTGGGGTCTTTTTTGTCCAGCGGTTTATTCGTTGCATAATCGAAAACCGGGAACGCCTGATCGTTGCCGACAAACCACGGCCAGCCGAAGTTGCCTGGTTTGCGGCCCTGGTTCAGTTCATCGTACCCGCGCGGGCCAATTTCGGTGTCTTCACCCGCATCGGGGCCGACTTCGCCCCAGTAGAGAAAGCCGGTTTTGCTGTCAATAGAAATCCGCCAGGGGTTCCGGTGGCCCATCGAATAGATTTCGGGACGGGTTTTGGCGCGGTCCGACGGGTCGGTTCCTTTCGGGTACAGATTGCCTTCCGGAATGGTGTAAGAACCGTCGGCTTCGGGGTGAATTCGCAGAATTTTACCGCGTAAATCGTTGGTGTTACCGGCGTGTCCCTGGTCATCCCAACTGGCGCGACCCGGTCGCTCGTCGGTTTGGGCCGCCTGCTGGTTGCCGGTGTTGTTGCCGACGGTCAGGTAGAGATTCCCGGCTTTGTCCCAGGTCATGCCACCACCGGTATGGCAGCATACTTCGCGCTGGGTCGTCACTTCCAGCATCACTTTCTCGGAACTCAGTTTGTCATCGACTAGATTCCAGCGCGTCAGAATGTGCTTCTTTTCGGTTGGATGGGCATAATACAGATACACCCAGTGGGTTTTATCAAAATTGGGGTCGAGCGACAGACCCATCAGCCCTTCTTCGGCTTCGCGTGAGACGCCTTCAGCACTGGTGTATTTGGTGTTGACAGGAATGGTCGCAATCAGGTTGACGGTTTTGGTCGCCGGGTCGTATTTTTTGAAAGCGCCTTTGCGTTCGATGATGAAGGCCGTGCCATCTTTCAGGACTTCAAACACCATCGGTTCGTCTAAATTCTCGGCAATGACGACGGGCGTAAACCGGCTCTCATCCGGTTTTTGATCGTTGGGGTTGTCTTGTATCGTAAACGAAACCAGTCCGATCAGCAACCCGGTATTCAGCAGGATGGAAAGCGGTTTTGGTAAATAGTCTTTATAGTTCATGCTAATTGGTCAGGTATTTTGTGGTTTGTTGTTGAGCAGCGAACGCCATAAAAAAAGTCATTCGTTGCCATTAGAATGTAGCGATTTTCATTAAAAATAATATTAATTAATGAAAATGCGTAAATTCTTTTGACAGGGAATGACTTAAAACTGTGAGCAGGAGCTGCACGGTTTTGAATTACATCGGTTTCGATTTCTTGCCAACCAGTTTCAGATCGAGCGTAAAGGTATCTTCGATGATTTTATCAGCCGCCGTACCGATAACTGCAGCCCGGTATTTGATGTCGTAAGCCAACCGGTTGACAACCAGTTTCGCCGTGGCTTCTACCGCATCACCTGCTACTTTCACAACCGCCGGAAACGTAATGGGGTTGGTGTTTCCTTTGATGGTCAGATCGCCGGTTACGTTGTAGTTGGCTTCTCCGGCTTTGGCTCCCGAAATGGCATCCAGTTTCGTGATTTTAAAAGCAGCCGTTGGGTTTTTTTCGACGGAAAAGAAATCATCGCCTTTCAAGTGGTTCACCACGCGCTCGCTGTTTTTGTTCTCGCTGAGCGTCGTCATGTCGGCGGTAAAGGCACCGGCCGTCAACTTGTTGCCGTTGAAAACGAATTCGCCTTTCGACAATTTGATATTTCCGGTGTGTTCACCGCCTACTTTTTTGGCGTTCCAAACCACGGTGCTCTGTTCGGTATCGACCGCGTAGGTGACGGTTTTGGCGACGACTTTTCCCGGACGTTTATCCGATCCCGGCGTTCCGGCGATGATGGTCAGTGGAGTAGAAGCCAGCATACCCAGGGCTAACAGACCGGCAAAAATTTGCTTCGTTTTCATAAAAAATAGAGAGGTTGGTTAAATGATAATGTTTTAACTGAACCGCACTTTCAGAAGTGTTTACTCTGAAAGTGCGGCAATCGATTTAGGTGTATTCAAGCTTATTTTTGACGGGGACGTCCGCCCGTTGCGCCACCGGTAGCGGGAGCCTGTTGTACGGCTCCACCACCATCGTCACCACCACCACCTTTCTGGTCGTCGTTGTTGATGGTTTTCTTCTTGCGGCCGAAGCTGAATCCGGAACCGTCGAGACTCATTTTACCCAGACGGTAGGAGAAGTTCACGCGAACCCCGGCATTGTACATGCTGTTGACGCTTCGCTGGGTCAGGATTGGCGACGAAGATTCCGAACGCACTTTGAAGGGGTGATTCAGGAAGTTTTCGGCACCGAGACCGATGCTGCCCCGTTTGTTGTTGAAATCTTTCTTGACGCCCAGGTTGTAGAACGCAAAGCTGCCCTGGTAACCCTGCAGATTGATCTGCCGTCCGCGTCCTCCACCGAAGCCCTGAAGGCCCCAGCCGTTTTTCAGCGTAACGCTCGTGAACAACCGGCCCCCAATGACCCAGCCCGAATTGGACGCGCCGTAGATGGCACTGGCATTGTTGTTGGTCAGGTACGTATGGTACAGATCGACACCACCACCCAGTTGCCATTTGGAGAACAGGGTCACATTCGTGAACAAGTTTACGCCGTAGGCCTGCTCTTTTCCGATGTTCTGGAAGGTACTGCTGATGGCCTGCTGATAAACCGGGTTGGCTTCCGTTCCGGTGTTGATCTGCGTCACATCCCGGACACTCGTAATGGAGTTGTTGGTCTGGCGGGCAAACAGCGTTGCATTCATGTAGAATTTCTTGATCTGACCGCTCAGGCCCAGTTCAACGTTGTCGGTGTATTCCGGTTTCAGATACGGGTTCCCCTGGCTGGTGTTGAGGGGGTTGGCCGCGTTGAGGTTGGGGTTCAGAAACTGAATGCCCGGCCGTTGAATCCGGCGGTTGTAGGCCAGTTTAACGATTTTGCCGCCTTTCAGCCCTTTCGACAGGTTCACACTCGGTACAAACACACCATAATCCGGAATATCACTCAAATCGCTGCCCTGCTCGTTGCTGAACTTGGCGTTGATAAACGTGTACTCATACCGACCACCGGCTTTCAGCGTCCATTTCGTTTTGGAAGCGTAGGTATAGGCAACATAGGTCGCCATGATGTTCTGGTCGTAGTTCAGCGTATTGGCTGGTTGGATGGGGCTTATCTGGTAGTTCTCGTTATCGCCGGTTGTCGTAAAATATTGGTAATCGCTGTTGACGTTCCGGAAAATGCCTTTTCCCCCAAATTCCAGCAACTGATTCGCCTTGATGGGTGTTTGATAATCCATCTGCAGGGTCGATTCCTGGTTGTAACTCAGGTTGTCGTTGCGCTGGCGGCTGGTGATGGTTTGCATGTCGACACCATTGAGCAGCTCCGCCACAAAGTTGTTGGTGTTGTTATTGCGGCTGTATAATCCCAGAACGCTGAATT
Organism: Larkinella sp.; assembly: GCF_965227735.1. Classification (NCBI taxonomy): domain Bacteria; kingdom Pseudomonadati; phylum Bacteroidota; class Cytophagia; order Cytophagales; family Spirosomataceae; genus Larkinella; species Larkinella sp. The sequence goes on along the minus strand of NZ_OZ245776.1, from coordinate 1,385,108 downwards.
CCTGGTTCGGCTTGTAGGTTTTGGTGTAGCTCACGTTCGCATCGACCGTACCGGAGAGGTTTTTGGTTTCCACGTTGCGACCGGTCCTGGTCGCCAGCAGGTTGATATACGACAGCGTTTGCAGGTTGTCCTGGTAGTTGATCATGTTCCGCATGCCGTAGCGCAGGCTGGCCGACAGCGAGGTGTTTTTGTCGATGTCGTAATCCCAACCCAATTGGTAGTTACCAAACATACCGGCCTGGCGGGTATCGGCGTTCTGAATCGTGGTGGTCGTGCCCAGTTGGCCGATGGTTTGTTGCGTGCTGTTGAAGGCTCCTCTGATGTTGTACATCGCCCGGCCAAAACCGCCGAGGTTGAAGCCCATTTTGCCCTGGCGATAGCTGGCGTTCAGGTTCAGGTTCGAACTCCGGTTGCCCGTGCCGAGATCCATGTTCAGGGTTGCGCCCTGCAGGGTGTTCTTTTTCGTGACAATGTTGATTATCCCGGCCGAACCTTCCGCGTCGTATTTGGCCGAAGGGCTGGTGATGACTTCAATCGACTTGATCATGTCGGCCGGAATCTGCTTGAGCGCGTCGGCCACGCTGCTGGCCACAATCGTCGACGGTTTGTTGTTGATCAGAACGCGGACGTTGCTGCTGCCGCGCAGGCTGACGTTGCCGTCCAGATCCACGCTCAGCATCGGTACTTTCCGCATGATGTCGGCGGCATCGCCCCCTTTGGACGTAATGTCTTTTTCGGCGTTATACACCAGCCGGTCTACTTTCTCTTCGATCAAAGCCGCCTGACCCGTAACGGTTACTTCGTTGAGCAGCCGCACGTCCTGCGACAGTTTGATGACGCCCACGTTAATATCCGACCCTTTCTCAATTTTGATCGGAGCCGACACTTTATTTTGGTAACCAATGAAAGAGTATTGGAGTCGGTATTCGCCGGGAGCAAGTTTGGATAACGTAAATTTCCCTTTGCCATCGGCCGTGGTTCCGTCGATGGGCTTGCCGGTTTTGATGTCGAGCAGGGCAATGGTCGTATATTCAACGGGTTTGTTGGAAGTCGAGTCCATCACCAGACCGGAAATCTTGCCGTTGCCGCGGGGTTTGTCGTCGTCTACCGTTCCGGGAATGAATGTTTTTTCTTTTTCACCATTTCGTTGACCACCGGGCTGTCCCATCCGGCCGCCACCAAAACCACCACCGCCACCGCCCGGAAACTGGGCGAATGTCTGAACGGCCGCCAGACTGCATAGTACTGTAACAAATAGAGAGAGGGAAAATTTGTTCATGATTTCGAGTTCATTAGACAATGAATATGCAAATCAACTATTGTGGGGGGATTCTGGAAAACGAAATAGACTAAGGGCGTGAAAACGTCGCCGGATGACGTCTTTTGACCGATGAATCCAAATGGTATTCTTGCCATGAAGATCAGGACAACTACCCGTCGGCGGTTGTCCTGATCTTCAAATTACCCAATGGAAACCGTCCGGTAGGTCGTGGGGGTTGGCACGTTGGTCGAAATATTGATTTCCTGCGTCCGGGTGTTGGCACCATCCGACACCACCACTTTGTAGATACCGTCGGTTAGGGCACTGATATCGAAGCGGGTACGGAGGGCTTTCTCGTGTTTGCCGAGTCTTTGTGTGGCCTGGGTATTGCCCAGGTGGTCGACGAGCCGGATCGTCAGGTTGGCACCTTCCAGATTCTGAACGATTACGTCAATTTTCATGGTAGACGAAAATGCAATGACCGACGACTCGAAGGGGGCCTGATCGCCCGGTGTGGGGTTGCTGTTGGCGAAAGTAAGGGATGAGGCACTGACCAAAAGAGCGGCAACGATGGAAGCAAATGCGGTTTTCATACGGATATGTATTTTTGTGTGAAATGAACTGATTGGTGGGTTGGTGGCCGGTTTCGGCTGATCAACGATACAAAGCAACAGCGGAAAAAACGGCCCGCAAAACGCGATATACCAGCAAGTTACGGATGTCGACTAAAAGCGTGTTTCAACCGATTAATGCCAAAAACAAACCGGTTTTGTTTCGAAAAGGGGTTCGGAGGTGGCTAATAGGTAAAAATCGGCTATTGGTCGGGACAAGCTGGCAATTTGTCGATTCTTCCCGTCGGTTTTGGCTTTTGCGCCGTATGATTGTAAATCAATTGACACCGTTACCCGTTTGACACTCTTCCTTGATTTCCGTCGAACGATCAATACATAGATACACTTGCTGCACAGATATTTTTTAATAGAGATGGTAGTTGGACAACCTGGTTTCATTTGATACCAGGTTGTTTTGTCGTTTCAGAAGATTTTTGAACCTGAGCGCTTTGCTCACAATCATCCTATCATCCCATGAATTTACTCACGTTACGTCGTAATGTCCCGGTCCTGACGCACGTTCTGGCCTGGGGCTTGCTGGGTTTTGCCCTGCTGGTTTATCAGCCATTGAACTGGGACGTTACGTTGCCCACCTTATTCTGGATCAAACAGGGGATTTACTTCTGCCTGCTGGTCGGTGCCTTTTATCTCAACACACTGGTATTGGTGCCTCAATTGCTTTTCCGCGACAAAACCGGGATGTATGTTGGATCGCTTGTTCTGACGGCGGCCATTGTCCTGATTCTGCTGTTTAGCATCGATACCTGGTTCAATCTTCCGGAGTTGATGTTCAGGGCGTTTCACCCCGAGGGCGGTGTTCGGAAACCCCGGAATATCTGGGGCTGGAGTCAGTCGGTGCTGGTTACCACGTTTTTGATGTTAGGCATCGGCACCAGCATTGCTTCCGTTCAGAAGTGGCAGGAAGACGCCCGGCTGCGGCTGAGTCTGGAACAGGCCCGGGTCAGTTCCGAACTGTCATTTCTGAAAGCCCAGATCAATCCCCACTTTTTTTTCAATACGCTCAACAACATTTACGCCCTGACGCTCCTTGATGTGGAAGCATCGCGGGAAGCCCTGCATCGGCTATCGCGCATGATGCGGTATGTGCTCTACGAAACCGGCAACGATACCACCATGCTGAGCAAGGAAATCGACTTCGTTCAGGATTACATTCAACTCATGCAACTTCGGTTGACGGATAAAGTAACCGTGACGCTCGAACAGCCAACGCCCTTGCAGGATGTACCGGTTGCGCCGATGCTGCTGTTGCCTTTTGTTGAAAATGCTTTTAAACACGGCGTCAGTGCCATGCGACCCAGCCGGATCAGTATTGTTATTCACCAGGAAGGGGCAAAGTTGGAAATGGAAGTGAGAAACACGATCTTTCCCGAAAAAAATCAGTCACTCGAAGTCGGCAGTGGCATCGGCCTTACCAACACGCGTCGGCGGCTTGATTTGCTCTATCCCGAGCGCTATGAGCTTTCGGTGAAAGAAGACACCCCCGAAAACGAGTACCTGGTTCATCTGAACCTGCAACTCACATGACCCTCAATTGCATTGCGGTAGACGACGAACCCCTGGCCCTTGGGTTGGTGTGTGCGTTTGTCGAAAAAACGCCGTTTCTTTCTCTGTCCGGTCGCTACAGCAGCGCCGTTGAAGCCTTACAGGGCCTGCACGATCACCCGGTCGATCTGTTGTTTCTGGATATTCAAATGCCCGATCTGACGGGCATGGAGCTTGCCCGCGTACTGGAGCGGAACCAAACCGGCAGCGCCCCGCGAATCATTTTCACAACGGCTTTCAATCACTTTGCGCTCGAAGGCTACAAGGTCGATGCGCTGGATTACCTGCTCAAACCATTTAATTACGAAGAATTTTTGCGGGCGGCCAACAAGGCCCGGGCCTATTTTGAACTCATTAAACGGCCCGCCATCGCTTTGCCGGTTGTGCCCGAACCGGAAGAAGAATACCTGTTTTTAAAAGTGGAGTACCAACTCGTTCGGATTGCCTTCAATGACATTCTCTACATTGAAGGCCTGAAAGATTACGTGAAAGTGCATTTGCGGAAAGACCGCCCCGAAGCCGTTCCGAAGCCGATTCTGTCGCTAACGAGTCTGAAAGCCCTGGAAGACAAACTGCCTTCCCGGCGGTTTATGCGCGTTCACCGCTCGTTCATCGTCGCATTGGACAAAATCGAGGCTGTAACGCGCAACACCATCCAGATTGGTGCAGCCACCATTCCCGTCAGTGACCAGCACAAGGATGCGTTTAATCAATTCCTGAGCCGCTGGTCGTAGACTCGGCGGTTGCCACCTGGCGTTCGATGGTCGCTTCAACGCCCAGCGTGAGCAGATTGTTGAGCTGTTCGGCAACGGCGTCGGCAAAACCGCTCAGAGGCCGCAGGTCCATCTCCCACAGTGCCGAATCGTCGCAGATGGCGTGAACGAAATTGCGCACCGATGCCGCATCGTGTACATCGACTTTCTGCCACATGTTGAAGAAATATTCGGCGTAATCATCGCGGATGGGGTAGGTGATGATGCCACCGGCGGGTGTAGTCGCTTCGCCCAAATAGGCTCCTTTTTCGAACCGAACAGCCTTCATAAACCGTAAATAAGCGGCAAAACCGAGCACCATTCGTTGCGGCACCTGCTGTTGCTGTTCCACAAACCGCTGAATGGTCGGCAGATTCCGGGCGCGCATTTTGGAGGTTTCCTGCATCGTGATGCTGAGCAGGAGGTGTTCGATATACGGATTGCGGAACCGGTCGAGCACGTCGGCGGCAAACTCGCGCACGGCATCCGGATTTTCTTCCGGAATCATCCACTCGGGTAGCGTCGGCACAATCTCCTGGGTAATCACCTCTTCCACGAAACGACCCATCAGCGGGTGCAGCATCATTTCGTTGACGGTTTCCAGACCGAGCAGATACGCCAGCGGCACGCTGATGGTGTGGCCTCCGTTCAGAACGCGGAGTTTGCGCTCGCGGTAAAAGTTGATGTCTTCGTCGATCACAACACTCGGGTCGGCTTTGGCAAAGGTCAGCACGCTTTTGACGCGGTCGTCACCTTCGATGGCCCACAGCCGATACGGTTCGGCCATGATCAGCAACTTATCTTCATAACCCAGTTCTTCCTGTTTCCGGAGCAGGGTTTCGGCGTCGGGTTTTCCCGGTACAATCCGGTCGACCAGCGAGTTACAGAAGCGAACGTGGTATTTCAGCCACTTCATAAATAGCTTGCCGAGTTCGTTGTGTTTGGCTACTTTTTCGACGATGTCGCGCAGTTTCAGCCCGTTGTCGGTAATCAGCTCGGTGGGAATGACCACCAGCCCTTTGCTGCGGCCACCGCCAAAATTCTTGAATCGTTCGTATAAAAAAGCCGTCAGTTTGGCCGGATATGACTGCGGAGGATTCTGGAAAATACTCTCGGCTACATACTGAATTCCGACTTCGGTCGTATTGGAAATGATGACCTGCAACGACGGTTTTTTGGCAATATCGAGCACGGCTTTCCAGTCTTCCTTCGCCGAAATGACGCGGCTGACGGCCGACACCACCATGTGTTTATCCACCGTTTGCCCTTTCTGAATGCCTCGCGTCACCACCGTATACAAACCGTCCTGTTCGGCAAACTCATCCGTTGCGCCCCCGGTGGATTTCACCACAACGATGCTGCCGTTGAAAATACCCTGCTGGTTGGCTTTGTGGATCAAATAGTCGGGTAATCCGCGCAACAAAACGCCCGTGCCAAATTGCAGCACGCGCTCAGGGTGAATGGTAGCCGGATGAGTTGAACGATTCAGTGGTGTCATGATGATGGATACGTTGCTTGGTTGCCTGGACAGGCGTCAAATGTTACCAGTATTGTGTAAAAGTAAATCCTAAATGAATAGAGCGCAATTTAAGTAACTCTTAACTCATCACTTTTATAGGACTTTCGCATTCTGCCCCGCTCCCCTAAAGGACGGTCGGCCGCTGCCGGACTTGGACGCAGATCAATCCGGATGCTAAAATCCGGCAGCGGCTGACCGTCCTTTAGGGGAACGGGGCAGAATGCGAAAATGTAACAGAATTATCAGGCATAAGGCCTATTTTAATTCCGCCAGAATGGCCAGCACTTCTTTGGCTTTTGTTTCGATCTGATCGTATTGGCGGTTGGCCAGCACTTCTTTCGGGAACAACTGGGAGCCAATGCCTACGGCAGTTACGCCCGCCTTGAACCAGGTGCTGAGGCTTTCGCGGGTGGGTTCGACACCGCCCGTTACCATGACACTCGTCCACGGCATCGGGCCTTTCACGGCTTTGACAAAACCGGGTCCCAGCGTGTCGCCCGGAAAGACCTTGACCACTTCCACCCCAAACTCTTCGGCGGTCGAAATCTCGGTAAGCGTTGCGCAGCCCGGCATGTAGGCCACTTTTCGGCGGTTACAGGTTCGGGCGATGGACTCGTGAAACGACGGCCCCACGATGAAATTGGCTCCCGACTGGATGTAAAGGGCCGCCGTTGCGGCTTCCACCAGCGTTCCGGCCCCCAGCACCAGCTCCGGGAAATCGCGGGCGGCTATTTTGGCGAGTTCCGCAAACAGTTCGTGCGCAAAATCACCCCGGTTCGTAAATTCGAACGCCCGGATGCCAGCCCGGTAGCAGGCTCCCAGCACCTCGCGACAAACGTCGGCGTCGGCGTGGTAAAAAACCGGTACCACCGGCACCTGCCGAATGGCCTGATAAACTTCTAATCTTGAAAAACGAGCCACGGTTTTTTTGGAATGATGAACGATGAATGATGAACGATGAATGGGCTTCCGCCATACACTCATCGTTCATCATTCATCGTTCATCGTTTATAAAATCATCTTCTCAGTCGTCCCGACTTGTCGCCACCGACCATCGCTTCTACTTCCTGAACTGAAACCAGGTTGGCGTCGCCCTCGACGGTGTGTTTCAGGGCCGAAGCAGCCGCGCCAAATTCAACGGCGTATTGCGGATCGTTTTTGGTTAACAATCCGTAGATCAATCCGGCCAGATACGCATCACCACCCCCGATTCGGTCGACGATGTGCGTAATGTCATAAACGTCCGACGAATAGGTCCTGGAGCCGTCGAAAAACTTGGCCATCAGCCGGTTATGCGATGCGCTCAGCGATTGCCGTTCAGTGTCGGTAAAATACTGAATCCGCGGAAACTGGATCTGCATTTTCCGGCAGGCATCTTCGAAGGAGTCAGCTTTCACGCCGTAGAGTTCCTCGAAGTTTTCCTGATTGCCCAGCACCAGATCGCAACCGGCGGTCAGTGCGGGCAAAATGTCCTGCGGTTTTTTGCCGTATTTCCACAAGTTACTTCGAAAATAAATATCACCCGAAACCATCACCCCCAGCCGGTTGGCCGTTTCGATGGCTTCCTGCAAACAATCAGCGGCCTGTTGCGATAGGGCGGGCGTAATGCCCGACCAATGGAACCAGTCGGCACCGGCCAGAATCGTTTCCCAGTCGAAATCGCCGGGTCGAATGAGCGAAAAAGCCGAGTCGTAGCGGTCGTAAATGATCTGGCTGGCGCGACTCACGGCCCCGGTTTCCAGAAAATACAGCCCCAGCCGTCCGTCGCCAAAGCTGATGCTCGATGTATCGACGCCGTGATACCGCAACGTAGCGGCCGCAGCCCGGCCCAGCGCATGGTCTGGAAAACGGGTGACGTGGGCGGTTTGGCAACCGAAACAAGCCAGCGAAACCGCCACATTGGCTTCCGTTCCGCCATAGACCACATTCAACGAATGCGCCTGCGTAAATTTTGCAAAACCCGGTGGCGCCAGACGCATCATGACTTCACCGAAAGTGACAATTTTTTTCAAGTACTGAATGGTTGATATGGTTTTTGATGGCTGAAAATGGACTGGTGGTTAAATGGTTTTATGGTTAAAAATGGTTGAATGGTTCAGGATGGTTAATGGCTGAAAACGGGTGACTAACAACCATTTTTAACCTTTTAACCACTTCCAGCCATTTTAACCATTTAACCATCAAACCATTTTCAACCATTTGACCATTCAAAACCATCCTTCAATGTTAAACCCCGATACTTTCCAGTTCCTTTTTCGTCACCGGCTCCAGGGTCGGCGACAGGAAATGGATGATCACCAGCGCGATCAGATACGTCGAACTGGCGATGATAAACAGCGGTAAATAGCCCAGACTGACGCGGATGTTCCCCGCCACAGCCGCCAGCAAAATACCGCCCATCGCCCCAAACATCCCGCCAATACCGGTGACCGAAGCCACGGCATTTTTAGGGAATAGGTCCGAGGCAAACGTGTAAATATTGGCCGACCAGCCCTGGTGGGCCGCCGTCGCTAATGAAATCAAGGCAATTGCTACGTAAATACTACTGGTCTGAGCCGCAAAAAAAATTGGAACGACGCAAATCGCACAGATCAGCATGGTGGTTTTGCGGGCTCGGTTGGCCGACCAACCCATGTGAATGAACTTGGACGACAGCCACCCGAATAGCACGCTGCCGCCATCCGAAACGATGTAAATGACCAGAAAAGGCAGGCCGACATTCTTCAAATCGAGCCGCTGGTCGAGCGATTCGCTGCTGTTGAAAAAATCGGGGAGCCAGCTCAGGTAAAACCACCAGATGGGGTCACACATGAATTTGCCGACAATGAACGCCCAGGTTTGCCGAAAACCGAGCAGACGCCACCACGATAGTTTTTCTTCCGGAAGGTCTTCTTGGTAATCCTGTTGAATATAAGCCAGTTCGGCCTTGGTCACCCGTGGGTGTTCTTCCGGGCGGTGGTAGATTCGGAGCCAGGCAATCAACACCAGAAAACCCAGCAGACCGGTAGCCACAAACGAAAACCGCCAGCCAAACTGAATCGTCAGCCACGGAATCAGAACTGCCGTGGCAATGATCCCGACGTTGGTACCGGCATTGAAGAGACCCGTGGCAAACGACCGTTCTTTTTTGGGAAACCACTCGGCCACCGATTTGATCGCCGACGGAAAGTTACCCGCTTCGCCGACGCCCAGCATAAACCGGACGATGTTCAGCCCCCGCAACGATCCGATGAACGCATTCAAAATACCGGCAATGCTCCAGAGAATGATCGAAATGGAAAACCCCCGCTTCGTACCCACCCGGTCGATGAGCCAGCCGATGAGGAGAAATCCCAGCGCGTAGGCCACCTTAAAAACCGTGTCGACGTAACTATACAGCACTTTAAACTGATCTAGATCACTCTCCGTCAGCGCTTCATCGGCTGCCTTGCCCATCATTTCCCGCCGGAACGTTTCATCGATCATCGTGAACGACAACACCTGCCGGTCGATGTAGTTGATGGTGGTCGCGAAAAACAGAAGCAGCACGATTCGCCAGCGATAATTTCCGGAGGGGGCGGACATTATGAAAAGGGGTTAGCGATGCTATAAAGACAAAATTTTGCCAAACTTACCGAAATGTCACGAAAAAATAGTAGATCGAACGGCCGGAAGGCGAAATGAGTAGAGCCATTCGATGGCCTGCTTTTTCAATCAAAAATACGCGCAAAGAAATGGCATTAGAACAAACCTGGAGATGGTTCGGTCCCGCCGATCCCGTTAGTCTCGCCGACATCAAACAAGCCGGAGCGACGGGCATTGTAACGGCGTTGCACCATATTCCCAACGGACAGGTGTGGTCCGTCGATGAAATTACCACCCGCAAATCCATCATTGAAGCCGGTGCTCCCGGCGAACACCGCCTGACGTGGTCGGTGGTCGAAAGCATTCCGGTTCACGATGCCATCAAAACCCGCTCCGACGGTTTTCAGCAGTATATTGAAAATTACAAAGAGTCGATTGTCAACCTGGGCCGCTGCGGCATCGACACGGTTTGCTACAATTTTATGCCGGTGCTGGACTGGACCCGCACCGATCTGGACTACCTGATGCCGGACGGATCGACGGCTTTGCGGTTTGATGCCACGGAGTTTGCGGCTTTTGAATTATTCATCCTGAAACGCCCCGGTGCCGAAGCGCACTATACGGCCGAACAACTTCTGAAAGCCCGAAATCGCTTTGAAGCCCTGGACGAAGCCGCAGCCCGGCGTTTGCAGTTAAATATTCTGGCGGGTTTGCCGGGTTCGGAAGAGAGCTACACGGTGGAGCAGTTTCAGGAAACCCTGAATGCCTACAAGCACATCGGCGACAAGGAATTACGCGAAAATCTGTATGCGTTTTTGCGGGAAATTGCACCCGTTGCGCAGGATGCGGGCGTTCGGCTGTCGATCCATCCCGATGATCCCCCATATCCGATTCTGGGGCTGCCCCGCGTGGTGAGTACGGAAGCCGACGCCCGGATGGTGCTGGATGCGGTCGATGTGCCCGCCAACGGCCTGTGTTTCTGCACCGGCTCCTACGGCGTCCGGCCCGACAACGATCTGGTGGGCATGGTGGATCGCCTGGGAAACCGCATTCATTTTATTCACCTGCGCAGTACGAAACGCGACGAAGAGGGCAACTTTTTTGAAGCCAATCACCTGGATGGGGATGTCGATATGTTCGGTGTGATTAGTGCGTTACTGGGTGAACAGCGACGGCGGGAAGAAGAAGGGCTGGAAGATTTCAGAATGCCGTTTCGCCCTGATCACGGTCACAAAATGCTCGATGACCTGAATTCCGGCAAACGGACGAACCCCGGTTACACCGCCATCGGACGACTGCGCGGACTCGCTGAACTGCGCGGCCTGATGCTGGGAATCGAGCGGTCGAGTCTGTAGTTTTTTTGTATCTTGGTGGGAGAAAAATAAGTTTACGGTTTACGGTTTTCAGTTTACGGTGGCTGACGCGAGCTAAGGAAATGCATCAACCACCGTAAACCGTAAACCGTAAACCGAATACCGTAAACCGACATGCCATTGGTTCAGGAAAAACAGAATAAAAAAAGCAGTCCGGAGCAACGCGAGGCCCGGATTGCCAGGGCTCGTTTGCTCGAATCGCTCGTCTATGAGATGTGGGACGGCAAACCGGTTTATTACGCCGGATACAAGGATGTATTGAACGGAACTAAATCGGTTGAAGAAGCAATGCGTTCGAGTTTATTACAGGGGATTCTAGTCGCCAAATTGGTTGCGCGGCTGATGAATGCATTGAGTGAGGATGAGTTTACGGTCGTTACCAACGAATTGGGCATTCAATTTAAAAAGAACGACTGGCGAGCCTGCGACGTGGCGATTTTTTCCACGACGCAATTAGCAGATCAAGATCTTACCAAATACGCCTGGATCCCGCCGAAAATTGCGATAGAAGTGGACACCAAAGCCGACTTCACCCGCTTTCATTCCGATTTTAATTATTACCAGGAAAAAACCACGCAGTTGCTGAATTTTGGTACCGAAAAGGTCATCTGGATTTTTACTGAATCAAAAAAAATCTGGATTGCAGAACCGGGAAAAGACTGGATTCTGAAAAACTGGGATCAGCCCATCGACGTATTGCCGGGCTGTTCATTTGTACTTGATGCGCTGCTGACGGGTAAAAAGCCGATGCCTTAGTCTTTGTTGGGTGAACGCAACCCCGTACGACCATGCTGGTTGATCAACCCATCAAATCCTTTTTAGACGAAGATTTTCTTCTCCAGACCGATACCGCCCGGCGGCTCTACCACGACTACGCCAAGGCGATGCCCATCATCGATTACCACTGCCACCTGCCACCCGATCAGATTGCTGCCGATAAAACGTTCGAGAACCTGACGCAGATCTGGCTCTACGGCGACCACTACAAATGGCGGGCCATGCGCACCAACGGCGTGTCCGAAAAGTACTGCACCGGCGATGCGTCGGATTACGGAAAGTTTCAGAAGTGGGCCGAAACCGTGCCCTACACAATGCGGAATCCGCTCTACCACTGGACGCACATGGAACTGAAAAACCCGTTCGGGGTAGACACGGTTCTGAATGGCACCACCGCCCGCGAGGTGTATGACCGCTGTACGGAACAACTCCCCGGCATGTCGACCCGCACGTTGCTGCGGCATTTCAATGTGAAAACCGTCTGTACTACCGACGATCCGACGGATTCGCTGGAGCATCATAAAAGGATTGCCGCCGACGGTTTTGAGATCAAAGTGCTGCCCACGTTCCGGCCCGACAAAGCGATGGCAATCGACGACGTAGCGGTTTTTCAGGCGTATGTAAAGCGGGTGGGAGAGGTGTGCAACCAGGAAATTCGCTCGCTCGACACGTTCATGGAGTGCCTGAAACAACGCCATGACTACTTTGCCCAGGCGGGTTGTCGCCTGTCCGACCACGGTCTGGAACTGATTTATGCCGAGCCGTATACCGAATCGGAAGTGAGCAGTGTCTTCCAGAAATTGCTGTCGAATGGTGCGCTGAGTGAAACCGAGAACCGGCAATTCAAGTCGTATATGCTCGACCGGTTTGCGGAATGGGACTGGGAAAAAGGCTGGACGCAGCAATTCCACCTGGGGGCTTTGCGGAACAACAACAAACGTGCGTTGCGAACCCTCGGCCCCGATACGGGCTGGGACAGCATCGGCGATTTCCGTCAGGCGAGTCCGCTGGCCCGGTTTTTAGGGGGGCTGGATGACCGCGATCAACTGGCGAAAACCATCCTGTATAACCTCAATTCCGGCGATAACGAAGTGATGGCCACGATGATCGGTAATTTCAACGATGGATCGATGCCGGGCAAAATTCAGTTCGGCTCGGGCTGGTGGTTTCAGGATCAGAAGGAGGGAATGCAGAAACAGATCAACGCGCTGTCGAACATGGGTTTGTTGAGCCGGTTTGTTGGGATGCTGACCGATTCGCGCAGTTTTCTGTCGTATCCGCGCCACGAATATTTCCGCCGGATTCTCTGCAATATCTTCGGCAACGACGTCGAAAACGGCGAACTGCCCAACGACATCGACTGGATCGGTAAATTGGTGCAGGATATTTGCTACAACAATGCGAAGGAGTATTTTAAGTTTTAAGTAAGGAATTTCAAATATTAAATAATGAATGTTAAATGTAAAAGTGGTGGGTGCTTTGCGCTCTCTGACTTTTACATTTAGCATTCATCATTTTGCATTTATCATTACAACTCCCATTTTACTGTTTATACACTTTTCCTTCCTTCATCACAAACCGCACCTGCTGCAGGGTTTTGATGTTCTGGACGGGGTTTTCGTCGACGGCAATCAGGTCGGCAAGTTTGCCGGTTTCGACCGAGCCAATCTGCGTTTTCATCCCCAGCAATTCGGCATTGACCATCGTCGCCGATTTGATCGCTTCCAGGGGCGGCATTCCCGCTTCAACCATGTACTCAAATTCCTTCGCATTATAGCCGTGAACGAAAACACCGGCATCCGTACCGAATGCAATTTTGACCCCGGCTTTGTACGCTTTGGCGAAGGTCGCCTGAATCAGCGGGCCGATGGCGAGGGCTTTGCGGGTAACAAAAGGCGTATAATAACCGAATATTTTGGCCGAATCGGAAGTCACTTTCCCGGCAATGATGGTTGGGACGTAGTAGGTGCCGTGCTTTTTGAATAACTCGATGGCTTCGTCGTCCATCATGGTGCCGTGTTCGATGGTGGTCACTCCCGCGCGGATGGCCCGCTTCATGCCTTCGGCGCCGTGGGCGTGGGCGGCTACGGCAAAACCGTAATCTTTAGCGGCTTCTACCACCGCCCGGACTTCTTCTTCGGTAAACTGCGGCCCAGAACCGTCTTTCGCGTTGCTCAGTACTCCGCCGGTGGCCGTGATTTTGATCAGGTCAGAACCGTCTTTGTAGCGTTGCCGAACGGCTTTGCGGGCTTCTTCGGGGCTGTTGATGACGCCTTCCAGCGGACCCGGATCACCCATCAAATCCTTGCGATAGCCGTTGGTCGGGTCGGCATGGCCGCCGGTGGTGGCGATGGTTTTACCCGCCGTAAAAATACGCGGCCCGTCGACCAGTCCCCGGTTGATGGCATTGCGCAAAGCCACATTGACCCCGCTGCCGCCCAAGTCCCGAACCGTCGTAAAACCGGCCAGCAAGGTCGTTTGGGCGTATTTGGCAGACTGAAAAGCCACATCCGGTACATTCATCGTAAACCGGTCGAGGGTGCCGCCCCGGCGGGTTTCGCCTTCGAGGTGGACGTGCATGTCGATCAGGCCGGGCAACACGGTTTTGCTTTTCAGGTCGATCACGCGATCCGAAGCGGCTGGTTTGGCATACCCTTTCTGAATGGCGGTAATTTTCGTGCCTTCGACAACGACGGTCATTTCGCGCTGGAGTTCGTTGCGTACGCCATCGAGCAGGTTGCCGCAGTGAATCAGGGTGCGTTGCTGGGCCAGCGTTAGCAGGGGCGACGCGACTAATACGAGAAGAAGTACGGCGGAAAGGTAGTTTTTTTTCATGCAGTTGGATTTTAAAAAGCAAAAAAGCCGCAGAGGTTGCGGCTTTCAAGATACACATTTATCGAACGCCCGAAGGCGGTTTAATCGGGCTTTTTATTTCTTCACGATGACCCCATCGGCCACAAACGTGATGGCTTTTTCGGGTTCGGTGATTTTGGCAATTTCCTCTTTGCTTTTCCCGGCATCTTCGGCATAGTGACGCAACTCAGCTACCGAAGTGGTTTTGGTTTCGGCGGTGCCTTCAAAAACGACGCTTTTGCCGACGATGTCCTTCGGAACAAAGAAACCGTAGTCGCGGAACCGCACCAGCATGGCCTGACCGTCGGCGGCTTTGACCCGCATCCAACAGCCTTTCACCTGACAAACTGACTCCACGGTGCCTTCCACTTTGGTGTCCAGTTTCGTTTTATCGCCCATTTTGGCGGGCAGCTCGGTGGTCGGCGTGGCGTGGTCGGCGGTGATTTTCTTGCCGTGGTAGCTGACGTTGTCCTGCGCGACGGCGTTGAGCGAGATGCCGATGGCGAGGGTCAGGATGGCTAACGTTTTCATAGTTTGTCTGATGCGGTTTTAACGTGGTTACGTACAAAAATAGTAAAAAAGACAATCCGTTGGTCGTAAATCATAAGGTTACGAAAGGCAGTATTTGGTAAACATTTTTAGATGTAACTGCTTCTTAAGTATCTGTAAATTAGAAAAATAAGCTGGTGGTTTCGCGCAGAATAGTGTTGATTTCACGCGATTGGGTTTGCTTTTGTGGTCCGGTTTTCCGTAGGTTTTTTGAAGCGCCATCCTTGAATGAACCGGGTGTTGTAGAATGGTTACATGAATGTAAAAAAGATGCCGGACGTTGAGAATGCTTTTTGTCACGTAAAACTGATTGACACCGTATGAGCCAGGTACCACCATTTGTTGAATCCGGAATGACGAACCCGTTTTTCCACGTTTTTGAATCGTTGACCAGCCGGGAACGCACTATCCTTCAGTTGGCCGCTCAGGACCACACCTGCAAGGAGATTGCGGCTCGAATGGGCATTACCAAAGGCACGGTTGAAAAACACCGGAAGAATGTGTTGAAAAAAGCGGGCGTGAAAGGCAAAAAAGGCCTGCAACGGCTGCTAAGGCAATTTGAATTGCATTTTCGGTAACAACCTCTACCCGTAAAATACCCGCAAATTGCCCGGATACGGGTATTTACTTTTTTTGTTTGGTTTAGCAATTTTGTAATGAACAAAGGGCGGATGCCGAAAAGCCTGGGAGAGAGTAGGCAAAAGGTCAAAAATTTATGAAAAAGATAGAATTAGACGAGCTTGCATCTATTAAAGGAGGATTGTCGAAAACCGCGAAGCTTATAATAGGGTGCAGCATGATGGCGGCCGGTGCTGGACTTATAGCATGGGTTACTGGCCCTGGAGCATTAGGGGCCGCTGCAATAGCAGGCGCTACGTGCTTACTAGATTCTTAGTCATTACAAGGAATATCCTGTAATTTTTTAAATTTCTTAAACTTTTAATTATGCGTACACTTGATCCAAACTCACTAGTAAAATTTTCTGGTGGAACTAAGGCAACCGTTGCTGCAGCGTGCGGCCTTGCAGCGGCAGCAGCATGTTGGCCTGCAACTGCAATTATGCCAGCAATTGGTGGAATTGCATTTGGTCTCATGACAGTAGGTTGTATAATTGCTAAAGATTAGTAATGGGTTAAAGAGCAGTACTATATTACTATATAGTACTGCTCTTAATTTTTATTAATATCCAATTTACATGAAAACTATTAACATGGAAAATTTAACTTCATTACTTTTAAGATGCTATAGTTTCAGTACATTGTTTTTTATTCCACTGCTTATGTACATTATAGTTTCAAAAATAAATCCAGAATTTGGCATGCTTGCTCCTTCCCTTTTACTTAGCAATGATATAATTAGTAGAATAGATACAATAAGAGAAAGTGAAAAAATAGAAAATTATTATAAGCTTTCGTTTTTTATTGTAAGTTCTTATTTTATTTTGTCATTACTTTATCTGTTATTAGATGCTTATATATTTAACTATAATATTCATTCCTTAAGAATACAAGTTGTAGGATTTGTCTCTCAAATACTTGTAATTTTAGTTCTTTTATTTCTTTTGATAAAAAATTATAAGTACAGTTTGACTAATATAGGTTATTTTATGATAATAATTAGTTCGATAATTATTTATTTGTTGTTAGGTCAAATTTGATTTAACAACAGAAATTTTATTTTTAAATCAAATTTTGGAAAATATAATCAATATCTAAGTATAATAGTAATTTTTATATTCTAGATTTTAACATTGTGTTATATATGACATCTCTTTACCAAAAGATACAATTTCTTATCCAGACCTATCAAATATATATTGGCAGTAATTCACAATGTTGACAAAAAATACGTTGGACAATTAATTACTTGTTAAGAAGGGGAAGTTAAATATTTGGACAATTTAATCAAATGGCTTAGTCCGTATGCTCCGATCTGTTGAACTTGTTCGTGAAAAAAAAGAGTTTTCTATAAATTATAGAAACAATACTTGGTTTTTATTTGGAATCGTTTGCGCTGTTTCCACATTATTAACTATACTTAGTCAATATTTATTAATTTCTGATGAATTGTACTTCAACTCTTTTGTCGACCAGTTGAGTTACGAACAAATTGAAGTTTTGATTGATAATAACCGGAAATGGGCTTGGACACCCTATCCAATATTAATTCTTTTCAGTTTAATCAAGTTTACAGTACTAGCAAGTTGCTTAGGATTAGGCTATTACTTCTCTGAGAATCGGTTTCTATTTCGGCTCTTTTTCATTGTTTCAATGAAATCCGAATTGATCCTGTATTTGCCAGCTTTGGTCAAACTAATCTGGTTTCTTTTTATTCAGACAGACTATCATCTACACGATCTGCAATATTTTTACCCACTTAGCCTTCTTAATTTGTTTGACCCAGCAACTTTAGAGCCCTGGCTCACTTATCCCCTTCAACTCCTCAACGTCTTTGAGCTTTTGTACTGGTTTGCGCTGGCTTACGGTATTGCCCAAACCCTGGAAATGCCGATGGAAAAAGCGTTTGGTTTGGTGGCGTCTTCCTACGGTCTGGGTTTGCTGCTTTGGGTTGTTTTTGTCATGTTCTTAACGATTAGTTTCACATGAGAAAGTCCATAAAATGGAGTGTCTTGCTGGTTGTCGTTGGATTAATGGCCTATTTTGGCGTTGGTATTCTGAGTAAAGCGCAGCATAAAAAGGAGGTGGAAAAAACCATTCAGACCCTGCCGGATTTTACGATGCAAACCATCCACAACCACGCTTTCAGTAGTAAATCGTTGGCCGGAAAAGCAATCGCGATCATTTATTTCGATCCGGATTGTGAACATTGTCAGCAGGAAGCGAGGGCGTTTCGTCGGCAGGCCGGTCAGTTAAAAGAGATGGCAATTATTTGGGTATCGTCACAGCCCCGGCAGAAACTACAACACTTCGCCCGGACCTACGGACTGACGGCTCTGCCGAAGGTGACGGTTGGTCAAATCTCCAAAGAAACCGTCTACGAAACCTTCGGTTTTACGACCGTACCCAGCATTTTGATTTACAATACCGAAGGGCAATTGGTGAAAACGTACAAAGGTGAAACCAAAATAGAAGCTCTGACGGCATCCCTATAACGGATAAATGACTTTATAATCGGGTATTTAAACCTTTTCCCATGAAATCGCTGAAGCACATCGAACGGACGCTCGTTTTCCAGCAGGGGCAGTCCGATTGTGGCGTGGCCTGTCTGGTGTCCATTCTTCGGTATTACGGCGGAAACAGCCCGCTCGAACGACTCCGCGAACTCAGCGGCACCGATCCGCAGGGAACCACTTTGCTGGGGCTATACCAGGCAGCGAGTCAGATCGGTTTCGACGCTGAAGGCATGGAAGCCGAGCGCATCGAAAACCTCAAAACCGATGTCACAGGGCCGGTTATTCTGCATTTGCTGCTGGAAGACCGGTTGCTACACTACGTGGTTTGTTATGGCTGGAATGAACAGAAATGCCATTTTTTAATTGGTGATCCCGCCCGGGGCCTCACCACCTACACCGAAGCCGAACTGTCGGACCGCTGGTCATCACGGGTGCTGCTCGCGCTGACACCCAACGATAAACTGGAGTTACAGGCTGACGAACAACGGGCGAAACGGCGGTGGTTGTGGGAGGTGGTTCGGGAAGACGCGCCCTTGCTGGGTATTGCCACGGGCTTAGGCGTTGTTACAGCCGCACTGGGACTGTCAACCGCCATTTTCTCCCAAAAACTGATCGACGAAATTCTGCCGAAAGCCGATACCCGACGGCTCGTTTTTGGCCTGATCCTGCTGGCGGTTTTGCTGATGGCCCGAAGTTTGGTCGCCTTTTTAAGAGGCATCCTGCTCAATCAGCAAAGCCGACTGTTCAACAACCGCATCATCAATCGCTTTTACGAATCATTATTGTATCTGCCCAAGTCATTTTTCGATAGCCGGAAAACCGGTGAACTAATCGCCCGGATGAACGACACGGCCCGAATCCAGCGAACCATCAGTCATCTGTCGGGAGCGGTCATCATTAATGGGTTGGTCGTACTGGTTTCTTCCGTTTACATCTTCACCTACTCGGTGCCCATCGGTTTGTTGACCCTAGTGAGTATTCCCTTATACGGAGGTCTGGCCTGGTATTTCCATCGGCCTATTTTGAATGGACAGCGGAATATGATGGCGGCCTCGGCGCAGACCGAGAGTAATTATGTGGATGCGATTCAGGGAATTGATGTCATCAAGGCGACGCACACGGAACCGTTTTTTGCCCGGATCAATCGAACGGTTTACGGGCTTTTTCAGGAAAAAGTGTACCAACTTACGCAGACTGGGTTACGGTTTGGGTTAGTAGCCGAATTGATGGGTGCAGTCCTGGTAGCCGGTATCATCGCCTATGCTTCCTTTTTAGTGTTACAGAAACAATTGCAGGTGGGTGAAATGATGGCCTTGCTGACGATGGCCGGCAGCATC
Source organism: Larkinella sp. (assembly GCF_965227735.1). NCBI lineage: Bacteria > Pseudomonadati > Bacteroidota > Cytophagia > Cytophagales > Spirosomataceae > Larkinella > Larkinella sp. Next base: position 1,365,816 of record NZ_OZ245776.1, on the reverse strand, counting down.
ATTCCGGCGGTAAGCAATCTGACCATGACCAACATGCAATTGCAGGAAGCCAAGGTTGCGTTTGATCGGATGTATGAATTCACACAATTGGAACCGGAATACCAGATCACGGGTCTTCCCCCGGAAAGTTCTCTTCCGACTGACGCGGAGAAGGTGCCATTCGAGCTATTGAAACTGGAAAAGGTATCATTCCGGTTTCCGGGCCGACCGGTGTTATTGAATGAGGTAACGCTGACGGTTCGGCGGGGCGAGCTGGTTGCACTGGTGGGTGAAAGCGGCAAGGGAAAAAGTACATTGATGCAACTGATTCAACGATTTTATCAACCCGAAAGCGGGCAGATTAAAGTCAATAACATCAATTGGGCAGACATTTATACAACGGACTGGCGCAGTATGATCGGGGTGGTTCCCCAGCATATCAAGGTATTCAGCGGTACCTTACTGGATAATATTGGGCTTGGCAATACCGCTGACGAAGCCCAACGAATTGTGAACTTTTGTCGTGAATACGGATTCCACCGGTATTTTGAACAGTTCCCCCAAGGCTATCTGACGTTGCTGGGCGAAGATGGGGTTAAGCTGTCGGGCGGTCAGCGGCAGTTGGTGGCATTGGCGCGGGCGTTATACCGAAAACCGCAGTTGTTGCTGCTGGATGAACCTACCGCTTCGATGGATCGTCACACGGCCGACTTTGTGATCCAGTTAATTCAACAACTCCGGGAGCAGATGGGGATTTTATGGATCACGCATCAGCACCACATTGCCAGCGAAGCAACCCGCATTTATACTTTGGAAGACAATAAAGTCCGTCTGCTCACGGAGCAACTCGATTTTTCACACTAAGCAATCTCGCGATCAATATGAGTGCCGCCGTTTTCTGTACTGTTTTCATCATCATCATTGCCGGTTTGGCTTCCAGAATCAAGAAGAAAAATGATCTTTTCTCGTAAGGTGTTGAGATGCCAATTTTAACCCGTTTATGAAATGAATGAAGACGGTTCCAGGTCATTTATTTCAATGGAATGCCCATTTTGCAGTTCATATTGCCTCTTTTTTTAGAACTTGCCGGTTCAACGGATACAAAACCACAGCTTTTGAACCACCATGGAAAACCGGAAATACCCCATCGGCAAGCTTACGACGCAGGAAACCTACTCACCGGCAGAATTACAGCATTTGATTGCCATCGTTGAAGCCATGCCAGCCCGTTACCGGGAGTTGGTCGAAAACCTGTCGCCGGAGGAGTTGACCAAGACCTACCGCGAGGGAAGCTGGACCGTTCAGCAATTGATTCACCACGTCAGCGATATTCAACTGCTGCATTTTCTGCGGATGAAAAAAGCCCTCACAGAGCCTGATTATGAGGTCGTCACCCTGATCAATATGGATGCCTGGGTGACCACGCCAGATTCGCTGAACGCGCCGATTGACGATTCGCTGGTGTCGTTCGATGGCATCACGCGCCGGTATGTCTACCTGTTAAAATCGCTGACGGATGAGCAGTTGGCGATCAAATACTATCACCCCATTCGGAAACTCTGGTTCAGCCAGGCGCAGGCTATTGCCATGTCGGCCTGGCATGTACAACACCATTTTGCGCACATTAAGCTGGCGTTGTCGGGAGAGTGAGCGATTTGGAAAATGGAATAGCCTGATTATGAAGCGCATCGAATTTTAAATCCGGAACAGAAAAGGGCGGAATTGCAAATCCCGCCCAGCAATGTTAAATCGGAGGCTACAAAATGGATCATCCCTACGGGATTGATTGCCTTCGTCAGCGGGTTAAACCGGAGGTTACAAATGGATTATCCTTACGAGATAGATTGCCTTCGTCAGCGGGTTGAACCGGAGGCTACAAAATGGATCATCCCTACGGGATTAATTGCAATCGTCAGCGGTTTGAAACCGGAGGCTACAAAATGATTCATCCCTACGGGATTGATTGCATTCGTCGGTGGGTTGAACCGGGGGAGTACAAAATGGATCATCCCTACGGGATTGATTGCCTTCGTTATCGGGTTGAAACCTATTGCTACAATACGATTCATCCCCACGGGATTGGTTGCCAAGGGGAATCCCGTAGGGATGATCCATTTTTTAGGAACCACATCCGCTTCTACGGAAAATGAATCCCGTAGGGATGAATCATTTTGTAATTCTTTTAACCGGGTTAGAGAAAGTGGTAATTTACAACCCGGCAATGCGCCAGCCATCGCGGTAAATTCGGCTCAGGTAGCGCTCGGCGTCGGGATTGTTCGGGAATTTCATCCGGGCAGCATCCCATTCCAGCAGTTGACCTGGCACCCGAATCGCAACGGTACCCAACAAAATAGCCTCCGTCATCGGGCCGGATTGGGCAAAATGGGATTCGGTTTTCGGGCCGCCCAGACAAGCCTCCGCAAAATGATGGTAATGGTTGCGTTCTTCCAGTTCCGGCACTTTGTAGTCCTTGAATTGGTCGCCCGGCAGCAGAACGGGCATCTTGCCGTGCGGAATCAGCAGGGCACCTTTCGTGCCGATCAACATCGCCGATTCAGCGGGATAGTCGGTTACCGAGAACAAGGCGCGGATTTCTTCCGGCGGGTAAAATTCTCCGTCGAACCACTCGACCGGCAAGGTGCGGGAAGCGGTCATTTTGTTGCCCGGAAACGACCAGGTGATGTGGTTGCCCTGCGGCCAGGTGTCACCCCGCCGGGCCGGTGAGTCTTCCCAGGATTTCTGCACTTCGGCGATCACCGATTTGGGCGGTCTCAGGCCCAGCCCTTTCCACACGGCGTCGAAAATGTGGCAGCCAATGTCGCCCGACCAGCCAGTGCCAAAATCCTGCCACGCCCGCCATTTGGTCGGGTGGTAGATGTCCGGCGAAAAAGGGCGCATCGGGGCCGTACCCACCCAGAGGTCCCAGTTCAGGGTCGAGGGAGCTTCCTGAGCTTCGGTCGGTCGCGGGCCAACGAGCCGGTAATGTTCAACGGCACCGGGGCGGTTGGAGCAGAGGTAGGCGTGTTTTACCTTGCCGATGGCTCCTTCTTTGATCCACTGAACGGCGGTGCGGTCGCCTTTGCCCGCGGCTATCTGCGTGCCGAGCTGGGTCACGACGCCGGCTTTGACGGCGGCTTCGGTCAGCACCCGAACCTCGGCCACATCGTGGCACATCGGTTTCTGGCAATACACGTGTTTGCCGTTGCGGATGGCCTGGATGGCAATGGCAAAGTGATTATGATCCGGCACGGTTACATTGACCGAGTCAATTTTATCACCTTCTTTTTCAAGGAGTTCGCGCCAGTCGGTATACGTGCGGGCCTGCGGGTAGGCGTCGGAAGCTTTTTTCAGCCGGATCGCATCCACATCGCAGATTGCTACAATATTGACCCGCGGATGCTTGCCGAATTGGTTGAGGTCGCCCCAGCCCATACCGCCCACGCCGATGCAGGCATGGTTAAGTTTGTCGTTTGGGCCGGTTTTTCTTTTGGAAGCTTGAAGCACCAGCGGAGGAGCCAGTGCGGTGGCCGCAGCCGCCAGCAGGAAATCCCGCCGGGACACGGTAAAAGCGTTATCTTTCATTTTCAAAGGGAGTAGGTTTAGAATTCAGTAAGCAAAACCGACGGGTCAACTACTCCATTCCGGCGCGTTAACCCGATGTAAATTAATTGGATAATCGAAAAAATCCAATCGGCAATTCACAGAAACCCGCTTATCTTTAGCGCACCTTTACGGATCGATTCCAAACCCCTTTTTCTGATGAACTATTCTGCTTTTCGCCTTTCGACGGTTGCTTCTAGATTTCTTTTTATTCTGGCAATTGCCTTGTATTCAATTCTTTCGATCAACGTCCAGGCTCAGGTGGGCGTCGGCACCAACGCGCCCAAAGGGGCTGAAGTCCTGTTTGACGGCTCGCGCCAGATGCTCGATTCGAAGTGGATCTACTGGGAAGGCCCCCGGTATGCCGCCACTCCGCCCATCAAATGGACCATTGAAAAAGATCCGGACGGAAAAGGCACGGTTCTGAATACCAACGACCCCACGGCCGCGGGCGGCAAATACGGTACCGCCGACATCGTGACGAAGCAAACGTTCCGGGATTTCCGGCTGCATATCGAGTTTTATATTCTGAAACCGGGTGGCAACAGTGGGGTCTATCTGCAAAACCGCTACGAAATTCAGGTGCTCGATGGCGACACCACTTCGCACGGGATGGCAGCCGTGATCAACGAAACGCCGTCACCGTATCATGCTTACAACGGCGTCGGAAAATGGAATGCCTACGACATTGTTTTTCGGGCGGCCCGGTTTAAGGATGGCAAGCGCACCGAAAAAGCCCGGCTGACGATGTATTTCAACGGTAAAAAAGTGCATACCAATCAGGAAATCAACCAGGTATGGGGCGGACCCAATTCGGGCATCGATGGCGGGAATGACGGCGGCAAAGGCATCACCGATACACCGGGCGGCCTGAAGCTCCAGGCCGAAGGGCATGATGTCTATTACCGCAACATCTGGATCAAGGAACTGGATCTGAAAAAACCGGAGACGGACTTTTGAAGTAAGGAGGAAGGGAATTATAATATACCTCAAGGTGTTTGTGCATCGCTTTCCGGAACGCTTCGGGCGTTCCGTCCTTGAGAATTCTGAACAGGTCGGCGTGGGAAACCGGGTCGATGAGCACGTAGTTGTCTTTCTGGTTGGTCATGGAAGCAAAAACGTGTTCAAAAACCGGGAACAGCAGGCTTTGAAACCGCTGGAACGTCTCATTACCCGTCATATCGTACAGTTTGCCGTGAAACTCAATCTCATCTTCTTTCGAAAGAACCGGCAGCGTTTTCTGCTTTTCAACAATCTGCTCCAGTTCGTCCAGATCCTTCTGCGTTTTTCGGGCAAAGAGAAACTCGGCGATTCCCATTTCCAGGATCAGCCGTAGTTCGAAAATATCTTTCTGGTTGCTCTGGCTCAGAATAAACGGATTCAACACTTTTTCGATCCCGGCCAGCAAATCGGGCTGCGACATAATCATGCCGCGCCGGGGCCGGGCTTCAATCATGCCCAGCATCCGAAGCCGGCTCAGGGCTTCCCGAACCACATTCCGGCTTACATTCAGTTTCTGAGCAATTTCCAGTTCGTTCGGAAGCGCATCGCCGGGTTTAAAGGCATTTTCCGTAAAATATTCACGCAGGATATTTTCAACGCGGTCGGTCATCGACAGGCTCTCCAACGGTTCCAGCAACCCTAATTTACTATTCATGTTTCATTTTTTGGTGCAAATGTAATGCAATACCCCGGTATTTTGGCACTTTTTGAAGTACTATATCTTTTTTGATACAATTCTATTATAATTAAAATACGACTATTATATTTGTAGGACAAATGTAAAGATAGAATATAATTCGCTCAAAGACCCTGATTCCATTCCTTTCTTCTATGATTTTAATCATCTACTTCCATGAAGACACTGCCCAAAATCTATTGTAGAGTCCTCGTTCTGTGTTGTTGGCTCGTAATGGGGTATTGTGCGAAAGCCCAGGCCCAATTGGTCAAGGGAACCGTTACATCCAGTGCCGACCAGGCCCCGCTTCCTTTTGTTACCGTGGTGGTGAAAGGCACCCAGATCGGGGTTACAACGGATGGGACCGGAAAATTCACGATCAATGCATCCAGCGACAAAACGCTGGTCTTTAGCTACATCGGCTACCAGACCAAAGAGGTCGTTGTCGGCAACCAGACAGACGTGAGTGTGGTGCTGGAACCCGATCTGAAAACGCTGAACGAAGTGGTGGTGGTCGGCTACGGTTCCCAGTCCCGCGAAACCGTGACGACCTCGATTTCCAAGCTCGATAACAAGGTGTTGGAAAACATTCCGTACGCCAATGCGGCTTCGGCCTTGCAGGGAACCTTGCCGGGTGTGCGGGTGCAAACGACGACGGGTCAGCCCGGAGCGGCTCCGCGGGTCATCATCCGGGGCGGAACATCGATCAACAATCCCGACGGTTCTTCGCCACTCTACATCATCGACGGTGTTATCCGGTCTGACATGAACGACATCAATGCCGACGACATCGAAACGCTGCAAGTCCTGAAAGATGCGTCATCCACCTCCATTTACGGGGCCAGAGGTGCCAACGGCGTGGTGATTATCACAACGAAAAAAGGTAAATCCGGCAAAATGCTGATCACCTTCCGGCAGAATACCACGTTTTCGCAACTGGCCAAACGCTACAACATGATGTCGGCCCGCGACTACGTATACTATGGTCGGTTAGGGGTGTTGAACTCTGCCAGGAAGATTCCGGAACGCATGAATGTGCTGACCCTCGCCAACAGTTTCGGAACCGGAAACGATCTGTCCAACCGCACCTATTCGACGGTTCAGTACCTCACCCCGCAGAATCAATACAAACTGGGCGAAGGCTGGGAAAGCATTGCCGACCCCGCCGATCCGACCAAAACGCTGATTTTCAAGAATACCGACTGGCAGGATGTGCTGTTCCAAACCGGTATCTCCCAAAACTATTACCTGGGCGCCATGGGCGGCACTGACAAGGGAAGCTACAACCTGGGCGTCGGCTACCTCAAATCACAGGGCATTGCCATCAATACGGATTTTCGGCGGTTTACCTTTGATTTCAGCGGTGATCTGAAGGTGCGGGAAAAGCTGAAAGTCAACGCGTTTACCAACTTTACCAATTCGGGCAACAACCAGGTTTTCAGCGATAATCAGATTTTTCAGCGCGCGCTGGCCCTGCCACCGACGGCCAAACTGTATTTTGAAGACGGCACGATGTCGCCCGGTTTTAACCGATCCATTGGCAACCCGCTGTACCAGTTGAACCGCTATGCGACCGACAACAAACGGTATCGGCTAACCCTGGGGGGCGGTTTGACCTGGAACATTCTGCCGGGGCTGACATTTGAACCTTCCACCTCGCTCTACGTGATCGAAACCGATGAAAACTCCTTCCAAAAATCCTATCTGAACGGTCCACTGGCTTTCATCGATTCGCGGGTGGCCACCGGAGCCCGCTCGACACACTGGCAGCAGCAGGTCGATGCCATTCTGAATTACACCAAAAGCTTCAACCAGCACGGCCTGGATTTTATGCTCGGCAGTTCGTATTTTGACCGGAAACTATCGGCTTTATCGGCGACGGGTCAGGGCGCTTCCACGGACATTATTCCGACCCTCAACGCTTCGGCCACTCCAACCGCCGTCAGCAGTTCGGTTACGCAGCAGCGGATTCTGAGTTTTTTCGGACGCGCCAACTACAATTTCGCCCAGAAGTATCTACTCTCGCTGAACGCCCGCTACGACGGTGCGTCCAATTTAGGTCAGAACAACAAGTGGGGCTTGTTTCCCGGAGCCTCGGTGGGCTGGAATATCCACAACGAATCATTCTGGAAAGAAGCCGGGCTGGCGCGGGTCGTGAACACGCTGAAACTGCGATCCAGTTACGGCGTCAATGGAAACCTGGGGCAACTGGGTGATTTTCAGGCGCAGGGGACCTACAGCGTGGGGTCACGGTATGACGGCACGGCGGCCATTCAGAATACCGTCATTCCGAACTCGAACCTCAAGTGGGAACAGACCCAGACGTATGACGTCGGGATGGACATTGGCCTGTTCAACGGGCGGGTGAATCTGCTGGTGGACTACTTCCGGAAACGGACCGACAATCTGCTCACAAACCTGGAATTGCCGCTGGAAACCGGTTTTCAGTCCATCCTGACCAACTACGGCAGTCTGCAAAATCAGGGCATCGAAGTGGAAGTGGCGGGGACGATCATCCGTTCGGAGTCGGGTTTCAACTGGAACGCCAGCTTCAACATTGCCACCAATCAGCAAAAAATTCTGAAATTGCCGGACAACGGGAACGACCGGAACCGGGTTGGCGGGGTGCTGGTCTATGACCCGGAAACCGGCAAAAACGAATGGCGCGGGGGGCTTCAGGAAGGGGGGCGGATCGGTGATTACTACGCCTACAAACAGCTCGGCATTTTTGCCACTGACGAAGAAGCGGCTGCCGCCCCGCGCGACATTATTGTGCCACTGGCCAGCAAAACGAAGTTTGGGGGCGATGTCAACTGGCTCGATGTGGACGGCAACGGTGAAATCAACTCGTTCGACCGCGTCTATCTCGGCAACATATATCCGACGGTGACGGGCGGTTTTACGACCTCGCTGGCGTACCGGAATTTCAGCCTGACGGCCCGGGCCGATTACACGCTGGGACACACCATCTACAACTACACCCGGGCGTTGTACAACGGCCAGTTTGTGGGCGAAAACAATGCCTCCACCGACATCCTGCGCTCGTGGCAGAAACCGGGCGATCAGACCGACATTGCCCGCTATTACTATGCCGATCAGCAGGTGCAGAGCAACCTCTTCCGGCAGAATTCCTACTATTTCGAGAAAGGCAATTTTCTGGCCATCCGGGAAATTTCGCTGGGCTACAGCCTGCCTTCCGGCCTGACGTCGAAACTCGGCCTGAGCAACCTGCGGCTGAACGTGACGGCGAACAACCTGAAGTATTTCACGAAATACTCCGGACTCAATCCCGAAGAAGGTGGGCAGGACAATGGCCGCTATCCGGTTCCGAGAAATTTCATCGTAGGTCTGAACGTGTCATTCTAATCAAGAAACGATCATGAAAAACAACCTCATCACCCTGTTGTTTATTGTTTTGTTGACTTCCTGTGACAAAGAACTGGATGTTCAACCCGAAAGCCAGATCACGGCGGCTTCGTACTGGAAAACGCAGGAAGACGTGGTGGGTGCCAAAAGTGGGATGTATGCCCGTTTTCGAGCCTTCACCAATTTTAACCTCTACTACCTTGGCGAGTCCCGCAGCGAAATCATGGGAACCGGCATCCTGAATGCGGATTTCCGGATTCCCTACTTTCAAAACCGCCTGCACAAAATTACCGCACCCGGTCCTGACTGGGGGACGATTTACACGGTGATCCACGACATCAACCTGATTCTTAAATACACACCAGCCATCGCGTTTACGTCAGAAAGTGCCAAAAACACCATTTTGGCGGAAGCGTATACCCTGCGGGCGTATCTGTATTTCGTGCTGGTGCGGACCTGGGGCGGAACACCGCTGCTGCTGGACCCGACGGAATCGTCAGACCCGGAAACGATCTACAAACCACGGGCTTCGGAAGAGGAGATGTTTAAACTGATCACCGACGATCTGGCCAAAGCACTGGAGCTTTTTCCGGCCAATACCTACCCAACCCGGCGCGGAGCCTGGTCGAAACCGGCGGCCAACGCCCTGAAAGGCGATGTGTATCTCTGGATTGCCAAACGGAGAAACGGCGGAGATGCGGCCCTCAATACCGCCCTGGCGGCTTTGCAGGAAGTGCAGAAAAGCGACGTCGCCCTGCTGCCGAATTTTGCGGATGTGTTCAGTTATACCAACAAAGGCAACAAAGAAATCGTGTTTGCCGTGCGCTACCAGGATCTGGAAGCCATCAACAACTACAGTGGCGATATGTATATCCGCGACAGCGACCTGCCACCGGGAACGGATGCGGCCACCCTCCAGAAAATCGGTCTGGGTGGTGGCATGAACTGGTGGGCCCCTTCCGAAACCATGCGGAAACAGTTTACTGCGGACGACAAACGCAAGGACAAATCGTTCGTGGAAATCTACGGCAAAGATGCCCAGGGGAAAGCAACCTTCTACACGTCGATCATGACCAAGTTCAGCGGTTTTATCGATGCCAATGGCCGGCGGTTTCTGGACGATGTCATCATTTACCGCTACGCCGATGTGCTGCTGATGATTGCCGAAGCCAAAAACGCGCTGGGGCAGGACCCGGCCACCGAAATCAACCTGGTTCGGCAGCGGGCCTACGGCGATCAGTTTGAGAAACACCGGTTTGTGTCGACGACCAAAGCCGCCAACGACGATGCCATTCTGAAAGAACGCCTGTTCGAACTGGCTTTTGAAGGCAAACGCTGGTGGGATCTGGTTCGGTTTAACAAAGCATTCGACCTCGTTCCGTCACTCGCCGACCGCAAAGGACAAACCAACCTGCTGCTGTTCCCGCTCTCCGAAACCGTGATGAGCCGGAATTCCAAACTCGTCCAGAATCCGGGATATGAGTAACGGTTTACGGTTTACAGTATTCGGTTTACGGTGCGGTTCCCCGCCGGGACTGATGCGTTCTAGCTGACGTACGCTTTCTGAAAATATGCATTGCGTCAGCTACCGTAAACCGTAAACCGAATACCGTAAACCATTCACCAAAAACCACAAACATTAAACTACCTTCAAGTACACAAACACCATGACGCATTCACCAATCGGTGGCCTGTGGCCAGCCTTGTTCACACCGGTCGATCAGAACGGCAACCCTGACTTTCAACAACTGGAAAAAATTGTAGAACTCTGTATCAAACAAAAACTGGACGGTCTGTATGTGCTGGGCTCCACCGGACAGGGGTTTCTGTTTTCGGAAAAACAGCGAATGGCCATCACCCAAACCGTGATGGAAACCGTCAACGGAGCCATGCCGGTGATTGCCCAAGTGGGCGCGCTGAACACGCGGGAGTCGATCCGGCTCGCGCAGGCCGCTCAGGAACAGGGTGTATACGGTATTTCGACCGTTGGCCCGATTTATTACCAATCCGGGGTTCGCAATGCACTGGAGCATTACAAGGCCATTGGCTCGTCCATCGACATTCCTTTTTTTCCGTACCACATCGGCAACCACAGCGTGTTTGGGGGCGATGCCCGGCACTACATTGAGCAAATTCTGACCCTGCCCAACATCGCCGGTATGAAGCTCACCACCCAGAATCTGTACGAAGTGAGCCTGATTCACATTCTGTCGCAGGACAAGCTGGTGCTGTTCAGCGGGGCCGACGAACTGTTCTGTCAGGCCACGCTTTGCGGAACCGTGGGCGCCATCGGAAGCTTCTTCAACCTCTGGGGAGAAGAGTGCAAATTTGTGCGGGAGGAATTTATCAAGGGGAATTTTGAGCTGGGAAACCGCTTTATGCTAACCTTCCAGGAAATTATTCACGACGTGCTGCCCAACATCTGGTCGTTCTTCCACCAGGCCATGCTGCTCAAACACGACATCAACATCGGACTGCCCAACCCGCCTTTGGGCCTGGGCAATGGCGAATGGAACGAAAAAGAAGTGCTGGAAATCTGCGACCGGATTTCGGCGGTTAGTGGGTTGGTTAGTAACTAGTTGAGAAAACCGCTAAACCTGTAAGGTCTTCAAGACCTTACAGGTTTAATACACAGGTTTAGTATCAGAGAAATGACCGCTTTCTTTTTAAATACAGCCCTGAAACGGACACTCCAAGTTGCGGTGTGTGGTCTCACGGTGTCTTTTGGGATGTCATTACAGGAAAGCTATGCGCAAGTTGCCGAAGCCTCTTCCAGGATGCGGCTGCGTCCGGTGCCGAAGCGGGTAAACGATCTGTACGAACCGGTGTGGGTGGCCCCCGCACCGGGCAACGAAGCGACCCTGATCCGGCGGAAGAACGGCGGACTGACCATCTTTTACATCAACCGCCCCGGCGACGCCAATCAACTCCGGTCCATATCGTCGCGAGACGGTATTTACTGGGAGCCAGCGGTGACCGAATTCAATTTGCCGGGACAGGCGTATTACGCCAACCGGGTGCTCGAAGACCCGCAGGGTGAGCTGCACGGCATTTTCCATTTGTGGGGAACCGGCAGCAACGGCTACCGCGGGCGGCATCTGGATGTATGGTATTGCCAGACGAACGGTGCCGGAAAATCGTGGCGTCAGCCCCAGAAGATTTACGACGGCTACGTGGGTTCAATCCGTAGTTTCCTCCGGCTCAGCACCGGACGCCTGTTGGTGGCTTTTGCCAGAGCGGTTCCCGAGCGGCAGGAAAAACCGGGGGCGGAGCAGATTGATTACGGTTGGAACGACATCATTTCACTTTATTCGGACGACAACGGGCAAAATTGGCAATTGTCGGCTAATTCGGTCCGGGTGGAAATTGACAACACGATGCCGGTTCGCTACGGCGGTATTGAGCCGGATGTGGTGGAATTAACCGACGGGCGGTTGTGGATGTTGATTCGGACGAACAAAGGACATTTGTATGAATCCTTTTCCGGTGATCAGGGCCAAACCTGGCAGGCGGCCCGGCCAACCCGGTTTATTTCGTCGGACTCCCCGGCCGAACTGCTCCGGCTGTCGGACCGCCGTCTGGTGCTGCTGTTGAATAGTAACCAGCGTTGGGACAATCCCCGGAGTTATGCCGCCGGGGGCCGGGAAATGCTGCATGCCGCCATCAGCCGCGATGAGGGAAAAACCTGGCAGGGCTTTCGGGAAGTGCTGACGATGCCGGTGGCCAAACCGGATCGGGTTGAGAAAAGCGACCGGGGCACCGCCTACGCATCGGCAGCGGAAACGGCGGAGGGCAAGGTGGCGCTGGTGACCGGACAGGGAGATGCCAAATCCGTGGTGCTGTTTGACCCCGACTGGCTTGAACAAACCGAAGCCCGCGATGAGGGGGAAACCGGACCGATTTTGAAAACCGAACACCCGGCCCTCGTCTGGAATTTTCCGGCAACGCGGCAGGGAACGCTGAAAGCCAACCTGGATATCCCGCCCGATGCGCAGATAGTTTCACTGTCATTAACCGACCATTTTTCGGTACCGGACGACTCGCTGGCGGCCGACCATGCGGTAGCTGAATTCGAGGTTCAATCCGCCGAACTAACCAAAACCGGAGCGAAGCCGTCCCGGATGATGGTAGAAATCCGGTGGGATTGCCAGAAACAAGAGGCTCTTTTCGTGACGAATAACCGAATCGTAGCCCGGACGAATTTTCGTCGCCAACCGGATTTTGGAGTGAATTACCTGCGGATCAGCCTACGCGACCAACGGGGAAAACCCGTCGGTGTGTCGCTTCACGCGGTCGCGATGACGGGCGCAAAAAAGACAAACTGACTATCCTAAACCTTAAACCACCTGCTTTGTATGAAAATAGCGCATCGATTAAAAGTAGCTAGCCTGCTGACGCTAATGGCCAGCGGTTCTCTGCTCGCTCAGATCAATAAAGACGCCGGAAAAACCACCGCGTCGGGGTCCTGGATTGCCGAAAATGTTCAGGAAATGCCGGGCCTGAAAATGGGGCCGTTTGTGCGGCTGGCCGACGGCAGTATTCTGACCGTCGACAAAACCAAGAGCCTGATTAGTAAAGACGATGGCAAGACCTGGACGGAATACACGATTTTTAAAGACCCGGCGAAATTTGAAATCAGCGACGAACGGGCGTTGATCCGCACCAAACGGAACGTGATCATTCTGGCCTGCATGAACCTGAAAGAACGGGCCAACTGGAACTGGCAGAAGGAAATCTCGGACTCACCCGACGCCAAACTGCCGACCTACGCCGTTCGCAGCCTCGACGGCGGCAAAACCTGGCAGGACGCCCAGAAGCTGCACGACGACTGGACCGGCGCCATTCGCGACATGATCGAAACCAAAGACGGCAGCATCGTTTTCACCTCCATGATGATGAGGCACAACCCCGGACGGCATTCGGTGCTGACGTATTCGTCGAAGAACGACGGCAAAACCTGGACCCGCAGCACCATCATCGACCTGGGCGGAACCGGCCACCACGGGGGCGTTACGGAAGCCACGCTGGAACAGTTGAAAGACGGACGCCTGTGGCTGCTGCTGCGCACCAACTGGGGAACGTTCTGGGAAGCCTATTCCAAAGACGACGGTGTGACCTGGAATAGCTTTAACCCCACCAACATCAGCGCGAGTTCGGCCCCCGGTCTGCTCAAACGGTTGCAGGATGGCAAGCTGGTGCTGGTCTGGAACCGCCGTTTTCCGGATGGCCAGGTATCGTATAAATTGAGCGGGGGCGATAACCAATGGTCGGAACTTCCGGCCAGCAACCACCGTGATGAACTGTCGATTGCGTTTTCTGACGATGAAGGCAAGACCTGGAGCAAACCGGTCGTCTTTGCCGAACGCGGAAAGCAGCCCCGGATTTCGTACCCGTACGTTTTCGAAGAAAAACCGGGTGTGCTCTGGATCACCGTCATGCAGGGCGAGTTACGGGTGAAGCTGAACGAAAAAGACTTTTTACGGTAATCGTGTTTGAATAAACGGATCAATCGGTATACAAAACTGTCGAAGAATGATTCAGATCGATTTGAAAAATGCCCCCAACCCCCTGAAGGGGGCTTCGAAGTCCGGATGTTTTAGCCCCCTTCAGGGGGTTGGGGGCGAGAAGCGGAAGCACTTAACAGCTCTGCCCTTTAAAGAGTTGGGGGCATTTTTATTAATAACGGTTTTCTGCTTTTTCATCGGTTTTCCGGTTTTTGCCGAAAAACCGCCGAAAAGGGGGGATGGCAATTTGACCATTGTCGCTTTCGGCAACTCCATCACAGCCACCCGAAAAACCGTCAATCAGGTTTTTGCGCAGCGGTTGCCCCACCTGCTGGCGCAGAAAGGCGTGAGTGCTACGGTTATCAATGCCGGGATTCCCGGTAGCCATACCGGCCGTCAGACGGATCATAATCTGTTCAAAATCAGGCACGCACTCGACCGGTTTGAGTCGGATGTGCTGGCGGTTCACCCCGATCTGGTGATCATCGGGTTTGGCATCAACGACGCCCACATCGACAGCGGAGGAGCCACGGGCCCCTCGCGGATTCCGCTGGAAAAATACCGGCAGAATCTGGCCTACATGATCGAATCGCTGCAAAAAACCGGGAGTCAGGTCATTCTGACGGTTCCGAATCTGCTGGGTAAAAAATACGCCGACTACCAGAACGAGCGGCTTTTGCAGTACGTCGAGGTGGTGCGGAACCATTCCCGGAAATACCGGACCGGGCTGGTCGATAACTACAAAGCGTTCGTGGATTACCAGAACCGGACGGGCGTGAGTTTCGATTCGCTGATGCTCGACGGCGTTCACCCCAACGACAAGGGCCACGAACTGATTGCCGGGAACATGGTGGACGAAATTCTGCGGGTGACCAAACTCAACGGAAAGAACAAGGTCGGTGAGAAAAGTTTGGTTCTGCAACTCAATCCGGGTCCCGACAATCCGCGCAACAGCGAGGGCGATTTTGTGACGCTGAAAGACGGTCGGATTCTGTTCATTTACTCGCGTTTTGCGGGCAACTCCTCCAGCGATTTTGCTGCGGCAACGCTCGTAGGGCGGTTTTCGAAAGACGGCGGAAAAACCTGGACGAAGGACGACCAGCTCATCGTCAGCAATGAAGGCGGCATGAATGTGATGTCGGTTTCGCTGCTGCGGTTGCAGGATGGCCGAATTGCTTTGTTTTACGCCCGGAAAAATTCTATGGACGACTGTATTCCGATGGTGCGGATTTCGACCGACGAGGCCAAAACCTGGAGCGACGCCATTCCCTGCATCACCGACCGGAAAGGCTATTTTGTGTTGAACAACAACCGCGTGATTCAGTTGAAAACCGGTCGGCTCCTGATGCCGGTCGCCTTGCACGAAACGCCACCCGGTGGCCGGTTTAATGGAAAAGGGCGCTTATTTTCGTATTATTCCGACGATACCGGCAAAACCTGGAACGTGAGTCAGGAAGTGGCCAATCCGGATGCAATTACCCTGCAGGAACCGGGACTGGTGGCTTTGAAAGACCGGCTGATGATGATGATCCGGACAGATGCCGGGGTGCAGTATGCGGCCTATTCAACTGATCAGGGGCAGACCTGGAGTCCGTCGCAGCCGACCACCATCGCGTCGCCGGTTTCGCCCGCCACCATCGCCCGCATTCCGGCCACCGGCGATCTGCTGATGGTCTGGAACAACAACGGCAACCAGGAAGGCAACCCGATCAAAGGCCGACGGACGCCCCTGAACATTGCCGTTTCGAAAGACGAGGGCCAAACGTGGCAGCACGTTAAAACGCTGGAAGCCGATCCCGATGGCTGGTATTGTTACACCGCCATTCATTTCGTGGGCAAAAAAGAGGTTTTGCTGAGCTATTGCGCCGGAAACCGCCCCAAAGGCACGGGATTGTCGGTCACTAACGTCACACGCCTGAACCTGGACTGGATTTATAATACGAAGAAGTAAGACAAGAGACACGACTAATTACTAAACCCATGACCAAACCACTGTTCATCCTGTTATTCTTATTACTGTCTTTTGGAGCCGCCCGGGCGCAGCCCGATACCGAATCCGTAGCCACGGTTGCCCTGGAATTGAACCCCGGCGACAACAACCCCCGCAACAGCGAAGGCGATTTCGTTACGCTGAAAGACGGCCGCATTCTGTTTGTCTACAGCCACTACACCGGTGGCAGCACCAGCGACCACGCCCCGGCCTATCTGGCGGGGCGGTTTTCGAAAGACGGCGGCAAAACCTGGACGCAGCAGGACCAGCTCATTGTGGAAAAAGAAGGCGACATGAACGTGATGTCGGTTTCGTTGCTGCGGCTGAAAAACGGCAAAATCGCCCTGTTTTACCTGAAAAAGAATTCCGAGCAGGATTGCATTCCGCAGATGCGGATTTCGACCGACGAAGCCAAAACCTGGAGTAAGCCCACGCCCTGCATTACCGATCGGGAGGGCTATTTTGTGCTGAACAACAGCCGTGTCATTCAACTGAAAAATGGCCGTTTGCTGATGGCTGTGGCTCAGCACAAATCCCCGGGCGGCAAATGGCAGGGCAACGGAACGCTGTATAGCTATTATTCCGACGACAACGGAGCCACCTGGAAAAGCAGTGAAGCGGTTCCGAAACCGGCGGATCTGGTCACGCAGGAACCCGGTTTGATCGAGTTGAAAAACGGGACGATCCTGATGTTCATTCGCGCCAGTGGCGGTTTTCAGCAGTTTTCGTATTCCAAAGACAAAGGCCAGACCTGGAGCCACGTTGAGCAAAGTACACTGAAATCACCCCTGTCGCCCGCTTCCATCGCCCGCATTCCTTCGACCGGCGACCTGCTGGTAGTCTGGAACAACAACGACGGCAGCGTTCCCGCCATCAAAGACAAGCGCACCCCGCTGTCGGTGGCCATTTCGAAAGATGACGGCAAGACCTGGGAACACGTCCGCAACATCGAAACCGACCCCGACGGCTGGTACTGCTACATCGCTATTCATTTTACCAAAAAAGAGGCCCTGTTGAGCTACTGCGCCGGTAGCCAGAAAGCCAAAACCCATTTGTCGACCACCCGAATCAACCGGCTGAATCTGGCGGCCTTGTACCAATAAACCGGTTTTCGCATGAAAAAAGAGTCGGACTTTTCCCGTCGGAACTTCATCAAAATGGCCGGGCTGGGTGTGGTTCTGCCGACGGTTTCAGTGTCGGTTTTTCCCGCAATGGCGTCAGCAGATGGGAAAAGCCGGACAGCGGTTCCGGATCTGGAACGGGTCAAGGGGCTGTTCGCTCAGAAAGAGCCGAGTGTCTGGCTTTTCACCGGCGACAGCATCACGCACGGTGCCAAGCACACGCACGGTTTTCGCAGCTACCCCGAAATTTTCGCCGAGCGGCTTCGCTGGGAGTTGAAACGTGTGCGGGATCTGGTGGTCAACACGGGCATCAGTGGCAACGCCACCAGCAACATTCTGAGCGATTTCGACTGGCGGGTCGCGCAGTTCAAACCGGCGGTGGTGTCGCTGATGATCGGAACGAACGATTGCGCGCGAAAAGAAATCACGCCCGCCGTTTTTGAGCAAAACCTGATCAGCCTGGTCGGGAAAATCCGCGCGTTGGGTGCCATTCCGATTTTGCACACGCCGAATCCGATCATCATCCAGAAAGCCCCGGAACGAAAAACGCTGCCGGATTATATTCCGGTAATTCGAACCGTGGCAGAAACGAAACAGGTGATTCTGGTTGATAACTACCACCATTGGCAAACCACGACCGACGTCGATGTGAACCGCGAATGGCTCAACGATCCGTTGCATCCGGGGGCGCGGGGTCATCAGGAAATCGCCCGCCAGATGTTCAAAGCATTGGCCATTTTTGATCCCAAAGAACCCACTTGCGGAGGTCCTTATTATGAAGGGGAGCACTAAAATGATTGATTATCAACGAATAAATGGAGCCTCACCGGGGCCAAACGTGTTGCTGTCAGCAGGTGTTCACGGGGATGAATACGAACCGATGCTGGCGGCTCGTGCGCTAATCCGGGTGCTGGCGGGGAAAGTGGTGTCCGGCAGTGTGACGATTGTGCCGGTGGTGAACGAATCGGCCTACGCGCTCGCCAGTCGTTGCGGGGAAGACGGGCTGGATTTGGCCCGAATTTGTCCGGGAAATCCCGCCGGTTCGGTGTCGGAGCAAACCGCCGACCGCATCAGTGCGCTCATCCGGGAAGCCGATTATTACGTCGACATGCACACCGGCGGATTGGCATACGACATTTATCCCCTGGCCGGTTACATGCTCCATCCGTCGCCGGATGTGCTTGAAAAACAGCGGGAAATGGCACTGGCCTATAACCTCCCCATCATTTGGGGAACCGATCACCGCCCGAATGGACGCACCCTTTCCGTGGCGCGTGACGCCAACATTCCGGCCATTTACCTGGAATACGGCGGAGGAACCGGCCTGCGGGAACCGGTCGTGACGGCCTACCAGGACGGTTTTCTTAATCTGCTGAGGCAGTTGAAAATGATCGATGAATCCGCGCAAACCATTCCGGCCTCCGGGAGGTATTGGGTGGAGGACCATCGCCCGGATAGTGGCTATCTCCAGGCCAAAATGCCTTCCCCTGCCGACGGTATTTTTATTACCGCCGTAAAACCGGGCGATCTTATCCAGGGAGGCCAGATTTGGGGGAGAATTCTTGATCCGTTTTCAGGAGGGATGACGGAGGTAATCGCGGAAGCCGGTGGACTGGCTTTTTTGCTGCGGACGACGGTAAACGTGAAAAAGGGCGATGCGTTGGGCGGGGTTCTGCCCATCGAAAAACCCGGTAAAATGATGATTTATGAAGAATAAAAAAGTCGTGCTCATCACCGGAGCCGCTGGCGGAATCGGTCGGGCAACGGCCACGAAATTCGCCGGAGAAGGCTTTCGTCTGGTACTTTCCGACATTGCTGAAGAACCGCTGAAGGCGTTGGCGGTTGAGCTGAAAACCGCATACGGTGCTGATTGCCTGGTGATTCCGGGCGATTTGGAACAGTCGTCCTATCTGCAAGAGCTGGTCAATCAGACTGTGGAATGGGGTGGGCAGATTGACGCGTTGGTGAATAATGCCGCCTGGCGAACGCTGGAAACACTGCGGACCATGAACCTTGAAACCTGGGAAAAAACGCTCCGGGTTTGTCTGACGGCCCCGGTTTTTCTGACGAAAGGGGTCGCGAATCACATGGAAAAACAGGCCGATGGGGGCGTGGTGGTCAACGTTTCCAGCGTCATGGCGTCCCGGCCAGCGGGCTGCGGCCCGGCCTACATTGCGGCCAAAGGAGCACTGGAAAGCCTGACGGCGGAATTTGCCATTACCTACGGTCGGAACGGTATTCGGGTGGTGGGCGTTGCGCCGGGCTACATCGATACGGAACTCAGCAACGATTACGTCGATCCGGAAGGGGAAAACATCAGCGCCCGGTTGACCGCCGAACTCACCGATTTTATTCCGCTCGCCCGGGGTGGTCATGCCCGCGAAGTGGCCGAAGCTATTTTCTGGCTGTGTTCCCCGCAGGCATCTTACATCAGTGGCACCACCCTGACCATCGACGGCGGTTTTCGGCCCAATTTTAGTAACTATTCCGTCAAGAAAACCCAATTTCCCACCGAGTTTTGAACACGATCTGGAAATACCAAAATCAATTGCCGACCGTGGCACCCCAGCACCGCGTACTGCTGGGCGAAGGGCAGACGCCACTCGTCCGCTCCCGGTCAATTGGCGCGTCGCTGGGACTCAACAACCTGTATTTCAAACTGGAAAACCTGAATCCGACCGGTTCCTACAAAGACCGTTTCGCGGCTGTTCTGGTCAGTGAGCTGAATGCCAGAGGCCAGAAAGTCTGCATTGCCACCTCCAGCGGCAACACCGGCGCGGCTTTGTCGGCCTATTGCGCGGCTGCGGGCATTCAGTGCATTCTGGTCGTTGTAGACGGGGCGCCCTTGCCCAAAATCCGGCAGATGCAGTTATACGGAGCCAGCATTTTTATGGTACACGGTTTTGGCAAAGATCCGGCGATCACTTCGGCGGTTTTCGATGAACTCGAAGCCCTCTGCCGAACCCACGAACTACCGCTGCCGATCAGTGCCTACCGGTATTGCCCGTCCGCCATGCAGGGCGTGCAGACGATGGCTTCCGAAATTCTGGAGACACTGGAAGGTCGGGTCGATCATATTTTTTCGCCAGCCGGTGGGGGAGGGCTAACATTAGCCATTACCCGGGGCGTTCTGTCTGAAAAACCGGATGCCGGTTTTGCGAAAGTTAACTGTGTTCAACCCGAAGGGAACGATACGATCGCAAGTGCTTTGCGGAACCAGAATCGGAAAGCTAGCGCGGTGGCGTTATCCACCACGGCGGTCAGCGGATTGCAGGTTCCGGGGGTGTTGGATGGCGATGCCGTGATTGAAAACTGCCGAAAAACCGGTGGTACGGGCTATGTGGTAACGGACGAACGGGTTTTTGCCTGGCAGAAGGCACTGGCTCAGAAAGAAGGGATTTTCAGCGAACCCGCCGGAGCGGTCGCGTTGGCCGGTCTGGAAGATGCTGTGGCCCGAAACGAAGTGAGCCGCGACGAAACCGTGGTTTGCCTGGTCACCGGCAGCGGTTTTAAGGACATGGCTTCGGTTGAAAGAAACTTTGGCTTGCCGCCCGTGGAAACCGTGGACGTTGGCCGGGCCATCGGGTTGATTCAGCCGTTTTTGTAGGCTTTTCGCCCCTAAATCCCCTGAAGGGGACTTGGACGCGCCCCTCCAGATGTTAGAAGTCCCCTTTAGGGGATTTAGGGGCAATTAAATCATCAATCTATGAAAGTAATGACTCTATCGCGACCGTCTTTTTATCCGTGGCTCATCGTGGGTTTACTCTGTGTGGTCGGCTGCCTGAACTACCTCGACCGGATGATGATCACCACCATGCGGAGTTCTATTCTGGCCGAAATTCCGATGACTGACGGGCAGTTTGGCTTGCTGACCTCGGTTTTCCTGTGGGTCTACGGTTTGCTGAGTCCGCTGGCCGGTTTTCTGGCCGACCGGTTTAACCGCAGCCGGGTCATTGTCGGGAGCCTGTTTGTCTGGTCAATTGTCACCTGGTTTACCGCCCGGGCTACCACCTTTGAAGAACTTTTGCTGACCCGTGCACTCATGGGCATCAGCGAAGCGTGTTACATTCCGGCGGCTCTGGCGCTGATTGTCGACTACCACCGGGGCGCCACGCGCTCGCTGGCGACGGGCATTCACATGGGTGGGATCATGATCGGGCAGAGCCTGGGCTTTGTGGGCGGCTGGCTGGCCGAAAGCCGGACGTGGAGCTACGCATTTGGCGTTTTTGGACTCATTGGCGTTGCGTATGCGGTGTTGCTGGCGTTGGTGTTGCGCGATCCGGTTGTACCCGAAAAACATACGATTTCGACCGAACCGGAACCGACCATTCGTTTCACGGCGGCCCTTCGGGATCTGTTCAGTCGACGGAATTATGTTGTAGCACTGACCTTCTGGGGGCTGGGCGGAATCGTGAGCTGGCTGGTGGTCGGCTGGTTACCAACGTATTACAAAGAACATTTCAACCTGTCCCAAACCGTCGCCGGGCTGTATGCCACGGGCTATTTCCACACAGCCTCGCTGGTGGGCGTTCTGACGGGCGGTTTTCTGGCCGACCGCTGGAGTCGGACCAACCCGCGCGGGCGGATTCTGGTGCCATTCATCGGGCTGGTGATTGCTGCTCCCGGTATTTTCATCGCCAGCAGTACGAGCATCCTTCCCGTCGCCATCGTCTGTTTCATGCTTTACGCCTTTACGCGTACCTTCCTGGATGCGAACATGATGCCGATTCTGTGCCTGATTGCCGATCAGCGCTACCGCGCCACGGGTTATGGCGTGTTGAATCTGGTGGCCTGCATCGTCGGGGGCGTGGGGCTGTACGCGGGCGGTATGTTGCGGGATGCGGACGTGGATCTGAGTCGGATGTTCCAGTTTGCCGCCGTTACAATGCTGATTTCTGCCGGACTGCTATACACCATCAAACCGAAACCGGAAGACATTAACCCGCAGTTAGCCCCTAAATCCCCTAAAGGGGACTTGGACATAGCTTAAACCGAATGCAAAAGTCCGGCAGCGGCCGACCGTCCTTTAGGGGCTAATAAATAAACCTGTTTTAAAATGAATCTGGAAGAATTAAAAGACAAATTATACGTGGCCGTGCTGTCGGATGTACTCGATCAGTTGGGCTATACACACCAGGCCACGCGCATTCCGTTTCACGCCTATACCGGCATTCCGAAGTTGCTGGGTCGTTGCAAAACCAGCTTGTGGGCGGATATGTACGACGCCGACCCGAATCCCTACGAACTGGAATTACAGGCCGTCGATTCCTGCCAGCCGGGCGATGTACTGATCTGTGCCGCAGGCGGTTCCACGCGCTCCGGCATCTGGGGCGAGTTGTTGTCGACGGCGGCCCGCAACAGTGGTTGTCTGGGCGTCATCGTTCACGGCGGGGTTCGGGATATCGACAAAATGCGGGCGATGGAATTTCCGGTTTTTGCGACCTCCAAAAATCCGTACGACAGCCAGAACCGCCAGCGGGTGGTTGATCTGGACGTGACGGTGGAAATCGACGGCGTAAAATTCCGACCCGGCGATCTGGTCATGGCCGACGAAGACGGCATCGTGGTGGTACCGAAGGAAGTGGAGGAACAGGTTATTGCAGCCGCCATTCAGAAAGTGGATGCCGAAAACGTCACGCGTGACGCTATTAAAAACGGGATGAAAGCCTGGGAAGCGTATCAAAAATTTGGGGTATTATGAGCAGGAAAATCGTTGTAAGCGGGGAAAATATCCCGAAAAGTCACCTCCCTTTTTCGCCCGGTATTGTTTCGGGCGATTACCTGTTTGTGTCGGGACAAGCCTCGGTGGACGACACCGGAGCCATTGTCGTTGACACGTTTGAAGGCGAATGCCGCCGGTCGTTCGAAAACCTGAAACGGATTGTAGAAGCCGCCGGAGCCAGTCTGGACGATGCCGTTCAGGTTCGCAACTACGTTGGCAAGCAGGAGTATCTGGCCGAGTTCAACGCCATTTACCGGGAGTATTTCAACGCCCCGTTTCCGGCCCGAACCACGCTGATCGGGTGCCTGGGCGATTTGCTGAAGTTTGAAGTCGATGTGGTGATTTACGTCGGAAAATAAAACCGTACCAATGCGAAAACGGATTGCGTTGCTGGGCATTTACCACGAAACCAACACCTTTATTGAAACGCCCACTACGCTGGACGATTTCAAAAAGGGCTACTGGCTGGCGGGGGAGGCCATTCGGGCCGAATACGAGGGAGCACACCACGAAATCAGTGGCGTCATCGACGTGATTGATGCTTGCCCCGATCTGGAACTCGTGCCGGTTTTGTATGCTTCCGCCACGCCGGGTGGTCTGATTCGGCAAGAAGCTTACGAGGCTCTGCTGGCCGAAATGTGGTCGGCACTTGAGGCCGTTTTGCCGGTCGATGGCTGCATCGTGGTTCCGCATGGGGCTGGGGTGGCCGAGTTGTATCCCGATCTGGATGGGCATTGGCTGGGTTTGCTGCGGGAAAAACTGGGTCCTGAACTACCGATAACCGGCACGCTTGACCCACACGCCAACGTTAGCCCGGCGATGGTGGCGGCTACGGATGCGCTGGTCGCCTATGCCACCAATCCGCACATCGATCAGCGGGCCACGGGCCGGAAAGCCGCCCGGATGCTGGTGGAAACGCTTCGGGGCAAGATTCAGCCGGTGCAGCACCTGGTGCAACTTCCGATGGCAATCAGCATTGAGCAGCAATATACGTCGCAGGACCCGTGCCGGAGTTTGCTGGCGCATTTGACGGAAACGGGGGCGCGAAACCGGCTGCTGTCGGCGAGTTTGCTGCTGGGGTTTCCGTATGCCGATGTGGCCGAAATGGGTTCGGCTTTTATTCTGGTTGCTGACCAAAAACAGGAAGCCGACGCCCAGAAGCTGATCCGGAAAACCGGGCAGCAACTTTCCGACTATATCCTCGACCGAAAACAGGAATTTAACGGACAAAAAACCAGTATTCAGGCCGTCTTGCCGTCGCTGGCAACCCTGCCCAAACCGGTTTTGATGCTGGACATGGGCGACAACGTCGGTGGGGGCGCACCCGGCAACAGCACCCATCTGCTGGAAGCCCTGGAAGCGGAGGACATTGGTCCGGTTTTTATCTGCCTGTATGACCCGTCGGCGGTGAAGGAAGCGAGTCAACATGCCGTTGGTGAAGCGTTTTCACTGGCGATTGGTGAAGCCGGAAAACCCTACAAAACGGAGGTGCGGCTCACGCAGTTATCGGACGGCAAATTCACGGAGTCGACGCCCAAACACGGCGGTTTTGTGAATTACGACATGGGCGAAACCGTGCTTGTGGAAACCCAAAAAGGCAATACCGTTATGCTGACCACCCGCCGGACACCGCCTTACAGCCTGCGCCAGATGACGGCTTTCGGCCTGGAACCGGACGCGTTTGCCATCATCATCGCCAAAGGGGTCAACGCCCCGATTGCCGCTTACGCCCCGGTTTGCCCGGCCATTGTGCAGGTCGATACGCCGGGCGTGACCCAGGCCGATATGACGCTGTTTAGGTATCAAAACCGGAGAAAGCCCTTGTTTCCATTTGAATGAACCTGCCAGTTCCCCTAAACTTCATCATTCGTTATTCAACATTCAGTGTTCGATATTTATTCTTAAATCACTTTTAATCAATGAATTAAATATTGAATAATGAATATCGAATATTGAATAATGAAATACAGAAAGGAATGAACCATACCGTCGAAAAGCTTCTTAATCTGCCTTTTTACACCGAAGGCCCGGCGGTGGATCGGGCTGGAAACCGGTACGTTACGACGCTCACCGGTGGGGAAATTATTCGGCTGGATAGAACGAGGGATTACACCGTCTGGGCAAAAACCGCCTGCCCCAACGGGCAGGTGGTTTTGCCGAATGGCGAACATTGGGTGTGTGATCCTAAGCAGGCTGCCATCAGCCGGTTTGGTTCGGATGGGGCGTTTCAAGGCTCTCTTATTCAAGGTATTTGTGCGAGTTTGGATGTGCAGTCGCCCAATGATCTGGTGATCGACACCCGGCACAATCTCTACTTTACCGACTCGATCCGAAGGGATGGGAAAGTCTTTTTTGTTGGGGCAGACGGAACCGAACGGCTGGTTGCCGACGGCATCGATTACGCCAACGGGCTGGTGTTGTCGGCTGACGAAACGAAATTGTACGTGGCCGAAAGTTACCAAAACCGGGTGTTGGTGATCGAACTGGCCGAACCGGGAATTCCGAAAAGCCCGGCGACGGTTTTTGCGAACCTGCCGGCCCATCCCTCCGGGAATCCGATTGGCAATTTGCCGGATGGTCTGGCGCTCGATCAGCAGGGCCGGGTTTGGGTGGCGCATTACGGAATGCAGGCTATTCAGGTGGTGTCGGCGCGGGGTGAGTGGCTTTTTTCGCTGGATACCACCTTGCCGCTGACCAGCAATTTGTGCTTTCTGGAAGATCAGCTGGAACGTCAGACGCTGCTCGTAACCGGCGGCTATGGCGAACCGGGGCCGGGCGGGGTGGTTTTGATCACGGTTTATCCTTAACCCAACGAACATGAAGTTACCTTTTTATGGTTTGTTTTTACTTATGACATTAGCATTGAAAACCGTAGCGCAGCCTACGGTCGACTGGTCGGAATTGCCACCGCTGCCGGGTGGAAAAGGCTGGGCGGGCATGTACGCGGGCGTTAGCCACGGCGCGCTGGTTTGTTTGGGCGGAGCCAATTTCCCCGACAAATACCCCTGGGAAGGCGGAAAAAAGAAATGGTACGACGACATCTACGTCCTGGCCGACGGAAAAAATTGGCTGAAAGCGGATGAAAAACTGCCCGAAGGCTCAGGCTACGGCGTGACGGTTTCGTACCAGAATACCCTGATTCTGGTTGGTGGAAGCACGGAAAGTGGTCATCTGAACCGGGTAATCGGGTATGAATGGAACGGAAAAAAACTGATTCAATCCAGTTACCCGAAGTTGCCGGTTTTGCTGGCGAACATGGCCGGAACGCTACTGGGCGACTTGATTGTGATTGCCGGAGGAATTAGCACACCAACCGGGACGCCCTTGAAAAAGTGCTATGCGATGGACTTGAAAAACCGCTCGCAGGGCTGGTTCGAAATCGATTCGTGGCCGGGGCCGGAGCGGCAGTTTCCGGTTTGTACGGTTTACCAGAATCATTTTTATCTTTTTGGCGGAGAAACCGTCGGACTTAATTCCAAAGGTGCTCAATATCGGTCTATTTTGCTGGATACGTTTCGCTTACGTCTGGAACAAAAGAACAACAAATGGGTTGGTGTCTGGGAAACGCTGGCTCCGATGCCCCGGGGAATGTCGGCCGGCGGAACGGTTTTGCCCGTTCTGAACAACGACCGGTTTTTGTTCTGGGGCGGGGTCGATGCGGTAACGGCGGCTTATAAAACACCAGCCACTCATCCCGGAATTATTCAAAGTCTGCTTTTTTATTTTCCCGAAACCGATAGCTGGGAATACATCGGTCAGCAAACCCGGTTCGAAGCCCGGGTAACCTTGCCGGTGGTGTTCTGGAACAACCGTTGGGTGTACGTCAGCGGAGAAATAAAACCGGGTATTCGAACGCCTTCGGTGGTGAGTGTAAAATAGTTACCCGGGTTATAAAAATAAGTCTCCCATGACGTATCGCATTTTTCAGGACTACCGGTTTTCGCAGTTGACGCTGGGAACCGTTCAGTTGGGGTTGAATTACGGCATCTCGAATTCGGAAGGCATGCCGGATCGGGCGGAGAGTTTCCGAATGCTTCAACTTGCCGCACAGGCCGGGATCAATACGCTCGATACGGCCCGTCAATACGGCCATTCGGAGCAGGTGCTGGGTGATTTTCTGGAAGAAAATGCCCACTTGCACGACCTGAATCTGGTGTCAAAATTCAAAATCAACCCGGCCAACCTCGGCCATCCGGAGCGGGCGTGGGACGAGGTGCATCGGAGTGTAAAAGAATCCCTGGCCGCTTTGAAAGTCGATCGACTGCCGGTTTGCCTACATCACAAAGGCGCGGAACCAATGGCGGAAGTGATCAAAATTCTGCCGACGATGGTGCGCCGACTGAAAGAAGAAGGGCTGATTGACATCGGGGGCGTTTCGGCGTATGAGCCTGAGGATGTGACGTATATCCTGGATGAAGAGGAACTGGAAGCGACGCAGATTCCGGTGAACGTTTTCGATCAGCGGCTATTGAAAACCGGCTTGCTCGACTCATTGCGGAGCCAGTCGAAGCTGGTTTTTGCGCGCAGTGTGTTTTTGCAGGGGTTGTTTTTTATGGATCCGGCGCAGTTGAAAGGCAGTTTAACAAAAGCAGAACACCACCTCATTACCCTGCAAAAGCTGGCGCAGCGGGCGCAGATGACCGTAGCCCAACTTGCTTTTTCGTTCGTCCGTGATTTGCCCGCGGTCGATAGCATCGTGTTCGGAGCGGTCAATCAGGCCCAAATCCAGCAGAATATTGCGTTGCTGGCAGGCCCGGCGATTCCGCCCGACGTGCTGGCCGAAATCCAGGACGTGTTTCAGGCGGTGGAGGAAGAAGTGGTAACACCGGCGGTGTGGCGTTTTTAAACTTCATTATTCGCTATTCGTCATTCATTATTCGATATTAAGATGCTGTTTGTCTGTTAGTTATAAATTAAATATTGAATAGCGAATATTGAATAACGAATATTGAATAACGAAATTTAAAAACGAATGTCGAACAACGAATATTGAAGGAAAACAAATGAAAAACTTATTCAGTCTTTCGGGCAAAATTGCCATTGTAACCGGTGGCGCGGGCTTTTTTGGGACGCCCATTTCGTGGGCTCTGGCCGAAGCCGGTGCGGAGGTCATCATTGCGTCGCGGGATGGTGAAAAATGCCGGAAATTTGCCGCGACCATTCGGGAGAAGGGCTGGCGGGCCGAGGGCATGGCATTGGATCTGGAAGATGAAAACTCGATTCGCGCGTTTGTGGACGACGTAAAAAACCGCTTTGGCCGGATCGATGTGCTGGTCAACAATGCGGTTTCCCGCGAAGGCTTCCAGAATCTGGCCGATATTGACCGGGAAAGCTGGGAAAAAGCCCAACGGATTAATTCAACCGGTTTGGTGCTGATCACCCAGGCCGTGATTGCCGTGATGCTTCCGCAAAAATCAGGTAACATCATCAACATCAGCTCGATACAGGGCGCGGTCGGCCCGCATTTTCCGGTGTATGGAACTACCGGCATGACCAGTCCGGTCAATTATACGTACGACAAATGGGGCATGGTGGGCTTTACCAAATGGCTGGCGAATTACTATGGGAAAGACAACATCCGGGCGAATTGCATCAGCCCCGGCGGTTATGGCCCCGGCGTGGAGCAGATGAGCGGGAAGGAAGAATTTGTCGAAAACTACAAACGCCTGACGCCCCTGGGTCGGTTTGCCAACGATGACGACATCAAAGGCCCGGTGGTTTTCATGGCCTCTAATGCGTCAGCGTTTGTTACGGGGCAGAATTTACTGGTCGATGGTGGTTGGACAAGCTGGTAAAAAAAACGTCACTGATTGGCGAGGTCTTTCTCCGTTACATATTGCATGAGTTCGGTGGCGGCTGTCAGGGCCGGACTCGCCAGGGCGTCACTGAACAAAACGTTGATGGGACCTTCGCCAAAATAAAGTCCGTCAGAAACCAGAAACGAAATCCGGACATTTCCTTCGACCGGATGAGGCCGCCGGGGGCCGTCCCAGGGACCAATTTTGGTCACGATGTTGATGCTGGCGTTGAACAGGTTGGAGGTCAGGATATTGGAACGGGAATCGGAAGCTTCCCAAATCACCATCCGTTCGGTATGATTGATGTAGCGGGCGGTTCCGTCCTGATACGAAGCCAGCACATCGAGGCCAGTATCCAAACCGACTTCGACGACAACCGCCAGCAATTCTCTCTTTTCGATGGGAAATCCGTTTTCCCGTAACCGGTGACAGGCAAGGGCTTTGATCCGGGTTTCAACGTCCGGATCAGCCGCTACGTTCTGCAAATCGGAAGCGTCTGCGGTATCTGCCAGCAAAACCGTCCACGGATACTCGTACGGCGACTGAATGCGGTTTTTGTAATACGCCAGGGAGTCACAGAACAACAGTTCGTAAATGACGTTGGTGGATTCCTGAGCATACGGTTGTGGAGCTGTGTTAAAGGGGTGTGTAAGGGCCATGCGTTGTGTTCGTTAGCGTTTGCTCCCGCCGACCAGAGTCGTTGGGATTGGTATTCAAAGGTCGCAAGGCAGAAGCAATTCCGGTAAGCCAAACTGGTAACTGGCGGGATTGGGTACATAATGGGGCTCTTTCAGGATCATAATACCTGTGAGCTAGGGAATGATAGGCTTCAGCCCAGTTCGAAAGTGGTTACGCCAAAGATGCCGTTCACATCGATTCGGGGGGCGTTTCCAGCATACATCCGGGCGGTTTCAAAAACCGGCTGCATTCCGTACCGGTGCGCAAGGTTCAAGGCTTCCGGGTTGACTGCCGGAACATCCAGATAAAACCGGGTTTGGGGAGCAATGGACTGAACGAGTCCGGTCAGAAGCTGATGGGCAAAAACGGGCGTTTCGGCAAACAGGGGGCCAATTTTATACCCCTCGCGGCTGGGCCGAATCACGCCATACCCCTGGATTTTCTCACCGGCTACCATCGCCAACGCCCTGGACTCGGGCTGACGAAGCCATGCCGTCAGAAAAGCCGCCCGATCAGCCGGGAAATAACGCCGGTCGTAGGCCAGGAGGGATTCGAAAGGAAGCTGGTCGGCCGGAACGACCGTGGCACCGGTTTCTGCGGAAATGGGCAGGGGTGTGGTGCCTTCAAAACGGATGTTGTTGTAGGCCAACGCAAAACCGGATCGCCGGTAGTTGTCCTGCTGTTCGACCACGCCATCCAGACCGATGATGCGCCCTTCTAGGTGCTGCATGGCGGCTTTCCAGAGGGCCAGACCGTGGCCCTGCCCCCGGTAGCCGGGCCGAACGATGTAGAAACCGATGAACCCAAAATTCGGAGCATAGCGCACCGCCGAGATGCAGGCAATCGGCTGGTCGTTAATCCAGCCTGCCAGAAAACCGTCGGGGTCCGCTGCGTAGAAACTGGCTGCGTCGCCCAAACCGGGATTCCAGCCTTCGGCAGCCGCCCATTCCACGGCAATGTCCTGTACGTCCGGCAGCGTCATCCGGCGGATCTGGAGGGTGCTCATGTCCGATCAATTGAATGCTAGTAGTCGCCTTCGCCGACGTCTTTCGTTTTCTTCTTGGCCTGCCGCAAGCGGTAATTGAACGTCAGGTTGATTTGCCGAAGCCGCCCCTGCGAGTTGGTTTCGGTGTAGAAATTGGTACCTTCGGTGATGGAGCGAAACCGGCGGGAGTTAAACACGTCGATTACGTTCAGGGTCAGCGTGGCGTTGTTTTTCATGATGTCTTTGCTAACCGCAAAATCCAGCGTGGCAATGGCCTTCCGTTTTCCCTGCGGGGTCAGTTGGGGCGCTTCGTAGTTGGCGCGCAGTTGAACGTCGGTTTTTTCCCAAACCGTCAGCCGGTTGGTGGCTCGCACAAACCAGCTATAGGTATCGCTCTGAAAGTTGGCGTCGAGGTTGTCGCCGTTGGTAATGGCGCGGAAGAAGTTAAAGCTGCCGTCCATTTTCCACCATTTAACGGGTGTAAACGAACTGGTAAATTCGGCTCCGTAGGAGTCTTCCGTCGCCAGGTTTTCGGGGCGCGTATTCGAAAAACCGTTTTCGTCCACCCGGCGGATGCGCACGATTTTTCCGGTGGTATGCCGGTAGTACAGCGACGACCCGATCGAACCTTTCGCGAAGTATTTGATGTGGCCAATTTCGAAAGCATCCGTAAATTCCGGGTTCAGATCGGGGTTGCCGCTCCAGAAGTTCCGGTTGTCACTAAAGGTCGAAAACGGGCTGAGGTCGTTGTAATTGGGTCGGCGAACCCGGCGGCTATAGCTCAGTTGCAGCGCATTCTGCTGCGGCATGTCGTAGGTGACGTGAACGCTCGGAAACAGGTTGGCGTAGCTGCGGGGATTGACCTCATTGGTTTGTTTCAGCGTCGTGGTGACGTCTGTCCACTCGGCCCGCAACCCCGCCTGGTATGAGAACTTGCGGGTTTTGTTGCCAATCATCCCGTAAACCGCATTGATGTTTTCTTCGTACAGAAAGTCGTTGGTCAGGCCCGGAACCGGAATCCAGCCGCCGTCGGAAGTCTGTTCCCGCACCCAGTAGTTGTTGGTCATGTCGCGCGTGCTACTCCGCAAACCGGCCTCAAACTTGCCATCTTTCGCAAACGGCTGGATGTAGTCAATCTGCACCAGAAACTGCTTCTCGGTTTCGTCGTTGATCGACCGTTGCAGCGAACTCGGGATGCTGGAAGGACCGCCGTCGGGCAGAACCGTCCGCTGGCCGAAATACTGATCCGATTTTTCCCAGTTATCGAGATACCGCAGGTCGGCGGTCAGTTCGTGGCCCTGGCGTTTGAACGACCGTTTGTAGGTCAGGGCGTATTCGGAATTGGGTTCGGTTTCGGTTTCGTCCTGCGTGCGGTAGGTGATGCTTTGCGGGTTGCTCAGGCTGGCAAGGTAATCGCGGTAGCGGATGTCCGTAAACCGTTTACCCTTGCTGATCCGCCAGGTATAGGCACCCGTCAGGACGTTTTTGTCGTTGAAAAAATAGTCGATCCCGGCCCGGGCGTTGTTGTTTTGCCCCTTAAGTTTGCTGGTCGAATTTTGCTCGGTCAGGAACGTCGAATCGTTGCGGTACAGCTCCTGATACAGGGTACTGCGGCCGGGTGTGTTCCGGTAGGCAGCGGTATAATTGACGAAAAAATTCAGGTTTTTGCGCCGGTAATTGACGTTGGCGGCCAGGCCATAATTGGTCGGGTGTCCGACAATGACGTCAAAAGAGCCATTGAAACCCTCTTTCCGTTCTTTCTTCAGAATGATGTTGATAATACCGCCCATGCCTTCCGCTTCGTAGCGCGCCGACGGGTTGGTGATGACCTCGATACGTTCGATGCTGCTGCCCTGCAACTGTTGCAAACCGCTGCCGCCCTTGATGCTAACCAGGCCCGACGGTTTTCCGTCGATCAGAATCCGGACGCTGTTGCTGCCCCGCAGGCTGACGTTGCCCTCGACATCCACGGCCACCGACGGCACGTTACTCAGAATATCGGCGGCTGTTCCACCCGCGTTGGCGAGGTCTTTCCCCACGTTGAAGATCTTTTTATCCAGCGAAAATTCCATCGAGCTTTTTTCACCCTGCACCACTACTTCATCCAGTGTGCTGGCCGAAGCCGCGAGTTTAAGCGTACCGATGTCGAGCGGAGAATTGTCGCGGGTCAGGCGAATGCCGGATTTTTTCAGCGGTTTGTAGCCAATAAATTCCAGAACGGCGTAGTAATTTCCGGCCACGGCATCAACCGAAAATTCGCCGGTTTCGGTGGTAATGGCCCCCGCAACGAATGAACTG
This sequence comes from Larkinella sp., assembly GCF_965227735.1. Classification (NCBI taxonomy): domain Bacteria; kingdom Pseudomonadati; phylum Bacteroidota; class Cytophagia; order Cytophagales; family Spirosomataceae; genus Larkinella; species Larkinella sp. Next base: position 1,333,097 of record NZ_OZ245776.1, on the reverse strand, counting down.
TCGGCCGGTTTGAACAGCCGGACGCTGGCGAAAATAAGCGGAGCATTGGTTTGGGCATCCATCGCTTTTCCCTTTACTTTCAGTTTCCCATCCTGGGCGTAGCCAGACGAGCAGGTAAAGACACAGAAAATTGCCAGATGACTTGCGTAAAAAATGTATTTTTTGAAGTTTAGGGAAGACATGCCCGGTAGCAGGAAAAGGGAGATAAAGGTTCGGTTCATTCGCTTATTTCGTATAGACAACAAAGGCCGTTTGGTGCTTTTTTTACTTTAGATACGCACAGATGGTGAGATCGACTCCGGTTGGTTCGGGGTCGGCGATGTGATACTGCTCGCAAATTGGGAAGAGATGGCCTTAACTACTTGAAATGGGTGTAGTTTGCGTTCTAACCAGAATGGTCCGGATAGCTCACAACTACCTATTTCTACAAAAGTAGGATTTTTCTGGCAAAAAGGAGTAAAAAATGATCGATAATCAGTACGTTGCCACGATGAAATGGAGCCTTGTTTTTGGAATTGTTTTGGTGAGTCTGTTCACGATTTCCTGTCGTCAAAATAAACGATACGGCGACCCCGTTGCGGAACCTGCTATCCTTCTGAAAGACATCACGAGTTTTCTGGCTTATCGCGAAAAAAACGTAAAGTTATCTGACGATTACCAGGCGCTGGATACGCTCTCCAACCCCATGACGCAGGGGAGTTTTCTGAAATCTATTTCCACCGGACGGTATTTTCCCTTGCGGCTGAAATCGGACGATTCGACGGCGGTGTATCAGTTGTCTAAATTGGAGGGTGCGGTCAGTCAGGATATTAAAACGACGGTCAAGTACTGGGGCTTGGAAGAACTGGAGCATTTTCAGAAGGAAGGGACGGCACTGCCAGCCTATCAGTTTACGGACATGGATGGAAACGTTTACATCAACCAGAGTACGAAAGGGAAAATAATGGTGTTGAAATGCTGGTTTATTGCCTGTTTGCCGTGTGTGCAGGAAATGCCGGCTTTGAACGAACTGAAGAGCCACTACAAAAACCGCCCGGACGTGCTGTTTCTCAGCCTTTGTCTGGATTCCCGGCAGAAGGTGGCCGCGTTTTTAAAGAAAAAACAATTCGATTACGCCGTCATACCGGATCAGGAAAACTATCTGACCGACCAACTGCAAATCAACGCGTATCCGACTCATTTCGTGATCAATAAGCAGGGGTTGATCACCAAAAAAGTGACTGATTACCATGCCCTGGTGTATGCATTGAAGAAAGAAATGGCGCAGTAATACCCTTTCAATCGTTTAGAAGTATTTGAATGAAGGCCGGAAGTCTGTCCTGTTCGTAGGCAGGAATCCATTTCTTTCTGTAGCCCCAAAGGTGTTTGCAGGAGCCCCGGTTTTGCCATCCGTCCCGTAGGGATGGTCCATTTTGTAGAAACCACGGGCATTGATAGGAGGATGAGTCCCGTCGGGACGGTTCATACAAAATGGATCATCCCTACGGGATTGTTTGGATTTCTGCGGACGCGGTTTCTACAACATGGATCATCCCTACGGGATTGTTTGGAATTCTGCGGACGCGGTTTCTACAACATGGATCATCCCTACGGGATTGTTTTGATTTTCCCGTGGAGCCCCGGTTTTGCCATCCGTCCCGTAGGGATGGTCCATTTTGTAGAAACCACGGGCATTGATAGGAAGATGAGTCCCGTCGGGACGGTTCATACAAAATGGGTCATCCCTACGGGATTTTTTGAATTTTTGCGGACGCGGTTGCTACAACATGGATCATCCCTACGGCATTATTTGGAATTCTGCTGACGTGGTTTCTACAACATGGATCATCCCTACGGGATTGTTTGGATTTTCCCGTGGAGCCCCGGTTTTGCCATCCGTCCCGTAGGGATGGTCCATTTTGTAGAAACCACGGGCATTGATAGGAGGATGAGTCCCGTCGGGACGGTTCATACAAAATGGGTCATCCCTACGGGATTGTTTTGATTCTCATACAAGCGCTCCCAGCATTTTCCTAAAACCATAAACTGGTTAACCATTTTAAACCCGCATATGATCGGGCATCCAGTGGACAATCGACTTTTTGATCGCGTCCGGGCTAAGGTTTTCAGCGATAGCGCGTTGGGTCAAATCCGGTAGTTCGTCGTCCGATGCAAACCGCAGGGCGAGAAGCTGGCCGAACGAAAGTTGGTTTTCGATGGTTTCCAATCGCCGGTTGGTCAGTACATAATACCGAAACCGCATCTCCAGCCGAACGATTCGGTTCTGATTATTAAGCGCATAATGTTGCCGCAGCATGAAAGCAACCCAGGTGATCAGGACAATCAGAAGGGAAATGAACAACCAGATCAAAGTCGGTTCATCGCCTTTAAACGTATAGTAAAGGCTGATTCCCAGCAGAATAAGAACGACCGGATAAAATACAAAGTGGTGCGGAGGGTAATACCGAACGTGGTTTTCGTAATTTTGTGTTTTCATGAAGGTTGCGCATAAGCGTTTCTACTAAAGAGTGAAAGAGCCTAAATGGTTTCGTTTATAGAAAAGGATATGACTTTTGAAGAATTAAATCTGAATAAACCGCTTTTAAATGCCTTGACGGATCTGGGCTACACCACGCCCACGCCCATTCAGCGGACGGTGTTTTCGGTGGTGATGTCGGGAAAAGATGTGTGTGGCATTGCCCAAACCGGAACCGGCAAAACGTTTGCGTACCTGCTGCCGTGTCTGCGGCAAATCCAGTTTTCGAAAGACCGCCTTCCGCAACTCCTCATCATCGTTCCGACGCGGGAACTGGTGGTGCAGGTCGTGGAAGCGGTGAAGCAGTTGACACCCTATATGAATCTGGCGGTGGTGGGCATCTACGGCGGGGTGAACATCAAACCGCAGATTGCCGAAGTGGAGCAGGGAATGGATGTGCTGGTGGCCACACCGGGTCGGTTGATCGACTTGTCCATCAAGGGGTTACTGAAAACCAAAACCATCAAGCGGCTGGTGATCGATGAGGTGGACGAAATGCTGAACCTCGGATTTCGGACGCAATTGACCACCATTCTGGATTTGTTGCCCGTTCGGCGGCAGAACCTGCTTTTTTCGGCCACCATGACCGAAGAGGTGGAGGGCTTGATCGAAACGTATTTTAACAACCCCGTTCGGGTCGAAGCGGCTCCGGTGGGAACGCCCCTGGAAAACATCAGCCAGACGGCGTATGCGGTTCCGAATTTTTATACCAAAATCAACCTGTTGGAATTGCTGCTCCGTCAGGATGCCGACATGACGAAAGTGCTGGTTTTTGTGGCAACCAAGAATCTGGCCAACCAGCTTTATGAGCAACTGGAAGCGAAGTTTCCCGAGCAAATCGGCGTCATTCACTCCAACAAGGAACAAAACCATCGCTTCAATTCGGTCCGGCAATTTCAGGAGGGGAATTACCGCATCCTGATTGCGACCGACATCATTGCCCGCGGGCTGGATGTGGCCGAGGTGTCGCACGTCGTCAATTTCGATATTCCGGACGTACCCGAAATGTACATCCACCGGATTGGCCGGACGGGCCGCGCCGACCGGAACGGGATCGCCATTGCGTTCATCGCCGAAAAGGAAAAGGAGCAGCAGGCCACCATCGAGCAGTTGATGAATTACCCCATTCCGATGCTGCCGCTTCCCGAAGACCTTGTCATTTCGGACGTGCTGACCGACGATGAAAAACCGAAGGTAAATATGAAAAACCCGGGTGTCAAAATTCACCTGAGCGATACCTTCGGCGGGGCATTTCACGAGAAAATCGAGAAAAACAAGAAGGTGAATGTGCGCCGGAACCACGCGGAGGAGATGATGAAGAAGTACGGAAAACCGATCAGGAAAACGCGGAAAAATAACTGAAGGGAAGGCTACATTTGAAGCGGGCGTCTTACCTTTGATAGTATCAAATGATACTATCATGAAGCTTTTTCAGGGATAAAGTGGCTGATTGATAGTGTTTTATAGGGTAAGGATAAATGATCATTTTCTTCCGATGCTGACCAGATATTCCTGGGCGGTCATGATTGGAAGCTCCGACTCCTTAAAATACTTTGGGTTCCGGGTTAGTATCATGTTGCACTCGCCTTTTAAGGCACAGAAGTATTGCAGGGAATCTTCAAAATCGGAGAAATTGGAATTCAATCCTTTTTCAATAATCAAGTCATCGACGCTAATGATCCGGGCTATGATCCGAAATTTTCGAAGCAGATCCTTCGCTTTTTCTCTACTTTCATACTTGGATAGAAAATAATTCACCGTGGCAAACGAAAGGGCCGAGAAAAGCCGAGTTTTCATCGATATTTCTCCATCAGATGCTTTCTGTATTCTTCCTTTGGATCCAAATCTGCCGGGATCATTGTCCGCGAAGTCATGCTTTTAACGAACGGAGAAATTTTGATTTCTTCGTTTTCATTGCCTGAATCGTTCTGACTGACCAGCGATTTCAAATACCCTTCTACCAACCCTGAGATGCTTCTGTTTTGCGAAGCAGCGTAGATTTTAGCTTGCTGAATCACGTCTTCATCGAGCTTCAGCGTTAATTTCCTGTCCATACGGAAAGATGAAATTGTACGTGTAAACATAGTAAGTTCATCCTTACAAAACCACTGCCCCGGTATTTAGTGGTATATTTGAAGCCGGAAGCCGTTACTTTCCTTCCTCTTTTTAGCACCTTATGTCTTTTTCATCGCTTGGATTATCCGAACCGCTCCTGAAAGCCGTCGCGGAGCAGCAGTATACCGAACCCTATCCCATTCAGCAGGAGGCCATTCCGACCATTTTGAAAGGGCACGATGTGCTGGGAATTGCCAAAACCGGCTCGGGCAAAACCGCCGGCTTTGTGCTGCCGATTCTGGAAATGTTTCAGCGCCGAAAGACCACCAACGACCGCAATGTAAAAGTACTGGTGCTGGTGCCCACCCGCGAGCTGGCCGTTCAGGTGGCCGAGGTCTTCCAAAGCTTAAGCGCCAGCCTGCCCCGAAAAGTCAAAACGCTGGCGGTCTACGGCGGGGTGTCCATCAATCCGCAGATGATTGCCCTGTTGGGTGCCGAAATTGTAGTCGCAACGCCGGGCCGTCTGCTGGATCTGGTATCGTCCAACGCCTTACACCTCTGGGAAGTGGCAATTCTGGTGCTCGACGAAGCCGATAAAATGCTGGATCTGGGCTTTGCCGGCGAGATGAATGAGATTTTTGAAATGTTGCCCAAAAACCGTCAGAACATTCTGTTTTCGGCCACGCTGGGCGATGCGATTCAGGGAATTCGGGAAAATCTGTTGCGCAATCCGATTAAAATTGAAATTGCCGAAGAACCGCAGAATCTGGATCTGATCAAACAGGTTGCCTACCGGATCGACCCGGAGCGGAAAGGACCGTTGCTGCGGTATTTGATCAAAGAACGGAAGATGACGCAGGTGCTGGTATTCGTTTCATCGACCCGGACGGCGGATAATCTGGTGGTGAAGTTGCGGAAAAACGGCGTGCTGGCCGAAGCCATTCACGGCGACAAGAGCCAGGGCGCGCGGACCGAAACGTTGAGCAAATTCAAATCCGGGAAGTTGCCGGTAATGGTGGCTACAGATCTGATTTCCAGGGGGATTGATATTCAGTTATTGCCGTTTGTGATCAACTACGAATTGCCGCGTTCCCCCAAAGATTACATTCACCGGATTGGCAGAACGGGTCGCGCCGAGGCCGAAGGGGAAGCCATTTCCCTCATCTGCCCCGACGACGAACACCATTTTAAAATCATCCAGAAAAAAATGGGCAAGCGCGTTGAAATGGTCGATACCGAGGAATTGAGTTTGCAGGGGTATTGACCGGAAAAAAGAATAGAGACAAGAGAGCAGAGACAAGGGGAAAAAGAAATCGAACCGATAATGATCCGGTGCAGATGTATGTCTTTCTTCTCTTGTCTCATCTCTTTCATCGCTCAATCAAAAACCAGGTTCATCAGCACTTGGGCCGTAGCTGCCCGGAATCGGAATGTTCAACAGACGAAGGTATACGCCCAGTTGCGCCCGGTGGTGAACCGTCTGACTGAACGCGATGCGGATCATTTCGCCTTTCGAGGTGTCGCTGTAAATCTGTTCGCCTTCACGCAGCACCCACCGGCCTTCCAGTTGTTCTTCAGTAGCCTGTTCCAGATGCGCTTTACCGTCGGCCAGCGTCCTTTCAAAATAGTCCAGCAACTGGGCCGTGTCGTTAATCGCTACGGGCTGATACGGAGTCGTGGCAAAATCGAGTTCTTCGGTGGTCAACGCCAGCGTCACCCACGACGGCAATTCGGCAATGTGGGTGGCCAGCGCCCGGACGGTCATGCTTTTTTCGTGCGGTTGCCAGTCATACTTATCGTTAGGAACGCGGCCGAGCATGTTCCGGGTGGTTTTGGCTTCCTGGTCCATTTCCTTCAAAAGCATTTCGATCTGTGACATAGTTGTTGGGGTTTGTTTACGATACAAAGTAAACGTGACCCGGTGACAGCCCTATGTCAGTAGCCTTCGGCGAGGAGCCGATATATTTACCGGTCCAGCACCAGGCCGTCGAAGTCGCCGAGTTTGGCCACTTTCAATTCCACAAAACCGTCTTTCCACGTAAACGGAACTGGTTTTTCGGTCACCATCGAGAAGACTTTCGAGGGCTTGAAATTCGACTTGATTTTGAAGGTCAGCTCGTAAACCGGCAGTGGTTTGAAATACGTGTTTCCGCTGAAACCGGTCAGGTTGACGAGGTGCAGAATCAGGCCGTCGGTGGTTTTCTTCGTGACGTTGGCCGGGATGTTTTTCGTGTATTCCTGCAAAATGACTTCGATGCGTTCGGGCGCGTTGGTCTGAACCAGTTGGCTGGCTTCCGGTAACAGGTAGTCGATGGCGTCGAGCAAAATGTTTTTGTGCTGTTCGTAGCCGTGCATGTAATAGAGCCGCCCCAGATTGATTGGTAAGATAACCGCCTGACTTTTAGCGTGTTTTTTAACACCCATCGCGTAATACCCGGTGGGGTCGTGGCCGCCGATGATCTCCGGTGGACCCGGACGACCCTTCGCCAGAATGGGCAGAAAAACCGCATCGGCGGCTTTCAGATCATAAAGCCCCAGATTGAATTTCCAGAAAAGCATCGACTGTTTCTGAAAACGTTTGAAGACGGTTTTGTTTTCAGGATTGAGGTAAAAACCGGCTCCGTCGTGGTCTTTCTGGATAATTTTGGCTCCGAACAAGTCCTGCAAGGTTTCCAGACTGTCGAACAGCGTCCGGCTGGTGGCAATGAGGTGGGTGCCTTGCTGGCTCGCTTCTTTCAAAACCCGGATGTCTTCGGCACTCAGGTAGGTGATTTCCGGCAAAATCAGGAGTTTGTATTTTTTGACTTTGTCGGCCAGGTTGCCGATCTGACCGTCTTCGATGATGTCGAATGGCAGGTGGGCTTCTTTCAGCATCAGCACGATGCCCCGGTATTCCTGCATGGGTTCGCCACTTGGCCAGGCGCCGGGGGCCACGACGGCAATTTTAGCGACGGATTGGTAGTTCCCGAAATACGGTTCGTGCTTCTTGTGGTGGGCATAAATGGTTTTGACGATGTCGAAGTTGCGTTCGTCTTCGTACCCCCGCATGTCGCCCATCAGGCTGATATCCAGGCCCGAACCGTTGGCGATGTTTTCGTAGAGCCGAATGCCGACTTCCTCCGGTTCCACGGCATTGTAGCGCGACTGAAACGAAATTTGCTGAATGCTGGCGTTGCTAACGATGTGATCGGGAAAGGAGTTGACGGCATTGCTCACGTTGTCGGAAGCCGTGTAAGGCCAATACGGCAGGCTGGTGTTCGACTGGGATTCGTGCCGGATGATGTCGACGTATTTGTCCATATACGTGCAGATCGCAATCTGCGGGTTTTTGGACTTTACCAGTTCGTGCAACCGCTTCGACCAGTCTTCGACCGTGGCTTTTTTAAAGGCCAGATACTTCTGAAAAACCGGGTCGGCTTTGTTCTCGACGGTGGGCAAGGTCATGCCCGCACTGAAGGCTGCGAAGGCTTTTTTGTCTGCTTCGTTCTGGTCGATGCCGTGGTACTTGCCCTCGTACGGGTTGTTGACCTGGTAGCCCGGCATGTTCAAGAAAATACCGTCGATCGGAAATTGGTCAATCACCTCGGCGATGATTTTGAACGCCCGGTCCTGCACATACGGTGCGTTAATCGACACCACGTACATATCCGTGTTGATGATCCGTTCACCTTTGGGCGAAATATAACACCAGTCGGGGTGGGCTTTGAAGATGCTTTCATGAACCCGGCTGAAGTCGAACCGTACCACCACGCGGATGCCGTTTTCGTGGCACTTTTTGATGACTTGGGCCAGCGTATTCGGTTTCATGTAGGGGTTGGTATACTGAAAATCGAGCTGGGTGGGGTAGAAGGCCATGATGCCGCCCGCGTTGATCAGCAGTGTGTTGGCCGAACACGCCAGCAGGTCTTCCAGCAGCGAATCCGGGTGGAGGGTGGCGGCTTCGTAGGCTGGCAAGTTGGTCTGGATCACGCGCAGGTTGTTGGCTTTCCACCACGGCAGGTTGTCCGGCCATTTTACGGATGGGACTGGCTGAGCGTTTTTTTGGGCAATTCCGGCAGTAAACGAGAACAGAAAGCAAGCCAAACAAAGGAGAAGCGGTTTTTTCACGGGAACGGAATGGGCTGATGGAAAGCAGAAAAGAATAAAAGTAGTCAGAAAGTGGGCGCAAACCAATGGCTTCTACAAAACCGGGACGTACCTTACAGTATGAAACTGACCTGGACTTTCTACTCCAAAACGAACCAGCCCATTACGCTGACCGTGATTTACGTGCTGGAACTGGACAAACACCAACTCGAATACGGCGGTTTTCTGGATACCGACTCCAACCGGGCTTACGTCGACTGGGCCACGTTCAAACGCTTCGATGATGCCTCGATCAAAGTGCGGAAAGATGCGTTTGCCCGCTTAAAACGCGTGACGAAAAAGGAGGACGGGATGCTTGGGGATGCATTAATGAGGTTTACGCCGGAGGGGCGGGAGGATGTAGAATGAGGGGATACCTATCCTGCGTTTGATACGCTACAGAAGTGATGCGGACATCACTTCTGTAGCGTCAATCAGAAAATGTAAACGTGTTTTATACTTTATCGGGCTGATAAATCTTAACCGTTCCGTCGCCTTCGCTGCTCACAACCAGCATGCTGCGGCCGTTTGGGCTGTTTTCGGCCGGAACAAACAACACGCCTTCCGGGGCATCACCGGTTTTGAAAAGCTGGAGAAATTGGGGAGCCGCCGGGTTCGTGACATCATAAATAGCAATCGCGTCCGCCCGTTCCATGCCAACAAACGCGATGGGTTTGCCGTTGATCAGGCCGACGGTAACGCCTTCCGGTTCAACACCCTTGTCGTCTGAGCGTCCATCATCATACAGGTTGAGGTTAGCGGCAATGACCTGCTCTTCCAGACTTTTGCCCGAGTCATACACCCGCGTTCCGGTGGATGCGTTGTAAATGCTGAAGCCCCGGCCACCAAAGCCGTAAAGCTCGGTGTAGACGCCACCGGTATTGCCGGCCGTTTTGGTCACCCGAAGGCGGCCCAGGTTGGCGGGCAGTTTCAAGTTCGCAGCGGTTGGGAAAGCCGTGGGGTCCAGGGTGAGACTACCGACGCGTACCTGCTCATCAAAAGCCGAATATTCCCGGGCGTCGCCTTCATTGGCCGTAATCAGGTACCCATTGCCACTGGTTGAAAAGTAGGAAATCGCGTCGGGCAGGAAAAAGGATTTGACGGGCCAGGTCCCCAAACTAATTTTGCTGTCCTGATCGCTGGGATCCATGGCGTTGTTGGCCAGGCTAATGTCCTTGGTTCCCAGTGGGTTGATTTTCAAAATCGTTCCCGTCACCAGATCAACCTCGGCAATCCCATTGTTTTCCTGGAGCGTTACCCACGCTTTTTGGGAGTCCGACGAAATCGCTACGTATTCCGGCTCCACATCCTGCGCAAAGGTTGCACCAGGGCCGTAGATCCGAAAACCGCCTGCCGACAACTGCGGCAACGAAGCCGCAAACGACTCGAAGGTGAGGGTTTTGACGCTGTAGTTGTCGGCGACGTTGATGATCGAAATGGAACCCACCGGATCGTTCGTGTAGTCGGCACTGGGTTCGCCCTCGTTGGCCGTAACGATGTAAGCACCATTGGGGCTAAAGGTGACCATGTCGGGCAGCGCGCCCACGGTAATCTGTTTGACGGAAGTCAAATTCGTCGTGTTCAAAACGATCACGCTCCCGTTTGCCTGTTTGTTGGTGGCTTCGAGGGCGATGGCTAGTTTCCCGCCGGAAACCGCCACGCTGTTGGCCACACCGCCCAGGGTCGTCAGATCGATGGGTGGTAATTTGGTGACGGTCGGGTAAGCCGTCAAATCCAGAACATCGACTTTGGGAGCCGATTCATTGTTAACCACAAACAGGCGTTTGCTGATCGGGTCGTAGGTCGCAATTTCGGCGGAAGCCTCACCGCCTAAATCCGTTGAGGAAATTTCCTTGAACGTGGCCGGGTTTTCCTGCGACACCCCGGGAGGTTGGTGATCGTTGATACAGGCGTTGGTCAATACTGCCAAAAGGGCCAGTCCGATCCGCCATTTGTTCTGAATCATGCTCGTGTTTATGAGGGGTGAAAGAAACAAAAATAGGAGCCGATCAGGGACAGAAACCATGCGCCGGAAAAGCTTAATAATTATTTAACAGGCTTTTTAACAGGTATTTATGGTAAGCGTTCGTCGCTTTTTTGAACGAAGCCGAAGTGGTGTTACCGGAAGATTAACAAAACTGTTTCAGACTTGATCGTACCGTAATCCGCTTGTTGCGCCTTGCTTTTACCTTTGTTCAGTCCACATCCGGCTCCGCAATCCGACCGAATCTCCAGCCAGGACACGCAACCCAACTCGTAACGACCTTCAGGTCATGAAAGGCAATTCGAACAACATCATCAGCCTGTGGTTTGGCGCTGACACGCCAATTCGGCAATTCAAAATTGAAAGAAACCGGACACTCTGGTCAGCCTGCCAACGGGTTAGCCAGGTTTTCGTCGCGCCTTCCGGCGCTCTGACGCCCGACCAGTATCGTAAATCCGACCGATCGGCTTTTGCCCGGGCGGTTCTGGAGGAATTAAACTACCGGCGGGTTCCGGAAGAAGCAACCTATGAATTGGTCTGAGGTTAAACCGGATCAAACCGTACCATTCCGTATAAACGCAACCTGATACTTAATAAAACAACCTTTTCTCTGATTATGAACAAGTTATCTTTACCTGTTTCGGTAGCTACGCTGCTGGTTTTGGCGAGTGGATTCGTCGTTACTTCCTGCGATGACCATCGCATTCCGGCGGTTTTGTATCCGGCTTTCGCGGAAGCAACCGACCCCAAAGTTTTAGCGATTTCGCCCAACAACACGGTTATTTCCAACGGGGGTTTTGGCTCCGCTATTGCGGCCGACCCGAATGATCCCAATGTATTTTATCTGTTGACCGACCGGGGGCCGAATGCTGCCGGATCACAGGCCAATTCCATTATTTTCGGGAAAGCTGATTTTACCCCTCAAATCGGTAAATTCCGGGTGGACGGCGGTAAACTGGTGCTGGAAGAAACTATTTTACTGAAAAATGCGGCAGGCCAATTGCTGACGGGCCTGCCGAACCCCAGCGGAGAAGGAAGCACCGGCGAAACCGCCTTCGACCTGTTGGGTCAGTTGTTAACTCCCAGCGCGGACGGGCTGGATTCGGAAGGGTTGGTATTGGCTTCGGACGGCACGTTCTGGGTCAGCGACGAATACGGTCCGCACATTGTCCATTTTGATGCGACCGGCAAAACCCTGGAACGCATCAATCCGTTTGGCACCGGAACTGGCGGGCGCACCCTGCCGCTGGTGCTGGCCCGGCGTCGCCCGAACCGGGGTATGGAAGGACTCACGATGACCCCCGACGGCAAAACCCTGGTAGGGCTGATGCAATCGCCACTCTATAATCCGTCTGCGGTTTCCGGTTCAACGATCATTCGGGTTCTGACCTTCGATATTGCTACGGGGGCCACGAAACAGTACGTTTACCTGATGGAAAATGCGAGCCTGACCGGGTGCAGCGAAGTGGCCGCGATCACGAATACGACATTTCTGGCCCTGGAGCGGGATGGTGATTACGGCGGTAATCCGGCCAAACCTGCAACGTTCAAACGGATCTACAAATTTGATCTGGCGGGGGCCACGGACATTTCTGATCCGGCCAACGGTGTTGGCGGAAAACTGTTTAACGGGATGACGGTCGAACAACTGAAAGATAAAACGGGCTTGCAGACGGCCGGCATCGTACCGGTTACGAAAACACTGGTGCTGGATCTGTTGACGGGAATTTCACCGGTTTATCCGCACGACAAAGCCGAGGGCGTGGCCTTGCTGGGAACAAACTTGCTGGCCATTTCCAACGACGATGATTTTGGAGTGGTCGACAACGGACAGAATGGCTTCACCACCAAGATTTTACCGGCTACGGGCAAAGCGGATTTGAACCGGATTTACTTCGTAACGTTAGCAACCCCTTTGAAGTAAGGCCGGTAGCGTTTGCCAAAGCAAATTGAAGCTCATTTTCAATCGATGAAGAAAAGCCTGATTGTTCGTTTAGTGGCCGGTTTTATGTCAATCCACTCTACTTTTGCCCAACCGAATGGCCTCTATACGACGGCCCAGGCCCATTCGCACAACGATTACGAGCAATCGATTCCTTTCTGGCAGGCTTATCACCAACAGTTTTTCGGGCGTGATGGTGCCGGTTTTTGCATATGGCCCGCATTCGCTGGACTTTCGGGGCGTCTACGAAAATACCGCCATTCACCATAAGATTATGGCGGTTTTGGGCCGTTATCGGAACACGCAGAAGACCAAATAATTCTTCCGGCAGTTAACAAAAAAAAGAGGAGTCACCACCCGGATGACTCCTCTTTCGCATTCGTGCCGGTCAGGCGGATCAATACCCCGGATTCTGGTACATTTTTTCCGGATTCAACTTGTTCTCATCGAACGGAATCGGGTAGTAATAATCCTTGGTTCCGAAGTTGGACAGTTTTGCCACCCCAAAGTCGGCCTGCGACTTCGCACGAATGTACGTAACCAGTTCGGTGGGGGTGAAAAACCGCAGGAGATCAAACCAGCGGTGGTTTTCAAACGCCAGTTCCACACGCCGTTCGTGCAGAATGGCCAGTTTGAGCGTCGGGAACTGGCTGCTGTAGGTGGCATTGGTTCTGGCGACCTCGTATTTCGGCATCCCGGCTCGCTCCCGAACCTGATCCAGAAACGAAACCGCCGAGGCTTCGTCGCCCAGATGCAGATTGACCTCCGCCAGCATCAACATCACGTCGGCATACCGGATCAGAATCCAGTCGTTGCCGCCATAGCCGTTGGTTCCGGCGGCCGCGCTGGCATCCCGGTATTTGGTGATGAAGTAATCTTTCACCGTGGCGGCATTGGCAAATTTAATCGAAAACGCTTTCCGCAAATCTGTTTCCTCGTATTCCTTCACCAGATCGGGCGTCACATTGCCACCTATACCCGTATTGTTTCTCAGCGAGTTGATGGTTTCGCCCTGGGCCTGGTTGTTGGCGGCAATGCTCGACGAATAGTTGATGTCGCCTTGTTTGTTGACAATCTGGAAAATGATTTCCGGGTTCGTCGATTTCTTGGCAACATCGAACACATCGGCATACGGGATTTCCTTCAAAGCCCCAAACGTCCGTTTCGTGTAGGCACTGGTCAGGTTCGTTTTGGCAGCATTCAGGTTGGCCGTGCGGTTGGCGGCATCCAGCGTAGTCGCCATAGTCAGATACACCTGCCCCAGCAGGGCAAATCCGGCCACTTTCGATACCCGGCCCTTGGATGCCAGCGGCTGATGATCGGGCAGTGGGCTGCTGGTGACTTCGGTCAGGTCGGCCACGATTTGTTCGTACACCTTTTCCTTCTTTTCGCGGAAGGTGCTGGCCGTCACGTCAGCCGCCGTCGTCAGCGGTTTGGTCACCAGCGGCACATCGCCCCATTTGCGAACCAGGTGGAAATAAATCAACGCCCGGATAAATTTCGCTTCGGCACTGTACTGCGCCTTGGTTTCGGGCTTGCTGAAAGCCACGGTTTCGATCCCCGACAGCACCTGATTGGTTCGGGTAATGCACTGATACAACGCCAGCCAGTGCGTTTTCAGGTTCGTGTTAGAAGGCAGAAGCGAAAAATCATTGAACTGAAACGGCTCGCCCGCGTTCGACTGGTTATCGTTTCGACCGGTATTGTCGGAGCGTTCTTCGGAAAACAAACCGCTGCCTTCGCCAATCGAATTGGAACTGCGGAGCGATTGATAGGCCCCGTTCAGCGCAATGAATACATCATTTTCGGTTTTGAAATAGTCGGACGTCGTCACGGAATTGGGGTCGGTCTGAACCAGAAAATCATCTTTGCAGGACGCCAGCGGAAGCAGCGCCAGCAGACAAAGGACTGAAATGTGTTTATAAGTCATCGTAAATGTCATGTAAGAATTAGAAAGTCAGTTTGGCACCCAGGTTATAGCCACGGGCCAGCGGATACATACCGTAGTCGACGCCGGGCGTCAGGTTGGCTCCGTTGTTGTAATCCACCTCGGGGTTGTAGCCTTTGTATTTGGTGATGGTAAAGGCATTGTTGACGTTGGCGTAAACCCGCAACCCACCGACTTTGACTTTAGCGAGCCATTGCGCCGGGAGATTGTAGCCCAGCGTGATGTTCGTGCAGCGGAAGAAGGAGCCGTTTTGCAAATAGAAACTCGAAAGCCGGGTGCTGTTGCTCTGCGTTCCGCCCCGCGCGGCCCGGTATACGCTGCCGTCGCCCGGCTGCGATTCCGAGCGGTAGCGATCCGTTACGCTCACATACTGATTGCCGGAGGCTTCCATGTTGTAGACGTAATAATCCTGTCCGTCGAGCACCTGATTCCCCTTCGAACCGTTGAACGACGCATTCAGATCCAGGGCTTTGTAACTGGCCGACAGCGACGCCCCGTAGATGAATTTGGGATAGGGACTGCCAATCACCCGTTTGTCGGCATCGGTCACCACGCCATCGCCGTTGACATCTTCGAAAAGCAGATCGCCCGGTTTCAACGGGTTGCTCGACGCCGTCGAACGGGCGGGGCCTTTCAGGACGTAACCGGCCGGAAAGGATTGGGTGGCAGAGTTGTAAACCGCGTTGTCGGCCGCCAGATTCTCCATGTCTTTTTCCCGAACCATTCCGATTACTTTGAAACCGTAGAACATGCCGACCGGCTGGCCCTCCTGCGTGATGTGGGTCAGATAAGACCGCTCGGCACCGCTGGTGATGATCGTGCTGGCACCCCCCATGTCCAGAACTTTGTTGCGGTTGACGGAAATGTTACCGCTCAGGTTCAGCTTGAAATCCGGCGTAGCAATCAAGCGGCCATCCAGTTGCAGCTCAACACCCCGGTTACGGATTTTTGAATCGGCCAGGTTGGTCAGAATGGTCGAAGATCCCGAAACCGCCGAAATCGGCTGGTTAAACAACAGGTTGTAGGAATTACTGATGTAGTAGTTGGCAATCACGAACAGGCGGTTGTTGAGCAAACCCGCATCCAGCCCGATGTTATACTGCGAAGTCGATTCCCAGCCCAGCCGCTGATCTTTGATGGCACCCGCCCACAGGGCCGTCTGAATGGTTCCGTTGCCGAAAACCGCCCCGCCCTGCGACGACATCACCTGCTGGTAGTTGTAATTCCCGATGTTGTAGTTTCCGGTGAGGCCCCAACTGGCGCGCAGCTTGAGCGAAGACGCCTGTCCCAGCCAGTCGTGGTAAAACGGTTCGTTCGAGATGCTCCAGCCGCCGGAAATAGAAGGAAAATTTCCCCAGCGATTCAGGGGGCCAAACCGCGACGAACCATCGCGCCGGAAAGCGGCCGTCAGAAAGTATTTTTCGCCGTAATGGTATTCGGCCCGGGCCAGATACGACAACAGCGATTCTTCGACTTTCCGGGTGCCTGAATTCAGGAAAAAGTTGCTCGGATCGGCTCCTTTGGCCGTAATCTCCTGAATGAGATCATTCTGAAATCCCTGCGACGACACACTGATCAAATCACTTTTCTGCCGCTGGGCCGTATAACCCGCCAGCAGATTCAACCCGTGTTGACCAAACTGTTTGCTGTAATTGAGGGTAAATTCGGCCAGCACATCGGTGGTCGACAGCGTCTGGGCGGTGGCCTTCGCTGCTGCCAGTGCCTGCGGAGAATATGGCGGGTTGTTGCCGCTGCTCAGGCTCGTGGGCAGGTAATACTCGTATTTCTCGTTGTAGGTCTGCATCCCCAAATTGGCTTTGGCCGCCAAACCGGGAATGATTTCGTAGGTCATCGTTCCGTTGTACGTGTCGCGCATCCCCCGGCGGGTGATGTTGGTTTCCAGGGCGAGTGCCACCGGATTCTCGATGGTCTGGTAACCATACAGGGGTTGCTGCGATGCCATTTCATTTTTAATCAGATTCCCGTTGTCATCACGAGCCCGGAAAATGGGGGCATAAATGAGCGCACCCAGAATTGAGCCCTGGTTGAAACGGCCTTCCTGTGCTTCGCGGTTGTTGGTAGACGTCAAAAAAATACTGGCGCCCACTTTCAGCTTTTGGGTTACATCAGCGTCCACATTGGCCCTCAGGTTCACCCGTTCCTGTTTGGTGGCCACGATGATGCCCTGCTGGTTTTGATACCCGCCACTCAGCAGATACCGCAACCCGTTGCTGCCGCCCGAAAACGTCAGGTTGTGCCGCGACATCGGCGCGTTGCGATACAGTTCATCCTGCCAGTCGGTATTGTATTTCGGCTGGATCATGGTTTGGGTCGCAAAATTGTAGAGGTCGGCGGGTATACTAACCGAATTGGCATTATTGACTTTGGCAATTCGGGTCGCATTGTCGTCGGAATACATGCCGTCGTTCCAGGGCTTGCCAGCATTTAGCGTCAAATCGCGATACGTTCCGTTGCGGGCGTCGATCAACAGTTGGGTAAACTGTTCGGCGTTCAGCAGTTTTACTTTTTTAGCCAGTTGGTTGATGCCATACTGGTATTCATATTCCAGCCGACCTTTGCCTTCCTTGCCGCGTTTGGTCGTAATCAACACCACACCCCCCGACGCCCGCGAACCGTAAATAGCCGCCGATGCCGCATCTTTCAGCACGTCGATCGACTCGATGTCATTCGGGTTGATAAACACGTCGTTGCCCGCCGGATAGCCGTCGATAACATACAGCGGGTCCGAACTGGCATTGATCGAGCCAATACCGCGCACCCGGATTTTAGTACCCACGTAAGGTGCCCCGCTCACCTGGTTGACCTGAACACCCGCCAGCTTTCCGACCAGGGCCTGTCCCAGCGACGGAGCCGAGAGGTTCAGTTCTTTGGCTTTTACATTGGCGATGGAGCCCGTCACATCGCTTTTTCGCATGGTCGAATACCCGACGGCCACCACCTCGTTCAGTTGGTTGACATCTTCTTTCAGCCGGATTGTCAGGGTGGTCTGGTTGCCAATGGCCACTTCCTGCGAAGCAAAGCCAATGGACGAAACCACCAGGGTTGCCCCGGCATTGACGTCGAGCGTAAACTGGCCGCTGGCGTCCGTCGCCGTTCCTTTCTGGGTTTGTTTCTCCACAATGCTGACGCCCGGCAGCGGCTGATTGTCCTCATCGGTGACGGTTCCCGTAATTTTGACGAGCAACCGGGCGGTTTTTGCCTGGCTCCGCCGGTCGTCGGCATACGATGCGGGCCGGTTGGCTAGTCCGGTTGCCAGGGCCAGCAGGAGCAGGCAGCGGAAATACCGGACAAAACGATTGTTGTAGTGATTCATTTCGATACGTTTTAAGCAGGTTGTATGGTGAATTGATTTGGGAAACGCGAACGGGAGAATTTACCAGGCGAGGTGCGTGAATGCTAAAAGAAGAAGGCTACAGAGCGTCCGTAAAAGTCCTGTTTTCATACACCGATGGTCAATGCATTAAGGGATAGCCGTTGACCTACAGAAGCAAACAAAAACCGTCGTAGTCGTAGAAAGGGGAAGGAAATCAAGGGTAGCACTCGCTTCGTCACCGGCTGGTAAATTCACCGCAAAAGAAGCGTTTACACATGAGTTGAGGATTACCGCTGTTTTATGGAATTGTTACGATTGACGCGTTCGGAGTCCCGGAAACGGCTCTGGTTTCCAGGGAAGGGATATAGAATTAGACCTTACGTCTGATAATTCTGTTTCACTTTCTGCCCCGTTCCCTGATTGATTTATACTTAACGCCGGATTCATAGTTGGCTTATCAGCCCACTGCTTTAGCTGTGGGTAAATTGCAAAGAAACCAAATCATGACGGAACCGTTTTAACGGTTTGCCGGACGATGAAACCGTTGAAACGGTTTTGGTAGTAGGTGGAACTTTTCGCTATACCCACAGCTAAAGCAGTGGGCTGATAAGCCAACTATGAATCCGGCGGTTAATTTGTTTAAATCAATCGGCAGAAAGCGAAAGTCCTAAAAATGTAAATAGATGGAAATCGGATGTTAAATTCTCTAGAATCGGGTTACCGCCCTGCATTCCCGAACGGGAATAAAGCCGAGGGCGTATGGGATTCCGTCATCAATCGCCCTAATTCGGTGGCTTTCGCAGGGTGTTTGGCCGCCAGGTTGGTGGTTTCAGCCGGGTCTTTTGCCAGGTCGTAGAGTTCGACGGGTTGGGCGGTGTTCCCGGCGGCATTCAACCGGACGGCTTTCCAGTTGCCCTGCCGAACGGCCTGTTTGCCCCCCTGTTCGTGAAATTCCCAGTAGAGAAAGGCGTGTTTTTTCTGACTCCCTTTCCCCGTCAAAGCAGGTACAAACGAAATCCCGTCGATGCCTGCGGGGGCTTTCGTTCCGGCCAGTTCGGCAAAGGTGGGCAGCAGATCCCAGAAGGCTCCCACGTGCTCATTTTGGGTGCCGGGCTTGATGGTGCCGGGCCAGCGGGCAATCATTGGCTCCCGGATGCCGCCTTCGTAGAGGTCGCGTTTGAAACCGCGAAAACCGCCCCCGCTGTTGAAGAAAACCGGGTCGGCACCCCCTTCGCGGTGCGGGCCGTTGTCGCTGGAAAAAATAATGAGCGTGTTCTGATCCAGTCCTTTTTCTTTCAAGGTCGCCAGAAGCTGACCAACGTACAGATCGAGCCGGGTGACCATCGCTGCGAACGTAGCCCGGGGATATTCCTGCGAGGTATAGCCGCCGACGTTGGCATTGGGGCCATAATCGGCACCTTTGTACGGTTTTTCGGCAAATTTTCCTTTATAGTATTGGAAGATGCTGTCGTTGGGAACCAGCAGTTCGGCGTGGGGGAGGGTATACGGCAGGAAAAGGAAAAATGGTTTTTTCGGGTCGTTGTTTTTGACGAAACCCAGGGCCTGTTGCTGAATCAGATCAGGGCCATACTGGCTGGTTTTTAACAGGTTTTCATTTTCAGCCAGAACGATTTTCTGGCCGTTGTCCCAAAGGTGATTCGGGTAATAGCGGTGCGCCAGACTCTGGCAGTTGTAACCGTAGAAGCGGTCGAAGCCCTGTTGGTTGGGATCGCCCTCAGAACCGACCGGTCCCAGGCCCCATTTGCCAAAAGCCGCCGTCGTGTAGCCCGCTTTCTTCAGAATTTCCGCCATCGTCACCACCGAATCGGCCAGGGGTTGCTGTCCCTCGGGGTCGACGCCTTTGTTGCCCCGGATGTAGGTATGCCCGGTGTGGTGGCCCGACATGAGCGACGAACGGGAGGGCGCGCAGACCGATGTTCCCGCGTAAAACTGCGTAAACCGCACCCCTTCGGCCGCCAGCCGGTCGATGTTCGGGGTTTTGATCAGCTTCTGACCGTTGATGCCCAGGTCGCCGTAGCCCAGGTCATCGGCCAGAATGAAAATGATGTTGGGACGGGTTTGGGCCGTGACAAAAGCAGGCAGAGAGAACAGCAGAAAAAAGGCAACAAGCAGGGTACGCATGATCGAACGGTTAGTCGGCTTCTTCTTCCTAAAATCGATTCGACGTAAATCCTACTCACGATCCGGCTCATTGCGCACAAAATGCCGGATCGTGAGCAGGATTTTTCGCTTCAACTTAGTTCGCCTGGTAGGCGGGTGTCAGTTCGTTGCGGGCAAAATCTTCGAGCGTCGTCGGCGTGGTGTTGTCGGCGTTGCGTTCAAAATCGCCCATCAGGCCGCCATCGTTGACGCGCTGGCAGAACTCCACGTAGTTATCGGCCAGACTGGGGGTCAGACCCGACTGAATCATACCCGCCCGCGCCTGATCGTACGGGAAAGCGGTCCAGGCCAAATCCGGTTTTCCCAGGGCCTGCCCCACAATCTGCGCCACTTCATCGAAGGTAAGGTCACGCGGTCCGGCAACAAACCGGACGGTTTTTCCTTCAAAATCCAACGCCAGCAACTGGTGAGCGGCAACGGCGGCAATGTCGTCGGTGTGAACCAGCGCCAGTGGTTGATTGCCTACGATGGGAAAGCCCGCCAGCAAACCCGTTGCTTTCAGTAAACCGATGCTGCTGAAGAGGTTCTGGAAAAAGAAACCCGCCCGCAGATGAACGACCCGCAGCTCTTCCACCGCATTGAGCTGGTTTTCCAGATAGGTCATGCCCTGAATGACGCCATTCTGGTCAGGCAAATGCGCCCCGAAACTGCTTAAACTGACCACGTAGGGAACGTGATTGGCCCGAATGGCGGCTGTCAGGGCGTCGGCGACCCGTTTTTGATACGCCGTAAAATCGGGCGTTGTAAAATTGGGGGGAATCATGGCGTAAACCGCCGTAGCGCCCCGAAAAGCTTCGATCAAAAAATCCGGGTCTTCCAGACTTCCGATGGCCGCCTGGGCACCGCTGTCGATGAGTTCTTTCAAATGTTCGGCTGAACGACCGATGACTTTGACCGGTTTTCCGGCTTTTAGAAGTTGCCGGGCGATGGGCGTGCCCGTATTGCCGCTGGCTCCTGTGATGACGTACATAGCACTTCAGTTGATTACTTTTTAGAAATATATCTTGCCAAAGCTAGAGCCAATGGTTTATATTTGTCAAGTAATCACTTTAATGTTTCTTAGTGTCTATATGGAGACCATAATTGATAATGAAGTACTTGAAAAAGGAAATAGTTCGGAAGATTTAGCGGCTTATGGGTTGACGAAGTGTCCGGTGACGCTCACCAGCCTGATTATTGGCGGAAAATGGAAACCGGTTATTATTTACAATGTGTCGAGGGGGATCAACCGATTCGGCGAAATGCAGCGCGCCATGCCCGGTATCAGCAAGAAAATGCTGACGCAGGAACTGCGGGATCTGGAGCGAAACGGAATCCTGAACCGGAAAATCTACGCCGAAATTCCGCCCCGGGTCGAATATAGCCTGACGGAACAGGGAAAAGCCACCCTGCCGGTTTTGCAGTCGATGGTGGACTGGGGGAAAGCGTATGCAAAGACGCTGGGATTGCACTAAGGCGGTTTTCGACCCACACGAAAACCGCCCCGACCGGATCAATCTACGGTTTGAGTACTTTCAGCGTTGCCGTTCGTGACCCGCTGGTGGCCCGCAGAAACAGCAGTCCGGCAGGTTGATGACCGAGGAACATCGTTTTTTGTTCGACGTTAGCGGCTGCTTCTACCGCCCAATCGGCCACCATCCGCCCGTTCGCATCCGTCAGTTGCAACCGCAGGGGGCGTCCCTCTGCCCCACGGACTTCCACCCCGAGCGTCGGGCCGGAAACCGGATTGCCTAAAACCATCATGTCCAGCTTTTCGGTTTGTTCGTCACCTTTCCGGACGGGCAGGGGGCAGTTCAGGAGTTTACCAGAGTCTTTCAAGACAAACGTGCTGCCCTGTACCCGCGCCGAGATCAGATGCGGGCCGGTTCCTTTCAGCACGACCGGAACCTCAAACCGGTAGGCATGCGCCCCGTTGCCTTTCCCGGCATTCTTCAAATCATCCCGGTAGATGTTGGCGACGGTGCTGCCCCAAACTGCGTCGTCGGTGTAGAATTCCACCGTCACCGGCGTGTTGGGTTTATTGCGATCCCACACCCAGCCCCGGATCGTACCGCATTCGACTTTGTCCAGGTAGCCGTCGAAACTACCGGTGACGGTGGTGGTTGACGCGGGGTTGACGGTTAAAACAAAGCTCACGCTGTTGGTTGAACCGGGCTCATCCGTAGCCGAATACGTCAGCAGGAAACTCCCCGGTTCGGTGGGTGTTCCGCTGATGACCCGGTTTGCCGAACCCAGGCTCAGACCCGCCGGTAAACCGCTAAGGGCATACGTCAGGGTGCTGCCTTCGGGGTCGGTGAAGGCGACCAGGGTGGCCGAGAAGGGCACATCCACCTGCGCCGTCAGGGGTGTAATCAGCGCCGTGGGCGAGGGAGGGACGGGGGGCTGGTTGCCCACTGGCTCCGTACTGTTCTGGCAGATGAGTGCCTTGGGCGAATTTTTGAGGATAAAACCGCTGCCCGTCACCCGGGCCGACAGGAGGTGGGGCAGGTTGTCTTTGAGCGATTCGGGGAGGACATACCGAAAAGCGTGCTGGCCATTGCCTTTGCCCGCGTCGAGCAGATCCGGACGAAAATCGCCTGCGGGCAGTGTGGCAATCACGGCATCACCATCCAGGATGTCGACAGAAACGACGGTATTGATCTTGTCACGATTCCAGGCCCAGCCCCGGAAGCTCTCGCAATCGGCTCCGTAAATATAACCGTCGAAACTGCCGCTCACCGGCGTCGGCAATTCTCCCTGAAATTCAAAAGCGCCGATGTCGATGCGGCCGTCGTTGAAGAAACGGGCGTTGCCAGCCAGGTCCGTGGTGCCACTGGTTGTGGTGGTGCTGGTGGGATCTCCGGCGTTGATGGCGGGCGAGCCGGGCGCGAGTTGCAGGTCGGTTTCGCTGACGAAAGGCAGGACTGCGGTGGTCAGGTTGTTGGCTCCGCCGTAACCCGTTACTTCCGTATCGAACAGGCTGTAGGTACCGGTGATGGTGGAACCGTTTGAATTAAAGAAGGTTTGAGAATTTCCATTGTTCCAGATGATGCAGTTTTTAAAGGTGGTACCACCGCCGGTTTGGTACGCGATTCCTCCGCCCAGGGTTGCCGAGTTGCCCGAAAAGCTACAATTGGTGAAAAGCTGAATCGAATAATTCACGGATATGCCTCCGCGTGATGCCGAATTGTCAGCAAAGCTGCAATTCGTTACGGTCGGGCTGCCGCCATCGTTGGCCAGTACACCACTGTTACCGGTGGAGGTGTTGCTGGTAAATTGACACCGGGTGATCACCGGGCTACAGGTGCCTCCGGCGTTGGTTCCATTAAAAAGGCTCCCACCGTTTCCGGCGGTATTCAGGGTAAAACTGCAGTGGGTCAGCTTGGGACGGCATTGACTGCCCAGGTCGGCATAGTTATACATCGCCCCACCCGGCCCGTCCGAGATGCCTG
The DNA here is from genome assembly GCF_965227735.1 of Larkinella sp. NCBI lineage: Bacteria > Pseudomonadati > Bacteroidota > Cytophagia > Cytophagales > Spirosomataceae > Larkinella > Larkinella sp. Next base: position 1,309,582 of record NZ_OZ245776.1, on the reverse strand, counting down.
CCATATTGCTCATAAAATGGCAGTCGATGAATTCCGGACTGCAGATGCCGCCCGAATTGGCCAGATTGTGCACCGCTCCGCCCGATTTGGCGGTATTTTCAACAAAGAAACAGTGACGAACCGTGGGACTGTCGTTGAGATTGGTCATTCCTCCGCCACCCCTATGAACGTCCTCGACGGCATGATCGGCATTGCCTGCTGTAATCACAAAACCGTCGAGTACGGCGCTGGTGGTTAGCGATCCGGACAGATTGCTGACGACGTGGTAGGAATTGTCGGTGTTACCGGCACCCCCGATTTCACCGCTGAGGGTGGTGCTGGAAGGGGTGGACAAACTGAGGGGAAGGCGTTCGCTCAACAGCGTTTCGTCGCCCTCAAAACCGCCATACACCGCGACGTGGTTTCGCATGGAAAAACTGATGGTGCGGTCGGCAGAGCCGGTAGGTTTATAGAGACCGGCGGCCACCCAGACCTGAACGTCCACATTGCCGTTGGACTGTGAATAAGTGCTGGCGGCTTCGATGGCGGTCTGGAGTTGGGTGCCGTCGAAGGCGTTGGCCCATGAAGAACCGTCTTTGGTAACGGCTCCACCGCCCGGCGTAACGTAATAAATCTCCTGGCTGTAAACCGTCAGGCTGGTCAGGAACAGGCAAACCTGCAGCAGCCATTGACCCTGATTCGGTCGGAAAATGCGTAGCAAAGTTTTCATCAAAGCGAAGGTTGAACGGGTGAGGATATACACCTTAAAATTCCACCTTTTTTTGATAAATACCTGATAATGTAGGTGCTACTATTGACCGTTCGATAAAAACCGGGGCTTGTTCAAAGGGAATGTCTACTCCGGTTTAACGTAACTCAGCGGGTTAGACCGATGCGATCGGGCGGGCCGAATTCCGTCCGAATTTGCTCTGGCTGTCGTAGGCCAGCCCCAGGCCAACGCTGGAGAGCTTGTTTTCGTCGGCGATGGCTGCGTTCGGAAAAAGCCGCTTGAATTCGGCCTGAATCAGCGGTACTTCGGTGGAGCCGCCGGTCAGAATAACCAGGTCGATGTCCTGTTGCCGCACCCCGGCGTTCTGCAAACATTCCCTGGCCGAAACCACAATTTTTTCAACTTCGCCGAAAATGGCCGTTTCAAACAGCGTCCGCTGGATCGGAATCACAAAGTCGGTTTCCACAAAATCGAAGGGCGTGTCGTGCGCATCCTGGTCCGTCAGGGCAATTTTAGCACCTTCGGTAGCCGCCAGAACGGCGTGACCGGTTTCGTTTTCGAGAACACTCAGCAGGCGCTTATACCGTTTTTTGTCGTGCGACTGGAACAGCAACTGCCGGGTTTGCATGATGAGTTTGGGGGTGTAAAGAAAGTTGACCTTGCTCCATTCGGCCAGATCGTGAAACGGTTTTAGCGGAACTTCCAGTTGTTTATCGCCATACCGGCTCCGGTAGCCCAGTTCGGGCATGATGGCAGCCAGGCTGAGGTCTTTGTCGAAGTCGTTGCCCCCGACCCGCACCCCGGTATTGGCTAAAATGTCCGACGACCGATCCGTTTTCCGGACGGACTGACCGGATAACCGGATCACGGTAAAATCGGAAGTTCCACCGCCCAGATCGGCCACAATCGCCAGCTTTTCGCCGGTCAGCCGGGCTTCATGGGCAAAGGCCGCTGCGATGGGTTCAAACTGGAATTCGACGGTTTTGAAGCCAATCCGCAACGCAATTTCTCTCAGTTCGGCCTGTGCCTGGGCATCCGATTCGGGCGAATGATCGACGAAATGAACGGGTCGGCCCATCACCACATTTTCAATTTCCTGACCCGCCACGGCATCCGCTTTTTCCTTCATCTTTTTCAGAAAAGATGCGATGATGCTGGAAAAATTCATGGTGGTGCCGTTCACTACGGTGCCGTGTTTCATCAGGGGTGTTCCCAAAACCCGCTTCAGACTCCGCATGAAGCGGCCCTGCTGGCGGTCGAAAAACAGGTTGACGGCGGTTCGGCCATAAAACGCCTTGTTGTCGGCGCGTTGGAAGAAGATCGCACTCGGAATGGTTACGTGCGTCTGTTCAACCGGTACAAGGCTGATTTCGCCGTCGTTGGCAAGGGCAATGCTGGAGTTAGACGTACCAAAGTCGATTCCGCAAGAGAGTGTTGTCATCCCGGTTTTAGCTCAAAATGTAGCGTGCAAAAGCCTGTCACCGTCAGGAAAAAGCCTGACCGAAGCAGGAAAGCACGGCTGTGATTGGATAAAGGGGCGCAAAGGTACGAGTAAACTTTTGAAAACTTCCGCAAACGATGAATTTTATGGAGCGGGTTTATGTCGTGCGCCCCGGAAAGGAAGGGATGGAAATCTACAGTTAAAAGGCTGAGTCGCTGATCGAAGCCGCTTCTGCGACTTTCGGGAGACTGGCCGACGCCGAGAGGTCACTCAGCGCCTTTGTCAGGGTGACCGTAACGCTTGTTCCCTTGTTTTCCTCGCTCTGAATGTCCAGATGTCCCCCGTGTATTTCCACAAACTGGCGGGTGATGACCAGGCCCAGACCGGTTCCCTGAATGCCGGCGGTGTTGCTGGCCCGGAAGAAGCCCTGGAAAAGCATCGACAGATCTTTGGCCGGTATGCCGATGCCGCGGTCGATTACCTGCAAAATCAGGCTGTCTTTTCTGAATTGAATGCGCAGTTGCGGATCGTCTTTGGAAAATTTAAAGGCATTCGACAGCAGATTGACAATCACATGGTTCATCAGTTTTTCGTCCAGATACGCCGGATAAGGGGTTCCCTCGATCAGCACCTGGACGGCCCGCTCATCGCTTCGCTGCCGAAAATGGGTGGCAATGATGTCCATACAAACCGCGGTGACATCGACCCACCGGGGCTTGAAACTGACTTTTCCAGCCTCGATGGTACCGATGGTCAGCAGATCGCTGAGCAGTTCACTCACACGTTCGACCTCTTTTTCGATCACCCTCAAATACTTCCGGATGGTGGGTTGAGCGGTGGTTGCCGGACTGTCCAGGTAAAGCCGAACCAGATCGACGCTGGATTGAATGGTCGTCAGGGGCGTTCGAAATTCATGCGAGGCCGTGCTGACAAACTGCGATTTGAGTTGATTCAGTTCCTGCTCCCGTTCCAGGGATTTCAGCAGCACGATCTCTTTTTCTTTCTGGCTGGAGATGTCATTGACGATGCCAATGTAGCGTACCGGAATGCCCCGGTTGTCTTTCATAACGAAGGTCCGAACGTGAAGCCAGCGGATTTCCTGGTGGGTATCCAGCACCCGACACTGGAGCGTTACTTCCTGGCCCTGCCGGTATTTTTTAAATTCGGCTTTGACCAGCCCCCGGTCTTCTTCCAGAATGGTATTCAGAAACGAAGCGGTGTGGGGCGATGAACTGCCAAATACACGTTCATACGCCGGATTGATGTACAGCAATTGGAACGGTTCGACGGAATGAATCCAGAAAACTTCGTCGACATTTTCGGCAATTTCCCGAAACCGCTGTTCACTTTCCCGAAGGGCTTCTTCGGCCAGTTTTCGCTCCGTAACATCCCAGGCGATGCCGATGGCCCGGACCGGATGGCCCTGGTGATCCCGGACCACCAGCCCGTCCTGTTCCAGATACATGATGGTCCCATCCGGTTTTATAATCCGGCAAACGTTCGAAAAACGATCGTCCCGGGTATTCTGGTGTTTTCCGTGCCGGGTTCCTTCCAGAAAAGCAGGCAGATCGTCCGGATGAACCATCTGAATGAATTTCTGAAAAGTCCAGTCGGTCCGGCCTGGTTTCATTCCAAAAATCGTCCAGAGGTGATCATCCCAGATCAGGCGGTTATTAACCAGATCGTCCTCCCAGATTCCCTGGCCTGCGGCCTGCGTCGCCAACTGGAGCCGTTGGTTGAGGCTTCGTAACTGGGTTTCGGCGGCTTTTAGCGCTGAAATGTCGGTGCAGATGCCCACGTAGCCCACTACCGTACCATCCTGCTCTTTTAAAGTAGTGGTGACGAGCAGAACCGGTACCTGTCGGCCATCTTTTCCGACGGCAATGCATTCCTGGTAGGAATAGTCCTTGTTCTTTAGCGCCACCTGAAAGAGATCGGCCGGGGTACTGTCCGCGTCTTTCAACTCGTAGGTAATAAAGGGGAGGGGATTGTCGGGCGGGCCGGGGTAGATCTTCGGAACCCGGCCAATGAGTTCATAGTTTTGATAGCCCAGTAATTTTTCGGCTGCCTGGTTCGCCGTCTGAACAACCCCGCTGATGTCGGTCGAGACGATGGCCTGACCGGCGTGTTGGAGCACCGCCTGGTGCAGGGCCGACAACTGCCCGATTTCCCGGGTACGTTCTTCCACCCGCTGTTCGAGGTGTTCGTTCTGTTTTTTCAGTTCTGTATCAGCCAGTTGCTGATTCAACACAAATGCCAACTGGCTCGCTACTTCCTGGGCAATCTGCAGGTGTTCTTCCGTGAAAAAATGAGGAACCGTCGATACGAGGGTGAACGCGCCGATGCATACCTGACGGCGGTAGAGCGGAAGGATTACCAGCGAGCGGAAACCCCGTTCGTACAGGTCAAGTCCCGGCGGAAAGCCGTCATCGTCAGGTTGCAGATTGGGAAGATACTGAACGTGGCTCGACTGCCGGAGCATATCCATGATAAAATGGCTTGAAAAAGCCAGACCAGGGTTTACTTCCAGCACGCCCTCGGCCAGCCGGTATTCGGCTACGGCCAGGCCCGAGGTTTCATGGAAACGAAAAATGGTTAGCCGTTCACAGGGGACGAGTGCGTTGATGTGATGCAGAGCGTTCAGCAGGGGTGACTGTTCGATCGGTTGGTGGCTCAGAAGCGCCTGGTCGATCGTATGAAGGCCCTGCAGCCGCTGATTCGCCCGGCGAATGGCCGACTCCTGGTGCTGACGGTGCTGGGCATTTACGACGAGGGTACTGAAAGTCTGGAGCAAATGGATGTCGTTTTCGTCCCAGGCTTTGGGTTGATCAATGGCGTAAAAACCAATGAAACCCTGTGTTTTATCATCCAGAACCAAGGGGACTGCAATCATCGACCGAATGGCAACGGAATCGAAAATGGCTTTTTCTTCTGCTGCCTCGGGAGGCAGTTTGTCGGTGGTCAACTGGATTACGTGCCGGTTTTCCAACCGGTCGTAGAGCCATGCGAAAACGGCTCGCGGCAAATTTTGAAATCGGTGGCTGCTGGACGTAATGCCCGGACCACACCATTCGTGCGAACAACTCCCCCGCTGCTGATCGTCTGAATACCGGAAAATTGCGGCCCGGTCGGCCCCGTTAAATCGACTGATCTGTTCCAGCGCGTCGGTGATGCAGGCATCGAGTTCAAAACCGTCGAGGGTGATGAACTGACTCGAAATAGCCGAAATGATGGATTCCATAGACAGCCGTCGCTGGAGCTCCAACTCGGCGGTTTTTTGTTCCGTAATATCTTGAACTTCAGCGAGAAACTGGTCTTCAATGGGCGTGAGGGTGATGTGGACCCAAACGTTCAGATTTGTATTTTGATAGTGTTCATCGAGTTGCTGAGGATGCCCCAACTGCAGAAACGATACCATTCGCTCCAGCCGCCGGGTGGCATCGGCCGTTGGCCAGCACCTGCTGACGGTTTTTCCGGTTATTTCCTCGACCGATAGCCTGGCTATCTGGGCGAAAGCGGTATTGACCAGGCGACAACGAAAATCAGTGATGGTTCGCTGTTCGTTGCGAATCGGCTCCAGAATAGCCACGCCCTGCTGCGAACGATTGAACCAGTATTGTAAAAGCTTTTCCACATCAGACCGGGTTTAGGAGGGGCGGGCAGGCTATTCGGCCAGCCACTTTTTAAACGAATTATACCGCGCTCTGGGCAGAATGGCTTCCTGGTTTTGGCCATCGATCTGCAAAAACAGACAGTATTTACCATTTTCCCAATACGCGTATTTCTGGACGGTTTTCCGATGAATAATGCTGTTTCGATTGGCCCTGAAAAAAAGGTTCGGGTCCAGTTCGATCGCTAGCTTCTCAAAAGGGACATGAATTTGGAACGTGCCCAGCAGGTGTCGTACAAAATTCTTTTTGTTCCGGATGAAAAAATACAGACAGTCCTCCGTTTGGAGCACCATGTGGCCCCGCTCATCGTGCCCATGAATGGTTTTCATAAATAGAGTCGGCGGGGGAGCTTTTTGGTTCTGTTGCTGCCGTTTGAGCCGGCTCTCGATGGCGGCCACCAGTTCTTTCATGCCAAAAGGTTTGGCAAGGTAGTCATCCGCGCCCAGCGTCATGCCCCGGCGCAGGTCAGCCATATCGGCTTTTGCCGTCAGGAAAATAAACGGAACATGGGCTAAGGTCGGGTTGGTACGGATCGATTCCAGCACCTTATAGCCATCCAGTTTTGGCATCATAATATCGCACAGAATTACATCCGGGGGCTGCAAAATGGCCTCGGCGATGCCTCCCTGGCCGTTGGCAGCGGCAGTCACTTCATAGCCCCGCATGACCAGCATTTCCTGTAAATTTTTCCGGATTTGTGCTTCATCTTCGATGACCAATACGTGAATCGGCATTTTCAAACGGGTTACATTTCAAAATAGGGCTCAGAGAAATCGTAATTTTTAGGTTTGCATCCGCGGCAATACCGGGATAAAAAAGGCAGGATTTCGCTTGACGATCAAACGATTGGCTTATCAATTCTGGATAAAAAGCGTAGAATAGTGTTTCAATGATAAGTTTTTCGGACCATTTCTCCAACTTTTTAACCGCATCTTTGTGTCTGTTTAAGATAAATGGTAACATGGCTTTTTAAGCCGTATCCTTCGAACGCATTTGCTTTACCTACGCAGGTTTTGCCTGAATCGATGAAAGACCAATCGTTATCACTCGATGCCGAGCCAACCGGTCGATGGCCTGAAAATCACAACGCTGCGACAAGGGTGCGATACCATCGGCGGATTTTTTCGAACAAACCAACCCGCAAGCGGTTCTTTTCGAAAGAACAATCTTTAACGTATGAAAACTAAATCATGGATCTGGGGGCTTTCGCTGGCCCTGCTCACGGCCACCACGCAGTTGGCGTGTGACTCCAAAACCGAAAATAAAGCCGAGAAAGTCGGTGACGAATACAAAGATGTGATTGAGGCTCAGCAGGAAGGAGACAGCAGCGATGTTCAGGAAGAACAGGCTGAACTGGATTCGGCCCGTCAGGATTACCGGGAACTGAAAAAAGATCCGAAGCAAAAATAAGAAACTGGCTGCAAAGCGGTTTCCAGTTTTGGATAGGAACGCGGATTGAACGGATCAAAAACGGATTTTAATCTGCGCTAATCAGTTCAATCCGCTCCATCTGCGTTCTCATCAGGAGAACATGACTTTTTCGGCCACGACTTCAGGAATGCTTTTGTCAGCAACTTATCGGTAAGTTGAACAAAGACAAAGCATTCCTGAAGTCATGGCCGAAAGAAGTTACCAGGTATATTGATTGTTTGCTTCCGCAGCGTCGTCGGTCGGGGTCGTGAAAACCGAGCGGCTCAGGGATGATTCGCTGTCTTTTCCTTTGGCCCGTTGTTCGCCAATGCCACCGGGAGCGGGGAGCAGCAAATTGATGACCGACAGCACTTCGGCCGTCAGCCCCGGCAACAATCCGTGCACGGCGGCTGCCACTTTGGCGGGCAGTGAAATGATCAGTTCGGCGCGGCCATACCGGCAGGCTTCCAGAATTTGCCGGGCGCTTTCTTCCGCACTTTTCGACAAAACCGGCAGGGAGTCGCCAATCTTGAACCAGGCGTATTCTTTTTCGTTCTGGCCTTTGAAGAGGGCATTTCGCGGGCTTCCGGTTCGCATCAAACCGGGGCAAACGGTGGTGACATAAATACCGTCCTTGATCAGTTCGGCCCGGAGTCCTTCCGAATAGCCAACCAATGCAAATTTACTGGTCGAATAGGGCAGCAGGTGCGGGAAAGCCACTTTTCCGCCGAACGACGCAATGTTGATGATGCGTCCCCCCGCCGACCGGCGTTCGCGCATCTGGGGCAACACCGCGTTGATGGTGTGAAAAGCCGCCCAGAAATTGGTCTCCATCACTTCCCGAAAGTCCGCTTCCGTTGCGTGTTCGATGGGAGTCACCAGAATCGTTCCGGCGTTGTTCACCAGTACATCCACCGGCCCAACTTCCTGCTGAACGGCCTGAATAAAAGCGACAACCTGCTCTTTCTCAGTAACGTCACAAGCGTAGGTAAAAACCGTGCCGCCGTTCAGTTCGAGGTCGGCTTTGGCGCGTTCCAGCTCTTCCGGGTCGCGGGCGCAAATGGCCAGGTTGGCGCCTTCCTGCGCAAATTCCCGCGCCAGCACCAGACCCAACCCGCGCGAACCGCCCGTGATGACGACGGTTTTGCCGTGAAAGTCGGTCTTGCGCCACTGGTCGATCAGCGTTTTGGCCGCCACCGCGACACCAATGCCCGCCAATCCCCACAGTCCCATTCTATTCGTGTTGGATAATCTCATGGTTCGTTTGTCTTTCAGTCCTTCTTTATTCAACCCGCTTCGGAACGGAATGTTGTTGCCCCGGCGGTATTCCGGCGTACGTGTACAGCGAGAAACCCGTGGTAGTGGGGTTGAAAATAAAATTAATCGGTTAAAAAATAGAATTCATCGGTAAAAACCAGCCATTGGTCGATAAAAGGCGGGGGTGGAAAGAAATAAATAAAACCGCATTAAACGTTGGGTGGGGTTGCCCCTCTAAGAGGCATATTACAACAAATAAAAACGACCAACCATGAAAACGACCATCATCACCCTCGTCACTTTAGCCTTTTTAAGCACCGGAACTGCCATGGCCCAACGCGGATACGACAACGACCGCTACCCGGCCCCCAACCCGCGCTACGACAACGACCGTTACGGCAACGGCCGTTATGACAACCAGCGTCGGGACGATATTCAGGAAGATATTAAAATTGACCGCCTGGACGCCATTGTCGGCCTGTCGCGTCGTCAGGAACGGGAGTTGAAGCGCATCGAAGACCGGTATGATTACCGCGAAATGGAAGCCTCCCGACGCCGGGATCCACAGGCCTACCAATATACGCTGCGTCGGAAAAATCAGGAGATGATGGCGGTGTTGACGCCGTTCCAACGCGAAAGATTATTTGCGTACCAACAACAATACCGCCGGAACGACCGCGGTTATTACGGTCGCCGGTACTAAATCGGTTTACGGTTTTTGGTTTACGGGTCCTGTAAATTGCAAGCTCGTTCCCATCAATTCCAGCGTTTATATACCCACCATTTCTTGACTGAAAAAGCGGAGCAATCCGCTTTTTTTTGTTGCCGGGGACGGCTGGTTACGGTTCGTCCAGAATCACGGCCGCCAGGGCGTGAACGGTTTCCCAGGAGAACGGAAGCCAATCCCCGCTGTTGTCATCGTAGACCTCACTGGCCGCTTCGCCGGGGAACAATTTGTAGTCAAACTTGGGATAATTGCTGACAATGTAGCCGGGGTAATAAAACTGCATGTGCTGCTGCCGGGCGTAGTTGATTTTTTGCAGCATCAGGTATTTTCCCAGGCTGTATTTGCGGTAGTCGGGATGGTAAAAATTCATGATCCCGGCAATGGTTTGGTCGCCCTTATCGAAAATGCCGACCGCAATCAACTGCTCGCCATCCCGAACTTCGATGGCGTAGGTATCAAACACATTGTAGGGGTAGATGGCCTCGTTAAACAGCCAGAATTCGACCGATTCCGGGGCTTCAAAGTCGACGGTGGCCCGGTAAAGGCTGAAAAGTGCTTCGGCTTCGGCTGTCAGTACAAAGGGCTTTACGGTTAGCGAGAATTTCTCGTTGCGTCGCAGCAAACTGCGTTGTTTACTCCCGTAATTCACCTTTGCCAGCGTAAACCGCAGCCAGTGAACAGGCAGAATAGAGTCGTAGGAAAGCAAATACCGGCATGTAAACAGCTTCTGATGCATCCGAAAATAACCCAGGCTCAGGTACAAATCCAGTTGACTTCCTCTCATCATTGGGGCGTATAAGGGTGCTGTTTTTAATGCGGTTTCAAGTTAAGGACGAAAGTGCAGATTAGCCAGCGAAAAGAGGGCTTATCATCCGGCATGTTCTAAACCGCTGCTTCTTTGTTCTGCCGCCGTGCGAGCCATCCCAGCAAAATCAGCAGCACCAAGCCCGCCGACAGACCCAAAACCGGTCCGGGCACCACTTCCAGCAACCAGCCACTGGCGTAGGCTCCGCCAATGTCCGAGAGGTTGATCAGTGCCATATACGCGGTGAACTGCGAACCGGCAATTTCTTTCCGGCATAGCGTCATTAAAATGGGAAAAGCGGCAATGCTGTACAGCGGATCGGCAATGCCCCAAAACAGAAGGCCGGCTGTTATCAACGTTCGGTTTGTCAGCGTAAAGAGCAGCACATTGAATCCGATCAGAAAAATCGCCAGCACCAGCAACACCCGGATTTGCAGCCGACCAGGCCCCAGCCGGTCGGCCAGATAACCGCCGGCAAAAACAACTGCCAGGGTTGTCAGGCTTCCCCAACCCCCGGTAAGTACGGAAAGGTCCTGATCACTCCAATGAAGCGTACGGATCAGGTAAAAATTCAGCGATCGGATAAAAACCGCAAAGCTAAGGTACGATAGCCCGATGACCCCGAAGATGCGCAGGCTCAGTCGGTTGATCAAGGCGGCTCCCAATTGACCAAACAAGTTGCGTAAGCTCGGCTCTTCAGCCCGGGAGCCGCTGGTGGCTGGCTGACCAAACCGGGGCAAAAGCGGATCGGCGCGGTGTAATTTCGTGACAAAAAACAGCAGTGAAAAAATCACCAGCAGAGCCGATTGCACGCCCACCGCCACCCGAAAACCGTAGCGATGCAACACCACTGACAAGGCAGCCGCACCGAACGAAATGCCCAGCAGAAGACCGCCCCGCATGAAGGCATTTACGCGTCCCCGTTCGCGTTCCGGCGTTATCAGAATTGCCATAGCATCGACACTTGCGTCCTGCACAGACGCCACCACCGAATGCGCAAAGAAAAGCGCCCCCAGCAACCCTGTCTGAACCGCCGGATCTTGCACCAGTACCAGCACCAGTGACGCTCCCGCTGCCGCCCATTGGGTAAGAACGATCCAATGTATGTAATGCCCCACCACCGAATAGCGGTAGCGGTCGATGAGCGGCCCCCATACCAGTTGCAGAATCCAGGGCAGCCCCACAACGGAAACAAAGCTGCCCACGGCTGCCGCCGGCAATCCTCGTCCAACCAGGTAATTAGCCAATGCCGTAAGGGCAAATCCGGAGGGGATACCCTGCATAAAATACAAATAAAAGAAAGTGGCATACCGTAAGCGGGCGCTTTCAGCCAGTGAGGGAAAAGATGACATTCCCTAACAACTAAAAGGGCTCTGCAAAGTTGCGGGAGCGTAGGGGAGAAAGTGCAAAAGTTTTTTTGCCTGGAGGAATAACCATTACGCACCCCGCCGGGCCATGGCCTGGGCCAGCACACTGGCGGCAATGAGTTGCAGGGCGTGGTACATCATGATGGGCAGCAGGGCGATGCCGACGACGTTGGCCGGAAACAAAACCGTAACCATCACGCTGCCCTGAACCAGTGATTTTTTAGATCCACAGAACAAGGCCGTGATCCGGTCGGCGCGGTTGAAACCGAGCAGGCGGCTGACGCCATTGACCAGGCCGTAGATCAGGAAAAATAATCCGAGCATGCAGGTACCCAGAATCAGCAAATCCGAAGCCGTCAGGCTATGAAACATCCGGCGCTCGAAGGATTCGCAAAATGAGGTGTAAACGATCACCAGGATGACAATCTTATCGAAGGTGCTCAACGCTTTCTTATACCGCTCGGCCCAGGCACCCAGCCAGCGGTTGAGCAGAATGCCGAGAACAACCGGCGCAATGACCTGCAACGCCAGTTTGCCGATGACACTCGCCAGATCATAATCACCCGAACCGGTCGAAAGGAAAAGGCCCATCCACAAGGGCGTCAGAAAGACGCCGATCAGGCTGGAAATGCTGGCGTTGAAAATGGCCGCCGGAATGTTTCCGCCCGCCAGGGAAACCATCACCACCGACGACGAAACCGTTGAGGGCAAGGCGGCTACGTAGAACACTCCGAGCCACAGCAGGCGGGTTTCGGCGGTGCCAAACACCTGCATGGCCGCCCAGACCACCAGCGGAAAAACCACAAACGTGGTCAGATGGATCGTTGCGTGGAGTTGCCAGTTGCTCAGTCCCGCCCGAAGTCTGTCGCCACTGAGCCGGAGGCCGTAGAAAAAGAAAATGACCGAAACGCCCAGATTGGCCAGATTTGACAGCGAAAACGCCCCTTCCTGAATGCCGGGTGTGGGCCACAGATACGCCAGACCGATCATGCTGAGCAGGGCCAGTAAAAACCAGTCCAGACCCGCCCGGGCGGCTACCGAACGAAGGGTGGAAAATGAAAAGGAGCGGTTTCTCACAACGCGTTAGGATGGTTGAATTATTCGTAAATTACGGCCCCAAATTCCCTCTCATGATGATTCAGGTTGTTGTCCGTGCGTTAGAAATTTTAGAGTATGTGGCCAAGAAAGAGAATGACCCCACAACGCTGACGGAGCTGGCTGCGGCTGTCGGCCTGAATCAGCCCACCTGTGCAAATATTGTAAAGACTTTGGTCGATAAAAAATATTTAGATCACGTGGGCCGCAGAAAGGGCTACCGGCTGGGCGCAATGGCTTATCAACTGACTGATAATGTAGCGTATAACGAACATCTGGTGCTGGCGGCCAAAGATATCATGGAGGAGTTGACGGCCCAATTGAACGAGACCTCCCTGCTGGGAATTCTGCGCAACAACAAGCGGTTTTTGCTCCACATTGCCAACAGTGACCAGGATTTGCAGGTTCGGAGCCGTACCGAATCCGATATTTACTCGACCGCTACCGGGCGCATGCTAGTCGCATTTTTGTCCCTGAAGGAAATCGACGCCCTGATCGAAGTCATTGGATTGCCAGCCCCACCGATCTGGCCGAACATCGAAACCCGGGAGCAATTCCTGGCGGCTCTGGACGCCATTCGCCGGGAAGAGATGGTCATCACGCGTTCGCTCAAACACATTGTGGGCATTGCCGTTCCGTTGTGGAAAGGCGGGCAGGTGGTTGCCAGTCTGAGCGTGTTTTTGCCCGAAAGCCGCTACACTCCCAACCGCATCCCCGTCATTATCAACGCCGTTCGGGAAGCCGCCGGGCAGATCAACAAACGACTGGCGGGTTGAACCTGCTGTTACAGTTCCATTTGCCGCTTGAAAAATGCCCAGGCTGTCAGGTAGACATTGATGTCGTTGGGGTAATCGTGCTTACCGCCCAGCACTTTCAGCAGCGTTACTTCGGGTTTTCCTTTCTGCTTGTAGGTATATTGCTCGATGGTTTTCCCGTCGGTCGGGTCGGTATCGGGCAGACGGCTTTTCTTCGGTTTCCGGGCATAACCGGCCAGTTCCGACCAGTAATGAAACGTCCGGTCCGTCGACCGCACCATTCCCAGACTGATGCCGTTGGTTTTGACTTCCCCACCTTCGTACGGATTCGTTTGGTCTGCCGTTCCGTTTACAATCAGCACCGGAACCGCCATCCGTTTTTCGGGGCAGTCCAGGTTGTTCGTGTCGGGCAGGTTGGCGATGAGGGCGGTGATGGCCCGGAATTGTTCGGGCATCGTCAACGCCAGTTTGTAGGCCATGTGTCCACCGCCGGACGTGCCGACCGCAAAAACGCGTTTGGGGTCAATCTGGTAGTTTTTCCGGAAGTACCCGATCATCGTCTCAAAAAAAGCATTGTCGTTGATATTCTCCTGATTAGCCGCCGATTGGGCGGTTTTTCGGCACTCGTTCCAGTATTTTTTATACCCGTCGGGATACACCAGCAGGATGTTTTCAGCGGGCGCAATTTCTTCCAGTTTCTTCGCGCCATTCCGAACACCCTGGCCGTTTCCACCCGAACCGTGCAGCACAAACACCAGCGTCGCATTCGACCGGGCTGGTTTTAGAAAGTGGAAGGTTCGGGAATGACCTTCGATCGACACGGAGTCACTCACGAGCTGGCTTTTGGCCATGCCAGTCGTTAAAACGAGAACGAGAAAGGCTACCCATCGCTGCACCGGAGAAGAAAAGAAGATACTCATGGTTTGGTTTTCAGGAGTTTATGCTGAATAAAAACGTCGGCATACCGGCGACCCAGCGTTCGGGCCGAAGGCGTGTCGAAATGCGTAGAATCGCCCTTGTGCGTCAAACCGGTGGCAACGGCAAAGTATGAATTGGGGATGGTTTTGGTGGCCCGTTGCAAGGCCTCGTTGATGAGTCCGGCATTCGGATTTCGGTTCACGACAAAATTGCCCAGCGTTCCAACCACAAACGGTACCTTCGGCGCGTTCAGTTCGTTCCGTAACCGTTGCACCAGCTCCGCCAGTTTTTCGCCATAAACTGCCGTGTTGCCCGGTTTGGAATCCGACTCGCCCTGATGCCACAGAATACCGGCCAGTTGACCATTTTCAAGCGCTTTTTTAGCCCGGCGCATGGCATCGTCGTACGGATAGGATTTCGTCGGTTCGTAATAAGCTCCCGGTTTCCAGGCGTCGATACCCGAACCGCCCACCGCGCAGGGAACCAGCCCGATGTTCAGGTTGGGATCGGTTTCGGCCAGCCGTTTCGCAAAGGCCAACCCCGGCCCAACGCCGATCACCGCTGGTTTGTCGAAGTGCATCGGATCGCGGGCCGGAACCCAGGTTTGCTCTTTGGTCAGCATCCAGATGCGTGGATTGGGTTGCTGGTCTTCGGCTTCGGGAACTCCCCGACCCGCCATGTTCGACTGGCCGATGAGCAGGAAAAGTTGCAAACGGGGCGGAGCGTCCTGCCTGAACGCCAGGGCAATACCAAGAACCAGCGCGAAAAACGCGGCTTTGACGAGTGTTTTCATGGGGCTAATTTGGGATAAAACTCACAGGAGCGCCAGTTATACTGTATTTTTCGTTTAAAACGCCTATTTGTTTCCAGGCTGACGCAACAGAAAGGGTAAGGATTCGTCTGGTCGACGATCCTTACCCGGTAGCTTTTTTTGTTGATTAAGAGAGAACTAGACGTCACATTGCAGCAGGTATTTCATCCCGGCCGGATTGTTGTCGATCGTTTCAAAAACCGCCTGCGCGTCGGCCAGGGGAGAAACCTGCGTAATGAGCGCGTCGAGCGGCAGCAACCCGCTGGCGGCCAATGCAATAGCTTCTTCGAAGTCTTCGGGTTCGTAGACCCGGGCACCGATGAGCTTGAGTTCGCGCCAGAAAAACCGGAACAGATCGACGGCTTTGGGTTCGGCGTGAATGGCCACCATCACAATCCGGCCCCGCACCCGCGCCAGCGCGGTCATGGCCGTCACCCCCGCCTGTACGCCTGACACCTCGAAAACGACATCGGCCATTGCGCCAGTCGTAAACTCCTCCACGCGGGCCACCAGATCAGTTTCTTTGGGGTTCACCGTCGCCAGTTTCAGCGATTCGGCCAGTTGCAGACGCGTCGGGTTGACCTCAGAAATCAGGACGTTGGCACCTTTCTGCCGGGCGACCAGCGCGACCAGCATACCGATGGGGCCACCGCCGATGATGACGACGTTTTCCCCCGGTTTTACGTCGCCAAGCCGCACATCGTGGCAGGCCACCGCCAGCGGTTCAATCAGGGCACCGATCGTGAGTGGCAACTGGTCAGGGAGCCGGTGGAGCGTATAGGCCGGTACGTTCCAGTATTGCTGCATCCCGCCTGGCGTGTCAATGCCGATGAATTTCAGGTTCTGTCCAATGTGCCGAACGCCGTTATCGACGGGCATTTCCGGCCCCGGTTTGAGAGGGCGAACCGTCACCCGGTCGCCCGGTTGCCAGCCGGTAACGCCTTCGCCCACCGCGTCGATTTCACCCGATACCTCGTGACCGATGACCTGCGGCAGCGAAAGGCGCTGGGCCATTGCACCGTGGTAAATATGCACGTCGGTTCCGCAAACGCCACAGTAGGCCACTTTCAGACGAACCTCGCCGGGTAACACCTCTTGATAGTCAACTTCCTGTAAATCAAATGTTTTGTTTCCTGTAAAATGGAGTGCTTTCATCCTTCAATGAGTAAATGAGCGAATGTGTGAATGCCATATCGTGTCAACCAGGTATTCTCTCGAGAATCTGGAGCATGTTACCGTCGGGGTCGTAGAGGGTGCGGACTTTGCCGCCCCCGATGGCGTTGATGACCGATCCGCCCCACACGACGTTTTTGGTATCTAAAAAAGCAATGGCTTCCTCCAGATTGGCAACCCGCAGAGCCAGGTGCGACCAGCCGGGTGTCCAGGTTGTGCGTTCGGGCCGGGCAGTGTCGTCCTTGGGCATCACTTCGAGCAGCGTCCCGTCGGGGGCTTTGAGCATCCAGACCGGCTTTTCGTGGCGAAACCATTTTTCGTAGCCAAAGACCTCGCAATACCAGTCGGCCAGTTGTTCAACATCGTTAGCCGCTACGCCGGGGTGATCGATGCCGGTAATTTTCAGAGGGTTAGCCATGTGGATAGGGTCGGGTTAAGGTGTATATTTCATCGTGTTGCCGAATGGTCCACGATTGCCCCTGTCCAGAAGTTAGCGAAAGGTGGCTGGCGGTTTCGTCCAGAATTTGGAACGTCCAGTGCTGTGTTCCGTTGGTGAGCGTAAAAACCGCATCGTTCGATTGGAACTGCCATTGATCCAGGTGGAAAGCGTCATCGAGGGCGATTGCATGAACGACGGTTCGGTTCAGGGCCGGTTTTGTTTCGGTCCAGCGATACAGCAAACCGCTTCCCGGTCGTCCTTCGCCCAACTGATCGGGTTCAACGTGGTAGGCGTCGTGAACGTAGCCATAGACCGGATGGCCCGACCGGCCCGACCCCGTGTGGAATAGTTTCATGCCGGCATCATTTCGGCAAACCGTCAGCCCATTGCCCGGATTGTCTACCCGGGCCTGCCCGTCGCGGTTGTTGACGAGCCAGTTCCAGACCGTCGTAACGGGTTGCGTCGCTTCGATCCGGTCCACGACAAAAAGAACGTGGCTGCCCGCCAGCAACCAGAGCCGCGTAAACCGCTGAATGGGTGAGCCATAAGCACTTCCGACCTCCGAGCCGATGACGGAAACCGGTCCGTCGCGTTCCACCACCCGTCGCCGGTTGCCCCGGTCGATGGGTGGGCCGGGTGTTCCGTTGACGAGCAACCGCCGGGGCAGCACACTTTTCTGTTCGAGCAGGGACGCTTTCGCGAGGTCTTCCTGCAAACCCAGCGATTCACTTTCCACCAGAAACGTGCAGGTGTTGTGGGTTTGCGTGCTGCTTTCCAGCCCATGAATCAGATTTCGGTAACAGCTATGACCCGGATCGACCAACAGCCGCTCGCGGTTATGAACCAACATGAAACTGTTCAGATCGCCGTGCAGGTGGCCGGGGCCGTGCAAACCGTCGCCCCCGCCGTTGATGGCAACGACCGTGCGGCCGTCCCAGGCATCGCGCATAAACGCATGGCCGTTGCTGAACGAGGTTGTCAGGGGCAACCCGGTTTTCTGCGGGCTGATGGGTTGACTTTGGGGAATCAACAGCGGCAGGGTCAGAAATCCCCAGTCGTTCCGCATGCCGAACGTCGCCAGATCGTGTGGGCCCTGCGTCGGGCAGGGTTCGTAGTATTCCTGAAACAGCCAGCGCGCCAAACCCGCCTGCTCCGGATTGCTGGAACGGACGGCGACGTGCAGCAGCAAATCGCCCGAGGGCCGGAACAGAGCCGCCGAATCGTTGAAGTTGACGGCCCGGGCGCGCGGTTCGTCCCCCCAGTTTGCCATTGGTTTTCGGTAGAGCATACTCTGCGCCAGCAAACTCATGCCCCGGCCATAGGCGTCGATATCCAGTTGCCGGGCATAAACCGGGTATTTCCGAACCAGCGACTCGTAGGCCAGCATCAGCGCATTGGCGAGGTAGTTTCCGTATTGCAACGACTCGCCATACGAACCGTCGGGCTGGAAGGCATGGGCCATCTGTGCCAGTTCGGGCGTCAATTCATCGAGTAAGTCTTCCCGGCCCAGTGTAGCCGAAGCCACCAGCGCCCCGGATGCCAGAATGCCCCGCCAGTTGGCCAGGTGATTGTTTTTTTGCAACCACCGGCGGCATAAAACGATGCCTTTTTCGGACAAGGCTTCGCCCACTTCTTCCCATTCTGCCTCGGTGAAAACCGTTCCGGCCAGATCCAAAACCGCCGACACGCCCCAGCAAAGGTGAGCGGTTTCCAGATGACCCGTAAACGGCTGGGAATGATCCCGAAACCACGGGCCGACCCAGTCGCTGGCAGGACGGCGGGCGATGTACAGCGTCGCGCTCCGCAGCCAGTTGGCCAACTCGTCGGTAGGGGCGAGGGCATACTGCATGGCTGCGTCGGACAGGTATTCGGCCGCCGGATACCACCAACCCAGCGAGGCCCGGCCAGGTGCCGGGTTTTCGGCTTGCAAACCGGGTGTCGCCAATCGCTCCGTTACCCGTTGTTCGAGGGCGTTCCGAAACCGCTTGACGGTCGCGTCGGTGCTGGTCAGAATCGCTTCTTTTTCAGAGTCGGTCAAAAACAGACGCAGGGTGTCGACGGTTTCCATCAGAAATAGCCGCCGTTACGAACCACCTCCGTCGGGCGCATGCCGCTTTCCACCATCTCCTTGATGTTCACTTCGTTGTGGACAATGTCCTCGGCTGCCAGCAAAACATCGTAGGCAATGGCCTGCGGAACCGAAATGACGCCATCGATGTCGCCGAAAATCCAGTCGCCGGGCTGCACCACGACTTCGCCCATCAGGATCGGCTTCTGGTAGTGATACATCCGAAACCGCCCCAGCATCCCGGTGTTGGCTTTGTATTTGAAAAACACCGGAAAGTGTTGTTCCAGAATGGCTTGCGTGTCCCGAATGCCGTTGATGATGGCCCCCCGACACCCCGCGCGCAGGGCCGCCATCGTCATCACTTCGCCCCACTGCGAGGTCACGGTGTCGCCGGTGCAGTCCCAGACGACGACCGAATCCTGGTGCAGCGCTTCGAGCATTTCGGCGCGGGTTTCCATTTCGCCGTCGGTCGTAATGTCGGGCCCGCCTTTGATGGTGAAAGCCTGCCCGGCCAGCTTCATTTCTTCCCGCAAGGGCGCAAACTGCGCGGGCAGACTGCTGGCCTGCATGGTGTAGCGAAACCGTAGCACGTCGTTGACGGCTCCGGTATAGAGTTTCAGATACCGCTCCCGCATTTCGGCAATGGAAATGGGGTAAATCGACGCGGTTTTTGCCTGCTTATGTCCGTTGGATTCGATGGTGTTCATCCTGCTAAAAATTTCATGTTGTCAAAATTGATTTCCCGAATGACGACGTAGTCAGGCTGGTTGAGTACGAAGACGATGACGCGGGCGACATCCTCCACGCTCAGGAATTTTTCGCGGGCCACTTTCCGGTCGCCCCAGTAGTTGCTGTCGGTTGGGCCGGGGTTTACGTCGGTGACCTTGATGCCTTCTTTCAGCACCTGATCGGCCAGCCCGCTGCTGAGTCCGCGCGCTCCGAATTTGGAGGCACAGTAGATCGGTGCGTTTGGATTGGTGCGGTACCCAGCCATCGAAATAACCGTGACGATGTGGCCCTGTTTTTTTGGTTTCATCACCTTCAGGGCTTCGCGGTTGCACAGAAAAACGCCCCGAACGTTGGTGTTCATCATCTGTTCGTAGGTGTCGAGGTCGGTCGTCGAAAGATCCGTGGAAAGCAGCCCGATGCCGGCGTTGTTAATCAGCACATCGACCGGGCCGAAGGCGTCCGCACAAGCCGCAAAACCGGCCAGCACATCGGCTTCCTGGCTGACATCGCCCTTGAATGACCGCAGGTTTTCGTGACTGATTTCATCGGCTAGCTGGTGTGTCCGGCTGAAGTCGAACACCTTCGCTCCCTGTTCGAGGAGTTCCAGTGCGGTGGCTTTTCCAATGCCGCCGGATGCGCCGGTGATCAGGATGGTTTTGTCTTTTACGTTATTCATAATCAGTTGATTTCTTATGTTTGCTCATTCAGATTTGTAATCTGAATGGATTTCTGTTGCGGATTTGAAATCCGCAGTCGTCCGATCCGATTGATGCCAGCCTTCTCATTCAGATTTTATATCTGACTGGGCTTTGGCTGCGGATTTCAAATCCGCGACAGAGGACGATCGGGATTGCAAATCCCGATCAGCAGCCGATTGCAAATCCGAACCCGCATTCGACAAATTCCGGGTTCGGTACCACATCAGCGGGGCCAGCAACAGGCAGAGAAGACCGGCACCGCAGGCGACTCTGCCGCTGGTTTCAGACAGCGAAGGGAGACTCATCACGAGGAACAGCGACCCGGTAACCGTCAGCGCCACGGCGTACAAGCGGTTCATAACCTGCATGAAAGCCGGGTTCTCCTGTGGTTTTTCGGCTTCGGTCAGGGGGGTATTTAATCGTCGGAAAAAAGCTTCCACGCGAAGGCGGTAAGCATCGGTTTGGACGGAGGTGATGCCCGACAGCAGGAACACCAGCACGCAGGCCACAATCTCGATGAACGTCGCCCATTCCCACGAAATCTGCGGCATGGCATTCAGAATCAAACCCAAACCCATGCCGACGATCAAGGTTGCGAAGGCGCCCCAGGGCTGCGGTTTTTTCAGGACGATGCCCAGTACCAGCGGCAGCGTCATCGGAATGGCAAACAAGCCCGTAAACAGTTTGTTGGCTTCAAACGCCCCGCCAAACCCGCCGACGTACAGTGCCCCAATCGTGATGAGCGAGCCCAGTACCACGGTCATCATACGACCGACCCAGAGCATTTCCCTGTCGGCGGCTTTCGGATTGAACAGCCGCTGGTAAATGTCGCGGGTCAGCACGCCCGCCGTCACGTTGTATTCGCCACTCAAAACCGACATCGTAGCCGCAAACATGGCCGCCACCATCAGTCCCATGATGCCTTCCGGCAACAGTTTCAGACACACACTGACGTAGGCCATTTCCGGATTTTCCAGGTTGGGAATCAGTGCTTTGGCAGCAATGGAGGGGAATAGGAAAATGATCGGAAACAGGAAAAAGAAAACCGCCGTCAGCATCCCCTGTTTCTGGCTGGCCCGCTCGTCGCGGACGCTGTAAAACCGCTGGATGAACGTCCAGTTGCCGCTGTATTTCACCAGAATCATGAGGTAATACACCATCAGGTAGAGTGGCATGCCTTTCGGGCCGTTGAACCAGGTAAAATGTTCCGGAATCGTCGCCATCATCTTGGGCAATCCTCCGGCGGCCTGAATGGTCAGTGGTACCAGAATCAGCGTGGCCACGATGAGGATAATGAACTGAACGACGTCCGTGACGACGACCGCCCACAACCCGCCGACCACCGTGTACAGCGCGACGATGATCCCACAAACCAGAATCGAGGTTTCCAGTGAAAGCGAGGTGGCGGCTTTGACAAACAGGCCGAGGGCGTAGAGCCGCACCATGTTGTCGAGGATTTTGAAAAACACGCCCATCCACGAAAACACCTGCCGAACCGGCGCGTTAAACCGGGTTTCGAGGTATTCCAGGGGCGTCAGAACCCCCGCCCGGCGCCAGCGTTTGGCAAAAATGGCAACGCCGACCAGCGCGGGCAACACCGTACTCCAGATCAGCGTCAGGGCCACAAAACCGTGTTGGTAGGCAATCCCGGCGTAGGCCACAAAAATGAATGTGCTGAACTTCGTCATGAAATTGCTGATCGCCCCCGACACCCACGGAATCGCGTTGCCGCCCTTGAAATAATCACTGATGTTTTTGACGAATTTGCCCAGAAACAGCCCGATGCCCGCCATCAGCAGCATGTAAATGGCAATGGCCCAGTAGTCTAGTTGTTGAAGGGTTTGCACGGTTAGTTGGGTTTAGGGATTTTGGGTGAATTTCGAACGTTTTTCAGTTGCACCAATTCCGGCACAGTCGGGCTGGCTTTGGCTTTCAAACCGTTGATTTCCAGCACATCGACATCATCGGCGACAATCGCCGGGCGGTTTTCTTCGTCCACATAATCAAGTGTAAGATTTTCGAGGGTAATGTTTTTTCCGTGCCGGATGTAAAAACCGTAGGCCGGCAAACGCCCGAACATTTCACCACGCGGGTAGGCTTCGGTTTTTTCGGGAACCACCTCATTGACCGCTGGTGGCTTGATTGGAACGGGTGTTCGGCGGTCATCGTCGCCCAGCAATGGTTTGTTGCTGCCGTCGAACGTGAGCCTGATTTGCCGGAGCGCGATGTTTTCAATCGGAAAACCCGGAATGCCGGTAATCGAACAGCCGTAGCCGCCAATGCGGGTTCCCTGCACATTTTCGATCAGCACATCTTTCAGGATGCCGGTATTGATTTTGGCATTTTTCCGATACGGGCGGTTTCGGGCACCCAGCCGGATGAAAATGGCCGTCCCCTTGATGTTGCGCACCGAGATGTTGGCGATGTTGATGCGTTCAATGCGCGCGCCGTCCACCGTCATGAGGCTGATGGCATCGACCCGCGTGTCGAAAACTGTGCAGTTCTGAACGCTGATGTCTTCGAAAAAACCGCTCGTTTCGGTGCCGATCTTGATGCCCGACGCGTTGGAACTGACCGTGCAATTGGTGATGGTAATGTCGCGGCAGCCTTCGCCGGGCGACAGACTTTTGAGGCAAATGGCGTCGTCTCCGCTGTTGATCAGGCAGTTGGAGACCCGGACAAGCTGGCAGTCGACCAGGTCCATGCCGTCGGTGTTGCGACCTTTTGCGTCGGCATGCCGGAATTTTTCAATGTCTTTGTTCTCGCGGCTATCCACCGTAATGCCGTCGATCACCAGGTTTTTGCAGGACTGATAAAACTGCACCCACGAACCCGAATTGTAGAGTGTCACCCCCCGAACCTGCACATCCTCGCAATTCCGGAAGTGCAGAATCCGGGGGCGACCGCTGAAGGAGGGGGAGAGGTACGGCCCGTTGAAATCATCCCCGCGTCCGTCGATGGTTCCGCTTCCGGCAATGGAAATATTCCGGGCATCTTCGGCGTAGATGAACATTTTTTCGGTCACCAGCTCACCGCCATACGCCGGGTATTTCGACGCCGTGCTCGGATAATCGTCGACATTCGCGCTTCCCAAAAGTGTCGCCCCGGCTTCCACATACAGCGTCACGTGGCTTTTCAGGTAAATCGTCCCGGATAAAAACCGCCCGTTGTGCAGATACACCTTGCCACCCCCGGCCGCGTGGCAGCGGTCAATGGCGGTCTGGATGGCCTTCGTATCCATCGTTTTGCCGTCCCCTTTCGCCCCAAACGCCAGAACATCCCAGACGCCGGTGGTTTTCTGGGAAAAACCGGTCGTTGCGAACGCCAGAAAGAGCAGCATGATTTTGAAGAAGCCCTGCATTGTGTATAATCCGTTTTGGGAATTCACTGAATCGTTCCGTATTCTTTGATGGTGGCTTTCAGCGCCGGTTTTTCAAAACTAAACGCTTGTTTTGCTTCCCCCAACTGGTTGTTGTTCAGGACAATGGCGGCTGACTGGTCACCGTACACCGACAGGAAAGAACCGACCGGTGCTGTGGGCCGGGAGTCGGCAATGGTAACTTTTCGGGCATTGACCACCCGGATAAATTCCGGCGTCTGGGCCACTGTTTGCGCTTTCAGGCCCCGAATTTCTACCTCCTCCACGCTGTCGATCACCAACGCGGGCCGGTGATCCGGTTTGGCAAAGCGCAGGTGGATCTGGCCGAATGTGCTGTTTTTGACGTGTCGGACGTAAAAACCGTACGCGGGCAGAGTAGGGCCAAACATCGTTCCGACGGGATAGGCATCGACCTTTTCCGGCACCGGAGCGTCTGGTTTTACGTCCGTAATCCCACCCTCAAATTCAAAATTGATCGATCGGATTTGCACATTTTCAAGCGGATAGTCGGCCAGTCCGGTGATCGAACACCCCAGCGACGCGAGCCGGCTTCCCTGAATGTTCTCGATGATGATGTCTTTCAGAACCGGTTTGTTGACCGTGCCCGGTTGGCCGAATTTCTTATTGCGGGTGTTGAGCCGGATGAAGAGCGCCGACCGTTTGATGTTTCGCAGCGTAATGTTCGAAATCGTGACCCGTTCGATCCGCGCCCCGTCGACGGTCATGATGGCCAGCCCTTCGCCAAAGGTGTCGAAAACCGTGCAGTTCTGGATCGTAATGTCCTCGAAAGCCCCGGCGGTTTCGGTGCCGATTTTGATGCCGCTGGCTCCGCAACTGACGATGCAGTTGGAAATGGTAATGTTCCGGCAGCCGCGGTCCGGCGAAAAACTCTTGAGGCAAATCCCGTCGTCACCACTGCTGATCAGGCAGTTGGCAATGCGCACCTGCTCGCAATCGACCACGTCCAGGCCATCCGTGTTGCGGTGACGAACGGCGTGTTCCCGGTTTGGATTCTCGACGTCCTTGTTCTCCCGGGTGTCGACGGTGATCCCATCGATCACCAGATTTTTACACGCCTGATAGGTCTGTAGCCAGGAGGCCGCATTGCGCAGCGTCAGGTTTCGGACCTGAACATTCTCGCAACCGCGCAGGTGGATGATGCGGGGGCGGTATTTGAACGAGGGCCGTACATACGGATCGGTCAGCTTGCGGTTATCGATCAAATCGCCCCGGCCGTCGATGGTTCCGCGCCCTTCAATCGTCACATTCTGGACGTTTTCGGCGTAAATAAATGCTTTGCTGGTCAACGGATGTTCGTCGTAGGTGGGGTATTCTGACGCCTGATCCGGGTAATCCGTCGCCTTTTCGCTGCCCAATAAAACTGCCCCGGCTTCCACATACAGCGTCACGTGGCTTTTCAGATAGATCGTCCCGGATAAAAACCGCCCGTTGTGCAGATACACCTTGCCACCCCCAGCCATGTGGCAACGGTCGATGGCGGTTTGAATGGCCTTCGTATCCATCGTTTTGCCGTCGCCTTTCGCGCCCGTGTCGAAAACATCCCACACCCCCGGCGGTTTTTGAGCCGAACCGGTGGTTACAAAGACCAGACAGAGCAGAAGGATTTTTAAAAACGAATTCATTTTCAGGCGGTTTAGGAATAATCAGGCTCGGTTATGGTTTCCCTGGTTGAACCGGGGTCTACAAAATGGGTCATCCCTACGGGATTTTGACCCTGTCTTGTTCGTTTTCCCCGGTTGAACCGGGGTCTACAAAATGGATCACCCCTACGGGATTTTGACCCTGTCTCGTTCGTTCCTCCGGTTTTGACCGGGGCCTACAAAATGGGTCATCCCTACGGGATTTTGACCCTGTCTCGTTCGTTTTCCCCCGGTTGAACCGGGGTCTACAAAATGGGTCATCCCTACGGGATTTTCGGATTTAACAATCCCGTAGGGATGACCCATCTTGTAGAAAGGTTTAATGGCCCCCATGTACCCAATCCCGTAGGGATGACCCATTTAATGCCCAAGAATCATTCATTTTTGAAATCCAATGAACCGTGTAATTGCCGGAATTTTAACCGATTGGCATTACACCACCTTACTCTTTTCCATAATCAACATCGGGTAATCCTGCAAAGGCAATTGCCGGAAAAGCTGAGCCTCCGACCCGACGCGGTATTTGTCGTTGTCGAAGAGCTTTTCCTGCCCCGTTAATTCGAGAATGTCGCCCGTAATCAAGTCCACCAGAACCGGTTCCTGAAACCCCGGGCCTTCCCAGTCCCAATGATACAGGTGGATGCTGTCGGCAGGCTTACTGTCGGCGGCTTTCTCGCCCGACCAGTAGGCCAGCACCGGGCCGTTGTCGGTATTCAAAACCGTTGAACAGATTCCCGAAAGACTCTTCTTGGTGCCATCGCCGAAAAGCTGGTAGTCTTTCTCCGCAACCGGCTCTTTCCCCGACACCGCATGAATGATGGAGCCGCGGGTATGGACATCACCGTGAACCAGACTCCCCAAATGTTGCAGCGCTTTATAGGCAATCTTGGGTTTGATTTCCGGTTTTTGCCGTAAAATTCCCTTGTAATTCACTTTGCCGGAACCCTTCGGATAATCGTGCAGATCGACGATCAGAAACCACAACGTCATCGGTAAATCCAGGGAGCAATCGGTCAGCAACCGTCGGAGCATGATTTTGGCCTGAATGGCTTCCGTCCACGGCCCTTCGCCCGGAAAACCAGTGCTGTTGGGGTCGGATGGAAAACCGTTTTCGCCCTGCCAGATTTTGATTTTGGGGTTGTAATGATCGACCAGTTTGCGCAACGCCAGCGTCCGTTCCGAGTAACTTTCGGGAATGGTGGTGTAGGGGTGGAATGAAAAAATGTCGATCAGATCGGCGAGACCGGCTTCGAAAAGCTCCCGGATGAATTTGGCGGGCATCCGCGAAACCACCCCGCCGACGATGACGGCATCGGGGCAGTTCTTCCGGATAATCGGCGCGGTTTCCCGGACCAGTTGTACGTATTTTTTGGCATTGGGTTTATCAGGCGCCCAGAAACCGCCCAGATTGGGTTCGTTCCAGATTTCGTAATGCTTGATTTTATCCTTATAGCGTTTGGTCAGAGCAGTTACATACCGTTTCCAGGCTTCATTGGCCACCGGAATATCCAGTGGATGGTGGCCCACCTCGCCAGTCGTATAATTCGTATTGCCGTATCCAACATTGAAAAATGGCTTCACACCCCGGCTGACCAGCCCATCGACGCTTTCGTCGAGCCAGGCCCAGTCGTACTTCCCTTTTTCGCGTTCTACGCGGCCCCAGCCGGTTTGCAAGCGCCCCCATTTCACCGGCAGGTTATCGATCCACGGATACACTTCCTTCGGTTTCCACAAGTCCCGGTCCAGCGTTTCGCAGCCAATGCCGAACGGCGAACTCGTGATCTCCGACGGTTTTTTCAACCGAACCGAACCGAGTTTTTTGAGCGGGTTGGCGGGTTCAGAAACCACCGAAACCGGTTCTGAATCCATTTTCAGGGATGTCGTAAACGGCAGAATGGATAGTATTTTCAGGAAATTCCGGCGGTTATTTTCCATAATCAGGTTGGGTTTAGGATTGCATTAACTCTGCCCTTTAAGGGATTTAGGGGTGATAGCTCAGCGGCTCGTTGAACACATTGCAAACGTGCAGCGAATGGCTGTTGAAATGATAGGGGCCTTCGTAACCGGTATCGCCGAGGAAGTGGCTGACCAGCGCAATCGAAAGCGGGTAAAACCAGGACCCCAGCATGATGTGCGTGCGGTTCGGGTCTTCATCCCGCAACTCCGCCGAGGCCGTGGTTTCGCCTTCTTTCCAGATCCAGTGCGGGCGCGGCACCCAGTCGGTGGGTTTGCTGTCCCGGCGGTGCAACAGCCAGCCAACGCCGTCGGCGCTTTCGTGTTGCAGGGCGTGGGCCAGATACCGTCGGCAGGCGGCTTCGACATCGTCGCGCCGGTAGTCGGTCAGGGCCATCAGGTTCACCAGTTGGTAGGCGCCGTCGAAATCGGGGCAGTCGGAACCGCCGGGCCAGAACGAGCCGTCGGGCAACTGACACGCCAGGGTCGAATCGACGGAGCGTTCGAGGTGGCGCAGCGGCCAGCCCAGGGCAAAGTAAATCGGGACGACGTGGATGGTTCCGAACAACCCATTGGCCGGGTCGGCGCCCAGTTGCGTTCCCCAGTAGCCGGTTTTCGGGTCCTGCAATTCTTCCAGCGCCGGAAAAACCGCCTTTTCCATCAACGAATCTACTTCCGACGCGCCGAACCAATCGCGCAGGGCGAATAAAGCCGTTGCCGCTGCCAGTACCTGATTCCCAGCCGCCCACGAATTGCGCCAGTCGTAATGTTTCACCCAGCGATACAGCCGGTCGGCGTCGAGCAGGGGATCCAGAAACCGCAGTTCGCGTTCGGGCTGGCGGTTCAGCATCCGCAAGGCCCAGATGTTACCGCGCGTGTAGTGCCAGACCGGTTCCAGTTCGTCCAGCGTCCGGATGCGCCCGAACTCGGCGGGTTTGCCCGAAAAATACCCCTGTTCGGTTTGGCGACCCTGGAATTGTCTGGCCCAAATGTCAAGATCAGCCGCCGGGCGGTTTTGCAATTCGCCGAACAGATCGAGGACGTGGGCGGCATGGTAGGAACCGTAAAAACTTTCGCCTTCGCCCCGTTCCTTGCGGTAGACGCCGGGCGTGTTGCCAATTTTCATGGCATCGACAAAACGCAGTGCCGATTGTTTAATTCGTTGATAGCCTGGTGTTTCTGTCATGACATTGGTCTTATTTTATGAGTGTTAAAGTCGCCTGGTCAGCAATCAAAACCGGATAATCCGGCACTGGAATGGCCGTAAACGTGTAGCTGTCGCCCGATTTCTTCCATTGGTTTTTCGGGATTTCGAACACTTTACCAGACACGAGATCGACAAAAACCGGCTGGTCGAATTTTCCCTTGATGGTCACATCGGTGGGTTTTGGTTCATAGGTTTCGGCGGGCCGGGCTTCGGCACTCCAGAGCGTGACGAGGCTCCCGCTGTTTTTGCGCTGGCGGTATTGAAACGCCGAAACCGTGGCCTGACTGACGGTTGGTTTGGCCTGATCGAGTAGCTCAAGCTGGTCGTCAAAGGTTGAAAAAACGTGCTGGGCGGCTTTGTAGGCCAGCTTGGGCCGTTCGATGGTTTTGTCGGGATTCGTTTTCAGCAAACCTTTCGTGTTGACGCCCGTCATGTGGTCACCGGCGGCATAGTGAATGTCGCTGATTGTGAAGAGGTTGGTGGCAATGCCGCGTCCGTGGTCGGCCAGCATCCGGCGCAAATCCCACTTGGCCTGGCTTAGTTCGGTCCAGTCGTATTGCCGCAAAGCCCCAATCGTGACCGCGCTGGCGGTTGAAGGTGCCCCGTTTTCGCCCTGCATGAAGGTGATTTTTGGGCGGCCGGCGCTCCGGTTGTAGCTCCAGACCAGTTTCCGCATCTCTTCGATCTTGGGATACGAGGTGTCGGGGTTCGGCGCGTAGCCGTGGTACGTTAGAATATCGACCAGATCGAGCGCATTTTCTTTCTTCAAATGATCGAGGAACGGGCGCATGAAGGCCGTTGCCGGAACCCCGGCGACGCCGAGGGCAATCAGTTTGGCGTTGGGCTGAATGGCCTTCACCAGTTTGGCCGTGCGGATGTAGAAAACCGCTACTTCTTCGCCGGTATTCAGCTTGTTGAGGTCGGGTTCGTTCCAGATTTCCCACTCCGTCACCTGGTTTTTATAGCGGTTTACCATCGCCCGAACCCAGTTGTCCCAGGCCGTCAGCGCTTCCTCCGAGGTGGGAATCCGCCCGCCCAGTTTGGGTTCGCCACCACCGGGATAAATCGGATTGCCGTATGACAGCTCCACCCAGGGCGAAACACCCCGCGAATAGGCATCGGGAATGACGGCGTCGAGCCAGGCAAAATCGTACTGGCCTTTCACTTTTTCGCACTTCGACCAGCCGCCCTGCAACCGGATTCGTTTAGCCCCCAGCGGCCCGAGGTAGTGTCGGTACGATTGGTAGTCGGTATAGTCCCGGTCGAGGGTTTCGCCCCCGATGGACCAGGTCGACGACTTGATTTCTTTGGTGGAACGCGGCCGAAGCTGCGCCACTTCCCGGAAACCTTTTGGCGCTGAAACCGTTAGGCCGGGTGCCGGATTTTGGGCCGCTGCTGTTGGTAGCTCGACCGAAAAAAGGCTGATTGACAGAAGGAAAGGGCTTAGGAATTTCATTTTCTTTTCAGGATTAGGGAACGATTGGCCTGTAAATACCCGGCAATGTATGCGGCCTGTAACTGCATCGCCGAGTCGTCGTAATGCACGTGATCGACAAAATGCTCACTACCCAAACTTCGCGTAAAGGTGTACAGATCGATGACCGGAACGGCGTGTTTCTGCATCACTTCGTCTGCAATCCGGTTGTAGTCATCCAGATCGCGGGCGTACCGTTTGAAGGCTTTCGAGCGGGTGTTGTGCCGTTCGTCTTCCACGGAGGTGGTCCGCATCCAGACCAGCCGGATGTTGCGTTTTTTCAGAAGTTGGTAAATGGCTTCCAGGTTTTTCCGGTAACTGGCCGAATCGACCTGAATGGCGTTCGTTTCCGGGAGCCGTTTGATGTCGTGCAAACCGCAGTTCAGCAGCAGCACATCCGGCTGGAAGGTTTTGTCGGGAGCTTTCAGTTTCAAATATTCGAGCACCATGCGCGAGTCGCCCCCGTTGGCGCCCACCGGCACATCCAGGTTTTTGGCCGCCTGTCCGTCGTCGCTTTTTCGGTCATATTGCCAAACGCCCTGGACATATTTTTCCAGAAACGGACCATACCGCATCGAAATGCTGTCGCCGATGACGTACAGTTTCGGCAGGGACGGGGCCGCGCCGATCAAGAGAAAAATTGCGAAGACTGCCAGGTGTTTCATGTCTCAAGGGGATTAGGTGTTTGGGGTTGGATGAGTGAATTCGGGCGAACTCGTTCTTCTCCTAAAAGCCAAATGGAACCGTTAATACCCTGAGTTTTGAATCAGATTTTTGTTCAGGTCCATTTCCCGTTGCGGAATCAGGTAGAGGGTGTGAAAATCCTGCACAGTCAGCCCTTTGCCGTTCATCACCGTCGTATACCGCCCCGTCCGGACCAGATCAAACCAGCGGTGGTTTTCAAACGCGAATTCGACCCGCCGTTCCTGTTCGATGGCCAACCGGAAACTGCTCTGGTTGGTGGCCGTCGTGGCTGCCAGTCCCGCCCGCTGGCGCACCAGATTCAGATTCGTCACGGCTTCGGGGTTGAAGCCCATTTCGTTGAGTGCTTCGGCGTACATCAGCAGCACATCGGCATAGCGGATGACGGGAAAGTCGATGTCCGAATCACCGGCGAGGGCACCGAATTGCACGTATTTACTGACATACCGCTGCGTCACCAGTTGCCCGGTGGCATCAAGATAGGAGGATTTCATCGAAAAGGACTTGCGGAGGTCGCCGGTCTCGTAAGCGTTTTCCATGTCTGCCGTCACATACCGCATGCTTCCACCCGTAATCCGTGCGCCTTCACTGGCCTGAACCGGCCCAAAATTGCTGCCCTGGCCCGTATTGCCAGATTTATACTGAACATTGAACAGGATTTCGGCATTGGTTGGGGTGGCAAAACTGAAGACATCGGCGTATTTGGGCAGCAACTGAAACCGCCCCGACGAAATCACCTCCTTGAGTTTGGTGGCGGCTTTGTCCCATTCTTTTCGGGTCAGATACACCTTGCCAAGCAGGGCTTTGGCCGCGCCCTGCGGTGCCCGCCCGACATCCGTTGAACCATAGGTGACGGGCAAAACCTGTTCGGCACTTTGCAAATCACTGATGATTAAGTTGTAAACCTCAGTGGCTGGGGTTCGGGTGAGGCTGCTGGCCCCGTCGGCGTCGGTGATTTCGGTTGTCACCAGCGGCACATCGCCATACAGGCGGACGAGGTTAAAATACAGCAACGCCCGCAGAAACTGGGCTTCTCCCCGGTACTGCGCTTTCAGGTTATCGGGAATGCCGGCGGTTTCGATCCGGCTCAGAATGGCGTTGGCGCGGCTGATGCCCCGATAATGATCGCGCCAGGCCGCGTAGATGATGTCGTTGAGCGAGGTGTAGGAATGATCGATGAACTGGAAGTTATCGACGTTGACAGCCTGCCGGGTCGTTACACCGTAATTGGCGTTATCGGTCGACACTTCGCCCATCCAGTATAAGGACGTGTTGTAGGTGCCACCCAGTTTGAGCGACGCATACGTTCCCACCACGGCATTGTTGAAATCGGCAGCGGTTTTGTAAAAATTAACCGTGTTGCGGTCGGTTTCGGGCGAAAGGGCCAGAAAATCATCCTGACAACCGGCCAGAATGAGCAGGCTGAACAGCGAAAGAAAAAGGCTTTTGGCTTTCATGAGGTCGGGTTTGGTCAGAAGGTGAGGCTTAAACCAAGGGTGAAGGTGCGGGCGGGCGGATAGCCGAGGTAGTCGATCCCGGCGGCCAGCATGTTGTCGCCGGAGTTACTGATTTCGGGGTCGTAGCCGGGGTATTTCGTAAACGTGAAGAGGTTGTTGCTCGTCAGGTAAACGCGGCCCGTTTGCATTCCCAGCCGTTTCGCCAGCCCTTGCGGCAGGTTGTAGTTCAGGGTCACGTTACGAACCCGCAGGTACGAACCGTCGAAATTGAAGAAGGAACTGTAGCGCAGGTTGTTGTTGAGGGCACCCCGGATGATGCGGGGTGATTTGCCGTCGCCCGGTTCGGTGGGTGATTTCCAGTAGTTGTCAATGACTTCACTGAGGTTGTTCTGCACCCCGTGATACCCGCGCACAAAAACCGCCCCGGCCCAGAACACGTCGCGGCCCTGAACGCCATTGAGCAGCACGCTCAGCGACCAGTTTTTGTAGGTGAACGTGTTGTTGAAACCGTAGAACGCCCGGGGTTGCGGGTTGCCGATGATGGTCCGGTCGGCGTCGGTGATGGTGCCGTTGCCATCCACATCCTTGTACATTAAATCTCCCAGCTTGGCTCCGTTCTGTTTGGCATGGGTCGAAAGCTGTTCCTGCGTCAGAAAAACACCTTCGGCAACATGGCCGAAGAAACTCCCGATGGGCTGGCCTACCTGCGTGATGCTGACATCTCCGCGTCCACCGTCGGAAAAGAGCTGTTCGCCCTCCGAACCGAGCCGCAGCACTTTATTCCGGTTGAAGGTCACGTTGAAACTGCTCGTCCACTGAAAATCCCGGGTGGCGACGGGTTTGCCGGACAGCGCCAGCTCAACGCCCTTGTTTTCCAGTTCACCAATGTTAACCCAGGCGGTGGTGTAGCCCGTAACGGCCGGAATGGCTTTGTTGAGCAGCATATCGGTATTCCGGCGGTTGTAATAGTCGCCCGTGAATTGGAGCCGGCTGTTGAAAAAGGCCAGATCCACGCCAATGTCGATTTGTTTGCTGGTTTCCCAGCCGAGTTGGTTGTTGGTGAAACTGCCCTGCGAAAGCCCCGGGACCTGGGTGTTGCCCAATACGTAGTTCGTGGCAGAAAGCAGGCCCAGATAGCGGTAATTTCCGATGGCGTTGTTGCCCGAAAACCCGTAGCCCGCCCGGATTTTAAAGTCGTCGAACAGGTTGAGGTTCTTGAGGAACGGTTCTTCCGACAACCGCCAGCCCGCCGAGAACGACGGAAACGTCCCCCAGCGGTTGGCCGATCCGAAGCGGGAGGAGCCGTCGGTCCGGATGGTGGCCGTCAGCAAATACCGGTCGTTGTATGAATAATTGACGCGGCCCAGGTAGGAGAGCAGCGACCATTGCCCGACGGTGTAACTCCCGCCCGTAATCTGCCCGCCGTTGATGTTTTCAAGCAGGTCGTCGGCAAAATTGGTGGCCGCCGTGGTGGTTGCTGTGGTCGTCGATTTTTGGATGGTAAACCCCGCCAGGGCGTCGAAGGAATGATTGCCAAAGCTGCGCCGGTAGTTGATCGTATTCTCATTCAGCCAGTTGACGTCCGAGGTGTTGACGATGCTGGACGTCGCGGGCGACAGCGAAGCACTCCCCGACAGCGTCGAAGGTTTGAAGGTATTGGTCGTATAATAATTAAAATCGGTCCCCACGCTAACCTTCAATTTCAAACCGGTGGCCAGTTCATATTCGCCAAAAACATTGCCGAGCATCCGGAACTGGGCATTGGTGCTTTTGTATTCATTGGCGGTTTTGAGCGGATTCGCAATCGCGCCCATGCCCACATTCGTCAGGTCGAAGGTGTTGCCATACGAACCATCTGGGTTGTAGACCGGAATCATTGGGGGCATGGAGAGTGCTTCGGCGACGATGTTGTAATCTCCGTAGTGACCGGTGGAGGGAACGTTGTCGGTACTCGTATACGTCGGAGCCAGATTCATGCTCACCTTGAGCCGTTTGGTCAGTTGTCCGTCGAGGTTCAGCCGGGCCGAATACCGCTCGAAACCGGAGCTGATCAGAATTCCTTTTTGGTTGAAATACCCGCCCGAGATCGCATACCGCAACTTTTCGGTGCCGCCGGTGGCCGAAACCTGGTAGTTCTGGATCGGAGCGGTGCGGAAAATGACGTCCTGCCAGTCGGTGTCGACCTTGGGGAGGTTGTTCAGATCCTGCCAGGCTTCGGGAATCCGGTACGACGCGGAGCGGACGCTGTTCGGGTCGGTGATTTTGGCATTGGGGCCGCCGTTGTCGAGCCAGCCGTTGTTGTGGCCTTCGATGACAAATTCGGCAAACTGCCGGGTATTCATCATTTTGAGCAGCCGGGCCGGTTCCTGGATGCCGACGTAGGCATCGACGGTGATCTGGGCCTGACCGGTTTTTCCGCGTTTGGTGGTGACGATGATGACGCCGTTGGAGCCCCGCGAACCGTAAATGGCGGTGGCCGATGCGTCTTTCAGGATTTCAATGGATTCGATATCGGCCGGGTTGATGGTGTTGAGCGGATTGCCGACTCCAGAGTTGTTGATCGGAAACCCATCGACCACAAACAGCGGTTCGACTCCACCGGAGACCGAGCCAATCCCCCGTACCAGAATGTTCGTGTTCCCGCCCGGCGCGCCCGAGGTGGTGGAAATCTGCAAACCCGGCACTTGCCCCTGCAACGCCTGATCGAGCCCGGAAACCGGGATGCGCTGGAGTTCTTTGGCCGAAATCGAAGCTACGGAGCCGGTCAGGTCTTTCTTTTGCTGGGTTCCGTAGCCAACCACGACGACTTCGCCCAGTTGCTTGGTGTCGGGCAACAGGACCATGTTGATGGTGGATCGGTTACCGACGGCCCTTTCTTCGGGCGTATAGCCTACGAATGAAAAAACCAGTACGGATTGGGTGGAGGTTGCTTTCAGGCTGTAGGTGCCATCCGTTTGGGTGGTTGTGCCGGAGGTGCTGCCTTTTTCGATGATCGTTACGCCGGGTAACGGCTGTCCATTTTCTTCGGTGACTTTACCCGAAATGGTCACTTGCGCCCATCCCAGGACAGGCCAGGTGCTTACTAAAAGCAACAAACCTATTTTTTTGAAGTAGAGTTTTAAGGATCTCATAATATTCAATAATATTGAATTATGATTAGGAATAATTTCGTTGCAAGGCTATATAATTTATCGGTTTTTTCAAAATTATTTCTGATATTTTACTATAAAATAGCTAAAAGAGCCTAATTTGGTAAATAAAGAAGGAGGTTTGTCATATCGCTTGCAATAGAAATAGAATCAACATTTTCTTTAAATTCATTTATATTGAATTTAAAGAAAATGTTTTAGTCAAGATTTGTGTAAAGCAGCCAGCAGGGTAAGGGGTGGATAACCCCGGATGCAGTCCGGGGCCAGGGAGAGATGTGGCTCCTGAATCGGTCTGAAAACCGGCTAGCGGTTTTTCATATCCGTTACCATTTGGTAGGAAAAGTAGCTGAGCAGCACCACAACCAGCCCAATTGCCAGCCAGATGAGCCAGGGGTTGGCGGTGAAAAATGAAGGAGAAGAACTGCTGGAAGCGCGAACCGACTCGGGTTGGTGGGCCTGAATCACCGGCGGATTAGGCGGTATTTTTGTCTTGAAATACACCAGATCGTAGTTCGGCGCACCCACGGCAGGATTGCCGAACGCCAGATGGTAGGATTTGCCCGGTTTCAGTTCCGCCAGCATTTCCGTGGTTACCTGCCGGGCCTTGATGCTACCCAGCGTCAGCGGAACATTATTTTGATTTTCGATGATCAGGAACAGGTCGCTCGTGGGCTGGTTTGGCAGCAGAACGGTGTGCAGGCTGTCCATCGAGTTGAGTTCGAAACTCCTCAAGGTTTCGAAAAAACGGTGTCGGCGATTCCTCTTCTTCTTTTGAATCCGGAACTGCCCCAACTCCGCGCTTCGGCGGTAGTGGTCCGGGGATTGTACGGAAATAATCAGTTTGTCCGGGCGCGATGGCGTCGGGAAGGTGATGTGGACGTAACTCTTGTGATCGGTGCTGTCATGTTGCGAAAACGAAATACCGGGAATATCGGAGTAACTACCCGCTTCGGCGGTTGTTGTATAATACCCGACTTCGAGAATATTCAACGGGGCGCTGAGGGAGTCGTTGATTTCCAGTTGGTAATATTCATAATCGCTCAGCGGAAAACCGAGGATTTTCGCTTCGGACGTCGCCCGGCTGTTGGAAACCGGTTCGAGCCAGTAGTTGTCTTCAATACCATACCACGTTTTGCCGTCGTTGCTGCCACTCAGCCGGGCTTTTTTGCGGAGGTTCGTATTTTTCAGGATCAGGCTCAGGGAATTGATCGGCGTTTTAGTGCCATTGCGCAAAACCAATTGGGTCGATACCGAAGTGGTGGTTTTGCGAACCAGCTCATATTCCCGGAATTGAACCTGCTCGCCGGGTTGCTGTTGCGTCAGCAGATACGGTATTTCCCGGTTTTTGTCATCATACAGCCGGATGTCGGTTTTGGCGGTATTCAGTCGCCCGACCACGACGGGGGGCAACAGAATCCGGTAATAACCGGGTTGCGTCACCGGAGGAATCCCCGCCCGAAAGTCGAAGGATTGCGTCCGGCCTATTCCACAGGTCAATATGAAAACCGTCGTCAGACTAAGCAGTCGGTTCATGCGTCGCATGGGCGTCGTCGATGAGGATTAACTTTCTGATTTTCTGGTACATGAACGATATGATCAGCAGCAGTACGCCCAGCGAGATAAAGGCCGCAATTTTTCCGCCTTCCGAAATGCCCTCGATGTCGTAAATAAACAACTTCAGGATGGTCAGCGCAAACAGGCTGAGCGACAGAATCCGGAGCTGGCGGTTTTTGCGATTCAATCCGATCCACATAAACACAAAGGCACAGACGCCCCAGAGAATCGGCAGGCCCACTTTGTTGGTCTGGATCAGCAGGTCATCGAAACGCACCAGTGCTGGCTGGCTGGCCAAACCACCGGTTTTTGATCCCGCAAAACTGAAATAAATGACGTGCGCAAACAATTCCGACGTGGCAACATACACGATAACATAGCCCAGAAACCAGGGCCAGATCCGCAGCAGAACCGGCGGCAGGGGCGTCAGCCGGGCTTTGTTCCGGTCGATGAGCCAGAGAATCGCGAGGGTAAAAAGCAGACTGACATAATGGACCGGGAAGCCAATCAGGTTCGGTTCGTCGCCTAAAAAATAATCGTTCAGCAGCGTCATCGTCGCCGGGCTGTAGGTCGACAGGTAGGCGATGAGGCCCAAGAGTCCGAGACCGACGGCGATCCAGAGCGAACCGCGTTTGCCGGAACGCTGGGCATTGAACAGCAAACCGGCCCCGAAAAACAGGTTGTAGCAACCGAGCAAAATGGTCTGATTGGGGCCAAACCCGATCCGCAGCGCCGACTGATAGTCCAGTTCGAACAACCCACTCAGGTAGAGCACCACGACCGTGATGAACCTCAGAAACCGGCGGTAACTTTCCACCTCCAGTTGACCAATCCAGAACCGGAAAGGGTCGGTCTGCGTGTTCA
Organism: Larkinella sp.; assembly: GCF_965227735.1. Classification (NCBI taxonomy): domain Bacteria; kingdom Pseudomonadati; phylum Bacteroidota; class Cytophagia; order Cytophagales; family Spirosomataceae; genus Larkinella; species Larkinella sp. The sequence continues at coordinate 1,272,109 of NZ_OZ245776.1, read as the reverse complement.
ATAAGCGGTTGACACCGAGCAGGCCAACGATGGAAACCAGGCTGGTAATGAAGGCTTTGTTCAGAAGAATGGGCAGGGGCGAGGTCGAAACGCCACCGTACAGATCCTCCCAATCCATGCCCAGACTCACGAGCATCAGGCCCAACACCAGCACGGAAGCCGTCGAAACCAGCGTTAGACCGGATTTTTGGGCCAGCCACAACAGCAAGACGGCTTCCAGCGCCCAGAACATGGTGATGAAATTGCCTTCGAGTTGCACCGGAATTGCCAGACTCACGAACGTAATGACCAGACCGATCAGCAGGTAAATCAGCGTGCGGTCCACGGCCTCCCGGCGATAGAGGAAAACCGCCAGCCCGAAGTTGACGACGGCCAGTGCCACCGTAAACAAACCCTGGTAGTTTTGATGGCCGCTATGCAGCAGAATCACCATCCCGGCTGCGAAGAAGAAAGCCGTGCTGCTCAGCAACAAACTGATTTCCACGGCCGAAAACCGGGCTTTTTCCTTCAGATTGTTAATCAGATTCATCGCCATGAAAACCGCATAGAACAAGGCGGCAAAAACCAGTCCGCCGAAATAATGCGGTTTGTTTTCGAGAATGCTGTCGGACAGCCAGGCCCCGTAGAGCAGAACCGTGAACCCGTAGGCGACGATGTGCACCAGATTCCATTTCTTGAAATAGGCCAGCACGAGCATACCCACGTCCAGAATCAGAATGTAGGTCAACAAAACCACGTAGTTGCCCTCGCCGGAACTGACCATAAACGGCGTGGCAAAACCGCCGATCAGCGACACGACGGCCAGTTCGACGCGATCGTAGGAAATCGCCAGCAGGATGGAAAAACCGGTGATGACGACCATCAGCACAAAAGCCGTCGTCTGGTTGAAAATGTGGTAATCGTGAAAAGCAATGGCAATGGTGAAATACAGAACCGCCAGCCCCCCGCCGACCAGCACGGAACTGAAAGCGCCGAACGATTTCCGGAGCCGATGGGCGATGCCGATGAGCGCTCCACCCGCCAGCACACCGATGAATACGCGGCCAATCTCGTTGATCCACTCCTGATCGATGGCATATTTGACAAAATAGCCAATGCCCAACACCAGAATGCCGATCCCGATTTTGTTGATGAGGTTTTCGCCAATGAATTTTTCCAGATCGGGGTTGTCGCGCAGAAAGCGTTGAAAGAACGACAGTTGTGGTTCGGCCGGAACCGGTGGGGGCGGGGGCAAAACCGGAATGGACGGCTCGGCAATGTCTTTGGGAATCGGCGGAAGAAGGGTGCTTTCGATCCGAAAGGCCGGTTGTTCGACCGCGGGCGCTGGTTCCGGTTCGGGCGTCGGTATGGGCTCGGGCCGAATCGCTACGGGTGACGCCAGCGGTTCTACGACTTCGATAATCGCCCCCCGTTCGTCCAGTATCGTGGGCTTCACCGACTGGTCAGTTGACCCGACGACATTCCGGAAGGCGTTGAAATCGGCCCGCAATTGATTGATCTCATCACTTTGCCGTAGAATCAGTTGCTTGACGTCTGCAAACCGGCTGTAGGCAACCAGGATCAGGATAATGACAATAACCAGTAAGAACGCTTCCATAGGATGGTTTCGGTGGAGCTTATGTCGTCGTAATCAGTTTTTTAGGCGGTTGAGCGAAGGGTAAAAAGCGATTCCAATATACACGAAGTGATCGCCCTTGACAAACCTTTGCAACCTAAAGTTGGGGGATGTTGATGGCAACCGCCAGCGGTAACTGGTAAGTGGTCGGGTTTCGGAAACAACGCCCGCCCCCCGCCTACAGCTCACAGGATGCTTATCGGTGAAACCGCCCGGCTGATCGGGAAAAACCGGCTCCCGGTCGAATGGGCAAAAGGCGGGTTAAACGCAGCCCCCGATTGTGCTTCTAACCTTCAGTAACGAACAAATAAACAATTACGAACATGAAAAAGACCATCATTGCCCTCGCAACTGCAGCCCTGTTAAGTACCGGCGTTTCAATGGCTCAACGCACATACAACCCCAACGCAAACCGTAATCAGGCCCCCTATAGCAACACCAACCCCGGATCGCGTTACGACGATGTAAAGGAAGACATCAAGATCGACCGGCTGGACGCCATCGTCAACCTGTCGCGGAAACAGGAAAAGGAACTGAAACGCATCGAAGACCGCTACGATACCCGCGAAAACATCAGCCTGCAACGTCGCAATCCAAAGATGTACCAACGGATTCAGGCCCAAAAGCAGAATGAAATGCTGGATGTACTGAACAAATCGCAGCTTCAAAAATGGATTGCCTTTCAACAATCCAACCGATCCAATCGTGGTCCGGTATATGGCCGTCGTTAACCGCCCTGAGTATGATCTCAAACCCGCCTTCTCATTGCAGAAGGCGGGTTTTCTTTTTTGTGAGAAAAGTCAGTTCGGGAACCTTGAGCGGTGCCAATCTTTTCGGTAATTTGCCATATGACTATACCGCCACTGGATTTAATTCTTTTGTTGGGTACGGCGCAGGGGTTCATCCTGGCGGCTTTGTTGTGGCTTAATCCCAGAGGCATCCGGCTTTCAAACCGCCTGCTGGCGGTTTTGGTTGGGTTGCTGGCGTCGGCCAGTCTGGCGGTTGGGATTCCGATCGTGAATCCGTGGATCAATCTGTTTGTCGATTTTGTTCCGCTGATCATTATTATGCCGTTGGGGCCGCTGCTGTATTTTTACACCCGTTCATTGTTGGAACCCGACTTTCGGCTGGGCAAACGCGAACGGCGGCATTTTTGGCCGGTTGTTATCGACTTTGGGAGCAAATTGATGGCCTGGATTTTCCTCTTCGGCTTGTTGTTTGGCTTTTTTGAACACAGCGACAATCGGAAAGTGGGCGCTTTGATGGATGACTACGATAAATACGCTGATATTCCGCGCTGGATTTCCGTGAGTCTTTACGGGCTGGTGTCTTACCGCTGGCTGGCCCGGTTTCAGAAAATAAATGTCGACCTGACGACACAACAGTTGGCGAGCGTGCGCTGGCTGCGGCAGTTTCTCCTGGTTTTTGCGACTTTTCAAACGATCTGGTTTCTTCACCTGATTCCGTATATCCTTCCCCAAACCAGCAACGCCCTGCTGGATGCGTTTGGCTGGTATCCGCTCTATATTCCGATTGCCGTGATGATTTACTGGCTCGGATTGGGAGGCTATTTTCACGCCCGTCATGCGGTTTTGCCCGAACCCGTTCGGAAACCCAGCCCCGTGACCCTGCCCGACGAGTTGATTCAGGAAACGACGAATGGATTGGTCAAAGCGATGGAAACCGCCCAGCTTTACCTCGACCCGGAACTGACCGTCGAGAAAGTCGGGCGGCATTTAGGGCTTCCGGCCAAAACGGTTTCGGCGGTTTTGAACCAACACCTCGGCAAGAGCTTCAACACGTTCGTCAATGCATACCGGGTGGAGGAGGTCAAACGGCGGCTGAACGATGCGGCCAGTGCCAACCTGACGCTGACCGGTATTGCCTTCGAATGCGGTTTCAATTCCCAGGCCACATTCCAGCGGACGTTCAAACAGATGACCGGGCATTCGCCGAAAGAATATTTGAACCGGCAGATGGTGTAAAGACAAAAACACCTCGAAGAGATAGGATCATGATCCCGCCGAATGACCACACCCGGCGACAGCCCGCCCTACAAAACACCCTGAAAGGGTGAAATCATTAGCCCACGGTTTTTCCGTGGACATCAAATGACCACACCCGGCGAGGGCCCGATCGACAAAACACCCTTTCAGGGTGGTGTATACTGCCTGTTCAAGGAATATTACCTCTCAAATCCGGATTTGAGCAGACTGCGATCTTGCCTTTGGCTTGTTTTGATGCAAACAACAAGCCAAATGAAGTATTCAGCAAATTTCCTCCTATTGTCTATTTTCGGATTCTTTTTTACCCTTTTGACACCAATTGCCAATGCCCAGCCCGGTTATTTGACGCTTTCCGGGAAAGTCATCAATCAGGAGAACGGCGAACCCATTCCGTTTGCGGGGATTTCGGTGAAGGGGCGGAGCATCGGTACGGTTTCCAACGTCGTCGGGGCTTTTTTGCTGAAGGTGCCGAATGCGTTTGTCAGTGACAGCCTGAAAGTTTCCAGTGTAGGCTATCAATCCTTTACGCAACCGATTGTACTGGCAAAAAATCAGAATCTGGTCATCCGGTTAAAGGCGGCTGCCATTACGCTGGATGAAGTACGGGTGCAAGCCCGGCAGAAAACCGCCGTCGATATGTTGCGGGAAGCGATTGCCGCCATCCCGCGCAATTACGACACGACCTCGGTGCAACTGACCGCTTTCTACCGGGAAGACGCCCGGTTTGACAACGACCCAATGACGTTCAACGAAGCCGTATTGTCGGTTTACAAAGCGGCTTATAACCAGTCAGAGCAGAAAGATCAGATGAAGTTGCTAAAAGGCCGCAAAAAGAATTACAAATTAACCCGATATAACCTGCCGCCCATTGTCAACCTGAGCAACGGCGCCCGAAACTCGCTGATGGCCGATTTTATCAAGCAGCCTTACCACAAAAACAGCCTGATGAACGAGCGGAATTTCAAAAATTATGATTTCAAACTCAGTATGCTGACGGGTGACCGACCGACGTACGTTATCGACTTTGGGCCGGGAAAGCGGAAGCGGAAATCATACGGAACGGGTAAATTTTACATTGATGCGGAGACCCTGGCGTTTATTCGGTGCGAACTGCAAATCAGCCAGGCTGGGCTGGACAAGGAAAACAGCAACGACTGGCTGATGAAAAAAATAGCGTCTGTTGTGTATAAACAGAGTCTTGAAATGTCTGATTTTAAAGAAGTTATAACGTATACGTCGAATGGCGGTAAATGGCACCTGAACAATGTCGAACGACGCTACGAAGCCCGGATTAACAGCTCATCCCGGAAAATCGTCGATAAAATCTGGAAAGTCGCCACCAGTTTTACGGTCACGGATGTGGTGGCAAAAGGCATTGCTCCTTTTGCCGAAGGTGACATCGCTGATAACCGCAACTCGATGAACACGCTGATCGGTGAACAAAATGACCCGAATTTCTGGGAAAACTACAACATTCAAAAGGCGGCTTCGGTCGATTCGGTTTTGGAGAACATCCCGGTTGTTCCGGTTACCAAACCGTCGAACGCGTTGAAAAACCAGGTGGGAAACCGGCAGAACGGTTTTAACCGGGCCGATACCCTGCGCGGCAAACTCACGCCTTTGCGCAGCAATTACGACGTGACGTTCTACGATCTGGCTGTCAAGGTAGATATTGAAAATAAGGCGATTAGCGGCAAAAACCGGATGCGGTTTAAGGTGCTGAATCCGTTGGACAAACTGCAGGTCGATCTATACGCCAACATGCAGATTCACCAGATTTCGTACGCCGGAAAACCGTTAACCTACACCCGGGAATACGATGCGGTTTATGTGCAGTTTACTGAAACACTAAGGCCGGGCAGTGAACATGAACTGGAAATTGCGTATTCGGGTACACCCCAGGTTCCGGATTTTTCGGTGCCGATGATGGGCGGTTTTTTGTGGGACAAAGACCAGGCAGGTAATCCGTGGGTGCAGGTGGTTTGTCAGGGTTCGGGTGCCAGTTTGTGGTGGCCCAACAAAGATCACCTCTCCGACGAACCCGACAGTATGCGCATCAGCGTGACCGTGCCGGGCGATCTGATGAATATCTCAAACGGTCGTTTGCTGCAAATAACCGCCTTGCCCGGCAACCAGACGCAATATGACTGGTACGTGAGTTATCCGATCAATAACTACAATGTGACGCTCAACATCGGGAAATATGCTCACCGACGCGAAACCTACGGGCCGGATTCGCTGACGCTGGATTACTATTGCATGCCCTACAACCAGGCGAAATTCCGCTGGGTTTTCGATGGCGTTAAACCGATGCTGGCGACGTTGGAAAAACACTACGGCCCGTATCCGTTTCCGCGCGACGGGTTTACATTGATGGAATCGCTCTATCCGATGGAACACCAGAGCGCGGTTTCGTTTGGGAAATTACCCGCTGAACGCGCCGATTCGCTGACACTGGCGGATTCCCTGCGAATCATGCAATTGGCCTGGCACGAAGTGTCGCACGAATGGTGGGGCAACAACGTGAGTTGCCGCGATCTGGCCGATATGTGGATTAACGAAGCCTTTGCCACCTATTCGGAAGGCTTTTACCTGGACTCGGCGGTTCCGGAAGACGGCGAGTTGGGCTACATCGCAACACTGCCACCGCAGGTCATTGGCAAAGAGCCGATCATCGGCGTTCGGGATGTGAATCACATTCATTACGACATTGGTGATATGTATTCCAAAGGCAGCCTGGTGTTGTATACGTTTCGGCACATGCTCAACAACGACCAACTTTGGGCTGCGATTTTGAAAGGAATCCAGCAACGGTTTCGGTTACAAACCGTGACGACCCAGGATGTGGTCGGGTATATCAACGAAAAAACGGGGGCGGATTACAGCTGGTTTTTTGATCAGTACCTGAAGTATACGACCATTCCCACGCTGGAGATTCAATTGACGGAAAAGGAGCAGGCTTTAGTCGTGCGGTATCGCTGGAAAGCCGATGTTCCCAACTTCCGGATGCCCATTCGGGTGACTAAAAGAGAAAACCACTACGATTTCATCACGCCCACGACCGTCTGGCAAACGATGATGCTCCCCAAACTGACCGCTGATGACTTTGACGTCGACGATACCCGGTTTTACGTAAAAGTCGTGGAATTGGCGTCCGATCACCCCGTCAGCGGTCGCAGACCCTGACAGCGGTGAAAGGATGCCAACGACCGCTGACGGGAAGTGAGCATCGAATCCCTTCACCGCTGTCAGGGTCTGCGACCGCTGACAGGGTGATCGGATTGAAAGGCTATCATTTGACCACAAACTCCGAATCCTTGACGCCGTCGTTGATTTTAACTTTATCAACCGTCATCTGCATTTGAAACTGCCCGTTTCCCTGCACCAGCATGGTGGGGTATTTCAGCCCTTTAAAGTCTTTGTAGTCAAGGTATTGGGTGGTTTGCTGCATCTCTCCGCGCGGTGACTTTTGGATCGATTCCGCCTGGGTTTTCAGACCGGATGCTACGTCATAGTAATCCGTCCACAAAACCGTTCCGTCGGCCGCCGAATGCCGGACTTTATAGGCCTCTTTTCCGCCCACTTTCTGGGTTCCTTCAACGGTGCTTTTCACGCCTAATTCCGCAAAATGTAGTTCCGGGCAGAGCGCGCTCTGGATGATGATTGGCTGGGCGTCTTTGCCTTCCAGTACCTGGCCATTTCCGCGCATCCCGCCCATCGCCACTTTGGTGCCGTCGCTGGTCATCTTGAACACTTCCATACCGCCGGCAATCATCACCCGGGAAAACTTGTTAGGCGCTTTTTGTTTGAACGTGATTACCATTGGGTTGCCCTGCATTTCCGTCGACAATTCAACGACGAGGTTGTCGATTTTGGATAGGAAATCCTTGCCACCCACGGCCGTCAGATAATTCGCAATAATTTCATCGGCGGTGGGTGTGGTTTGGGCTGTGGCCCAAAAGGAGAGGGAAGGCAGCAGGAGGAAGGTGAGGATTGCTTTTTTCATGATTTCATCGAGAAGGTTTGGCGTCAAAACTAACGGAAAAAAGCAGATATTCAAGCAGAAATACAGTCATGGATGCGGGTCTTTAAACTTCAGAAGGGCGATGGGCGTTAGGGATACACAACAAAACCCAATTTATGGCTACTTACCAACTTCTTCACGACTGGACCGTGACCCCCGCCGAAGCCGTCGCCCTGCAACAACAACTGCGGCACGAAATCCGGATTCAACCGCTGACCAAACCGGTAGAGACCATTGCCGGTTGTGATATTTCCTTTAACAAATTCGAGGAGACGGTGTATGCGGGCATCGTCGTCATGCGACTCGATACGCTGGAAGTGGTTGAAGAAGTGGGCGTGATCAGTTCGGCGACGTTTCCCTACATTCCCGGATTGCTGTCGTTTCGGGAAATACCGTCGCTGCTCGAAGCCTGGTCGAAACTGAAAACTGAGCCCGACGTCGTGATGTTCGACGGGCAGGGCATCGCCCACCCGCGCCGGATTGGCATTGCCTCGCACGGCGGTTTGTTTCTCAACCGCCCCACGTTCGGCTGTGCCAAGTCGGTGTTAGTTGGTCGATACGACGAACCAGCGCCGGAGCGGGGGGCGTGGTCACCGATGAAACACTACGGCGAAACCATCGGGGCGGCTTTGCGAACCAAAAACAAGGTCAATCCGGTCTACGTGTCGCCCGGTCATTTGATCGATCTGGAAACCGCCATCGCGTTGACGTTGCAGTGTGACGGCGCCCGGCGGGGCTATGGCTATCGGATCCCCGAACCCACCCGCCTGACGCACAACCTCGTCAACGCCCTGCGACGCGGGGAGCGAAATCCGGATTGATCATGTCTGCGTGAATGGTTTCAGGAGTCCGCTGCCGGGCCGTTGGATAACAACCCGGTTTGCAAATCCAATCATCCAGACTCCATTTTCGACACTTCAGCGACCCCATCTTTCGGTTCAGCGAATTTCGTAGCATATTCACGGAACAATGGAGAAACTGAACGACAGATGGCTTCGTCTGCTCGGCATCCTGGTGGTGGCGGTGGTCGCTACGTTTGTTTTTTATCAGCCGGACAATGGTCCCGAAGACATCACCTGGTTCCAGGCCCTGTTCATTAGTCTGATCGAGTGGACGGTTTTGCTCGAAGTAAACCGGCAGGGAATTCTGCTGGCCCGCCGAAAATTTCCCCGACTTAACCAGACCACGAACCGGATTCTGCTGGAACTGAGCTGGTTTGTAGGCGCTACGATTATTCAGCGGGTAACGGTGACGTATATTTACGACGTAACCCAATTCTGGGGCTATCCCTTGCCGGGTGGAACCTACTTGGTGACGACCCTCGTCTCGTTTTTATTCACCTTGCCCATTGCCGCTATTTATGAGGGGCAACACCTCTACCGCCAGTGGTGGACGACCTATTACGAAGCCGAGCAACTCAAAAAAGAAAACCTGCAAAGCCAGCTCGATTCGCTCAAGGCGCAGATCAATCCGCATTTTCTATTCAACAGCCTCAGTACGCTGTCGTCGCTGGTGACCGAAGATACCAAACAAGCCGAGCGGTTTATTGAAGAACTGGCGTCGGTGTATCGCTATGTGCTGCAGACCAACGAGCAACTGCTGACGAGCTTAGACCATGAATTAACCTTTATCCGGGCGTATTTCAATTTGCTTCAAATGCGCTTTGGACGAAGTGTGGAGCTTGAAATAACCGTCGATAAGCGGTACGATGATTTTCTGGTGCCACCGCTGACGCTGCAACTGCTGGTGGAGAACGCCGTGAAGCACAATGTTGCGTTGCCCACCAAACCGCTGCTGATCCGGATTTATACCGATGAAGCCCAGAACCTGTTTGTAGTCAATAGTTTACAGAAGAAACAGAATGTAATTCCCTCAAACCGTACCGGACTGTCGAACATCACCACCAAATACCGGCTGCTGAAACAACCGGAGGTGGTGGTTCGTCAAACCGGCGACTGTTTTCAGGTGATGATTCCATTGATTGAAGTGACTGCCTATGACTATTCTCATCGTTGAGGACGAAGAAGCCACCGCCCGCAAACTCCGTCGGCTGGTGCTGGAAGTTGAACCCGACGCGACCGTTGCCGGCATCACGGTCAGCGTGGACGAGTCGGTGGAATGGCTGCAAACCCACCCCAAACCAGATCTGATTCTGATGGATATTGAACTGGCCGACGGCCAGAGTTTCGAAATCTTTCACCGGGTGTCGGTGACGAGTCCGGTTATTTTTGTGACGGCCTACGACGAATACGCCATTAAAGCCTTCAAAGTCAACAGCATCGATTACCTGCTGAAGCCGGTCAAAGAAGACGATCTGCGGTCTGCCCTGATGAAACTGCGAAGGATGAAAGAGGCTTTTCTTGAACAGCCTGACGGTCTGAAAACGTCGCTGGCGACGCTGCTGCGGAAGTTGGCGGACTCTCCGTCTACGGAAGAGCGGACTGCATCAGCCGAACCCGCGTATCGCGACCGGTTTTTGGTCAAGCAGGGCCAACGGCTTTTTTCGGTTCCCCTGTCGGATGTGGCCTACATTTTCACCCGCAACAAGTTGTCGTTTCTCAAAACCCGCGACGAACACGAATGGATGATCGATTATACGATGGATGAACTCTCGACCCTGCTCGACCCCAACCGGTTTTTTCGGCTGAACCGCCAGGTCATTGCCGAACTTCGGGCCATCGACAAAGTGAATCTCTATTTTAACGGGAAACTCAAAGTGACCCTGCGCCCGGTTTTTGAAGAAGAAGTGATCGTCAGCCGGGAAAAAGCCGGGGAGTTCCGGGTTTGGTTAGGGGAGTGAAATCCGACGTTTCGGAGGCAAAACTCAACAATTCGGTGGATACAGCGTTGGGTTAGCGGTTTATTACAGGCAGTTTTGTGTCGTTAAAGCGAACAACAAATACGATGAAAACCAGCTTGCTACTCATTTTAGTCTTCCTTGTTCAGTGTTCAGTGGCGATGGCCCAAACGCTGACGCCGGAACAACTACGAACCGACTTCATCCGCTTCCAAACGGCCCTGAATGAAGCCCATCCGGCCCCGTACCAATACACACCGAAAGCTACTTTCGACTCCCTTTTTACGGCTACGGAAGCCCTGTTAAATCGTCCGATGACGCAGCAGGCGTTTTACAAAACGATGCTTCCGCTGCTGGTGGCGCTGAAAGATGGCCACGTCAAATGGATTCCGGCAGGGCAGGATGAACATTATCCGTTTCATACCGGTAAGCTGTTTCCATTAAAACTGTATGTGGTGGAAAACAGAGCCTGGGTCGTTGGAAATTATGGGGCCGAAACCATTCCGAACGGGGCTGAACTGACCCGAATCAATGGGAAAGACGTCGCGGACATTATTCAGGAACTGTTGCCCAATATGACCTTTGCGGATGGCCATACCGTTAACGGGAAGTACGAAGACCTGAATCAGTTTTTTGCTGGTTATTATGCGACTTTTATTGCCGCACCGGATGTGCATGAGGTTCAGTATAGGGCTGAAAATGAGGTAAAAACGATATCATTTTCGTCCGTAACGCTTGCCCGGATTAAAGCTTATAACGAAAAACACAAACCCGCCAAACAACGGCCTTTTCGGCTGGCATTGATCGATAAGGGGACGACGGCCGTGATGACGATCGAGCGTTTTTGGGACGACAAAAAAGAGCAGGACTACCGGGCGTTTCTAAAAGAATCGTTCCGGGAACTGAAAGAAAAGCAAGTGCAGAATCTGGTGCTCGATTTGCGAAACAACGAAGGCGGAGACGAGAAATACGGCGTTACACTGTACCAATACCTGGCCAAAAAACCGTTCCGCTATTACGATCACATCCGCGTTCGGCAAAAGAAAAGTTACTCGTTTTCGGCTTGGACGCCAGCGATTTACCGGAAATTCAAATGGCTTGTCGTCCGGAAGCGGGGCGATGGGTATTTCTTTACCAAACAGCCCGGTTTGAAAATCCAGAAGCCGAAGCGCGATGCTTTTCAAGGCAAGCTGCTGGTGCTGGTCAATGGCTTGAGCTTTTCGGTAACCTCGGAGTTGGCGGCCCGGATGCACGCCGACCAACGAGCGGTTTTTGTCGGACAGGAAACCGGGGGCGGCTACGCGGGCGACAACAGCGGGATTTTTACTGTCACCCAACTTCCAAATTCCAAAATTGATCTCGGCATCGGCATGTTTGGCTTCCGCATGGCAAATCTTCCGAACAACCTCAAACCCGGACAGGGAATCATCCCGGATCACACCGTCGTACCGACCGTCGATGATGTGTTAACGGACAACGACCGGGCGATGAAGCAGGCTCTCGAACTCCTTCAGAACACGTCCGCACCCGCTACCAGGATCATCAGTACCCATTAATTCAAAACAAATATGACCGACTTATGAAAATCATGCTGCTGTTTTGAGTTGTTACACAGAGTTGATCAGAGGTAATCAGAGTCACACAGAGTATTTTTTTCTCTGATTAACTCTGATTACCTCTGATCAACTCTGTGTAACAACTCAAAATCAATAACTCGTATCCTCCAGTTTCACTTTTCCCCGAAACGTCCAGAAAACGAAAACCGTATAGGTCAGCACGAGGGGCATACCGATGACGGCAAAGAGCAGCATCGTCCGCAAAGAACTGTCCGTCGAAGCCGCTTCGTAAATGCTGATGTTGCCCCGCATGTCATAATTGGAAAGCACCAGATTGGGATACAATCCCGACGCAAACAGCACCAAAAGCAGGGCCGTGGTGACGGCCGACGAAATGAACCCCCGCAAATACCGCCGTTTTTCGATCATCCGGCGCATGTTCAGCACGATCAGCACCGCACTGACCGGCAAGGCGAACAAAATGGGGTATTTGTGAAAAATGGCGGCCATGTGCGGTACGTAAATCAGCGTGGCCATGGATGCCGTGATGAAGCAGAGTATGAAAAATTTACTGGTTTGATTGATCAGTATCGTCATTTTGGCGTAGAGTCGGTCTTCGGTTTTCATGGCGAGGTACATGGCCCCGTGCAGCATGAACAGCGACAAAACCGTCACCGAAATCAGTAGGGCGTAGGGGTTGAAGAAGTCCCGCAGGCGTCCGACAAACTGGTGGTCTTTGTCGAGCGGAATGCCCTGAATCAGGTTGCCGAGAATCAGGCCGAACAGCAAGGCGATGGTGCTGCTCGACAGACAATAGCACACATCCCACAGCGCGCGCCACCATGTCATTTCTTCCTTGCTCCGAAATTCAATCGAAATGGCGCGGAAAATAATGGCGACCAGCAGCAGGATAAACGGCAGGTAAAAAACCGACAGGAGCGTTCCATACACCAGCGGAAAAGCCGCAAACAAAGCCCCTGCGCCAATCACGAGCCAGACTTCGTTGCCATCCCAGACCGGGCCGATGGCGTTCAAAGCAACCCGGCGGCTTTGTTCTTTCCGAAAAAACAGGTGCAACGCCCCTGCACCCAGATCGAAACCGTCGAGAATACCGTACCCGCTGATGAGCGCACCGATCAGCAAAAACCACCAGGTGGGAAGGTCGAGACCGAGGATTGTGTCCATATGCAATGAGTGATCAGTTTAATTGTGAATGAGCGAATGAGTGATTGAGTGAATAATGTGCTGAGAATCTGGCCCATCTATTCACTCAATCACTCATTCGCTCATTCACAATTGATATTCCGTGCTGGATTTTCTTGTTCAGGAGGTAAATGAACAGCACGAACAGGATGACGTAAACCAGCGTGAACAGGATGAGCGAAATCAGGACGTGCTCGGCTTTGACGGCTTGCGAAAGCGCGTCGGAGGTTCGGAGCAGCCCATAAACCACCCACGGTTGTCGGCCGACTTCGGCGGTGTACCAGCCCACCTGGTTGGCAATCTGGGGCAGCATAACCGAGCCGACGAAAATGCCCATCAGCCAGCGGTTCTGGAATAGTTTTTTTCGGTAGAGCAGAAAGATCGCCAGCCAGCACAACCCGATCAGCGTCATGCCAATGGCGACCATCAGGTGGTAGGTCTGGAATACAAAGTTGATGGCACCCGGGCGGTTTTCGGGTTTGAAACTGTTCAGACCGGGAATGGGCTTTTTGAAATCCTGGTGAACCAGAAACGACAAACCGCCCGGGATTTTCAGCCCGGTCACGGTTTGTTTTTTGGCATCGACCCAACCCAGCAGGTACATATCGGCGGGGGCGGTTTCAAAATGCCCTTCGACCGCGGCCAGTTTGGCCGGCTGGTATTTCGTGATCACTTCTGCCGATTTGTGACCCGTAAACAATTGCCCCAGCGACGACACGGCGGCCACCCACAACGCAATCGTGAAGGCTTTTTGGGAGTGAACCAAATATTTGCGTTTCAGAATATACCACGCACTGACGCTCAACACCAGAAATGACCCGGCCAGAAAAGCACCGATCAGGACGTGCGAATACCGTTCGACGGACGACGGATTGAAGACCATCTCCCAGAAATCGGTCACCACGGCGCGGGCTTTCAGGCCTTCGCCTTCGATGCGGTAGCCCGTCGGTGTTTGCTGCCAGGAGTTGGCGACCACAATCCAGAGAGCCGAAAACATGGAGCCCAGCGCTACCAAAACCGTCGACAGAAAGTGAACGCGCGGGCTGACGCGATTCCAGCCAAATATTAAAATCCCCAGAAAAGCCGATTCGAGGGCGAATGCAAAAATGCCCTCAGCGGCCAGGGCACTGCCAAAAATGTCGCCGACATACCGGGAGTAGACCGCCCAGTTGGTGCCGAATTCGAACTCCATCACAATGCCGGTGGCAACACCGATGCCGAAAATGAGTGCGAAAATCCGGACCCAAAACCGGGTCAGTTCTTCATACACCTTGTCTTTGGTCTTCAAATACAGGCCTTCCATGAAAACGAGGCACACGCCAAGACCGATGCTCAGGGGCGGATAAATGTAATGGAAAGCAATCGTGAAGGCGAACTGGATGCGGGAAAGAATTTCAACATGGTCCATAGCCGGTGGAGATGGGAATGGGGGCAAGTTACTACGGAACGGGACACGAAATAATGGTTTTGAACAAGATTTTCGAGTGTGTAATAAAAAGAGTTATTTCGCAGAGTTTATCAGAGAACATCAGAGTTAAGCGGAGTTTTTTTATTTTTTCCCTCTGCTTAACTCTGATTTCCTCCGCTTAACTCTGATGTTCTCTGATAAACTCTGCGAAATAACTCGTCTGTGAAATAACCCCTTAAAATATGCGTCCTTACATTCTTGCTGAAGCCAACTGGAAACACATTCACGACCAACCGATCGACCTGGTCATACTGCCGTGGGGGGCTACGGAAGCCCACAATTACCACTTGCCCTATGCGACGGACGTGATTGAAGCCGACACGATTGCGGCTGAGTCGGCACGGCTGGCGTGGGAGCAGGGCGCGAAGGTAATGGTGTTGCCCACCATTCCGTTTGGCGTCAACACCGGTCAGACCGATATTCTGCTCGATATCAACCTGTATCCGAGCACCCAGAAAGCGATTCTAAACGACATCATCGAAGTGCTGAACCGGCAGGGGATTCACAAGCTTCTGATTCTGAATAGCCACGGCGGCAATGACTTCAAAACCATGCTGCGTGAACTGGGCGTTCAGTATCCCAACATGTTTCTGAGCACCTGTTCGTGGTTCAATACGCTTGATAAATCGAAGTATTTCGACGAACCCAAAGGCGACCATGCCGACGAAATGGAGACGAGCCTGTTGCTGCACCTTCGTCCGGATCTGGTCTTACCGCTGGACGAAGCGGGTGACGGTGCGGCCAAAAAATGGAAGGTTCAGGCGCTGCGCGAAGGCTGGGCGTGGGCCGAACGCAAGTGGTCGCAGGTGACGGAAGACACCGGGATTGGCAATCCGAAACGGGCCACGGCGGAAAAAGGCAGACGGTATTTTGAAGATGTTACGCAGAAACTGGGCGGTTTTCTGGTCGAACTGGCGAACCTAGACGTGAAGGCGTTATACGAGTGACGAATGCTAGGATTGTTGAATTAAACGCTTCTTTTCTAAACGAAAAGCAAAATTGCTTAATGATTGAATGTGTTCAGAGCGGATATCATTTATTAGTTCACTGGAAACTTCTTCCTCATAAGCTGAATTAGTTAGATTGCGGCTTTTGTGCATTCTTACCCAGGCAAAACCGTCGATGTAACCATCTTGAAAAGCCTGCTCAATCACCGGTTTTGGGCCAGCAATTTGGGCATACCCTTTTTCTCTTAAAAAATCCTGAAGAGTTTTCCAGGCCAATTCATAGGTATATTCAAACGCCTTGATCAGGCCCTGCTCTTCCAGTTCATTCAATTCACCTTTTTTAATAAATTTATTGAGCTGAGACAGCGCTTTCCTAAAATTCCCGAAACGCTGTTCCCAGCGAACTTCCTGATTCATATTTTCGAAATTGATTGGTCAAATTTACGGCATTTTTCATAGAAACAGGGGATTTAAGATCTGCCGAAGGAATTGCTGAATATACAACCGGAATACACTATTTTTGCTCTCCAGCCCTTTGCCAGACTGAACTGTTCGGGTTTGGTTTCGGGTAAAAAAAGACGTTACTTTCCCTTTTGTAACGTAAGCAGTCCATTGCTTTAACCACTGAAACTTTACCTATTCGATGAATCCCATTCTACGATGGTTCAACCGTGGAACCGCCCTCCTGCTCCTGGCAGGGACGCTACCGGTTTGGGCCCAATCCGTTGATGAATCCCTGACGCTGCTTCCCACCGACCGGTTGCAGGCGGTGCCCGGCAACTGGAAACCGGCGGCTTCCATTCTGGTAAATCCCCTCCGACCGGATCAGAAAACGAAGGCCGGGAGCGGTATTCTGGTCGGAACGCCCGGTCAGCCGCTCACCTTGCTCACCAATGCCAACGATGTTCGGCTGGTGATGGACGTGATGCTTTCGCCGGGTGCGGAGGCCACCCTTTCATTTGGTGCAACGGGCATTCACCTGGCCGACCATTGGGGAAAACCGGAGGTCAACACCACGACCTTTGGTGCCGTTGAAGGCAGCACCCTCTTGCCCTTACAGAATGCCGGAAAAGCACCGGGTTTGTGGCAGCAACTCGAAATTCTGCTTCAGGGCGAAGGCAAAGGCCCGGCCACACTGGAAAAAATGACGCTCAACGGCACACTGATTCAGGAAAGTCTGGTGTTGCCGAAAGCCACCGGAGGAACTGCCGGTACGGTGAGTCTGAGCGTTAAAACCGGTACGGTGGCGGTTCGGAATATTGGTTATCAGCTAATTACGGATCGTCCGGTGGCGAAACTGACCAACATCCGCTACAAATTATACGAGAACAAAACGGAAACGGTTTCGCAGGCCGAGTTAGCCAATCTCAAACTGGTCAAGGAAGATACGGTTTCGGCCCTGACCTACGAAGTTTCCTACGGTCAGCCGCGCTGGCACGGCATTGTTTACACCGGTGATCTGGTGGTCGACAAAACCGGTCCCTATACCATCGCCTTGCAGCAGGGCGGTTTTGCTTCCCTGCAAATCGACGGCAAGGAAATCATTGCCAACAAGCGGCTTGACCTGGGCTATATGAATACGGCCAAAATCAACCTGACTGCGGGGAAACATCCTTTTACGCTGTTTTTCGGCCGCTCGTGGCCCCGGCCGGGTCTGGGCTTTTTCATCTCGGCTCCCGACACCAAGTTTCAGGCCCTGCACCCCCGGGCTTCATTGCCCGAACCCGATCCCGTTGGCGAAATTGCGGTAGAACCCGGCACCAAACCGGCGGTGATCCGTTCCTTCGTCAATTTTGGTTCCAAAAAGAAAACCCATTGCCTCTCCGTAGGCAGCCCGACGGGCCTGAACTACACCGTCGATCTGAACCAGGGCGCGCTGCTGCAAGTCTGGCGCGGGCAGTTTGCCGATGTAACCGACATGTGGTACGAACGCGGAGAACCGCAATTGCTGAAACCGCTGGGAACGGTAGCGGTTTTGTCGGCCCAGAGTCCGCTGGCGCTGATGGCCAATGCCAACCAGTACTGGCCCGATAGTTTGTCCGACAATGAATGGAAATACACCGGTTTGTCAATGGATGGGCGAGGATTCCCGATCCCACAGTATCGCATGCGGGATCTGGACGTCACCGATGCGGTTTTGCCCGATGCCGACGGCAAATCCATCATGCGGACGTTGAGCGTAAAAGGGCCGGACAACGAGTCACTCTACTGCAGGCTGGCGGTTGGGGCGTCGCTGGACGAAGTGGCGAAGGGCTTGTATTCGGTCGATGGAAAATATTTCATCCGGATTGATCCGAAGCTCAAACCGACGATGCGAACCAGTTCCGGGCGGCAGGAATTATTGATGCCGGTTCCCATGAAAGGCGGTTCTGCAACGGTTCAGTATTCGCTTTTGTGGTAATTCGTTATGGAAAACAGCATCACCTGGGCCGACTTCGAAAAGGTCGAGATCGTAACCGGAACCATCGTGGCTGCCGACGTTTTTCCGGAAGCCCGCAAACCAGCTTACAAACTCACCATTGACTTTGGCGCAAAAGGCATCAAACGCTCCTCCGCGCAGTTAACCCGATTGTATAAAGCCGAGGATTTGCCTGGTATGCAGGTCGTTGCGGTCATCAACTTTCCGCCCAAACAGATCGCAACCTTCAAAAGCGAGTGCCTGGTTTTGGGCGCCATTGGCCCCGACGGAGAAGTAACTTTACTGCAAACCGAACGCAAAACTGAAAACGGCTCCCGAATTGCCTAGTAATAAAGATCATGAAAAACAGACTCTCGTTTCTCTTTCTCTCTCTTTTTATTTCCTCGTTCGCCGTGGCCCAGCGCCCGTTGACGGAGGACGATTATTACCGGCTTATCACCATTCCCATGCCCGAAGGGGTGCAACTGGAAGTGGGTGGGATGGCCGTGCTGCCCGACGGTAGGCTGGGCGTTTCGACGCGCCGGGGTGAAGTCTGGTTCATCAGCAATCCGTATATGAAAGGCAGCCGCCAGCCGCAGTTCAAACGGTTTGCCTACGGCCTGCACGAACCGCTCGGACTGGCGTATCACAAGGGCGCCATTTACGCCACGCAACGCGGTGAGCTCACCAAAATGATCGATACCGATGGCGACGATGAAGCCAACGAATACCAGTCGATTGTGAAATGGCCGCTGTCCGGCAATTACCACGAATATTCGTACGGACCGGTTTTTCTGCCGGATGGCGATATGCTCATTACGCTCAACCTCGGCTGGATTGGAAAGGGAGCCAGCCTGGCCAAATGGCGGGGGTGGATGCTGAAAGTCAACGAAAAAGGCGAGATAAAACCGTTTGCCACCGGCTTGCGGTCGCCTTCCAGCTACCGGGCCTTGCGCGACGGCAGCATTTTTTACACCGAAAACCAGGGTGACTGGGTGGGTTCGGGCCGGATGACGCACCTCGAACTGGGCGATTTTGCCGGAAATCCAGAGGGATTGAAATGGACCTCCGAACCGAATTCTCCCCTAAAACTGAAGCTGGAAGATGTGCCAAGTACGGGAAAACCGATGCACGAAATGGTGAAGTCGATTCCGCATCTGAAAGAGCCGGCCATCTGGTTTCCGCATACGATGATGGGCATTTCGACTTCCGATATTCTGGAAGACACCACCGCTAACCGGTTTGGCCCGTTTGACGGGCAGTTGTTCGTAGGCGATCAGGGCCACAGCAAGGTGATGCGGGTTTTTCTGGAAAAAGTGGATGGCAAATACCAGGGCGCCTGTTTTCCGTTCCGGTCGGGTTTTCAGTCCGGCATTTTGCGGATGGCCTGGGGGCTGGACGGTTCCATGTTTGTGGGGCAAACCAGCCGGGGCTGGTCGGCCACCGGCAAGGACCCGTTTGGGGTTCAGCGGCTGGTGTGGACGGGCCTGACGCCGTTTGAAATGAAAGCAATCCGCTCGATGCCCGACGGTTTCGAGGTGGAATTTACGCAGCCGGTCGACAAGAAAACCGCTGAAGACCTGGCTTCCTACAGCCTGAACAGCTTTACGTATAAATACCACAAAATCTACGGCAGCCCGGTTGAAGATGCCCGGCCCGTGCCCATCCGGGGTGTTGTGGTGTCGGACAATGGCCTGAAAGTGCGGATTGTGGCCGACACGGTGCTGCGCGAAGGGTATGTTCATGAGGTGAAAGCCGAGGGCATCCGGTCGGACAAAGGGCTGGCGTTGCTGCACAATACCGGGTATTACACCCTCAACCACATTGCGCCCGGAACGAAACTGACCATTGCCGCTCCCGCCAAACACAACCATGCCGACATGGCGATGGCGTCTGCCAAAACCGCACCACCCGTTGCCGGAACCAAAGGAAAACCGGCGGCTGCGAGTGCCAAACGCGTGACCGAACAACCCGCCGACTGGACCAACGGTCCCGATCAGGTGATTACGATCGGCACCGTGCCGGGTCTGAAATTTGACAAGACGCAGGTCGAAGTGAAAGCGGGCAGCCGCATCCGGTGGGTGTTCAACAACAACGACGACATGCTGCACAACTGCGTGATTGTGAAACCGGCCACAGCCAACGCCGTTGGCGATGCGGCTTTGAAACTGAACCTGAATGGTTCCCGGATGCAGTATGTCCCGGTATCGCCAAACGTGTTGTTCCACACGAACCTGATGCAACCCGAAAGCTCGGAATCACTCTATTTTGTGGCTCCGGCTACACCCGGCGATTACCAGTTCGTCTGCACCTTTCCCGGACATGCATCGCTCATGCAGGGTGTGATGAAAGTGGTGAAATAAGTAGAAAAATTTTAAGTATTTTTGTGAATAGGTGGTTAGACTATGGGTTTAATCACCTATTTTTTCAGCTACTCACAGAAAAACGACGTTGGGAAAATCGCTACTTTTCAAATCCATTCAACGCTATTTTACGGCACTGGTTGGCGTGCCGGGGGAAACTACGCTGGAAAGCCGGATCTTTAATTCTATCTGTGTGGTGGGCATTGTGGCGATGCTCTACAACATTCCTTTCAACTATTTTATCGGACTAACCGAAGCTTCGCTGGTTTCTTTACTGCTTTTTATTGCCTTTTCATTTCTCTATTATCTATCCCGGATTAAAAATAAATTCTACATCAGTGTGTCGACTGGTGGCGTTTTTATTACTCTGCTTCTGGCGGGAAATTATTTTTTTAATGCAGGCGTTATTGGTCCCTCCATTCTCCTGTTTATGTATATTTATTTTTTATTGGCTATTGTCGCACCATCCCGGCAGCACGTTTTCTGGTTCTGCTTTAATGTCGTTGTTGTTTTTGGTCTTCTGGCGCTCGAATATGTTTACCCTGCCAGTGTGGTCGCCGGCTACTCAAGTCGGTTGAATCATATCCTGGACGTGGGTTCGACGTACCTGGTCGGGGCGGTGCTGATTTATCTGGCTACTTATTTTTTCAAGAAAGCCTACCGGGCCGAACGGCGGCTGGTTGAAGAAAAATCCGTGGTACTGGAACGTCTCAATGCCGAAAAAAGCAAGCTTTTCTCCATTATTTCGCATGATTTGCGTTCGCCGTTGGCTTCCGTTCAGCAATACATCGAAATCTTGCGAGAAACCGATCTTGACGATGCGCAAAAGAAGCGGATTGAATCGGATTTGCTGGATGTGATCAACCACACCCAGGAGATGCTTTTTAACCTCCTGTCATGGTCGACTACGCAGATGAACGGAACCAAAGTGGAGCTTACGCACGTCAACATTTCGACCGTTTTAAAACCCATCATTGAAATTTATAAACCGCTGGCTTTAAAAAAAGAAATCCAGTTAATGTATTCAATTCACACGCCTTTCGAGGTCGTTGCCGATAGCAATATGCTGCAACTTATTGTTCGGAATTTGGTAGGAAATGCGATTAAATTTACGCCTTCCGGTGGCGCGATTGACGTTGAAGTGCGGGAGTCGCAATCCAATTGTATCATTGTTGTAAAAGATAATGGGGGCGGAATAAAACCGGAGGATAAAGCGTCCCTTTTTTCACTGAAATCGCGGGCAACCTACGGTACGAATAACGAAAAAGGAGTAGGGCTGGGGCTCTTTCTCTGTAAAGAATACGCGGAGGTTCAGCAGGGAAAGCTGTGGTTTGAAAGCGAACCGGGCGTGGGAACCACGTTTTACCTGTCGTTGCCCTTAGTTCTTTTACCCGAAACCGTGCTGATTGGCAAAGCCGCTTAATCAGCACGGTTTCGGGTGATTATCAGACTCAATACCCCACGGTAAACCGCTGGCGAACGTGTGCGGGTTCGTCCAGTTCGTCGAGCAGCGCAACGGCCAGATCTTCGACGGAAATTCTACTGGCACCCTGTTCATCAAATACCGGCTGGTTGGTTCCTAGGCGAAATTGCCCGGTGCGCTCACCGGGTTCGAGCAAAATGGCGGGACTGATGAACGTCCAGTCCAGGTCTTCTACCTTTTTCAACGTGTTCAGATAGTCGCGGGCGGCCAGCGCTCCCGGTTTCCATTCGGCCGGAAACTGCGGGGTATCGATCAATTGAACGCCTGGCGCGATTTCCAGACTACCGGCTCCACCCACCACCAGCAACCGTTTTACACCGGCTTTTTTCGTGCCGTTCTGAATCGCCAGCGAACCGGCCAGATACTCGTTGTAGAGGTTGGGATTTTGCCAGCCCGCATTGTACGCGCTCACGACCGCATCATGGCCAGCCACGAGCCCGGCTACCTCCGTTTCATTCAATACATCGCCTTTTACGACCGTTAGCTGTGGGTTTTCTACCGTTACTTTCTCCGGATGGCGGACAATCGCCGTTACATCATACCCGCGGTGCAGGGCTTCTTTCAACAGGGCTGAACCTACGAAGCCTGTGGCTCCAATCAATGCAATTTTCATGGTTTTTCAGAATTAGTTAATTGGTACATTTTAACTGTAATTATTTTTATTACAGTTTTGTTCAAAAAAAATTAGTTAAACTGGTTGGTAAAATCGGCCAGGGTCGTTTGGTTGAGCCGTGCAATGAGGGCTTTCTCCGCATCCAGAAAAAGGGTGTCCAGATGGGTATTGATCTGACGACCCACTTCGCAATCGGGGTTCGGGCTGTTTCGGTTTTGCCCCAGCAGGGGCGTTTGTCGAACAGCCTCGTAAATCGCCGACAGCAGGATTTTCTCCGCGGGTTTGGCTAAACTACTGCCACCGTTTTTGCCTTCCTTGCTGATAATGAGTCCCTTCTTTCGCAAATTACTGATCTCTTTCCGAACCAAAACCGGATTGATATTGACGCTGCCAGCCATAAAGTCAGACGACAGCAGTTCCCCATCCGCCTTCGTCAGGAGGGTCATGATGTGAATGGCGATCGAAAACCGGCTGTTGTTCATACTGTAATAAATTTTATTACAGTACAAAAGTAGTCGTATTTGAAGATGAAACCAAGGTTTGATCGAAAAATTTTCTGTCGTTGGCCTAAAAATTGAGTTGTATCCCGAATTTGTGCGTTAATTCACTATGCGATTCTTTTCTGTACTCCTGTTCTGCACGCTTGTAGGAGGGGTTGCCTGTGCGCAACGCCCTGCCGACTCCACCTTTTACCGGCCCGGTGCTGCGGTTCCGGCCCATCTGAAACCCATCGAGCGGTCGTATGGGTCGTATTTCTACGGGGGCAAACGGTTGCGATCGCCGAATTCGCTGGAAATCCCCTTCAACGAGCTGAACGACCCCATCGTCAATCGCCATTTCCGCACCTACCGGACGTTTGTGCTGGCCGGACAGGTTGTTGCGCTGGTTCCGCTGGTCTACGTTTTGACGCGTAACAAGGGCACTTACACCCGTTCGGGCGACTATTGGGCCGTATATTTTGGCTCGATCGGGGCCACGCTGGGGTTAAGCATCATTGGCAATTCCCAGGCCCGCAAGGCAGTGACGCAATACAACCGGGCGCTGGCCGCTGCCCGCTTCGGTTTTTCGGCGCAACCCCTCCCCGGCACCACCCAAACCGCCTTCGGCATAAGCCTGGCCCAACGGTTATGAAAAACAGGCCTTCAGACGACGAGGAAACCGGTTTTCCCTTTCGCGAACTGTTTTCGGAAGACGAAACCCGGGAATTCTATCAGCCGGTGCGAAAAGTGCCGACGCGTCAAATTGCGTTCTGGTCGCTGGGCTTGTCTTTTCTGCTGGCGGGAGCCCTGGTGCTTTCTTCGCTGAACGAACGCAGTCGTCCGGTGCTACATCCGAAGGCGGTTCCGCGTTCCGGCAAAAAATCATTATTACACCCCGTTAAACGCCGTAAAATCGACACGGTGGTGTATCTTCGTTTGTATTCCCGTTTATTTAACTCATCGACTTACTGAATGAAAAACTGTACACTTCCGGGTATTCTCCTTCTTTTTTCGCTTGGTTTACAAGCCCAGACCACCGTCAACCGGGATCCTGCCATTGCCCAACTCGTGGCCGAAGTGTCGGCGGATAGTTTGCGGGCGCACGTTACCAATCTGGTTAGTTTCGGAACGCGGCACACGATGAGCAGCGCAACGCCCAAACGCGGGTTGAGCGCGGCCCGGCAGTGGACGTTGGGCAAGTTTCAACACTACGCCAAACAGTCGGGCGGGCGGCTGACGGCCCAGATCGATAGCTGGACCCTACAGCCGGACGGTCGGCGGATCGATGCCGTGACGCAAATGGGCAACGTGATGGCGACGCTCAAAGGCACCGACCCGAACGACGACCGGATTTTTCTGGTGAGCGGCCACATCGACAGCCGCGTTAGTGATGTTATGAACCGCACCGCCGATGCGCCGGGGGCCAACGACGACGGTTCGGGAACGGCCGCCGTGATCGAACTCTGCCGCGTGATGAGCAAAGTGCCGTTTCCGGCCACCATCATTTTTGTGGCGGTTTGTGGGGAGGAGCAGGGACTGCTGGGTGCCAACCACCTGGCGCAACGGGCGAAAGACGAAAAATGGAACCTGGAAGCATTGCTGAACAACGACATCATGGGGTCGAACCACAGCCCCGATACGCACATTACCGACAACACGCGCGTCCGGGTATTCAGCGAGGGCTTGCCCGGTTATCAGACGGATTCGCTGGCGGCCAACATCCGGCAGTATGGCCTGGAAAACGACGGCAAATCGCGGCAACTGGCCCGGTATACCAAAGAAGTAGGCGAGCGGTATGTCGACCAACTGGAGGTGGTGATGGTCTATCGCAACGACCGGTTTTTGCGCGGGGGCGACCACACGCCGTTTGTGACGCGCGGTTTTCCGGCGGTTCGCATTACGGAAATGAACGAGAATTTTGCCCACCAGCACCAGGATCTGCGTACGCAGGACGGGGTTGAATACGGCGATTACGTGAAGTTTATGGACTTCGATTACCTGAGAAAGAATACCGCCATGAACCTGGCTGTGCTGGCCAATCTGGCGAAAGCACCGTCGATGCCGCAGAACGTTACGG
Organism: Larkinella sp.; assembly: GCF_965227735.1. NCBI lineage: Bacteria > Pseudomonadati > Bacteroidota > Cytophagia > Cytophagales > Spirosomataceae > Larkinella > Larkinella sp. The sequence goes on along the minus strand of NZ_OZ245776.1, from coordinate 1,247,080 downwards.
TGGAGGCTCGAAGTCTGACCAATTCCACGAGCCTGTTCTGGCAGGCGCCCAAAGCCGGTAATTCGGCCAGCCGGAAAATAAAAGGGTATTATGTGCTGATGCGCGAAACCCACTGGCCGTTCTGGCAAAAGAAGTTTTATACGGAAAAGGTGGGGCTGACGTTGCCCTATTCAAAAGACAATTATTTCTTTGCCGTTCAGGCCGTTAGCGAGGATGGGAACGAGAGTTTGCCGGTGATTCCCCGCCCGGGTTTGCGGTAATTGATTCTGAAGTTTTATGCCCTGACGCAACGCTTTGACCGGTTTTTGCGTAGGGGTGAAGAGAAAACACGGGCTTTTTGTCCGGAAATTTACAACCTGACATTTTTTTTTGTAGATTTCGTTTCCAACGGTCATCTCATCCAGTCACACTAAACTAATATTTCACAAAAACCTGAAAATTATGAAGCGTTTACTTTATTTGATCTGCGTGGTGGTGTTTGCGGCTGGCCTGAGTTCGTGTAACAAAGACGATGACCCGGCACCTGCACCAGTGGTAGGGCAGTGGTCTGTTGACCGGGCGCGCTATGCGGGCTTTACTGGTGATTTTGTATCGCTCAACGGTGATGAAGATTTGTCGAACCCAACCGTGACCGGTTATCGCGACGATATAGATATTAAAAGTGATAATACGTTTTCCGGAACAGAAAGGTCAAATGGAAGCGTTTTTGACTACAAAGGAACCTGGACCTTAACCAACAATAACTTGGTTTTAAAAGAGGATGCCGGCAGCGAATTTAAGTATACATATGACAACACGACGACCCCCAATCAGTTATTGGGTGAAGTGCTTGCCCAGAGCGGCCGGTTTCTGAATGCGAAGAAAGATACGGTGACGGTCAATTACACGGTTCAGTTGATTTATGCCAAAAAATAACGGATACAGACTTTTAAGAAATAGGAATACGACCTCCGGATTTTACGCCGGAGGTTTTTTATTGCCAGGTAGTTTTGAAGAGCGTTCTTTCGCAGAGTTAAGCGGAGAAAATTAGTGTAAATAACCTCTGCGTATCTCTGATTTCCTCCGCTCAACTCCGCGAAATAAAACTTTTCATCGAGCCTGGTTGGGTATATTCGCTAGCAACTGGTTGTTCTGATTGATAAAATGGGCTTTTTCGTTCACACGGATTCCGGGGTCAATCTCTCGGGCAACGATCCAAGACCGGGTGACGGCAAGCTGTTTTAGGGTACGTCCAGCGCATCCACCTTGTCCCGATGAAGTCGCCGGGGCGGATTTCTTCTGAGCTTTCTGGTCACCTTTCGCCAGGGTAGCGGAGCCACCGGATAGGATCGGCCTTTCGGTATATTGTTGACAATCAGAGCGATTGTAAGCAGGATCAGAACGCCGGTCATGACGGGGGCCACGGTATATCCAAATCCTAAACTTTTGATTTTTTCTGAACCAATGTTGGCGATCAGAGCCGTGGCACCGGCCGGTGGATGCATGGTTTTGGTGATCTGCATGCCCACAATGGATAGCGAAACGGCCAGAGCGGATGCCAGCCAAATCTGGTCGGGAACCAGCTTCTGAATGGCAACGCCAATCAGGGAAGCCAGCAAATGTCCTCCAACCAGGTTTCGGGGTTGCGCCAGGGGGCTATGCGTTGCTCCGAAAATCAGGACGCACGAAGCTCCGAAAGAACCAATCAGAAAAACATCATCCTGCGGGGTAAAGCGGGATTGCTGAATCAACCCCAGGGATGCGATGGCGGTAAAAGCACCCAGAAAAGTCCAGAAATGATCGACGGGTGCCAGAATCGTTTGACGGTAGAGGACGTAACGGGCAATGCGATAACGACGCTTAATTCTTTTTTTCACAAACGGAAGAGTACGTACGAGGCTCGCCTGAAAGCAGGGCCTAAAAAATCAGGATACAAATATCGTCACCAGACCTGACACGGCGCAAGTCTGGTGATACTTTCAGGACAAAAACCCGACCATCAGATCGATTTCCAGCACCCTGGCGATTTTCAACAGGGTGCCGATGGTGACGTGTTGTCCCTTTTTTTCATACTTATTGACGGTAGAGATCGACACGCCCAGTTTCAGGGCCAGATCGTTCTGGGTGAGATCGGCTTTTAAGCGGGCTTCCCGAATCAGGTTCCCCACCTGTTGCAAGGAGGGTTCCTGATCGGTTGCTTTTACCAGAATGGAAGTGGAATGAACCAGGGTACTTCGTTTTTTCGGGTGATTCGGATGCACGTTTCAGGAGTGGATTGTTCGCGGACCGGGGTCATTAAAGTGATAAATCACCGGCGGCTTCGGGTTGGTACAAGATGGCGTCGATCTGAATTTTTACCGTTCGGGCCGGGGTTGCAAAGCTGACCAAATCACCTTTTTTACAGCCTAGCAGAGCGGTGGCCAGCGGGGCAAAGATCGAAATCTGGCGCTGGGAAATATTCGCCTGTTCGGGATACACCAGCCGGATGTTCAGCGTATGCTGGTTGTCGAGGTACCGGATTTTTACCAGGGAATTCATGGTCACCACATCCGCCGGGATGTCGGAGGGCTCCAGCAACGTGGCCTGGCTCACGCCCAGCAGCAAAGTTCGGATGTGTTTGAAAGAAGCGGTCGGATCGGATTTGGCTTGCGCCACCCGGTCGATCAGTCGTTGATAATCCAGCGTATTGATGATTAAATTCTTCATGTCTTAACCGGTTTTAAGGAATTGAAAGAACCGTTTTATCCGGCATGGCATCTGTCTGTTAATTGAGATGCCAGGCTTTCGGATCACGATTCCCAAGGTTTACGTTATACAGGGTGCTGAGAATAAGGAGCCCCATGATGATTGCCACCGCCACCTGTAAAGTGGAGTTGGCATAAAAGTGAAGGGACCGAACCCAGCGCCTGATCCATCTCCCGCATCGTACTGCGCATACTCAGCGACGTAAGTATGACCACCACCATGACGGGCAAAAGCAACAACGTTGCCTTGATTTTTTGCTGGGTAATGCCGGATCTGTTCATACGTCCGCCCTTTCTGTTAAAAAGTTGCTTCTTAATTTTTACAACTGTAAATTTACAACTGTAAAAATAGAAAACAAATAAAATGACCTATATCAGCGCACAGCCCCAACTGACCAATTCCTGGGACGACATCTGTTATCCGGTACAACCCGTCTGGCTAACCGACTTATTGCCGGACTACGACATCGTGGCGACTGACCGGCAGCAATTGATCGTTGGGCAGGTGAAAGGGGGGCGGAATACCATCTTTGGCATTCAGAGTGCCGATTATTCCATTATTCCCAACGCGGTGATTCGGGACGTGGTCGACGCGCTGATTCCGCAGTATACGCTCCTGATCAAGTATACGCCAACCGGGGAGTTCAACATCAACATTGTGTTGCCGGAGGTGTTTATGCTGGGCGGGGAGCCGCTGCAACGCTGCCTGATCCTGACCAATAGTTACAACGGAAAAACGCCTTTCAGCATTCAGGGGCAGTCGTTGATGGCACTGTTAGACCCGATGGTGGCCCTCCGCAGCAGCATGTTCCGGAAGCTGTGTCAGAACGGTTTGCTGGGCTGGGCCGATCACTTCGATCAGGTGTCGAGCTACCAGACCTGGCTGGGGCAGTGGTCGGGAGAAAGTGCCAAGGGTCGTTCGTCCAAAAACCGCCCGACCGAAAACCGATCCGACCGGCCCGGCCCGGCCATCCGCAAAATTCACCACAGCCAGCTCACCATCGAGGTCTTCCGGCAGCACCTGCATAACCTGCTGGTGGATCACCTCAAACCGGAGCTGACGCTGACCACCACCGTCTATTCGCAGTTGCAGCAAACGGAAATACCGGGCCGCCCCAACGAAATCGTACGGGAGTTGCCCATTCCGGTTCAACTGGCTAAACAAGCCTACGAGCGTTTGCGGACGGAAGAGCAACTGCTCCATACGGGGCCGTCGCTGTGGTTGTTGTACAACGCCGTCAATTATGCCTTGTTCACCAGCCGCAGCAGCCTGACCCTCAACGACCGCTACCGGCTGGACGAGCGGGTGTTTCATCACCTGGCTACGCGGGCCTACGCCTGAACGGGTTGAAAATCAAGGAAATGGTTTCGGGCGTGAGCCCGGTAAAATTCATTTAAAGTACGCGTTATGATAAAACGATTGGCAGTTTTGACATCCGGCGGAGATGCGCCCGGGATGAATGCCTGTATCCGGGCAGTGGTCCGGGGAGCGGCCTACCATGGCATTGAAGTGATGGGCATCCGCCGGGGCTACAGCGGATTGATTCTGGGGGATGGTATTCCACTGACTTCATCGACCGTCAGCAACATCATTCAACGCGGTGGAACCATCCTCAAATCGGCCCGCAGCCCTGAATTCAGGACGGTTGAGGGTCGGCAAAAAGCGCACGATTACCTCACGAGTCTGGCGGTCGACGGCCTGATTGTCATTGGCGGAAACGGCACCTTCAAAGGGGCTTTGCAATTCGTCGATGAGTTTTCGTTTCCCGTTATTGGTGTGCCCGGAACCATCGATAATGACCTGTTTGGCACGGATTATACCATTGGGTATGATACCGCCGTGAACACCGCCGTGGAGGCAATCGACAAAATTCGTGACACGGCGGATTCGCACGAGCGCATCTTTCTAATTGAAGTCATGGGCCGCGATTCGGGCTACATTGCCGTTCAGTCGGGCATTGCGGGGGGCGCTGAGCGGGTGCTGATTCCGGAAACCGGGGTGTCGGCTACGGAACTCATTGCAGGACTCCAGCAGGGCCGGAATGGCTCCCAGTCGTCGGTCATCCTGGTGCTGGCCGAAGGGGAGGGAAGAGGGACGGCAACGGTGGTCGCGGAACAAATCAAGAAGCAGTCCGGTACTGAATTTGACTTGCGGGTAACAACCCTGGGACACATCCAGCGGGGCGGGGCGCCAAGTGCCGGTGATCGGATTCTGGCGAGCCGGTTGGGGTTGGGTGCCGTGGAAGGTCTGCTGAAAGGCAAAAAGAATGTGATGGTGGGAGTGGTGAATAATCTGCTGGTTTACAGTGATTTGTATGAGGCTGTTTCCCGTTCTAAACCCATTAGCGAGGAGTTGTTGCGGCTGGTCACAATTCTGAATGGTAGCGAAAGTCATCCCCATTGATCAGTAGATTTTACTGGGGATAATCCCGAATTTATTTTTGAAGGCCCGACCGAAATAATTGGGGTCGTTAAAACCAACCTCGAAGGCCGCTTCGGTCACGCTCATACCGCCTTCGAGCAACTGCCGGGCCAGCCCCAGGCGATAATCGTTCAGGTACTCTTTGGTGCTCAGGCCGGTGAGGGTCTTCAGTTTTGTATGAAGCTGCGACCGGCTGCAATTCATCTGCCGGGCCAGCTCATCGGCGGTTACCTCTTTATTTTTATACTGCTGATTCACCAGGGCAGCAAACTTCAGGACAAATTCCTGGTCTTTGTTTCGCCGGGGCAGGGCACCCCGTAAGGAACCAGCCAGGCTGTCCGTTAATTTAGTTTTCAGCAGCGAAACGGTATTCAATTGATTGCCAATGATCAAATCCAGTTCTTTCAGACTGAACGGTTTGCCGATGTATCCGTCTGCACCATTGTTCAGCCCCTCAATGATTTTTCTGTCATCTTCATCGTCCAGTAACAGAATAACCGGAATGTGCTGAGTCTGAGGGTTTCTTTTTAGCACCAGGCACACACTTCGGTGTTCTTTATCGTGTATATCGCTGTCGCACAGAATAATTTCAGGCAGCATCGTTTCGGCTTTTTTCAGGGCTTCGTTGAAGGTGTTTGCCACGCTAATGCGGTAAATTTCCCCGTAATGGCGTTTCAGAAACTGAGCCAGCTCTTTCGAACGTTCGATAATCAGCAGATTGGGTTTATCGTTTCGTAGGGATTCATCCGCCGGAGGGCTAAACCACTCCCCATCCGGCAGCAGACTCACCTCCGGCGAATCCACGATATGCCGGCTGATGGAATGCTGGAGTTTAGCATCCGGAGCGATTTTGCTGACGGGTGTTTTCTGAATCGGAATCTGGAGCGAAAGCCGGCTCCGATTGTTGGCGTCGAAAACAGACACCCGGCCGGATTGTAATTTTAACAAGCTGAAAGCCAGTAGGATACCGATATTAGGGGAGTTGTCCTGCCCAAAAATTTCTTCAGAGTTTCCGGCATATTGATAGCTGGTTTCAATACTGGTCAAAAGTTCCGGTTGCCCCTCGAAGGTGAAGGTTAACCGCAATTCGGCCGGTTCGCATTCCGTCGTGTTCACCACCTCAACGTCGAAGTTCAGTTCGTCACCTTCGTTCAACTGGTCGATCAGGTAAAAGAACACATTGCCAATGATCATTTCCAACTTTCCGGCATCGAAGGAGGCCATCAGATAAGGGGGCGAAAAGGTGAGCCGCTTCTGAATCTGCCTTGCCCGCAACAACGGGTCGAATCCTTTCAGGGTTTCTTTGATAAAAGCAATAACATCGGCGTCGGTGCGGTGAATTTTCTGAATTTCGTGGCCCGTTTTCCGGAGTTCCGTAATCTGGTCGATCAGGGCCTGTAACCGGCGGGCGTTTTTCTTGATCACGCTGTAATTCGTGGCCGAATCGGCCCGCCAGGCCTGGTTATTTTGAATCAGTTCGTCAATCTCCGCGATAATCAGCGTAATGGGGGTCTTGAATTCGTTCGAAAGAAACGTGAAGAAATTCAGCTTCTGCTGGTTTAATTCCCGGCTTTTTTCCCGTTCGACCCGCTCCACCTGCACGGCCATTTTCTGGCGGTTCAGATACGTGATGAATCGCCGGTAGACTACCAATAAACCAATGCCAAACAGCGCGTAGAGCAAATAGGCATAAGTGGTACGCCAGAAGGGCGGTTTCACGATCAGCCGAAGGGTCCGTTCGGTTGGTGACAAATCGCCGTTCGATTGAAAGGACCGAACATGGAACGTGTACTGGCCGGGAGACAGATTGGTATAGGTCTGCGAGTTTACGGTGGTTTTCGGCCCCCAGGTTTCTTCAAAGCCTTCGAGGTAATAGGTGTAGTAATTCGTTCGTTTCGAGAAATAATTGATGGCTACAAAATCCAGCGTGATCACGTTTTGTGCGTACTTAAAAACCAGTTCGCTGGTTTCGTCAAGGCGTTTGGTGAGCATCAGTTCGCCATCGGGCCGCACTTCTTTGTTGAATAGTTTCAGGTCCGTGAAATAAACCGGCGGGTCAAAAACCCGTTTCGTAATGTTATCGGGGTTGAAATAGCAGAGGCCATCCACGCTACCGAAATACAGGTAACCCTGCCGGTCTTTTAAGGCCGATTTAAAATTAAACTGTGTGGCCTGAAGCCCGTTGCTGCCGTCGAAAACGCGATGCGTCTGCTGGTCCGGCTTATAGGACAGCAAACCGCTGTTGGTCGAAAACCAGAAGGTGCCGTGGTTATCCTCCAGTGTTTCGTAGACGGTCTGGTTTAACAGATGCGCTTGTACCGGGTGGGGAACAAACTTTTTCTGCCGGTTATTCCATTGATATACCCCCGCATTCAGGCTGCCAAACCACATATTATGGTTTGAATCTTCGTAAATACTGATGATCTGATTGCCCCGCAAAACGGGCGTGTTGCCAGCGTGGAAATGGGTCAATTGGTCAAGGACGGGTTCGTATTGGTACACTCCCGAGTTTTCGGTCGCAAACCAAATCCGGCCCGACGCATCGCCCATGATATCAATGATAAACGGAGTCCCTAACGCATTGGGTTTAAACAGCCGGAAGGTGCCCGTTTTCTCATCAAAAATATTGACTCCCTTCGTCGTACCGACCCAAAGACGGCCCGTTTTGTCGTGGAACAGGGAATTGACAAAATTGCTGGCCAGCGAGGTAGAGTCGTCCGCATTGTGGAGAAATACACGCTTTTTTCCCGAAACCGGGTCAATGCGGTTTAACCCTCCCAAAAACGTTCCTACCCAGGCCGCCCCCGACTTATCAATCGAAATAGCGTGTACATTGTTGTCACTCAGTCCATTCGCCTGGTTGTGGTAGGTGTAGCGGCCGGTAGCCCGGTCCTGAATGCTAATGCCGCCGTCTTCGGTTCCGATCCAGAGCCGTTCCTGCCCATCGATGGCAAGCTGACTAATGGCCTTCCCCGCAATGGTTTGTCCGTCGGTAGCCGGAAACAGATGCTCGAATGAAATTCCGACGGGTTTGGTGTAATTGACACCCCCAAAATACGTACCCAGCCAAACCATTCCGTCCCGGCTGACGAAGCTTGAATAAACGGCCCGGTCGGTGAGTCCATAGGGCGAGGCCGTAAATGATTTATCGTACTCCTGCACCATCCGGCGCTGGCTGTCGATCATCATCACCCCCGATTCACCACCAATCCAGACATTGCCGGCCTGGTCTTCAGAAACCGTGCGCATGACCCTCACCTGGTCTTTGACCAGCCGGACAAACCAGTCCATTGGCCTGAAGGTCATGGTTTTCTCGTCCAACTGCAGCAGATTGGTTTCTGTACTGAGCCAGATCGCCCCCCGCCGGTTTTTGAAAAGCTTGTTGTCACGGAACGTGAATGCTTTTTTAGGGTTTCCGCCTTCGATTGCCAGGGAGATGATGGTTTCACCGGCGTCGTTAATGACACAGGGCGTGTTGTTTTGCAAAATCAGAAAAGAACCTTTCCGGTATTCATGAATGGCGTGGACGTTCTGCGCTGGCAGAATGCGACGGACTGACCCGTTCTTTGACAGAATATACAGCCCATCCCGGCAGCCAACCCAGAGTTCACCCGACGACACCCGCTGAATGACGGAAACATTGACCGGACTTTTCCCGAGCGACACCGGTACAAATTCATCTTTATCGAAAAGATAGCTGAACAGGCCACCGGCGGTTCCTACCCACAACTCATCCCCGACTGCATACAAACATCTGACCCGTGTCGATTCCGTGTTGGGGTGGAAGGCATTCAGCGGATAATTTTTTATCTGCTGACTATCGTAACGGCTCACACCACCCCGCGTACCGAACCAAATGAAGCCTTTGTGGTCCTGGGTGATGCTAAATACACTATTGTGCGACAAACCCTGCTTGGAGGTGAGTGCGTTGAAATAAAATTTTTGGGCCGTGCTCCTCGTAGACAATAATGTTAATAAAATGAAAATCAGGCTGATAGATTTAATGATGGACAGCGAGAAATAGCCCTTTTTTGACATTGTCATAAATTCAGCTAGATGTATTGTGATTCGCACAATTATTCAGAATAGGACATAAACAGGCAAAAATTGAACAGCCGTCCTGGTTAATTGGTCAAAAGTAAAGATGACGCCGTTCTCTACTTCTTATAATTGCAAAATCATTCCTTTGAATTATGCCAGATTACAAAGGAGATGCCTATTCCTCACAAAATCCTCTAATTAAATTCATTTCTATGAAGAACATTTCCATCATGAAGGCAATTGGCCTGTCTGGGTTTTTGCTGCTGCTTCTGATTGGGGTTCCTGCGCTGGCGCAGCAACGTACTCTGACAGGAAAGATTACGGGCGATAAGGGGGAGGTGCTGCCGGGAGCTACCGTTCTGTTGAAAGGGACCACAACCGGTACTTCAGCCAATGCCGAGGGTATGTACAGCCTCCCGATTCCGGCCGACCAGACGAGCGGCACGCTGGTGGTCTCGTTCATTGGTTACCTGTCAAAAGAAGTACCCATCGGGAATCAGTCCACGCTGAACGTAACCATCGACCCGGACTCCAAAGGCTTGCAGGAGGTTGTCGTCGTGGGGTATGGTACCCAGAAAAAAGAATCGATTACGGGGGCCATCTCGTCCGTGACGTCCCGCGATGTGGGGCGGGTTCATGCGGCTACCGTAACCGGAACGCTGGCCGGTAAGATTCCGGGCGTGCAGTTCCGTCAAGCCGATGGACGGCCGGGTGCTGCTGCCAACATTCAGATTCGGAACATGGGCGGCAATCCCCTGTTCATCATCGACGGGGTGCCGAAGGACAAAACCCAGTTTGACAACCTCTCGCCGAACGACGTCGAAACCATCACTGTTCTGAAAGATGCCTCCGCTTCCATCTACGGCTCACGGGCGGCCAATGGTGTGATTATCGTGACCACCAAGCGCGGGGTCGTTGGGCAGAAAAGCACCATCAACCTGGATGCTTACTACGGTTTTCAGAACTGGACCCGTTTTCCGACGGTTGTAAACGCCTACGAATGGAACCTGGGCAAGGCCGAAGCCGAAGTAAACCGCAACGGCACCACGGCCATCACCCAGGCTGAATTGGACAAGTATAAAGCCGGTACCGAATACGGCTACCAGAGCTTCGACTGGTATGATTTTATTATTCAGCCCAACTCGCCCCAGTCGAACATCAACCTGAGTGCCAGTGGCGGCTCGGACCGGATCAATTACTACATCTCCGCTACCCGCCTGGACCAGAATTCGGTGATGGGCCGCGAGTTCATATTCAACCGTTCCAATATTCAGTCGAACATCGACGTCCGGGTTACGGACCGGATCAAAGTTGGACTGACGATTGCCGGGCGTCAGGAAACCCGCGAAAATCCGGGTGTGCCGGGTGGCGACGATTACGTGGCACCCAAATTTGCCATTCTCCGCAACCGGCCCGGCGAACGCCCCTACGCCAACGATAACCCTGAATACATCAATACGATCAGCAATCCGGCCTCCAACTGGGGCTACCTCAACTATGCGCGGTCGGGTTTTCTCAATGAAGTCTACTCGTCGATAACCCCCCAGGCGACGGTCGAATACCAGACACCCATCAAAGGCTTGTCGGTCAAGGGTTTGTATTCGTATATGTTCCGGGATTCGCAACGTGAGGTGTTTGAGTATACTTACGACACCTATACCTACAATCCAAGCACCCAGCAATATAACCGGACGGGTGGCAGCCAGAATCCGTACCGGCAGCGGGTGGTAAACAAGATTGACGAAAATATCGGGCAGTTGCAGCTTCTGTATACCAACACCTTTGGCAAACATTCCATCAACGCCATTGCCCTGACCGAGCGGCTCAAGAAGCGCGAACGGAACGTAGAGGCTCGTACCGTGCCTAAGACCAATTCGCTGCCCGTGATGCAATTTGCCGACATTGTTGCCTACAATGATGCCGACTTCACACAGGCCAGAGTCGGTTACATCGGCCGGGTGAATTACGGATATGCCGACAAATACTTCCTGGAAGTGGCCGCCCGGCGCGATGCCTCTTGGAAATTCTCCCCCACCAAACGCTGGGGCACCTTCCCATCGGTTTCCCTGGCCTGGCGAATTACCGAGGAACCCTTCTTTAAGGAATGGACCAACGACGGGGCCTTCCTGAATGACCTTAAACTGAGAGCATCTTATGGGATGCTGGGCGATGATAACGTTCGGCCCAACAACGCTGACCTCGACCCCTTTGCCTACAACCCCGGCTACAACTACAATACCGGTGTGGGCATCATGTCGGGAACAACGACCGTTGCGGCCCGCGACCGGGGGATTGCCTTCGACCGGATTTCGTGGCTGAAGGCCAAAGTGACCGACATTGGGGTGGATTTCTCGTTGCTGAACAACAAAATCACGGGGACACTTGATTATTTCCGGCGGGTGCGCGACGGGTTGCCCGCCGTGAAGAGCGACGTGTTCGTACCCAGCGAACTGGGCTATGCCCTGCCGCAGGAGAACCTGGAGCGCGATGCGGTGGTGGGTGGCGAGGCCTCGCTGGTGTATAACGGCGACATCCGGGGCGTCCGGTTCACCATCGGTGCCAATATTTCCTACGCCCGAAACCGGTTCCTGAGTCCCTATAATCCGCGCTATGGCAACTCGCTGCTCGAATACCGCGAATCGCTGGAAAACCGCTGGAGCAATATTTTCTGGGGATATGAAGCCGTCGGTCAGTTTCAGTCGCAGGAAGAGATCAACAACTACGTGGTCAACAACGACGGACAGGGCAACCGGACCATGATTCCGGGCGATTTGATTTACCGCGATCAGAACAACGATGGGGTCATCAACAGCCGCGACGAACGGCCCATTGGCTACGGCATCAACAACACGCCGATTCTGTCGGGTGGTCTGAACTTCACCCTGCAATACAAAGGCTTTGATTTTGCAATGGACTTCTCCGGCGGCACGATGATGGCCATCAACCGGCAGTTTGAGCAGCGTAATGCCTACCAGAATACGGGAAACGTACCGCGCCTGCTGTTCGATGACCGCTGGCGCCGGGCCGATCCGCTCAACCCGGATAGTCCGTGGATTACCGGTTCCGAAATTCCCCTCCGCTACAATGATACCGGACACAGCAACATCAATAAAAATTCGACCTGGTGGCTTCTGAATATCAGTTACCTCCGCAACCGGACAATGGAACTGGGCTATACCCTGCCAGCGCTGCTGACCCAGAAAGTGAAGATTCAGAAGGCCCGGCTGTTTGTGAACACCTACAACCTGTTCTCCATCGACAACACCCGCCCCTACGGCATCGACCCCGAAGTGCAGGACGAAAACGGGCTGCAATACCCGCAAACCAAGCTGTTCAATTTTGGCGTGAACCTGAGCTTCTAAACCGACCCCACCATGAAGAAAACTATTTTATCGCTCGTCGCTCTTTTTTCATTAACGACCGGCTGCAAGGAAGATGCTGAATTTCTGAATATTAAGTCCACGAACATTTTGCTGGTTGACGAGGTCTATAGTGACCCCCGGCTGGTGTTGTCGGCGGCAACGGATCTGTATAACCGCATTCCCGACCTGGTTGAACCCGCTAACTTTGGAATCATGGCCAGCTTCGACGAAGCGTTTGCCTCGGGCGACTACGGGCGGCACCAAAACCGGGAGTACAGCTACGACGACTGGAGCCTGTGGGACTATGGCTACATCCGCGAAATCAACCTGTTCATCGAGCGGGTCAACGCGGCTACCCGGCTGAGTGCGGCCGACAAGGCCCGGTTCGCAGCCGAAGGCCGGTTTCTGCGGGCCAATGCGTATTTTGAGTTAGTCAAACGGATGGGTGGTGTGCCGTTGGTTACCGAGTCGCTGACCTATGATTACAGCGGTGATGCGAGTTACCTCCGTAAACCCCGCGCCAAAGAATCGGAGGTGTATGATTTCGTGATCAGCGAGTTTGAGGCCATCAAATCGATTTTGCCGAAAACCCCCAATGAAAAATCCCGCGCTACCTACGGGCTGGCTCTGGCTTCGAAAGTCCGGGCGGCTCTCTACGCCGGTTCCATCGCAAAATACGGGGTCAATACGCCAACGGTTTCGCTGCCGAACGGCGAGGTGGGCATTCCGGCGACCAAAGCAACCGCCTATTTCCAAACCGCCCTGACCTCGGCTCAGGAGTTGATTACCTCCGGGCAGTATTCACTCTATCAGAAAGCGCCTGACCTCTCCACCAATTTTGCCAATATTTTTCTGGACAAAGCCAATAATCCGGAGGTCATTTTCGTCGAAGATTACAAGCTCCAAAGTGGCAAGATTCACAGCTTCGCGCTCGACAATCAGCCCCGCGCCATCACCGAAGAAGGCGAACGCGGGGGACGTCTGAATCCGTCGCTCAACCTGGTGCAGTCGTTCGAAAAATTAGACAACTCCTTTGCGCCTTTAGCCATCAATAAGGGTACTCCAAACGACTATATTTATTACGATAAGCCCGAAGACCTCTTCGCCGACCGAGACCCGCGTTTGCAGGGAACGGTGCTGGTGCCGGGGGCGATCTTCAAAAACCGGCCCATCGACATCTTCGCCGGGCTGGTGTTGGCCAATGGCAGCATTCTGTCGGGCGACCAATTGGGCCAGCTTAAGCCGGTCAACGGCGTTTCGGTGCAGGTGGTGGGTTTGTCGGGGCCCATCGACGGCTACGATGGCTCGGCCCAGGGCGGTTTTTACATGCGGAAATACAATGATCCTGTAACGGGTTCGGGGCAGATCGGAACACAGAGCGAAGTCTGGAACGTACGGTATCGCTATGCTGAAGTGCTGCTCAATGCCGCCGAAGCCGCTTTCGAACTGGGGCAGAATGCGGTGGCCGCCGGGTATCTGAAACAGGTGCGTGACCGGGCTGGTTTAACCCAACCGCTCACCCCCGGCGAAGTGACCTTCGACCGGATCGTTCACGAGCGCAAAGTGGAGTTGGCCTACGAAAACCACCTCCTTTGGGATATGAAGCGGTGGCGCATTGCCCATATCGTCTGGGACGGCAGCAACTCCGACCTGACCACCCTCCCCGGCAAAGCCACCGAACCCAGCACGCGGGTCTACAGCCTCTGGCCCTACAAAGTATATAATCCGGGTGCGGCCAACCACAACAAATGGGTGTTCCGGAAGGTGCTGTCGGGCCGGGTAACGCAAAGCCACGTTTTCCGATTGGGCAACTACTACTCGCGAATCACGGATGCCATTATCAACAACAACCCCACGATTGTCCGTAACCCTAACCAATAAGCGGATGGGCGAACGAGCGAAATACCGTCTGGTATTTCGCTCCGCTCCGCGACCTACTTAAAGCCATGAAAATCTCCTTCATTTACCTCTTCCTGCTGCTCCTCGTTGGGCTGACCGGGTGCGAATTAGATAATTTTGAACCGCCCAAATCCACGTTCGAAGGGCGGATTGTGTACAAGGGCGAACCCCTGCTGATCCAAAGTGCCAACGTTGCGGTGGCCAACAACTCCGATTTTCCGGTTTTTCTGGAACTCTGGCAGAAAGCGTATAACAACCGCAGTTCGATTCGCATACCGATCAAGCAGGACGGCACCTTCTCGTCGCTGCTTTTCGATGGCGACTACAAACTGATTGTCCCCAACGGACAGGGACCGTTTCTCTGGAAACGAACAGCCACTAATACGCCGGATAGTCTGGACATCAAGATTCAGGGCAGCCAAGCGATGGACATCGAGGTGATGCCTTATTACATGCTTCGAAATCCGAAAATTTCGAATAATGCCCGGAAAATAACCGGTACTGTTTCCCTCGAAAAAGTGATTACCGATGCGGCCAATGGCAAAACGGTCGAGCGGGTTTCGTTGTATGTCAACAAAACCCAGTTTGTCGATGCGGGTAATAGCCTGAACAAAGCCGACCTGGCCGGAGCCGACATCAAGGATCTGGCCAATGTGAGCCTGACCACGGGCGAACTGCCCGCGCTGGTTCCGTCACAAGGGTACGTGTTTGCCCGCATTGGCTTGAAAATTACGGGTGTAGAAGACATGATCTATACGCCGGTTCAGAAAATTACTTTGTAATAGGTTGGTTAGTAATGCCTACTAAGCGACAAAGGTTCGGAATCGACTGAACCTTTGTGCTTAGTGTTCGGATAAGCACCAACAATGGACAGAGTAAATCGTAAATCGTTTTTAGTTTATGGTTAGAGATTGTCCAAAAATTATAAATCATGCTTTCTATGCCGCCCCCAACCCCCTGAAGGGAGCTTCTGATCCGGAGTTTTAAGCCCCCTTCAGGGGGTTGGGGGCAAACCCGAAAGAGAGAATATGATTTTTGAACAGTCTCTAAACTATAAACTATTTTTAACTCAGTACTTAGCCTCGATTCAATGAGATACTTTCTTTTCCTGTTTGTCTTTCTGGGCGCAGTGGCCCACGCTCAGGTTCCGGTCGATTTGTCGAAATTTGCCAAAAGTGGTCCCACAACGGTTTCGCAGCAGGGGAATGACCTGGTGGTGACCTGGCCCGCTTCGGGTAAAGAGAAAGGGCGGCTGGTGATTAACCTGGCCGCGGACAAGCCCCTTTTTAGCCATATTCAACTGTCGAAAGTCGGGAAGTTTAGTGAAATAGCCACCGACCTGAACCCGGCTTTCGTGCTCACGGTGGGCAAACGGGATTTGGTCTCGCAGAACGGCTGGAACATTTTTTTCGATAAAACCAACCGGTTGCCTCACAAAGCCTACGCCGTTGAACTGGCGAAACGGTCGGCCAGCGTCAGCACCGTTGGCACCCGAACCGTGCTGCGAATTGGTGAAGTCGCAGCCGCATCGTTCAAAGGCGCCATTGAAATTACCGTGTATCAGGGCAGTCCGCTGTTCAACGTGGCGGCTGTGATGGCGACGCAGGTCGACTCGACCGCCATTCTCTACGACGCGGGTCTGGTGAGCAAAACCGGTAGCGGACCCGGTTGGACCACGCTGGACTGGTCGGATACGGATAATAAAATGCAGTCCATTCCCGTCGACCTGTCCGTTCCCAACAAGGCCCAGGCGGTTAAATACCGAACTATTATGGGCAGTGGCCCCAGGGGAACGCTGGCGGTTTTTCCGGCCCCACACCAATATTTCTACCCGCTGGACGAAGCCTACAACCTCGATTTTACGTGGTACGGTACCAGGTACCGGAGTCTGGTTCCGGAATTTGGCATCGGCATCCGGCAGGATTTGATGGGTGACCGGCGGTGGGTCCCCTGGGTGAATGCGCCCCCCGGCACCCAGCAGCGGCTCAACTTTTTCTGCCTGCTCAGTACGGATAAACCCACCGAAACACTGGCCGAGGTGAAGCGGTTTACGCACAACGACAAGTATCCGGTGGTACCGGGCTACAAAACCATGTCGAGCCACTTTCATAATGAATTTACGATGAAGGTGGTGTTGGCGGGTAAGCCCATTCCGGAAAATCCCAACTTCGTGAAGGTGTTCAAAGACCACGGGGTTGATATTGTTCACCTGGCGGAATTTCACGGTCCCGGCCACCCCAAAGGCCCCGACAGCCTGCGGCTTAGGGAACTGAAAGCATTGCATGAACAATGCAAACGACTGTCGGACAAAGACTTTCTGTTGTTACCCGGCGAAGAACCCAATAATTTTTTCGGCGGACACTGGCTGTCTTTTTTTCCGAAGGATGTGTACTGGATTATGTCGCGTAAGCCCGACATGCCCTTTGTTACCGAAGACCCCAACTACGGAAAGGTTTACCGCATTGCCGACAAGCACGATATGCTGAAGCTGCTGGAAGCCGAAAATGGCCTGGCCTGGACAGCCCACGCCCGCACCAAAGGCTCGACGGGCTATCCGGACAAATACAAGGAGGAAGACTTTTTTAAGTCCGACCATTTCTTCGGAGCGGCCTGGAAGAATATTCCCGCTGATTTATCGGAACCGAAACTGAGTCGCCGGGTGCTGGATTTGCTGGACGATTATTCGAACTGGGGGCACAAAAAACACGCCATCGCCGAGTCGGACATTTTTACAATGGAGCCCGAAAACGAAACCTACGCCCACCTGAACGTCAATTATATGCAGATGGATAAGCTGCCCGACTACAGCGCGGGCTGGCAACCGGTTCTGGATGTCATGAAACAGGGGAAATTTTTTGTGACCACGGGGGAAGTCATGCTGCCCGCTTTTACGGTCAATGGCAAAGGGGCCGGCGAAACGCTGACCGTACCGGCCAGTGGAAAAGCAACGATCAACCTGAACGTAAACTGGACTTTCCCGCTGTCGTTTGCCGAAATCATTTCCGGTGATGGCAAACAGGTCTACCGCGAACGCATCGATTTAACAAACACCTTGCCCTTCGGCAAAAAAGCATACCGGTTCGACACCAATCTCAAAAACCGTACGTGGGTACGGGTCGAAGTATGGGATGCCGCCATCAACGGGGCCTTCACCCAGCAGGTCTGGCTCGAAAACCCCAACTAATCGCTCAACTCTTACGCTATGAAATTAGCCATTTTTGCCTTCCTGCTGGCCTTCGTGCTGCATCAGGGCTGTACGAGAACTGCCCAGTCCGGACAAACAAACGGATCGGGACCGAGTCGTTCCACCACAGAAATAGCTGCCCGCCGGGGCGAGGTGCTTTTTCTGGGCCATCGGAGCAAGCACCATGATTCGGGGAAATATGCACCCTGGCTCGCCATTTCCCTTTTCAAAAAAGGCGTCAATCTGACCTATACGGTTAACGTCAACGACCTCAACACCGAAAACCTGGCTAAATACGATGGCCTGGTGATCTACGCCAACCACGACAGCCTGCCGCCCGCGCAGGAAGCGGCTTTGAAGGCGTTTGTGGAAGGCGGAAAAGGGCTCATTCCGCTGCATTCGGCCTCGGGCTGTTTCAAAAATTCGGATTGGTACATCAACACCATCGGCGGGCAGTTCAAGTCGCACAAGGCGGGAGCGATTGCGACAACCATCGTGAACAAAAACCACCCGGTGATGAAGGGCCTGGCACCGTTTACGACCGCCTGGGACGAAACCTACGTACACCAGAGGCTCAATCCCGACATGACCGTGCTGACAACCCGGCAGGAGGGAGACCGGCAGGAACCGTACACCTGGGTCCGGAAACAGGGCAAAGGGCGGGTTTTTTATACCGCTTATGGCCACAACGACAGCACCTGGACCAATCCCGGTTTTCGCGAACTGGTCAACCGGGGTGTGTTGTGGGCTATTGGGGAGCCGGTAACCAAACAGATTGCGAAACTGGCTATTCCGAACGTGGACATCTATGAGTCGGCCAACATTGCCATTGAAGATTACACCAAACGGCACCGCGTTCCGGCCATGCAGGTGGCGCTGAAGCCCGACGATTCCAAAAAACTGATGCAGGTGCCGGCCGATTTCGACATTCAGTTGTTTGCCGCCGAACCCGACATTACGAATCCCATTGCCATGTCGTGGGATGAACGCGGGCGGCTCTGGATTGTGGAGTCGGTCGATTACCCGAATACGTTTCTGGAAACCGACGGAGCCGCCAACGACCGGATCAAGATTTGCGAAGACACCAACGGCGACGGACGGGCCGACAAGTTTACCGTGTTTGCCGACAAGCTGAATATCCCTACCAGCATGGTATTTGCCAACGGTGGGGTGGTGGTTTCGATGGCTCCGCATTTCGTTTTTCTGAAAGATACCGACGGCGACGACAAAGCGGATGTGCGGGAGAACATCATGACCGGATGGGATAAAAATGACACGCATTTTGGACCCTCGAATCTGCAATACGGCTTTAACAACAAGATTTGGGGCGTGGTGGGCTCCGGTTTTTCCGGCACGACTCGCGACGGTAAAAACCTGAATTTCAGAACCGGCGTCTATAACGTCAATCCCGACGGAACCGGTTTCGACTTTCTGGCCAATACGAGCAACAACACCTGGGGGTTGGGACTTACGGAGGATAACAACGTGTTTATTTCCACCGCCAACAACACCCACAGCGCGTTCTATTCGATGCCCGCCCGCTACATGCAGCGCAACCTGCCCGGCTCGACGGTGCTGTCCGTGCAAAAAATCGATGGGCATTACGATTCGCACACCATGACGCCAAACCTCCGCCAGGTGGACGTCGTGGGCGGTTTTACGTCGGCCGCCGGACACCATTTTTACACCGCCCGCAGTTTTCCGAAGTCCTACTGGAACCGGGTGGCGTTTGTGTGTGAACCGACCGTTCGGCTGATTCACAACGCCGTCATCGAGCCGAAAGGAGCCGGTTTTGCCGAACACGATGGCTGGAATATGCTTGCCAGCTCCGACGAGTGGGTTGGCCCCGTTCACGCCGAGGTTGGCCCCGACGGAGCGTTGTGGGTGGCCGACTGGTACAACTTCATTATTCAGCACAATGTCTTTGTGGAGCGGCAGGCGCCGTCGGAGATGGTATTGCCGTTCAAAGACCAGCCACGCGGGCAGGGTAACGCCTTCGATAGCCCGCTTCGCGACATCAATTTTGGGCGCGTTTACCGCATCGTTTACAAAAAAGCAAAACCGTACCAGCCCATCACCTTGTTGAAAAATGACCCGGCCGGACTGATTGCGGCCCTCAAGAGCGACAATATGTTCTGGCGGATGAACGGACAGCGGCTGATTGTGGAGTCGAAAAATACCAGCCTCCTGCCGGAACTCTATAAAATCATTGCCAATCCCGAAGTAGACGAAATCGGTCTGAACAGCCCCGCCGTTCACGCCCTGTGGACGCTGCACGGTTTGGGCGCTTTGGCGGGCTCGAACGCCGAAGCGATTCAGGCCGCTTCTAAAGCCCTGACCCACAAGGCCGCCGGTGTGCGGAAAGCCGCCGTCGAGGTGTTGCCTGCCACGGCCCAAACCCTGGATATTCTCCAGAAAGTGGGTTTGCTGGACGACGCCAGCCTGAATGTCAGACTGGCGGCCATGCTGGCGCTGGTGCCGTTGCCTCCTTCCGAAACCGTCGGAGCCGCCCTTTACCGGGCCGCACTCCGCCCCGAAAACGATAGCGATGAGTGGATTGGCCGCGCCTTGTTTGCCGCTGCGGCCGTTCACCGTGACGGTTTTCTGGCCGAAGCGGCCAAGTCTCCCGCCAAAAACGCAGAGAACGCACTGGTCGGCCGGTTGCTGGCGGGCATCAACAAAGAGGTGTATACGCTGCAACGACGGGCGGTCATCACCCTGCCCCCCGATGTGACGGGCAAGGAGATTATTCTGAAAGGATCGGCGGCTAAAGGAAACCGCACGATGGAGGGCTTCATTGTCGGACATGGTGGTCAGGAGGGCGGTTATGGGCTGTATGTGAAAGACCGTCGCCTGACGATGGTGGTGAAGCAAAACGGGCAGGTGTATGCGACCAGCACCACGGAACCGCTGCCCGACAATTTTGAATTTGAAGGACGACTGGTGAACGATGGCGAAATGCTGTTGTTCGTAAACGGGCAGGAAGCCGCCAGGGGCAAGGCTCCCTCGTTATTTACCAAACCGCTGACGGGTAGTATTCGGGTACAGCGCGACTTTGTCGATGAAAGCTCGATGGGGGCCTACGCCGGTGCCTACGACACAAAATCCTCCTTTGATTTTATGGGTAATGTGCAGAACGCCACCCTCGAAGTTCGTAAACCAACCGGCGAAGCCCGCCCGGCTGCGCCGAAGAAAATCATTTCCGACAAGGCGACGGTTTTGACCATCAAGGTGGTGGAAGAGCAAATGAAATACGATACGAAACAGTTTACGGTTCGCTCCGGGCAACCCGTAGTGCTGACGCTCGAAAACCCCGACATCATGCAACACAACATTGTGATTTGCAAACCCGGCACCGCCGAGAAGGTGGGGAAAGCCGCCGACAAGATGGCGCAGGACCCTAAAAGTGTGGAGAAACACTACGTTCCGCAACTGCCGGAGGTGGTGGCATCCAGCATTCTGGTCAACCCGGGTGAGTCGTACACCCTCGAATTTACCGCTCCAGCCAAACCCGGTGATTATCCCTTTATCTGTACTTTCCCCGGCCACTGGAGCATCATGCGGGGCGTGATGCGGGTCGAGGGTGCGGACACCGTCAAGAGCCGCTAACCGGAATGGAAACGGTTCGGGAGATAACCAATAGGACTTTCGCATTTTGCCCCTAAATCCCCTAAAGGGGACTTGGACGCAGCTTAATCCGGATGCTAAAAGTCCGGCAGCGGCCGACCGTCCTTTAGGGGATTTAGGGGCAAAATGCGAAAGTGTGATGAATTATCAGTTGTAAGTCCTAAACACTACAAACAGTAAACCATAAGCAATAAACTACTAAAGTTATACACCATGAAAGCATTTCCTTTTCTTCTGTTGCTACTGGCGGTAAGCCTGTCGCTGACACAATGCAAGGTCGGTTCACCCAAAACCGCCCAAGCCGGCAAACCCATTCGGGTGCTGGTGGTGGGCGGAGGAACGTCGCATAATTTCGGAATGTGGTACCGCAACGTGGATGGCCAAACCCTGAGCCGCGACGGTTTTGCAACGGTCAACTACGTGGGCGATCCCGATTCCATGCTGACCTTTCTGCCCCAGGCCGACGTGCTGTATCTGAGCAACAACCGGCCCATCACCAACCCGGCGGTTCGTCAGGCCATTATGGACCACGCCAACGCGGGCAAAGGCCTGCTGCTTGCCCACGCGGCCCTGTGGTACAACTGGAAAGACTGGCCGGAATACAACCAGAACCTGGTGAGTGGCGGCACGCGCAAACATGATAAATACGGTTCTTTCGATGTGACCGTGACCGACCCGAAACACCCCGTTACAAAGGGCGTTGAACCCAAATTCAACCTGAAGGATGAGCGCTACTTTTTTATTCCGGACCCGGCCGGGCCGGGCATCTCGGTGCTGGCCAGTTCGAGCGTCGCCACGTCTGACGTGATTTATCCCTCCGTGTTTGTGGTCAATCACCCCAAAGCCCGCATCGTCGGTCTGGCGCTGGGCCACGATGCCGAGTCGCACAACCTGCCGGTGTATCAGACGCTCCTGCGGAATTCGGTTGCCTGGGCGGCCCGCAAATAGTCTGTGGTTTAGCGTGTATGGTTTTTAGTTGGTCGTAATCATTTAACGATAAACTCTAAGAAGCTGTTTGGATTAAGGCCGGAGGCCTGTCCTGTCAATAGTCAATAGCTACCACGAGCTGATGGATGCTATTGACTATGGACAGACCGCCCTTCCAGGGCTCTCCCCGGTTAACTCAAACAGCTTGTAAACTGATTTTAACAACGTTCTTACTAATCAATCAACCAAAGTCGTTATGAGTGACCAGAAAATTACCGTTGTCATCGTGGGTATGGGCTTCGGCAAGGAGTTTATCCCCATTTACCTGCAACATCCCAACATCAACAAGGTGGGCATCTGTACCCGCAACCGGCAGACCCTCGATGACCTGCGAACCAAATACAACCTCGACCCGGACCTTTGTTTTGAGCATTTTGAGGATATACCCGGTCGCGCCGATGTTGACGCCATCCACGTCGTTACGCCCGTACCCGATCACGCCCGGATGACGCTGGCGTCGCTCAACGCCAACAAACACACGGCCTGCACCATTCCGATGGCCATGACCAAGGAAGACTGCCAGGCCATTGTAGAAGCCAAACGGCGGAGCGGCAAAGTATATATGATGATGGAAACCGCCCTTTACACCCGCGAGTTTCTCTACGGCCTGAACCTGGCTGAAACGGGCCAACTCGGTCGCATTCAGTTTGTTCGGGGATCACACATTCAGGACATGAGCATGGAAGGCTGGGGCGAATACTGGAAAGGCTATCCGCCGATGCTCAATGGTACGCACGCCATCTCACCCCTGCTGCGCATCAACAACACTAGGGCCGAAACGGTCGTCTGTCACGGTTCCGGGCGATTGAGCGAAGACCTGGCCAGTCGCTACGGTTCGCCCTTTGCCGTTGAAACGGCAACGTTTACGCTGAAAGACTCCGACGTTGTGGCCGAGGCTACGCGATCGCTGTTCGATGTCGTGCGGCAATACCGGGAAAGCTACGATGTTTACGGCACCAAAATGTCGTTTGAATGGGAACAGTTGCAGGATGAGGAACACGTCATTTTCGACGGGGGGGAAAATGCCCGGCGCATCAACGTACCCGACACGGACGAATTGCTGATCGACCCCATCAAGCACTTCACCAAGCGCGAAAAAATCGACGACCCCAACCACGTTTCGTTCCTGCAGGGCGCGGGTCACGGCGGATCACACCCGCATCTGGTGCAGGAGTTTCTGGCCGCCATCATCGAAGGTCGCGACTCGGCGGTCGATGCCGAATTGGCCGCCAACTACACCCTTGCAGGGATCTGCGCCCACGAATCGGCCATGAACGGAGGGGTTCGCATCACCATTCCAGCGTATTAAATCAATCCCAGGTACTCTGAAAAGTGGGGCGAAGGCGTTGCTTTTTGCCCCACTTTTTTGCTGGTTCGGCCTGGCTGCCGGACGGCGTTCAATCCCTAGTCCCCGACAACATGATTCAATTTGGCGTTAGTACTTTCGTCTGGGTTTCCCCGTTCACGACCTCCTCGTTCGACCTGCTCTATAAAGTGGCGGATATGGGCTACGATATTATTGAAGTGGCCGTTGAAGACCAACACCTGATTGACTGGGTCCGGCTCAAACAACTGGCCCGCGAAACGGAGCTGAAAATTACCCTGAGCGGGGCATTTGGGCCAAACCGTGATATTTCCAGCGACGATGCCGCCATTCGCAAACAGGGTCTTGCCTACATCGTAGACTGCCTGCGCCTGGCAGAAACGATGGAAAGTCCGATTTTTACGGGGCCGGTTTATTCCGCCGTGGGGAAAACCCGCCTTGTTTCGGCCGAACGCAAACAAGCAGAAAGAGCCTGGTGCCTCGAAAACCTGCACGAAGCCGCCGGGGTCGCTCAGATGTGTGGCGTTATCATTGGCCTGGAGCCGTTGAACCGCTTCGAGACCGACATGGTGAACACCGCTGAACAGGCACTGTCGCTGGTGCGCGAACTGTGTCACCCGTTTCTCAAAATCTCGCTCGATACGTTTCACAATAACATTGAGGAAAAAAGTATTCCGGCTGCCATCCGGGCTGTCGGGAAAGACCTGCTGTGTCATGTACAGGGCAACGAAAGCGACCGTGGCACCCCCGGCACCGGCAATGTGGACTGGCCCGGCATCAAAACCGCTTTAACGGACATTGGCTACGAGGGCGCCGTCGTCATCGAAACCTTTGGGGCTCCCTCCGCCGAACTTGCCAAAGCCGCGTCCATCTGGCGACCCCTGGCCGAAAGTCCCGATATATTAGCCACTGAAGGATTAGATTTTTACAAATCGCTCTTTCAGTAGTATATGCAACCATCTATCGTCGTTATTGGGTGTTTTGACACAAAAGGCCCGGCCTTTGCCTTTTTGCGGAATTGCATTCTGGCGCGGGGTGAATCCGTCATTACCATCAACTCCGGCGTCATGGAAACCGCCGTCGATTTTCCGATTGATTACGATTCCGAAGCCGTTGCCGAAGCCGCGAACCAATCCCTGGCGGATCTGCGGACAAGCCGGGACCGGGGTCGGGCCATCGAGGTCATGGGGCTGGGAGCGGCCACCATCGTGGGGCGGCTGGTTCAGTTGGGATGGGTGAAGGGGGCCATTGGGATGGGCGGTGGGGGCGGCACATTCGTGTCTCTCTCGGCCATGCAACCCATTCCGTTCGGCGTCCCCAAACTCTGCCTGTCGACCATGGCCGCCAAGGATTTGTCCCGGCAAGTGGGTACGAAAGACATCACGCTGATGGCATCGGTCGTCGACGTGGCCGGTCTGAATGGCATGTTGTCTCCGCTCATCGAACAGGCCGCAGCGGCCATTTGTGCGATGGGGGCGGTGGTTCCGGCCTTACGCCACAAACCGGTGGGGCGCATTGCCATCAGCATGTTTGGGAACACCACAGACTGTGTGAATTACTGTACCGAACGGCTGGAAAAACGCGGGTATGAAGTGGTCGCTTTTCACGCCAACGGCACCGGGGGGCGCACCATGGAAAGTCTGATCGAGGAAGGCCATTTCGATGCCGTTCTGGACGTAACGACCACCGAACTGGCCGATGACTTATGCGGAGGAGTGTGCAGCGCCGGGCCGGACCGTCTAACGGCGGCTGCCCGGATGAACCTGCCCCAAGTGGTGGCACCGGGCTGTCTGGATATGGTTAATTTCAGCCAGCCGGACACGGTTCCGGCGCATTACCGGCACCGGCAACTGTATAGTTGGGCTCCGAATGTTACGTTGCTGCGAACCGATGCCGCCGAAAACGAGCAACTGGGCCGGTTGCTGGCCCGGAAAGTGAATCAGTCGAAGGCGGGTGTCACGGTGGTTTTGCCGCTGAACGGCATTTCGCAGATCGACGCGCCCGGACACGTTTTTTATCAGCCCGAGGTTAACCGCGTCCTGTTTTCGGCTATCAAAACGAATGTATCCGAAGCGGTGCGACTCATCGAGTCCCCCACGCACATCAACGACCCGGCGTTTGCCGACGTGCTGGTTGCTCATTTACTGGAATTAGTACAACCAAAATAAACCAAGACATATCGTATGCCGAACCAATGGACGGGAAAAGGAAACCCCTATACGAGAGCTGAAGTCAGAGCGCGTATGCAGGCTACGCTGGACAGCCAGAAAGCCATTATTGCCGCGGGTGCCGGAACGGGTATCAGTGCCAAATTCATCGAGAAAGGGGGTGCCGATCTGATTATCATTTACAATTCCGGGCGGTTTCGCATGGCGGGGCACGGTTCTACCGCCGGTTTGATGGCTTACGGCGATGCCAACGCCGTGGCCATGGAAATCGGCGAGTTTGAAGTGTTGCCCGTTGTCGAAGAAATTCCGGTGATTTGCGGGGTACACGGCTCCGACCCCCGCCGGCGGATGTGGCACCACCTGCTGAAAGTGAAGGACATGGGCTTTTCCGGCATCAACAATTTTCCGACGCACTGCATCGTCGACGGTCACTTCCGGCGGGTGCTGGAAGAAACCGGAATGGGCTTTCAAAAGGAAGTCGAGATGGTGCGGCTGGCGAGCAAAATGGACCTGTTTTCCATCGTCTATGTCGCCACCCCCGACGATGCCCGGCATATGGCCGAAGCCGGTGCCGACGCGATCATTGCCCACGTCGGCACCACGGTCGGCGGCTCTATCGGGGTGACGGATGCCAGTTGTTCCATGGATGAAGCCGTCGAGCGAACCCAGCAAATCATCGATGCCGCGAAAGAAGTCCGTTCCGACATTTTTTTCCTGGCGCACGGTGGCCCCATCAACACCCCGGACGATGTTCGCCTGGTGCTGGAACGGACGAATGTGCAGGGGTTTGTGGGCGCATCGTCGCTGGAGCGAATGGGCGTTGAAGAATCCCTGACGGAACTGACCCGAAAATTCAAGTCGCTCGCCCGTTGATGACCCGGGTGTTGCTGCCTGTGCGGCAAGCCATCCGAAGGAACTTGGCAGAAGTGTATTCCAGAGAATCAGAGGTGTACCGTGAAAAATACCGGGGAGGTTTGTTTGATAGTGCGAACGTTGGAAATAGGAAATGGCAAGAGCCCGCAGGTTGCGGGCTCTTTTTGATTTTGAGAGAGGGTTTTGGGGTACTCGTAGGGGCAAGTGAAAACCTTTGATTTTCAGGTATTTATTGGCAAGTGAATAAATTTACTTTCACCTGTATATATATTGGAAGTCTATACCGTTTGTGCTTGGTGAGTATCGGTGTTTTGAGTTAGCCTATTACTGGATTCTATTTTTGACACCCTTCTGGTTATAAATCTTTCAGAATGAGCGTCCGCAAACGCTGGTCATGCGCATCACCCCACTGCCCGATTGCGCCGATGACCGGGATCAGGGATTGACCAAAATCGGTCAGATAATATTCCACTTTGGGGGGAACAACCGGATAAATCACCTTTCCCACCAGCTCGTGGCTTTCCAGTTCCTTCAACTGCACATTCAGCACGCGCCGGGACGCCCCCGGAATTTTTCGCTGCAACTCGCTGGGACGTTTAAATCCTTCGTTGATAAACCACAAAAGCCGCATCTTCCATTTCCCGTAAAGTACTTCGCCGATCAGGTCGAGCCCGCAGTTCAGGTCGGGCAATGTCTTTCTTTCGTACATCCTACAAAGATAATCATAGGCTTTGGGCGGTTCAATAGGGATAAATTTATCCCTATCTGAATCGTAAGTCCGTACTTGTCAGCCCGTGTCCTACGCCCGAAATTTGCCCTAAACAAATCAGCAGGTCAATGGACTTTACTTTTGAAAATGAACTGGCGGGCAAAATTGCGCTGGTAACCGGCGGCAGCAAAGGCACCGGTAAAGCGATTGCCGATCGCCTGATGAAAGCGGGGGCAACGGTGATCATTACGGCAAGAAACAAACCGGAACCTGACAACAACGGCACCTTTTTTATCGCGGCCGATCTGAGCAAGACCGCAGGAACGCAGAAAGTCGTTGACACAGTACTGGAACAATTCGGCCGCCTGGACATCCTCGTTAATAACATGGGTGGTTCTGAAACACCGGGTGGCGGTTTTGCGGTGCTTTCTGATCAGGATTGGGAGTCATCTATCCAGACCAATTTTCTGGCGCCCGTGCGACTGGACCGCGGATTTTTGCCCGGCATGATCAAGCGCGGTGAAGGGGTTATTGTCCACATTGCGTCCATCCAGGCGAAGTTGCCCCTGTATGACTCCACGCTCCCCTATGCAGCGGCAAAAGCAGCCCTGGTGAATTACAGCAAAAGCCTTTCCAATGAAGTCTCACCGAAAGGCGTACGCGTGCTCACCGTATCGCCCGGCTGGATTATGACCACGGCATCCAGCCGGATGATGGAGCGTATCGCCCAGAGTTCGGGCATCACCACTGAACAGGCGGCCACTGGGGTCATGGAGGCACTGGGCGGCATTCCCTTCGGCCGACCGGCCTGGCCCGAAGAAGTGGCCGAGCTGGTTGGCTTTCTGGTTTCGCCCCGGGCAACCTACCTCACCGGCACCGACTATGTGATTGACGGCGGTACCATCCCCACGGTATAGGCGGGCATTTATCAAACCGTTATTGCAACACAACCAGTTTAATCAACACAAACCTTAAATTTTATGAAACTTCCCGGCACGATTGAAGGCCTTATCAAGGCACAAAACCACATATTCGTCAGCGTTGCTGCGGGAAAACCCATACTTTTGTGGCGGAACCTCCTGCGAAACCTTAAAAGTATCCTACCAATGATAATCGAAAAATCGGGATTGAGATGGGCAATACCGGCATTGGTCCTGCTGTTTTTCTCCGCACTTACCAAAGCGCAAAAGTTGGACGTCACCTACAGAAATGACCCGTCTCAGCGGATACGGATTGCACCTGAAAGCGTTTTCAAAATGTTTCGTGAAGCCGGTATGAAGCCCGTCGATCATGACCTGACGCCCGCCCAAAAAGACAAGGTGAAAAATGCGTTCGGCCTGTTGCCACCCCTGCATCAGCGGATTTTGAAACAGCATCTACACAGCATCAGCTTTATGGATAACATGCCGAACACGGCATTGACATCCCCGGTTGATTCCGCTGGCGTCCCGAAGCAGTTCAACATTACCTTTCGGGCGGGACTGTTGGACGAGACCATTTCAGAATGGGCATCGTGGAAAGAAAAGACGTGCTTCAAACCGGCAGAGGATGCTGGCTACAAGGTACGCGTCGAAGGCGGTAAGCTGGATGCCATCATTTACGTGCTGCTGCACGAGGCTACCCACATCGTCGATGCCGTCACAGAGATTACCCCGCACGCGGCCGAAAACCAGTCCGTTGTTGAACCGACTCCATTTACCAAAGGGATTTGGCGCACGATGAACGTGCCCGTCGAGCCCTACATCGATTCGCTGCTGGAACAAACCCGTTTCCGAAGCGGCAAAGCCGTGCCGGTCAGCCTGGCACCGGAAGTATACCGAAAGCTCGCGCAGACGCCGTATGCCTCATTGTATGCCATGGCGGCCTGGTCGGAGGACATCGCTGAACTGGCAACCATCTATCACCTCACCACCAGGTTGCATCAGCCGTTTTATGTGGTCGTCACCAAAGACGGCGTTGAACTGGCCCGATTCGAGCCCATGAAGAATGTGCTTGTTCAACCGCGGTTGGGCCAGCTAACGCGATTCTACGAAAAATGATCTTACATTCTTGTTGGCCACAATGGCCGTAAGCGGCTTGCGCTGGTAGTAGCAAACTTGCCTTATTCGGCGCATGGGGGCTCGTGGACAAATACGGAATTTTGGTGATTCTGAGCCACATAAGCCGGACGGTTACCGCAACTTTCGGTCCTTTTGTGTTTATTTGTTCTTCCTTGAACCCTGCCCATGAAACGTTTCACCTACCCCGCCTTACTCCTGATGGCTGGTCTGCTCAGCCTGACCGAAAAAACCGCCACCACCGACTGGCCCGAATACAACGGCGGGCCCGATCGCAACCATTTTTCGCCCCTCACGCAGCTAAATCCCGGCAACGTAGGGAGCTTGCAGGTCGCCTGGGAATACGCGTCGGGCGGAGTCGATACGCTCAAAAACAACACCCAGATTCAGTGCAATCCGCTCATCGTCGGCGGGGTGCTGTACGGGGTTTCGGCCGGGTCGCAGGCCTTTGCGCTCGATGCGGCCACGGGCCGGGAGCTTTGGAAAACCGCCTTCACCGACGATACGTTCGCCATGAATAGCCGGGGGGTGACCTACTGGACCGATGGACGACAGGCCCGGATTTTCTTCGCATACGGCTCGCTGCTCTACGCTCTCGATGCCCGAACGGGAAAACCGGTACCCAGTTTTGGAAAAGGCGGAAAAATCAACTTGAAAGAGGGGCTTGCCCGCCCCGGCGCCGACGAGTATGTGGTGAGCAACACGCCGGGCGTGGTCTATAAAAACCTGCTCATCATGGGACACCGGGTGTCGGAGATTGCCCCGGCCCTGCCCGGCGACGTCCGTGCCTACGACCTGCACACGGGGCGGCTCGTCTGGACGTTCCACACCATTCCACACCCCGGCGAGTATGGGGCCGACACCTGGCCGAAAGACGGCCACCTCAACTTTGGTGGCGCCAACAACTGGATGGGCATGGCCATCGACCGCCAGCGCGGCATCGTCTACGTACCCACGGGAACGGCGGCCTTCGATTTATACGGCAGTACCCGGCCCGGCCAGAACCTGTTCGGTAATAGCCTGATCGCCCTCGATGCGGCCACGGGCAAGCGACGCTGGCATTTTCAGACGATCCACCACGACATTTGGGACCGTGATATTCCGGCTCCGCCCAATCTATTCACCGTTGTTCATGACGGCAAAAAGGTGGATGCGGTTTCAGTTTTATCCAAACAGGGGTTTCTGTTTGTCTTCGACCGGGTCACGGGAAAGCCGTTGTTTCCGATTGAAGAACGGCCCATGCCTGCTTCTACCGTTCCGGGGGAAAAAGCCTGGCCCACCCAGCCGATTCCCCTCAAACCTGCTCCCTTTACCCGGCAATCGTTTTCGGAAAGCGACATCAATGACTTTGTCACCGACCGCGATACGGTGCTGGCCCAACTCCGGCGCTGGCAATCGGGGAAGGAGTTTATTCCGCTGCCGCTGAGTCCCAACCGGACCGTGTTTTTTCCCGGCACCGACGGTGGCGCGCAGTGGGGCGGGGCCGCAGTGGACGAAACCGGTATTATGTACGTTCCCGCCAAGCAAATTCCGGTTACCATGGCGCTGGTTCCGACCAAAACCGCTGCGGTGTCAGCCGGAACCGTTAACCGCAGCGGGAGCCAACTCTACCAAACCCACTGTGCCGCCTGCCACGGCCCCAACCGCGAAGGCAGTCACGACGGTACCTATCCGGCCCTGACCAGCATTGCCCAAAAACGCAACGAGACCTCCGTGGCTCAGGTTCTGGCCAAAGGGCAGGGCATGATGCCGGCCTTCACCC
Organism: Larkinella sp.; assembly: GCF_965227735.1. Classification (NCBI taxonomy): domain Bacteria; kingdom Pseudomonadati; phylum Bacteroidota; class Cytophagia; order Cytophagales; family Spirosomataceae; genus Larkinella; species Larkinella sp. Next base: position 1,215,942 of record NZ_OZ245776.1, on the reverse strand, counting down.
ACCTGAAGGAAGTTGAGCGCAGGGCCATCGTGGATTTTCTGTTCGGCAAAACAACGTCTGTTGCCAGCAACGCGGGCCTGAACACCGCGCCTTATCACCATACCGGGTTTACCCGCTGGTATGACCGGGCCGGGTATCCCGTGAGCCGCCCACCCTGGGGCACGCTGACGGCGATCGACCTGAATACGGGCGAACACCGCTGGCAGGTGCCGCTGGGTGAGTACCCCGAACTGGTGGCGAAGGGCATTCCCCCGACGGGCACCGACAACTACGGCGCCCCGGCGGTTACGGCGGGCGGTTTACTCTTCATCGCTTCTTCCCGCGACGAACTGATTCGGGCTTTCGACCGAAAAACGGGCCATGAACGCTGGCGCGCCAAACTGCCCGCTGCCGGGTATGCCTCGCCGAGTACCTACGCCGTCAATGGCAAGCAATACGTGGTAATTGCCTGCGGGGGTGGCAAACTCAAAACAAAATCGGGGGATCGGTACGTGGCGTTTGCGTTGCCGTAAACAACGCGGTGAGAACATTATATGAGCTTATTTCATCGCTTTGATCCATGCCCGAAGCAGTTCCAGACTTTCGGTATGCACCGTTTTTCGACCCAGTTCGGGCATTCGATCCCCGGGGTCCGTTGAATACAGGCGGTAGATCAGAATCGAAGCCTCGGGTTTGCCCGGTACGATGTCGAAGGCATGACCGCCCGACCCGTGACCCGCGGCAACCGGCGTTTTCATAATTCCCAACGCCGTGGGGTTGGTTTCGCCGACGCTCAGGTTTAACCCCGACGTCATGGCCGGGCCCTGCGGGTTGTGGCAGTGGGCGCAGTTGATGTCGAGCCAGGCCCGCGCCCGGTCGTTGAGCGAACCGGTTTCCGGCTGGTCCCACACGGGTGTTTTGGGACAGTCTGCCAGTGCGGGCAGGCCTGTTAGCATCCCGCTACGCTGCCAGTGCCGGAGTTGATTTTCTTTTTTTTCTGCCCCTGCATACGCCAGATCACCGTTGAGTTGGCGCACCGACGGACCGATGGGAGTCAGCACTTCCTGGCGGTTGTGGCACCCTTTGCACTGGTTCAGGTTGGGAATCCCGTACGCGTGCTGACGGGCGGTTCCTTGCGCATCCACGTACTGAACGGTTTTGGTATCACCGGCCACTTCCAGCCAGGCGTCGGTCTGTTCGGGGTTCCACACGTACACCAGTGCTTTCCAACCGTTGGGTTGATGAATCAGCAACCGTGTTTCCAGCAACTGACGTCCTTTGTCCGGATGACGGAAGTCCTGCGGGTAGTAAAAGGTTTTGATCAGCGTGGTGCCAACCGGAAAATGGAGTACCGCCGTATCGTTGTACGTCACCGACTGACCCGGCGGGAGTTGAACGAACCGGAGTTTTTCGGCGTAATCCGAGAACAAAGGCGTGTTCAACGCGTAGGGTACTACCCCGGCGGCCGGTCGCTGGTGGGCAGGATCGCCGGTAAAAAAGCCGTAGTCCGATAGCTTTTCGGGAACCGTTGCCGTTTGCCAACTAACCAGCGTCAGCCACAGGGCCAGAAGCCCGGCTGCAATCAGGTACGTGCGCATTGGTTAGCGGGCGTTGAGGGCCGGAACCTTGAGTGGTGGCAACTGGCAGTTAAATGGGGCGGCATCGCGGGACATGTTTTTGAAGCCCTGACCGGCATCCAGGGCGATCAGGCTTTGGTTTTTATTGTTACGAATGCAAATGCGACGCTCGGGAAGGGGCTGCCCATTTTTGTCCAGCGTGGCCGGATCGGTAATACCGTCGTAGAGAATATGGGGAATTTCAGACCCTGTTTTTAGAATTAACGCAAAAAGCTCTTTGCGGGCATTAGCCGGGCCGGGGTTCCGTTCGTAGACGTTGTCGTGAATGGAAATAGCCGTCGGGAAGGGGTAGTAAGCTTTGTCGGTAATGGGCCGTTGGGTAAACAAGTAACTAATGATGCCTGTACCCGTGCTTTGGTTGCGGATAAACCGGTTGTTGAACACCTCAACCCCGTTGGCCGCCAGAATGAGCAGGCCCGTTCCGGCAGAGACGGTAGCGACGATGTTGCCTTCGGGAGCAAAATTCGGCAGGTTGTTGTCGTGTACATGGTTATTGAATACACGCACGTTTCCCCCTTGTTTCTGAACCAGATCGGGCAAGTCGAATACCAGAATACCGCCCGTATTCTCATAGGCTTCGTTGTCGAAGACGTCGGCGTCGCGCGAGTTTTCGATTTCGATGCCGGCCACGTTGTGGTACGCTTTACTGTTTTTAACGACAATCCCGCGCGACTGACCCACGTAGATCCCCGCGTCGGAGGCCCCAATGGCCGTGCAACCCTCAATCACCACGTTGTCGCACTGAACCGGATACAGCCCGTAGCCGCCATTGGTCGACTTGGGAGGTCCCGTCCACTCGACTTTGACGTTGCGGAAGGTAATGCCTTTGACATTCATGGTTTTGATACCATCGCCTTTGCTATCCTGAACGGTCAAATTTTCAATGACGATATTTTCACTGTCCGATACGCGCAGGCCCTCGGCACCGTCGGTCTGGCCTTTGAAGCTGAGCACGGTTTTGTCGATGCCTTTACCGCGAATGACGATGCGTTTTTTGTCCTGGAGTGACAGACTACCGGTGAAGGTGAAGTGGCCCGCATCCAGCTCGATGGTACTGCCGTCATCGGCCATGATCAATTTTGTCTGGTAGCGTTTCTGAACGTCTGACTGGGCGTATAATGCAGAAGCATACAGCCAGGTAGTCAGCAACAATAAGGCCGGTTTCATCAGGGAAGAGTTAGGAGTAAGCGAATGTCGATCCACCCTGATCAACGGGTGTGGTGGATGTGCCTAAAACTACCCTAAAGATGAGTGACTTGCAAATTTTTACTGGTGTAAAATCAACCTGCAGCGGGCTTTCGGACGATTGCCAGGTGCCGATTCGTTCGACAAATCGATTTTCTGAACAGCAAATCCGAGCCTGAATTCTGCATGCCGATGATCCAGGGGAAATCGCTTTGGCAAACCCCGAGACCAATGCCCAATCGGAGTGACGCTTCTGGTTATGGAATTCTCGTCTGGATTGTGCCGGTTTTATGTGCAGGAAACGATTCTAATTTTCAGAAACAATGCTGACTTTTTCAGGTTCAAAGGCTAAATCGCCAGCGCAGATACCGTTTTTGCGAACGAAGGTGTTGAATTTCGTCCCCAATTCGATTGGTTTTGAGGCAATTCCTTCGGGCTAACCGAAGCCTTTTTTTGAATGCATACTATGAACAAAAGTGAAGATTTACACGGCAATGTTCCGGATCAGTTCCCCGTAGCGCTGTTGATTATCGACATGATCAATGACCTGGAATTTCCGGATGGGGAGCGGTTTTTAAAACCGTCTGTAAAGGCGGCCAAACAGATTGCGGCCCTGAAACAGCGATCCAGGGATTTGACTATTCCGGTTATTTACGTCAATGACAATTTTGGCCGCTGGCGATCCGATTTTAAAGAAGTGGTGGAGCATTGTCTGAAAGATGGCGTGCGGGGTCAGCCGCTGGTCGAACTGCTGTATCCGGCCTCCGATGACTATTTTGTACTGAAGCCCAAGCATTCCGCTTTTTTTGCCACCACCCTGGACACGTTACTGGAGTACCTGCATGTCAGGCACTTGATTTTAACCGGTATCAGTGCGGATATCTGCGTTCTTTTTTCGGCCAAAGATGCCTACATGCGGGAGTTTAGCCTGAGCGTTCCGGGCGATTGCCTGGCGTCCGATACAACGGCCCACACCAAAATGGCCCTGACGTATATGGAACGGGTTCTGGGAGCCGATACCACGCCTTCATCCCGGCTCGATTTGGAATCCTTAAGTCGAAAGGTCTTGTCTGCGGCCGGGTAAGAAGGCTGGACCCGGTTCTGTTTGTACTGTAAATTCATATAAATCACTCACATGATGACGAACCAACATCCGTATCAATCCTGTCTTGAAGCTTACCAGGCCTGTCTGGTTGCGACCAATGTGCGGAAGCCTGCCGCCGGTGCGCCGATGAATGCCGGAAAAGCCCCGTTCCCTTACTTTTTGGTTAAAAAGCAGGCCGGTTTGACGTATAAGGGTTAGAGTGGAAAAGCAGGCTTAAACCTGAAGAAAACCATGCAAACGAAACCCTACAACAGCCCCACCTATTGGCAACCCTTTACAGAAACGGAAGAAACCTCCCAGTGGGTCAATGGGCTGGGCCAGCAACTTAAACAGGCTACCCGCTGGGCTGCCGTTCCTTTGCCCTTTAAATCGGGCTCGCTCAAAATCGGACTGACGACCAACTCCCTCTGGCTGATCATAGCATGGGGGAAGGGGGGTAAACTGGCCATTCGCACCTGCTTCGATCCGCAGGGAATTCAGGGCTATAAACAACTTCGGACGACGGAAACGGGGGTCGAATACCGGGTGCAGGGCGCTCTGGGAACGTTCCGGGTGGTGATTGAACGACCGCTTTCGGATGAACCCCTGCTGCGTTATACCACCTCATTGAAACCAGAAAAGCCTTTCACCGTCCAGGCTTTTCCCCGGGATCTGTATCTGTTGGATACCGATTATGACCCCTTGACAACCGGGGGAATGGTGTATGTTACGCAGCACGGACCGACCGCCGGATTGACCTATCTGTCTACTACCCAGCCTGCGGAAGGGTCAATTTTATACTTTCAGAACCTGACGGCGCTCAACGACTACTGCCAGGCCACCCAGACCGAACCATCTGATACGGTCAATGTACAGTGGCCGGAAGCCGGTTTTGCCCTGCCATCTTCTGAAAAACCGTTGGAAGCCGGCAAGGAGGTTGTGCTATCGGATGCTTTCATTTATCAACGTGAATCGGTTCCGCAGAGCGAATTTGAAGCCGCCGACCAGTTTCTGGAGGCCATGGCCTGCCTTTACAAACACCTGCCCAAACCCGAAACCGCTTATTTTGATTGGCCCAAGATCGCTGAACGGACGATTCAGGCCCTGACCGAATCCCCGCACTGCGGACGCCGGATTCAGAAGCAGTACTACCTCAACGCCTACGTCGATGCGACCCGGAAACCGCCCGAAAGCATGGTGCAACTGGCCATTCTGGTGCCGCTTCGGGAGTATAAGGAATGGCTTGGAAAACCGGTTTCCCTGGCTGAACAGCTCCAAAAGAATTTACCGTCATTCTATGATGACCACCATGAAGTCATCATGCGGTGGTTACCAGGAGAATCCTTTAAAGACGAAAACCGCAATGAGGAACAGGATGCCAATAAAATCGACTCCTGGTATCTGCTGCACACCTTGATGAATCTGGGGCGGCTGGCCGAGAAGGGCGATACCGAAGCCAAAGCGCTGTTGTTTCGTTCGCTGGAATTTGCGATCAAAGCCGCTCATGCGTTTACGTATGACTGGCCGGTTTTTTACGACATTCGGACGCTGGAAATTGTCAAGGCCGAAACGGATGAAGGGAAAGGGGGCGAACTGGATGTGGCCGGGTTGTATACCCACGTAATGCTTCAGGCTTACGAACTAACCCGGGAACCCCGTTACCTGCAGGAAGCCATAGCCTCGGCCGACCGGCTGCGGGGGAAAGGGTTTGAACTGCTGTACCAGACGAACATCACCATCATGAGTTCGCTGACGCTGGCCAAACTCTGGAAGATCACCGGAAACCGGCTGTATTTCGATCTGAGCCGACTGGGCATTGCCAACGTGATCGCGAGCCTGTGGATGTGGGAGTGCAATTTTGGTTTTGGGCAGGCCCGCAGCACGTTTATGGGCGTGGCGCCATTGAAAAATGCCCCCTATCTGGCCGCTTACGAAGAAGCCGAAATTCTTGCTACCATGCTGAATTACCTCAAGGAGGTCGGTCGGGATGTACCTGATTCGATCCGTCTGTTGTTTTCAGAATACATGAAATACCTCCTGCACCGGGGGCGGTATTATTATCCGTCGGAATTGCCAGCGGAGATGGTTTGTGAGCAACCCCGTGAGGGGCGGATCATTCGGGATCTGCCCATGCCCCTGGAGGATATTTCGACCGGCTGGAAACAGGCCGGTGAAGTCGGTCAGGAAGTGTACGGGGGCGCGCTGGCGTATATTCTGACCACCTATGCCTACAAGGCCTTTGCCGATATGCCCGTCGTGGTTTTTTCAGACTATCCCATTTACCAGGCTGAATACCAGCTTTCGGACAAACACAGCGGCTACGCCGTGATCCGTCTGGCGGGTACGGCCGACAGCCAGTGCCGGGTTCGGTTGTTGCCCAAAAACCGGAAGCTGCCAACCGTGCAACTCTTTGACGAGGATAATCCGGGCGGTTCAGCCCTCAAACCAGTCGAAAAAACGGGTCAGTATTCTGAGTACCGGGTCCAGGGAAATCAACGGCTTCGGGTGGAATGGAGGCCGGGCAATAAGGACTGAACACCTATTCATTTATTCAAAAATTACCCCTACAAACGAACGTTATGGAGCAGGCAAACGCACACACGGCCGTCGAATCGCTGAACGGGAAACGAATTGTCATCACGGGCGGCACGACCGGAATCGGCCGGGCCATCGCCATCTTACTGGGTTCATACGGCGCCCGAATCGTTACGTTCGGGCGGCATCAGCAGCAACTCGACGAAGCCCTGACTGCCATTCGAAATGCCGGAGGTCAGGCCGATGGCATCGTGGCCGACAGTGCCAAAGCCGAGGATGTCCGGCGGTTTTTTCAACAGGTCGATGCGAAGCTGGGCGGTTTGGATATCCTCATCAACTGTGCGGCCCTGGGCGCAGAAGGCCTCAGCGCGATGGACGATGCGGACTGGCGGTACGTGATCGAAACCAATCTGGTCGGTTATCTGGCCACCACCAAAGAAGCCCTTGGGCGTATGCAGCCGCAAAAACGGGGACATATTGTGCTGGTCGGGTCGATGAGCGCCGATGTGCGCGAAGAAGGCAGTTCGGTATACGTGGCAACCAAGTCGGCCATCCAGGGCTTTGCCGAGAGCCTGCGCAAAGAAGTCAACGGCGACGGGGTCAAAGTTAGCCTGGTCGAACCGGGCGCGGTGGGGTCGGACATGCAGGCAACTACCCCGGAGGAGGAGCGGGCGAACCAGGAAAAAGGCGAAATGCTGCGGGCGGAAGATATTGCGGTTTGCGTACACTACATCCTGACGCAACCGCTGCGGTGTGATGTGGTTTCCATTCAGATTCGCCCGCATCTTCAACGGATTTAACCGCTCGATCCCATGGCATTTTCAACCGATCTTCTCGTCTTTTCGCCCAACGATGTCGATCTGCAGTATTCCCCTTTGCGTCGGACCATCCAGGCGGATACCTACGTTCTGGGGGCGTTCAATCCCGGGCTTACCCGCCTGCCCAACGGCAATCTGCTGATGATGATCCGGGTTGCCGAAGCGCTCAACCAGCCCATCATCGGGGAACAGATCCACGCGATTCGCTGGGATGCGGCAAAAGGATATGTGCTGGATAGTTACCCGCTGGCGAGTGTCAATGCCGCCGATCCGCGCAAGTTTCAGGTGCTCGGACATCCCTGCAAAGTCATGGCGCTGACCTCCCTGTCGTGGCTGCTGCCCGTTGAACTGACGCCCGACGGAACCCGCGTTGTGACGGTGCATTACGACAAAACTATTGCCCCCGAGCGGTCTTACCAGGAATATGGTATTGAAGATGCCCGGATTACAAAAATTGAGGGTACGTATTACATGACGACCTGTTCGGTCAGTTCAGAACGCCATTCGACTACGTTGTATACCTCGACCGATGGTCTGAATTATGCGTTGCAGGGCATCCTTCTCGACCATCAGAACAAAGACATGGTTTTTTTTGAAGGCAAGATTGACGGACGGTTTTTTGCCCTTACCCGACCACTGGGTGATTTGTATTTTGCCGCCCGCCCGGACAGTGCCTATTATCCCGGCCCATCGATCAACCTGGCGTCGTCGCCCGATGGGTTGCATTGGAAACCGGTGGAAGAGCCGTTGATCCGCGCCCGGAAAGGCTCCGCTTCGACCCTGAAAATCGGGGGTGGAACCCAGCCCATTCTGACCGATCAGGGCTGGCTGTTGCTCTACCACGGAGTCGAACTGAGGGAACTGGTGGGCGTTTACCGCACCTTCTGGGCCTTGCTGGATGCTGCCGATCCGCGAAAAATCCTGCATTGGGAAGACCGTACGCCCATTCTGGAAGCGAATCCGGATCTGACCGGGCCGTTGAAAGACCAGCTCTACCTTTCCGATGTGGTTTTTACGACGGGCATCATTGATGCGGGTAATCAGTATATAGTCGCTTCGGGTGAATGCGATCTGGCGTGTCGGATTACCCACATTCCCAAACCAATCCTGAGGTTGAATTAACTCCGGGAGAAGCATTGGAAGGAAGACCGGCCACAAGATAGCTCAAAAAACGGCCCCACTTTTCCCACCGGGCGGAGCGATGTGTCAAATAACCGGGTGCCTGTGATAACCCTATTTTTCAGCAGCAAACAAAGTACAGGCCTTGAGGTTCTTCCGGAGTGGTTGAATGGAGGAGGGGCAAATGGAAGTGTTTATGAAATGTGAATGCCGTTGGCGAAAACTGGCGTACCAACCAATACGTGCACCTCGATCTGAACCCGGCCATCAACTGGCTGATCCTTTCCGAAGGCATCCTGATGGTTTATTTTCTGTTCGGAATTGGCCTGGGATTTTATTTTCACCAGTATAGTATGCTGGTTTTTCACTCCATGCTGGCGGTCGGTTTTGGGCTGGTATTCTTATACAGTTTGGCCCATTCTAAAATCATAGATTGACCAGAGCCAATCCAAAACCACCGGGTCAAAAAACTTCCTTTTCAATTCACTTAAAAACAACCGCTCACTGGTATACGCAACTGGATCATGTACCGGAAAAAAAGTAAAAGTCTGGCTCAGGGTACGGTTCTGGTAGTTGAACCGTAAACGGTTGTTAGTCGATGCTGAAGGCTGCAAGTACCGCAGCGATCAGGGTTTTGAACAAACCGGCAGGCGGATCCGGAACAAGGTTCCCCAGCCCGCCCTGGTTTCGATTTCCAGGCTGGCTCCCAGCAACTCACACAATTTTTTGACAATTGAAAGGCCAATCCCTTCCCCCAGTTCCGCTTTGGAGGTTTGAACCGCGGTCACTTTCCGGGCGTCGGCCGGCGGATTGACCAAGCCTGTAGACGCTGTCGATTCCAAATCGGGCGACAATAGCTGGGCCGCTGCATTCGCTTGTTGGTAGGATAAACCAGGCCCCGAATCCTGGATACTGATCATCCAGTGGTACTGATCCTCATGAGACCAGGAGACCGACACCCAGCCCGATTCGGTGTGCTTCAGGGCGTTCAGCACCAGATTCTGTACGATGCGCTGTACCTGTATGGGATCGCTTTCAACCAGTAGCTCTGTAGGGCCATCTGCTTTCAGTACCAGTCCCTTTTCCTGGGCCAGGGGTTGATAGCAGGTCACAAACGAATGCAGCAATTCGCCGGCGTTGAAAGCTTTGATGACAACCGGTTCCTGACCGGCCTCCAGCCGGGCCAGATCCATGAGTTGAACGACCATATTCCGGACGGTCGTTAGGTTGCGATTAAGCATGGCAACCAGCTCTTTACGTTCGGATTCATCGACATCCATTAGCTCCAAAAACGAAGCAGAACCTTGAATTACCCCGAAACTGCCGCGCAGATCATGAGAAGTCGTACGCAGCAGATCGCCCCGCTGGCGCATGAGCTTATTGAGTTTCGCCAGGGTTTTTTCCAGTGTTTGTGCCCGGCTGCTGGCGGCAATACGCTGCAATTCGGTGTACTGCTCGATGCTGCCTTTCATACACAGCGTAGTAAACCAGGCCAGATGCTCATACGATTGGACAATCGCTTCGGGGAAGGCTATCGGATTCAGGAGCCAATACTGCCGGTGTTCTTCCAGCAAAATCCAGTTCAGGTGCTGAACTTCGCCCAGCAGTTCGTGCAAAACGTAGCCCTTCTGCCAGCGGTGTAAGCCGTGTTCTTCGGCCAGCAACTCCACATCGCCTTCCAGCGGTTGTTGGCGTAGCCGCCGTTCAAATACATTGATCATCGCAGGAACCTTGTTGTTAAATTCCTCGCGGCTCAGTTTGGCCGTCGTATTGAACGTCGGATCGGTTTGACAAGCGGTCTGCCAGTTGTTTAAAACCGCTTCCCGACGGGCTGCTAAATAGGCTGACAAATCAATCAGCGATTGAAGGGGATTAAAAGCCTGGGACTCCATACGGGTTTCGTTATGGTTCAACATCCGGTTGGACGGTTCGTTCCGGAAGTGAGACATCCCTACTGGGCGACCAGGCGAAGAGTACGATAAGGCATTGCGGTTGTGGGGTAAACACCGTAAGGAAGCGTATGGTTTAAAATTTTATTTGGCAAGGGTGGTAATGATAATGGCGAGGATCAGCTTTGGGACCATTTCCTCACTAGTGAGGCCGCGAAAAAGGCGCACCCGTGTGGAAGCGGGTTGAGTAAGTGAACCGCGTTTCCTGCCAACGAATCCAGTACATGCATGGAGCGCCAAGGTTTATCAATGGTCTTTATATCATCACACTATGTCTATTCATCCAACAATTGCCGAACTCCAGGCGGGTTCCGAACCTTTGACCAAATTAGCAGTATCACAACAGGAACAATCCATCCCATCCGTTTATCCGATACAGGATTTACTTTGTTTTTCGCATCTGCGTTGGAATTTTGTCTATCAACGCCCTCAGCACCTTTTGAGTCGGGCAAGTCAACACTTTCGGGTCTGGTTTTGGGAGGAACCCGTCAGAGATGATCACGAATGGCTCGAAGTCCGTTCGATTACGCCACAGCTTCATATCCTTACTCCTCATTTGTTACCGACTACCGGGCCTGAAGCGGAAACCGATCAGCAACGGCGGTGGTTGAGCGGTTTGCTGATGCAATACGGGATCACGGATTACGGTATGTGGTATTATACACCAATGGCCCTGGCTTTTACCAATCATCTGCAGCCCCGGGTTACGCTTTATGACTGCATGGATGAACTGTCAGCCTTTCAGGGGGCTTCGCCCCAGCTTCGGGAACGGGAAAAGGAGTTGTTACAACGGGCTGATCTGGTCTTTACGGGCGGTTATAGCTTATTCGAAGCCAAGAAGAAGCTCCATCCATCCGTCCACGCCTTTCCCAGCAGTGTCGACTTTTCTCACTTTGCCAAAGCCCGTCAGGGCTTGCCTGATCCAATCGATCAACAGGAGCTGGCGCATCCGCGCATTGGTTACAGTGGTGTGATTGACGAGCGGGTTGATCTGTCTCTTTTAAGGGAACTTGCTCAGCGTCAGCCCATCTGGCAGTTCATCCTGTTGGGGCCGGTCGTTAAAATTGATCCGGCTACCCTGCCTCAGGCTCCGAATCTGCATTACCTCGGTATGAAATCATACGACGAGTTACCGGCGTATTTTAGCAACTGGGAGATCGGAATGCTGCCCTTTGCGCTCAATGAATCCACCCGTTTCATTAGCCCGACGAAAACACCGGAGTATCTGGCCGGTGGTCTCCCGGTTGTTTCAACACCCATTCGGGATGTGGTCACTACTTACGGTGGCTGCAGTCCCGTTCAGATTGCCGATTCTGTGCTGGCGTTTGAAGAAGCGATTGACAGAATCCTGCAAAATCATCCCAAACCTGACTGGGCGGGCGTCGATCTCCAGTTACGGCAACAATCCTGGCAGCGGACCTGGCATGCGATGTTGGGCCTGTTGGCCGGGCAATCAAGATCCAATGAAGCGGTTTCGCCGACCATTCACCTGTCCCTATGAGTGCGCAAACCGGATCCGCAGCACCGAATCTGTCGGTGCTGCGGCCGTTAGCACTCTGGGGCGGAATCGAGTGTACCGTTAACCGGGTGGGCGATTGCTACCAGGATCAGCTTCTGCGTAACGGGCATCATCACCGTTCGGATGACCTGATTCGACTCGCTGAATTGGGCCTGAAAACCCTGCGATACCCGATACTTTGGGAGCGTACGGCCTCTGAACGGGTCGACCAGCCGGATTGGCGATGGGCGGATGAGCGCCTGGGGATGTTGCAGCAACTCCAGATCCGGCCCATCGTTGGGCTGGTCCACCACGGCTGTGGTCCGCGCTATGCCACCTTTACCGGGCCAAATTTTGAGCAGCAATTGCCCCGCTATGCCCGGCAGGTAGCGGAGCGCTATCCCTGGGTCGATGCCTATACGCCCGTAAACGAACCGTTGACGACAGCCCGCTTCTCGGGTTTGAACGGTCACTGGTTTCCGCATAAAACCAATGACCGGGTGTTTGCTGAAATTTTGCTCCGACAATGCAAGGCTACGGTTTTGAGTATGCAGCAAATCCGGCAAGTGAGGCCGGATGCCCAACTCATCCAAACCGATGATCTGGGGCAGGTGCATGGTACGCTCCGGTTAACCTATCAGGCGGAATGGGAAAATCATCGCCGGTGGCTAACCTGGGATTTACTCTGCGGACGCGTTACGGAGCAGCATCCGCTCTGGGATTATTTCCGCTGGGTGGGCATTGACCAGAAAGATCTGGCCTTTTTTAGTGATAACCCAAGTCCGCCTTCCCTGATTGGGGTTAACCATTATATTACCAGTGAGCGATACCTGGATGAGCAGTTCTGGTGCTATCCGGCTCAGCTGTGGGGCGGTAATGGCCGACACCGGTATGTGGACACGGAGGTGGTTCGGGCGGCACCGGAGCTGCGCATTGGCTTGAATGGCTTGTTGAAGCAGGCTTGGGAACGCTATGGAATTCCCATCGCCGTTACCGAAGCTCATTTGGGTTGCACGGTCGATGAGCAGATGCGCTGGCTTCTGGATGTCTGGCAGCAAACCGAGGAAGTGCGCAAAACCGGCGTTGACGTACGGGCAGTAACCGCCTGGGCTCTTTTCGGTTCCTACGACTGGCATTGCCTGTTGACCCGCCAGGAAGATCAGTATGAACCGGGGGCTTTCGATGTGCAATCGGGACCTTTGCGAACGACCCCTTTAGCCCGTTTGATACAACGACTGGCTACAGGACAGAATCCCGGCAAACTGGTTCCCCCCGGTCTGGGCTGGTGGCTGCGCCGGGCCGAAACCTCATTTTAAAAGATGAATTTCATCAACCTCTGCCCGGCGCAGTTTCACTAAAGCCGGGTCTGTCTGTTTTGTTGCGGCAATAATCCCGTTCTCAGGGTAACGGTAACAACTTTTATGTAAACAAGGTATCCATGAAAAGCTATTGGATTTCAATTTCCCTCCTGGGGCTGCTGGCCTGTGGGGGAGGGAGTTCCGGCACCGCCGATATCGATAGTGGTGGTGGGGCGCGTCATGCTTCGAATATACTAGGGCGCCAGGTGAGTGGCACCCGGCTGTTGAGCGAGTACTACAAATACAACATGCCGTGTTATTACATCGGTGAAGCGTCGCTCAAATCCATGTTCAATCTGGAGGAAGCCGTGCCCCTGATCTGGAAGGAAACCGAGAGTACCTGTGAAGTCGTCCTGAACAATAAAAAGCTGGTGGTTCTTTCCACCACCACCGACCGTCCGTTTGAGTCGGTTTTTCATGCCGATTATTATTTTAACCGCCTGTATCAACCCGAAGCCCTGGATCGTCGCGGCCCTCAACAACCGTATACGGGCCCTGAACCCCAGGGAACTGGTGCTGAAAGTCCGGTTGGCGGAGCAGGAACTAATTCGTCGGCCGGAAACAGCGCCGTAGCGGGTGCTCCGAACGATTCGATTCAGGTCCACGCGGCTCCGGGTCAATTGGCATCTGCTCAATTGAAAGATAGTGACGAACAGCAAGCCGGACCGCAGCCCGTAGCGGGTGTGTGGGAAAAAGCCGTATGGGATGCAAAAAGCAGAACGCTGCACATCCTGAATCTGCAACACGTTTTTCATATCACGGTCAGCCACGGCCCGACGGCGAAAATGGATAGCCTGAATGCCACCAAACTTGGCGCGTTGCTGACCAGGCAGGTGGACGACGAAGCGAACCAGGGAGAAGCCCCAATCTATTGATTCTGCCCGCAATTGCCCTTGAATCGTCCGGTTTTTAAATACTGGTCGAATTACTTCAAAACATCGATGAACCCCACGGTTTAAAATCGGGAAAACCACCGGGCCGCAACCGGTTGGCACCGTTTTTTAGTAGACACCGTAGCGGTTTTCTTAGAAGTTGTTTGAATGAAGGCCGGAGGCCTGTCCTGTCAATAATCAATAGTATCCATTAGCTCGTGGTAGCTCCGGAGGAGCGGTCTAAAAACATCTTCAGACCGCTCCTCCGGAGCTACCACGAGCTAATGGATACTATTGATTATTGACAGACCGCCCTTCCAGGGCTCTCCCCGGTTAACTCTAACAGCTTGTTAGTTCTTTCTTCGGAAAAACATAAAAACCGCCACGGTGACCGCTGTTCCGATGAGTACTTTCCTGGTTAGTCCCTGCGGGTCATGTTTCCACTCCGCTTTCCAGCCTCTTTCGGCAAAAATATTGGGAACATGCCCCCGTTTGAAATCATCGATGATGCCCTCTACCATATTAACGCGGTCGGCCAGCAGCAGCGGGAGCCAGTGACCGTATTCGGACTCACTGTATTTGAAGGCATACCGGCGGATGGCGCCACTCAATCCGGACGGTGGTGCCGACGTACCGAAAACCGCACTGATGGTGGGCCGTTCGATGGAACACAACACTTCCACGTCCACCGGTTGCTGCGTGGGCCGTTCCCAGCTATAGCCCGATTGTTCATCATTGGTCCGGTGTTTTATCGGATAGGTCGGGTTGTTTTTCGGATCGGCATCGATGCCCCAGCCGTTGATATGCGAATAGTTTTTGGCGATTGCAGATACCTCTTTGTTGGGATTTTTCATAAGATTGCTCGTTACATTCTGGCTGAAGGTGGAATAAGAACGGGTTTGATGCAATTGTCGAGCTTGTCGGAAAACAGGCGATATGCATCGGCGGCTTCTTCCAGCGGGATGCGGTGGGTGATCAGGGCTTTGGGGTTTAAAACCCCATTCTGGACGTGCTCGATAAGCCGCGGCAACAACCGCTTGACCGAAGCCTGATTGGCCCGCAGCGTTAGTCCTTTGTTAACGACATTGCCGATCGGAACCAGGTTGTCTGTGGGGCCATAGACGCCCACGATGGAAACAATACCGCCTTTTTTGACGGAATTAATGGCCCAGTGCAAGGCCGTAGCCGAACCCGCCTGTAGCAGCGTTTTTCGCCCCGTGATGGTTTGCAGGGCACTTCCGGCGGCTTCAGCACCAACCGCATCGATTACCACGTCGGCCCCCATCCAGTCGGTGATTTTCTTGATGAACACGACCGGATCGTCCATTTCTTTAAAATTGTAGACTTCACAATTGGCGTAGTTTCGAACGAACTCGAGCCGGTATTCGTATTGGTCGAGAACAATGACCCGACCGGCTCCAAACAGCCAGCAACAGCGGGCGGCCATGATTCCCACCGGACCGGCACCAAAAACAACCACCGTATCGCCGGGCTGAATACCGCCCATTTCGGCAGCCTGGTAACCCGTTGGCACCACGTCGGTCAGCATGACGGCATCCTCCGGGTCCATGCCCGGTGGAATGATGGTCGGCCCTACATTGGCATAGGGAACCCGGACAAATTCAGCCTGTCCGCCGTCGTATCCACCGCCGGTGTGTGAATAGCCAAAAATGCCGCCCACTGCGGTCGCCTGTGTGTTCGATTCATGGCAATTTCCAAACAACCCCTGCCGGCAAAAATGGCACTTGCCACAGGCAATGTTGAACGGAACCAGAACCTGATCACCGACTTTTACCTTGTGTACTTCCGAACCAATTTCTTCGACAATGCCGATAAATTCGTGTCCGAAGGTCATGCCGACCCGCGTATCCGGCACATTGCCATTGTAGAGGTGCAAATCAGAACCGCAGATACAGGAGCGGGTCACCCGCACAATCGCATCTTCGGGATGCTTGATTTCGGGCATGGGTTTGTGGCTGACGCGTACCCGTTGCGGGCCGCGGTAATTCATGGCTAGCATAGCAATCGCTTTTACGTTTGTGTTTTTGAAACTGGCTTCCGAATGGATAACAACCTCAAAACAGCAGGGACTTTATTTAGTGAGCATTCGGCCCCTGGCGAGATTTATCGGGATGTTTTCCATCCTTCAGCCAGGACGCTATTCAGCCTTGTTTTTATCATACGCAGCAAGGTGCTGAACGGGATCTGGTATGGTTCGGGGCAACCATCCGGTAGTAGCGGTGGAAGTAAAGCTGTCGAATTCTCCGACCCTGAAGCGGGGACATCGGTGGCTCAGGAAGATTTGGGCCAATTGCCCATCCTGTTGGTAACGCCCTCAGCCGGAAGCTACCCATTTCGTTCGGGTGTGCAGGTGGTGGACATCGATTCGCTGTGGGACCGGTTGAGGGAATTCAACGAATTGGCTCAATAAGATGGGATTGAAAGTGCCATTCTAATTGGATAGAGAGTAAGGTGTGTCCGTTGGGTAAGTTCAAAATACCATCATCAAACCTATGAATGCCCAGACTGCCAAATAAATTGTGTATCAAACAGTGCATTAAATAAAAAAGCCACTAACAAGTTTTATCTCGTAAGTGGCTGATTGTCAGTGTGCACTCGTAGGGATTCGAACCCCAAACCTCCTGATCCGTAGTCAGGTGCTCTATCCAATTGAGCTACGAATGCTTATTCCCGTGTTGGGACTGCAAAAGTAAGATAAAAAAGATAAGATTCAAAAAGCCAGCCGGAAATTTATTGCTTATTTGCCCGTAAAAACCGGTTTCCGCTTTTGCAGAAACGCCAGAATACCTTCGGTCGCATCGTGCGACTGACCCAGTTGGTTCTGATACTGAGCTTCTTGCTCCAGTTGCGTCTCCAGATCGGTGTGAACGGATTGATTCAACGCTAATTTCATTAAACCGATGGCTTGTGTGGGAGCCGTCGCGTAATACCCGGCGGTTTCGGCCACCACCGCATCCAGTTCCGTCGCCGGAACCGAGCGCGTTACCAGGCCGAGTTGCGCGGCTTCCGGGCCATAAACCCGTCGTCCCGTGCTGCACAATTCAAACGCTTTTTGAGACCCCAACAGGCGCGGAAGAAAGAACGTCGAGCCAGCGTCGGGCATCAGACCGATGCCGACAAACAGCAGCGATACATACGATTCATTCGTCGCAATGACTATATCACAAGCCAGCGCCAGCGAGCAGCCCGCGCCGGCGGCCACACCGTTGAGCCGGCAAATCACCGGTTTGGGAAGGTTCCGAATGGCCCGAACCATCGGGTGATAGGTTGCGCGCAGGAGGTCGCCCATCGAAAAACCGCCTTCGTTTTGGAGCTGACCAGCCGCTTCCTTCAAATCTGCCCCAGAACAAAACGCTTTGTCGCCCGCACCGGTCAGCACCACCACCCGCACAGCCTCATCGGCTCCGGCGGCTTCCACCGCACGCGTGATTTCCTGAATCAGCGCCGGGTTGAGCGCGTTGTGAACCTGCGGTCGGTTGAGGGTGATCCGGCCAATGCCGTCCGAAACGGAGAAAAGAAGGTGTTCGTACATATTTTTTAAGTTTTCGGTATACGGTATTTGGTTTTCGGTGGCTGACGCATTCGGGGCAGCTTGCGTCAGCCACCGAAAACTGAAAACCGAAAACCGACAACCAGTTTTAAACCAGCCACAGCACCGTCGCCAGGCTCACGACCAGCCCCAGGCCCATACCGGCGGCAATTTGCGGGGGGGTGTGGGCATTCAGGTGCAGCCGGGCGCTGGCCAGAAGTCCCGCCAGAATGATGAGGGCCAGCAGTGGATAGAGCAGCGTGAGTTCACCGGATTTGATGGCCATACCGAGCAAAGCCCCCACCATGCCGCTGATGCCGACACTGTGGGCGCTGATTTTCCAGAACAAACTGATCAGGCCGACGAGCGTCACCGACACCGTGATGCTCCCCAGCACGATGCCGATTTCGGGTGCCATGTCCGAGAGTTGGGGCAGCCGGAAGGCGAACAGCAAGGTCGCGGTGGTGTAGAGCAGGGCCGTCATGAAATACGGCAACCGGCGGTCGTGCAGCTCGTTCATGTGCAGGCTGCGGACGTAGCCCGTTCGGTAAAGAAAATAAATCAGGAAAGCCGGAACAAAAAAAGTGCTGATGGCGATCAACAGCAACAGGCTTAGTTTGAGTGGAGTGCCAAACGTGCTGACACCCAGCGCTCCCGGCACGACAAACAGCAGGATGCTGAACAGAATCGTGGGCATCAGCAGCGGATGAAAAACCGCCGATAAAGCCCGGGCAAGCGTCGTATTCAACGTTTCAGTATTCGGTTTTCGGTCTTCGGCCAACCGTTGCTCGTCAATCATTTCGCAAAATTAACAAAGCCTGGCGATTTGAGCGCATCGACTTTGTAAAACCCAAAAACTGAAAATACTCACAATTGTTTCCGCAACCGGGCTACCGGTATATTCAATTGTTCGCGGTATTTGGCAACGGTTCGCCGGGCAATGTTATAACCGCGTTCATTCAGCATTTTTTCGAGTTTATCATCCGAAAGGGGATTGCCTTTGGGCTCGTGGTCGATAAATTCCTTCAGAATGTTCTTCACTTCGCGGCTGCTGACGTCTTCGCCCGAATCGGTTGCGATGCCTTCCGAGAAAAAATATTTGAGCGGGTAAATGCCAAATTCCGTTTGAACGGCCTTGCTGTTGGCCACCCGCGAAACCGTCGAAACGTCCATGTCGATGAGGTTGGCGATGTCCTTCAGAATCATCGGGCGAAGCTTGGTTTCGTCGCCTTCCAGAAAAAAATCATACTGAAATTTCACGATGGCGTTCATCGTTTTCAGCAGCGTAGCCTGCCGTTGTTTGATGGCGTCGATAAACCACTTGGCGGCATCGAGCTTCTGCTTGACAAATGACACGGTTTCTTTCAGCGACCGGTTATTTTTGTCACTTTTCTCGTACGTATCCAGCATTTCGGCAAACGACCGGCTGATGCGGAGTTCGGGGGCATTCCGGGAGTTGAGCGTCAGCTCGATTTTGCCGGCGTTGTTGGAGAGAATAAAATCCGGAATCAGGTATTGCACCGCGCCGTCTTCGCCCTCGACCGACCCCGGTTTCGGATTCAGTTTGGTAATAATCTGAATGACTTTTTTAAGCTGCTCTTCGCTGATGTTCAGTCGTTTCTGGATCTTGTCGTAGTGCTTCTTGGAAAACTCTTCGAAGAGGTCTTCGATGATCCGGATGGCCAGCGGAACGGCCGGGTCGCCGGTGTCTTTGCGGTGCAATTGCAGCAACAGGCATTCCTGGAGCGAGCGGGCGGCAATGCCCGGCGGATCGAAGGTCTGAATCCGTTTCAAAACCGTTTCCAGTTCGTCCGTGTCGGTAAAGATGCTGTGCGAAAACGCCAGGTCGTTCACAATGGCCTGCATCGACCGCCGGATGTAACCGTCGTTTTCGATGCTGCCAATGAGCTGCATGCCAATGATCTCCTGCCGTTCGTCGAGGTTCAGGTACCCAAACTGCTGCATGAGGGTGTCGGTGAGCGTCGAGCGGTTTGCCACCGGCATTTCACGGTCTTCTTCGGAATAATTCCCGTCGCCCTGCATTTTATACCCGTTGTAGTCATCTTCGTTCAGATAACTTCCCAGATCGACCTCGTCATTGCGTTCCTTGTAATCATCGTCGTAGTCATCCGAAAACGGGTCGTCGTTGTTGGTTTCCTCAAATTCGGTATCGGGCCCTTCTTCCAGTGCCGGGTTGATTTCCAGTTCTTCTTCAACACGGGTTTCCAGTTCGGCCGTCGGAATCTGCAACAGTTTTATAAACTGAATCTGTTGCGGAGACAGCTTTTGCTGAAGAGATTGGGTAAGGCTGAGTCTTTGCATAATCACATACTATATTCGGAGACCACAAATTCCTGACTCGGGTACTCGTGGTCGCGCCTATCAAATTCCAGACCAATTTTAAAAAAAAATGTTTTACGTCCTACTTAATTTTGCAGTAATCAGATAGCATGTCTGACAATCAGGTGGTTGGATATTGAAATTTCTAGTAAGCGGATTTTTCATTCTGGAAGCAACCGCTTCATATTTCACCGAATGGCGTAACTTTACCCCGTCTTTCACTTGTCGCCCCTAAATCCCCTAAAAGGGACTTTCTGAATCCGGCTGTTGACGCGTCCAAGTCCCCTTTAGGGGATTTAGGGGCGACAAGCAAAAGTGCAACAGAATTATCAGACGTAAGTCCTAACTTATTACTTTTCAGAATGAGTCTTCTACCTGTCAAACAATTACTCGCGTCGGAAACGACCGGCCACACCATCACCGTCAAGGGCTGGGTTCGAACCAAGCGGGAAAGCAAAAATGCCATTTTTATCGCCATCAACGACGGTTCGACCATCCACAACCTCCAGGCGGTAGCCGAACCGGGGCAGTTCAGTGAAGAAATCATCCGGCTGGTCACCACAGGCGCGTGTGTCGCCATCACCGGAACGCTGGTAGAGTCGATGGGCTCGGGGCAGAAAGTGGAAGTAAAAGCAACTGATATTCATATTTACGGCCCCGCCGACCCGGACAAATTTCCGTTGCAACCCAAGAAACACTCGATGGAGTTTCTGCGCGAAATTGCCCACCTGCGCCCCCGCACCAATACGTTTGCCGCCGTGCTCCGCATCCGGCACGCGCTGGCGTTTGCCGTTCACCAGTACTTCAACGACAACGGTTTTTTCTACCTCCATACGCCCATCATCACCGCTTCGGATGCCGAAGGGGCGGGTGAAATGTTCCGCGTCACGACGCTGGATCTGGACAAACTGCCGCGGACGGACGAAGGTGCTATTGACTATAAGCAGGATTTTTTCGGGCGCGAAACCAACCTGACGGTTTCGGGGCAACTTGAAGGCGAACTGGGCGCGTTGGCGCTGTCAAAAATCTATACGTTTGGGCCGACCTTCCGCGCCGAAAACTCCAACACCACGCGCCACCTGGCCGAGTTCTGGATGATTGAGCCGGAAATGGCGTTCTACGAACTGGAAGACAACATGAATCTGGCCGAGGATTTTGTAAAATCCGTCATTGGCTACGCCCTGGAACATTGCGCCGACGATCTGGCGTTTTTGCAAAACCGCCTGATCGACGAAGAAAAAGCCAAACCACAGGCCGAACGCAGCCCCATGCCGCTGCTCGAAAAGCTCGATTTTGTGGTAAAAAACGATTTCCAGCGACTGACCTACACCGAAGCCATCGACATTCTGTTGCAGTCGAAACCGCACAAAGAGAAGAAATTCCAGTATCCGGTCGGCTGGGGCATCGATTTGCAATCAGAACACGAACGGTTTCTGGTCGAGAAGCACTTTAAAAAACCGGTGATCCTGACCAACTATCCCCGCGAAATCAAGTCGTTCTACATGAAACAGGATGAAGAGTCGTCGGCGGCTCCGGGGCCAACCGTTCGGGCGATGGACGTGCTCTTTCCCGGCATCGGTGAAATCATCGGCGGTTCGCAACGCGAAGACGATTACGAGAAACTGCTGGCGCGGGTTCAGGAGGTCGGCATCGATCCGGCCACGATCTGGTGGTTCCTCGAAACCCGCCAGTTTGGTTCTGCTCCGCACTCCGGTTTCGGCCTGGGCTTCGAGCGGCTGGTGTTGTTCGTGACCGGGATGAGCAACATTCGCGATGTCATTCCATTCCCCAGAACACCCAAGAGTGCCGAATTTTAAGCGAAAGCGCCTGAATATCAGAAGGGGAGAGGAGCCGGTTTTCGGGCTTCTCTCTTTTTTTTGGGCTTATTTTGCCGTTTTTGCTCCCATTGGCCCCGTTCCTGCCGCAGGGTAGTCTTCCCTATCTTGACAAATTGTTTCCTTTTTATTACTTTTAGTGAATCCAGTGCAACACTTTTTCAAATCCGTTCGTATTTGCTGACGAACCGGAATCTACCGATGCCCTTAACCTATGGGTATGTCTTAAATACTTTGACGGGATTTCCAGTAAGAGACTTTTGGCGTCTTTTATGCTGAGAAACTGCGTCCAATCCTGCTTTCCTAAACCCCTTTTTTGCCTGATTAACTCATGAGGATTACTGCATATAGCGGTTGTTTATACCCATATGTTGTATCGTTATGAGATTAATGTACGCTCGTTATAATCGATAAAAGCAGAAATAATGCAAAAAACAAATGCTTTTATTCATTTATTGATTTAAACATACGAGCACAAAGTCCCATCCTTATCATGCTGTTTTCGTTTGCTTAATTCCCGAAAAAATTGTCTTTATTCGGGAAAACAGGAGAAGTGTGTCTATTGGATTTTATTTTGCATTTTGCTGAAATTGCAAAATTTAATAGTTGCCGACCGATCGTATTTATACATATTTTGCACAGACTTGTACAAAATTGACGAGTTTGATTTGGAAACCGTGCCTTCCTTGTTTTAATGTTTTTTTAATTTTTACATTTAACGGCGTTTGTTTTTAACAGTCGCTTAATCTTAACCATAACTAATGATGAAAAAACATTTATTGTTAAGCCTGTTAATGGCTTGTACGACCTGGGTATGCGCCCAGGCTCAGGATCGAAAGATCAGCGGGGTCGTCAGGTCGGACGAAGACGGGACGCCACTCCCCGGCGTTTCGGTTGTCAGCAAGGGAACCACCATCGGCGGCAATACCGACGGAAACGGGGCCTACTCCCTGAGTGTATCGGGCAGCAATCCGGTTTTGGTCTTCAGTTTTGTGGGCATGATTACCCAGGAGGTGCCGGTCGGAAACCGCTCGACGGTCGATGTGGTTCTGGTATCGGACGCCCGGCAGTTGCAGGAAATCGTCGTAACGGCTCAGGGCATTGTCCGGGAGAAAAAAGCACTGGGATACGCCGTCACTACCGTAGAAAGCAAACAGATTTCTGACCGCCCCCAGGCCGACGTCGGGCGGGTTTTGCAGGGCAAAATACCGGGCGTCAACATCACCGCCACCTCGGGCGTGTCCGGAACCGGTACCAACATCACGATCCGGGGCTATTCGTCCATCACGGGCTCCACCCAGCCGCTGTTTGTGGTCGACGGGATTCCGTTCAACTCCAGCACCAACTCCCGGGGCGGTTTTACGGGGGGCGGTCAGTCTGCTTCCAGCCGGTTTCTGGACCTGGACCCGAACAACATCGAAAACATCAGCGTGTTGAAAGGGCTGGCGGCCACCGTTACCTACGGCGATCAGGGGCGAAACGGGGTGATTCTGGTAACGACCAAAAATGGCAGCCGAAAGGCCCGGGTAACCCAGGTGAGTCTGACGCAATCGTTCTTTACCAACACCGCCCACCTTCCTGATTACCAGAATAGTTACGTCGGCGGTTTTCAGCAAAACCTGGGTTACTTCTTCAGCAACTGGGGGCCCACGCTGGCCGAAGCTGCCATCTATCCGTCGCAGAACACCAACACAGCCCTGACCCAGCATCCCTACGCTTTCCTGAGTGTGGCGGCCACGCGCGCGGCCATGGCTCCGTATGTTGCGTCGGTGAGCCCCTATGCGATGCAGGTGTATCCGAACAACGTGAAGGACTTTTTCCGCACCGGCAAAATTTCCAATACGTCGCTGAACGTGTCGGGCGGGGGCGAAAAAGTGAGCTTCAACCTCTCGGCCGGTTACAACAAGGAGGAAGGTTATATCCCGGAAAACGGGCTGACCAAGCTGAACCTGGGCCTGGGCCTGAACGCGCAGTTGAGCAAGAAAGTGAACATCATTTCGTCGTTCAACTTTGCCCGCACCGATCAGTATTCGCCCCCCCTCAACGCCGGAACCGGAAACAACTCGCTGGGTGGATATCCGTCCGTGCTGGCCAACGTGATGTATACACCGCGTCAGGTGGATTTGATGGGATGGCCTTACGAGAATCCGGTCGATGCCAGTTCGGTTTATTTCCGCAGTGGAAATGACATTCCCAACCCCCGTTGGATTTTGAAAAATTACAAGACAACCGGCGTTGTGAACCGGCTTTTTGCTACCACCTCTATTAACTATGATATTGCGAAAGATCTGATCCTTGTCTACAAAGTCGGGTTGGATACCTACACTGAAAAACAGGAATACAAGTTCAACAAGGGGGGCGTTGATTTCGTAAATGGTTTTTATAATACGTTCGATATCCAGAATACGATCTGGGATAACAGCATGATTTTGTCCTACAACAAATCGATCAACGACGGAGTCGTTTTGTCGGGACGGATTGGTGGTAACATGCGGAATGACGTGACGAACGGCCTTTTCGTGACGAGCCAGAATCAGTTGGCGCGAAATCTGTTCCGCCACAACAACTTCATCGACAACGTAGCTGCGGATGGTATGACCGAACAAACCCGGATCGGGATTTTTGGTGAGATAACCGCCGATATCAAGGACTTTTTGTTCCTGAACCTGGCCGGCCGGAACGACTGGACCTCGACCGTGGAAACCCCAAACCGCCGGATTTTTTATCCCTCCGCCAGCGTCTCGTTCGTGCCGACCTCGGCTTTTAAAGGCTTGCAATCCAGCAACCTGGTCAACTTCCTGAAAGTGCGGGCGGGCGTCGGAACCTCTGCCGGTTTTCCCAACCCGTATAGCACCCGCAACGTGCTGAATCAGAACGCCAGAGCCTGGCTGACCTCCTCCGGGGCAACGGTGCAGACCCACTCGGTCGACAACGGACTCGGCAATGCCAACCTGAAACCTGAGTTGCACACCGAAGTGGAGTTGGGCATCGAAGGGCGGCTATTCAACAACGCCCTCAATTTTGACGTTACGGCGTATCAGCGCAACACCCGGAATCTGATCACCAGTACACCCCTGGATGCATCGACGGGCTATACCGCCACAACGATCAACATCGGAAAAATCCGGAACGAAGGCATCGAAATCAGCCTGTCGGCGACGCCCGTCAAAGTGGGCGATTTCTCCTGGGGCGTAACGGGCGTCTTCTCACGCAACCGGCCCAAAGTGCTCGATCTGGGCGGTACGTTACAGGAAGTTCAGGTGGCCGGTTTTGGCGGAACGCTGGGTAATTATGCCGTTGTGGGTCAGCCTTTTAACGTTATCAAAGGCACCGGTTTCCGTCGGAACGACCAGGGACAGTACCTGATCGATGCCGGTGGGTATTTGCTGGCGACTACCTCGCCGATTGTCCTGGGCGATCCCAACCCGGCTTTTACGAGCAGCCTCATCAACGAATTTAGTTTTAAAGGCTTATCGCTCAACGTGATGATGTCGTACCGGCACGGCGGAGCCATGTATGCCTCCACGGCGGGTGCGTTGCTGGGTCGGGGGATGACCACCGACATTGGTCTGGAAACCGGGTTCGACCGGGCGCAAACACTCGTGATTCCGGGCGTCAAACTGGCCGACGGAACTCCGAACGACATTCAGATCACGGCGTCGGATTTTTACTTTAACAACTACTATTTCTTCGGGGATGAAGGCCGGATTTACGACGGTTCTACCATCCGTTTGCAGGAAGTATCGCTGTCGTACCAGTTACCCAAGAAACTGCTGGGCAAGACGTTTTTCAAAGGAATCTCCGTTTCGCTGACGGGGAACAACCTGTGGTACAGAGCGATCCACATTCCGAAAGGACTCAACTTCGACACCGATAACCTGGGGTTGGGCGTTGGCAACGGCATGGGCTTCGAATTTCTGACGGGACCGAGTTCCAAACGGCTCGGTGGAACGTTGCGGCTGACTTTCTAATCCAAAAACCGGCTACAGACGCTGAATGACGCACGTTGAGTGCTTCATCATTCATTCAAAAAATAAATCAATCAACCGATGATCAAGAAAATAAGCACAACCTTGTTGGTGTTGTGTCTGGTCGTACTGAATTCCTGCAAACTGGATTTATTGGATAATCCGAACGCGGTAACGACCAGTAATACCGACATCAACTACCTGCTCAATCAAATCGAGCTGAGCTATGCCGGTCACTTCAACTCGCTGAGTGATCCGGGCATGCGACTGACCCGGATGCTCAACCAGGGGTCGGCCATTTATGACAATGCGGTTTCGCCGGGTAACTTCGACGGTGCCTGGACTACGGCCTACGCGGCCATTCTGACGGATGTGAAAACCATCATTCCCCTGGCCGAAAAGGCGGAATTGTTCGTTCATGCCGGCATTGCCCGGACATTGCGGGCCTCCGTTCTGATCAATCTGGTGGATGCGTTTGGGGATGTGCCCTACACGGAAGCGATCGACCCGACCAACTTCAATCCGGGTGTCGATGCGGGAGCCACCATCTACAAATCGGCGCTGACAGAACTGGACGAAGCCATCAAGAACTTTGCTGCTACCTCCAAAGCCGGAGCGACCAATGACTTGTTGTATGCCGGGAATGCCGATAGCTGGACGCGGGTTGCCAACACGCTGAAATTGAAAATCTACCTCAATATGCGGTTGACCGACGCTGCCGGTTCAACCACGGCCATCAATGCACTGATTGCCGGGGGGAAACTGATTTCGACGGCGACGCAGAATTTTGCGTTCAAATTCGGTTCCAACCTGACCAATCCGGACACCCGCCATCCCCGCTACGGAGGGCAGTATTCGTCGACCGGGGGCGGTGATTACCAGTCGAATTCGTACATGGGAACGCTGTATTCATCCAAAGGTTTTCCGGATCCGCGCATTCGGTATTACTTCTACCGCCAGACGATCAAGAATCCGACGGATGTCAATGCCTTGCGGTGTGTAAATAACTCAAAACCCGCGCATTATTCAGACTCGGATGTGTTCTGTCTGCCGTCGACGGTGGGCTACTGGGGCCGCGATCACCTGAGCAACGAGGGTATTCCGCCCGATGGATTGCTGCGGACGGCCTGGGGCGTTTATCCGGCAGGTGGTTCCTTCGACAACGACGCGGGTGTCCCGGTTTCGCTGGGAGCCGGTGGGGGCGGAGCGGGCATTCATCCCATCCTGATGCGGTCTTTTGTGGACTTCATGCTGGCCGAGTCGGCGCTGACCTTAGGCACAACCGGCGTGGCGAAAGACCTGCTGAAATCGGCGATTGAAAAATCGATGGCGGACGTGCGCACCCTGGCGCTGGGCACCAACGAAGCCGGCAAAATCGCCACCTTCGAAGCAGCAAGCGGCACGGTCTGGGCTACGGAAGTGACGAAGTACGTCACTAAAGTCCTGGCCGACTACGATGCCGCCACGACCACCACCCAAAAGCTGAACGTGATCGGAACGGAATACTGGCTGGCCTTGCACGGAAACGGCATCGAAAGCTACAACCTGTATCGCCGGACGGGCAAACCGTCCAATCAGCAACCGGCACTCGACCCCAGTCCGGGCGGTTTTCCCCGCTCGTACTATTATCCGGCTTCCTACATCACCCGGAATGCCAAAGCGGTGCAGAAGGCCAACGTAACCACTTCCGTTTTTTGGGATAACAACCCGGCCGGGATGCTAAAATAAACCCAATAATCGTACAAAAGAGCTTTGATCATTCATTCAAAAACACAACATAGATGAAAAAATACATGGTCTTTCTGTTTTTAGGGCTGTTCGCAATGGCCTGTGAAACAGACGTAATTGATCGGATCGATGAACCCAGCATGGAACAGGGCGGGTATGTCCGAACGGTGACGCCCTATCCCGTTACCAACGCGACGTTTAGTGCCAGCAAAGCCAACATGAGCGGCACCAAAATGGAGATTGTGGCGGAAGCAGTCACTCCGAATCAGGGTGCTTTGTTTGCTTCCTACGATTTGTCCATTGCGTTTGTGGACGCGACCCCGGCCAACGGGACCAAAACCACGACGGCGGTCGTCCTGAAGTCCATTGCTGCTTCGGCCTTTGCGAAAGATGCCAAGACGGGGTATCCGCGAGCCACCATTTCCGTAACGGGAGCCGAAGCATTGGCCGCTACAAAACTGGCCTTAACGGACATTACAGCCGGTGATCGGTTTGACATAACGGCTGTAATGAAATTGACGAACGGAAAATCGTATACGGCCAGCAACACCGGTGTTAATATTACCGGCGGGGCCTTTTACAGCTCCCCCTTTGCTTACCGATTGAACGTAGTAAATTAGCAATATTGAATTTTTTTTAAAAGGCAAATCTTCTTAGTAAGATTTGCCTTTTTTTATTTTAAATTTCCTTTATAAAAAGATTTTATGAATACATTTATATACATATAAAAAATAAAGCTTAAACCCAAAAAGTCTAAGCTTTAAAAAATCATTAACCTAAAAAATATAGTGAATATAGTGGAATTTATTTGTTAAAAATAAATATATATGATTTGTAATAAATTGTAGACTGATTTTTTATAAAACGTGATTTGAAATTATATAAAATAGAAATATATGTAGTTTAATTATTTACCTTATTCAAGGTAGCATTTCTTTGCCAATCGGCTTTTCGTTTCGAAAGCTTAGATCAGGATTAGGCGAAAGCGCGATGAAAAATCGGCCATTGAAGTAGTAAATTCTGAAGACCGGCGGCTTTAGTCAGGTGTGAATACCCGTATGAATTGCCAATGAGGTGCTCTTTTTTTAATGAATTTTCCGCGCCGATTCTGAGTGTTCTGCTTCTTGTTATGACCTCCTGTGGCCGTAATCAGGATGCGGATCAGAAGCGGGAAAAGAAAATCTCGGAATCCATCGCCGTGTTGGGAGCTTTGCCGGAATCGGTTATTGATCCACCGGACAACCCGACGAATGCGAAAAAAGTCGAGCTGGGGCGGTTTCTGTTTTACGACCCGGTTTTGTCCGGCAACCGGGATGTTGCCTGCGCCACCTGCCACCAGCCCGAATTCAACTACGCCGAATTTCTGGAAACGTCCATTGGTGTTAATGGAACCGGCAGCGACAGCAAACGGCAGTTCCGGCTTCCGAACACCATTCCGTTTGTCAAACGCAACTCCCAATCCGTTCTGAATACCGCCTTTAACGGAATTCAAAACCACGGGGACTATGATCCCCGGCTGGCTCCTATGTTCTGGGATATGCGGGCCAAAAGCCTGGAAGAACAAGCCTTGCTGCCCATCACAACGCTGGAAGAAATGCGCGGCCATTCGTTCGCGGAAGAAGCGGTTCTGGACGAAATTATCGCCCGAATCCTCCGAATTCCTGAATACCAGACCCTGTTTTCCGAAGCATTTTCGGGCGAAACCGATCCGGTTCACGCCAAAAATCTGGCGAAAGCGATTGCCGCCTACGAACGAACGCTGGTGGCCAACAACTCCCGCTTCGATCAGTATATGCGGGGTGACAGCAACGCGCTCTCGCTGAGCGAAAAAGATGGGCTGAATCTGTTTCTGAAAACCGGCTGTGCCAAATGCCACAATGGCCCGATGCTGTCCGATTTTAAACTCCACACCCTTGGCGTTCCCGACACACAAAACCGGAAAGAATCGGATACGGGCATCAACAATGACTACGCGTTTCGGACGCCCTCGCTGCGCAACCTCCGGTTCACGGCGCCGTATATGCACAGCGGCAAGTTCCAGACGCTGGATCAGGTGTTGATGTTTTACGAAGATATTGCGGGAGGCAAAATCGAAAACCCGCACGTAACCGCCGGACAAATGGACCCGCTGGTTTACGAATTGAACCTGAAATTCAAGGATATTTCCAGCATTGTCGAATTCCTGAATACACTCAACGACGACAATTTCGACAAAACCGTGCCGACCCGCGTTCCCAGCGGTTTGAAAGTCAAAGGGAATATGGATTGAGCGGTTTTACTTCAGCGTCTCCGTCAGCCACGAAAAAAACTCCCGTTGCCACACCAGCGCGTTCTGCGCACTCAGCACCCAGTGGTTTTCGTCGGGCAGATACAGCAATTTGCTTTTAATGCCCCGCAACTGGGCCGCCTGGAAAGCCTGTAAACCCTGCTCGATCGGAACGCGGTAGTCGCGGCCACCCTGAATGATGAAAATCGGCGTGTCCCAGCGGTCCACGAAGTTGCTCGGCGACTGGCTGTAAGTCCGCTGGGCGGCTGCGTTCTTTTTGTCCCAGTACGATCCGCCAAAATCCCAGTTGACAAAAAACAGCTCTTCGGTGGTGCCATACATGCTCTTGAAATCGAAGACACCGTCGTGCGAAATGAAGGACTTAAACCGCTTGTTGTGAGCCCCCGCCAGCGCAAAAACCGAGTAGCCGCCAAAACTCGGACCGACGCACCCCAGGCGGTTTTTGTCCACATACGGTTCTTTGGAAACCGCATCGATGGCGCTCAGATAATCCCGGATCACCTGCCCGCCCCAGTCTTTGCTGACCTGCTCGTTCCACTGGGTGCCGTGGCCCGGCATACCCCGGCGGTTCGGGGCCACGACGATGTACCCCTGCGATGCCATCAACTGAAAATTCCAGCGGTATGAATACATCTGCGTCAAAGCCGACTGCGGACCGCCCTGGCAATAGAGCAGCGTGGGGTATTTTTTAGAGGCTTCGAAACCGGGCGGATAAATGACCCACACCAGCATCTTTTTGTTGTCGGTGGTCGTCACAAAACGGCGTTCGGTTTTGCAGATTCCGGTGGTTTTCAGCACAGCATCGTTCACGTGGGTGAGCTGCGTCATCGCGCCGTTCGCCAGATCGACCGTGAACAATTCGGCCGGGTGGTTCATGTCGGTGCGGGAAACGACGAGGGTATTGGCCGCTTGCCCGACGATGCCGGTGACGTCGAAATCGCCTTTGGTAAGCTGCGTAATGATCGGCATCATTTTCGTGAGCCCCGGATACGTCACTTTGAACAACTGAATCGTGCCGTCGATGGGCGCCGTGAAGAAAAGCGCAGAACCGTCCTGGCTCCATTTAAACCCCTGAACATGAAGATCGTCCCGTTGGCCGGTCAGGTTCATTTTGGTGACGCCGTTCCAGACGATCAAATCCTGTTTGTCGGCTTCGTAGCCGTCGCGTTTCATTTGCAGCCAGGCCAGTTGCCCTTTGGCGTTGTATTCAGGATTGAAGTCGTAGCCTTTGTTTTCTTCGGTCAGATTTTTTGTCGTTCCCGTTGTGATATCGTATTCGAACAAATCCGTATTGGTGCTGATCGCGTAATCCGTACCAGTTTTCTTCTTGGTCACATAGACGATGTGTTTACCGTCGGGATTCCAGATATAATCCTCGTCGCCACCGAACGGTTTTTGCGGGCAATCGAATTTTTCGCCCGGCATAATGTCCTTGCCCGCTCCGGCTTTTCCATTCACCAGCGGAGCCACGAAAACGTGGTCGTATTTGCCGTCTTCCCACGTATCCCAATGGCGGTAATTCAGCGAGGTGTAGACGTACGCATTCGATTTTTTCAGATCGGGATATTTGTCGGTGCTGGCAATGTCTTCCAGTTTTACAGCCTCACTGCTAAGGATAAACTTGCCGTCGGACGAAATTTTTGAGTTGACCAGCAAGCTGTCGGCGTTCGGAATTTCGGTTGCCGAGCCCCCGCTTAGCGGTATTGTGTAGGTTTTTCGCGCACTTTTGTTTTCCTCCGCGTTCGGTGTACTGACGGAATAGATAACCGATTTCTTGTCTTTGGAAATGCCCAGTCCCGACACCCGGCCCCATTTCCAGAGTTGTTCGGGGGTGAGCGGATTTTGTGCCTGCGTAGCCAGTGAGAGCAGCAAAAAGCCGCCAAGCCATCCTGTTTTTTTCATGAGAAATTAGAAGAAGTCTTTCGGCTTCAAACATACGGATAATCCGGCATTTTTGGACGGCGCACCCATCGACCCGTTTCCGGTCTGTGGAATCGCCGGGTGTAACTGATCGAAAGTAGGTCGTTACTTGGAAAAACTATTGTTATTTTTTGTACAGGCAATCGAAAACTTGCCTTATGTTTACGGCCAGTTTTGGGGGAAAAACGGGTCGGATTTTGTATTTTTGAAAACTGAACCAGTTCCGTTCTGACCCCGTAAACCCGGCTTTAAGTTCTTTACCATTTACCGGATGAAGCGGTTTGTAAGCTTTTTTTACCTCCTGTTGACGGGGATACAAGGCTCATTCGGCCAGGGCTATCAGCAGGTGAAGGGGCAGGTCGTAGACCAATCGACGGGAAAACCGGTCGGGTTTGCCTATGTCAGCGTCAGTGGCAAAGCCTGGGGAACCCTGGCGAATCAGGAAGGGCGGTTTTTGCTGAACTACCCTAAAATCGATTCGCAGAAGGAGGGCGTCATTTCGGCGGCAGACTACCAGAATTCCGTTCTGCCCCTCCGAAACCTGAAACCGGTCGATTCTGTTGTCATCAGGCTGGAACCTGTGGTTGGGACCCCACTGGCTGTTTCGTTCCGGAAGCAGACCGACGGGCGGTTACTGGTTTTTTCGGCGCTGAAGGCCATTCGTACCAATTTTCAGGCGACACCCACCGTGTTGACCGGTTTTTACCGCGAGGTCCTTTCGACCGATACCGCTTGCTGGAACGTGCGGGAAGCGATCCTGAAAGTGGAAAAACTACCCAGCGTGCAAACCGAATTGCCGGAAAAAGCAAAGCTGGTGAAAGGGCGGCAGGCTGAACGGAATCCGCTGCCGAAAGCGTTGGAAGGCTACGCGTTTCCGAACGGAGCCGCCATTGTAACACGGAGCATGGACCTGGGGCCGCCGGAATACTGGGACGGTGACAACCTGAACGATTACGAATTCCGGCTGGATTCTGTCCTGACCGGCTGCGACAACCGCCCGGCTTACCGGCTGGCGTTTGCCCCGGTGGCGGGTCGGCGCGTTCGGGCGGCCCGGAAAGGCGAGGTGTTGATCGATACGGCCAGCCGGGCTATTGTCCGGATTGCGTATGAATTTACGCCCGAAGCCGCAGGGGAGGTGTTGAAGACCAACCTGAAAGCGGTTTTTGAGAACCTCACCGGTCGTTCAAAAAAAGAAGTAAAGCGGATTTACAGCCATAGCCAATACCGTCAGTTGAATGGCAAGTGGTTTTTGCAGGACGCGCGACTGGTGCTGGAAACGCAGTTTTCGGTTGCTACGAATCCACCGATGACGGCCGTCATTGACTTGCATTTTGGTACCGGTGAATACGCCAAATCCAACGGTCAGACCGTTAAAGAAACGGAAGTGCTGACCACTACCGAAAACCTGCCGAAGCAGACCGGAAAGTTGGATGAGCGCTTTTGGGGGAATTTCAACACCATTCTGCCAACGGATGCTGAGCGATTGATTTTGCCCCCGCCCCCTAAAGGGGAGAGGACGCGAAACCATCCGGAGTAAGAAGCGTCCTCTCCCCTTTAGGGGGCGGGGGCAGTAGATAACAAAACCAATGAACGAAACAGAGACACTGAAACCCGTTGATTTTCTGAAGCAATATTACGGCTACGACCGGTTCCGGCCCATGCAGGAAACTGTCGTCCGAACCTTGCTGGACGGCCGCGATTCGCTCGTGCTGATGCCGACGGGCGGAGGGAAGTCGGTGTGCTTTCAGATACCGGCGCTGATGAAACCGGGTGTTTGCCTGGTGGTGTCGCCCCTGATTGCGCTGATGAAAGACCAGGTCGAGGCCCTGTTGCTGAACGGGATTCCGGCGGCTTTTCTGAACAGCACGCAGAGCAGCCGCGAGCAACGGGAAATTGAGCAGGATTGCCAGGCTGGCAAATTGAAACTGCTCTACGTTTCGCCCGAAAAAATGCTGTCGGAATCGTTTTTCGTGTTTCTGAAGACCTTGCAAATCAGTCTGTTCGCGGTCGATGAAGCCCACTGTATTTCGTCATGGGGACACGATTTTCGCCCGGAATACACGCAGTTGGCGATGCTGAAAAAGCATTTTCCCGATGTGCCGGTGGCTGCCCTGACGGCCACCGCCGACAAACTGACCCGGCAGGACATCATCAACCAGCTTCACCTGAACGATCCGGCGGTTTTTGTGGCTTCTTTC
The DNA here is from genome assembly GCF_965227735.1 of Larkinella sp. Taxonomy (NCBI): domain Bacteria; kingdom Pseudomonadati; phylum Bacteroidota; class Cytophagia; order Cytophagales; family Spirosomataceae; genus Larkinella; species Larkinella sp. Next base: position 1,182,082 of record NZ_OZ245776.1, on the reverse strand, counting down.
AACCGCCCGAACCTGAGCCTGAAGGTGTTGCCCGGACTGAAACGGATTCAGCAGATCGAACGGTTTCTGGCCCTGCAGCCCGACAATTCCGGCATTATATACTGCCAGAGCCGGAAATCGACGGAAAGCCTGGCGGCCAAACTGCAGGAAAAAGGCTACCGGGCCGGGTATTACCACGCCGGGATGAGTGCCGAAAGCCGTTCGCAGGCGCAGGAAGAGTTTGTTCGTGACGACATCCGGATCATCTGCGCCACCATTGCCTTTGGCATGGGCATCGATAAATCCAATGTGCGCTGGGTGATTCATTATAACATGCCCAAAAACCTGGAAAGCTTTTACCAGGAAATCGGCCGGGCCGGGCGCGACGGTTCTGCTGCCGATACGGTTTTGTTTTACAGCTTTGCCGACGTGGCAAGCTGGAAGGAAATGCTGTCCGAAAATGCACCGGCCAATTTGGGGTTGCAAATGGCGAAACTGGAGCGGATTCAACAGTATGCCGAAGCGCATTCGTGCCGGCGTCAGGTTTTGCTGAGTTATTTTTCGGAAGAACTGAGCGAACCCTGCGGCAACTGCGACGTTTGCCAGAATCCGCGGGTGATGTTCGACGGCACCGTGCTGGCCCAGAAAGCCCTCTCGGCGATGGTCCGCTTGAAGGAACAAGTGCCGGTCAACACGCTGATCGACGTCCTGCGCGGTTCGCGGAACCAGACGGTAATGCAGAACAATTACCACCTGATTAAAACCTACGGCGCGGGCAGTGATCTGAAATTTGACGAGTGGCGGAGTTACATCCAGCAACTCATCAACATCGGGGTCATTGAAATTGCCTACGACGACCATTATTCGTTGCGACGCGGGATTCTGGCGGATGCGGTTTTGTTTCAGGACCGTAAAATTCAACTCATCAAGCCGGAAGATGCGGCCCAGCTCAAAGCTGAACAAAAACCGAAGACCAAAACAGAGACCGTTCGCGACGATCTTTTCGAGCGGTTGCGGGTGTTGCGGAAACAACTGGCCGACGAGCAGAATGTACCGCCGTATGTGGTTTTCACGGATTCGTCGCTGGAGGAAATGAGCCGCCTGCGCCCCACTACGCCCGAAGCATTCCGAAACGTGAGCGGGGTGGGCGACCGGAAGCTGCAATTGTTTGGCAAGCGGTTCATGGAAGTCATTGCCGGATTCCTCACCGGACAGGCGCGCGAAGGCACGACTTTGAAAGGCTCGACGCATTTGCTAACCTTCGAACTCTACCAGCAGGGCAAGACCATTGACGAAATTGCGGAGGAACGGAAGCTGTCTTCGTCGACCATCGCGATGCATTTAATTTACCTCGCCGGCAACGGGTATGAGGTCGATCTGGCTGCTCTGGTCGATACCGCCGACCGCCTTGATATCGAGCGGACCATTGCCCGGGTGGGCGTGGAAAACAACGCGTTGAAGCCCGTTTACGACGCGTTGCAGGGGCGCTACGATTACACCAAAATCCGGATTGTGGCCGCCCTGCTCGGCCGCATTCTCTGAGTATTCTATGGCGTTAGTAGGATTGCCGTTTAGTAATTTATACAGACCTGGATTTGGTAAAGTGCAGAAAATCAACTAGCTTCGTATGAATGACTTTTTATTAAACCGTGACCGTCGTGTTGACGTAAACAACAACTAAGTCTGTTTTGATAAAAGAAGCAAGTATTATTCTGATGCTGTCGACGCTTAAAACCATTGGTTTGTCGGCACCTCTGGACGTCCATTCAAGAGAGTTTACGTCCCACTCCAATGGCACCGTTAGTGTAAGGTTGCCGGGAACTGAAACCATCCAAAGTTTACAACCCGTTCAATTTTGCGGGGAGTTTGTTCCCCTTCGGCAGTCCAATGTTACCAGACGTTGGGTAACGGTTTTGCTCAAACAATCCCGTCATCGGGATTATCTGCTCCGGCTTCGGAAACGGGCGGTCAAGTTTTTTCCGGTTATCGAGCCCATTCTGGCCAAGTACAACATTCCCAAAGACTTTAAGTACTTGCCACTGGTTGAAAGCGACTTGTCGGGCACTAGCACATCTCCCAAGGGTGCGGGCGGATACTGGCAGTTGATGCCCCAAACCGCCCGCGACAATGGCCTGATTGTCAGACATGGACTCGATGAACGGAGGGATCTTTATAAGTCGACCGTAGCCGCCTGTCGGTACCTGCGTGAATTGCACCGTGAACTGGGTTCCTGGACGCTGGTGGCAGCCGCTTACAACAGTGGTGTGACGCACGTTCAAAACCGCATCGACCAGCAGGGCATCCGGAGTTATTACAACCTGCGGCTCCACCGCGAAACCAGTACGTATCTGTACCGTGTGTTAGCCTATAAAGAGTTGCTGACCCGCCCCAGGATGTACAGCGATATGCTGAGCCCCGCCGTGCTGGCCGATCTGACCCGCCCTTTGCCGGGCGAGCGTTTCCAGCCGGGTGTCGAACCCATTATTCAGACTTCCGGTGAACCCGGTCCCGAGCCGGAGCCCACCTGGGGGCCGCGCAGCCGGAATCTGCTGGAGGAAGCCCTTGCGCAAATCATCGGTGAATCGGAAGATACCAGCGGTGCTTCGGATGCCGGTTCCACGTCCATGACCGCTTCTGCCGCCCAAACCCCGACGGCGATGGCCGGATTGCTGGGTTTACGGGTGCTGCGCTTCCGCCGAACACGGCTGTGGCAGGTTTTTCTGGCCGCCAAACGCAAAATGCAACCCCTCTTCGATTGGGATTGGGTGTAGTAACCGAAATAATTTCAGTATAAAAAAGGGGCGTTCGCGTCCCTTTTTTATTGGTAAAAATTTGATTGTCAATCTGTTTGCAAAGTTGTTAAAAAGGAGGGATAGGAATGGGCTAAGCCCCGTTGGGACATAACAGGTAGAGAATGGTCGTTGAGGGATCTCATATTCTGTAAAACACGGTCAAATGGAATGGGCTAAGCCCCGTTAGGGGTTCAACAGCGCAGCGTCGGTAGATGGATCAGGCGCTTCCGTCTTTCCATGTGCCGTCAGGTACATACCATTGGCCAGACACAAACCTGTCGCGTACCTATCGGCACGCCCGGAATTCTCACATTCTGGAATGGCTACCGACGCTACGCTGTTATGCCCCTAACGGGGCGAAAAAGTTTATCGCTTTTGGTAAGAAAGGAAGACAGGCGTTACGTTCCTTAAAGCCGGGCGGTGTCGCCGAAAGGGGGATGGGACACTGGCAACTGATACCGGCCACCGTCCACGAACTGGGTTTGACCACCCGGTTTGGTCGGGATGATGTGCAAAAATCAACCGATGCGGCCTGCCGGTATTTGCGGTATCGGCACGATTCTGGACGCTGGTCGCGGCTGCCTGCAACATGGGAATCGGAAATGTGCTGAAAAACGATAGCGTATGGCCTTATAACGAATTGCGGACGGAAGGGCCGGGTTTGCACCGGTCAGTAACTCGTCGGCAGAAAAATCCGAAAAACCGCTCCCTGACCTTCCCGGCTTTCGGCGTGAATCGCTCCAAAGTGGTTTTCGACGACTTTTTTTACGATTGCCAAGCCCAGGCCCGTTCCGGCATACTGACTGCTTTGGCTGTGTAAACGCTGGAACGCTTTAAAAATCTGGTGGCGGTATTCGGTTTTGAAACCAATTCCGTTGTCCTGGATGCTGATTTCATAGAACCGGATCGTCTTTTGAAGTGGTTTCAGTGCAACCGGCAGAACCGGAAAGATCAAACCCGCAGGTAAGTCACCCAATCGGACTTCCCGAAACGAAATTCGAATGTGAGGGGGAGTGTCCGGGAACGAAAATTTCAGGCCATTGATGAGCAGGTTCTGAAACAGTTGCCGCAACTGGCTCACACTCCCTTTGATGGTTGGCAGGGGGGACACTTCAACGATAGCGTTTTTATCCTCAATCATCAGTTCAAGATCCGACAGCACATCGCTGATCAACGGATTCAGTGCCACCGCAACCAGAGCGGGTTTTTGGGTAGAAAGCCGGGAATACGTCAGCAAATCCTGAATCAGTCCGGACATCCGGCTGGCGGCCGACTGCATTCGCTGCAAAACCGTGGCACCATCGCCTAACTGACTCCCATACTGATCGAGAAGCAGATCGCCGAACGCCTGAATTTTCCGTAAAGGTTCCTGCAAATCGTGGCTGGCACCGTAGGCAAACTGTTCGAGCAGTTCGTTGGATCGCAGTAAATCCTCATTGGATTTTTTCAACCGCAATTCCTGCAATTTGCTCTCGGTGATGTTCATAAACGTGATCACAATCTGGTCGGTGCTCTGCCGGACAGCGGCCACCGTAAACCAGGCTTCCAGCCCGTTTGCGTCGATGTAATACTGCGTTGTTTGGTCGGTTTTTCCCGTTTCGGCTACCCGCTGGTAGAATTCGAACAGGCCGGATTCGATGTTGCCGGGAAAAACCTCCAGCAGCCGGTGTCCGGCAATTTTCTCGGGTGGCAGGAACAAATCCCGTTCGACAGCCCGGTTGGCGGTTTGCATCAGGAAGTCGATGATCTGCCCGGATTCATTCCGCATTGCCCGCATGGCGATGGTACTATTCAACGATGCGTCCAGCGTTGCCTGCAGGAGTTCGGCCTGTTCCTGCTGGGTTACTCTCGCCCGCTTCTGGTCAGTAATATCCAAAAATGAAAGCACGATACCCTCCTGCAGCGGAGTGGCCGTGATAAGGAAGCAACCGTCACAAGCCTGGTCACCATACGGAAATTCAACAATTCTAGGCTCTTTTTTTTCAATTACGTCGACGTACTGCTGAAACAAACCCAGTTCTTTTGCGTTCGGAAACCAGTGCATCAACGGCTTTTCCATGATTTGACTCTGTTCGATACCCAACAACTGAGCGAGACTCTGGTTGGCAATCCGATACGAAAAATCAACGATTTGAGCCTGCTCATTGCGCATGGGAATACAATACGCCATAACATTTTGTGAGGCATCTAGGATGGCCTGCATCAGGACAAGCTGTTCCTCCGCAGACGGGCTGTTTTTAAAATGGGTTGGGGTAGAACTCATAGCGTGTGGATCGGTGCGACTTCCTTCTGGAATAAACTAATGGAAACCGTCTTTTGTGTCGGCCGGTGGCTAAAAAAGTAGCGAAGACGCGGAGCGATTGTGGTTCGCTATGCCTTTCCACGAAAAAACCTTACCTTAGCAGGCCTAAAAACGGGTGGAAATCCGTTCATTCCCTACTCCTCAACTCAGGCGATGAAACGAAACGCATTGATCGGTATAATGGTATGCCTGGCGGCCGGGATGGCCGTGGCTCAAAAATCGGTTCCGGTAAAAAGCACCTGGACCAGTGTGCCAACCGCCACCGGAGCAGCCGCCGACAGTTCTGCGCGTCCGGAAGTTTTTCTGGAAAATGCGAAAGTTCACGTGGTGGCCGTCAACAATGCCGATAAATTGTTCCTGACCTTCCAGTTGGACAACGACCAGGATCAGTTTAAATCCCTGCTGTTTGGCAGCACCATCTGGCTCGATCAGAAAGGCAAGAAAAAAACCTGGCGCGGCATTCAGTTTCCGCTACCCGAAGAAATGGATCCCGCAACCGGGCGACCTGTGGCGTTGGGTGCCAAAGCCGGTCCCACGGATCGGTCGACGATGACGAAGCAACTCATTGACCGGAAAATCGAGATGAAACTCATTCACCTGGTCGCCGAAGACGAAATGCTGGTGTCGGCCACCGGCGATCCGTCGGGCATCACGGGGCGACTGGAAGACAAAGCCGGTCGGCTGGTCTATCACCTCACCATTCCGCTGGCGTTGCTGAATGCCAAAGCCGGTTCTGGCGAACCCCTCACCATCGGTTTTGAATCCGGCGTTCCCGAACGCCCCAAACAAAGCTCGTCCAATTCGAGCAATATGGGCATGGGCGGCATGGGTGGTGGTATGTACGGTGGCGGCATGTATGGCCGACGCGGCATGTACGGCGGAGGGGGTGGAGGAGGATTCAGTGGCCCCACGATGGCTCCGACCCGGTTTGCATTGACGGTGGAACTGGCGGCTCAGTAAACCTGCAGGCCACTAAACCGTAAAATTCGACTTTGAAAATTTTCGTACGCAGTAGCAAGATTCCAAGGATATAGTATATTTGAGTAAATTTTACCGAATAAAGATTTGTGAAACGGTTTATCTCCTTCGGTTTATTCGTTGTTTTGCTGTACCACATGCTGGGGCATCTGCTGGTGCTCGTCAGTGTGCAGTGGCAGGAACAGCATGAATTGTCGGAACGGGTTACGGTTTTTTCATCGGTCGACCACATTGTCGAGTTTCAAATACCGCTTCAAAAACACCCCAACGAGGCCATTCTGACGCAGAACAAACCGGAAGGGTTCAAATACCGGGGCAGTTTTTACGAAATTGTCAACCTGGATGTCTCGGGCGATACGCTGCACATCTCCGGCTACGTCAACAAGACCAAATCATTCTTCCAGCGGGATCTGCTTTCCTTCGTGAAAGAGCAGTTTGCCACCGGCACGTCCGAATCGGCTAAAAAAGCCAATAACCTGCTTAAATTGTTTTTAAAGGAATATTCGCCCATCAACCGCGCGCGTACTTGGTTTTTCCTGTACGACTGGAACGAGAAACTGGTGCGAATTCCGTCGTTTACTTCCCATTTGTCGACCCGCAGTCTGCCGGTTTATTCTCCTCCCCCCGAGTTGTTGTCCTGATGAATTTGTGATTCGCCGGTTTCCTGCGACCTCAGGTCGTGGCTGAATCGTGCGCATTCGTTCCTGTAACCCGCTAAGCAGGTGCTGGTTATTCTCTCCGTTGCCCCAAAATGGGTTCGACGGGAAATTCCGTACGCTGTCGGGTACTCATCACCGGTTTCTTATCCATCCGTTGGGCGGTTGGTGGGCCTTTTGGCCGCACCCGCCACCCACGTCATGACCATCTCAGACAACTCAAAGCAATGAAATTGTTTTACCGACTTTCAATGGCATTTCTGTGCCTGTCTATTCTGTATACCCAGGCTTCGGCGCAGGGCTGCGTAGCCGTCCGACACATGGGCTGTGCGGTTCCGGGCAATGCCACCTCAGCCGATTTTTTCAAACAACGCACCGGCCAATGGCAGGTAAACATGGGCTACCGGTATTTCCGGTCGTTCCGGCATTTCAAGGGCGACGTTGAGCAGAAAGAACGCCTGGAGCAAAATACGGAGGTGATTAACATTTCCCACGCCCTCGATCTGGGCATCACCTACCTGGCAACGCCCCGCTTGTCCTTCTCCGTGAACCTGCCGATTCAGTACAACGACCGCTCTTCTTTATACGAACATTATGGCAATGCGGTAACGGCCAATCCGGAGCACAAGCGGTTTCGCACCGGTTCGCAGGGCATCGGTGATGTACGGATTTCGGGAAGCTACTGGCTGGTGAATCCGGCGAAACTCTCGAAGGCCAATCTGGCGCTGGGCGTGGGGGTTAAACTGCCGACCGGCAATCCGGGCGTAACCGGCGATTTTCACAAACTGGACAAGGAAAAACGAGACTACATCGTGAACAAACCGGTCGATCAGTCGATCCAGTTGGGCGATGGCGGGGTGGGTTTCAGTGTGGAAGGTCAGGGCTATGCGCAGATTACCGGCGGTTTGACGGCGTATTTTTCCGGCTATTACCTCTTCAATCCCCGCGAAACGAACAACGTGCTCCGCAGCCCCGAAGCAACGACCATCGATCTCGTAACCGGTTATTTCTCAGTGGCGGATCAATTTGCCGCCCGGGTGGGTTTGAGCCAGTCCATTTCAGCGATTCCGGGTCTGGCCGTGATGCTCGGTGGTCGGGTAGAAGGTATTCCGTCGTCCGATGTTTTTGGGGGAAGCAAAGGATTCCGTCGTCCCGGTTACATCGTGGCGGTTGAACCCGGCCTGGCCTACATGCGCGGCAAATTCTCGGCCACGGCAACCGTCCCGGTGGCGCTCTACCGCAACCGGATCAAGAGTTATTCCGACAAACTCGATCCACTCGGCGTTCGTCACGGTGATGCGGCTTTTGCCGATTATTCCGTGTCCGTTTCGCTAAGCCGCTGGTTTTAGACAATTCTTATCGGTCTTTCCGACACGTATCCACCTTTTAATTCCATGAGAAATTTTATCAAATTGCTGGTAATCAGTGCGGTGTTTGCCGTGGGCGAGGTAAAGGCGCAAATGCCGCACGATGCCATTTACATGTCCAAAGGGTCGGTTTGTGTGGCCGCTATGTATGGCAAAAGCACCTGGACCGACTACTGGGAAAATTCGCTCAAACGCTCCAACTCCAACATTGGCACCCATACGACCCAAAACGTGATGCTGATGCCTGCCATTGGCATCAGCAACCGGTTGAACGTCATTCTGAGCCTGCCGTATGTCTGGACGGAAACCAGTGCCGGTAACCTGCTGGGCCAGAAAGGTCTTCAGGATCTGTCGGGCTGGCTGAAATACCGGATTCTGAAAACGCACGGTTTTTCGCTGCACGCCGTAGCGGGAGCCTCGCTGCCGGTTGGTAATTATGTCCCGGATTTTCTTCCGATGTCGATTGGGTTGCAGTGCCGGACGGTTTCGGGGCGGCTGATTGCCAATTACAAACATCCGAAAACCGGTCTGTACCTCAACGCACACGGTACCTACCTCTGGCGGAGTAACATCAACGTAGACCGCGATGCCTACCAGGCCGACGACCGGGTGTACAACACCAACGAAGTGAGTGTTCCGAATGCGTATGACGCGGGGCTGCGACTGGGGATTCTGCGGAAAAAATGGCAGACCGAACTCTGGGCCGAGCGCAGTTCCTGCACCCAGGGCGACTACATCCGGCGGCACGACATGCCGTTCCCGACCAACAACATGCAGGCAACGACGGTGGGCTGGTATGGGAAAGTGCAGCCCAGAAACATCGGCATCAACGCCCGGGTGGGCTATGTGACCGACGGCCGGAATGTCGGACAGAGCACGAGTTTCATGGTGGGTGTGCTGTATCTGTTTAAGTTGTAAAAAGATGGACGGGCAACGGCGTTCAGTTCGTTGCCCCTGATCAATCAAGAAAAAGTATGAAAACCCATAGCAACAGGCTGAAAAGAGCGATCGGCATTTTTGCCACGGTGGCTGTTTTGACGTCTTGTGACAAAACCATTGAAGAACCCCAGCGGGTGGGGTATGCTCCCGCGTCGGTCGACGAAAAGGCGGGTTCCTGGAAAACGTATCAGCTAACTTCCGCTACCGAAATACCGGTGGCGGCCCCCAAAGCGGTTTCTTCCCCCGAATACGTGGCCGAACTGGCCAGTTTGAAACAGAAATCCGTCAACCTGACGAAGGAACAGCAGGAAGCCGTCGTTTACTGGGGTGCCGGGGCTGTTTACCGCTGGAACGAGATTGCCCGCGAACTGGCGGCCCGCTACAACATTCCGCCGGCCTACAATGCCGAGGGGAAATACCCGGTGCCCGACGCGGCCAATCCGCTGGCTGACCCGAAGTTCCCGTTTGCCAATCCGCCGTACGCTTCCCGCGCGCTGGCGTACCTGAGTGTGGCCCAGTATGACGCGTTAGTGGTCGCCTGGAACTACAAATACCAGTTCAAACGGGCCGCACCGTCGAAAACCGACGCTACAATTCGGGTGGCCCTGCCGGTTTCCAGCATTCCGACCTACCCCTCGGAGGATGCCGTCGTGGCGGCAGCTTCGGTGACGATTCTGAAGGCGATGTTTCCGGGTGAAGTGCCGTATCTGGAAGCCCGCCTGAAGGAACACCGCGAAAGCCGATTGTGGGCCGGTATGAACGTGGAAAGCGATCTGGTTGCCGGGGTTGACCTCGGGAACGCCGTGGCAGCCAAGGTGATGGGCCGCGCCCGAACCGATGGAATGGCCGCGGCCAACAACCAGACGTTGACCGCAGGTATGATCGAAAAAGCCAAAGAACGGGGTCTTCGCGAAGCCTGGGTGAGTCAGGAATTGCCGCTTCGTCCGCCCATGTTGCCGAATTACGGGGCCGTTCTGCCGTGGAATTACACCAAAGCGGATCTGGAAAAACTGCGTGCCGTGCCACCCCCGGCGCTGGACAGTCCGGCATTCCAAAAAGATCTGGAGGAATTGCAGAATATTCAAAAAAAACAGACCCGGGAACAGGCGCGGATTGCCAATTACTGGGCCGACGGAGCCGGGAGCTACACGCCCCCCGGTCACTGGCACCGCACGGCGGCCAACGTGAGCCACGAAGCCCGGCACAGCGAAGTCCGGATGGCCCGCACGCTGGCCCTGCTGGGAACGGCCGAAATGGATGCAGCCATCACCTGCTGGGACTCCAAGTACTATTACTACTATCCCCGTCCGCAGCAGTTTAAAGTGAAGACGTCGGTGGGACTGCCCAATTTCCCGTCGTACACCTCCGGGCACTCGACGTTTTCGGGGGCGGCCGCCACGGTATTGGGTTATCTGTTTCCCGATCAGGCGGATACCTTTACAAAACAGGCGCAGGAAGCCTCCGTGTCGCGAATCTACGGGCTGATTCACTATCGCTTTGATTGTGAGGCTGGTTTGAAGGCCGGAAACGAAGTTGGAAACTATGCCATCGCTCGGGCAAAAGCCGACGGATCCGGACTTTAATCCGTTGTAATATGGACTCTTGGAAGAAGAATACGGGTATTCTGGGGATCGCTATGGGCTTGATGATCAGTCTGACCGATACCGGTTTTGCCCAATCGACCGCTTTGAAGACCGCAGTGGACACCCTGCGGAGCCAAACCTTGAAAGAGGTAAACGTAACCGGTATTAGGGAGGGATTTACGCAATCGCTGCCCGATGTGCAGGGTACGTATCTGCTGGGTGGCAAGCGGACGGAGGTGGTGCAGTTGGGGGAAATCGACGCCAACATTGCTGAGAAAAACGCCCGGCAGGTGTTCGCCCGGCTTCCGGGTTTGTTTGTCTATGACATGGACGGAACCGGTAACCAGGTGAACGTTGCCACGCGCGGGCTGGACCCGCACCGGTCCTGGGAATACAACAGTCGCCAGAACGGGGTTTTGACCAATTCGGACATGTACGGTTATCCGGCCAGCCACTTTTCGCCCCCGATGGAAAGCATCGAACGGGTCGAACTGGTGCGCGGAACGGCTTCCCTGCAATACGGCGCGCAGTTTGGCGGCATGCTCAATTATGTGACGAAGTCGGGCGACACGACCCGCCGGTTTGGTTTTGAAACCGTCAATTCGGTGGGTTCATACGGCTTGCGGAGTACGTACAACGCCATTGGCGGGCGAATCGGGAAGCTGACTTATTACGGCTATTATTACCGGAAGCATTCGGACGGTTATCGGGAAAGTGCGACCTCAAACGCCCAGGCCCAGTTTATGAGCTTGCAGTATCAGGCTACGAAACGGCTCCGGATCGGTGTCGAATTGGGTCGATCGGAATACGTTTACCGCATTCCGGGTCCGTTGACGGAAGCCCAGTTTGCGCAAAATCCGCAGCAGGCCACCCGAAACCGCAACTACTTCAACCCCGACATCTGGGTGCCGTCGCTGCGGCTCGACTGGCAGATGACGGACCGAACCCGGCTGATGTGGCTGACGTCGGCGGTATTGGGCCAGCGAAATAGTGTCCTGTTCGACGCGCTGGCCAACGTGCCGGATACGCTCATCAAGGCAACCGGGCAGCCGCGAAACCGGCAGGTCGACATCGACAACTTTCACAGCTATACGTCCGAGCTGCGTTTGCTGCACGCGTATCAGCTTGGGAATGTGGCCGCTACCGGCGTAGTGGGTGTACAGGTGATGAACAACGATTTGAACCGGCGGCAGCAGGGAAAAGGCACGACTGGCTCCGATTTCGACCTGTCGATCACCGGCCCATTCGGGCGTGATCTGCACTTTTACACCAGCAATGTGGCGGTTTTTGCCGAAAGCCAGTTCCACCTGACGCCAAAACTGACCGTTTCGCCCGGGATTCGGGTGGAAAGTGGCTTGACCCGGCTGCGGGGAACCATCAGCTACTACGATCCGCTGAAGTTGCCGAACGACATCGACCACCGGTTTGCCCTGCTCGGAATCAATGCCCAATATCGGTTTAGGCCGGAACTGAAAGTGTACGGCGGCTGGTCGCAGGCCTATCGCCCGGTGATTTTCAAGGACATCATTCCGACCTCGGTCTACGAACAGGTCGACAAGAACCTGAAAGATGCGACGGGATATAACGCGGAAATCGGCCTGGAAGGTTACTGGCAGGGACTGCACGTCAACGTCAGTGCGTTTTATCTGCCGTATAGAAACCGCTTGGGGAGCCTGGTGCTGACCAACCCGGCGGGCGAAAGTTACGTGTTCCGAACCAACGTCGGCGACAGTCGCACCAAAGGCGTCGAAGCTCTGGTTGAAGCGCAGTTTTACCGAACCAACCAGTTTGCGCTGACCGGTTTTACCTCGACAGCCTTTGTGGATGCCCGGTATCACAACGCCCGCGTTTCGACGGGAGCGGATAACCAAACCATCGATGGCAACCGGGTGGAATCGGCTCCGCGCTGGACCAGCCGCAACGGCCTGACGGCCCGCTACCGCACCTTCAGTCTGACCGCCCAGTTCAGCTACGTCAGTGAGACGTTTTCTGACGCGCTCAACACCGCGGAACCGACGGCCAATGGCGCCCGAGGCCCGGTTCCGGCCTACGGCATCTGGGATTTGAACACCACCTGGCGGATCGGACGGCGTTTTACGCTGCGGGGGAGTATCAATAACCTGTTGAATACGGCGTATTTCACCAAGCGCCCCACCTTCTATCCGGGGCCGGGAATCTGGCCCTCCGACGGTCGGACGGGCGTGTTAACGCTGGGAATCAAGTTGTAAGCCGAAAGCAGCCGTTTTCGGTGCAATTCGTTCACTTTTTGACCTTACAGAAATGCCCCATATATCTCTTCCAGAGCATTTGCCCGGCATCACCGGTTTGCTCGAATACCGTCTCGATACGGCTATGCCCATCCGGGAATTGACCCAGATCCTGTTGCGGGGTGAGTCGACTTTAACGCCGGGCGAGCGCGAATTGATTGCCACACTGGTGTCGGCCCGGAACGAAACCCGGTTCTGTACAGCCGCGCACACCAAAGCGGCCGATTTGCTGCTGGGTGAAAATGAAACCGCCCGGGCCGTGAAACAGGATTTTGAAACCGCTCCGGTCAGCGAAAAAATGAAAGCCTTGCTGGCCATTGCGGCCCGCGCCCAGCGCAGCGGAAAGGATGTAACGCCCGAAGCCGTCGAACGGGCGAAACAGGCGGGGGCCACCGACCGGGAAATCCACGATACGGTTTTGATCACGGCCTTGTTCTGTCTGTACAACAAGTACGTCGATGGGCTGGCCAGCGTAACACCGACCGATCCGGCGTATTACCAGCGACTCGGCGAACGCATCGTTCAGGGGTATAAACGGCCCCCCGGCGGTTTTCCGGTTCCACCCAAAATGTAGTCTCTCTTCAGGATTTTAACGCCCTGTCTTTGACAGAAGTGCGCCCTGACCGTCCGAAATCGTTCCGAAATACGCAGTTATTTCCTCCAAAAGACCAAAACTGATGAAGCAGAAACCGTTTCCTTTTTTATACAGCCTTCTCGCATTGATTGTCCTGAACGGCACCGCTTTTGCCCAGCAAACCCGGCTGTCGGGAACCCTCACCGACGCCGATACCAAAGCCCCGCTGGCGGGGGCCAGCATCCTGATCAAAGACCAACTGACCGGCACCACCGCCGATGCTGAAGGCCAGTTTACGCTGACCACCAACCGGCGCGGACCGTGGACGCTGGTCGTCACGATGGTGGGGTATGAACGCCAACTGGTTCCGGTAGCCAATGCCGGCCAACCCGTCGCCATATCGCTGAAAGTCAGCACGCAGGTGTTGCAGGATGTGGTGGTGGCCGCTTCGCGGGTGGAAGAAAACATCCTGAAAGCCCCCGTCAGCATTGAGAAAATGGACAACCGGGCGATTCGCGAAACGCCCTCGGCGACGTTTTACGAGGGTATTAATAATCTCAAGGGCGTCGACATGGTCACCAGCGGGTTGACCTACAAACAGATCAATACGCGCGGTTTTGCCAGCACCGGCAACACCCGGTTTTTGCAACTGATCGACGGGATCGACAACCAGCCCGCCGGTTTCGGTTTTTCGGTTGGCAACATGTTTGGACTCTCGGACCTCGATGTCGAAAGCGTCGAACTGGTGCCGGGATCGGCCTCAGCCTTGTACGGCCCTACGGCTTTCAACGGGGCCTTGCTGATGCATTCGAAAGATCCCTTTCAGTTTCAGGGGCTGAGTGCGCAGGCCAAAGTGGGCGTCAACCACGTCAGCGACCCGAACACCGGTGCCGCGCTGTATCACGATTATGCCCTGCGGTATGCGAAGGCGTTTACTAATAAGCTGGCTTTCAAGCTGAATGTTGCGTACATGAAGGGGCTGGACTGGTTTGCCACGGATTATACCGACGTCGATGCCACCACACCAATCGAAAAACGGGGTCAAAACAACCCGGCTTACAACGGCCTGAATGTGTATGGCGACGAGGTAAACCGCACCATCACCGGCATCGGAAAAGTGGCCCGCACCGGCTACGAAGAGCGGTATTTGACGGATTACAACGTCTATAGCCTGAAACTGAACGGAGCTTTGCATTACCGGATCACACCCAATCTGGAAGCGATTTATTCCTACAGTTATTCCAAAGGAACGGCTAATTACACGGGCAGCAACCGGTTTTCGGTAAACGGTTTTTCGTTGCTTCAGCACCGCATTGAGTTGCGGGGAGCCAATTTCTTTGTCCGGGGCTACACCAATCAGGAAGATTCGCACGATTCGTTCAACTCCCGTTCGCTGGGTCAGCAGGTGGGCCGGACGTGGGTGCGCGACCTGAATGGCACGGTGGTTCCGGCTAATCAGGCCGATGAAATGTGGTTTACACGCTACACGGCGGCTTATCAGGGCAAGGTGCAGGGTGTCACGACGGCCGATCACACAGCCGCCCGGCGCTTTGCCGATCAGGGGCGGTATCTGCCCGGTTCGGCGGAATTTGATCGCGAGAAGGCGCGACTAAAAACGATTCAGGGATTGAACGGCGCCGGTATTCTGAGCCAGACGAAAATGTACCATGCCGATGCCCAGTACAATTTTTCGTCGGCTCTGGAAGCCGCCGGTTTGTCGAAAACCGAAGTGCTGGCCGGGGGCAATTTTCGACAGTTCAGTCTGTTTACAAACGGAACGCTGTTCGACGACAAAGGAGGGCGCATTCTGTACAATGAGTTCGGAGCCTTTGTCCAGGCCAGCCAGCGGCTTTTGGCCGATAAACTGAAGCTGACGGTGTCGGGGCGGTACGATAAAAACCAGAATTTTGCCGGGTATTTCACGCCCAGAGCGTCGCTGGTTTTTTCTCCCACCGAAGCGCATAATTTCCGGGCCTCGTTCCAAACCGGTTTCCGCAACCCGACACCAAGCGACCAGTTTATCAAGCTGAATGTCGGCCCGATTACGATTCTGGGGGGCGCTCCTGCCAACAGCGCGGGCATGAACGTCTACGAAAATTCGATCAATTCGCCCTCTGTCGGTGGTTTTGTCAACGGTTTTCTCGCCGATGTGCAGGCTGGAAAAACACCCCAGCAGGCGGTGATGAACCACAAGGACAAACTGCAAAAATCGAATGTGGCCTACATCAAACCCGAAAAAGTACAGAGCTTTGAAGTCGGTTACCGCGGGCTGATCAACAACCGGCTGGCCGTCGATGCCAATTATTACTTCGGTGAATACCAGAACTTTATCCTGAACCAAGTCGTAATCCGGCCCGATAATCCGGTTCTGGGCAGCGACGGAAAAATCAATCCCGCAGCCGCGCAGGACATTCTGAACACCAAATACCAGGTCTTTCAATTGTATACCAATGCGTCCGACCGCGTAACGGCGCAGGGAGCCACGCTGGGCCTGACGTATTATGTACCGGGCGGTTTTACGATTGGCGGCAATGGTACCTGGTCGGCCTTCAACCTGAAAGGGGCTAATCCCAACAACATTCCGGCTTTCAACACGCCGAAATACAAAACGAACGTGACGGTTGGAAACCGCAATCTGACCAAAAACCTCGGCTTCAATATGGCCTGGCACTGGCAGGATGCTTTCGACTGGGTGGGGTCATTCAACGACCTGCGTGCGGGGAAGATTCAGGCCTATCATCTGCTCGATGCGCAGGTCACCTACCGGGTTCCGTCGTTGAAAACCGCCCTGAAAGTGGGAGCCAGCAACCTGACCAACAAGTACGTGGTGCAGGCTTACGGGTCTCCGGCAGTGGGCGGTCTGTATTACATTTCGTTAACGTTTGACCAGGGAATGCGCTAAGATGGAAACGATTCAACTCACAGCCGCTCCAACGACATCGGCCTACCGCAGCCGGGTGTTTGCGCTCTGTATGCTGGTGTATATTTTCAGCGGCACGGTTTCGACCCTGATGGCAACCTACCTGCCGGTGGTCGTTCCTGACTTGCTGGGGCAGGCCGACCAGGCCGAATACGACCGGGTCAGTGCCTACGTCGGGGCCACGTTTCTATACGGCTGGATGCTGGGCGGCATGAGTTTCGGCTATTTCGGCGACCGGCTGGGGCGCGTGACGTCGCTGGTCGGGGCGGTGTGTTTATATGGCGGCTGTACCCTGCTGACGGCTTTTGCGCCTAACTGGCTCACCGTCGTTGCGCTGCGGTTTGCCACCGGTTTCGGCATCGGGGGCGTGCTGGTGTTAACGACCGTCATCGTGGCCGAAATCTGGCCGGAGCGCAACCGGCCGGTTGCGATGGGCATTCTGGCGGTGGCATTTCCTGTCGGGATTCTGTTGTCCGGGTGGGTTAATAACCTGATTGCCGACTGGCGGCAGGCGTTCTGGATCGGCGGTATTCCGCTGATCCTGGGCGCGTTGATCGCAGGGTTGGTTCAGGAACCGGAAGGCTGGAAACGGGTTCATCAGCAATCCGCCGATGCCAAGGTCAGCCTGTTCGATCCGGCCTACCGCCGGTCGTTGTGGCTGGGCTCGCTGGCGTTTGGGGCGATGCTGGTGGGTTTGTGGGCGGTTTTTTCGTGGGTGCCGACCTGGGTGCAGAGCCTGGTGGTGGGTGATGCGCAGAAAGAGCGCGGTTTATCGATGATGCTGATGGGCAGCGGGGGTGTTCTGGGCGGAATCCTGTCGGGTTTCATTGTCAAGTTGTTAGGGCACCGGCGAACCATGCTGTTTGTTTTTGTCGCCTGTTTCGTCATGGCCGCGGTGGTTTTCAAAACGAACACGACCCTTTCTCTCGTGGTGTATATCGAAATGGCAACGTTGGCACTGCTTTTTGGCATCAGCCAGGGCACCCTGTCGGCCTATTTGCCCGAACTTTTTCCCACCCCGTTGCGGGGCCGGGCCACCGGTTTTTGTTTCAACATCGGTCGGCTGGTGACGGCAACGGCGGTCCTTTTTATTGGTACGCTGGTTGCGGTGTTGGGCGGGTATGGATCGGCAATTTTTGCCTTTTCCGGTACGTTCGTCCTGGGCTTTTTTGCTATCTGGAGTGGTCCGCAGCCATCAAAACTGCCCCCAACCCCCTGAAGGGGGCTCCAATCGTCCGACAAAAGCCCCCTTCAGGGGGTTGGGGGCAAAAATAAATCATCAAAAAATGGCACACATTCAAGTTCCTGAAGGTATTCCCGGCATTCGCAGTCTGGTCATGTACCGGCCTGATACCGGTCAGCATCTGTATGCACTGGCGCAGGCGTTGTTGCGAAACGAATCGCCCCTGAGCGAATCCGAGCGCGAGTTGATCGCGACCTTTGTGTCGTCGCTCAACGACTGTCATTTCTGCGCCGGGAGTCACGCGGCTGCGGCCCGGTTTCTTTTGGGAAAAGACAAAGAACTGGTCGATCAGGTGATCGCGGATTACCAGACCGCCCCGGTTTCTGACAAGTTGAAAGCCTTGCTGACGATTGCCAAACACGTTCAGCAGGATGCCCGCACGGTTTCAGAGGAACTGGTGGCCGACGCCCGCCAGCAGGGGGCCACCGACCGCGACATTCACGATACGGTTTTAATTGCCGCCACGTTCTGCCTGTTTAACCGGTATGTCGACGGGCTGGCCAGCCTGACCCCGACTGACCCGGCCGCTTATGAAGCCATGGGCGAGCGCATGGGCACCCTGGGGTATGTGATGCCAAAACCGGTAGTATAGAAGTTTAGGGTTAAACCTATGTTCCTATGAAAACCATGCTCTTTTTTATCTTCGGTATTCTGCTGCTGACGGCGACTGAAATAGCGAAAGTCTACTTCATCATGCCAATGCCGGGCAGTCAGGAAGCCGATACGATTGATTTTGCCTACTGGATTCATCAGAATAGCTGGATCATCCGGATTGTCGGCTGGCTGCTCATCGCCTATCCGACCTACCGCCTGCTGGCGGCACCGAAACGCAGGGGACAGAAAGCCGTCGTGCTGGCACTGCTGGCCGTTTATGGCGTGGTTTTTTACCTTTTCAACTTCCGGTTGCTGGCCGAGAAAATGTTTTACCAGCCGAAAGAAACCGTGATGCTGGATTTAAAAGCCAGTAAAATCCCGCCCGACAAGCTGGTGCTGGGACTGGTCGTAAACGGGCAGGCGCGGGCTTATCCGATCCAGTTTATTGGCTATCACCACCAGGTTCGGGACACGGTGGGCGGGGAGCCGGTTATGATCACGTATTGCACGGTTTGTCGCACGGGCCGGGTGTTTCGGCCGCTGGTGGGCGACAAAATGGAAGAGTTCCGGCTGGTGGGCATGGACCATTTTAACGCGATGTTTGAAGACAAAACGACCGGTAGCTGGTGGCGGCAGGTCAACGGCGAAGCCATCACCGGCCCCTTGAAAGGCCAGTATTTACCCGGTTTTCAGGCCGAACAAATGACGTTGCAGGCCTGGACCGAACTGCATCCCGAAACGCTGGTGCTCCAGCCGGATTCGACCTTCAGGGAACAGTATGCCAGCATGGAACCGTATGAAAAAGGAAAAGTGAAACGGAAACTCACAGGGCGCGATAGCTTATCATGGAAGCCGAAATCGTGGGTGGTGGGCGTGGAGCGCAACCGGACGGCCCGAGCCTACGACTGGAGTCAGTTGCTGAAACAGAAAGTCACGAACGACAGTCTGGCAGGAACAGCGCTGCTGCTCATGGTGGCGTCCGACAGCGCGACTTTCCACGTCTGGAACCGGAACGTGAACGGCCAGATCCTGCATTTTACGGCGGATTCGACGGATTCATTTCGGGACCGGGAAACCGGGTCGGTTTGGAACCGGCACGGCATCTGCACGGAAGGGCTGCTGAAAGGCAAGAAACTGGCCCGGATTCCGGCCTCACAGGAATACCTGCATTCGTGGGAAACGTTTCATCCGGCCACGACCCGGTATTTGTGAGGATAGATAAGAGAAGATAGACAAGAGAGTTTAGATGTGAGAAATGAGACTTTTTGAGTCTTTTTTCTCTTGTCTATCTTCTCACGTCTATCTCATTATTTTAGGTGAAAAGTCGTAAAGGGTAGGAGCGGTTTGTTTCTATCCTTTATTTTTAATTCGAAGTCAGGGGCTTGGAAGAAATTGCCATAATCGTGCATTTTTTAGTATATTTTCGAACCCTACACGCATCATTCTGGCTGGATTGTCAAACACTCTGTGGGGAAATCCGGTTATGTTTTTTGAAAATTAAATACCCTTTTCCACCACCCATTTTGAAATATTGCACGATCGATGAGCCTGACTTCCTCAAATAATACGTCCTTCTCGCTTCCTCGCTTCCCCAAAGCCCCGACCGGAATTGCTGGTCTGGATGAGATCACGGGCGGAGGATTACCAAAAGACCGGCCTACGCTGATTTGCGGGGGGGCGGGTTGTGGCAAAACCTTATTTTCCATCGAATTCATTGTTCACGGAGCGATGCAGTATGGAGAACCGGGGGTTTTTATGTCCTTTGAGGAGAAGGCCGAAGAGCTGGTGTTGAATGTGGCTTCGCTCGGTTATGATCTAAACCAGCTTCAGCAGGACAAGCTCATCAAACTCGACCACGTACGGATTGAGCGGAGCGAAATTGAGGAAACCGGCGAATATGACCTGGATGGTCTTTTTATCCGGCTCGGACACGCCATCGACAGCATTGGAGCGAAACGGGTGGTGCTGGACACCATCGAGAACCTGTTTTCGGGCTTGCTCGATCAGGGAATTTTGCGGGCCGAGCTCCGGCGGTTGTTTGAGTGGCTGAAAGCCAAAAAAGTGACAACCATCATTACCGGCGAAAAAGGAGACGGCGCTTTGACGCGCCACGGGCTGGAAGAATACATTTCCGACTGCGTGATTCTGCTCGACCACCGGGTTGCCAACCAGATTTCCACGCGGCTGCTGCGCATCGTCAAATACCGGGGATCGGTGCATGGCACCAATGAATATCCCTTTCTGATCGACCAGAGCGGTATTTCGGTGTTGCCGGTTACATCGCTTACCCTGACGCACGATGTGACATCGGAACGGATTTCGTCGGGCATTCCGTCGCTGGACAAAATGCTGGAGGGAAAAGGGTTTTTCAAGGGGAGCAGTATTCTGGTTTCGGGAACCGCCGGAACGGGCAAAACCAGCATTGCCGCCAGTTTTGCCCACGAAGCCTGTAATCGGAACGAGCGGTGTGTTTACTTTGCTTTTGAGGAGTCACCGCAGCAGATCGTCCGGAACATGCGCTCGATCGGCTTCGATTTGCAGCAACACATCGACACCGGCTTGTTGAAGTTTCACGCATCGCGGCCCACGCTCAACGGGCTTGAAATGCACCTGGTCTCGATTCATAAAATAATCGAAGATTTTAAACCTCACCTGGTTGTGCTGGATCCGATTACCAACCTGATTACGGTGGGTTCAGTCAGTGAGGTGAAGTCGATGCTGATTCGGCTGATCGATTTTCTGCAATCCCGGCAAATTACGGTGATGTTTACGGCCTTGTCGCTGAATACCATCGTGAGTGAGCAAACGGACGAGGGCGTTTCGTCGCTGGTGGATGCTTGGTTGCTGGTTCGGGATATTGAATCGAACGGCGAACGCAACCGGGGCATGTACGTCATGAAATCGCGCGGCATGAAGCATTCCAACCAGGTTCGTGAGTTTGTGATCACGGACGAGGGCCTGCATCTGGTGGATGTCTTTTTAAGTTCCGACGGGGTGCTGACCGGTTCGGCGCGGGAAGCCCAGCAATTGCAGGAAGTGACCGGAATGGCGTTGCGCGAATACGCAGTCAACCGCAAAGACCGCGAAATCGAACGCAAGCGGGTGGTGCTGGAGTCGAAGATTGCCAGTTTGAAAGAAGAGTTCGAATCCGTACAGGACGAACTGAATAAAGCCTACGTGGAAGAGGAGTTGCGAAAGGATGTGCTGGAGAAAAACCGCGATCAGCAAATTAAAAACCGCCATAACGAGCAATAACCACCGAAACGGAATGGAAACAAAAGAGGAAATTTGGGAGTTAAGACTATACGTTGCCGGTAAAACGACAAAATCCGTGACGGCACTGGCCAATTTGAAACGGTATTGTGAGGAACACCTGAAGGGCAAATACGTCATCGAGGTGATTGATTTGCTGGTGCAGCCCCAACTGGCTGAAGGAGATCAGATTCTGGCCATACCGACGCTGGTCAAGAAGGTGCCCGAACCCATTCGGAAAATTATCGGCGATTTGTCGAACGAAGAAAAAGTACTGGTTGGATTGAACATTCGTCCGGCAAAAAAATAGCATGATTGAACAAAAAACAACTCCGGATACAGATTCTGATGGCGACGGGCAGAAGTACGAATTGCGCCTGTTTGTAACCGGGGCTTCGATCAATTCAATCCGTGCCATTGCCAACCTGAAACACATTTGCGAAACGTATTTGGCGGGAAACTATACCCTGGAAATTATTGATGTCTACCAGCAACGGATGCTTGCCGAAAGTGAGCAGATCATTGCTTTACCTTTATTGATAAAAAAAATGCCCTTGCCCCAGCGTAGGCTGATCGGCGATATGTCGGACACCGAAAAGGTGCTTAAAGGCCTGGGCATTGCTCATACCAGTTAATGAAGCCGGTTAAAACCTACGAACAACTCGTCCAGGAAAACGAAGCCTTGCAAATCCAGTTGGAGGAGGCCACCGAGACCATTCATGCCATACGAACGGGGCAGGTCGATGCATTGGTGGTACAGGGAAAGGACGGCCATGAACTCTACAGCCTCAAAACCGCCGATCAGACGTACCGGGTGTTTATCGAAACGATGAACGAAGGAGCGGTAACCCTGAATGAAGAAGGCTTGATTCTCTACTGCAATTCGAAATTTGCATCGATGGTGGGAATGCCGCTGTCGAAGGTGATTGCCCTGTCGTTCGATACGTTCATTCCTGCCGAATACAAAGACCGCTACAAAAGTCTGTTTAACGATGGATGGACAGAAGACCGCAAAGTTGAAATCTGCATCCTGAGTACGGATAGGGAAGTGCCCTGCCAGCTTTCCGTAACGACGCTGGAACTGGATGGCGGCATTTCGATGAGCGTCATCGTAACCGATCTCACGGTTCAGAAGGCCACCCAGCGGCTGCTCAAGTCCAACAACGAACGGCTGGAAGAAATGAACACGGCGCTGGAAGTCAGCAACCACGACCTGCAGCAGTTTGCGTCGGTGGCGTCGCACGATTTGCAGGAACCGTTGCGCAAAATCCAGATGTTTTCGGAATTATTGAAAGACAAACACATTGACGAACTCCCCGTTGACAGCGTGCGGTATCTGGAAAAAATCATCGATTCTTCCAACCGGATGCGCACCATGATCATCGACATCCTGAGTTATTCCCGGCTATCGACGCATTCGGATACCTACGTTCTGACGGATCTCAACAAGCTGCTCAATGAGGTATTGAAAGATTTTGAACTCCGGATTCAGGAGAAAAAAGCCCGGGTGCAGATCGATCCATTACCCGAAGTGGAAGTGAATCAGGGGCAGATCCGGCAGGTTTTCCAGAATCTGATCAGCAACGCGCTGAAGTTTTCCAAAGCCGGTCAGCCGCCGGTAATCGAAATCAAGGCGACTCGTCCGGCCGAATCCGAAGCAAAGGATGAGGAGCCGATGTGTTCCATTTTGATCACCGACAACGGGATTGGGTTCGATGAACAATACGTCGACAAAATATTTTCACTGTTTCAGCGATTGAACACCAAGGATATCTACGAAGGGTCGGGCATCGGGCTGGCAGTGACCAAGCGCATTATCGACAAACATAATGGCCGGATTAAAGCACAAAGTAAGGAAGGAATGGGTTCTACATTCATTATTAGCTTACCTTTGAGGCAACATAAACCGGCTTGAAATGGCTTTTGACCTATCCAGAAAGAAAATCTTACTGGCTGAAGATGATGGGGATGACCGTGAATTTTTCATTGACTTTTTAGGGAGTCGCACCGATATTGAACTGCTGCCCGGCGTAACGTCGGGAGTAGAAGTGCTGGACTACCTGCATCGAATCACCTCGCCCGACGAACTGCCGGATATTGTCATTCTGGATCAGAATATGCCCAAGCTAACGGGGAAAGAAACGCTGACAGCCATCAAAGCTACAGATTGGCTGGCGCAGATTGCCGTCGTGATTTATTCCACTTACGTGGGGAGGGAACTGATTGATGAGTGCCTGAAACTGGGGGCGATTTTGGTGAAATCCAAGCCCGTTTCGAAGGACGGTTACAACGAGATGATGAACGAAATTCTGGCGGCATGCAGACGTGTGTCCGTTAGCTAAACGATTGCTAATCAGGTTGATTATGGCCACCCGTAACAAAACTTCCCGTTCTGCCGCTGCGGCATATAAGTTAGCAAATCTGCCTTCCGATGGTCAGATTCGTGTCATGATCGAGCGGGTTTCGCCCGAACTCGATGCGGGACGTTTTCCGATCAAGGGCGTTCCCGGTGATCTCATTGCCGTTGAAGCGGATATTTTTCTGGATGGTCATGATAAACTGGCTGCCCGACTGCTTTATAAACATCCCGATGATCCGGCCTGGACCGAAGTGCCGATGGTTTTTATCAACAATGACCGCTGGGGCGCGTCGTTTACCGTCGAAAAACCGGGATTGTATGCCTATACCATCGAAGGCTGGGTGGATCACATCGCTTCCTGGAAACATGAAGTCGAATTGAAAGTGGCGGCTGGTCAACGGCTGACGAGCGAACTCAAAGCCGGGGCCGTTTACGTCGAAGGCATGGTGCAACGGGCCGAAGGGGATGATAAACCCACGCTGGAGTGGCTGGCCGGTTTGCTGGAAACCGGGTCCGATGAATACAACGATGCAGCTTACCAGGAGTCTGTTCAGTTTGTGGAAAGCGACCTGTTTACAGATCTCATCCAGCGGTATCCCGAGCGGAAACACCCGGCCCGGTATTCCCGCGAACTGATCGTGGATGTCGATCGGCCCAAAGCCGGTTTCAGTACGTGGTATTGCCTGTTTCCGCGATCTGCTTCGCAGGAACTGGGTGCCGGGGGCGCGCCCGTCCACGGCACGTTCCGGGATGTGGAAAAGCTGCTGCCGCGCCTTGAAGCGATGGGCTTCGACGTGCTCTATCTGCCGCCGATTCACCCCATTGGACAGTCGTTTCGGAAAGGAAAAAATAATAATGTGGTTTCGCAGCCCGGCGAACCGGGCGTTCCGTATGGTATCGGTTCGGAACTGGGCGGCCACACGGCCATTCATCCCGAGTTGGGAACCCTCGATGACTTCAAACACCTGATTGCCATTGCCCGAAACCACGGCATGGAGGTGGCGATGGATCTGGCCATTCAGGTGTCGCCCGATCATCCCTGGGCCAAAGACCATCCGGAATGGTTTAAAAAACGACCCGACGGCACCATCCAATACGCTGAAAATCCGCCGAAAAAATACCAGGATATTTACCCGGTTTATTTTGAAACCGACGACTGGCAGAGCCTCTGGATCGAAATGAAGGAGACGATGCTGACGTGGGCGTCGTGGGGCGTTCGGATCATCCGGGTCGACAATCCGCATACCAAGCCGTTTCAGTTCTGGGAATGGCTGATTGCGGAAGTCAGGAAGATCTATCCCGACCTGATTTTTCTGGCCGAAGCCTTCACCAAACCGAAGGTGATGCAGCAACTGGCGAAGCGCGGTTTTGCCCAATCGTACACCTATTTCACTTGGCGCAACAACAAACAGGAACTGGAAGAATACCTGACGGAACTGACGCAGGGCGAGATGAAAAGTTATTATCGCCCGAATTTCTGGCCGACTACCCACGACATCAACCCCTACATCCTGCAATCGGGCCACGAGCCGCAGTTTTTGATCCGGTTTTTGCTGGCAGCCACGCTATCGTCCAACTACGGTATTTACGGGCCGTCGTTCGAGTTGATGGAGCACCTGCCGTTTCCGGGCAAGGAAGAGTACATCGACTCGGAAAAGTACGAGATTCGCCACTGGGACTGGCACCGCACCAACCGGCTTACGTACCTGATCGGGCTGGTCAACCGCATCCGTCGGGAAAATCCGGCCTTGCAAACCACCAACAACCTGACGTTCTGCCGCATCGACGACGACGCGCTGATGGCGTATCTGAAAGTGACGGGCCATAACCGGCTGCTGATGGTGATCAACACGGATGCCTACAACCGGCGGGCGGGCATGGTGCAGGTGCCGATCTGGCAGTTAGGCATCGCCGAAGGACAGGAATATGTGGTGCACGATTTACTGACCGGGGCGCAATATACCTGGAAAGGGCAGTGGAACTACGTCGAACTTGATCCGTACCTGTTGCCCATGCACTTGCTGAAAATCGAAGCCTGATCGTTTTTGCGGCTGATGGTATCCTAAAAAGAAGTGCCGTTGCCTAAGAAATGCGGCTACAATTGCCCTGAATGCGGTTACTTTATAAGACATGCAGCAACAGCATTTTTATTGGTAAACAACATGATTCAGGAAGCGATTCAATACCCTGCTTTAATCAAATATTTGAAAGGGTTCAGCAATTATACGTGGGTGCATTACGGCGACGGGCGCAAGGTTTTGTTGGCGAAATCCCTGGTTTTTTTTGAAAAGAAACTCTCCGGTTTTCTTCGGGTTCATAAAACGGCGCTGGTCAACCCCCATTACATTGCTGATTTTCAGGCTCCTCCGGGACATAAAATGGCAGGTTCGGTTAGCCTGCGGGATGGTGAAACGCTGCCCGTTAGCCGTCGGCGCTGGAGTCTGATCATCGATCCGCTTCTGGTTACGATGTTGCCGTCTTCACTGCCGACCCATGGCGAGCCGGTTCATTCTCCGTTAGCAGCCCAGGTTGGAATCGAGAAAAAACGCCCGTCTGTGGCCTCCCGCCGAATGTGGATGGTGATGGCCGATGAGCTGAAAAGCGGTTTGGTGCAGCAACTGATGGGCGAAAAATGGTCGCAATGGGGGCTGAAACTGTTCGATACCGGCAACGGACTTCAGAAAGTGATCGCCGGTATCGGAGAGGCCGACATGCCCGCCGTGATTGTGTTGGACGGGAGCCAGCCGGGTAGTTTGCTCACGTTGCAAACCCTCAAAAACAGTTCCCGCTTTCGGTTTATTCCCACCATTCTGCTGTCATCGGCCGGCAATTATGACCAGGCTCAACAGGGCTACGCATCGGGGGCCAATTCGGTCATTGTTTATCCCACCGATCTGCCCCGGTTTATTCAGGTACTGGAAAAGATGTTTCGGTATTGGCTCTCGGTCGCATCTGCGCCACAGGCTGGGAACGTCAGCTCCGTTCCGGTGTAGCCGAATAGCCCGGTTTCGGAACTAGACGTTTAATAGATCGAATGGGTATTGGGTAACGATACGGTTTCCCACCAGTATTCTTTCAGGGTCAGAAAGTAATCGGTCCATTCCGTGAAATTCATGGGCTTAACGACGTAGGAAGCCACCCCACGGTCATAGGATTCGGCAATGTCGTTGGAGTCGGACGAATTGCTGAAAACCACGATCGGGATCTGGTTAACCTCCGGACTCAGCTCTTTAACTTTTGTCAGAAAGGCCCAACCATTCTCCCGTGCAGGTAAGTATAAATCCAGCAAAATCAACTGGGGCAGGCGCAGCCCGGTCTGTTCACATTCGTCAAGGTAACTGATTGCGGTGTGCTCATCAGTCATGATGACGATTTCGACATCGGCAAAACTCTGCTGGAGCGCACTTTTAACCAGCAGCAGGTGGTCGGCACTGTCTTCGATGACCAGAATGCGGGCTTTCCGGAGCCGATTTGGGCCTGTAATGTTTTTGGAATCATTCATTATTTTCAATGTTGCGTTTCCTGGAAGTTGCGAGTTGATACAATCGAAACCGCTATCCTCACCAGGTGTTTAGAAATACCGGACATTTTCTGTTTTTTTTGCTGTTTTCAGTCGGTCGGAACACAAAAATACGTATTCACGGATGTGCTTATACGTCTGCAGAAATCTATACCAAGACCAGTCTTCTTTCAGCCTTCCAATGGTTTTCGGGCATGGATGCCTGCCAGGAGAGCAAACTCAATGAAGAGAATAAACGGTTTTAGATTGTGATCGAGACCCGAATGGATGCGTTTTTTTACCTGTGAAGTTGGGCGTCCTGGCTTATTTTCGATAACAATGACGAATCGAATGGAGTTAACGACGTAGAATTTGGCCGGTAATGAGACCGAATGTCGGGCCATTACCGGGCTTTATCAGCTATTTTGTGGACGGGAACACGTCAAATAATCAACTCAACGATGAAGAAGACACTCTTAGTAGCAGCAGTATTGACAGGATTGATTTTCACGCTGCCAAGCCAGGCTCAGACAACCAGTTCGGAAGGCAATGCCGCCAATCCGGC
Source organism: Larkinella sp. (assembly GCF_965227735.1). Classification (NCBI taxonomy): domain Bacteria; kingdom Pseudomonadati; phylum Bacteroidota; class Cytophagia; order Cytophagales; family Spirosomataceae; genus Larkinella; species Larkinella sp. Next base: position 1,154,213 of record NZ_OZ245776.1, on the reverse strand, counting down.
CCAGAGCAGAAACGGGAATGTGAAAGAACAAAAAACGGAGCCCGGCAAAACCCGGGCGGGCATCAGCCGCAATGTAACCGGCGTTCGTCCGGACAGCAACAGTACATCCAATAAATTTGGCCGTTCGGGCAAGCAGGCGAGTCGGGAAGCACGCTCGCCTTCATCGGCCGATGGCAAGGTGTCCGAAAAAAACCGGTCCCGATCGTATCCAAAAGCCAAAAATGACCGCAGCAACGGGCGCACGTTTGGCAACACCGGTACGGATACCACCCGTAAAAAGCCTGACTCCCGTCAGTAAAGGCTTTTAGCATTCTGCTTCGCGTGAAAAACCCATTCCGATCAACCGGTCGGAATGGGTTTTTAATACATAGCGTGTAAACCCTTTAATCCAAAGCGTATGAAAACCCGCAACATCGGAGATGCCTTTCAACATGGCATCGATCTTTTAAAAGGCGAGGATTCGGTGGACAAAACGTTTTGCAGCCAGAAAAACTGCCCGGATCAGGAAACCGCCCAACCGGCCTTTGCCCGCGCCAGAGAGAAAGTATTTGATGTAAACCGCTGGTCCGACGTATCCAGCCTGACCGCCAAATTTGTGTTGCACGATGCTGCCGGTCGGCCAAAACCGTCGGGCTGGCCGACAGTTGGTGATTTTATTTGTCTGGAACTTCCCGGCCCGACGCCCGAAAACTGGGTAAAGGTTATCGAGGTTATCGATGAAGAACGAAAAGCGGGTTTTGCCGCCCGCCCCTGTGCCGATCCGAACGAAAATGAAAATCGGACCGAGCACTTTTTTACCGCTGAATCGACCAGCACGTTTCGTGTGGAACGGGTGGGAAATACGCTTTCGGCCTGTCAGTTTGGTGAAAACGAACGGATCAACAACCAGCATCCGGAAGCCGGAGGCCGTGCGGTGGTCAACACCGTGATTGCCACCACCGGCTGGCTTTTCTACCAGAAGATCCAGTGGAAAACGCTCATGGATTATCTGCTGGAATAGTCGACGGTTTTCAATTTATGCTCAATAAATAGGCTTATTTACGGAATCACTTTGTATTATTACGGGTAGAATCGCTTTGCCTGTACCACCGATCTGTCTCCATGTTCGACTCAACCGCAACCAACCTGAGCAGCCCCCATGCCTGGAATAATCTGACCCGGGATCAGGATGCCATCCGGTTTCTGGAAACGGCGATTTTGCCTCCTTATATGAACGCGTGCCGGTGGTTTGCCGGTAAAGCCCGCCAGCAGGCAGGCTTTCGCATTCAGTTTGTTCACGAAATCGGGTTTCCTTCCGCTAGTCAATCCGACGACAAGGCATTTCTGTTTATCGTGGAAGCAGCGTATGCTGACGGCGAAACCGAACGGTATCTACTTCCCTTGTCGTTTGTGGATGCTGGTCATCCTGATGCAGCTTCCATGGTCCCGAAGGGGATTCTGACGCGTGCGGATTTCGACCGGGAAAGCGGTTTGGTGGTCGATGCCATTTACGACGAACGGTTCCGGCAAGCACTGTATTTCAACCTGGCCCATCAGCAAACGCTGGGTCAAACAAGTGGCAAACTAACCTTTCACCGGGGAAAGGGAATGGCTATTGAAGATACCAGTGGATTGATTACCAGTCGTGTATTGCCAGTTGACTCAAGTAATTCTGCACTCGTTTTTGGCGTTCCGGCTCAGGGAGAGAAGTATTTCCTGAAACTTTACCGCAAGCTTTTTCAGGAAACCAACCCGGAAGTAGATCTCGTCAGTTTTCTGACCGAAAAAAGCAATTTTAGTCACATTCCGGCCTACGCCGGAAGCGTGAGCTGGGAGCAGGAGGGTATGCCGGACATTACGCTCGGGATGATGCAGCGCATGGTTGAAAATCAGCAGGATAGCTGGAACCAAACGGGGGATTACCTCAATGATTTTCTCTACGCGGTTCCGCACCGCTTGTTTACGATCCGGGAAGACGTGTTCGACCGGGTGGAACTGCTGGGCCGACGGACGGGGCAAATGCACCTGGCGCTGTACGACCCGGACGTGGGCGATCCGGCGTTTGCCGCCGAACCCTTCACCGACGACTACCGGGAATTCATCATCCAGCGGTTTGAAAACCTGCTCGAACGGCGGTATAATCTGCTCATCGACAATTACACGAAACTCGATCCGCTGGCGCAGAGCCTGGCCTGGGTGTTTATGGAAGCCAAGGAGATGATCGACGAGTTTGTCGACGATTTCCGGACCCGACCGCTCGATTCGCTGCGCATCCGGATTCACGGCGATTACCACCTGGGGCAGGTGCTGGCAACGGGTAACGATTTCATTATCATCGACTTTGAAGGCGAACCGGAAAGCAGCATCAGCGAGCGAAAGATCAAGCATTCACCCCTGAAAGACGTCGCCGGCATGATCCGTTCGTACCATTACGCGGTTTCGGCCAAGCTCTTTGGCAGCACAGAAACCGCCGGTATTGAGCCGGATCATCTGCAACGCGTTTCCGAACGCTGGTTTAAACTGATTCGTGACACGTACATGGACGCTTATCTGGAAACGATTGGCAACCCGCATCCGCTGTTTAAGAACAGCAACGAGGTGAACTTTTTGCTGCTGGTGTATCTGCTCGAAAAAGCCGTATATGAACTAGGCTATGAAATCAGCTACCGACCGGCCTGGGTGAAGATTCCGTTGAAAGGAATTATGGATGTGATCCGGGAAATTGAAAAAATACGGATTGCCGACCCGACCCGAAATTCGGAACTCCCGCTGCTGCAAATGGGGTTGTTGCAGACGAAAAAAGAGTAAGTTTGTGCTAAACGCGCATTTCTATGGAAATAACCAGTTTGGATCAGTTGGATTTAACCCGGCAATACACCTATGCCGACTACCTGACGTGGCGGGTTCAGGAGCGGCTCGAATTGATACGCGGTTACATTTGGAAAATGTCGCCCGCACCCAGTCGCCGGCATCAGCAGTTGGTCGGTAAGCTCTATTTGCCATTTGGCAATTACATGAAGGGCAAACCCTGTCAGGTATTCATGGCGCCGTTCGATGTGCGACTGCCCCGCAAGAATAAGATTACGAATGAAACGATCACCACCGTGGTTCAGCCGGATTTGTGCATCGTTTGTGATCCGGCTAAACTGGACGATGCGGGTTGCATTGGCGCACCGGATTTGGTGATTGAAGTGTTGTCGAAAGGCAATACGAAGAAAGAAATGAAGGAGAAGTTTGATGCGTACCAGGAAGCCGGTGTTCGGGAATATTGGATTGTTCAGCCCGAATACGATAACGTTCTGGTCTATACGCTCAGCGAACAGGGTCAGTTTATCGGGCAACATCCGTACGATGAGAGCGATACCTTGTCACCATTGATCTTTCCGAACCTCCAAATCGATCTCCACGAAGTTTTCGAAGAATAAAACCGGTTGAATGCATTGGATTCATCGGTGAAAATTTGTCTATATTTCACGAGCTAAACGATATAGCTTTCTTATGGCGAAACGTACGACCAAACAGAGTCCTGTTACCACTGACCCAAAACCGGAAACTGTCGATCAGACACCGGAACCGACGACACCTTCGAACGGTTCCGGGGATTACAGTCGATTAACCGAATTTGACATTTATCTTTTCCGGGCCGGAAAACACACCCGTCTGTATGAAAAGCTGGGTTCACACGTCGTCGAGGTCGACGGGGTTGTCGGTACGTATTTTGCCGTCTGGGCACCGTCGGCCCGGTATGTGGCGGTCATTGGCAATTTCAACGGCTGGAACAAAGGAAGCCATCCGCTGAAAGTTCGCTGGGACAGTTCGGGCATCTGGGAAGCTTTTGTGCCGCATATTGGCCGGGGTGAGATTTATAAATATGCCATCACGCACGACAGCGGCCGTGAACTCGAAAAAGGCGATCCGTTTGCGCTCTGGTGGGAAACACCGCCCAAAACCGGCTCGGTGGTCTGGGACAACTGGTATGAGTGGAAAGATGATTACTGGATGCGGAACCGGGGCAAATTCAATGCCCTCAACAAACCCCTTTCCGTCTACGAGCTTCACCTGAATTCGTGGCGTCGTGATCCGTCGGAGCCCGCACGGCAATTGTCGTACAACGAAGTGGCCGATGCGCTGGTGCCCTACATCAAGGAACTGGGCTTCACACACGTCGAGTTTATGCCCGTCATGGAGCATCCGTACGACCCATCCTGGGGTTACCAGATCACCGGGTATTTTGCACCCACCAGCCGTTTCGGTACGCCACAGGACTTCATGAACATGATCGAACGGCTCCACCAGGAAAACATCGGCGTGTACCTCGACTGGGTTCCTTCGCACTTCCCGGGTGATGCCCACGGTTTGTATGAGTTCGACGGTTCGCACCTGTATGAGCATCCCGACATGCGGAAGGGCTATCATCCCGACTGGAAAAGCTACATTTTTAACTACGGTCGCAACGAGGTTCGGGCGTTTTTGCTCAGCAATGCCCTGTTCTGGCTGGACCGGTTTCATGCCGACGGGTTGCGGGTCGATGCCGTCGCGTCGATGCTGTACCTCGACTATTCGCGGAATCACGGCGAATGGGAACCAAACGTATTCGGTGGCCGGGAAAACCTGGAAGCCATTTCGCTCTTCAAGGAACTGAACGAAGCGGTTTACAAGGACTTTCCGGAAGTCCAGATGATTGCCGAGGAGTCGACGGCCTTTCCGGGCGTGACGCGACCCACCTATACGGGCGGTTTGGGTTTCGGCATGAAGTGGATGATGGGCTGGATGAACGATACTCTGCGGTATTTCCAGCGCGACTCCTACTACCGTCGCTGGCACCAGGATGAGTTGACATTCAGCACGGTGTATGCGTTTTCGGAAAACTTCATGCTGCCGTTTTCGCACGATGAGGTGGTCTACGGCAAAAAGGCGCTGATCAGCAAAATGCCGGGTGACGAATGGCAGCGGTTTGCCAACCTGCGGCTGTTGTTTACGTATATGTTCACACATCCCGGCACCAAATTATTATTTATGGGCTGTGAATTCGGGCAAACCTCGGAGTGGAAATTCGACGGCAGCCTCGACTGGCACCTCCTCGATTATACCCCTCATCAGGGCATGAAGGAGTGCATGAAAGCCTTAAACCGCCTGTATCGCAGCGAACCGGCCCTGTATGAGCAGAGTTTTGTGGCCGAAGGCTTCGAGTGGATCGACACGACGGACCGCGAAAACAGCATGATTGTCTACGCCCGGAAAGGCACCCGCACCAAAGAGCAGGTGGTTATTGTGTTGAATATGACGCCCATTCCCCGCACCGACTACCGCATTGGTGTTCCGGCGGCAGGCACTTGGGTCGAGTTGTTCAACAGCGATGATCGGGCGTTTTTTGGGAGTGGTCTGCTGAATAGCCAGCCGCTTGTCTCCGAACCGCAGGAGTGGCAAGGGCGTCAGGCTTCTATCGTGCTCACCGTGCCGCCGTTGGGAGCGGTAGTACTGAAGTATCAGAATAATGAAGCATAAAGTTCAGGTATGCCCCAAGCGGGGCATACTTTTTGTGTAAATCCTTGTTTGGACAATCATTAATTTCAGGCCATTGACGCCGGGTTTTTACACGTATCAAAGCAGGCTTCACGAACCATCCGTTGTGACCCTTACACGTAAGTTTTCTAAACCATTTAGTTGCCTGAATGTTATCGGATTGGCCGTAGAACAAATTTTTGCCAAAAAAATGATGCTGTCGGCACAAAACAAAACCTCCAGCTTTCAGTTAATCCCATTAACTTTGCTTTACAAAGTAAGTTTCCTGTATGAGAAAAATAGTAACATTAGTACTGGTTTTTACGTCTGCCGTCGCTTTCTCACAAACGCCCACCGCCAGCCGGATCAGCAGCGGAGTGGACGTGGGTGCCGCTTTTAAAAAGAATTATCTGGCTCCGTCCATCACCTATTATGAACTGCTAAATCTGGATGCCAATAGGATTTTTTCGATTGGCTGGACGATCAAAGGGGGGAATTTTTACGGAGATAACCTGAATTATACGACGGCCCCCGCCCGGCTCACCCGTGAAAAAACCGGCTTTGGGGCTATTGGCGCTCCCGAGGTGGCGGCCAACATCGATACCATGCGATTCGATTGGGTAACGGTTTCTACCGTCAACTTTGGTTTACGGGCGCAGGTTCGGCTGGGGCCGGTGGAAGTTGGGGCTGGTGCCGATCTGATCGGCCTGGGCTTTGGCAAAAGCCGGGAGGGACGCTACCGGTCGACAACCGGTCGGTTTGAGCACACCAATGCCGATTCAGAAATTGATACCGTGAGCTTTCGGGTTTCCCCCTTGCAATACGCTCAACCTCAGCGGTTGAATGTGCGATTGCTGGGCGACAATGATCTGGGATCACTCTCCAGTGAAGTCTACGTCAGATTGACGATGCTGCGACGGATGGGCGTGAAGGTTGGTTACCATTGGATTACGACCGAAATGCGCGCCAGCAATCTGAACATTGACGATGACAACCGGCGGTTTCGCAACCGGGCCGCCATGGGTTACGTCGCCCTGACGTTTCCGTTTTATAAATAACGATAGTTCAACGGCTTGAAAGGACTTTTACCGGCACGGGAAGTTTTTCAAGCCGTTGAGCGTTCATCAGGCTTCGACTGGTTTTAGGCTAAAATACGTTTCGTAAACGGCTTTGGCTGCCTCATTGGTGCGAATCTGGAAACGATCCAGGTACTGATGTAGGCCGGTTTTGAAAAGCTCGGATGTTTCGGTAAACTCAATTTCCGACCGGAGCTTGCTCAAAGCCTTTTCGGCATCATTCTTAAAACCGTTGGTGATCAGATTGCCCGATATTTCGTAGAGCGACAATTCGGCCTGGCGGATGCAGTGAGCAACCGAACGGGGGAAAAGTTTGTCCAGGATCAGGAATTCAACGATGGTCGACGAGCTAATCATTTTGTATTGCTGTCGGTACATGTTGTAGGCACTGCCCGATTTGAGCACGGCAGTCCAGATCATCAGATCGAGCGTCGAACCCACGGCGTCGGCGTCGGGGAGAAGCGTGAAGTACTTCACATCCAGAAACCGGGAGGTTTTGTCGGCGCGTTCCAGAAACCGCCCCACCCGCCCGAAATGCCAGGCTTCGTTGCGGGTAATGGTACAATCGATGACGCCGTAAAAATGCTGGCAGCCGTTTTTTACGTTATTTAAAAATTCCTGTAAACGGTTTAAGTTCGATTCGCCTTTCGTCGTCGTGTCCCGAACGCGCAAATACAGATCGTTGATGTTTTCCCACATTTCCTTCGAAATGCTTTCCCGGATCGTCCGGGCGTTTTCCCGGGCGTTGTTCAGGCAACTCACGATGGAGTTGGGATTTCGCTTGTCGAAGGTCATAAAATCGATGACATTCTCTCGGGTGGGCTCCTGGTAGTAGTTGTAAAACAGGTAATTATCAGCGGTGGCAATTAAAAGTGGTTCCCATTGTTCGTCGACATTGGGCGGTAAATCCAACGCCAGATTAAAATTGACACTCATAAAACGGGAATAATTGTCAGCCCGTTCAATGTAGCGGTTCATCCAATAGATAGAGTTTGCAACGCGACTCAGCATAAAATCAAAATTTTATAGGGATGTTTGATTTGTAAAGATAGTTTTTTATCTGAAAAAAGTGCCTTTGTCGAAATTATGATTAATCAATTAATCCTGTCAGTTCTCTCTCTATTTTTGTACTTCAACTAACAGCCGCGTACCAATGAGAAATTTCCTATTAACCTGTAGCCTTGTTGTAACTGCATTGAGTCTTTCGGTAGCTAATTCGAACCCGAAATCCACCAAACCGGCCGAGCCCTCGCGCTTGTATGAAGTCCGGATTTATTACCCGACGCCCGGAAATTACGAGAACATTGTCGACCGCTTCCGGAAGTACACGACCAAAATTTTTGAAAAACACGGAATGACCAACGTTGGCTACTGGACACCAACCGATGCGTCGCAGGAAAGGCTGATTTACATCCTGTCGTATCCGAACCGCGAAGCCCGCGATGCGTCTTGGAAAGCCTTTAGCAGCGACCCGGAATGGAAGGAAGTCGTAGCCAAAACGGAAGCGAACGGCAAAATCGTCGCTAAAGTCGACCAGATTTTCATGACGGAGGCCGAAATTTCGCCCAAAATCAAACCGTCGAAAAAACCGGGACGGGTGTTTGAGCTGCGTACCTATTCACCGGCTCCCGGCAAACTGAACGACCTGCTGGCCCGGTTTAAAAACCACACTCTCAAGCTGTTTAAACAACACGGCATGACCCACATCGGCTACTGGCTGACGACGCAGCCCGACGAAAGCGGTCAGTCGAAACTGGTGTACATTCTGGCGCACCCGAGTGAAGCGGAAGGCAAGAAGCATTTCGATGAATTCCGGGTCGATCCGAAATGGGTAAAAGCCAAAGCCGATTCCGAGAAAAACGGCTCTCTGACCACGAAAGTAGAGTCGGTTTACATGAAAGCTACGGACTATTCACCGATTCAATGAGTGAATGCTTCAATGAGTGAATGAGTGAATAGAAAATCGAGCATCCCTTTTTTTATTCACTCATTCACTCATTGAGGCATTCACTCATTATCTAGGCCATCGGCAAGGTGCTGGCGGACGGCCTGGTGGGGACGCAGGCCGTTGACGGGGCGTTGGTTGGCATAGGTTGTTTTATCGGCAGCGGCTGGCAAGCGTTCCTGATCGGACGAGGAGCGGGCTTTCGTGGCCAGATTGGAAACGGAGAAAAAACCGTTTCGATACTGGTTAAATTCTTCTTCGGTCATGGCCTGACGAGCCGCCTGGCCTTTCTCATATCCATCATTGAAAGAGGCAATCCGGCTGTCGGTTCGGGCCAGTTTGCGGTCGTCGATCAACTGGTCGATCTCATTCGTCAGTTGCTGTTTACGTTGTCGCAGTTCGTCCAGCGAAGCCAGAATCTCCAGCTCGTGATCCATGATGTTCTTCTGCGTCAGGTGTTTCGCCACTTCCTGCTGAACGGCCTGGTACTGTTTTTCCAGCTTCCGGCGACGGCGACGCAGCCGCCACAGCCGTGGATCAATCTGGAGCCAGCGGAACCAGAATTTCTGCAAAACCGGCAGGCCAATGCCCAGACAGACCGCCCCGGCCAGCGCAAATAGAACGCCACTCAACACAAACGACAGCAACGCCCACGGACTGTTGACCAACTGGAGATTCAATTCGTCGGACTGCTGGAGTTGGCGCTCAATTTTCTGCAAAACCCGCTGATCGGCCACCGGGTTGGGGTTGGTCGGGTCCAGGGGCGTTGCGTTTAGCTGAATGTTTTTAATGCTTTTGTTAATGGCTTCCTTCAATTTATCGGTCCGGTAGGCATCATACCGAAACCAGCCCAGAATCACCAGCGTGACAATCGATAGAATGGCCAGCCCCATTTTGAACCAGCCGTATCGGCGGGATGCTTCGGGCGAAGAGTTGGTGAGATACGGTTCCTCGATGAGCCGGTCATAGGCCGGTTTCAACAGAATGGAAACCATCGCCAGACCCACCGCAAACATCCAGGCTTCCACATTGTTGCGGATGTTGAGCGCATAAGCCACAATTTCGTGGGAAATGATCAAATCACCGGCAACGAACGAAAGACCGGCGGCTACAAAGATCAGCCCGGCCAGCAGCGAATATTCCGATGCCGTGTTTTGCCGGCGTTCTTTCAGTTGCCCGCGTTCGTCCTCGACGGTTTTGATTTCGGATTCCAGATGCTCGGCCTCTTTGCCGGCCAGCGTTGTCTGCATAATGTGGTCCTGAAGCCGGTCGAAGGCGGCCCGGCGCTGGGCCGTCGTATCCGCTAATTTCTGGTCGATTTGCCGGATTTCGTCCTGCTTGCTCGCCACGCGCTCCTTGATCCACTCGTCGCTGACCTGACTCGATAAATAGCCTTCGTAGTTCTGACGGTCGGTTCCTTCGACTCCGCTCGTATACCCGTGCTGAAAATCCTGACTATCTTTTGGCTGCTGCTCGTTCATATCGTTTTCCGTTTAGAAGTTGTGGGCGTCAGAGATGCCGGCAACTCGTTAATTGGCCACAATGGCCCGTATCTGTTGCTCCGAAAGGCGGTCGCGCAGGCTGCGGGCCAGGTTAAATTCATTTTCAAACAACTCAATCAACAAATCCCGTCGCGTGTTGCTACGGGATAGTTCCAACTCGATCCGATTCAGGAAAGGCAGTAGCTGCCACTTCCGCACGCGAATCGCATCGACACTGATTTTTAATGCATTAACCTCCTTTTCCCAGTCTACTGTTTTCAAATTTCGCTCAATTTTCAGATTTTTTTCCTGGTTCTGATACCGAAAATCGTTCTGTAAAGCCGACAACAGGCCGGGAATGAGCTTCCCGATGGACAAAAACAGAAAGAAAAGAAACAGAAAAATACCCAGTGCCAGAAGAGCCGGTTGGGTTTGAAAAGCGTAGATGAAGACGAAAAAAGAAGCCGCAAAAGGCAAACCCGCGTCGGCCAGAAGTTGCCGGGCGGAAATGGGGGGCTCGGTTTCGGCCGGATTCGTGGTGCGGTGATACAAACCCAGAAAACCGGCTAAAAATACGCCCAGGGAAATCAGGCGGTTTTCTTCAAAATGGGGTTTCAGGGTTTCCCGAATCAGAAAATACGTTCCGATCAGCACACCCAGGCAAGCGATTAAGCCCGTGGCGGTTTTGAGAAAGTGAGGTTCCCCATCGGGTTGGGCTGCTTCAAGTCGCGTGATTTTATGCCGCAGTTCTTCAATACGGTTGGTCTTTTGTTCGATCTCTAAATTCAACTCGCCGATTTTTTCGCCTAATTCTTCCCGCTCTCGTTCCAATGGAATCGTTTGCTGTTTAAAATACAGACGAATCAGGTTTGTTTTTTCTTCCAGCGGAGCAGGAGATAAGCCGAGAAGAGCGGCTTCGTCGCGCAGCAGATTGTCATCGCTCAGCCAGTCCGGCAGGGGCTCTGGCGAATGCGCTGGGAAATCCGGTACGGTTGGGTTGTTGTTTAGCTGCTCTTCGAACGTCATATCAAAACGTTAACTACCGGCAAAAGGTGTTGTATAAAAACCGGCCTGACCGTCATAATATTGTCTAACAACCGGTTTTTCTGAAAGGTTTGCGTTAGCGTAGAGAAGTTAGACATGAGACAGGAGAAAAAAGAAAATAGCCTCCGTAAATGACAGACTGTATCTTTTCTCTCATGTCTATGCTCTCTCGTCTTATATCTTTGAGCTATCCGGTAACCGAATGCCAATAACCCGGAACAGCGCCAGCGAAACCGCCAGCAATCCGGCAAAAATCACACTCAGCCAGACGTTGTAATAGACGATGGCAACCAGACAGACACAGGATAAGACGAGGGCAATGGTCGGAATGTAGGGGTAAAAAGGGGCGATAAAAGGACGTTCGAGATCCGGTTCTTTCTGACGAAGTTTAAAAAGGCTCACCATGCTGCTGATGTACATGACCACCGCGCCGAGGGCCGACAGGATGATGATGTCGCCGGTGGTGCCGGAAAACAGGGCGATAAAGCCGATGATACCGCCCCAGATCAGTGCCCAGTGGGGCGTCTGGAACCGCCGGTTGACCTTTGCCAGAAAACCGGGCAGATAACCGCTCCGGGCGAGGGCAAAAATCTGGCGGGAATAACCGATGGTGTTGCAGTGAAACGACGCAATGAGTCCAAATAATCCCAGACTGGCGAAGACTTTCGACCACGGGCTGTTGCGACCCCAGACCATCGCCAGCGTTTCGGGCAGCGGGTAGTCGATCTTGCTCAACAGGCGCCAGTCGCCAACGCCCGCCGTGAGAATCATGGTGCCGAGGGCCAGGAAAACCAGGGTGCCGATGCTGAGCAGATAACCGCGCGGAATCGTTTTCTTCGGATTTTTCACTTCTTCGGCCACCATCGCCACGCCTTCGATGGCGAGGTAGAACCAGATCGCAAACGGGAGGGCGGCAAATACCCCGCCTGCGCCGTACGATTCGTTGTGGGCAACGAAGTTCCGGGTTTGGTAGGAGGGAGCCACCAGGGCCATAAAAACGAGCAATTCCACCACCGCCAGGACGGTAATGATCATGGAGAAATTGGCGGATTCCTTGATGCCCAGAATGTTGATGGTAATAAAGACAACGTAAGTGGCCATGGCCACGCCCAGGACGGGCAGTTCCGGGTGCAGGAAATTGGCATAAGCACCCAAAGCCGCAGCAATGGCGGGAGGGGCCATCAGAAAATCGACGAGCGTGGCAAAACCGGCGATGAAAGCCGCCGTCGAGCCGAAGGCGCGGTTGGCGTAGCTAAACGGCCCGCCCGCGTCCGGAATGGAAGTTGTGAGTTCGGTATAACTGAAGATAAAGGCGAGGTACATGACCGTTACCACAAGGGTGGCCACCAGAAAACCGATGGTTCCGGCCACAGCCCAGCCGTAATTCCAGCCGAAGTATTCGCCGGAAATGACCATGCCCACGGCGATTGACCACAATTGGGCGGTGGTGATTACTTTTCGTAAGCCGGGCTGGCTCGTTGATTCGCCGGCCTGTGTCGACGCGGAATCGGTAGAAGATTCGACCATCTGATCTGTCAAAAAGAAACGGGAATAGTACAAGACGGTGTCCCGAATCTCGCTGATTCGGGACTACAATCTAAATAAAAGTCATTTTCTGGATTAATCCAAAAATACTTTTTTCAGTACTTCCCACAATTTTCGTTTCAATTTGGAGTCGGCTTCAATGGCCGAAAGTGGGTCGGCCAGTAGGAACGTGATGCCGAAAATCCGGATGGGCTGGTACCGATCCATCTGAATGTTCAAATGAATGGTTTTGAAGGGGACGCCGAAGGAGATAAAATGGTGCAGGGTTTTGTTCTCCAAAACCGCATGAAAATCGACCATTCCCGAGCCGGCCAGGTTCAGCATGTCGATGTCGCTGAGGTTCAGATGGATGGCTTTCAGGATGTTTTCCAGGAAAATCAGTTCGCCGGGCGTCAGTTCTTCATCGAACAGCAGCAACACTTTGGGCTTTTGAGCCGCGGGCAGTGGCTCCGGTGATTCGATGATGGGAATGGTAATTGGAACGGGTTTGGGTTCTGGTGAAGCCACCAAAGGTATTTCCGGTTCAACCAATCGTACAGGCTGAATGATTTCGGGCAGAACCGCTTCTGGTTCCACTGCCATTTCTACAACGGGTTCCCGTTCCGCAACGGCTTGTTCAACTATACTTTCGGGTTGAGCAACCGGCGGTTCGGGTCGCACTAGCGGCTGCACGACCGGCTCCGGTTCGTCGACCTGATACAGCGTGTCCTGCCCAAAAAGATAGTGATAAGCGTTTTTTTTCATCTTGCGAGCTTACAATTTATACCACTGCACCGCCGGCATCGGTTTCCGGCGACCATCGAACGCTTTTTGTTCCGGGCCGTAATATTTCACGAGGTAATCCAGCACCACCGGTTCCGTTTCGCCCAGATCCCAGAGTTTCTGCGTGCGTTGCATCCAGCGAATTTTCTCCTTCCAGCCATCGCGGGTAAAGCGGTTTTGCAGAATCAGTTTGCTCGAATGGCAGGCCGTGCATTGGGCCACCACCAGCGTTAGCCGCTCATCGACCACCAGACCGGTTGTGGGGTCGTGTTTCAGCGAGTCCGCTAATACCGCAGCCGTTGGCGGGGAAGTCGCCGGGCGCAAAGCCGACAACGTCAACCAGCCCGCCAGTAAAACCGCCAGTCCTGTAATGATCGTCATGTTTTTCATAGGCACATCAGATGTTGAATGTTTGATTCGAGTCGTCTCTCAGAACCGCATTTTGAACATACTATTTCAATAACAAGCCGAACGGTTTTAGCCCCTTTGGGGCTCAACAGCGCAGCGTCGGTAGAAAAAGAAGCCCTGCCCTGACCCCTTCGTGCCTGACGGCACGAAACCTATCCTGGCAACCCGTCGCGTACCTGACGGCACGCTGGCCGCTCGGGAGCATCTCCTTCTACCGACGCTGCGCTGTTAAATCCCTACGGGATAACAAAACGTAGGGTGGTTTTGGTATTAAAAATCGATTCGGAACTCTTTAAAATGCATTGAATTCCCATTTCGGGACGCTCCTTAACCCTTTGAATTGCCCGATTAAACCGAAACTTAACTTTTCAGCCCACCGACCAGCAGCAATGCCCAGCCCGCCAGCATCAGCAAACCGCCGATGGGGGCAATGGCCCCGAATTTGGTGATGCCGGTGAAACAAATGGCATACAGCGAGCCACTGAAAATAAGAACGCCAAACAGAAAGGCGTAGCCTGCCCACGAATAGTATTTTGCCGAAACCGCTGTTGTCGCAGGTATCTGCAACAGGATTCCGATGGCAACCAGCGCCAGCGCGTGGTAAAACTGGTACTTTACGGCGGTTTCAAACGTATCACTTCGTTTTGAAAGCTCGAGCATGGCGCGGAAGGCGTGGGCTCCAAAGGCCCCCAGGGCGACGCCCAGAAAGCCCAGAACGGCACCGGATTGCAAAAAGATTTTATGCATGATAATGGGTTGTGTCAGTTTCTTGTTCCAAATATCGCACTTCCAACCCGTACCATTGTGCTGCCTTCTTCAATTGCGATCAAATAATCGCTGCTCATGCCCATTGAAAGCTCCTGAAAAACCACATTCGGTTTCTGAAGGGTGCTGAGCCGGTCGAAGAGCTGCTTGAGCGTTCGAAATTCCTGCCGGATTTGGGCTTCGTCGTCGGTGTTGGTCGCCATGCCCATCAGGCCCACAATGCGGACATTGGTTAGTTGGTCGAGTTCCGGGGAATTCAGCAGGGCGTCGGCTTCCGCTTCGTCAAAGCCAAACTTGGTTTCTTCCTGTGCAATGTGAATCTGGAGCAGACAGTCGATGACGCGGGCGTGCCGGACGCCCTGTTTGTTAATTTCTTCCAGCACTTTCAGGCTATCGACCGAATGAATCAGACTGACAAACGGCGCCATGTATTTCACCTTGTTGGTTTGCAGGTGCCCGATGAGGTGCCATTCGATGTCGGCGGGCAACTGTGGTTGTTTCTCGACCATTTCCTGCACCTTGTTTTCGCCAAAACGCCGACAGCCCGCGTCGTAGGCTTCCTGTAGCAGGGCGACCGGTTTGGTTTTGGTAACGGCGATCAGCTTGGTCTGTTCGGGCAGTTGCTGTTCAATCTGCTGGATGTTCGTGGCGATGGTCATTGTCTGATTACTCAATTTTGGGCAAAGATAACGGATGCAACCTAAATCCTTTCGACGGTAATTTAAGGGACAGTTGCCGGAAAATAATGGCCGGTTTTATTGAAAAAAGTACAGGAAAGCCTTACTTTACGCCAAATAACGCGAAACAAATCAAGTAATACTCATCGATGGAGTCGTATAACCAGGACCGACGTAATAACCGTAAAAATTACTTATTAGTGGCTTTAGGGATTCTGGCCGCCCTGAATTTGCTGCTCCTCTATTTCTATTACCAGGAGAGACAAACCAATAAGAGCCAGCAAACTACCCTGACTGATAAAACCCAGGAAATGCTGGTGACCAAGACCCGCCTGGATTCCATTTCGACGCAGTTGGATGCAAAAATTTCCGAAATTCAATCGCTCGGAGGCCGGGTCGATTCGCTGTTGAAAGTGAAAGAGCAACTGGAAGCCGACAAGCGAAACCTGCGGAATGTGGCGGCTTTCGACATCAAGAAATACGAAGGGAAAATCAAGGAATACCTGGCTATTCTGGACGAAAAAGACAAGGAAATTGGCCAGCTCAAGGAAGAAAACAGCATCCTGACGTCGCAAAACCAGACCCTGACGGAAGAGAACACCAGTTTGAAAAACGAACGGCAGGCGCTGAACGACACCGTGACGACAATTGCCGAAAAAAACCGGGAACTGGCCGAAAAAGTAACCCTGGCATCGGCCCTGAAAGCGGAAAACCTGGCGGTGAACGCCATCAACCGGCGGGGTAAGGAAAGCGATGGCGGTGAATACCGCGCCCGGCGCATCGAAAAAATAAAGATTTCGTTCCGGCTTTCGACTAATCCACTGGCGCAGGAAAACGAAAAAGAGATTTTTCTCCGGATTCTGGACCCCAGCGGGTCGGTTATTGCGGACATGGCCACCGGTTCCGGTCAGTTTATTTTCAGCGGGCAGGAGATGGTCTATACGGCCAAACAAACCATTGCCTACGATAATACCGGGCAGCAGGTGGCCTTCATCTATGGCCGGGGCAACATCCCGTTTAAAGAAGGCGCTCACCAGATCGAACTGTATTCGGAAGGGTTCAAAATCGGGCAGGGCGAGTTCACGGTGAAATAACGAACCGGCTGAAAACCAGCCTGAAAAGAGAAAGGGACGCGGGATAAAAAAAACCGTTCGTCCCTTTCTCTTTTCAGGCATTCTTACTACCTTTGCGTCCTCATTTTGAAATCATTATCCATTTAACACAATTGTCATGCAGTTCACAAAGAACTATGAGACGGTGTTCATTTTAACTCCCGTTTTATCTGAAGTTCAGATAAAGGACACTGTCGACAAGTTCCGCAAGATTTTAACCGATAACGGTGCGGAAATTGTTAACGAAGAGAGTATGGGCCTGCGCAAACTGGCGTACCCGATCCAACACAAGAATACAGGCTACTATTTCCTGTTTGAGTTTTCGGCTGAAACGAAGGTTCCCGAAGCACTGGACATCGAATTCCGTCGGGATGAGCGCATCATTCGCAACCTGACCACGGTTCTCGATAAGCACGCACTGGCGTACAACGAACGTCGTCGCAAAGGACAACTGGGCAAAAGCAAACAACAAACCGAAAAAGCAGGAGAGGAGGCCAAATAATCATGAGTCTGCAGAACGAACCCGTTAGCAAAAACGAAAACCGGAAGAAATACTGTCGTTTCAAAAAATCCGGCATCAAATACATCGATTACAAGGATCCCAACTTCCTGCTGAAGTTGCTGAACGAGCAAGGCAAAATCCTGCCCCGCCGGATCACCGGAACCAGCCTGAAATACCAACGCAAAGTGGGTCAGGCCGTTAAACGCGCTCGGCACCTTGCCTTATTACCGTACGTAGGCGATTCACTGAAATAAGTTTAAGGTGTTCGGTTTACGGTATACAGTTTACGGAGTTCTGCTTGTCTGAAAACCGTAAACCGTTTACTGAAAACCGTATTCCATAAACTGACAACTCATTCATATTATGCAAATCATACTGAAAACCGACATCGCCGGACTGGGTTTTAAGAACGACACTGTTGAAGTTAAACCCGGCTATGGCCGTAATTACCTGATTCCGCAGGGATATGCCGTGATGGCAACGGATTCGAACAAGAAAGTGGTGGCCGAAAACATTCGCCAGGCCGCTCACAAAGCCGAAAAAACCAAAAACGACGCCCTGGCCATCGCCGAAGCGATCGGACAACTGGAATTGAAGATTCTGGCGAAAGCGGGCGAAAGCGGTAAAATCTTCGGACGGGTTACCAACACCCAGGTGGCCGATGCCCTGAAAGAAAAAGGATACGACATCGACCGGAAGAAAATTACGATCGATGAAGCCAAAGTTCTGGGTTCCTACAACGCCATCGTCAACCTGCACAAAGACGTAAAACAAACGATTAAGTTTGACGTGATTGCGGCTGAATAAATGATGATAATCAGCACGTTATCGTGTGAATTTTTTAAGGCGGTTCGGAGCTTTTCGAACCGCTTTTTTGTTAGTATAGTATGGACTTTCGTACTGAACTATCGCCGGAAAAACTACCGGCTTTGATCCGGCCCGACGCCCGGGTGGTGACCATTGGCTCCTGTTTCGCCGACGTGCTGGGCCGCCAGTTGACCGACAACAAAGTGGCTGTGCGGAGCAATCCGTTCGGAACCCTGTTCAACCCGGTTTCCATCGCTAAACTCCTGCTGGCTTCCCTGCACAATGCCGGGCCTGATCCGGATCTGTATGTGGAACGCGACGGCTTGTGGTTTCATTACGACTTTCATTCTACCTTCTGGGGCCGCAGCCGTGATGAATTGCGGGATCGGCTCACAGACTTGCTGACTCAAACCGGCGACGCACTCCGAACCGCCGATTGGCTTGTGCTGACGCTGGGAACAGCAACCGTGTACCGACATCTCGAAACCGGCAAAGTGGTGGCCAACTGCCAGAAAATGCCCGGTTTTCTGTTTGAAAAATACCTGTATGCTTACGAACACGTTCAGCAAACGCTGACCGATCTGGTGAAAAAGTTGAAACGGGTCAATCCGGGTTTGCAGATCCTGCTGACGGTTAGTCCGGTGCGGCATACCAAAGACACCCTGCCGCTGAATCAGGCCAGCAAATCCATTCTGAGGGCCGTTAGTCACGAACTGACGGTTTGGAGCGAACAGGTGCATTATTTTCCGGCTTACGAGATCATGCTGGATGATTTGCGCGATTACCGGTTTTATGAGGCCGATCTGATTCATCCCAATGCAGTGGCCGAAACCTATATTTTTGAAAAATTTGCCGAATGCGCGTTTGATGACGAACTTCGCAGCTTTATAACCGAGTGGCAAACCCTGCGGAAGTCGATGGCGCACCGGCCTTTCCACGAAGGAACAGAATCGCACCGGCGATTTCTGGAAAAGCTGCTTCAACAACTCGATGCGGTTTCCCCAAAAGCCGATGTTACCCGGGAGAAACAGGAAATAGAAAGCCGGTTGCGGGCATTCAAAACGATTGACCCGGGCGCGAACCAGGCCGCCTGATTCGCTGTTTACCCAACAGACCTGTACTTATGTCAACGTATAAACTTACCAAAGAAAGTGTTTTAAATGCCCTTGGGCACGTCGAAGAACCGGATTTGAAGCGTGATTTGGTTACGCTCAATATGGTGAAAGACATTGAGTTAGGCGTTGATCAGGTGCGGTTTACGGTGGTGCTCACCACCCCGGCCTGCCCACTAAAAGAACTGATTCGCAAACGCTGTGTCGATGCCATTCATACCCACATCGGCCCCGACATTGAAGTGATTGTCAACCTCACGGCGGATGTGAGTTCGACGCGTTTCAACGCACCGGTTTTGCCGGGTGTGAAGAATATCATCGCGATTGCGTCGGGCAAAGGCGGAGTTGGTAAATCAACCGTAACGGCCAATCTGGCGGTGGCTTTGTACAAATCCGGCGCGAAAGTCGGGATTATCGATGCGGATATTTTTGGCCCCTCGATTCCCGTCATGTTCGGAGCGGAGGAACTGCAACCCGCGGTAGGGCAGGTAGACGGCAAGAATATGTTGCAACCGATTCAGCAATTTGGCGTTAAGCTGATGTCGATCGGTTTTCTGACGCCGAAGGACAACGCCATCGTTTGGCGGGGACCAATGGCAAGCCAGGCGTTGCGGCAGTTTTTTGCGGACACCAACTGGGGCGAACTCGATTACCTGCTGATTGACCTGCCGCCCGGTACGAGCGATATTCACCTGACGCTGGTGCAAACCGTTCCCGTGACCGGCGCGGTTATTGTAACCACTCCTCAAAAAGTGGCGCTGGCCGACGCGACGAAGGGGCTGGCGATGTTCCGGCAACCGCAGATCAATGTGCCGGTTTTGGGCGTCATCGAAAATATGGCCTATTTCACCCCCGCCGAACTGCCTGACTCGAAATACTATATTTTTGGCAAAGGCGGTGGTCAGTTGCTGGCTGATAAGTTCGACGTGCCGCTGTTGGGCCAGATTCCACTTGTGCAGAGCATCCGGGAAGCGGGTGATGACGGCAAACCGGTTGTGACTGAAAACGATCCGGTAACCTCGGGGGCTTTCCGGTCGGCGGCTGAAGCCCTGGCGCAGCAGATTTCGGTGCGGAATGCCACCCTTGACAAAACCCGTCCCGTTGAAATTGTTCGCCAATAAGCCGTTTTGATTGGATTTAAGAGGGAAAAAACGTATTTTT
The DNA here is from genome assembly GCF_965227735.1 of Larkinella sp. NCBI lineage: Bacteria > Pseudomonadati > Bacteroidota > Cytophagia > Cytophagales > Spirosomataceae > Larkinella > Larkinella sp. The sequence goes on along the minus strand of NZ_OZ245776.1, from coordinate 1,134,335 downwards.
ACCATCAGTCATTTGACCACCTTTTGTTTATTGTTCGCATGGAAACCGTACTGGATAACGAAATATTGATCGATCGTATCGAAAAAGCGCTGAATGGCATCCGGCCGTATCTGGAAGCAGATGGTGGCAACGTAAAGGTGCTGGAAGTGACGAGCGATAAAGTAGTCCGGCTGGAACTGGTCGGCGCGTGTGGCTCCTGCCCCATGTCGACCATGACCTTCAAAGCCGGGTTGGAAGAAGCAATTTTGAAAGCCGTTCCGGAAATTACACGGGTCGAAGCCGTCAATCTGACCCCGGCGTTTTAAACCATATTTTAGTGTACTTGCTATCTTTTAAGACTTTTGGCCGCTTTTCCATCGGGAGAGCGGCTTTTTTGTTATTTTGCGCCCTAGTACCCATTCTTAATTCACTCACAGACTGAAGTCCGTGGGTACCTACAATGAAAATAGGAATCTTCTTCGGTGGCCCGTCGCGTGAGCGGGAAGTCTCGTTTGCGGGCGGTCGCACGGCCCTGGCCCATATCGACAAATCGCTGTTTCAGCCCGTCATGGTTTTTGTGGATGGGTTGGGTAATTTTATTTTGATTCGGGAAGAGTTTCTCAGCAAAGGCTCGATTCGGGCGTTTTATCCGCAGCAAACCGACCCCACGTTCAGCGTTTACATCGAATCGTTAGCCGGTTTATCCGATGAAGAGCGGGAACAGCAAATCCGGTTAATCGGTCAGCGCATCCAGCCGCAGGAATTCAGCCAGCACTTTGATCTGGCCTTTCTGGCCATGCACGGCCCCGACTGCGAAGACGGCGGTATTCAGGGTTTGCTGGAGTGGTACAAGATACCGTATACCGGACCGGGTCTGATGGGTTCGGCGGTGGGAATCAACAAGATTCTGCAAAATGAATTGATTGCGCTCGTCAATGGGCAGCAGAAAAAAATGTCGGTCATCAGCCGACCCGATTGGGATCAGGCGGACAAAGCCGGGGTATTTGAGTCGTTGCAAGGGTTGCTGGGTCTGCCCATCGTGGTGAAAGCTCCGCATCAGGGCTCGTCGATCGGGGTGGTGATTGTTCGGGAAAACGACCTGCGCCAGTTTATCAAAGCCGTCGATCAGTGTTTCTTCCGGCAGGAAATCGACCTGGAACGCTGGAAGCAGTTTTCGGAAGAGGAGAAAACCGCCTTTGTGCAGGAGGTGACTGAACTGGATTCCGGCATTGGCTATCCGGTTGTGATCGAAGAAACCGGCGAATTTATTGACCATCCCCAGGATCTGCTCGAAAAAGCGGATTCCTGGGCATCTTCGGGTTATCAAACGCTTGTGATTGGATCGGCGAATTCCGAAGATGATGTGCTGTTTGAGGAATTTGTCAGTGGTCAGGAGTTTTCCTGCGGGGTGATTCAGGACGACGATGGAACGGCGGTTGCGTTGCCCCCAACCGAAATTTACAACGTTACGAGCTTCGATTTTAAATCAAAATACCAGTCCAATACGACCAAAAAACGGATTCCGGTTGAAACCAGTCTGGAACACAACCGGGCCATTCAGTTGAGTGTCGCCGAGGTCTTTACGCGTCTGGGCATGAACGTGTGTGCCCGAATCGACGGTTTTTTGACGCCTGATCAGGCCAACGAACCGGGGCGGGTGTTGCTCCACGATCCGAACACTATTCCCGGCATGTCGCCCACCTCGCTTATTTTCAAGCAAATGGCCGAGATTGGCCTAAACGTCACGCAGGCTATTACCTATTTCATTCGCCAGTCGTTGCGTGAGCGCATCCGGACGGGCAAGGATACCATTCGCCTGCGCCAGCAACTGGCCGATCTGGATGGTCGGATGGCAGACCGTAAAAACCTGCATCTGCCGACGGAGGAGTTTCTGGTGGACACCACCGCCGAAGCCGTTGATGCGGCCTGGCTGGAAGCGAAAACCTGGTATGGTTTCCACGGTGCGCAGGGCCAAACCAAACCGGTGGTTGTGCTAAAAACCGCTCAGGATCGGCACGCATTGCCGGTTAATTTGTTGTTCAAGGACACGGTTTCTGAAGTGTTGGAAGCACTGGCTAAACCGATACATCCGCTGATTCTGGAAACCCGGGAGCGAGCCAGAACGATTACGGAACGGTATTCTTAAACACAACGAAAGTATGGATTTGCAATTGAGCGGAAAAACCGCCCTGGTAACCGGTTCAACGGCCGGTATTGGTCTGGCTGTTGCCAAAACACTGGCTCAGGAAGGGGTCGAAGTAACCATCAATGGCCGAAACCGGGCGCGCGTCAATGCCGTAGTTCAGCAGTTATCGGACGAATTGCCCGGCACCCGGTTTCGGGGCATTGCCGCCGATTTTAGTAAGATCGAAGAGGTGAACGCCTTGCTGGCGGAATTGCCCGAGGTTGATATTTTGATCAATAACGTCGGAATTTTCGAGCCCAAAAACTTTGCGGACATTCCGGATGAAGACTGGATGCGGTTTTTTGAGGTGAATGTATTGAGTGGCGTCCGGCTTTCCCGTCATTATTTCCCGAAAATGTTGGCCAAAAACTGGGGCCGCATCATCTTTGTGTCCAGTGAGTCGGCTCTTCAGATTCCGACCGAAATGATTCACTACGGCACCACCAAAACCGCCCAGTTGGCGATCTCGCGGGGACTGGCCGAGTTGACGAAAGGAACGAACGTAACCGTCAACTCCATTTTGCCGGGGCCAACCTTCTCCGAAGGCGTCGGCGATTTTATCGGAAATATGGCGACAATGAACCAGGTTTCGGTGGAAGATATGGAAAAGGATTTCTTCAAGAATGCCCGACCGACGTCCATTATTCAGCGGTTTTCGACCACGCAGGAAATCGCCAATATGGTGGCTTATCTGTCCAGTCCGCTGGCATCGGCGACCAACGGGGCCGCAATTCGGGTCGATGGGGGCGTGACGAAGACGATTGCCTGATCCAGATTGACAGTCATAAAAGAGGGTTCGGAAGGATGTTTACTCCTTCCGAACCCTCTTTTATGTCAGGCGTCTATTCTGCTTTTTCCTCCCAAACCTGGCACAAATTCACAATCACCTCGACGGCTTTCTCCATATCCTGAACCGACACCCATTCCAGACGGGAGTGAAACGCGTGTTCGCCGGCGAAAATGTTGGGGCAGGGGAGACCCATGAACGACAGCCGCGAACCATCTGTTCCGCCCCGGATGCTTCGCCGTTCGGGCGTCAACTCGCTCCGGCGGATGGCTTCGAGGGCATTGTCAACAACCGCCGGATGCTGATCCAGCACTTCCTTCATGTTTCGATATTGTTCCCGCACCTCAAAGGTGGCGCTGGAGTTGGGGTAATTCGTCAGAACAGCATGTAGAAGATTTTGAAGATTCTCTTCCTTTTCGTGCAAACCGCTCACGCTAAAATCCCGGATGATGAACTCGACCACCGCCTGATCCTGATTGCCTTCGAGATGGCCCGGATGAACGAAGCCCTCATGGCCTTCGGTGGTTTCGGGCGAGAGCGAATCTTTGGGCAGGGCGGCCAGCAAATCGGCGGCAATTTTTAGCGCATTTTCGAGCTTGCCTTTCGCAAAACCGGGATGGGTACTTACACCCTGAATCACGATTTTGACCGCATCGGCAGAAAACGTTTCGTCTTCCAGCGTGCCGAGCTGCTCGCCGTCGATGGTATAGCCAAAGTCTGCACCGAGCTTTTTCATGTCCACTTTTTCCGTTCCGCGCCCCACTTCTTCATCGGGCGTAAACAGCAAGCGAATGGTTCCGTGTTTGATAATCGGGTGATTAACAATCAACTCCGTAGCTGCCATGATTTCGGCGACACCGGCTTTGTTGTCGGCACCGAGCAGGGTCGTTCCGCTGGCGGTGATGATGTCATTGCCAATCTGATCATGTAAATCCGGGTGATCGGCCAGCCGGATGATCTGCGTCGGGTCGTCGGGCAAAACCATATCGGAGCCATCCCAGCCGTGGTGCGTCAGCGGTTTTACACCCTCGCCCGTCACGTCGGGCGACGTATCCATGTGGGCGCAAAAGCACAGAACCGGCACATTCGGTTTGTCAGTATTGGCCGGAATGGTCGCATAAACGTAACCATACTCGTCCAGTTCGGCATCCGTAATACCGATTTCGTGCAGTTCTTCAACCAGAATCCGGCCCAGATCTTTCTGCTTTTCAGTCGATGGATTGGTCGTTGACCGTGGATCGGACTGGGTATCAATTTGGACGTAACGAAGAAAGCGACTGGTAACGGATGTATTTTGGAACATGGTGTAAAGGCTAAAGTTGAGTGCGGAGAACGTTAGGCTTCCACCGCCGTCTTAAATTCCGAGGTAAAGTGAAACTTGATGTCGGGGTTATTCTGCATGTTCATCCGCAGAATCCAGTCCGATTCGGCCAGAAAAACCGGGTTGGCGTCTTTGTCGTAGGCAATGGCCAGGCCCTTCAGCCGGATAAATTCGTCCAGTTTCTTCTTGTCGTCCGACGTCAGCCAGCAGGCTTTGGAAACCGGCATGGTGGTCCAGCGGCATTTGGCCCCGTATTCGTGTTCGAGCCGGTACTGAATCACGTCGAACTGTAGTTCACCCACGGTTCCGACAATTTTCCGGTTCCCGCTCGTCATCGTGAACAACTGGGCGACTCCCTCGTCGGTTAACTGCTGAATTCCCTTTTCCAGTTGCTTGGATTTCATCGGGTCCGAATTGATCAACTCCTTGAAAATCTCGGGCGAGAAACTTGGAATGCCGACGTAACGCATGTCTTCGCCTTCGGTCAGGGTGTCCCCGATTTTGAACGAACCGGTGTCGTACAGACCGACAACATCGCCCGGAAATCCCTCATCCACAATGCTTTTGCTGTCGGCCATGAAACTAAACGGGCTCGAAAACCGCACGTCTTTGTCGAGCCGGGTGTGGTGATAAAATTTCCCCCGTTCGAAAACCCCCGAGCAGATGCGCAGAAACGCGATCCGGTCGCGGTGGCGGGGGTCGAGGTTGGCGTGAATCTTAAAGACAAACCCGGTGAATTTCGGTTCGTCCGGAAACACAACGCGTTTGTCGGTGGCGCGGGCGATGGGTTCGGGCGAAATGCTGCAGAACGTATCCAGCAATTCTTTGACGCCAAAATTATTGACCGCTGACCCGAAAAATACCGGGGCCACTTTGCCCGCCAGGTAGGTTTGCCGGTCGAATGGATCGTAAATGCCTTCAATCAGTTCGGCGTCTTCGCGCAGTTGTTGGGCATCGCGCTCGCCCACTTTTTGTTCCAGAACCGGCGAATCGATGTCGATTTCGAGAATGTCTTCTTCCACTTTCGTTTTGTTGACACGGAAGAAATTCATCGTTTTGTCATACAGACTGTAGACACCTTTAAAATCCGATCCCATGTTGACCGGCCACGTCAGCGGTCGAACGCGGAGGTTGAGTTTGGATTCCAGTTCGTCCAGCAAATCGAATGGGTCCTGGCCTTCGCGGTCGAGTTTATTGATGAAAATGATCACCGGCGTATCGCGCATCCGGCACACTTCCATCAGCCGCTCGGTTTGCTCTTCCACGCCTTTCACACAGTCGATGACGAGGATAACGCTGTCGACCGCCGTCAGGGTGCGGTAGGTATCTTCCGCAAAATCTTTGTGACCCGGCGTGTCGAGAATGTTGATTTTGAGGTCTTTATACTCAAATGTCATCACCGATGTGGCGACCGAAATACCGCGTTGTTTTTCAATTTCCATAAAGTCGGAAGTGGCCGACTTCTTGATTTTATTCGACTTAACGGCGCCGGCGGTTTGGATAGCGCCCCCGAAAAGCAGCAGTTTTTCGGTCAATGTCGTCTTTCCGGCATCCGGGTGACTGATAATCGCAAACGTTCGGCGACGGCTGATTTCCTGTGTCGTACTCATTATGGTCAGAATGGCCGCAGTAGCAAGCCATGTATGGTGCTTAATTTGGCGTTAAAACACAAAGATACGAATTTTTCAGGGGCGGGTTCAGCAACAATCCAAAGACTCGGCGAGTTGACTGATTGTCTTTTCGACAGAATTAGTAGTTTTGGAAAAAAACGACTTAGCTTAACCTAAGCACATGAAGAAAACATTATACCTCGTCCGTCATGCCAAAGCGGAAGATCGGGCGAGTTTCCAGCGTGACCACGACCGCGATCTGGTTCCGGAAGGCATTATGGCAGCCGCCCGCGTCGGACATCATCTGGCCGGGCAAGGCATAAAACCGGACTGTCTGATCAGCAGCACTGCCAACCGCGCCCGGGATACCGGAAAAGTGATGGCCGAACAGTTCCACATTGATCCGGATCAAATGGTATTGGAGCCGAAATTGTTCGATGGCGGGCCAAAAGCGTATATTGCGGCCATTAACGGCGTAGATAAACACTGCCAATCCGTGATGCTGTTCGGTCATAACCCCGATATTTCGTATTTCGCGGAGTACCTGACGCACGCTGATGTGGGTTCAATGAGCAAGGGAGCCGTGGCCATCATCGAATTTGAGAACCTGGACTGGGCGGCCATATCCGGTCGGACGGGGCATCTGGTGGATCTGGTTTCGCCCAAAAAATTGAAAGAATTATGAATAAAAATCGTCGCATCCTGTTTATCGCGGCCCTCATCTTTACCCTCATTGTTATTTTTGTAGCCATCGACATGGGAAGACGAACGACCGCGCCCTGGAACAAAAAACGCCAGCTCGAACGCGCTTTGCCCACTGAGCCCGACGGAACGGCCCTGGACTCGACCGCGCTGGATGTGGCCGATACGCTGTTTGTTGAGGACAGCACAAGTCGCTAGGGCGGCATTTTTCGCCTGAATTTCTCCCTTTTTGCCGAACCCATCCAAAACCGTATGCAAGCCCTCACTTCATTTTTCAAACGTAAAATACTTCGTATCGATCGCGACCGCTGGAATTATCAGTATGACAAAGGCTTGTGGGATGGACTGAAAGGACTCGACGAACTGGCCCGGTTCAGTGTCATTGTGGGCTACATTAAATTTTTGAAACCCGGTCAGCCGGAAATTCTGGAAATTGGCTGTGGGGAAGGCTTTTTGCAACAGCGGCTGCAAACCCAGAACTACGGCCGGTTTGTGGCTTTCGATATTTCCGATAGCGCCATCAAAAACGCGCAGGCCCAGGCCGACGAAAAGTGTACGTATCTGGTGGCCGATATGGACAAATATGTGCCGACCGGGCAGTTTGACATGATTGTTTTCAACGAGTCGATCTATTACAGCAAGCACCCGCTCAAGACCCTCCAACGGTTTGCTACCTACCTCAAAGCGAACGGTTTACTCATCGTTACCATCAACGATCACAAACACAGCGACACGCTTTGGCAGAGTATCAAAGACGGTTTTGAACTGATGGACGAAGCCACCACCATCACGTCTAAATCCACCTGCGTCTGCAAAGTGTTGCTGCCGAAGAGAAATGATGGGTGATGAATGATGAACAATGAATTAAAAAGACCGATGTGCTTTAGATCGTGATAGCTCCGCTTTAATTCATCGTTCATCACTCATCATTTTTTCTGGTACACCGTTTGTGTATAGCCATGCAAAAAAACTTTTTATGGATATTATTTTAGGAATAGGATCGCGGGTGCAACACGCCGAGTTTGGTGTCGGTGTAATAATTAATGTAAAATCGAACGGGTATGTTGTGACTTTTGTCGAATCCGGCGTCAAAATAGTAAAGCTGACCACCCCACTGGAGGTGATCGAACTGGTGGAACTGGACAACGATCTGGTGAGCCTGTTCGACGTGGAGCAGTCCCTTTCCCGAATCCTGCAGAAATGGGCGGATCTTTCGGAAGTTGTGCCGCTGGGCGATAAGTGGAAAGGGGGGAAGATGATTTTAAAACCGGGTCGAACGGATCTGGCGTCGAAGGAAATACCGATTGATGCGTTCTTTCACAAAATTGTGATGATGCGCGACCGGTTGCGGGTGTTGGAACAACGCATCAACGCCAGCTCGATAGATGATGAAGAAAAAGTCAACATACAACAATACATTACCCGTATTTATGGCAGTATGACGTCATTTAACGTATTATTCAAACAACCTGAACAGTACTTTTCCGGTGACAAAACCGCCGGGGAATCTTCTTAACTATTAAAAGCTAATGTGATTTGGGTTAGGGTTAACCGACGAGATTAGTACCCGCTATTTTTGATGGCGGGTACTTTTGTTTTCCAGGCTTGGTAATTTTTAGGATCGGGGGTGAAAATCCGTAATGATCTGCTTTAAATAATCACGGTCGAGGTGGGTGTAAATCTCGGTGGTCGTGATGGATTCGTGGCCGAGCATCTGTTGCACCGCCCGCAAATCGGCCCCGCCTTCGATCAGATGCGTCGCGAACGAATGCCGGAACGTGTGCGGGCTGATTTCCTTTTGAATACCGGCCGCAATGGCCAGTTTTTTGATGGTTTTGAATACCGACACCCGCGACAGCGAACTCCCCCGCAGATTCAGGAAAACCGTATCTTCGGCTCCTTTTTGGATTTCCAGTTGACTCCGAACGTGATCGACGTAAAGCGTGGTGTGCTTGATGGCGTCTTTTCCAATCGGCACCAGCCGCATTTTGTTGCCTTTTCCGCTGATGCGGATAAAACCGACTTCGAAATAACAACTGGTCAGCCGTAAATCCAGGAGTTCGGAAACCCGCAGCCCGGAACTGTACAGCACTTCGATCATGGCGCGGTCGCGGGTGCCTGCGGGCGTAGACAGGTCGATGGCACTCAGAATGGCTTCTATTTCGGGAAAACTCAGGGTGTCGGGGAGTTTTCGGCTCAGTTTGGGGCCATCAATGAGTTGTGTCGGGTCGGTTTGAATCTCGTTTTCCAGCAGCAGAAATTTGTAGAAGGCTTTCAAACCGGAAAGAATCCGGGCCTGCGACTGGGCCGACAAGCCGAGATCGGTCATATAGGCCAGAAAATTGAAAATCAGGTCTTCTGTGACCTGCGTCGGGGGCACCGGATCGCCGGTTAACGCCAGAAATTCGTGTAACTTGCTGATATCATGCAGATAGGCTTCCACGGAATTTTCGGCCAGCGAACGTTCCAGTTTCAGGTAGTTTTTAAAAGCGTTAATGTAACTTTGCCACACAGTATCATCGACGGAGTACAGATTGCGAAGTACGGTTTAATTCCCGAAACCGCCATCATCGGCATCCGTAATTCGTCATCCGGCGGCTTTACCCTTCTATTCATGAAACAGATTCTGATTCTAAACGGCCCTAACCTCAACCTGCTGGGGAAACGTGAACCCGAAATTTACGGCAGCCGCACCTTTGTCGACTACCTGGAAACCATCGAACAGGCGTTTCCCGACGTGCAAATCCGGTATTTCCAATCCAACCACGAGGGCGAGCTGATCGATAAAATTCACGAACTGGGCTTCACCATCGACGGCATTGTGATCAATGCCGGGGCGTATACGCACACCTCCATTGCCCTGGCCGATGCGCTGTCGGCGGTTCCGGCCCCGGCGGTCGAAGTGCATATTTCCAATGTCCACGCCCGCGAATCGTTCCGGCACCACAGCTATTTGTCCGCGAAATGCAAGGGCGTTATTCTTGGATTGGGGTTGCTGGGGTACGATCTGGCGGTGCGGTATTTGCTGAGTTTGGAAAAGTAACAACCAGAAATTCAGTATAGTAACAATGATTACCTTTTATCCCGGTCCGTCTAAAGTATATCCGCAGGTGGCCGACTACGCGCAGGAGGCCATTCGGTCGGGCGTCGTGAGTCTGAATCACCGGTCTGAAGGTTTTATGGACATCGTGAAGGAAACGCTGCTGTTGCTGCACGATAAAATGGCCATTCCGGCGGACTATCACATTGCGTTTGTCTCATCGGCCACGGAGTGCTGGGAAATCGTCGCCCAGTCGCTGACGGTGACCACGAGCCTGCATCCTTACGGGGGCGCTTTCGGGAAGAAATGGATGGAATATGCCCACCGGATCAAACCGATGATTTTGCCGGGCGAAGCGGATGTGTTGTGTGTGTTGCAGAACGAAACGTCCAACGGAACACAGGTGCGGATGGATACCCTGGCTCAGTTTCGGCGGGAATTCAGCGGTTTGATTGCCGTCGACGCGGTTTCGTCGTTAGGCGGTCTGGCATTCGACTGGTCGCTGGCCGATGTCTGGTTTGCTTCGGTGCAGAAGTGCCTGGGTTTGCCCGCGGGGTTGGCCGTGTTGATTTACTCGCCTGATGCGCTCAAACAGGCGGAGATCATCGCCGACCGGCAGTATTACAACAGCCTGCTGTTCATCCACGAAAATATTACAAAATACCAGACGCAGTTTACGCCGAATGGGTTGGGTATTTATCTGTTAATGAGGGTATTGCAGCAGGTTTCGCCCATTTCAGAAATCGATGCCCTGGTGCGCAGCCGGGCGGCTGACTGGTACGAATTGATCGAAAAGGAAACCGCCTGGGAATTGCTGATCGCAAATCCAGAGCTGCGGTCGGACACCGTGATTGCCGTTCAGGGGAGTGAAGAAGCCATTCGGGCCGTGAAAACCGCTGCACAAAAAGCCGGGATTACGCTCGGCAATGGGTATGGTGACTGGAAAGCGAACACCTTCCGGATTGCCAATTTCCCGGCAATTGAGGAATGGGAAATAGATGCGTTAAAACAGTTTTTGCGGGGCTACTTATGCTGAATTTTAAAGAAATCATTTCCGTCACGCTCATTCTGTTTTCGGTCATCGATGTGGTCGGTTCGCTGCCGGTCATCATCGACCTGCGCAAGAAAACCGGCAAAATCGAGTCGGAGAAAGCTACGCTGGCGTCGGCATTGCTCATGGTGGCGTTTCTGTTCGTGGGGGAATCCATTCTGAAGCTGTTCGGTGTCGATGTGTCGTCGTTTGCCGTGGCGGGTGCGCTGATCATCTTTTTGCTGGGGCTGGAAATGATTCTGGGCCGGAACATTTTCAAAGCCGATGATCATGGGGCCGGTGCCACCCACATCGTCCCGATTGCCTTTCCGCTCATTGCCGGGGCCGGCACCATGACAACCATTCTTTCGCTCAAAGCGGAGTATGCAACGGCCAATATTCTGGTCGGTATTTTGATCAATCTGGTGCTGATTTACGCCGTTCTGAAGTCGTCGGCCTGGATTGAAAACCGGCTGGGGCCGGGCGGAATCAATATTCTGCGGAAGGTTTTCGGCATTATTTTGCTGGCTATTTCGATCAAACTCATCAAAAATAATTTTTAATCACTGTCATCCAGGTCAATGCAAACGCCCGATTCATTAAACGCTGTTGCCGAATTTCACCGGACTTTTCACCACCCGGTTTTAGAAACCCCCCAGATTCCGTCCGAAACCCGCTGTCAGCTTCGCGTTGCGCTGCTGACCGAGGAATTGAAAGAACTGGAAGTCGCCATTCTGGAAAAAGACCTCGTGGAAGTGGCCGACGCGCTCTGCGATTTGCAGTATGTGCTGGCCGGTGCTATTCTGGAATTCGGGCTGGGTGACCGCTTCAAAGCCTTGTTTGACGAAGTCCAGCGTTCGAACCTCAGCAAAGCCTGTCTGACGGTGGAAGAAGCCGAGGCAACCGTTCAGCATTACCAGGCAAAAGGCGTTGACTGCCACTACGTGGAGTCGGACGGCAAGTACCTGGTGTATCGCACAGCCGACAACAAAACACTGAAAAACGTCAACTATTCACCGGCCTCGCTGGAAGGGTTTCTGAAATAAGTTACAAAAGTCAGGCCGGTCGATTGACCGGCCTGAGCTTGAAATAACCTAAATAAATTACAGATAATTGAGGGTTACCCAAACTCGTGTTCTTTTTTGGGTTTGCGAAACGAGTTGGGCGAATGACAATCGATGTGGACAGGCTTCTGCGGTTTTGTCCGAATCCACAGGACGAAGAGCGCGGCTCCGACCAGCGTGGCTCCCATACTGCCGACATACACCAGCATGGGAACAGCCGCGCCGATCGGATGCAGGTCGGTAACGTACAGTGCTACCACGTTGCCGGTGAGTTTCAGGAAAAACGTAGGCCAGATGCCGATCGTTAGAATGAAAAGGCTTGCCAGCCACTGCGGAACCAGCAGGTCGTCGGTTACTTCCTGGGCGCGCGCTGCAGAATCGGAGTGGGGAGTCCCCAGAAATACTGTTTCAAAGACTTTCCTGAAACCCATCACCGTGAAGCCGCTGAGCAGGGTAAGTCCCGAAAAAACCGCCCAGATCACCAGATTCAGCACGCCAGTATGCAGGGTAAGGCCCTTGATAAGCCCGCGATAAATCAAAAATTCAGACACGAAACCGTTGAAGGGTGGTAATCCGCAGAGGGCCAGTGTACCGAGGAGGAATAGAAACGATGTTTTGGGCATGGTTCGGATCAAACCGCCTAACTGGTCGATATTCCGGGTGTGCGTAGACCGGTAAATGGCGCCGACACCAAAAAACAGCAGCGACTTGGACAAGGCATGGTTGGCGATGTGTAAAATACCCCCCGTAAACCCCAGCGCGGCCAGGGCGGGAAGATTAAAAGCAAGGCCCAGTAATCCGGCCCCGATTCCGATTCCGATGATTCCCGTATTAGTGATGCTGTTGTAGGCCAGCAGTTTTTTGCCATCGTGTTGGAGAAAGGTGTTCCGGCTACCAACCAGCCCCGACAGGAGCGAAAAGGCCAGCAGAAGCAAGGCGATGGGAGCCAGATCGGTATGGATATACGTCAACACCCGCAGGATGCCGTAAAGACCCATCGGGGTCAGTACGCCCGACAAGATGGCCGAAACGTGGGTTGGTGCTGTTAGCTGCGTTTGAGGGAGCCAGCTATGCAAGGGAACGAAACCCGCGTAACTGCCGAATCCGATAAAAAAGAGTAGAAAAACCGGTAACGGCTTGTGGGTCGTGAAATAGGCACCGAGGCTATCGAAACCGAAAGAATATCCTTGCGAACCGGCGATCAGCAGGGCCGCCAGAATGAACGCAAACCCCATTTGAATCTGGAGCAGATACGCGTAACCGGTTTTCAGAATATCTTTCCGTTCGCCCTCGAATACCACCAGCCCGAATGCGGCCACGGCCATCAGCTCCCAGGAAATCAGAAAAGCGGTTCTGCCACGCAGGGTGCAAACCAGAATCATGGACAGATGGAGCCAGAGGAGTGCCAGGTGGTGAAACGACAGTTGACGCTCCGATTGGGTTTGCCGGTACAGCTTCAGATACCCGTTGGCATACAGCACGCCCATGAGAATGGTCAGGTTGATGACAACCAGAAAAAAGGCTGACAGACTATCGATATTGACGGGCAAAAGAAAACCGGCCCGCTCCAGCAGATTGAATTGCATCAGCCCACCGGCCGACAGCGCGCGGAAAGCCCAGGAAGAAGCCGTAACAATGAGGAGAATATGGAGAAACAGGCTGAAGTAGTACTTCGTCTGCCCCCGGAACAAAAAAACGCCCAGGCTACTTGCAGCAGTAAGGATGAAAACAGCAGACTCCATGTACAAGTGGCTTGTAACTCTGAAGTCAAAGTTGACGAAACGCTGTTAAAAGTGAATTAAGGTCAAGTTAAAAACAGGTTAAATTGGCCGGTAGGGCTTATTCGTCCAGTTCAAAGGCCACCGGTTTTTCGATGGTGACGGTTTTGCGAACCGGTACGGTTACCTCCACGGAAGTGCCCTTTCCGATCTCCGATTCCACCCGGATCTGACCCTTGTGAATGGTGATGATGCGGTGGGTGAGGGCTAGCCCGATGCCGTGGCCGATGATGCCGGAGGTGGTTTCGGAACGGAAAAAGGGCTCAAACAAATGGGGAATGTCTTCCGGCGGAATGCCGTAGCCGTGGTCGGTAAACGTCAGTCTGATGTCGTCTTCGCCCGCGTTGAGCGTCACCACCATGTGCCGGTCTTTCGAATACTTACAGCCGTTTTCGATCAGGTTCTGGAAAGCCATTTGCAGGAGCGATTCTTCGCCCATCACAATCAGTTCTTCCTCGTTACCGGGTAGTTTTTCGTATTCGATATCGATCCGGTATTCTTCATTCTTTTGCAGCAACCGGCTGCGCCCCTGCCAAAGCACTTCGTCGACCCGCACCGGTTTGAACGACAGCGTGGCTGCGTCGGCATTCACCCGCGCCAGTTCGAGCAGGCCATTGACCAGGTTGTTCATTTTTTTGCCTTCTTCCAGAACACTTTCCAGGGCCTGCTTGTATTCGTATTCCTTGCGGGGCTGCATCAGGGCCACATCGACCTGACCCATCATCACCGTCAGCGGGGTGAGCAGTTCGTGTGAGGCATGGGAAACGAAGTTTTTCTGAAGAATAAACGCCTGCTCCAGTCGTTCGAGCATTTCATTGAACGTGGCCGCCAGTTTGGCCAGCTCGTCCTTGGGTCGTCCGATGCGCAGCCGGGCGTAGATGTTGGTGGCTGAAATGTCGTTGACCTGATCGATGATGTCGGAAACCGGTTTAAGCGCATCGCCGGCAAAAAACCACCCCGCCAGCAGCACAATGCCCATACTGACAACCCAACTGATTACCAGAATATCCCGCAGCCACTCAATTTTGGTAAAACCGTAGCGGTCGATGGCCGTTGCCACCACCACCAGAATGCGGTTATGGCGGTCGGTAAACCGGACGCCGAGGGTTTCTACCATGCCGTTGCGCCTGAAAATTTCCTTGCCATTCCGAACCTGTTCCAGAAACTGGAGCGAAACCACCTCCCGTTTGGAATCGGTCGAGTGCAGAATCCGGTTATCGGGCAAAAAGATGGTTACATGCCCTTTGTAGAGCGACATGTAATTCAGTTCGATCTGCTGCAGCATTTTATCCGTAATTCCACTCACCTCTACATTTTCCAGCAACTGGGCGGTTGCAAAAGCGTTCTGTCGGAGACGGTCGTAGAACTCCCGTTCGCGGTACTGATCGAATAAATAATAAATCGTGAGGGAAAACAGCAGGATGATGGAACCAACCAGCAGCGCAAAAAGGACAGTGAGCCGGGTTCTGATGTTCATGGCAGTAAGGCGACAGGAGGCTGCGGGTCGCTATTCCTCTTTTAACATGTATCCCATCCCGATGACGGTATGAATCAGTTTGACCGGGAAGTCTTTATCCACTTTTTTGCGCAGGAAATTGACATACACATCAATGACGTTCGTGCCGGTGTCGAAATGGATGTCCCACACTTTTTCGGCGATGTCGATTCGGGAAACAACCCGGCTCCGGTTGCGCATCAGGTATTCCAGCAACGCAAATTCTTTGGCGGTGAGTTCAATTCGCTTGCCGCCCCGCCGGGCAATTTTTTCGTTCAGGTCCAGTTCCAGATCGGCCACTTTCAGAAGGTTCGCTTGCTGGCTTGTGTCGATCGTTCGTTTGCTCAAAGCGCGCAGCCGGGCCAGCAGTTCGCGGAATTCGAAGGGTTTGACCAGATAGTCGTCCGCTCCGGCTTCAAAACCGGCCACTTTGTTATCGAGCGAACCCATTGCCGTTAGCATCAAAATGGGCGTTTTAATGTTTTCGGATCGTAATGATTTGGCCAGGTCGTAGCCGTTTATTTTCGGAACATTCACATCCAGAACAATCACATCGTAATTGTTGCTCAAGGCCATCGTTCTTCCAATTTGCCCATCAAATGCCACATCAACCTCAAACGACTGTTCTTCCAGGCCCTTTTTTACGAATGAAGCCAGTTTAGGTTCGTCTTCTACTACCAGAATTTTCATACTTGCTGAGACTAGCTTATTCCGAAGTGAATAAATCAAGGTCGAAATACCATATATAACGCAATAAAACAAAAAAGCTACCCGAAATATATGTTCAGGCAGCTTTTTTCATCCTATCCACACCATTCAAAACTAATTCGCATCAGCTTTGAAGTTCAACCTCCCTGTTGTAAGAAACTAGCTGACTTACAGCGGAAATTTGATGATCAAAAGTAGCGGGGGTAGATTAAACCGAAGTTAAAGACAGGTTAAAATCAGGTGAAAAGCCGGACACATACAAAACAAAAAAGCTATCCGAGACTGCCCGAATAGCTTTCCGACTATATCCACACCATTTAAAAACAGCCGCCCGTTCAGGCTTAGGCTGTCTTTAGTTGCGACCCGACTGTCAATCGGATCTATATCTTTAATATGTTGTTTCTACAATTAGTATGCAAATATAATAGTTGTTTACAGCATAGACATTAAAATTTATCCAAAAAATCGAAGAAAACTACTTAGTTATTTTCTGGCTTCTCCGGAAACCAGTTCGATTTTGTTGGAAAACCGCGATTCTGCTGTTAGAAATGCCGTTTTTTTGTCGTTTGCCAAAATCTGCCGGTGAATTGACAACCACAAGTTGCAGATAAATTGAGTAACAAAAAAGCGAAACGTCAGGATTCCCGACGTTTCGCTCTATTTCATAGCGTTGAGTAAATCAAATGAGTGGGATGGAAGCCCTGGTTTGAATCCGCGGGCGACAGTCCGCTTAGTCGACTTTGAACGACTGCTTGGCAGAATCTACGCCACTGTGTGCCTTGTTGGCCAGGTTGTCGACGGTGTCGTTGAACTTCTCTTTCTTGGTTTCGCTTTCATCCTGCAGTTTTCCAGTCCACTGGTTTACCTGTGATTTTACCTGCTCAACCTGGGTTTTCACCTGCTCGACGCCCTTGTTCCATTGATCCTGAAGATCTTTCGTGCGTTTGTCGGCTTCATCCTGAATCCACTGCCGACTTTCCTGGCCACTCTTGGGGGCCGTCAAAATGCCTGCTACTACGCCTGTGATGAACCCTAACAGAAAATCTCTTGAACTTTTCATGGTGTTTCCTAATTTATGTTTGCGACTTTTAAAGGTAGCAAATTAGTAATTAATGTTTAGAATTGCGTTCCACCCGTTCAACCGCTCCTTTTGTCCGGGAAGCGACTGTATCGACAGCATCATTGTATTTCGACGACAGGTTATCCCGGGCATCGTCATACTGATTCCGGATGCTGTTGAAGCCATTCGAAATAGTGTCCTGCAAGTCTTTCAGAAACTTGTCTGAATCATTCGTGATTTTTTTGCGGGTATCTTTCCCACTACGCGGTGCCAATAAGAGACCCAGGGCTGCACCTGTTAATATCGCAACTACCAGTCCACTGAAGTTCGGTTTCATAACCTTTCAAACGGTTTAAGTGAAAAACTACCGCTCACGGCGGATATTACTCTTCTGTATAGAAAAATTCGTACCATACTCCCTTTCCTTTCCTAAAATAGGGAGATAAGTGTTTGATTACCAGTCTGATTTAATTTTATTTTTGAAGATGGTTCATTTGCCTGATTCCCGAAGGGTTGAGGAATATTTTCTACAGATTGTAGAATTGGCTTGCTGATCGACCCCGACTTACTACCTGCTTGCTGCCCGGTTATTCTGGCTTAAAGCTGATGCCGGGGGCCTCATGAAGGGGGAGTGGGCAACCGGGAGCGAAAACAACAAAAAATCCCTGCACTCAAATCTGATGCAGGGATTCCGTACCCACCGTAACTTGTACTTAACCTAAAATGAAACCACCTAAACCTAAACGTGTCGCTCATGAACTTTTTGAAGCGATTGTATCGATGTTTAATTGACCCAAAGGCCAACGGCGTTTTTAAATGATGTGAGAATATCAGACTCCCCTGCCGCGAATAACACGGAGAAGAATGGCAACGATTGCGATTACCAGTAAGATGTGGATCAGGTTATTGCCAGCGATGCCGGCACCGAGTATGCCAAAAAAACCTAAAGCCCAGATAATGATTAAGATTACTGCGACTGTATAAAGTAAGTTTCCCATAGCGTTCGGTTCAGAGTCAAAATGTTAAATAATCGTTGCTTCTGTCTCCTACGTATGAAAATCTTATGCCAAAGGCATTCTAATTCGGCTACTATCGTTAAAAAGTGCAAAAATTGTTTGATTAATATTGATATTTCTTGAAAAATGATTCTCTGTTGATTCGTGGTTTTCAGCGCATGAAACAGGGAGTGTAGAGAAATATCTACAGGTGTAGAAATTAGTGTAGAGAAAAAACGTCTGATTGCAAAAAGTATAATCGACGTATTCTGGTCTTGCAAAGGAATGGTTCACTTTTTTTTAATTACTTGAGCATTAATTTTGTGTTAAATCGGGTTATTGAGCGGTATTTGATATAATGGGCAAATTTTAGGCACATTATTATCTATAGTGTACCTGACGTAACATTTGTAAGATGAAAAACGGGATAAAACTGTGGAGAGCATGAGGGGCTGGCAAACCGGGAGTCAATATAAGCCGGTAATATCGAATATGACGAATACGAAACGGGTACTTATCGTCGACGACGAAGCAGATATTTGTCTATTGCTTTCCGGTTTATTAAAGCGAATGGGGTATCAGCCGACCTGCGCAAACTTTCTGGAAGAGGGCCGTCAACGACTGGCCCAACAGGCTTATGATGCCGTATTTCTGGATTTGAGTTTACCCGACGGCGTTGGTTTCGAATTGTTGTCTCACATCCGAACCAGCACAACCAACACGAAAGTGATCATGATCAGTGCTTTTGATGGAATTGCAGAACGCAAACGTGCTTCGCAGGAAGGGGCCGATTATTTTATCGGCAAACCTTTTAATCGTAAGACCATCGAACAAGCTTTACAATATATCCAAGTTTAGTTAACTTTATCCCTTCATTAAGTAACTGGGCACTGTAACTGTCCCTCTATGGAAAGAATCTTAATCGTTGATGATAATACGGATATATGCCTGCTTTTAGAACGATTTTTGTCAAAACAAGGATATAAGACGGCTTCTGTTCAACGAGGAGATGACGCCTTGACTCTGCTGCGAAAAGACCCGTTCGAACTGGTTATCTGCGATTTCAAGCTCCCCGATGTCGACGGTCTTGAAATGCTGCGCCGGATCAAAATCCTCGACCCTACCACGGCGGTTATCATCATCACCGGGTATTCCGACGTTCGAATGGCAGTGCAAACGGTGAAGCACGGTGCATACGACTATGTTACCAAACCGCTTTATCCGGACGAAATCCTGTATACCATTAAAAGTGCTCTCGACCGACGCAATCAAAAAGTTGACGTCCGGTCGATCAGTGGTACTTCTTCCGACGATGCAGACGACGCGCTCGAAACCAGTCCGGTAAAACAGCCCGCCCGGGCCGCCAAAACCGCTACCCTTGTTAGTGGTGGCAAACGGTTTATCTTCGGAAAAAGCCGGTCGGCCGAAATGCTTCAGAAACACATCGACCTCATTGCGCCCACCAACATGTCGGTGATCATTACCGGCGAAACCGGCACAGGCAAGGAGTTTGTCGCGAATGCCATCCACCAGAAAAGCAAGCGGGCGGGCAAACCGTTCGTTGCCATCGACTGTGGAGCCCTGTCCAAAGAACTGGCGGGGAGTGAACTGTTTGGCCATACCAAAGGTGCTTTTACGGGCGCGATGTCTGACAAGATGGGCAGCTTCGAGTATGCCAACGGCGGTACGTTGTTTCTGGACGAGATTGGTAATCTATCGTATGAGAACCAGATCAAACTCCTGCGCGTTTTGCAGGAGCGAAAAATACGACGAATTGGCAGTAACACCGATATTGTTGTCGATGTCCGCATTCTGGTTGCCACCAATGAAGACCTTCGTGAAGCCGTTCGGCAAGGCCGTTTCCGGGAAGATATTTTCCACCGTCTGGACGAATTCCGCATCGAACTGGCTCCCCTGCGTGAACGCAAAGCCGACATTCTGCTATTTGCCGATCACTTTCTGGAAATTGCCAACGACCAGTTGGAGAAAAACGTTCTGGGATTCGATGATGAAGTAAAAGATAAACTAAAAGAGTATTACTGGCACGGTAATTTGCGTGAAATTCAAAACGTTGTGAAGCGGGCCGTTTTGCTGTCACAAAGCGATTTCATAACGCTGGATTGCCTGCCCTATGAGATTATCTCTCCTACGTATGTGATGGAAGAGAACGGTTCGGCCGTTTCGACCGTTGCACCGGCCAACAACCTCAAATCCGTATCGGAAAACGCCGAACGGGCCGCTATTATCAAAGTTCTGGAGAAAACCGGCTACAACAAAACCAAAGCCGCCGAAGTCCTGAATATTGACCGTAAGACCCTGTATAACAAGCTAAAAGCATACGATATTCACCTGTGATAAGCTCGTTTGCCCCTGCATTCATCAGAGCATGCAGGGGCAAACGGGACATTAAATCGCAAACCCCAGTGAAACCTGGCCAACGGCGTTTTTAGCTTTTCCCATGAGCAAACGGGCCGCACCATCTTTCGCTACCGGTTGCAGCCCCTGGCCGTAACGCAATCCCAGCAGCGCTTTTCCAAAATAGATGTTCAGACCACCGGCGATGCCATAGTCAAAGGTGTTGAAATTGTCGCGGTTGATGTTACGGTAATCAGAACCGAAGTCACCGTCTGTGGTTATTTTTGAATTCACCAGATAGGACGCATACGGACCGGCTTGCAGATCGACGGAGTTGCCCAGCTTGAACGTGGCCAGAACCGGCAGTTCCACATAATTCAGGTTAAAGTTGTTCTTGCCGGTATTTCCCAGTAGATTATAGTTGGCCGAAACCCCTTTGGTGGTATACTGAAGTTCGGGCTGAATGGCGAAGAAAGAAGTTACCGGGATCTGAGTAAAAAGACCAACGTGGAAACCAATCCGTTCGTTGCGATCATCGACGTTGTCCAAATAGAGCGTGCTGGCATTCAAGCCGCCTTTAATTCCGGTTCGGGGCTTTGTCTGGGCCGAAATTTTTAAAACCGACAGGCTGCTAACCAGAACAGAGGCAACTAACACTCTAACAATCGAGTTTTTCATGGCATACAATAGGTTTGTTATACGCATCAATTGCTAATAATTCTGTGCCAAAGCGTAGGGTGTAGCAAGATTCAGTGGTAATCTGCTGACAATCAGTTATATTTAGTGGGGTGTAGAATTTGGTTTCAACCGGTTTGCACGTTGGCAGGAATCGGTTTTTGTGGAAGATCCTACTCAAAGTGTAGAAGACAGGCAGTAAGATTTGCCCGTTTCGGAAAACACCAGAAATAGAAACTTGTTTCTTAATACGAGGAAAGTAGGCGTAATTTTGTCTTTACTGGGACAAAGGCCCTGTGGTCTCATTCGATATCCACTCAAATGACGAATAAATCTCTGAATACCAGCATACTGATTGCTGACGACGACGCCGATGACCGCCTGCTGATCGAACAGGCGTTTCGGGAATGTAACCTGACATCAGAATTACACTTTGTGGAAGATGGGGAGGAACTGATGGATTTTCTATACCAGCGGGAGCCGTATGGATCGGCCCTGCGCCCCAGCCTGATTCTGCTCGATTTGAATATGCCCCGAAAAAACGGGATTCAGGCCCTGCGTGAAATCAAAGCCAACGAGCAATTCCGGCAAATCCCCGTCGTTGTATTAACAACCTCGACCGCCGAAGAAGACATTCTGCGAACCTACGATTTGGGAGTTAGTTCCTATATCTCTAAACCGTTTGATTTTAGTACGTTACTCGACATCACAACCACCATAAAAAAATACTGGATTGACACCGTTTCCCTACCTGATGACTCAACCCGATGAACTCTCGGAAAAACCCATCCGGGTGCTGCTGGTTGAGGATGATGAAGACGATTTTGTGCTGACAAAATCCCTGGTTTCTACCCGCGACAATGCCAACATCCACCTCGATTGGGTCAGCGATTTTAACTCGGCACTCGAGCATATCTACCAAAATGCCTACGATGTGTATCTGGTCGATTACCGCCTGGGCGAGCGAACCGGTATCGAACTGATTCACGAAGCGTTTAAGGCCGGGTGCCAGACGCCGATGATATTGCTGACGGGGCAGGATGATCTGGAAGTAGATTATTCGGCCCTCAAACTGGGCGCAGCCGATTACCTCGTGAAAGGCCGGATTGATGCCCAACTGCTCGGCCGAAGCATTCGCTATGCCTTGCGACAGGCCAATGTGGTAGGCGAACTGGCTGAAAAGGAAAACAAATACCGTTCGTTGTTCGAACGTTCGATCGATGCCATTTTTGTTACCGACCGTAATTTTGAGTTTCAGGAAATCAATCCTTCCCTGGAAAGACTGACGGGATATTCGGACGAAGAACTGCGGAAAATGAACGTTCGTGAACTGTTTGATAAAGCGGAGGTGTATGAGCAGTTGCGACGGCAGATTGATGGGTCGGAGCAGGTGAAAGATACCGAAATCGTGCTGATCAGCAAAGACCGCAAACGGATCGACTGCCTGCTTTCGGTGGTTGCCATACCCGATAAGGGTGGCGTTACCAACTGGTATCAGGCCATTGTGCGGGACGTAACCCAGCAAAAGAAAGCCCAGCGCGACCTGTTGATTGCCGAAAAACTGAGCATGACCGGACAGATTGCCCGCAGCATAGCCCACGAGGTGCGGAATCCGCTGACCAACCTGCACCTGGCCCTCGAGCAATTGAAAGAAGATTTACCCCCCGACGACCCGGGCTTATCGCTCTACATCAACATCATTCGCCGAAACGCCGAGCGCATTGGCCAGTTGATCACCGAGATGCTCAACTCATCGAAACCGCGTGATCTGGAGTTGACGTCCCACAACCTGAACGACGCCGTGCGGGATACGTTGTATCTGGTTCATGACCGGCTACAGCTCAAAGGAATGAAACTGGTGACCGATTTCACCACCGAAGACTGTGCCGTTCCACTCGATAAAGAACAGTTTAAAACCGCCTTGCTTAACATTTTGATCAACGCTGTGGAAGCCATGAAAGAAATGACCGGCGTCTTGACGGTGAAAACCATTCCCATCAACGAACGGGCCATTATGGTTTGTGTAGAAGACAACGGTTCGGGGATTTCCGAAGCCAATCGCCAACGGCTGTTCGACCCGTTTTTTACGGGGAAACAGGGCGGTATGGGATTGGGTTTAACGACCACGCAAAACATCATTAACAGCCACCGGGGTTCGATTGAGGTCGAAAGCCAGGAAGGGCAGGGGACAACGTTCCGACTCATTTTCCCCAAGTAATCAAGGTGTAATTCGACAACGCAGCGTGCACGTGGCCTCCGAGAAATTCGGAGGCCATTTTTTATGGATTTAGCTGTGGAGTTTCATACACAGTGAGGAAACCATTTTCTACAAATCGCTGGAATTGGCACGGCGTGGTTTTGTGTTTTATTGAGAATATATACTTAAACACAATTGATAGTCAGTGTGATAAGGTTCTGGAAATTGTTCGTCTGATGGGAATATTAATCTGGCATAATTATCTCAATGTATCTGGCATCAACAAGCGATAAAGAACATGGTCTGGAATCAAACCCATTTCCCCGCAGCAATGCGTTCGCTACCGCCCAGCGTTCGCGCCAAGGCAATTGAGATTGCCAACTCGCTTCTGGAACAGGAGGTGTCTGACAAGAAAGAAGCGATTTCGGCCAGTATCTACGAAGCCCGCGCCTGGGCACGCCAACGGTTTATGGAATCCCGTCAGGTGGCCTAAGGTAAAAGCAATTCGTACTCCACACCATTATTTTTTAGTCTCAGTTCACTTTGTAGAAGGCGTTTAACCCAGGAAAATTGAAGCGTTATGATCTGGAAGAAAAACATTTACGACACGTTGGTAGGCTGCGCAACGGCCTGTGATGAGTATGCCACGGAATTGTCACGTCAGCAGGACATTGAGGAGTTGTATCGCTGTATTTTTCTGAGTCTGGATTGCTCGGATCTCTGTCGTCAGGTGGCGGTTTTGTACGTCCGGGGTTCTGAAAACACGCGGCTACTGGCCCGAACCTGCATCGAGGTATGCGAAAAGTGCGCTGAAGAGTGTGAAAGGATGAGTGCCGACCGCGCCTGTCAGATTGCCACAACCTGCCGCCAGTGCATTCGTGTGTGCATGACCATTCTGGAGATGACCCTCCGGCCCGATACGGAAACTGAGACGTCGCGCACCCTGTTTGTTGCGCTCGGTCGTCAGGAAATGCTCTATAACTAGTTGGTCAGGCAACTGGCATAACCGGTAACAAAAACGGTGCTGGTACTTCAACCAGCCGGGCCATCGGTCATCGGGAAATTCTGTCGGTAAACGGGTCGTTGTGAGCAGTATGGAAGTGGCGAGAAAGACAACATACGTTCAGGTGGGTAACGATAGTGGACGCGTTAAAAACGGATTGTGAATCCCCGGTGCAGAAAACAACTGGAAACTGGCTATACGAAAGCTGCGCCAGTCTTTCCAAAGCGTATAGTCCGATGAAGACCTTGGACTGGTCATCAACACCGATATTCAAAAGCGATGAGCCGGTTGTTTTAGCGAAAGCTGAATAACAACCGGCTTTTATTCTTCCTTAAATCAACGACAATATGGATACGATAGAAGAACGGAGTGCGGGGATGGAGAAGGTGAGCAAACTGATCAACGACATTCGGATTGGCATGCTGACCACCCAGGATGAAAGCGGAAAGCTGGTGAGCCGTCCGATGGCTGTAATGCAGGTGGACGAAAATGGCGATCTGTGGTTTCTGACTAAAGAAAACTCGCCAAAAACCAACGAAATTGAGCAGAATTATCAGGTGAACGTCGCTTTTGCCAACGTCTCGGATGCTTCCTATGTATCCGTAAGCGGCACGGCCCAGGAGTTGCAGGATCGGGCGAAGATCGAAGAACTGTGGTCGCCTATGGCCAAACCGTGGTTTCCCGAAGGCAAAGATGACCCGTCGTTGTCCCTGCTGAAAGTGCATACCGAAACCGCCGAATACTGGGATTCCAGTTCGAGCCGGATGGTGCGGCTATTTGAAATGGCGCGGGCAGCTTTGACCGGCGATACCTACCAGGAAGGTGAAAACAAACTGGTTGAAAACCGGTAGAATTTTCATTTAAAAAAACGGAATGCCGGTCCGAAAGACCGGCTTTTTTTGCTTACTCCTCTGTAAACAAACCCGATATGATTGTCAAAAATACCGACTTAGGTTGGGAATTGATTCACCAGCAGGCGCATGGGTTGCTGGCTGTCAAGATTGCGATGCACTGGGAATCGGCCAAAAGACCGGAACGCTGGGTGGAAACGCTGGTGGCGCTGACCGAACACGACGATGGGCAGGAACCCTGGGAAGGCCGCAACCACCTCACGGCAGCGGGCGCACCGATGGATTTTCGGATTGAAGAATACGCCGTTGGTCAGGCCCGGCGAATGGTCGAAATTGCGCTGGAAAAAAGCCGCTGGAATGCCCTGATGGTGTCGAAACATGCCACCTTTCTCTATGAGTCATTGGCCGACCAAAGTGCAGAGTTGAAAGCGTTTCTGGAACAGCAGAAACAGAACCAGAAGACGTGGCTGCGGCAGTTGAAACTTTCTAAAAAGGAGGTTGATTATGCGTATGCCTTCATTCAGTGGTGTGATGCCCTGTCGCTTATTCTTTGTCAGGGCCTGATTCCGGAGTATGGCCGTCGGCTTGAAATCAGTCCCGGTCCGGATGGGGTGATCTACTACATTTCCCAACGTCCTGACCAAACCGTGGGCGTTGATCCCTGGCCCTTCGAGAGCCCCGAATTTACCCTGCATATCGAAGCGCACCCCTTGCAGCAGCTTCGTTTTAAGGACGATGCCGAGTTGTACGAGTGCATTCAAAAAGCACCGATTGAAGAAAAGGAATGGCGGTTTAAAAAAGAATGATGGCGGGGCCGCCATCATTCAATAACCCATCATTCTTTCAATTTCAGAAGCACCAGCGATCGCTCCTTGATTTCGAAGGGTTCCCGGGCAGATACTTCCTGCGGAACAGACGCGTCCGCAGCGGTATTGACCAGAACCTGCCATTTGGATTTCCGGCCGGGTTTTGGGAGTTGAAATGGCAGCGGTTCCCAGAATGCGTTGAACAGAATCAACAACCGGCCTTCGCCAATCGCATCACCGTTCTCGTCCTGCTCATCCACCTTGGTTCCATCCAGTAGCAAGCCCAGGCAGCGGGTAATACCGTCGTTCCAGTTTTGGTCGGTCATCGGTTTCCCGTCGTTGCGGAGCCAGACCATCTCATCCGTGCGGTAGAATTTCCGGCGACGCAGCAACGGCAGTTCCCGGCGCAAGGTCGAAAGCTGGCGGGTGAAGTCGAACAACGCCTGTTGGTCGGCATTCCATTCCCAATTGAACCAGCTAATTTCATTGTCCTGACAATAGGCGTTGTTGTTGCCCTGCTGGGTCCGGCCACATTCGTCGCCCATCACCAGCATCGGTGTTCCCTGGCTCAGCAGGAGAGTCGCCAGAAAGGCTCGTTTTTGCTGTTCGCGCGCCCGCACAATGGCTTCGTCGTCGGTTGGGCCTTCCACGCCCATGTTCCAGCTCAGGTTATCGTTCGCGCCGTCCTTGTTGTTCTCACCATTGGCCTCATTGTGCTTGTCGTTGTAGCTGACCAGGTCATTGAGCGTATAGCCGTCGTGAGCCGTAATCAGGTTGACGCTGTTGGCGGGCTGGCGACCGTCGTTGTAGAGGTCGGGACTGCCTAAAACCCGCGCGGCCAGTTCGCCCGCCAGTCCGGTATCGCCCTTCCAGAATCCGCGAACGCAATCCCGGTATTTTCCATTCCACTCCGACCAGTTGACCGGAAAATTGCCGACGTGATACGACTGCACATCCCAGGGTTCGGCAATCAGTTTGACCTGCGACAAAACCGGGTCCTGCTGAATGGTTTCCAGAAAGGAAGACAATTGCCCGGCGGCCGTCAGGCTGTGGGCCAGAGCCGTGGCCAGGTCGAACCGGAAACCGTCGACGTGCATTTCGTTTACCCAGTAACGCAAACTGTCCATGACGAGTTGCAGTGTACGCGGGTGGTTCATATTCAGCGTATTACCCGTGCCGGTATAATCCATGTAGTAGGTTTCATTGCCTTCCACGAGCCAGTAGTAAGCCGGGTTGTCGATGCCCCGAAACGACAGCGTTGGCCCGTGCTGGTTGCCCTCGGCGGTGTGGTTATAGACAACGTCCAGAACGACCTCGATACCAGCCTTGTGCAAAGCCTTCACCATCTCCTTGAACTCATTGACGGCGTGGCCGATTTTGTCTTTCGAGGCATATTCGCTGTGGGGGGCAAAATACCCGATCGAGTTGTATCCCCAGTAGCTTTCGCCCGTAAACTGGTGAACCGGCATCAGTTCTACCGTCGTAATCCCCAGCGATTTCAGGTAATCCGTAACCTCGGGCCGACCCAGACCGGCGTAAGTGCCCCGGATTTTCTTCGGCAGTTCAGGGTGCAGTTTCGTAAACCCTTTCACGTGCAGTTCGTACATTACAGTACGGTTGAGCGGAATGTCCGGGCGCTGGTCGTCTTCCCAGTCGAATGTGGAGTCAATCACCACTGACTTCGGTACGAAAGGGGCACTGTCATCTTCCTGCGGTTTCGAAAACCGGTCTTCATCCTGGTTATTCGGATCGAAGCCCAGTTGAGCCGGATGGCTTTCAATAGGCCCGCTGATGGCTTTGGCATACGGATCGAGCAACAGTTTGTTCGGATTGAACACGAAGCCCTGGGAGGGTTCAAACGGCCCTTCCACGCGGTATCCGTACAATTGTCCGGGCTGGATCGCATCCAGGTAAATGTGCCAGATTTGTTCGGTACGTTCCGTCAACGGAATTCGCCGGGTTTCTTTTGCCGGGTCTTCCGCATCGAACAGACATAGCATAACGCCGGTAGCATGTTCACTAAACAGGGCGAAATTAACGCCTTCGCCATCCCATGTGGCACCTAGTGGATAGGGTTTTCCCGGTCTGGAATGAATCTCATCCGGGTTTTCTACAGTATTGGTGGTTTCCATAGTAATAATTCGGTTTCCGGGGCCATTGAATCAGGTTCCGCTACGGTTTTTAAAATGCTTGTGCGGTTTTTAAGTCAATCCTGTCTACGGCTGGCCGGCCTATTGATCAACCATTCGTGGATTTAGATTGTTTTTGGATACAAAAAAAAGTCCCGAATCCACCGGATCCGGGACTTTTTATACTTCGTCTGAAAGGGTTATACGACATTTGCCAGACGGGCCATCGACGCATGGGCCGATTCGATCCGTTCTTTCTGAC
This sequence comes from Larkinella sp., assembly GCF_965227735.1. Classification (NCBI taxonomy): domain Bacteria; kingdom Pseudomonadati; phylum Bacteroidota; class Cytophagia; order Cytophagales; family Spirosomataceae; genus Larkinella; species Larkinella sp. Next base: position 1,106,303 of record NZ_OZ245776.1, on the reverse strand, counting down.
GCAGCAGCAGTTCACGGGTACTGGCTGCCAGGCTGGTGCTTTGCAGAATTTCCTGGTAATCTTCCAGAGCCTGTCCGTCTCCGCGTTTGCATTCTTCCACCACGGCTTTGTCGTCGTTGCCCGTGAAGGTGGTTTTGATATTGATCCAGGCGCGGTGCAGATCGGCGGTGAGGCTCGTGCTATTTTCCGGATCTCCGCCCAGGGTACGGATTTCGCGGTCGATCTCCGTAGCGTATTCATTTCGTTGCCGCGACTGCGTCAGAAACAAACTTTTCAGTTCAGCATCTTTTACATTCTCAGCGGCTTCCTGATAGCCTCGTTCTCCGTCACGTGTACGCGTCAATAGCGTGTTTAACCGGTCCAGAATTTCGCTGTGTGTGTTTCCTACTTCCATAACGTTTAAAAAGAAAAGTGAATAGAGTGTCCCCGATCCTTCAACAGGGCGGGATATAGATTTAACTGTTAATATTTCCAATTGTTCCGCGTTCGGCGGCTTTTCTTAGCTTATCGTTTGCATAGATGGCCACCTCGACCCGGCGGTTTTGCTGACGACCCGAAACGCTGCCATTGTCGGCCAGCGGCTGACTTTCGCCATAACCTTTCTCCGTCAAACGGTTGCCTTTGATCCCTTCCGACTGCAGCAGTTTGGACACGGTTTTGGCCCGTCGTTCCGACAGCTTCAGGTTGTGCTGATCGGAGCCGGTGTTGTCGGCATGGCCTTCAATCAGTACTTCCGTATCGTTGTATTTCTTCAGCGTTTCGGCCAGTTTGGTCATGTTTTCCCGATTCGCCGACTTCAGGTTGTATTGGTCGACATCGAACAGGAAATCGGAATCAAAGGTAATTTTGATTCCCTCGCCCACGCGTTCAATGCGGGCGTTTTCGAGTCGCCGGCGAAGTTCTTCCGCCTGTTTATCCATCTGACGACCGATCAATGCACCCCCGGCACCCCCCACGGTAGCGCCCAGAATAGCACCCACGGCGGTATTGCCTGATTTGCGGCCAATAAGTCCACCTGCTACTGCTCCCGCCCCGGCTCCGATGATGGCTCCGCGCTGGGTATTATTCGTGTTTTTTCGAATTGATTTACATCCTGTCATTGTACCAGCCGCAAGCATGCTCCCGGCTACTACCAGTGCCACCGCTCTCATTGTACGCAATTGTAAAGAATGGCTGTGTTTGATCATGGTAAAATAAAACATTGGTTCGTTTTGCCAGTGCCAAAAGCTGTACCATAGGCAAAAGGAGAGGTCAGTAGAGTATTAATATCTACCACAAGTAATTGATAATCAATGATTTTTGTTTGGTAGAGGCTCGACGTTCTGTCATTCCCTGCGTCGATTTTTAGTGGGGAACAGGGGCTACAAAAGCCGGTTGCTGGGGAAGTCTTTCTACAGTACGGGGGTTGATTAATAACGATATAATCATATTTTTATAGAAAGAATAATTACTCAGTATGTTGAAAGAAAATGTTAGTTTTTGGTAGATTGCAGGCTGAATAATTTCAGTAATATTGCCTTATTTTACTAAACGGTTACAAAAGGAAAATAATTGGCCTGATTTGTGCAAGTAGACAACCCATAGTGTACTGTTTACTCTACGTGTATGTATTCTCGAGATTCAACAATTACGTTACGGTTACGGCGGAGCGTGGCTTTTCCGCGCCTTGCTGAGATGTTGAAAGAAGCACGGCAATCCGAATTTAAGACATTGATGCAGGCAATTGATTGCGCGAATAATCGCTATGTAAAGGGAAGTGACCACTGGATTTTGCGCGGAGATAACGGCGTGTATTGGGTTGTTCGGCCACGAGTGGCCGAGTATCTGGTAAACGCCGGGTATGAGTTGGCTTTCGGAAGATAGGACCTTACAATAAGCAGAAGGGGTGAAAGTAGAAAAAGAGCGAAACTTTTTCTACTTTCACCCCTTCTGCTTTAGACCGATACCGAGATGAAACTACCTCAGGGATTGTGGGTGAGCTTAGTGAGTAGTTGGCTTCTGGCGGGATGTATGGCGTCCCATTGTCCAATCAAAAGTTGCCATGTCAGATTGGAACACCAGCACGGTGGACGGGTGTATCGGGGAACGGTTTTAGGCACCATGCACAGCCCGACCTGGTGGCTCTCCAACCGCAAAGGAGCCGGAGCTTCTTCCTCCATGGCCAGCGACCGCAAAGGGCTAAAAAAAGAAAAAGGCAACGGAAAACAGAAGAAAGTCAAAAAACAATTCCGCTGGGAGAGGGTGTAGAGTTAAGAGTTAGCGTGCGTCAGCCAACTCTTAACTCTTGATTCTTAACTAATAAACCCGCACTGTGTGGCTGCCGCGGGCGACGCTGATTTTGCCCGGCATTTTCTCCAGTGATGGTTTGTCACCTTTGGTTACTTTCCAGAACTCGATACCACCGGAACGGTCGCCGTAGTCGAGGTATTCGGAAACCGCCACCGCAATGGCATTGCCACTCTTGTCGAATTCAATGCTCTGGGGCATGATGCCTTCAAATGGATATTCATTCGCCAGGGTCAGCTTTCCTTCCTTGTCAAGTGCATACACCGACAGGGAGCTTTTTCCGGCCCCCGCGTTGCCAAACGGCTGGTAGGACTGCCCGGAGTTGGCCACAATCACCATGGAGCCATCGGGGCTGATGGTCAGAGCCTCGGCGCTTTCGCCCGCTGCCGTTTGGGAAATTACCTTGTGCTCGCCCGGCGTGTCTTCAGTGCTGAACTGAACCACAAACAACTCACCTTTACCGGCACCTTGCGCGTTGGCTCCCTTCTTGATGTCGGATACAATAAAGAATTTTCCGTCCGGAGAGAATTTGCCGGTGGCTGGCAAACCACCTACTTTGATGGGTTTGCCGTGTGGAATGATATTCGGTTTTTTGGCTGCATCGAGTGAATATTTCATCAAACCGACTTCCTGTGTATCTTCAATCACGTAGGCAATAAAATCACCGGCCGGGCTCCAGACCAGATCCGTAATGCGCGCTCCCGGAACCGGAGAAGGGGCCGTGATCACCCGCTTGGGCGTACCGGTATTGTCGATTTCGATCAGCCGCATTTCTTTACCGGCATCACCCGAAGCCACAGCAAGGGTGTTGCCCTGCGGGTTGATGGTGATGGCCGTCGGCAGGTTGCCGACGCTAACCACTTTGGCCGTCGGTTTGGCCGGGGCCAGATCGACAATAAACATCCGGGCTGCGGCCGGCAAGTCCTTCACACCGCCTTTCAGTGTGGAGACGCTGTCGCCCAGTTGGCCGCGTCCTTCCAGTACAAAGGCAAAGCGTCCGTTGGGGGTTACGACAGCGGCTTTGTCATACAAGGCCGAGGAGTTGGAAATGGGGGCGGTGGTAATGTTTTGCCCGTTTCGGTCGAGGGGAAACTTTACAACCGTCAGTGCGTCACGGCTGGTTTTGCTTTTGTACAAGTTACCGTCGGCCAGGGCGGAGGCCGCCATATCGGCATCGGACAAAACAACAATTCCTTTGGCGGTAAACTGAATGGGTTCCTGCTGGGCGAAGACCCCCGTTGTCAATAAAGAGGCAAGGGCAACCAAACTCTGTTTTTTCATGCTGCAAATAGAAGGTTATAGCTTTGGATATTACACAAATATAGCCGAAAGCCTTCATTTTAATAACAGCATCGGGGTTTGTCTATACTTTATTTCAACCAGGCAGCAGTAGCCGAAAACCGATGCCGTGGAGATTTTCGATGCGAATTGAAGAATCGTTTCCCAACCGTTTCCGCAGGCGGGAGATGAACACGTCGAGACTGCGGCCCATAAAATAATCGTTGTCGCCCCAGATGGCTTTCAGAATCTCGTCGCGCCGGATCAGCGTATTCGGTCGCGCCAACAGGTAGTGCAGCACTTCAGCTTCGCGGTGGGTCAGCGTTTGGAAGTGGCCCTCTATTTCCAGCGTCAGATTTTGAAAATTAAACTGATATGATCCGACGTATTGTACCGATCCGGTGTACGTAGAAACCGGCGGCTTACTCCGGCGCAGGAATACGTTGATTTTCAGAATCAGTTCTTCAATGCTGAACGGTTTGGTCAGGTAGTCGTCGGCCCCCAGCCGCAGCCCCTTCAGGCGGTCGTCTTTGTCGGCCAGCGCACTCAGAAAAAGCAGCGGAATTTTGTCGTCGATCTGCCGGATTTGCCGGGCCAGCGTAAAACCGTCGGTCTGGGGCAGCATCACGTCCAGAATGCACAGGTCGAAAGGGTGCTGTTCGAAACACCGCCAGGCTTCGGGGCCGGTGGTGCAATGAACCACCCGAAAATGTGCCAGTTCCAGGTTATCTTTGGTGACAAAACCCAGATTTACGTCATCTTCGACGTACAGCAAAAGCGGTTTCATCGCACAGTCGGCAGTTTAGGAGCCAGGGTGGCTGGCTTGGTCGTCCGGGCTTTTACCGTAAAGATACTTCCGGAACCGGGTATACTTTGCAGGGAAATTTGCCAGCGGTGGGCTTTGATGACCTTGCTGACGTAATACAGACCCAATCCGAATCCTTTCACATTGTGAACATTTCCGGTCGGAACGCGGTAAAACTGGTTGAAAATATACGGCTGGTGTTCCGGATCAATGCCAATGCCGTTGTCCTGTACCGACCACACCAGCCGGTCTGCTTCAGTATGGGTCTCCAACACGACGTGTGGGCTGGCGGCATTGTATTTCAAGGCGTTGTCGATCAGGTTGTTGATGACGTTTTCCAGGTGATACCGGTCGCCCCGGATCATGGCGTTTTCGGCCCAAAGCTCCAGGCTGACGTGCGGACGAAACACCTCGGCGGCTTCCGCCAGGAGTTGATGCAGGTTAATTTCCGTGGTCGTAATGGTAAACTGCATCTGTTCCGAGCGGGCGAGTTGCAGAACGCTGCTCACCTGTTTCTGGAGCCGCAGACTCTCTTCCTGCACCACCCGGACGTACTGGCGATGGCGTTCGGGCTGGTCAAGGATGGCGTCGGATTGCAGCACGTCGGCGGCAATGCGGAGGGTAGCCACCGGCGTTTGCAGCTCGTGGGTGATGTTGTTGATAAAATCCCGCTGCACTTCCGTCAGTTTTCGCTGCCGCAAAACCACCACCAGCGTATATCCAAAAAACAGAACCACCAGCAACACCGCAGCCGACGAGGCAATCCAGCCGTCGAGGTGACCGGCGATGAAGCTGGACTGGCTCGGAAAGTGAATGCCAAAATAGTAGGGACTCCGCGAAAACTTGGGCAGATTCCGGCTGGCCTGCACCGTTTGGGGATTGGCGTTCAGGCTGACAAACGCGCCGTAGATCATCCGGTCGCTTTCGCAGTTGTAAATACCGTATTCAAAATCCGTGATCAGGTTGTGGTTGCGCAGCGAGTTCTGGATGTAATGTTCGAGAATGCCCGGATCGACCGGCGAATCGGTGTTCACGATAAAATAATCGGGCGAAAGCTGCGTGACCGCCGTGCAACTTTGCGTAATTCCGTTGAGCAGGCCCACCTGATCAGCCACGTCCTGGAGAGCAATGAAAGCGGTTTGCCGAAACTGGCGTTCCCGCAGCGCGTAGGCCTTGCGCACCCAGACGATCTGGACGGTAATGATGCCGATGATCGAAATAACCGACAGAATAATCAGGATGCGGAAAACGCGTCTGGACATGATCGCTTGTGGTTTCCTGGAAAAAGGGTGAACCGAGAGTCAAAAGTCGGCTTCCGGCGGCTAAAAGTCAACTCATTAACATCTCGTTAACAACTGTTCGCTACCCGTTAACAGCCTGCTGTCTTTCGGGAAGATACTTTTGTGCCGTTGGGTTCTCCAACGCTTCACCATTAAACACAAACCTCATGAAACGCATTCTGATTATCGCGTCCTGCCTGTGGCTGGTTGCCGCCAGCGTTCTGATTGCCCATTCGCTGTCGGCGGTTTTTAAGTGGGACGAAACGACCCATGATTTTGGTAAAATTCAGCAAAGCAAACCGGTGGTGGCCGAATTTGCCTTTACCAACAACGGCGGTATTCCGCTGGTGATCAGCAATGCCCGCGGTTCCTGCGGATGTACGGGCGTCGAGTACCCGAAAGAAGCCATTTTGCCCGGAAAAGCCGGCAAGATCAAAGCAACGTTCAATGCCGCTGCGGTCGGAACGTTCAACAAAACCGTCACCGTGGAATCCAACGCCGAGGGCGGCACGAAAGTATTGTCGATTCGGGGCGAAGTTGTTGCCCAGTAAAGCAGAAAGTAGTCTGATCAGCGAAATAACGACAACAACCAGCCCCCGGTTAAAACCGGGGGCTGAAAATTGAATCGATTTACTGGAACCGTTTTAACGGTTTTGAGGTCCCGAAACCGTTAAAACGGTTACTGCCTATTGGTTGTCCCCCCGAGATCCCACGGTTTCAACCGTGGGCTGGGATTCCTGATTTGTTATTAATATTTCATTACCCCCAATTCCTTCTCCACCGCCGAGCGGCCGTCTTTCATCCAGGCGGGTTCGGGGGCGTCTTTCAGGTAGTAATCGAAAAACTGGTACATCCGGATGCTGAGGTCTTTGGCGTTATGTCGCTGGGTGAGGTTGTGGTCTTCGCCGTTGTAAACCAGCAGCCAGGCCGGTTTGCTCAGTCGCCGGAGCGCCGAATAAAACTCGATGCTCTGGTACCAGGGCACCGCGCCGTCCTGATCGTTGGCCATCAACAGCAGGGGCGTCTGGATGCGGTTGGCGTAGAAAAGGGGGGAGCTTTCGAGGTAGTTCATCGGTTTGTCCCAGAGCGTTCCGCCGATGCGGCTTTGCGTTTTTTCGTATTGAAACATCCGGCTCATGCCCGTTCCCCAGCGAATGCCGCCGTAGGCACTGGTCATGTTGACCACCGGCGCCCCAGCCATGGCGGCTTTGAACAGGTTCGTCCGCGTCACCAGAAACGCTGTCTGATAACCGCCCCAGCTCTGGCCCTGCAACCCGATGCGGTCGCGGTCCACGAACCCTTTTTCGATCAGGCTCAAAACGCCCGGCACGATGCAGTCGTAGGCATTCTGGCCCGGCATTCCGGTGGTATACAGAATGTCGGGAACAAAAACCAGGTACCCGTTCGACACGCAATACGCCATGTTGATGGTTGAGCGACTGGGCGCCGGGGCTTTGTAGTCGTTCAGGGTTTCGGCGTTGCGTTCGTAATAATACACCAGCATCGGGTATTTTTTCTTCGGATCGAAATCGTCCGGTTTGTAGAGCAGCCCTTCCAGCCGGACGCCGTTGTTACCCACCCAGTTGACCAACTCGACCTTGCCCCAGCGGACGCTGTCCTGTTGCGGATTGATCCGGGTCAGTGGCTGCGGTTCGGCAAAGGTGGTGTCGGTCAGATACAGGTTGTTCGACTCCCGAAAATTGCCTTTCAGAAACGTCAGCGCCGGGCCGTTTTTGGCTTTGGATAAACCGGAAAACCGGTAGTCGCCTTTGGCCAGCACCACCGGTTCAACCGCCGGTTTTTCCATCGGTTTTCGCAGAATTCCGGTGGCTTTGTTGATTTCCCAGAAACCCGTCAGCCAGAGGTCGCCCGTCAGCGGAACGACTTTTTCGTCCGGGTTGAGATTGGCGCGTCGCAGGCGGATGCGGTTTTGGCGGCCGTAACCCGCCGTCAGGTTCACCGGTTTTTCCTGCCCCGTCGGATCGATGCGCCAGAGGTCGAACCGGTCATAAATCAGCACATAGCGGTCGTCGCGGCTCCAGCCAGCGGCTCCGTAACTGCCGGGCAAATCGGGTGTGTCGTGTTCTTCGTCAAAAAAACGGGCCGGAATCCCGCGCGTCAGGTCGATCCGTTTTCCTTCTGCAATCGACCACGCCCGCCAGAGCGAATCCCGTTCGTCATACCACCAGGCATATTTACCGCCGGGCGACAACTGGGCGTATGATACCCGGGCCTCATTGGCAATCTGTTTTTTCTGACCGGTTTTGGCATCGATCAAATACAGATCCGTCTGGCCGGGGTCCCACATGCTGCTGATCTGGTAGGGCAAATTGCTCAGTCCCAGCCAATACGGCTGATCGGCTTTGGGGTCGATCTGGACATTCGGCATATCCCGGTTTCCCAGTTGTGTAATACCGCCGGTAGTCAAATCGCAAACCGCCAGAAAACCGCGTTCTTTTTCCTGCTTCAACTGCTTGAGTTGCATGGGCTGAATGGTGGGGTCGTTCCAGCTCCAGACGTCCACTTTGACGCGTTCCTCGTCCAGCACGGTTGAGTCTTTAATGGGTTTAGGGGGAAGAATCGAGGTGGCGAAATAGAGCCGTCGACCATCTTCCGAAAACGAGGGCGTCCGGTATTCGTTCACATTCCAGCCTTTGGGATAGGCTTTGGTGAGCGTATCGGCCAGCACCACCGGGTTCATCGCCGTTCGTTCGGAGAAAGAAGGAACGGCGGTTTTCTTTTTTCGAGATGAAGGGGGCGGGGGGGAGGCCAGGCGTTTGTAATACAGCGCATAGGCCCGGACATCGGCTTCGGCGCTGTCGGCGGTGGCCATCCAGGCCAGTTGCGAGCCGGTTTTATCGACCGCTAGCCCTTTGTAAAGCCGGTGTTTCGAGCTGGTGTCGATCAGCATCTCATTCTGTTTTCTGGTGTCGAACGCAAATACCCCGGCTTTTTTCAGCGTATCATTGACGGCGTCTTTGGTGTAGAAAATAGTGTTTCCGTTATCCGAAACCGTCACATAGGTCACGTAGCGAAACGACTGAGTGGCGCCGGTTTCCAGGTTCAGTAGAATCAAATCGTCGCCTTTCGGCTTTTTCGCCGAAGCGGATGCCCGACCCCGGCTGGCTGGTTTACTGGTAGTCGAATCCTTTTTCACGCCTTTCACCTCCTGATGCTCCTGCAAAACCGCCACCCACGAACCGCTCTCTTTCGGCAAGGTAAAGGACTTGACATTGGCAAAGCCGATGCGGTTGCCGGTTTCGAGGTTGAACACCAGCAAACTGTCTTTCGGAAGCTGGTCGGCTTTGACTTTTTTCTTTTTGGCCTCCCGCACAAGTTTGAAAGGCGCTTTCAACCGCATCACCAGAAACCGGCTGTCGGGTGTAAACTGTGCCAGATAGCCCCGGGCAAAGGTGTATTTTTTCGGAGCCAGCGGGTTGATAGCCGCCGTCTGACGGTCTGCGGGAACGTTTGGCCCGGATTTGGCCTCCACGGTCTCGGTACTTTTTTCGGAAGCCTGAGTAGGTGCATTCCCGCCGATTTTGATCAATTCCAGTACCCCGTCGCCCTCCTGAGGGTCAATCTGATAACTCAGCCATCGGCCATTGTTGGCGTGCTTTTCGGAGCGAACAGTTTGCCAGCGGTCGTAGTCGGCGTGGGTAAGCGGTCGTTTGGGCGATTGTGCGAACAGGAACGCTTGAAAAGAAAGGGTAAAAAAAGCAAACAGGAAAGTCCGGAGACGCATGGTTCGAGTGGGTTAACAACGTACTAAATTAAGCAAAAACCAGTCAAAACAAGCGAAAAACTCACCCCTTACCTTAATCCAACGCAGGACGCCAGTCCTCCAGAAAAGCCCAAAGGGCTGCCTTCATTAGCCCCGGATGCAATCCGGGGAATCGGGATGCCGCAATCCGGGGAAACCGGGCGGTAATTCGGGGAACCAGAACGAACCAGACCGCCCAAATCCTGAAAGGGTTGAATCCAGTTCGGGTATTCGTATTGAACCCTTTCAGGGTTCGGCGTCGCGTATGTGTTCTCTTTATCCCGGATGCAATCCGGTTTCCCCGGATTGTGGCATCCCGATTCCCCGGATTGCATCCCGATTCCCCGGATTAAATCCGGGGCTAATGATGGCAGCCCTTTGGGCTTCTTTCCTGGGACGGGATCATGGGTGGGGTCAGAAACCGGGCATTCGGATTCCTGTGTAGGGCCGTATAAAAAATCCAAATCCATTTTTAAATAAAAGAACGTTCGTTTATTTTTGTATCCATTATGCGATTACGAGACGAAACAAAAGAGCGGACCATTCGTGAGAAAGCCATCGAGATGATTGTGCGGGAGGGATTCGACGGCCTGAGCATGCAGAAGCTGGCGAAGGCTGCGGGTGTATCACCGGCCACGATCTACATCTATTTTCAAGATCGGGAAGACCTGATCCGGCAAATTTATTACGAGGAAATGCTGGCCATGAGTGCCGAAACGCTCGCCGGTTTTGATCCCGGGATGCATTTCGAGGAGGGCATGCGCGTGCAATGGATGAACCGCGCCCGGTATTGTCTAAAATACCCACTACGGATGCATTTTATGGAGCAGATGCGCCATTCACCTTTCCACGAAAAATTTCAGGGCGACGCTCGGAATCCATTTTCGGTAGCTATGAAAACGTTTGTGCTGAATGCCATCGAGCGAAAGGAATTGATCCAACTACCACTTGAAGTCTATTGGTCGATTGCCTATGCACCCTTGTATCAACTGATTAAATTTCATCAATCCAAAAACGGTATGCCGGGCTGGGGAAAGTTTGTACTCGATGATGAAACGCTGGAAAAAGCCCTGGAACTGGTTCTGAAAGCCCTGAAACCCTGATGGCTTCCGTTACCGAAATGAAGGTAAAACCGCACCCGGTTTTAATCCTGAATTAACCTCTGAAGACTAAATTACCCTCGAAATCAAACGATATGACTACCGCCCAACCAACAACGCCTTTTACGACCTACGAAAAAGCCATCATTGCGATGCTGGCCTTCATCCAGTTTACGGTGATTCTGGATTTTATGGTGCTCTCGCCCCTGGGCGCCCAACTGATGATGGAATTGAACATTACGACGGCCCAGTTCGGTTGGGTGGTGTCGGCCTATGCCTTCAGTGCCGGGATTGCCGGTTTGCTGACCGCCGGGTTTGCCGACCGTTACGACCGGAAAAAACTGCTGCTGTTCTTTTACACCGGGTTCGTACTGGGCACGCTCCTGTGTGGAATTGCTCCGGATTATCATTTTCTGCTCATGGCCCGCATCGTCACCGGGATTTTCGGGGGCGTCATTGGTTCCATTGGGTTTGCGATCATCACCGATCTGTTTTCCTTTCAGATGCGGGGCCGGGTGATGGGCGTCGTGCAATCGGCGTTTGCCGCCAGTCAGGTGCTGGGCATTCCGGTGGGCTTGTATCTGGCCAATACGCTGGGCTGGCATTCGCCTTTCCTGCTGATCGTGGGCGTTAGTGTGCTGGCCGGGCTGGCGATTGTCGTTTACATGAAACCGATCACGGCCCACCTGAAACTCAAATCGGAGCGGAATCCGTTCCAGCATTTGCGGCATACGGTTTCCCGTTCGAGTTACCTGCGCGGTTTTGCCAGCACCGCGCTGCTGGCCACCGGCGGTTTCATGTTGATGCCATTTGGCAGTGCGTTCGCCATTCATAACCTGGGCATTCCGCAAACCGACCTGCCGCTGATCTACATGGTCACCGGCATTTCGGCCATGATCATCGGCCCGTTTGCGGGACGGCTTAGTGACAAAATCGGCAAGTTTCCCCTGTTTACGTACGCGTCGCTCTGGGGAATGGTGGTCGTTATCGTCTATTGCAACCTGGGCATAACGCCCCTCTGGCAGATCATGGTCATCAATGTGCTGCTGTTTGCCGGGATTTCGGCCCGGATGGTTTCGTCCTCGGCCCTGGTTTCGGGCATTCCCGACCCGCAGGATCGCGGGGCCTACATGGGCATCAACTCATCGGTGCAGCAAATTTCGGGCGGTATTGCTTCCCTGATTGCCGGGCTGATTGTGGTGCAGGGCAAGGATGGTTCGCTGGGGCGGTACGATGTGCTGGGTTACATCGTGGCGGCAACGATGGTGGTGACAATTGTGATGATGTATTTCATCAACCAGTATGTCGTGAAAAAACAGGCGGCTGAAGCGGCAAAAGGCTCGTCCGTAGTGGGCGGGCAACCGGTGCCAACCCGTTAATCTGTGACCAGTTCCGCCACGCCCACGCAAAAATCGGCCGCGCCGTAATACACCAGAATTCGGCCGTCGGGCATTCGGACCCAGCCGTTGGTGAACACGACATTCGGGAAAAAACCGATTTTCTCCCATTCCAGTTCGGGAACCATCAACGGTTTCGTTGAGCGGTCAAGAATGCGGCTGGGGTCGTTGCGGTCGAGGAGAGCCAGGGAGAGGGAATAGGCGTGGTCGACGCTGGCACCGTGGTAGCAAAGCAGCCAGCCTTCGTCGGTGAGCAGGGGTTCGGGACCGGCGCCGATTTTGAGGTGTTCCCAGGGCGTTCCGGCGGCTCCGAACAAAAACCGGTGGTCGCCCCAATGCACGCCATCCGGCGACCGCGCCAGCCAGACCGACGGTTTTCCGATGTCCGAAACCATCGGCCGGTGCAGCATATAATAAAAACCGTTGATCTGTTGTGGAAACAGACAGGCGTCCTTATTCGGGGGCGGGATAATCATGCCTTTCCGTTCGAAGGTTACGAAGTCTTTCGTGATAATCAATCCCACGCCGGGGCCGTTTTCCGAAACCGCCGTGTAGGTAATCCAGTACTGGCCGTCCAGAAACGTAATCCGGGCGTCTTCCACGCCGAACGATTCGTCGGCCCGTTCCGGGAAAATGAACGGTTTCTCATCCACCGTAAACCGAATACCGTCTTTACTCCGGGCCAGTCGCAAATGACTCAACGAGGTCAGATAAGCCTGATCGCCGATTTGAACGACGCGCGGGTCGTAATCGCCCGCCGGTTCGGGAAAGGTTTTGACAACCAGTTGAAAAAGCCCCGCCTGTTGCTGAACCACCGGCACCTGAATGAAACCCGGTTTGGGGTCTACGGCTTCGGCCACGCGCAACAGCAGCAGGATTTCATCGCCAAACCGACAGGCCGCCGGATTGAAAGCTCCCATCACCCGAAACTGCGGATGCGACGGTTTGACATCGGCGGCCGTCAGAATGGGTTGATCCGATAACCGGCGGAGTTGATAGTTCTTCATCTCAGGGGTTGGCCGTCATGTATTCTCTCGGATGACTTTTTTCCGGTTGGATCGAATGGGCGTAGGTCGTCAGAATGTTGACAATAATCTCCGTCATATATTCCCGCTTGTTAAACACGATGTCGTGGCGGTTTTCGGGCAACAGAAATTCCTTGGAGGGCGCATTGACGAGGTGCGAACGCCCAAACGAGACGTTCGTCGGATACACCAGGTCGTCGCGCTGGCCGTGCAGAAACGTCACCCCGGCTTTGATTTTCGACCAGTCGGGCAGAATTTCGGTCAGCGCTTTGCGGTGGGCCAGTTTTTCGTCGTTGGCGAGCAGCAGGAGCGGGGGAATGAGCCAGCGCAAAGGCGGTTTGTCGATGAAATGGCTGATGGGGTAGGTGCGTTCCAGCCCCGGCCCCAGCGCGGAGGATACAAATACGACCTGATCGACTAAATCAGGGTTGTTCATTGCCAGCCGTGCGGCCACCGAACCGCCGTAAGACGATCCGACCAGCATCAGAAACGACGCTTTCCGGTACCGGTCAATCAGCGGCTGAAGCAGTTGTGCCTGTTTGACAATCGACGTTTCGACGCGGCCAAAATCGGAATATCCGTAGCCCGGCCGGTCGACCGCTACCAGGTGGGCGCGGTTAAGCAGGGTCGTATCTTTGAAAAATTTCTTAAAAAAAGACAGCGAACTCGGTGCCCCATGCACAAAAAGAACAACGGGCAGGGTATCCTGACCAGCCTCGTCTGTTTCCAGATAGCGGATGGTTCGGTCTTTGATTTTATACCGATGCACCACGGTCTGAACGGGGTTATTGCGAAAAGTTTCGGCCAGTTCTTCGTCACTGTCCCGCGATTCGACCCAATGGGCTGCGGTAAGTAAGCCGGCACATACAATAATGATGATGATTAAAGTCCAACGGAGGACGCGCAAAAATAACTTCATGCTTATATAACGAACGCCGACGCGCTGAGGTTTTAGGAAGCACGGTTTTTACACAACGATTCGTTTCAAAACGGGTGTTGGAGGATGGGAAATTCGTGGCTAGGGAAAGACGTGCAAACATTTCGGGCGGGGTAGGGTTACTTCCTGAACAATCACGACAAGATGACTTTATGAACAATCAGGATGCTGCACTGCCGAAAACCGACGAAGAAATCCACCGGGACGCCATTGGTCTGGAAATGAAACCCGAGCTGATGAACCCTGCCGATTCGCCCCAGGAAGACGAAACCGATACGCTCGAACCCGACGATGACGATGCGGAACCCGGAACCGGCGTGTCGATTGGACAGGCCGGCTCCAGGGCTTTACCGGTGTAAAAGCACCCGCCCACCCGACGTTTTCTGATCGGTTTTGAGGTGAATAAAATGCATACCGACTGCGTTTTGACTGAGGTCGACGGTTTCTTCCTGCGGCCGCCCGGTTCCCAGCACCTCCTGCTGGTGCAGCGTTCGGCCATATAAGTCCGTGACAATCAGCCGGGCTTTTTCATTTTCGGCCAACTGGAAGCGGGCCGTTACTAGGCCGGTTGTGGGGTTGGGTGTCAGAGACAAGCCCGAAAGCGATTCGCTGTCGGCCCCCGCTCCAATCCGTTGGCCGGGGGCGCAGGTGATGGTTTTGGGCGACCAGACCAGAACGTAACTGCCGCCCTGAACCCGACCCCAGATGGTGCGGGTCTGGTTGTTTTTCAGGTTCTGCGGTACGGTAAACGCGTAGCCGTGTATGCCGTTTCCCTTCCCGGCATTTTTTAAATCCTGCCGAAAAATATCGGCCGAAACCGTTCCGGCAACCTGTGCCGTTGCGAGGGAGCTGCCTTCCAGAAAATCGATCGTAACGACAGCGTTGGGCCGGTCCCGGTTCCAGATCCAGCCGGAGAACGTCGAGCAGTTGACCACATCCAGATATCCTTCGAAGTTGCCGGTAACCGGAACCGGATTAACGGTTAAAGTCACGGTAAGATTGGTTTTGGCATTTTTGTTATCCGTCGCCGAGTAGGTTAGCGAATGGGTGCCGGTGGCGTTGGGCGTACCACTCAGGACGCGGGTACCGGGATTGAAACCCAGCCAGGCCGGCAAGCCCGTCACGGCGTAGGACAACGACCCGTTTTCGGGATCGGAGAAGGCCGCCAGCGTTGTCGTGAAAGCCTGCCCAATCGTGGCCGTCAGGGAGGCAATCGAAGGCGCAACCGGAGCACGGTTGGCAGGCGTTGCATTGTTAACCGTCATGCGAACCGTCATTGGAACGGTTACGGTTCCGTCATTAGCCGAATACGTCAGACTGAAAGAACCCGCCTGCGTTGGCGTTCCGTTCAGGATGCGGGTCGAGGCATTGAACGTAAGGCCGGGAATCGTTCCTGCAACACTGTAGGTCAGCGGGTTGTTGTCGGCGTCGGTAAAGGGAGCCAGCGTGGTCGTAAATCCTTGCCCCACCGTGGCCGCCAGCGTCGCGATGGACGGTGCGACGGGGGGCTGGTTGGTTGGGGGTGGGGGCGTGGTGGTGCTTTCACAGGTCAACGACTTGGGCGACAGCCGCAACACGTAGGTTGAGCCTTCCACCCGCGCCCAGATTTTGTGGGCCTGATTGTCTTTCAGACTCTGGGGAACCATGAAGACATACCCGTGATTGCCGTTTCCTTTTCCGGCGGTTTTCAAATCCTGCCGAAACACGTCTGCTATAATTGTATCCACAAGCCGGGCGGTTTCGAGCGTCGCACCGTCCAGAAATTCAACCGTAAGCGGCAGATTCGGTCGGTCCCGGTGCCATACCCACCCCGAAAAAATATCGCAGTTGACCGTCGACAGATACCCGTCGTAGCCCGCCAGGCTCAATGCCGGAGCGGTCGCCGTGTTCGAAACCGTGACTGTGACACCGACTTGTTCGTCCAGGTTTTGGGCGTCCGTTGCGGTATAGGTCAGGCTAAACGTCCCGGCCGAGGTGGGCGTACCGCTCAAAACGCGGGTGGAAGCATTGAATCCCAAACCCGGTACGGTTCCCGACAAACTGTACGTCAATGCGCCGTTTTCGGGGTCTGTAAACGGGGCCAGCGTGGTGGTATACAGTTGCCCAATCGTAGCCGAAACCGAAATAGGGGATGGGGCTACCGGCGGCTGATTCACGACTGGCGGACTAGCGACAACCACGTTGACGGGGGTGGTGACCGATACGGTTCCGTCATTGGCGGCATACGTTAGACTGAACGTTCCGCTGGTGGTTGGCGTACCGCTCAACACGCGGGTGCTGGAACTGAATCCCAGCCCCGGCACCGAACCCGTCAGGCTGTAGGTCAGCGGGTCAGCGTCAGAAAAAGGAGCCAGCGTGGTCGAGAACGACTGCCCGACCATCGCAGTCAGCGAAGCAATCACTGGCGCAACCGGCGGTGTGTTGACCACGGGAGGGCTGGCGACAGAAGCACTGACAACCACCGAAGTCGATGCGGTTCCGTCGTTGGCCGAATACGTCAGACTGAACGTTCCGGAGGTCGTGGGCGTGCCGCTCAACACGCGGGTGGAAGCATTGAATCCCAGACCCGGCACCGAACCCGTCAGGCTGTAGGTCAGCGGGTCACTATCGGCGTCGGTGAAAGGAGCCAGCGTGGTCGAGAACGATTGCCCGTTGGTTAGTTCCAGCGAGGCAATCACCGGCGCAACCGGCGGTATGTTCGCGGGCGGGGGTGTCTCTGTGCCTTCGCACGTCAGGGTTTTGGGCGACCATTTCAGGGTATAGATACCCTCGGCCCGGCCCCAGATCGTGTGTGTCTGGTTATCTTTCAAACTCTCCGGAACCTTGAACCGGTACCCGTGGGCGCCATTGCCTTTTCCCGCATTTTTCAGATCCTGCCGGAAAAAATCAGCTACGACCGTCCCTATGAGACTGGCGGTTTCTACCGTCGGCCCTTCCAGAAATTCGATCGTTACGGCATAATTGGGCCGGTCCCGATTCCAGGCCCAGCCCGTGATGCTGTCGCAGCGAACTTTATCCAGATAACCGTCGTAGACATTCAGGTTGTTATGAATGACGATCGACAGGGTGGCCGTGGTAGAAGCTCCTTCCGTGTCGGTCGCTTCAACGACCAGGGGATAGGTGCCGGCTTTGGTGGGCGTTCCACTCAACAGCCGTGTTGCGGGGTTGAAACTCAGGCCGGCAATGGTGCCGCTGAGGGCGTGGGTCACGGTTCCGCCTTCAGGATCCGTAAACGCCGGAACCGTGTACGTGTATGATTTGCTGACGATGCCGGAAGGCGGGCTAAAACCGGGTGCCACGGGTGGCCGGTTTTCATAATTGCCGGGGGCCGACAGGAAATCGTACGAGCCGGAGCCCACCTGAAACAGGGCGCGACCGTCTTCCATGCGCAGGAACGTAACCCCCGTTGCGGTTTCGGCCGGCTGGTTGCCTTCGCGAACCGAAGCCAGATTGTCGGCGGGAATCGAAACCAGGGCCGTGGTGTTGCCGGGTACGGTTATTTTCCAGCGGAATTGCTGATTCGTAACCGTCCATTCACTGGCAATGGTGCCGTAAGCGGAAGCGAATGTCGAATTGACCCGATTTAGATCGCCCGATGGAACGGGGCGCATCACGATGGATTTGAAACCGGCTTCTCCGGATTTGATACCCGCCAGGTTCTCGTATAGCCAGATGGGTAAATCGCCCAGCAGCATAACGTGGTTGCCCGAATTCATGAAGGCCGGGGCCTTGTTGCCGTTCCACAATTCCCAAGTCGTTGTGGCACCGTTCTGCACCATATACCCCCAGCTTGGATAACCGGTATTCGTCGCCAGCCGCATCGCCAGATCCGGGCGTCCGTTGGCCGTCAGGGTTCGCATCAGCCATTGGGTTCCGACGACGCCGGTGCTGATGTGTCCGTTGAATCGCCCTTCGATGACCGCCGTAATCTGGTTGAAAACCGCCGACCGCCGTTCGTCGGGAACCAGCCCGCAGGCCAGCGCCACGAGGTTGGCCGTCACGGTATTGTTGTCGTATTGATTCGTAAGGGGATTCAGAAATTTCTGGTTGAAAGCCGTCCGAACCAGGGCCGCGCGGCTGCTGAAAGCCGCACGGTCGGCTTCGTTGCCGGTTATCTCTGCAAACTGCTCCATCTGTTTCAATACGTAAAAATAATAGGCAGTATTCATCAGCGTTCCGTCCGTTCTGCGGGTGGGATCTTCCGTTTTGGTCAGATACATCGACTCCGGCGGCAAGGCCCAGTCGCCATATTCATCCGCCTGCTGAATGTAGTCGGTGCTGTATTTTTCGAGGTAAGTCACCCAGCGTTTCATGGAGGCATAGTGCTTCCGAATCGGTTCGTCGTCGCCGAATTGCTCATACAACATCTTGGCTACCAGAACATAAGCCGAAGGCCAGGTCACGCTGGGCGTTGCGTATTTCCAGTAGCTTGGCACAATGTCCGGAATACCGCCGTCCGATTTCTGCGCACTCTCGATGTCGTCCAGCCACTTGGCATACAGACTCTGGTTGCCGTACATGAAACTTTCGCCGGTCGAAACCGTCGTCCGGTCGCCGAGCCAGCCCTGCCGTTCGTCACGCTGCGGGCAGTCGGTTGGAATACCCCGGTAATTGCCCCGAACCGACCAGAGGGCATTGCTGTAAATCCGGTTCAGCAGGTCGTTCGAGGTGGTCAGCGTTCCCGTCTGGGGCAGGTCGTCGTGCACCACCCGGCCCTCCAGTGATTGCGCCGTTGGCGTGCCGGGGTAGCCGCTCACTTCGATGTAGCGAAAACCGTGGTACGTAAACCGGGGCTCCCAGATTTCTTCTTCCCCGCCTTTCAGGGTATACATGTCCTTCGCTTCGGCCGACCGCAGGTTGTCGACCATCAGGGTGCCATCGCTTTTGATGTTTTCGGCAAACCGCAGCGTTACCTGCGTTCCGCGGGCGCCCTGCACCTTAAGCCGGGCCCAGCCCACCATATTTTGACCCAGGTCAAAAACGTATTTTCCCGGTTCGGGCTGCTGAACCGAAACCGGCGTCAGGGTTTGAATCACACGAATGGGTGGATTGATTTGCGATTCGAGTCGGCTGGCCGGAGCGTTGACGGTGGCCGCCGTGAGCCAGTTGCTAGCATTATAACCCGTTTGATCCCAGCCGGTTAGTTCACGGGTGGCGTCATATTCTTCGCCGTCAAATTCGTTGTTGGCCCGGATGGGGCCATCGGCGGTCACTTTCCAGGTGTTATCACTTACAATTTTTTCGGTCGTTCCGTCGGTATAGGTCACCTCAATCTGCAGCCGCAGTTTTGGATAACCATAGTGGGTGGTAGCTGGCACCTTGGGTAGTCCGACCCGCATGGCAAAAAAGCGGCCGTTGCCGAGCGTCACCCCGAACGCATTGTCGCCCGATTGCAGATAGGTCGTGACGTCCAGGGTGTTATACAAAACCCGTTTGTCGTATTCCGTTGGCCCCGGTGCCAGCACGGCATCGCCCACCTTTCGGCCGTTCAGTGAAAGTTCGTACAGCCCCAGGCCACTAATGTAGGCCGTGGCCTGTTTGATGGGTTTGGAAAGCGTCGCCTGTTTTCGGAAATAGCGGGCCGACAGCCGGGTGTTGACGGCTTTGGGCGCATCCCACTCAAAAGCCTGCTCCAGGCCAATCCACTGCGCCGTCCAGTCGGCGGTTTGCAGCAGGCCCATCGACCAACGCGCCGGAGAACTCCAGTTGGATTCGACGCCGTCTTTGCTCCGGACTTTAACCTTCCAGAAACAGTTCTGGCGGCTGGTCAGCGTCTGGCCCGCGTAGGCAACCCACTGCGAACGGTCGCTGGTTACCAGCCCGGAATTCCACAAATCACCCTCGTTCCGGTTGAGTTTTTCCAGCGTCGACGCAACCAGAATCTGGTATTTGTCCTGCTTCAGATTCCTTTGATTGCTGGTCAAGATCCAGCTCAGGCGGGGAGACGAAGCGGTGAGGCCTTCGGGATTGGCCAGGTTTTCGGTGTGGAGATCGGAGATCGTGATGCTCCGCTGCGCCAGGGCGGGAAACGACAGGCAGAGTACTAATCCGTAAAGAATCCAATTCATAGACTTCCGTTTAAATTCGTAAGATGGTGATGCATTTGGTTCGTACAACTTTTCCCAGGGCGGAACCCGGTACGCAAAAAAGGGCGGATACTGAAATAATAACCAGACAAATACTTGTTGTTTATTCTTAATCTATATCGGTTACATCAATAGTTATTCCAAATTTTATCAGACAAAAGGATTCGCTTGAATTTCACACTTCTATCCAGTAGACTTGGTTTTAAAAGTGTAATAAATAGTATTTTGTATGGAAAATAGACGAATTATCTTAGGCAATGATACGTCAAATGAATGAATAAACTTTTTATCGGGTGACTAAATTATCAGACGGTAAAAATCCGGACATTTCGGGCGTTTCCGGGCTTATTTTGAATACAGGCAGTTATTACTTACCTTCCGATCGATAGAAGCGGTTACACTACCCGTGATCATTCGTTCAGACCGTGGTAGTGGCCGGGCCGCTGCGGGTGGCTCCAATCGCTTCTCGCTACGCATTTGTAACCACCGAGATGGATACCCTGCTTTTTTGTTTTGCCAACGACCGGGATCATCCGTTGCCGTCTCTGCGGGATGAAGACGACGGCATCGACCGGCTGCTGGATTTACGGAGTAGCAAAGGTCACTTTCAAAAAGTGCGGGAATCGTTTGCAACTACCAGTTCGGTGGCCGATAAACTGGCTACCTACCAGAACACCCTGAGTCTGTTTCATTTCAGCGGTCATGCAGGCAGCACGGTTTTACAACTCGAAGACACCGTGGCGCGGGGCGCGGGGATTGCCCAGTTGCTCGGTCGCTGCCCCAACCTCAGGCTGGTTTTCCTCAACGGCTGCTCCACGCTCCAGCACATCCGGCTGCTGGTGGCCCAGAATGTAAAAGCGGCCATCATTGCCACCAGTACCCCGATTGAAGACAAAGCCGCGTCTGCTTTTGCCCTCACTTTCTACCGCGCGCTGGTCAATCAGCATTCGGTGGAAGAAGCGCTGGATAGGGCCCAACTGACCTTGCAGGTGAGCGAAGCGACGACCATTCAGGTGGTTGACCGCGCGATGATTGACCTGTCGGAAGAGGAAGTCACTCGGAACCTCTGGTATTTTCACCGCCCGTCCGACGAAGCCGCCCGCTGGGAGCTGCCTACGGCGGCCGAACAAACCGCCGTCGAATACAAGCCGAATACCGCCCTGCGCAATGCCCTGTTCAATGCCCTCAATAAATACGAACCGGGCTTGCGGGACAAGTTTATGCAGGTCAGCAAGCAGTCGCCGGAGTCGCAGATTCTCTGGATCAACGACGCCATACTAAGTCGGTTGCCGTATCCGATTGCCGAACCGCTCCGCCGGTTATTCACGCCCCCACTTAGTCCGGAAGGTAAGAAATTGCCGATTCCGAGTACGCGCGAACGGCTGCTGAACTACACGGCTTTGTTCGAATCGGCCCTCGATTTGCTGGTCATTACCATGCTGGCTCAGGTGCTCGACCGGCTGATCCGGTATCGGAAAGAAGGAGCAGAGCCACCGATGACAGCTGATACTACAGCACTGATGCAGCGGCTGGTGACGGAAGGCTGGTCGAATCTGGAACCGCATGAACTAGGGCGGTCGCTGCGGATGCTGAGCCAGTTTCTGACCGATCGTCAAATTAACCTTTTTGTCCCGGAAATGCAGGAACTCGCCCGTCAGTTCGATGAACGGGAGACGTTTTACGAATGCTTTCTATTTTTCGACGATTTGCGCCGACGGCTGGCGGGCAACGCCGGAGTCGCCAGCATTCCGTCGCTTTGTCAGGTGGGCGAAGATCAACTGGTGGAGTTGTGTAAACGGCTGGGTTTCTGGGCCAACTACCAGCTTGAATCCTACAAAAATATTCGGGTGGTGCGGTTTTTTTACCGCCAGGAAGAATACAAACACGAAAAGGCGGTTTTGCGAACCACCCAGAATCCGTACGAAGACAAATCATTTCAGGAGATCAACCTGACCAATCCGTGGGCGTCGCAATCCGTGCTGCTGGTGAAGGTCCGGCGGGAAACCGCTACGGGCGAACCCGAAGTGGCTGATTTCCTGAACCTTTCGCCTTTGCTGATCGACCAGAATGTCTACATCAAAAGCAACGTTTTCGATCCGTATAGTTTTCATTCGTCCCAACCCGGAACGCTGCGGTTCAAGCACATCGCCCGGCCCGAAGATCCGCTGTTGAGTGTGTCGTTCAAGCCCAGCGAGACCGAACTGCTTCAGAAGCAGGATTTTACGACCCTGCGCGAACAGTTCAGCACGGTGCTGGCGCTGCTTTCGTTACCCGATCCGCTGGCGACTGCCGAAAATGAACCGAACCTTTCAACTACCGATACCAACATCGATCTGCTTTCTCTGTCTGACTAAACCATGCCCGCTCACCCGTCCGTAAGCAGTCCGTTTAAATTTCTTGACGCCTACACAGCCGCCGACCAATCCCGGTTTTTTGGCCGGCATGCGGAGCAGAAACGGCTGGTCGAACTCCTCTTCCGGTCCCGGCTGGTGCTGGTCTACGGGCCGTCGGGAACCGGAAAAACCAGCCTGGTGCAGTGTGGACTGGCGAAAGCGATTCCGGCTTCCGACTATTTTCTGGTGTCCATCCGGCGCAGGGGCGATTTGCGGCAGACGCTGGTGACGATCCTGAGCGGTATGCTGGAAGAAACCGCCCTGACCGATCCGGTCGCTCTGGTGGCGGAATGCATTCGCTACGCCCTGCGCCCGATTTATCTGGTTTTCGACCAGCTCGAAGAACTCTTTATCAGCGGCACGGCGGAAGAACAGCAGTGGTTTGCCGGTTTTTTGAAAGCGATCGAACATTCGTCGATTGCCTGCAAAGTGATTCTGGTCACGCGCGAAGATTTTCTGGCGTTTCTGTACACCTATGAAGAACAACTGCCCGGTTTGTTCGATTTTCGGATGCGGGTGGAACCGATGAGCGAACGGAATCTGGAAGAGGTCATCGTCGGCACCTTCAGCCAGATCGACGCGGTTCGGCTTGTGGAAGAACCCCGGACGGTCAAACTGATTCTGGAGAACAACCGCAGTTCGGCCAATTCGTTTCAACTGCCTTATCTTCAGGTGTATCTGGATCGGCTCTGGCGGATGGAAAACGAAAAAGATCCGCAGCCGCCGGTCTGGATTACCCCGGCACTGGTGGAGGAGGTGGGCCGGATCGACGATGTGCTGGAGCTTTTTCTGGCCGAACAGAAGAAATCCGTCACCGATTTGCTGGCTCCGGACGAACAACCCGCCGTGAGTCTGGTGCTCGAAACCTTTGTGACCTACGAAGGCACCCGCCGGGAACACCGCCTGGCGTCGCTCGAAGAAGCCACGCGCCTACCCGTTCCGCTGCTCCTGCGAATCCTGTCCGAGCTGGAACGCACGCGTCTGGTTCGCCCGGACGAAGGAACCTACGAACTGGCCCACGACAGTCTGGCCAAGGTGATCGACAAGTGGCGTTCGGCCGAACAGCGACAGATCAACGACATCATCCGGCGGCTGAAAGACGCGTATCGCGAATATATGGAGAAAAACCAGGCCGAGGATTTGCTGCTCTCTTCGCGCCGGTTGTCCGAAATCCGGCTCTACGAAAAAGCGGTACACGACGAACTGGATCGCAGCCTGGAAAAGCCCGAAAGTGACGCCAAATGGGCCTATATCGAAGCCAGCCGCGCCTTTCAGAAGCGGGAACAGCGCCGGGAACTGGAGGAGCAGCAGCGAAAAAATGCCCGGCTGAAACGCACCGTTGCCGTTGTGTCGGTGTTTCTGGCGGTGGCGCTGGCGTCGGTCTGGTTTGCGGTCAATCAATGGGACAAAACCAACCGTACCCGCATCGTATTACAGGCCGAGGGGATGGACCCCGTACAGGCTTTGGTATCAGTGGCTGGCGCGTATGAGCAGGACCCGAACGAATTGAACCGGAAATCCCTCTACAACCATTTCTACAACCACCGGCTGTATACATCGAAGCTGGAACTGGAGGCTATGCCGATCCGGGATGCTGATTTCTCGGAGGATGGCCGGTATGTGCTGACCACCACCGAAAGCAATTTTGTTCACCGCTGGGATCGGAGCCAGAAGGATCTGAAAGTCGATGCGTTAGAAATTCCCGGTATTTACCTGTCGGTGGAACTGGCTCCCGATAACCGGCGTGTGCTGGCCCTGACGGAGCCGGGGAACGTCTTTCTGGCCGACTTCGGGGATCAAACGCTCAAACCGATCGGTGCGGATTCTACGGTTTTTTTTGCTGAATTTTCGAAGGATGGCCAGACGATTTTGACCGTCAACGGCGAAGGGACGGTGACGCTCTGGACGCAGAATGGCAGCAAGGCCGAGGTGCTGACGGCTCTTCCACCGATGGAACTGGCGGCCTATTCGCCGGATGGTTCGATGATTTTGGGCTTCCCGAAACCCAAAATTACGCAGGGCAACCTGCAACTGAGCAACCAGATTTTACTTTGGGACCCGCAGGGAAAGCGGTTGCTGGATTCGGTTCGGTTACCGGGTGCGGTTTTCTGGGCCGAAACGATTGAAGACGGGCGCATTTTGCTCGTTGGCACCGAAGATGGCCGGGTGTTTCGGTGGGATCGGAAAACCCGGCAGATCCGCCCCCTGCAACAGCCCGGCGGGGATTTTCAATTTCCCAATCTCAAGCTTTCGCGCGACGGTCATATCCTGGCAGCGGGTGTCGGGCAGGCCATTTACTGGTGGAATTCGGACGGAGAACTGGTGGATACGCTGAAAGTCGACCGGCTTGTGCAGTCAATTGAAATTGCGCCCGATGGGAAGATGATGCTGACCGTTGCCGGAACGGAAGTCGAATTGTGGGATCAGGATAAACGATCCAAAGGCTTTTTATCGCATTCGGCAGCCGTTTCGACGGTGGCCTTTGCACCCGATGGACAATCGATTCTGACCCGAACGGAAGATGGAAAAGCGTTTCTCTGGAATTTGAAGGACGACCGCTTGCTGGAGTTGCCCCACGAAGAGATCGTGCTGGACGTATCGGTGTCGTCCGACGACCAGACGCTGGTGACGTTAACCGTTGAAGATCAGGTGGTTTTCTGGAACCGGGCCGGTCAACCGATCGATTCGGTGCTGGCTCCGTTCGGAACCGTGGGGGTGTTGGTGTCCGTTGACGCCCGGCACCTGTTGCTCGACATCCCGGACACGAATGCGGTGGTGTGGAACCGCACCCAACGGCGGATGAAGCCGCTGGCCGGTGAGTTTGTCACGGCCTCGGCCGACCGGAGCACGTTTCTGACACGCACGAAAACCGGGAAAGGTTATCTGTGGAATTTCGAGGGCGAGCGAATCGACAGCCTGCCGATGAATCTAAACGGGCAGCTCATTTATTTGTCGGAAAACGGGCAGGAAGCGGTGATCCGGTCGTTGCGGTCGACGGGGGGCAAGATGCACATTTGGAGCCGCAAAAACCGGCGGCTGCTGGCGTTGCCGGGTAACCACCTGCAGGCCACGATTTCGCCGGATGGAACGTCGGTTTATGCGCTAACCGAAGGCAACAATGACACCCTGTCGGGCTGGAATCAGCAGGGGCAGTCCTTTCTGTCACAATCGCTGCAATCCGGGCGGTTTACCGCCGGGTATGAAATCCGGTCTTTTGCCCTGTCGCCCTCCGGTCAACAGGCGCTGATTACACAGGCGGGTGAAAATCAGGCTTTTTTGTGGCATGTGAAAGCGAAATCCTTCAATTTGCTAACACACAGCAAGGAAGTGGAAAACGCCGAATTTGCACCGGGCGGAGCCCTCATCGCTACGTTTCAGGGCGACGGTAAATCGTTCTGGTGGGGCACCGACGGGCAGCGGCTTCTCGACTGGCGGGGCAGTGTGGACCAGTTCAGCTTTTCAAAAAGTGGTGCCCTTTATTCTGCCATTCAGGGGCACCGGGTTTTGGTTTGGCCCGGCCCGGATTTTATCACCGACTGGCTGGATCAGCATATTCCGAAAGCGGAACGGCAGACGATTTTGGCCGATGTGAAAAAACAATACCGGCTGCAAACCTCGTTTTGGGAAGCCATCTGGCAATCGTTCCGGGAGTAAAAAACCGGGGGGCTTGCTATTTCCCGGGAGCAAACCGGGTAAACGTCTTTTCGCTTTGATCGGGTCTAAATTGCCCAGTTACACAAAAGTCATTGTATCCGAATGCCCGATTCCGTACCTTAATTCGCAGAAAAATGTGTCTATTCCTATGAAACCCTTCGTTGGCCTGGTTTGGATTTGCCTTTGGGTGGCGTGTTTGCCAACGCGCGGGCAGTCTGTGGTGGAGCCGCTGGTTCAGTTCAAACACGATTCGATACCGGCGATGGCGTTCAGTGTGACGGGTTCCGGGCGTCATTTCAACCGGTTTTATCCCATCGATGTCGATAACGTTAAACTCCGTATTGGCGACACGCTGCAGGTGAAGGTGACGCCCATCAAGTCGAATCGCAATCTGATTATTTCCATCCGGAACTGTTACGGAAATTGCACCATCGACGAGCGGGCCACCAGCGGATCGAAGACCACGGCTTACTCCGTTTCGTCGGCCAACGTCGACACCCTCAGGGAGTTAACGCTGAAAGTGCCGATCACCCAAACCGTTGCGTTTACCGACCAAACCGGCAACAAATTGTCGCTGGATAACGCGGGCCTGAAATTCATTTTCGTTTATATTTCGAACCCGAATATGGCCCTGGCGGAATATGACCTGGAGCTTTCGATTATTCGAAAATCCGAACGAAACAACGAATATCCGCTGCCCGCCAAAGTGAAACGGCCAACCCTGGCGACTGCCCGCTACCACGCGATTTTGATTGGCGTTAACGATTACAGCGATGCCCGGATCAAACTCAACCGCCCCCGCAGCGACATGGCCCGGCTGGACAGTGTGTTGCGGCAGAAATACGAGTTTACGTCGATCACCAACCTGCCCAATGCCACCAAAAAAATGGTGAAAGACACCCTGACGGCGCTTTCCTACCGACTGTTGAGCGACGACAACCTGCTGATTTTCTTTGCGGGACACAGCGTGAGTACGGACGAAAATACCGGTTTTTGGGCCTTGCAGGATACGCAGCAGGAGGATCTGGATAGCTATTTGTCGAATGCCGCGCTGGTGTCGATTCTGAACGAAATGCGCACCCAGCACCTGTTGCTGGTGGTCGACGCGTGTTTCGGAGCTACAGTGGTATCATATCAGGTGATGACTAACCAGAAACTGCAAACCTGGGAGGAAAAATATACCCAGAAAAGCCGCAAAGCCATGAGTTGCAGTTCGTTGGAAGAAGTGCCCGACAACAGCGTCTTTCTGGATTATTTCATCAAACGGCTGGCCACGAACGGGGAGGAGTATCTGCCATCGGAGGAGTTGTTCGATAGCCTGAAAAATGAGGTTCACAACCGAACGCAGATCCGGCAAAAACCGACGTATGGGCACATCAAAGGTTCGACGCCGGGAGCGGGGGATTTTATGTTCAAACGCAAACTGCGGCTGGCCGTCAAATCGGAATGAAGCTGCTTTTGCTCATCGTCTTTCTGGGGTGCAGCCTTCCGGTGGTGGGAAGCCGGATTTGGGCGGATTCCAGCCGGGCTAGGGGCGATACGCTGGAAGTGAGTTACATCAAGGTGTTTTTTATCGACGCCCCCGTTCCGGACTCGACCCGCAAAGTGACGATCAGTTACAGCCAGAAAAGCATTATTCTGGTGAATGACTACGGCAAACCGGCGATGCTCGAAATCAGCCGGGACATGAAGCAGTGGACGGCTTTTACGATCAAGGCCAACAACGTCAGCATTTACCCCACCAACAGCACCCAGCTTTTTGTCCGGCTGAAAACCGACCCGGTTCGGAGCAACAAATACACCGTTCGCCGGGGATCGCGCTACCGGATTTACCTCGGCACGGATGGAAAACTGGCCCTCAACCCGGAGGACTAAGCCTGCCGTCTTATCTCAGTTCAGTTTACGTTTCAGCAACCTGGCGAGAGCCGTCCATCCCAGTGGTTGCCACCGAAACCAGCGGAAAACCGGGTTCGACAGGACGGTTGGCGATGTCTTTTTGGCGAGCGTCATGGTTTCCGAAATCAGTTGCTGGAGTTCGGTTTCGGGCAAATAAGCATCGTTGACCTGCAAAGCCGCCACCACCGTTCGGGCCAGATTCAGATCCGCAACCCGGTCGGGGTTGGAGACTTGCCAGATATACCAGAAAGCATCGCTCTCCGGCGTGGGTTGCAACACCCACTTCCGAAAGGTCTCATTCCAGATCAATTTTTCGATGTTCGGGGCGTATTGCTGTGGCATTCGTAGCGTATTTGCTGTATGAAGGTACCAGGATGGTTGATTGCATTTGGGTCAACCCAGCAGGTGAACCAGCGAAACGACAAAGAATTCGGCTTTCCATCGGGCTTTCAATTGTTTGATGGCGGCCTGGAGCAGGTTCGAGACCGAGAGCGGGGCCATGTTCATGACCGTAGAAATATGGTCGCGGTCCAGTTCCTGAAAAAACTTGAGGTACACCACTTCCTGCTGCCGTTTGGGCAATTGCCCGATGAGGGATTTCATCCGGTAGACCACATTGCGGGATGTTTCGCCTTCAACCAGGCTTTCCTCAACTGAAAATTCGACCGAAAAATGGTCGACGCAATCGAGTGGAGTCCCGGATTGCCAGCGTTTGTTTTCAAGAGCCCGGTGCATACGACGGCGGAGAGATGCCAGCAGGTATGCTTTCACCATAACCGTATCGTTCAGCCTGTCGCGTTTCTGCCACAAGTCCAGAAAAAGATCCTGAATGCAGTCTTTCACGAACTCATGATCACTGGAATATTTACGCCCATACGCGAAAAGTAAACGGCCATAGCGCTCCATCAGCCGCTCAAAAGCCAGACAGTTTCCCTTTTTTAGCTCCGTCCAAAGTTCAGGTTCATCCAGGATAACCGGGTTTTTATTCAGTATATTCATGACATACCCTTGCTGCGGATGGTGGAAGATGCCTTGCTGATCAAATATAGGGTATTATCTGAATTCCTGAAAATAAGTCCCACTGTATGTTAAAATAGTACCAAGCTTAGTTATTGGATGGTTATAGAAGAAGACTTACAATGCCGACAAGAACAAGAAAAGACGGTTTAACCGACAACGGCTCTCACAGCCTGACAAACGGATTGGTTCGTTTTTCCTGGCCGATCGTCGTGGTTCCCATGTGACCGGGGTAAACCGTGTAGTCGTCGGGCAGGGTGTAAAGTTGCGTCCGGATGCTGCGAACCAGCGTATCGAAGTCGGAAAGCGGGAAATCGGTTCGTCCAACGCTGCCCCGGAACAGCACATCGCCCCCGATGACGAAGCGGTCGGCGTGGCCGACAAAGGCCACATGCCCCGGCGCGTGGCCCGGCACAAAACGAATCTCCAGTTCCGAATTTCCAAACGTGATGCTTTGTCCCGGAATCAGAAAATGATCGACTTCGGTTTCTTCAAACGCCATGATTCCGTAGTGAGGAGCCAGAATTTTATTGGATTTCAAAACCGGCAGGTCGCTTTCGTGCAGATACAGTTCGACACCGTATTTCCGCTTGACGAACGCATTGCCCAGCACATGGTCGATGTGGGCGTGGGTATTGAGCAGTTTAACTGGTTTCAGGTCGTTTTGCGCAATGAAAGCCGTTAACACTTCTTTCTCGGACTGGTCGTAACAACCGGGATCGATGATAACCGCTTCGCGGGTTTCGTCGTATAAAACGTAGGTGTTTTCCTGTAGCGGATTGAACGTAAAAGTCTGAATCTGTACCATTTGCAGCATCAAAGGAGTAAAAACAGGCTGGGTTTTTTGTGCAGATCCGGGGTTTGGGCCTTCCATTCGCGGATGCTCAGCGTTCGGACCAACTCGTCTTTGGCGGTCAGATTGCAGGCAATGCACAGCCGGGTTTCGGGGTTGCAGGCCGTCAGGATGTCGGCCAGCAGGTGGTTGTTGCGGTAGGGTGTTTCCATGAAAATCTGCGTCTGTCGGCGTTTGCGGGCGTCCATTTCCAACTGCTTGATTTCCTGAAGCCGGGCCGGTTTTTCGATGGATAAATACCCGTGAAACGCGAACGACTGACCGCTCATGCCCGACGCCATCAGGGCCAGCAGAATGGACGAAGGCCCCACCAGCGGCCGAACCTGCCAGCCCGTTTGGTGGGCCAGCCGCACCGCCACCGCGCCGGGGTCGGCCACGCCGGGGCAACCCGCTTCGGACAGAACGCCCGCATCCCGGTTTTGCTGTTTCAGAAGGGCTAACTGCTGTTTGGTTTCGGCTTCGGGCGTGTCTTTGTCGAGCTCGTAAAATAGTAAGTCATCAATAACAACCCCGGTTTTCAGACCGCTGATAAACCGTCGGGCCGTGCGGACGTTTTCGACAAAAAACACCGTCGTCTGGCTAATCACCTCACGGATTTGGGGGGGCAGCACCTGGTCGGCGGTATTTTCGGCCAGTATGGTGGGAATAAGATACAGAGCGGGCATGATGGAAGAGAAAGCAAACCGCATCCACACTGAGCAGACCGGTTTGCAAAGAACCGAATTAGGCGACTACTTTTCTAAAAAGCGCATCAGTATTTCCACAAACTCCGCCGGTTTTTCGGCCTGCACCCAATGCCCGGCATCCTCGATGGTTTCGAGTGTGCTGTTCGGGAAAATGCGCTTGATCTCGGCCTCGTCTTCGTCTTTTATGTAGCGGGATTTGGCGCCCCGGATAAAAAGCGTCGGCTCGGTTACGGTCCGGACGTGGGCCAACTCGCCCCCAATGGCGTGTAATTCCTGCTCGATGACGGGCAGGTTGAGCCGCCAGTCGAACTGTCCGTCGTCGGTGCGAAACAGGTTTTTGAGCAGGAATTGCCGAACGGGCAGAATGGGTTCATACTGGCTCAGAATGTCGTCGGCATCGTTGCGGCTTTTGATTGTTTTGAGGTCAATGGCCTTCAATCCCCGGATCAACTCGGCGTGGTGAATGGGGTAAAATTTGGGCGCAATGTCCACGATCACCAGCCGGCTGAAGTGCCCGGGATAGTCCATCGCAAACTGCATAACGGCTTTTCCTCCCATCGAATGACCGATCACGACGGGTTGTTCCAACTGGTGCTCGGTGATAAATTCCTGCAAATCGGCGGCCATGACGTCGTAATTGAACACCTCGCTGCGGGGCGACCGCCCGTGGTTGCGCTGGTCGACCAGAAAGACGCGGTGATTGTGTTCCGCAATGGATTTCGAAATGGTCAGCCAGTTGTCGGACGAGCCGAAAACGCCGTGTAGAATGATGATGGGAGTGCCGGTTTCGCCGGTCTGTCGATAGTAGAGTTTCATAGCAATCGTACCCAAGGAAGTTCGTCCGTGGATGGTTCAGGGGCCAAATTACAGAATATTGCCTGATATTTCACGGCCGAACCGCCGTAGTTACGATGGATGATTACCGAACGTAAACGACTTTTTCGCTTTTTTCGATCAATTGCCCGAAGGCTTTTAAATGAAGTTTGTATTCGAAAGCCACCTGTTCGAACAGCGTGGCGCTGCGGGGATCGACGGCAATCAGCAAACCGCCACTGCGTTGCGGATCGGCCAGCAAAAACCGTTGTTCCTCCGTCAGTTCGCTGGTTTTTTCGCCGAAAAGGTTCCAGTTCCGGTGGGTGCCATCCGGAATGTTTTCCGGTGTCCGGTAGTCGTCCAGCATCGGCAAAACCGGAACTTTATGAAAATCGATTTCGGCACTCAGTCCGCTGTTTTCGGCCATTGTAATCAGGTGCCCCAGCAAACCGTAGCCTGAAACGTGCGTCAGTGCCTTGACGTACGGCAGTTTTCCCAGGAAGCTTCCGAACGTATTCAGTTTGGACATCTGGCCCAGCGCCAGTTCGCTGTGTTCGGCGCTCAGGGTTTCCCGTTGCATTGCGGTGGCTAACATACCGGTGCCAAGCGGTTTGGTCAGATAGAGGCAACAGCCTTCCGTGGCCGTGCTGTTTTGTTTCAGATGGTTCAGACGCACCTTGCCGGTGACGGCCAGACCAAAAAATGGCTCCGTGCTTTCGATGCTGTGAATGCCCGCCAGCGGAATACCGGCTTCGGCGCAGAGGGCGAGGCTGCCATCCAGGATTTGACCGGCAATTTCCGCCGGAATGTTATCGTATGGCCAGCCCAGAATGGCCACCGCCAGCAGCGGTTCTCCACCCATGGCGTAGATGTTGTTGAGGGCGTTGGCGGAGGCAATCCGACCGAAATCGTAGGCGTCGTCAATGAAGGGCGCGAAGAAATCGGCAGTACTGACCACGGCTTCACCGTGGCCCGTTTCCAGAACGGCGGCATCGTCGAGGTGATCGGCACCCACCAGTAGGTTGGGGAAGTCGGGGAGGGAGGACGTTGGGGCGTTCAGGAGGGTGTGGAGAACGTTTGGGTCAATTTTGCCGCCAAAACCAGCGCCACGACTGAATTGAGCCAGTTTGTATATTTCCGTTTGTTGAATCATGTCCGTACGTGTTGTAACCGCTGTGCGGTTTTCTTTTTAATACTACTGAAAGATAAATAGAAAGGTTTAAAAAGCTGCACTTTCGGGGCGGAAGATCATGCGCTGAGAATGTAGTAAATACCTGAATAGTAGAAGATTGTCTAAAATAGATGCAAAAATAGACGCTGGCTTAACAAAAGGGTAACATAAAAATAATGTGGCGAAATTGAACGATAAAAACAGATTTATGGAGTTTTTGTAGAAAGCTTGTTTGTATAAATGTTATTTTGGTACTTTACTAAGAACTGCTACTTGAGTCACAAAAAAAAATATCGTTTCTTTGTGGAGAACTGTAGCAGGTTGTCGGATACACTTCAAACCAAATTTAACCAAATCAACCATTTTTATGAACAGAAAATTACTGTCTATCTACCTGGTAGCGTTCCTGTGCGGGCTGGTCTTTGTGCTGTCTGGCGGAGATGTTCAGGCACAGGTGACTTCTTCTTCCATTGCGGGGTTTGTAAAAGATCAAAAGGGAGACGGGCTTCCGGGCGCGACGATCGTGGCGATTCATACGCCTTCCGGTACGCGCTACGGAACCATCACCAACGGTGAAGGGCGGTACACATTCCCCAACGTTCGGGTGGGTGGGCCGTATACGGTGACCTCGACTTTCGTGGGCTTTAAAGAACAGGCGAAAGCCGATATTTTTGCGAGTTTGGGAACGGCCGCCAACGTTGATTTTGCGATGGCTGACGAAAGTACCCAGCTTTCCGAAATCGTCGTGTCAGGTAGCCGGAGCGATATTTTCAGTTCGGACCGGACCGGGGCGGCTGCTTCGTTCGGACGGGACGCCATCAACACGATTCCAACCATTGGCCGGTCGATTACCGATATTTCCAAGTACAACCCGTACGGAAACGGCCAGTCGTTTGCCGGTCAGGATCCCCGTTTCAACAACTTTACCATCGACGGTTCGGTGTTTAACAACGGTTTTGGTTTGGGTAGCTCGGCACTGGCCGGTGGCCGGACCGGAACAACGGCGGTTTCACTGGACGCCATCGATCAGATTCAGGTGAACGTAGCACCGTTCGACATTCGTCAGTCGGGTTTTACGGGCGCTGGGATCAACGCCGTCACCCGTTCCGGAACGAACGAATTTTCGGGTTCGGTTTATCACCTGTTTCGGAATAACAGCCTGGTGGGTAAAAAAGCCGACGGCGTAGAAATTACACCGAAACCCAATATTAACGAGAAAACGTACGGTTTTCGGGTGGGTGGTCCGCTGATCAAGAACAAGCTGTTTTTCTTTGTGAACGGCGAGATGTTCGACAGCAGCACACCGGCGTTGACCTGGAGCATAAACCGGGGGCAGTCGGGAACGAACGTGTCGCGGGTTACGGAAGCCGATATGAAAGATCTGGATCAGTTCATGCAAACAAATTTTGGCCGTAGTCTGGGAGCGTATGACGGTTTCAACAACGAGGTAAAAAGCCGGAAAGGGTTGATCCGCCTGGATTATAACATCAGCGATCAGCACAAACTGTCGGTGCGGTATTCACACCACAACTCCGAAACGGGCTCGATTATCAGCAACAGTAACAGTAGCAATACGGCGGGGAACGGAAACCGGACGAACAGCAACCTGGCGATTTCGCCGGAAAACTCCGGTTACATCATTGCCGACAACACCCGGTCGATTGCGGCTGAATTAACCTCCAACTTCGGCGGTAAGTTTGCCAACAACCTGGTGGCGACCTACAACAAACAGATCGAAGACCGGACGTATAAAACCGCTCTTTTTCCGACCATCGATATTTTGAAGGACGGAAGCACGTATACCTCCATCGGTTTTGATCCGTTTACGCCGAACAACAAGCTGAATTACTCGACGATGAACATCACCGACAACTTCAGCTATTTTGCCGGTAAGCACACGCTCACCGCCGGGTTGGTGTTTGAACATTATACGTCGAACAACGTGTTTTTCCCGTCGTCGAATGGCGTTTACGTCTACAACTCGATCGAAGATTTTAAGACAGCGGCTTTAGCGTCGATCAGTAATCCCACCAGCACAACCTCGCCGGTGACAGTGGCTCGCTACAACCTGCGGTATTCGCTGATTCCGGGCGGTGGCGAACCGTTGCAGACGCTGAAAAGAAACCTTTACAGTGCCTACATTCAGGATGAGTTCCAGGCCACGCCAAACTTCAAACTGACCGTCGGCTTGCGGGGTGATATCTTCCAGTATGACAACGAAACGGCCAAGAATTTTAACAACCCGATTGTGGCCGGTTTGACGTTCAAAAACGAAAACGGACAGGATTACAAAATTACCACCGGTGCTTTTCCGAAACCACGTTTGCTGCTGTCGCCCCGCGTCGGTTTTAACTGGGACGTTAAAGGAAATAAGATGACGCAAATCCGGGGTGGTAGCGGGATTTTTGTTTCCCGGATTCCGGAAGTATTGATTTCCAATCAGTTGGGGAATAACGGGGTAAATACGGCCGCCATTACCGTGACCGGTACGAATGCATATCCGTTCGTAACGGATCCAAGCAAGTTGCCTGCCGCCGTTCGTCCGCCCGATCCTTCCTCTGTTGATCTCAGCAAACTGGCTCCGTATCAGATCAATGCCGAAGACCAGGACCTGAAATACCCGCAAATCTGGAAGACGAACGTGGCCATCGACCAACGGTTGCCCTGGGGGTTGATCGGATCGCTGGAAGTAGTTTTCAATAAAAACATCCAGGCTCTGCGCTACATTGACGCCAACCTGAAAGCACCCGTTGCCGGCAAAACGCTGAGTGGCCCCGACAACCGCCAACTGTTCCCGGCGTTTGGGGTTGCCAACACGGGTTCGGGCGCAGCCAATCTGGTGAACGTTGCCCGGTATTATAACCCTAATATTGGAAATGCGTTTGTGCTGAGAAATACCAACAAAGGAAGCTCATACATCATCACGGCGAAACTGGAAAAACCGGCCACCCGCGGTCTGGGTGGAATGGTTGCCTATACTTATGGTGAAGCCCGGGATCTGGCCTTTGTCGGTAGCACGGTTCAGGCCAACGTGCCGACAATCTACGGTCAGAACTACCTGACAACGGCGTATTCGGATCAGGATCTACGTCACCGGATTGTGGGTTATGCTAATTACCGGATCAATTACGGTGGCAAATTCGGCGGTTCTACCACCTTCACGCTCGGGATGCTTTCCAGCAGTGGCAGCAAGATTTCGTATACTTACAACCAGGACGTGAACCTGGACGGCCAGACTACCAACGACCTGTTGTATGTGCCGAGAAATGCCTCTGAGCTGACGTTTGTTCCGCTGACCGTACCGGCCCAGGCGGCTACGGCAAACACGCCCGCCTATCCGGCGGTTACGTATTCCCCGGAGCAACAGCAGGCAGCTTTTGATGCCTACATCGAAGGCAACGACTACCTGAAAACCCGTCGCGGCCAGTATGCCGAGCGGAACGGTGGTCAGTATCCGTGGTTAACCCGTTTCGACTTCACCGTGATTCAGGAGTTTTACGTAGCGGTTGGCGCCAAAGGCAAGAAAAACACGATTCAACTTCGCGCCGACATTCTGAACGTGGGGAACCTAATCAACAATAGCTGGGGTTTGGGCAATTCCGTAACGACGTTTAACCCGCTGGCCTTGGCGAGCATCAACACCACGACGGGCGTGCCTTCCTACCGCTTGGCCACGCAGGTGATTGACAAAAGGACGGTTCTGCTGAAAGATTCGTTTGTGCCTGCTCAGAACATCAACGCGGTGTATCAGGCGCAGATCGGCATCCGGTATATCTTTAATTAGGACGTGTATAGTCAGAAAACACCCCCGCCGAAGCGATTCGACGGGGGTGTTTTTTATGAGAAAAAAGACCGTTAGGGCACTCAACTGTTTAGTTAGCGAACCTTACACCTTCCGCTCAATCCCCTGCGTCCGCAGCGCAATGGTGGCATCGCGGTAGCCCTGCACGATCAGCCGCCCGATGTCATCGGACGAAAACCGCATCAGGTTCAAATACAGCGGTTCGTTCGGGCGGACGAGCGTCAGGTGCATGGCGTTGCCCCGCATTTTCTCACGCTCAATCCAGCGTTCGGCCCACGCAATGTCGTTGTTGACAATCTGGTTGACCGTAATGTCTTTCACCCGCTCGATCAAATTCAGCAAACTGCGGTAATTGAAATTTTCCGTAAAAATCCGTTTGGCGTGGCAGGCAACGCACACCAGTTCGTTGGCACCGTCGTCGATGGCTTCCCGCAGCGGGGCGACCTCCCGCAAACCGCCGTCCAGAAACATCTTCTGGCGATCACCACCCACGCAGACAGCGGGCATCAGAAACGGCAGGGAACTGCTGGCGATGACGTAATCCAGAATCGATTCGTCGTCGTTGCTGGTATACATAATGTCGCCTTTGATGATGTCGACCGCACCCACTTTCAGTTTAATCGGGCTGTTGACCAGAACCGGGAGCTTGATGTGGGTTCGAATCAGGTTTTGAAGGGGCGTGGTGTCCAGCAAACCATCGAAACGACTCAGCAGGGTGTTGTAGCCCATCACCAGCGTTGACTGAACCGTGGCCACGTCCTTCGGCTGGGTGATGTTCCGAATCCAGAATTCGATCAGTTGCCGACCGGCTTTGGGCCAATCGACGGCACCGTGCTCGGCAAACTGTTTGCCGGCTTCGTGAACCAGAAAAACCGCATTGAGACTTCCCACCGATATGCCATAAATCGCTTCGGGCTCAAAACCGGATTCCAGAATGGCCTGAATGGCCCCCGCCTGAAAAGCCCCCTTGAGCGAACCGCCCCCTAGTACCAGTGCACGCATAAGAAAAGAATGTAAAATGTAAAATGATGAACGCTACATGTAAAATGACTGGAATTCGGCACTTTTACATTTAATATTTATCATTTTACATTTGAAATTAGCCGTATTTTTTACTGACCGTAACATTACATTTTTAGAGCCAATCTTGCAACCGGCGCGAAGTTTTTACGAAGTTTTGTCCTGATCTCGCGTTTGAGTGGTATACTTGCGCCCTGAATGCGGTTCATCCAACCCGATGAACTGATGTGAATGATGCCACTATCGATCCGGGACATACAAGCGCCGATTGCTGCCGAAATGGAAACATTTGAGCACAAATTCCGGCAGTTTATGAAAAGCGAAGTCATGCTTCTGGACCAGATCATGAACTACATCGTGCGCCGGAAGGGCAAACAGCTTCGGCCCATGTTCGTTTTTCTGACGGCCGGGGTTTGCGGAACCGTCACCGAATCGACTCACCGGGGCGCGGCCCTCATCGAACTGCTGCACACGGCGACGCTCGTTCACGACGATGTGGTCGATGACTCCAACTACCGTCGCGGTTTTTTCTCCATCAATGCCCTTTGGAAGAACAAAATTGCCGTTCTGGTGGGCGATTACCTGCTCTCGCGGGGGCTGCTGCTGTCGGTCGACAACGGCGATTATGATTTGCTGAAAATTGTCTCAAAGGCCGTTCGTGAGATCAGCGAGGGTGAATTGCTCCAGATCGAAAAAGCCCGGCGGCTGGACATTACGGAAGCGGTTTACTACGAAATCATCCGCCAGAAAACCGCATCGCTGATTTCAGCCTGTTGTGCCGTGGGCGCCCGCTCGGTGGATGCGACGGCCGAAATGATCGAAACCGCCCGACTATTCGGCGAAAAAGTGGGGATTGCTTTCCAGATCAAAGACGATTTGTTCGATTACGGGGAAGAAGAAGTGGGCAAACCGCTCGGGATCGACATCAAGGAAAAGAAGATGACGCTGCCGTTGATTTACGCGCTGAACAACGCGAAATGGGTCGAAAAACGGCGGATGATCAACATCGTTAAGAATGAAAGTGAAAACCCAAAACGCGTCGCCGAAGTCATTGATTTTGTGAAGAAATCGGGCGGTATTCAATACGCCACGACGGTTATGACCCGCTACGTCGACGAAGCCAAAGCCCTCCTGTTCACCCTGCCCGACTCCCGCTACCGGACCTCATTGGAGCAGTTGGTGCAATACACGATTGAGCGGAGTAAATAGTTGCTCAAGAACTGCTCTATACAACAGTGACTTTTTTATTTAATTCACAGAATTAATTGAAAAGCTGTAGTTTTGGTCATTCAGCACTATTCAATCGATGCTACGATCTTTAGAAATTCATAACTATCGCAATTTACGGCACCTCACCATAGAGCGACTGGGGAGAGTGAATTTGCTGTTAGGGAAAAATAATACGGGCAAGACATCGGTGTTGGAAGCAGTTGCAATACATATCAATCGCGGTAGCATTGATTTTTTATTTCAACTACTAAACGAAAGAGGTGAAAACTATATCCGTGCTGAAGATACAGAGCGTCGTAATTCCGAAGTCGCAAAAGAGATAACAATATTAAAAACATTAGCTGCTTTATTTACAGGACGAGCTGCTCAATTCAATCAAAAAAGCACCATACTAATAGGAGAGCACGAAAGCACCTTATTTGGCCCTGAAACGGCTTCAGTAAACCGTATTGGTTTAAGATTTGTCCGTTTCCTGGAGAAATATGATTATTTAGATACTGATGAGAAATTATCAGGACCAGTGCACAGGAGACGAATATCATTGCCGGATGATACAGATGATCCAGAAGCTTTATTAGGGATAGAGGTACGATTCAATCAATCTACTGTTATCACTCCTTTTAGAAATATTGATCGAACCGCGCGTGGATTGAATTCACTCCAAATTTCTTCATTGGATGATAGCCTAGCGAGCTATCAGTTTGTGAAGACAAAAAATATTGAGAGAGAGATCAACGGAGCGCTCTGGGATAAAATAGCATTGACTGAAAGCGAGGATGAGGTTGTTAATGCGCTCAAAATAATTGAGTCGGATATTGATAGAATCACGTTTCGTAACGAGCGGGAACGTGAGCGTGTTCCAGTTGTCAAACTAAAGTCATCTAATGACGTTGTGCCGCTGCGCTCAATGGGTGATGGGATCAACCGGATCCTGACCATTATTCTGGCGATGGTTAATTGTGAAAATGGCTATTTTCTTATTGATGAATTTGAGAATGGCCTGCACTATTCGGTTCAGGAGAAACTGTGGGAGGTTATTTTCAGTGTAGCGGAGCGGCTGAATATTCAGGTGTTTGCGACGACCCACAGCTACGACTGTATTGATGCGTTTTCTGCTATTCTAAACAGTGGACGATATCCCAAAGAATCGGGTTGTATGATTCGCCTTGATAATTACGAAGGAGATATTGAGGCAACCTTATACAATGCTGACGAAATTCAGGCTACAACCCGCGTCCAGGTAGACCCCCGATGAGTACTTACAAAAACCGTAGTCGTTGGACTAAGAAGCTATTAGTTGAAGGGAATGATGATTTGCATGTCATCGCAAATATTAGGGATCGCTATCAATTACCCGATAATTTTGAAATTGTTGATTGTAAGGGAGTTGACAACATAGCTGATAAGTTGCTTTCGTTGATTAAAAACCGGCAAGATGTTATTGGTGTAGTTGTCGATGCTGACGACCAATTAGACTCCCGCTGGCAAAGTCTGCGTCATTTCATGCTTGAGCAAGGCTATGCGGTGCCTGAACATGTACGAAGAGATGGGACGATCATTCCGGCCAGTGGAAGAAACCCCCGAATTGGTGTCTGGTTAATGCCAGATAATCTTCAGCAACCGGGAATGCTGGAACACTTTGTTGCTTCACTGATTCCACCTGATGATGGGCTTATACTAGAAGCTAGCCGGATTCTCACGGAGTTAGAAGTGAGTAATCTCAATAAGTATAAATCAATCCACAAAAGCAAAGCTTTGATCTATACCTGGTTGGCCTGGCAGGAGTCACCTGGTACGCCAATGGGCCTGGCTATTACGAAGACCTACCTCACCCATAATTCTGACTTGTGTCAACGGTTCATAACTTGGCTGGATACACTGTTCAATTTTGAGTAGAATTACCGTTGCCTAAATAGTAAAATATAAATCTATGTTGGAATGTTGCTAAATGTATGTTGTTCATCTACATTTAGGCATGACAGATGATTTTGATTTTCTTGGGACCCTCCAACGAGATAATCTTCGCACGTATAAACTGCTGTATCCTGATCCTCAACTCGGAATGGTGGTCATGTGGCTTTATGATCGGCATTTGAGTGGAGCGTTTCCGGCAAAGACATTTAAGGAAGATACCATCAACCAAGCGTTTCGTGAATTGTTTGGGCATAACCGGCAACAGTGGCAGGACTATGCCAATAAGATCAGCGATTTAAACGAGTTTTTCCTGCGGTATGACGAACAACTTCAGGTTTACTCCTTTAAAAATTACGCCATCGAGTTTTGCCAGCGTGCCTATGATGTGCTACTCAATACATTTAATCCAACCGAAATTGAGCAGATTTGTGCCAAATTGCGTCGCGACCTGGAAGGTGCTCACACAGTAGAAGGATACGAATTCTGGTTTGCAACGAACCTGCCTGCTTTCCAGCCTCGAATGAAAGGCCAGATTGATTTCCTGGAACGACAGATTCAGGAGTCGGTCGATGAATTGCGAAAACATGCCTACCGAAGTGACGCTTCAATTCAACAGGCACTCGAACAAGTTGTTCAGCGGCTTGACGAGATACGAGAGCAGAATAAAGAACTAACGGCGGCTTTTCACGAAATCGACCGCATCAAGATCCATCTGGACGAACTTCAAGCGAATAACCAATGGCCCTCCCTTCAGGAGCCAATTGATAATGCATTTGTCTTTTTTGCGGAAATGCTCCGTGATTTGCGGATCGTTGATCGACGGATTGATCGCATCCAACCCAAATTGAGGCAACTTTTTGGAACCTTGAATCAACCCCTGTTTAATGGGCGAGTTGAACGTTTTCTGCGTCATTTATTAGTTGAGAGTGAGTTTGTCCGTGACAGTTCTGGCCGTCGACAGCTTCAATTACCGGAGAATATACATCCACTATTGATTCACATTAGCACACCCTCATTACCCATCATTGAGCGGAAAGAATTTCCTACTAAAAGGTTTTCTATTGCTCAGAAGTCACAGCAAAACCAGTCAGACCGCCGAAATGCTTTTGCGACTTCTGCCGAACGGATTCGTCGGCAAAGCGTTGTAGAGCGCTGGGTAGGTCGCTTCGAACAATTGGTTCAACAACAGGGTGAAGCGCAATTCGATTCTTTTTTCCAAGCAATATTGATTGAAGAAAACAACGATGTGGATTTAGCCGTGCGGGTTGCGTATAGAGTCTTCCGGCAGTTTACCAATAACCCGCACTACAGCCTTTCTGTCGACAATCAAACACTTGTTGAATACAAAACACAACCTTCCCTTTCATCATGGCAGATGATCGTACAAAAGCGTCAAACGGATACGCTTTCCTGACCACACCCGAGGCCGAACGGTTTTTTGGAAAATTAGATTATGCACTCAAGGACGGGTTACACATTCAGGAAAAGCTGAATCCTGACTTCTATTTCTTTGTGGATAAGAATCACACCGATTTATCAAATTATTACGAGAGACTCTTCGAAGTAAAGCTTGAACGAAGCCAGAACGGTTCGGATCGCTATTTCTACCTTGACTTTGTAGAAGCTAA
This sequence comes from Larkinella sp., assembly GCF_965227735.1. Taxonomy (NCBI): domain Bacteria; kingdom Pseudomonadati; phylum Bacteroidota; class Cytophagia; order Cytophagales; family Spirosomataceae; genus Larkinella; species Larkinella sp. The sequence goes on along the minus strand of NZ_OZ245776.1, from coordinate 1,064,269 downwards.
TTCGCGCGGGAGCATTGTCGCTGAACACCGGTATTTTTTGGCTCCTGAACACATCATTGTTGGTTTTTTGCTCTACAAAGTAATCTACAACGATTTGCAAATCGAACTCGATTCGGTCAGGCGTTTTCAAAAAATGCTTCGTGAAGAGTATGAAGACCTGAAACCGTTGATTTACGAAAAACTAGCTCAGGTAACCCGGAAAAAACCGAGCGAGATGGACGATGATAAATTGAACGGAATTGTCTTAGCTGCTATGCGTGAGTTTGGGCGTATCGGCTGGATACTATTGGAAAACGACTACTTCGAGCCCTTACCGGCTTTTGGTCGGCTAACGCTGGTTTACGGGGACCCTATTAATGTGATTGGTCGGTGGCAGACCACTGAATAACTCATAGTCATGAAAGATTTTCCACGCCTGCATAGTCTGCATACGCTGAATATCCGTCACCATCAGAATGCAGACTATTTACTCCATCAATTGCGTACCGACTTTATTGGTGAAAGTGGGGCCGGTAAGAGTATAATTGCCGATTTGCTACAACTGATTTTTGTTGGGCCGCGCGAATACCGTTCTGCAACGCAATCATTAGACGATGAGCGAAAACCCAAAACACTTCTTCTTCCCAGCGCCATGCTGGGATATGCTTTTCTGAATATTGAAACGGCAGAAGGGGAGTATGTAGTCATTGGCGTTCAAATAGAAGATGTTCATCACGGCGTCCGTTTGTTTGCCATTCAACAAGGTTTTGAATTAGATGACTTAAGCCGACTTACTCCGTTTGCCGATCCCATTAAGGTTAAAGATCTCCTTTTGGACGATGATGTGCTTCCTCTCGCTGAATTGGCTAACCATCTGGAAAAAAGAGGACTTCTGGTAAAACCATATCCGTCGACAAAGGCGTATCACGCCCTATTGTACCGGAGTGAGTTGTTACCTTTTGACCTGGCTTCCAGTGAGCAGTCTTTAAAAACGTACGCAAAAATTATTCAGGCGTTTTCGCGTCGCAAATCGCTCGATCCTAAAAAGCCCAAGGAGTTAATCGATTTTTTGTTTGGTAACGACAAAGGGCAGGAAAACTACCGGCAGTATGAGGAATTGATGCGGTCTGTTGAACGGGATGATGAAGACTACAGACTAAATCAGTCAGAAGTTGAGCAAATCAAAGAAAAAGAAAAAGAGTTAAAAGCGCTTCGGGTAACTCAAAAACGCTTTTTAGAAGCGAAGCGCGTGTACAATCTGGCCTTGCTTCAGGATGCATATGAACGGCGACGGTTGACGAAACAGAAGTTATATAAAGCGCTTGAAAATTTTACGATTTCAAAACAAACGATGGAGCATTGGCAAGCTTATTGCCAACAGCAACGTGCCAATTTTAAAAAAGGCGAAGCTCCATTGGTAGAAGCGGAGCAAAATGCATTAACGGTTTATACAGAAAAACTCCCACCTTTTCACCAAATTCAGCAGGTTAAACAATGGATGGTGGATTGGAACAGTAATTTTGAGGAGCTGCCACAACACTACAAACAATACAGTGAGGCCAAGAGTGTTCGGGAAGCGCATCAGGAGCTTAGAAAAGTTTTTGTTTCTGAAGAGAGTTGGCAGGAGTATGAAAATTCAGGATGGGTAAACGGCTGGGAACAGGGAGTAGAGTGGTCAGCGGTTACCATAAAAGGGTTAGAAGATGATAAATATAACACAGAGGTATTGCGGGATTTTAGTGATGTAAATGATTCAACCACACTCTGTCATTGGGCGTATCATTGTGAATATGATTTTGATATTTATGATATCAGTGTATTTATCGGCCTTATGACTGTGTATTCTGTAAAACCATCGTTTGCTAAAACTGGGACCGAATATCTATCAAATCCAACAGAATTATTTGAACATGTTAATAATTCAAGACCAGACAAAGATTCAAATGGGTTCTATTTGAATTTTAAGGGTTTGTCAAAATATTTTCAATTTAGATATGACCTTATTGATAAATTAACCACCCATTCTAATCGCCAATTGTTTTTAAAGAAACAGAGTCAATTTCTAGGGACTAATTTGCAAAATATTAGGAATAAGATAAAGAAGGTAAAAGCATTGAGAGAGCAAATAGATGCGTTGGGAGAACGGAAGGTCGAAATTCTAAATGCTTATGCGAAACGGGATCAGCAAGATGATTTGGACGACTACGTACCATTTCATCTAAGTCAGAAGGAATTTGATACCTATTATAACTCCTATACGAACCGGGAGAGTATTAAAGCAGCGTATAAGAATGCCGATAAAACGTACAAAACCGCACTGAATAATCTACAAACACTCAAAACAAATATTTCACTCTTAATTAGTCACACGGAGGATCATGATTCTTTGCATACGCCATATGTAAACACAGCAAATCTTGTAGAGCAATATATTCGAGAACGTGCCAACGACTTCGTGAGACCAATGTGGGAAGCTCCGAAAACAGACTTCCCGTTTACGATCAATTTTCAGTCAGCAAAGACCGCTTTGCTTACTGGACAGTTGCATATGTTGCCTTTGGATGAATGGGAAAACTTGGACAAAATTTGTCAGCTCGCAGAAAAACATTATAATAAAGTTGAAAGTAGGTATAAAGCCCTGTATGACAAGTTACCTTTATTTCCTATAGAACAAAATTTGGGAGGTATTGAACAGTGTTGGAATTATTATACAAAAGCAGAATCGCTTTATGAGGCAGAATATAAGGGAGTTGCTAAAAGATTCTTGGGAGATTATACCTTTGAACTAGAAGGAATTTACGATTATGTAATTCTTGTCAATTATGTATTTACTAAATTAATTGACAATCCTGATGCCGATGAAGAAACGGCATTAGTTCGCGTTACTCAACGACTAACAGAAGTGTTGAATCATATACGCAATCTTAACAAACGCCGACTTAATCAGATCAGCGAAGTTTTAGAAAAAGTGGTTGAAGATTGGCGTAAACTAAGAAATAACTTAAAGAGATTAGCTGGCTTCTTCGAAGACCCGAAACATCATATTACAGGTGGACATCGGGTTAAATTAACATTCGAAGAATCAGCAACCTTTCCAATTAAATGGATTAATGAATTCAGAAGAGAGTTAGCTACTTCGCATGATTTTGCAGATCAGTTTATTAACCAAATTACATTTGAGGAGAAGCTAATAGCTGTTTTTAAGGCTTGCAGTGGCGTCCGTAATTTTACTCCTGAAATTCGTGATTTGCTTAACCCTAATTCATACTTTAGCCTGAACTTTAGTATTATTTCAGTTGACAATGGAAAGAAAAATGACGGGAGTACGGGACAGACTTATGCCGCTATTGCACTACTTTGCATCGCTCGTTTATCACTCATTGGTCGTGTTCGTAGAAAAGGGATACGGTTTATGTCGATTGACGAAGCGGAAGGACTTGGCTCGAACTACGATATGTTGTATGATATTGCCCGAAACAATGATTACCAATTGATTTCGATGTCTATCAATTTAGTGGGTTCATTTAAAGAAGGAGATCAATATGTTCACATGCTACAACGTGACTTGGATTCTTCAGAGCCGATCAATTACACCCCCTATTCAATCTTTAGCAAAGCGGATTTAGACCGTTTGCTGGATGAAGATGTACAGGATGACCCCAACGAAACTGATAGCTTAAATCAAGAGTCATCCGAAAATAATATAGAAAACGAAGAAACAGGGGAAAGTAAATCTGATAATAATTCTTACGAAGATGATGAACCAGAAGAAGGCAAAGAAGAGCCTACCGCTTGACCATCGGTATAATTTCACATGGCCACATTATCGTGCGTTAAGGCAGTTGTACACAGATGGGCAAACTAATCTCCAGATTACCAGTAATGACTTTATTAAACAGCGCTTAATTGGTGGTAAATCTTGGATTCAGCCAAAATTACGGTCAGAAAAGGGTTATTTTATAGCGGAATACTTACGATCAAAATACAATGCCTGGTATGAAGAGGACTATAAAGAAAAAATTGATCGATTCCAGCAATTCTTCGATGATCATGATATCCCTGATGAAGGCACCCATCCTTATCGTTCCGAAGATATTGACTCTTTAATGGCTATAGCTGTATTAAAAGAAGATATTTTGCGGGACTTCGATACCTATACCCTTAATAGTTTCTCAAACCAATTTTTTAAAAATAAAGGCGCAAAATATTTAGGTGACCATGAATCATTGAAGAAAGCTGTAAAGGCTATTTTAAAAATTGACGTTAATTTCCCTGGAGAAGATAGGAAAGATAACCAATGGCGATTAGCTATTGAATGCGATGATGCCGAAGTGTTGGTCTTGTGCGAAAACTACCATTTTTTGCGTTTGCCCGAGACTGCTCGTAAACTTCGGGTTGATTTGTGGTCAATAGGAGGAAATAATATTGCAGCCATTGACAGAATTCCTAATCACAAAGTCCAGTTGCCATTGTACTATTCTTGTGATTGGGACGATGCGGGTTTGCACATTTATTCGCGAGTGAAAGCCAGACTGAATGCGAAGGGTTTTGAAATACAATTACTATATCCTTCGGCCTCTGAAGATAGACATCTGCCTGTTAATTCAGACAACCATTATAGCAAATGGCAACATGCCAAAAAATTATCAGGGCTGGAGCTTACCGACTTTTCTGATGAGGCAAAAAAGCTAATTCAGAGGTTAATACAGTCGGATCAATGGATAGAAGAAGAATCGAATAATTTAGGGGCGATGTTACAGCGAATCAGGCCAGTAGAATTACATAAGCGAGCTGAACAAATGAGTTGAAACCGAAAAGTTATGAGTATCCGTATATGTATGTAACTCTTAACTCTTAACTCTTAACTCATCACTCTTAACTCTAGCTTCCGGCAGCTTCCACCACGGCAGATACGGCCAGGCGTGGTGCTCGGCGTGGTAGCCGAAAAAATAACAGCTCAGGAAGGCCAGCACGTGGTTGGGTTTCTGGCTCCGGGCGTTGTGGGGCGGGTTGTGGTGTTCACCCCGGTGGGGGCGGTAGGTGCCGAAATAAAAGAGCTGGAACGTGCTCAACACCGCCGGAACCATCCAGAACACGATCAGATTTTCCATCGAAAACCAGAGCTTCAGAATGTTGTAGGTAACCGCCATCAGGACGATCTGAAGCACCGAAATGTATTCTTTCAGAAAACTGTAGTACCAGGCCAGAAAACCGGGATTGCCGTCGTGGTAGTCGGGGTCGTCGTGGGTGGCCGAGTGTTTGTGGTGCAGGTGGTGTTTGCGGCTGAGCCGGTTGTAATTATTGAAGGCAAAAAGCGTGGCACACAGAAAGCCGATAGCGTTGTTCAATCGCCTGTTGTGGGGGGCTACGACGCCGTGAATGGCATCGTGGGCCGTAATGAAAACACCGGTGTAGAGGTGGGTTTGAACCAGCACGAAAACATACACCAGCGGATTTTGCCAATTGATCGGGTAATTCAGCAGAAAAATCAGCATGCCCAGCCAGCTTAGCAGAATGGCCGCAGCAAAATACAGGCCCCGGTTGCCGATTTGGGTGGGTTTAAACGAAATTGCGGAAGTTACCATTTAACAATTCATTTACCGGCTAACGACCCGCGTACCAGAAATGTTCACTACTTTTGGGGTTTATAACCCGACTCATTCTCCATAGTCTCTTCCAATTGGCATGAAACTAGTCCGTTTAGCCTTATTTTTGCTCGCACCGATTTGGGTGTTTGCGCAACCTGCTCCCAAAAAAGCAGCTAGCCCTTCAACCTCCCTGAGCCGCCCGAAACTGGTGGTAGGCATCATCGTCGACCAGATGCGGTATGATTATTTGTACCGGTTTTACAACAAATATTCCGAAGGCGGTTTTAAACGGATGATGCGGGACGGCTTCAATGCCCGCAATAATCACTACCATTATGCCGCTACGATCACGGCCCCCGGTCACACGCACGTATACACGGGTTCGGCCCCGGCCATTTCCGGGATTGTGGGCAACGACTGGTACGACCGGGCCGCTGAACGGACGGTGTATTGCGTCGAAGATTCGACGGTTCGATCGGTCGGAAACACGTCGTCAGCCGGGCGGATGTCTCCGCGCAACCTGCTGGTAACGACCGTGACGGACCAGTTGAAAGTGGCCACGCAGGGCCGTTCGAAAGTCATTGGCGTTGCAATGAAAGACCGGGGCGCGATTCTGCCCGCGGGTCATGCCGCCAATGCTGCTTACTGGTTCGACTCAAAAGACGGAAGCTGGATTTCCAGCACGTTTTATATGAGAGAACAGCCTCAGTGGGCAAAGGACTTCAACGCCCTCAAGCTGTCGGACAAATACCTGACACAAACCTGGGAAACCACCTTGCCAATTGATCAATACACGGAAAGCACGGCCGATGATACGCCGTTTGAGAATCCACTGGCGGGGGAACCCAAAGCCGTGTTCCCGCACCAGGCCATTGCGTCGCTCGGCAGTAAATACGAAGCCCTGCGCACCAGCCCATTTGGCGATGTGTTGACGAAAGAAATGGCGATAGCCGCCCTGAAAGGCGAGAATATGGGGAAAGGCAGCGAGACCGATTTTCTTTGCGTTAGTTTTTCGTCACCCGATGCCATTGGACACCGGTTCAGTCCGACCTCCATTGAAATCGAGGATGAATACCTGCGGCTGGACAAAGTGATGGCGGACCTGCTGAATGCGCTGGATGCGCAGGTCGGTAAGGGGAATTATTTCACGTTTCTATCCGCCGACCACGGTGCCGCCGATAACCCGGCCTACTCGCAGAGCCTGAATATACCGGGCGGTTTTCTGGAAGCAAAAGACGTTAATGCGGCCACCGACAAGGCGCTCACGGACGCGTTTGGTCCCGGAAAATGGGTCATTGGCAATTCTAACTCACAGGTGTATCTGAACCACGACCTGCTGCGGGAAAAGAAAGTGAAAGTGGCCGAGGCTACCGAAGTGGTGCGGATGGCCTTATTGAAAAATCCGGGCATCCAGAACGTGCTCAACCTGCACGACATCAACTCGAATTCCGTACCGGAATACTGGTTGCCTCTGCTTCGGAATGTCTACAATCCCCGGCGAAGCGGTGACCTGTACCTGGTGACGCAACCTGGCTGGCTGGAAGGCTACCGGAAAGGCGGCACCTCGCACGGCACACTCTATAACTACGATACCCACGTCCCGCTGGTCTTCTATGGCTGGGGCATCAAACCCGGCGAAACCACCCGACGGACACACATTGCCGACATTGCCTCCACGGTTTCGGCCCTCCTGCACATTCTGGAACCCAGCGGAAACATTGGCGATCCGGTGGCGGAAGCGATGAAATAATCGGTAGCAAGTAACACCCAAACGACGCTATGCCTCACCCGGCGTAGCGTCGTTTGGGTTTGGGAAAAGCAGTTTTTCGATCAACTCATGCACTTTGGTGCAGGGATTATGATTGGCGTAATCGGTTCGATCGGCAAATTCAGCTTCCAGTCTTTTTGCTCTGGCGATGGCTTGTTTTAGGTCACCGTGCTGTTGCAGCAGCAGAAACAGTTCTGCACTATTTTTTTGGTAGAAATAAGCACTTCCCATTTTGGCTGATAACTCCCGTTCCAGTAATGTTTTATAATGGTCTCTCGACATTCCGTGCTGAAAAAACTGGAAATGCAGTAAATACCACAACTCAAAAGCTTCGTTCGTCCAGGCGCATTGAATGCCAACCGCTTGTCCTTTAAAAATGGCATTGTTGAAGTTTTGATCCGGAAAACTATCCCGGTCGAATACCGCCCAAACTTCATCGAAAGTTCTGCCAAACCGTTCTAAACGAACTCGAGCTCTTTGCGCATCCTCAATGACCGTCAGCGTATTGTGCCCCGTTCCTTCAATCTCCAGGTCTATAGTATCGACCACACCCAGGGGGAGGTTTTTCTTCAATCCTTCGAAGTAGTTTGGCTCCGTTTTAGTCCCTTCGCAGACGATCAGATAGTATTTTCGTTTCGCTTTCGTATCCTGTTTGCGGCTCGTTTCCTGACGGGCAAACCGCTTCTGTACGGCATTGTCTATTTTTGCTTTTCGAGCCATGCCGGTACAATTTTCGATAAATCACCAATGTACGGAATGGCTCCGTATCGCCCCTGAATGTAGTCTTCCTCGAACGAACGGTCTTTGCGTACTTTCGTGCCATCTTCTTCCTGATACTCTACCAACGAATATAGACAGGTGGCCCCGTATTGGTCTTTCTCGGTGAAATAAATCTGGTCGCGACGGAAAAGCTTACCGGTCAGTAGGTTCGTGTCGTGCGTCGCAAAGATTAGCTGTGCGTTATTCGGGTTTAGTTCGGGTTGATTGAAAAGGCGAATGATGGACTGTGTCATCAAAGGGTGCAGTTTGGCGTCTAGTTCATCTACGATTAAAAGGCCACCATTCTGCAACGTGTCAAAAATAGGCCCAGATAGATCGAAGAGCTTGTTTGTACCAGATGACTCATTCTTATCCATATCAAACGTCACAACCTCATTAACCAACTTTTTTTCCGCATCATATTTTGGATGATAGGTTTCAATTACTGTCAGATCACTGTTTTTCGATCCAATAGGCGAAAGTTGTTTGAAATCATATGTAAGTCTTGTTGAGCTTTCTACTGGAGAAGTTTCATTTCCAATACCAATTTCATCAATTCCAATAATCTCATTAATGAATATTAGAAGATCGGCTTTCTTACTTTCTCCTAAATGTTTAATTGTAAGGCTTCTAAGCTTTTCATGTGATGAACCTGAAATGGAATTAAGCTTTCCAAACCAACTTAAAATCTGTTTTGATATAATGCCATTAAACTGGTCACAAACTGCCAGAAATAGTGCATTATTTCGGGTTCGCTCTTCCAAATCTTTCCCCTCCTTGAAGTCCTTCGTTACATCAATAGCATCGTTTTCTCTAACAAAAAGAGATTTTTCCTGTCTCTTTTTTGACTCAAAAAGCCATTCTGCCCGCACGGCTTGGCGATCAACTTCAAAACCGTAGCGATACCGGAAGCCATTTAGTAAAAATAGTATTTCAAAGTAACTGGGTTCATCCTCAGTTTCGGTACTCAGTAAGAATGGTTCAACTTCGATTGCGGCTGTTGAGGAGCGTTCTGCGGATTGGGTTACAATCTGGCGCATCGTTCCCAACGCATTCAGCACATTAGATTTTCCGCTGGCGTTGGCTCCGTAAATGACGGCACTACGGAGTAATTGATAGCGTCCAGCATCAATCAATTGCTCGCGGTGTTCACTGATGGATGACGCATCCAGCCGCAAAGTCTGGCGGTCTTTGATGGAGAGAAAATTGCCAACGGTGAATTCGATGAGCATAACGTTTACTTCAAATGTTTTGCAATATCATTATTTAACCAGAAAGTCGATACTTTTTGAGAAAAATTCTCAAAAAGTATCGACTTTCTGGTTTTTTAAACTCTTCTACTGAAAACTCTCCACCGGAACCTGCGCAACAATAACCCGGCTGCCTTCCATTTTTTTGATCACTACAGCCCGCCCCGCCATAATCGACTCGTCGTTGTCCGAAACCGCCGACCATTCCGTGCCGCGGTAGAAAATCCGGCCTTCGCCGGAGGCCGGTATGGTTTCGACGACCGTGGCTTTGTCGCCCACTGATTCGACGTATTCCTGTTTTCGGGTGCGCGATTCAAACCAGCGCCGGAGCGGTTTTCGGCCCGTGACCAGCGTCAAGAGGGTGATGGCGGCAAACGCGAACAACTGGGCGCTGACTTCCGGTGTTACGCCCAGCCAGGTGACCAGGGCTGTAACGAACGCGCCCACGCTGAGGAAGGCGAAGACAAACGAAACACTGAGTAGTTCGGCAATCAAAAACAAGATGCCCAGAACGACCCATAACTGAGGCCAGGTGATGAAGTCCATAGCTTTATGATTTTTTGTCCTGGTGTTTAACCACCGTCATGGCGGTTGAAATGATCGAAGACAGATCCCCAAAGTTGGCGGGCAGAATCAGCGTGTTGTTGGTGCGGGCCAGGTTGCCAAACTGATCGACCAGTTGCTCGGCCACCCGGAGTTGGACGGCATCCATACCGCCCTCGTCGTTGATCGCTGCCGCCACTTTCCGGATGCTTTCGGCGGTGGCATCGGCGATGGACTTGATGGCTTCGGCTTCGCCCGAAGCTTCGTTGATCTGCCGCAGCCGCACCCCTTCCGATTCGAGCACAACCTTCTGTTTTTGCCCCTCGGCGATGTTGATGGCGGATTGCTTTTCGCCTTCCGATTGCAGAATGACTGCCCGTTTTTCGCGTTCGGCCTGCATCTGCTTCTCCATCGCGTTCAAAACGGACTGGGGGGGCGTGATGTTTTTGATTTCGTAGCGCAACACTTTGACACCCCAGCCAATGGCGGCTTCGTCGATGGCCCGAACCACCGCCTGGTTCAAGGTCGTCCGTTCTTCAAACGTCTTGTCCAGCTCGATTTTTCCCATTTCACTCCGCATCGTGGTTTGCGACAACTGAATCACCGCAAACCGGTAATCGGCAATCCCGTACGACGCTTTCTGTGGATCGACAATCTGAATAAAGATGACGCCGTCGACGCGCACCTGCACGTTGTCGCGGGTGATGCAGATTTGTTCAGGAATGTCAAGAGCGGTTTCTTTTAGATTGTGCTTGTAGGCGACGCGGTCGAAAAAAGGAATGATAAACGTGATGCCCGGCTGCAGAACCGCCAGAAATTTTCCCAGCCTTTCCACCACGTAGGCGGTTTGCTGCGGCACGACCTTGACCGTCATGAAAACCACCAGAAGGGCCAGAACGACAAGGGTTAAAAAAACATATCCCATACGAGAGTGAAGGTTAAGTGAATAAAAGAGGATAGATGCAAGACAAGAGATGCAAGACAGGGGTGGCTCTGTTCTCTTGTCTCACGTCTTTTGTCTTGACTAAATCTCGGAAAAATAGACGCATATCTCCAAGCACTGTGATGATAGGCAGAAAAAACCGTAAATGAAAGGTTATGGGGCTGGATGGAGAAATTAGGGGTTGAAAGCACTGTTTTGCGGTTACAACGAAGCTCCCGTGGGTGGTGTAGCGTGAAGCAATGAGCCGGGGCTTTTTGGTAGGCCACAACCAACTTCTGATATCGCGTCAATAGCTGCGCTTTAATTCACTTTTAAAGCAAACTTAATAGGGTTTTAATACAATTGTTCGAACTTTCTATCAGGAAAAAAGTTAGCAGAAGGATTGAAACTTTTAACAAGCTGATATTATGAAGAAGATACTTTGGATAGCCTTGTGTGCGGCTGTATTTGCCGAACCGGCTGCGTATGCGCAAGAAAAACCGGCTACGACCTCAGCCACCAGTACTACGGCAACGAAGGGGAGTAAAATGAAGGGTAAACACGGCAAACACCAGGTTGTTGTCAAAAAAACGACCGTGAAAAAGACCGAAAAGAAGGGTAATTAGCAGTAAATTTAGTTGTGAAAAAGGCAGAAACGGCGGGGAACTTCCCCGCCGTTTCTATTTCAGGATCAATCGCGAAATCACCAGCCGCTGAATCTCGCTGGTTCCTTCGCCGATGGTGCAAAGCTTGGCGTCGCGGTAGTATTTCTCGACCGGGAAATCTTTCGTATAACCGTAACCCCCGAAAATCTGAACGGCTTCGTCGGCGGCTTTCACGGCCACTTCCGACGCGTAGAGTTTGGCCATCGCGGATTCCTTCGTGACCGGTTTTCCGGCATCCTTCAAATCGGCGGCCTGGTAGGTGAGGAGTTTGGCGGCTTCGATGGTGGTGGCCAGATCGGCGAGTTTGAACGCAATGGCCTGAAACCGGGCAATCGCCTGGCCAAACTGCTCCCGTTCCTGGGCATATTTCAGGGCGTGTTCGTAGGCACCCAGCGCGATGCCGAGGCTCAGGGCCGCAATCGAAATCCGCCCGCCGTCCAGAATTTTCAGCGACTGCACAAAACCGTCGCCCACCTCGCCGAGTCGCTGGCGGTCGGAAATGTGGCAATCCTGAAACAGCATTTCCGCCGTTTCGGACGCCCGCATGCCGAGTTTGTCTTCTTTTTTGCCGCCCGAAAAACCGGGTGTACCGCGTTCGACCACAAAAGCCGTGGCATTGTGGGGGGTGTTGGGTTCGCCCGTTCGCGCGATGACCACGGCCACATTCCCGCTTTTCCCGTGGGTGATAAAATTTTTGGAGCCATTCAGCACCCAGTCGTCCCCGTCCCGAACAGCCACAGTTCGCATGTTCCCGGCATCGGAACCGGTGTTGGGTTCTGTCAGCCCCCAGGCGCCAATCCATTCGCCGGAGGCCAGTTTGGGTAAATACAACTGCTTTTGCGCCGGACTGCCAAAGAGCAGAATGTGATTCGTACAGAGGGAATTGTGGGCTGCCATCGACAGTCCGATGGCCCCGTCTACTTTGGCTAGTTCAACGATCGCACCGACGTATTCCCGGTAGCCGAGTCCCGCACCGCCGTATTCTTCCGGGACCAGAAGGCCCAAAAGCCCCAATTCGCCCAACTGACGCATCGTTTCGACCGGAAAATGCTGCGACTCATCCCATTCCCGAACAAACGGCAGGATGTGGCGGGTGGCAAAATCGCGGACGGTTTGGGCAATCAGTTGCGAACTATCGTCTACTTGGTTTTCTACAATTTCTGAAGTCATGAACGCGCTATGCTGTGTGGCACTTTTACGATGATTTTAATAATAATTTACAAAAATTTATCGACAGACCCAAGCAGGCTGGCAAATCCGTCCGCAGTGGATTTAGCAATTTACCGTGCGGTCTGAACAGAGGGTTAACTGACATTAAGCCAGTGTAATACCCGAAGATTATCGACCTCTGAATCACAAATTCCGGCAGGAACAGTCGGAATTGAGTAAAAAAATCTATTTTTGTGTCCTGCATTCAAAGTATACAAAAAGTACAAATCAGTTGACTTCTATCAACCTATCTTAACATAAATACAGTCACTTCTCTATGAAATTAGCCGTTATTGGAACCGGGTATGTCGGGCTCGTTACGGGGACCTGTTTTGCCGAAACCGGAAATCAGGTCGTCTGCGTCGACATCGACGAGCGTAAAGTTGAAAAACTGAACAACGGAATCATTCCGATTTACGAACCAGGTCTGGATGTTTTATTCAACCGGAATACCGCCGAAGGTCGTCTGAAATTTACGACTAACCTGGCCGAAGGGATTGAAGGAGCGGAAGTTATTTTCCTGGCATTGCCCACACCGCCGGGCGAAGATGGCTCCGCCGATTTGAAATATATTCTGAAAGTATCGGATGATTTGGGCCCGTTGCTGAAGCAATACGCGGTTATTGTTGACAAAAGTACCGTGCCGGTGGGAACCGCCGAAAAGGTGTGGCTTCACATTTCGCGGGGTGCGAAAATCGACTTCGACGTGGTATCGAACCCCGAATTTCTGCGGGAAGGCGTTGCCGTCGATGATTTCATGAAACCGGATCGCGTCGTGATCGGGACCCGGTCAGACAAAGCCAAAGCCGTTCTGAACAAGCTGTATGCCCCGCTCGTTCGGCAGGGGAATCCGGTGATTTTCATGGATGAGCGTTCGGCCGAAATGACCAAATATGCCGCCAATGCGTTCCTGGCCGTTAAAATTTCGTTCATGAACGAAATCGCCAACCTGTGTGAGAAAGCCGGTGCGAACGTCGACGACATTCGCCGGGGCATCGGAACCGACAGCCGGATCGGCAAGCGGTTTTTGTTCGCCGGGATTGGCTACGGTGGAAGCTGCTTTCCGAAAGACGTGCAGGCGCTGGCCAAAACCGCGCAGGAATACGACTACGATTTCAAAATTCTGAAGTCGGTGATGGACGTGAACACCAGGCAGAAAAGCAAACTGCTGCCGATCATCAAAAACCACTTCGACGGCGATCTGAAAGGGAAAACCATTGCCGTCTGGGGCCTGGCGTTCAAACCGTATACTGACGACATTCGGGAAGCCCCGGCCCTGGAAAACATCCGGGCGTTGCTGAACGAAGGCGCCAAAGTAACGGTTTACGACCCCGAAGCAATGGACAATGTGCGGAATGTTCTGGGTAATCAGATCAACTACGCCCATACGTCGTATGCTGCCCTGGACGATGCCGATGCCCTGGTGATCATGACCGAATGGCCGCTGTTCCGCACGCCGGACTTCGGAAAAATGAACCTGCTGCTGAAAAATAAGCTGATTTTCGACGGTCGGAATGTCTACGAACTTGACCAGATGAAGGAAGTCGGCTACACCTATTACAGCATCGGGCGCGAAACCGTAACGCCGGAAGTCACGCAAAATGCGTAAACGGATCAACTAAAAAAATCTGAAACTCTCACTTTATGAAACGCGTACTCATTACAGGCGGGGCTGGTTTCCTGGGGTCGCACCTCTGCGATCGGTTTATCAAAGAGGGCTACCACGTCATTGCGATGGATAACCTCATTACGGGCGACATTCGCAATATCGAACACCTGTTCCACCTGCCCAACTTCGAGTTCTATCACCACGACGTATCGAAATTCATCCACGTTTCGGGCGATCTGGACTATATTCTCCATTTCGCGTCGCCTGCCAGCCCGATCGATTATCTGAAAATCCCGATCCAGACGCTGAAAGTCGGGTCGCTGGGCATTCACAACTGCCTCGGACTGGCGCGGGTTAAAAACGCCAGGGTGCTGATCGCTTCCACCTCGGAAGTATACGGCGATCCGGCGGTTCACCCGCAGAACGAGGATTACTGGGGCAATGTAAACCCCGTTGGCCCGCGTGGGGTATACGACGAAGCCAAGCGGTTTCAGGAAGCGATCACGATGGCGTATCATACCTACCACGGTCTGGAAACGCGGATTGTGCGGATTTTCAATACCTACGGTCCCCGGATGCGACTCAACGACGGCCGGGTATTGCCTGCTTTCATCGGCCAGGCGCTGCGCGGTGAAGACCTCACGGTTTTCGGCGACGGCAGCCAGACCCGTTCGTTCTGTTACGTCGATGACCTGGTTGAAGGCATCTACCGGTTGTTGCTGAGCGATTACGCCTACCCGGTCAACATCGGTAACCCCGGCGAGATCACCATCCGGGAATTTGGCGAAGAAATCATCAAGCTGACGGGAACCAAGCAGAAGCTGATCGTGAAGCCGTTGCCTACCGACGACCCCAAACAACGCCGTCCGGACATTACGCGGGCGCAGCAGATTCTGGGCTGGGAACCCAAAGTTTCGCGGGAAGAGGGCCTACGGATTACGTATGATTATTTCCGCAGCTTGCCGGAAGAAGAATTGTACAAGGCCGCCTACCACCGGGAGTTTGCAAAAAAATAAACAGACAATTGTTTTTGCCCTAACAACGAGCTTTAGTCCGTAACAGTCAGTCCGTTTCGGATAGCCATTTCTCTGGAAATGGCAAAAAGTTGGCCGGTAGAAGAAGCCTGCGTAGCTGTAAAGACTACGCAGGCTTTTTTATTTTTCGGATTGGTATTATTCTTGATACGGAAGAGGTAGTTAACTTTTGGCATTACTTCCTCTAACCCGTCCAGGTATATGATACACCCACCGACTATCCGGTGTTTCTCAACAATATGGATAAAGATCAATTCACTCATTTTCAATAGTTTTGTCCTCACTTTAACACTTCAGTTACCCCCCCGTGCCACTGCAGCCTTCCCATCCGATGATTCGCTTTCAGCCCGAAATGGGCGGCTGACGGCCTTTCGGCACACCAGTTCGACGGATACGGTTTCGGCTAAAAACCTCCGCCGGATCGTGACCGCAAATTCCCTGCAAGCTTTGCAGGGGCAGGTGTCCGGCCTGCTGGTTCGGGCCAGTTCCGGCGAACCGGGGGGGGCGGCAACCCTGCAAATGCACGGGCCGGGGCGGTTTGGCGATACCACGCCCCTGGTGGTGGTGGATGGGATGATTATCGGACAAGCGGATAACCTGAACTGGCTGGCACCAAACGCCATCGAAACCGTCGAAGTGCTGAAAGATGCCACCTCGATGGGGCAATATGGTATGAGGGGTTCCAACGGCGTTATTCTGATCACCACCAAAAAAGGTGAAACCGGCCAGCCCCGCGTTATGGTCGATTTGTATACCGGCGTTCAGCGAACGACCCGGCAACCCCAGCTTCTCAACACCCGCCAGTATATCAGTTACATCAACGACAGCCGCTCGAACGGCGGCTTGATTCCGGCCTTTAAACTGACCAATCAGGTGTCGCTCGATACCCTGCTGGGCACCAGTACCGACTGGCTTGGCGCGTTGTTTCGGCCCGCTCCGGTTCGGAGTGCGTATGTGTCGGTAGCGGGGGGTAAGGAGTCGGCGCGGTATCTGATCGCTGCGGATTATTTCAAGCAGGACGGCGTTATTCTGGGCTCCGATTTCGAGCGGTTATCGATGCGGCTCAACACCGATTTCGATTTGACCGACAATCTGAAAGTGGGGCAGAACCTGACCCTCAGCCAGTCGGTTCGGCACGCCAACGACGGAACCGGGGGCCGGACCCCCATTGAACAGGCGCTGAAAAGTGCGCCCTATCTGTCGATTACCAACCCGCGACGGGTGGGCGGCTACGAAGGCACCACCTACCTGGACGCCGGGAACGATGCTCTGAATCCCATCGGTTTGTCGGTTTTGACCAACGACCGGCACACCTCCCTGAATCTGATCGGTGATTTGTTCGGCGAATGGACGTTGTTCGACGGCCTGACCTACCGCGCAACCCTTGGCTTCGATCTGCGCAATTTCGACCGCGCCTATTCCATGCCCGCGTTCAACATGGGCGAATACAACATCAACCTGACGGCTTCGCTGGCCCGGGCCAAACAGACCAATTACAACACTTTACTGCATCACCAACTGAGTTACAGTCACACGCTGGATGCCCATTCGCTGACGGTTTTGCTGGCGGGAAGTCGCCAGACCTACCGAAACGACGACATTCTGGCCTATGCGGATGATTTGCCGGGGAACGACATTCGATCGCTGACGGCGGGTCAGTCGTCGCGCAACCGGACTGTGGGCGGCACCTACGCGTTCTACCGGGTGGTGAGTCTGATGGGTCAATTGTCGTATGATTATCAGAAAAAATACTGGCTGACGGCGATTGTCCGGCGCGATGGTTCGTCGCGTTTTGGGCCGGGTCATCGCTTTGGCGCGTTTTCGTCGGTGGGCGCGGCCTGGTATCTGAACAAAGAGCGGTTTCTGGAATCGATGCCGTACCTGAATACCGTCAAACTCCGGGTCGGGTGGGGGAAAAGCGGCAACGACAACGTCGGAGATTTTCAATATGCATCGCTGATTGCGCAAAACTACAATTATCCGTTCGGTCCCACCAACTCATTTCTGGGCGTCGGGGCGTTTCCGAGCACCTTGCCCAACACCGGTATTCGCTGGGAAACGACCACGACCAGCAACGTTGGGCTGGATGTTAGTGCGCTGGAAAACAGTGTGAAACTGCGGGTCGATTATTTCCGGAAACAGACCACGAATTTGCTGGTGGAGGTGCCGTTGCCAGCGTCGGTGGGGGCTGCGGCACCGCTCACCAACGCCGGGGTGGTCGATAATTCCGGAATCGATCTGAGTCTGACGGGCGAACGCAGCAACGACTGGATCAGTTTCAGCCTGACCGGTTTTGCCAGTTGGCAGAAAAACAAGGTGGTTTCGCTGGGCGACCGGCCCGATCCGGTTTTGGGGGGATTGGTGCATGAAGAAACGGTAACGGCCACAGCCGTAGGGCAGCCGGTGGGCAGTTACTACGGTTTTCAGCGGGTGGGCATTTTTCAGACCCGCGACGAAATCATCAAGAACCCCAGCCTGACCGGCACCGAACCCGGTGACATTCGCTACGCGGATCTGAACAGCGACGGCAAAATTACGGACGCGGACAAAACCTTCCTCGGCAGTCCGATTCCGACGGTTTATTACGGTTTTTCAGCCTCGGTGAGCGGGGCCGGTTTTGACCTGTCGGTCTTGCTGCAAGGAGCGTCGGGCCACCAGCTTTACAATGCCACGGCCTACTGGCTGAACGGGTATCTGGGCCGGTACAACGCCGGAACGGAGGTCCTTAGCCGCTGGACGCGCGAAAAACCGTCGACCACGCAGCCCCGCGCGGATGCGTCCGGCACCCGGAATTTTCGTCCGTCCGACCGCTTTGTGGAAGATGGCAGTTATTTTCGGTTAAAATCCCTGCAACTGGGCTACACCTTGCCCGAAACGCTGACCTCGACCTTTGGCGCCAGTCGGTTGCGGGTCTATGTGGGAGCGCAGAATCTGTTTACAAAAACGAAGTATTCCGGTTTCGATCCCGAATTTGCCAGCAACCAGGCGCTGGGTGAAGGCATCGATGTCGCTCAGCAACCGCAGTCACGAATGTTCCTGGGGGGATTACAGCTTAATTTTTAATGGTTTACGGTTTTCAGTTTACGGTGGGCTGACGCATTCAGCCTGTACGCGCGTCAGCCCACCGTAAACTGAAAACTGAAAACCGAAAACCGAGTTCATATGAAAAAGATAAGCACGCTTTTGCTGGTGGCCGGGTTGGTGGCTGGTTGCAGCGACAAGGCACTGGACGTTCAGAATGTGAATGTGCTGACGACGGATAACTATTACAAAACGGAGGAAGATGCGCTCAAGGCCGTCAATGCGGCTTATGCAACCCTGGCGTCGCCGGATCTGTATTCGCAGATCATGCATTTGACGCAGGAACTGATGTCGGATGAAACCGAGGCCACGGTGTCGACCAGTCCGAGTCTGGTGTTGATGCGCGAAGCCGAAGCCGATGCCAGCACGGAAGTATACAATTTTCTTTGGACGGGCTGTTACCAGGGCATTTACCGGGCCAATCTGGCGATCACCCGCATTCCGGGCGTTCCGATGAACGAAGCGAAAAAGAGCCGTTTGCTGGGCGAAGCGTATTTTCTGCGGGCGATGTATTACTTCACGCTGGTGACGAATTTCGGCGATGTGCCGTTGATTCTGAAGGTGGTCGATGTGAGCAAACCCGAAGAGAAGCAACCGACCCGGATTGCGGTTCCGCAGGTGTATGAGGCCATTTTGAAAGATTTTGAGGAGGCTGAAAAACGGTTGCCGGTTTTGTATGAAGGCGACGAAATTGGCCGGGCCACGCGCGGAGCTGCCAAAGGATTCCGGGCCAAAGCCTTGCTGTATCGGGCCAACCTGACCAACAGCCAGACCGATTACGTGGCCGCAGCCAAACTGTTTAAGGAGATTATCGACTCGAATGTCTACGATCTGGTGCCGAATTACCGCGACAATCACACGAATGTGAACGAGAACAACAAGGAGTCCCTTTTTGAGGTCCAGTTTTCGGCGACGGTCAATCCCGGTGCGTTCTGTGATGAATGCGGAACGGGCGGTTTGCGGCCCCTCGAAATGGGCGTTCGGGGCCGGGCCTACAACAACGTGATTCCGTCGGAGTGGTACGTCAAGCAGTTTGAAGTGGGCGATACGCGCTTGCTGGCGTCGGTTTTTGGGCCACAGGGGAGCAAATTCGACGGACTGGATTATTATAAAGTGCTGGAATATACCTCCTGGTTCGACGTTTTACCGGCCGATTTTGCCGTTCGAAAATACCAGAAAGATGGTGGGAACGAGTTCGACTGGACAACGGGGTCGGACGTCAACATCCGGCTTCTTCGCTTTGCGGATGTTTTGCTGCTATTTGCCGAAGCCACCAATTCGGCCTCTGGGCCAACCGCCGAAGCCTATGCCGCCGTCAACCGCGTTCGGAAACGGGCGGGACTGAAGGAACTCGACCCCGGTTTGTCGAAAACCGCTTTCATGGAGTGGATTGCCCACGAACGGGTGGTGGAGCTGGGGCTGGAAGGTCACCGCTGGCGGGATCTGGTTCGCTGGAAAAAAGCGTATCTGGAACTGACCTCCAAAGGCCGTCCTTTCGATGAAAAGAAGCACTACCTGTTTCCCATTCCCGCCAAAGAACGCCAGCTCAATCCGAATCTGACGCAGAATCCGGGGTGGTAAATGAACGTAAGACTATCGCTTTTTGCCCCTAAATCCCCTAAAGGGGACTTTTTGCATCCGGGGGGGTATCGTCCAAGTCCCCTTTAGGGGATTTAGGGGCAAAAAGCGATAGTCATAGTTATTTAAAGATTATTGATTTTAAACACATAACTGCCCGAGCCAATAGCCACGACGGTATGGTTGGTTTCCGTTCGCAGCACCTTGATCTCTTTCTGTTGATCAAGGGACTTGTCGCCTTCCAGAATCGGACTTCCGTTGGCATTGGGTAAATACACCGTGGCGGTGGTATTGGCCGGAATGCTCACCATCAGTTCCAGTTGGGTGCCGTTTTTTTTCCATTCACTCTTGATCGGGCCGTAGGGCGAAAGATACCGGACGCGGGTGTGGGTGATGTCTCCTACAACCTCGGGTTTGATGACGATGGCTTTGAAACCCGGCACACTTTCATCCTGCTGAATCCCGCCCAGACCGCCGTAAAGCCATTCCATGAGGTGCCCGAGCATGAAGTGGTTGTTGGACACAAACCGCAGGGCAGGCCAGGATTCCGTCAGGGCGGTGGCGCCGTGGGCCAGTTGGTAACCGTAGCCCGGCACATCGGCGCGGTTGTTCATGGCATAAATAGCGTCCGAAGCGCCGACCTGACCCAGCGCCAGCAGCAAATACCGAAACCCGATGTCGCCCGCCGTCAGGCTGTAGTGGTTGTCTTTGAGGTTCTTCAATAAACTGGCTGTCACGGCGGCCTGGTTGTCGGGCGTCACCAGCTTCATGTAAATCGGCATGGCGTTGGAAGTCTGGCTCCCCGATCCATACTGCCCTTTCTGGGCGTCGTAATACGTTTCATTGAACGCCTTTTTGACGGCCCCAGCCAATTGCTGAAACTGATCGGCGTCGGCGGTTTTGCCCAGTAAACGGGCAGTTTTTTCCAGAATGGTCAGGTCGTAAAAGTAGGTGGCTGTGGCCGTAATGCCTTTGGGCGTCAACTGTGATTCGCCCGGTGGTTTGGGCCCCAGGTCGCACCAGTCGCCCAAACCGTGGGTCAGAATGTGGTTATTGGCTTTGGTGCCCAGATAGGCCACATACTTTTTCATCATGTCGTAACTTTCCACCAGAATGCTTTTATCGCCGTACCACTGGTAGGTATACCACGGCAGAATCACCCCGGCACTGCCCCATTCCGGGGAGTCGCGAAAACCGCTGGCGAAGGCGGTATACTCGGGGGCAATATCGGGAATGAGGCCGTTGGTCAACTGCGCCGTTTGCATATCCCGAATGATTTTTGGCAGCAGCGTCGCCAGATCGTAGGTATAGCGGGCCGAACCACTCATGAGGTGCGTCTCTTCCAGCCAGCCCAGTTTCTCGCGGTGCGGGCAGTCGGTCAGTGTGCTCACCATGTTGCTTTTGATGGCCCAGTCGATGAGTCGGTCGATGCGGTTGAACAGCTCATTCGAACATGAAAACGTTCCGACGGTTTCGGCCGAACCCCGGATATGCAGTCCTTTGACGGCTTTCAAAACCGGAATATTGGCGGAGGGCATCGCGATCGTGCTCAGCAGGCCCTGGGCGGGAACGGCACCTTCGATTTGCAGATATCGGAAACCGTAGTAGGTGAAGCGCGGATGCCAGGTTTCGGTGCCGGTTCCTTTGAGCGTATACCGGTAAAAATGCGGCTGGCCGCTCGATTGCTGCGTCACCAGACTGTCGTCGTCCAACAACTCGCCGGGGGTTATCTTGACGACGGAACCGGTTTTTCCCGACACCGAAATCTGTGGAATGCCAGACATGTTCTGTCCCAGGTCGATTACGTAAATACCCGCTTTAGGCTGCGTGATCCGGACCGGTTTGAAGGTTTCCATGATTTTGACCGGCGGAGCGGTTTGCGACCGCAGTAGGGGTGATCCCTGCACCACGAGCGGGGTTTGCCAGCCCGTGTCATCAAAACCGGCTTCCATCCAGCCCGAAATCTCCTTGGTGGCATCCCAGTCTTCACCGCCGTAAATGCTCGAATAGGTGATCGGACTTTGGGTTACTTTCCAGGATTGATCGGTAACTATTTCCTGGTGTGTCCCGTCTTCGTACGCCAGTTGCAGTTTACAGATCAGTTTTGGATAGCCAAAAGAGCCTACAATTTTCCGGTAGCGTTCAACGGGGATGTTATAAAAACCGTTGCCGAGGAGCACACTCAACACGTTTGCGCCTTTTCGGAGCGCGGTCGTTATGTCGTAAGTCGCGTATAAAGCGTAGTGATCATAATTAGTCCAGCCGGGATCAATGAAATGGTCTTTTACGCGTTGTCCGTTGAGGCTCAGTTCATAATGACCCAGGCCGGAAATAAAAACCGTGGCCCGCTTCAGCGGTTTTTCAAACCGAAACTCCCTCCGGAACTGGGGTAGCGCATTCTGAGCCGATTTCCGGTCTCCCAGCGGTTTGGCCGCATTGGGGTCGTGGACGAACGGAACGATCCGTTCCGACGCCGGCAGTTCTTCCAGCGCAATCCACTGCGCCTTGCCCCAGTCGGCCCGGGTTAGCAAGCCCATTTGCCAGGTGGCGGGTGCGCTCCAGCCCGACGGCTGGCCGTCTTTATCCCAAATCTGCACTTTCCAGTAGTACGACCGGCTCGCCAGGAGCGGTTTTCCTTCGTACGGCACCTGAATCGACTGGTCGGAAATGCGTTTGCCCGAATCCCAGAGGTTGCCCTGACTGGCCGCCAGTGTCTGCGGATTGTCGGACACCAGAATCCGGTAAGCGGTTTGCTTTTGACCCCGAACATCCGACACCAACTGCCAGCTTAACCGGGGCTGACGGCTTTCGACACCGAGCGGATGATCCCGGGAATCGCACCGAAGCCGGGTGAGCGGAACCGGTTCGGCGGTCCAGGTCTTGAAACCAAGCAGGCAAAAAAAGAGGAGCGGGTAAAGGGGCAGTTTCATGTCGCGGTCGGGGGCTTTCGCAGGCTGGAAAAGTCAGGCGACAATCGCCCGTTCATTGTCCTCAAAAGCGCTGTAGTTCAGGAAGTCTACCCGCTGGTTTAACAATTTAACCCACAACTTTCGAAATGCGGGTCAGGACAGGTCGGCTGTCGTTCCGGTAAAAGTAAAAAAACGAGTTTCCACTTCAATTGCTGCTTGTAATAGATTGACCGGGTGGAGCATCTCTTCTAATATCAATGCAGAAAATGCCACAAACATCATTCTAAATCCCGTTTAAACCACCAGGAAAAAAAATTAAAAGAAAAGGAAAAACGGCCGTGAAGCAGATATTATCGTTCTTCGAAAATTCAATAAAGAAAGTTTTAATCTGATGCGATTACCGGTTAATAAATACCGTATAAGTATATACGTTAATAATATAATTTTTCCAGATATAGTGATATATTTACTTATATAGTTACAACGAAACAAACGTCCTCTTATGAAAATGATCCATGTACTTCGGGGGTTGCTCTACGGAATGGTCGTCTTTCAGTTTACAGGCTGTGGCGATCATCTTTTTCCAAACGTTTCACCGGGTTCCGTTCCGGACCGCTTGCGGATTAAAACCGTAACGCAGGAGCTGGCGGATGTCGTCGGCCGGTCTGGTTTGGTACAATACATCAGCACCTTCGGCTACGATTTGCAGGGCCGTCTGAACACCATTACGACCACTCAAAATCCCAGTGACCCGAATGCTCCGGTCGAAACCGGTGCTTTTACCTACAATGCCCAGAACCAGGTTACCCAATTCCAGCGCGAAATCACTCCGGCGGGCGAATCGAAAATAACCGAGACGTATTCGTATACATATGTCAACAGCCAGATGACCCGGCTTTACTATACCAACGATAAAGATGGACGGGGCGATAACGTCTGGGATTTAACGTTTCAGTACAATCCCGACAATACGGTGAAACATAGCCATAAATCCTTCGCAACCGGTGGGGTTTCCTATACGGAGGACAGTGACTATACGTTCACTGGCAACAACCTGACATTGGTTGCTACAGCTACAAGCATTTTTAGAATCCCTTCTCCATTGAATAACAGCTATACAACTAATTTTACGCACGATTCCAAAACAAACCCGTTCTATAACGTCGCCGTCATTCCGGCCCCCTATGCCACGGCGGGGGTGTCGACGCCTTTTAACGGAATTCTGGATTTTTATACTTATTACGGCGGGGTTGACAATGTTCTCCATCTAAGCCGGAACAATGTGCTGTCGGCCGGATCCACCACGTATGCGTATACCTACGTCGGAGATTTGCCGGCGACCCGCATTACAACCGAGCCCTTTAAACCACAGGAAACCCTAACCTACGTGTATGAAAGTTACTGAGTCTCCTACGGCGCATGAGACCCTCTTTCCTTAACGGTTTGGTTTGGAAGGAGCCTGGTACCGACCTCTTTCGAAACAAAACCGTGACGCATCCGGAATGAAATCGTCTCAAAACAAAAACGGTGACAAAGTATATGGAACCTTACTTTGTCACCGTTTTTAAAGATACATTGACTACGTCACATCTCTGATTTAATCGACTTAGTTCCAAAACCTTGAACCAACTCTGCCGGACAGCTTAAGAGATTTATCGACCTAATTTGCCGAAAAGTTTGACGAAAACTATTTTTTGTCCTATTTTTATCGACCAGACCGTTCTTGCCTTGATAATTACTTAACCAACATGTAACCCAAAACCTGCTCATGTCGAACCTGAAGAAGACCCTTCACGGCCTCCGATTGGCTTGTACTGTATTGCTTTTACTGAGCGTTTCTTCCCGCAGTTGGGGCGCTTTTTTTCAGGCCGACACCAATGGTGTCAGAGCCGACACGACACAGGAAACCATCCAGGTGCTCGATGTGCCGGAGGTCTTGTCCATCCCGGAACCCGTTCTGCGTGACCGACTGGCCAAACTGGAACAGACCATTCCCCTGAACTACAATAAAACCGTCCACGGTTTTATCGATTACTTCACCTTCCGGCGACCGAGTTACACCAAAAAGGTGATGGAGCGGATGCCGATGTTCTTCCCTTTGTATGAACGCTTGCTGGCCCAGCACGACATTCCCGATGAACTGAAATACCTCTCGATTGTTGAATCGTCGCTCGATCCCAAAGCGGTTTCGCGCGTCGGCGCAGGCGGTTTGTGGCAGTTTATGCCGTATACGGGCGCGGATTTCAAACTCTACCAGGACGAGTACATCGATGAGCGCATGGACCCGGTCAAGTCGACCGATGCCGCCTGTCGCTATCTGAAAGATTTGTACCGGGTATTTGGCGACTGGCACCTTGCGCTGGCGGCCTACAACAGCGGGCCGGGGACGGTGAAACGTGCCATGCGCCGGTCCGGGGGCGATTCGTTCTGGACCATTTATAATTTCCTGCCGAAAGAAACCCGTGCGTATGTCCCGCAATTCATTGCGTTGACCTACATGATGAACTTCGCCAACGACCACGGGATTTATGCCGAACAGCCCGAATATCCCATTCCCTGTGATACGATTCACGTCAACGGCTACCTGTCGATCGAGCGGTTTTGCCAATACAGCGGGGTGCCACTGGCCGAAATTCAGAAAATGAATCCGTCGATCATGACGGGTGTGCTGTCTGATCAAACCCGCAGTTTCGTGCTTCGGGTGCCGAAAGCCCATTTCGATTATTTTGCGTCCAATCGGCGGGCTATTCTGGATTCAGCCGGTCGAAATCCGACGATTTCGACCAACATGTTGCTGGCATCGACAGAAAGCGTCGACTACCGTTCCGACTCCGCGGGAAAACGGGATCATTTCCCTTTTACCGATGCCAATGAAGAGCAGGCCCGGGAATCGCAGCCAGTGATAGCCGCCAACGCCATTGCCTCCGATGAGGATGACGTGGAGGAAGTGGTTCGTCGAAAGCCGAAAAAAACCGTGTACGTCGTGAAACGGGGCGAGGTGCTGTCGCGCATTGCAGAGAAGTATGACGTGGACGTGTATGACCTCAAAAAGTGGAATCACCTGCGTTCGACCCGTATCCAGAAAGGACAGAAACTGGTTATTTTCCGGGAACAGGCACTGCCGGAAACATCGTCCCGGGTGGCAAAAGTGACCAAAAGCCTGGAAAAACCGACGGTGGCAAAACGGACCAAAACCTACAAACCGAAGTACCACCGGGTTCAGGATGGCGACACGCTCTGGAATATTTCGAAGCGGTATAGCGACCTGAGCGTCGATGAACTGAAAAAACTGAATAAAATCAAGGGAAATTCACTCAAACCCGGTCAGCGTCTGATTGTAGGTTAGAAAAGAATGAAGAGTGAAGAATTGAAAATAATGTATTGGTTAATATAGGTTTAACTCTTCATTCTTAACTCTTCACTCTTTCGTATATTTGTCTTTTTATAACCGGATTACACCCGGTTGAAAAAGCACTTTATGATTGCTTATATTAGCGGAAAAGTTACCCACAAAGACCCGACCCTTGTGATTCTGGAAGCCAACGGAGTCGGCTACGAAATCCATGTTTCCCTGTACACGTCTACCGTTTTGCCAAAGCTGGGCGAACCCTCGAAACTGTATACGTATCAGCACATTCGTGAAGACGCCCAGACGCTGTACGGTTTTGGAGATCTCGATGAAAAAAATCTTTTTCTGGATTTGATCGGCGTATCGGGCATCGGCCCCAATACCGCGCTCACCATGCTCTCGACCCTGACACCGGTTGAACTCCGTCAGGCCATTCTGATGGAAAACGTCGGGGCGGTTCAGAAGATCAAAGGCATTGGCAGTAAAACCGCTCAACGGGTTATTCTGGAATTGCGTGACAAGATGAAAAAAGCGGGGATTATGGCCCAGGCCGGTACACCAAACTACCGGATGACCGTCAACCCCGTTCGGGATGAAGCCCTGGCGGCACTCGTTACGCTGGGTATTCCGAAGGCTGCGGCCGAAAAAAGCCTCGATACAATCCTGAAACGTGAAGGCGACGAACTCAACGTTGAACAGCTTATACGTCTGGCTCTGAAATAGTTATGAGTTAAGAGTTAGGAGTTATGAGTGAAGACGGGGCCGCCCGGCGGTTAAAAAGACGCGTTGGCGAATTCTTCACTCATAACTCTTCACTCTTCACTAAAATATTGGCAAGGTTTTCGCCGTTTGGTGATAGAGATGTATCTGAATAAACTAACTACCTATTCCACCGAATCAAATTATACGTGCCTCTCTTGGAATGTGTTGAGTCCCACCGATTGACCCGGTTGCGGTTGTTAGATGGCCGGATTGAGCCCTGGATGGTTGTGTTGTGTGCGTTACTGGTTGGGTCGGCCTGGATGCCGGTAACAGCCCAGACACCCGCGCGTCGCCGGACGGTTTCGCTGGCCGATTCGCTGGCCCGCGTCCGTCAGGATAGCATCCGGGCCACGCGCTCGGCCGAGCGCCGACCCATCATTCGCTGGCGCGACCGGTATGTAAGCCCCTTTTCCGTAACCATTCCCAAGTCTCCTTTTTTGCTGCGCGATCCACGGGCGGTTTCGACCGAGGTTCAGCTCAATGGCCCGGGTCAGATTTCCGTGTTGGAACGCATCGGCGGTCAGCCGGAAACTTCGCGTCCAACGTCCGGATCGACCACCACACCCGCAGCCACGTCCGGGAATTCCGCCATCGGAGCCATCCCGGTTGCGCCCGCGCCGACAAGGCCAGCGCCTGGTTTGCCCTATCGGCCGGCCGAAACCATGTCCTACGAAGATTATAACCGCTTGCAGAACCAGCGTGTTCAAAAAAGTTTGTGGCGCGAATACGCGGCCCGGAACGATGGACAGAGTGCGGTGAGTGGGCGGGGGTTGGTTCCGAAGCTGGAACTGCCGCCGGTTTTCGACCGGCTCTTTGGTGGCTCTTTGGTGGATTTCAAGCCGAACGGGTTTGTGATGCTTGATTTCGGCTATCTCTACCAGTTTATCGACAACCCGATTATTCCGGTTTTGCAGCGTCGGAACGGCAATTTTGCGTTTAATCAGCAAATCAACATCAGCTTTAACGGCAAGATCGGCGAGCGTCTGGGCATTACGGCCAATTACGACACCAAATCCAGTTTCAATTTTGAAAATGTCCTGAAGCTGAATTACCGTCCGCCGGTTCCGAACTTGCCCAGTGCCAACGGATTGACGAACGGACTTCCCGGTTTACCCAGTCCCGGTGGCTTGCCGGGCAGTCTGCCCAGTTTGGGAAGCATGACGCCTTCGGCCATTCCCCAGTTTCAGCCCCAGGACCCCAGCATCATTCAGGGGCTGGAAGCCGGGAACATCAGTTGGCCGCTCAGCAGCCAGTTGATTCCGGGGGTGCAAAACCTGTTCGGGGTGAAAACCCAGCTTCGTTTCGGAAAACTATACGCCACCGTGGTGGCATCGCAGCAGCGATCGAAGCAGGAAGAAATTACGATCAAAGGCGGATCGCTGCAGAAAAATTACGAAATCCGGGTTGATACCTACGACGAAAACCGCCATTTCTTTCTGTCACAATTTTTTCGGAACAACTACGAACGCTCGCTGAAAAGCCTCCCCCAGATCATATCGGGTGTAACCATAACGCGTTTAGAGGTATACGTAACCAACCGGACCAACACCACCACCACCCTGCGGAACGTTGTCGGTTTTGCGGATCTGGGTGAACCCCGACCGTTCAATACCGCCAATCCGAACCTCCAGCCCATCAATCCGGACGCCAGCAGCGCGGCCGACAACACCGCCGGAAACGGCTTATTTGCCCGATTGAGAGCGAACAACGGCATCCGGCAGGTGGATCAGGTGAACTTTTTGCTGGACGGCACCTTTGGTTTTGCCAAGGGTGTCGACTACGAATTGCTGCGGGGGGCCAAACGCCTGACCGAAACCGAGTACAAGTTTCAGCCGGAACTGGGGTATATTTCGCTGGTGACGCCCCTGCGCAACGACGAAGTGCTGGCGGTTTCCTACGAATATACCTACCGCGGCCGGAAATACCAGGTGGGGGAATTGACCGAAGATTACCAGAACCGGCAGGATAATGAAGTGCTGATTCTGAAGCTGTTGAAATCATCGACGATCCGCAACAACACCCAGTTGCCGATGTGGAATCTGATGATGAAAAACATTTATTCGCTCAACACCTCACAGATCAACAAGCAGAACTTCCAGTTGCGGATTATTTATAAAGATGACCTGACCGGGATCGACAACCCCAATTTGCAGGAAGGGCCGGGAACCATCAAGGACATCCCGCTGGTGCAGGTCTTCAACATGGACCAGGTGAACGCCCAGCTTGATCCGCAGCGGGACGGTAATTTTGACTTTGTCGAAGGCGTCACGGTCGACAGCCGCTATGGCCGGGTAATCTTTCCGGTGCTGGAACCCTTTGGGTCGTATCTGGCCAACAAGTTTGGGACTGACGATGCCCTCAAAGCCAAGTACGTTTACAACGAACTATACCGAACCACCCTGGTGGATGCGCAACAGGTGGCGGGGAAAAACAAATTTTTCCTGAAAGGCAGTTACCAATCGTCGACGGGCGGGGAAGTGACGTTGCCTTATGGCGTCGATGAAAAATCGGTGCAGGTGACGGCGGGTGGCGTGCCTTTATCGCCCGGAACCGACTTTGTGGTGGAGTCGCAGATTGGCCGGGTACGGTTTCTGAACGAAAGCCTGATGAATTCGGGTCAGGAAATCAAAGTGCGGTATGAGCGCCCCGATCTGTTCCAGAACCAGATTCGGCGACTGATCGGAACGCGGCTGGATTATAAACTGAGCCCCGAAGTGAACATCGGGATGACCGCCATGAACATGCGGGAGACCCCCGCCGGTTTTCTGACGCGCGTGGCCATCGGCAATGAGCCGGTGAACAACACCATTCTGGGATTCGACGCCATGATTCGGAAAGACTCGCGGTTTTTGACCCGGATGCTGGATGGACTGCCACTGATTCAGACCAAGGAGCTGTCGAACATTGCTTTTCAGGGTGAAGTGGCCCAGTTGTTTCCGGGGGTGGCTCCGCGCGTGAACAACAACGCGTTCATCGATGATTTTGAAGCCGCCCGCACGCTCTACGACCTCACCCGCCAACCCACGCGCTGGCGGCTGGGATCGACGCCGACGACGCCGGAGCGGGCTTTTCCGCAGGGCACATTTGCCGAACCCCTGGCCTATGCCTACAACCGCGCCCGGATTTCGGTTTATACCGTCGACAATACCTTCAGCACCGCCAACACGGTGGGAGGGGGACGGGCACCCCAGAGTAACCTGACCGAGAACGATTTAAGGAATGTTTACGAACAGTTTTTCCTTTCCAATGAACTGTTTCCGGGGCGCTCGGTGCGGCTGGTCAACCTGCCGGAGAACATTCTGGACGTAGCCTACTTCCCCCGGGAACGCGGGATGTACAACTTTAACCCGAACCTGGCCGCCGACGGACGCCTGGCCGGTGACCCCAAAAAGAATTTTGGATCGGTGATGCGGGCCATCACATCCGATGCCGACTTTGACAACGCCAACATCGAAAACATCGATTTCTGGCTGATGGACCCTTTCGTGGGTGCTACGGATTCGACCTTCGCCACGGTTCACGACGGTTTTGAAAACAAAGCCAACCGCACTGGCGGAAAGCTGGTCTTCAACCTGGGTGATATGTCGGAAGACGTGATCAAGGACGGGCGGTATAATTTTGAAAATGGGCTGGCGGTTCCGAACGGACTCTCACCAGATTCGACGGCCTGGGGGCGGGTGACGCGCTCGCAGTTTGTGACCCAGGCTTTCGATAACGTCACGCGCTCGCAACAGGACATCGGTCTCGACGGGTTGAGCAACCAGGACGAGAATGCGTATTTCAAAAGTTACATCGATCAGGTTTCACCCCGGCTCAATGCCGCTGCCCGCGAACGGCTGTTGAGCGACCCCGCCAACGATGACTTTATTTTCTATTACGGCCAACGCGCCGATTCGGTCCGGCATATTGTCAGTCGGTACAAACAGTATATGGGCATGGAGAACAACTCGCCCGAATCGCAGGACCGCAACCAGTTAGTAACGCCCGCTTCGACCACATTGCCGGACATCGAGGACCTGAATTCCGACAACACCATCAACGACAACGAAGCCTATTACGAATACGAAATCGACTTGAAACCGGGGCAACTGGCGGTGGGCCGGGGCTACATTGTCGATAAAGTAGAGGTGCAAACCAAGGCCGGCCGACCGGTGACCTGGTATCTGTTCCGGATTCCGGTACGGGATAATCCCAAAAAAGTTGGGAACATCAACGGGTTTAAATCGGTGCGGTTTGCGCGGATGTACCTGACGGAATTTGAAGAACCGGTGGTGTTGCGGTTTGCGCAGTTGCAGATGACGTCCAACCAATACCGGAAGTATACGGGCGACCTGTCGGTGCGCGGTTTGCAGGAGGTGCCGGAACCCTACGATGCGCAGTTCAAAGTGAGCGCCGTAAACGTGGAGGAGAACAGCGCCCCCGGTAACAACAAGTACATTTACCGCGTACCTCCCGGTTTTCAGCGCGACCGCGATTTTACGCAGATCAACCAGGTGGAACTCAACGAACAGTCGATGAGCCTGAGCGTGACCAACCTGCGGGATGGTGACTCGCGGGCGGCTTTCAAAAATACGAACCTCGACCTATTGTTTCGGGAGCGGCTGAAGATGTTCATTCACATGCACAATGAGCAGAACGAAAATGGCCAGGTATCGGCTTTCGTTCGGCTTGGAACCGATTTTACGGATAACTACTACGAAATCGAGATTCCCAATCTGGTCTCAACCCCCGACGGTAGCCAACCTGACGATGTGGTGTGGCCGGTAGCCAACGACCTCGATATTTCCATCGATGAACTGATTAACCTCAAGGCGGAGAAAAACCGCCAGTTTACGCGAACATCGGCCCAACCGTTTACGATGAACAGCCTCGACGGGCGGTATAAACTGACCGTGGTCGGAAACCCGGATTTGAGCGCGGTGCAGATCATCATGATTGGCGTCCGTAATCCGAAGTCGGCCGATGAGCAGGCGAAAAGTTTTACCATCTGGGTGAATGAATTACGCGCCAACGGCTTCGACCAGACGGCTGGCCGGGCTGCCGTTGGGGTGCTCAATGCCAAGCTCGCGGACGTGGCCACCGTTACGGCCTCGGGGAAAATAACGACGTTTGGATTCGGCGGTGTCCAGCAGCGGATTTCGGAACGGTCGCGGGAAACCTCCACCGAATACGGGGTTCAGTCGCAGATTGCGGTCGATAAACTGTTGCCCGAAAAATGGGGTTTGAAGATTCCCCTGTATGTCAATTACGACCAGCGGCTGATTCAGCCGCATTTCGATCCGCTCGACCCCGATACGCCACTGGAAACCACCCTATCGACGCTGAATGAAAATGACCGGGATCGATACCGCAGGCTGGTCGAAGACCGTTCCATCCGGCGCGGAATCAATCTGTCGAATTTCCGGAAGGTGAAAACCAATCCGAATGCCAAAAGTCATTTCTATGACGTTGAAAACCTGTCGTTTACGTATGCATTCAACGAAGCGACCCGGACGAATATTCTGACCGAGCAATTCATTCAAAAACAAACGCGCGGAGGCATTGCCTACGTCTACAGTGCCCAGCCGAAACCGTTCGAACCGTTTAAACGGTTTCAGTCGCTGGAACGCCCGTATCTGCGCTGGCTGCGTGATTTCAACCTGACGTTGCTGCCGACACAGGTGGCCGTTCGGGGTGAGGTGGACCGGAGTTTTATCAAAACCCAGCTCCGCAATTCCGAACTCACAACCGAGGGCATGGTTCCACAGTTTGAAAAGTATTTCTGGTTCAACCGGTACTACGATTTGCAGTGGAACCTGACCAAAAACTTGATTTTAACCTACAACGCCCGTTCCAACGCCATCATCGACGAACCCGCCGGGGATCTGAACACGCAGGCCAAAGTCGACTCGGTCTGGGCCAACGCCCGGCGGTTTGGCCGGACGAAAAACTACGAGCAGAACATCCGGGCCACCTACCGGATGCCGCTGGACAAGCTGCCGTTGCTCGACTGGATTGCCGCCGATCTGACCTACAACGTGGGCTACCAGTTTCAGGCCAACTCGTTCGGCATTACCGATACGCTGAATGTGCCGTTTGGAAACACCATCCGCAACAACCGGGAGTGGGGTGTTCAGGGGCGGGTGGATTTCATCCGGTTATACAACAAAATCAAGTCGTTGCGGTTTGCCAACACGCCGTCGGTTCCCCGCAAAAACTTCACGCGAAACCCCGGTGATATCGAGGATATTCAGCGCACGGAAAGCCGGGTGTTGAAGAGTTTTGTGCGAACGTTGCTGACGATTCGGGGCATTAATTTCAACTACACGGTGCAGGAATCGACGCTGCTGCCGGGCTTCCTGCCGACGCCCCGGTTCTTCGGTCTTTCGCGCGAAAACGCCCCCGGATTGCCGTTCGTGCTGGGAAGTCAGGATCGGAACATTCACCGGAAATCTGCCGAACGGGGCTGGTTATCCAAAAGCACGGTGTTGAATCAGCCGTTTACGCAAACGCTCGGCAAGAAGTTCGACGCCCGCACGACGCTGGAACCCTTCAAGGATTTTCGCATTACGGTCGAAGCCCGGCTGACCCGCCAGGATAGCTACCAGGAAGTCTACCGGGTCGACACCACCGGCGGTTCCTTTACGAGCCTGAGTCCGTACCGCAACGGGCAGTTCAGCATGTCGTTCCTGTCGTTCAAAACGGCGTTTACCAAGCTCAACAGCGACAATTCCTCGCCAATCTTCGATCGGTTTGCCGAATACCGCAAGATCATTCTGAACCGCCTGATGCTGAACCGACCCGTGGGGAGTACTGGCGAATACAACCTGACCTCACAGGACGTGCTGATTCCCGCGTTCTTCGCGGCATACAGCGGAAAAGATCCCAATACGGTGAAAATCAATCCGTTTCTGCGGTTTCCGCTGCCCAACTGGCGGGTCGATTACAACGGTTTGTCGCAACTGAAACCGTTCCGCAAACTGTTCAGTGCCTTCACCTTAACGCACAGTTACAACTCGACCTACAGCGTCGGCAACTTTACCTCTTCGCTCGACTACGAAGCGGCTTACGTGAATCTGGCCGTGATGAACTACCCGCTGGCCACGCTGTTCAACGAGCAAAACCAGTTTGTTCCGATTTTTGTGATGAGCACCATCACCATGACCGAGCGGTTTTCGCCTTTGCTGGGCGTGACCTTCCGGACGCAGAGCAAAATCAGCGGGGGGCTGGAATACAACCAGGATCGCAGCGTTGCCCTCAACCTGTCCAATGCGCAGGTCGCCGAACTCAGCAATAAGGACATCACGTTCCGGTTTGGTTTCACGAAGACGAATTTCCGGATTCCCTTTAAAATCAACGGGGCCTACCAACGGCTGAAAAACGATCTGACTTTCAACTGCAACCTGACCTTCCGCGACACGCGAACCGTTCAACGGAAATTTGACGATACTGCCCAAAATGAAAATGGCGTTGGCGAGCAAATTATTACCGCCGGAAACGTCAACTTCCAGTTGCGGCCACAGGTGAGCTACGTCGTCAATCGCCGGTTGAACGTTCAGGTTTATTTCGACCGGACGTTCAATGACCCGCTGGTTTCCAACTCGTTCCGGCGGGCCACCACGGCGGGTGGGGTTCAGATTCGCTTCAATCTGGCGGAGTAAAATAAACCGGTTCGTTCGGGCCAATCGGTTTTCCGGCTGGAACCGCTCAATCATTCTGGCGGTTTTTCCAGTTATAAGAGGTGAATGCAAAAACGAACGATGGGAATCCACCTGAAAAGTAGTTTACTGGTATTGTTTTTTGGTTTAACGGTTTCTTCCGCCTGGGCGCAGGGGTCGCTTGTTCGGTATGTAAAACGGGTCCTGAACGATACCTCTTCGGCCGCCACGTCAAAATTACTGATTTTTCCTACCGCCGGTTTTGCCCCTGAAACGAGCGTCGAAGTGGGCATCCGGACGTTTTCGTTGTTCTACGCCAAAAAAGACACTGTCGTCAACCGGCTCAGCGAGATCGTTCTATATACCTTCGTTACATTCCGGGGACAGTTTGGTGCTTTGCTCGAAAATGCGGCTTATACCAACAAAAACCGGTATTTTTTTCTGGGAAGGGCGCGTTATCAACAATTTCCGCTGCTCTATTACGGCATTGGGCCATCCACCTCGTCGGGCAATCCGGTGCTGGTCAATTCCAATTATGTCCAGATTCGCCAACGGATTCTTCGGCAGGTCAAAAACAACTGGTATGCCGGTGCAGAAGCCGATTTTCAGAACATTGGACGCGTTTCGTTCGAAACCGAAAACAAGCCCAACTTTGAATTACCACTGGGACATGAAGGCTCTACCACGATGGGATTGGGTGCGGCCGTGGTGTACGACGACCGGAAAAATGTGCTGAATGTTCGGAAAGGGAAATTTTTGGAAACGGGTATTTTGTGGTACCAACCCGGTTTCGGCAGTGATTTCAAATACCGCAGTGTCGTGCTCGACAGCCGCCTGTTCCGGCCATTGGGCCGACCCAACCGGGTGCTGGCCCTACAAATGGCCGGTACGTTCATGACCGGCGATATTCCGTTCAACAACCTGGGTTTGATTGGTGGCGAATCGCTCATGCGCGGTTATTACCTGGGGCGTTACCGCGACAAAAATGTGCTGGCGGGGCAGGCCGAGGTGCGCTGGCTTCCGTTCGGCTTCAGCAAACGCTGGGGTGCAACGGTATTTGCCGGTTTAGGGACGGTTTCGCCCACCCTGCGCTCGTTACAGGTTGATCAGGTCCGGTGGGCTGCGGGTGGGGGTGTCCGGTTTTTGTTCTTCCAGAAAAAAGACGTTTTCCTGCGGGCTGATCTGGGCGTCACCCGCGAAGGCACCGGTTTCTACATCTCGCTGGGGGAAGCGTTTTAGTCAGATCACATTTCTTCCGATCCAGTAAACAAGCACGATTCCCAGCACAATCAGGCTGGCGGTTTTGCCGTAGAACCGCTTGTGAAAACCGGCCTGGCTTTTCCGCAAAGGTGTGTATTCCAGCACCAGCCCCGTTAGAACGTAGGGGAGTGATGCAACCAGCAGCGGATTGTGGTGATAAGCCTGCCGAAGGTTGCCGTGCATCAACTGGTGGAGACAGCGTTGCGAACCGCATCCCGGACACTCCAGACCCGTCAGAAACCGGAAGGGGCAGGGCGGGAAAAACGACACCCGCGCCGGATCGAACCGGAAGTAGAACCCCGCCATGCCAATTAGCAAAAACAGGAGGATAGCCGGTCCGGATCGGTTAAAAAAACGAGTTAGAGACCCCACTGAGAATACCGATGAAGATGGCGGCCAGGTACAGTACCCAAAAGCCTATGGACACAAAAAAACTCACTTTGGTCCACTTGGCCGCTTCGTTGGAAGCGCGTTGCGCCCCGGCAAAATCACCGTTGCTGTAACGGGTTTCAACATTGGAGGCATTGACGATGCCGGCGATGCCAAAGGGCAGACAGCAGAAAAGCGTGACCAGAATGGACTCCACCAGCCAGGTTTTGGGCCGGTTGCCCATGCCTGCCGACAACGGCTGGTTTGGCGTGTAGGACTCCTGAAAAGGCTGATACGCCGGTGGGTTTGGCGTTGGGGGTTGAACCGGGTAAACCGGGGGTGCCTGTGGGCGGGAAAGCCATTCGTTGATTTCGGGAACGGTTTGGGCCGCAACCCAGTCGGGCAAACCCTGCGTCCAGACTTTGGTGTCCGGTTTGAGGGGCTTCGACCGTAGTTCTTCCAGGGTAAACGGGCCGAGTTGCTGGTTGCCCTCCAGATAGTAGTATTGCTTCATGTAGAAAAAGGAAGGAATGGTTGGGGATTGATAGTCAAAAAACTAGCCGTTTGAAAGATAGAAAAAGATGTCCATTGATGCGTATTCCGGCTCTCCTTTTTTTACGAAAGGCAATCGGCCAGTGTGCGCACGTACTGATCGACATACGATTCGATGTCCCGGCTGCGGTATTGCAAAATGTAGCGTGGGTGATCGAGGGTTACGATTCGGTCGAAAAACCGGTGCTCTTTGTTGAGTTTTTGAAAGAATGCTTCATTTTTTCGCCCCAGACAAACCGCCACCCGCCGGTTTTTCTCCTGACCGGATTGGTCGAATAAAAGTTGCGTTCGGACGGTATCGGCAATGGCGGGCCAGAGGGTTGCTGTTGTCGCTTTATCGTCGTAAAAATTGTAGTTTTTCCCGTCTTTTACCAACGCTAACGGATAGAGAGACGTCAGGAAAAACTGCCCGTAAAACGCTTTTGCTCCGCCGAAGGCTTCGACAATCTGGTAAATAAACCGACTCGAAAGTTCCGGCGAAGGCGGCAGATCGTTGTCGATTCCGCAGTATTTTTGGAGGTTTTGGGGTGTGGTGAATGAAATGCCCGTTACCCCCGCACCAAAGCGGCCCGGATTGATGCCCAGGATGTATACCCGGGGGGCGTTGTCCGAGAAATAGATGGTAAAAAACTGATTGACAATAGCTTGTACTTCCGGTTGCCGGTATGGATTGAGCGCACTAACCCCGGGCGGGAGGTTTTCCGGCTCCTTCAAACCCAGGTAGTAGGCAATCGCGCGGTCGGCAAAGGTTTCCATTTTACAGATACTGGTTGTAGCAAATGGCAGCGATTTCGCCAATGATTTTTTCGGCTTCCGGGGTGGTGGTTCCCTGCACAAAAACCGACAATAGAAAGGGTTTGGTGACGTAAAAAATACCGGCATCTCCCCGAACGTAGGTAAGCTCCCCGGTTTTGTGGGCAATGACGGCCGACGGGGGCAGAAACAGCCGGAACGTGGTCTGGTCGGCGTTGCGCTTCAAAATGTCGATCATCTGGGCGCAGAGGGCCGGTGTTGCTACTTCGTTGCGGTAAATTTTCTTCAGCAGCAGGTTCATCTCGCGGGCCGTTACCCGGTTTTCCCGGCCTTGTTTGGCGGCCAGGGTGTCCATCATCACGCGGTTCAGGCGGCTCTGCGTAAGGCCCAGCGTTTGCATTCGGCGGTTGATGTTGTCCATGCCCAGTTCCCGGATCAGAATGTTGGTGGCAGAATTGTCGCTGCGGGTCATCATCAGGGTCAGGACCTCCAGGTTAGTGATCTTGCTTTCGTCGGGATAGGTTTGCAAAACACCCGAACCGCCGGTTTTTTCCGACGCCAGCAGCACATGAATTTTTTCGAGGTCGAACTTTCCGGCTTTTACCTGCTCCATCGTTTCAATCAGAATCGGAATCTTGATGACGCTGGCCGAGGGAACCAGTTCGTCGGGTCGCTGAACGAATTGGGTGCCGTCGACCAACGATTCAAAGGCTACGTTCACCCGAGCCTGAGCCGGTAATTTTTGGAGATAACCGGTTAATTTTTCGGGCAGAAGCTGGGCCGTTGCCAATATGGGAGCCAGAATGAAGGAGAAAACGAAAAGGGAACGTAAAACGAGTGTCATTACCGGGCTTGAACGTTAAAGTCAGGGTGGTTGTCAGGAAGTACGGTTTTCAATTGGCTCACCAGCACTTCATTGATGCGGACGTAACTTTCGTGGGTCCAACCCGCCACGTGGGGCGTCAGCAAAACCCGGTCCGAATTTCGCAGGTAATCGAATGCCGCTTGCTGATCGGGCGTCAGTTTGGCGAGTTTTTCATTTTCCAATACGTCCAGACACGCCCCCCGGACTTTTCCACTTTCCAGTCCCCGCACCAGTGCAGGCAGGGATACGATTTCACCCCGGGCAATATTGATCAGAAAAAACGGCTTTTCAACGCGTTCGATGAACGCATCGCCGATCATCATCCGGGTTTCGTCGGTCAGCGGAACGTGCAGGCTCAGCACGTCGGCTTCTTCCAGAATTTGTTCCATTTCGGCTTCCTGGGCGTAGGCACCGGCATACTGCGTCAGGTATTTGTCGTAACACAACACCCGGCATCCAAAACCGCTGAGCCGACGCGCCGTGGCCCGGCCGTTGTTGCCAAACCCGACGATGCCGACGGTCAGGCTGCCCAGTTCATAGCCCCGGTTTCCTTCCCGATCCCAAACGCCCCGGCGCACTTCCCGGTCGCCTTTGGCAATGTTGGCCAGCAAGCCCAGCAGCATGCCCACCGTGTGTTCGGCCACGGCATCGCGGTTGCCTTCCCCCGCGTGAAAAACCTGAATGTTTCGCTGGCGGGCCTGTTCGAGATCAATCAGGTCGAGCCCGGCCCCGGCGCGGCCGATAAAAAGGAGCCGTTGGGCCGCTTCCAGCACTTCGGCATCGACCGGCGTTTTACTCCGGATCAGCAACCCTTCGTAATCGGCGATCTGCTCAATAAGCGCACTTCGCGAGATTTTGGGTTCATACCGAAAGGCAAACCCCGCCCGTTCGAGCATGGGAAACAGCGAGGGGTGCATTTCGTCGGCAATCAGGATTATGGGCTGAATCTGGGACATCCGTATGGTTTTTGTAACTTGCAAAAAAATGAACCATGAACCATGACTAATGAACACGATCTGAGAACGCTTGCGAGGTGCTTCGGGCAGAAAAACCGCTGTTCAGCAGGCGTTGTTCATCGTTCAATCGAACACAAGGGCGAAACTAATAACTTAAATGGAACCGCGCCAATCGGAGAAAAATAACGAACGCCAACCGGAACCCCAAACCCGTCGGCCAGTCATCGGAATCACCCTCGGGGATTACAACGGGATTGGGCCGGAAGTCATCCTGAAAGCCCTGCAACACAACCGCTTGCAGAAAATCTGCACCCCGGTTATCTATGGTTCGATGCGCGTTTTGAACCGTTATCGGAATATGTTGCAGCAAAGTGGCCTGTCGTTGAAAGACTGGAACCTGAACGGGATTCAGCAGGTTGGGCAGGCCAATCCGAAGTTTACCAACGTCATCACCTGCTGGAACGACCAGGGCGGCAATCCGGGGGGCGATCGGCAGGGGCAGGAAGTCCAGCCGGGCAAAGTGACGCCCGAAGCCGGACAGGCCGCGCTGGCGTGTTTGCAACGGGCGACGGAAGACCTCAAGGCGGGTCATCTGGATGCCATCGTGACAGCTCCGATTAATAAAAATAACATTCAGACCGAAACTTTTCAATTTCCGGGTCATACCGAATATTTTGCCGAAGCGTTTGGGGTGAAAGAAAACCTGATGTTTCTGGTGAGCGACGTGTTGCGGGTTGGTGTTGTAACGGGCCATATTCCGCTGGGTCGGATCCGGTCGAACATCACGAAAGAGAAAGTGTTGCAGAAACTGCAGTTGATGTACCAATCCTTGCGGGGCGATTTTGGCATCCGAAAACCGCGCATTGCCGTGCTGGGGCTCAACCCGCACGCGGGCGAAGAGGGGTTGCTGGGCAACGAGGAGCAGGAAATTTTGAAACCGCTGATTCAGGAATTGCGCAACAAGGGGCAGTTGATTTACGGGCCGTTTGCATCGGACGGTTTTTTCGGGACCCGGGCGTATCGCAAGTATGATGCCGTGCTGGCCATGTACCACGATCAGGGGCTGATTCCCTTCAAAACCATTGCGTTCGACGAGGGTGTCAATTTTACGGCCGGGATGCCGGTGGTTCGCACTTCCCCCGACCACGGCACGGCGTACGACATTGCCGGAAAAAACCTGGCCGACGAAACTTCGATGATTCAGGCGATTTATGTGGCCTGCGATGTGTCGAAATACCGCAAAGAAATGGCGGAAATTGAACGGAATGCCTTGAATAAGAAAACGCCAAGTGGTAAAATAAGTGAGCAGTCTGCTTAAAAAATTATGCTAAAATCGATGACCGGGTTCGGCAGCGCCACCCAGGAAGCCAATGGGCTGACGGTAACTGCTGAAGTAAAAACGTTGAATTCTAAGTTTCTGGATATTTATTGCCGGTTACCGAGGGTGTTCTCCGATAAAGAAGTTGAATTGCGAAATCTGCTCACGCAGAAACTGGAGCGCGGCAAAGTGGAACTGTCGCTGAATGTGACCCGCCTGTCGGATGTGCGGCCGGGTGTGACCGTAAACCGCCCGCTGATTGAAGCCTATCTGAAAGACCTCCGCGAATCCTCGCAGGGGCTCTTGCTGGATGTGTCGGATGGTGATCTGTTCAAACTGGCTTTGCAACAGCCTAATGCCTTCAATTCGGAAGCCTCCAGTGCGTCGGATACGGCCGCCAGTGATTGGGAATTGATTCAGTTGACCGCCCTGGAAGCCGTTCGGAAATGTGACGAATTCCGGCAGCAGGAGGGCAACGGACTGGAAATCAAGTTCAGAGAATACATCCAGATCATTACCGACCGGCTGACGCTGATCGAGGTGCAGGATGTGAAGCGCATTCCGGCGGTTCGCGAACGGGTTCGCGGCATGGTGGTCGAATTGATGGGCAGTGACGAATTTGACCAGAACCGGTTTGAGCAGGAACTGATTTATTACATCGAGAAGTTTGACATTTCCGAAGAGAAAGTCCGTTTGAAAAACCACCTGAGTTACTTTATGGAAGTGCTGGCGGCTGAGGAGGCCAATGGTAAAAAACTTAATTTCATTGCGCAGGAGATTGGCCGGGAAATCAACACGATCGGTTCCAAAGCCAACGATGCCGCCATTCAGCGGCTGGTGGTGCAGATGAAAGACGAACTGGAGAAAATCAAGGAGCAGACGCTGAATGTGATCTAAGCCCTGACAGTGCCGGGCCCTGACAGCGGTCGAAGACCCTGTCAGCGGCCATTCCTGCTTAGTCCGGGTTTTCAGAGCGTCTTTCAAGCCGCTGACAGGGTCTTCGACCGTTTCGACGGCCCGGCACTGTCAGGGCCCGGCTAGTTGAAAAACGCTCCGTTCTGAGTTGCGAGCAGGTGTTCGAGCGGAATGTCTTCCTGTTTGAGGAAGCCTTTTTGGGGCAGAAGTCCGTCGGCCACCAGCTCAACGACGGCGGCTACCGATCCGGCGGTGGTCCAGGAGATGGCGCGCCAGGCTTGTCCGTCGATTTCGCGGGGATGATAGGCGCGGTAAAACTCTTCGCGTTCGAGAACCGCTCCTTTCCAGCCTTCGACCACAGCATACACATAGACCACATCGGCCTGCACGGGCGGTTTGGCTTCGGTCAGAATCTGCTCGACCAAAACGCGTTTGTCTTTTAGAATCAGTTCATACAACAAAAACCGCATCAGTTTGGCGTGACCGGGGTAGCGAATGGTCTTGTAATTCAGCGTATCGACCTGCCCGGCGTAGGTTTCGCACATGGTTCCCAGGCCGCCGGAGGTGCTAAAGGCTTCAAATTCCTGCCCTTCAATATTAATCACTTCGATGCCATCAAGGGCCGGAACGGTTTTGAAAACGCCGTTTGAAATTACTTCACAATCGTTCAGGTATTCATTGATCACCCCGGCGGGCGACCACGTAAACGAATAGCCCAACAGGCCGTTCGGATAGCGCGGCAGAGCGCCCACGCGCAGTTCGATATCCCGCAGTTTGGTGA
Organism: Larkinella sp.; assembly: GCF_965227735.1. Taxonomy (NCBI): domain Bacteria; kingdom Pseudomonadati; phylum Bacteroidota; class Cytophagia; order Cytophagales; family Spirosomataceae; genus Larkinella; species Larkinella sp. Next base: position 1,021,858 of record NZ_OZ245776.1, on the reverse strand, counting down.
ACCGTTTGGCGAGGTCGGCGCCTACAATGCCGATCAGGCCCGGTGCCAGCCCACACTGCGGGGCCATAACGGCTTTGGCGGTTTCGGCCATCAGGCGAATGGCGGTAGTGGTCGGAACGTCTTCCGTCAGATCGAAATAATGAAGGCCCAACTCCCAGGCGGTGGTGGCAATCGGCAGGTTCAGGTTGTAGGGCAGGCAGGAAACCACGGCGTCGAAATCGGCAAGGTTTTGCCGGAGGGTGGTTTCATCGGTAACATCACCAGAAATGACCTGGAAGGGAAGGTCGTAGGCCGGTGGCAGTTTGTCGAAACCGGTTACTGTGAAGCGTTTGTTGAGGAGAATCCCGACCAGCGAGCCGACTTTTCCCATGCCAACCACAAGAACTTTTTCCATGCTATTGTTCCATCTCTTTCTTCATCTGCTTGACAAAATCAACCGATACGTCCACCAAACGGGCAATATCCTCGATGCTGAACTTGTTTTCCGCCAGTAAGGCTTTGGTAAAGTCTATATTCTTTTTTAGACCTTCCTTTTCAACTCCACGCATATAGAGTGGGTCTCTTTCTTCCTTAAAAAAATCCGAAGCGCGTATCATGACTTTTGTAAGTTCTAATTCTAAGCTACGTAATTGGGCTAATATACGCAATTGCGCATAATACCTTTTCAACGAGAAATCGCTATGAGAAATTTCTGCAATTCGATTGGCAATGTTTCGAAGTGCTTGTTCGGGCGGTTCTCCCTGAAAACTACCCAGAATCCCTAAAACGATTTCTGCTGCTTCGTTCGATTTCAGAAACAGGCGGTAGTCAATTGTGGAGAAGATGATTAATGAAAATTCAAATTGATGTTTGGGGCCCGAAAAGCGTACCGGCATTTTAGGCTGCCCCGCGCCTAAATAAATAACGTATTGTTCAACCGGAAGCCTGTATTTACGCAAGAGCATAATGTCATATTCAGCCATCCGGTAAACCATCTCGGATTCATCGAATACCTGAAATTCCAGGTGTAAAATGAAGGTTCTGCCTTTGTCATCGGTTATTTTCTTCAGCAAATCGGGTTTTCGCTCTTTTGTATGTTGAATGTCATCCGGAATTTCTTCCGCAACAACCACCGTGATGCCTAATACCTGATTGACAAAGTTCGGTATAACTGCTTCCAGGTTTTCGCGAAAAATTTTGTCGTATTGATTGACCTGACGGCTCTGTTTCACGGTACATTAGCTAAATTAATGCTTGTAAAAGCAAAAAAAGTTTGAACTGTCTGAAATATTGGAAATTCTGGGAGTTTTGTGTAGAAAAGTCGTTGTTGGTATAGCAGTTTACCTATGAAGCCTGACTGCAAATCCTGTTATCTTTTGACGTTGTCGTTATGCTATCCAAACTCCCGCCCGAATTTTACGAAAATCACAATACCCTCACGCTCTCCCGGCGTTTGCTGGGCTGCGAACTGGTACACGAAAGCCCGGAAGGAACCACGGCGGGCATCATCGTGGAAACCGAAGCCTACCTGACCGGCGACCCGGCCTGCCACGCCTACCGACGCAAAACCGCCCGCAATGCGGCCATGTTCGGTCCGGCGGGAACGCTGTATGTGTACCTGATTTACGGGTTTTACCATTGCCTGAACGTCGTTACGGGGCCGGAAGACGTGGGGGAGGCCGTTCTGATTCGGGCGCTCGAACCCACTGAAGGCATCGGCCTGATGGGCGACCGGCGGAACCTCGATCCCGCTACCAAAGCCGGTTTGCGCGGACTGACCAGCGGCCCCGGGAAACTGGTGATTGCCATGGGCATCTCGCGGGATCACAACTTCCACTCACTCACCGGATCCGGTATTTACATTCGCCCCAGTGTGCTGAATGATATCGACATGGTGACGACTACGCGCATTGGCATCACGCAGGGCGCAGAATTGCCCTACCGGTTTTATGTGAAAGGCAACCGGTTTGTGAGCAAACCATAAGTTTTTCACCAGAAAAAATGCGCTTTTCACAGGCTGGAGCCGGTTTTCGCCAAATTCGACTAAAATTTTGATGAAAATATTGGGACGCAATCCGTTCGGATATACCTTTGTAATCGATAATTAGTCTAAATAATATTTGTGAATACAATCGTAATGACCAGATCTACGTTAAAAAACCGTCTCTTTATACCCTTGTCTGTACTCTGTATGAGTCTGTTTTGCTTTTCGGCAATGGCTCAAAATACAGGTTCGATTACCGGAAAAACCCGCACTGCCGACAGCCGACCACTGGCCCAGGTCAACGTTCGCGTGGCGGGAACCCGCCTGGGAACCATCACCAACGAATCCGGTGAATACCTCATCCCGAATGTTCCGGCTGGTCCGCAGGTGCTGGTCATCAGCCGCGTGGGTCACGCCCGCATTCGCCAGGCCGTGACGGTGGTGGCCGGTGAAACCACTCAGGTGCCCGATCTGACCGTGCTCGAAAACGCCGAACAACTGGATGAAGTGGTGGTCGAAGGGAAAAATACGTATAAGACCGATGTGCCTTCGTCCAGTCTGCGACTGAAAACACCCTTGCTGGAAGTGCCGCAAAACATTCAGGTGGTAAACCGGCAGTTGCTGGCTGACCAGCAGATTTTCGACATGCTGGAAGGCGTTTCCCGGAACGTCAGTGGCGTCACCCGGCAGGAGCACTGGGACAATTACGCCCGGCTGAACATGCGTGGATCGCGGGTGGCACCTTTCCGCAATGGGATGAACGTGCAATCGACCTGGGGGCCGCTGGCGGAAGATCTGTCGATGGTGGAACGGATCGAGTTTGTGAAAGGCCCGGCCGGGTTTATGATGGCCAACGGCGAACCGAGTGGTTTTTATAACGTCGTGACCAAAAAGCCGACCGGTGTGACCCGGGGCGAAGCCGCCTTTTCGGTCGGAAGTTTTGATACCTACCGCGCCACCCTCGATCTGGACGGTAAACTGAGTCAGGACAGCCGTCTGTTGTATCGGCTGAACGTAATGGGGCAGTCGAGAGGCTCGCACCGCGATTTCGAATTCAATAACCGGTATACGATTGCGCCGGTGGTGAAGTACAAAATCAACGAGCAGACGTCGATTACGGCCGAATATACCTACCAGTATTCCCAGATGTCGGCGATTGGTTCCGCGTATGTATTCGACGCCAATGGCCTGGCCAAACAGCCCCGCAATGCGACCAACTCCTTTGCCAACCTCGACCCCACGGTTATTCATGACCACAGCGCTTTCCTGATTTTTGAGCACCAAATCAGTGACAACTGGAAACTGACGGGTCAACTGGCGTATTTCAATTATAACCAGGTGGGAAGTTCGCTTTGGGCCGATTCGGCGAAAACCGACGGGCGGATTTACAGCTACAATGGAATCTGGGATGCCGCCAACGAAAGCAAATTCGGACAGATTTTTGTCAATGGCGAAGTGACAACCGGCCCGGTCGTTCACCGGATTCTGGGCGGGCTGGATCTGGGAAACAAGAAATACGTGGCCGACTGGGGTCAGAGTTTTCCGCTCTATGACAGCACCTTCGTGTTCAACTCCAATACCCCGAATTATTACCTGCCCGCGCATTTGATTCCGAAATTCGACCGCTCGGCCAGTCTGCGCGCCCGGGCCGGTGTCAACGTTATGAGTCAGTCATTCACCGGTTTATACGTCCAGGACGAACTGCGGTTCTGGCAGGACCGGATTCGGTTGACACTGGCGGGTCGGCTGACATCGGTGAAAGACAGCCAGTACGGAGCCGGAACGAATGAAACGAAGTTCACCCCCCGCGTCGGGATCAGCGGTTCGATCAATAAACAAACCTCGGTATACGCTTTGTACGATCAGGCCTTCGTGCCGCAGTCGGGTGCCGACCGGCAGGGCAGAGCCTTCGATCCGATTACCGGCAACAACCTTGAAGCCGGTTTGAAGAAAGACTGGGCCGACGGTCGCTGGAACTCGACGGTTTCGGTGTATCAGATCACGAAAAACAATGTGTTGACGACCGATCCGACCAACCCCAATTATTCAATTCAACTGGGCGAGACCCAAACCAAAGGGGTTGAAGTGGACGTTCGGGGCGAACTGTTGCCCGGTATGAATCTGGTGATCAATTATGCCTACACCGATGGCAAGATTACGAAAGATACGAAGTCGGAAAACGTGGGACTGCCGGTTCCCGGTTTTAGCAAACACGTGACCAACGCCTGGCTGTCGCACCGCTTGCGGAAGGGTGTCTTGCAGGGATTGGGTGCTTCGCTCGGGTATCAGTGGCAACTCGACCGCTACGGCTGGTTTTCGGATGCCGTCGACGACAAGCCGACACTGCCCAACACCTTCCGGCTGGATGGCGCTATTTCCTGGCAGAATAACCGCATGAGTGTTGCGCTGAATGTGAACAATATTCTGGATGCGTATCTGTATTCGGGGGCCTATTACGCCTGGAGCCGGGCCTATTACTGGCAGGCCGAGGCACCCCGCAATTTCCGGTTGAGTTTAGGGTATAAATTTTGACAGATGGATCGAATGATGGTAAAAAAGTTAGTTGGAAAACTACACCTCTGGCTCGGACTGGCGTCCGGGCTTTTGGTGTTTGTGGTGGCGATCACGGGCTGCATTCTGGCCTTTGAGCAGGAAATCAAAAGCATCGTTCGCCCGTTTCAGTATGTTGAGCCGGTAGCCAATGGCGTCGTTTTGCCGCCTTCCCGATTACAGGCTATTGCGGAGAAGCAGGTTCCGGGAAAACCGGCGAAAGGCGTCAATTACGGGGCTTTGGGTCACAGCGTCAACGTGCCGTTTTACGGCGCGAATCCCGATTATTATTTTCAGGTGTATCTGAATCCTTATACCGGCGAGGTGTTGAGCGTGGTGGATGAAGAAACGGATTTCTTCCATTTCATTCTCCACGGGCATTATTATTTGTGGTTGCCGGAAGAAATCGGGCAACCGGTGGTGGCGTATGGGACGCTGGTTTTTACGATCCTGCTGATTACCGGAATGGTGCTGTGGTGGCCGAAAAAATGGAGTCGATCCAATCGGGATAAGAGCTTCAAAGTCAAGTGGAAAGCCCAGTGGCGACGGGTTAATTACGACCTCCACAACGTGCCCGGTTTTTACGCTCTGTTCATTTCCCTGACCTTGGCCATTACGGGAATGATTTTCGGGATTCAGTGGCTGGGCAATTCGATTTACTGGACGACCTCGGGCGGGAAAACCATGCCGGACTACCAGCTTCCGTTGTCGGATTCGACCCAAACCCGGCGGTATGCAAACCCCACGGACCGGCTTTGGCAGCAGTTTTACAAAAACAAAACCGAAACCGCCAGCCTGTATATTTCCTGCCCCGAACGGGCGTCGGAATCCATATCGGTTTCGATCAACCACCGGCCCGGCACGTATTACAAGACGGATTATTACACCTTCGATCAATACACGCTGAAAGCCTTAACCGGCGAAGGCCCTTATTTTGGTGAATACGCAACCGCCGGTTTTGGTGATAAACTCCGGCGGATGAATTACGATATTCACGTGGGGGCCATTCTGAGTTTACCCGGCAAGATTCTTGCCTTTTGTGCCAGCCTGATCTGCGCCAGTTTGCCCGTTACCGGCTTCATCATCTGGTGGGGACGCCGGAAAAAAAAGGCTCTCAAACCGCATCGGCGCGTCGCGAAAGCCCAGGCGGTTTAAGCGGGTTTACGGTATTCGGTATTCAGTTTACGGTGGCTGACGCAAGCATAAAAAAGAATGCGTCAGCCACCGTAAACTGAATACCGAATACCGTAAACCCTAAACTGACCTTACGGATTGCAATACTGTTTGCTTTCTTCCGTCGTGAAATTAATTGGCCAGCTCGTGCTGGTGACGGTGTAATTATTGATTTCAATATCCAGCCGATCCGGGATAGAACCGGCGCGCAAGTCATACGCCTTGTTGAGCTGAATCATCACTTTCGCACTTAGCGAAGGAAACGCGAGCGTGGGCAGGTCCTGCCAGTCGTCCTGGCTTCCGGCAGCGCGATACTGCGCATACAGGACTTTAAACGGTAATTTGTCCGGGTTCACACCGTTGGGGCCACACTTGAAGTTGAAGAAAATCGTCACTTCCCGACGGCTGTCGGGCGCTGCGGGCGGCAGTGGGGTGTAGGGAACCGCTTTCAGATCGAACGAAACCTCGCTGTTGGCACAGGCGTCGATTTCGGGCGAAATGTAGGCTTTACCGGTATTGTCGTACAACCGAAGCCGGATTCTCAACCCTTTTTTCAGGTTGGTCAGCCGAACCGAACTGCCGTTGTTGATGGCCGTGGAGAAGGTGAGCGGATTTCCGGCACGTACCACAATGTTGCCGTCCTGGTCGATGGCTTCCACACGGTAGGCCGGGCTGCGGTCGGGATAGCTACTGACAAATTTGAACGTCGGACCATCGGCGCAAACCTCTTCGGTGAAAGCCGCCACCCACAGTGAAAGGTGGCTGATGTCGGCTACGTATTCCAGACTGCCATTGGTGGCCCGCTGCACCTTGCCGGGTTCTTCCCGCGTCCATTTATTGGCAACTTCGTCGAAACTGAACAACGGAATCACATCACCCGGCTGGATGTTTCGGCCCAGCGTCGGGTTCATCATCTGCGAATTCAGGGCAAAGGCAATCCGGATCGGTTTCGAAAACGTTTTTGCCAGTTGATAGTCGTCGTTATAGACCGTTATGTGGGCCCCACCGGCTACCGACAGCACCTGCTGATTGCCGAGATAGCTACCGGCGGGCGTCGATGCGTTGATGATGCCATTGCCCGGTAATTCAGAAACCGCCTTTGACGTGGAACTGTTGTTGATGGGATCGGCCGTCACGGTCAGGTCGCCACCCACCGGCTGGCCCGCTACGTCTTTCACCTCACTGCCCTGCGGCACCGTGACGGTGGCCTGCGTCACATTGGGTTCGGCTTTCGTCTGCACCGTGGCCGCCGTTTGCACCGTTCCGTTGTCGCTGCTCTTGAAGGACTGCTGGGCCGGTTCGGCGTTATTTTTCGTACTCAGCAGCGGAATGATCAGGTTGCGGGGGGTAGTGTTTTCGAGCCTGATTTCCTGAATGTTATCAACCAGTTCATCGCCTAAAGTCACAATATTGAACCGAATTGGAGCCGTAGAAGATACCGTTGTGGAAGGTGACAAACACAGGAACAATTTGCCGTCGGAAGTCAGTTTGAATTTTTTGGTATTGAGCGTCGTAACAATTTTTTCGGCCTCCGGCCCCGCAATTTTGACGGTGAGTTTATCGGGCGTCAAACCGGCTGGAATCGTATATTTGACCTGAACGGCTACCGCCAGCGGGTCTTTAAATTTGAGTTCAACATTTTCGACCGGATTCTGGCATGCATCGAGCAACCCCACCACCAGCACACATACCATGGATAACAAGCGTTTCATAACGAGATGATTTTGTTGAGTAATGAGGAGAGACAAGAGAAGAAAGACGAAGCCTGGCTTATAGATACACCCTGGCTACAGGTCTTATTTCTTTCATCTATACTCTATTTTCTGTTGAATAAACCGTAGGTCAATAAAAATTGAAGAGAGGGCAGAAAGCGATAACTTTTTAGATTTTGCTGAATAACCGGTATTTGTTCGCCGATTGTAGTCGTTTCCAGAAAACCGGTGTACTGCAGATCGACTTTGGGTGAGCCGAGGTAATATGCGCCTAATTCCACCGCAAAACCCAACCGGCGGATGGGCGTCGAGCGGCCGTAGCCGAAACCGGCGTAGCCCAGTACGCTGTTCCATTTCAGCGAGGCATTGACCACACCAACGTTTTCTTCCGAAATCTCAATGCCACCGAATTTTACTTTCCCCTCGGCAATCACATTGGCGGTCAAATCGGGTCGCCATGTATAGCCTGCCCCACCGGTTACGAATAGCTGGTTCCGCTTGAACGGGTGCCACTTGACGGACGCCAGCGCAATACCCACCACCAGATCGGGCGTGATGTTTAGCTTGCCTTCCCCGGCTTTTACCCGAAAAACACCGTCGTAAGCAAAGTAACTGACGCCGACACGACCCACAATTCGGGCGTCGGGGCGGAGGTTTTTGGCGAGCTGAATTCCCAAACCGGTTGAGCCCAACTGCAAACCAACGGCGTACGGAGCAGGTTGTAACCGGATGGAATCACGAACCGATTGCGCGGCTAAACGCATCGTGCTGGTGGTGATTAAAAAGAATAGTAAAAAAGCTGTAACTGGTTTATTCATACGCACTTATTAGTTAGTAAACAGATTTGTTATCGGAAGTTAAGCAATTATCAGACAACAAAATTGAAATGGATATGAAATATTAGTAATTGGTCGGGATTGAAAAATATTTATCACATTAGCAGGTTCCTTTATAATAATTTTGTTCCAACTTAGCCGGGGCAATGTTGGTTGTGTCGAACGGATGGCTTTTGAATAATTTACGGGCATGCAACAATTCCTTCAAAAACTAAAAACACAGCCAGTGATGTCGGGCACTAGCACCGGCCAGGCCTTTTGGCACTCGGCAGCGGAAGAACACCTGCTGGATTCGTATTCACCCGTCGATGGGCAATTGATGGCCCGCGTTTTTCCCACCACGCACGAAGATTACGACCAGGTGGTGGAAACCGCCCGGGCGGCATTTCTGGAATGGCGGAGCGTTCCGGCACCGAAACGGGGCGAGATTGTCAGACAGATGGGTGAACAATTCCGGCAGTACAAAAAAGAACTCGGCACGCTCGTTAGCTACGAAATGGGAAAATCGCTGCAGGAGGGAATGGGTGAGGTGCAGGAAATTATCGACATCTGCGATTTTGCCGTGGGTCAGTCGCGCCAGCTCTACGGCCAAACCATGCACAGCGAGCGCCCCGACCACCGGATGTATGAACAGTGGCATCCGCTGGGCGTGGTCGGTATTATTTCCGCCTTTAATTTTCCGGTGGCAGTTTGGTCGTGGAATGCGATGCTGGCCTGGGTTTGTGGCAACGTCTGCATTTGGAAACCGTCGGAAAAAACACCCCTCACGGCCTTGGCTTGTCAGCAAATCATCAAAGACGTGCTGGAGCAAAACGAGGTTCCGGAAGGCGTTTCGTGTCTGATAACGGGAGGGCGTGAGGTGGGTGCCTGGCTGGCAGAAGACCCGCGGATTGCGTTGGTGTCGGCCACCGGTTCCACGCGCATGGGCAAGGCGTTGGCACAAACCGTTGCCGGGCGGCTGGGCCGGTATTTGCTCGAACTGGGCGGAAACAACGCCATTATTATTTCACAACATGCCGACTTAAACGTCGCCATTCCGGCCATTGTATTTGGGGCGGTGGGAACCGCCGGTCAGCGGTGTACGTCCACGCGACGGCTGATTATTCAGGAATCGGTTTATGAGGATGTCAAGCAGCGTCTGGTAAAAGCCTACGGACAGCTTCGCATCGGAAATCCGCTGGAGGAGCAAAACCACGTCGGGCCGTTGATCGACCGGGCGGCTGTGTCGGCTTATCAATCGGCCCTGTTCCAGATTAAGGAGCAGGGGGGGCGGTTGCTGATCGATGGTGAAGTGCTGGAAGGCCCCGCTTTCGAATCGGGCTGTTACGTCCGGCCCGCCATTGCCGAGATGCCCGCGCAGACCGACATTGTTCAGCACGAGACGTTTGCGCCAATCTTGTATTTACTGAAATACCGGACATTGGAAGAAGCCATCGAATTGCAAAACGGCGTTCCACAGGGCTTGTCATCAGCGGTTTTTACGCTCAATTTGCGCGAAGCCGAACGGTTTCTTTCGGTCGCCGGATCGGATTGTGGCATTGCGAACGTGAACATCGGGACGTCGGGTGCCGAGATCGGCGGGGCCTTTGGGGGCGAAAAAGAAACCGGGGGCGGTCGCGAATCCGGCTCCGATTCCTGGAAAGCCTACATGCGCCGTCAAACCAACACCATCAACTACGGAACCACCTTGCCGCTGGCGCAGGGAATCAAATTTGAGTTATGAATGATGGATGATGAACGATGAATGAATAAACATCCTATTTCATTCATCATCCATCATCCATCATTCATAATTTTTTAACTCAAGCTAACCCGAATGGTGCCTTTGGCCACTTCGTTGGGTTCCAGAACGATGAGACCCTGGCCGTTGTTGAGGGCGTTGACGTTGCTGGTGAGCGATTCGATGGCGATGTTGTCGCGACCAACGGGGGTATACACAACCAGATAGTTGAATTTTTTCGGGCCGGTTTCCTGCCAGACGTTCAGTTGCAGCCCTTGTTGGGCCGACCGCAAAACCGTCGTAACGCCCGCTCCGTTATTTTCTTCAACGATAAAGGCCGCATCCAGCACCCGATCGCGGAGGGCCAGTTCACCTTTCTGTTCGAAGAGTTCTTCGCCAACCGGCAGCAGACGGTCATCCAGCAAAACCTGTTTGGCGACGGGCAATTCGATGGTCAGTTGATCGACAGGTTCTTCGTTCAGGGTAAAGTAGGGATGCCAGCCAAAGCTGACGGGGGCGGTTCTGTTGCCGGTATTCTGAGCTTCGTAAGTCACCGTCAGACCGGCTGATGACAAGGTGTAGCGGATTCTGAATTCAAACGGAAAGGGATAGCCGGGGTAGGAGCCATCGTGGAAGTAGCGGAGCGTCATCGAGGCTTCCGATTCGCTGATTTCCTGCCCAAACAGTTCAAAAGCTTTTCCAAAGACAAAACCGTGAATGGCATTATCGTGGTGGGCTTCATTCATCGGCAGGGTAAACATTTCACCTTCAAAAGCGTAAATACCGTGCCGGATGCGACTGGGAAACGGGAAAAGCAGGGCGCTGGCGTGGGTTTCGTCGGCCAGCACCGCCTGCTGCGATTTGGGAGCCCGGATGAGTGAAACCAGTTTGGATTCCTGAGTAGAGCTCCGGTGGCGCAGCACCAGTTGTCGGACCATGGCACCGTGGGCGGGCAGAAGGCTGACAAATTCGCCGGTTTCGATGTTGTGAATGGAATATTCGGTAAACGCGCCAAAAGGCTGGTGGTGGATTTCAAAAGGCATTTTTCGATTCGATTAAGATGTCAACTGGGGATAGTCGGGTACGCTTTGTGTACTAGGTCGCAAACACGAAGATAGACACTTTTTATTTTTTGTGGGTCCTCAGTCCATTGAGAAGACCCCGAAAGAGGGCCTTTTTTGGATTAAAACCATCACAAATTGTACGAAATAGTAAAGTAATCGTCTTGAATAAAATAACTTTTAAAAGATTCAAAATGGCATGTAACTTGTTGAAAAATAGCAATTAAAAAACTATTTGTAAGACAAAGGTTTATGCGTCATTTTTATAGGCTCTTCGTGCTTTTACCGGTTTTTATAACGTCGGCGTTCGGACAGGTAAGTACAGATACTTTAACGGCTCAGCGGCAATTTGGTTTAACCTGGCAGCAGGGAATCTCAAAATCCAATCAAGTTGTTCCGGCTTCCCGGCAAACGCCAATCGGCGTTGAACTGGCATATAGTCAGGTAAGTTTGCGTCGGCGGGCCTGGGAAAACTGCCAGTGTTTTGCGCAGGTGGGCGGTTATATCAACTACATCACGTTCCGCAATCCCGATCCGCTGGGACGCACGATGGGCGCCGGTCTGTTTTTTGAACCCCTGATCAATTACCGCAGCCGGTTGTATTTTTCGGTTCGGGGCCTGGCCGGGCTTACCTACCTGACCCGGGTTTACGACCCCGTCGACAATCCGACCAATGACCACTTCAGTATGCCCGTTAGTGCTTTGATTGCCGCCAGTTTTACGGGCCACTACCGGCTGACGAAGCAGTGGGATCTGACGCTCGGTGCTACCTACAACCATATTTCCAATGCTGGCACGCGATTGCCCAACCAGGGCATGAATGTTCCGACCATTGCCCTGGGAGCGCAATACCAACTGCATCCGGCGGTTTTTCCCGACACCCGCCTGTGGGTTCCGGCCCCCTTAACCCGGCGGTGGATGAGCCGGGTATTGATGATGGGTTCCGTGCGGGTGTTGCCTGAAACGGATACAAAGCCGGAGATGGCACTGCCGGTATTTGGGGTGAATGTGGTGGGCGGATACCGGGTGACGCGAAATCATACTTTCTCGGCGGGATTCGAACTGGTAGACGACCGGTATTTCAAGGAACAGCTTATAACCTGGACCAAAGGCAAAGCCACTGATGCCCGTCAGGCTACCATTCTGGCGGGGTACGAATTCTGGCAGGGGCGTTTTATTTTTGCAGCGCACCACGGCTGGAACATCATCCGTCCCCTTCGCTACAAGCCAGCCTCCTATCAGCGTTATAATTTGCTCTATCGGTTGCACAACGGTATTACGGTGGGAATGAGCGTGAAAGCCTACGGCGAAAATACGAAAGGCTTTAGCGTTATGGCGGGCTACAGTCTGTAAACCATCCCCGGAATGCCTGCCGTTGCAGCATGGGTCCGTAACCAGGTATAAAAAATAATTATTTGATGAAATGGGAAGAGAAAAAGTGACTTTTGAGGTTTTTCATCGTATAGTATTTAGTGAGCAATACCATACTATGTAACTACCTAAAATTGTCGTTCGCCGTGTTTGCATCCGAAGAAGTGCTTTCCCCTGATGAAATATACAAAGCGCATAACGAAATCAGTCAGCTCAAACAGGCCCTGGAACGCGAGGCTGTGTTTGGAGAAGGACGATTACCGAAAGCGGTAGTAGACTATAAGGAAAGAAGGCACAATTTACTCTACTACCAACTATCACTTACCGCCCGTACCTTACCGATTTATGATTTCATCGGGCGTCCGGTTTATTGGCCATCCCATGAATTGACGGATAGTCAGGTGAGTCGGGAAGTCGATCGGCTTCTGCTGTTGCTGGCCCACAACGGAATTGAAATTGCCATATCGGATCCACACAGCAACGCGGACGATCGGAAACTCTACTCGTTTCTGACCGATTTGGTTTTTAAGCGGGAAGTGAAAGACATTCGCCTGCCGGGCATCAGTTACAGCATCGACTACAATTATTATTGTCCGGATTATACGCACTCCTGTATTTTTATTGCCGACGAGTTGCTTACCGGTTTATTCGAGCGTGATTATGAACGGTTAGAAAGCTGCCTGTCTCCTCATTTCTACATCAACAACAATCCGCTGGAAGAATTGTATCAGCATGTGATTATCAAGTTTGATACCTACCGGGCCTATCTGGGCAAGTATTTGCTTGTCGGCTGGACGATCGAAGGTATTGACCTGAACGAAAACCAACGGAAGGGAATTGTTCAGCTCGCCCTTCATTATGGCCGGGAGAAAAACAGAAAACCGTTGTTTACCAACAAAGGAAAATTGGTTTGTTACGGTAATGAGAACAACTGGTGGTTTATTCACCAGATCGACCTTCCCGGATTAAAACTGGACTAACCCAAATCGGGCTTACATTTCGCCTTCCACACCCAGCCCAAACAGGGCAAAATCGTATTTTACCGGATCGGCCGGATCAAATTGTTTCAGGGTTTCGGTTAACGCAACGGCGGCTTTCCAGTCGGTTTGAGGACGATCCAGAAGGCCCAGTTTTCGGGCCACGCGTTCCACATGCACGTCGATGGGAATGATGAGTTGCTCCGGCCGGATGCGGTTCCATAAGCCGAAATCAACGCCCTGTTCGTCACGCCGAACCATCCAGCGCAGAAACATATTCAGTCGTTTGCACGACGAATTGCGGGAGGGCGTGGCAATGTGCTTGCGGGTTCGGTCCGGAAAAAAAGGATCGTCACAAAACCGGTTGTGAAACGTTTCCAGGAAGATTCCTGCCGGGTGCCGGTTGACTTCATTCGGCCCTTGTTCGGGGGTAGGGGCGGGAACGAAGGCATCTTCCAGGGTTTCGTGGTGCTGGTAAAACTGGCGAAAGAAATGCAGGAAATACAAGGTGTCCGTCGCGTTGAACGTGCGGTGTTTGAAGTCTAAAAACCGCTTCAAATCGGTGTCCCGGTGGTTTCGTACAAAATCGTAGGGGGCACTGTCCATGCGGTCGATCAGGTCGCTGGCTTTTTTGAGAATGACCGGACGTTGTCCCCAGGCCAGCACGGCCGCCCAGAATCCCATGATTTCGATGTCCTGCCGTTGGCTGAACCGGTGCGGAATGCTGACGGGATCTTTTTCGATAAACGAACGCTGGTTATACTGCCCGACTTTTCGATCGAGTAATTCTTTTACGGATACGGAATCGTACATGAGGACGGTTTGAACCACAAAGGCAGAGGGCAACATTCGAATGGCTTCTGAACGCACCGGGAAATTTCGGATGGGCAGACTTTTATTTACTTTTTCCGCCACTCAACACGTAAACCACGCCTTGTGAGATCTTGGAAAAAAACGAAACAACAACGGAAAACAGGGCCGTAAACAGGGCAATGATCGGGTAGGAAAGGGTAAAAACGGCACTCCAGACTTTGTAGCCCGTGGTGGCCTTCATCTTCTCTTCCCGTTCTTTATGCCGGCGGGCAATGCGTTCGGCTTTTTGTTCTGGTGTAAGCATGGATACTTTGAATAGCGAATAATGAATGATAAATATCGAATAACGAAGTGTCCATGGCTTCGGTTTTCAATACACATTCTTAAGGTACTAAATAACTGACCTCAGCCCGAAAACGCCGATCGGCGGGAGAAAGTTTCTCGAAGGCCCGCGCCGAAACTTTCACGATCACTTTGTCATTGACGCTGGTGTCGGGCAGGCGACCGATAATTTTCACCCAGATCGACTGCTGATTCATGTCGTTTCGCACCAGAACCAGCGTTCCGATGGGGGCGGAGCGGTGCAAAGCCAGGTACTTGTTCGAGTTGCCGGAATTTTCGATGATTTCGGCCATCCCGATTTCAGCAATGCGACGCGTATTGCCACCGGGGTTCGGAAGCGGGCCGGAATCGCCGGGGCGAATGATGCGGGGTTCTGAAGGGGCCGAACTGGTGGGTTCGGCGGCTGGCCGTTCGCTTTCGACGGGGCGGCTGGGCTCTTCCCGGGGGGGCGTTGGAACCGTACGGGGCGGAGCCGCCGGTCGCTCGGTTTTGGGAGAATCATTGCGGGACGTTCGCGAAACTTCGGTCGAGGAGTCGGAGCGATGGGTGGGCGCAACGGCGACGGGTTTGGCCAGCGGTTCCCGAACGCGCCAAGCCTTTTCCGAGACAATCAGCGCCTGACCACTCACGATGTGGTCGGACGAAAGATTGTTCCATTTACGAACCTCATCCATTGAAACCCCGTAGCGCGACGCCAGGCTATACAGGGTTTGCCCCGGTTCCACCTGGTGAATTCCGCTGTTGGCTTCCCGAACGGTTTCCTGTTTCACTTCGCGCTCCTCGCGTTTCAGCGATTCTTTTTCTTCTTTTTTGATGGCCTTTGTCACGGCTTTTTCTTCTTTCCGCGACAAATTACGGGCCGGAACACGCACCACCTGATCGTAGCGGACGCCATCGGCCAGGCCCGGGTTGGCATCTTTGATGGCCTGAACGGTGGTGTTGTATTTCCGAACGAGCGAATACAGCGTTTGCCCCTGTTCGATCCGGTGCAGAACATACAGTTTACCGTCTTTCTTCTCCATTCCGAGAGAATCCGGCAGAACAGGGCGGGCTTGCGTAATGATACTGGTCAGCCAGCCAGCTAGTAACAGCGGCATCAGTCGCTTCATGGCATTGGTTTCAAATAATAACTTGTAAGACAAGTTGAAGTGGTTTGAATGATGATCTGGTTTTGCCAGACGCAGAAAGAGCTGGTTCCGACCAACGGCTGGGCGTTCGAGTC
Source organism: Larkinella sp. (assembly GCF_965227735.1). Classification (NCBI taxonomy): domain Bacteria; kingdom Pseudomonadati; phylum Bacteroidota; class Cytophagia; order Cytophagales; family Spirosomataceae; genus Larkinella; species Larkinella sp. Next base: position 1,006,118 of record NZ_OZ245776.1, on the reverse strand, counting down.
GGAGAGCGGCCGGGCGGTTTCGGGGTCCTGGCCGGTTTTCTGGTGCAACCAGGTCGTTCGTAGACGGTCGGTGATCAACACGGATGCGTGTAGCTGATCGTTTGTTTCACGATAATAATACGAAAAAATAAGTTTATCGCCAATTTCCAAATACTCGACCGGGCCAATCGGCTGCCGCTGCGTCTGTTTTTTTATAAACCGGTCGATAACGGGCCACCAGGTGCTGGTCGTCGTGTAAGAAACGGGGAAAGACAGGCGCGAATTGTTAAAAACCGGTGGATTTTCAGCGGTTTCAACCGGTTCGCCATCGGCCAGTCGAAAGGCCACAACGGGGGAGGTGGCCAGGTCGGTCAGCGAGGCCCGTTGCGCCCAAACCTGTTCGGCATCGGCTCCGGTCAAAACGTGTTGGGGCCATTCCCAGCGCGGCTGACCGGTTTTCAGATTCACATTTCCCAGGGCCGTCGGGACCGGTAACCGGTTGTTATCGAAGCGGTGGTAGAGTGCCTGGCCGTTCCAGAGGCCAATCAGGGATGAATGAAACGGCAGCGAGGGTTTTATTTCGGAAACGAGTTTCCCATCCGGTAATGCCACGGTTGCGAAGGTCAGTGTCTGGGAGTCCCGGTTTCGCAATTCGGCAACAAACAGGCCGGGGCTCGTATCGACCTGTTCAAAAACCAGTCGCCAAACCGGGTCCGAAAATCGTAGTTGGAAAGCGATAGGCAACGAATTGGGGTTTGCGTTGGTCATTCAGAATAGGGATCGGGCCAGAATCAACACGCCATTTTTTCCCGTGTAAACCGAGTTCCGCGTATCTTGCGCCAAAAATACCGAAAATCGACGAATGAACATCCTCGGAATTATCCCGGCTCGTTATGCCTCCAGCCGTTTCCCGGCCAAAGCCCTGGCGGATATTGGTGGAAAAACCATGATTCAACGCGTGATGGAGCAATCCCAAAAGGCGACCTCACTCAGACGGGTCGTGATTGCGACCGACCACGAAGCCATTGCGGGGCCGGTCCGCGCGTTTGGCGGAGAGGTCATCATGACCTCCGAGAACCACCAGAGCGGAACCGACCGGTGTTACGAAGCGATGCGGGCCGTTGGGGAAACGTTCGATTATGTGATTAATATTCAGGGTGATGAGCCTTTTATTAAACCCGAGCAGATTGATCTGCTGGCTTCGGTGCTGGATGGACAGACGGAACTGGCCACGCTGGTGAAGCGGATCGATGATCCGGACGTGCTGTTCAATCCGAGTACGCCGAAAGTGGTGCTGAACAGTCGGGGAGAAGCCCTGTACTTCAGTCGCCAGACGCTTCCGTACCTGCGCGGCTGGCCGTCGGAGGAATGGCTGGAGCACCATATCTTTTACAAACACATCGGTATTTACGCCTACCGGGCTGATATTCTGGGCCAAATTACGCAGTTGCCGCCCTCGTTGCTTGAAAAAGCCGAAGCCCTTGAACAACTCCGCTGGCTCGAAAACGGCTACCGGATTCGCTGCGTCGTGACGGAACTGGACAGCTACGGGATCGATACGCCGGAGGATCTGGAGCGGTTAGTAAAGTAGCAAGGTTACTAGAAAACGCGGTTTCCCGTAGGGATTCAACAGCGTAGCGTCGGTAGCAAATGGCAACCAAACCATCCCTTTATCCCGTAGGGATTCAACAGCGCAGCGTCGGTAGCAAATGGCAACCAAACCATCCCTTTATCCCGTAGGGATTCAACAGCGCAGCAAAAGGATGATTGTTTTTTTTGCGTGCCGTAAGGTACGCGACCGTCGGATTTCTGTGAATGGTTGGTCGCGTACCTTACGGCACGCGGGCGCCCAACGTAATCCCATTTTCTACCGACGCTGCGCTGTTTAATCCCTACGGGATGAGCAAGCCAGTTACTCCCAAAACCGGTTTCTTCCAAAATTAGACCCTGCGCGACACCTTTATCTGTCAAAAACTGCAAGGAAACTAATCATCTTTCGAAAAGGTAAGCTGAAAAAGGTAACTTGCCCGCAGGACGATGCCGATAACTTCAGTGGGAGGGGTGTTAAAGACTGTTAAAATCGAACCACCTGAACAGTTTCGGTCGTTACCAAGTTGAACTAGAGTAAACTATTCAATCTAACCACACAGAAAACCGTATCATGCAAAATTATTCCATCCTCTGGGCCGATGACGAAATTGACTTATTGAAACCGCATATTCTTTTTCTGAATAACAAAGGATATACCATTACACCCGTGAACAGCGGAGCCGACGCGCTCGAAAAAGTGGATCAGGAAAACTTCGACCTCGTTTTTCTGGACGAAATGATGCCGGGCATGACGGGTTTGGAGACGCTCCAGCAAATCAAGCAAATGCGGCCCAACCTGCCGGTTGTGATGATTACCAAGAGCGAGGAAGAACACATCATGGAAGGGGCCATCGGGGCTAAAATCGCCGATTACCTCATCAAACCGCTCAATCCCAACCAGATTCTGCTGTCGGTTAAAAAAATCCTCGACAACAAACGCCTGGTAACCGAAAAAACGAACCAGAGCTACCAGCAGGACTTCCGGAATTTATCGAACCTATACAACGACCGTGTGGATTTCGACGACTGGGTCGATATTTATAAGAAGCTCATTTTCTGGGAACTGGAATTGGACGGAGCGCAGGATAAGAGCATGGGCGAAGTCTTCAACATGCAGAAGAGTGAGGCCAATGCGACGTTTTGCAAGTTCGTGATGAACAATTACGAAGACTGGCTGAACGAACCCAAAGGCGACAAACCGGTGATGTCGCACCAACTGATGCGCAAGAAAGTGTTTCCGCTGATCGAGCAGAACAACCCGCTTTTCTTCGTGCTGATCGACAACCTGCGCTATGATCAGTGGAAAGTGATCGAGCCGATTCTATCCGAATATTTTACGGTAGAAGAAGAATCATCCTATTATTCCATTTTGCCGACCACTACGGCTTTTGCCCGGAACGCCATTTTCTCGGGGATGATGCCGAGCGAAATGGAGAAAAAACATCCCGACCTGTGGGTGAATGACGACAACGAAGAAGCTGGTTTGAACAACAACGAAGACCAGTTTCTGAAACGCCAGATCGATAGCAGCCGCCTGAACATCAAGTTTTCGTACCACAAGATTCTGAACATCAACCAGGGCAAACACCTGGTCGACAACTTTAGCAACCTGATGCAGAACGATCTGAACGTGATCGTCTACAACTTCGTGGATATGCTGTCGCACGCCCGGACAGACATGGCGATGATCAAGGAACTGGCTCCCGACGAAGCGGCTTACCGCTCGATCACGCGGTCCTGGTTTAGCCACTCACCTTTGCTGGAATTGGTGCGGAAGATTTCGGAAAAGAATGGCCGGTTAATTATCACCACCGACCACGGCATGATCCGGGTGCAGAAGCCGGCCAAGATTGTCGGCTACCGGGATACGAACACCAACCTGCGTTACAAACAGGGCAAAAACCTGGGTTTCGACGACAACCACCTGTTCGTTTGCCGCAAACCGGAAAACTTCTTCCTGCCCCGGATTCACGTCTCCACGGCCTACGTCTTCACGCTGGAAGATTACTTCTTCGCGTATCCGAACAACTACAATTACTACGTCAATTATTACCGGGATACATTCCAGCACGGCGGAGTTTCGCTGGAAGAAATGATTATTCCGTTTGTGTATTTGAAACCGAAATGAGAAGAGGATAAATAACTAATCTAAAATGTAAAATGACGAATGCTAAATGTAAACGTATTAAGCTGGTGCTTTTTAACTTTTACATTTAGCATTCGTCATTTTACATTTTAAATTCAAATCAAAGCCCCTGCTCAATGACCTTCCCATCCTCAACGCGCAGCACCCGGGCGGGATACTTGCGGAGGAAGTCGTAGTTGTGGGTGGCCATCAGGATGGCGGTGCCGGAATTGTTGATGGTTTGGAAAACATTCATGATTTGTTCGCCAACCGCCGGGTCGAGGTTTCCGGTGGGTTCATCAGCAATCAGAATCATGGGTTCATTGAGCATGGCGCGGGCTACCACCACGCGTTGCTGTTCCCCGCCCGATAGCTGGTGGGGCATTTTTTTCTGCAGAGTTCCCAGACCCACCTGCATGAGCACCTCGGAAATGCGGCTTTTCATTTTGGTCTGGTCCGTCCAGCCGGTGGCTTTGAGCACGAACCGCAGGTTTTCCTCGATGTTGCGATCCATGAAAAGCTGAAAGTCCTGAAAGACGATGCCAATTTTCCGGCGCAGATACGGCACATCCTTCGGTTTCAGTTTTTCGAGGCCAAAACCGGCCACGCGACCAGTGCCCGCTTGCAGCCACAAATCAGCATACAGCGTTTTGAGCAGCGAGCTTTTGCCGCTACCCGTTCGGCCAATTAAAAACACAAAATCCCCTTTGTTGACGTCAAACGTCACATCAGCCAGGACAATCCGACCTCCCTGGTAGATATCAGCCTGATTCAGAGACAGAACGGGTTCGGTAGAGAACATAACTAGCAGTTAAGAGTGATCAGTTAGGAGTGATGAGTTAAGAATCCGCTGATGCATTTTACCGCAGGGACAGCCAACCGCACGGGCGGCCTCGTCTTCATTCTTAACTCATCACTCTTAACTTATTTAGTGGAAGCTTTCTTGTGGTCGGCTAAAAACTTGGCCAGGCCGATGTCGGTGAGGGGGTGGCTGAAGAGGGCGTTGATGACGCTCAGCGGCCCGGTCATGACATCGGCGCCCACTTCGGCACACTGGATGATGTGCATCGGGTGCCGAACGGAAGCCGCCAGAATCTGCGTGCCGTAGCCATAATTGCGGTAAATCAGGGCAATTTGCTCGATCAGCGCAACCCCATCGACCGAAATGTCATCCAAACGACCAACGAAGGGAGACACATACGTGGCACCCGCCTTGGCCGCCAGTAGAGCCTGCCCCGCCGAGAAAATCAGCGTACAGTTGGTTTTGATGCCCTTTTCCGTGAAATAATTGATGGCCTTGATGCCTTCCTTGATCATCGGTACTTTCACGACAATTTTATCATCGATTTCGGCCAGTTCTTCGCCTTCGGCAATCATTTCGTTAAACGTAGTCGCGATCACTTCGGCGCTTACATCGCCATCGACAATGTCACAAATGGCTTTGTAATGCTGCATGACGCTGTTTTTGCCGGTGATGCCTTCCTTTGCCATCAGAGACGGGTTGGTGGTCACACCGTCTAAAATGCCCAGATCCTGCGCTTCGCGAATATCGTTTAAATTGGCGGTATCGATGAAAAATTTCATAGAGTCTACACTGAAAGAAAAGAGATGATATGAGTGATTAGAATGCGTTCAACAACAAAGATAATCGTTCAATCAGACGATCGGATTTTTGATTTTCCGTTGAGCGAATCAGGTTCTGAAGCGATTGGGCCGCGGTCAGAATGCTGGAAAACAAAAAAAGGCAAACCGACATCTCACCGCTACGACCGCCTACCCTTGCTTCTGTCAAGACCTGGGGGATTCAGCAGGAGCTGGTAGTGCCTGTTTGCCGGGTGCAAAATTAGTAATTTATGCAGGAAAATAAAAGCCGCTGGCTACTTTTGTAGCAATTTTACGCTGATCCTATGAGAAAGACCGTTTTAAATACCCTAAAAGGCCGTTACCGTATCGACAAAATCCTAAGAAACAGCAGCAGATCGCTCGGAATGGGCCTTGTTGTTTATTGCCTGCTCATCCTGCAATCCTGCACGTCGTCGGAAGGCAAACTGACGGAGGCCCGGGCCTTGATGCAGCAGGGCAAATTTCGCGAAGCCATTCAGCCCCTGAATCAGGCGATTGATGCGGATGCGGACAATTATGAAGCGTTCAACAGCCGGGGCGTCGCCTATTTTGAGTTGAAGGACTACGAAAACGCCCTGCTGGATTATGAACAGGCCATTCAGTTAAAACCGGATTTTTATAAACCGTATTACAACCGGGCGAAGCTGAAAACCGCCCGGGGCGAAACCGATTCGGCATTGAAAGATTACGCCGAAGCCATCCGCCGGGCACCCGATTCCTCCGACATTTACCTCGACCGGGGTCAACTGTTTGCCAACAGCGGGAATCTGGTCTCGGCTTTGTCGGACTTCAACCAGGCCATCCAGCGGGATGCGAAAAATTCACTGGCGTACTTCAACCGGGGAAACATCCGGTTTCAGCAGGAAGAATACCCCGAAGCCCTGAACGATTTTACGAAAACCGTGCAACTGGACGCTAAATTTGGCAAAGCGTTCAACGCCCTCGGCGTGACTCAGGTCATGATGAACCAGCGCGAAAATGGATGTCTGAGTCTGAAACAGGCCAAACAACTGGGCTATTCCGAAGCCCAGGCGTATCTAACGGAATACTGTCAATAAAAGACGTTTCTTTACAATTCTTAAACTCTAAATCCATGCGGAAGATTCTTGCCATCACGTTCGGCTTATTGTTCACCCTCTTTGCGGCTTTTCAATACAACGACCCCGACCCACAGGTGTGGGTTCCCATTTATGGATTTGCCGCCATTGCCAGTTTTATGGCGTTCGGAACCGCCGGTCGTCCGTGGTTTTATCTGGCGGCCGGTGCCATCTACCTGGTTTCGGCCATTTACTGGTGGCCCCCGCAATTTGAAGGGTTTTTATTGGACGAAATGGGCATGAAAACGCTCAACGTCGAACTGGCCCGCGAATCCGGCGGTCTGGCAATCTGTGCCGTGGCCATGCTGCTGCTGGCGGGGTTGACGCGGCAAACCGTTGCGAAGCGATAAACCCTGATCCGGTTCTGCCGAAAGCCGGTTCTTTAATCAGGTCCCGGCATTGCTGCTATCAGAACCGGTCACTGACCACAGCTTTTTTAAAATAAATGCTCTTCGCACTTTTGGCGGGAACCAACGGCTGAATGGCATCGGCGGTTTCGATGGGCAGGTCGGATTCGAGAATACTGGCGCCGTCGTTGAAAACCGCCCGGTAAGCGGCTGCCCGCTCGTCCGGCGTTTTGAGTTTGTCGTAGGTGGGAGCCGCCGAAATCATGCACATGACACCTTTTGCGTTCAGCAAACGGTACATTTCCTGGTTTTCGGGTTTGACATCCGGGCCAATGTAGGCGATCAGCTGAGAAAACGGAATCCCAGCTTTTTCGTAGTCCTTCATCGCCTGGGGCGTTTTCACAAAGGCCGAAAACATCTGGTTTTTGTTTCCTTTGTAGTAATACAAGGCTTCGTCGGCGGTGTGAACGGTGAGCATCACGAAGGCGTCGGCTTTGTGTTCTTTGATGAGCGCGGCAATCATCCGAAACGGTACATCTTTTTTGTCCAGATTCAGAATCGTTTTTCCCCGCGCCCAGTCGATGGCTTCGGCCAGCGTCGGAATGCGGTGTTCAGTCACGTTGCCCTCCGCATCTTTCAGACGCAATTTTTTCAGTTCGGCCCAGATATAATCGCCCACTTTCCCGGTTCCGGTGGTGGTTCGTTCCAGCGTTGCGTCGTGCATCAGCACAATGACGCTGTCTTTGGTCAGACGCGGATCGATCTCGAAAAAAGCCGGGGTGTGTTTCAGCGTGTTCTCGAACGTCGCCATCGAATTTTCCGGAAATCCTTTCACCATGCCGCCCCGGTGCCCGCTGATGATCGGCCGGTCTTTGCCGGTCCACCGGAAAAAACTGTGTAATTCTTTGGGCGTTTTGATCGCCAAAATGTGCAAAGGTTGCTGCGCCTGGACGAGATACGGGGAGAAGAGGAAAGCCAGAAAGGGAATTGTTTTAAACATACCAATCAGGGAATGAACAGTCGTGCAAGGGTGACGGCTTACGCTGGTGGCATACCTGCCGACTGTGTGGGTTTTTGAACCGCAATTTGGCTAAAAATGCCTGAGTTTATTCGGTTTCGGGGGCAATTTTAAAACTACGCAGATTTACACACACCGAGGGCCTGCCCGGAACAACTCCTGACAGGCCCTCAATGCATGGATTAAAACCGCTTATTTCTGCAGAACCAGACTTTTCGTGCGAACATCCTTCCCCTGTTGAACCTGAACCATATACAGCCCGGTGGCACCGGCTAACCGTACTTTCTGCTTCTGAATTCCACTGCCTTCCAGCGTGCTTGTAAACCAGTTGCGACCCAGTAAATCGACAACCGATACCGTCGACTGCTGCCAGGTGGCGGTGTGGAAGCTCACCTCAAATTCGCCACTTGTCGGATTCGGCGCGATGGAAATGCTGATGCCGGATTCTTCGTCGGACGAAGCGCTCAGGCGGGCGCCGGGGGTGCAGGGACCGAGCACTTTGGGTGCCTGTTTCAGCGTGTAGGTGCTGCCCAGCACGCGCGCCGAAATGGTGTGGGTCCGGTTGTCTTTCAAGGACTCGGGCGTCGGAAAGCTGTAGACGTGCCGACCGTCGCCTTTACCGGCGGCTTTGATGTCCTCGCGGTAAATATCGGCCAGGGCCGTTCCCAGGGAGGTGTTGCCTTCCAGAAACTCGACCGTCAGCGGGGTGTTCGGTTTGTTCCGATCCCAGACCCAGCCCCGTATCGTTCCGCATTCGACCTTATCGAGGTACCCTTCAAAATTGCCGGTTACAGTGGTTGGATTATTAATAGTAACCGTAACGGCGGCAGAGGAACCGCTTTCGCAACCGGTTTCTTTCCGGCATTTGGCGGTATAACTGGTCGTTATGGCGGGGTTCACGGTGATCGGCGATCCGGTTTGGTTGGTACTCCAGGCCACCGTATACGCACACCCGGTAGCCGTCAATTGTACACTTTGGCCGGATGTCGCCGTCGTGGAACTGGCACTAACGGAGGGAGCCTCCGGTGGCGTGCAACCGCCTGGTGCCGTAATCTGGACAACGCTACTGTACTGCGAAGTTTCGCTCGTACTGATCATTTTCAGGCGGTAATATGCCGGTGAAGCGGTATTCGAATGGGTGAAACTGTAGGTTTGGGGGCCGTCGCTGGTACCGGCTGCTGCCACTTCACCCACTTTGCTGTAGGAATTGCCGTTGGTGCTGAATTCCACTTCAAACCGGCGGGAATTTTGCTCTTTGCTGGTGGCCCAGTCCAGTTTTTTCTGCGCTCCGTCGATGACGCCCGTAAACGACGTCAATGTGACCACGAAGGGCGCGGGTGCGTCGGCTGGAAAAGCTCCGAAATATTTGTCCAGAAAAGCCAGGCGTTTTTCGAGCCAGGGGTCGATATAGGAGAAGTCGGCTAATGCCAGTCGGTCGGGCCACCGCAGGGTTTCGCGGGCGTAGGCGCCTTCATTCTGAAGCAGGTTATAGTTATTCCGCAATTCCTGTTTGATACTTTCCAGGCTGTAAATGGTGCCCCTCAGCTCAAACCAGCGTTTCCGGAGTTTGGATTTAAACCCATCGGGGTCCTGCGACAGGAGCCGGTTATAGAGCCCGTTGGTCATGACATCGTTCGTATGGTATTCTTTGTTTCCCGTAAAATCATACCCAAACGAAGCATCCAAATCCCACGGAAGATAAAAGTATTTTTCACCTTCTTTGTATTTCGCCAGTACCTGATTGTTCGACATGTTATCCGCAGCGCGGATGGCGTTAATGAAGACGAAATTGTCGATCAGACTGGTAATTTCCACCCGATTGAAAATACCGGCTTTAAAGTTCTGGTTGGATGAATTGACGATAAAGTTCACAAAGTCATAGAGGTTAAACCAGAATGACTGTTTCGGATAATCGATTTCAAACCCACCCCAGCTCAGCCCTGCATTGGGATCGTAGCCGGGCAACGGGCCGGTATATTTCGTCGCGCTTCCCGGGTTGGTCTTGTAGAGTTCGCCCCGAACTTCGCCACCATCGGTGATTTTCTTAAGTTTTAATTGCTTCCGGTCTTCTTTTTCGGTCAGCAAATAAACTCCATTATAAGAACCGTTGATGAATACGTCGGTATACCGGTATCGGATTCCGCCAATGGCTTCCGGCTCTTTCGCGATATACGGCAGTGTATGCGTTTTTAGCCAGAGCGAATGCGCCGTTGCATTCTGAAGTCGCATGGATTCGCCGTACATGGCCAGGAGATAATAGTCACTGTCTTCGCGCAAACCGTCCAGACTAACATCCCGGCTTTCATCCCCTTTTATATCGTTCCACAACTCCATATTATACCCTTTCTTCGGATAACCTCTCGAGAAATTACCCCGCACCCGAATGCCCATGTAAGACGTCACCAGCGGCTTATCCGCGGTAGAAAGGGTAATCGTTCCCGGCGTCCGGACATCGTCTTCCTTTTCGTTAATAGCTTTACTGTTAACGGTTTTAACATTCAGGATCGGCAGGCTAGTAAAGAACAGGGTAAAGATGGCTCCGTTGTTGTTAATCTTGTAGGCCTTCCCCTTTTCAAAAGTCGCAGTCGCTTCTGAAAAGGTATATTCCTTATCGAAGATGATTTTCGGACGTGCCGGTTGTCCGGGTGGAATGGTCGGAATTCGATTGCAGACGATGAGCTTTCTTGATTTATCAACCTGAAAGCTCTCAGGCTCTACACCAATGGATTGTGCAGATACTACCGTGGTTTCCAGGAAGGAAATCAGCAGGAATATTCCCAAAAAACACGAATACAGTGATTTAATAGCGGTAAAGGTTTGCTTCATAACGCGAGAAAAATTTAAGTAAGAAGTGATATAAAAGGGGTTGGAAGGTATATAACGACTAAACAGGCTTTTCAAACGGAACAAGTTCTGTTTCTGCGTCATATGCTACTACAAATATAGAATTTATTTATAGGATGGTACATTGATTCTTTATCAGGAGAGGAAGTGAATTATCGGCCTACACCCAAAAGCTTCATCCGGCGGGCTAAATGGCGTGACCGCATGACCAGGAACTGCATTATTTAAAAGGGTAATGCGGGTTAAGTTATCAAACGGTATACTTATTCCGATTGTAGAAATGGATATTTTTGTCTGATAATAGTGTTTTGTATATAGTTTTATTGCTTGTAAAAACAATTTTAAATTGACTTGTTACAAGACACAATGTAGGGGCAGAAAGAACAAATAAAGTGCAGATCGTAATCGGCTTCGATTATGATCCGCTCCGGCAATGTATTTCTATTACTTCGGAAACCTAGTTGAATGTATGCCGGAATTCGAGCGGAGAGAGATTCGTTTTATTCTTGAACAGTTTGCTAAACGACTGCGGGTATTCAAAACCGAGTTGATACGCAATTTCGCTTACGGAGAGGGAAGTGGTCGTCAGGATTTCCTGCGCTTTTTCGATCAGTTTATTATGGATGTGTTGCTGGGTGCTTTGGCCCGTCAGGTTGCGCAGCAGGTCGCTTAAATAGTTCGGCGAAATGGCGAGTTGTTCCGAAATGTAGTGCACCGTCGGCAGGCCCAGTTCCTGCACTTTCCCGCCGGAAAAATAATCTGCCAGCAGTGTTTCCAGCTTGATCAGCAAATCATTGTTGGCAGCCTTGCGGGTGATGAACTGCCGGTTGTAGAACCGGTTTGAATAATTGAGCAATAATTCGATGTGCGACACAATAACATCCTGACTGTAGGAGTCAATATTCGAACGATATTCCTGTTCAATATTCTTCATAATGGTAGCGGCCATTGCTTCTTCTTTTTCGGAAAGATGCAGAGCTTCATTCGCGGCATACGAAAAAAATCCGTAATTACGGATTGATTTTGCCAACTGATAATTCCGGATGTAATCGGAATGGACAACCAGCCACCAACCCGAAAGCGCCAGCTCATCCGTGATATCCGTGGAAATTACTTGCCCCGGTGAAAAGAAAGTCATGATGCCTTCGTCGAAATCATAGTAGTTCTGACCATACTTTAATTTTCCTTTGAACCCTTTCTTGATGCAGATCGAGTAAAAATTGTAAATAAGGCTTCTCATGCTTTCATCCGTGTAGCAGGTTATTTCTTCGAAATTAATTACGCTCACCAGCGGATGTTCCGGTTTGGGTAACGCCAAGATCCGGTGTAATTCAGCGATTGAATGGATAAAATAGGGAGAATGGTCGTTCTTTTTCATGCCGATTTCGATTTTAAAAACCCGGAAAAGCCGCTCTACTGATGGCTTTTCCGGGTTGCAATCCTATTTTTTATAAACTAACCATCGCCATTCCGGTGGCATCATAGCGGTCGCCGGTCGAGGTACCCAACGGAACAATGGCTTCCAGGCGATCCAATTCCCGGGTACTTAACGTTAGGTTGGCCGAAGCCATGTTCTGCTCCACATATTTCACGCGTTTGGTCCCCGGAATCGGCAGAAAACCTTTGGCAATCACCCAGGCAATGGCCAGTTGCGAGGGCGTAATGTCTTTTTCAGCGGCCAGTTTCCTGATCTCGTTCACCAGCTCAATGTTTTTGTAAAACTGCTCCCCCTGAAACCGGGGAATGCTCCGGCGGAAATCGTTGGCAGGAAAATCATCCGGTGTCTGAATGTCGCCGGACAGAAATCCGCGTCCTAACGGCGAATAGGCCACAAAACCGATGCCCAGTTCCTGAATCGTTGCCAGAATACCGTCTTCCTCCACACTGCGTTCAAACAGGGAATACTCGGTCTGAACCGCCGTCAGGGGATGAACGCTGTGCGCCTTCCGAATGGTTTCCGAACCCACTTCCGACAGCCCGATGTACCCGATTTTTCCTTCCTGAACCAGTTCGGACATGGCCCCCACGGTTTCTTCAATCGGCGTGTTGGGGTCCAGGCGGTGGAGGTAATAGAGGTCGATGTAGTCGGTTCCCAGGTTTTTTAGCGAACGCTCGACGGCTTTTTTGACATAGCTCCGCTGGCCGTTGATCCGCCAGGTCAGTTGCTCGTTGTCGTCGATCTCGTAGCCAAACTTGGTGGCAATCACATACTGATCCCGGTTTTCCCGGATGGCTTTGGCCACGAGTCGCTCGTTGGCGAGCGGGCCGTACAAGTCCGCCGTGTCCAGAAAATTGCCGCCCAGTTCGAGCGAGCGGTGGATGGTGGCAATGGCTTCGGCTTCGTCGGCTTTTCCGTAAATATCCATGCCCGCAATCTGCGTCATGCCCATGCACCCCAGGCCAATTTTGGGGACGACCAGCCCCTGACTGCCTAATTTCGTTTTTTGAATACTGCTCATAAGTTCTCGTGTTTGATCGGAGTCAACTATTGACGCTGCAAAGGTGCGGCAGTTCAGCTCCGAAAAAGTAGCCAGATCTCTTGATGTTGTATCCAAAACGGGGAAAGGTATCGAACGGATTTCTGGTGGTTCGTTCTGCCCGGCCGACGGATGTGCGTTACTGCCAGCTTGGTACGCCAATGGCTCCAAACCACGTTAAATAACCGGTGGCCATGACATGCAGAACCGACAGCACGACCATGTGCCAGTATAGGATTCTGCTCACGTTAGCTTTCCGTTTCTGAATCAGCCTGATGACGGACCAGACGGCCGCCAGGGCAAAAAGAATGGACAATATCAGCGCGGAAACCGATAGAAATCCCATCTTTCCCAGCCGTTCCATTGGATCCTGTCCGCCGATGATGCCCAGAACCGAGGTCACCACAAAAAGAAGACTCGTCAGAAAAGGCCACAGAATAACGCTGCGCGTCTCCTTACGGCCCTGTCTGGCCCGTCCGTGTCGGATCAACCAGACGCTGCCGAAAATCACCGAACCCAGCAGATACAGGATCCAGAGAATACTGAGCAGGTATTGACCATAGGCTAGAACCGGTGAAATCCGCATCAGAGCCAGACTTCCCATGTGAACGACTTCCCCCGCCAGCGGGTCCTGTACCTGCACAACACTGATTTTTCCGGTTTCGGGCGAGGCATACTGCCGGTCGGTCACGGCGACGTGGGTTTCTAAACCACCCCCGAACAGGTTTCGGCTAAAAAGAAAATTTCCGTTCCGCCAAAGGCGCTTTATATCCACAATCCGCTGTTGAAAATACATCTTTTGCACCCGCGGATTGATCGGAACATAATAACCCGAAATCGCATCATCGAGTTGTTGGTCCACCGGTTTTTTGCGGGTCGAGTCGGTCTGGAAAGGGGCGGTCTGAAAACTCCGGATCAGGTTCCCAATCCGGGCCAGGGCATTTCCATTCGCGGCATTGATCATAATGGCATAGCCCACCCGGTGTGTCGGCAGATATGCAAAATCCGCCAGGCCGCCGTTGACCCCGCCTGAGTGGGAGCGGTACACAAACTGCTGATACGGAGTCGAATAGTTGGCCAAACCGTATCCGTAGTCCAGACCCGCCCGGGCGCCGGTGGTGGTGGTGGGGGTTTCCATGCGTTTCAGGGAGGCTTCACCCACGAGTTGCCGACCATCAACCCGACCCCGGTTGACAAAAAAACGGAGCATCCGGGCCATATCCAGCGGTGACGCATTAATGGCCCCCGACGGACGAACGCTGATGTTCCAATACGGCTGGGGATCGTTATTCACGTAGAGGGTGGCTCCCCGTTGCCGGTAAAGCGCCGACGCAAAATACGTCGCGGTTGTCATGCCCAGCGGTTGAAAAAAGTGAGTCTGGATGTAGTCTTCAAAACGCTGGCCCGTCAGCTTTTCGATGATGTAGGCGGCCACCGGCGGACCCGAATTGCTGTAGGCCATTCGGGTACCGGGCATCCAGCGGGATGTCCGGGTGCCGGGCAGAAAATCGAGTCCCTGTTTCAGCGTAAGGGTTGGATCGTTGAGGGCGTAATCCGCCATGTGCATATCGTCCCAGCCCGTGGTGTGTTCCAGCAGATGCTCCACCAGAATCGGAGCGGTTTTTTCCCAGGGGTTAACGTAAGCGATTTCGGGTGCCAAGTCCCGGACCTTGTCTTTCAGACGAATCCGGCCTTCTTCCTGGAGCTTCAGAATCGCCAGCGAAACAAACATTTTCGACACCGAACCAATGCGGAACAGCGTCGTAGCGGTAGCTTTCGTGTTTTTCTCCAGATTGGCTTTTCCCAAACCGGTCACCCAAACCGTACTGTCTCCGTTCACCAAAGCCACCCCAACCGCCGGGGTTCCGGTTTCTTTCAGCACGTTTTCAATCGCCCGTTGAAGCGCTGCAATCGTTTTGGGGGGCTGCGGTTTTTCCTGGCTTCTTCCGGTCAGATGAATAAAAAGAAAGCAAAAAAGGAAAACCGTATACCGAATTGGTTGGAGGAAGGTCATGCCGGAAGTCTTTCTACGTGGGGCAACGCTGTCAATAGCGTATTTACAGTAGAAAGTCGCTTTGCTTCGGGCCATACTCTGCCAGAACAGAATCGTTTGCCAGGTGGCTTACTGAACCGGGGTGAACGTCATCTTGGGCCGCGTCATCGCGTTGTCGATCAGCTTGATCTCCAGCTTCAGAATTTCCTCTTCAGCTTTGGCGTCGATTTTCTCGGGATCGTCGCCCGGTTTGTGGTAATCCGGATGACCACCAGTGTGGAAAAACAGCACAGGAATTTTTTTGGCGTAAAAAGCCGCATTGTCGGAACCGCCGTTGCCGGCCCGGTCGGTGAAGAATTTTATCCCGGCAGTAACGTCTTTGAAAACCGTCGGCCAGGCGTCGGCGGTTCCGTAGCCCCCGATGCCGATGCCGCGTTCCGGGTTATACCGGCCAATCATGTCCATGCAAATCATGAAGTTCATTCGATCCAGCGGCAGGGTGGGGTGGTTTAGGAAATGGCGGGAGCCCTGCAACCCCAACTCCTCCGCACCGAAGGCCATGAACAGAAAATTGTATGGCTCTTTCACTGAATTCTTCGCGTAATACTGCGCAAGTTCCAGCAAACCGGCCACGCCCGACGCATTGTCGTCGGCGCCGTTGTGAATCTGTCCCTGCGGGTTGGCGTCCAGCGAACTGCCCTGATCGCCCAGGCCCAGGTGGTCATAATGCGCGCCGATCACGATGGTATGCTCCGCGCCGTTGTCCAGAAATCCGATCACGTTGGCGGCTTTGCGAAGGCTGTCGGGCACCACCACGCGCCGGACTTTGGCCGTAAAAGGTTGGTAAAAACCGTCTTCTCCCAGCGGTTTCAGGCCGTATTTCCGGAAGTGCCGGGCGATGTAGGCCGCGGCTTTGGCATTTTCGCGGCTGCCCGTTCCGCGGCCTTTCATTTGGTCGGAAGCCAGTTTTTCGATGTGCCGGGTGATGCGGCTGGCCGATGGCTCCTGCGCAAAAAGCGGAGTCGTTAATAGAAGAAAAAGGGCAATCAAACGATGATTCATACCCGCAAAGGTATCGATTTTGGTGGTTTCCGGGTAAAATGCGATTTCGCTTTTTCCAACGTCAGGCACAGGCTTCCAACCGTTTTTTATTCAGTGCGTCAGCTTTCTCCGTACCGTTTCGGCAGTTCGTAAATCCTTGAGACTGATTTTGGCCCGTTCTCGAAGGACCCTGCTGGCGTGGAACTGGTCGGTGACCGTGTGCAGCAGAAAGGCCAGCATCTGCGCTTCGTTTGCCGTTAACTCAAGTTCAATGCGCTTTTTCATGGTATCTGTTGTTGTTTTAATAGAAACGTAAAGACGTGTCAGCCCCATCATGAAACCGTGAAAACCGGCTCCTGAAAAAAGCCGTTCGGGTTCAAATCATCGCATGAATTAGGGTACGCTTAAATAACAAAATAAGTATACATTTAGATCGCAAAACGATCGGTTTAACTACGGAAAATACAAATAATTCGCACGTTTGAACAGACGTGAGCAGAGCGGAAACGTTGGGTCTGACATAGAAAAAACCGACCTGGAACAGGCCGGTTTTTATGTACTAACCGGAAGCACCTGGGCAGGCATTTACCGATTCTGGCAAAGGCGGTGGTGTGGACTTACCGGTACTTCTTTTCGATGGCATTTACCAGTTTACGAACCGCTGCTCTTTTGGCGTTAAACCCGTTGGTGCCGTTGGGACTGGCTTTGTAGGTGTCGGTTTCCCAGCGCAGCGCATCGGATTTGTCGTAAAACCGGGCGCTGCAGGCCATCGACGTACCGCCCCAGGACGTGGCGGTGATGCCTTTGCTGGCTTCGAGATTTAACTTGATGATGAAATCGGCCGAGGATTTGTCGAACGTTACTTTCCAATAGCCCCATTCCTGAAGCTGATCGACAAAGGCTTTGTGTGTTTCCTGACTATTTTCGTTTTTCGACAACGATTCGATGTAAACGGTATTTCCCTTTTTGAACGGTTCTCCGGACTGGGCCAGGGCCACTGAGGAAACGAGGAGGAGAAAACAAATCCAGATTTTCATATCTATTGCGTTGGGGTTACAATTAGAACTAAAAGGTGCGATGGTCTTCCGGTTTAATTCCCGAATTTGAAAGCCGCCCCGAGTTCAAAACTCGATCCGGCCGAATTGACAAGTCCCAGGTTGAGTTGCGCATACGGACCGATCCGTTCGTTGACCAGATACCGGGCGCCGAGTTGGGCACCGGCAAAAACGGTTCCTGATTGCGTTCGCCCATCCCGCGAGGCAAACGGTTTACCGATGTGAACGCCCAGGAAAGGGTCGAGTTTATTCCCATTGACCGAAAAGGCTTTCGCCAGATGGTAGTTGCCCAGCACGCCAATCGAATAGGCACTGTAGCCCTTGTTCGACTGATACACTACTTTACCGGCGACTCCAATTTCATCCGTAACGCCATATTCGATGGCCACCGTAACCGGCGTGGCATTGCTTTCCAGAAGCAAACCGGCGGTGCCGACAATCCGGCCCTGCTCAAAGGCTTTTTGCGCCTGCACACGACCGCTACTCAGCAGCATCAGGAAGGCCGCACTGAAGATAAAAGCGAGTTTCTTGCACATAATCAAGGTGTTAGTTAAATGGGTGGAACACGTGGAGTTATTTCTCGGCGGTGAACTTGAGTTCAGATGTTTCCTTCGTGGTTGGGTCGGTTTCGGAAATCGCCAGATTCATTTTTTTGCCGTCGGAACTGGCAATAGTCTGGTTTCCGGCGGTAAGGTTATAGCCCGATCCGTTTTGCTGTACGGTGAGGTTTTTTAGCTCGATGGACTGATCGTCGCTTCCCGTTATTTTCAGCGTCAGTCGAAGCGTCACCTGATCGTCGGTGGTTTGGGGCGTCAGGCTGGCGGTGCCGGATACGGTCTGGCCGTTCTGGGTATATGGCAGCGTCGGCAGATTGATGCGGTCGTCTCCCGATACGTAATAGAAGGAAGTGAGGTTATACGTACCCGCTACGGCTTCCGCCGGTTTGGCTGGTGCGACTTCGTCATCGTCTTTTTTGCAGGCCGTAAAAGTCAGCATTACCAGGAGGAACAGAAGGAGCGTTTTCATAATCGTGCGTTGTTTTGGGGTGATTACCGTCAATCACCGGGGCAAAACTATCGGCTCTAACCGGGGCCGACAATACCGCATTTGTATGATTTTTTACGCTTTATTTCCGTCCCAGGTACTTGTTGACCGCTTCGACTTTGGAGTGGACCTGGAGTTTTTCGTAGATATTGAAGATGTGTTTCCGGACGGTGGTGGGACTGACAAACAGCTCGGCGGCCACCTCCTTGTGGCTGTGACCTTTCGACAGCCGATCCAGAATTTCCCGCTCGCGGGGTGTCAGAACGTCCAGTTCGTTGGGGGCTGTTGGGCTGATGTGAAACGAACTGGCAATTTTGCGGGCAATGGTGCTGCTCATGGGCGACCCGCCTTCGTGCAGTTCGGTAATGGCTTCCAGGAGTTTGTGGGGCGGGCTTCGCTTGAGGATGTAGGCGTTTGCCCCCGCCTTGAGCGCTTCAAAAACCGTCTCGTCTTCGTCATACATCGTACACATCATGAACTGGGTGGCAGGGCAAAGCTGTTTCAGATGCCGCACACAGTCGATGCCGTTCATGCCCGGCAGGTCGATGTCCATCAATACCACATCGACACACTGCCCGGCAACTGATCCAGGGCCGCTTCGGCGTTTTCGAACGTAGCCTGACAGGCGAAACCGTCGGCGCCATCGACCAGAATGGCCAGCGACTGCCGGATCAGTTCCTTGTCTTCTACAATGGCGACGGTAATGGTGGTGTTCATCCGGCAATATTGGCACTTTTTTGGGTTTTCTGCCATACTGCAAATGCAGTATTTTTGGCCGTCGGTGCAGTCGGGTATGGATACAAAATGGTCACGCGGGTACCCGTCGGCGACGAAGAAATGTCACAGGTGCCACCCGATTCACCCATGCGGTTTTTCATATTGCCCAGTCCGTTCCGGAACCGGCTTCGTTCATGCGGTGCAAAACCGCGTCCATCGTCGGCGACTTCAATCACCAGTCGGTTGGTTTCGGGCCGGATCGTGAGCCACACCTGCATGGCCTGTGCGTGTTTGACCACATTATGAAGGGCTTCTTTTACGGTTAGAAACACATTCCGCCGGTCGGCACCCCGCATGGCAATTTCCCGGGGCGATTCGCTCACCTGCGTCCGCAGGAGCAAGGCGGTATCCTCGATGAACTCGCTGGCGAAGGCCCGGGTGTAGGCAATCAGTCCGTTGAGGCTGTCGTTTTTGGTGTTCAGCGACCAGATGATTTCGTTCATGGCCGTCACCATGTCGGCCGAAATCGCCGAAATCTTTGCAATTTCAGGCAGCGTTGCGGCATTCATCCGCGTTTTGACCACCTCACTCAACAAACCGATCGTCGTCAGCGATGCGCCGAGGTCATCATGCATTTCCTTCGAAATCCGCAACCGTTCTTTCTGCTGGCCCTGCAATTCGGACTGCACCACGGCGAGTTCGTGGGCGCGCTCGGCCGCCAGCAGGGCGTTGTCGGCCGTGCGCCGACGCTGGCGCATGTAGAAGTAGGCGAACACCAGACCGCTCACCACGCTTAGCCCCACCAGCCCCGCCACCAGCAACCACAGCTTCTGACGTTGCTGCGCCTGCTCCAACTGCTCGATCCGGCGTTGTTTTTCGGCCAGTTGCTGCCCCGCTTCGGCCTGCCGGAGTTTCACTTCATATTCGCCCAGCAGTTCTTTGGCCTCCCGCGTCGACAGCGAATCGTTGGCTTTTGCATACTGCTGATACCAGGAAAAGGCGGTTTTGTAATCGCCCAAACCGTGGCTGGCATTGGCATATTCCCGGTAAATGTTCCGGAATTCCGACAGGCCCACGCGATTGGTTTTCGCCATGTCGTGCGCCCGGTCCAGCAGCGGTTTGGCGCGGGCGAACTGGTTCAGTCCATTGTAGGTAGCCGCCTGACCGGCCAGCAAATGCAACTCCTGGAGAGGATTGTTGGACCGGCGATTCAGCCGCAACGCTTTCTGGTAGTAAAACAAGGCCGAGTCGTACCGGGCTTCTTCGTTGTGCAGATTCGCGATGTTGCTGTATAAATTGATCAGCAGCGAAAGGTCTTTCGTCGTGTCGAGAAGGGCTTTTGTTTTCCGGTAATACACCAGCGCTTCTTTCAACCGGTTTTGTTTGACGTACACAGAGGCCACGCTGTGGTAGTCAACCGCCAGTTCCTGGTTGGTGCTTTTCGCAATCTGGTCATACCGAATAGCCCGGTTGTAGTAGGCCAGGGCCTGCGGATACAGCTTTTCGGCTTCGTAGATCAGGCCCAGATTCTGGGACAAAACCGCAGCTTTTTTCCGGTTCTGGTGGGCCAGCATGTAGGGTGCCGCCAGCTTGAAGTGACGAATGGCTTCCTTGTTGTTGCCCTGCCACTTGGCCGACTGTGCCAGCGCAAAATGGCATTGACTCCGGTATTGTTCGGACGGTTCCCGCAGGGCCTTTTGCAGGGCTTCAGTTGCCAGTTTTTCCGATTCGCCGTGCCGACCCAGCACATCCAGCAGGTAGGTGATGAGCCGCACGCTTTCGAAATACCCCTTCGTGTAGCCGGTTTTCTGAGAAACCGTCAGGGCTTCCCGGTAGTCGCGCAGGGCCTTTTCGGGCTGTTGCATTTCAATGGTCTCGGCCTGGTTGAGTTGCGTCAGAATGGCCGAGGTGTCGGCCAGCGGCTGGCCGAAAACGTTTGTTTTCGATAGAACCAGAACCGAAACTACAAGCAGAAGTCGTTTGACCGGCATACAGATGTTGGTTGTGCCAAGGCATTGATTCGTAAATATAGATGACTGGTTCTTTCTTTATTCATAACCGGTAGTTAATCGAGCGCGTAGGCTTCCGAAAAAGTAAACCCCTTTTCAACGGGATCGTATACGTAATCCCCGTCGGGTTCCGACAGCCCGGCTTGTTCCAGGTACTCGATCACCTGAAAGTGATTGGTGAAGACGATGGGGGTGTGGTTGTCGACCCGAAGTTCAAAAGTGGATTGTTCGATGTTGTAGGAAACCGCATATTTCATGGCGTCTATTGGCAAGCGTGAGGTGAACCCATACAACACCGTGGAGCTGGTTACTGTTTGCGGTTTTTGGGTTGCAATGGACGGATTGGTGGTTTTGGGGCTGACATACCGATCGCTCTGCCCGTATTGTTGGTCGCGTAGCGACGTAATGTTTGTAGCCTAATAGCCGGATTCCGTTCTTTTGGGTCGCGTAGCGATCGGACATTGCCTTTTGTCGGATCGCTACGCGACCCAAAAGAACGGTTTATTGACGGGTTAAGAGATAGACTTCCATTATCGCCCGCGTATAGCAGGAGCGGATGATCAGGAAGGTGATCAGAATGTTAATTGATAGGTAGGAAGGCCGGATTGTTGGCTTTTGGTGGTTTAGTGGGGTAAAAGGACTCTATCAACACCCCCTGTTCTAAATTCGTTACACCATGAATCGCAAAATCCTGATTGTCACCGGTGATGGTGGCGAAAGTTACGAAACCCTCTATGCCGTTCACCGTTTTCAGGAAGAAGGCGACATTGCGGTGATTGCCGCGCCCAGCAAACGTCGGCTGAACCTGGTGATGCACGATTTTGAACCCGGTTGGGATACCTACATCGAGCGGCCCGGCTATTGTCTGGTTTCCGATCTGACGATCGACGAGGTGGTCGTCGACGACTATGACGCCATTCTGCTCCTGGGCGGCCGCGCCCCCGAATACCTGCGCAACCACGCCGGGCTGCTGGAGGTCGTCCGGGCGTTTGACCGGCAGGGCAAATGGGTTTTCGCCATCTGCCACGGCATCCAGATTCTGGTCACCGCCGGTCTGGCGAACAACCGGAAGCTAACCGCGTATGAACATGTGCGGACCGAAATTGAGATGGGTGGTGGCACCTATTTGACCCAACAGGCCGTCCGCGACGGAAATATGGTCACCGCACAGACCTGGCAATCACACCCTGAGTTCTATCGCGAAGTCTTTGCCTGTCTTAAAAAAGAAGAACTCGTGGAAGAGTAATGGCAGAATTTGAAGCCCAGTCGTTTCTGTCTTCTTTATGCCCTGGTTGGAGAAGGCAGAAACGGTTCTGGCGTTTGATCGAAAGCCCTGCAGCGTCTCATTTATACACCTTGTCCCGAACCATGCGAATGTGGTTGAACATCGGCAGGTCTTCCACGCAGTCAGCCGGAATAATGCCCCGGTTGATCCAGTTGACCACCACCTGAATCGAAACACCGTATTTTTTGGCGTAATCCCGCACCGACAGCCATTCGTCCAGATCCATTTCCTGGCTGTGCGATTTCAGAAAACCCAGCGTTTGTTGCTAGCCCCGCTTGATTTCTTCCAACTCATCGTTGAGATCAATTTTCGTTTTTATAGCTCGTTCCTAAGTCTGTGGCACATCTTTTCAGGTGGAGCGGTCGCATAGCGACCGAATGTTTGTAGGAAAAGTAGTCGAATTTACCTCGTTGCGGTCGCGTAGCGATCGAATAAAAGGCATGTTCGATCGCTACGCGACCAAAAAGAATGTCCATTGGGCTGTGATGCTACAAACATTTAGTCGCTACGCGACCGAGAATCATGCCCCAAAGATGTGAATAGGCTCCGGGTGTGCCACCATCCATGGTGAAATTCTAAAGTTTGATCGAAAGCTCCAAATGCCCATCTAAACCACGTTCAACGATTTTTTGAAGTGTCGAAAGGCGGACTTCCTTAATGTTGTTCTCAATTTTGGAAATGTAGGACTTGGTCGTTCCCACTTTTTCGGCAAGTTGCTCCTGTGTCAATCCTTTTTCAAGACGGGCTTCGTGCAGTAACGCACCGATTTTGAAGTTTTCGTAGCCCGCTTCCAGTTCTTCCCGCTTCGCACTGCCCCGTTCGCCGTAGTGCTTGCTCTTGAACTGTTCGAGCGTGGTGAGGG
The DNA here is from genome assembly GCF_965227735.1 of Larkinella sp. NCBI lineage: Bacteria > Pseudomonadati > Bacteroidota > Cytophagia > Cytophagales > Spirosomataceae > Larkinella > Larkinella sp. The sequence continues at coordinate 983,012 of NZ_OZ245776.1, read as the reverse complement.
TATTATTTTTCGTTTTCATATTCTTGTCTCAGGTTTGTTGTAAGTTTAGGTGAGATGAAGCACTATTCTAACGGTTTTCGGAATATTCAAAATTTACTTTAACTTGGTTATACAAATGAAAGAAGCCGGTAAAATATCAACTCGCTCATCAAAACCGCATGGACAATACGTTCTGAAACCGACGCTGAGCCCAGAAGAGGTTGAGCATCTTGAAAACTACGTTCCAGAGCGGCAAACCAGCGACGAGGAATTTGAAGCGTTGCTAGAACGAAGCCGTATCAAAGGTCGTATCACTGTTGATGATTTGAATGAGTTGACCACCATTCCGGCGAACTGGTAATTACGGAATTTGTTGGTTTGTTAATCTTTATGACCGGGAATTGTTCCGGTTATTTTGGTTTTGACGTTTTGTTTATGAAAGTTCGTCATTTGTATGTCTTAAGTGAGAGAGATTAACAATACACCTGACCCAAAGCCGGTTTTTTTGTGAATTTTAAATGATTCCGAGGGCAGGGACCCTTTGAATAGCAATCACATCGCGACACGCGAGCAATAACGGGGGCACTATTTTACTTGCTATTGATATTGGATTGACTTATAGTACGGATAAACTGATTGCTAATGGTAAAGAATTGATTAGGATCACTGAGCCACGGGTCGTGTCCTGCCATATTGAGGGTATGAAATTGTGCATGTGGAAATAGATTAACATATTGATCCAGCCAGTCACTACGCTCACCGGTTTTGCGATTATAATTTGATGTCCCGGAAAAGATCAGAATAGGCATCCGTAACTTCCTTAAGCGTTCCGGTTTTGGGGCAGACTGCATGCTTAATAGAGTTTCATGCTGAGGGCTACCAAACTGTATTTCAAATTGCTTGCTAACTGTAATCGTATCTACTTTTATTAATCTATTTGTATCATAGTTAAAGACCAGTCTTTTTTCTTGCATAGTAAGTTTGGAAAGTTGGCCATACCCAGTTCCATTTCTTAAAAAAGATTCTTCTCTTCCTTTCCATTCCACCGTGCCCGTCAAAATTAAGCCTTTGACATCTTCCGGATGGGAATAAGCGTACAACATCGCTAACAGACTACCCCAAGAAGAACCGGCTAGAACCACTTTCTGCAAGGGTGACAGTGTTTTGATGAGCCGATGTAAATCGGTTACATGGTCCTGCCAAAGATATGAGCTATCCCTTTCACTTTCACCGCACCCGCGTTGATCATAGTAGATGATTCGCGCTGACTCCTGCAACGCGTCAAATTCCGGTCGGAGGTACCAGTGTTGGGCAGCTGCTCCTCCATGCAGGACAATCACAACCTGGGGTTTACTACCAAGCAGCCAATAGGCTAGCCTAGGCTTTCCTTCGATAAATCCATCCTGACTAAAGCCCGTAATGGAGTAACAAAGCCAAGCGAGAGTAAGCAAGTATTTTCTCATAACTGTAGTGCTTTTTTGAGCAAATTGGTGTGGACGTCATTCCATTTCTCGCCTTGATAGAACTTTTGTCTGATAATTCTGCTCGTTTTCGCCCCTAAATCCCCTAAAGGGGACTTGGACGCAGCTTAATCAGGATCAGAAAGTCCCCTTTAGGGGATTTAGGGGCGAAAACGAAAGTCCTACTTTAGATTAGATTGAAAATAACAGCCAATAGCAAACAAAAGCCACCGCAGTTCCTAAAAACCACGGTGGCTCCCTCATTTAAAACTAATCTTACTTCCCAAACTCAACCCAACTCACCCCGCCAATATTCTCGGCTTTCGGGTCCGCGTTTACAAACACGAAATACAAATCCTGTTTGCTGCCGGGGTCCTGAATCGGGGCGCTGAGCTCGGCGGTTTTGTTCCAGGCACCCGTGGCCGTATACGCCACCGTGCTGATGACCGGGCCTTTTGCCGAGCCGGTGTGGACTTCAATCGTGCCGTCGTGGTCTTTCGAGGCCACCTGGTACGTCAGCTTCTGGATGCCTTTCAGGTCCACGCCTTTCAGCACGAAATACGCTTTGTTTTTGTTGGCGCCCAGCCGTCCGCGCTGGCGGTTCATGTTATACACCTCGTCGGCATCACCGGCCTGCACTTTGGAGGGGCGCAGAATCAGGCTCTCGCTGCTGGTCAGGGGCGTGATGGCTCCGCCTTTGTCGGTATACGACGCCGACAGAATGTAACGCCCCGTCTGGTCCTTGCCGACGTGCTCTTTCAAAACCGTCGTGCCCTGCTGCGGCAGCGTTACGTCCGGTTGTTCGTTCCCCAACGCCAGCACGTATTTCACGATTTCCGTAGCATCCTCCTTCGACAACTGCGGGTGGGCGTTCATCGCGTGTTCGCCCCAGACACCACCACCACCGGTGATCACCTTGTTGGCCAGCCGCGTGGCCGCGCCCTTGTCACCCCGGTATTTTTTCGAGACTTCGACAAACGCCGGGCCAACCGACTTGCCGTTGATCTGGTGACACGCCTTGCAATCGCTGGCCTGCATCAGGTTTTTTCCCAGATTGAAGGTGCTCGTAATCTGCTGGTGACCCACCAACTGGTCGTTTCCGGCGACTTTCGGGATGTAGTTCAGCGCGACTTTCACCTTCTTTTTATCGATCACTTTATCCTCGTTATCCTTCACGTTGACCGCGTATTTGAACGGCGTCTGGTCGGCGAAAAAGAACGTGCTGTTGTCGGTGGTCGCAATGGCCACCTGCGGCAGTGTGTTTCCGACTTTGATCTCCAGCGTATCCAGCGAACTGGCTCCGGTCGGGTCGGTCACTTTCAGCGTCACCGGGTAAATGCCGTTTTTCTGGAACGTAAACGTCGGATTCGCTTCGGTCGAAGCCACCTGATTGCCTTCAAAACGCCATTCGTAGCTCAGTTTATCGTCCTCGTCGAAATCGTAGCTCTGGCGGCTGTTGAAGGCCACTTTAAACGGAGCCAGCCCAATCGTGTCCCGAGCGGTCACCTTCGCAACGGGCGTGCGGTTTCCGGGGTTGAACTCGATCTTGACCAGCCGCGCATCGTCGTTGTCGATGCCATAGACAGAACCGTATTCCAGCATATACATCTCACCTTTCGGGCCAATTTCCAGATCGACCGGACGGCGGAAATCGCCCCGCACCGGCATGAACGCTTCCAGTCGTTTGTAGTTCTGGTTATCGTCCATCCGAACGGCATACACCCAGTTCCGCATCCAGTCGTACATAAACAGCGCCTTGTCGTAATATTGCGGCAGTTTCACATCGGATTGCAGACTAGGATCGAAGTGATACACCGGGCCACCCATTGCGCATCGTCCGCCCGTTCCCAATTCCGGAAATTCAGTTGATTTGTTGTAGGGATACCAGACCATCGCTTTCGTGGTCGGCGGCAGGTTTTTCAACCCGGTGTTGTTGGGCGAATTGTTGACCGGCGCGTTTGGATCGAACTCGGCACCCACGGCCTTGGTCGCAAAATCGTAGGCTTTGTACGGTTTGCTGTCGCCGACAAAAAACGGCCAGCCGTAATTCCCGGCTTTTTTCGCCTGGTTAAACTCGTCGTAGCCGCGCGGTCCCTGCGGCCCATCGGTGCCGGAATCCGGGCCAATTTCACCCCAGTAGACAATCGAGGTTTCGGGATCGACCGAAATGCGGTACGGATTCCGGCAACCCATGACGTAGATTTCGGGCCGGGTTTGCGCCATGCCTTTCGGGAACAGGTTGCCCTCGGGAATCGTATAAGAACCGTCGGGTTCAACGTGAATCCGCAGAATTTTACCGCGCAAATCATTGGTATTTCCCGCCGAACGGGCCGCATCGAACGTCAGCCGACCCGCCTGCCAGTCGGTGGGTGAAAAACCGCTCGACTCGAACGGCACGGTATTGTCACCCGTCGAAATGAACAGATTGCCGTGTTTGTCCCAGGCCATCGAACCGCCGGTGTGGGCGCTCACTTCCAGATCGATGTGAAACTCGATGATCGATTTCTCCGATTTGAGATCCAGCGTGCCGTCGTCGTTCATCACAAACCGCCCGATCCGCTGACGCGTGTCTTCGCCCTCCTGAATCGTGTAGAAGAAATAGAGGTAGTGGTTTTTAGCGAAATTCGGGTCGATGGTCATGCCCAACAGGCCGTTCAAATACTTCTCGACGGCTTTTACTGGAAAATCATAGACCAGTTTCGTGCTTTTGGTTTTGGGGTCATACATGTAAAACTTGCCCTTGCGTTCGGCCATAAACACCCGGCCATCCGGTGCCACGGCCAGTTCCATCGGTTCGTTGAGGTCGTTGGATAGCACGGTTTTCACAAACCGGGTTTCGTCCGGCGTCTTCACCGCGTACGACTTCGAGTAGTCGAGGTCCTTGTTGTCGCCGATCACGTATTTCAACCCGCCGAGCAAATGTTGCTGGAACAGCGGTTCGCTGTAGCTTTCGTTCGTATGCCCACCGCCGGTGTAAAACGCGCGGCCGCCGTCGAACTCGTGGTACCAGACAAACGGGTGATTGTCACCGTTGCGGCCACCTTCGTACGTCGTTTCGTCCAGTTTCGCCAGCACCTTGATGTCGGGGTTGATGTTCCGGTAGCTGTACAATTCATCGAAACGCTCCCAGCGGTCGGGCAGAAAACTCGTTGACGGGTGGTTTTTGTCGATCACGTCGATGGCGACTTTCTGCTGTTTGGGGTGGTGCAGGAAATACGCCCCGGCGAGTTTGTTATACCACGGCCAGTTGTATTCGGTATCCGCCGACGCGTGAATGCCCATGAAATTGCCCCCGGCCTGGATGTAGCGTTCAAACGCCACCTGCTGATCGGGGTTCAACACATTGCCGGTGGTGCTCAGAAACACGACGGCAGTGTAGTGTTTCAGGCTGTCTTCCACAAAATAGTCGGCATTTTTGGTGGTATCGACCCGAAAACCGTTCTCCTGGCCCAGCTTCTGAATGGCGGCAATCCCGGTCGGAATCGACTCGTGGTAATAGCCTTTGGTGCGCGAAAAAACCAGAATGCGCGGCACTTTTGGCTTGGGTGCCGGAACCGTCGCCACGGTTTCAGGGGCAGAAGACGGAGTCTGCGTCGACGCTTTCTGGGGCGTCTTGCAGCCGTAAAAACTTCCGGCTACCGACGCCATGACGAGGAGCGTGGCGCCGATGGTGCTTGTTTTGATAGAGATTGGCATTTTTATCGGAATATTAAATTCGGTTGAGCAAATCAAAACGGTTAAAACCGTTTGGGGTAAATGGTTGATACGGTATGATTAGCCCACGGTTTAAACCGTGGGCTAGGAACAAGAGTCGTCCATTTTGGAAACCGTTTCAACGGTTTTAGGCCGGGTATTCGATTACACTTTGATGGCCCATTCGCTTTTCAACGACCTTTCCAACAGGCCGTTGGCTTCTTTGTCCTTCTTGAAATTTTCCTTTTTCGGGTCCCATTTCAGCGGGCGTTTGAGCTGGTAGGCAATGTTGCCGATGGTGCAAACCGACGCCGTGCGATGGCCGATTTCGACGTCACAAATCGGTTCGCTGCGTTTCCGCATGGCGTTCAGGAAGTCCTTGTAGTGGTTGTCGCTGTGGTAGACGTGTTTCTCGTCCGGGCCAATCACCTTGTCTTTGAGCGTAGCCGGGGTGGTTTCCAGTTTCTTTCGTTGAATGTTTAACGTACCTTCCGAGCCAACAAACTGAATGGCGTTGTTCCATTCCCAGGGTTCGTGGGTCATCGTGATGCCGTTGTCGTAGCGATACGTCAGGAATTTGTGTTCCTTGCCATCGGGCGGAATCACCTCCACGGGGCCGCTGTTGTCCATGTCGAGCGACCACTGCACGATGTCGAACATGTGCGCACCCCAGTCGGTCACCATGCCGCCACCAAACTCCTTGTAATTCCGCCAGTTGGGGAACACATCTTTCGACAGGGGCGGGGCTAGTTCGGAATTGAACGGAACCGGTTCGTTGGGGCCCAGCCACATGGCCCAGTCCAGTCCTTCTGGAATGGGTTCAGCCGGTAAATCATACCGTTTCGGCGGAGGTCCCACATTCACCTTGATGCCTTTGATGTCGCCGATGTAGCCGTTGCGAATCAGTTCGGCGGTTTGCCGGAACTCCGGCCACGACCGTTGCATGCTGCCCGTCTGAAACACCCGCTTGTGTTTGCGGGTGGCGTTCACCATTGCCCGGCCTTCCCTGATCGTCAGCGCGAGCGGTTTTTCGCAGTAAATATCCTTCCCGGCTTCGGCGGCTTTCACGGCCATGACGGCGTGCCAGTGGTCGGGCGAGGCAATGACCACGGCGTCGATGTCCTTGCGGTCGAGGAGTTGCCGGAAGTCGTTATACGCCTGAATTTCCGAATACGCGCCGTTCACTTTGGCCTTTCCGTCTTCGCTGGTGTAATAGGCTTTGGCCTGTTCGATAAACAGATCGCGTTTGGCTTTGTATACCTCAGCCGAGGCCAGAATCCGGGTTTCGCCGGTGGCCAGAAAATTCCGGGAAAGCCCGCGGCTCTGCTTGCCGGTTCCGATAAAACCCAGCGTAATGATGTCGCTCGGAGCCCGGTAGCCGGTTCCGTCGGCCCGCCGACCGCCCAGCACAAACCGGGGGACGATCATGAAGGCCGACAGGGCTGCGGACGCCTGTCCTATGAATTTTCGACGGGACAAGGCACTAAAAGGTTCTTTTTCCATGAGGGTCTGGCAAATTGAGCTTGATTTCCAACTAGAAAGCCAAAACCGCTCCGGATTTACTATCGGCAGCTTTTCAAAATCCGCTCCCTTCGGTCGCTTCAGGGGCGGCTTTTTCCGTTTCAACCGCCTGACCACTGGCCGAAGCCCGACGACGTGCCAATTTTGGTGCCGATACCAGTAAACACAAATCAAACGGAACAAATGAAAACACTAGTGATGACGCTGCTGGCGGTGATCCTGCTGAGCAGTTGCAAAAAAGACACGGATGCCGTTCTGCCGGGGGGGCACGTACCGACCAAAGCCGCCGGGAAATGGATGTATGGCTCGTTTGCCATGGGTGACTTCTGGGCCTACGACGGCTCCTACCAGGGCAAACCCTTTGAACTGGCGGTCGTGTTTGACTTCAAATCCGATGGCACCTACGAGAAGTATTTCGTGGCCACCACCCGCGATTATTCGGGCTGCAAAACTGAAGCGTTTACCTTCGAAAAAGGAAGCGTGGATTTCAGCGAAACCGACGGATCGTTTACGACAACCCCCGCGGAGGGCCATTACCGGGGCTTTTATTCCTGCTTTCCGAAGCAAAACGTGAACCGGAAAATGAATCGTTCGGAGCTGAAAACGCAGACGTACTATTACGAACTGAAAACCGGCAGCAATGGCAAGCCGAATATGGTGGTGCGGTTTCAGGAAAGTGACAGCAACGTCAGCACCTTTCTGCCGGCGTCGTGGTAGAGAAACCGGTCAGGTCTTCAAGACCTGACCGGTTTTTTTTAAGGGATTAATTCACCAGAAAATACACAATCCGGCAGGCGGTTCCTTTGCTTTTGGGGTTTTGGGTGTCCGCCATTCGGAGTTGCAAAACGTGCTTTTTATTGGGCAGGTTGCTGGCGAAAAGTTTGTACCACGGCAGGTGCAATTGCTGGCTCCACTGGGTCTGGAGATCCATTTTCTGGTAAGGGCCTTTGTCGATGCGGTATTCGACCTCCCCCGCATCCGGCCCCGAAATGAGGGCGATGCCAAGGGCGGTACCCGTAAAATTGAGCGAAAGAGCGGCTCCCGGCGTGGTGGCTTCCAGCATGGGCCGGTCGACAAAACCGGGGCGGGTCGAAACGCCATCCGCCGGTTCCCAGTTTTCGACCAGCTTCCAGCCGGTTCCCAGCGACGCTTCGTTGATCGGGACATAATGGCCGTTGTCAAAACTGCCGCGTACCAGCGGAGGCACCACGGATGATGGTTTGGCCGGAGTTGATGAAGCGGTTTGGAAAGCCGTATTCAGGAGACTTTTCATGGTTTGAAAATACACTTCCTGCCCGAACGGCGACGGGTGCAGATCCTTGAAATCGTATTCCCACGAAAACTCGTTCGCTGCGATTCGGTCGTACACTTCCCGCGCTAAGTCGATGGAAGGCAGTTGGTAGTGGGCAGCTACCCGCTCATGGTTGGCGAGTTCCACCGGTTTTTTGCCCTGTCGGAAATCACCGGATTTGTCGGGGTCGGCAAATTCCATCAGCACCACATCAACGGCCGGATTGCTTTTTCGGGCGTGCCGGACGATGCCTTCCAGTGCGCGAAGTTGCGTCAGGCTATCGGTTTCGTTCGTGCGGTCGTTGACGGCGGCTTCCACGAACAACAAATCGACCTTGCCCTGGCTCAGCACATCCTGCTCGATGCGGAATGAATGCGGCAAACTCCCGAGCGACGGAATCCCGGCTTTGATGAAGGTGAAGGCCGTTTGCGGAAATTTCTCCTGCAAATACCGGCTCACCTTGTCGCGCCAACCGGGATTGTGGGTGATGGAACCGCCCAGAAACGCCACTGTGGCCTTTTTCTGCGCCGTGATTACCCGATACGCATTCGGCAAACCGGCCCGGATGTTGACATACGCCGACGAGGAAAGCGGTTTTTGAACGGGAACGGAATGCCGGGTGATGAAATCGGCCCACCATTCGGGATGTTCAATTGGGAAGTGATGGCCTTCGAGTGTTTGCGCCCCCCGCGACATGGCATAAACCGTGGTCGGACCGCCGAGTTTCTGATACCGTTCGACGAGCGGAAACGTGTTTTCGTCGGACGGAACCAGCTTGTCGTTCAGGCTGATGACGTGCAAAATCGGGATTTTGTAAGCTGCCATTCCTTCCAGATGATCCTTCGGATTGTCGTCGAACGCCAGCGCCTGTGGTTCCGAAAACCCGTAGACGTCGAGCAGTTGCTGCCACGATTTGGCGTCACCTTTGCTTTTCCCTTTTCCGCCGGGCCAGCTTTTGAAATCACAAACGGGGGCTTCGGCGTAGATACAGCTCACTTTGGCAGGATTCCGTTTGGCCCAGCCGTAGACATACAAACCGCCCCGGCTGACGCCTTCCAGCGCCACCTTCGGCGCAAAACCTTTTTCCGAAACGAGGTGCTGGTAAAAAGCATCCCAGATCATCATCGCTTTGGGGCTGCCGTACAAGTCGTTGGTGTTGATATAGGCAATGTGAAAACCGCGTTCGAGCAACACGCTGTCCATCTCGATGTGCCAGTCGGGGAAGTGGGCGCGCCAGACCCACGGATTGCCGGGCAGTGGTTTTCGGGGTTTGATGTACCGGGCCGGGACGTCGTTGAGCTTGAATTCTACTTTCTCAAAGCTGTGCCACAAGGCGGTTTTTTCGTTCGGCTGAGCGAGCAGAATACCAGCAGTGAAGGTGAAAAAGAGGGTAAAAATGATCGGGAGGGAACGCATAGGAACGGAAGATCGACTCAAAACCGGAAGCGATAAACGGTTCTTTTCTACTCTTTTCTGCCGGTTTTCCGGGGCGTATCAACGTGTTTCCGCGTTCACATATTCCCGTGTCCCCATATCGCCCCGTCCCCGGGTATAACCCGGGGCTAGTTATGGAAGCCTTTCAGGCTTCGGGGGTGATTTTCTCATAAAAAATCACCCCCCGGCCATAAACCGGAGGGTGACAAAAATTACCATCTCTATTTTATTTTCGTTGTTTGTTAACGTATTTGGCCACCGTGCCGATGGGGGCGATCCAGACGCCGTTGGCGGGGTCTTTGGCGTATTCACAGAGTTGCTTCAACATCGCCAGGCGCGTGGTCTGGCCCCCGGATTCGGCCGTTTCGTGACCCGCCAGCACCAGCCACTGCCCGGTTTTGCGGGCGGTTTCGATCAGGTCTTTGATTTCATTGAAATCCTTTCCGTCCATTTCCATCCCGTAAATCTGGGCCATGTCGCAGTACGCCGGATCATTGGGCGCTTCATTCCGCCAGCCGCGACCGCTGATGAACAGATCGGACACAATCGGCACGTAGCTCTGCGTGGTTTTTCCGCGCCCGATAAACATCTGCCCACAGGGGTAGGCAAACACTTCCGGTTTAACGCCCAGCAGTTCCTGCACCTGTTGGTTGGCTTCGATCAGTTCCGCCCGCATTTTCTCGCCGGTATAGTCCTCCAGCGCCTTTTCCCGCGACCACGTAAAATTGCCGCTGCACGGGTGATTGACCGAGTGATTGCCCATTTCGTGACCACTGGCTACGGCTTTTTTCCAGCCTTCCAGCCGTTTTTTTACCGCCGATGGTACGACGAAAACGTGGCTTTGACATCGTATTGATCAAGCAAAACCGTGCCTTTGTCGACATTGCTCAGCCGGGCATCATCGAAACTGAGGCTTAGGGCTACTTTCTTGCCGTTCGGCCAGACAATGGGGGCCGCCGACGGTTTGGCGGACGGCATTTCGCTCGAAAACGAAAGGCTGAGGAGGGCGCAGAACAGGGTGGATGCGCGCAGGATCGGGGTTAGTTTCATCGGAATAAAGTCTGAGAAGCAAAGATACGAAAAGCTCCGGTCACGGTTTTTTAACGATGGGAGGGTGTGACTGCAAGTAATTGACCACCGACTCCGTCAGATCTTTGGCGGCAGCGGGGGTGTAGGGCGAAACCGTTATCTCATACCCGCCGTGCGTAATTTCTTCGGCCGTGAGCAAATACCCCAGCCAGCCATTTCCGTAGCCAAAATAGAAGGTATAGGGGAAAGGCGACCGGTCGCGAACCTCGTTGGAAATCTCGCAGAATAATTCGAGTGGGGCGCTCCAGATGGCAATGTCGTCGTTGATTTGCAGAAACCGCACCGGCAGTTTGACCATGTTCACCCCGGCTTTGGTGGTGCGGGTATAATCTTTCAAATCATCGACCCAACCCAGTTCGGGTTTCCGGGGTGTTTCAACCATCAGGCTGGCGGTTTTCAGACTAACATCCGCCGTGGTGGCCTTGATCGACTGGTTGGCAGTAATGATTTTGTCTCCCAGTAAGGTCTTGAACTGGTGGAGCCGACCGATTTTGTGGTTTGCGTACTGGCTGTAGATTGGTGCAATATTGCCGGCGGCTCCGTTGATGAACAGCAACGGAATACCTAGTTTTTCTTCCACATACTGAGCGACCACACCCGGGGCATCCCCACTGATGAGCAGGTTTTCGCCCCCCATCACCGTTCCGTGAATCGCATAGTTGGAAATCAACGCCATCGGAGTGCCGTCTGCTTTGTCAATTCGAATCATCCCGATCCGGCGATCGACCGGGCCATCCGGGTCCATCCCCAGAAACGCTTTGCCGTCGACGCCCTTGGCCCGCCGGTTGATGTTGGCCTGCGCCATGCCCCAGCCCACGCCCAACCGGGCCGGTTCGAGTTTTTTCCGGGCTTCGGCGACGCCATCGATCAGTTTCTTTTCGACCACATCGGTGTAATCCGAATCGAATTTGTGCTGATACCGTTCGCCCATAAAGAGGGCCGGTAAACCGGGAGGCCCCACCTCGGGTGCCGAATGCGTGTGCGTTAAAGTCCACCAGAAGTTGACCGGATCGATGCCCAACTGGCTCTTCAACTTAGCGGCCACTTTGTCGTATTCGGAAGGCGAAACCACGGCAAAATCCGACGATACGAGCACGAACTGCGTTTTGCCGTCGTCCAGTACGGTGATCCGGTGGTAAATCCGGTCCAGAACCCCGGTCGATCGGCGGGCACCGTAGCCGAGCAGCATCTGGTGACCTTCCGGCGTCACGTCCACCTTGACCACAGCCGCCCGAAAACCGGTAGCTTTGGGGTTGATGGCCTGACTCCTTATCGGAAAAAGCAATAGAACAGCTACCGCCCAAAGGCCGGTCTGGCGTTTAAAAGTCGGTATGTGGTTTTGAAAAAAAAGCATGGTTAAAGAATTAGAATATTTTTGAATCGACTTATTTTCAACGCTTTCGCCCCTAAATCCCCTAAAGGGGACTTTTTAAATCCGGATCAGCCGAGTCCAAGTCCCCTTTAGGGGATTTAGGGGTAAATAACTATTTCGCCTTCCGGATATATGCCAGCAGATCCGCCATTTGCTGCGGGTTGATCTGCTTTTCCAGACCGGCGGTCATGGCCGACATGTTCATGGCTTTCAGGGTCTCGATGTCCTGCCGGGCAATGGTGGTTTCCTGGCCGCCCTGGTTGCGCAGCGTGAGGGCCGTTGGCGTTTCGGTCGAGATCAATCCCTGCTGGGTTTCGCCGTTTTTCAGCGTGATGGTCCAGAGGTCGTAGCCGTCGGCGATGGACAGGTTCGGGGTCAGAATATCGCCCAGAATGGAAGCCGGTCGCCGGTTTCGGATGGTCGCCAGATCGGGGCCGAACGCAATCCCACCCGTGCTGCTGATCTGGTGGCAGAGCGCACAGTTCTGCTGGAAAACCAGCGCGCCTTTGTCCGCATCAGCCGGTAGTTCCAGCGAAGTCTGGTATTGTTTAATGACCTCATCCCGCTGTTTGTCGCGTTTCGTGAGCAGCACCCGCGCCCGGTTTCGCGATTCGACGTTCGAGTTCGCCATTAAACCGACGCTGCGGGGCCAGCCGATGCTGTTCTGGTCGATGGTTCCTTTTTCGACGGCATCCAGCAGCAACTTGATCCGGGATTGTCGTACCGGGTCTGGGCCGCTGAAAAACGTGGCAATGGCCGGTTCGCGGATGTCGGGGGTCATGACCGGCCACTTTTGCAACACGTAGTCACTAACCGTGGCATCGGGGATCGAACTCAGGGTTTTCAGCGCGGCCACCTGAACCGAAAGCGGCTCATTTGGCGCAATCATTTTTTTCAGGAGCGGGATCTGGGGCGTTGCGTCGCGCAGGGCCAGAAAACCGAGGGCTTCCGACCGTTTCTCTTCCGACTGTTTCGGATCACCCGCCGTCTGCACCGCCTGTTGAAAAGCCGCCGTTGTCCGGGCGTCGTCCGGCAGCCCGGTTACCTGCAAAAACTGAAGGCAGGCCGAGCGAACGGAAGGGGAGGAGTGATTGAAAAAAGATCGGATCAGCAGGTATTGTTCTGCCAGAAAATTCGAGTCGAGCGTCGAGTTTCGCCGTTTCACCCCCTGGGCGACGCCTTTGATGATGGACGGTTGCCACGTCTCTTTTTCCGCCGAAACCGGTACGAGTGCTTTCTGAAGGAGCGCGTTGATGGTTGTTGCGGGCTGACTCGCCCCGGTCATGGCACTGAGTCGCTCGACCAGCGAACCATAAGCCGGTTGGTCGGACTGGTAACGCGTCAAAACCGCATTGAGCAAATCGCCTTTTTGCGACGCGGGCGCAGAAAGGGCCGCGATCTGGATCCATTGGTCGTCGATGTCGGTGAACAGCAGTTTCTGCCGGGCGCTGGCCGCTTCGGGCGTTTCAACAAAACCGAGCGTGCAAAGCAACTGAAAACGTACTTTCGGATCGCTGTCGGACTGCATCGCCAATAGCGCCGGAACGAGCGCCGGGGCGGTTTTTAAATGTAATTCCGCCAGTTTGATCGCGTTGGTTCGGACGCCCGGAACCGGGTCTTTCAGGGCCGCCGTAATCAATTCCGGGCGAAGTTTGTTCAGCCCTTCGAGCGTCCAGAGGGCGTGCAGACGACCCAGGGGCGACGACGGTTTTTTTGCCATGACTTCCAACCCGGCCACGTCCTGGGGCGTCGCGCGATCCAGCAAAAGCCGTTGCGCATTCCGGCGCCACCAAACATTCCGATCACCCAGTTTTTCGATCAACTGCGCATTGGACGCCTTCCCCAGCAGGTCTTTGTTCAGGACGGCGGGTTTGGTTCCTTTGGGCGTGATGCGGTATATGCGGCCCTGATCTGTTCCGTTGTATAAGGCCCCGGATTTGATAACGTCTTCGGCCATCCATTCGGGGTGTTCGACAATTTGCCGGTAATAATCAATGACATACAGCGCGCCATCGGGTCCGATGTACATATTGACGGGTCGAAACCAGGCGTCCGTTGAAGCCAGAAATTCTTTGCCGGTGTGGACCCGGCTGGCCGTAAAACTGGCTCCTTTTTCATGGATTTTATCAAAATGTACCAAGTTGCTGACGGGTTCGGCCACAAACGTCACGCTGTCGTACAAGGCCGGAAAAGCACCGCCCAGATACGCCGTTATGCCACAGGCCGACGTGATCACGCCAATATCCGTGAGCAACTGCATCTGCGGATTTTTGGTGATCGGAAACACTTCGGCGGCATTGCCGTGGTCCGAAATCGACTGGGTGACGTTGGAAACCAGCAAATCCGGGTTGCGCTTCAGATACGGCGTCGTGATGACTTCGTGGAAGGCGTGGTTGGCATTGCTCACCAGCAGGCGGTTTCCCCAGGCGTCAAAGGTATGACCAAACTGCGTATTACCGGCCACCGGTTCCAGTTCGTAGCGGTCGGGCCGAAACCGGACGCTGCGGCCACTGGCGTTGTCGGGCAGACGGATGCCGTCGGGCTTTTGGGGGAAGAAAACATCACTTCCCCGGTCGCCAAATTCTTCTTTATACACCTGCGCCGTCACCGCCGATTCGTGGGCGAGGTAAATCCAGTTGTCGAGACCCAGCAAGGGAGCATTGACGTTGTGCTGCGGATTCGAGAGGGCAAAACCGGTCAAAACCGTGTCGCGGACGTCTGATTTACCATCGCCATCGGTATCTTCCAGGTAATAGACGTTGGGCGCATCGGTGACCAGCACGCCTTTTTTCCAGCGCATGATGCCGGTGGGCAACACGAGGTTCTCGGCAAAAACCGTGCTCTGGTCCATGCGACCGTCGCCATCGGAATCGGTGAGCAGTTTAATTTTTCCGGTACCGGTTTTGTCGAGCGGGTAGCCGTGCATTTCCACGACGTAAAACCGCCCGTCCTCGTCGATTTCCATTGCCACCGGATCGGCTACCAGCGGTTCGCTGGCCACCAGTTCGATCTGAAAACCGGGTTCGAGTTCAAACGTTTTCAAAGCCTCTTCGGGCGAGGTTCCCGAAGAGGTTGAGGACTTCTGACAACCCGGCACCATCACCAGGCTGGCAGTGATCAGACTGTAAAATAGGTACTGCTGTAGTTTAGTCAATGAAATTACCATTGGGTCAGTAATTCGGGTTTTGGGTCAGCTTCGTATTCTGGTTCAACGCCGATTGCGGGATCGGCAGCAAATAGTTTTTGTTGGCAAAAAACGTTTTGCCGCCTTCCGGTGCCGCAATAACCGTGTACACCGGTTTTCCGCCCACCAGCTCAATTTTCATGGCGTGCAAGGTTCCGTTCAGGTTCTTTTCCGCCAGCTTCAACCGCATCAGATCGAACCAGCGCCGTTCTTCAAATGCCAGTTCCACCCGGCGTTCCCGCATAATGGCCACCCGCATCTCGGCCTGCGTCAAGCCGGTTTTCAGGTTCGGTAATTCCGACCGCGTCCGCACCTGGTTGATGGCGGCATACACCGACGCATCCGGCCCGACGGCTTCGTTTTGCGCTTCGGCAAAACTTAGCAACACTTCCGCGTAGCGGTAAATAATGAAACTGCCGCTGTTCAACAGGTGATTGCCGTTGATGGTGTATTTTGGATTCAGTCCCTTCCGTAAATAATAACCGGTATTGGTCGCTTCATTGGTATTACTCAAATCCGTCGCATTCCGACTACCGACGCCCTGTTTCATCACCATTTCGGCCCCCACCCAGGTCGATCCGTCATAGACAATGGACTGATAAAACCGCTTTTCCCGGTTCACATACGGGTTCTGTGGATCGTAGCCCGAAGCTGGATCGGAAATCGGCAAGCCGTTGGCCATCGCGTATTCGTCTACCAGTTCCTGCGTCGGATCGACGCCACCGTAGGCTTTTTGAACCCCGCCGACCATCCAGGGTCCCCAAAGGCCTTCTTTGCCACTGCCCAGGGCCGTACCACCGAGGTATTGCTTGGCAAAAAGCACTTCCACATTGTTGTTGTTGTCCTCGTAAAATTGCGTTTCGTAATTAGAAAACAGGCTGTGTGAACCTAAATCTATTACTTTTTTATTTGTAGCGGCCGCCAACACCCACCGGTTTTTGTCGTTGGCGGTATTTTTCAACGGGCTGGCCCAGAACAGTTCGCACCAGCCTTTGAGGGTCAGCGCCGTGGCTTTGGAAACCCGGCCCGCTTCGGCCTTGAGCGGCAGGTCATCGACAATGGCGGCACACTCGTCCACAATGAATTTATACGTTTCCTCATCGGTGTTGCGCGCCCGGAAAATGGCGTCGCCCTGCGTGTTCTGATTCAGTGAACTGGTGATGATCGGAACCCCGCCGTGGGCGGTCCACAGCAATTGGTAGTAGTAGGCGCGCAAAAACCGGGCTTCCGCGATTTTGGGCTTCTTCCACGTATCCGGAAAGGCCGACGCCGTTACTTTTTCGATGAACAGATTGGCCCGGCGAATGTTGGCATACTGGCCCCACCAGTTGGGCGCGTTGCTGGCCGTATAGACCGAGGGCGAGTATAAAACCCGGCTGGGCAGCCCGTTGACGCCGTTCATGGCATTGTCCGTAAAGTTTTCCCACGGATCGAAGGTGTTGAACGGCCCCGGAATTCCGGAGTAGACGTTATTCAGAAACAGGTCGGCCGTGGCGGCATCGGTCCAGACGATATTGTCCGAAATCTGGTCTTTGGGGGCCACGTCCAGAAAATCTTTGCAGGAGAAAACTCCCAGAATCAGGAACAGCAAAGCTACTTTGCCATTCAACTTCATTAGCCTAGACAGGGTCATCGTGGATGTTTGTTTTCAGGATTAAAAGGTAATATTCAAGCCAACTGAAATTACTTTTTGCTGCGGGTAACTCCAGGCATTGGCCTGGGTGATTTCCGGGTCGAAATTGCGCAACTTCGTCCACGTCAGGACGTTCTGCCCCGACACGTAGACCCGCGCATTTTGGATTTTTATTTTCTGCGTGATCATTGACGGAATCGAATACGACAGGATGGCGCTCTTCAAACGCAGGTAGCTGGCATCGCCGATCCAGTAGGAGGACACCTGCGTGTTGTTGGTCGTCGGGGCGTTGGTGATGCGCGGATAGGTCGCATCCGGATTTTCCGGTGTCCAGTAATCCAGTGTTTCCCGAACCGCGCCCATGCCGTTGCTGAATGCCCATGCGGCACTGCCCGAGTAATAGAAGTTGGTTTTGGCCGCGCCCTGAAACAGCAGGTCGAGCGTGAAACCTTTGTACTGGACGTTGGGCGCAATCCCGTAAATGATTCGGGGCGTGGCTACGGCATCACCAATCCGGGTGAGGTCGTCGTCGTTGATTTTGCCGTCGTTGTTCATGTCCTGATACCGGATGTCGCCGGGTTGTACTTTGCCCCAGGGTTGGGTGGCAAAACCGGATTTCAGATTGCCAGCCTCGTCGAAATCGGCCACCTGAAACAAGCCGAGTGATTGAAAGCCGAACTGCGTTCCGAGCGGTTTTCCGGTCAACCGGCGGTTGAGGTTGTTATAGGTTGCCCCGGCTTCAAACACCTGAAGCAGTTCATTTTTGGCGTAGGTGAAATTACCGTTCAGCGAAACGCGCAGACCGGACGGAAACCGGTGCGACGAGCCGATGGAGAGGTCGATGCCCTGGTTTTGCATGATGCCCGCATTCACCTGACTCAGCCCGATGCCGTATTCGGACGGCACAATGACGTCGGGATTGACCAGCATGTTGGAGCGTTTTTCGTAGAAATAATCCATTTCCAGGTTCAGCAGGCCTTTCCATAACGTGGCTTCGATCCCGATGTCGGTCTTTTTCGCGCGTTCCCAGGTGATGTTCGGGTTCGGTTCATTGCGTTCGCGGAGGGCCTGAACGGCGTTGCCACCAAGCACATAGGCCGGACCCACCACGCTGTAGGTGCTCATGTACTGAAAGGCACTCCCGGCCAGCGCGCCCACCTCGCCATATGATCCCCGCAGTTTCAGGTTGTCGATCCAGCGCACGTTGTTTTTGATGAAATTCTCTTCCGACAAGCGCCAGCCGAGTGAAAAGGCCGGGAAGAAACCGTAGCGGTTTTCGGGGGCAAAGTAATAGCTGCCGTCGTAGCGACCGCTGGCTTCGAAGAGGTATTTATCGGCGTAATCGTACGTAACCCGGTAAACCAGACCCATTTGACGGCCGTAGTTCGAGGTTCCGGTGGTGGTCATGTCGGCCTGGCTCGAACTCCCCATGTCCAGTTCGTCGATGCCCAGGTTGTAGTTCCGGCGGGTGGCGCCCAGCAGCATGGCGTCGTTGGCTTTGGCTTCAAAAACCGCCAGCGCACCCACGGTGCTTTTCCCAAACGACCGCACGTAGTTCAGGCTGGCCTGGTAGGTCAACTGCTGGGTCTGGTTGTAGGTCTGGTTCAGCGACGATTTGGCCTGACCGAAAATGCCGTCGGTGATCACTTTTGTTGCTGTATTGATCGTGGCCAGGTGAACCGGGGTCGTCCAGATTTTATCCAGGATCATGGTCGGATCGTAGGCAACCGTGCCTTTGGCGACCAGCCCCGGAATGAACGCAATCTCCTGTTCCACCGACAGTTGTGAGTACAGAGCCGTCGTGTTGGTTTTCTGGTAGCCGCTGTTGTAAATGCTGCCGGTGACGTAGGTGCCGTTCATGCCATTGCTGAAAAACAGCGGGCCGTTTTGCAGGTGGGAATAGGCAATCAGTTCAAAAAGACGCGGTGTTCCGATGGAAGGATATTGGGATTTTTGCACCCTTCCGTTCAGATTAAAAGAAATCTTGGTGGTTTTGGTCGCCTGTGCATCGAGGTTGATGGCCAGATTATACCGTTTGTTGCTGGTCGATGGCCACATTCCGGCCTGGTACTGATACCCCAGGCTGGCGTAGTATTTGATCCGCTCGGCTCCGCCCGACAATTCGATGTTGTGGGTGGTGATGACGGCGTTGCGATTGACAATTTCCTTGACATAATTGTCGGCCGGGTACGAATCGTTGTCGGAACCGTCTCTGAATTTCTGTAAAGCTTCGGCTGAATACGGTTCTGGCAACCCGGCGTATTTGGCGGCTGCGTTTTTCAGCGAGGCAAAATCGTATCCGTACAGATAATCAGGCATGACCGTCGGATTCTGAAAGCCGACGTAAGCATTATACGTCAGCGAAGGCGTACCGGTTTTGCCGCGCTTGGTCGTCACCAGAACCACCCCGTTGGCCCCTGCCACGCCGTAGGGTGCCACCGCTGCGGCATCTTTCAGGATCGTAAACGTTTCAATCGTGTTGGGATCAAGCTGCTGAAAACTGCGGGGGATATTGTCTACGATCAGCAGCGGCTGGTTGTTACCCGTGGAGGAAATCCCGCGAATGTAGATATTGGAACCGTCGCGACCGGGTTCGCCGGAAGCCTGTTTGACGATGACGCCGGGCAGACGGCCACCCAGGCTGTTGCTCAGGTTGGTGACAGGAACGGAGGCAATTTCTTCTCCTTTCAAGGCCGAAACAGCCGCTGTCACCGAGGTTTTCTTCTGAACCCCATAACCCACCACGACGACTTCACTCAGTGCTTTGATGTCGGGTTTCAGGCTGACGTTGATTTCGGTACGGCTCCCCACCAGCACTTCCTGCGGTTCGTAGCCTACAAAACTAAAGACCAGAACCGCTTCCGGGCCGGGAATGGCCAGCTTGTAGGTGCCGGTTCCGTCGGTGGTGGTTCCGCGCGTCGATCCTTTCAGGACAATGCTGACGCCGGGCAGGTCTTCGCCTTTTCCGGCATCGGTCACGCGGCCCTGGATGGTGATGTCGGCAACAACCGGTTTTTCTGCCAAACGGGCGGCTGAAACGTCTAGTACTGCTGCTTCGGCGGTCGGTCGGCTTTCGGTTTGGCGGGCGAAAGGGGCTTCGGGAAATCGACTCGGCTCGATTTCCGACCTCCGCTGCGGTTCTTTGGCGGTGATCACGTAGCCCCCGTTTTTCGATTTTTTATAGCTTAATCCAAACGGTTTCAACACCGTTTCCAGGTTGGTCTCCAGGCGGTCGTCCCAGTGAATGGCGTCCGACGAAACGACGTAGCCCTCCACAATCCGGTCGAAAAACAGGATGTCTACTTTATAATGGTTTTTCAGTTCCCGCAGGGTTTCTTTCAACTGGCGGTTTTCGGGCCTCACAGACAGTGGCTGGTGGGCTGAGGTCTGGGCCTTCGCGAGCATTTGGGCAAAACCCGGCTGGATAACGCCCAGCAGCAGAATCAGCAGTGGTGGTATTCTTTTTTTCATGGAGGTAAATAAGAAGAATGGGTTAGTAAGCAGAAATGAGAAGACGTACGGTGGGTTAATGCGCAGGGTTCGGGATGACAATGTGGTTGCCGGTGCGTTTGTAGGTCAGGGCCGACCCTTCCATCAGCGATTCCAGGAGTTCTTCGGCGTTGCGGGCTGTAAACGAGCCGGAAACGGTCCATTTGGCCAGTTTGGGATCGGTGATTTCCAGTACCAGACCGTAGTTTTCCTTGAACAGATGGGTGATTTCCTCAAGCGTCGTTTCTTCAAACACAAAGCGGTTTTCGCGCCAGGCCGAAGCGTTTTCGGGCTGACTCAGTTTCCGGAGCTGGACCTGTCCATCACGCCGGTTGAGGGTCACCAGATCGCCCGGTTTCATCATCAATTGCCGGGGTGATTGACCCTCCTGATACCGGAGCTGCACTTTCCCTTTGTTCAAAACCACTTTGCCGCCCCGTTCCCGGTTGTAGACCGTAAATTCAGTGCCGAGTACGACCACCTCGAAGTTGCGGTTTGTCTTGACCACAAACCGCTGATCGTCCGTCGTGTGGGTAACCGAAAACGTGGCCTCACCCGACAGAGCCACATCCCGCGTCTGATACCCAAATCCAAACCGGGGCACCTTCAGCGTCGAGTTGGCGTTCAGCGTCACCTCACTGCCATCGGCCAGTGTCAGTTGCCGGGTTTCGCCGTAGGTCGTGGTATATTTTTCGTTCATGAGGTCGTCCCGATACACCCAGCCACTTCCGACCAGCAGCGCCACCGAGGCCGCAGCAACCCACCGGAACCAGGGCAGATGGATCATAGGAATGGCCCGATCGACACCAGCCGGTTCGTCCTCCTGCGGGTCCTGAGTCATCCGCATCTGGTGCCGGTCGAGGGCGGTTTGGACATCGGCTACATACTGCGGATGCTGGCTTTCCCAGATTTCGAGCCAGTAGAAAAACTGTTCCCGGTTGTCTGTATCTTTGGCCCATTCGTCGATCAACTGCTTCTGGAAAGCCGTGGTGCGGCCCGCAAAGTAGTTGAACAAAAGTTCTTTCGTTACCTGTGTTTTCATAAGTAAGACCGGTTTCGGGGTGGCAAAAACCGCCACGCCAAACCCATGTTTCAGGAAGTTGTTGTGGTTTTATTGCGGATACTGGCAGAAGCTGAGGAGCAAAATCAGCCATTTGTCTTTCAGGAAAGTCCGGACGTGGTGAATCGCCCGGTACATGTGAACTTCGACGGTTCGCAGCGATAAATTGAGCTCAGTAGCGATTTCGCTGTATTTCCGGCCTTCAAACCGGTGCATAACGTAGACCTGTCGCTGCTTCATCGGCATGGCGTCGATGGCTTTTTCCACGTCGTGATACAGTTCTTCGAACTGCGTAACGGAATCGGGTTGCTGCTCGCTGGGAAACGAAAGCCGTTCGGCCTGGTCGAGTGAGGTGCTGCGTTTCATCTCGGCCCGGACGTAGTCGAAAGCCCGGTTACGAACGGCGGTGAACAGGAAGGCGCGGTAGGAGGTGGTAATGGTGAGGTAAACCCGGCCGACGTGGAACTCATAGAAAATGTCCGAAACAATATCTTCGGCAATTTCTTTGGACGATACAAACCGGACAACGTGGCTGCACAGCGACTGGTAATAGTGCTGAAACAGCAGCGCGATGCCCGAATCCGGGTTCTGTTCAAACGCCAGATGAATCAGCCGTTCGGCGTCCAGGGCCACCGCCGGTCGCTGAAAATGGGATGGGGGATGATCACTGAGCGGACGCTCTCCGGGTGGATACTCGCCGAATGAGAATGGACTGCCCGGGGTGCCATTCGGGTCCGGTACTAAACGTCTAACCTCTCCCATGTTCGATAAATGGTGAAAATACTAGTCAGAAAGGCGAAATCACTGCTTCGGTACAGGGAGACGTTTCAGGGACGAAAAAACACTTACCGTAATTTTATATTTATTTGGCAGAATTGAAAAATACTTTGAAGAAAGTATCGATTGGCTGTTTACTTGCCAATACTATTTCAGAAAACGAGCCAATACGTCAATTATAAATGGTCTATGAAAGCAAATCAGGGAGCCGAAACCGGTCAATCCGCTAATGGAACCGTATCCACGTTGAACACACCATCGTTTCCGTTTAAAGTCGGTTTACTCGGAATTGGGCTGGATACCTACTGGGCGCAATTTGACGGGCTGGAAGCCCGGTTGAAGGGTTATTTGCAGCGCGTAGAGTCGCGGTTCAGTCGCCCGGGTGTCGAGGTGGTCAATCTCGGCCTGGTCGATTCGCCGGAAAAAGCCCTGGTGGCCGGTCACCAGTTCCGGCAGGCCGACATTGATCTGTTGTTCATTTACGTGACGACTTATGCACTGTCGGCGACGGTTTTGCCGGTGGTGCAGCGGGCCAAAGTGCCGGTGATCGTCCTGAACCTGGCACCCGAACCGGCCATCAACTACGAGTGGTTCAATCAGTTGAACGACCGAACCCGGATGACCGGCGAGTGGCTGGCCTACTGCTCGGCCTGCCCCGTTCCCGAAATCGCCAACGTATTTCGGCGCGCCCAGATCCCGTTTCATCAGGTCACTGGTATGCTCGATAACGACCCCGAGGGCTGGCAGGAAATCGATGAGTGGATCGAAGCCGGACGGGTGGCCCACGTCATGGCGCACAACTGTCTGGGTTTGATGGGCAATTATTACAGCGGCATGCTCGACATTTACTCCGATCTGACGCTGCAAAATGCGACGTTCGGCGGCCACATGAAAATCGTGGAAGTCGATGAGCTATCCGCTTTGCGGGAAGCGGTTTCGCCGGAACAGGTTGCCGAACGAACAGCGGTTTTTGCCGATATTTTCGACGTTCAGGCCGATTGTTTACCCGAGGAACTCGCCCGCGCTGCCCGCACCTCCGTGGCGCTGGATCAGTTGGTGGAAACCCACGGTTTGGGATCGCTGGCGTATTACCACAAAGGCAGCGGCAATCTGGCAAATGAAGACACGATGAGTTCGGTGATTCTCGGTAATTCGCTGCTGACGGCGCGCGGTATTCCGGTGGCGGGTGAATATGAAGTCAAGAATGCCCAGGCCATGAAAATCATGGACAGCTTCGGCGTTGGCGGTTCTTTCACCGAATATTACGCGATGGATTTTGCCGACGATGTGGTGCTGATGGGCCACGACGGTCCCGGCCACATCCGCATTGCCGAGGGAAAAACCAAGGTTCGTCCGCTCTATGTGTATCATGGCAAAGTAGGTCGGGGGCTTTCGGTGGAAATGTCGGTGAAAAACGGGCCGGTCACGCTCCTGTCGGTGGTGGAAAACGGGAATGGGAAAATCAGCCTGCTGGTGGCCGAAGGCGAATCCGTGCCGGGACCGATTCTGCACATTGGCAATACCAACAGCCGCTACCGGTTTTCGCCGGGCGCCAGGAACTTCGTACAGACCTGGAACAGCCACGGCCCGGCGCACCATTGTGCGGTGGGCGTGGGGCATATTGCTTCCAAACTGGCGAAACTGGGGGCGTTGCTGAAGGTGGAGGTGATTCAGGTGTGCTAGCATGGCTGATCGCGATTTGCAATCGCGATCCACTCTGTGGCGGATTTGTAATCCGCAGTGGATTGGGGGCTGAAGTTCTCAGTAGATTGAGTGCGGATTACAAATCCGCCACAGAGTGGGTCAAGATTACAAATCTTGACCAGCCCGATTGCATATCTTGACCAGTCCGGCCAGTTTGAAAATTAAATATTATTTGTCTGATAAACTGGCATTTCTGGACCGATTTTTGCATATACAATACCAAGGACCGTTTAGTAAAGATTCCCTCTTCTTTCCCCTCTTCTGCTTCTTCTCTCGTCACCACACTGGTGATTCGGCCCCCTCTCTTAGTGAGTTTTCTTCATACGCTGTTCAGCAAAATCAAAGTGAAAGTCTTTATTCGGTATATGGTTAGTGTGCGTTGTAAAATGATTGTACAGGCAATTTTTGATAAAATAAGTTTGCCATGTGAGGTGATTGAACTTGGTGAAGTAGAAGTGACCGGGGACATTTCTGCCGCACAGATGGACCAGTTGCGAACCGGTTTATTGGAAGCCGGGCTCGAACTGATTGATGACAAAAAAGGTGTGCTGATCGAAAAAGTGAAAAACGTGATCGTTGAGCTGGTGCACTACACCGACGAGCGGGAGTGCTCGCTGAACTGTGTCAGTGGGTTTAATCAAAGCGATGTGGCTGAATTCGTTCAGTAAATATAATAGAAACTTGGGCTAAGATCTCCTTCCAATTATACGTGGTGGTTTCCCACTTGATTTGCAGATTTTGAATCACCAAATACACCAGTTTTTGTAAAGCGATATCGGAGGGAAAAGCCCCTTTCGTTTTGGTTACGTTACGCAATTGACGATGGTAGCCTTCAACTGTATTGGTCGTATACATGACCTTGCGGATAGCCGCCGGATAGTCAAAGTAAGGCGAAAGTAACTCCCACTTGTCCAACCAAGGCTGAATGGCTTGTGGATAACGCTGCCCCCAGGTTTCCTGTACCAGCAATAATTGCTCCATAGCTTGCTCACGATCCGATGCCTGGTATACCCCCTTAATATCTTTAACAAAGCTCTTGAGGTATTTGTCAGGGATAAACCGAAAGGAATTACGGAGTTGATGGACAATGCAGAGTTGAACGGTGGCGGCTGGAAAAACGGTTGCAATAGCCGTATCAAACCCTTTGAGCCCATCCACACAGGTGATCAGCATGTCTTCGACCCCGCGCTGCTTAAGGTCAGTTAGCACTGAGAGCCAAAACTTGGCCGATTCACTCTCCGCTGTGTAAATCCCTAGTACCTGCTTACGACCCGCTAAACTCAGTCCAATGACGCTGTATAGGACGCGGGTCACGACCCGGCCTTCATGACGAACTTTGTAGTAGATACCATCCAACCAGACCAATACATACAAGCTCTCCAAAGGTCGATTTTGCCACTCCCGCATGGCCGGGATTACTTTGTCGGTAATGGCTGTTAACTCGCTGTCGGATAGCGAGTAGCCATACATCTCTGAAAGATGTTGGCTGATATCCGCGTAGCTGCTACCCATTCCGTAGAGCGAGAGAATTTTCTGTTCCAGTTGTGGAGTCAGTACAACTTGCCGTTTAGGGACTAATTGGGGCTGATAACTACCGGTGCGGTCTCGGGGCGTTTGCAAGTCCAGCAAACCAGCACTGCTTTTTACTTTTTTGCTGGTTTTACCATTGCGTCGATTTTGCTCAGGCAGACGAGTTTGAACCAGATGGTGGCTCATTTCGCCTTCTAAAGCTGATTCGAGGAAGTGTTTAAGTAAAGGGGCAAACAGCCCACCTTCGCCTGTTAAGGGTTTGCCTTCGTAAAGGCCTTTGATAGCGGCCTGTTTGAAGGCCTCGAAATCGAAGTCGTTGTTCATGATAGTGAAAATAAGGTTTTTTCCTTTTTATTCACCCTTGACACAGTTTAGCGAGCAGTCTCCGACGAGCTTCCCAAAATAAAAAATTCGGATTACATCAGTTCAAAACTACAGTATGATTACACCTACCTCGCTAACCTGTTTTCGGAAGCGGAAGGAACGACCATCGAAAAATACATCATTGCCCACAAGATTGAACGGGCAAAAGAATTGCTGCTGTATAATGAACTTAATCTGACCCAGATCTCCTACAAATTGAACTACAGCAGTGTCGCTCATTTATCCAACCAGTTCAAAAAAGTAACCGGCTTAACGCCAACCTATTACAAACAACTCAAACAAAATGAACGGACCGCTCTCGAGAATGTGTGAATAATGTAACCTTATTAGTGAATTGTGTAACATAAACAGGTTTTTAAAGACTCATCTTAGCACTGTAAAAATATTACTTACATGATCACTCAATGACTATGAATCGAAAACTACTCTTTAGCCTGGCTTGCAGCACGCTGCTGGCATTTCCGATGATCGGATTCGGGCAGAGTGCGCCCCCCCTGGGAACCACGTCAACGTTTGCTTTATTTACCGCTAATGGGGCCCTTACCAACGACGGAGCTTCCCAGATTACAGGTGATATTGGTACCAATGTTGGAGCCATCAGCGGTTTTGAAACGGCCACCGTGACGGGCAACACGCGCACCGCCGGGAGTCCGGAATCGATTCAGGCAGCGGCTGATGTCGCGTTGGCCTACAACTCCCTACTTGCCGCTTCCTGTAATCCGACGGCTATCGGTGTTGAACTGGGGGGGCAGACACTTAATCCGGGTGTTTCCTGCCAAACTAGCGCCAGCCCTACCACGCTGAACGGAACGCTAATCTTAAGTGGAGCCGGTATTTTTATCATCAAGTTAAACAGTGCGCTGGTAACCGGTACCAATTCAAACATTGTGCTGACGAACGGCGCCACGGTTGAGAACGTATTTTTTCAAATCAACGGAGCCGCCACCCTGGGAACCGGCTCGACGTTTAGAGGAACCATCGTTGCCCTGGACGCCATCGTGCTGAATACCACTTTGCTGGAAGGGAGAGCCCTTTCAACCGCGGGAGCCATTACCATCAATGCCAGCACGGTTATCGTTCCGTCGGCAGCCCCTTTGCCGGTAACCCTAGTCAGCTTCACGGCGAAAGCACAAGCCAATCGCACGGTTGAACTGGCCCTGACGACCTCGATGGAAATCAACAACAAAGGCTTTTTGATTGAGCGAAGCAAAGATCTGCAACGGTTTGATAAAGTGGGTGAAGTAAGTGATGTCTCGGTGAATAGCACCACCTTGAAAACCTACCGCCTGACCGACCAGACGCCCTATTCAGGCACCAGTTATTACCGTCTGACGCAGACTGATTTGAACGGTCGATCGACGGTGTACCGGGCGGTTTCGGTGGTGTTGCGGGATGATCCCTATGGTGTATATCCCAATCCGGTGGCTCGCGGAGAGCGCTTTGTGCTGCGGCTGGATGAGCCGGAAACCGCCATTCTCGGGTTCTACAGTGCTGATGGTCGTTTGCAGTCTCTTCAGAAAACCGGCATTCAGTCGGGAAATCTGCTGCTGAAATCGACAGGACTGTCGTCCGGTGCCTACATCCTCAAGGTGCAGGAACGGGGGCAGACACGCCAGCACCGCTTTATTGTGGAGTAACCGGCTGTTTACCTGATTGGCCGGTTTTTAGTCCTCATTCCGGGCCGGCCACTGATTCTCAATAGTCCATTTCGGAGCAATTTAACGGTGATTTCGGTTCACCCTGGCATGGCTTTGTGCGGTCATTCCAACTTTTTGGCTCCCTTATACTGCGTATCACGAATGATCGAGAACTACCTCCGAACGCATACCAATCGTTTTCTGTCCAGCTACCTGATTCTGCTGACCGATACGATCATTGCCGGTATTGCCTTTGCCCTTGCGTATGGTCTGCGGTTTAATTTTGATTTCAGCGCCATGAACGGAGATAATCTGCTGGCCGGTTTGCTGATCACGATGCTCTGCCGGTTAACCTGCTTCGTCCTGGTGGGGTCTTACCGGGGCATTATCCGTCACACCAGCCTGGAAGACCTGCGGCTGCTGGGGCTGGCGGTTACGATGAGTACGGCGCTAACGGCGCTGGTTTCGGGCCTGCTGGCTTTGGGAAGTGGGCCGTGGCCGCTCTACATACCGGTTTCCATTCTGCTCATCGACTATTGCTGCTGTCTGGTTATGTTGGCCGCCAGTCGGTTTGGTGCGAAGGCACTCTATTGGCATCTGCTCCTGGTGGGGGGCGGTCGTCGCCAGCCCGTTTTGATTTATGGGGCTGGACAAACCGGACTGCTCACCCGCAAAGCCCTGGAACAGGACCCCGATCACTGGTATCAGATGCTAGCCTTTGTGGATGACGATCCCGCCAAACGGGATAAAGTGCTGGAAGGCGTTGAAGTACTGTCGCGCCAGCAGGCTTACCAGCGGTTTATCAAAGGACAAACCGTGCTGCCCCAGGTTATTCTGGCGATGGAATCCGGTACGCCCCACCAACGGGCGCAGATCACTGACTTTTTTCTGCAATACGACATTCCGCTCAAAACAGTTCCGGGCGTCCGGCAGTGGATGGATGGTCGGCTCGATACGCTGCAAATCCGCGACATTCGCATCGAAGATCTCCTCGAAAGAGCCCCGATTCAGCTTTTCAACGACACCTTGCGGGCACAACTCGAAGACCAGGTGGTGATGGTGACGGGCGCGGCCGGTTCCATCGGAAGCGAACTGGTTCGTCAGTTGCTGAGCCATCACCCGCGTACGATTGTGCTGGTCGATCAGGCCGAATCGGCCTTGTTCGACCTGGAGTTTCAACTCCGCCAGCATTTTAAAACCGCCCTGAACGAGATCCGGCTGGTGATCAAAATTGCCGATGTGTCTAACCAGACGCGGATGCAGCACGTGTTTCGGGATACCCGGCCCACGCTCGTTTTTCATGCCGCAGCCTACAAGCACGTACCGCTGATGGAAGAACATCCGTTTGAGGCTGTGCGGGTCAATGTGCTCGGCACGCAGGTCATGGCCGATCTGGCACTGGAATACGGCGTGCAGCGGTTTGTGATGATCTCGACCGACAAGGCCGTCAATCCGACCAATGTAATGGGAGCCACCAAGCGGCTGGCCGAGTTGTATGTCCAGAGCCTGAACCATTCGGATTCGCTGTTGCGCCGGACCCGGTTTATGATCACCCGGTTTGGCAATGTGCTGGGTTCCAACGGCTCGGTGGTGACGGTTTTCCGGCAGCAGATTCAGGCGGGAGGTCCGGTGACGGTTACCCATCCGGAGGTAAGACGTTATTTTATGACCATTCCGGAATCCTGTCAACTGGTGCTCGAAGCCGGGGCGATGGGGCAGGGTGGAGAGGTGTTCGTCTTCGACATGGGCGAGCCGGTTCGGATTGTGGACCTGGCCCGGAAGATGATCCGGCTGTCGCGCGAGCCGGGCGGGCACGACATCAAGGTTGTTTTTACCGGGCTGCGACCGGGCGAGAAACTGTATGAAGAACTGCTGCATACGAACGAACGAACACTGCCCACCCATCATCCCAAAATTATGATTGCCCGGGTGGCGGCACTTCATGCGGAGGAAATCCGGTTTTGTCTGGAACAACTCCGTCACCAACTCACCGAAGGCAATGACCGGGCTTTGGTGAGCAGCATCAAACGAATCATTCCGGAATTCATCAGCAACAATTCCGAATTCAGCACGCTGGATTATTGAGACCGTCCCCTGGGCGGTCGATCCGGAACAAACACCAACCGAATCATGCATAAATTAGTAGTTGTCGATGGCCATTCTATTGTGCGCTCGGGCATCCGTCTGTTGTTGAAAGACTATTACGGCACGATCCAGATCGATGAGGCCCAGAGTGGCGGGGTGGCTTTCCGGAAAATCATGGACACCGACTATGATCTGGTGATCATGGAACTGAACCTGCCGAACACGGACACGTTCAGTTTTCTGGAAAATCTCCGCAAAATGGTGCCTGAACTGCCCATCCTCCTCTTTACGACCGTCACCAAGTATGCGTTCCTGAAGCGGTATCTGCAAATGGGGGTAATGGGATATTTAAGCAAAGAAGCGGGCGACCCGGAAATTCTGACAGCGGTGCGGAGTATTCTGGCGGGCCGAAAATACATGGATCCCTCGTTGCTGGATCAGACGCAGGAAGACCGGCACCAGGCGGATGAACTGGATCCCTTCCAATTGCTGTCGAACCGGGAGTTTGAAATTGCCCAGCATTTGTTCAAGGGAACGTCCGTGAGCACCATTGCCGATTATTTAAATATTCACACCTCCACGGTTGGGACCCATAAAGCCCGGATTTATAACAAACTCCGGGTCGATAATGTCATCATGCTCAAAGATTTGGCCGAATTATACCGCTTGATCTAGCAAAAACTTCCGGACGTTTCGAAGCCGGTTTTGGAAAAATACCCGCCGTATCCGGGAGCCTGAGAACGGTTCTTCCGGCAGTTGGTCGGTTCTGTTTACAATATTCGTACAAATGTTGATGTATATTTGTAAACAACCGTATGTAACTGACCCCGTATGGCTCAACGTAACCTGTCATTGAAAGGCCCCATTATTTCCATCGAGGATGATGACGACGACCAGTTTCTACTGGCGCAAATTATTAAGCAGTTGGACATTCCCAACGAAATCCGGTTTTTTTCCAATGGTCAACTGGCGTTGCAGTATCTGGAAGTAACTGACGAACAGCCTTTTCTGATTCTGTGTGACATCAACATGCCCATCATGAACGGACTGGAGCTGCGCCGAAGGATCAACCAGAATGAATACCTGCGCGAGAAATCCATTCCGTTTGTGTATTTGACAACTGCCGCCAATATCGACATCATACGGGAAGCATATGGCGAGGAAGTTCAGGGTTTTTTCCAGAAAGCAACGGATTATGCCGGTTTTCAACATCAAATGAAACTTCTCGTTGAATATTGGCAGAGTTGTTTGCACCCCAACAGTCCGGTATAGTTCCTGCCGCATTTTTGGCAATTCTCCGTACAATACAATTTCGGGATTGAATCAGCCGTTTAGTATTCGACCGAAATCACCATGTCGCAGCCGATGAAGTCGGTTGGGTTCGGCACAGATCAATTTCTGAATCTCGTATTTTTTCCAGCATTGGTTTCCGCATACCATGACCTCCTTAATTCGTATTTTTTCCCGACTGAGCTTTTTTTTAGTGATCTACACGGTTTTGGGTTGCACGCTGTTCGATGGCTTGTCGCCCAAAGACAAAGGCTCCAACGTCATTGTGGGCTGGGGCGATAGCATGACGGAGGGCAGCAACGGCAGTTCTTACCTGATCGAACTGCAGAAACTGGCTCCGCAATATACGTTTGTCAATGAGGGCATCTCCGGAGAAAAAAGCTACCAGATTGCCAAGCGGATGCTGGCTGCAACCGACAAACATTCGTATAATACAATCATCTGGGCGGGTCGCAACAATTACCTGGAACCCGAACAAATCAAAGCCGACATCGCGTCGATGGTGAAAGCATTAGGGCACGACCGGTATCTGGTGTTGAGCATCGTGAACGGCAGTTTCGGCCAGAACGAAGATGTTTTTGGGGCAGGCCACGACGCCATCATGAAATTGAACGGGGAATTATACATGATCTACGGCGACCATTACGTCAATATTCATGCGTATTTGCTGTCGCAATATGATCGGTCGAGCTACCTGGATATTGTCGATCATACGGATGATGTGGTGCCAAGATCGTTGCGGTTCGACCCTTTACACCTCAATGAGAAGGGAAATCAGAAAGTGGCCGAGCGAATTTTTCAGAGTTTGAAGGTCCTGACCAATCCATAAATCCTTCCTGTGGCGCAAGCGGGTTCGTTCATTTAGATACAGGGACGACACCGCTTGTGGGTGGTTCCATTGCAGGAAGGTCGGTAAATCAGTCTGTTTTCAGTACGGTTTTTTGGTTATTAAAATTGTTTATTTCAAGAATTTATTGAATAATATTAATTCGTATGCCCGTCCTCTATTCCTGAAAGTGACTTTTTGATCCGAAATCCTTCCAATAGGAAAATGATTTCTCACTTTCACGACCAAGACCGATGAATCGGATTCTCTTTGTAGCCACCCTTGCATTTGCCACTCAAGCTCCTTCGTGGGCGCAACAGCCGACAGTTTCATCCGAAAAAACCGACCTGCGAACCGAAGCGCCGGTGATCGAACGTACCGAGTCTGTCATTTACGAAAAACGGGTAACGGAAAAACGCCTGAACAATGCGTTTTCGATCACGACACCCGCTTCCGGATCGACGGTGTCGCTTGCTGTTGAACCGCCCGTCTATGAATCCCAATCGTCGGTCAGCCTGCCTCGCGATGGCCAGATAACGCCGGGTGCTGCGGTTTTTCCGGCATCGAACCCGGATGAAATGCGGGCCTTGCGCAAGATGATCGAAGCTCAGAACATCAAAATCGACAGCATGCAAACGGATCTGGGGCAATTGAAAGGAGCCACCACAGCCGCTTCGCCAAACCGACCATCGAAGCCGGAAAAAACCCTCAAACGCGACAATGTTTCGATTGGCGTTTACGCCGGACCCAACTTCTCGAAATACTCGACCGATCAGGATAGCTTGGAATCCAAAGCCCGGGTGGGCTACCAGCTTGGCGTCTATGTTCGCGGAGGAGGACGGCTGTTCGGGCAATTGGGCGTCGAATATGTGGGTGTTTCGTCGAAACTCTACAGCAAGGACGACAAGGGGACTTCGCTGGACCAGATCAACAGTACCATCAACACCCATTATGTTCAGATTCCGCTCCAGATCGGTTTTCGGCCGGCCATGACCCAGACCAAGCGGACGGGAATCCGGATTCAGGCGGGGGCCGAATTATCGTATTTACTGAATGCGGACAAAAATGATTTCAACTTAACCGACGACGATTACAACAAAACCGTTGTCAATTTGCTGGGCGGTGTTGGCTTCGATCTGGGGCCGGTCACCCTCGATGTGTCCTACCATCACGGCATTAAGGACGTTTATAAAGCCGAAAATGCCAAGCTTCGGATGGTCAGTGCCAGCCTCGGATTCAAGTTTTGAGGCACCCGGATGATCATGATAACGGAAGTTTTTGGGCGGTTTTCTAAAAAAAATGCAAAAATTGGAACAATCATCCGCTGTTGAGCGTACTTTAGTATGAACCTCTTCCGCAGTTCATGACGCGCCGACAACATTTTATTGTGATCCTGATTTTAGGAACGCTCACGACGATCAGTCCATTTTCCATCGACATGTATCTGCCGGGATTTCCGGCCATTGCGAAAAGCCTCAACACCACCATCGAACAGGTGCAGCTTTCCCTGACGGCTTACCTGATTGGTATTTCGGTGGGGCAACTCCTGTATGGACCGTTGCTGGATCGCTATGGCCGGAAACGCCCCTTGTATGCGGGGCTGGTGCTGTATCTACTGGCCTCGATTGGGTGTGCGCAAACGACGTCGATCGAAACCCTGATTTTGATGCGGCTTTTGCAGGCTATCGGGGGCTGTGTTGGCTTGGTGGCGGCTCAGGCACTGGTGCGCGATTTGTTTCCGGTATCGCAGATTGCCCAGGTTTTTTCGTTGCTGACGCTGGTACTGGCCATTTCGCCGATGATTGCACCCACTGTGGGCGGTTATGCCACGGTAGCCCTGGGTTGGCATTCCATATTCCTGATTCTGGCGGGCATAACCGCGCTCATTCTGGTGGCTATTTATTTCATTTTGCCCGATGGAAAACAAGCCGATCCCTCGTTGTCGCTCCGGCCCAAAGCGGTCCTGAGCAGCTTTCTGACGGTGGCAAAACATCCACAGTTTTTGACTTACACGCTGGTGGGTGGGATTGCCACGTCGGCCCCTTTTGCCTATATTTCCGGTTCTCCCGATGTGTTTATGAACATCTACCGGATCAGTGAGCAGCAATACGGCTGGATGTTTGCCTTTTTAGCCATCAGCATGATTGCGCCGACGCAACTGAATCACGTTCTGTTGAAGCGGTTTCGGAGCGAGCAGATCATTTATGCCACGTTGACCTATCAATCTATTGTCGGTTTGCTGATGGTTTGGGGAACCTGGGCGGGCTGGTTTGGCCCCTACGGTTTGATCGCCATGTTGTTTTTGTTTCTTGCGGGTCAGGGACTGACCGGCCCGAATGCCTCGGCACTTTCACTTTCTCCCTTCTCCCGACACGCAGGCAGCGCGGCCGCACTGATGGGCAGTTTCCGGATGGGCTTTGGCGCGTTGGTCTCCGCAGCCGTCAGTGTTTTTCACAACCACACCGCCATTCCGATGGTGGGTACGATGTTGATTTGTGTGGTCAGTGGTTTGGTTATTTTCATGACAGGACAACGGGTGATTCATTACCGGGCGAAGAAAGCCGGTTTTGAAGAGTCGCTTTCAGAAGTGGCGTTGTAAGATCGGTTTCTACCGAACGGATAAAAAAACCGTAACGAGCCTCGTTACGGTTTTTTTATCCGTTATAAACTGAAGTCTTTCTATGCTTATTTGCTGGCTTCGGCCTCTGGTTGTTCCTGTTCGACGGCGCTGGGGTCCATCCACATCACTTCCCAGAGGTGTCCGTCCAGATCCTCAAAACCGTGTCCGTACATAAAGCCCTGGTCCTGTTTTTCATTCGGCGTTTTTCCACCGGCGGCCACCGCCTTGCTAACCAGGTCATCGACAGCCTCCCGGCTTTCGGCAGAAAGGCAGATGATCGATTCGGTGGTTTTGGTCGAATCGGCAATCGCTTTTTTTGTGAATGACTGGAAGAACGGTTCCACCAAGAGCATGACAAAAATATCCTCGCTGATGATCATGCAGGTGGCTTTTTCGTCCGTAAACTGGGGGTTGAAGCGGTAGCCCAATTCGGTAAAAAACGCGACGGATTTGTTCAGGTCTTTAACGGGCAGATTTACAAAAATTTTCGTGGCCATGTGTATTTGTGGTTTAAAGTTTACCTGACAAAGGTACCGCCGATCCCGGTTTTCCGGGGTGTATGACTGCGACATTGTGCGGGTCGAATGCGACAAAAAAATGATGTCTGTTTCCCGTTCTTAAGTTGGTCTGATTCGATATATTGGCAAATAGTTGTATTTTGTGCAAACAATATAAATAACCCAATAGTGTTTATTCCCATAGTCTCCGATTACGGTTTCAAAGCTACTTTTGGTAATGAAGCCAACACACTCTTTCTTCGAAAAGCTTTACAGGCACTGATCAAGTCTGCGGTACCCATTAAAGAGGTTCGATTTGACAAAAATGCGTTTGAAGCGCTTACTGTCGATGGGCGTAGTGGTATTTTCGATCTGGCATGTACGGATGAAAGAGGCAACCATTTTATTGTCGAAATGCAGTTGGCTCATTCTCCTTATTTTTTGCAGCGCATAAAATTTTATGCATTACATAAACTGAATACGCTGGTGGAGCGCGGTCAATTCGATTACTCAAATTTGCCAAGTATTTACTGCATTGCTTTTTTAGAGAAAAATATTTTGTCCACAAAGCAGTACCATACCATTGCTAATCTGCGTGACGAATTCGGTAGGCAGATTGACAGTCAGATGACATTTATTATCGTGGAAATGACTAAATTTGATAAGGAAGCGGCAGATGTTCAAACCGACCTGGAAAAGCTAATTTACACCATGAAAACCTTGCATAAAGTTACCGAAACTACCAAATACCCTCTTTTCTGGGATGAGGAGTGGTTAAAAAAGGCTATTGAGGAATTGGATACCCGAAGGATGACACCTGAGGAGCGCTTTCAATTTGCCCGGATTACGGCAATCAATGCAGAAGCTGTCTACGCGGAGAAGAGGAAAATAAAAGAGGCAAGGCAAGAGGAGAATCTGCTTGTGAAAACTGAAATCGTGAAAAAATTATTGGAGCGGGGTAAGCTTTCCCTTGAAGAGATTGCGGAAGACAATGAGGTGAGCTTAGAGTTTGTTACCGCTATTCAGGGGCAAATGAAAGCGAACCCCGGAGTTTGATGCTTATTTTTATACAGTAATTGTTCCCCGTATGAACAAGGTGCTCAGGATACTGGTTGATAATCAGTATACTATGTATTCCTGTTAGTAGGTTTTCTGCATGATCCTTGTAGGATCATACCTACTTTCCCGCCCGATTTTAGTTGTTAATGTTACCGTTTTTTAAACTATTGTGACATAAGCGTGTCTATAGTGCATTCAACTTAATGTAGAACGCTATGAAAACGAATCATAATAGTTTTATCCTGATCCTGCTGGTTGCACTGCTGGCGGGGCATTCGATGGAGGCTCAAATTCTGAAAAGCTGGAGCCCTCAAGCCAAAGGAACCGCCATTGGGGCCGGAACCGGGGCGGCCGCCGGAGCCATTATCAACAAACGGAACCGCGTGGTGGGTGGAGTCATCGGTGGCGTAGTGGGTGGTGCTGCCGGGTACGCCGTCGGCAAACACATCGACAACAAACGCAAGAAAGCGGCCTGGCAGGAAGCCGGTCGCCGGGCGGCAGAGCAGCAGCCATTGGCTTCCAGCAAGGGAGCTGCGCCTTCCATTACGAAGCGCACCGCCCTGGCCGCCAGACCTGCCGCGTCGACTACGAAACCGGTCTTCAGTGCCGTTCAACCGGTATCTGTCCCGGAAACTGAGAGCAATCCGGCCTTGTATATCCTGAACCAGGGCTATCTGCCCAACCCGTACTACGGAGATCAGGCAGCACCCTATGGAGCAACGGAATACCGCCAGAAGAGCTGGTAACCTCATTTCGTATTGGTTCATTACACCCTAAAATCGCAAACACTATGAAAGCATTCATCGCAATATTGATGCTGGCAACGCTGACTACGGCCTGCTCGCCAGCCAATGAACCTGTCAATGTACAGGAACTGAATAAGCAGTTCATTACCGCCTGGAATACAAAAGAAACCGATAAGATTGTCGGTTTTCTGGCCGACGATGTCCAGTTTGTCCAGGGAAACAGCCACTGGCAGGGCAAGTCCGAAGTCGCCACGAAATGGGTCCGGGCCACTTTGCCGACGCTGGACGATCTGAAAACGTTCGCGGTCAGTTCATCAACCGATCAGCAAACCGCCTACGAAGCCGGAACGTTCTCCGTAGACGTGTTGCCTGCCAACCCGGATGAACCACACGGAACCGGTGAAGGGAACTATATGCTGCTCTGGAAAAAAGGAGCCGACAATACCTGGAAGCTTAGTTATGCCCAACTGGAAGATCTTCCGGTTCGGGTCAAGTAAGAACCCGTATTTTAAGAGTTTTTTAGGTCTCATCGCCCGTATTGACAACCCGCCGGTTGTTGGTGCGGGCGATTCTTTTTGTTTATCCAGGCTATCAACCACTCATCCCGGTATTTATACCGCCAAAGTACTATGTATAGCAAGGTACCTTATGAAGTGGCTACCTTTGAATCATCAAAACGGCGGCAACGTCGCACCAGCCGGAAAACGGCAGTAACAACAAACGCTAACAACATCCTTAAACAACCAATACGATGAAAACCTTATTCGCTTCCGCTCTGCTTGCTTTGGCCCTGAGTACGTCTACTGTGTCGTTTGCCGCCGACAACAAAGAAAATGCCGAGCCCAAATCCACGTTTCAATCGGCGGTGTATCCGGTCATCAACAGCATGAAGGTGAGTGTGAACGTCAACAAACCGAAAGACAGCAAAGTCGATATTCGGTTGGTGAATGAAGCCGGGCAAACGCTGACGGTTTTGAAACTGGGCAAAGACAACGAATCTTCTATTATCCGGTTCGACCTGAACAACCTGGAAGACGGGATTTACAAAGTGGAAGTTTCCGACGGGGTCAAAACCAACGTCAAAACGGTGAAAGTGCAAACTAGCACCCCCGTAGATGTGGCACACCGTGAAGTGAGTCTGAAGTAACCATCGCAAATCCTTCACGATTTGATAACCCACCCGCAGCGGAATTCGAGGTAGCTTTGCAATTCTTTCGTATTCTCATGTTCATTGGGTAATCCAGACAGGCTGGGGATTTCCGACAGATTCTGTTTCAACGATTTAGATTTTACGTAACAAATCCCGACAGCTTGCCGGGATTTGTTTTTTCGTTCGCATCTCATCCTGTGGCTGAAAATCACAGCGTTTACCGGCTTGATTTCATGGCTTTTACGACCTGAAGATTTCCGTCGCTGGCTAATTTATCATACTCCTCCGTTTCGCAACCCAGCAGGGCAATTCGCCCATTTTCGTCGCTGTGAACGCCCCAGCCGTAGCGTTTGGTCAGGGGAGAAGCCCGAAAACACGGCTGTCCTTTGGAAAAGAACTGCTGCCGGGCGGCTGGCCGTTCGCTTTCCGTGAGGTCGTTCCGGTCGGCATATACCTGAAACAGGACATCATCCGAGGTATAGTGATACGGCTTTTGGCTCAGCATCTCAAACTGTAGCCTGGCCACCGATTTGGCATCGCCTTTCTGCGGTGGAGTTTCTCCCCGACTGGCGGGGCAATCGTCGGCAATGGCGATGAGCGTGTTGGTGTAGTTGGTGGTGTGAATTTTCATCGTAAACGTTGATTGGAGATTTTTACAGTAACACCTTTCCGCCGGTTTCCGCTATCCTGAATTGGATGAGATCGGTGATCAGGGCCAGCGGTAGCGGTTTATTATACACAAACTGAACGGTGCTTTTTGATCCTTTGTAAGGCGCAAGGGCCTCCTGAAAAGCGTCGTTGCCTTTGGGGGCCGGGTACATGCCGATGTGGTTTTTGTGGGCCGCAAAATGAATCAGATAACCGTTCAGCCGGAACGTCGGCATGTTATAGCTAATGATTTCTTCCGCATCGGGGGCCGCTTTCTGAACGGTTTCCCGAATTTGTTGCAGCCGTTCCTGTATTTGGGGAGGAAAACCGGCGATGTAAACATCGATGCTGGCTGGTTTGTTCATCTGTGAAAAAGGGGTTTCTATTCATGAAGTCTGGAAAAGCCTGGATGGGAACGCGGATTGAACGGATTTTAATCTGTGATAATCCGTTTAAATCCGTTCAATCCGCATTCTTATCCCAAAATCTTCTCCAGACATTTCATTGTAATCAAATACGTCGGTTTTACGCCCAGCGTACCCAAACTTCCGGAAGCCAGTGTCGCACCCGTGAGCAAAGGGTTGTCCGACGCGTAATAGGCATACCGTACCTTGATGCCGGGCTGTACGCTGCCCCGGATTTTGGCGTGTGACTGAATCGCTTTCTGGTAATGCGCACCTTCCATTTCAAGCCCGACAGCTTTCCAGGACGAGTTTTTGAAGTACGACAGAATGTCTTTGTTCTGCAACGACGTTCCCAACACCGTGATCATCGCGCCCTCGTAGGCATCGATGCCAAAACCGGCAAAATCAGCGATGGAAAAGTCGTTTTCCAGTGGGTAGTTGTCGGCGGTTCCCTCAAAAATGTGCGAGGTCGGAATCATGAGGTCGCCCTTGTCGCCGGTCAGAATACCGGCTTTGCCCATGATCGAGATGGAGGCTACATTCAGCGCGAACGACTCGTCGGCGTGGTCATACGGTTTCAGCAATTCGTCCATCGTTTCGAAGGCCTGTTCGCCAAACGCGTAGTCCATCACCAGCAGCAGCGGTTGGGTTTCCTGAATCAAAACCGGGTCGTGGGCGATTTCGGGCGACAGTTTCGTGGCATCAAGCTGGGCGGTATCGATCACCTGCACCAGCAGATTCGTGCCGCCCAGATCCTCCAGTTCGTGCAAGCCGTGGGCTTCGGCAAATTCGGTCACCTGCTGGCGGAGTTCCTGTTGCGCAGGCTGGCTGAGTTTGTAGGCCAGGTCGTAGAGGTTTTCCCAGGACGTCACCTCGGCCAGCGCGGCCGGGGCATACAGGCAATTGACAACGCTGTGCGGATTGGCGCTAATAACGTGAATCGGGCGGTTTTGCCAGCCGTTGGTCTGAATGTAATGTTTGATGCGGGTGGCCCAGCGCTCACCGTACAGATGCTGCCCGACGCGCTCCCGCAGCATGGGCGTGAAGTTGATTTCGCGGTCGACTTTTTTCTCCTGAATTTCCCGTACCGACACGCAGCCCAAGCCATAGACAATCTGGAAAAGCCCGTTGTTGGTTCCGGCATTTTCCGCAAACCGGTGGTAGGCCTGCTGCGTTTCTTCAAACGTCCGGCCCAGAATCGAACTCAGATACATCAGCGCCAGTTCCTGCTCTTCCTCCTTGACAGTGCCGCCTGATTGAATGATGGCTTCCAGTTTTTCCCATTCGCGGAGTTTGTTGCCCCGTTCGATGAACACATTCCGCCGGATTTTGTCCGCTTCCATGAACAGAAACGTGAGGTGGGTCAGAATGTCGTAAATCTCGCTGCGGCCGTTGGTGACCTCGATCACCATTTGCTCGCCATCGACGCGGTAACAGTTCCGACGGCGTTTGGCCGGCACCAGCACCGGAAACCGCGAATGCTCAAACCCTTCGCGCGACACCAGCGTAATGACCCGGCAGGCTTCGATGCCCTTTGGCAAGCGGTCCATTACGTAGACAAGGCCGTCTAATTCAACCCGTTGCGGATCGTTGACTGAACCATAGATTTCGGGTCGGAGGGTCAGCAGGGCCTGCCGGATTTCTTCACCCGATACGCCGGACGGTTTATAAAACCCCCGGTTGAACAGGTGGCGCATCGTGATGTATAGTTTTTCAATGGCCAGACGGGATTCCTGAGCGCGGGTGAGGGGGGGCGAATACTCGGTGTTCATCGTGAAGTAGATAAGTGGCTGCAAGATAAATGTTTGAATTTGACTTGTCTTTCATTCCACTTTTGAATAATTCATTTTATTTGCTGAACAGAGCCAACACCCTGGCCCTTTTATCGCACAATGAAAAGCAAACTACCTCTCTATCTCAATCGATTTGGTTTTTTTAAAGGACTGACGCTCTATTTCCTGCTCAAATCGAAGCGAAAGCGCGTTGTTCGGATCCGGATTCCGCAGGTGAAACACCCGATTTTTGTCCGGCTCGGTACCTCGGACCGCAACGTATTCAACAACATTTTTGTGTATGGTGAATACGATGCAGTCGAACTGGGGTTCGCTCCGGTCAATTTTCTCGATGGCGGGGGCAACATCGGTCTGGCGGCCGTTTATTTTGCCAATCGTTTTCCGCAGATGCAGATTCTTTCGGTGGAGCCGGAAAGCGAAAACTTCAAAATTCTTCAGCAGAATATTGCGGCTTATGAAACGATTCGCGCCGTAAAAGCCGGTTTATGGTCGCGTCCGACGCACCTGGAAATCCGGGATGCGGGGGGCGGAGCGTGGGGTTTTACGGTGGAAGAAACCGACACCCCGACGCCCGGTTCGGTGCGGGCCGAATCCATCGACGGCCTGATTCAGCAGAATGGCGGCAAACCGTTCGATGTCGTCAAGCTGGATATTGAAGGCAGCGAATCAGAAGTGTTTCGGACCAATACCGAGTTGTGGCTTCCCACGGTTCAGGCACTGGTGGTCGAACTCCACGAATGGATGAAACCGGGTAGTTCGGCCAGTTTTCTGGCGGCTACGTCGGCTTATCCATACCGAAAAACGTCGGCGGGGGAGTACGATGTTTACGTTCGGCAGGACGTGACTCCCTGATTACCACTGCTCAAACACAAATCCCGCTCGTCCGAAATTCATTTTCTAAATTTCCGTACTTTTGTATACTGCGAGAAACTCCATCAGCAAATCAAAATGTTTACACTTCGAAAAATGACCCAAACGGCGGTGCTGCTGGCGGCTTTAACCCCGGCCCTTCGAGCACAGCCTTCTCCCGAAAAAGCCAAAATGAGTGAAAATCCGCTATTGCAACCGTTCAAAACACCGCATGAGACGGTGCCGTTTGATCTGATTAAAAATGACCATTACCTGCCCGCTCTGAAAGAAGCCATGACGATGGGCCGGAAGGAAATCGACGCCATCGTGGCGAATCCGGCCGCGCCGACGTTTGAAAATACCGTGGTCGCGCTCGAAAATGCCGGTCATATGGTCAACCGGGTGTCGTCGGTGCTGTTTAACCTCAACAGTGCAGAAACCAGCCCCGAATTGCAGAAAATTGTCCGGGAAGCCTCGCCCTTGCTGACGGAATACGGCAACGATATTTCCCTGAATGAGAAACTGTTCAAGCGCATCAAAACCGTGTATGACCAACGGGATCAGTTGAAACTGGAAGGCGAAGACCGGATGCTGCTCGAAAAATCATACAAGGGTTTTGCCCGCAACGGTGCCAACCTGAAAGCCGCCGATAAGGATAAATTTCGGTCCATCAACAAAGACCTGTCGCAGTTGTCGTTGCAGTTTGGCGAAAATGTGCTGAACGAAACGAACGAGTACCTGATGGAAGTGACCGACGAGAAAGACCTGGCAGGTTTGCCGGACTTTGCGCGGGAAGCCGCCAAAGCCACGGCGACGCAGAAGGGAAAAACTGGCTGGGTGTTTACCCTGCAGGCCCCTAGCTATCAGCCGTTTATGCAATATGCCGACAACCGGGAGTTGAGAAAGAAGCTGTTTGTGGCCTATAACTCACGGGGTTTTCACAGCGATAAAAACGACAACCAGCAGATTATCGGCAAACTGGTTCAGCTTCGCTACGACCGTGCCAAATTGCTGGGCTACCAGACACACGCCGATTTTATTCTGGAAGAAAGCATGGCGGGTTCGCCGGAGAAAGTGAAGCAGTTTCTGAGCGAACTGGCCGGTTATGCCAAACCTGTGGCCGAAAAGCAAATGACCGAACTGACCACTTACGCGAAGCAGAACGGTTTTAAGGATGAACGACTGGAGCGCTGGGATTACAACTACTATTCCGAAAAACTGAAAAAGGAGAAATATGCCCTCGATGACGAAATTCTGAAACCGTATTTTAAACTGGAAAACGTCATCGAAGGGGCTTTCACGATTGCCAACAAGCTGTACGGCCTGACGTTTAAGGAGCGGAAAGATGTGCCGACCTACAACCCGGAGGTGAAAACCTACGATGTGTTTGATCAGGACGGCAAGTTTCTGGCGGTTTTTTACGGCGATTACTTCCCGCGGGCGGGCAAACGCAGCGGAGCCTGGATGAATGATATTCAGGGGCAGAAAGTGGAAAACGGCGTGAACATTCGCCCGCACATTGTCAACGTCTGCAACTTTACGCGTCCAACCGAAACCAAACCGTCGCTGCTGAATTTCAACGAAGTAATCACGCTCTTCCACGAATTTGGGCATGGTTTGCACGGCATGCTGGCAAATAGCAAATATGAAAGTCTGTCGGGAACGAGCGTATACCGCGATTTTGTGGAGTTGCCTTCGCAGGTGATGGAAAACTGGTGTTACGACCCGGAAGCGCTGAAACTGTTTGCCAAACACTACCAGACGGGCGAAGTGATCCCGAACGATTTGATCGAGAAAATCCGGGCGAGCCAGAACTTCATGGCCGGTATGGCCAATCTGACGCAACTGCGCTACGGGCTGGTCGACATGTACTGGCACGGCGGTGCGCCGAAAGGGGAGACCGTCGAGCAGGTCGAATCCCACATCGACTCGCTGGTGAATCTGTTTCCTAAAGTGCCGGGAACGGCTCTTAGTCCGGCGTTTTCACACATCTTTGCCGGTGGGTATTCAGCCGGTTATTACAGCTACAAATGGTCAGAAGTACTGGACGCCGACGCGTTTGAGTTCTTCAGGGAAAAAGGACTGTCGAACCGGGAAGTGGCCGACAAATTCCGCAAGAATGTCCTGGAAAAAGGCGGTACGGAAAAACCGATGGAGCTCTACAAGAAATTCCGGGGCCGCGAACCGTCGCCCCAGGCCATGCTCCGACGGAGTGGACTAACGCTTTAAAAAGCTAAGTTATTACACAGAGTTGATCAGGGAACATCAGAGTTAAACAGAGTATTTCTCTGATAAGCTCTGATGTTCCCTGATCAACTCTGTGTAATAACTTTTCACCTATTCGCCCTCATCCGGTTGGAAGCCGCGATCAGCAACATCATCAGGCCGAAGCCCAGGAGTGGAAAAGCCGGAAGCCGGGCCGTGACCGTAGACAGAGAAATCTGGTCGCGGGTCTTTACATAAATCGCCAGGGCCACGAAGGTGCCGCAGAGTGCAATCGCCAGCAGTCCTTGACCGGCGTAGAGTTCCGGCCACAAAAAGGTGCCCGCCAGCGCATCATATAATGCCATAAAGAAC
The DNA here is from genome assembly GCF_965227735.1 of Larkinella sp. NCBI lineage: Bacteria > Pseudomonadati > Bacteroidota > Cytophagia > Cytophagales > Spirosomataceae > Larkinella > Larkinella sp. The sequence continues at coordinate 939,231 of NZ_OZ245776.1, read as the reverse complement.
GGCCATGCAATCAATGGCAACGCCAAGTCTGAAAAGAGATTTCATAGAAGTAGTTGGGTTGGTTGGTGAACGGGCTGAGAACCGCCGGAATGAACCACCGATTGTCCTCACGGTCGTTGAATAGCGGGTTGAAATACCAAATTTGGTTACAAATTCGCTACCCCGAACCCATACCTGGCGGGTTTTAGTCCATAAGTTGCAGGAACCGGGAATAGCTGGTAGTAGACCTCCCAAACGGCTTTAACAAACTTTAACGGGCCTAACCGGCGTCAAGCGGGGTTTATTTTGTTAATTTTGGGGAAAATATACCGCTTACCCCAATGCAGACCATCAGAGGAACAGAATCTACAGTGCGTTCCGGGACGCCCCCGCAAGCGTCCGGTTTTTCGTATCAACGCATCAACAACATAACCGGCTGGGTGCTTTTCGCCATCGCGCTGTTTACGTATGCGTCGACGGTCGAGCGGACGGCCAGCTTTTGGGATTGTGGCGAATTCATTGCCTGTGCCTATAAACTTCAGGTGCCTCACCCGCCGGGAGCGCCGTTTTTCCTGCTGACAGGCCGCGTTTTCTCGATGCTGGCCCTCGGCGATGTCACCCAGGTGGCCTATTGGATCAACATGATGTCGGTGCTCGCCAGTGCCTTCTCCATTCTGTTTCTGTTCTGGACGATCACGATGCTGGGCCGCAAACTGATCAACAAGCAATTCAATGAACTGACCCAGACCGAAATCTGGACCGTAATTGGTGCCGGTGCCGTTGGCGCGCTGGTCTATACGTTTTCGGATACTTTCTGGTTTTCGGCCGTCGAAGCAGAGGTTTACGGGGTTTCGTCATTTTTTACGGCTATTGTCGTTTGGGCGGCTTTCCGCTGGGAACTGATCGAAGACGAAGCTGCCGCCAACCGCTGGCTGATTTTTATCGCCTACCTGATCGGTCTTTCCATCGGCGTTCACTTGCTGAACCTGGTGACGCTGCCCGCCATGGCATTGATTTACTACTTCAAGAAGAACCCTAAAACTACGCTTTGGGGTGGTGTCATTTCCTTCGGTGTCGGGATGGTCATACTGGGGATCATTAATTCCGGGATTATTCCGGGTCTTCCCACCGCGGCTTTTGCCGTTGAGCGGTTTTTTGTCAATACGTTCGGAATGCCCTTTACGACCGGTATTATCATCTTCACGATTGTCTTTATCGGGGCGCTGATCTACGGAATTATCTGGTCGGCGCGCAAAAACCGGCCGATTCTGAACACGGCTTTGCTGGGGCTGGCGTTCGTTTTGATTGGCTATGCGTCCTACATTCAGGTGTTGATCCGGTCGGATTTCAATACGCCGATCAACGAAAACAACCCGAGCGATGTGGTCAATTTCGTATCGTACCTGAAACGTGAACAGTACGGAAACCGCTCGCTCAGCTACGGTCCGCTGTTTTTCTCGCGCCCTGTCGACCAGAAAAAGGGCGCTCCGCAGTACGAGAAGCGAGACGGCAAATACGCCATCTTCGATTATGCGCCGGAGTACATCTACGACAGCGACAAGCAAATGCTGTTTCCGCGCATTTACAGCAATCAGAATAACCACCCGCAACTGTATTCCAAGATGCTGAACATTCCACTCGATGCGCAGGGGCAGCCCACGCGGAAAGTGACGATGGGGGATAACCTGCAATTCTTCTTTCAGTACCAGTTGGGGCATATGTACTGGCGGTATCTGATGTGGAATTTTGCCGGACGTGCCGGTGATCAGGAAGGGTCGGGTTATCTGCTGCCCTGGTCAAGCGACGATGGCGTTCCGGATCTGATCAAGGATAACAAGGCCCGCGATAATTTCTACATGCTGCCGTTTTTGCTGGGTTTGTTCGGGATGGTCATTCAGTATTTCCGCCGACCCAAAGACCTGCTGATTGTGGGCATGTTGTTCTTCTTTACCGGTATTGCGTTGCAGATCTTCCTGAACTCTCCGCCTTCCGAACCGCGCGAACGGGATTACATTTACGTCGGTTCGTTCTACTTCTTTGCCATCTGGATCGGTCTGGGTGTGGTGGCACTGGTAGACGGTTTGGCGGCCTATTTGAAGAGTGAAAAGATGCGCGTAGGGCTGGTCGTTGGTCTGTGTTTGCTGGTTCCGGTGATGATGGCGGCCAAAAGCTGGGATAACCACGACCGGTCAAACCGTTACCATTCGGTTGATTTTGCCAAAAACCTCCTGAATTCCTGCGCCCCGAACGCCATCCTGTTTGTGGGGGGCGATAACGACACGTTCCCCTTGTGGTATGCCCAGGAAGTCGAAGGCTTCCGGACCGACGTACGGGTTTGTAACCTGAGCCTGCTCGGCACCGAGTGGTACATTCAGCAAATGAAACGCAAAACGTACGAGTCTGAAGCGTTGCCGATTTCGCTGGAATTTGCCCAGTTCAACAAAGGCAAAAACGATGTGATTCCGTTCTACGAAATCCCGGCGGTGAAAAATGGCATCAACCTGAAAGAATACATCGGGCTGGTGAAACAGAACAACCAGGCGATTCAGGTGCCGCTGACGACCGGCGAAATGACGAATATCCTGCCATCGACTACGTTCTTCCTGCCGGTTGATAAGGCGGAAGTGCAGCGACTCGGTTTTGTGCCGGCTAACCTGCTGCCGATGGTGAAAGATACCGTGGTCTGGAATTATGGTAAACAGGATATCTACAAACCGGATCTGATCATGCTCGATATCATCGCGACCAACAACTGGAAGCGACCCATCTATTTCTCTACCACGCTGGGACAGTCGAACTACCTGAATCTGAAGGACCACATGCAGTTGGAAGGGTATGCGTTCCGGTTGATGCCGGTGCAGGTACCGAGCGCAACCGACGGGTTTGTCAATTCTGACGTGATGTACACCAACATGATGAAGAAAACCTTCTGGCGGGAAATGAACAACCCGGATTCGTATTACGACGATACGTACCGCGGTTCGCCGGTTATTTCGGCCCGGATTGCGTTCCTGCGGCTGGCAGATCAGTTGATGCGCGAAGGCAAAAATGCCCAGGCCAAAGAAGTGCTGAACCACTCGTTGCAGGTCATTCCCGACAAAAGCATTCCGTACGACCAGATTTCAACCAACTACATCAGGATTCTGCTGGAAGTGGGTGATCTGAAAACCGCCCAGGCTATTGCCGACGTGGTGGCGAACCGGGCCGATCAAAGTCTGACCTACATCAAGCAAACCGGTGGTGGCAGCGACGACGCCAACTTTGATCTGTACAACCTTCAAACCATCGTGAACGCGTTCCGGGAAACGAAAAACGAAGCGCTGGCGAAGAAATACGACGCATTGTTTCAGAAGCATTTAAATGCGTTAGGATAAGCACTGCGGATTAAACGACTTGCGGGGTTGGCATTGAAAATTTTGTTTTCAATGCCAACCCCGCAAGTCGTTTAATGGAGTTACATCAGTCAGAACTGTATAGAATATACGAAGCAATGCGAGAGGTGGACGACTTGATGACAGACAGGAAATACTTACCTGAAGAGTAAGTATTTCCTGATCAACATGTATGGGTTACGGGGATATATATACGAAATACTGAATCCAATGATTTGAACGCCAGAATGTATATAAATCTGGTACACAGTGTTTGGGGCAAAAATGATCGTTATAAATTAAACCCTTTTACCTGTAAAGCATTTTTAGCTAGTATATTTCCACTTTCTGCCGCTTTAACATACAGTTCGTGGGCCTTTTGAATATTGACACTCAAGCCCAGTAACCCTAAATAATAAGCTTCCGCTAATTCGAAAATAGCGTCAGGATGTTGCTGGTTTACGGCTGTTGTTAAATATTTAAAAGCATTTTTGGTGTCTGTAAGGCAATAATAATATACTTTGTAAGCTTGATAAGATCCTTCGGAATTATCTTTTTCTGCTGCTAATAAAAACCATTTCAAGGCCTGGTAGCAATCTTTTTCCGTGCCGTTTCCTTCTCCATAAAGAAGGCCCAATCCCAGTGCACCTTCAGGGTTATCTTGTTTAACGGCCAATCGATACCATTTCATGGCCTCTACGTAATCTAATGTAAGCCCCCTTCCGTAGTAATAGGAGTTGCCAAGGTGATATTGTCCTGAAGCAGAACCTTTATCGGCTGCCAGCCGATACCATTTTATAGCTTCATCATAATTGGGTATGCCATTTAACCCCTTTTCATAAACCCTGCCAATTTGAACAAGCGCATTTAGTTCTCCTCTTTCATACGCTTCTTTATATCGTTTTAAGGCCTCAGTGTAACTGCTGGCTACGCCATAGCCGTATTCATACATAAGCCCTAATTGAAGTATGCCTCTGGCATTGCCACTTTTTGCTGACTTCTTATACCAAATTAAAGCTTCATCGTAATTTTTATTGACTCCCAAGCCATCTTTAAACAAATCACCCAGGTAAGAGTAGATAGGGACATAGGATTGGTTTGCGGCCAATTGATACCACTTTATTGCTTCTTTGTAATCGGGTTTTACGCCCAACCCGGCTGCATATAGCTGACCTATTGAGCCCTGTGCAGTGGCGTTTCCTTGTTGAGCTGCCAGGAGATACCATTTTCGTGCTTCTTCATAATTAGGATCAACACCCAGCCCATACTGATACAAATAACCAATTGAACCCTGTGCTTCAACATGCCCCATTTCGGCTGCTTTACTGAAATATTTTAACGCTTTCAGGTAATCTTTTTCGATGCCTACACCTGCCTGGTATACATAGCCAAGATGGTTTAGTGCATCGGCGTTTCCCTGGTTAGATGCTAATAAAATCCATTTAATCGCTTCATTTAGATCTTTCTTTTCGCCTTTTCCATACCAGAAACACAACGATAAACTATACTGTCCCCAGCTATATCCCAGGTCGGCTGATTTTTTGAAGTTCTCAGCAGCTTTTCCGTAGTTGCCCTTCTTCCAGTATTGAATCCCGGTTTCATTGAATGAAGCCGCCAGACGCTTTCGTGTGCCTGTCAACAGACTATCAACTGAACATTGAAAGTAGACTTTGCTTATTACCTCACTGTGGCTCCGGCATACAGTAGTGAATAACAAGATAAATGGTAAAAGCAGTAGTAAATACTTGCTCTTCATAGCGTTTCCATTTAATTATATTGAACAATAACTTTATCCATGTAGCTAAACAACCGGTTTTCTGCTTTTGACTCTTCTTTGCTGTCTTCAACTTCAATTGCGTCACTACCTTTAATTTTCTGGATAACAGTTCGTAGTTTCACCAAGGTTTTTGTATCATTAACGGGGTTAGGATTGAACGTCAAAAGGTATGTAGCCTGGAGATTAACGGTCTTATTGAGAAAGAAAAACACCTTTTTCTTTTCAGTGTATTTTTCCAAAAGGGTCATTCCCTGTTCTGAATTTCTCTTTACTTCATAAGGTGATGGACTTTTTGAAAAGGATTCCAAAAGAATCTTTAATACCCGCGAATAAGGCTGTCGGTATTCGCGTGGAGCAAGTGAAAGTGTTGAAATATAACTTTTTATAATTTCTAAATCGTTTTTTACAACTTTATACGTACTGAGCGTATCGTGAAGAGCCTGTAATTCACCCGACATTCCTTTTACACGAGCTTCATAGGATTGAATCAGCTTTTGATTATTGGTAAGGGCTTCTGTTAACTTTACGGACAGTTGCATACTGTCTATTTGTAATTTTTCGACCCGAATTGTAAGCTTTTTATTCAAAGTGGAAACGGAGGAAACTCTGTACTTTAATTTTTTCGAATACCTTGATAAACGTTGGTTTTCTTTTTGGAAATGATCAAGTTTTTTGGCAAGCACGCCAACCTGGGACGAATTATCGCTGGTGGTAGAAGGGGCTTGTGCCAGGGAGGTATAGGCGATCAGAATGAATACCGAAAAGAGTAGAGGGATTTTATTCATAAACTGGATGTGCAACTAGTTGCTTTTAATGGTTGGAGGAATTTCGCTTGTTTAAAGAGGGTAAGGCGTTGCATCAGAACAAAACGCAGACCCATAATTTATCATCAGGGTTTTCATAAACCCTGTCGGTCATCTGGTAAAATAGCAAGCAAGTTTTTATACCCAGCTCAATAGAATTGTTAATTAACAGACAAAAAAATGTTTATTAACAGATTCAAAAATGGATCGATGTTGAAAAAGACTCTTTAGCTATTCATAATTATTTACGAGAAATTCATAAATAATTATATTTTTCATTGATAACATACAACTATTGTAAGCTTTTTCGCGCTGTACTCATGCGTAAATTACTCATGGTGCAATGATAGTATTTTTTTTAAATTTATTACAAATCGTTTAACAGACAAATTTAGAAAAATTACCGGTATTTTTCCTGAGTACTACTACTAAGTATGACTAAGCCAAGCCATCTCAACCATTTTACACTTCATACAACCTATTTGGTATTGTTGAAAAAAATTGTGTGGCTAATCAATTTGAGGGCTTGGACGCGGCTCAATCCGGATGCCAAAAGTCTGGCTCCGGCCGTCCGGCCTTTAGAGTATTGAGGGCAGAAAGCGAAAGTGTGATGGAATTATCAGAGGTAAATCCTAAATTAATAGAGTTTCAAACAAAAAAGCCCGGTCTTCTGGCCGGGCTTTCTCATGTTCAATCCGTATCAATGGAAGAAGTCTTTCATTTTATCAAAGAACCCCTTTTCGTTTTTTCCCGGCTTGGGATGAAAGTTCGGCGAGTTGCGTAGTCGTTCCAGTATGCTTCGCTCTTCCGAACTGAGTGTTTTGGGTGTCCAAATGTTAATATGGATGAGCTGATCACCGCGTCCGTAACCGTTCAACTCTTTGATGCCTTTACCTTTCAGACGGAGGATTTTGCCGCCCTGCGTACCTGGTTCCAGTGTAATCCGGGCGCGACCGTCGATCGTTGGCACTTCTACGGAGGTTCCGAGCGTGGCATCGACAAAGTTGACGTGCAAATCGAAAACCACGTTGTTGCCGTCGCGTTTCAGGTTGTCGTCTTCCTCTTCTTCCACCACAATCAGCAAATCCCCGGCCACGCCCCCGCGCGGAGGAACGTTGCCTTTGCCGGTTACGGAAAGCTGGATGCCTTCGGCAACACCCGCCGGAATTTTGATCGGAATAACGTCTTCCTGCAACAGACGGCCTTCACCAAAACAGGTGTCGCAACGGTCGGTCACCATTTTACCTTCGCCATTACAGGTCGGGCAGGTGCTGGTCGAAACCATCTGGCCCAGCATCGTATTGACTACTTTCCGAACCTGACCCGAACCGTTACAGGTGTTACAGGTCGTGACGGCGGTGCCGTTTTTAGAGCCGTTACCCCCACAGGTCGTACAGGAAACGTGGCGTTTTACCTTGATTTTTTTCTCAACTCCATTGGCGATTTCCTGCAGGTTCAGCTTCAGTTTGATCCGCAAATCCGAACCGCGCCGGACGCGCCGACCCTGCTGCTGACCACCCCGGCCGAAGAAACTGCCAAAGGGACTGTCGTCGCCGAAAATATCGCCGAACTGCGAGAAAATGTCGTCCATCGACTGGCCACCACCGCCCGCGCCGTTCATGCCCTGATGACCAAACTGGTCATACCGCGCCTTTTTCTGCGGATCGCTCAACACATCGTAAGCTTCGGCGGCTTCCTTGAACTTGTCTTCGGCGGTGGGATCGTCCGGATTTTTGTCGGGGTGGTGTTTGATCGCCATTTTCCGGTAGGCTTTTTTGACCTCTTCCGGCGTAGCGTTTTTGTCGACCCCTAATACTTCGTAATAATCTCGTTTCGTAGCCATGTATTGTTCGTTGAAAAACGAGTAGACTGAACGGGGAGGGGCGGGTGCCGTCCTGTTCAGTCTACTCGTTCTAGCTTATCGTCATCGTTCAGGAGCCTAAAATCACTTTCGCAAACCGGATCACCTTGTCATTCAGGAGGTATCCTTTTTCCGTTTCGTCCATGATTTTTCCTTTCAGATCATCGCTGGGAGCCGGAAACTGGGTAATGGCCTCGTGCAGATCCGGGTTGAAAACCTGGCCCAGCGAGTCCATCGGCTTCACGCCTTTGGATTCCAGAACTTTATAAAATTTATTGAAGATCAGTTTCACTCCGGCTTTTAGTGCTTCGACATCCGATGTGTTTTCGGCCGATTTCAGCGCCCGTTCGAAATCGTCGAGAACCGGCAGCAGGGCCACCAGCAATCCCTCGTTGGCGTTGGAGATCAGGTCGATCTTCTCTTTGGCTGTGCGCCGGCGGAAATTTTCAAAATCGGCATACAGCCGCAGGTATTTATCCTTTAAATCAGTCAGTTCGACACTAACTTTATCGAATTCGGTAATCACCTGTTCGCCCGTTGCAGCGGATTCGACGTCGTCCGACGTATTGTCAGTCGGAGCTTCCGAAACGACACTGGCTTCATGGGCGGTATTGTCAGGTTGCTGCGTTGTTTCCTGCTCTTCGCTATTCAAAGTTTCTTTATTTTCCATACGCTTGGTTGTATTTCGTCGCCACCACATAGTACCCGAGAAAGTCGCAAATTAGTTGCCAATTTTCAGAATACTGACAAGATGGCATTTTTATTCGTGGCCCGAGCCTGTTAAATTTGACAGAAAACCCGGTAAAGTGTCAGCTTCGGTACGGATAAAACCCCGGAAATAGGGCCTTGGGTTCAGCCGACTATGATTTCAGTGATTCAAAAACACACCCGCTTGCTCAAAGCCAAAGCTGCTGAACTGGGCTTCGATTTCTGCGGAGTTTCCAACGCCGAATTTCTGGAAGAAGAAGCCCCCCGGCTGGAAGCTTGGCTCAACCGGCAGATGCACGGCAAGATGGGATATATGGCGAACCACTTCGACAAACGGCTCGATCCCCGGCTTCTGGTGGACGGCGCGAAGTCGGTGGTGACGGTTTTGCTGAATTACTACCCCGAAAAAACCGTAGCGCAGGAGGAAGGCGGTTACAAAATCTCGAAATACGCGTACGGCACGGATTATCATTTTGTGATCAAGGATAAGCTGAAGGAATTACTGGCGTATGTCCATGAAGAAATCGGCGATGTCAACGGGCGGTTTTTTGTCGATTCGGCCCCGGTGATGGACAAAGTTTGGGCCAAACGCAGCGGGCTGGGCTGGGTCGGCAAACACACCAACCTGATCACCCGCGACATGGGCAGCTTTGTCTTCATCGGCGAACTGATTCTGGATCTGGAACTGGAAGCCGATGGCCCCATGGCTGATTACTGCGGCACCTGCACCCGCTGCATCGACGCGTGTCCGACCGACGCCATTACCGATCCGTACGTTGTGGATGGCAGCAAGTGCATTTCCTATTTTACCATCGAACTAAAAGACGCCATCCCGGACGAGGTCAAAGGGAAATTTGAAAACTGGATTTTCGGCTGCGACATTTGTCAGGATGTATGCCCCTGGAACCGGTTTTCCCGCCCACACACCACCCCGGCTTTCGACCCCAATCCGACTTTGGCGGAATTTACAAGAACCGATTGGGAAGAAATAACGCAGGATATTTTTCAGGAGATTTTTCGCCGGTCGGCCGTTAAACGGACGAAACTCGAAGGATTGAAACGGAATATCACGTTTGTGAAAACGGGCGAATAGGCCATAGCCCGAAGGGCTTCCATACACTAGCCCCGCACACCGTGCGGGGTTTATCCACGCACACCCATCATTGTTGATTGTTCCAACCACGTATCGCCATTCATTGGGATTGGGTGAACCGTGTGTATCCATTGACGCGTATACCAATCGACGTGATTATCCCAACCGCGTATCACCATTCATTGGGATGGGTCCGTTGGAACACCGCCCCCCGCACGGTGTGCGGGGCTAGTGTATAGAAGCCCTTTGGGCTATTTCAGCGGTACCGCTAGTTTCACCATTTGCTGGTTTCGAATCACCGTTATATCGAGACGGCCCATCCAATTGACCTGTTGCTGAATCGCGACCAGTCGGCCCACATTGGGCGTTTCTTCCTGATTCGCCGTTCGGATCACGTCGCCGGGTTTCAGCCCCGATGTTTCGAGAAGACTTCCTTTAGGAATGGTCACCACGATGACGCCGTTTTCGTCCGGTAAACCGAAAGCCGAGCGGTCGCCCAAACCGCGCACGTTGCGGAGGGAAGCCCCCAGCCAGTTCATTTCCTGCACCGATTCTTCAAACCGGCTGTCCAGCAAAACCGGCAGCCTGGGCGAGCGTGCCAAGGCGCGTAAAGCCGGTTTTTGAATGCCAAACTGGTTCATCGGGAAATTCTGAAAACCGGTTTTCAGCGCCGGACTGGTGGCGTTGACCTGATAATTTCCTTTTTCAGGCTGAACAAAAGCCGGGTCGCCATAAGCGCTGTGAAGGTCAGTCCCGTCCTTTTGCGCCTTTTTTAACGCAGGTTGATCCAGAAAAAGATTCGCATCCACTTCCTTGCCCCAGTCTTTGATGCCGATGGGCGCGTAGGGCCGCATGACGATGTTTTTTCGGAAGACGTCACCGCTGTTGGCAAACCAGACGTGCGGGTGAAACGAGTTGTTAATCAGAATATTATTTTCGGCGATGCGGTAAAAACCTTCCCGGAATTTCAGCCCGCCGTTCAATAGTACGTTGTTGTAAATGTGGTAATTGCTGCTGCCGTCGTCGAGGTCGATGTCCCAGCCGTGGTCGCAGCGAAACCGGTTGTTGCGGATGATCGTGGTTTTCCGGGCATCGAGTAAAATCATTTCCGGATGAACGGCCACCAGGCTGTCCATGGTCTGCCGGTTGGGGTGCCAGAACCGGTCGCGGCCCCAGGAGTTAAAGGCACCGTGATCGCCGGTTTCCAGCACCGTATCGAAGACATCGTTAAACTCCAGCAAGTGACCGCCCCAGGTGCCATCGCCGATGTTGATCCCGGCGCGGGGAACCTGATAAATTGTGTTGTGCCGAACAACGATTCCGGACGCCATCGCGATTTCCACCCCCGCCGACTGTTTTTCGATTTGCCCGATGTCGTGAATGAGATTATCAGCCGCCACGCATTCGGACGGAAACCGGTTATTTTTTGGCCCCGGTGTCAAATCCATCCGGCCGTATGGGACAAACTTTTCATACCGAAAAGCGGGCGAACGAACCGCCGACGAATCGCCCACGAAGCTGATGGCACTCGCTCCGATGTGGTGAAAATGACAGCCTTCGACGGCCGATTTTCGGTTGTAGCGACTCAAAATCAGCGCATTTCCCCCCAGATCGGCAAATTCGCAGTCTTCGATCCGGCAGTTTTCGGTATTCTCCAGATGCACCGCAGCACCCCGGTACAGCATCCAGTCGCTCCGTAGCAGCGGCTCATACGGTTCCATGAACGTCCGTTCCGCATTGACAAACCGGATGCCCTGAATGCGAATCTGTTGCAGCGGTTTTTCCGTTGCTCCCCTCAATTCGATCAGGCTTTTCAAGTGAGAAACCTCCACAGTGGCGGTTTCCGGATTGACACCAGCGGGCGGAATCAGATGGAGAAGGTGCGTCTTTTGGTCGTAAAACCATTCGCCCGGCGCGTCCAGTTCTTCGAAAATATTCTCGACAAACCGCTCCGACTTGTGCAGCGGAGCGGGACGATTGTTCTGCCAGCCGCCTTCCTGTTGCAGTTGTCCGCCCGATTTTCCGGTAATCCGGTAATGAAAATCGCCCCATTCGCCCTGGTGGAGCGCATGAATAAAACCGCCTTCGGGCGACTTCCACCGGCTGATCCGCTGTTCACTCAGGGCGTCGGCAGCCGTGCCGTTGAAGACCCGCGCGTTGGCGTCATAGTTTGGATAACGGGCCAGAATCTGCTTTTTCCCGTTGAGAAATACTTGCTCGAAAACCGGTCCGTCAACGCGGGCGGTCCAGGTCGTTGCACCGGTTTTCTGCCAGCGAAGCGTCAGTTTTCGACCTCCGCTGATTTGAACCGTTTCATTCGGAAAAGCACTGATCGTCAGACTTTTTCCGTTCACGGTTTCCGGCCTGATGACTACGGTTTCGGCTACATAATAGGTGCCTTTCCGCAGAAAGATCTGAACGGTATTTTGCGGAGCGGTTTTTACTTTTTCCAACGCTTTCGACACCGTGGCCAACGGCAAAGCCATCGTTCCGGGATTGGCGTCTTTTCCCGACGGAGCGACGTAAAACCGGGTTTGCGCCCGGACGGTCATCACCTGAAAGCAGAGAAAAAGCCCAATCCAGTTGGTCATAAAGCGTTGATTTGTAGTAAAAACCGCTACCCGATTTTGAGCCTTAATCCACCGATTCCGGCCAGTATTCCGCCATTTTTCGCCGGAGAAACGCTACGCTGCGCTCCAATTGCGCCATGCCATCAACACCGTCTTCGATGCTGATCCAACTGTCGAAGCCAACGCCCTTCAAGATCGTAAAAATAGCATCATAATCATTCAATCCCTTGCCGATTTCGCCATGACTCAGGCGTTTGGCGTAACCCACGGCACCGCCCTCTTCATTGCGCAGGTCTTCGATGGTGCCGGAAAGCAAAAACCGGTCACTGGCGTGCATTGTCACCACACGATCAGCCACGCGGGCCAGCAATTCCAGCGGTTCTTCGCCCGCCAGAAAGGTGTTGCTCGGATCGTAATTGACGCCAAAGTTCGGGTCATGAATGGCATCGACCAACTGGCAGAACACGTCCATTTTTTGCGCAAATTCCGGGTATTCCCAGAAATCGTCTTTGTAGTGGTTCTCGATGATGAGCGTAATGCCGCGCTCGCGGGCGTAGGGCAAACAGGCTTCGATGCATTCAGCCGCCAGTCTCACGCCTTCATCGATCGTGAGTTCGGGGCGACGCTGACCGGAAAGAACGCGGCAATAGGAACCGCCCAGCGCGTAGGTCATATCGATCCAGCGCTTCTGTTTTGCAATTTCGTTGGCGCGAAACGCCGGGTCGGGGTGCGTAAAATCCGGGGAGCAGCACATCATCGGTATCACTTTGCCGTGCGATTCGACCTGCTGGCGAAACCGCGACCAGTTGGCTTCGTCGGCCATTTCGAGAAAACCGGCGTACCACTCCAGACCGTCGATGTCGAGCTGGACGGCGAGTTCAATCCATTCAGAAACCGTCATCGTGCCGTCTTTGCAGAGGGCTTGCATAAAAGCTTTGGGAAAAGCAGCGAGTTTGGGCATTTTAATAGTTTATGGTTTAGAGTTTACGGTATATGGATTTTCGCTTTCGCTTTTTGCCCCTAAATCCCCTAAAGGGGACTTGGACACGGAATCCTCCGGATGCTAAAAGTCCCCTTTAGGGGATTTAGGGGCAAAAAGCGAAATTCATAAACAACCAACCGTTAATTCTTTGGCGGATTTCGCCCGATGAGCGGATGTTGTTCCAGATCAACGATTTGGCCGCTGATGGGGCCGCTCTCGTCGGCCAGCCAGTAGACAGCCGCAGCGGCAATTTCGGCGGGCCACAAAATGCGGCCGGAGGGCGCAAAAACCGGGGGGACGTCCTTATACCAGTCGACGGGCAAGCCTTGTTCGTGTTTGCGCCGGGCCTCATTTTCGGTCAGCACCCAGCCGGGATTGATCTGGTTCACCCGAACGCCGTCTTCGCGGTGGAGGGTGTCGCCGAGGTTGCGGGTCAGCGTCATCAACGCGCCTTTCGACACGCTGTAAGCCATTAGATCCGGTTCTCCGCTCCAGCCGTTGACCGAGCCAATGTTCAGCACACAGCCTCTGGTCTGTTTCAAGTGGGGCAAAGCGGCCTGGATCAGGGCAAACGGAGCAAGGGTATTTACCTCCAGAATTTGCCGGAAAAACGCCAGATCGGTGGTGTGAATGTTGGAAGACGCGACCCAGGCCGCGTTATTGACCACGGCATCCAGCCGACCAAACGTGTGAACGGCGAGGGCAACCATTCGGTTCGCAACGCCTTCGACGGCCAGATTTTCAATGTGCAAAACAGCATTTTCGGCACCCAGTTCAGCAACAACCTCCTGACCCAACTCCGGCTCCAAGCCGTGAACGACGACCCGGCCTCCTTCTTCGACGCAGCGTTTGGCAATGGCTTTCCCGATGCCCGTACAACTGCCGGTAATGATGATAACTTTATCCTGTAAGCGCATTCTGAGAGGAAAGAGGTGAGGCAAGAGAAGTGAGACAAAAAACTAGACGCCGGTTCTGTCTCACTTCTCTTGTATCATCGCTTTATTCTATTTTAAACTGGTTTCAAAACGCTTTTGATCACTTCGCCGTGGTGCATTTTTTCAAAGGCTTCGTGCCATTCGGTGATGGGCCAAACGCCCCCGATGATCGGTTTGACGTCGAGCTGACCACTCGCCAGCAATGCCAGAACGCGTTCCCAGATCGGCCAGTTGTGGCTGAAACTGCCCTGAAGCGTGACGTTTTTCTGCACCAGCGCGTCCAGCGAAAAACCGAGAGGCTGGGGTCCCCAGCCCACTTTGGTGATGTGGCCGTTGGGGCGCACCAGTTGCAGCGCGATTTTGAGCGTAATGCTGGCTCCGGCGGCATCAATGATGCAATCGGCTCCCAGACCGTCGCGTTTTTTGGCCCATTCGCTCGCATCGCCGATGATCGCTTCGCAGCCGTATTGCTGGGCGATGGCCAGACGATGGCGATCCGCTTCCAGACCGACAACCGCTACTTCGGCCCCGCAAAGCCGCGCCATGGCGGCACACAAAATGCCTATGGTGCCCGGGCCGAGCACGATGACCCGGTCGCCGGGTTTGAGCCGCGAATTTTCGACCACGGCGTTGAAGGCCACGCAACACGGTTCGGTCAGACAGGCTTCTTCGAACGCCAGCGAGTCTGGCACGTGGTGGAGAATACGCATCGGCACGCGAACATATTTGGTCATGGCGCCATTGACGCCGTAGCCAAAGCCTTTGCGGGTGGGATCCAGGTTATACAGTCCCTGGCGTGTCATGGGGTTGTTGGGGTCGATGATAGCGGCCGTTTCGCTCACAACGCGGTCGCCTTCTTTCCAACCCACCACCCGGCTTCCCACTTCGACGATATGACCGCCAAATTCGTGACCAAGCACGACGGGGTAATTGACCGGCCAGCTATGGTCGGCGGTCCACTGGTGGAGATCGCTGCCACAGACGCCGACGTTGGCGACTTCCAGCAACACATCGTCGTCACCGATGGTCGGTTTCGGAATTTCACGAATTTCAACCGAGCCTTTCTCGGGAGCAAAATTGACAACAGCAGCAGACGTCATTGTGTAAAGGGGTTAAGCGCGATGACGGTTTTTACGCCATCTTCGTATTTCTTTTTCGTTTTTATCTTCCAACTACCACATCGCCATAGGCGTGGATTTTTTCGCAAATCAGCCGCAACGAGCTTTCCAGGTCGCCATCGGCGGTTTTGAACGAATCGGCATCGATGGTTAGGGGTGCACCCAGAACGACCAGCGGAGCGCCAAATTCCGGACAGCGAATGGCCTGTTCGAGCGAGAGTCCGCCGACGGCCTGCACCGGAATCTGAACCGCCTGAACCACCTCGCGCAACTGGTCGAGCGGGCTGGGCATCCGGTGTCCCTGGGCGGCAATGCCCCGGCGTTCGTCGTAGCCGATGTGGTGAATGATGAAGTCGCAACCCAGATCTTCGAGCCAGCGCGCGCCTTCGACCATGTCCGGGCAAACCATGTTGTCACCCATTACCTGCGCACCAAAATCACGGCCAGCTTTCACCACGCATTTGATGGTTTCGGCGTGGGCGCGGGCCATCACCACCACGTGCGTGGCCCCGGCTTTCGCCATCATCTCGACCTCCAGGTAACCGCCGTCCATCGTTTTTAGATCGGCAACAATGGGGACATTCGGGAACGCTTCCCGTAATTTTCGGACACCGTGTAAGCCTTCCGCCAGAATGAGCGGGGTGCCTGCTTCGAGCCAGTCTACGCCGGCGCGCATGGCCAGGGCAGCGGTTTCGAGGGCTTCATCGATGTTGGTGAGGTCGAGGGAAATTTGAACAATGGGTTTCATTAACGGGATTGAATGAAGGTTGTGTAAAAGGGGAGCTACGTACTAATAGCATTTTTTTCTCCATGACTACTCATTTTTTTGCGAAAAAGGCCATTATTCTATAAATAATTCCCTGCAAAATAGTCGGAATTGCAGACTCCGAAGTACTATATCTGTGCGCGGTTCAGTGGATAGGAACGGTTCACACCACATTTGGCAAAAGAGCATCATGGCATCGCATTCAACGTTACTTCAGAAATTAAAAAACGGGCATAATGTCTACGGCACCTGCATCACCTCCACGGCACCCATGTGGCCGGTGACGCTGCAACGCGCCGGTCTTGACTTCGTTTTTCTGGACACCGAACACATTCCGCTCGATCGGGCCGAACTGGCCCGTCTGTGCCAGATTTTCCGGGCCTACCACATTACGCCCATCGTCCGCATTCCGAAACCCGATCCGTACCTGGCTTGCCAGGTGATCGATGGTGGGGCGGTGGGGGTGATTGCGCCGTATCTCGAATCGGTCGATCAGATTATCGATCTGGTGGGTGCCACAAAATACCGGCCCCTCAAAGGCGAACGACTGGCCCGGTTTCTGAGTGGAAAAGAGCAAATGCCCGACGACCTGAAGCAGTACATCGACGCCCACAACGCCGGAAACATCTGCATCGCCAACATCGAAAGTGTTCCGGCACTGGAACGGCTGGACAGCCTGCTGTCGGTGCCGGGTCTGGATGCGGTTTTTATCGGTCCGCACGATTTGTCGGTCAGTCTGGGCATTCCCGAGCAGTACGATCACCCAGATTTTGAAGCGGCTGTGCTGAAAATCATCCAAACGACGCGGAACAAGGGCCTTGCCATTGGTATTCACTTTTCGCAGTCGCCGGAGCGGCAGGTGCATTGGGTGAAACAGGGCGTCAACATCATCGTGCATAGTTTCGACGTCGCGCTGTTCGGGCAGCGGTTGCGCCAGGATATTGGCATAATTAAAAAAGCCGTCGGCGACGACGCGACAACGGAGGACGGTTCCTCGCTCGTTATTTGAAACGAATGGTATCGCTTTTTTGCCCCCAACCCCCTAATTGATTTAAACTGAATAACCGCCGAAATGATGTTTATCAGCCCACTGCCGCTAGGGCGGCCCCGTTTAGCTGTGGGTAAAGCGGACTAAACCGAATCATTACTGAACCGTTTTAACGGTTTGCCGGATGATGAAACCGTTAAAACGGTTTTGTCAGTATGGGGTTGCTTTTCGTTTTACCCACAGCTAAACGGGGTCGCCCGAGCGGCAGTGGGTTGATAAGCCAAAATATTAATCTGGCGGTTATTCAGTTTAAATCAATTAGGGGGTTGGGGCAAAAACGATAGACTAACCAGTAAATTCCGGGTTTATGAACCTTCTTAACGTATGATGGATCAGATCAAATGGGGAATCATCGGTTGCGGCAATGTGACCGAAGTCAAAAGCGGCCCGGCTTTTAATAAAGTGCCCAATTCGTCGCTGGTGGCGGTGATGCGAAGAGATGGCGAACTGGCCGCCGATTATGCCATGCGCCACGGCGTGCCACGCTGGTACGACGATGTGGACGATCTGATCAACGACCCGGAGGTCAACGCCATTTACATCGCCACACCCCCGGATGTGCACACCGATTATGCCATTCGCGCCATGCGGACGGGGAAACCGGTGTATATCGAAAAACCGATGGCTCGGAACTGGGAAGAATGCGACGCCATCAACCAGATGGGGCAGGAAACCGGTTTGCCGGTATTTGTCGCCTTTTACCGCCGGTCGTTGCCCTACTTTCTGAAGGTCAAAGAACTGATCGATCAGAAGGCAATTGGCGATATTCGGCTGGTTAACATCCAGTTGCACTGGCAGCCGTACGCGGAAGAAGTGGGGCCGGATCCGAAACCCCGCTGGCGGGTTTTTCCGGAAATCTCCGGTGGGGGGCATTTCCACGATCTGGCGTCGCACCAGTTCGATTTTCTGGAATTCGCGCTGGGACCGGTCAAAACCGCCCGCGGCATGGCCCGGAATCAGGCCGGTTTATACAACGCTGATGACATTGTAATTGCCAATTTTGAATTTGAATCCGGCGTTCTCGGCACCGGAAGCTGGTGTTATACCGTGAACAAAGAACAGCGCATTGACGAAGCGCAACTGATTGGCTCTGAGGGAAAAATCACGTTTCATTTCTTCGAGAAATTTACCATCAAAGTCGAAACGGCGGCCGGTGTGGAGGAGTTTAATTTACCCTATCCGCCCCATGTTCAACAGCCGCTGATCGAGACCATTGTTCAGCAATTGCGCGGTGAAGGCCAGTCACCGAGTTCGGGCGAAACCGGAGCGCGGGCCAATTTGATCATGGATTGGATTACGGCGAAGTGATCTGTAGCGAATTGCAAATTCGCTACAGAAAGGATCGGGATTTCAAATCCCGATCAGCTTATGTGTTCAGCCTAAACACTCCGCATCGGCAATTTTCAGGGCTTCGGAAATGATGGCTAATCCGTCGTCGATTTGCTCGCGGGTCACACAAAGAGGAGGAGCCAGGAAGACGAGGTTCCACCGTACAAACGTGTAAAGGCCCAGTTCGCGTAATTTGGCGGCTACTTTGTTCATGACGACCATTTCGGACGGCTTGGCGTTGAACGGAGCCATCGGTTCTTTGGTCATGCGGTTTTTGACGAGTTCCAGGCAACCCAGCAAGCCGGTATTCCGGAAGTCGCCAATAGAAATGTGATGCAATTTCATCTCCTCAACGCGCTCCTCCAGGTATTTTCCCATCGCCACGGTGTTCTCGATGAGGTGATCGTCTTCATAAATTTTGATCACCTCCAGCGCAGCCGCGCACGGAACCGGGTGGGCAGAATAAGTGAGTCCCAGGGGCAGCATCGCATCGTCGTAGCGGGCGGCAATTTTATCGGAAACCATCAGCACACCCAGCGGCAAATACCCGGCAGTCACACCTTTGGCCAGCGCCATCAGATCCGGAACGACACCGGCATGATCGACGCCAAACCATTTTCCGGTACGGCCAAAACCGCTCATGACTTCGTCGATAATCAACAGAATACCGTATTTATCGCAGATTTTCCGCACTTCGACCAGATAACCGTCCGGGTATTTCAAACAGCCGGAGGTGCCTGATTCACCTTCCAGCATAATCGCGGCAATGTTGTCGGGGCCTTCGTAAGCAATGATGCGCTCCAGTTGCGCCACCGATTCGGGCAGCAGCGTTTCCGGTGCGTGGGGCCAGCGGTAGGCATTCGGAATGTCGATGTGAACGAAATTGGGCGCCTGCTGTGAATCAACCGGTAATTTCCGGGGATCACCACCGGCCGAAAAGACCCCGTAGGAAGCGCCGTGAAACGATTGATAGCGGGTCAGAATCTTGTGCCGACCGGTATACAAACGGGCCAGTTTGATGGCATTCTCGTTGGCCGTAGCTCCGCAAACCGTGAAGAAAGCCTTGTTCAAATCACCGGGACAAATTTCGGCCAGTTTTTTGCCCAACTCCCCCCGCACTTTGGTCACACAACTGGGCGTAACGTAACTTACCTGTTGCATTTGGCGAACCACCGCTTCCGTAACCCGCTGATTTCCATGACCGATGTTGACGTTCATCAAGCCGGATGAAAAATCGAGAAACCGGGTGCCGTCGTAATCGTAGAGATAAACCCCATCGCCCCGCTCGATGCTCAGGGGACTGAGTCCTTTTTGTTTTGACCACGAAAAGAGGGTGTAATCAAAGTTATTCCGGAGAATTTCGTCTCTTTCCTCCTGCGAAACGGTGGCGAAATCAGCGATCATGAGGGGTATGGATATACATGGGAAATGATCAGTTAACTCATCCAGTTGACGCCCGCTTCGGCGTTCCACTTGGTGGTGATTTTTTTGAGTCTGGTCCAGAATTCAATCGAGCTTTTGCCGGTAATGTCGAGCGCACCAAATTTCGATTCGTTCCAGCCGCCAAACGAAAACGGTTCGCGCGGAACCGGCACCCCGATGTTGATGCCCACCATGCCGGTGCTGGCTCTTTCAGCCACATACCGGGCGGCACTGCCGTTTTGGGTAAAAACGCCGGTGGCATTTCCGTACGGATTGCTGTTTTCAATGGTCATGGCTTCCGATACGGTTTGGGTGCGGACAATCGCCAGAACCGGCCCGAACACCTCTTCCCGGGCAATGGCCATATCCGCCGTTACGTTGTCGATGATCGTGGGGCCGACATAATACCCGTCTTCTTTCCCGGAAACCACGGTATTTCTACCGTCGACCCGTATACGAGCGCCCAGTTTTTCGGCTTCTGTGATGTAGTTTTCGATGCGGTCTTTGGCCTGCCGACTGATGACCGCGCCCAGGTTCTGGCCCGGAACCACCTTCTGCGCTTCTTCGCAAATCTGATCGACAATGTGATCGACTTCGCCAACGCCGAGCATGATGGAAGCCGCCATACACCGCTGACCGCAGCAGCCCGTTACGGAAGCCACGATATTGGATGCCGTCATGTCCGGAACCGCGTCCGGCAACACGATCAGGTGGTTTTTGGCACCGCCCAGCGCCAGCACGCGTTTCAGACTGGCCGTGCCGCGGGTGTACACCAGTTTGGCTACTTTGGTAGATCCGACAAACGAAATGGCCGCAATATCCGGGTGATCGCAAATCGCTTCTACGATGGTTTTATCGCCGTTGACGACGTTGAAAACGCCATCGGGCAAACCGGCTTCTGTCAGCAGGGCGGCAATCCGCATGACACTCAGCGGCACCTGCTCCGACGGTTTGATCACCATCGTATTCCCCAGCACCAGCGCGTTTGGAATCGTCCAGTGGGGCACCATGCTCGGGAAATTGAACGGAACGATGCTGGCGACGACACCCAGCGGATACCGCTCGCTGCGGCACTCGACACCCCGGCTGACTTCCAGTACTTCACCGCCAATGATTTGGGGCAATGAACAGGCAAACTCGGTCAGTTCGATGCTCTTGTCAATTTCGGCCCGGGCTTCGATCAGCGTTTTTCCACCTTCCTCGCAGATCAGTTCGGAAAGCGCACGGCTGTTTTTCTTCAGCAAATTCATGTATTCGTAAAATACCTGAACGCGCTCCTTGATCGGGATGCCCGACCAAAGTGGAAAGGCGGTTTTGGCGGCCTGCACGGCCTGATTCAGGGTTTGGGCGGTACTCAGCGGAACCGTGGAGAGCAGCGAGCCGTCCAGCGGTGAAATCACTTCCAGATGCGATTCATCAGGGAAATCGACAAAGTGTCCATTGATGAATTGCTGCACTTTCGGATATTTTAACGTGAGCGTATCCATACTTTCCGGAACGGTTTAGGGGCAAAAGCGAAAGCCCTAGTAAATATTACAACTAATTGAAAAATAAAGCAAAATTCCGGCCAGATATGATAAAAGAATAGAGACAAGAGAGGTGAGAGTAAAGAGTGTCAGCAATCGACTCTTTACTCTCACCTCTCTCTTCTATCCCCTTTATTTTACCCTGAAAAGCCGGTGGGCCGCGTACGTTTGTCCAAATTGATCGGTGGTTCGAATCGTGACCCGGTGGGTTCCCGGTGGCAGGTTTTTCGGCAGGACGCCCCGCCAGATGTGGTTGGATAGCTCCGGTTCGTCCATTTTCCAGCCCAGCACTTTTTCAACTTTAGTGCCGTCGACGGTGGCGTCGAGGTAGGGGTCCAACTGGTGCATGGCCGCAACGGCAGGGTCGCGCGAGGGGGTGAATGTAAGCGGAATCCAGTTGGTTTGTCCGGCAAGTTGCATCTCCACCGTCGAACGCGATGATCCGGCAAACACGTTGACGACGACGTGGGTCGTATCCCAGTCGGTTTGGGTCTGTTCTTCCGGCAGGTAGATATTCATCTGATAATCAGCCGGTCGGCGGGCGGCTTTGAACCGGATGGAATACTGATTACCGTCAAAGGTCAGGAGGGAATAGCCGTTGGGTGCGCCGTCGTTCATGGTCGCGTGCGGGATTCCCGTTTCATCTTTTATTCCCGCCCACCAGCTTCCGCAAACCGTCGCATTGATGAAATGATGGTGCGGTCTGGCACCCGTCCAGCCCCATTTTTCATCCACGAAAAGGTGCGCCATCGTGTGCGTATGGCCGGAAATGGAAAAGAGATGGGGGCGGTTTTCGATGATCTTGAATAACTCCTTCCGGTTGTCGCAAATCACAATCGGCGCGTGCATCACCAGCACCACCAGCTTGTTTTCCGGCACCCGAGCCAGGTAGTTGCGGACGAAATCGAACTGGGTGTCCACAAAGTGCGCCTTATATTTTCCATCCGCATTGAAATAGATGTTTTTCAGGACGATAAACGCCACCTGAGCATACTCGAAGGCGTAGGAACTTGGGCCATAAAACCGTTCAAAGGTTTCGTCGCTAAACCGGTCGTCAGTGGCGCCCCGGTTGAAATCGTGGTTGCCGAAGGTCGTGTACCAGGGGATTCCGATGTGGGCAATACCGGCGTTGATCGGGGCAAACAGATTCGGATCATCGGCGACGATATCACCAAGGGAAAGACCAAATTTCGCCGACGTACCGATGCATTCTTCCACCACATCGTGCAGGACGTAGTTCACTTCGGTCATGCCACGGGCCTGCGGATCACCGAACAACAGGGCCGAAAACTGTTTTTCCTCTTTCTGCGACCAGAGTGGAAAGTCGACGGATTTCGGCAACGGCCCGGTGGGCGCGACGCCTTCCGTCTGGGTGGTTGGCGAGCCGTTGGGTTTGTGCAGATACGCGTGCTGTGGAATCTGATCGCCATTGACCGGAACACCAAAACCGGCGGGTTTGATGACGAAAAAACCGGTATCGTCGCCCGCCGGAAGATTCCATTTGCCAGACTGGTCGGTTGTGGTTACTTCCCGACCGTTCGATACACAGACGTTGGCTAGTCCGGGTTCGTTTTTGTCGCGGATGCGGTTTTTGTTGAGGTCGTTATACACCGTTCCGGTGGCGGTGGTTTGGGCGTTGGCAAGCTGCGTCAGCAGTAACAAAAAGAAGGAAACCGTCAGGATAGAGTTCATCGCATTAAGATAATTCATGGGCTGCCAAAAACCGCTAACAGACACCTGTAAGGTCTGGGCGACCCCGTCTGGGCGACCCCGTCTGGGCGACCCCGTCTTCAAGACCTTGCAGGTTTCGTATGATTACTTCCGAATGAGCCAGATTTCCGTCACCTGCGAACCGCGTTCGCCTTCACCACAAGTCCAGATAAACGTTACTTTTCCGTCTGACAAAGCCGCTTTCGGCAGGTCAAATTCGTAGATGGGTTGCTCGCCGGTTTGAATGAAGTCGTGGATCACCGATCCGTCGTCCGTTGTCAGTTTCATGCGGGAACGAAACCGGCCAGTGTAGGCAATCCGCATGCGGTAAGAAGCTTTCGGATCGAGTTCGTCATAAGCGATTTTTAACGGCTGGTCATACAGCGTTTTGGCCTGTTTCATCCAGACCCGGGGCGTAATCTGTCCTTTAAAACCCGTCGCTTTGATTTCATCCACCCATTCGACACCGACCAATCCCACGCCGAACCCAATCCGGGGCGATTTCAAACTGCCGGGGTCGGCTTCCCAGTTCAGGCCTGAAACCACCCGGTGCCAGCTTTCCGGGGCGCCCAGGTGGTCGTAAAAACCGCCGGGGCCAGGGTCGGTGCGGTGCAGTATTTCCTTGATTTTCAGGGTTCTTGCTTTCTCGTCGGTCAGTTTCTCAATCTTTGCCATCTGATCCAGCAGCCAGGGCGAGTCGTTGAGCGGAATGTCAATGTTGTCGATAAAATTTCCCCGTCCCGACATTGCGCCGTGCTTTTCCATCGTCAACTGCGCACCGATCGACTTGAAAAGGGAGTCGGCCAGGGCAAAACATTTCGTCCGGTATTCCGGCAGAATACGGTTTTTCCAGGCTTTTTCCAGTATCTCGTTCGCCCGCTTGATGACCGGTAAAGAACCGCTCGTTTCGGCACCCGCCAAAATATCCCGCGCCTGCTGTTCCAGTTCCGTTTCGTACAAAAGCCGTCGTTTCGTGTAAGCATCGTAGTAAGCCCGAATCTGGCCCATCTGAAACCGGGGGTTCTGCAAAACGCGGAGCGGAGCCTGTTTTTCCATCGTCTGCCATTGCATCAATGTCTGGTAAACGGCCTGGTTGGTGAGGAGATTGCCGCGCCAGTTTTGTTCCAGCGAAAGCAGGCCCTGCGTGACGGTTTCAGTAAAATCCGGGCCAATAAACAGACGGGCGTAATCGCGCAGGGTTTCGACGACCGGGGTTTCGGGGTTCCAGTCCTGATCACTCCAGACAAACTTGTTGACGTCGTCGTTGGTGCCTTCCGAGTAGCTAATGCTGCCCGCGCCAAATTCGTCGAGCGCATTATGAATGGCTTTTTCGTCGTGGGGGCGCGGGTTGATGCTCTCTCGGCCGCTGGTCATCGACCACGCCAGGTCCCAGTGCGGAACCGGGTATTGGGAGCTGTAGTTGTGCGTGATGTCGGGGTAATGCCGGATCGGGATCGACGGTTTTACCACCTTTCGGATTTCCTGCACGGTCATCTTCACCCACGGCCCGAAAACCACTCCGCCAAACCACGGATATTCCTTGTTAACGTGTTTGTAAAAGGCGTCGAACCAGGCTTGTGTAGGCCGGAAAACCTGCGGAGAAACCCATATTTTGGCTTTCGGATGATATTTCGTCAACACAGCCGCTTCTTTTTCGAGCCAGGCAAACAGCACGTCCGGTTCAAGATCGCCGGGGTCACCGCCCGGCACAAACACCGCATCGAGCTTCGGAACGGCGGCAAAAATTTCATGCCGTTCCTTTAGTTCCTTCTGAATCGAGTCAGGATGGACGTAATCTTTGCCCAGGTTTGGGTACCACATCCAGACATCCAGGCCGTATTCCCGGCAAATCCGTGACTGCTCGGCGATCATTTTGATGGCTGGCAATTTCATGTGCCGACTCGTAAAGTCGTCGTCCGTCCGCGGGGGCATAATTTCGATGCTGTTGGCTCCAAACAACGACAGATCCCGGATGTACTGATCAAATTGGGCCACCGAAAAAGCATCGTAGGCATTCGTTTTCGGACGATACCCGAGTTGATGCCCCCGAATCGGATACGTCGGGCTGGTGGCAATCGACGCTTCACCCAAGATCATGATTTTACCGGGCCGCATGTCCAGTTTGCGCAAAAGCCGCCCCACGCCATACAGCAATCCCCGCGCATCGTTCCCCACAATCAAAACCGCATTCGTGCTTTCATCAATCACCAGTTTAAACCCCTCGCTTCGGGTTGCGGGCATTTTGCTCGCGGCCGAACGAAGCCATTCCGGAAGTGCGGCCAGCTCTTTTTCGGTAGTTAAATAGAGGGCAGCCTGTCCGGGTTTGGGGATTTTCTTTCCGATGGGCAGTTGAATTTGGCTCCGTTTTTCCACTTCCTGTTGCAAAATTTCCAGGCTTCGGAGCAGCACTTTGGGGTCTTTTACCGGACAGTAGATCTGCGCTTTGGACAAGTCGATGGGGTCCGCTTTTACCGAAATGGATAACAGTCCGAAAAGCGTGATGAGCATAGAAAAAAATAAATTCCACGTACGCATGTGATTCATTCAAAGGGTTAGGAAATATGCATTGTAAGGGTAGATTCTCCGTCATCTTCCACCAAAACCGTTGAACCGGTTGCTCCCGTGGACTCAGTTCGGGTTTAATACCCCACGGTTAAAACCGCAGGCTACTTGATAGGTTTAACCAGTACATCGTCCAGGTAATAGACGGCGGGTGTCACGGCTTCATCGGCACCCGGCAGGGGAGGCCCAGGCTCCTCGTTGGGCGTTTTTCGATTGGGTAAATCACGGTAAGGTCCTGTCCGAATCGAGAGCCGTTCCACGGACTTGACGGCTTCGGCCAAAGCCGCTTTTTCTAACACGGTTTTGCCATCGATGGCGAGGTCATAGCTCCCGTTCAGGCTGGCATTTACGCGAAAGGTGAGGGCATACCATTGCCCCGGCTGATACGCTTGCAGGCGTTTTTCGGTGCTGCCGTCGGTCGCTACAATACTCCCTTTTTCATCAAATCGCAGCCGGACGGGGCGGTTTCCGTAGCGGTCGGTGAGGTCGATTTCCAGCGTGCCGTTTGTATTTTGGGAAGCCCGGATTCTCAGCTTCATTTCAATGCGGTTTCCTTCTTCATAAACCCGGATCGCCCGGGCGTAATCGTACGGATCTTTGTCGGCTAATTCCAGGCATTTTCCGGTCGCTCCCGGCGTGTTGACCACCGAAACCGGTGCCCATTTCGGCGCGTAAATATTCCAGTCGGGAACCCCACCGTTGAGTGATAAACCGTCGAAAGAATCCGAAACCGGACCGCTCACCGCATACCGAACCGGTGTCGGAACCCGGCTGATCCAGATGTCTTCCTTGTTCATGCTGTAGGTCAGCCACAGGTCGTTGCCCGGCGGATTGCCGTTGCCTTCTTCAATGCCGCGCACGTAACAGGGGCCAAAGTCTTTCCAGCGACCAAAAAAACGGCGGGGTGGCACTTCGCCCTGAATAATCAGCAGGTTATCAAATAAAATACCGTCATCACCGGTGATCAGGGCCAGTGGAAACCGGTGTTCATCCATCTCGATGGGGTTGTAACAAATGGCATACCGGCCATCGTCCGTGCGTTGTCCCCACTGCTTGCCACCCGCCATGATGAGCGTCGGCACCCTGACCGGATCGGAAAAGGTAAGGCCGTTGTCGGATGACAAAGCACTGTGTGATCGTTTCCACAAGGCCACCACTTTGCCGTCTTTCCGGTGGTAATAAGACAGGGCTTCCCGGGCTTTTTTGCTGCCATAAAAACCGTCGAGTCCCCGGTCTTCATCCCACCATTGAAAGGTTATGAGTTTGTCGGCTAATAGCGCGTTGCAGGCGTCCAGAAAACCGGCGTCGGTGGCTTCTTTATAGAAGGGATAACTGGTGTTGGTTTCGTTCCATATGATGTTGTTGCGGGTCGGGTGACTGCTGTAGCGGATGAAGTAAATCGGGCCATACGTGCCGTCTTTGTAAGCTTCCCGAACCACCCGCCCGATGCCGCCCTGCCCGAACGGATCTTCCGTATGCCCGTAGAACGCCAGCACGAGCAGCCGACCATTGGGAGCGACGTAAAACCCCATGCGCTGGTTCATCATGTAGCCGTTGGAACTGTCGGGGATCGTAACGCCAGTGGGAGGAACGTAAGGCGGAAAAACCACCTCGGGTTTGCCCCACTGCCGACCGTCTTTGGAGGTAATCACCAGCGTTTGTCCGGGCGCAATGTGTTCGTCGACGGGGTTACTCAGGTATTGCTGGTAAAAGGTGTTGTTCCAGTAGCACAGATTGGAAGCGTGGTTGTAGGTCCAGCCGTGATCATCGGCCAGTTCGGGATGGGTGCGATTGACGCGCAATGTCTGGCGGCTTTCTACGCCGACGGCATACCGGAGACGCCCCTCGTGCACACTCGGATCGACGGTTTCGCCACCGATGTACCGGACTGGTTCGGCAGGGCTACCGGTTTGTGAATGAGTGATAAAGCTACAAAACAAAAAAAAAGCAAGATAAGGTAAAGGGTTTCGGAAAGTCATATTTTTAGAATTGTACCCCTAAATCCCCTAAGGGGCAGGGCTGTTAAGTTCTTCCGCTTTTCGCCCCCAACCCCCTAAAGGGGGCTTCGAAATCCGGATGTTTTAGCCCCCTTTAGGGGGTTGGGGGCGAAAAGCGGATTGATATTGCTAACTTCAACGATCCTAATTTCCAGAACTTAACAGCCCTGCCCTAAAGGGGACTTGGACGCAGAATTATCCAGATGTAGAAGTCCCCTTTAGGGGATTTAGGGGTTTCGTTACAGTTTCACGGGCGAAAAGCGCAGCTTTTTAGCCCGGATTTCGGGTCGGTCATACGCCTTGTTTTTGTCAGGAAAGCCCACATCCCAGGGCGACGGACCAACCCATTCGGATTTTTTACCAGCGATGTTGATTAAGCCATCGGTCGAAATTTCCACAACCGTATACAGCGGATCTTTGTAAGGCGCGGTGTATTTGATCCACTTGAAATTCTTGTCAACTTCGGCGCTGTACCGAATGTGTCCGTATTCTTCCCCCAGCCATTTGTAAGACATCGAGTTGATGCAGATATACCAGATGCCGTTCACTTCTTCGGCCCGGTCGTAGTGGATGTGGCCGTAGAAATTGGCGATGATTTTGGCCTTCCTGGTTTTGGCATTGTGCGCTTCCAGGATCGCCCGGATTTCGGCGGCATTATCGACACCGTCGGGTCCCAGACCCTGGTGGGAGAAGATGACGATGGGGGAGGTGGCCTTCTCAAGCTGTTCTTTCAACCAGGCTAATTGAACGATTCCGATGTGTTCCTGATAACCTTTCAGTTCCGGCGATTTTTTGTCGTTGCCATCCAGCACAATGAAGCGAAAGCCCTGTTGGTCAAAGGTATAATAGGAAGAAGGCATTTTTCGGTAGGCCAGCGCCTGTGCGAGTGAGGTGCCGCCGTCCATTTCGTGGTTGCCGATGAGGTGGTATTTGGGGCCGGGGTAGGCATCCCAGATCGCAAAAGCCGGAGCGTATTTTTCGGCGGGAATCCCAAAATCGCCGAGTTCGATGATAAAGTCGGGTTTGGCGGTTTTCATGCTGTCCATAAAAGCCGTCAGCCGGGATTCGCCGTCGTGCATGGTGGGAATATGTACATCGGAAAACATCCCGATTTTTACCTTTCTGACGCCTTTCGTTTGCGCAAACGAAAGGGTAGTAGTCAGACAAAAAACCGCCAGGAAAAGCAGGAAACGTTTCATTTTGAATACTTTCAAAGCTTGATAAAGATTTTTTTTCGATAGAGCAGATACGCCGGAATAAAATTGACACAAACAAAGAACAGAGCATAGAGCATACTAGCTAGTCGCGGATCGAACCCCAAACCCGTTAAGGCCGTCACGCCGTGTTCGTTTAAGGAGCGGCCGTCAAACTTCAGGTAGTAGAAAAGGATGGAAAGGACATCTGCCAGCACGAACACCGTGATGGCGTTGGCTCCGAAAATAATACCGGGTTTTGTACCCTTTATGTTGCCCAGAATATCCACCAGAAAATAGACCGCACCGAGCAGCAGGGCGGCAAAACCGGAGGTGATCAACACGAACGAACTCGTCCAGAGGTTTTCGTTGGACGGGAACGTCAGGTTCCAGAGAAAACCGACCGCGGCTGTGAACAAACCGGCCGTCATCAGGTAATTTACTTTCTCATTTCGGGTTAATGAGCTGATCATCAGACGACCAGCCAGCATACCGGTGATGCCGGAAACCGCCGAGGGAAAGGTGCTCAAAATGCTTTCGGGGTCCCAGGTGCTCTGCCACATCCGTCCTGGCAGAAACTGATTGTCGAACCAGGCCACGAGGTTTACCCCCGGTTCCAGCATGGCTTTTCCAACGCCGGGTGTGGGAATTTGCGTTAGAGCCAGCCAGTAGAGCAGGAGCATTATGGCACCAATCCAGGCTTGCTGTTTCCAGTTGGTATTCAGAAAAAGCAAGGCACAGAGGAGAAAAACGAGCGCAATTCGCTGCAGCGTTCCGGTCCAGCGGATGTCTGAGAAATCGAAGGTCGGCAGCAGGTTGAGGAACATGCCAACGGCGAAAATCTTCAGCGAACGGACCACAATTTTCTGGTACATTTCTCCTTTAGGATCGCCCCGTTCCAGTCTTTTGGCGTACGCAAGGGTGATGGAAACGCCGATGATGAACAGGAAAACCGGTGCAATCAGGTCGGTGAATGACAAACCGTTCCACCTGGTGTGCTGCAACTGGAAGTAAACCTGGTCGCCATCGCCCGGAAAATTCACCAGAATCATGGCGGCAATCGTAAATCCACGCAGGGCATCAAGCGAGATCAACCGGTTGGGAGATGACTCCAGAGTATGGGCAGGCTGGGGCAACTGGTTCGTTGGAGGGGTCATCGAAACGGAAGTTGAAAAAGTCTTTGAAAGCCAGTGGTATTTTTAATACGCTATTCCGTATTATTAAGGCTACTTAACGACCCCTTCCATGCGTAACTTTTTTTGCCTCACGGCTTTTTTCGCCGTATTACTCCTGCTGAACGGATGCAAATCATCCGAAAAAGAAGCGGGAAAAATTGCCGTTTCCTGGGAATTGGTGAGCAATTTTACCGATGTCGAAGGCGGTTTTGAAGCCCGGTTTATCCTGAAAAATCACGGCGAATCGGCCCTTACTGACAAAAACTGGGCCCTATTTTTTAACATGTCGCCCCGGCCCATTCTGGCATCAAAAACACCACAACCGGCTACGGTTCAACATATTAACGGCGATTGGTATAAGATGACACCAAATGCCGGTTTTGCGCTGGCGGCTGGCGATTCGACCGAAATCCGGTATGCCGGAACCGAAGCAATTATTAAAAATACGGATTCACCGCTTGGGCTGTATTTCGTTTTTTACGACCAGGACGGCAAGGAAGAAAATATCGTTCAGGTGACGGAATATACTGTTCTGCCTTTTGCCAGAAAAGAGCAGCAGTTGCGCGGGAAAAACGATTTGATGCCCCTCCAGACAGCGGCCAAACGGTATCAGGACAACCTGGCACTCAGCCTGATCGATGCGTCACAATTGCAGAAAATCATTCCGTCGCCGGTTAAAATCACGTCTGGCACCGGAACATTCAGTCTCGACAATAAACTTTCCATTTATTACGGAGCCGGTCTGGAAAATGAAGCGAAGTTGCTAAGTCAGAAATTGAAAGTGCTGACCGGCACCGACTTTACCACCTCAGCTACCGCGCCTTCCGGAAGAGGCATTGTGCTCAAAACCGGGCCGGTTTCGGTGAACGGGATTGCTAAGGAAGCGTATAAACTGAGTATCGACGGCAACGGAATTGCCATCACCGGAAGCGATGCCGCCGGGGTGTTCTATGGCACGCAGAGTTTGCTGGCGTTGATTCCAACGGCAACACACCTGAAACCAACGGCTGCGGTGGCCCTGAATTACGTTCAGGTGGAGGATGCACCCCGGTTCCAGTTCCGGAGTTTGCACGTGGATGTAAGTCGTAATTTCCAGACCAAGGAAACCATTCTGCGCATCCTCGACCTGCTGGCGACCTACAAAGTCAATCATTTTCTGTTCTACACGACCGAAGACGAAGGCTGGCGGCTGGAAATCGACGGTTTGCCGGAGTTGACGAAAGTGGGTGCGCAGCGCGAACACACAACCGGTAAAGAAACATCCGTGTTGCACCCTTCTTACGGATCGGGGCCGAAAGCGCAAGAAGAGGGGAAATATGGCAGCGGTTT
Source organism: Larkinella sp. (assembly GCF_965227735.1). NCBI lineage: Bacteria > Pseudomonadati > Bacteroidota > Cytophagia > Cytophagales > Spirosomataceae > Larkinella > Larkinella sp. Next base: position 907,977 of record NZ_OZ245776.1, on the reverse strand, counting down.
TTATACGAAAGCCGATTTCATCGAAATCCTGAAATATGCCAACGATCGGCATATCAAGGTAATCCCGGAACTGAACTTTCCCGGACACGCGCGGGCAGCCATCAAGGCCATGGAAGCGCGGTATGAACGGTTGATGAAGGAAGGCAAGGAAGCCGAAGCGAACGAATACCGCCTGATTGATCCCGATGACAAATCCGTTTATTTGTCGGCACAGGCCTACACCGATAACGTGGTGAGCGTGGCGAAGGAATCGACGTATCACTTCTACGAGAAAGTGGTGGACGAGATCACCAAAATGTACGCGGAAGCCGGGCTGAAACTGGATGTTTTCCACGCCGGTGGTGATGAAGTGGCCGAAGGAGCCTGGACAAAATCACCGCTGGCGGCTCAGTTGCTGAAAGAGAATCCGGCGATTAAAGACCCGAAAAACCTGCAAACGTACTTTTTTGGCCGATTGCTGAAACGGCTCGAAAAGCGGAATCTGGAAATTCACGGCTGGGAAGAAGTAGCCCTGAACAAATCGGCGGACGGGAAATACATTCCAAATCCGGAGTTCGTGGGTCGCAAGGTGGTGCCGTACATCTGGAACAATATTTACGATCTGGATCTGGGCAACCGGCTTGCAAACGCGGGCTATCCGGTGGTGTTGTGCAACGTGACCAACTTCTATTTTGACCTGGCCTACAACAACGATCCGCAGGAACCGGGCCTGTATTGGGGCGGTTTTGTCGACACACGGGCCAACTGGGCCTTCGCGCCGTTCGACATGTTCAAAACCACCTACAAAACGTCGATGGGAAAACCGCTGGTATTCAATGGTTTGGAGAAGATGAAACCCGAAGCCCGCAAAAATGTCATTGGTCTGGAAGCACAACTCTGGAGCGAAACCGTGAAAGGACGTGACATGCTCGAGTATTACACGCTGCCGAAACTGCTCGGATTCGTGGAAAGCGCCTGGGCCGCCGAGCGTCCGTGGGAAACCATCGAAAACCGGGACGCGCGTGAAAAGTCCATCCAGTCGGGCTGGAATGTATTTGCCAACACCTTGGGGCAAAAGGACTTGCCGCGTCTGGCGGTTCTGAATGGCGGTTATAATTACCGCATTCCGATGCCGGGGGCTATTCTGGAGAACGGAACACTGAAAGCAAACAGTGAATATCCGGGTCTGGCGATTCGCTATACAACCGACGGTTCCGAACCAACAGCGCAATCGACTTTGTATACGGCACCGGTGGCGGTTTCGGGGGCCATAAAACTGAAGAGTTTCGATGCGGCTGGCCGGTCGAGCCGGACGGTGGTGATTGCAGGTAAATAACCTAGTCTCAACCCCTAAATCCCCTAAAGGGGACTTTGTACATCCGGAGTATTCCGTGTTCAAGTCCCTTTTAGGGGATTTAGGGGTAAAATCTGTTCTTTATGAAGCACAACTCCCTGATTGTCATTCTGATTCTGCTGATCTTTTTCGTTATTTCCTTTCTGACCAATATCCTTGGTCCGCTGATCCCGGACATCATCAAAAGTTTTGAGTTGAGCATCGGTCTGGCCGGTTTTCTGCCGTTTGCCTTCTTCGTGGCCTATGGGGTGATGTCGATTCCGTCGGGCCTGCTGGTCGAAAAATACCGGGAAAAACCGGTGCTGCTGGGGGCGTTTTTTCTGGCTTTTGTGGGTGCTTTGCTCTTCGCGCTGATACCCGGATTCTCCATTGCGCTGTTCTCACTTTTCCTGATTGGTCTTGGGATGGCGATGTTGCAGGTGGTAATCAATCCGTTATTGCGGGTGGCGGGTGGCGAAGCGCAGTTTGCGTTCAATTCCGTACTGGCGCAGCTTTTCTTTGGCGCGGCCTCGTTTCTGAGTCCGCTGTTATACAGTTATTTAGTAAGTCATGTTCATTCGGATACAGAATCCTCCTCCGTCATTGCCCTCTTGAATCAACTGGTTCCGGTCAGTCTGCGGTGGGTGTCGTTGTACTGGGTTTTTGCCCTGACGGCCTTGCTGATGGTGATTGTCATTTACTTCGTCCGGTTTCCCGAAGTGGAGTTGAAGGAAGACGAAAAAATCGATACCGGCAAAGCGTTTAAAGACCTGCTCGGCAACAAAACCGTCTGGCTGTTTTTCTGCGGAATTTTCGCGTATGTCGGCACGGAGCAGGGCATCGCCAACTGGACTTCCCAGTTTCTCCAAACCTACCACGGCGTCGATCCGACCACCACGGGCGCTTCTGTGATCGCGTATTTCTGGGGTTTGCTGACGGTCGGATGCCTGCTGGGCTTGTTGTTGCTCAAGATTTTCGACAGCCGCCGGGTGTTGATGCTGTTTGCCGCCGGGGCCATTCTCTCCCTGCTGGCGGGCTTGTTCGGTACCAGGGAACTGGCGATTTATGCCTTTCCGCTCACCGGTTTTTTCGCATCCGTCATGTGGTCGATCACGGTGTCGCTGGCGCTCAATTCGGTGCCGCACCACCACGGGACATTCTCGGGGATTTTGTGTACGGGCATTGCGGGTGGAGCCGTCGTGCCGCTGATCATAGGCGGTCTGGGCGAGCTGGTCGGTCTGCGGCTGGCGATGTTGTTTCTGTTGCTAACGCTGGGCTACATTTTCAGCATCGGTATTTGGGCCAGGCCGTTGGTGAACAATGCAACTGTGAAGAGTTTAAAAGAGTTATTTGTTTGAAAGATAGAGTTATTTCACAGAGTTAATCAGAGGACATCAGAGATAATCAAAGAACCTCTGGTTAACTCTGATATACTCTGATTAACTCTGTGTAACAACAAATCTCATGTATAAAATCATCCTCCTGATCGACTTTGCCGAGGACTACAGCAAAAGTCTGTTGAAAGGTGTTACCCGGTATTCACGCGAACACGGTCCCTGGGTGTTTTGCCGAATGCCGCTTTTTTACCGCGAAACCATCGGGATTAAAGGCATTTTGCAATGGGCGAAAGAGTGGGGAGCCGACGGGATTATCGGACAGTTTTATAATGATAAAGAGATTTCTGAAATCATCAAAGCCGGGATTGCCGTCATTGCCCAGGACTTCAAGGAGCGGTTTGACGACATCCCGAACATCACCGGAGCCTACCACGAAGCCGGGGCGATGGCGGCCGATTACTTCCTGAAAAAAGGCTTTACGCAGTTTGCGTTTTACGGTTTTAAAGACATTGTCTGGTCGCGGGAGCGGGCGGAGGGGTTTGAAAACCGGATCAGAAGTGCCGGGTACGACGTCCATTCGTTCGAACATACGAAGGCGCAGTCCAGCGAATTGTGGTATTATAAACCCAGTGCATTGAGCCACTGGCTGCAATCCTTACCCAAGCCGATTGCGATTATGGCCTGCGATGACCGTCAGGGCCAGCATATTACGGAGACCTGTCGGCAAACCGGCATTCGGATTCCCGAAGAGGTGGCCGTGCTGGGCGTCGACAATGATGAAATGATCTGCGAACTGTCTGACCCGCCCCTGTCGAGTATTGCGCTGGATGCGGAGAAGGGCGGTTACGATTCGGCCAAACTGCTCGACCACATGATCCGGACGGGGGTGACCGGTTTTTACGATATTGTGGTGAAACCGACGCAGGTGGTAACGCGTCACTCGACTGACATCTACGCCACCAACGACCATTACATTGCCTCTTCGCTGAAATACATTCACCAGAACATCGATAAAAACCTCCAGGTGGATGAGGTTGTCAGACAGGTTCCGCTGTCGCGCCGGGCACTGGAAAAGCGGTTTCTGACCATTACGGGTTATCCGATTTACAAGTATATCTTTAACCTGCGCATCGAGAAATTTACCCAGAAACTGCTGGAAACCGACATGACGGTGTTTGAAATTGCGCTCGATATGGGACTGACCGATAGCAAGAACATTGCCCGCCAGTTCCGGCAGGTGAAGGGCTGTTCGCCCAGCGAATTCCGGAATCAATACGTAGCGGGGAAATAGAAAAAAGAGGTTATTTCACAGGGTTTAGCAGAGGAAATCAGAGGTAAACAGAGTATTTATTTTTCTCCGCTTAGCTCTGATTTCCTCTGATAAACTCTGCGATATAACCTCTTTTTCTAATCCTCAACCCCAGAACCCATACATCCTTTTCTAATCACGATATTTCTTTGCACCACCGCGTTATCGTATACTAAAAACCGTAAACCGAAAATTTACTGCTTCAGCAACCACACGTCCGAAATCTTCGAATGCTGGCGCCAGTTGAGGTGCGATTCTTCCGGTTCGTCGAAGGTTACGGAAATGCGGCCATCCTGCGTGAGCGAGAGCGGCACAATCCACTCCTTAAAGGTTTCGGTTGTCTTGTTGTAAATCAGGGGTTTCAGGCGCTGGCCGTCGACCCGCAGCAGGGCGTCACCAGAACCCGTCACCCGGATGATGTAGCGCGCGCCGGGGTCGAGGTTGTCGTAGTCGAGGGCCGGTTCGTTCTGGAAGGTTTGTGTCGACAGCCGGGCGCGGCTGGAGCCATTGTCCCACCAGGCAATGTCCGTGGCGTCTTCGGAAATGGTTTTCACACGCGGGCTGTTTCCGCCACTCGACACGTCGTCGTAATAACTGCCGACGCCGGGCGTTTCCCAGTTGCCGATGACGTGCATCCGTTCCAGTTGCTCTTTCGGCGTTTTCATGGCCCGGATTTTCTTAAATTCGTCGGCCAGCCACCAGCGGTTATTGAGCGGATAATCGACAAAATCGAGCAAACAGCCCCGTTCGTAGTTCTTGGCTTTGTATTTCGGAACGCTGGTTTGTAATCCGATCGATGCGAACAAATCGGCGCACAGCGTTTCGATTTTCTTCCGCAACTCCACCGAAACCGGTTCGTTATCTGCCTTCTCTTCCGTAGCCAGCGCCAGGGCCAGCGTTTTTTCGATACCGCTTTCAGTGGCCTGGGCCAGAAAGGCGTTGGCGGTTTTTTCCAGTCCCTGTTCGTAGAGCAACCGGCGACGCGTGTAGGCATCGTAGGTGGCCCGCAAAACCAGCATCTGCCAGCGCCAGTTGGTTTTCAGTTCAGGATGAGCGGTTTCCAGATTTTTCCAGAAGGAGAACGTCGCTTCGACCCCGCCATTTTGGGCCAACGGGCCTTTCCAGTTGGCTTCGAGGGCAGCAATACCAGCAGAGGCATCGTTTGCCAGGGGCCAGCCGAAGAAAAACCGGCAATAGTCATTCAGGATCTCGTTGACGTCTTTGGTTGGGTCCCACCCCCGCTGGCTCCACACCACTTTGTTGATATCATCGTGACAACCGTCGGAATATGACACAAAACCGTCGGTGAACGGCGCGTATTTTCCGTGAATACCGGCAAAAAAGAAAGGCCGTGGGTTGATGGCTTCGCGGCCCAGCGTCAGGGCGTAAGCCTGGTCCCAGCGTTCCACCGGAAATTCGCAGCGAACGTTGTGGGTGATGTCCGGATATTCGCGGTGCTGGTAGGTTTTGGGCAAGCGGAAACGGGTTTCGGCCATCGGCGGACTGCTCGGCCCCGACACCACGCCCTGCAACCAGGTGGGCTTATGTTGTTCGAGGTACTTGTAAAAATAATCGATCTGCTCCGTGTTGAATCCCTGCAATGAAATCCAGATTTTAGCCTTCGGGTGGTACTGAACCAGCCTGCCGTGGAGGTCTTTCAGGAATGCCATCACCTCGCGCGGGTGGTTGTCGCCGGGGTCACCGCCGGGGACGAAAATGTGATCGAGCCGGGGGCAGGATTTGTAAAAAGCCGCATGGTTTTCCAATTCGGCTTTTCGTTTCGCTTCATCGGTTAATTCAAATTCGGCGGGCGTCCAGACCCAGTAATCCATGTCGTATTTTTGACACAATTCACTCATTCGCACCCGCATCTGGGCCGCCGGTATGGGGAAATGAGGGCTGCCTTTTCCTTCTTCGTGAAACGGAATGCCTTCCACGGCGTTGGTTCCGAAAATGGCCAGTTCGCGGTAATACTGGTCAAACTGGGCCACCGTCCAGGCATCGTACGAATTGGCGGTGTTTCGGTAGCCCAACTGGTGTCCGCGAATCGGGTAGGCGGGCGCACTGGCGAATTCGACCGGTCCGGGGAGTTCAAATCGTTTCGCATCCATTTTTACAGTCCGCAGCAACCAGCCGGAGCCGAACAGAATGCCCCGCGCATCGGCCCCGATGATCCAGAGTGTTGTGCCTGCGGTGACAACTCGAAAACCCTCCGGTTTTTGCTCCGGCAAATCCGTTCCCGTTCGGACCGGAACCGGTTTTCCGGCGACTTCCTGATCGGATGCCAACGCCAGAACGATCGTCGGGGTTGTAATGCCGGGCCAGGCTTGTGATTGTTTCAGGGTGTTTTTGGTTCGTTTGGCAATTTCCTCCACCAGCATCTGCGGAGCGGTGGTCCGCATGGGCGACGGAATCGAAGGCGAAACGAGAAGCGTTGCATTTTTCAGGCTAATCGACTGAGCAGCAAGCTGGAATGCGAGAAAGAGAAGGAAAAGTGTTAAGCGAGAGGTCATTGGGTATCTAGGAAATGTGAGTTATTACACAGAGTTGATTAGAGGACATCAGAGGTTATCAGAGAAATTTTATACCCATTTTTTCTCTGATAACCTCTGATGTCCTCTAATCAACTCTGTGTAATAACCCGTTGAATTTTACGAATCGCTTCCGCAAACAACCGCATGTCTTCCCGGCTTCCCAGCATGGCGTGCTGAAAAATCCAGACGGCTTCTTCGCTGCACGCCCGTTCGGCAGCCGGGCAATGCACTGCCGTGTAATCGACGGATTCCGGAATGGCGTAACACATAAAGTTTTTGTTCTGAAAAACCGGCTGTTTGTAGAGCGGATGCGGATAACCGGTCGAGCAGGGAACGCCTTCGGCTGCCAGCCGGGCCACAAATTCGTGGCGGGAAAGCGGACCGAACGCCGTGGCATCGTACTTGAAAATGTACAGGTGGTAGCAATGCCGAATCGCTTCCGTGCCCCGGCTCAGGGCCGTAATGCCGGGAATGCCGGCCAGTAATTCGTTCAGATACAGGCCATTGTCGTTGCGTAAAACCGTTTGTTCTTCCAGCCGGTCGAGTTGTTGGGAGAGCAAAACCGCCTGCATCTGGGTGATGCGGTAATTGCATCCGGGGTTGAAATGGTCGTACCATTGGCCGCCTTCCATCCGCCCGACGTTACGCAGCGACGCCATCATCTTGTACAGATCTTCGTCGTTCGTAACCACGATGCCGCCTTCACCACTGGTCAGATTTTTGGACGACTGAAAACTGAAACTGCCCGCATCGCCTATGGAACCCAGTTTTCGCCCTTTGTATTCGGCACCGTGGGCGTGGGCCGCGTCTTCAATCACGCGCAGGTTGTGTCGGCGGGCAATGTCCAGAATGGCGTCCATATCGCAACCCAAACCGGCGAAGTGAACGGGAATGATCACTTTGGTCCGTTCCGTAATCGCGGCCTCAATGGCGTTGGGATCGAGGTTGTAGGTTTCCGGGTCGATGTCCACGAAAACCGGTACGCAATTGACTTCCAGAACCGTAGACGCTGTCGCAATAAAGGTATAGGGCGGAACGATCACCTCATCGCCGGGTTTGACTCCGCAGGCCATCAGGGCCAGCCGGAGCGACACGGAGCCGTTGACACAACTGACGGCGTATTTGGTGCCGCAATAAGCCGCAAACGCCTGCTCGAAAGCGGCCACGGCTTCCCCGCAGTCGGGATTTCCCCAGCGTCCGCTCCGAATCACCTCGGCCACAGCCTGAATTTCATTTTCGTCGTAGATGGGCCAGGGAAAGGTCGTCTGCACGGTTTTCTCACCGCCGTCGATGGCCAGGGTTTCCAGTGTACTTTTCATTTCCACGCTGTTTTAGAAGGTTTACGGTATTCGGTATTCGGTTTACGGTAGCTGGCGCACGCTTGAAACGCGTCAGCACCGTAAACCGAATACCGTAAACTGTAAACCGACTACCGTAAACCTTTTACAATACGGCTGCGGTTGGGTTTCGGGCTATTGTTCGGGAGAAATTTTCGAGCGAATAGCCTGTTTGGCAACTTGTAACGTATTAGCTCAGAAACCTTTCCCGAAACCACCATGAATTTGAAGTCGCTTTTTACCAGCCTGCTTGTTGCGGGGATGTCGATGGGTACAGCCTGGGCCATCCGGGGTCAGTTTGGTCACGAACAGGGCGCGGCCTGGGCCGGTGCCATCGGTGCGCTGAGTGTGCTGCTGGTGGCCAAGCGGGCCGACTGGTATTCCAAGGTGTTCAAAGCAACGCTGGCGGCTGCCATTGGCTGGGGAATCGGCGGCATCATGAGCTACGGCATTGTGGTGGGCTACGGGCGGGGCATCGACTTCGTGAATGTTTATTACGGGCTGCTGATGTTGTTCATCATCGGCGGTTTATACGGTTTTATTGGGGGCGGTTTGTTCGGGCTGGCCCTGGCCGATTCGCCGAAGAAACGCGTTTCGTGGCCCCATTTGATCGTTGAAATGGTAGCAGGCGCGATTGTCGTTTACTTTTTCCTGATCGAAGAATGGAGCTGGCTGATGACGCCCCCGCGCTCCGAAATGTGGGCGGCCTGTCTGGGAATGGCGGTGGCCCTGACCTGGTATCTATACCGGACCAGGCAGTATTCAGCCTTGCGCGTGGCGGTTTTTACCGGACTGGGGGGCGGTTTTGGCTTTGCCTTCGGAAACTTCCTGCAAGTAATGGGCGGTTTGTCGGGCATCAAATTCAATTTCTGGAATGTCATGGAATACACCCTGGGCTTTTTCGGCGGCATCGGCATGGCGTATGGTACGTTTACCTCGTCCTGGGAACCGGCCGAAAACCGGGAGAAGCGCGCCAACATCTGGTTTCCGCTGTTGATGCTGGTGTTGTTCATCCCGTTTGTAGTTTGGGATCAAACCTTTGAGTTGAAAAAGCTGGAAGAAAACTTTATTAAAATTACAACGGGAGATATTCCCGCGCTGGCACAAACGGTGCGGTGGGTGGCACTCCTGGCCGTGTTAGCCACCAGCGCGATCTGGTTTGTGACGTATTACCAGACCCGGAAAAACGAATGGGTGAGTTATGATTACAACGATGTCCGGACGTTTTTCCTCGGGCATTTTGGTTTGTACATCGCTTACAGCTTTCTGATAACCGGTGCTTTCCTGAGCACCTACCGGATTGAACAATACCTGTATGTGGTGAATCTGTTCGTGGTTTCGCTGCTGATCGGGAAAACAAAACCGGGGTTTTCAAACCGGGGGCTGTATGCAGGCAAGTGGGCGATGGGCTTTGCGCTGGTGCTGGTTTTTATCGCGGTGATCGCGTTCGTGGCGATTCATTCGCACGGTGAACTGAAGGGTATGAACCGGCGGTTTGAGTAGGACGGATGACCGGATCAGCACTTCCTTCCTTTTTGTTGGTATATTTGCCCCGCAAAAGCGAGATTTAAGGGAGCCGAACCCATTGAGAGTTGTTAAAGAAACGTTATACAAACTAATTGGTAGTCCGGACGGGTTTTCACTCGAAGCGCGGATTTTTAATGCCATCTGTGTGCTGATTCTGGTTGTAATGGGGTATAACATCCCGTTCAGCTTTTCGGTCGGACTGCCCGAAACCGGGTGGATTTGCACGGTGCTTTTTGGGGTCAGCGGTTATGTGTACTACCTGACGCGGATCCGGAAAAAGTTTGTTGCCGCTCTCACGATTGCCGGGGTCACCATCACGATCCTGTTTGCGGTAAACTACTTTTTCAATTCGGGCATGAGCGGGGCTTCGCTCCTGAGTTTTACCATTACGCTGTTTTTACTTCTGATTGCCGGACCATCCCGGCACGCCCTGTTCTGGGTTTTGTTCAATCTAACGATTGTACTTTCTCTGTTAACGATTGAATACCTGTATCCGCAATTTATTGTTGAAATCTATCCGACCCGGCTGGCGCAAACTGTCGATCTGGCTTCGACGTATAGCGTCAACGTTTTTTTTCTTTACTTCGGCACGCTTTTTTTTACCAAAGCCTACAAACTGGAGCAAAAGCGGGTGGAGGAACGGTCGGTGGTGTTTGAGCGACTGAATGAGGAAAAGAACAAGCTATTTTCGATTGTTTCGCACGATTTGCGGTCACCCCTGGCTTCGGTTCAGCAGTATCTGGAAGTGTTGAAACAAATTGAACTGGATTCTGATGAGCGGAAAAAGATCGAATCGGAACTGTTGGTGGGCATCAACCACACGCAGGAAATGCTGGTGAACCTGCTGTCGTGGTCGACAGGTCAGATGCGGGGAACGACGGTTTCGCTGGCACCGGTCGACGTCGGCGCGTGTCTGAAGCCCATCATCGAAATTTACAGACCGCTGGCTGCTCAAAAAGAAATCCAACTGGTTTTTCGGGTCGATGGCTTGCCGAACGTGCTGGCGGATGGCAACTTGCTGCAACTGATTGTTCGGAATCTGGTCGGAAATGCCATCAAGTTTACGCCCACTGGCGGACTCATCACGATTGAAGCCACGCGAACCGATGCGAGCGGTTTGATTACGGTGAAAGACACCGGCCGGGGCATTAAGGAAGCGGACAAACCCCAGCTTTTTTCGCTGAAAGCCCAGCCCACTTTCGGAACCAACAACGAGCGGGGCGTGGGGTTGGGCCTGTTTCTCTGCAAGGAATATGCCGAAGCCCAGCAGGGAGCCATCTGGTTTGAAAGCCGGGAAAAGGTTGGAACTACGTTTTTTCTGGCGTTGCCGCTGCCAACACAGGCGAAAAATTAACCACCCAAGTCGGTTTCTACAAGTCTTTAATAAAACAAACGATGCGGTTGGCTTCGGTAAAACCGGTTTTTGTGTGGAAGTCGATGCTTGCCACATTCGTCAGTTCCGCATCGGAGGCAAAGTGTCGGCACCCGTTTCGTTTTCCCCATTCTTCCCCAATTCGCAACAGTTCACGGCCAATGCCGCGCTTTTGGTAAGCCGGTTTAACATAAATCGCTTCCAGGTAAGCAACGGGTGATTCCGTGGCGCCTTCAACGTAATCGGTACGGATAGACAAATGGATGAAGGCGATGTACTGATCGAGCTCCCGGACCAGATAACAGATCTCATTCTCTGCCTTCACAACCCCCGTATAGTATTCGTATTCTTCGTCAAACGTACAGTCCGGCCAGAGTTCTAAAGCCAGTTCCGTTAGTGGTTTGACGGTAGCTATTGCCAGTGGTTCAATGATCATTTCGACGGTTTTCCGACAATTTAAAGTGGACTGACGGCTGTCAGCCCGGATGTTGATGGTTAAAGATAGAAAACCTGGCGGATAGTTGATTTAACAATGGTTTGAGTGGGAATGATAAACCACGCCTGGAACGATTCATAAGAAAAAACCGGTGATCGATCGACCACCGGTTTGGTTCTCAGTGTAAATAGTAGTCAAAATTCTGGATTACCTGACCAGTACCCGATGTACCCGGGTTTGGCCGCGCTCGGTTACCTGAATAACGTATATCCCGCTGGCTAAAGTGGCGTGGATCAGGGCGTTTTCGTTGGTGGCCGACTTGGTAAACGAGAGGTTGCGGCCATCCACGGTTTTCAGCGTGATTTTGGCCGTTTGCGGTTCGTCCAGTTGCAGGGTGAAGGTAGAGCCTTCCACCGGATTCGGGAATACACCATAGGTTCGGTCCAGAATGACGGAGCGAATCGGAAAGCGGGTGGTTTTGCCGTCGATGTCCACCTGCGTCAATCGGTAATAGCTCGTTCCGCGGTAAGGTGCCTGGTCGACAATGCGATACTGGCTACGTTGTTCGCCCGGGGTTGTACCGGCCACATCCTCTATCTGGGTCACTTTTTCAAACGTCCTCAAGTCGATGCTGCGTTCAACCACATACATTTTGTTGTTGGTTTCCGAAGCCGTTACCCAGTTGACTTCCACTGTGACGGGCGACAGCGGTTTGACCGAAAAGCTGATCAGCGAAACCGGTAGGGGGGCAGCCGCCAGATTGCAGCGGGCACCGTCGTTGAAACCGGAGGGAATGGAGGTTGACAAGTAATTGGCCGTGTTGGTCGTCGGATCAATGCGGAAAAACTTCCCACTGCTGTTGGAAAAAACGTACAGATGCCCTTCGCTGTCGAGGAAAGAAGCACCAAAGCCGGTTTCCGACTCAATGCCCCCGCCGGTGACGGCAACGGCCGAGGTCGTAGTAGCACCCGTTGCCGGATTCAGGGTCATCAGAAGACGGGAACCGTTGACGATCGCGTGCAGCAGACCATCGGTTGAGCTGTATGACCAGTCGGTCAGGGGCGTAATCGGAATTCCCGTCACAAAGGGCGCGCTGGTGGCCAGGGTGTAACCCGCAGTCGGTTTTACGACTTGCAGATAGGTGGCCGGACGCGCCGGATTGATGTCGACAACGGTATAGGCGTCGGTATTGCCCTGATAAAGAAACAGATAGCCATCGCCCACCACGTCACCGACATTGTAGGAGTAGCCTGGGAGGTTCGGAACGGTGAAGGCCGTTACTGTGCCGGCGGCATCGATTCGGATGATTTCGTTTGAGTTCGGCGCATACCCCCACAGCATGTTGTCGACCGTGTTATAGCCAATGGCGTTGACGTTGCGGTCCAGCGTGGCCACATCCGTTCGTGTACCGGTCACCACGTCATATTGGTACAGGGTGGAAGGGGTCCCTCCGCTGCCAGCGGCCACCTGGTAGTAGTTACCCGTGCAGGAGAACGGAACCGGGGTGGGGGCAGAAATGACAGGCGCTGCGGAACTGCACCGGGCACCGTCGTTGAAACCGGAGGGCGTGGAAGTCGACAGGAGGGTGGCGGTGTTGGCAGAAACATCGATCTTGTAGAACTTACCGCTGCCATTGGCAAACACGTACAAATCGCCCGCGTTATCGATGAAAGCTGCCCCAAAACCGCCGGGTGCATCGGCTTCAATTCCGCCACCGGTGACCGGCGTGGCTGCCGTCGTGATGGCGCCCGTAACCGGATTCAGGGTGGTGAGCAGAGCGGAGGTGTTGGCGAGTCCGTACAGCAAACCGTCGGCGGGTTTGTAGGCCCAATCGCTCACCGGGATGGCGGCCGTGGGAATTCCGTAGGGCGAGACCGAGAACAGGTTGAAACCGGTGGTGGGATTGACAACCTGGAGATACGTTGCCGGGCGGGCCGGATTGATGTCGACGACAAAATAGCCGGTGCCATTGCCTTGATAAAGAATTAGATAGCCATTGCCAATGATATCACCCGTATTGAAAGCACCGGCTGGCAGGTTCGGAATGGTGAAGGCCGAAACGGAACCCGTGGCATCGATCCGGACCACCTCGTGTGAATTGGTGTCATACCCCCAGATCAGGTTGTCGAGTGTATTATAGCCAATGGCGTTGATGTTGCGGGTCAGGGCCGCAATGGTGGTTCGGACTCCGGTGCTCATTTCATAAGCATACAAGGTAGAGTTGCTGCCACCACCTGGAGCCGATACCTGGTAGCCTGATGTGCCACAGGTGAAAGGTGTTTGGGCAAGCAATTTATTGGGCAGCAAAGAAACGAGAACCAGTGAACAATAGGGGTACAGGCGAGTCAGTCCTGAACGGGAAGTACTGGGTTGGGGGAGAAGGCGTGGCAAAAATGTTTTTCGGTAAAAGGTGTGTATCATGCGTAAGTTGTTTTATTTGTAAATCGATAAACCTCAAGTGTATGTTCCCGGTAAAAGTACAACTTATGACGAACGATAAAAACGTTGTATTAATTAAATGTATGATCAAGCAATTTTTCATATTGTAATGCGGTGATAAGCAGGACGTCCGGTATTTTGGCTATTTTTTTCCCCCTTTCAATTCATCGAGCGCCTGACGGACTTTTATCACATAATCCGTCTGAATGACATCGATACCCAGTTGAGCCGCTTTCTTATATTGCTCCGCATTCTCAAAAAAGCCCAGCGCATCCGAAAACACCTGAATGCCGTTGCCGTGAATTTGCTGAACCAGCTCTTTGGTGAGTGACGACCAGCGCACGTCAAACGCATACGGATGAAGCTTTTCAATTTTGGCGGATAACTCGTCGGCATTCTTCAACGAAGGCATCAGCTTGGCTTGCGGAGCAACCTGTTTCAAGGCCGCTAAATAGTCGTCGGAACCGTAGAAAACCGCATCGGCCAGCACGCCAGATTCGGCGAGTTCTGCCACTAACGGTTCCGGCGCAACGGCCTTACAATCGACGTACAGGTTTACTTTCGCAGCATGGCCAGCGTTCCAGTCGCGGATCAACTGGCAGACTTCTTTCAGCGTCGGAATCCGTTCGTCTTTGAATTGTTCATCAAATCCTTTTCCGGCCGAAAGCTGCTTCACTTCCGCCAGCGTCAGGTTCTCAACCGGTCCCGAACCGCTGGTTGTTCGGTCGAGTTTGCCATCGTGGAGGATGATCAACTGGCCGTCTTTGGTCGTCCGAACGTCGATTTCGATGTAACTGACGCGCATCGCCAAAACCGCCCGGAACGTCGCCATCGTGTTTTCCGGTGCCACGAGCGACGACCCCCGGTGGGCCGAAACGAAGGGTTGGGCGTTGGCGGTACTCTGGAAAATGGCACCGAAGGCTAGAAGCAGGAATGGAAGTAGGCGCATTATTTCACAATTTTCAATTCATCCTTCATCTTACCCTCCTGATCAAAACTCTGGTAAACCAGGGTATTGCCATCCATTTTCAAGTGCTGGTACAGCGGTCCGTTTTTGTGCCGGATCACGGCGTATTTTTCGTCCGGCCAGACCTTATGATCGCTCGGAATGCCGATGGATATCGTGTAAATCGTACCCTGAGCGGGGGACGAAACCGGTTTCTCGGCCAACATGGGTTGGGTTCGCAGGTAATAATGCACGTGTCCGCTCATCACCATGTCGACGTGGTATTGATCGAAGAGGCTGCACCATTCTTTGCGGATATCGGCGTAATCTTCTTCAAAATTATAGGGCGGAAAATGGAAAAAGGCAAATTTCCAGGTCGCTTTCGAATTCGCCAGCTGGTCTTTGATCCAGGCGGTTTGGGCCTCAATCGGCGAGGTCGCGTCGATCATCAGAAAGAGGGCATTCTGATACGTGAACGCATACGTTTGCTCCGCTGGAACGTCCGGCGATTTGGGGCCATTTTTCGGTAAACTGAACATTTCCTGGTACATCCACGCTCCCAAACCGTCCTGGCTGTCGTGGTTGCCCGGAATCGGCATCAGCGGTTTTTGCTCGAAAATACCGCCGGAATACTGCCACAATTCGTCCCATTCGTCGCGGTGCAAACCGGTGCTGACCAGGTCGCCGGCGATGGAATAAAAAGCAATTTCGGGGTGTTTTGCCAACGTCTTCCGGGCCATTGCCCCCCAATCCGGCGACTTGTGCGTATCGCCAAACCAGATGAACGAGAAACCGTCGGCGGTGGCGCTCTGGGTCTTGAACGTGGCCGGTTTTGACCATTTGCCGGACGGCGAGCCCACCCAATAGCCATATGAACCACCCGGCTTCAGGCCGGTAAGATTCGCGGTAAACCGGTTGGCATACCGGTCATTCTGCAACAGCCGGTCTTCCATCCGAAACGCCGTTGCCGGAGCCGTCACCGTATCTGTTGTGCCGGTTTGCCAGTATTTTACCTGCCCAACCGAAACCGGGACTGACGTCCGCCATTGCACATCCATCGTAGTCTTGGGATCACCGCTCCAGGTGAGCAGCACCTGATCCGGCTGGTCTGAAGAAGGGGCGATGGTTTTCCGAAACGCTCCCACCAGATGTGCTTCCCGGGCGCGTCCGCGAATGGTCTGGAAGAGCGTTTGCCCGCGCAAGGATTCTGGCACTTCAGTTAGCGTCAGGTCACTCCAGTCGTGGTAGGTAAAGGCTCCCACCCGAACGGTGTCGAGCGTTTGATGGGCTGGAAATACGTTGGAAATGGTGACTTTCTCACCCGGTTTCTGCGCTCCCACGCTGATGAAATAAACCGGCCGGTGTTTGTCAAACCCGTTGATTCCCAGTTCTATTTTGCCGGCCGGGAAGGGTTTTTGCCAGACTTCGTAGGTGTATTCTTCGTTTTTAACAACCTGAGCGGTTTTCTGAAAACCGCTGTCTTCCAGCCAGAATGGCAGCACCTTCTGCTCCTGATGGCGCATCAGCGAAACCGTTACCGGCACATCGACATCAAAAGTCAAATACCGGGTTGCCAGAGCAGTTTTTTCCGCTTCGGTCAGAAACTGAAGCACGTAGGCCTGACTGATTGTGTCGAGTTGTTCGGGTTTGAGGGTTTGATAGAGCCGGGTGACGGCCCCATCCATAACGTCTTTGACCGAGGCCGTGGATGGGTTGGTGGTGGTTCGGCAGGCTGAAAAACTGAGTGAAAGAAAGCAGAATAAGAAGGATTGTACTGACTTCATTGGTTGATTTGGAAATGTGAAATAACCGCCGTTAAGGGACTGTAACCGCTGTCAGGGTCTTCGACCGCTGACAGGGTTACGGCGCCCTGTCAGCGGTCGAAGACCCTGACAGCGGCCAAACGGGTTAGATTGTCAAAACGAACTGGGTTTCAAGAATACTTCGTCATTGTCCGACACAAACATGCGCGTACTTTCGGTGTAGGTGCCGCCGTTGGGATTGGCATATTTCAGGTCTACGTAAAAGGCGTGGTAACCCGAGGCCGGGTAGGCTTCCGAAACATCGACTTTGGCTTTGTTTTTAACCCCCAGGCTTTTGCTCGTCCAGGTTTCATTCCGGAAATCGGTATCGGTCGAGTTGGCCGACCAGACAATCACATCGACCAGCGCATCCGCCGTGGTTTTGATCGACACATCGACACCTTTTTTGGTGCTTGTGGCATTCCATTTACAAACCGGATACGGTTTTTTCGCCATTGTCATCCCGAAGAAAGCCCCCAATCCTTCGAAGGCCGACTTGCCATCGCCCAGGCTGTGGCCGGCATTCGGCACGTAATGAATCATATTTTCACCCGGAATATCGTCGAAATAATTTTTGACGTTATCCACCACCCAATATTCATCATTCGTCCCCATGAAAATCATTTTCGGCATCGTTAGATTTTTGCGGTACGAGTACGGATCAACCATCGTATTGATCGCATTTCCACTCTCGGTTTTGGCCGTTTGCGGAATCCCGAGTTTGACATAATCCTCGATCTGAACGCTATAATCTTTCCACACTTTGACCTGGTAATCCAGACTAACCGGCATGTTCAGAATGTCGATCACCATGGGGGCAATGGCCACCACGCGTTTGTCGTTGGCACCGGTTAGCCAGGTGGTCCAGCCGCGTTTGGAAGCCCCCGAAATCACAAACCGGGAGATGTCGTGTTTCAGCGTTTGCTTCGAAAACTCCTGAACCGCGTCCATGGCCCGCACCGCACTTTTCACCATCGGAAACAACAGGGGCCAGGAATAATCGCCGTCTTTTTTGAACTGATGGAGCGTGTATGAAATCAGGGCATCTTCCGTTAAATTGTCATACAGCGGCTGATTGGGGGTTTGTTTCAACAGGGTAACAATCGCCTTGTTTTTGGTGGCAATATCCACCAGCCCCTTGATTACTTTATCTTCCTGGCCTTTGGCGTTCCAGTTGGGCTGTTCATTTTTGTTGGAACCGCCAGTGATAAACAGCAGCGAACCGTCGTAGTTGTTTTCTTTCGGAACCAGAATGGTCATTTGATGCCGCCAGGTATGTTCGCGCCATTTCTGCGAGGTGAGCAGCAGGTTATAGGCTTTTACATCACCCATTTCGTACGAGTCTTTCAGTTCCCACTGATACGTTTTATCGCCATTGTTTAAATAACTTTGAAGGGCTGTAGCGGGGGTAATGGGTGCTTTTTTAGGAGAATCAAATGACAAAAAAGCCAAGGTTAACAGGACAAGTAATGGTGTTGTGAATCGTTTCATTCGTATAGTTGGTTTTTAGTGATTCGGGGATTTAGGGGCAATATGATTACTCCGGTTTCGGACTTTCAGCCACGGTTTTCAACGCCTGTTCCATGTAAATCTCGCCCGTCATTTCGCCCAGGCTGGTTCGGCTGATGTACTCATACCGTTTGAAACTATTAAAGTCAACTTTGGTGAGCATGTAGCCGAAGGCATCATTCGTTAAGCCAAACAGGAACGGAAATTTGGTGTTCATGTGGCGTTTGACGTAATACCCAATATTTGGTAAGGCTTCTCCCGGAACCGTCAGGATTTGCGCCGGGCCAATGTTCAGCAAATTCAGTTGGGTGGTCACTTTGTCCGAACCGGTAAGTTGATACCCGAGCGGGGAGTTTTTAATAATGTATTTCATCATGTCCGACTCAATCGGAAATTCGACCCTGCGGGTGGCGCAATAAATCGACGGATTTTCCAGCGTGGGGGCCGCGCTGACGATTCGTAGGGCTTCGTCGCCGAGCAGTTCGCCAATCCGAATGCATTCTTCCCAGGTATTGGCTTCGGTTCCGCCCTCGCGCCGAACGTCGGCCGTGACCATACCGCCCTGCGCACCGTTCATGAAAATCGCCATGCCCCCGGTTTTCGACTCGATTTTGTCGTACAACGGGCCGCACAGGTCCGGACTCAGAATGCCGCGTCCCGACCCGATCACCTCGGGGTGGATGGCGTAATTAACCAGCGTCACAATCGGTTTGCCTTTGTTAGCGCCCGCGGAAGCAATGGCCTGAATAACTCCGCAGCGCGGATCGTACAAGTCGGCCGCGTAATAATTAAACGCAATTTTTCCTTTCGCTTCACCCACCGCCACTTTCAAATTCGCCGGTTGCAGTTTCCTGACGGCTTCTTCAACGGCTTCGGCAATCTGGGCCACGCATTTCTCCAGATACGGCAAATCCGCCAGCGCCTTGCCCGACTGATCCGGAAAACCGTAGGCATCCGGGCCGCTGTGGGTGTGGGTGGCCCCGATCAGCACATTACCGGGCGGAACACTCCTGATCAGCGCCCGGGATTTATTACCCAAAACCGATGGCCAGCCGAGGTTGTCGACACTGACGATGGCAATCCGGGTGGGGCCTTTTTCGAGCACAAACGCCCGAACAAACAGGTCGCCCTTTTTCTCCGTCGCTTTCTTGGGCGTGCCAATCCCGCCGGAAATGGGCAACAGCGGATTCGGCGTAATCACCCGCAAAGCCGCCCCCGCCCGGAATTGCTGTGCGTGTGTGGTGATGGCAAAAAACAGGAACAGGAGGGCAGCGAGATGGTTTTTCTTCATTGCGCGTGTTTTTTATAAATCAGAGACGAGAAAATCCAGCCCACGGTTGAAACCGTGGGTCTAACGGAAAGGAGAATTTTAGGAACCGTTTCAACGGTTTCAAGGCCCTTAAACCGTTGAAACGGTTCCTAAAATTCTCCCCGATTTTTTTTCGCAAACCCACCGTTAAAACGGTGGGCTGGAATTCGCTAATTCCGTCATTATGTAAAACCATACCGCTTGTCTCCTCTCTTTCTTCTCAAAAAACTACCACGGTTTTCCGGTGCCTTGCAGAACCCACGGTTTCGACCAGGGGCTGTTTTTGCCGTCGGCTTCCGAGTTGGGCGTCAACTCCAGTCGACTGAGGGCGGCATCCGAGTTGGCTTTGTTCAGATTCCGCTCATCGAGCATGTAATAAAACCGGACGGGCAACACTTTGCGTTTGGCATTGGGGCCGGTTTTGAGTTCGGGGAAACCGGTCCGGCGGTAGTCGAACCAGGCTTCGGTGGCGGCTGTCCAACTGGCAATCCACTTCTGCTCGATAATCTGCTTCTGGGTTCCGTTGTAGGCCACATCCTTCTGGGCAATGTAGGTCGGGTAGGCACTGGCCAATCCCCAGGTTTCCAGCGACGTTTTCACCCCGGCTTCGTAGCGGGCTTTGGCATCACCGGCGGCCCAGCCTTTCTGGGCGGCTTCGGCCAGGATGAAGTTCACCTCCGACGCCGACATCAAACGTGCTTTCAGCAAAGGCCCTTTGGCGGCTTTGTAGATGTCGTTCAGCCAAGAAACGTGCGGGTTCTTAGCGGCCTGTTCGGCCGTCGGGCTCAGGTTATAGGCCGAGCCGCCGACAATCGATGTGGGCAGACCGACATACAAGGGATTGGTATTGACTTCTTTCCCCACCACCATGTCGGGCGAGAGGTACCGTTTGCCATCGACAATTTTGTCGGTTTTCGGCGGAAGTGTAGCATCGACCACCAGCGGAATTTGTACTTTATTGGCCCATATCGCCAGCCGGGGGTCGTTCACTGCCAGCAGGGCTTTGACGAAGGTATCGCTCATTTTCAACCGGCGGTAATTGCTTTCGCTGGCGTCGTAAGTCGCGTTGGCCGGCCAAGAATCGTCGTTGCTGTTGCCCGCAAAGGCCATGGCCGCATCGTCGGCCGAAGCCGTAATGATCGGATATTGCGTGGCGTTGGCGACGATTTTTTCGATACCGGCTTTGGCTACATCCGGTTTTTTTGACGAAATCCGCATGTAATACCGCAGGGCGAGGGAGTTGGCGAGTTTCCGCCATTTGGTCGGGTCGCCTTTGTAATACACATCGGCTGCGTCAGCGGTGCTGGTATACGCACTTTTGGCTTTCGACAACAGCGTGTTGGCTTTTTCCAGATCGGCCAGGATGCCGGTGTAAATGGCTTCCTGCGTGTCGAAAACCGGGAACGTATTGGCCGCGCCACCCACTTCCCCTTTCAGGGCCTGGCTGTAGGGCGCATCGCCCCAGAGGTCGGTAATGAGCCCGAACAGCATGGATTTCATAACCAGTGCAATGCCCTGATGCAATTCGAAATTGAGCGCAACCGAGCGGTCGTAGACGTACTGATTATTCCGCAGAACATCGTAATAGTTGCTCCAGCTCTGGCTGCCACCCCAGTCGTAATCGTTGTGGCCACCGCTCCACCCGTCTTTCTGGGTGTGCTGCATCACCCCGGCAATATCCTGATAGCCCAGGTTTACGAAGGCTTTGCCTGCTTCGGTCAGGACGGTCGAGAGCACCAGGTTGGGGTGCGCCGTCGTGGGCTCGACCCCGTTGGGATTGACATTCAGGTCCGTTAAGTCCTTGCAGGAAAATACCGTCAGGGAAAACAGAACAATGAGACCGATAACTTTATGCGTGACGATTTTCATGGTTTTTGGAAAGATCGGGTTGCTTAAAATGTTAAACCAAGCCGGAAGCCAACCGGAATAACCCAGGGCGTGACATTATACCGTTCGATGCCCTGCTTAAACTGAATGCCGGAGCTTTGAACCCCCGATTCGAGCTGGAACGCCATTTCGGGATCAATGCCGATTTTGGCGGCTGTCCACAGAATGATGTTCCGGCTATAGACCGAAACGTTCGCGTTTTGCAGCCCGATTCGTTTGACAAAATTCTGCGGCAGATCATAGCCGAACGACACTTCGCGGAGTTTCAGGAACGACGCATCGAACGTAACCGCCCGCGAGAAGGCCCAGGAGGTTGAACCGGCAAACGGCAGCATCAGGGTGCCGGGGCCGCCCAGGTTCTCCTTATAGCCGGTCGGTTTGCCATTTTCGTCGTAGCCGGTTGCCACCACGCCCGGGATAAACACCCCGCCGTGGGGAAGGGTGTAGGGGCCGTATTTAAACGGATAACCGTTGTAGTCGGGCGTTGGGCCACCCACCAGCGGGAAGTTGTTGCCATTGATCAGAATCATTTTGTCCTGGTTGGCCACGAGGTAGTTGCGGAGCGCGTCGCCGGTCAAACCGTTGGGATTGATGAGTTTATCCAGAAACAATTGCGAGCGGCCGTCTTCTTCGCCGTAGCGGTAGGTTTGCGAGACAAAATCCCCGCCATTCCGCCAGTCGAACGTCATGTTCAGGCTGAAACCGCGGTAGCTGAGCGACGTTTGCATACCCAGAATAAACCGGGGGTTAAAGTTTCCGATTTTGTTCTTGGTATTGATGGCGTCGATAGACTGCCACTTGCCGGTCTGATCCAGAATGGGATAACCGTAGTAGGGCGAACTTTTGTCTTCCACCGTCACGACTTTGGCATCGTATAAATCGCCGATTTCATCACCCACATACGTCCAGGCACCGCCTTTGGCGTCGGTCCAGAGCGTGAAGTAGGGGAGGTCGTCCGACAGTTTTTTGATGGTGGTGCGGTTGCGGGTCAGGTTGGCGTTGAGGTCCAGCCGCCAGCCGTTCTTTTCCAGGGGTGTTCCGCCCAGTGTTAGCTCTATCCCTTTGCTGACCAGCAATCCAGCGTTGATATTTTTCAGGGTATAACCCGATGACGGCGGCAGTTTGGTGCTCAGAATCTGGTTGCGGTTTTCAGACACGTAATACGTGGCACCGGCCCTCAGGCGATTTCGGAACAGATTCACATCGAGGCCAAACTCCGTGGAGGTGGCAATTTCCGGTTTCAGGTCTGAAATAAGCAGGGTTCCCGGCACGTTCAGGCGCGGAATTCCGTCCCAGCTTCCGGCGTTGCCCAGCGTACTGAGCAGCATATACGGATTGGCGTCGTTCCCCACCTGCGCAATTCCACCCCGCAGTTTCAGCAAACTGATGGTGTTGGAAACCGGCAGAATTTCATTCAGCAACACACTCAGCGACGCCGAGGGGTAGAAGTAGGACCGGTTGGCGGCTGGCAGCGTGCTCGACCAGTCGTTGCGGGCCGTCAAATCCAGGTACACCATGTCTTTGAAACTCAGGTTGGCCAGGCCGTATAGGCTGTAGATGCCGCGTTCAAATTTCGTGCTGCTGTAGTCGAGGTTGGCCGGGGCAATGTTCTGAATCGTGAAAACACCCGGAACGATCAAACCGGTGCCGTTGCGGGTGGCGTTGGTGAGGTTCGAGCCTTTCTGGTGGCGGTAGTTCCCACCCGCCGAAACCGATAGGCCAAAGTTGCCGATGTCTTTTTTGTAGGTGGCCAGAAAGTCGGCGTTGCTTTCGAAGGACCCGATGTTGATCAGACCGTAGGCTCCGCGCGGATCATTGGTATAGCTGTTGGCGATCTTGGTTTCCCGCTGTTCCTGGTAGGTGTCGAGCGAATACCGGCCCATGAAGCTGATGTCCTTCGTGATTTGCCAGTCGGCACGCAGGTTACCGAAAACGCGGTCGCGGGTGAAACCGTTGTTGACTTCATACGCCAGAAAATACGGGTTGTTGTAAATACCGTTATACTGTGTACGTTGTTGCAATCCTTCCTGACCCGGCATCCAGTAGTTCTTCAGTTCGAGCAGGTCGATGTGGGGCGAGGTGTTGTAAGCCGCCTGCAACGGATTGGAACCCCGGTTTCCGGCGGGGCGGTTGTTGGAGTTGTTGCGGCTGATGTCGACGTTGGTGCTCATCCGCAGTTTCTCGCTGAGTTTGAGCGACGAACTGAAATTCAGCGTGTTTTTAAACAGATCCGAATTGGGAATAATCCCCCGGTTTTGCATGTTCGAATACGAAATCCGGTACGTAATCTGGTCGGTGCTGTTAGCGATGGAAATCCCGTTGGTGGTGGTGATGCCGGTCTGAACGAAGTTTCTGACGTTGTTTTTATGGGATACCAGCGGCATCGGAATCGGTTTGCCGTTGGCATCCAGCGGGCTGTTCCACTGCACTTCTTCGTAGCCTTTGTCCAGGGCTGCGCCGTAGGTGGCACCAATTTCCTCCTGAATCAGTTTGCCGAACGGATTGGTCAGCGGGTTTTTGCTGATGGAAACCGGAATGGCCGAAAACTGGCCCGAGCCAAAACTGGTTTGCCATTTCAGAAACTTATACGGTTTGTCGAACACGGTGTTCGAGGTAATCGTTACCGTCAGCTTTTTGACTTTGGAGCCGTTTTTGGTCGTGATCAGCACCACGCCGTTTCCCGCGCGCGTACCGTAGAGTGCGGCTGCGCTGGGGCCTTTCAGAATCGAAATGTTCTCGATGTCGTCGGGGTTCAGGCCCGAAATGGCATTGCCATAATCGACCCGGTTGTCGTTGCCGACCTGGCTGACGTTGTTGAGCGTGTTGGCAATCGGAACGCCGTCGACCACAAACAGCGGCTGGTTGTCGCTGCTGAGCGATTTGGCACCCCGGATCACCATGCTGACCGACGAGCCGGTTCCGCCGGTGGCGCTGATGTTGACGCCGGCCACTTTGCCGGCCATGCTGTTGAGCACATTTTCCTGAACAACGCGCGTGAGGTCTTTGCCGTCAATTTTTCCAACCGCGTAGCCCAGCGAGCGTTCTTCGCGTTTGATCCCGAGGGCCGTCACCACGGCTTCCTGCAACATTTCCGCATTTTCGGTCATCGTCACGTCGATGGTGCTGCGATTGCCAACGGGCACTTCTTCGGTTTTGTAACCGATGAAGGAATAAATCAAAACCGGATTGGCTCCGCTGACCTCCAGCGAATACCGGCCATTGTTGTCACTGGTAGTTCCGAGCGTGGAACCTTTGATGAGCACATTGACGCCGGGAATGGGGGAGTTGTCGGTACCCAGTTTGATGGTGCCGCTTACCCGGCGGGATTGCTGCGCCCGGGCTGGTGCGAGAACCATTCCCAGCAACCATGTGGTGACAAACAAACACCGAAGCGTTTTCGAAAAAATAGAGGTTCGGTTCATAGTTTTTGCATAAGAGTTTACAGAAAAGGAGAAAAGAGGAGGTATTAAATTGAGTATACGGTTTATAAAAATAAAGTGCTGAAATATAAATAATTTACGTGAAAAAGGGTGGAATACGGTCCACCCTTTTCAACTTGTTCAAGGTAATTTCATCACCAGGGTTTACCGGTTCCCTGAATTACCCAGGGTTTGGCCCACTGGCTGTTTTTGCCCCGGATTTTGGTATGGGAGTTTTCTTCCAGTTTGCTCAGCGCGCTCGTCACATTGGCGTTGTTGTAGTTGGTTTCGTTATCGCCGTAAATGAAACGAACCGGCAACACATTTTCAGCCGCAGCCGGGCCGGGTTTAAAGGCGGGCAGGCCGGTCCGGCGGTAATCGAACCAGGCTTCAGGAGCCGCCGTCCAACTGGAAATCCATTTTTGATCCATGAGTTGGGCCAGGGTGTTGTCAAATTTAACACCGGTGGTGGCGATGTAGGTGTTGTATTGCGTTCCCACACCCCAGGTTTCGAGTGAATTTTTCACCCCGGCATTGTAGTGGGTTTCGGCACTTCCGACTGCCCAGCCTTTCATGGCCGCTTCGGCCAGAATGAACGAAGTTTCAGCAGCCGACATCAGCCGGGCTTTCAACAAACCGCCACTGCTTCCGCGATAGAGTTCGGCAAGTTGTGAAACGTGCTGATTCTGAACAACTTGTCCCGTAGTTGGGTTGTAGTTGTACGAGCTTGGGTCAATCAAACCGGGCGGAACACCCACGTATTCACGCGTGTCGATCGCTACGGAAAAGGTGTTGGGGTTGAAGTTCCGGGTAAACTTTGTACCGGCTTTCACCAGCGGCAGGAAGGCGGCATCGGTCAGCGAAACCGTACCCGTCTGAATCACCCCGTTTCGGCGGATAAACGGATCGACCGGGGTGGCAAGGGTCGGATCAGCCACCCACTGCACGTAAACCGGCGCAATCCATACTTTCAGACGCGGATCGTTGAGTTGCAGCAGTTTGTCGACCAGCGGTTTAGCGGGTTTCCGACGGCGGTATTCCGAGGGGTCGGCTTCAAACGCAACGGCACCGGGCCAGGAGTTGGCGGCAGTGGCACCAATGTAGTCCATGACAGCATCTTCGCTAGGGCTTTTGATGTAAACACCGGAGCTGTAAACGCTCTCGATCCCGGCTTTGGCAATGTCCGGCAATTTGGCCGAAATCCGCATGTAATACCGCAGAAGCAGCGAGTTGGCAAACTTGTGCCAGTTGGCCGCATTGCCCTTGTAGAACACATCGTAGTTGGTCAGGTAGCCCGTTGTTTCGCCGGTGGCAAACAGGGCCGAAGCGGCTTTCAGATCCTCGATAATGCCCTTGTAAATGACCTCCTGGCTGTCATACGTCGGCAGGATGTAGTCGTTGGACACGTCGCCCTTCAAGGCATTGGTGTAGGGCGCATCGCCCCAGAGGTCGGTGATCAGCCCGAAAATGTAGGCTTTCATGGTCAGTGCCACACCCTGGTGGAACTTAAAACCTAGTTCAGTTGCCCGCTGTTGCAGGAATGCATTGTTACGCAGCAGGTTGTAATAGTTGCTCCAGTCATTGGGCGTCCAGTCGTAGTGGTTATGTCCGCCAAACCAGCCGTCTTTCTGGGTGTGCTGTACAACCCCGGCAATATCGCCGTAGCCAAGTCCCAGATAACTGGTAGCCAGGCCGGTAGTGACCGTTGGCATCAACATATTTGGGTTGGCCGTAGCGGGGTCAACCACATTGGGGTTTTCGTTCAGTTCGGTCAGTTGCTCTTCGCAGGAGGAGAACAGGAACAGCGCCAGAATGAAAGCCGCTTTGGAAAAAAGATGAAATCGTTTCATGGTAAGTAGAATGTTGGTACGATTACAGACTGAAGCCTACTTTAAAGCCAACCGGAATGGTCCAGGGCATGACGTTCTGCAATTCGATGCCCTGACGGAACCGGCCACCATCGGCCTGGAAAGCCCGTTCGGGATCGATCCCGATTTTAGCCGCCGTCCACAGAATGATGTTCCGGCTATAGACCGAAATGTTGGCATTGCGCAGTCCGAACAGTTTCGGAATGTTATAGCCCAGGGAGATTTCCCGCAGTTTGACAAACGAAGCGTCGAAGGTGATCTGCTGGTTAAAGCTCCACGGGTAGGTGTCGGTGATCGGGTAAATGTTGGTTCCCGTGCCGCCCAGGTGTTCGGTATACGTGCCATCGGCATTCTGGATGACGCCCGGAATAAAACCGCCGTCGTATTCAAGCACACCGTCGCCGTTGGAATCGAAGCCCATACCACCCGTCGCCTGCGTATGCCCCCCGACACGCGGGAAGTTGCCGTTTTGCGGGATGATGTATTTTTCCGGGTCCGACTTGAGCAGGTTCACCAGGTCCGTCGATGACATCGTTCCGCCCGGGATCAGGTTGTCAAGCTGCCGTTGTGACCGCCAGTCCGACTCGCCGTAGCGGTACGTATACGATTGGAAGTTGCCTCCGCTCCGCCAGTCGAAGCTGGCATTCAGCGTAAAGCGTTTGTAGGAAAGCGATGCCTGCATCCCCATCATAAACCGGGGGTTGAAGTTGCCGACTTTCACCCGCTTGTCCCGGTCGTTGACGGCCGTCCATTCGCCGTTGCGGGTCAGGATTGGCCAGCGGTAATAGGGCGAAGACGCATCTTGCACCGTGGCAAAGCCCCGGCTGTAGAGGTTTCCGATTTCTTCACCTACGAAGGAGAAGGCTCCCCCGTTGTTGTCGTCCCACAATTGGTAGAAATCGATGCCCGGTGCCAGTTCTTTGATGGTCGTCCGGTTGCGGGTGAAGTTGACGTTCAGATCCAGGTTCCAGCCATTGGTGCTTTTGATGGGGGTTCCGCCCAACACGATTTCCCAGCCTTTGCTCACCAGCGCCCCGGCGTTGATCAGCTTGCTGCCAAAACCCGAGGACGCGGGCGTCGTGACGGTCAGAATCTGGTTTTTGTTCTCGGCGTTGTAATACGTTCCGTCGAACCGCAGGCGGTTATTGAACAGATTCAATTCCACCCCGAATTCGGTCGAGGTCTGAATTTCCGGTTTCAGTTGCGGGTTCAGCAGGGTTCCCGATACATTGGTCGTAATCAGGCTTCCCCACGAACCGGTTCCCAGGGCCGGAACCAGCCGATAAGGATCGGTGTCGTTCCCGACCTGCGCGATGTTGGCCCGGAATTTCAGCAGCGAAATTTCCGACGGCAGGTTGAAGGTATAGTTGGCCAGCCAGCTCAGCGATGCCGAGGGGTAGAAATAGGAGCGGTTGGCGGCAGGCAAAGTACTCGACCAGTCGTTACGGGCCGTCAAATCCAGGTAAAGCTGGTCTTTGAATCCCAGCGAGGCCGTTCCCAGCAAGCTGTAAATAGCCTTTTCATACGTGCTGTTGGAGAATTGCAGGGCGGTATTCGGAATGTTGGAAATCCGGTACAGGTTCGGGATGGTCAGGATGGCTCCGCCCATGTAGGAATCGCGGTAATTTTGCTTCATGACGTTTCCACCGCCGGAGATGCTCCAGTCGAAATCGCTGATTTTCTTGCGGTAGGTCACCATGGCGTCGGCATTGGTTTCATACCGGGCAATGTCCTGCAGGTAATAGCCACCATTCCGGCCCCGGGAGTAGCTCCAGGGAATTTTGGTTTCCCGGTTTTCGGCAAACTGGTCGTGCGAAACCCGGGCGTAGGCCGACAGTTCGGGCGAAATGGTCCAGTCGAGTTTGATATTTCCGAAAACGCGATCGCGGACGAAGCCGTTGTTGAGGGCGTAGGCCAGAAAATAGGGGTTATCGCCGTTGGAAGAAACCGACCGTTGCTGAATGCCTTCGCTCCCCGGCACCCAATAGTTGGTCAATTGACGAACATCGACGTGTGGATAGAGGTAAACCGCTTCGAGTGGGTTAGCACCCCGGTTGTTGGTGGAAGGGCGGTTGTTCGATTTCGACCGAACGAAGTTGAGGTTCGTGCTCAGTTTGAAATTTTTGCTGATGTCGAACGCCACCGCCGTTGCCAGCGAATTCCGGAACAAGTCCGAGTTCGGAATCAGGCCCTTGTTCGTCATGTTATTGAACGAAATCCGGTAGGTTGTTTTGTCCCCTGAGCCCGCCAGCGCAATGTTGTTGGTTGAGGTAATTCCGGTTTCCAGGAAGTTCTTCATGTTGTCTTTATACGACACCAGTGGCGCAGCGACTTTATTGCCATCGGCACCCACCGGGCTGTTCCACTGAACGGCGTTGATGCCGGCATCGAGCGCCGGGCCACCCCAGTAGGCCGAACTTTCGTCCAGGCGGTTATTGCGGTCGCCGTTGCCGTATTTGTAGTGAAAATCCAGGTAGCGGTAAGGCCGTTCAAATACATTGCTGGTTGAGAAGGTGATGCCAACGCCTTTGCCTTTGGTGCCTTTTTTGGTCGTCACCAGAATAACCCCGTTCCCGGCGCGTGAGCCATACAGAGCGGCTGCACTGGGGCCTTTCAGCACCGAAATGCTTTCGATATCTTCCGGGTTCAGGTCGGAGATGGCGTTTCCGTAGTCGACGTTGTTGCGGTCGCCCATCGAACGGAGGTTGTTCAATCCGTTGGCCACCGGCACTCCGTCGATGACGAACAGCGGCTGGTTGTCGCCCGTCAGCGATTTGGCACCCCGGATCACGACGCTGATGGAAGAGCCCACCCCGCTGGTCTGGTTGATGGCAACCCCCGGCACCCGGCCCGCCAGCGAGTTCATGGCATTTTCCTGGGTTACATTGGTCAGATCGTTTCCTTTCAATTCAGGAACGGCATAGCCCAGGGACCGTTTTTCGCGTTTGATACCGAGGGCCGTCACAACGGCTTCATTCAACGTTACACCGCTTTCGGTCAGCGTCAGGTCAACCGAGCTGCGGCTTCCGACGGCAATTTCCTGGGTCTCAAAACCGATGTACGAAAAAACCAGGATCGGATTTGAACCCGTTACATCAATGGTATACTGGCCGTTTCCGTCGGTGTTGGCACCGGTTTGTGAGCCTTTCAGAACCACGTTCACACCGGGCAGGGAAGCGCCGTCGACGCTGGAGGTGACCCGGCCACTGACTTTGCGGCCTTGCTTGATCTCAGTCGGTTCCGATGGTTGCCCGGAACGTTTCCGAATGACGATGTTCTTGTTTACCGCTTTGAATTCCAGCGCCGATTGTTGGGAAATGCTGGCCAGGATGCTTTGTAGATTGTTGCCATTCTCGATTTTGACACGCTTTTCGAGTTCACTTTTCAGGTTGTCTTCATACAGAAATACATAACCGGTGATTTTGGTGATCTTGCCGATGATTTTCTGGATCGATCCTTCTTCCCGGACCAGGGATATTTTAACGTTTTCCAGATCGATTTCCGGTCGATCTGCCCATGCTGCCGAGAAACACAACCCCGCCAACAGTGCTACTGTACACAAATGCCTTAGCATTCGTGGAATAATAGAGTTCGAGTTCATAGAAGTATTAATTAAGTAGGAATTATCTGTAGATAAAAATGAATTTAATTTTATCCGTAAGGTCGCTTGCCACATCAAATTAAGAGGTGTTTTCGTTCATTTTCATTGTTTCCCTTTTTATGATATTGTTAATTTCGAATGATCACGGTTTTGCCGTTTATTTCGTATTGTGCATCGATTGCGTAAGTGATTGATTCTAACATAGAATCGAGACTTTCGTTCAGATGAACTCCCGTAAATGATGTCTGATAAAGTGTTTTGTTTTCAATGATAATATCGACATCATACCACTTTTCCAACGTCCGCTCGACGGAAATCATGGGCGTGTTATTGAATTGCAGCGAGCCGTTTACCCAACTGCTTTCCTGCACAGCATTGACATCGGTAATCCGGAACGATTCAGTCGATTTGGAATAGATTAATTTTTGATCTTTTATCAGAATAATGGGTGTCGATGATTGGGCATTTAAATTGACGCTAACCCGGCCGGATCGGACGGTTATTTCTACCTCATTTTCGTCGTCATAATTCTTTACATTAAAAGACGTTCCGAGTACTTTTATACGAAGATTACCCACCGAAATGACAAACGGTTTTGATTCGTCCCGTTCCACGTCAAAAAAAGCTTCTCCCTGCAAAGCAACCGTCCGGACGGCCTGACCGAAGGCATTTGGAAACCGTATTTTGGTGTCCGAATTGAGTTTCACCACACTGCCGTCGCTCAGGCGCAGACTTTTCCGTTTTCCGCGTGGTACGGTTTCTTCTTTGGTAGGTGTGTTCGGTGCAAAAGTGGCGGTTTTGGGTTGGTTTAGGGCAATCGGGAGCGTCGAATTGCCGGTGGCGAAAAAGTAGTATAAGGTACCCAGGCTAAACAAAAGGGTGACGAAGGCGGCTATGCCCCGGTAATCGGTATAGAATGTTCGAATTGGCAGGGACGGCCGTTTCGACCGCGTGAGGGCGGTCTCATCATCCGGTTTTATAGTTGGTTCTGAGTTGGAAGGTGAACGTTCTTCTTCAACCAGTTCATTGAAATAGTTTTCCAGAATCGGCGAATACTCCTGTAGTGTCTCATCTTTTCCCAGCCCCTCCAGCAATTCATCCAATTCTTTCCCCGTCAGCGTGTTGCTGATGAGTTTGTTAATCAAATATTCGGCGCGGGACCGTACCATTCTATCGGTAGTTTGGTAAGTTGCCTATAATACTGTGCCGACTTGGTAAAAGACTATTGATCAGAGAAATATTTTTGATAAAACCGGTCGGAATCGGGGGCTTATAAAAGTCGAAAGCCATTCGAACGGTGGGAGTCGAATGGCTTTCTGAACAAAAACCGGGAATAGGAGTAAGCCGGATTATAAAGCCGCCATGTCAACCTTTTCGCGAAGAAATTGCTTCGCTTTTACCAACTGGTTCTTAACGGTATTTTTTGAAATCATCAACATTTCCGCAATTTCCTGGTAAGATTTTCCTTCCTCGATGTTGAGAAATAAAATTTGCTTCCGTTTTTCAGACAGCAGGTTTACGGCCGTGTAGAGAAGCTGGAACTTCATTTCTTTATCTTCCAGTTCTTCGTCGCGGGCGGCTGCCATTTTTTCCATATACTGCTGTTTAAGCTGGTTGTTCTTCTCCATCTTTTTCAGATGGTCGAAGGCCATATTCCGCAGACAGGTAAACAGATACGAGGTAAAGTTAAGGGTAGGGTTAATTTGCGAGCGTCGATCCCAGATTTTGATAAAAACTTCGTGAATCATGTTTTCGGCTTCTTCTTCATCCTTCAGAAGCGTGATGCAGAATTTAAGAGCCGGTGTCCGGTAGTACTTATATAACTCCGCAAAAGCAGCCTGATCGCCCTGGATCACTCTGCGGAGAATACGTTCATTTAGACAATCCATTGTCGTGGGTGATTAGGAAACGTTAAAAATTACGGGCGATTGGGTACTCGTTCTCTTCAGTGGTGTGACCTGTTCAGCAACTGGCTGTTGTTAAGCTAAAATTGGTCATTTTTTTTGATAGATCCGTCGCAAAATACGTAAATCTATCCTCAATTTGCGCAAGGCGGTTTTTAGGTGATTTTACTGGTTTTTTCGGGCTTTATATTCCTTGTATTTCCGGTTGTATTCTTCCAGTTGTTCCGGTTTGAATCGCTTCTGGTATTCAATGGGCAGGTCGAGCCGCTCGGGTTTGAGCGCGGGCGACCGGTCGGTGAGCTGGTTCTTGCCTTTGGCATTTTTAGCCAGTTCAAACGAATCGTAGAGTTCGCCCGTTACCGTAAACGACTGGTAAGCAAGCTTCCCGCCGTCGATGGAAACGATCTGGTACAACTGCGTGTTGGAAGCTGCCCGGTCCATCCAGTCCTGCAAACCGATGTCATACATCTTCGGCCCGCTCACCGACACCACATACACCGGCCCGTCGGGGTACTTCCGGCTTTTTCCCAGGGGCATGTTCAATCCGCGTCCGTAGGTGTGGTCGTGCCCCTGCAACACCAGATCGACGCCGTATTTTTTATACAGAGGCTCCATTTTGTCGCGCCATTCCTGGTTGTCACGCCCGCTTTTGGTCGAATAAATCGGGTGGTGGTGCGTTACCACCGTCCAGCGGTTGGGGTTGTTGGTCAACACCTTCACGAGCCAGTCGGCCTGCTGATCCAAAACCGTCGAGTCGAGCAAGGCGCCCTGCGAATCCAGCGAAACAAACCGGGTGCCCTGGTAGTCGACGTAATAGGCGGTTTCTTTCAGTTTTTCGGGGCCATTTTCGGGCAGCACAAACGATGGTCGCCAATGCCGCGACACCTTCCGCTGCTCGTCGTCATCCTTAAAATATTCGTGATTGCCGGGCGTAGCCAATGTCGGCACCATGCCGTTGATCCAGCCACCGGCTTCGAACCATTCGCCCCACTGCCAGTCGGCGTTGGATGTCGTGATCAGGTCCCCCGCGTGAATCATGAAAGCGGCTTTCGGCATCGTGGAAT
The DNA here is from genome assembly GCF_965227735.1 of Larkinella sp. NCBI lineage: Bacteria > Pseudomonadati > Bacteroidota > Cytophagia > Cytophagales > Spirosomataceae > Larkinella > Larkinella sp. Next base: position 875,065 of record NZ_OZ245776.1, on the reverse strand, counting down.
ACGCCCCGCGAATGGCCCGCGACCAGAGCGAGCGGATGTCGTTCTGCGCATCACCAAAGTAAATAAAGGAAAACGGAACCGGACTGTCGCTGGCCGTTGTAAACTGGAACCATTCGGTCCAATAGGTTCCGTTGCCCACGCGGTAGTTGTATTTCGTGGCTGGTTTCAGGTTTTTGAAATGAACGGTATGATACAGCTTCGTGGTGCCATCCAGCTTGACGGCCTGGGTCGTAGCGGGAACAGTAATGGCTTTCGCGGCCACATCGGGCGAAGGATCAGCCTCCGCAATCATACCCACGGCATTGGTGATGGTTGAATCGGTTCGCCAGTTGACCGACTGCGAGGTGGCCGGATTGTCCTGCCATCCCAACGTTAACCGGTCCGGGTAAACCGATGGGAGATACGATTTATGTTCCTGGGCCTGAGCAGGCAGGAAGGATTGGAAAAGGAATAGAAAAGAAGCAGAACGCAGCGTAAACGGCAGGTGAAATTTCATAGGGACTCATTTTTACCAATGGAAATACTGCCAAAATTGCGAAAAGGACTATTACCGCTGCGTTAATCTTTTCGTTTTCGGAAAACCTGAAATTTGCGTCCCCGGCCCGATAGCCCGGAATTCCGATTGCGGAGTATACTACAGCAGAAACCGTTCCGGATCGTTCATGCACCCAAAACGAAGTCTCTATACACTCCCGCTGTACCTGCTGCTCGGCCTGTTCTGGTCGTGTGGATCGGGCAATCGGGTTGTGGAAGAAGCAGCCGTTTACCAGGATTCGGCTTTCTGGCAGGAATACCACGAAGCGTATCCGATCGGCACCCGACCCGACGAAAACGAGGTACGGAGTGTGGCCGTCGACCGTGAATCGACGGTTTGGGTCGCTACAGCCGCCGGGATCTTCAGAAAACCGGCCGACCAGAACACCTGGACTCCTGTAATGACGGAAGCCGACAAAGGCCCGGCTTTTGCCGTTGAAGTGGCTACCGATTCGGCGGTTTGGCTGGGGACCTGGAACGGTGTTTACCGGTTTAAAGAACGGAAACTGGAACGGATGAACGGGCCGGTCGCGCCCATTTCGGCCCTTTGCGTTGCCAGCGAAGGCATTTATGCCCTCGGTCCCCACGGCGTCTGGCTGCATACGGCTGCGGGTTGGCAACCCAAAAAATACCCGATAGCCCGCTCGATTCGGGATGTGGTATCGGATCGGCAGGGCGGTATCTGGGTGGCCACTGATGTCGGTTTATACCACAGCCAGGCCGACTCGACCGTCCATCTGTACAAAACCGATCGGCTGATCAGTGCTTACATCAAGGGAATTGCCTTCGATTCGGCGCAAAACCTCTGGGCGGGCGGACTGGGTGGGGTGACCGTTGTGAACCAGCATCAGAAAGTAAAGACACTGCGGCAGGAGGAAGGCATTCCATCCAATTTTGTGACTTGTGTCGAACAAGCGCCCGACCGGTCGATGTGGGTGGGAACCGAGGTGGGTGTCGTGCGGTATCAACCTGATGGTCGTCATTCGCTGCGGTTCAGCCGACGCTGGTTGCTCGACGATCACGTCAACGACCTGGCGTTCGATGCCGCCGGAAATGCCTGGATTGCCACGGCGAAAGGTGTGAGTGCGATCAAAAAACGGAAGATGAATCTGGCGCAAAAGAACAATTATTTCTACGACGTCCTGATGAAACGCCACATCCGCGAACCGTGGATTGCGGGGCAGTGTAAGCTGCTGACGCCCGGCGACACCACGACCTGGGCACCCGATGACGACGACAACGACGGCGAATACACCGGCAACTACCTGGCAATGGAATGCTTCCGGTATGCCACCATCCAAAGCCCGGACGCGAAGGCGAAGGCCGCCAAAGCTTTCGGGTTTTTGAAACTGTTGCAGGAAGTAACAGACACCGACGGTTTTTTTGCCCGAACCCTTGTGCCGGTGAACTGGACCAGCGTTCACGACGGAAACCGCACCTTCACGGCGCGGGAACGGGCCGACGAACTGGTGAAAGAACCGCGTTTCAAACCGGTGGAAACCCGCTGGCGGAAATCGAAAGACGGAAAGTGGCTCTGGAAAGGTGACACGAGCAGCGATGAACTGTGCGGCCACATGATTGGCTACTACCTTTATTATGAACTGGTGGCGGATGAGGCCGAAAAAACCGTCGTCCGCCAGCACATTGCCCGGATTGTGGACTACCTGATCAAACACAATTATAACCTGGTCGATGTCGACGGCAAGCCGACGCGCTGGGCGGTTTGGTCGCCGGAGCAACTGAACCACGACCCGGAGTGGACGCCCGACCGCAGCCAGAATTCGATGGAAATGCTGTCGTTTCTGAAGCTGGCGCACCACGTCACGGGTCAGGCGAAGTACGAAAAAGAATACCGGCGGCTCATTGATCAGGAGCATTACCTCGACAACATGGCGCAGATTGCGCAGCAGAATCCGGCCTGGTTCATCTATTTCGATGTCATGTTGCAGGCATATGTCTATCCGATTCTGATCCGGTGCGAGAAAGATCCCAAGCTGCGGGCGTTCTACGAAAAACACATGGACGCGTGGATGGAACGACGCCGGGGTGACCACAATCCGCTGGTCAATTTCTTTTATTGTTTTTCCCGGAACAAGAAAACCGAACTGGCGGCATCCGTGGATTTTTTGGTCGATACGCCCCTGGATCTGGTCAACTGGCCGTTCGATCACACGAAGCGGGAAGACGTTCGGATTTCGCGACACCCGGTTCTGGATGAATTGCAGATCAATGAGTTGCCGCCCGCCAGCATCCGAACCGTCGTTCGCTGGGACAAAAACCCGTGGTCGGCCATCAACGGCGATCCCGGCATCGAACGCGAACCGGTTTTCTGGTTGCTGCCGTATTGGATGGGGCGGTATTTGAAAATGATTGAATGAGAGGTTATGACACAGGGCTGATCAGAGGAAATCAGAGTTTACCAGAAAAACTTTGATAAACCCTGATTTCCTCTGATCAACTCTGTGAAACAATTAAATAACGATATGAACAAATTACTAACAAGCATCCTCGTTCTGGTAACTAGTTCCTACGGGGTTGCACAGCCGAAAACCACCTACGCCGAGCAGCTTGGCTACCCGAAGGGCAAGAAAATCGTCATCTTCCACGTCGATGATGCGGGCATGTTTCTGTCGGCCAATCAGGGAACCATCAAGTCCATCGAACAGGGTGTGGCGACCTCGACGAGCATCATGATGCCGTGTGCGTGGTCGGCCAGTTTTATCAAATACGCCCTGAAAAATCCGACGGTCGATGCCGGTATTCACCTGACACTCACCTCCGAATGGAAAGACTACCGCTGGTCGCCCCTGGCGGGTATCAAGCAGGTGCCGAGCCTGACCGATTCGGAAGGGGCTCTGTGGCCGGAAGTAGCCGACGTGGTGAAGCATGCCAGGCCCGACGAACTGGAACTGGAAATGCGGGCGCAGATCGACCGGGCTATCAAAATGGGCCTGAAACCGACGCACCTCGATTCGCACATGGGAACGCTGTTTGCCACCCCGGCTTTTCTGGAAAAATACATCAAAGTGGGCGTCGATTACGGCATTCCGATCATGTTTCCCGGTGGTAACAACACATTGTTGGTCGACAGCGAAATTCAGCCGGTGATCGACAAACTGAAAGCGGAAGGGAAATACCGGGAAGGCATGAATCTGCCCATTCCGGAGTCGCTCAAACAGGCTCCGGCCATCGGCGAAAAAATCTGGAAATCGGGCTTGCCCGTCCTCGATGATCTCTACGCCGATACCGGACAGTGGAAACCGAAAGACGTGAAGGACCCGAGTCCGGAAGTCTGGGGGAAATACAAAACGAAGCGGTTTAAAGAAATTCTGACAAAAATGAAGCCGGGCGTGGCCATGATTATCATCCACAGCAACGACCTGAACGAAACCTTCAAATACATCAGCGGTTCCGGCGGTTCGCGGTATGCCGACATGCTGTCGATGATGGACCCCGAACTGAAAGCATTTATCGAGTCCGAAGGCATCGTGCTGACGACCTGGCGCGAAATGATGCAACGTCGGAAAGCGATCAAGTAACGCACCCTGTCAGCGGTCGGAGACCCTGACAGCGGTGGAAGCATCAAGCAGATTTTTAAACTAATACCACCCCTCTACGATCACCGCTGTCAGGGTCTCCGACCGCTGACGGGGTGGACAAAATCACAATCCTCATGCGAACACCACTTTACAGTTTTCTTTTTGTCATTTTCTCCAGCGTTTGTTCCGCTCAGACGCAGCCGGTTTACCAGGACAAACCCTACTGGCAGGATTACAGCATTAAATTTTATGCGGACAAGCCCAGTGGCGACCTGATGGAAGCGCAGGCCGACCGCAACGGCGCCATTCAGATTCTGACGTCCAAAGGCGATTTGCTGCACCCGCACGACGGCCAGTTTCTCTATCCCGGCACCCTGCAACCCGACAACACCTACCGGTTTATGAAGGATAAAAAACTTGTGGCCTTGGGCAGCTACCAGCAGCAATTTGTCTACCTCAGTGATCAGGTGGTATTTGCCAATGCCTGGGCGGGAAAGCTGTTCTCCGCACACGATCTCCCGAATGCCAAATTCTTTCAGGGTGGGCCGGATTTTACGTTTCTGGTATCCGACGGCTCTTCTCTAAATCTGGTAAAAGACGCTAAAAGCCTTTGGAAAGGCAGTTTGCCAGGTGATGAAACCGTGGCGATTCGCTACCAGCCTGGCGCGAATCAGTTCTGGATTCTGGGAAAAAAATCGTTGTACACCCTGTCGGTTTCGGGTACAAAACTGATGAAAGTGCTGGGCGGAACCGGTTTTACGGCTTTCGATGTGACAAGTCAGGGTAAAAAAGTCATTGTTGGAACGAACGATGGGTACCTGGAATTCGATGTGGCCACGAAAAAGCAATTGGGAGCCATTCGCCGGAAATTGCCGTGGACCGAAATTACCGCCGTGGCGGAAGTGGACGGTAAATTGTGGTTTGGCTCGACCAAAGGCGCGTTTGCCTTGCGCCCGGACGGCAAGTTTGATTACTACAACGGTGAACGCTGGCTACCGGGCGATGAGGTGACGCACATTTCGAAAGGTCCCAAAAATTCGGTATTGATTCTGACTAAAGCCGGATTGGGACAAATCTGTTTCAAGCAGATGACACTTTATGATAAAGCCGTCTTTTTTGACAATCAGGTTCGGAGCCGTCACATCCGGGTGGGATTTAATTCGACGCTGGACCGGATGGAAAAAGGCAATCTGGCGACGGGGTATCTGGACGATTCCGACAACGACGGTTTGTGGACTTCGATGTATCTGGGCGGGGAGATTTTCCGCTATGCGGCCACCAAAGATCCGGAAGCGTTGCAAAATTGCCGGGAGTCGCTCGATGCGATGGAGCGGCTTTACACCATCACGCCGGTGCCGGGTTTTCCGGCCCGCTCGTTCGAACGCAGTGGACACATGAAGGAACTATCCGATTCGGATCGGTGGCAACACGCCAGTGATAAGGAGTGGGATTGGAAATCGACCACGAGCAGTGACGAGGTGATTGGGCATATTTTCGCCTTCGGCGCAATGGCCGAACTGATTCCGGATAAAAACCTGAAAAGCCGGGCCATCACGCTCATCGACACGCTGATGAGTCACATCATCAGCCATGATATGTACCTCATCGATTTCGACGGAAAACCGACGATGTGGGGCAAATGGAACCCGACCTACGTCAATTCGTTCCCGACTAATGTGGGCGACCGGAAGCTGAATTCGTCGAACATCACGGCGATGCTGCAAACCGCTTACCATTTCACGAAAAAGGAAAAGTACAAAAAGAAGCTTCTGGAATTGATGCAGAAACACGGCTATCTGACCAACCAGATGCGGTCGATGAACGAAATCGGGAAAGCCCCGGCGGATGCCGACGAACACGCCAAACACATGTCCGATGGCTGGAATCACTCGGACGACGAGATGTATTTCGTTGGCTACTGGGGACTATATCGGTATGCACTCAACGACACCCTGAAAGCCAAATACAAACAGCAGATCATTGACCACTGGCAGGCGGAACGGCCCGAAAAGGAGGGTGCCTGGAACATCTTCACGGCCCTGACCGGCACGAAGGAATTTGACCTGAACGAAGCCGCCTGGTATCTGCGCGAACACCCGCTTGACCTCATCGACTGGTCGATTCAGAACAGCCACCGCAAAGACATCGAACTGCTGCCGGACAACTTCCGCAAGCAAACGACGAAGGAAGTGCTGCCCCCCGACGAGCGGCCCATCCAACGACACAACGGCAACATGTTCAATCTGGACCGCAAAGGCCGGACTGGTGGCTCGGAACACAGCGCGGGTGATATCTGGCTCCTGCCCTACTGGATGGGGCGGTATCTGGGGGTGATTTCTGCGCCGGTGAAATAGATAAAAAAGGGTTGTTTCGCAGAGTTAAGCGGAGGAAATCAGAGTTACACAGAGAAAAAAAACTCTGATAAACTCTGATTTCCTCCGCTTAACTCTGCGAAATAACTCTTTAACCCTAACGCAAGATTTATGAAAGGTTTTTACTTCTTGTTTCTTTTAGTTGTCTTTAAAGCGAATGCACAACAGTCAGTTTATCAGGATATTCCCTATAATCAGGACTACAGCGTCAAGCACTACCTGAAAGACACGACGCTCGAACTCTCCCGGGTTTTTGCGGACCGAAATGGCATCATTCAGGTGCTCTCGGCCAAAGGATTACTGCAACCCAATGGCGGTCAGTTTCAGTATCCGGGAACGCTGGAACCGGTTCGGGCCTACCGCCCCATGGCCGATAAAAAGCTGGCGAGTCTGGCCATCGTTCAGGAGCAATTCGTGTACCTCGACGATCAAACCGTCCTGAGCAATGCCTGGGCCGGGAAGCTACTGTCGCGGCACGGTTTGCCGAATGCCCGGATTTTCTGTCCGGGCGTCGACCGGTTTTCGTTTCTGGTTTCGGATGGTAGCACGCTGAAAATGATTCAGGATTCGGCGGTGATCTGGACGGGAAAACTGGCCGCGGATCAGGTCAGGGAGATCCGGTTCGAAGCGGCTCAAAACCGCTTCTGGATTCTGGGTGAACAGTCCGTGAGTGCGTTTTCGCTGGCGGACAAATCCCTGAAAACCGTCTTCCGGCAACCTGGACTGACCTGTTTTGAAATCGTGAAAAACCAGCTTTACCTCGGAACGCACGACGGCTACCTGGTTTTCGATCCGGCCCTGAATAAAACCGTTGGGCCGATGCAGAAGAAACTGCCGGTGACGGATCTGACCACCATGTCGTATGCGCACGGTAACCTCTGGTTTGGCACCAAATTAGGTGCTTTTATGCTGCGCCCGGACGGAAAATTTAATTATTATTATGGCGAACGCTGGGTGCCGGGAAATCGGATTATTCATATTTCGGAAGGGCCTGAAAGCGGTGTCTTGATTTTGACGAACAAAGGGCTGGGCGAGATCCGGTTCAAGCCGATGACGCTGTACGACAAATCGCTGGTCTATGAAAAACAGGTGCGTCAACGACACATCCGTTACGGTTTCAACTGCGACGTTTCGACGCTCAAAAACGGCGATTTATCCACCTTCGAAATGGGCCAGCGCGACAGCGACAACCTCTGGACAGCCATGTATCTGGTCAGCCAGTTGTATCGCCATAAAGTAACCGGCGACCCCGAGGCTCAGCAAAACTGGATGGAGTCGTTCGACGCCATGGAGCGGCTCTTTACCATCACCGGCATGAAAGGCTACTTCGCCCGGGGATTCGAGCGGAAAGGGTATTTCAAGTTCAAACCGGAACAGTGGGACGGCGGTTTGACCAACGGCTGGACCCACGCCAAAGATGGTAACTGGGACTGGCGCGGCACGACCAGCAGCGACCAGACCGTCGGCCAGTTCTTTGCCCTCACCCAGATTGCCGAATTAACGGACGGCGATACCCGCAAACGGGCCATCGATCTGATTGATAAACTGATGACGAATATCATCAACAACGATTGGTATCTGATTGATTTTGACGGCAAACCGACGCTTTGGGGAAAGTGGCATCCGGATTATGTCAACGGTTTCCCGACGATGGTGGGCGACCGAAAAATCAACTCCTCCAACATCATTGCGTTTTTGCAGGCAGCTTATCACTTTACCCAAAAACCGCTCTACAGGCAGAAAGCATATGAGCTGATGCAGAAACACGGCTACCTCGAAAACCTGCTGCGGCCGATGGGTGATATTGGCAGAACCCCGCCCAACGCCAGCGACTGGGCCAAAATGCTCTCGAAAGAGTGGAATCACTCCGACGACGAAATGTATTTTCTGGCGTACGGGAGTCTATACCGCTACGCGTTTGACTCAAAACTGAAAACACAATTCGGGGCCACGATCAAAGAGCATTGGGAATTTGAACGGCCCGAGAAAAACAGCCTCTGGAACTTCATTTATGCATCGACAGGAGCCAACGCCTTCGATCTGGACGAAAGTATATGGCATTTGCGAGAGTTTCCGCTGGACATGATCGAGTGGAGCGTCGTGAACAGCCACCGGAAAGACCTGGACTTCGTGCCCGAAAACTTCCGCGAACAAACCACCACCTCCGTTCTGCCGCCCGACGAGCGCCCGGAACTCAAACACAACCGCAACCTCTTCAAACTCGACCGGCCCGGCGGCAACGGCATGAGCGAACTCAGCGCCGGTGATTCGTTTTTGTTGCCGTACTGGATGGGGCGGTATCTGGGGGTGATCTCCGGACCGGGCAAGTGATAGTTGTTACACAGAGTTGATCAGAGGTTATCAGAGGAAATTTTTCTCTGCGTACCTCTGATTCTCTCTGATCAACTCTGTGTAATAAATCAATACTCAAACACCACATTCACCCGAAAACCCTTATTGAACTCAAAAACCGGATTGCCAGACATCGGGTCGGTTTCCGCGTGCTGCGTGATCTGATTCAAATACCCCATTTCCAGCTTGAAATGGTCCCGGAACTGGTAGCCCAGCCCGCCCAGAATCCGGTTTTGGTTGAAAATATTGACCCCCGCGTTTTTACCAAAGCTGATGAATAGCTCATCGAAAAACGTCAGGTAAAATTCGTTGTCATCAATAGTGACGCCCTGCAGGGGTAATTCGACCATAATCTGATACCGCACCCGGTTTTCGTATTCCCAGCCGCTGATGCGCCGGGAACCCGTTTCGGCAATCTGGCTGAGCCAGCGTTCCTCAAACCGGAACCGGTGGGAGAGCAGGAACCGACCCACGGAGTCGTTGAGTTGAATGTCCTGATACAACCGGTGTTCCGGCGTAGGCACGCCCTGATCCGCCACCGGGTGATCGCCGTAGGGAAAGGTTACAAAATGGGTGTAACCGCCACCAAGCTGGACTTTGTCGGTCAGCTTGTAATTGACTCCCAATCGTGCCAGCGACTGTTGCCAGGTTTTCACGTACTGGATGCGACGCCATTGATATTCCGTGTGGAGCGACCATTTTTTGCTCAGCTTGTAATCGCCATTGTAAACAAACCAACCGATGGCGTTGCGGTCAATGACGCGCTTTGATTGACCAAAACTGACCATCGACACCAGCCAGAATACCGATACCCACCCAACTATTCGTAGACTCATCTTGGTAGAACCAATCTGAAGGCGTAAAGGCTGAGTAAAGCGTAAAGAGTTATTTCGCGGAGTTGAGCGGAGAAGTAATAAACTCCGCTTAACTCTACTCGGCCTCCGCTCAACTCCGCGAAACTACCCGGTTTTTGAATCCGTTTACTGGTACGCTATTTGTGGTAACATTGAGTATAAAGAGTTGCTTTTTTATTCGCAACGACGATCCGCGAAATTGTCTAATTCTTAGATTGGAAAGGAGAACGACTGGTAGCGGTTTTTACTTAGATTTTTGCCTGATTTCTACCGAATGATAGATTACTAAGTAAAAACATACATTTTTTTGGTAACAATCGGCTCTGAACGTAAATTGAGTTGTTTTTGGTACAAATACGATAGTGGTTGGGAGAATTGCGATACTCTTTTTAGAAAAGGCCCCCTACATTTGCTTCAAACAGCATTTCCATCGGCCATAGACAACAAAACACACACCTGGGACGAAAGCGAATGGCCGTTTTGAAGGCCGACACTAAAATGACAACCGGGCTGTCAGGAGTCCGCTGTGACTGGGAATGATTGAAACGTACCATCAAGTTGCTTTTGCAAACCCGTTTCCGGGCTTACGAAGTTTCGAGCCGGAAGACTCCCGGCTGTTCTTTGGACGTGAAAACCAGATTCACGACCTGAAAGAGCGGCTGGCCGATGCGCATTTTTTAGCCATTGTGGGTTCGTCCGGGAGCGGGAAATCGTCGCTGGTCAAGGCCGGTCTGGTTCCGAGCCTGCTGACGAACAACCTGCCATCGGCCCCGTTCAAGACCTGGCAGGTAATTTCGTTCAATCCTGAAGCAACACCGAACCGGAATTTTGCCCTGGCACTTCACCAGACTTTTGGCCGCCAAAACCGCCCGTTTGCCGAACGGTTTTCGCCGGAAGATGTGGAGACGTGGCTGAGAGCCAAGCCCGAAACCCTTTTTGAATGGTGCAAAAATGCGAACCTGCTGCTCGTGATCGATCAGTTTGAGGACGTGTTTCGCTATCAAGCAACCGATGAGGGCCACGAAGAAGTGACGGGTTTCATCAACCTGATTCTGGGGTTGAGCCGCCGTCAAAGTGAGTCGGTGTATGTCGTGTTGACGATGCGCTCCGATTATCTGGACGATTGCACGGATTATGAAGGGCTGACGGAAGCCATCAACCACGGTTCGTATCTGTTGCCCAAAATGAACCGGGACGAAATCCGGAAGGCCATCGTGACGCCGATTCAGGTGATGGGGGCCGGTATTTCCGAAGAACTTACCACCCGGCTGCTCTCCGACCTTGGAAACCGGGCCGATCAACTGCCGATTCTGCAACACGCACTCATGCGGACGTGGAACTACTGGCAGCTTAATCGCAATACCGATAATCCCATTGATCTGTCTGATTACGAAGCCATTGGTACGATGCAGAAGGCCATCACCGTGCACGCCGAGGAGGTGTACGGGAATCTGCCGGATGAAAAAAGCCAGTTGGCAACCGAAAAGCTGTTCAAAGCCCTGATCGTGCTGGGAGCGGGCAACACGAGCGTAATCCGGCCCATTCCCGTAGGCACCATCAGCGAAATTTCGGGCGTTAATCAATACCTGTTGATCGATGTCCTGAACCGGTTTCGGGAGCGGGATGTCGCGTTTTTAACGCCGTCGATTGCCCTGCACGCCGACCCCGAACTGATCATTGATATTAGCCACGAACGGCTGATGATTTTGTGGGAACGACTCCAAACCTGGGTCAAGGAAGAAACCGATTCTGCGAAATTTTACAAGCAGGTCAGCCGATCGGCGACCTTATACCACGAAGGAAAAACCGGGTTGTGGGTCAATCCCGAGCTACAGATTGGCCTGAAGTGGCTGGCCGAAAACCGCCCGACACCGGCCTGGGCCAATCGCTACGACCCGTATCTCGAACGGGCGGTCAACTTTCTGGAGTACAGCCGGAATCAATACGAATTTGAGATCCGAAACAAGGAAGAACGGCAGAAACGGGAACTGAAACGGGCGCGGTTTTTTGCGGCTTTCCTGGGTGTGGGTTCGTTGATCTCGCTCTTTTTCCTGATTGTTTCGGCGGTTTTGCGCACCGAAGCCCTCCAGAGCGAAGAAACGGCGATTGCCGAGAAAAAGATTGCCCTTTTTGAGCGAAACCGCGCTGAAGCCCAGACCCGGGAAGCCATCACGCAGAAGAAAATCGCCGAGCAGCAGGAAATCATGGCCGAGCAGCAGAAGCGATTGACCGAAGAACAGCGGGTGATTGCCGTGCGTGGACAGCAAACCGTTGAACTAAAACGCCAGGAGGCTGAAACCGCCCGCCAGTTGGCCGTGGCCCAGACCCAACGCGCCGAAGAAGCCCGGAATGATGCGCAGCGGCAACGTCATCAGGCTGAGGAAGCCCGAAAAGAAGCCGAACAGCAGAAAAGCCGGGCCGAAGGCTCGCAGAAAGAAGCCGAATCACAGCGGTCGGTGGCGCAGACGGCCCAGCAATTTGCCGAGCAGCAACGCGGAAAGGCCGTGGCCCGGACGGTGGCGATTCAGTCGTATCAACTCAACGAAAACACGCAGGATGATCTGCCGGCTTTGCTGGCGCTGGAAGCCTACCGCCTGAATGTGAAAAATGGCGGTTTGCCCGATAATCCGGACATTTTCAACGCCTTATCCAAATCGTCGGATGCCAATACCGTGCTGCGCCCTCACGCCGATGTGGTGCGAACGGTGGCGATGCAACCCGGTTCCAACGGACCGCTCATGGCGACGGGGAGCGACGATGGTACGGTTAAACTGTGGGCAAACGGTGAACTAAACCGTGCGCCCATATCCCTGAAAACGCCCCGCCGAAGTGCCAATGGCGTCCGTTCCGTGGCGGTTAGTCCCGATGGGAAAACCGTGTTTGGTGGCAGTGAAAACGGCTGGCTGTATGGCTGGAATACGGATAAACCGGAGGCCATTCCATCGGCCATCAAGGCTCATGCGGTTCCGGTGCTGGCGTTGCTGCCGACCGATGGCTCATCCCGGCTGATTTCCGTCAGTGGCGATGGGCAGGTTCGGAGCTGGAAACCAGCGGCCAACCGGCTCGATTCGTTGCAAAATACACATTCCGGTTTTGCGATCTACTGCGCCAGGCTCACCCGCGACGGCAAACGGCTGGTGTGTGGGTCGAACAACGGGCAGATTCTGAGTTTCGACGCAGCCGATCTGACGAAAAAACCGGAAGTCATTGCCCGGCGGCAGTTTGGCAATCGGGTAACGGCTCTGGCGTTCAGCCCGGATGGAACGCAGCTTCTGACCGGCACCTCAACGGGCCTGCTCTATGCCTGGAAACTGACCGGAAATGCCCCCGAAGCGGTGGGCAGCCTCTTGTCGGGGCGGCATTCGTCCACCGTCAGCGATATTGTTTTCTCGCCCAACGGCAAACTGGTGGCCAGCAGCAGCGCCGACTGGTCGATTCACATCTGGGATTACAACAACCTGATTAAACAGCAGCAACCCATCGTCATCAACGATTTTGACTCCTGGGTGATGGCCATCCGGTTCAGCAACGACGGCAAACGGCTGATTGCCTGCGGGGCCGACCGGACGGTGCGCATCCGCAACATCGACCCGGCGGATTTGTATGCCGAGCTGGCCCGGAAAGTGAAGCGCAACCTGAGCACGGAAGAGTGGGAGAAGTACATCGGGAAGGATATTCCCTACGAAAAAACGAAGCCTGATTAACTGTACATGACTAAAATTTACCCGATTGGTCTGCTACTGAGTTTTTTGCTGCTGGGATGGGCTCGGCTGCCAACCTTGGCGCAGGCCAACTGCGACGAAGCGGCCGTGATCCCGGAAGCCGAAAAGCGGTATGCGACCGGTAATTTCGATGAGGTGTTTGCGCTCCTGAATCCCTGCGTCGAGAAGGGGTTCAGCGAATACGCCCGTGTGCAGGCCTACAAGATTCTGTCGATGACCTATCTGGCCATCGATTCCCTGCCGCAAAGTGCGCGGTCGATCAGCCAGCTTCTCACACTTAATCCGAAGTTTGAACCCGATTTCTCGGCCTCTCCGCGCTATAAAACGCTTTTTCAGCAGGTGCGGGAATCGAAAGAGCAGATTTTGCAGGTGACGTCGGTTTCCAAAAAAGCGGAAAATCTGTTGTATGTACCGGCCACGGTGGCGGTGTTGAACAGCAAGGATTTTGCGCAGCGGGGCTACAAATCGCTGGAGGACATTCTGCACGATCTGCCCGGTTTTGACGTCATTCGGGGCAACGGTATCGGCTCGACCAATTTCTACCAGCGGGGGTATCGCTCCACCTCCAACGACCGGACGCTGATTCTGATCGATGGAGTGGAGGAGAATGACCTGGTTTCAAATACGGTTTTGATCGCTCCGCAGTATCCTTTGTCGGACATCGAACGGGTGGAGGTGATCTACGGCCCGGCTTCGACGTTGTATGGGGCCAATGCCTTCATGGGCGTCATCAACATCATCACCAAAAACTTCCGGAATCTGCCGGGACCGGCCAAACAGGTGGCGTTCAATGGGCATGCCCGGTCGGGTGCGCTCGGTCGGAATCAGGTCGATGGCGTGTTGACGGCCAAAAACGCGGACGTCGCCCTGTCGGTAACGGGCCGCGTCTACCAGGCCAGCGAACTCGATTTGTCGGACTATCCGGAATGGAATTTCGATGCCCGGACGGCGGGGGATTACACCGGACAATTTGATCAGATTGGCACCGATGCCAGCGGTAATTACCGGGCGCAGCAGTACCTCCAGCGAACGAACCTGACCAAACTCTATCCAAACAGTACCTCATACAAAGTCGATTACGCGCCGGATGGCAAGGCCACGGCCCTGCGCCTGACACCCGAAGGAGCTCAACGAGCCGCCCGGTTGGATAACAATCTGTTCGGTAACGCCCTGAACGGCAATGCAGTAGGGTTCAGTAATACCAAACGCGACTGGTTTTTTCGGGGAAAACTGGAGTTCAAAGACCTGACCATTTCGTTTCTGAACTGGAAAACCGACGAAGGCGGAACGCCCTGGTATACCAACAAATCCACGATTTCGACGGAGAAAAACCCGCGCTGGGTAACGCAGGACCGGGCGTTTTCGATTACCTACAACAAGGCGTTCAGCGATAAATTTCAGATCATGAACATCTCGTCGTACCTCCTGCACGAGATTAAGGGCAGCACGAACCTGGTGACCTACAACGGTTATTTCAACGGGAGACTCGGTTTTCTGGAACTCGAAAAAGACTCGGTTCCGAAAGCGACAGCCACGTATCAATACCGCATTTCGACCCAGTTCCGGAACGAACTCCGGTTGTTCTGGAGTCCTTTGTTCAACCTCGACGTCAGCGGTGGCATTGAATTGCGGAGCGGGTTGATTCAGGGCAATTATATCACCTCGACGCTGGCCTTTGCCGACGAAACCGGTTCGGTGGCCAACGCGTCCGGGCTGGCGGGGGGCAACAACTTCAAAGCCAATGACATTGGGGTGTATTCGCAGGTCACCTACCGCCCGCTCAAAGACCTGAAACTGGTGGGCGGTTTGCGGGTCGATAACAACCGGATCCGGAGCAACGGGGGCTACGGCACCGTGGCGACACCCCGGCTGGCGGCCATCTATAACCGGGGTAAAGTGATTTTCAAGGCCATTTATGCCGAAGCCTTCAAGGATGCGTCGTTTTTGCAGAAATACGGCACCACGGCCACCCGGCGGCTCCCGAACCCGACGCTTCTGCCCGAACGGGTGAACAACCTGGAAATGAGCGCGTACCTCCAGGCCACGAAGCAGATGTCGTTCAATGTGGTTGGTTATTTTGCCAACTACAGCAACGCCGTTGGAACCGCCCAGGTCATGCAGGAAAATGGCAGCATGACGCAGCAGTTTCAGGGCATCGGCCGACGCCGGATCTGGGGGTTGCAGGGCGAAGGCAACTACCGGTCTGCCAAACTGAACATCTGGTGGAATTTTACGTACACGAATCCGTATGACGAAGACGCCAAGTTGCGCATCAGCGACATCGCCGATTTTATGACCAACGCCGGTGCCGATTACCAGTTAACGCCCCGGCTGAGTTTCTACCTGGCGGGCAACTACGTCAGTGCGCGGAAAACCGGTGCGGGAACGGCGGGCAGCAACAACCCGGCCCGGCGTTTCGATCCGTTTCTGGTGCTGAAATCGAACCTTACGTACCACAATTTGCTGAATGGATTGTCGCTGCAACTGTCGGTGAACAACCTGCTCAACAAGGAATATTTCGTTCCGGGAATCCGGGAAGCCGATAATTTTACGTACGCTTCCCGTTTCCTGATGGATCGCCGGATTCTGTCGCTGGCGGTTTTTTACACCCTCAAACCCAAGGAGTCGGGCCCTGTGTCATGGAATCAATGATTGCTGAAAAGTACTGTCTGGAAAAGGTAACGTATCCGGATCGGATGGACGAAATTGGTGTGCTTCGCGTGCGGGCCTGGATCAACGAACCGGGTGCCAATCCTCTTTTCTTTTCCAAACGAACCTGGATCGAACCCCTCGACCAGACGGCTTACCACTGGGTCATCACCCGAAATGGCGTCGTTGTGGCGGCCGCCCGGATGAATATTCACGAAACCATCGAAACCGCTCCGTATTCGTTTCTGCTGCCCAAAAACGAAAGCCGGTTTCGGTTTGAAAATCAGACCATTGCGTCGTTTAGCCGGATGGTGATCGACCCGCAGTTTCGCGGGAACGGATTTGCCGAACAACTGGACCGGGCGCGCATCCGGATGGCCGAAAAGAAAAATGTCGATGTGATTGTGGCTTCGACACAGCTCAACTTTCGGATCAGAGCCTTGACAAAACTGGGTTTTTCGACGGTTTGCGAACTGAAAAATGCCCCCGAACGACCCGACTGGCCCCTGTATTTCATGCAGTACGACCTTAAAAAACACTTTGCGGATGTTCCGGCGGGACGCAGTCTATAGATTTCTCAACCTCCAGTCGGGCGAAGGCAAAACCGTGTTGCTGTTCGTCGTTTACTCCCTGCTGATGGGAGGAGCGGTCGCCCTGTTTTTTGCCAGCACCACCTCTCTTTTTCTGGTCAATTTCGACCGTAATCAATTGCCGATGGCCTTCATTGCCAGTGGATCGCTGGTCTATGCCCTCGGCCTGGGCGTTCGTTACCTCCGGCGAAAAGCCTCTTTCCTGCGTGTCAACGGCTATTTGCTGGCGTTTATGCTCCTGTCGGTTGCCGGTTTGCTGCTGGCCTCCAGCACCCTGCACAACAAGTGGGTCTATTTTGTGCTGTATCTCTGGAACCGCGTTTTCGTGTTCATCCACGGCATCACGTTCTGGGCCACCGCCGGGCGGGTTTTTAATTTTGGGCAAAGCAAACGACTGCTCAGTTTCATCACGACGGGTGATGTCATTGCGTCGATCCTGAGTTATCTTTCGGTTCCGCTGCTGCTGACGTTCGTTTCAACCGACGATTTGCTGGTGCTGGCCCTGGTGTTGCTGGTGCTCTGCGCCTTGCTGATGACCTACATCTACAAGCGCTTCCAGCCCAAGCTGACAACGGCCCCGTCTTCGCCCGTTGCCGCAACTCAGCCAGTCGAAACCAGTGCGATGGCGAGTCGCTCGTATGAGTCGATGCTGGCAATCATTGCCTTGCTCACGGTTTTTGGCCTGATTTACGTCGAATTCATGTTCACGGTACTGTCGAAAGAGATTTTCCCCAACAAGGAACTGCTTGCCGGTTTCCTGGGGACCTTCTTCGGGATTTGTGCGGTTATTGAGTTGATTATCAAGTCGTTTCTGTATAACCGGCTGATCAGTGCGTATTCCATCCGGGCCGGCATTGTGCTGTTACCCATTGCTTTGCTGATCAGCTACACCGTTGGAGCGGTTTATGGCACCCTATACGGAACGACCTCCTTGTTTTTTGCGCTGATTGCCCTAAGTCGCTTTTTTCTGAGTTCAATACGGAGGTCGATCAGCGAACCGGCTTTTCAGGTGCTCTTTCAACCCATCCCGTCGGCCGAACGGACGCTGATCCAAAGCCGGATTGAAGGTGGTCCGAAGGCCCTGGGAAGCATTCTGCCGGGCGTTTTGCTGCTGATTCTGACCAGCTTCAGCGCCATTACGCTCGTTCACCTGAGCTATCTATTTCTGGCCATTCTGGTTTTCTGGGCGGTGGTTTCCTTCCGGATTCAAGCCGAATACCGGGCCACTCTGAATGCCGCCGTGATCCGGTCGGCCACGCTGGCGTATAAAAATACCATCGATCACACGACGATTCGGCCCAAAGCCGAGCGATCCCTCAGTTCGGCCCAGGCGTTCTCCAGCATGGTGCGGCTGGCCGAATCGGACAACCCCGACGACCGGGCGCTGGCGGCCACGGAGTTGGGCTATTCGGGGCGGTATTATGCCTATACGCATTTACAGACCTTGTTGTACGACGAAAATCCGGCTGTTCGGAAGGCGGCCTTGCTGGCTTCCGGGGCACTGCGAAAACCGGAATTGTGGCCCCGTCTGTTCGAACACTTACTCAATGAAACCTACCGCGACACGGCGACCTCGGCGATTTTATCGGTTGGCGATGCCGTGATTCCGGCACTGGCGCGGTTTTTCAGTCAGGCCAATTTGTCGGGAAAACAACAGGCACACATCGTCGGGATGATCAACGAAATGGGGGGCGACGCGGCTTTGCGGTTTTTGCGGGCGCGGATCAACCACCCCGTTCAGATCGTGCGCGACAAAGTGTTTGAAGGACTGAATCACCTGAACCACCGCGCCACCGTTCTGGAACGTCCCCACGTGCTGCTGCAACTCGACGAGCAGGTGGGCTTGCTGGTCTGGCTAACGGCGGCCCGGCTTGATCTGGACGCGTACCCCCGCAATGCGCCGATTATCAATGCGTTGCGGAACGAGAAAAACCGGATTGTTCCCACCGTTTTCAACCTGCTGGCTACGCTCTACGGCGACAACCGGTTCGATCTGATCAGTCAGTTGATCACGCAAAAAAACGACGAAATCAAGGGCTACCTGATCGAATTGCTCAGTACGGCTTTACCGGAAGAGGTGAAAGGCAGCGTGTTACCACTCTTTTCGGACATCTCGTTCGCCGAGCGACTGCGGAGAAGTGCGGTCAATCACCCGCAGCAACAGTTGATGGTGGAAGCCCGGCTGCACGACATCATCAACAAGGATTTTAACAAAATTACGCCGGAACTCAAAGCCGTCGCCATTCGCGAACTGCTGGTCTGGCACGAAACCGATCCGACGGCCATTCTGGTGGCCAATGTCTCGTCATCGGCCGAGCAGATCGCCGAGACGGCTTTCTTTGTCCTGAAAGAGCTGAACCCGACGCGGTTTGGGGAGTTGTACCGACTGTTGCAGCTACAGCCCGGTTCGGAACGGGGCCGTCTTGCCAGTCGGGTAGCCGGTTTTCGGTCGGAAGCCGAACTGTTGGTAAGCCGGAACGAAACCGTTGCGGTGGAGGAAGTGAGTGTAACTTAATAGGATCAATTGCTGAAAACAATGAGTCGGTTTGGATCATGCCTTTGCTGGATTGCCCTGTTCATGCTGGTAAATGCCGGGATGGCGGTTGGCCAGTCTGTCGGGGCAGATGAAGGAGTGCCGCCGACGCGACTGTATTTGCCCGAACAGTACAACGCGAACGGGCAAAATTTTGCCGTAACGCAGGACCAGCGGGGCGTCATTTACGTCGGTAATTTTGCCGGGGTGCTCGAATACGACGGATTGAACTGGCGGACCATCCCCACCGCCAACATCACGAAAGTGTCGGCGCTGCTGCGGGCCAAAAGCGGAACCCTTTATGTGGGAGCCAATGGTGAATTTGGCGTTCTGAAAGCCGACAGCACCGGAACACTCGGGTTTGTCAGTCTGAGTCAGCGGGTCAAAAGCCGGTTTAACGAGGTTCTGTCGGTGCTCGAAATGCCGGATGGAATCTATTTCATCACCCAAAACCGGGTGTTTCGCTGGAACGGAAAAACCGTCAACGAATGGGCGGTGGAGCAGGCAGTTTTGTCGGCGTTTGAGGTCAATCAATCGCTCTATCTGTTTCGGAAACAAAGCGGTTTAGGCGTGTTTCGGAACGGTTCGATCAGCCCGGTCAGCCAGAGCGGGAATGTGCCGCTGTTGTTTGACTTGCTTGACATCCTGCCCTTGAGTAAGGATAAGTCGCTGCTAATCACCAGCAACCAGGGATTGTTTCAGTTGTCTGACAACACCATCGACGTTTTCAGCAGCCCGGTCAACGCCTTTCTTTCGGCTAACCAGGCCACCAGTGGCGTGGTGTTGAGTGATCGCACCATAGCCATCAGCACGTTGCGGGGCGGCATGTTGATTCTTGACCCCAACGGACAACTCAAACAGGCCATTCGGGGCATCGAGGGGCTGACCGACCAGCTTGTCAATGCGATGTTTACTGACCGCGAAGGGAACGTCTGGCTGGCCCTCAACAACGGCCTGGCGCAGATGGAGGTGCCTTCGCAACTGACTTTGTTCGGCACGTCGTCGCGGCTGACGGGCGAAATCATGGACATCCGGCGGGTAGGCGGCACGGTTTATCTGGCTGCGGTGAACGGTCTTTTTCAACTGACCAATTCGGTCGTTCGTCCGGTGCCGGGCCTGAACATGAGCTGTTTTTCACTGGCCGAAGCTGCCGGTTCGCTTTTTGTGGCCACCAGCAAAGGCGTTTATCAACTGACCGGTAATCAGAAACAGGCTCTGACGCAGGCGTATGCACTCAGCCTGTCGGTGTCCCAAAAAGATCCGTCGCGTCTGTACGTTGGAACGGAAAACGGTGCGGGCATGCTGACGGTTTCCCGCGGAAAACCGGCGTCTTACCGGCCCATTTCCGGTTTTTCGGAGCGCGTGGTGGGGATTCACGAAGATCAGACCGGCACGGTTTGGCTCGAAACACTGACGGCGGGTTTACACCGGCTGATCGCTACGACGAAAGGGGTTCAGGTGGTGGAAAGTCAGCAGGGTTTGCCTACCTTGTTTTACAACCGCGTTGCGGTTACGACGCAGGGTGTGCTGGTTTTCAATGAAAAAGGCATTTTTCGGTACAATCCGCAGCAAAATCGCTTTGCTGCTTATAATCCGTTTGGAACGGATAAACCGGGGACGGCGTATTGGAAAAATAACCTGATGGAAGACCGGAGCGGGAATATCTGGACGGTGGAAGGCGATAAAAAACGCGTGACGCTCTATCAAAAACAGGGCAACGGTTTCAAGGAATTCACGACGCCATTTCTGCCGATTTCCACCTCGCCGGTCAACGTTATTTACCTGGATCAGCAGGGGCTGGTGTGGTTTGGCGGGCGCGATGGCGTGATTCGCTACAATGCGGGCATTGCCAGAAAATACGCGTTGCCGTATCAGGCTCTGATTCGGAACGTGCAGACACTGGACGAGAAAAACCGGTTCAGCGATGTGAGTTTCGAGTATGCAGCGGCCAGTTTTCCAATTGCAAAAGGCCTGAATTTTCAATACCGGCTCGAAAATTACGACAAAGCATGGTCGGACTGGACGTCGGAAAGCAAGAAAGAATATACCAACCTGCCGCCGGGCCGCTACGTGTTTCGGGTGCGCGCCCGGAATATTTACGAAACCCCGAGTCGGGAAGCGACCTATTCCTTCCGGGTTTTTCCGCCCTGGTATGGTCGTTGGTGGGTGATCACGTTGTTTGTTCTGGCTGCCGGTTTGCTCATTTACCTCCTGGTGCGGTGGCGGCTGAAGGTGTTGATGCGGGAAAAGCAGGCGCTGGAAACCCTGATTCAGGAGCGGACGGAAGAGGTAGTCAGCCAGAAATCGGAACTGGAAAAGCAGTCGGAGGAACTGGCGATCAAGAACGATCAGCTCGAAAAAATTGACCTCATTGTGCAGTCGATCAATGCCGAAATCGACTTTGCTAACCTTTTTCAGACCATTCTGACGAAGTTTTCGGTGATTCGGAACATGACCAGTGCGAGCTTTCTGGTGTATGACAAACCGACGGATTCATACCGTTTTAAGGCGTTGCGGAGTAATCTGGAGCTGGCGCAGGTTGCGTCCGTTGGGCTTACGCGCGAACAGGCCGAAAACCGCTACCTGTCGCAAACCGTCGAAATCTTTGAAGATATTTACCTGAAAAATGACGTTTATTACGAACCGCTAAACAGCCCGATTGATGATCTGGATACACCCAAGTCGTTAATTACCATTGTGATTGAAAACAAAGGCCACATCGAAGGGTTCATTACGCTCGAAAATACCACCCGGTCGGGTGCGTTCGACCAGCGCGACATCAGCATGATCGGGAATCTGCGGGAACACCTGATTGCGGCTTTCATCAAAACCCGGCTGCTGGAAAACCTTGAAAATACCCTGCACGATCTCCGAAATACGCAGAACGAACTGATCCGCCAGGAGCGGCTGGCGTCGGTTGGACAGTTGACGAAAGGCATCGTGGACCGGATTTTGAACCCGCTCAATTACGTCAGCAATTTCTCCCAGTTGTCGGAAGAAATCATCCACGAATTTGCCGACCGGCTCAAGCAGGAACAGGATTCGCTCAGTGCCAATGTGCGGGACGACATCATGGATGATCTGGACGTGTTGAAGATGAACCTGGCTAAAATTCAGGAACATAGCGCCAGCACGACCCGGATTCTGAAAGACATGCAGGTGTTGCTGCGGGAGAAATCCCGGGACTTTCAGGATACCGATCTCAACCAGTTTGTCGAAACCAAAGCCCGTTTTGCGTTGCGCGAAATGAAAGGCGATTACCCGGATTTTGCCATCAATCTGGTGCTGAATCTGGACCAGAAGCCCGTCCGAACCAGCCTGTTGCCGAACGAATTCGGGCAGGTGGTCCAGAACATTGTGAGCAATTCGTATTATACCCTGTTCGAAAAGAGTAAGCTTACCAAAGATTTCATGCCCGAGATGCGGATTGTCACGAGTCGGGTAGATGATCAGGTCATTTTACGCATCCGCGACAACGGCAAAGGCATTCCGCAGCGGGAAATCGCCAACCTTTTCAACCCGTTTTTTACGACCAAGCCTACCTCCAAAGGCACTGGCCTCGGCCTGTTCATGACCAAAGACATCGTGCAACTCCACCGGGGAAAAATCGAAATCAACTCGAAAGAAGGGGAGTATACCGAGATTCAGATGACGCTGCCGGTTTTGGGCGACTAGTGCATGATGGCGGTTTTGTAGGCTGGCTATACCCTCAGCGAGCCGCGGAACGCCCGGGCTGCATAGTACGATTCGGCACCGTTGTGGTAGACGAAAACCGTATTGTAGCGACGGTCGCAAAAGAGCGCACCGCCGAGTTTTCGGATCTCGGCAGGGGTTTGTATCCAGCTCGATGTTTTGGTGTCGAACGTTCCCAATTGCTGTAACGCCCGGTATTGTTCTTCCGTTAAAAGCTCGATGCCCATATCGGACGCCATCTCAACTGCACTGTTGGCCGGTTTGTATTCTTTCCTGGATTCCAGCGCTGCATGGTCGTAGCAAAGGCTTCGGCGGCCTTTGGGACTTTCTGCCGAGCAATCGTAAAAAATGTATTCGTCCGTCTGCTGATCATAGCCCACCACATCCGGTTCACCACCCGTGGTTTCCATGTCGTCGAGCGACCATAATTTAGCCGGATTCGCTTCCAGTCTGGCCTGCACCTTCGCCCAGTCAATCCCGGCGTGGCGGTTTCTGTTTTTCTCAAAACGGGCTTTTAACAGGGTAAGAAGTTCTTCCTTTTGTTCGGGCGACAATTCGGTTTTAGTACTCATTATGGGTGGATGGTTTTAGGGCCACAGATCGACAGACGATGTGCATTGTGAGTTTGCTGGTATCGTCGGTCAGGTGTTCAAATTCCGGAAATTCAAGCTGAGTTGCAAAAGGCATATAACCCACGAAAGTAGGTTGAACGGGTTGGGCGGTTGTCCTTACAGAACAGGCATTACTGGATGTCGTAACTGCCGCCAAAAACTTTGCCATTGCTGAAGTAGATGCTAATCAGCAAATCGCTGGCAATGGGCTGATCATCGACGATAACGGGTTGCCAGCGGGGCATATCCCGCAGGGCCGTTACGAGTTGACGGGCCAGTTCGCGTTCGGCCGGGGGGCGGTTCTGGATGTAGGCCAGCGGCTTGAGTCCAAACAGAATGCCTTCTTCCGACAGGGTTCCTTCCAGGGTGAAAAAAACCGAGGGTTCGGTGGGCTGAATGTGACGAAGCCGCTCCTTCAATACCGTGATAAACTGCTTCTTACCGCCTTCAAATTCCGCTTTTTTGATCAGCGGCTGGCACTCGACCGGGGTTCCTTCGGGCGTAAAACATTCGCCTTTCCGGGCTGTTCCCAGCTTATATAATTCCCGGCGTTTCGGGGAGCCATCTTCATAATACGAAAAATAAGGCCCGTTGATCTGGCTTTCTTTAAAATCGCAGGTCCAGTGCAACTGCCCGTTCGGATACCAGGCGCGGGTTTGTCCGTGGCGGATTCGGAGCTGAAAATCCCGGTAATGTTCTTCTAAAAGCCGCCGGTTGGCTTTGTCATACACGCGGAAGGTAGCCACGCGTTTCCAGCGATCGTGGTAGGTGACTTCCTCAATCGAATTCTGTAATTCCCGGCGTTCGATCCGGTTCTTCATCCGGCGACTTTTTTTGTTTTCGTCGTCGGGCTGGGCGACCAGCAAGGTGGCCAGGGCTATAAGAAAGAAGCTGTTCATCGGGCGCGGAATGGATTTTACTTTTCACGTACTATATAGCTGCGAACGCGTACTTTTGTTCAAGGGAATCGGGTCGGCCAGTTCATTCAGTAACTAAAAATAACGCATGAAGTCCATTTATATAACCATTACTACATTTTTTTTATTTTTTCAGGGTCTGGCGCAGTCGCGTCCACAACCCGGTCCGACGGTTACCTACCGCAATCCGGTCATTGCCGGTGATTTTGCCGATCCGTCGGTCATTCGCGTGGGCGATACCTATTACGCGGCCGGTACGTCGTCCGAATGGGCGCCTGCCTACCCGATTTATTCGTCGAAGGATCTGGTCAACTGGGCCTATGTCGGGCCGGTTTTTACCGCCCTGCCCGAGTGGACGATGGGAAGTTTCTGGGCACCGGAACTGTACCACCGCAACGGCATTTTTTACGTCTATTACACTGCCCGCCGGAAATCAGACCAGCGCTCGTTCATCGGCGTGGCCACCACCCGCGACCTGCGGAAAGGCTTCACCGATCATGGCGTTCTGCTCGAATGGACATCCGAAGCCATCGACGCCTTTGTGCTGGAAGATCAGGGGAAACTTTACATCACCTGGAAAGCCTACGGGCTGGACAAAGGAAAGGCCATCGAGCTATTGGGCGCCGAACTGTCGCCTGATGGGTTGAAGGTGACCGGCAAAGAATTCACCTTATTAACGGCAGAACGCGACAACTGGGAAGCAGGTGGCGCGGAAGGGCAGGCGTTGTTTAAACGGGGGCGGTATTTCTACATGCTCTATTCGGGTAATACCTGTTGCGGAGCCCATTGTAACTACCAGGTTGGTTTTGCGCGGGCCGAAAAACTGCAGGGGCCGTGGCAAAAATATGCCGGTAACCCGGTGCTGGTGGGCGACGACACCTGGAAATGTCCCGGACACGGAACCGTCGTGACGACCCCCGACAACCGCTATTTCTATTTGCATCACGCCTATAACGGCACCGATTTTACGTTTACGGGCCGCCAGGGCGTTCTGAGTGAGCTGGTTTGGGACGAAAAAACGCAGTGGCCGGTTTTCCGCTACGGAACCACGACGCCCGCGCAGGCCGAATCGCCCACCCGAATGGGGCAGAAAACGGATGTCAATTTAGCCGTCGATTTTGGAAAACCGGTGGGTGATTTGCCCTGGGTCTGGGATGTCAGTTTGCCAAAACCGGCGTTTAGCGTGGCGGATGGTTCGTTCAAAATGCAGAACAACGTTGCTACGCCAACCGGAAATTTTCTGGGATTCGTCCTCAAAAAAGGCACTTACACGTTTTCAACTACCGTTGAACCGCAACCGGATGTGTTGCAAAGCATCACGCTGTATGGCGATGCCGCGAATGCACTGGGGTTCGGGGTTCGCCAGGGAACGCTGGAACTCTGGCAGGTGAAAGAGGGTGTCCGGCAAATCCTGAAATCGCAACCGTTGCCGACAACGACCGCTGTGGTTCATTTGCAGCTAAAAAGCCGTTTCGGCCAGTTCTATGATTTTTCCTGGTCGACGGAAGGAGGGAAGCCCGAACCATTGCTAACGATGCCGGTCAATGGCGGCTACCTGCCCCGCTGGGATCGTGCCCCGCGCGTCGGCCTCAGCGTTTTCGGTGAAAAACAGGGCTACGGGGTCGTGCGGTCCATTGGAATGCAGTATCATTGATATTAGTAAAGATTGAGTTATCCCGCCGTTGATCAGGTTTCTATCCTACGGGATTTTTTCATTGGATTGATTGCCGATGATTCGGCGGGTTAAAACCGCTACAAAATGGATCATCCCTACGGGATTTTCTGCGGGATTGATCGTTGATGATTCGGCGGGTTAAAACCCACCGCTACAAGATGTTTCATCCCTACGGGATTTTTCCATTGGATTGATCGTTGATGATTCGGCGGGTTAAAACCCACCGCTACAAGATGTTTCAGCCCTACGGGATTTTCTGCGGGATTGGTTGCCTGTGATTCGGCGGGTTAAAACCCATTGCTACAAAAATGGATCATCCCTACGGGATTTTACCCCTTCGCGGATGATCAAAACCCGCAATCCCGTAGGGATGAATCATCTTGTAGCCCCCGGTTTCAACCGGGTAGGGTAAGATTAATGAGGTGTGTCCAGAATCCCGTAGGGATGACCGATTAAAAGCCAAAGAATATATTTTTTGAAACGGCTGTGATTTCTTTTGGAACCATCCGTTTTCAGGGCAAACCGCCCGTAATTTCCTTCAAATAATCAAAAAACGCTTTCTTTCGGGGTGAGCTGATCTGCCAGTTGACGGGAATCGACTGATAACCGTCGTTGAAGCTTTCGTCTTTCATGCGGTAGTCGAAGAACCCCCAGGAAGCATAGGCGCTGGTGGCGGCCTGAAAATTATTGGCGGGTTTGTCAAAATCGAAATGGTCATCCTCATTAAAGACTATCGGCATGGAGCGGTACCCGGCCACGGCGCGGGTTTGCTGAACCATGTCGGCAATCTTGACGGCCTCTTTCACGCCATTGCCGTGCAGAATCAGATAGTCGGCTTCCCGCACCACGTTCTCTTGTGGGATTTTTCCGCCACTATAGCTCGTGCTAACCAGAAACCGGTGGCCGTTTCGTTTCTGTGCTTTCACGCGCCGGATCAGTTCATGAACCCGCTCCGCTTTCAAAATGTCGTGGTCATACCGGATGTCACACTCGTTGTTGATCTCGACCAACACATTCCGATAACCGCCATTTGCCAAAATTTCCATTGTATTGTCAACGGCATTGACGACAGCCGCTTCATTTTTTAAGTACTCATCCTGCCCGAAATAGAACAAACCGAGAATAACCACCATGCCCAGCTCGTCGGCCTTGTCCAGAATTCGCTTCAGCCGGTTTGCAAAGTAGGGTTCATAACTGCCATTGGAGTTGAACATCGAATTGATCCACGGCTGGTCTTTGGAGTAATCTTCCGGGCTGCCGCCCTGCAAATTGAGCGTTATCGCCAGCAAACCGTGTTTTTTCCAAACCGGCATGGCGGCAACAAACTCTGCGGTGTTGCGGTTGGGGTCCCAGGTTTTCGTGTCGGGATAGGCCCATTTGGAGCGGGTTTCCGGGTTGCGGTCGTCAAAAATACCCTGTACCATGCGGGAATTGGGCAAAAGGCCTTCGATCTTGTGGCCATTCCAGGTGCGCCCCTGGAAGGTGGGTTTGCTGTTGATGTAGAACTGGTCGCCCACGATGGAAACCGTCGTTTTGCGTTTGGGCGGTTTGGATTGCCCGGCCGACCAGTGCGGGAGAAAACAAACAAAACACAGGCTGACAAGAGGGCAAAGGGACGGTTTTTCATGAAGGTTCAGGAACGGAGTTGGGCAGCAAGGTATTCATTTCCCGAAAAAAGAAAAAGGGCACCGTTCGGGTGCCCTGCGTTCATCAGTCTGTGCCGGTTTTTAGCTCCGGTTTCGTTGTTCCAGTTGATAAAGCCGGTCGCGTTGCCGGGAGGTCAGCACGGAGAGCAAGTCTTTCCGCTTTTGTTGCTGCAACTGCCGGTATTCACGACGGTCGTTGCGTTCGTTGCGGGTCAGGCCCCGGCGCTCGTAGCGATCCTGAATGTTCCTGATTTCGCGTTTCTGGCGATTGGTCAGGTTTAGTTCGTTCTGCCAGCGTTCCAGTTTATTTTCGAGGGGAATCTCCCGAACGTTGGGGTTATCGTAACGGCCGTAGCGATCATCATTTCGTCCATAGCGGTCATCATTGCGGTCGTAGCGGTCGTTCACGGTGGGCCTTTGCGTCGTACAACCGCCAATCATCAGGGCCACAGCCGTTACCATGATCAGTATCTTTTTCATGTTCGTATCGAATTGTTGTTCGTTGATGTGTTTTGGATGCATATCGGCAGCGAAGGTTTAATGGGGAATGTAAAATAGATGGAAAAGCAAAAAGCCCCCGGAAAATTCCGGAGGCTTTACCTATATAATCTGTTGATTTCGGCTCTCTACACAACCCGGTCTCCGCGAATCAATCGTAAGATAATGGCAATGACGGCAATCACCAGCAGAACGTGGATGATGTTACCCATACCAAAACTACCAAAGCCCAATAATCCTACCAGCCAAATGATGATTAAAATCACCGCAATGACATAAAGCAAATTTCCCATGACGTTTCCTGTTTTGGTTGAATGTAATTGTGATACGTTTAAGCATTAGAAAAATGCGTGCCAATTGTGAAAAAGGCGTTTTTTAAGCAGAAAACGGCTGTTTTTAACTTTTTTAGCGGAAAGTTGTACCCATAAATGACACAAATTGGTGTCATAGTGTAGAAAATAGTACCCACTTCTGTTTGGCAGCAGGCTGGTTTCTGGACGAAGAGAAGAAAGGATCAGTTTGGTGTTTCGCCCAAAGCAGCCAGCCAGCCAGCATAATAAAGTTGTGTGGTAGCAGAGTCTTCCGGGTGGATCGACTTTTTCGCGCTATTCAGACTTTTGAGGTGGGTCAGACTTGGATAAACACCGGCCTTCAA
This sequence comes from Larkinella sp., assembly GCF_965227735.1. Lineage (NCBI taxonomy): Bacteria > Pseudomonadati > Bacteroidota > Cytophagia > Cytophagales > Spirosomataceae > Larkinella > Larkinella sp. The sequence continues at coordinate 846,225 of NZ_OZ245776.1, read as the reverse complement.
CCCCGCGAGGTAAGCGGCCCCCAGGGCTGACACATCCGGCATGCCGCCGTGGCCGACCGTTTTGCCGAGCAAATCGGTCAGAAATTGCAGGAGAAACCCGTTGGCGGTCATCCCGCCGTTCACCATCAATTCATGCAAGTGGATTCCCGTGTCGGCTTCCATCGCCACGATGACATCCTTAATCTGGTAGGGAATCGACTCCAGGGCCGCCCGCACCAGGTGGTTTTTGCTGGAACCAAAGGTGAGCCCGGAAATGGTTGCCTTGCGCGCCATCTGCCAGTGGGGCGCCCCCAAACCGCTGAACGCCGGAATGATGTAAACCCCGCCGTTGTCGCTGACGGCCGTAGCCATCGCTTCGGTTTCCTGGCTTTCAACAAAGAGGTTCAAACTGTTTTTTAGCCATTCGATGGTGGCTCCGCAGGTGACGATGACGCCTTCCAGGGCGTAATCTACCCGGTCTTCGGTGCTCCAGCAAACCGTGGAAACCATTCCGCGTTTCGACTCCTGAAGCTCCGAACCAATGTTCATGAGGATGGAGCAGCCGGTTCCCAAGGTCGCTTTGGCCGTGCCGGGTTCAAAACAGCCCTCGCCAAATGCAGCCGCGTGGGAATCGCCAATGAGAGCCGTAATTGAAAGGGGATGATCGAACAAGCCGTTGAAGTTCGACGCGCCGAACAAAAAAGCCGACGGTTTGGGTTGGGGAAGATTCAGTTGGGACAAACCAAAAGCCGCCAGCAGTTCCGTGTCCCAGTCCAGCGTTTTCAGGTTGAAAAATAACGTTCGGGAAGCGTTGGTGTAGTCGGTAAAATAGGCCTGGCCGTCGGTTAATTGATAAAGCAGCCAGGTATCGACCGTACCGAAGTAGGCGTTTCCGGCATCGACGGCCTGCCGCACTTTTTCGTTGTTTTCGTAGAGCCAGATCAATTTTGTTCCCGAAAAATAAGGATCGATGAACAGGCCGGTTTTGGCTTTTACCTGCTCTTCAAGCCCTTCGGATTTGAGTCGCTCGCAAACGTCGATCGAGCGTTTGCACTGCCATACGATGGCGTTGTAGAGCGGCACGCCGGCCCGATCCCAGACCACGAAGGTTTCGCGCTGGTTTGAAATGCCGCACGCCCGAATGGCTTGAAGATCACCACCCTGAGCCGCAAACGTTTCGATGCATTTTCTGACGGAAGCCAGCACATTGGCGAATAGCTGTTCAGGATCCTGCTCGACGTAGCCGTCGCCGTAATACCGGGTTCTGAGCGGTTCCGACGCCCGCGCAACGGCTTCTCCGTGTTCGTTAAAGAGCAGCGTTTTCGTACTGCTCGTGCCCTGATCAATTGCCAGAATAAAGCGGTTTTCCATGTCCTTATTCGCCTTTGGTGCTGGATTTGTCGATGATAACGGCCAGTAGGATGACGATTCCCTTGACAACCTGCTGCCAGAACGGCGAGACATTCAGTAGCACCAAACCGTTGTTCAACACGCCGATGATGACCGCGCCCTGCACCGTGCCGAGGATGCTGCCCCGTCCGCCCGACAGCGAAGTGCCGCCAATCACCACAGCCGCGATGGAATCCAGTTCGTAGCTCGTTCCGGCATTGGGTTGCGCCGAATCCAGCCGGGACGTCACCAGCAATCCACCGACTGCCGCCAGCGCACCGGCCAGGGTGTAGACCCCTATTTTGATGCGGTTGATGTTGACACCCGAAAGCCGGGCCGCACTTTCGCTGCCGCCAATGGCGTAGACGTACCGGCCAAACCGGGTCTGATCCATGAGTAAAACCGTGACCAGGACAATTCCGCCGGAAATCCAGACCGGGAGCGGAATACCTAAGAACCAGCCGGTTCCGAGAAAGGTGAACGAATCGCCCAAACCGGTGATGGGAAATCCCTCGGTCCAGAGCATCGTTAAGCCCCGGGCGATGGTGAGCATGGCGAGCGTAGCGACAAACGGCGGCAGTTTAAACCGGGTGATCGCCCAGCCGTTGAACCAGCCGAGCATACTGCCGGTCAGGATTCCGGCGACGATGGCTCCGAAAACCGTAAAACCGATGTACAGATTATTGGCGGGGAGTTCAATTCCGTTCCGCAGCAAACCGGCGGCAATGGCCCCCGAAAGGGCCAGCACCGAACCGACGGAGAGGTCGATGCCGGCCGTCAGCACCACCAGCGTCATGCCGACGGAAATGCAGACGTTGACTGAGATTTGCCGCAGAACATTCCAGCCGTTGGCCACGGTAAAAAACTTGTCAGACAGTAAACCGATCACGATGCAAAGCAGGAGCAGGGCAATCAGTGATTGAAATTTAAGAATAACGGGTCGGTAGGTTTGCAAGGAGATTTGCATGGGGGCCTTCGTTAAAGGGTTTGAGGAATAGCGGCTTTCAGAATCTCGTCTTCCGAGGCATTGGCAGACAGTTCGGACGTCAAATTTCCTTCACTCATGACCAGAATGCGGTCGGAAATCGCCAGAATTTCCGGGAGTTCCGAAGAAACCACGAGAATGCCCATGCCTTCGTCGGCCAGTTGCAGAATGAGCTTATAGATTTCATTTTTGGCGTTGACATCAATGCCGCGCGTGGGTTCGTCCAGCATCAGGAGCTTTGGTTGGGTCGCCAGCCATTTCGACAGAACGATTTTCTGCTGGTTGCCCCCGCTCAGATTCCGGGCGGTTTGCTTTTCCGACGAGGTTTTTATCTTCAGTTCGGAAATATACTTATTCGCCAGTTTGGACTCTTTCGATTTGCTGAGAAAACCGCCCCGTTCGATGTTGTTGAGGTTGGTCAAACTGATGTTCGTCCGCACATCCAGCCCCAACACCAGCCCGTCTTTTTTGCGGTCTTCCGGCACCAGCGCCAAACCCGCTGCAATGGCGTCGCCGGGCGATTTAAAATGCTTTTCCTGCTCATCCAGCCAGATTTTGCCGGTGGTTCGCTTCGGATGCAGACCAAAAAGCGTTTCGAGCAATTCGGTTCGTCCCGCGCCCATCAGCCCGAAAATGCCAACGATTTCGCCCCGCCCCACCGTGAAGGAAAGGTTTTTGAGCTGGTTTTCCTGCGTTCGTTCGGGGTGCTTCAGGCATAGATTCTCCACCGACAGCAGCGGTTTGGGAGGCAGAAAACCGGCTTGCCGACGGATCGTGTGAACCGCCCGCCCAACCATTTTTCGAATGATGTCATCGTGGGTCATGCCCTGCATTTCGCCGGATTCGATGGATCTTCCGTCGCGCAGCACCACAAACCGGTCGGCCATTTTGAACAGTTCGTCCAGTTTGTGCGAGATGTAAACGATGGCTTTCTTTTCCTTTTTTAAATCCGCGATGATTCTGAACAGCACGTCGACCTCGCTTTCGCTGATGGCCGAGGTGGGTTCATCCATGATGATCACTTCCGAGTCGATCAGCAGCGCTTTGGCAATTTCGACCACCTGCTGCTGTCCCACTTTTAGCTCCGAAACCAGCGTGTCGGGGCTGATGGACAGATTTAGCCGGTCGAGCAGTTGCCCGGTCCGCAGTCGCATAGCCTTCTTGTCGAGTGTTCCCCAGCGGGTGGTCAGTTCGCGGCCCAGAAAGATGTTTTCGGTAATAGTCAGGTACGGAATCAGGTTCAGTTCCTGGTGGATGATGGCAATGCCGCAGTCCTGCGCGTTGCGGGGAGAGGCAAACCGAACGGGGTTTTCCTTATACCAAATCTGACCTTCGTAGTCTGGATAAACGCCCGACAGGATTTTCATCAGCGTGGACTTACCGGCACCGTTTTCACCAATCACCGCCGTCACTTTTCCGGCCTGAAATTCCAGGCAAACGGCGTCCAGCGCGGTTACCCCCGAAAATCGCTTCGTTATGTTTTCCGCTCTTAGCATATCATGTACCCACGGACCGGATAGAAATCGGAATAACTTCGATGGCTTCGGTATGCAGATGAGTCCGGTTCAGTTCGATGGCTCCGGTAAATTCCACTTCAACACCGGTTTTGGCGCGGGTTTTAAACGGAGCCACCACCCGCTTCCGAATGATCTGGTTGATTTCCGCCGAGACGTTGTTCAAATCCATCGTATTGGTAAATTCCGTCAGGCTGATTAGCCCCGACGCATCGCGGGCGGCATTCCCGAAAATGTATTCCGTGGCCACGATGATGTCAGGCCCGTTGGTCAGCGAAACGGTGACGTCCTGATCGCGAACTGCGGTTATTTTACCCTGCCCTTTGACCAGAAAATACCGGATGTTGCCGATACTCATCGCGTTTGAATGCGCAGCAAACGCCTGGTCTTTGTCGGTTTTCAAGGCCTGAATCAAGGTGGACAGATCGACTGCTTTGGTGGTTGCGGGCAGTAGTTTGGTTTTCCAGAAGGCATCGGCGTAGGCTGCGGCATCGAACTCCGTCCGGGCACCTTTGGCCTTTACTTCATCCAGTTTTTTGAAATAAACGGAATTGTACACCACTACCGCCAGCAGCAAAAGCAACGCTCCGTACTTTAACCCCGGTCTATTCATGGTTTAGTTTTATTTTATCAATGCGCTGTAATCCTTGATGTTAGCCTGCGAAACCAGCTCGACGGCCACCGGCATTTTTTGCGGAAAATTCCGTTTTCCCTTGAAATAGTCGCCGGCATAGAGCGCAGCGGTTTTCGCCATCGTCTCGGGTGATTGCAGACCGGTCGCCATGATTTTTCCATTGTTGATCGACTCGATTACATCCAGTGCGCCGTCGAAACCGTAGACCTTGATGTCGCGGGTTTTTCCGGCCGCCATCACCGCCTGGTAAGCGCCCATCGCCATCGCGTCGTTCCCGCAGAAAATCCCGTCGATGTCGGGGTGGGCCTGCAAGATCGATTCGACCACTTCCAGGGCTTTGTTTCGGTCGAAATCGGCACTTTGCTGGGCTACCATCTTGAAAGCCGGGTACGAATCCACGACGCTGTGGAATCCCTTCGACCGGTTCCAGGTGTTGTTGTCGCCCACCAGACCCAGAATTTCGACGTATTTGATCGCGTCGCCCGACGGTTTTTTCGGTATCGTTTGAACAAAATATTTCCCGATGGCCACGCAGCCCGCGTAGTTGTCGGACAGAATCTGGGAGGTTGCCGCCCCGCTCGAATTAACTTCACGGTCCATGCAAAACACCGGAATACCCGCTTCTTTGGCTTTCAGAACATTCACAACCGAACCGTCGGCATCCGTTGGATTGAACAGAATGGCGTCGAAACCGGAGACAATGGCGTTTTCGAAATGATCGGTTTCCAGCGCCGTATTGTTCTGGGAATCAAAGATTTTGGCTTCGTATCCCAGCGATTTCGCCTGAGCAGCCGCCGTTTCGGCCAGCACCACAAACCAGGGATTGTTAAGCGTCGAAATGATAACCGCAACCTGTTTAGGCTGGTTTTCGCTGGCCGTTTTCTGACATCCACCAGCGATGAGAAGGGCCATCACCAGTAGAATTACCGGAATTCCTTTTGGATTGAAATTGAAAACTTTTTTCATTAGGACTTATGTCTGATAATTCGTTGCGCTTCCGCTTTTGCCCCGTTCCCCTAAGGGCCGGGCGGCCGGTGCCGGGCTTCGAAATCCGGATGTTTAAGCCCGGCACCGGCCGCCCGGCCTTTAGGGGAACGGGGCAAAAGCGGAAGAACTTAACAGCCTTGAACGGGGCAAAAAATTACGGAAATACCGTCACAATAACCCGTTGGTAGCGCGTCAGAGCCGGTTTGCCATTATCGGTTACGGCCAGAATGACATGCAGTGTCTCCGGTTGGGTCACTTTCGGGGCCGTCAAAAAAGCCGACTTTTGCCGGTTATCCTGAATTTCGAGTGGCCGGTTGCTTTCAAAAGTCCCCGGTTCGCGGTAATAAATCCATTCATACGAGAGCGAATTTCCATCGGGATCAGTTGATCCATCCGCACTTAAAACCACTTTCTCCCCACTTTTTACCCGCATTTGATTGGCGTGTTTCAAAACCGCCACCGGTGGGTGGTTGGCTTCCTTGTACGGTTTGACGGTCCAGTCGATGCGGGCGGCAAAGTCGTGTTGGTAGGCCTGCCGCCAGCGCCAGATGGTCGCTTTGTTGCTGTTGTGCCAGGCTCCGTCGATGCCCACCACCTCGTCTTCGGTGTCCGTCCAGATGGGGCGGGTTTCGGGTTCCAGAAACCACTTGCGGGTGCGGGGTGTATACAACTCGTAACGGCCGCCCCAACTACCATAGTTGGGGTGTTCTGGGTCGCTCAAGCCGTTGGTAATCAGCCCGAGAAAGCTGGGCGTATCTCCCTCCATGATAAAATCCGTGTGCGGATGTTCGGCACCGAGCGGCCCGTGGTTTTTCCGGATGTTTTCGTCCAGCCAGCGGTTGTTGACGAGGTTGGAATCCGCGCCATCGAAACCCCGCGTGAAGCCATCGCCACTGATGCCGCGCCAGGTGGAATAATGGTAGCCGCCCCGGGCGTGAAAACCGGGGCTGATGATGTAAAACAGCGTTGGAAAGGTCTTGCGAATCCACGGCCCGGCGTCGTCCTGATCGGAAATGGTGTAGACCCGGATTTTGGCCACAAACCGCTCGACCTCTTCGGGGGTGCGGGTTTGTCTGACTTTCCAGAGGGCCTGTCCCAGGCAATTGGCTCCACCCCAAATCGGAATCCAGACCGGGCGGTTGTCTTTCCGGTCCACCACGGCAATGATGTGTTCCGAACCTTCCGAGTCATTGCCCGGCCCAACGGCGTCCATACCATATTTGGGAATCGCCGGTTTGATGCGACTAAGCAGGTAGTCGGTTTCGGGATAGCCTTTTTCGTGGAGCAGCAGGTTGTTCCGCACTTTTCCGTAGGCCTGAACAATCCGCTGAATCCGCTCGGGTGCCACCCGGTTTCGCTGATGCACTGAAGTCGTAGCGATCAACCCTTCCACATCCCACTGATTGGAATAGGTCAGAAACCGCACCATCGACTGGGCGTCATCGGGTTCGTTTTCAATGTCGGTCAATACCAGCACCCGGAGTTTTTTGGCGTCCTGCGCCTGAGCAATGCCTGACGATAGCAATACGATGAAGGAGAGGAGGGGTAGGAATACTTTTTTCATGGGTAGGAAAGGTTAAGCCGTTTTGCGAACCAGGTTAAGCCCGGTTTCGGCAATGCCTTCTTCGGACAAACCGTAGTGATTCAGGATCTCGATCTGGGAACCCGTAACGGTGTATTCGTCCGGTATGCCCATGATTTTGAATGGATTACGAAAGCCGTTTTGCATCAGGAACGAAGCGCAGGCTTCACCCAGGCCCCCATAAACACTGTGTTCTTCCACCGTAACAATCGGAACACCGCTTGAAGCAACTTGCGCCAACAGTTCGTAATCCAGCGGTTTGATGGTGTGCATACTGACCACCGTCGACCGAATTCCGTACAATGTTTCCAGCCGCCGGGCCGCCTGAACGGCCGGATAGACGGTTTCGCCTGTTCCGATAACGACCAGATCATTCCCTTCCCGAACTACACTGCCTTTCCCGAATTCAAATCTGCGGTTTGGTTCTTCGGTCAGCAAGGGCATCGCTTTTTTGCCGAACCGGATGTAAATCGGATGTTCGGTTTGGGCCGCTAATCGAATGGCCTGCTCCGTTTCAAAATTATCCGCCGGAACAACAATCATTAGGTTATGAACCGCCCGTAAAGCCGCAAAATCGTGCAAACTGTGGTGGGTCGAGCCCAGGGCACCGTAGCTCACACCAGCACTGATGCCGATGAGTTTGACTGGGTTGTCGGAATAAGCCACGTCGGTTTTGATCTGTTCAAACGAACGTGCCGTCAGAAAACAGGCGGGAGAAACCGCAAACACTTTCTTACCCGTCGAAGCCAAACCGGCCGCGACGCCCACCAGATTTTGCTCGGCAATTCCGATTTCGACAATTTGCGCCGGGAATTTCTGGCCAAAAGGTACCAGCTTTCCCGAACCCCGTGAGTCACTGGTCACCACCAGAATCGTTTTGTCGGTGCGGGCCAGTTCCTGAAGCGTTCCCGAAAAAACATCGAGGTTGGCTTTATACGTAACCAGTTCGTTTTGCGTGATTTCTGCCATAATCTATCAATCGTTCGTTTCTCAGCGGAGAACAGCCTCAGCCTCCGCCAATTCTTCCAGCGCGTGGGTATATTGATCGGGATTCGGCACACCGTGGTGCCATTTTAACTGGTTTTCCATGTAACTGATGCCCCGACCCTTGACCGTGTGCGCAATCACAAGGCTGGGTTTGCCGACCGTAAAAGGCAAAACCGCAAAGGTTTCCTTCAACGCTCCCAAATCGTGTCCGTCGACGTGCCGGACTTCCCAGCCGAATGCTTCAAATTTCCGGTCGATCGGGTCCGTATTGCAGACGTCGGTCGTGGCTCCCGAGATTTGCAAACCGTTGTTGTCGATGATGGCGCAGAGGTTATCAAGCTTGTAATGAGACGCCAACAGCGCCCCTTCCCAGTTGGAACCTTCGGGCAATTCGCCGTCGCCGAGCATTGTGAAAACCCGGTAGGAGAGTCCGTCCAGTTTGGCAGCTAGGGCGGTTCCGACGCTAAGCGACAGGCCGTGTCCCAGCGAACCGGTATTCTGCTCGATGCCGTTGACTTTGCGGGTTGGGTGACCAATGTAATGCGAACCGTATTTGCACAGGGTCATCAAATCCGCTTCCGGAAAAAAACCTTTGTCTGCCAATACGACGTACAGGGCTTCCACCGTATGGCCCTTGCTCTGAATATACCGGTCGCGGAGGGGCGACTTGAAGTTGTCCGGGCCGACGTTCAGAACGTGGTTATACAGCACATTCAGAATGTCCACGCACGACAGACTTCCTCCGGTATGCCCGGCTTTCGCTTCGACGATGTACTTGAGAATCTTCCGGCGGTAGTCGACGGACTTGCGGGCTAGTTCCTGTTCAGTCATGGTTTCTCAATGTTCATACACGTCCCAACCCAGGTAGTTTTCAAAGGCTTCTTTCAAAATCCCGGCGGTTTTGGAGGCATTCATCACCACATGGTGTTCAAAACCGTTACGGCAAACGTACTGCATGAGTCCCTGCAAATTCGGAATTTGGGCCACCGCCCGGTTTCCGAACGTATTCAACGCATCGTCGGTCAGACGGCCTTCGCCGATGTAGGCTTTGATGATGCCTTTGGAGTCGTCGGTGCTGATGCGGCCGAAGGTGAGGGGAGAGGCCGGAGTGCGACCCGACAGGGCTCCGTACGTATTTTCTTCCCCGACGCTGGTTCCCAGAATCGGGGCGGTACTAATTTCAATGTCCGGTAAAAACGACTTCGCCCAGTTGCCACAGTGAAACAGCACGCACTTATTTTCGTCGTCGGCGTAATTGTTGTTCCAGTCGACCAGGGCGCTGGGCGAACCGGAGGCCAGTTGCATGGCGTACATGCTCAGGGTTCCCGTCACGTCGACCTCGCAGGCACTCGGCAGCATGTTTTCACTCATTATGCTCATGCTGGTACAGACGTTGCAGCCGTAATTCTGCTGAATGGAGGTCCAGCACTGGATGGCGGTGGCATCGAGGGAATTCTGTTCCACGAAGTCGTTCAGCACCACGTCCAGTTTGGCAATCTGCACCAGCTTCTCATCCGGGGTGCGGCCCGTTGGTGTGTAGGCTTTAATGGCCTCCAGGCGGTTTTTGACGCTGCTGTCGTCTTTGGTCAGTTTGTTGGCATTGCCCAGAATTTCGGACAAATCGACGGTCACCACCGAAATGCCGTGGCGCTGGAGGATTTTTTCGCTGTAACGAACGGTATTGAATCCGCCGGGCCGGGCACCCACGGCACCGATCCGGACTTTCTGCAAACCCCGCACGACCCGGCAAACCCCGATGAAATTCTGCAAATCCTGCGTAAAACTCGGATCGGTTGGATGCACGACGTGTTTGGTGGTCAGCGTGTATTTGATGCCGAACTGGTAGACGTTATTGCAAACCGAAATCTTTCCGCACCACGAATCCCGTCGGCGGGCCACATCCAGTTTGTTCAGATCGTCGGGGTAGGCCTGAATCAGCACCGGAACGCTCAAGCCGGCCAGTTTCAGGGTTTCAGCAACGCCCCGTTCATCGCCGAAATTGGGCAGAATAACCAGAATGCCACTGATTTCGTCGCGGTGTTTCTTGAACAAATCCGCACATTTCCGGGCATCCTGAAACGTTTCGACACCGCCCAGTTTGGTTTCTTCCGTTTCCAGTAAAATGGGATTGACGTTCTGGCTTTTCAGGATGTCGATGATTTCAACCCGCGACTCGGCCACCAGCCGATCCGGGAAAAAGTCACGGTTTCCGATAATAACACCCAGACTGATGGGGGCGCTTTCTTTTTTGCTCATAGTGAGGTAAGGGCAATGATTGAGGGAATTACCGGTTTTCGGGTACCAGTAATCTTATAAATCGAAGCAATTTACAAAATAAACGAAAGTAAAAAATAGTAAACGTAAAAATAGGTCGGCATTTTAAAACTTAATAGCCGGAAAATTATATCATTTTAGGGTTTAGGGTGCTAGTTTGTTTTTGTATTCTTTTGTTTGAAATGCGTCATCGAACCGCCTGGATGTGCGATTGGCAGAAGAAAAAAAACAAAAAAGCCCCCGACAGACTGCCGGGGGCTTTGGTATGCGTAAGGGGAGGGATGATTACATCATGCCGCCCATACCACCTGGGTGACCGTGTCCACCACCACCAGCCGGTGCTTCTTCCGGTTCGTCGGCGATCACACATTCGGTGGTCAACAACAGGCCAGCGATCGAAGCGGCATTTTCCAGCGCCAGACGGGCTACTTTCGTCGGGTCGATGATACCGGCTTCCACCATGTTTTCGTAACGATCTTCGCGGGCATTGTAGCCGTAGTCGCCTTCGCCGGCTTTCACCGCGTTCACAACCACGGAGCTTTCGCCACCGGCGTTGGAAACAATCGTCCGCAGCGGAGATTCCAGCGCAACACGGATGATGTTTACACCGGTTTTTTCGTCTTCATTGCGGGTTTCAACCGCATCCAAAGCCTTGATGGTCCGGATGAAAGCAACACCACCACCGGCCACGATTCCTTCTTCAACCGCAGCGCGGGTTGCGTGCAGGGCATCATCAACGCGGTCTTTCTTTTCTTTCATTTCTACTTCGGTCGCAGCACCGATGTACAGAATCGCTACACCGCCCGACAGTTTCGCCAGACGTTCCTGCAGTTTTTCCTTGTCGTAATCAGAAGTCGTGTTTTCGATCTGTGATTTGATCTGGTTGACACGGCCCGTAATATCTTCTTTCTCACCTGCACCATTGATAACAGTTGTGTTATCCTTGTCGATGATGATTTTTTCGGCAGTGCCTAAAAATTCAATAGAAGTGTTTTCCAGTTTGAAACCACGCTCTTCGGCAATGACCTGGCCACCCGTCAGGATAGCAATGTCTTCCAGCATGGCTTTCCGGCGATCGCCAAAGCCCGGAGCTTTCACAGCGGCCACTTTGAGGGCACCACGGATTTTGTTGACAACCAGCGTAGCCAGTGCTTCACCATCGACATCTTCAGCGATGATCAGCAACGGACGACCAGTTTGAGCAACCTGCTCCAGAACCGGCAGCAATTCTTTCATCGAAGAAACTTTTTTCTCCGAGATCAGAATAAACGGACGGTCCAGTTCAACTTCCATTTTGTCGGTGTTGGTCACGAAGTAAGCCGACAGATAACCGCGGTCAAACTGCATCCCTTCAACGGTTTTTACTTCCGTTTCCGTACCACGCGCTTCTTCAACGGTGATCACACCTTCTTTGCCCACTTTCTCCATGGCATCGGCAATCATCTGGCCGATTTCCTCGTCGCTGTTGGCCGAGATCGTTGCTACCTGAGCAATTTCTTTCGACGTTTCGATGGCGCGGGATTGTGAACGCAGGTTGTCGACAACGGCAATAACCGCTTTGTCGATACCGCGTTTCAGGTCCATCGGGTTGGCACCGGCCGCTACGTTTTTCACCCCGATCGAGTAGATCGCCTGGGCCAGAACGGTAGCGGTCGTCGTTCCATCACCGGCTGAGTCAGCGGTTTTGGAAGCGACTTCTTTCACCAACTGAGCGCCCATGTTTTCGATGGCGTCTTTCAGTTCAATTTCTTTGGCAACGGTAACACCATCTTTGGTGATGGCCGGTGAGCCGAATTTCTTATCCAGAATAACGTTCCGGCCTTTGGGTCCCAACGTTACTTTAACAGCGTCGGCGAGGGTGTCAACACCCTTCTTGATCCGATCGCGGGCGTCGATATCAAAAAATATTTTCTTAGACATGAGTGAAAAGGAATTAATGGTTTTAACGAGTAATGCAAACGGGTTTCCGGGCAGCCAGTGTCAGATTAAACTGAATCGGGGCTGGCGGGAGAACCTTAGATAATGGCAAAAATGTCCGACTCACGCATGATGAGGTATTCTTTGCCCTCAACGGTGATTTCGGTACCGGCATACTTACCGTACAAAACGGTATCGCCAACCTGAACGGTCAGAGGCTCATCTTTCTTGCCCGTGCCAACGGCGACAATCGTTCCGCGTTGTGGCTTTTCTTTGGCGGTGTCGGGAATGATGATACCAAATGCGGTTTTTTCTTCAGCAGGAGCTGGTTCAACCAGCACCCGGTCAGCCAACGGTCTTACGTTTACTTTACTTTCCGTTAGTGCTTCCATAATGGGCTTGTGTTTTAGAAGTTAAATTGTTTTATGCTTGATTAGATGTTCGACGGTATCGGCAAACCGTTGCAACGGCGAACCGCATACTGTCGAACTGACGGTCGATTTTGGTCACTTATTGTGCCAGACCACTTTTTTCTGGTAATACTGACAAAATTTCCGATTTATGATGTCAGTTTGGTAATCAATGGGTTAGGGCAAAGCCTTTTTGGTCGGAGAAAAAAAACGCCAAACACTATTTGGCAGATTGGGATTTTTCGTTAACTTACTAAACAACAAGACTGTCTGTTCTTCATTCGTTTTCACTATGAAAAAACTTCAGAAAGACTGGTTGACGCAAGGACTGATTGATTTAGAGTACAAAAAATTTGTCGTTCTGGCCTATCTGCAAAACGTTCAGCAACACTTCTCTGACAAAAAGTTATACCCTGACCTGACGGAATTGCGGGATCATTACGAGACCGGTCTCCGTTTTCGGAACCGCAAAGGTACGCTTTCTGCTTCATTCCCCAAGGACGCCACCGGAATTGACCCCGAAAGTCTTACGGTACGGTACCAGTCCCGGCAGGAAGACGATGAGTATATGTCAGAAATCGACTCCATCATGAATTTCGCCCTGCCCCGGTTTGGTCACACCCTGACGAAAGGGCAGGAAATGGCCGATGAACTGGCCGCGACTTTAACGCTGACTCCCGTCGGCATGTTGCCGCTGCGCCGGGATGAAGGCTACATTTTCCTCCATTGGTCGTCGCATTCCCAGACCCATATCTATTATTTCAACCTGACCTGGACGGGCCTGGCCCTGCCGGGATTGGCCCTGTCGACGACGCAAACCGGCCGTCAGCCAATCCGGACGCGCTACATTGACTCCGTGCGGAAGGGCGTCGGGCGGACCTACGAAACGCTGAAACTGGAACTGATCCGCCGTCGGCCGTTCCTGCCCAACCCGGCCACGTTCATGGTGGAATCGAAACGTCGTCTGCCGCTGGAAGAAACGTTGCTGCCGATGGCCGAGCGGTTGGTGGAGCGGGAGGTTTCAGAGTAAAAAGCGTTGTTACACAGGGTTGATCGGAGGACATCAGAGGTAATCAGAGAAATAATTTAAAACTCTGATTACCTCTGATGTCCTCCGATCAACCCTGTGTAACGCGCTTTAAAATCCCCCAGAGTGCGGGAGCTACACCCGGTTTTCATGCGTTTATTTTGACGGTAAACACTTTATCGACAACACCATGAAAGCACGGTTTATCTTATTCCTTCTGGCTCTCAATGCAACGCTGGTTTCCGCCCAGCAACTCACCGCCATCCCCGACGGTGGCAACCGAAAAGCCTCCGTTTCGGAGCAAATTGGTCTGACAAAAATCGCCATTCACTACAGCCGCCCCGGTCTGAAAGGGCGGGAGGGAAAAGTTTGGGGAACACCGGTAGCCCATTACGGGCTGGTGGACCTCGGTTTCGGCACCAGCAAAGCCGCTCCCTGGCGGGCAGGTGCCAACGAAAATACCCTCATTTCGTTTTCGAATGATGTTAAAGTCGAGGGCAAAGACCTCCCCGCCGGAACGTACGGGCTGCACATGATATTGGGCGAGGCCGAAACAACGGTTATTTTCTCCAAAAATTCGACGTCCTGGGGTAGCTTTTTCTACGAACCGTCGGAGGACGCGCTGCGTGTAACGGTCAAAAACCAGCCGTTGGAAAAGAGCGTGGAGTGGCTCAAATACGAGTTCATCGACCAAACGGACAACGCGGCAACGGTGGCACTTTCGTGGGAAAAACGCCAGATCCCATTTAAGGTTGAAGCCGATGTGGTGAAGATTCAGTTAGCGTCTTTTAAAAACGAATTGCGCAATTCGCAGGGCTTTACGTGGCAGTCGTACGTTCAGGCGGCTACGTATTGCCTCCAGAACAAAACCAATCTGGATCAGGCGCTGGTCTGGGCCGATCAGGCCGTTGGTTTGCCGTTCATTGGTCAGAAAAACTTCCAGACACTCAGCACGAAAGCCCTGGTTTTGACGGCTCTCAACCAGCAGGCCAACGCCGATGCGGTGATGAAGGAAGCCGTTCCGATGGGCAACCTGAACGAACTCCATCAGTATGCCCGCACGCTGCTTCAGCAAAACCGGACGAAAGATGCATACGCGGTTTTTAAGGTGAACTACGACAAGAACCCGAACCAGTTTACGACCAACGTCGGAATGGGAAGGGGGTTGTCGGCCCTCGGCGATTTCAAAAAAGCGTTGCCCTACCTGAAGGCGGCTCTGCCCCAGGCACCGAACGAGCTGAATAAGAATGGCGTCACGGCGATGATCAAGAAACTGGAAGAGGGCAAAGACGCGAATCAGTGAGTTTTAGAGAGGAGTTGTTTCGCAGAGTTGATCGGAGGACATCAGAGGGAATCAGAGAAATTATTGTAAACTCTGATTCCCTCTGATGTCCTCCGATCAACTCTGTGTAAGAGCATCGTTACCGTAGCGGTAACCGGAAATAATCCTGGCCCATCTGAATCGTGAAACCGGATTTCTGGTACAGATTGAGGGCCGGTTCGTTGCCGGAGTCTACTTCGATTAGAATGGTTTCGGCTATGGACTCCTGTAGAATGTCCAAAATACGGAACAAAATGGTTTTGCCGATTCCCCGCCCCTGAAACGCCGGGCAAACGCCTAAACCAATAATCCAGGCGTCGTTCTGCACAAAATTAATGGCCACCATGCCGATCGGGTTTCCGTCCAGCGTGGCAATATACTGCGTCAGATGGGGCGTTGTGATGGTGGTTTCCAGGAGCTTACGGGCTTCGTCTACGGTGCCCCCAAAGATCGTTTGACTCAATTTCGACAACGGTTCCAGGTCCGCCAAACCGGCCTTGACGAGGTGAATTGCCGGCGCGGAAACCGGAAGCACCACCGACGGCAGCGGTTCCCAGCGCAATTGATACTCGGTGTTGGAATAGGTGGCTCCCAACTGCCTGACGAAGGCCTGTCCCGATTCGGAAGCCCGTTCCGTAATCAGCAGCATGTGCTCGTAGCCGTAGTTTCGGGCTGCGTCCGCAGCCACTTCGAGCAGGGTCGAAAAGCAACCTTTCCGCCGGGCTTTGGGAAGCGTATAGCCGCAAAATTCAACCACACTGGTCGTTGGAGCAAAAGCCGATAAAAGGCCCATCAACACGTCATTTTTGTAGAGTAGAAACCAGTGGCACATCGACTGGAAATAATTCATGGATTTATCCCAGTGAATGTGGCCCATCAACCCATCATCAGCCTTGCATTTTATTTCGAGAGCCTGAGCGGCCAGGTATTGTTCCTGATTTAATTCGGTCAGTGAAAGGATCTTCATGCTGCAAACTTACGCGAAAATCAGAAAGGCCGGACGTTGTTCATGCAACGGTGACCGCTTTTTGCTCCTCTATGGGGTATACGCATCAAACCGGCCCGGAGAACCTTGCTCTACTGTCCATTCCGGGACAAAAGGTGTCCACTAATGGACGCGTCGCCTTCAACCTAAACGCAAATACCGTGATTTTGATCGATTAAGCAGACTTTATCAGGTTTGGCAACAGATTTGTTCTGCAAACATTGAAATAATACTTTGCCCTTTTATCTCTCGTAAACAACAAATGCACAAATCATGAAAACCCTCCTTCAAAAAACAGTCCGCAGATGCCAGAATTGGCTGGTTGTAAGTCTCTTCCTGTACGGTTTGACGGCGACCGCCCAGTCCGATTATTATGCCAGAACCGACTCGGCCAGGGGATATTGGAAAATTCAGACCGACGTCACGACCCAGCAAACCAGGATCCGTTTTTTTAACCGTTGGCATGAACCGATTTATGAAGAATCGCTGTCGAACCGGTATGTAAAACTGACGAATCGGAACATCCGCTTGTTCGACACGATGCTGGAGCGGCTGTCGACCAACCAATTGCTGTCGGCCGAAGTCAAAAGTCATGAGTTAGTGGCCACCAGCAGCAGTGAGCCTTATCACGTTGTGTCGACGCCGTTGTCAACTCCGGTTTCTACATTTTACATACTGGCATCACCTAAAGAAACCCTGGAAGTCAATCCGTTGCGCTCCGATGTCGCCATCAGCAGCACCGGCAGGCTAAAAGTTCACGTCGTGAATCTTCGGCAGGAGCCGATGCTCATTGCGTTGCTTGACGATCAGGGGCGATATGTGTTCAAGGAAAAAAACTCGGTTCCAGCCTACAACCGGACGCTGAATCTGACCCGTTTGCCGGAAGGAAAGTTCCGGTTTGAAGTAGAAGGAACACAAAAGCGGTATGCCTACCGGTTAATCATTCAGGCCAATCCGCAGTCGTATCAGCTACGGGCAATTCCCTGAGGACACACCAAAAGCTTGGAAAGGCTCTACAGGCTTTCTGTCCCACTTTTCCCCTCATTCGTCACTTACATTGACGTGTTTACCGGCAATTTCGCTGCTTTGCAGAAAGAAATCACTGCCCGCAAAACCGGACAGACTTTGTACGGTTTCGGACAGTACGATTATCTAAAAAGGGCCTCTATTCATTCAAAACGGCGTTTTAGATTCTGGTAAGAGATTTGTTTTGCAAAGATTGAATAAATGTCAACCAATTTAACAACCTGTAAACAACACGCACAATTCCCATGAAAACTGTTCAAGAAAAAACCGCCAACCGATTCAAAACCCTCCTGGTTCTGCTTCTTTTGTTCAGCACGCTTGTCGGTTATGCCCAGCCGGATTATCATTCCGGCCCGGATGTGAGCAAAGGATACTGGAAAATCCAGACTGATTACAACACCCGCAGCACGGTCATCCGGTTTTTCAACGCCCGGCAGGAACCGGTCTATCAGGAAACGCTGCGGGGCCAGTATGTCAAATTGACCAAACGCAATATTCGTCTGTTCGACGAAATGCTGGATCGGGTCGTGAACAACCAGTTGCTGGCATCGCAGGTCCGTTCGTCGGAGTTGCTGGCTTCCAATGAGTCCGGGTTGTCAAAAACCTCCCGGGTGTATGCCTACGAAGATCATTCGCCGTCGGTTATGCCGGAATTCAATGCGAAATTTCTGGTCAACCCGCTGGTAAATTCGTACGGCAAACTCCGCATCAATTTTGCCAATCCCGACCGGAAGCAGGTTATTATTGAACTGACCGACGAGTCGACCAACCTGATTCATTACCGCGAACTGAACCGGCAGGCGGGCTACAACCGCTATTTTGATGTAACCCACTTGCTGAGTGGCAAATACCGTCTTCAGGTAAAAGGAGCTGGCGAAACGATGAATTACTGGCTGACCATCGACAAACCGTATCAGCGCTACGAGCTGAAAGCAGAGAAGTAGAGCGGTTTACGGTTTTCGGTATACGGTTTTCAGTTTACGGTCTTCCACCGAAAACCGTAAACTGAAAACCGTATACCGAAAACCGTAAACCTGTTCGGGTTCGGACAACCGGAGTGTACGAATTCGGACAGGTTCTTTTTTGGAAAGTGCTTAAATGGCCTGATTGGGCCATTTTTTGTTTCTGGCAGCAGATTTGTTCTACAGAAGTTAATTATATCTCTTTGCCATGAGACGATCGTATTTAGGCGAGTTTGAAGAGGTGGTGTTGCTGACGGTAGCGGTTTTAGGAACCGGTGCCTATGGCGTGGCCATCACCGACGAACTGGACCGACAGACGGGCCGGGCCGTCAGCATCAGCGCCGTTCACGCGGCTTTACACCGGCTG
Source organism: Larkinella sp. (assembly GCF_965227735.1). NCBI lineage: Bacteria > Pseudomonadati > Bacteroidota > Cytophagia > Cytophagales > Spirosomataceae > Larkinella > Larkinella sp. The sequence continues at coordinate 827,879 of NZ_OZ245776.1, read as the reverse complement.
GAAGAAAAAGGCATGTTAAAGTCACACCTCGGCGAGGCCACGGCCGAACGGGGTGGGCGACGAAAGCGCCTGTTTTCGGTCACGGTGCTGGGAAGCCGGACGCTGCACGACATCCGCGCCGTCCGCGATCAGCTTTGGGATTCGATCTCTCCGCAGGGGCTGCCGGCAGTGAGTTTGTAAGAAGAAATGAATAAATAATAATGAATGTCGAACGCCGAATATCGAATATCGAAAGGTGGGTCGATTCCTTCATTATTCGAAATATCAACATTCATTATTCGATATTCCCGCGATTATGAACCCCCCAAAACCGCCACAATGGGCCAGCCGACTTCTGGCCTGGTTTTGCGCTCCGCACCTGATCGAAGAGATCCAGGGAGATCTGCACGAGCGGTTTGTCCGCCGGGCCAGGCTGTTTGGGGAGCGGGATGCCCGCTGGCAGTATGCCTGGGAAGTGCTGAAGTTTATGCAACCCCAATTTTTGAAAAGGAAACCGGATTATTCTCCAAAACCGCAAACGATTGCTATGCTACGCAACTATTTTACGATTGCTTACCGGACCATTCTTCAGCAGAAAAGTTACGCTTTCATCAACGTAATGGGCCTGGCCCTGGGGTTGTCGGCCTGCATTGTCATTTTTCTGGTCGTTCGGAATGAACTGACCTACGATGCGTTTAACCGGAAAGCCGACCGGACTTACCGCGTAACGGTTCATGGTTTAGACTACAATCCAAGCGTTTCGTTTGCCATTGCGCCGACTTTTCGCACTGATTTCCCGGAAATGGAGCAGGTTTCCCAATATTATTACCGGGGAGAAGGCCAGACTCAGGTTGGCAACGAACGGTATCTGGAAGAAAGTTATGCCTATGCCGACCAAAATTTTCCGCAGGTTTTCGATTTTAACTGGCTGGCTGGCAACCCTAAAACCGCGTTGCAGGAACCCAATACCGTCGTTTTGACGGAAACCATCGCCCGAAAATATTTTGGTGATCAGGACGCGCTGGGTAAAACCATCCGGCTGGACAACGAACACGATCTACGCGTAACCGGCATTATGAAAGATCTGCCGCCGAATACGCACCTGGTTTTTAATTTTCTGGTGTCGTGGGAAACCATCCGAAAAGAGGTTAATACCAATAATTTCTGGTCGATTAATGGCGGCTATCTTTATGTGGTGTTACCGGAGAAAGTACGGGCTGAGCGTGTAGAAGCCCGATTGCCAGCTTTTGTTCAGAAAAACTGGGGAGATCAGTTGATACGCGACAAGGGAGAACTGATTTTGCAACCGTTACGGGAAATTCATTTCGATAAACGCTACCTCACCCAGATTACGATGCCGCGTTCCAAAGAAACCATTTACGGTTTGGCGGGTGTCGCCCTGGTCATTATCCTGACGGCCTGCATCAATTTTGTCAACCTGGCGACGGCCCAGGCCGTTCGGCGGTCGAAGGAAGTGGGCATCCGGAAAGCCTTGGGGGCCTTTCGGCGGCAACTGGTGGGTCAGGTGCTGGGTGAAACCACCCTGCTGGTGGGTTTGGCAACGGTTCTGGCCCTGGGTGCGGTTTGGGCATTTCTGCCTCTGGCCAAACCGCTGTTGAACATCCGAATCGATGCCAGCCAACTGATTGAACCCCAGGTGATCGTGGTTATTTTTGGGGTTGTCCTGTCAACGATTCTGCTGGCGGGTTTGTACCCGGCCTTTGTTCAGTCCGGATTTCAGCCCATCAAAGCCCTGAAAGCCCGCTCTACGGAGGCATCGTTTGGCGGAATGACCGTCCGTAAAGGACTGGTCATCCTGCAATTTGCCATCACGCAGGTGATGATTATCGGTACACTGGTGGTGGCCAGCCAGATGGATTTTTTCCAGAACCAGGACATGGGTTTCGACAAAGAGGCCATTGTATCATTCGGTACGGGTGGGAAGGCCGATGTTCTCCGGCAGAAATTACAGAATAATCCCGGCGTTGAGCAAATCAGTTTTGCGTCAGCGGGGCCAGCCTATAATTTCAATTTTGCTCCTTTTTCGGCGCCTGAACTCGGGATGCCGGAAAACGATGTGGTCGAGTTTAAAATGGTGGACGAAAACTACATTCCGATGTATCGGCTGGCGTTGCTGGCAGGCGAACCGATTATCAAAACGGCGGAGGGTGATACGGCCCGTAGTGTGATTGTCAACCAGACACTGATACGACGACTGGGTTTTCAGAACGAAACCGAGGCCATTGGCAAGCGGTTTCGGCTCGCGGGCGAACCGGCCCTGATTCGCGGTGTGGTCCGGGATTTTCAGAGCGAATCCAAGCATAAAAAAATCCGCGCCTGTGTGCTGACCTACAATTCGCGGGCGTTCTGGCAGGTGAGCGTCAAGCTGCGTCCGCAGAACCTGCGTGAAACACTGGCGACTATCGAGAAAGACTGGACTGAATTGAATCCGGAATCGATCTTTCGGTATGAGTTTGTGGATGAGCACATTGCGAAATTATATACGCAGGAAGAAAAAATGTACAACGCGTTCCGGCTGTTTGCTGGAATTGCCATCGTCATCGGCGGTTTGGGCCTGTTCGGGCTGGTTTCACTGATGGCCGTTCAGCGGACCAAAGAAGTCGGTATTCGGAAAGTACTGGGCGCATCGGTGGGTAGCATCGTCGTGTTGTTCTCGCGGGAATTTGTGTGGCTGATGCTGATTGCCTTCGTCATGGCCGCCCCGCTGGCCTGGTATGGCATGGATGCCTGGCTTCAGGAATACGCTTACCACATTCAGATTGGACCGTCGATTTTCCTGATTGCCATACTGGTCACGTTTGTCGTTGCTGCACTCACGGTGAGTTACCAATCGATCAAAGCCGCCTTGGTGAATCCGGTGAAGTCATTGCGCTCTGAATAAGGAATAATACTGAATAACGAATATCGAACAATGAATATTGAATAACGAAGTGGCTCTGCCAGCCATCAGCGTTCGTTACTGACATCATTTCGTTATTCAATATTCATTGTTCGATATTTTAACGTATGAACTCCAAACAACCGCCCCGCTGGGCTACCCGACTGCTGGAAATGGCCTGCGCTCCTCCTTTGCTGGAGGAGATGGAAGGCGATTTGTACGAGCGGTTTTTGCGGAATGCCCGGCTGTTCGGAGAACCGTACGCCCGTCGGCAGTATGTCCGGGAAGTGCTAGGGTTTGTGCGACGGCGACCGGGCCGAACGTCGGGCGTAATCCGGAAAAAAACGTCATTAGCGTATTCACAAGTATATCTATTTCAACCTGCTATGATCCGTAACTATTTCAAAACCGCCTGGCGTAATTTGCTGAAAAACCGGTTTTACTCCCTCATCAATATGACCGGCCTGACGGTCGGGCTGGCCGTTGGAATGCTGATTCTGCTGTGGGTGCAGGACGAACTGAGCTTCGACCGGTTTCATGCCAAAGCCGACCAGATTTACCGGCTTGAAAACCGGGTGGGAACGGGAAGCAGCCAGCAAATCTGGCGGTCCACCGTTGCGCCCATCGCTGAAATGGGAAGAAGGGAACTGCCCGAAATAAAAGATGCCGTTCGCATCACCCAAAGCAGTCTCTACAGCCTATACAAGTATGAGGAAAAGACCTTCACCAGCGAACGCTCGGCCTTTGTCGATCCTTCCCTGTTTTCAATCTTCGATTTTGGGCTGATCAAAGGAAATCCGGCGAATCCGTTCCCGAATGACCAGTCGGTTGTGTTGACGGAAGCCACCGCCCGGCGGTATTTTGGCGATGCCGAACCCATTGGAAAAGTGATTACGGCCGACGGAAAAAACCGCTTTACTGTCACCGGCGTGATCCGGAATTTTCCGAAAAACACCGCTTTTAACGGAGAACTTGATCTGCTGTTACCGATTTCGCTCTGGTTTAAAACCATTTATGCGGAACGGAAGGATGGCCGAAACAAGGATAACGATTTTCATGAATTCAACTATGTCACGTTTTTACTGCTCGAACCGGGCGTTTCCACGGAGGTTCTGGCCACCAAACTGCGGAACATTCACCTGCGGAACAAAGCGGATGATACCGATCTGACGTATCTGCTGCAAGCCCTGCCCGACATGCATTTGTACAAGTCGGACGGCAGTGATGGCGGTATCGAGACCGTTCGCATGTTTACCATCATTGCCCTGCTGATTCTGGTCATTGCCTGCATCAATTACGTTAACCTTTCCACCGCCCGCTCCATGCTGCGTTCCAAGGAGGTGAGTATGCGGAAAATCGTCGGCGCGGCCAAAGGGCAGTTATTCCTGCAGTTCATCATTGAAACCGCCCTGCTTTTCATGCTTTCGGCACTGCTGGCCATTGGGTTGATGAGGGTGTTGATGCCTTTCTACAACGAGCTTTCGGGAAAACAGCTCGTCATCGATTTAACAGACCTTCGGATGTGGCTGGTAATCGGGTTGACCATCACGGCCACCCTGCTGGTGTCGAGCATCTACCCGGCCCTGTTGCTCTCTTCATTCGAACCCCTGAAAGCCTTAAAAGGGAAAGTCTCGGCGCGGTTGACCGATGCGGTTTTTCGGAAGATTCTGGTCGTAACGCAGTTTGCGTTCACCGTCATTCTGATTTCCGGGACCTTGATCATCGGCAATCAGTTGGAATACATCCGCTCGAAGGAATTAGGCTATGATAAAAGTTACGTATTTTCTTTTTATATGCGGGATATGCAACGCCATTATGAGGTGGTAAAAGCCGATTTGCTGAATCAGCCGGGCATATCGGACGTGACCCGATCAAATGGTAATATTGTGTCGATTGGTATGCAAACCGGTAGCAATGAATGGGATGGAAAAGAAGCGGGCGAGACCATGATGATGCGACCCATGGCCATCGATAAGGATTTTATTTCCTTCTTTAAAATGAAGCTAAAGGTGGGTGAAAACTTCACCGGTTCCGTAACGGATACAACGCATTTTATTTTAAATGAAACGGCCGTAAAAGCGGCTCGTCTTACCAATCCGGTAGGAAAACGTTTTAAACTCTGGAACAAAGAAGGAACCATTATCGGCGTCGTAAAAGATTTTCATTTCGCTTCTATGAAGCAAAAAATCGAGCCGTCAATCTTTTTTTATTACCCCAACGATGAAGGACGGATTTTTATAAAAACGACGGGAAAGGATGCTGCTTCGGCCATTGCTTCGGCCGAACGGTTGTGGAAGCAATACAATGCCGAGTTTCCCTTCAACTACGCTTTTCTGGACGAAACCTTCGATGACCTCTACAAGACCGAGCAACGCACCGGCACACTCTTTAACGTGTTTGCCACCATTGCCATCCTGATTTCCTGTCTGGGCTTGTTCGGTCTGGTTGCCTACACGGCGCAGGTCCGCACCCGCGAGATTGGCGTTCGCAAGGTGCTGGGAGCCACCGTGCCGGGCATCATCGGGTTACTGGCCAAAGATTTCGTCAAGCTGGTGTTGATCGCCATCGTTCTGGCGGTTCCGGTGGCGTGGTATGCGATGGATTCGTGGCTCGAAGGGTTTGCGTATCGCATTGCTATCCACTGGTGGATGTTTGCCACGGCGGGGGTGCTGGCGCTGGCCATCGCGCTGCTGACGGTTAGTTTCCAAAGCATCAAAGCCGCGTTGATGAATCCGGTGAAGAGTCTGCGTTCGGAGTGAAAAATAGCACTGAATAACGAATATTGAATGTTGAATATCGAACACCGAAAAGCGGCCCGATTACTTCGATATTCGTTATTCAACATTCAGTATTCGATATTAAAACCACATGAAACCGCCAAAATACGCTGATAAACTGTTACAATTCTTCTGCGCTCCTCATCTTTTTGAGGAGATTCAGGGGGATTTATACGAGCGGTTTTTGCGAAATGCGAAGCTATTTGGACTCCCCTACGCCCGGCGGCAATATGCGCGGGAAGTGCTGAGTTTTCTAAAACCCCGGGCTGGATTGCCCTTTTTCTTCAAACGACAAGCGAACGAACATCCATCCATCTCTTTCCTGAATCCTGGTATGATTCGCAATTATCTGAAAATCGCCTGGCGGAACATCGCCCACAACAAATCGTTTTCGACCATCAACATTCTGGGCCTGGCGCTTGGCCTGGCGTGCAGCCTGCTCATTCTGCTCTGGATTCAGGACGAATGGAGCGTCGACGCCTATCACGCCAATGGCCCGCAGCTTTACAACGTCATGGAACGCCAGTTCTACGACGGCAAAGTGGAGGCAAGCCCGGGAACACCCGCTTTGCTGGCTGATGAACTGAAAAAAGAATTCCCGGAAATTGTCTACGCGTCCGGCCTTTCCTGGGAGCAGGAACTGACGTTTTCGGTGGGCGAAAAGCTGAACAAGGAAAAAGGCCGGGCTGTCGGTGCCGACTGGTTTAAAATGTACAGTCTTCCCTTGTTAGCCGGAACGGCCGAAACCGCCTTAAACGGGCCGACAAACATTGCCATTTCGCGGAAACTCGCGGAGAATTATTTTGGTAGCCCGCAGGCGGCTATGGGACAGAGCATTCGACTCGGTAACAAAGACGATTATCAGGTCAGTGCGGTTTATGAGATGCCGAAAAACAGCTCCGAAACCTACGATTATGTGCTGAGTTGGGCCGATTTTATGCGGCACAATGAATGGCTCAAAGAATGGGGCACCAACGCGCTTCAAACCCGCATCCAACTTCGAACTGACCGCAACGGTGTAGCCGCCGATCCCGGTCGGCTGGAAGCCAAGATGAAGGCTTTTCTGAAAAAGTACAATCCGAAAATGGAAAAGGAGGGGTTGGATATTCAGCTTTTTCTGCAACCCTACCCGGAAGCGTATCTCTATTCCAATTTCAAAAACGGCTATCAGGATGGCGGGCGCATCGAATACGTCCGGTTGTTTGGCGTCGTGGCGGTTTTTATCCTGCTGATTGCCTGCATCAATTTCATGAATCTGGCCACGGCCCGGTCGGTGAAGCGGGCGCGGGAAGTAGGCGTTCGGAAGGTGGTTGGCGCCGGTCGGGGCTTGCTGATCGGGCAGTTCATTGGCGAGGCAATGGTGCTGACGTCGCTGGCACTGGTGGTGGCCGTGGGCGTGGTCTGGATGCTATTGCCAACCTTCAACACACTGACCGAGAAGCACATCACGTTCCAGTTTACGGACCCATCGTTCTGGGTAACCTTGCTGGTCATGACCCTGGCCACGGGTTTGATTGCGGGCAGTTACCCCGCCCTTTTCTTATCGTCACTAAATCCGGTTCGGATCTTGAAAGGAAGCATCCGGTTTGGTTCCGGGGCGCGACTTTTCCGGCAGAGCCTGGTGGTTTTTCAGTTCGCCCTGTCGATGCTGTTGATCATCGGAACCATCATGGTCTACCGGCAAATCGATTTTATCCAGACCAAAAACCTGGGCTACGACCGGGAGGGAATGATTTACCTCCAGGCTGAGGGGGATTTGGCCGCCAAATACGAAACGTTCAAACAGGAACTGCTCCGAATGCCGGGCATTCAGACCGTAACGTTCATGAACGGAACGCCAACTACCAGTTTCGGCACGACGGGCAACGTCCAATGGCCGGGTAAAGATCCGGCCACCAACGTCCAGTTTCAGTTTTCACAAGTCGATTATGATTTCACGAAGACCCTGAAAGTCAAGGTTGCCGGGCGCGATTTCTCACGCGATTTTGCCACCGACTCGGTCAGTTATCTGATCAACAAAACCGCAGCCCGCCGGATTGGCTACCGGGACCCGATCGGAAAACCGCTGACTTTGTGGGGCAAACCCGGTTTGATCATCGGAGTGGTCGACGATTTCCACCAGAATTCCATGCACGTGGCCATCGAACCGTTCATTGCTAAATTGAGTCCGGCCGCCGGGGGGAAAAACATCATCATTCGCACCCAGCCGGGCCAAACCAAACAAGCCCTGGCGAGTCTGGAAATGATGTGGCGACAACTGAATCCAAAGTTTCCGTTCACCTACCAGTTTGCTGATGAGGCCTTTCAGCGATTGTACCGCAGCGAAACCGTGGTCGGCACGCTGGCCAACTCCTTCGCGTTTCTGGCCATTTTTATTTCCTGTTTAGGCTTGTTTGGGCTGGCGGCTTTCATGGCCGAACAGCGCACGAAAGAAATTGGTGTCCGGAAAGTGCTGGGTGCTTCGGTGACGAGCATTGTGGGTCTGCTTTCGCAGGATTTTCTCAAACTTGTAGGGGTCGCCATCGTCTTTTCCACGCCCGTAGCCTGGTATGCCATGAACCGGTGGTTGCAGGATTATGCCTACAAAGTCGACATCGCATGGTGGGTGTTTGCGTTGGCGGGCTTGCTGGCGGTCGGCGTTGCCTTGCTCACCATCAGTTTCCAAAGCATCAAAGCCGCGTTGATGAATCCGGTGAAGAGTCTGCGTTCGGAATGAAAAGTAACACTGAATATCGAATGTTGAATAACGAATATCGAAGTGCGGTCCGATTACTTCGATATTCATTATTCAACATTCAGTATTCGATATTAAAATGATATGAAGCCGCCTGGATATGCTGATAAATTGTTGCAATTCTTTTGCGCTCCTCACTTGCTGGAGGAGGTGCAGGGCGATTTGTACGAACGCTACGGGCGGGATCTGGCGGAGGTGGGCGTCCGAAAAGCCAACCACCGGTATGTGGCTAATGTGTTGAAATTTATTAAGCCTTTTGCGCTGAAACGTCAGACCAATCAGTATCCGTCACCCTCTTTTCTGCATCCTGTCATGATTCGCAATTATCTCAAAACCTCGTTCCGAAACCTGACCAAAAACAAGGTTAGTTCGCTGATCAATCTTTTCGGCCTGAGTCTGGGCGTAACCGCCTGTCTGGTGATATACCTGATTACCAATTATGAATTGAGCTACGATACGTTTCACCCCGACCGGGAACGGATTTATCGGTTGGTTGGGGTTGAAAAGTCCGACCCCGAAGGAGAAACCCGACCGGCGGGTTTCGTTCCCAATGGCATGCCGCTGGCGGTTCGGAACGAGGTTACGGGACTGGGAACGGTCGCGGCTTTTCACAATATCAACTCAGCGGTTTTAATTCCGAATGGGCAGGAAAAGCCGAAGCGGTTTGAAGCCGGAAAACACAATGTCGACAATGAGGAGATTATCGTTGCCGAACCCCAGTACTTCGACATTTTCAAGTACCAATGGCTGGTCGGTGATCCGAAAACCGCTTTGAAAGAACCGTATCAACTCGTGCTTTCTGAGCGAAAAGCCCGCAAATACTTCGGCGATTTGCCACTCGAACAAATCATTGGGAAAGATGTCATTTATTGGGATTCGCTTCGGGTCAGGGTGAGCGGTATTGTGAAGGAATGGGACAGACCGACCGATTTCACGTTTACGGATTTCATTTCTTTCGCAACCATTCGCAGTAACCAGATGATGAAAGGGAGCATTGACCTCGATCAGTGGGAGGCCCTCTGGTCGGCGTCGCAGGCATTTGTAAAATTACCCGAAGGCGCGAAACCCGAGCAGTTTTCGACTTCTTTTCAACAATTTTCCCGTCGTCATTTTCAGAATAAATTCAAATTTGTACCTGGCTTGCAACCGCTTTCCGATCTGCATTTTAATGCGGATTATGCCGATAATTATGCCCGGAAAGCCCACCTACCCACTTTATATGGCATGATGGGCGTGGCAGTTTTTATCCTGCTGATTGCCGCCATCAATTTCATCAATCTGGCAACGGCGCAATCGGTGCAGCGGTCGAAGGAAGTGGGCGTTCGGAAGGTGCTGGGAAGTAGCCGGAAAAGCCTGATTTTTCAGTTCTTGAGCGAAACAACTTTACTGACCCTTCTGGCTGTTGGTATTGCGTTGGTGCTTGTCAATCCAATCCTTTCCGCATTTCAATCGCTCACGCCCAGAGGCCTGACTTTCGACTTATTCAGTCTGCAAACCTTGGTGTTTTTATTGATCGTCACGATTACAACGACTTTGCTGGCCGGTTTTTATCCTGCGCTGATTCTATCGTCTTATTTGCCCGCGCTGACGCTCAAAGGGCAAAGTGCGCTGAAAGGTGGAAATAAAGGATATCTGCGCAAAGGATTGATTGTCTTTCAGTTTTCGGTTTCGTTGACCTTTATAAGCGGATCGCTGATCGTTGAACGCCAGCTCAATTACGTCCGGAATAAAGACCTGGGCTTTTCGACCGACGCCATTATTGAAGTAAAGACCGCGCGGGTGGGAAAAACCGAATTGCTGGCCGAAAAAATCAGACAGCTTTCCGGCGTCGAACGGGTGACGAAGCAGTGGTTTCCGCCGATGGGCATGGGCTACATGATGACCAAAATGAAGTACCACTACAAAAAAGAAATTGAACTGGATGTGTCAGCTAAAGTGGGCGATGCGAATTTTATTCCGCTCTACAACCTTCGGTTACTGGCTGGCCGAAACTTCCACAAAAGCGATTCGCTCCGGGAACTGGTCATTAATGCCACATTCGCAAAACGATTGGGTTTCCAAAAACCGGCAGATGCGCTAAATCAATTCCTGGATTTTGACGGTAAAAAATACCCCATTGTCGGCGTAGTGGCCGATTTTCATGAGCAGTCATTTCACTACAAAATTGATCCGACTTTTATCGGTCTCCTGCCGCAAGCCCGAAATATCGGTGTCAAAATGACGACGAAAGGCAAGTCCGCCAACGATTTGAAAGCGACGCTGGCAAGCATTGAAGCCCAATGGAAAACCGTGCATCCCGATAAAAAATTCGAGTACGATTTTCTGGACGACCGGATTGCTCAACTCTACGAAAAGGAACAGAAAACCAGTCGATTAGTTAATACCGCAACGGCCATTGCCATCCTGATTTCCTGCATGGGACTGTTTGGTCTGGCGACGTTTACTGCCGAGCAGCGCACCAAAGAAATCAGCATCCGGAAAGTGCTGGGCGCGTCGGTAGCCGGCATTGTTGCCCTTTTGTCGAAGGACTTCCTGAAACTGGTGTTCATTGCCCTGATGCTGGCCGCGCCCGTGGCCTGGTGGGCCATGAACGAATGGCTGAAAGACTTTGCCTACAAAGTAGACATCGAGTGGTGGGTCTTTGCCCTGGCCGGTCTCCTGGCGGTTTTCATCGCTCTGTTGACGATCAGTTTCCAAAGCATCCGGGCGGCCCTGATGAATCCGGTGAAGTCGTTGCGGAGCGAGTAATTACACGGAAATAGCGTACTTTTGCGGTCTCGTTATTTTATCCGTGTAATGATCGCTTTGGCGACCCGAATTAACCAATGATTATTCCATTAGCCCACCGTGCCGGACAAACGCAGGAATATTACTTCTCGGTCAAGTTGGCCGAAGTTCGTAAACTGCTGGCTGCCGGGCACGATGTGATCAACATCGGCATCGGTAATCCCGATATGATGCCGTCCGACAATACGATTCAGGCCTTGACGCAATCGGCGCAGCAACCGAATGCACACGGGTATCAGTCTTACAAAGGAACGCCCGGTTTTCGGAACGCCATTGCCGGTTATTACGCCCATACGTACGGCGTCTCGCTTGATCCCGAAACGGAAATCCTGCCACTTCTGGGATCAAAAGAAGGCATTACGCACATTTCGCTGACCTTCCTGAACGAAGGAGACGAAGTGTTGGTGCCGGAACTGGGCTATCCGGCCTACAACGCCGTGAGCAAAATGGTGGGTGCCCATGTGCGCAACTATCCGCTTTTGGAAAACCGGGGCTGGCAACCGGATTGGGAAGCAATGGAAGAACTGGTGTCTGACAATGCCAAGATTCTCTGGCTCAATTACCCGCACATGCCAACGGGCGCTCCGGCCACGCAAAAACTCTTCGAGCAGGCTGTTCGGTTTGCCTACGACTATAGTCTGTTGCTTTGCCACGACAATCCGTATAGCCTGGTTCTGAATAAAAAACCGCCCATCAGCCTGCTTTCCATTGACGGGGCCAAGGAGGTGGTGATTGAAATGAACTCGATGAGCAAGTCGCACAACATGGCAGGCTGGCGGGTTGGCTGGATGGCGTCGTCGAAACCGTACATCGATGCGGTTTTGTCGATCAAAAGTAACGTCGATTCGGGGATGTTCAAACCGGTTATGGACGCGGCCGCCGAAGCATTGACCAATTCGGACGCCTGGCACGCGGAGCGAAACGCGGTGTATGAAGGCCGTCTGGAAGCCGCTACCGCTTTTCTGGAAGCCCTGAATTGCACCTACACCAACGATCAGGAGGGCATGTTTTTGTGGGCCAAACTGCCGGATTCTATTGAATCGGCCGCAACGCTGGTGGATGACCTGCTCTACAACAAGCACATTTTCATTGCCCCCGGTTTTATCTTTGGCCCGAAAGGAAACCGTTACATCCGGGTGTCGTTGTGTATGCCCAAAGAGCGAATCTGGGAAGCTGTTCAAAGAATCTCTAAATAAACCCTGATTCCCTCTGATGTACTCTGATCAACTCTGTGAAACAACGATTACACAGAGTTGATCAGAGTACATCAGAGGGAAGCGGAGCAAAATAATATGGTAATCACAATCATTGGAGTGGGTTTATTGGGTGGGTCGTTTGCGCTGGCGGTTCGGGAGAAATACCCGAAGGCGAAATTTATCGGCGTGGATGCGTCTCCTGTGCATGGCAAATTGGCATTGGCTAAAGGCATCGTCGACGAAATGAAACCGTTGGACGAGGCCGTGGACATCAGCGACCTGGTTGTGCTGGCTACACCCGTCAACAGCATTCTGGAATTGCTGCCCCGGATTCTGGATCAATTGCCGAAAGGAGCCACCGTCACCGACCTGGGATCAACGAAAGAACTGATTTGCCAATTGGTTGATAATCATCCGAAACGGTCGCAGTTTGTGCCTGTTCACCCGATGGCGGGGACCGAAAATTCGGGGCCGGGGGCGGCTTTCCGGGAGTTGCTGCCCGGTAAAAACCTCATCATTTGCGACCGGGAGAAAAGCGACCATGACAGTCTGAAACTGGTGGAGGCCTTGTTCAGCGACATCGGCATGAAGCTCTTTTACATGAACCCACAGGAGCATGATTTGCACCTGGCCTACGTTTCGCACCTGAGCCACATCAGTGCCTTTGCGTTGGGACTGACGGTTTTGGAAAAGGAAAAAGACGAACAGGCCATTTTCGACATGGCCAGCACCGGTTTTAGCTCCACGGTGCGGCTGGCGAAAAGTTCTCCGCAAATGTGGGCCCCCATTTTCGACCAGAACCGGACGAATGTCTCCCAGGCTCTTGCCGATTACATCGAATTTTTGCAGCAGTTTAAAGCCATTATCGACGATCAGAACCTGGACGATTCATTTGAATTTATGGCCAAAGCCAACCAGATCCGTCGGGTGTTGGAGGGAATCGACCGGAAGTGAAAACGCCCCTAAATCCCCTAAAGAGGACTTTTGCATCCTAAATTGGCGAGTCCAAGTCCCCTTCAGGGGATTTAGGGGCTTATGCCTTGCTTCGTTCCCCTTCAAAAACCGCTTTGGCTTTCTCAATGCTTTTCTTTTGAATGAAGTGAGTGGTTGCCGCTCTGCCGATGCCCAGGGTTGCGGTGGTCGCAATACCGGCGGAAACCGCACTGCCCACCCCCGGAAAGAAGATTTTGACGGAAGCCCGGGCCAGTTCGCGCAGCACCAGACCCGCACTGATTGTAGCCCCGATGGCGGTTAGGAATTCTTTCGCGGTATCCTGACTCAACTGACGACCAGCGACGTAGGCAATGGCGATGATCAGCGTGATCTGCAACGAAGTGATCGGAATGATATCGCCCAATGGAATCGGAACGGCGGCAATGCCTCCACAAATGGCTGCGACCACTTTGGTGAGCCGGTTGGCAATCGACTCCTGGAGCGTACGAACCTGACTCAGCCGGGCAAAAGCCAGTTTGCCTTCTTTCGGCAGTTCATTGAAAATATAATCCAGCAATTCATCGATCCGCCAGCGCTCGTCGGAGCGAAGAGCGTCATTTTTCCAGGACTGGTACGATGAGACGCCCAGTACCGTAATCAGCGATTCTTTTAGATACGGGTCGGCTTCGAATTTCGTTTTGAGCAGATTTTCAATGACCTTGACCCGTTCCAGCTTTTCGTTCAGGTCGTCCGGGTCTTCGTCTTCCGGTTGGTGCAACCGCACATTTTTGGGTTCGAGCGTATCGCAATGGGTGGCGACGACCAGAATGGGCGGGCGGTAATTGTGGACTTTTTCAACGGTTTTACTGATTTCCGTGAGCGCTTCGAGGTCGGGGTTGATCCCGGCATCGGCTTCGGTGGCCTTGATCAGAAACAGGATTAAATCCGGGGCTTTCTCTTTTAAGGCGTTGAGGATCGACTCGATGGGAGAGGCTGCGGCATCGGCTTCGTCGGGGCGCGAACCCTCCTGTAAACCGCGGGTGTCCAGAATGTCGAGGGTTCCCATGTCGCTCGAATACGGCCACCAGGTGGCTTCGCCGGTTTGGGCTTTTTCGTGACCCACTTCCGCGACCTTCCGCCCAAAAATCGCGTTGATCAGGGATGACTTGCCGCTGCCCCGCCGTCCGACGAGGGCAAAACGGGGAGAACGCGTTTCAACGAGCAACTGGCGGAATTCGCGGATTTCCTGGCGGACGTCTTTGGCGACAGACTCCGGGACACGATCAAGCAAGGTTTCCAGTTTTTGTAGGACCTCACTGATCTGGGATTGCAGGGGTTGGTTCATGGGGTCAAGTATAGGCAATTGGGCCGGTATTCGTTCCGGAAATTACAGCATCGGTGTAATACCATACACCATCTGTGCATTTTTTGTTTGGAGGATTTTTTTGAATAAAACCGCTCCGGATTCCTCGAATTTCCCGGACGCCCCGGATTTTTCCGGGCACCCCGAATTTTCCGAACACCCCGGATTTCCAGGATACCCCGGATTTTCCGAACGTCCCGGATTTCCCGGATTTCCAGGATACCCCAGATTTTCCGAACGCCCCGGATTTCCCGGATTTCCAGGATACCCCAGATTTTCCGAACGTCCCGGATTTCCCCGGACGCCCCGGATTTTCCGGATACCCGGACGCCCCGACCATCCCGATTCCCCGGACGATGTCCGGGGCTAATGATGACAGCCCGTTGGGCTGTTGGTGAGGGGCGATTATATAGCCCGAAGGGCTCTTCATCATTAACCCCGGACATCGTCCGGGGCTAATGGCTTATGCTGGTCTGAGTAGAACCCTGAAAGGGTTGAATAGAATTGGAATATATCTTTTCAGGGTGCTAGGCGGTTAATCGTACCTGTTTCGGATGCCCGAATTTCCCGACACCCTGGATTCTCCGAACGACACCCCGGGTTCCCCGAACGACGCCCCGGGTTCCCCGGACGATGTCCGGGGCTAGTGATGGTAGCCCGTTGGGCTACGATACGTGTGATGATGATAATAATTTGAGGGTAACTTCCAACGGTTCAGGTGACTATCGGGTCTACCCTCCAAATGACCAAACCCCGTTCTCTTATGAAAAACCGACTACTTCTGTTGCTTTCGGCATCCTTGTGGCTAGCCTGTCAGCCCGGTGACTCTTCTGAATTTGGCATCGAACCCGGCGGCAATACCTACAACGACGAAGCGTCGCCGACCCAAAAGCTCTATTGCAACGGCACCAACTGTGATAACCCCAACAACATTGAAAAGTACTCCTACAACTCGGCCGGAAAGTTGACACGAATCGATTACGTTGGCCGGGTCGCCAGCGGGAAAATGGAGACGTATTCGTACTATGAATACCGTTATAATTCGAATGGTCAGTTGGTTGGAAAAACCCGGTTTGGCAAATACGGCAGTGCTTCCGAATGGGTCGCTTACGAAGAAACCGAGTATGAGTACGCCGATGGGGTGCTGAAAACCGAGCGAAATTATTTCAACCAGCGTAATCCGGAGCAACGCGTGCTGACCGGTCTGGTCGAATACACGTATAAAGACGGAAAAAAAACAGAGCAAAAGTGGTTCGATTCCAACCAAAAACTGAGTCGGCGAGTGGTCTATGAATATCAGGAGAATGTGTTGATCCGCGAAACATGGTATTTGGATACCGATAAAGCATTTCGCTTGTTTACGCATACGTTCGCCGGAAACCGCCGGCAAATCAGCGAACATTTACCCAACAGCAGCGATCAAATTGCGCTAATTGAAAAGATCTACGATAAACAGGGGCGGATTTTAACCGAAGAAACCAAGGTGAACAATCCCTTTCTGTGCGTGATGATTGCAGGAATTATCCGGTATACGTATTGAAGACCGGTTTCGCAAAATAAAACCGAACCAGAGGGCAATCCGCAGCGGGTTGCCTTTTTTGATTCATTCGCTCGCCTAAATGTCCGGTTTGGGGCTTTATTCTTCCGGTTCGCGGAGGTAAAAAAGACAAGGAGAAACCTTTTTTTTTGATTTGTACAGGAATTTCGATTCGTGTATGAAAAAGGTGTTCATCGTCATCCTGTTGTTAGTCTGCCGTGAAGGAGGGGCGCAAACCGTCGTTCGGACGGTGCAGGAGGCCGTTCAACTGGCCCGGCAGCAAAATCCCGATCTGAAAATTGCCCGGCAAAACCGCATCACGCAGGAGCAGCAACGGGCCGCCACCCGCGCCGGCCTGATGCCAACGGCCCGGGCATTTACCAACCTCGACTATAATTATGCCCTGCCGACGCAGTTGATTCCGGCGGAGTTTCTGGGTGGTCAGCCCGGCGAATTCCGGTCACTGCAATTTGGCGTCCCATTCAACCTGACGGCGGGCGTGGAGGTTTCGATGCCCTTGCTGAGTCGCCCGAACCGCCTGGATGTTGGATTGACCAACCAGAATTTACGGATCATCGACGACCAGAATCTGGTGTTGCAGGACGAGGTGGCGACGCAGGTTGCGCGGGTGTACCACGCCACGCTGCTGACCCGTTCGGCCATCGACATTGCCCGCCGAAACGTGGCCAACGCCGATACTGTCGCGACCATTGCCCGGTATCGGCTGGAAAAAGGCCAGATCGAACCGCTGGAATACAACCGCCTGCAATCCATCCGGCTGACGGCCGAGGATGTGCTGCGGCAAAATGAACTGAGTTATGTCCGCAACCGAAACCAGATGAAAGTGTTGCTGGGGCTTACCGTGCAGGATTCGCTGGTGCTGGAGCAGGATCTTATTGGGTCGTCTGCGCAAACCGGTTTTGCGGCCCTGAACGGAACCGTCGAACGCCCACAGATCATCGTTCGCCGTTCGCAACTGGCGCTGTTTCAACAGCAGTTGAACCGGGAAAATGCCTTACGATGGCCAACTTTGTCGGTATATGCCCGGTATTCGGCCCAGGCGCAACGGAAACAGTTCGACTTTCTGGATTTTAGCGAAAAGTGGTTTCCTATTGGTGTAGCCGGTTTACAACTCAATATTCCCCTGTATACGGGCGGCTTGCGAACGGCTAACCTGAGCCGCGCCCGGCTGCGGATCGAGCAGGCCCAGACCGAACTGGCGTATGAACAAATGCGCGCGGAAGTCGACAATCAGGATATTCTGAATGCGTATAACCAGGCCGTTCGTTCGCTGGTTTTTAACCGGCAGAATTTCGAATTGAACGAGCAGAATACGCAGATTGCCCTGGTGAAATACCGGGCGGGAGTTTTTGCATACGACCAGTATCTGAACGTATTCAATGAGTCGTTGAACGCCCAGAACCGCTACCTGAATACGTTGTCGAATGTGTTTATTAATCAGACGATTTTGCAGATCAGAAATGGACAATAAAGCACACCCCGGAACTGCACACAGATGCCTGCTTTCATCCGTTGCGGGAAAGCGAAAGGGACTCATTCTGCTGGCTATAGCGGTTTTATCCGGCTGTAACCGGAAAGAAGAAGGCACTTCGCCGACTTATAGAGACCTGACGGAAGCGGTTTATGCATCGGGCGGTATTTACCCGCGGAATGAGTACAAAGTGCTGGCCAATGCCGACGGTATTTTGCAACAAAAGCTCGTCAGCGAAGGCGATTCGGTCAAACGCAGTCAGTTGCTGTTTGTGCTGGAAGGCATTACGCAGGGTGCACGTGAACAGGCTACGGCCAACATTTACCGGCAGTCGCAGGCCAACCTGAGCGACAACTCGCCGGTTTTAGCCGAACTCGAAGCGCAGGTTCGCACGGCGCAAACCCGCCTGGCCAACGACTCGGTCAACTATGCCCGTTACCGGGATTTGTACCAGCAAAACGCGACTTCCAAAGCCGAACTGGAGCGGGTTCAACTGGCCTACCAGACATCCCGAAACGACTATACCGCCCGGCGAAGTTCGCTGCAACGCACCCGGAATCAGTTGTATGTCGACTTGCAAAACTCACGGAGTCAGTACGTGGCCAGCGGGCAGGAGCAGGGCAATACCCGCGTCCGGAGTTTTGTGGATGGTAAGGTGTACGAGATTTTGAAAGAACCGGGCGAAGTCATCCGCCGGAACGACCAGCTTGCGCTGATTGGAAGCGGTCATGATGTGTATGTGAAACTGGCGGTCGATGAAAGCGATTTCGGAAAGATGCGGCAGGGGCAGGACGTGGTCGTCAAAGCGGATGTCTATCCCAATAAAGTGTTCAAAGCCCGGGTGCGGAAGATTTATCCGAAGCTGAACCGGGTCGATCAGTCGTTCCGGGTCGATGCGGATTTTGTCGGTGAACGGCCCGATGCGTATTACGGATTGACGGTCGAAGCCAACATCATCATCAGCCAGAACAACCGGGTACTGACGATTCCGAAGTCGTATGTGGTTGGAAATGATAGCGTTTGGGTGAGTGAGAACGGCGAAAAAAAGAAGATTCGAATCGTGAAGGGCGCCGAAAATTTCGATCTGGTTCAGGTGAAAAGCGGTTTGAACGAGAAGTCTGTTGTGGTTAATCCAGAATGAAGTAATTACACAGAGTTAATCAGAGGATAGCAGAGTTAATCAACGATTTTCTCTGATACCCTCTGATTAACTCTGTGCAACAACCACCTTTAAATTTCATGAATCTCAGCATCACCACCCAGATTGCCAAAACGCACCTGCTGTCGAAGAAGCGGCAAACCCTCGTTGCCATGCTGGGCGTGACGTTCGGGATTGCCATGTTCATCACCATGATTTCGTTCATGCAGGGCGTCAACCAGTTTCTGGAAGACTCGGCGCTGGACGCCAGTCCGCACGTGCGGATGTACAACGAGGTGAACACGCAACGCCCCGCCCTGATCGACCAGTTGAATCGGAGCGACTCGGCATTCAACGTCATCCACCACCAGAAACCGAAGGAACAGTTGTCACGGCTGAAAAACGGTTTTTTGATCGCCCGCCGGATTGAGCAGGAACCGGGCGTGCTGGGGGTTTCGCCCCAACTCAGCACGCAGGCGTTCTATAACAATGGTCCCATTCAGATTTCCGGCACGATTTCCGGGGTTGACATTGATCGTGAAAACCGCCTGTACAACCTGAAAAGCCGGTTAAAATCCGGAACCATTGAAGCCTTGCGGAGCAACCCGAATGGCCTGATTATGGGCAATGTGCTGGCCCGGAAGCTCAACGTTCGCGAGGGGGATAAGGTGAGTGTGACCACGCCGACGGGGGGGACGATGATTCTGCGGGTGGTCGGAACCTTTGGGTTTGGCATCGGAACGGTCGATAACACCAAGAGTTACGCCAATCTGTCGACGGTGCAGGAGATTTTGCAGAAAGATGCCAGCTACGTGACCGATATTCACATCAAAATGTTCGATCCGTTGCGGGCACTGCCACTGGGTAAAAAACTGCGGGCCATGTACGGATATTATACAGAAGATTGGGCCACGGCAAACTCGGCCATCCTGGCAGGCGAAAAAATCCGGAATGTCATGACGTTTGTGGTATCGATGACGCTGTTGGTGGTGGCTGGGTTTGGCATTTATAACATCATGAACATGAATGTCATCAATAAAATAAAGGACATCGCCATTCTAAAAGCGACCGGTTTTGAGGGAAAAGATATCGTCCTGATTTTTCTGTTCCAGGCGGTTTTTATTGGTTTATTGGGCGGTTTTATGGGATTAGCCATTGGTTTTACGCTCAGTTATTTATTATCAATCACCCCCTTCGATACGGGAGGCTTTGTAAGCCTCAAAACGTTCCCGGTTATTTTTGATTTGAAATACTATGGAATGGGGCTGCTCTTCGGGTTGATGACGACTGTTTTAGCCGGTTATTTTCCTTCGCGCAAAGCTTCAAAAGTGGACCCGGTTTCGATATTAAGAGGATAACGATGGAAAAGGTATTAAAAGCGTCCCATTTCAATAAGTACTTCACCGAACCCGATCGATTTCAGGTGCTGAAAGATGTGACGTTCGAGGTCGATAAAGGTGAATTTCTGGCGATCGTTGGCAAGTCGGGTTGTGGCAAATCGACGTTGTTGTATTTGCTGTCGACGATGGATACGGAGTATGAAGGAACGCTGGAAATTAATGGGCAGACGTTAACGGGGCGAAGTCAGGATTATCTGTCGAAGTTTCGCAATGAACACCTCGGTTTTGTGTTTCAGTTTCACTTTTTGCTGCCGGAATTCACCACCTTACAAAACGTAATGCTCCCAGCCTTAAAACTGGGGAAATATTCAGAAAAAGAAGTGGAACACCGGGCCTACGAAAAGCTGAAAATGATCGGGATGGAAGACCACGCCCGCAAGCTGTCGAGCAAGTTATCGGGCGGACAGCAGCAACGCGTGGCCATTGCCCGCGCCTTGATCAACGATCCGACCATCGTGATGGGCGACGAACCAACGGGAAACCTGGACAAGACCAATACCGGGATTGTTTTCGATATTTTCCGCGAAATTGCGCAGGAAAACCACCAAACCATAATTGCAGTCACCCATGATCCCGACTTTGCGGCTGGTTGCGACCGGGTTATTGAGATGTCGGACGGCATGATTATTTCCAGCCATGAAAATCAAGTTTAACAAATACGTCGAGCTGCTATTGCTGTGGGGAGCGCTGGGTGGCGTGGTGGGTCGCCAGTGGCTGATGCCTGATATTACGTGGCAGGTTCAGATTGAATTATTCTTTTTGTCTTTTTTTGTTTTGAACGCCATCTGGCTTTTTCATTACTGGTTCAACGACTACCTGAACCAGCGATTACCCTTTGAGAAAAATATCAAATTACGCGTTGTGATTCAGATCATTGGTGGCTGGGGCATTGTAAAAACCGTGTATCTGGTAATTAGTTATTTCGTTTATACCGAGTTTTTATCGGCTAAACTAATCAGCATTCCCTTACTCAACCGGTTCAGTGTCATTATCATTGGGATGACAGTTTTTTTAGCGAATACGGTGGTGTGTCTGGGCTTTATCGCCAGCCATTTTCTGAAACAATGGCAGGAGAATGCCATTCGGGCGACGCAACTTGAAAAGGAAAAAGTTCAGGTGCAGCTCGATAGCTTAAAAAATCAGATCAGCCCGCATTTTCTCTTCAATAGTTTGTCGTCGCTGGACGGCTTGATTCATGAAAACCCGGATTTAGCCTCTCAGTTTTTGCGGCAGTTATCGAAAGTATTCCGGTATGTCATCCAGCACAAAGACAAGGATCTGGTGAGTTTAACCACCGAAACCGACTTTATAAATAACTATATTCTGCTCCTGAAAACCCGCTTTAACGGATCGCTTGATATTCAGGTAAAAATTCCACAAGCCTACGCTGACAAAGCCATTGTGCCGGTAACTTTACAAATTCTGATTGAGAATGCCATCAAGCACAATGTCGCCAATGCCGGGCAGCCGCTGACCATTCAGATCGTGGTGGATGAAGACTACATCTCCGTCGAAAATAACCTGCAGCGAAAACCGCGGGTTGAAACGTCGAATGGGCAAGGGTTGACGAATTTGAAAGCCTTATACCATTTTTTGAGTGAGAAGGAAGTAAAAGTGGAAGAGCATGAAGACCGGTTTCGGGTGAGCGTTCCCTTGGTTTAATGAAAAATGAACCCTGAAAAATAACAAATGAATGGCCAATCGTCGTACATTGTGCGCAATCATCATTTCGTAAAAAACTATGACGCACGCACACAATGCCGACCAACTGCTGGACATCACGCTCCGGGAGTTGACAACCGATCCGGTTCATTTGCAACCGATGGCCAACAGCTTTATTGATCAATGGGTCCGGGCGCTGGGATCGGGACACCTGGTTCTGGATGATATTTCGGATGAACTGGAGCAACTGAAAGCCGCTCTGGCCACCGGAAAAAGCTTGCTGATTGCCGAGTCGCTGCATTCACTGGCGAAGCTGACCCGGAAAAGTCTGGAAAATGCGGAGGAGGAGATGAAAGGAAAACTTCAGGAACTGGCGACCACGCTGGATGCGGTTTCGACGGGATTGGGAAGAAAAGGAAAATAAAAGAAGAAGGATAATAATGAATATTGAATAACGAATATCGAATAATGAAGTCTTGAACGCATGAGCCTTCTTTTTTCATTATTCGATATTCGTTATTCAACATTCATTATTTGCTAAATATTACTCTGTAACGTTCCGCAGCGTCGCGATTTGATCGCGGGTCTGGCGGAGTTCGTCGAGTTGGGTGCTGAGGGTCTGGCGGATGTAGGATGGAATGCTTTCGTCTTCCAGCGTTTCTTCGTATTCTTCAACCGCAGCATTTTCGCCAAAAACGCAGGATTCGAGAACCGTATTACGGTCTTTTCCCGTAAAGGCCGATTTGATGTCGATCCAGGCGCGGTGAATTTTGCTGCCAGTACTGGTTTCGTCAACGCCGGGAACCACTCCGCCAATGCGAACGATGCTGTCGGCCAGTTCACTCCGGAATTTCCGGCTCTGTGAAGTCAGGTTCTTGAAGAGAGAAGCCAGTTCGGCGTCTTCAATGTCCTCGGCGGCTTTTTCAAAGCCATTAATGCGGTCGTTGTTTATTTTAACCAGATCGTTCAGAGAGTCAACTATTTCGTCGTTTGTCATGATTGCAAGGTGTGTTGATTATTACCTATTTTAACTGGATCATTCAGCGAATGTTTAACAAAAAGCGATTTTGAGCGTAAAAAAGGCATGACTATTTTACTGATCGAAGATGAACCGCTGGTTGCCAAAACGTTGGCCCGACTGGTTCGGCAACTGGAGCCGGAGGCTCATCTCGAAGGCCCGCTGGAGAGTGTGCAGATGGCGATGGAGTGGTTTGGCCGCCACCGCGCCACCGATCTTCCGGAGCCGGATTTGATCCTGTCCGATATTCAACTTTCCGACGGCGTCAGTTTTGACATCTACCGTGAAATAAATCCAAAGTGTCCCATCATTTTTACGACGGCCTACGACGAGTATGCCATTCGGGCGTTCAAACTCAACAGCATCGATTACCTTTTGAAACCGGTCGAACCGGATGAATTGAAAGCTGCCTTCGACAAATACCACCGCTGGCGGCAGGGCGGTACTTCGACCGATTTTCGGGATCAGATCCGGGATTTACTGGCGGATGTGTCGGCACCGAGCAAAAAGTACAAACACCGGTTTATGGCGCATTACCTCCGAAACATCGTGCCGGTTCTGGAAGAAAACGTGGCGTATTTCTGCCGGGATGAGTTGATTTACCTCTACACAATGGACGGCCAGAAACTGGTGACGGATTACGGCTCGCTGGACGAACTGGAGGAACTCACCGAC
The DNA here is from genome assembly GCF_965227735.1 of Larkinella sp. Taxonomy (NCBI): domain Bacteria; kingdom Pseudomonadati; phylum Bacteroidota; class Cytophagia; order Cytophagales; family Spirosomataceae; genus Larkinella; species Larkinella sp. The sequence continues at coordinate 804,289 of NZ_OZ245776.1, read as the reverse complement.
CCGGGCGTTTTCATCCGCGCCAACCGCCAGTGTCTGGTCAATCTGAATGCGATTGCGGGTTATCAATCGCATTACAGCGGCAAGCTGATTGTTACAATCCGAAAACCGGCTACGACCGAATTGACCATCAGCAAAGAAAAAGCCGCCGTGTTTCGGGAGTGGTTTGAGCAGGGGTGATTTTAGAATAGAGAAGTGAGAATAGAGAGGTGGTAACGGAATTTCAGAGGATGTCTTTACTCTCTTGTCTTTACTCTTGCATCTAGTCTTCTTTTTGAACAATCTGAACCCGCACTAGATCGATCCGGGCTTCCGTCATGGACAGAATCGTGAACGTGAACGGCGGCATTTCGATCACATCGTTTACGTTCGGAATTTCGCCGTTAATCGATAAAATCAAGCCACCCAGCGTGTCATAATCGCCTTCAGGGATGCCCCAGCCGTATTTTTCATTCAAATTTTCAATCTCGTGCCGGGCGCTCAGGAGCCAGGTATTGTCGTCCAGTTGCCGTTCGTCCCAGTCTTCGTTGGTGTCGTATTCGTCCTGAATCTCCCCGAAAATCTGTTCGACCAGATCCTCGACGCTAACCAGGCCCGATGTCCCTCCAAACTCATCGACCACCAAAGCAAGGCTTTTGCGTTCGGCCAGAAACTTTTCGAGCAACAACCGGGCGGGCATACTGTCCGGCACGACCCGAATGGGCGTCAGGATGCTCTCGATGCTTTGTGGTTTCTGAAACAGGGCGAGGGCGTGGCAATAGCCAATTACGTCGTCGATGTTGTCACGGTATACGATAATTTTTGAGTGACCGCTGTCCTGAAAACAGTTTTTCAACTCCTCAATGCTGTCTTCCACATCCACCGCCGTGATTTCCGTCCGTGGAATCATGCAATCCCGCACGGCCACATTGCGGAAATCGATGGCGTTGTTCAGGATTTCGGTATCGATGTCGATTTCCTCCTGGCTCGAATCGACCTGCTGTTTCTGCTGGTTGAACTGCTGGAGGTAATGGTTCAGGTCGATCAGGCCAAAAACCGGCCGAACTTCGGAGTACTGACTTCCCGGAATAATCTTGACGATGCCTTTGGTGAGCCAGACCATCAGCCGGACGATGGGGGCAATGGCTTTGTAGATGACCCAGATCGGAATCGCCAGTCTTTCCATGAACGCATCAGGATGAATCAGGGCGAGACTTTTGGGTACATAATCTGCAAAGGGCATGAAGACAACCGTCAGAATCAGCGTTTCGATGACGATCAGAGTAACGGGGTGGTTAAACGCTTCCGGGAGATAGGCCGACAGAAACGGGTTGAGCGCCGTCACACCCAGCACACCGTATAAAACCAGAAAGAGTGTATTCCCGGTCAGGGTTGTGCCAACAAACAGAATGGGTTGTTTCAGAAAGGCCGACACCAGCTTCTCGCCCAGCGGTCCCTGTTTACTGTGTAGCTCAAAATAAAGCCGGTTCACCGATTGGTAGGCCATTTCGACCGCCGAAAAAAAACCGGCCAGCACCAGTGCCACGAATGCTCCGAGGAGAATACTGTAGGATTCCATAAGGTTTCTGAACTTGGATTACGCGGATTAAAAGACCGCGTCAGCAATCCTGGTTAATCCTTTAATCCTGGTAATCCGAGTTCAAGACTTTTTCTTCTTTTTTCGGGTTGGTTTCACCGGAACGGTTGGTTTTTGTTTGACCGAATTCAGGTGTACGCCACGAACATACATAAAAGCCAGCAAAAACGCCAGACACAGCATAATTAGCCAGTAATGTTCGCCAAACGTACGCGTCCGCCGGAACTCCAGAACCCAGAGAATGAGGCAGCCGATGGAAAGGGAAATAAGAACGGTTTCTCTGATTTTCATAAAGTGCCTACTGTGAACTGCCCACCAGCGTCGGCTTCTTTTTGTCCCGCATCTTGGTGAATTCCCGGTAGCGACGGATTGCAGCCATTGAGAAACCGATCACGAGCACAAACGTCCCGATCCAGAGCAGGTTGATGAGCGGCATTTCCTTGGCTTTCATTACGATGTAATCGCGCTGGGTGGTGTTGGCCGTGAAGGTAAACAGGCCGGTTCGCGGATCGATTTCGTTCAGTTGGAGCCGCAAACCAAGTTCTTCGTTGGTTTCTGCTTTGCGGCCCACCATACGGTCTTTGATGATGAAGGCTGGCGACAGGGTATATTCCCGCTCTTTGTCCAGCACGCGAACCACGGCTTTGACGGCCGCATCGTTCGGTCCGAGGGGCGTTCCTTCAATTTCGCGGGTTTGGATCACATTGTCAAAAACCGCTACGTAATCGTTCACAAAGAACGTGTCTTTGGGCGCAATCCGGTAAGTTTCCGTCGGACTCCAGGTGCCTTCGCTGCTGGGGTCCGGAACGGTCGCTACGTAAGTATACAGGTCTTTGTCGGGCATCCGGCGAATGTCCGGCGAAGGCAGAAAACCGCCTGCGCCCATTTGCTCGTTGATCTGACCGCGCGGGTACAAAGTGAAAATTTTGCCCCCCGGTTCGCGGTATTCCACTTCGTAATAGGTGTTTTCGGGGTGCAGGGCAACGGTATCGCCTTTTTTGTGGTACAGCTTACCGTTTTGTTCAATATCCCGTGTCGCAATGCCGTGGAAACTCAGTTCAGGCGTGGCGCCCACAATCGGCTCGACCCAGTTGCGGGGAACGTAGTCCGGCACGTCGCGAATCTCGATCCGCTGGCCCCGGTAGGTCAGCAAATAACCGCTCATTTTCTGCGGCTGATTGAGCCACAGGATGACATTTTCCTTGTTTTCCTTGTTATCATTTTTCGTAAAATCGTCCCCTTTCGAAATCAGCAAACCGGTGTTGTTCAGGGAGACAATTTTGGAATAGCCCGACGAAAACAAAATCCCGACCAGCATCAATGCCACACCAATGTGGGCCACCGCGCCACCCGACAGCTTGTAATTCCCCCGAACGACGCCCCAAAAAATGCTGGAATTCGCAACAATGGCAAAAACCGAAGTGGTGAGCAACACCATGAAGGCCGGTTTGGTAATATCACCATAAGCAATCAAACCGCCACTGATGAACATCGTAAGGATGCCGGAAGTGATAAGGGCGTTCAGGTTGCCTTTGCCCACTTTGCGCCACCAGATGAATTGTCCGATTCCTGTCAAAAGCGCAATGGCCGAGAAAAACCAGATCTGGAATTTGTTGTAGTGCGCCACCTGATCGGCGGGCATGGCGATGTTGGGGCTAAATCCGAAAGCTTCGCCAATTTTGTTATAAACCGGAAACGAGGTGGTGTTCAGAACCTGAAAACCGGCCAGACAGAGCACGATGGCACCGATGAAAAGCCAGAATTCTTTGGAATACACGGAGGTTTCTTCTTCGTCTTTCTCGATCAATTTCCACTTGAAACTGATTAACACCACGGCCATGGCCACGAAAACCAGCATGTAAACCAGCAACTGGCCGGAAAGTCCTAGATCCGTAAACGAGTGAACCGAGGCATTGCCCAGAATACCGCTGCGGGTCAGGAAGGTCGAATACAGAATCAGCAGGAACGTCGCTACGGAAAGAATGATGGCGGTTTTCAAACCAGTCGAACTCTTTTTGGCAATCAGCATGGCGTGAATGGCGGCAATCAGCACCATCCAGGGCACCAACACCGAGTTTTCGACCGGGTCCCAGTTCCAGTAGCCCCCGAAATTAAGCGTTTCGTAAGCCCAATAGCCACCCATCAGAATCCCGACGCCCAGCACCATCGCCGAAAACAACGCCCAGGGAAGGGCGGGCCGCATCCATTCTTTCGGCTCGTTTTTCCACAAACCGGCGATGCAAAAAGCGAACGGAATCAGCGTCGTGGCATAGCCCAGAAACAGCGTCGGCGGGTGAATGACCATCCAGTAATTTTGCAGCAGCGGGTTCATACCCTTGCCATCTTCCGGAATGTAATTCGGATTGCTGGTGAAAATCGGCGCATCGGCCATCGCATCCCGCAGCAACAGGAACGGCGAACTGCCAATCTTGAACGTATCGCCAAAGACCACACCCAGAATCATGGATGCCAGAAACGCCTGAACCAGCGCAAAAACCGTCATCATGGGCGCTTCCCACTGGCGTGAACTCAGGCTTTTCGCCCGGTCGTCGCGGTTGGTTTGAATCAGAACGATACCCAGAATGACGTTCCAGAACAGCCACAGCAGAAAACTGCCTTCCTGTCCGTGCCAGAAACTCGAGATGATGTATTCGGCCGGCAACGCGCGCGACGAGTAACTCCAGGCGTAATGGTATTCGTAATAATGATTGGAAATGATGTAGAACAGACAGGCGACGATACCAAAAATGGCCACGCCGTGGAGGTAGAAAGCACCCCGGGCCAGCCAGCGCCACTGCGTGATTTCCCGTTTGTTTTGCAACAGCTCGTTACCCGCCAGCGAAATCCGCAGGTACGCAAACGTGGACATCAGCGCCGTAACGAATGAGATAATGACAAAAAGGTGGCCGATATTACCGACGGTTGTATGAATCATGATTGAATGGTTCGAATGGCTAAAGGGATGGTTAGATGGTTCTGATGGTTGAATGGTTGACGGTTTTTTAACCATTCAACCCTATTCAGCCAGCAGAACCATTCATTCATAACTTTGCCGTTTTCGCTTCGTATTCTTTGGTTTCCAGCTTGTTATCCTGGTATTTCGACGGACATTTCAGCAGGATTTTGTCCGCGCGGAAATGATCGCCCTGCATGCTGCCGATGACCACCACCTGTTCGGAACGGTCGAAATCCTGCGGTTTGGGCGAGTTATACACCACTTTCTGAAGGTGGTTTTCGGTGTCGACCAGCGTAAATTCAAAGCGGTTGGGGTCGACCTGGGGTTGATACACCATGTTGATGATCTTGCCCTGCGCGTCTTTGGTCAGCGTGCCCACGACGTGAACGCCGTCGGATTCGCCACTTTTCGCCAGTTCAGCCGCCTGGGTGAAAGTCACGTAGGAACTGGCATCCCCCGCCGTGGAGATGATGATACCGATTGCCAGGGCAATCACGACAATACCGAGAATATGTGTTTTTTTCATGATTGAGAATAAAGAGGTTAGACAAGAGAGTAAAGACAAAAACGCATCCGGTTTTTCTTTACTCTCTTGTCTAAACGGTCCGCCGTCGCGGCTCTCTTGTCTATTTAGAAATCTCTTTTTCCAGTTTACTAATTTTCGTATCCAGTCGGATGAGGTACGCAATGACCCCCGCAAAGGTGACCAGAAAGACGGCCACAACAACCCAGATTTTACCATCGGCCCGAAGCCGGTCAGCCATCTCAATTTCCTGTGCCTGACTGCTGAACGACAGCAATACCAAAAAGCAAAAGACTAGGAATTTAGGTATCATAGTAGTGAGTAGTGTAAAGTGGTAACACGTTTCAACAGGTAATCATTCCGCGGTGGAATGGGCTTTGGGTAGGGCATCGTTGACATGATCCAGCCGGTCGCGCAACCGACGCAGCCGCACCCGCAGTTGGGTAATCCAGACGCCCAGCAACGTCATCCCGATTACGGACGGATACAGCACCAGCCGCATGCCGCTGTCCATGTCGTATTTGCCGAAAGCCGGGTTGCCGCCATTGCCCGGATGCAGTGAATCGGTGAGCCGGGGCAGGATAAAAATGAGCGGAACAAAAACCGCAAAGGCAAAAATGTTGTAGATCGCCGAAATCCGGGCCCGGCGCAGTTCGTCGTCGAACGAGTTCCGCAGAATCAGGTAGGCAAAATACATCAGCATGCCGACCGCGACGCTGTTCAGTTTGGGGTCGTTGGGCCACGGATCTCCCCAGGTGACGCTGGCCCAGAGTGAACCGGTGGCACAGCCCAGAATACCGTATAAAATGGCGCTATTGGCAAACTCCACCGAAATATGATCGTCGTCCATTCGTCCTTTTCGCAGATACCGAATCGAGTAAATCATCGATGTCAGCATCAGGATGATCATCGAAAACCACAGCGGAACGTGAAAATAGACGTTGCGAATGCTCTCATTCAGAATGGGTTGACGGGGAACCGTTCCCAGAAGGCCGACCCAGATCACATACGTCATGATGACGACGGCCAGGGCTTTCCACCAGTTTTTTTTCATAGTCATTTTAACTTCTCCACAGATAGGGAAATAACAACACCGACAACACCAAAACAATGGCATCGATCGCCAGCAAAGTTCCGATTTCGTCCAGACTAACGCTACGGTCTAAGCCATCAAGTGCATTTTTCGACACCCGAATCAGCATAAGCAGCATAGGAAGCACCACCGGAAAACTCAAAACCGCCATGAGCGTCGCACTATTTTCGGCTTTGGAGGCAATGCCCGCAACCAGCGTCAGCGAGGCCGCAAAGCCGATGGCACCCAGCAGCAGATTGACCACAAACAGCGGCATGTCCATTCCCTCACCGGGAACGCCCATCACCAGCGTGTATATCCCGAAGCCCAAACCGGCTAACACCAGCATCAGCAGGGTGTTATACACAATTTTGGACAGGATGATTTTCTGCGGACTGACCAGCGTGTAGTAGTATAAAAGCCGCCCGGCGCGTTCCTGAACAAAACTTTTGGCAATGGCATTGATGGCCGTAAACAACAGAATAATCCAGAACAAAGCGTTCCAGACCATTGGCGTCAGTTGGTTCCGGCGCAGGCTGAAGCTCAGAAAACAGACGAAAACCGTGCTGACGATGTAGAGCAGCATCCCGTTCAGGGCATATCGCTGACGCCATTCCAACCGAAATTCTTTGCTGATTAATACTCTGAGCTGTTGCATCGCGCTATTGCCTGAGGGATTTTACCCTCCGTCATCCGGTCAAAATGTATGAATTTCGAGTGTTTGTACCAGATTCTACAAAATTACAACACAAACCCCAGTTCAGCTTGATACAAAGGTGGTTTTTTCACGGACAGGGAAGAAGGCTCCCAAAATTTGTCCGGTTTGTGTAATCCACCCATTGGAACTAGTTTTTTCGTTTACGCACTCTGCCAGAAAAGCCCGGTTTTTTTGAAACATTTCTTGTAAAAACGAACGGATATCCGTTAACTTGCATTAATTTGTAATGAGTCTAAATATCGTACGCGAATGCCCCACCGAAAAATACAGAAGCGCAGTGTCGCCGATTTAAAGGTTGGCGAAAAAGCGGTAATCGAGTCATTTAGTGACCAGTGGATGTCGCTGAAGTTGCTTGAAATGGGATGTTTACCCGGCACGGAAGTGTGTCTTCACTGCAAAGCGCCGTTGGGAGATCCCATTTGTCTGAATGTTTCCGGGTACTGTTTATCGATGCGGAAATCAGAAGCGGCTACCATATTAATCGAACAATAATATCGTCAGGGGGCCGGGTGTTGTACGACAGTTCCCGGCTTTTTCATTCCATAGTTTCCTTGAAATCAAAACCTGTCATCGCCCTCGTGGGCAATCCGAACTCCGGAAAATCATCGCTGTTTAATCAATTAACCGGCCTTCGCCAGAAAGTGGGCAACTTTCCCGGTGTAACCGTCGACAAAAAATCGGGAACGGCTTTTCTGAATGAGAACACCGAAATTTCGGTCATCGACTTGCCGGGTGTTTACAGTATTTATCCCAAGTCCGTCGACGAACAGGTCGTAACGGATATTCTGGCCAACCCGCAGCACCCGGATTATCCGGACGTGGCCGTGGTGGTGGTCGATGCGTCCAATCTAAACCGCAACCTGCTGTTGTTCAGTCAGATTCAGGATTTGGGCGTGCCGGTTATCATGGCGTTGAATATGCTGGACATTGCCCGGCAGCAGCACCTGGAAATAAACGCCGTGCGATTGTCGATGCAACTGGGCGTTCCGGTGGTGAAAATTAATGCGCGTATCGGAGAGGGGCTGGAGCTGTTGAAGGTAGCCATCGAGCAGCAAGTTGGCCAGCCGACGGTTTCGGGAACGCTTTTTTTCGATCCCGCCCAGCCGACGGTCTTAGCCGGACACGACATGAAGGGGCTGATTTCCGATGTTCGGCAACAATACCAGCTTACTAACAACTACGTCGCGCTGCAATACCTCATCCAACACGACGGTTTTTCATTTCTCGGACAACCGCAACGGGTTAAACTGGACGGTCTGATTGAAAAATACCAGTTCGACGAGGTCGATTTTCAGGCGAAAGAAACCATTGGGCGGTACCAGCGCATTGGCGAAGTGGTCAAAACCGTCGTGACGGACAAACGGCCCCTCAACCAGTCGACCTGGAGCCAGCGAATCGACCGAATTCTGCTGCATCCGGTCTGGGGATACGCCATTTTTGCCACGGTTTTGCTCCTGATTTTTCAGGCCATTTTTGCCTGGGCGCAACCCTTTGTCGATGGCATCGACGCGGGTGTGGCCTGGCTCAATGGCACTCTCCACGATCAACTTCCCGACAGTCCGCTTACAGATTTGTTAACGGATGGAATCATTGCCGGGGTGGGCGGAGTCGTCGTTTTTATTCCGCAGATTGCCTTTCTGTTCTTGCTGGTTTCGCTGCTCGAAGAATCCGGGTATATGTCGCGGGTGATGGTGTTGATGGACCGCATCATGCGGCAGTTTGGACTAAATGGCCGGAGTGTGGTGCCGCTGATTTCGGGCGTGGCTTGTGCCGTTCCGGCTATTATGGCCACCCGCAGCATCGGTTCCTGGCGCGAGAGACTGATTACCATTCTGGTGACGCCCCTGATGAGTTGTTCGGCCCGATTGCCCATTTACACCATTCTGATCGCGCTGGTGGTGCCGGAAAAAACCGTGCTGGGTTTCCTGAATCTACAGGGAATCGTAATGATGGGTTTGTATCTGCTCGGGCTGGTGGCGGCTCTGGTGGCGGCCTATGCTTTCAAACTCATCATCAAAGCCAAAGAACGAAGCCTGTTTGTGATGGAACTACCAACCTATAAATGGCCGCTCTGGAACCACGTCGGCATCACGGTATGGGACAGTGTCACGTCGTTCGTCTGGCAAGCCGGACGGGTCATCGTCGCGATTTCGATTGTGTTGTGGGTGTTGGCCTCCTACGGCCCCGGTGATGCGCTGGAGCAGGCCGAAAACCGGGTTCGGAGCGAATATGCCAACCTGCCGGCTGAACAGGTGGAAAACCGGGTCGCTTCCGGGAAACTGGAAGCCTCGTATGCCGGTCGATTTGGGAAAATTCTGGAGCCGGTGATCAAACCGCTGGGCTACGACTGGAAAATTGGCATCGCCCTCATCAGTTCGTTTGCGGCCCGCGAAGTGTTCGTTGGAACCATTGCCACCATCTACAGCATCGGGAGTGCCGACGAGGGGAACGACAGTACGATTCGGGAAAAACTGGCGGCAGAAATCAATCCGGAGACGGGCGAACCCATGTATACGCCTGCGGTTGCCTTTTCGTTACTGGTTTTTTACGTATTCGCAATGATGTGCATGAGCACGATTGCAACCGTTTACCGCGAGACCAAAGGCTGGAAGTGGCCCATGATCCAGTTGGCCTACATGAGCGTTCTGGCGTATGGGGCCGCTTTTTTAGTTTACCAACTGATGAAATGAAAAACAGATTTCATCGGGAGCAGCCGGTTTTGAAATCCGCTTTTCCTAATGAAATCTGTTTTGGTGTGGATGATTCTTTGGTGTGGATTACCCGGTTTACATTACCAGAATAACCCTTTCGAGATGATTGGGTAAACGAAGTGGAAGAGAATATAGGCAAATATCATAACGGTCAAGACGCCTAACAATGAAATCTGGTCAATTTCAAATCGAGCACGGCGGCCTCCTGTACGATTTGCTCTCCATTCTTTTGGGACAACGTTTCTCATGGCAATGGTCAATTATGGTGTTGATATAGGATATGCTGGATATAGGCTACAAAATTCGGCAATTCGGGTGGTTCTGAAATGCGTACAACTACGCGATTTTCAAAACAGGTAGTTTCTACATTTCAAGTTGTAGTGGACTACTTAATCTTCAGTCAAATACTATTCCAGTGAATACCGTTTTTTTGACTTGACTTACCAAAAGGAAAATTTGTCTGATTATCAGTCTATTATGTATTGTAAAAAAAGCCGGAAAGCATTTTTCTAGTTTTTCATACACAAGAGCTGATGGGTAAGTGTAGATTTTTTTCTACACCCATTGGGAACGTATTACACAGCGTTAGACCCGCTCGTATCTACGATGGTTGTAAGAAAATCGATGGACTGGAAGAAATCTTTTTTAAAGGCGGGTATTTCTACCATCAAAAACCGCCACGGGTGTTAATCCCACCGCAGGGCTTCGATGATGTCGGAAGCCGTCAGACCAATGGGGCCGCGTTGTTCGGCCGCGCGGTCGCCCGCCCGCCCGTGTTCGAAAACACCCAGTACTGCCGCTTCTACTGGGTCGTAGCCCTGAGCGATCAGGGCCGTTAGAATACCCGTCAGAACATCGCCCGTTCCGCCGGTGCTCATGCCTGGATTCCCGGTCGAATTGAAATGGGTAGTGCCATCCGGCGTGGCAATTGCCGTATGGGCACCTTTCAAAACGACGACAAACTGATTGCGCTGGGCAAAATCCCGCAGGATTCCCAGTTTGTCATAATCACTCGTCCAGCGTCGCGTCAGGCGCTCAAACTCTTTAGGGTGGGGTGTTAAAATGCTGTTCTTCGGAATTTTATCGATCAGGTCGCGATTCCGGGCAATCAGGTTAATGGCATCGGCGTCGATCACCATCGGTTTTTGGGCTTCCGACAGCAATTTGCGCAACATTGTCAGCGTTTCGGGAGCGGTGCCAATGCCGGGGCCAACACCGATGGCCGAATAGCTGCCTGGCTCGGGCGCTTCCAGTTCCGACTGTCCCGACAGGATGTGCAGATGGCCATCGGGCAGGCACATGGCTTCCGGAACCGTGGTTTGCAGGATTTCGTAGCCACAACGGGGCATCTGTACCGTCAGCAATCCAACCCCCGACCGCAAACACGCTTTGGACGCGAGAACGCCAGCCCCTATTTTCCCGTAACTGCCGACCAGCAACAGGGCGTGCCCGAACGATCCTTTGTGCGAAAACCGCTTACGCGGACGCAGCAAATGCCGGGCTTCCTGTTCGGTGGTGTAAAAATAGGTCGTCGGTGTCCGTTCGATGAATACCCGGCTCAATCCAATGTCGACCCAGTGCCATTCGCCCACGTAAAGCCCCAAAGTCGGTTGCAGGAAAGCCAGTTTTGGCAGGTGAAACGCGACGGTGTAATCCGGCTGAATGATGGTCGAATTGGGACCGTTGGCCGTGTCGGCAAAAAGACCGCTGGCAATGTCAACCGCAACGACTGTGGCCGGACTGTGGTTGATGGCGTCGATCACGGCCTGAACAATCCCCTCCGTGGTTCGGGAAAGCCCCGATCCCAGAATGGCATCGATCACCACTTCCCGGTTTCGGATAATCGGTATATCGCGTTCATTTTCAATGTAATTGATAGACGAAATCAGCTTCATCCGCCGGTGGTTATGCATGAAGTCGTCGGATTCGCGGGGAGCGTATCGGACCACATACGTCTGAACGGCATATTCCAACTGGGTCAACAAACGCGCAATCGCCAAACCGTCACCGCCGTTGTTGCCTAATCCGCAGAAAACCCGAACGGGACGGGTTTTGTCAAACCGGGCCGTATACCAGTCGGTGAATGCCTGAGCAGCCCTTTCCATGAGGTTGATGGGCGCAATGGGTTCATGCTCAATGGTATATTGATCGAGGGTGCGGGTTTGTTCAACGGTTAGAATTTTCATCAGGCTGGATCAACTGGGACTAACGAGTTCAGGTCTTCGATGGCGAATTAGCTAAAAACCCGTTAACTTTCCACGGTTCGGGTGGCAATCAATTTATTTTAAGGGCAACTATTTATAAAACGGAATCTTTTGGCTATATTTGCGGCTTATTAGGAAATTTCATACCCCCGAAGATATCTACGGTCATGAGTGAATTAATTAAACTGGTCGAAGCTGAGAATGCAGGTCGGCGGAACAATTTTCCGGACTTCAATTCAGGCGACACAGTCAATGTACATGTTAAAATCCGTGAAGGAAACAAAGAGCGGATTCAGGTTTATTCGGGAACGGTGATCCAACGCCGGAATCCGAACACCAACGGAGAAACGTTTACAGTACGCAAGATCTCAAATGGTATCGGTGTAGAACGGATTTTCCCGATTCTGTCGCCGAATATCGACAAAGTTGAATTGGTTCGTCTGGGCCGCGTTCGCCGGGCACGTTTGTTCTATCTGCGTGGTCGTCAGGGTAAAGCAGCACGGATCAAGGAACGCAAGGCTAAAGTTAGACAGCCACAGGCGTAGTACTGCCCCTCTTCTCAGTAAGAAAGCTGTCTGTCCGGACGGCTTTTTTTGTACCCCAAAAAAAGAGTTAAGAGTTTGTATGCGTCAGCCAACTCTTAATTCTTAACTCACGAAATGATCGATTTCTTCAAATACCAGGGAACGGGCAACGATTTCATCCTGATCGACGACCGTGCCGAAACCTTCCCGGTTTCGCAGGAACGCATTGCCCGGCTTTGTCACCGTCGGTTCGGAATCGGCGCCGATGGCTTGATTCTGCTCCGTAATCATCCGGAGTATGATTTCCAGATGATCTATTTCAACGCGGATGGCGCGGAAGGCAGCATGTGTGGCAATGGCGGACGCTGCATTGTTCGGTTTGCGCACGATTTAGGCTTGTTCGAAACAGAAACCCGTTTTCTGGCCGTCGATGGTGAACACCAGGCTTCGGTCACCGAAGCGGAAGTGTCCTTGAAAATGAATGAAATTGCCGGGATCGACCAGCAGGCGGATTATGCTTTTCTGAATACCGGTTCTCCGCATTACGTGAAAGTGGTGGAAGATGTTGAGTCGATGGATGTCGTAGCGGAAGGCCGGCCGGTTCGCTATGACAGTCGGTTTGCACCCGGTGGCACCAACGCCAATTTTATGCAACCCATCGGTGCTAATGCCTTGTTTGTCAGAACCTACGAGCGGGGTGTTGAGGACGAAACTTATTCCTGCGGGACGGGCGTGACGGCTTCGGCTTTGGTTGCACACCAGCAACTCGGCATGAGCAGTCCGGTTTCAATTCAGACGCTGGGCGGTAATTTGCGGGTATCCTTCGTTACCACTGCCGACGGCGGTTTTAGCAATCTTTATTTAATCGGCCCTGCGGTTCGGGTATTCACCGGTTCGGTAGAGGTTTAAACAATCACTCTTCGGCTCCGAGAATGCCGCCTTTGAGGTGGTACAACTGTTTTTCTTCCATTTCGGGATGGCGGCAGAAATCCTTCACCGCCACCCGGCTTCGAACGCCGTTGGTGCAGACCACGATGACATTGTCATATGGCAGGAGATAATGCCGTTTGCTGCGGATTTCGGCCAGTGGAATGTTCAGGCCGCCGATGTTGAATTCTTCAAATTCCCATTCGTCGCGCACGTCGACAATGACGGTTTCCGGTTCCATCACCAGTGACTCCATTTCTTCCGTTGTAATGTCGGTATATGTTTTCGGGTTCACAGGCGATAGGGCGGTGTAGATGGGTGGCTCATGCGGTGTCATTGCATACGAAACACAAAAATAGGAAAGGGTGTTTTCTCAGGCCGGAAAATAGTAGAGGAACCGCAATCTTTTATTTTCCCTTGACCTTTTCCCGGCTTTTTACTGCCAACTTGTCACATTCTGATGCTCTGGAACAGTTGTTGGTGCCGGGTGGGCATCAGTTTATTGCGTCAATCATACTCTAATTTTTATTGTCATGAGCTCGACCATTCAGGAAAAAGGTCAAATTTCGATTCATACGGAAAACATCTTTCCGATCATCAAAAAATTTCTCTATTCCGATCACGAGATCTTTTTACGGGAATTGGTTTCTAATGCCGTCGATGCATCCCAGAAACTGAAAAAACTGGCCGGATTCGGCGAATTTAACGGTGAGCTGGGCGATTTGAAAGTGACCGTCACCCTCGACGAAGAAGCCAAAACCATCACCGTCAGCGACCGGGGCATTGGGATGACGGCGGAAGAAATCAAGAAGTACATCAACCAGATTGCGTTTTCCGGTGCCTCTGAATTTCTGGAAAAATACAAAGACAAGCTGGACGAAAAAGGCGCGATCATCGGTCATTTTGGCCTGGGCTTCTATTCGGCCTTCATGGTTTCTGATCACGTCGAAATTATCACCAAATCGTATCGGGAAGGCTCGGAAGCCGCCCGCTGGATTTGCGATGGTTCGACTGAGTTTGAAATTACGGAAGCCGAGCGCGCGGAACACGGAACGGACATCATTCTGCACATTGCCGCTGATTCGGAAGAGTTTCTGGATAAAGACCGCCTTCGGTCAATTCTGGATAAATACGGCCGGTTTCTGCCCATCGACATCGAATTCGATGGCGCAACCATCAACAATACTGCCCCGATCTGGACCAAGTCGCCTTCTGATCTGACCGACGAAGATTACCTGAATTTTTACAAGGAACTCTATCCGATGTCGGAAGAGCCCCTGTTCTGGATTCACCTGAATGTCGATTATCCGTTTAACCTGACGGGCGTGCTGTATTTCCCAAGGGTTAAAAATGATTTTCAGATCCGGCGTGAAAAAATTCAATTGTACAGTCGCCAGGTGTTCATCACTGACGAGGTCAAAGACATCGTGCCGGACTTTCTGATGATGCTGCACGGCGTAATCGACTCGCCGGATATTCCGCTCAACGTGTCGCGGAGTTTTCTGCAAGCCGACAGCAATGTCAAGAAAATCAACGGGTACATCACGCGGAAAGTTGCTGATAAACTGGGAGAACTGTTCCGCAACGACCGCGCCGGTTTTGAACAGAAATTCGATGACATCGGCCTGTTTGTCAAATACGGTATCATCAGCGATGAGAAATTCTACGAAAAAGCCAAGGACTTCTGTCTGGTGAAAAACGTAGACGGGAAATACTTCACCTTTGAGGAGTTTAGCGCAGCCGTTAAGGAAAATCAGACTGATAAAAACGGTTCGGTTGTCTGGCTTTATACGAACGATCTGCAAAAACAGGACGGTTTCATCGCATCGGCCCGGAAACGCGGGTATGAAGTCTTGCTGTTCGATACGGTGATCGACAGCCATTTCATCAATCAACTGGAATACAAGCTCGAAAAAACCAGCCTGAAACGCGTCGATGCCGATACGTTTGACAAGCTGATCGACAAGGGGATCAACAACGAAAGTGTGCTGTCGGAAGACGACAAAACGAAACTGAAAACGTTGTTTGAGGAAGCGCTGGAGAGCAAAACCGGTACGGTTTCCGTCGAAGCCATGCCAACCGACGAACTGCCGGTGATCATCACCCTGCCCGAGTTTTTCCGCCGGATGAAAGATATGTCCGCGCTGAGTGGCGAACGGGGTATGTTCGGTGCCATGCCGGATAGTTACAACATTGCCGTGAACGCCAACCACCCGCTGGCCGACCGCATTTTGAAATTGGATAATGCAGACGAGCAAAAGGTACTGGTTAAACAAAGCCTGGATCTGGCCAAACTGGCACAGGGCATGCTTTCCGGCTCCGACCTGACCGCGTTCATCCGTCGCACGGTCGAGACGTTGTAAAATGGGTATTCGGTTTTCAGTATACGGTATTCGGTGGCTGACGCGTGCATCTGAATGCGTCAGCCACCGAATACCGAATACCGTCTTTAAACCTCCCGGCCGTATTTATTCTTATACAGTTGTTTAGCCTGTCCAACCCAGTCTTCGCGCTCGATGCGGTCGGGGAAAAATTCAATAATATCACTCACCTTTTCTACATCCTCGGTCGTAAAATTGGCCAGTTGCCGGAAGCTGAAAATGCCGAGTGTGTGCAGTTTGCGTTCAAAAAACGGACCGACGCCCACAATCTCTTTCAGATCATCTGCATCGTTCAGGGTGGCGTAGCCAATGCGGCTAAAATTCAATTCCGAAGCACGTGACGCAATTTTACGGAAAACGGTTTCTTCATCGCTTTCTGTTGCTATGTTACCATTGCTTGTCGGTGCAACTGTTCGGGTGCTTGTATACTCGACGGTTTTTGTTGCTGGAGAGGAAGCCATCGCTACCGTCGCTTTCCGCTTGCGGTGGCAGTCATCCAGGGCCGCTTCCTGATCGGCCAAAGCAGCTTTTAATTCGCTGATGCGGTTGTTGGTGATCAACCGGGCGAGGAAATAACCCACAAGGGCGGCAAAGGCCAGCAAGATCAGAATTTCAGTAATGGCAACGCCCCGGCTAAACGGATCTAAATTGAACATAGTGTCTGTGCTTTTTTAGGTCGAACAGTTGAATTCTAAACGCCATATTTTTTGCGGTGTAACTTTTTTGCCTGGCCGATCCAGTCTTCCCGTTCGATGCGGTCGGGGAAGAACTCAATGATGTTGGCAATCTGGTTGGTGTCTTCCGTCGTACAATTGGCCAACTGCTGAAACGTATAGATTCGGAGGCTGTGCAGTTTTTTCTCGAAAAACGGGCCAATTCCGTTAATTTCCTTCAAGTCATCGGCTTTAGCGAGTGAGGAATGGCCGATTCGTGTGAAATTCAGTTCATTTGCCCGGGAAGAAATGCGTTGGAGCACGATGTCTTCCTGCTGGGCCTGACTGGATTTCAGGCACTCTTCCACCTGGCTTTCGGTGGCATTGATCTGACTTTCGAGCCGGCGAATCGTAACTTTTCGACCGATGTAACCGATGATGAAACCTAGCGTTCCACAAACTAGTAACATAATCCAGTGTTGCAGAACGGCGTCGGGCAACTGATGGGGATTCATTTCAAACATAGTGGTAATGCGTTTTTGGTAGCGGAGGACATTAGGGTTTCACAACGATCGAGGCCCGGCGGTTGGCCCGGCGACCGTCTTCGGTTTTATTGGTGCCGACGGGCTGGATTTCGCCTTTGCCCTGGACTTCCACCTGCCGGGCCGAAATACCCTCGTTCACCAATTGCATTTTTACGGCGGTGGCCCGCTTTTTAGACAGTGCCAGATTGAGTGCATCGGGGCCGACATCATCGGTATGGCCGGTAATGACCAGTTTCTGATCAGGATGCTCTTTGAGATAGGTCCGGGTCTTTTCCAGAAATTCACGGGTACCGGCGGTTTTGATGTAATCGATTCTGCCGGTGTTGAAGTACAAGTCCATGGGCTCAAAAATGGATGCAAATTTCTGACTGTCAGCTAATTTTTCTTCGGCCGGTTTGGGGGCTTTCACCAGTACTTCTTCCAGAAATGCAAACCGAATCCCGCCGTAGAGCGAATCACCGGCTGGCGTAAAGGCCAGATCGGTGGTCGATTCGCCTTGTATCGTGAAGAGCGTATCCGCTACACCCAGCGTTTTGAGATAAGTGCGGACGCTGTTGGCACGCGCTAGTCCCAGATTGGCATCAGTCGAAGGGTTTTGCTCGTTTGGATCATAGAAACCCGTCAGTTGTACGCGTTTGCCGGGGTTTGCTTTCATATAGAGTGCCAGGGAATCCAGCAAAGACTGAACGCCCGCCGGGTTGACTTCGGCCCCGGATTTGGCAAACGCCAGATGACCCGCTGACTGGAAGGATGCGGTTGTGCCATCCGCAAACTGCAAACCGGGGACTGTGAAGGCAGGAGTTGTTTTTGAATCCGCAGAAAGGGCTGACTGGGAAGTATCGTCGTCGGCGCACAATTGTTTGATGTGGCAGACGTGCCAATAGGTTGAACCGCCCATCCAGACAAGGAGCAGCACAACCCAGGGTGTTTTATTGGTGAACATGAAATAACGACGGGTTTGAAGTTTATATTCCTTCATTGAGACTCGAAAAGGGCCGTGAAGTCATGCAAACCCGAAATTATTTTTTGAGAAACGCCTTGCGCGGCTGTGTCTTTCTCAGATGCGACGGGATTGTCTGGTAACTAAAAAACCGTGTCGCGACCCTTTTGGGGTGCAACACGGTTTTTGTGTATAAAAAGAAGGACGGAAGATGAACGTTAGCGGTTCATCGACACCAGAAATTCTTCGTTGTTGCGGGTTCCGCGCATGCGGTCGAGCAGGAAGTCCATCGACTCCATCGCGTTCATATCGGCCATGTGCTTGCGAAGAATCCAGATGCGTTGCAGGGTTTCTTTGTCGAGCAGCAGGTCTTCCCGACGCGTGCCGGACGACAGAACGTCGACCGCCGGATAAACGCGCTTGTTGGACAGTTTCCGG
Source organism: Larkinella sp. (assembly GCF_965227735.1). Taxonomy (NCBI): domain Bacteria; kingdom Pseudomonadati; phylum Bacteroidota; class Cytophagia; order Cytophagales; family Spirosomataceae; genus Larkinella; species Larkinella sp. The sequence continues at coordinate 786,124 of NZ_OZ245776.1, read as the reverse complement.
TCGAGTTGGAGTTCCATGTTACCGGTCCCTTTGAATTCCTCGAAGATTACTTCGTCCATTTTCGAACCCGTATCAATCAGCGCCGTGGCAATGATCGTTAACGAGCCGCCAAATTCAACGTTTCGGGCGGCTCCGAAAAAACGTTTCGGCTTGTGGAGGGCGTTGGCATCGACACCACCCGACAGAATCTTCCCGGACGAAGGCACTACCGTGTTGTAGGCCCGCGCCAGACGCGTGATCGAATCGAGCAGAATAACCACATCGTGACCGCACTCAACCATCCGTTTCGCCTTTTCCAGCACCATCGAGGCCACTTTTACGTGCCGTTCGGCCTGTTCATCAAAGGTGGACGAAATGACTTCTGCGTTCACACTCCGGGCCATGTCCGTCACTTCTTCCGGGCGTTCGTCGATCAGCAGAATGATGAGATAAACTTCCGGGTGGTTTTTGGTGATGGCGTTGGCGATGTCTTTCAGCAACACGGTTTTACCGGTTTTGGGCTGGGCCACAATCATCCCCCGCTGCCCTTTTCCAATCGGCGCAAAGAGGTCTACAATCCGGGTCGAATACTGATCGGAACGGTAGCTCAGGTTCAGTTTTTCTTCCGGAAAAAGCGGAGTCAGGTATTCAAAGGGAATCCGATCGCGGATTTCTTCGGTCGTTTTGCCATTGACCGATGAAACACGAAGCAGGGCAAAATATTTTTCACCTTCTTTGGGTGGACGGATCTGACCGCGTACCGTGTCCCCGGTTTTCAGACCAAAGAGTTTAATTTGTGACGGTGATACATATATGTCGTCCGGACTGGCCAGGTAATTGTAATCGGCCGAGCGCAGGAAGCCGTAGCCACCATCGGACATAATTTCCAGAACGCCTTCGTTTTCAATAATCCCGTCAAATTCCCGAACGTGCTGGTTATACTGCCGGCGAATGCGGTTGGTATACTCATCCGGGCGCACCACGTCACGCTGCTGGCGTTCGGGTTGCTGTGCCGGGGTTTGGGTTGCTTCGGGCTGATCGGCCTGAACCGGGGTTTCCGGCGTGGCCGGGCTAACAGCGGCTACATCAGGCTGTTCGCCGTCGGCGGGTGCCGTAAAAAAGTCGTCGGTGTCGGTTTCAATCGACAGATCCAGTGCGGGTTGTTCCAGTTCTCCTTTGCGGTTGCGGAGTTGTTCCGGGCGCTGGGGTTGGTTGGGAAGTCCCTTTTTTTCATTGGATTTCTCCGCAGAAGGGGCTGCGGGAATAATATCTTCGCCCACCTCTTCGTCTTTGCGAATTCGTTGACGCACGCGCCGTGGATCGTGAGAATCTGAATTTTCGTTTCGGGCGGGGCGAATGGGGCCGGTTTGTTCCGGACCACGCCGGTTTTGCGGGCGGGTGCCTGCAGCAGCATCGGCAGGTCGGCCGTTTCGGGCCGTATTGTCGCGATTGGGCCGTACGACCGATACGCGCGGTTCTTCAGTTCGGGCTTCCGGCGTGGGGGTTGCCATTTCGGGCTGAACGGGTTCGGGAGCCGAAGCCGGCGTTTCCAGGTCAGCAGGAGCGGGTTGCGCAGCAGGAGCCGTCTCGGCTGCCGGTGTTGGTTCCGGGCGTGGACGCCGTCCACGGCGCGGGGCTTCGGCGACCACCACGGGGGTGGCTTCCGCGCTTTTGCCGTTTTCAGTGGGAGCGGGAACGGGGTCGGGGAGTAAGGATTGCTGGTCTAAAATTTTATAAACCAATTCCTTTTTGTTGAATTTACTGATGTCACGAATACTGAATGATTCAGCAATCGCTTTCAATTCTGATAAGAGTTTCAGATCGAGTTCTTCCTTATTGTACATAAAAAGCCAGAGTAAGCAAAGGGGGCTTTACTTGAAAATGTGTGAGATAATTGTCGCTACGGCAAGCCGTGGATGAATGAATCCAAATGAGGAAAAGTAGTGCTTTAATGATACGATTGATTACAAGTCAGATATTTGCTTGACCTATGCACTTGCAGCAACTGTTTAGTGTAGTAACACAACTACGCTGGTGCGTGGTAGGGTACAACAGGACAGTTTGTTCAGGTGGATTTGGCTTGCGGCCTCAGATTACATGGATAAAGGCAGAACACCTGTGATATCGGGTCAGAACCTATATGACCACAATGTTAATAGATTAATCCCGCTTTGTCAACAAGAACGACCAAAAGATGCAAATGTTTTAGAAAGTATTCAAAAGTAGCCAGGAATTATTTTTGATTTTCGAGCGGGAACTCAGCCTGTGATCGAAGATAAACGATTCTTGATGGAAATGCAAACCGTCCGCTATGTTTCTCAACAATAGCCATCAACTGATAGTTCACTTCTTCCTTTATTGCGTTAAATTCCCGGTAGTCGCTGGTCGCCACGTAATATTGAATCAGAATATCCAGCGAGTTTTCGCCAAAGGTATCAAACTGAATAAGGGGAGGAGATTGGTTAGTTTTTGGCTGGTTTTCAAGCCATTGGCGGGTATCGTCAACAATGCTCCGGAGCGTCCCGGCCGGTGTGTCGAGGGCAAGCCGGAGGTAGAACTTGGCCCGGCGCTGGCTTCGCTGGGTCAGGTTATCGAGAGACTGTGAAATCATCAGGCGGTTGGGAACGGCGATTCGGCTGCCGTCGTCGGTGCGGAGACGGGTGCTTCGGAAACCGATTTTCTCCACGGTGCCGGTAACTTGATTGGGGCCGGTTCCGGCGGTCACGGTATCGCCCGTAACAAAAGGACGATCGAGTAGAATGGCAAACGAGGCAAATAAATTTTCGAGCGTTTCGCGGGCCGCCAGGGCAATGGCCAAACCGCCGATGCCCAGACTGGTTACGAGCGCAATGACGTTGACGTCGAAAACAACACTCAGAATCGAAAAAAACGCAATCGCGGAAACGGTTAGAATCATCAGATCACGAACAAACGGCACCAGTTGGTCGTCCAGCTTCGTTTCCGTTTGTTCGGCCCGTTTCTGAAAAATCAGGCCCACGAACTTCACAAACCGGATGGCAATCCAGGCCAGCGTGATCATCAGCGTCGTCTGGTATAACCGAATCACCACCAGGCGGTAGCCAAACTCGGTGCGGGGCACAAATTCCCATTGTTCGGGAGTGGCCAGTCGGTCGAAAGCCAGAAAAAGCATGATCAGCAGAATAAGGAATTCGATCGGCTGGCGCATCAACCGAAGAAAATCGCTGATCGGAATGGAGTTGGATTCGGGCTTGACGAGCCGGTAGAAAAACCGGCTCAGCAGCATCGACAGCATGCGTTTTAACCACAAACCCAACAGAATAAGGAGAGCGAACAGGACCAGATTGCCGACGGAATTGCCCATCAACTGCTGCTCAAACCACGTTTTTACCGATTCCATGCCGCATTTTAAGCATTTTTAACACACAAGCGTGAGGAATCTGGTCTCAATTTGCAATTTTTGCAGGAATGAACATCGCCATCGACTGGGGGAACAGTGCCATCAAAGCCGGAATTTTCGAGCAGGGAAAGCCTGTGGGAGTCTATTCGCAATTATCGGTCGAGAACCTGCAAATCCTGATTCAGAATGCTCCGCCCGATGCGGTCGTCGTTTCGTCGACCAACCGCCCGGCCGACCAATTGCGGGACCAACTTTCGCTAAAACCGGGAACGTTCTGGCTGGCGGTCGATGGTTATACGCCGGTGCCGATGGAAAAGCGGTATGACACGCCCAACACGCTCGGAACCGACCGGATTGCGTCGGCTGTTGGGGCCAAAGTCCGGTTTCCAGACGATGCCTGTCTGGTGATCGATATGGGAACCTGCGTCACGTATGACTACGTCGATCAAGCTTCGGTCTTTCACGGCGGAATGATTTCTCCCGGCTTCCGTATGCGATTCCGGGCGATGCATTCGTTTACAGAAAGGTTACCGATGGTCGAGCCGGATGAGTTGAGGCCCTCGCTCTTGGGAAAAAATACCCGGCAGGCCATGCAGGCCGGGGTGGTCAATGGATTGCTGGCCGAATTGAACGGTATTATCGATGCGCATCGCCGGGAACACCCCGATGTGAAGGTACTAATCTGCGGGGGAGACGCTCCGTTTTTTGAAAGTAGCCTGAAACCACCCATCTTTGCAGTACCGGAACTGGTACTGATCGGATTGAATCGTATTTTACAACATAATGTCGACCTCTCGTAACGGATGGTATTCCGTCTTATTTACCGGCCTTTTCCTGTTTGGAACGGCTCAATTGACCGCTCAGGCACAAGGTTTAGGCAATTCTCCTTATTCTTCGCTGGGTATTGGTGAAATCTACGGCAACAGCAACGTCACCAACCTGGGCATGGGCGGCATGGGAACCGCGTATGCCAACAGTTTTTTTCTGAATAGTGTCAACCCCGCTTTGCTGGTTCGGAACCGCTACACCCTGTTTGAAGTGGGTTTGCTGGGACAAAGCAAAGGACTTACCGATGGCCGTGGACAAAAACAACAGGATTTTGGGGCCAACCTCAGTTACCTGACGTTTACCTTTCCCGTCACCCGCTATTGGTCGACGGGTATTGGCTTGCGGCCCTACAGCTACGTGGACTACCAAACCACGCAATACCAGAAAGTGCCGGGCACCATTTACGAATCCGAATACATTTACCGGGGACGGGGTGGGCTCAACAAGGCAACGTTTACCAACGGCTTTAGCCTGACCAAGAGCCTTTTCTTCGGTTTTGAAGCCGCTTTTCTTTTTGGCAACACCACCAAAGATTCCGATTCCCGCCTGCTGATTGGTGGAGATGATATTACCGTAAAGCGTTCGACACAAACGAGTTACAGCGATGTGGTGTGGCGATTTGGAGCGGCCTGGCGACCGAAACTGAAAAATGACTGGTTCCTGAACATCGGTGCCACCATCGATCCGATGACGAAATTGGGCGGCAATTCAATCGATACGTACCAGCAAATCGATGCCAGTGGCACGCAGATTTCAAATCCAGATACGGTGAGCACCCGCAGTGGCGGTTCGGTTACGCTGCCTACTCAATTCCGGGGCGGTATTGTGCTGGAAAAATCGCAAAAACTAGCGGTTGGGGTTGAGTTTGGGTACCAGCCCTGGTCGAAATTTTCGGATCTGGAGGGTAATTCTGGGAGTCTACAAGATAGTTATTCGATTGGCGCCGGGCTGGAATACACGCCGAAAACCCGATCGACGCGTTACCTGGACCTCATTCCCTACCGGTTAGGGTTCAATTATTCCAAGCTGCCGTATTCGGTAGGCGGAAAACAACCCAACGATGTAAACGTCAGTTTAGGCGTTTCGTTGCCCGTAGGCCAATACGTGAATTCGGTTAGCATCTCCCTGATCGGTGGTCAGCGGGGAACGGTTACGAATGGTCAGATTCAGGAACGGTACTTCAAAATTGGCCTGGGTCTGTCGCTCAATCAGCCCTGGTTCCAGCGGCAGAAAATCGATTAACCGATGGTTTCACTGCGTAGCCTTGCCGTTTAGTCAAAGCTGCGAACCAGGGCCCTCAGACTTTCGTTCTAAGAGTTGGAATGATTCACACTGAAAACCATGATGAGTAAGTACATTTTTCGGGCCATCCTTTTGGGCCTGTTTGGGAGTGCCTTGATGAGTTGTACGGAAGAACCGGCTGCGAAAAAATCAAAACCGTATACCGGCCCGCTGGAAGAAATCAACGACGTTCAGATTCTGTACAGCGAAATGGGGCTGTTGAAGGTCAAGATGAAAACGCCCTTGCAGTACAAGTACCAATCCAACGACCGCGTTTACCCCAAAACCGTCAACATCGAGTTCTATGGTCCCGATCAGCAGATCGAGACCACCTTGCGGGCGGATTCGGGCCGCTACGTGCAAGCCCAGAATTATTACCGCGTCATGGGGAATGTGGTGGTGGTCAACAAGAAAAAAAATCAGGAACTCTACACGCCGGAACTCAACTGGAACCCGACCACCAAGAAGGTTTACACCGAAAAAAAGGTCAAAATTCTGAGCAAAAACTCAAACGAACGGCTGGAAGGGGTGGGCCTGGACACGGATCAAACGTTCTCCCACTATTTTATTCGAAAACCGTCAGGAGTCTTCCAGATGTCGGGCAGTGGGAATTAATGCTGAATCACCCGCTTAGCGTTGACGCTGCACCCGACACGTATCCAGCACTTTGCTGGCTTCCTTTACATCCGTAATCACGGTTTCTCCGCCCCACTTGTTGTAAATATAAGTCGTAATTTCCGCCACGTCGATGTCGGTTAATTGCGGATTGGCGGGCATCGGCCGGTTGAATCGCCGACCATTCACCACAATGGGTTCGTTCTGCCCATATCGAATCAGACAGATGACCTTTTCTTTGTTTTTCAGGTAGTCGGACCCGTTGATGGGCGGGTACAGCGCTTCAAGACCCTTACCGTCAGTTTGGTGGCAATTGGCACAATGTTCGGTGTAAAGCTGGTAGCCCTCCACAAAATATTTCTCCTGCTTTAACTCCTCCTGGCTCTGGCAAGCGGTTTGGAAAAGAAGCGGTACGAGCAAACATCCCAGCGTTCGTCTTCTCATTTCGTTTTATATTCGGCGAGTAACCGGTCGATGTCCGCCATCAGTTTGTCTGCACCTTCTTCCGTGGTGCCGTCATACATGCCCCGAACGTGTTTCTCTTTGTCTACCAGCACAAAGTGACCACTGTGAAGAAGACCGCCTGGCGCTCCGGCGTCTTCCTGAGCCACCACCATATAACTCTTGCCGGTTTTAAAAATCTCTTCTTTCGGGCCGGTTGCAAATTGCCACTGCGATCCGGTGATGCCCAGACTGGTCGCAAACTCTTTCAGCACCGCCGGGGTGTCGTGTTTCGGATCGATGGTGTATGACAGCAACATCACGTCCGGATTGTTCCTGAATTGGTCGTAAACCCGTTTCATCTGGGTTTTCATCTTCGGGCAAATCGTCGGGCAGGTGATGAAGAAGAAGTCGGCAACGTAGATCTTTCCATCAAAGGTTTTATCCGTTACCGGCAGGCTGTCCTGATTGGTAAACTGGAAACCCGGTATCTGATAATAGGCCGTATCCGTGACGGTTTTACCGTCTACTTCTTTCGTGATGACATCCCGTTCGCCCATGATGGGCAACCGGGATTCGGTGGATGAGCAAGCCGCTAAAAAAAGGAAAACGGCCAGCGACAGGCTGCTTTTTAGCACTGAATACATTCTGAAATTTAGTTTAATTGCAAAAAACCAGACAGCAAAGGGGCCTACTCAATCAACAGCCCGCGTCCGGAATTAGTTACCCAGAAATTTCTTCGCCTGTGTCATTCCGCTGTTTATTTTGGCTTTCACCTCACTGATTTTCTTCAATTCCAGATCCAGGTATGCTTTTGCCTGCGTTTCATCCATGCCTTTGACGGTATCGGCGTTGTAATGATTCATCCAGGCAAACATCAGGCTGTCGGTTTCGGTCAGGTTTTTATTGATAGTCAGGCCTTCTTCCTGACGGGCCTTGACGCTGGCTGAAGCGGGTGTGATTTTGGAAAGACTATCAATTTGATGGCTTATTTTTTCCTTCAAATCCATCAGATCATCGGTGCGGGGCATGATCTCGTCATGAACGACCATAACCTGGTCCTGCATTTGTTCAATACTTTTTTTATCGTTGGATGACTGACAACCCGCCAGTGCAACAAGGCAAATCACTAGTTTTTTCATGGTATTGATGGCGTATTTTAAATCGGTGGGTTTTCATTCAGGACGACGCTTTCTGCGAAAGCAGTTCTTTCGCATTTTTCAGGACACTGGCCGACGGATTGTTTCCGCCGATCATCTGGGCGATTTCCTGAACCCGTTCGTTAAAACTAAGTTTTTTCACCCGGCTCACGGTACGATTGCCGGAATTGTCTTTATACACAAAGTAATGGGCTTTGCCCTGTGCGGCAATCTGGTGCAGGTGTGTAATGGCGATGATCTGGTGGCTGTGTGCCATATCGCGCATCATGTTTCCCATTTTGATCGCAATTTCGCCGGAGACGCCCGTATCAATTTCGTCAAAGATAATCGTCGGCAGCGAACGTTTGCTGGCCAGAATGTATTTAATCGCCATCATTAACCGGGAAAATTCACCCCCTGAAGCGACATTTTTCAATTGCTGGTTCTTGACGCCTTTGTTGGCACTGAACAGGAAAGAAACCGTATCGACACCCGTGTCGGTCGGCTTGCCGGTGTCCTGGCTGATCTTTAACGAGGCATTCGGCATGCCCAGGTCGGCCAGCAGACTGCCCACCCGCTCCTCAATCTCGGGGTTTGCTTCCCGGCGGGAGGCCGAAAGCGCATCGGCACTCGTCATGAGTTGCTCAAAAGCCGCTTCACTTTCGGCTTTGGCCAATGCCAGTTCGGCATCGGAATTCAGAATTTTACTAACTTTTTTCTCCAGATCCGCCTGAATAACCAGCAGTTCGGCGACGGTTTTTACCGCGTGTTTGGTTTGTAACTGATAAATAAGATTCAGTCGTTCCCGAATGACCTCGACCCGCGCATCATTGGTCTCGATGTTGTCTTCTTCGGTGTTTATTTCATTGGCGAGGTCACGCAGTTCGATCAGGGCACTTTGCGCCCGGTCCCGAAGCTGGCTGAACCGGTCCGTCAGGCGGGTGACGTAGTTCAGGTTGTTAACCACATTTTTGAGGTAAACGACGACCGATTGCTCCGCATTGTCGAGGTAATCAGACGAGAGCTGAAGCCGCTCTTTGATGTCTTCGGCATTTTCCAGAATCGTGAGTTCCTGTTCCAGCAACTCCTGTTCGTCGGCTTGCAACTCCAGTTTGTGAAGTTCTTCGTACAGGAAACTGTTGTAATCAAACTCCTTTTTCATGGTTGCCGTTTCGGTCAGCAGGCGCTCGTAAGCTTCCTGTTTGAGTCGATACGTGCGGTAATCGATGCGGTATTGGCGCAACAGGGCGTCGTTTTGGGCGTAGGTATCGACGATTTCCAGTTGGTATTCATTTGATCCCAGCAGAATGGAATCGTGCTGCGAATGAATGTCCATTAAATGGCTCGTCACCCGCCGGAGAATATCGAGCGTCACTGGTGTGTCGTTCACAAAAGCGCGGGATTTTCCACTCGGGCTAATCTCCCGCCGAACCACGCAGGTTGAATCGTAATCGAGGTCAGCCTCTTCAAATAAATTCTCGATGAGGTAGCCTGATACCTTGAAAAAACCTTCGATTACGCATTTTTCGTCCGGATTGTAGAGTGCCTTGGTGTCGGCCCGATTACCCATCAGCAAACCAATGGCACCCAGCATGATGGATTTTCCCGCCCCCGTTTCACCCGTAATGGTGTTCAGGGCGGTATCGGGATCCATTTCCAGATGTTCAATCAGGGCGTAGTTTTTAATCAGTAAATGCGAAAGCATGGTAAGAGTCTAAAAAGGAGCTTTTTCATCCAGGATGACTTCATCAACCGTTTGGATCAGGACCGTATGACCGTGGCCAATGTTGTCTCGAATCGATAATTCAGACCCCCGGATGTCGATCAGCCGACCGTGTAAGGTTCGCCCGTCAAGGAAAACCACATTGATTTCGGCATTTACGAGTCCGGTGGCCGATTCGGATGTCCACTGGTTAAGAAGCTCCGTAGCCCGAATGCGAATTAAACGTTTACCCATGAATTATCTGAGTAACTTCCGGTAAACTTCTGTTTTGGCCGGGTCGAGGGTGGAAAGAAGCGTGAAGGCCTTTTGCCGTTCATCGCGCGGCCCTTCGTTCATGATGTTAAAGAGTTCTTCGCCCTTGGCGTCAAAAAATGTGTTGATCACCACGGAATTGAGCCGCTGCTGGCTGACCTGCTGGAGGGTCGATAAAACGCCTAAAACCTGCTGGCGCGCTCCCGCAGGGTTGGTTGTGAAGGTATCCAACGCCTGGCGGTGGTAGGTATACAAGGCTTCGTGGTAGGGAATAAACTGCTGGCTTTGCAGATTTTCGATCAGCCAGTATCGGTTTCGAATGTCCCCCTTGGCCGCCCACGCCCCGCCGGCGTCGGCCCGTTGATTGGCCAGGGTCATCACATTATAGGCCCGTTGAAAAAACGGTTTCCCGCCCTGCTTGCTGAACGTATTGTAATCGACACCCAGCATGATGAGCGCGTGAAAAGCAAGCAAAGACGTTAATTCACTGGAATTGGTATTTTCGTTAAAAAACATTGCATCGTTCGGGCGGTAAGGGAAATCAAACGAATTGTCGATGTAACGCAGCGTAACGGTTTCATAATTAGTGCCATATACGGGGCGGGTGACAATGACCTGCGCACGACCCTGGTAAACATTCTGAGCGGGAACTTTCAGAATATCAATGATCAGTTTACAGTTGATGCGTTCTTCCGGATTGAACGCATCGGTCGTCCAACGGCGGGTATTGATGAAATCCGTAATGAAACTCTGAAGCTGGGGGAAAACCTGACGGTCGGTGATTTGGGTCGACTGCGCCTGGTTGAAATTCACCGTTACCTGGCAATTGAGTTCCTGGGCCAGACCGGTTTGGGTCGACAGGCCGATGAATACCGCAACACTTCGTAATAAGGATTGAAATTTCATACCATCGATAGCTGTTCCTGAACGAGATTGAGCAAATCTTCGGCCACTTTGTCCTTCGATTTCAGATCAAATTCATACATCCGCTCGTCTTTGTCAATAACGGTAATTTTGTTGGTATCGTGCCCAAAACCGGCTCCCGGATCGCGCAAAGAATTCAGAACGATCAGATCGAAATTTTTGGCCCGAAGTTTTCCCAGCGCATTGGCCAGTTCATCGTTGGTTTCCAGTGCAAAACCGACTGTAATCTGATCCGGGCGTTTCTGCTGTCCCAGGGTGGCGGCAATATCGACGGTTTTGGTCATTTCCAACCCAAAAACCGCTTCCTTTTTCTTGATTTTCTGGTCGGCGGGTTGCAATGGGGTGTAATCGGCCACAGCGGCTGCCAGCACCACCACGTGCGCTTTCGGAAATTCTTCCGCCGTTGCTTCAAACATTTCCCGGGCCGAGCGTACCGCTATGCGCCGGATGGTTGGATCGGGGAGGGGTTGCACCGTGGGGCCGCTGACGAGCGTAACGTCGGCTCCGGCCTGGGCAAAAGCGCGGGCAATGGCATAGCCCATTTTGCCGCTCGAATGGTTGCTGATAAAGCGAACCGGGTCGATGGGTTCCTGCGTAGGTCCCGCGGTAATCAGTATTCGTTTGTGTCTGAAAACCGGGCGGTGGGCAAAATGTCGTTCCAGTTCATTCACAATGTGTTCCGGTTCTGCCAGCCGGCCTTCGCCCACCAGTCCGCTCGCCAGTTCGCCGTGTTCGGCCTGAATGAGGTGATTGCCAAAGGATTCCAGCCGCCGGAGGTTTTCCAGGGTCGTAGGGTGGCGGTACATGTCCAGATCCATGGCGGGTGCCAGAAAAACCGGGCATTTCGCCGACAGATACACCGCCGACAGCAAATCATCACAAAACCCGTGGGCCAATTTCGCCAGCGTGTGTGCCGACACCGGTGCAATGACCAGCAAATCGGCCCAAAGAGCCAGTTCGACGTGGTTGTTCCACTGCCCTTCGCCCTGCCCGCCAACCTGGATGAACTCCGAAAAAACGGGTCGTTTCGACAGCGTGGCCAGCGTCAGGGGCGTAATGAAGTCTTTGGCTGCGGATGTCATGACCACCTGCACTTCGGCTCCCGACTTGATCAAAAGCCGGATCAGCAGGGCGGCTTTATACGCAGCGATGCTCCCCGTTACACCCAGCAGAATTTTTTTTCCGGTCAATTGGGACATGATAAACAGGATAAACAAAACGAACCGAAGAAGCACAAAGGACACAGAGAGAGGTCGCCGGTGCGATTTTCTCCGTGGTCTCTGTGCTTTTCCGGTTCGTTTTAAATCTAATGCAGAGAATTACAGCGAGCTATTCGTGTCTTCTTCAACCGTGCGCCATTGCAGTTTCCCTTCCAGGAACTCGTCTGTTGCCACCGTGGTCGGTTTAGGAAGACGTTCGTAGTATTTTGAAATTTCAATCTGCTCCCGGTTTTCGAACACTTCTTCCAGGTTGTCGACAGCCGAGGCAAATTCTGAAAGCTTGTTGCTCAGTTCTTCTTTCATTTTGCTCGAAATCTGCCGCGCCCGTTTTGAAATGATCGATACTGATTCGTACAGATTACCCGTTGCTGCCGCAATTTTATCGGTATCGCGGGTGATGATCGAAGGATTATTTGCCATAGTTTTTTGGTTTTCTATTCTCAAATTTCAGCCACCGAACGCTGGTGAATTCGGCCCGCCGGTATTGTTTAATTGGCCGTTGTCGCCGTGACTTTGGCCGGTTTTTGTTGCTGATTCAATTTCTCTTTTTCCTGATTAGCAATGGTTTCCAGTTCTTTACGGCTGTCTTCATACATCCGTTCGGCTTTTTTTAGATCCGGGCTTTTCGGGAATTTGTCCACCAATGCCAGATAATAGGTCACCACTTCCTGGTGTCGCTCCTTCAGTTTGTCGGCAAAACTATTTTTAGCCAGGTTGTACTGCGCATCCACGCGCAGGTAGGCCAGTTCTTCATTGTATTTCGAATCCGGGTATTCGCGGAGAAAATTGGTAATGGAAACCACCGACGACCGGTAATTGGCAATGTTGGCGGAACTGGTTTTGTAGTATTGTTTGGCTTTATCGTAGGCCTTCAGTTCCAGTTTATCGCGTAGAACGGCGATGTACTGCGTGCATTCCTGCCGGAAAGGGCTCTGCGGGTGGGCATTGATAAAATCCTGCAAAGCGGCCATGGCCGTCAGCGTATTAGATTGATCCAGGTTGTAGTTCGGCGAATCTTTATACAGCGAAAGGGCGTAGAAATACATCGCTTCGTGGGCGTAATCGCTTCGGGCAAAGGTTTCGTAAAATTGCTTGAAGTGAAACGATGACAACTGGTAGTTTTGCTGCTGGTATTCGCAGTGAGCCCGGTAGAACTGCGCCATTTCCGATTCCGTGCTTCCTTTCAGAATGGGAATCAGTTCTTCAAACAACAGACCCGCCCGGTAAAATTCGCCCTTTTTAAAATACGTGACGGCCGCCTGATACTTCTGATCATCCGTACCCGTTTTCTGTAATTTCTGAAATGGGCTGCATGACGTAATCATCACCAACAACACAACCGCTAATGTACCTGCTTTCAAACAATGCTGCATAAGGATGCAAAATTAATAAAAATCTCTGTAAGACTAACGATCATTCCCCGTAAATAGTGCTGACGTTGAGGGTACTGTCTGGCAAAAAAATAAGCAGTAAACAGAAAAACTGCCTACTGCCTATCAAACTTTACATTAACAATCATTGATGACTGACCATTAACTTTTTGGTTGCAATTTTCTGTCCTTCCAGAGACAGTTGATAAAAGTACATACCGGAATTCATTTCGCTGGTTGCGATCCGAATTTTTCGCTCGTTTCGGTCCAGTACATACTCTTTCACCGGAGCGCCTAACACATTGTAGAAGATGAGCTTAGCGTCTTTTACGCCACCAAATATCTGGTAATCAATTTCGGCTCTTTCGTTGGCTGGATTCGGGTAAATATTCGAAACCGTGATCCGTTCATTGGCATACATCCAATCATCTACTTTCCGGGTTTCTTCCGCCGACACGCGGGCTTCAGGGGTTGAAAGGTTGCCGGTATCCGAACTGGCGTTGCGAGCCGGGGTTTTACCCGCCGAAGTCTGTAAAAGCTGGTTGCGGTAAAATTGGTTGATGGCGGTATTTTTCTGAGCAGTGACGCCACGATCCAGACTGGAAACGCTGGGGTGCTTCAGGAAAGGGAAGTTGCGGGAGTGAATCACACGACTCGTCGGTGCGGGTTTTTGCCCCAACTCCAACCGGCTTTTGGGCTTGCTGCTATCGCTCTGAGCCATCAGGCTCTGCGATACCAGAAGTGCCAATCCGGTTAACCAGGCATATAAACGTACAGGTTGTTTCATATAATTTCATTCGGTAACTGGGTGGATATAATACCCCATCACAAACATATTTAAAAAAACGAGAAAGTCAACGACCACTTCCTCAAAAAATTGCAATTCAAACTCTTTTTTGTCAGTTAGAACCGGATGATACCCCAAAGGTTTAAAACAGATTCAAAAAATTATTTTGTAAACCGCTGGAGACCCAATCAGTTACCGGTTTTCCGAACCGGTTTTTTATTGAGTTCTTTTTCCAGATCGCTCTCTTCCAACGGCGCTGGTGTGGTACGAAGCGCCGGTTTTGTAATGGTATTTTTCAAGGTTTCTGTCGATAAACTGTCCACCGGTTTCGCTTGCTTCTCCGTACTGACAACGGTCGGTTTTTTTGATTCGACAGCCATCACTTTTTTTGGTTTCGTTACCTCAGGTGTCGTTTTTACCGGTATAGGGTTTACGGCTTCGGTGGTCGCGCTATCAACGGGCTGAACGGCCGCCGTTTTCACTTTTTCCAGTTCTTTTTTCGGTTCAACCGTCGGAACGGGTGCCGGTTTGTTCACCGAAACGGCTTCTTTGACGGGTGCGGTTCCAACAGAATTTTCTGTTGTTTTCCGGATCATCCCCTTCATCTTCGATTCACTTACGGGAATCTCCCGTTTGGTCGTCGCCGACGTTTCGGGTAAAATGGGAGCTGCCGCTTTTTTGACGTTTTTTGCACTTAAAACGGTTGCTGAGGCTGGCGTCGTTGGTTCCGGTAATCCCAGAATCCGGGCTTTGGTTGGCTTTTCGGCCATCCGCCAGTTAAAACCGTCCAGTTGTTTGTCGGCTTCCTTCAATTCCTGGGGAGGAACCAGTTTGGAGTCCGGTTGTCCGTAAAAGCTAATTTTATTAACCTTCCGGTCTGCAAACCGGATCGTCATTTTACTGCACAATACCCGGTTCATCCCCACCATTTTATTGTTGTCATCGACGGCGAAATACAGACTCTCCCCGTTGCCTTCAACCACCACATGATCGATGTCGGAGCGGTCTCTTGGCTTGTCATACGCAAAATAACTGGTCAGCGTCCGGCCTTTCACCTGGTTAAAGTTGAGCAGGGTATCTTGTGATATGACGAAAGAATGGCCCCGAAGTAACATTTTATGGATGCGATTATTTTTCATCAATGCCGTTATCGAGTCACCTTCCATCTGATAATTTGTGCTCCAGACAATGGGATCTTTGAAAAAGTAGATGGTCGAGTCTGCGGTTTCATACACGATTGAGTCACATTTACTTTGCAAATCATTCTTGAAAACCAGCACATTCCGCTGCCCGATCAACCGACGGTATGTTGAATCCGTGTTGATCCTCCCCTTTTTGTATTTCGGATTCGGTAGTTCAAACGACCAGAGCGTGTCGGCCCGCATGAACAAGGTATCCGAACTCGAAATGCTTTTGACCAGGGCGTGCCCAATCATGCGGGCTACACCGGCTTTTCGATTGTATCGACCGAAATCGCCCGTCAAAATCGTTTGATCTCCCTTCGCAAACAGAACGACGTTGCCACGGGCGGTATAATAATCATTGGCATTATTCCCGAACAGCGTATCACCCGTCAGCGTATATTTCTCCGTTTCAATCGTGGCCCGGCGCTGGAAGTTCGACAGGCGCGAGACGGTATTGTAATCGCCGTCTTTGGCCAGCAGCGTTCCTTCCTTGCTCACAATTTTGGTTGGCCCCTGAAACGTAGCAATCTTGCTCAACGAGTTGTAAAGCAACGAATCAGCGGTCAGGGTATACTGTGGATTGACCAGTTTGACATTCTCATGAAACGTAAACAGTTTCGTCTGCGTATTGTAATAGCCTTCCCGACTCGTCAGAATGTTCTCCCGGTCAACAATCCGGCCCTTTACCGGATAATGAGCTATTCCGTTGGCCATGTCATAATCCAGCCGGCGGGTGGTCAAAGTCATTTTACGGTCTTTCAACACCACCGTCCGACCCGTGACGTTGGCTTGTCGGCTGGCCCCGTAATAGAACAAGGTATCCCCTCTGACACTCAGCGTATCGCCCTGAATCATCCGCACATTGCCGTAGGCTTCAATGACGTTGGTGGTCAGGTTCTGAACCGCCCGGTCGCAAAACATCAGCGTATTTTTGTGCAGAAGCTCGACGTTACCGGTCAGTTTACGAATCTCTTCGGTTCCCGATTGCACGCCTTCCAGTTGGTCGGCCCGTTTCAGAATCACAATATCGGTTGCGCCACCCGCTGCCGGACTGCCAATCTGGGCGTTTGCTGAACCGGCCAGCAAAAACAGAAGCACTACCAGAAGCTTGTAACTCATTCTATGGCTATAGACGCTCGTTTTATTCAAAGGGTTGCGATGCATGGAAAAAAATCTTCTGAATCATCTGAACTGGGATTACGCGGATTAAATGATTAACTAGGAATCCTTTTCTTATTTACCGACGTAACGGCATTTCAGACCATTTTGGATACAAAATTATGGCTTTAGCGCAAAACCGGGCGATAGAACGCCAGTTTTTAAGCTTTATTAACACAGAACAACTTTTTAGCCAAACTGATTGCATCCTGCTGACGGTTAGTGGCGGGCTGGATTCGGTGGTGATGGCGGAGTTGTTTCGAACGGCGGGTCTTCAATACGTGATCGCTCACGTCAATTTTCAGTTGCGCGGGACCGAATCCGATGAGGATGAAGCCTTTGTGAGAGCCCTGGCGGAGCAGCATAGCGTCCGGTTTCATACCACTCGTTTACCGGCAAAGCAGCAGGCCGAAGAGCAGGGGATTTCGACCCAAATGGCGGCCCGGCACCTGCGGTATGCGTGGTTTGAACAACTGGCTGACGAGTTTGGCTACGCCCGAATTGCGACGGCTCACCACCAGGATGATGTTTTGGAAACGATCCTGATCAACCTCGTTCGGGGTACGGGCCTGACCGGGTTGCGGGGAATTCCCATCCGGCAGGGACGCATCATCCGGCCGCTGTGGTTTGCTGATCGTGAAACCATTGGCGACTATGCGCGGGAAAAGGACTTGGTTTGGCGCGAAGACAGTTCCAATGTGTCCGACAAATACCGTCGAAACCGCCTTCGCCATCAGGTGATTCCCATTCTGAAAGAGATGAATCCCAGCCTGTTGCAAACCCTGCAAACCACCGTTGCGCGCTTGCAATCAGCGGACCAATTGCTTGCAGAGGAAATGCGCCGGTCGTGGGAGGAGATGGCCGAAAACCGTCCGGAAGGCGTCTTTCTTTCGCTTCAACAACTCCTCAACCAGCGGGAGTGGGTGTTTCGGTTGTCCGAATGGCTGAAACCATACGGTTTTCAGTATGTTCAGATTGCCCCGCTTGCTGAAGCCGTTCGGGCCGATGGGTTTGGGCAAAAGTTCCAGTCGGCTACCCATCAGGTGCTTCGCGACCGTGACTATTTGGTGATTTCATCATTACAAGCAGTTGCCAATCAGGAGATTCGATTAGTTGAGCTGCCGTCTGGCGATCTGTCAGTTTCTGACCACTTTTCTTTGCGGTTCGAAATCATTGCGTCTTTAAACGGTTTTCAGATTCCGTCAAATCACGAGATCGCCTGTCTGGATGCCGACCGGATTTCCTGGCCGTTGGTCATCCGGCGCTGGCAAACCGGTGATCGCTTCCAGCCGCTGGGTATGAAAGGCAAACAGTCGGTTGGCAATTTTCTCACCAACCAGAAAGTCTCCCTGACCGACCGGCGTTCTGCCTGGGTCATTGTGGCGGGTGATGCCATCGCCTGGCTCATTGGATACCGGCCCGACGACCGGTTTCGGGTCACCGATCAGACCCGGAAAATTCTGAAAATTGAGCGTCGGCTTGTCGGTCAATAACCCTTTTATTCTTCAAAAACCGTCTCTGTTTTTTGCCCACGATTACGGTGGAATGCGATTTTAGTATATTTTAATGTGATGTACAAGCAATTTTTGGCACTTGTTTTGATGCTCCATCCGGGTAACCCTTTCCATTCCTTATGAAATTTGTTCGACTTTTCCTGCTGAGTGCCATCCTGAGTGTCGTGGCGTTTGCCGTCCAGGCGCAAAGTGCACGACTGAAAGCGGCTAACAAACAGTTTGAGAATCTGGCCTATGTGAATGCGGCCCGGGCGTATGAGGATTTTTTGCGGCTCGATAAAAAGAAAGACCCCGCCGAAGTGCAGGAGGCTTACACCAAACTGGCCTATAGTTATCGCGCGTTGCAGGATACGAAAAATGCCGAACGAATCTACGCCGATTTGATTCGGGAATTCCCCGAAACTGACTCCAAAAATTACCTCTACTACGCACAGGCACTGGCCGCCAATGGTAAATACCGCGATTCGCAAAAACTTTATAGCAAATACGGAGAAAAGCAGAATGAGGACGTGCGGGGCCGGAAATTCACGGTTTCCTACATGGACATGAGCCGGTTTTTTCAGGATTCTTCTTCCTATAAAGTTGAATTTCTGCCGGTCAACTCCCGCCAGGCCGATTTTAGCCCCATGTATTACCAGAACGGCCTGGCCTTTGTATCAGCACGCGACGAAACGGGACCGGTCAAACGGGTTTTTGGCTGGAATCAAACCCCGTTTCTGGACTTGTATTTTTATCCCGATACGGCAGAATTGCAAAATAACGCGGAACTCGCGGCCCGGGCGGCTTCGCTGGGCGGAAGTAATGCGACGGCTGACGCGGTTGAGGTAGCACCTGTGGAGGAAAAGTCGCTTTCTAAAACCGAATTATTCAGCCGGACGCTCAACACGAAATACCACGAGGGACCGATGACGTTTTTCAAAGACCAGAGCCGGATCATTTTCACCCGCAACAACACAGTAAAAGGGAAAGGCGGAAAAAGTAACGATGGCATCCGGAAACTGAAACTATACATCGCTGAAAACAATAAAGGGAGTTGGCAGAAGGTTGAGGAACTTCCGTTTTGCAGCAATGATTATTCGGTCGGACATCCGGCTTTATCACCGGATGATACCAAATTGTATTTTGTGTCGGATATGCCGGGCGGTTTTGGCGGAACCGATCTTTATGTGGTCGAGTTCAGGGACGGGCAGTGGTCGCCGCCGGTAAACATGGGCAAGGAAATCAATACGGAAGGTAACGAGATGTTTCCGTTTGTTGACGAAAACAGCAATCTCTATTTCTCCTCGGACGGCCACGAAGGCTTGGGCGGTCTCGATCTGTTTTATGCCGAACTGCGGGAAGGAATCGCTTTTAAAGGTGTTCAGAACATGGGGTATCCGATTAATTCTGAAAAGGATGATTTTGGCCTGATTACCACCAGAAACCGGACGTCCGGTTATTTCAGCAGCAATCGGAAACGGGGGGTTAGTGACGACAATATTTACAGTTTCCGCCGAACCTGTAAGCAACTGAACATTTTTGTGTACGATGCCAAAACAAGCGAGCCCATTGCCGTGGCGGATGTTCGGGTGATCAAAGCCGGGGTGAATCAGGATTTACGCTTTACCGGGGTCGATGGCAAAACCGGCTTTTGTCTCGATGCCAACGTCGATTATGAATTTAAGGCCATCAAGGAAGGGTATTCGCCCAACAGCATCCGGTTTTCGACCATGACACAGTCGGAAAGACCGGTGATGACGGTGTCGATTTATCTGGAAAAAAGTGAAAATACGCTGGTGAAAGGAACGGTGAAAACCGAAGTAAACCAGCAACCCGCTCCGGGCGTAACGGTGACTTTGCGGAACGATAAAGACAAATCGGAACAGCAGGTTGTGACCGGAACGGATGGGAAATATGAATTTGAGATGAAACCGGGGGCTCCCTACACGCTGACAACCCAGAAAAACCGCTATACGGCCAACAGCGAACAGATCCCGAAAATGAAGGCCGGAAAAAATCCCAAACTGATTGAAAAGCAGCAGGGAATCTACGGTGAGGGCGATGTATTTGAGCTGAAGAACATCTATTACGACTACAACAAGTTTTTCATCCGCCCGGATGCCGCCCGGGAGCTAGACCATTTAGCCGCGCTTTTGAAAAAATACCCGGAAATGAAAATTGAACTTCGGTCGCACACCGACAGCCGCGCCAACGATGCTTACAACCTGCAATTGTCGACTTACCGGGCCAGAGCCACGGTCGATTATCTGGTTAACCATGGGATAGACCCTTCAAGGCTGGATGCTCAGGGGTATGGTGAAACCGAAATCCTGAATGGCTGTACGGATGATGTAGCCTGTCCCGAAAGTAAACACCAGAAAAACCGAAGAACGGAGTTCAAGATTGTGTCGGTTCAGGGCAATCGTCCCGAAGCGGTTGGAAAGTAAAGGTTAATGGTGTAATGCCTGTTTTCGGATATTCGGAAGGGGGTAACCCAATCATGTTTCAAATCAACGTTCCGCCATCCGCGTGGAACAGACTGCCTGTACAATACGCCGATGCGTCGGATGCGAGAAAGAGGGCCAGGGGGCTGATTTCGTCGGTGGTTCCCATGCGGGCGATGGGCAAACGGTGGGTGAAATGGGCCAGAATCGCTTCGTCCTGCCAGAGCGCCTGACTAAATTTGGTTTTAATCAAACCGGGGCAGATGGCGTTGACACGGATGTGGTCGGGTCCCCATTCTTTCGCCAGAACTTTGGTCAGCATGTTCAGACCCGCTTTGCTGACGCTATACATGCCCAAACCGGGGTCGGGCGTTTCGCCGGCAATGCTGCTCATCATGATGATGCTGCCTCCGCCCCGGGCTTTCATAATGGGGTACACCATTTTACTCAGCTCAAAAGGAGCCTTGACGTTCACCTGCATGATTTTATCGAAAGCCGTCAGATCACAGTCGATGGTTGGTCCGAAAATGGGATTGGTAGCCGCGTTGTTGACCAGAATGTCGATGCCGCCGTATACCGACACGGTTTTGTCGACGAGGTGCCGAAGCTGGTCCTGGTCACCGGCATGGGCGGCAATGCCGCAGGCTTCTCCACCTTCTTCCCGGATTTTGGCAACAACGCCGTCAAGGCTGCTTTGCCGACGGCTGCTAATCACGACTTTGGCTCCAAACCGGGCGAAAATGCGGGCAATGGCCTCGCCGATTCCTTTGCTGGCTCCCGTGATCAGTGCCACTTTGCCGTCCAAACCAAAAACGGATTTCTCTGCGTCATTTCCGGGTAGTTTTGCCATATTTGACCGTATCTTGTGGGGTGATCGAGGAAAGTCTGTCTGCAAACTATCTTTAAAATTGAATAATTCAAAAACAAGGTAGGATAGTTTTAATGATTGGATGGGTAAGTTGTATACGAGAGATTTGCCTATTTTCGTTGCCATAAAGAAGAAAGAACCAACCACCGTTCTGCAATGACCCAAAACTCTACGGATTTACCTCCCTTCGTGCGTTCCTGGCGCCAGTTATACAGCATTGTCATTGGCAGTTTGCTGCTCGAAATAATCTTGTTTTACGGATTTATGCGGTATTTTTCATGAGCAGTCTCGATTGGCTCATCCTGGCCGGCACACTGGCAATTATCATTGTTTATGGGGTGGTTCGTAGCCGGGGAAATCGCAATATGGGCGACTATCTGCTGGCCAACCAGTCATTGCCGTGGTACCACGTTTGCCTGTCTGTGATGGCCACCCAGGCCAGTGCCATTACTTTTCTCTCCACGCCGGGGCAGGCCTTTACGGACGGCATGCGGTTTGTTCAGTTTTACTTCGGCTTGCCGCTGGCGATGGTGGTGCTGGCCGTCACGTTCGTTCCCATTTTTCACCGGCTGAAAGTTTTTACTGCCTACGAGTATCTCGAATCCCGGTTCGACGCCCGGGTTCGCGTTTTTACGGCTTTGCTATTCCTGCTGCAGCGCGGGTTATCGACGGGCCTTTCCATCTACGCGCCGTCCATCATTCTGTCGACCATTCTGGGGTGGAACATCTTCTGGACCAACATCATCATGGGCGGCATTGTGCTGGTGTATACCGTGACGGGTGGGGCCAAAGCCATTTCTTACACCCACCTCCAGCAAATGCTGATTGTGACGGTGGCCATGTTTATTGCGGGCTGGATGACGGTCCATCTGCTTCCGGCGGATGTCGGTTTTATGGATGCCCTGGAAGTGGCCGGAAAAGCCGGGCGGCTCAATACCATCGACCTCAAATTCGACCCCGATAGCCGCTATAACCTCTGGTCAGGACTGATTGGCGGTTTTTTTCTACAGCTTTCTTATTTCGGTACCGATCAGTCGCAGGTGGGACGGTATTTAACCGGGCAATCGATTGGCCAAAGCCGACTGGGGCTGCTGGCCAACGGGATGTTGAAAGTTCCGATGCAGTTCCTGATCCTTCTGGTGGGCGTATTGGTCTTTGTATTTTACCAGTTCAACCCCTCGCCGGTTTTTTTCAATAAAGTAG
The DNA here is from genome assembly GCF_965227735.1 of Larkinella sp. Taxonomy (NCBI): domain Bacteria; kingdom Pseudomonadati; phylum Bacteroidota; class Cytophagia; order Cytophagales; family Spirosomataceae; genus Larkinella; species Larkinella sp. Next base: position 763,836 of record NZ_OZ245776.1, on the reverse strand, counting down.
AAACCGATCAACTGCTGAAAAGTCAATATGCGGATCAATACCGGCAGTTGGAAACGGAACACCAGACCATTGCGGCCCGTCGCCAAAAGGCGGTTTTGACATTAAATAAGGCACTTTCTGAAGAAAACGACGCTTCCGTTGAGCAAACCAAGGCGATGATTCTGAAAACCGATGAGGAAGCCAAAGCGGTGAAAGGGCAGGTGGTCGATCTCATTAAAAAGAACAATCCGGTGGGCGATACGAGTGACGTCAATTATGTTTTTCTCCGTTTCGTTCTCGACTTTCTGCCCCACGGTTTGATTGGGTTGCTGATTGCCGTTATTTTCAGCGCTTCGATGGGGTCGATTGCCGCGGCCTACAGCTCGCTCGCATCCACCACCGTGGTCGATATTTACAAACGGCTATTTTGCAAAGACTATTCCGATGGGCATTACTTGAAGGCGTCCAAGGTGGCGACCATCATTTGGGGGGTGTTCTGCATCATTGTGGCCCAATTTGCCAGCAAATTAGGGAGCATGATCGAAGCCGTCAATATCCTGGGGTCGCTCTTCTACGGCGTTATTCTGGGGATATTTCTGGTGGCTTTTTACGTCAAATCCATAGGCGGGAAGGCCACCTTCTGGGCTGCGGTGATTACGGAGGGGCTCGTCGTCTGGTGCTGGCTGGCTGAACTGACCGCATTTTTGTGGTTGAATGTGATCGGTTGCGTCCTGTTAATCGGGATTGCCTGGGTATTGGAACAGGTGATGCCTTTAAAGAAAACGGCGACTCCCTCTTAATTTGGGGGGCTAAAGACGCTCTCGAAGGTACGCCAAGAGCATATCGAGTGTCAGTTGCATACGACCCTGTCCAACTTTTAAACTAGCGACATCGGTTTTCAATCCGGCGACATCGGTTTTTATTTCAGCCACATCAATTTTCAATCCGGCGACGTCTGTTTTCAATTCGGCGACATCAGTTTTCAATCCGGCGACATCAGTTTTCAATCCGGCGACGTCTGTTTTCAGTTCGGCGACATCGGTTTTCAACCCGGCGACGTCTGTTTTCAGTTCGGCGACATCAATTTTCAATCCGGCGACGTCTGTTTTCAGTTCGGCGACATCTGTTTTCAGTTCGGCGACGTCTGTTTTTAGAACAGCGACGTCTGTTTTTAGAACGGCGACGTCTGTTTTTAGAACGGCGACATCTGTTTTTAGAACGGCGACGTCTGTTTTTAGAACGGCGACATCTGTTTTTAGAACAGCGACATCACCTTCTATTCTATTAAGCCGGTTGTTAACCTGAGCGAATTCCTGTTTAACCGTAACGGTCAGATTGGCTAAACCCCGGGCCACACTCTCGATGGCATGTCCCTGCTCGGTGGCGAGATGTTCTAGTTGTTGAATACGGACGCGTTCAGTTGGCATGACCAAATATACTCAAAACTATTTTTTGATGTATAGTTGTATGTAAAAATAAAAAAAGCTTTCAATCCTGGTGATTGAAAGCTTTTTTTATGGGTGTTGATTGTCAAAATCTTACGCTTTTTTCTTCTTTCCTTTCAGGACTTTGGTATCCACCGGAATCAGAGCCTGGTAATCGGAAACTCCTTTTTGGATACCCTCTTTGTAGAATCTGAAAACCGGATCATTGGACGCTTCGCCTACCGTCAATGCCTTTTGAGCCAGGGGTAATGCCTCGGCTACTTTGCCCATTTTTGACAGGATTTGGGCTTTAATCCACAGGTTTGAATAAGTTTCTTTCAGCCCGATCGACTTATCGGCCCACGCCAGTGCCTGGTCCAGGTTGCGGTTTTTGGAAAGGTTCCAGTTGGCAGCCGCTTGCAAAATACCGGCATCCTCGGGTTTGTCGGCAACGGCTTTTTCAATGTTAGCCTGGGCGTTGGCCATCACATCGACTTTGAGGTTGGCGATAGCCCGGGTATCTGCCCAATAGAAGTTCAGGTTAGCGGTGCTGTCGGTCAGGTCGCTGATGTCGATGGTGAACGTTTCGCGGGGGCGGGACACTTTTTCTGCTTTTATTTGCACCCGAATGGCATCTTCTTCTTTTTTGTAACCGTTCGGAATGCCTTCTTCCGCGCTGGCGGTCGCGTTTTTATTGAAGATCAGCGTCCAGTCACTCTGGTTCGGGATCGTAAAAACGGAGTAGGTACCAGCGGGCAACTTCTGGCCCTGCACCACTACGTCCGTTGTCGTTTTAAAATTGGTAGCGCCGTTGGCACCCGTCCGCCAGAGCTGGCCAAATGGCGCCAGGGGTGTTTGCGCACCCAGGGCTGCCCGTCCTTTTAAACTGGGCCGCGAATAGGTTATCGTAAAATCTGTGGTCCCAACCGTCTGGATGACCGTTGCACCCGGACTAGCTTGCGGCAATTTAATCTGGGCAATGGCTAGCTGGGCAATAAGCGTCAGTGTGGCTAGAAAGGAAATTTTTTTCATGGTTTCAGTTAATTGTATGTCGTAGTAAAATCAGGACGAAATTGCAGTTTTTTCTCTTCATTGCCAACTCGATTCTCAAATATGCACCGTCATCCTTTATTAGCATTGTTACAGCGTCACCAGCCCTTTAATGAGGAAGAAGGCACCATGCTGGAACAAATTATTCAGTTTGTCAAGAGCCACAGCGACTGCTTCGAGCGACATCTGGCCATTGGCCATGTAACCGGTTCGGCCTGGATCGTCAGCCCCGACCGGCGGCAGGTGGTTCTGCTGCATCATGCCAAACTCGACCGCTGGTTTCAACCCGGCGGACATGCCGATGGTGATCCGGATTTACTCGGGGTGGCACTGCGGGAAGCCGAAGAGGAAACCGGTCTTCACACTATAAAAGTGGTTAGCCCGGCCATTTATGATGTCGACGTTCACACGATTCCCGCGAGCGCTTCGGAGCCTGAACACCTTCACTACGACATCCGGTTTTTGCTGGAAGCCACAACAGACCAGCCTTTCGTTCAGACAGCGGAAACGAAAGGGGGTCGATGGGTAAAAGAGGATGAAATTGATAAATTGACAACTGAAAAATCGATAATTCGGATGAATAGTAAGAAAAAATAGAATAACGAAAAATATAGTTATTGTTTGTGGTGTTATATTGGCAACGAAAACAACTTTATTGTTTTCCCGGTACAACAAAACCACAACTCCTATGAAGACGATATGGAAGACCTGTCTGGGCCTGCTGGCGATAGCTTTGGCTATACCAGCAACTTCACAGGATAACGATAAACTAAAAAAAGACCCAACTTACTCAACGGGTAATTACAAACATCCGAATAAAGCGAAAGCCGCCCGCGAGTGGGAACCCGAGTCGGGAATCTCCTTCCGGATTCGGAAACGCCAGCCGCAGAACATCGCCAGTTACCGCGAGCAGCAGCGCCGGGGCGGCATTGGAGACCCGGCCATTGCCATTCCGGCGAAACCCTCGATGGCCAACCGAAATTATAAGCAGCAGAACTTGATGGTCAGCCCACCGGCCAACAAACCGGAAGTTGCCAACCGGGCTGAAGCCGACGAAAGCGTTGGGAATTAAGATGAACCTTCCGAATCCAGGCCACCTCCGAAACGGGGTGGCTTTTTTCTTTAAACCCTAAGCCTTCTCAAGCGGTTATGCCTTAGGTCAGGAAAAATAGAGACGTTGTCTCATTTCTCTCGTCTATTCTCTCATTTCTCCCTTTTATGGACGTTCATTCTCAGGAACCTTTCTGGCTGTTGAAAAACGGCTTGTTACACACGTATCCATCTCTACGCCAACCCATTTCGTGCGATGTACTCATCGTGGGGGGCGGCATTACGGGCTCTCTTATGGCCCATTCTCTCGTTCAGGCGGGTTTCGATACAGTCGTGATCGACAAACGGGATGTGGCAACGGGCAGCACATCGGCCAGCACGGCCATGCTGCAATACGAAATCGACACGGCTTTGCACGAACTGATTCCGATGATTGGCGAGGAGGGAGCCCTCCGGGCTTACGAATCGTGTCGGGATGCAATCGGTAAAATTGACCAGTTGGTGAAAAAACTCAAAAGCCGCTCCGGGTTCAAACCGAAGAAAAGTATCTACCTCGCGGCCATCCCGGACGATGAAGAATTTCTGCGAAAAGAGTTTGAATCCCGCCGGAAACACGGTTTTAAGGTGGAGTGGCTCAACCGGGCCAGTCTGCGGAAACGGTTTGGACTGGCGGCCGTTGCGGCCATTTGTTCGTCAGACGCGGCCGAGATCGATGCCTATCACTTCGCCCATGATCTGCTGCGGGCTTCTGTCGCCAAAGGCTTGCGGGTTTTTGACCACGTTGAAATCAAGGCCACGGATTATGAGCCCAACGGCGTTCGGGTGTTGACCACCGATCTGGCATTGATCGAAACCCGGAAAGTGGTGTATTGTACCGGGTACGAAGCCCAGGAAATGTTGCCGGAAAAAGTGGTCAAATTGAAAAGTACCTTCGCTGTCGTGAGCGAACCCCTTCCTGAACTGCCCCCTGAACTGCGGTCGGTTTTGCTTTGGGACACGCAAAGTCCCTACCTCTATTTACGGACTACCGACGACAATCGGGTGTTGGTGGGCGGGGGTGACGAACCGTTCAAAAATGCGTTGCTGCGCGATAAACTGATCGACAAAAAACGCGAAATGCTAACCGAAAAAGTGCGGCAATTGTACCCGGATCTGCCGTTTATTCCGGATTTGGCGTGGGCGGGAACCTTCGGTGAAACCAAAGACGGCTTGCCCTACATTGGCGAACATCCGGCTTTTCCGCACAGTTATTTTGCACTCGGTTTTGGCGGCAACGGCATCACGTTCAGCGTAACGGCGGCTGAACTGATTCGGGATGTGTTGCAGGGCAAAAAAGCCGACGAATTGCAGTGGTACCGGTTTGGCCGTTAACCGTTCCGTGCACGTCAGTACTTCATCAATTTCACGGTTCGTTTGGTACTTTCGCTCGAAAGCGTCAGAAAATACAGGCCGGGCGATAAACTCAGCGACTGCAAGGAAAAGGTAGCCATTCGGTCGGACGAGTATTTCTGCTGCCAGACCACCTGACCCGCCGAATTGGTCACCATCGCATCGATGGTCTGGTTCAACGGAATTTCATTCCACTGCACCGTAAGCCGGTCGGCGTTGGTAAACGGGTTAGGATAAATCAGCAGGGAGTAGTCGGTGGCAGCAATGGCCGAGGCCCGTTCAAAGTTGGGAATACCGTAGCCTAATTCGCTATTGGGTTGGGCAAACTGACTGCCCGACTGGCGCAGGCAGGCAATCACCTGTTGGGCGGTCAGCCGTGGATTGGCCTGCCAGAAACCGGTTGCCAAAGCCGCAACGAGGGGGGCGGAGTAGGACGTTCCACTTCCGGTGGCTACGGTGCCACCGGGCGACCCTAAAACTGTGCCGGATCCCAGGGCGACCAAATCCGGTTTGACGCGCCCGTCGGCGGAGGGGCCAAACGAACTGAACGGTGATTTGACGCCATTCCGGTCGACGGAGCCAATGGCCAGAACCGTAGGCACATCGGCGGGAGCACCGATATAACGCCAGGTGTCATTGCCCTCGTTACCAGCCGAATTGACCACCAGCATACCGGCTTCAGCGGCCCAGCGGGCGGCCCGGCTGACCAGCGTCGTTTGTCCGTTCAAATCATTATAGGTATGACTTTGCGTCGGATCGTCGAAGGTGGTGTAGCCCAGGGAGGAGTTGATGACATCGGCCCCGGTGCTGTCGGCATACTCGGCCCCAAAGAGCCAGTTCGCTTCCTCAACCGGCGTTTCGCTGGCGGCATCCTCGGTCCGGAGCAGGAGGTAGGATGCCTGATAAGCCGGGCCTACCAACTGATTGGCCTGATACCCGGCCATGATCGATAACACATTCAGACCGTGGGAGTCATCCTCGTAAACGCTGGTTTCTTTCCGAACAAAATCGTAAGTACCAACAACGCGGTTTTGCTGGAATAAAGGGCTCAGAAACGGCACCTGGTTGGCATTGCGAAAACCGGCATCGAGAATGGCGACCATCATGCCTTCGCCGTGGTAGCCCTGCGCGTGCATTTTATCGACCCCAATCTGTATCAACTGCTCGCTCGAAATACCGTAGACGCTCGGATCGGCCTGTTCGAGTTTGTTCTTTTGGGGATTGGAAGTTAACTGGACATAGCCAACCCGGGCGTTGCCAATGGAACGGTTGCCCTCGACGCCCTGCACAAAGGCCAGCGCCCGAATCGTGGCAAGGTTCGTTTCGGTTGTTTCGACCAGCACGGCATTGGCCCAGCGCGAACTGAACCAGATTCTGGCCCCGGTTTGCTGAAGAGCGGAGACGTAAGCCGGATTGACGGGCAGATCTTTTTCCTGAACCGAAATGCCCTGTTTGCTTCGTCGCTGAATCGCTCGTTGAGAAAGGAATTGCTCCGGTCGGTTGATCGAATAGGGCGTGTTGGTTTTATCCTTCAGCAGGATCAGGTATTTGCGGGTTTGGGCCTGGGCCGACAATCCGATGGTGACCAGAATAAGCAGGAGAAGTACGGTTTTTTTCATACGTCGATTCAGTATATCATTTCCACCCGGCTTTTTTCAGGATGGATAATGTCACTTACTTTAATTCAATACGCCCCTCATACATTTTTGGTTGCGAATACAGTGGGATTCCCAGCAATTTCCACTGCAAAATCCCTGTTACCGTATACGCGTATTGCTGGCCTGTTGTTGCATGAACCGAAATAGATGTTGGTTTCCAGTCATAACCCGAGACAAAACCCGACCAGACCGAAGTAGCTTCGACAGGTACGGTTTGGTTCGACGATTTTTTAGCCCCATACAAAACCGTCAAATCAATTTCGGAAATCCAGGTTTTATCAATCGTGGCATGAGCAAATTCTAAACCACCTGGTATAATGCTGTCTCTTGGAACGTAAGTCCACTTTTTTACATCCGGATTTGTACTGAAACTATCATTTTTTTTGCCTGAATTACCAGCAAAACATATCAGCCCGAGTGTGAAAATAACGGCAGCGTACAGACCGATTCGTTCTTTTAGTAAGCGGGCGGCCTGAAAACACAAAATAATGAAATAAACACCTAATGCAATGTTCAGTAAAGTCCAAATCAGATACAGCATGGAATGGATGGACCACGGCTGGGCTATCGACCGTGTTTGGTTTGACGTACAAAGTTGCACGGTTTTTAACTTTCATCCACACCTCATTGACTTTTACTTGTATCTCCTGATTAACCAGACAGAATCCATTTTGTTGGGAAAGAATAGTCTATCAGGCAACTGTCTGATTCAGAACGGTAAACGTGTTTCTTGTATTGCAAGTCGTAAATGGTCTACGGGAAAACAGGGGAGCCGAAAACAGGAGGGAAGTTTCCGATTCAATGGCCTAACAACCGTTAAATAATCCTTTCAGAACGTATATAGGAACGGTATGCTTTCTTGCGTGTATCCTTAAAATCTAAATCCTGCTTCGCACATGAACGTATTGGCCTATGGCTTGCTGCTTATTAGCCTCTTCGGTTTCGCCGGAAAACCGGAAATTGCCCCCAAAGCGCCCTTCACGGGAGTAACCACCATCACCTGGATCGGTTTTGATAAGCAAACCAGCGCATCCCCGGTTCCCGTTGGCGTTACCAACCTCACGATGCCGTCTCTGGTTTATCCGAAGAAGGTAGAATATCAAATCCTTTTCTATCAGGAAGTTGTGCAGGTCAACCCGACATTCAAGCCCGCCAATCCGATTACCAAACCACCCACGCAGGGAAACTGGTTTGTTCGGCGGCAGGTTCTACGGGTCAAAGACGGAAAAACCGAAGTGTTGCAAACGACACACCTGCCGATCAACAAAAATTCCGCTGCCACCAGCCTGGCTGATTTGCCGATTTCGATGAATGCCACCCACCTCGAATACCGGATCGGGCGAACCGAAAAGGTGATTGGCAAGCTCAAACCCGGCGAGAAAACGCCAAAAATAAGTACGACCGAGGTGTATCCACACGATGCGGTCCGGGTAGCGATTCCTATGTCGGCGATTTTGGCAAACACTTGTGCGGTAAAATTCGAGGTCATCAGACCGATTCCATGCGAGTTTCAAACCGTCAGGTTCCAGATTCTGGGAAAAAATGGAAACGTGCTGTACGAGACCAGCGAAGTGAAAGGTGCGCCGATCAAGATTGCCGATCAGGAAGCCAAGAAAACCGTGGGACCCAATGTGGTTTTTGACGCCAGATGGATTGTCAAACGAATCCACAAACCAAATTACGCGGTTAAAAAAGGGTATCAGGTGATGTGGGGGCAGTCGGGATCGGATTTTAACGCTGAAGTCGATTCGCACCCTCCGATGGTAACGGGTCTGCAACTTGACGGAACCGTGGGCAAGGAGTTTACCATTCCGGTTGAACTCATGAGGGCATCTACAACCGGCGGTTTTGCGGGGAGCATGCGCGAGTTGTTACTGGAAAATGATGTGACGAAAACAAAGTTCCCGGTCACCACGCAGGCCCCGGCCGCGCCACGATCCGATTGTTACATTCAACTGAACTGGTGAAAACCGAAAAACCGTTCCTGATCAGGAACGGTTTTTCGGAATTATAAGACAGCGAGCGGCTTAAGCAAACAATGGGAAAGCCACCTCTGCCGTTTCCTGATTTGCGTCGGATTGGCGGAAACTTTTCATGATCCAGCCACCGCCGATTACGTCGTCGCCTTCGTAAAAAACCGCAGCCTGGCCCGGCGCAATGGCCGAAACGCCCTGCTCGAACAGCACCTTGATTTTGTCACCGTCCTGCGAAATAACCGCCGGTGTGCCGGGGTCCTTGTACCGAACTTTGGTAACGGTTTCGAGCGGTTTTTCGATCGAGGTGTATTTTTGAAGATTCAACCGGCTGACCATCATGCCGTCGCGGTACAAATCTTTATCAATTCCGAGAATGACTTCGTTGGTATCTTTCCGAATGTCGGTGACAAAAACCGGGTATCCGAAGGCAATGCCCAGCCCTTTCCGTTGGCCGATGGTATAAAACGGGTAGCCTTCGTGTTTGCCCACCACTTTGCGGGTGCCGGTCGAGGAGTCTTCGAGAATGAAATTGCCACCGGCCACTTCCTGTTCGAGTCCTGGAACGCGCCGTTTCAAAAAGCCCCGGTAATCGTTATCAGGCACAAAACAGATTTCGTAGGATTCGGACTTGGTGACGAGTTCCGTAAAACCACGTTCGGTCGCCATCGCATAAATTTCGGATTTCCGGAGGTGCCCCAACGGTAATTTGGTCCGGCTCAGGCTATCCTGCGAAACGCCCCACAGTACATACGACTGATCTTTCAGGGTGTCGATGCCGCGGGAAATGACAAACCGACCGTTGGCGGAACTGTCGTCATTGATTTGCCGGATGTTGGCATAATGGCCGGTCGCAATGGACTCACAATCAAGGCGGTCGGCCCGGCGCAGCAGCGCATCCCATTTGATGTGGGTATTGCAGAGCACACACGGATTGGGCGTGCGGCCTTCCAGGTATTCACCCGTAAAGTGGTCGATGACGGAATCGCCAAATTCGGCCCGAATGTCGAGGATGTAATGCGGAAATCCGAGGTTGACGGCGATGTTGCGGGCGTCGTTGATGGAATCGAGGCTGCAACAGCCGGTTTCTTTTTTACTGCCACCGGAAGAGGCATAATCCCATGTTTTCATGGTCATGCCGATAACTTCGTAGCCTTCTTCGTGCAGCAGAACCGCTGCCAGGGAGGAGTCGATGCCGCCACTCATGGCGACCAAAATGCGTCCGTGTTTGCTCATGACGTATCAGACAAGGTTCAAAGCCTTGCGATAACTGGTTTTATATAGTGTTGTTTGTATTGATTTATCTTAATAATCAGTGTTTTACAGAATAGATCAAACCACGAAAAATCAAGTAAAACCGCCATTTGTTGTACCTATGTTGTACCAATTTCGTATCTTTGTATTGGCTGAAACATGCACAAAGATACAGTCTAACAATTCTTTAGCGAAATCCATTCAGGAATAATCTCACAATTTCATGGCATCGTCTCTGAAAGTCGTCCTGCGAATGAAAGCAAATCAGGATGGCACCTTCCCCCTGGCTATTCGTGTCACCGTTGACCGGAAATCATCTTATATCTATTTAGGCCAAAGTTTACGAGAGTCAGATTGGGACGCACTTCAACAAAAAGTCAAAAAGTCTCATCCAAATTCCACGCGCCTGAATAACTTCATTCTTCAAAAAAGAGCCGAGGCTAACGACAAGCTATTGGATATGGCTTCCCAGCAAAAAGATGTCTCCTCAAACGTCGTTCGTAAACAGATAAAATCGAAAGCCAGCAGTTCATTTTTTTCGCAAGCTGATATTTTTATTGAAAATATGCGCAAGCAAGGGAAGTATAATCGCGTTTCAGCGGAACAGCCTTATATCAATCATTTCCGAGCTTTTTTGGATGGCAGAGATATTACATTCGCTGAGATCTCAGTGTCGCTCCTGAATAAGTTTAAAGCCTATTTGAAAGGTGTGCAGCGTATAAGTGAACGTACCGTGGCAAATCACCTCATTTTAATCAGAACTATCTTCAACCAGGCTATTGCCGATAACTTGGTTGACCAGAAATACTACCCATTTGGCAAAGGGAAAACTGGCATCAAAATTCCGGAGTCTGTTAAAATTGGCCTGAATGCTGAAGAAGTGAAATTGCTCGAAACTCTTGACCTATCGGCTTCTCCAACGTATTGGACACATGCACGTAACATATGGCTGATTTCGTTTTACCTAGCAGGAGCGAGGGTATCAGATGTATTGCGGCTAAAGCAGGCTGACTTCCAGAATGATCGACTCCATTACACAATGGGAAAGAACGCCAAAACAGGATCGCTTAAAGTATCTGAAAAGGTACTTAGTATCATTGAGCAATACCCAAAGGGCGGCAAACATGATTTGGTATTTCCGGACTTACAGGAACTGGATGATTTTGACAATCGATTTGAAGTACAGCGCAAGATTTCATTTGCCGTAAAACGACTCGACCGGAATTTGCAGGAGATTGCAAGATTTGCAGGTATCAATAAAAAGCTGACGATGCATATCGCCCGGCATACTTTTGGGAACCTTTCCGGCGACAAAATTCCTATTCAACTTTTACAAAAACTATATCGCCATACGTCTATTACGACGACGATTGGTTATCAAGGGCATTTCATTCACAAAGACGCTGATGATGCACTTGATGTAGTTCTTGGAAACTAATAGCCTTACTTGTACAGCAAAGGCTGAAAATCCTTGTATCGGCGGTTCGATTCCGTCCATCACCACCTCCAAATCAGGCAGTTACGACAAAATGTTGTAGCTGCCTTTTTCTTTTGGTACAACATAGGTACAACATTTTTTTGTACAATGGATGTCAGATCATTTTGCTCTAATACTCTTATCTTAATGTCCCACAAGTATACTATCTCTTCTAACAGTTTTGCAAGCATACTAATTAAGAAATTATCAAGTATCATTGTCAATGAATTTTTGCCAGCAATTACATGGCCCTATCATCCCAATCTCTCAGTTCTTCAATTTGAATATAGATAAATGGTGTGTAAGACTGGACTGTTGCTAAACAGTTAATGTAAAATTTTCACCAAGTTTCATAAAATGACCAAGTACGAAATAACCTGCATTGTGTTTTTTGCAATGCTTATGTGCGACTGTTCCTCAAAAAGCATAACGGCAATAAATTATCTATTGTCATGCGTAGCTGTGTATAGATGATGGGATTTTTGTATCTTACCCTCTAGGTAATGCAAGAAGTTGTTTACTGACAATGTCTTTATTTTATCTTCTATTGAACTTAAGCCATTCGCCTAAAATATCAGTGTTAGGTATTTCAAAAGATGGGATGCGCCTATGACTCAAACTCTCATCATGCAAAAACTGAAGAATATGTTTGCTTATTCCATTAATATCTTCCTTGTATTCATGTTCCCCTGGTTTTAATTTAGGTATGTAGTAGATGGCTGGCTCAAGCTTTTCTCCATTTTTTACTCTTTCCAAAATCATATTCCCGCTAACAATTTCCCCAGATCGATTATCGTTTAGATATTGCCCAAAAAGAAGGGACCCTGTGGTCACCTGAAGCATTACATCTAAATGCCGGGATTTTGCCACGTTGACAGTTTGGCAATCAATTACAACAACTGACTCTCGTGACTCATAAAAGTTTGTTTTTCCCAAATAATCATCGTAAGGCTGATATCCTAAATTTGAAATTTTCACAGAAAAATCTTCACCAGGCTCCCCTGTAAATTCAATTAATAACTTCATGAGCTTCCAATTATCATTTGTCGGATCATTAAGGTTTGGGTATCTGTTGAATGAATGAAAATAAAACCAAAAAGGTGACGACATAAGAATACTCGAATGCTGACTAGAAATATAGTTTATTTTTATTGCTTTGTCTTCTTGAATTAAATTCGTTTCTGCTTGTGCAATATTACTGCTTGCATTTTCAATTGTCTGGAATAAATTGTTTGATCTTTCTTTCAAGTATATCTTATTTTTTAATTCATTAGTATATTGGATATAAGTCTGTATTTGTTCATCAATCTCATTTTCAATCAGTTTCGCATATTTTTTCTGAAATGCTTCGTATAGAATGGGAAGCTCTACTCTTATTTGTGGAATTGTGGTAATTTCTGGCAAATTCAATTCGTCAAAACCTATATATCTCAGAGCAAAGTAAAATGGCTCATCTTCAATTTTTGCCTTAATTACTTTTTCTAGATTTATACTGACTTGCAGTCGATAAAAGTAATCATGATTAGGTGGATTTCTATTATTGAAAACTTCAGTTTTTAACACCTCTTTATCTTTAGGCCACAAATTTCGTTTTCTATTGCCTTCTTCACGGTGATATTTTAAAGTAAATGCCTTGGCAAAGACTTTGTAGAATACTTGATACTCTGCAGCAGAAATTTCCATTCTTTTTAGAGAAGATGAATCATACAGTATAAAATTACATCTACACTGTATATACTGCAAATATAACAGTATAATTATACATATAATGCATATAATTATTTTTATAAAGTTATGTCGATCAATGGTTTTTTTAGCGCTACCTTCGTCAAGGCGTTATACCATTTGGCTTTGGAGGTTCTTCAATAACCTTATTTAAATAACTGATGAGTTTTTCCTTGTCCTTGATTAAATCAATAGCAGGAAGCATACTGCGACGCAGTGTAGAGTTTTGCCTATTAGCATCCTTTTCAGGATTGAAATCTGTCCAGATTACAGGACCTAATTCATGCAAGAAGTCAGATAAAGCGTCAATATAACCTTTAACTCTATCCACATTATGATCAGATATATACCGATCTATATTTCTAGAATTTAGCGGTTCTTGGCGTGTACTAACCAGTTTACCATTTTCATTAAAGTCATTAAATGTAGGCATAATATCCCCCTGTCTGTTACCTAATACATAATAATAGACTGGTTTATTGTCAAGTAAAATTTTTGAAGTATATAAAATCAAAAGTTAATTAAACAGCTTAAATCTTAAATATTATGATGGTTCAAATTGAGACGATTTACGGAAAAGTATGGGGTTTTGTTATTGAATGGGGAGAGGATAGGAGTGGTCCTTTTCTGGTATCAACCCACTTAGGGATTTTTCAGCGTAATCCAGAAGGATTTTACTTTTCCATTTAAGAAAATGGGTCGGCCTGCAAGTCATAACCCAATTGATATTCTCATTAACCACGTCAATGAGATAGGTCACGTCAGACACCGGTAAGATTCTGGCTTCACCCTCTAACCTCAAGCTACATGAGAGAGATCAGAGATAATGCAGGAAATATCCAAACTGTTGCCAAAGTAGAATACAGTAATGGCTCTCCTGTATCCGTGGTCGCTTCCAACGGACGTACCTACGTTCCCGTTAACGGCCAGACCTATTGGGCCCCCGTTTAACGTTTGCGCTTCCGGCTTACAGAAATGATCACCCTGTTAGTCCCGGCTATGTTCTGCCGGTTATTTCAGCGAGCAGGTGGATTGATCACCTACCTGCACCTGAAACATTATCATTATTCAGTTAGAATTTCACTTCATTCATATAAATATTATGAATTCATTTGATCTTGATCAGCCCTTGATTGAGCTGAACGCCAATTCAGGCAATGGCAAATTTACGTGGAGAATGGCCGTAGAGGGCTGCATGCTATTCGGCGGAACTGGATCGGGGAAATCCAGCGGACCAGGCCGTTTTTTGGCTTTAAAGTATTTGGCAGCCCAATGGGGTGGGCTGGTATTAACCGTAAAACCGGATGAAAAGGAAACATGGCAATCCTACTGTAAAATGACAGGTCGTGAGAAAGATCTGATCATTCTAGAGCCTGGCGGTAAAGAGAGCTTCAATTTTCTGGAATATTTGTCAACGGTATCATCTGATGCCCGGTCCGTTACAGAGAATATCGTAGATGTCTTCTCTACGGTCATAAATGCCGGAGCCTTACAGGAGGGTGGCTCAAACACAGATCCATTTTGGCAAAATGCGCTCGAGATGCTGATTTTCAATGTCATTGATCTCAGCAAATTGGCCTATGGCAAGGTGTCAATCCCTTTGATGTATGACATTGTACAAGCGATACCCAAAGGAAACGTACACCCTCAACCTGAGGGAAGTGAGCTTAAAGCTTTTCAGAAGGCTTTTGAAGCTGCTCGCACCAATGTAACAGCAAAAATTGAAACATGGGTTGAGTCTTGGACGCTGGAACAACAAAGCCGATTAAAAGATGAGGCTCTATTCGAAGCAGAGTTGTTACAGACTGTGCCCGATGCCAGATTGCTTAAAATGCTCGATAGCTTCTTCTTCGATACGTTTATACCTTTAAGTGACAAGACGAGAGGTATAATAGATTTCTCGTTCTCTGGCTTGCTTTTTCGGCTTCTCCGTGAACCTATCTATTCACTCTTTTGCAAGCATCCCCCCACATTCACTCCAGAAGATAGCTTGCGCGGAAAAATCATTCTCCTTAATCTTCCAGCGAAGATCTTCCACAGGGTTGGAATTGACGTGCAAATCCTTTTTAAGTTCCTGTGGCAAAAAGCCATGGAAGCCCGGAACGTGAGGGAAAATGGGAAGCCGGTCTTCATTTTTGTGGATGAAGCACACTTGATGATTCACCCTACTGACCAGGAGGTCCAAACCACAGCACGCAGTAGTCGAATAGCCACGGTGTACATCACTCAAAACATATCAAATCTTTTTGCTGCTATGGGAGGGCCAAAAAGTGAATCCCGTGTCAAATCATTTTTGGGCACATTAGCATCAAAATGGTTCATGGCAAATTCCGACCAGGACACTAATAAATATGCTTCGGAATTGATTGGCGAAGCATATTTCGAAGATCGATCTGAAAGTACTACAGTGTCTGCTAATATTAGCCAAACCAGTGGTCGTTCGCTTAAACTGCAACGTATCGTTCGTCCGGAACAATTTCAGAGCCTACGTACGGGCGGACCTGAAAACGACCTTCGGGTAGAAGCTTATCTTCATCGCCAAGGAGGTTGGCTCATCTATGGAAAGAACCATATTAAGATGGCTTTTAATCAGGATTATCAACCTTAATCAATTCAATTCACTTTAATTCTAACTATCATGAAATCAGGAAAAAATCTGTATTTCCGCTACATGTTTATGCGGAAACATCCCATTCGAGATGCTTTTGATAATTTCTTTATCGCCTTTTGCGCTTATCCGCGTTTACTTCTGGAAGTGTTTATCCGACGTGATTTTGGTCGCAGGTATTTCAGTTTTTCAAGCGCGATGTTCCTTTTTCTAGTGTTAGCGACATTGCCACTAATAGCCCTTTTATTTTTCAGAGATTATTTGCCGCAATACAGTACAGTATTATTTTTTGGGTTATTCAGTACATGGTACGCTTATTTAGCTGGTTTCCTCTATATGTCCATAAAGCGGCGCCAGGAATTGAAAAGGCATGGCAATTTGGATCTAACCTACTTTACCAAATCAAGTGGGTTCGTTCATCCCCGATTTTTGAATTTTCATTTTCGAGGAAAACAGGTTACTCCCCGGACAATTGAAACGGTACTGGAACCCGGTTTCTTCTTTATAATCGGTTTCAATCTGTGGATATTTGGACAACCCTTAGGCCATCTTTTAGCCATATGCAGCATCTTTTATTCCTTGAGTTACCGAGCCGCCTACCGAAGGGGCGATCACTATATATGGGATAAAACGGACGAATGGATCTGCAACAGGGTGTTGGCACCTGCTTTTCTAGAGGGACGCAATGCCAATGAATCGCTTGGTTTTCAATTCCGTGGGCACAGGCCTGCCAATCCTGAAATGCGGGAGCAAATTGTAAAAACCTTCTTCGAAGAAGAGGAAATAGTGGAAGCAATGTAAACACCTCAGCACTGCTAAGGGCAGATGCCTGTCACAAAAAGTCGCTAAGCCGGACCCATCTGCCCTTGCACTGCTTCATTCTGTTTATCCCTGCCTTACAGACGCTAATCAATCGCAAAACAAGCACTCCGGTAAGCCATTCGACTATACACTTTCGGGTATGATTAGAATGATTCAGGCAAACGGTGCTGGGCACGCAAAGGCGTATTTTAACGAAGCGCTTTCGAAGGCTGACTATTATCTGGACGACCAGGAACTGGCCGGACGGATGATGGGAAAGCTAGCGGATCGGTTAGGCCTGCCCGGTCCCGTTGAGAAGGAGGTGTTTCACAAACTGTGTGATAACATCAACCCAGCAACCGGCGGGCCCCTTACCCCGCGTCATGACAAGAACCGGATCACGGGTTATGATATTTCCTTTTCTTGTCCGAAATCCGTTTCGATCCTGCATGCGTTCTCCAATGACGAGCATATCCTGAAAGCCTTTCAGGATGCCGTCCGGCGGACCATGCAGGACATCGAACGGGACAGCAAAACGCGGGTCCGTCGCAACGGTCTGGATGAAGACCGCCAGACTGGCGAACTGATCTGGTCGGAATTCGTCCACCAGACCAGTCGCCCAAAGGACGGCTCCCTGCCCGATCCCCAGCTTCATGCGCATTGTTTTGTGCAGAACGCGACGTTTGACCCTGTTGAAGATCGGATTAAAGCTGCTCGGTTTACCGATATCAAACGGGATATGCCCTACTATCAGGAGCTATATTTTAAACGTTTGTCAGACCGATTAATGGACGAAGGGTACCAGATCCAGCGGACCGCAAAATCATTTGAGGTGGTGGGCGTTCCGCAAAAAGTCATCGACCTATTCTCCAAACGGACTGAAGAAATCGAACGGGTCGCTGAAGAAAAAGGCATTACCAACGCCAAAGAACTCAGCGAATTGGGGGCCCGCACCCGCGCCAAAAAGCAGAAAGGCCATACGATGGCGGAGCTTAAGGCCGACTGGCGGCGACAGGTTAGCGAACTTAGCCAAGACGGGCACGAAGATGGAAAGCAGATTGTCCGGTTTTCCCAAGACAAAAGTAAGGACGATTTGACTCCGCAATTGTGTGTCGATCACGCTTTGGACCATGGGTTTGAGCGATCCTCCGTTGTTCAGGATCGACGGTTACTGGCTCAATCGTATCGACATGCTATCGGCCATCGGTCGGTAACGATTGATGATATTACCAAAGCATTTGCAGACGACAACCGACTTATCCATGTCACTGATAACGGAAAAACGCTCTCGACCACCAAACAGGTTTTGGCGGAGGAACAACGTATGGTCAATCTGGCTCGTCAAGGTCTGGGTAAGCTTAAACCGCTTTATACGAAAGCGCCAGAGCTAACTTTGGAGGGGCAGCAAGCTGATGCGGTCAGTCATATTCTAACGACAACACACCGCGTTTCCATTATTCGCGGGGCGGCAGGTTCGGGTAAAACTACCCTGATGAAAGAAGCCATTGCTCAGATGGAAAAAGCAGGAATGCAGGTTAGTGTTGTCGCGCCGACCTCCCAAGCTTCTCGGGGCGTGTTGCGGGAGGAAGGATTTGGGCAGGCTGAGACTGTGGCCCAACTCCTAACCGACAAACACCGTCAGGAAGCCTTGAAAAATCAGATCATATGGGTTGATGAAGCGGGGTTACTGGGTACGCAAGATATGACCGCCCTGCTCGATCTAGCGAACCAGCAGAATGCACGTTTAATTTTAGGGGGAGACACTCGCCAACATTCAGCGGTCGTCCGTGGAGATGCGTTGCGTATATTGAACACAGTTGCCGGTATTCAGACCGCTGAGGTTAATAAGATATACCGCCAGCGTAATCAAGATTATCGCCAGGCGGTGGAAGATTTGGCGAAAGGGGATATAGCCTCGGGGATTTCTAAGCTGGAGGGAATCGGTTTCATTGAAACTGTCGATCCGGAGAAACCGCATGCGGGCTTAGTCAATGCCTATACGGACGCCATGCGAAAAGGCAAAACGGCCCTGGTTGTTTCGCCCACCCATCAACAAAGCGATGCCATAACGCGAAGTATTCGTGAAAAGCTGAAATCCGACCGTCTCTTAAGTCAGAAAGAAATTCAGGCTACACGTCTAATGAACCTTAACCTAACGGAAGCCGAACGGGGCGATTGGCGCAATATCAAAGTAGGCAACGTTGTTCAATTCAATCAAAATTTGCCGGGTATCAAACGGGGTAGTGTCTGGCAGGTTGAAGCCAGCTCCAAAGATGGCATCATAATCCAAAACGCGGAAAACCAATCGGTTTTCCTGCCAATGGATAAATCCAACCACTTTGATGTGTTCCAAAAAAACGAAATTGCGTTGGCCAAAGGAGATAAAATCCGAATTACCCGCAATGGGTTTGATCTGGATAAAAACCGGCTCAATAACGGCCAAATGCTGGAAGTCGCCAAGGCGAGTAAAAACGGGCCGCTTGTTCTGCGCAATGACATCAGCAAAACGGAATACCGGCTAAATCAAGATTTCGGACATATTGCCCACAGCTACTGCATGACCTCACATGCATCTCAAGGGAAAACAGTGGATGAGATCTTGATCTGGCAACCGGCAGCGACGTTTCCAGCGACTGACGCCAAACAGTTTTACGTGTCTGTCTCGCGCGGGCGAGACCGTGCCCGTATCTATACGGATGACAAAGAGGAACTGATGACCTATGCCCAACGATTGGGCGACCGGCAATCGGCCCTGGAACTGGTCAATCAAAAGAAGCAATCGTCGGACGTGGTGCAGCAGAAAATCCGCATGGATATGCAGCGAGCACCGATCAATAAAGATAAGCCAAAAGAGAAAGCACAGCCAACTCGTAAAATAGAGCGCGATTATGAGCCACGGATTTAAGCTCCGATTTGATCAACTTCGGGAAAACGATCCCACGGATCACTCCGCGCCTGGTCAAATACCAGATAGTGAAAATTTTTACTCGTCGCCAGGACATACCCGGAATTTGTGCCTGATTTGGCCTGATGGACGGAGGTTTTTTCTTAATTATGCGTATCTGGTCGGGGGAGAGTTTGACCCGGAGCATGAGAAAAATGTCATCCGGCTAAGCTTCTCGTCGCATACTGCGAACCTCCAAGGGTACAGCCTCGAATCCCTATTTATGGCACTTTTGGATCACTTGCCCCGGCTGATTTATGCCGTCGATGAACGCTATGTTTTAGAAAACGATCGCAAAGAAGCGATTGTAGTAGAAATGGTCATTGAGAAAAATGACAATTAGATTTTTGATCAATTGGTTCAATAAAAAAGCCGGGTAGAACGAATTCCACCCGGCTTCGTTGGATTATTCCTGAGGTTTATTTCGACGGACTTTCAAGATTGTTTCCGCGCCTTTAGTTGATAAATAAGCGACTCCGACCGGATTAATGGATAAGTTTAAGCCGTTTTGGTCGCTGTGTTCCCAGGCAACTCCCACGTTGAACCAATCGGATTTATCAGTGCCCTCTTTGGGGACTACCACATTAATCTGGTGGGTTGGAGCTTTGGAAGGGGTTTCGTTTGGTGTTGTCATCAGCAAATCTCCTTTGGTTGGTGTTGATGATGGCAGCGACTTTAGCTCAACTGGCTGAGATAGCTCCCCGAAGGCAAAAAATCGATACGCAGTGTCTATTTTTTGCCGAAGTCGCAGATCTTTTTTACAGCGTAAAAAAGAGGGATGAGCGTTACTCAGCCGGTTGAGCTACGCTGACAGCAGGATTCAACGGACAACCCAAAGGAGTATTTTTGATCGAGCCGAAACCGTTTGATACTTGCCCACTGGTTTTGTTGAGTAAATCCCCGCTTAAGGCACTTGTAACCGATGAATTCAACCACTTTTTGTGCCTAGTATGCCCGCCGTAAAAATGAAATGCTTGTCATTGTGGAGTAACGTCAACCTGTTTGCTGAACACCTATCTTGCTTCCTATCAGGAAGATACTCATTCTATCCTAAAAATTAATGTGCATCTGCAAAAGTTCATTGATTACGGTTTGGATTAATCAGAAGACGATGTGATCGAACTGGGGCGCTAGATCTTCGTATCACGCTATGCCGTTTTTTAAAGCTGTGAAATGGCTTGAACGCGCTGTAGCTCCCAAAGTGATTCAACCAACTCAGTGACTGGAAAAACGGCCTGTAGGGGTAAACCTCCCTTTTGCGTTACTCTATAGGCAAACGGAAATGTAGGCTTCCACTTGTTAAAGCTGTTGCACCTAGTTAAGCCCAATAGTCGACCGTCGAGGAGAAGCTGGTTTTGTAAAGAATGGCCACGCTCTGAGGCAACTCGTCGTCTTATCCTCAAAATAACAGGCGTTCACAAAATTGCGGACTTCGGTCTCAGTAGAAAATTCGCGCTAGGAATGAAAACAAAACTGCTCTTGCCCAAAATAACCTACCTGATAATCCCTGCTCATGACATAAGATAGAAAATATGCAGGGCCAATTCATTACCTTTAGTTGTTCAATAGGCTGTTTTAACAGCTAATTTTCACCTTATCGATTGGATTAATGTGGACTATTCGATGATATTTGGCCCGCTTGGTATTTGCAACGAAAATGAGGATGAAGGCCGATAGCCTAGTGTCATTCGATTACTCCATCGGCACGATGGAAATCCATTATCCAGATCGCAAAAATCTAAATGAACTTTGGACAGCGATGCCACTGGCTGAACGTTAACGGACAACAGTGGTATTCAGAAACACCACACAGCCCATTCACAATGTATATGATACATCGTTGAGGGCCGAAAACTGGCGTTAGCACGATAAGCATAAGTCAAAAATATAAAGTCCTGAGATAGTTGGCATGATTAGACTATAATGAATAATCTTAAAAAAACAATGTTGGAAATAAGGAACGCAAAAGCAGAAGATAAAGAAGAGGTTGTTGATTATATTTTGAGCTATAGAAATATATTATATCCAATGCTACCCCGCAATATAATACCAAATGATTTATTGTATTTTGAAGACACATACATAAGTAATGAGAAATCAGCTTTTTTAATTGCAACAGACAAACATAAAATTATAGGGACAATTGGTTGTATTCCTTATAATAATCGGTTTGCTATGTTTGATTATTCTAATTTTAAAACAGCCGAAATCGTTAGGCTTTATGTAGAGCCATCTTTCAGAAGGAAAGGCTTGGGAAATAAGTTATTCGAGCACATATTTAAAATTGCCGAGAAATTCGATTACCAAATACTTTATTTACACACACATCCTTTTTTAAAGGGGGCAACAGAATTTTGGCAGAAAAATAATTTTTTTACGATATTTTTTGATGATAATCCACTTCTACCAACATCTCATATGCAACGGTTAATTCATCGATATCAAGATTAAAATTTTAATCTTGATATCGATATTCGGTTTTGACAAAATGTAGACAAATCTCTTTTTACAACCTCGATATTTTCTTTAAAAGCGTTATATAGGTGGGAAAAAAAATCAACTTCTTCACCAAAATTATAGTGAGTATATTCTATGAGTTTACCATCACCATCATATCTTTTGTATGACCCATGTTCATAACCCTTGTAATAGTTTATTTCTGAGGACAATATTCCATCACCATAGTAGTGTTTGGCAAGCCCGTTTTTTTGCCCATTTATAAATGGGGTCTCACTCGATAAATCACCTGATTCAAAATATATTTTTTCAATACCTTGTTCTAGATCATTCTTATAAGAGCATTCGCTATGTAGATTACCGTTTTCATAATAACTTTTAACCCAACCATCTCTATCTTTACCAGTAAACGGGATTTCGCACGCTAATTGCCCATTATTATAATATTTTTTTATGATTTTATGATTATTATCGATGTGTTCAGTTATAATTTCTGTCATTTCTATCATCCTTGTAAAGATCATTTTAACAAAAGATTATAGAAAATATCGTCTGCTGTCAATATTTGTGAAAAATTTCTTCTTCTTTTACCCCTTCAAATTCAAAAATGATATCGAGTTTTTTTAGTATGGCTACGTAGGATACTGTTTTTGCATATAAGCTGTAGTTAAATGTATATTTATATTTTTGTTTGATTTCTATGTTTGGCGTATAATATTGATCACTAACCTTCGCTATTTCATATAAAAAATTGCGCCACCAACCATAATAAAATAACCGACATATTCTTATAGTCTCTTTACTATCTTCATATGCCACTAAGGTAGAAAAGAAGTCAAAGAGATCTCGAACATTTTTTATATCTTCTCGGAAATCATTATCTGAAGACATTTCTGATTCAACATCATTAGGCGGAAAAGCAGACGCGATGTACTTTTCTTTGTAACCTTTTTCGTGAAACCATTTTCGTCGAACTTCCCACGCTGCGTATCTTATCTCAGCAAATTTTGTATCTGTGAATTTTTCAAATAAATTTAATGTAGCCTGACTCAATTGCCTTCTATCAGTGTCTCTAAAAATTTTGATAGATACAATCAATGATAGAAAGCCCGCCACTGAAACTCCAACTTGTAAAGATTTTTCTAACTTTTCGAATTGTGTTTTTGAAGAATCAATAAAATTATACATTAAATAGCTTGAAATAGTAAAAAATAGAAAAGCTATAAAAGCCCCCATTAAATATGTAAGTATTTCTATAAAAAATTTATCTCTACGTGTATTTGTAATAATATAGATAGATACTATAAATAAAATAATGAATAAAAAAGCTATAAAGACCCAATTTATGGATATCATAATATTTGTGAATAACTGTTAGTTTGTTTAACTTTTTCTGCTTTTAAATTCCGCTATAGTCTGGTCATACAAACTTGGGTGAATATCTCTTAATTGCTCAACATATTTTTTATTAATGTATGACGGGAATTGGGCCAATGCTGTTGGGCTATCACGAAGCTTATGCTTATAATTAGCTAACCCAGTCTTAAAAATAGATAGTTTCAACTACCAAGCGGGCCAAATATCATCGAATAGTCCGCATTAATCCAATCGATAAGGTGAAAATTAGCTGTTAAAACAGTCTATTTGAACAATTAAAGATAATGAATTGGCCCTGCATATTTTCTATCTTTATTTCATGAGCAGGGATTATTAGGCAGATTATTTTGGGCAAGAGCAGTCCTATTTCAGTTCTGACGCGAATTTTCTACTGAAGCCGAACCCGTTCGATGTTCACCCACTGGTTTTGTTGAGTAAATAATCATTTAAGATACCTGTAACTGGTGAATGAATTCAACAGCTTTTTGTGCGTGGGATGCGGCCTGAAAGATAAAGCGTTTATCGTCTTTGAGCACGTGCAGCCAGGATTGGATGTAAGCGGCATGATGCGTTTCCGGCTGCGGTTCAAAACCAAGGTCAGCGGCCAGGAAGCAGGCTCCGAGTTCAGCGACAAGTTCTTCTTTGGCATAGCCTTCATCACCATAGCGTTTTTTGCCAAAATCCCGGTTCAACCGCGCCGGGGTTTTCGTCCAGTGGCAAATTTCATGCGCTAACACGGCGTAAAATCGCATGGCCGTTTCAAAGCTTTCGAATGGCGGCATTTGAATCCGGTCGGTCGCTTGTATGTAACACGCTTTGGAGCCAGTATAAATATCGGCTTTCGTTTGCGCAAAGAAACATTCCAGTTTCGGATCACGCCAATTCTGTTGCATAACAGCCGGTTCCGGGGTTTTATAAAAGGCATCGGAGAGCCCTTCGATCTGAGACGCATTGAAAACGGTGTAACATTTGAGAAAGGGAATCTGGCTGGATTTGACTTCGCCATTGGCATCTTCCTCTTCCCTGGTGAATTTGTCGGTATAGACAATCTGAGTGCCCTTTTCGCCTTTGCGGACTTTTGCTTTCATCTCAGAAGCTTGTTTGAAGGTCATCCAATAGGGCGACGTATAGCCTTGTTCACTGGCGGCATTCCAGAGAATGAGCGTGTTAATTCCGGAATAAGGAATATCATTCCAGCGTAGTGGGCGCATGACTTGACCGGCTAATTGTCCGGAATTCCACGGCTTACGCCACGAGAGATTGCCTTGTTCGAGATCGGCCAGAATCTTGGCCGTGACCCGGGCGTAAATATCTTGTTGAGGCTGTTTGACTGATGTTGATGCAGTTCTGCGGATAATCGGTTTGGTCATGTGTTATGCTCCAATGGTTTGGGTTATAGGGACTGAAAAACACGGCGGCTTAGCGAGCGAACCGGCTAGAATTTTGTTTCGCGAGGAAGGCCGCAGGCCGGGGAAAATTGTAGTTGGTGAGCAAGTGGCGTCGGGTATATACTCAAAAGCAACCCAACCCTTGGCAGAATGAAAATTGAACCAGTCACCGTTAGCGGGGCATACAGCCCGCATCGGCAAAGGAGAAGTAATTACGCGGTGTGACGATCAGATGATCCAGAATGGTAATGACGAGCAACTTTCCGGCCTCGGACAGTTTGCGGGTCAGGACCAAATTCTGGTCACTGGGTTGCAGGTTACCGGAGGGGTGGTTGTGCGCCAGAATGATACCAGAAGCATTGGCTTTGAGAGCTGTCACAAAAATCACTTTGGGATCGACAATACAAACGGCCATACCGCCCGTGGCAATGTCGGAAACCGCCAGACAGTTATTTTTCCGATCCAACAGCAAAATTTTAAACTGTTCCAACAATTCCAGCTTGTTTTCATCCCAGGCTTGGCGGAGAATTTCGTAAGCGGTAGCGGAACGGGTAATCTGAATCCGATCCTGATACGGTGTTTTGTTGCGATAGCTGATTTCAACTTCGTTGACTGTAAAGAGCGATTGAATATCAAGTTGAGACATCATCACCTCACAACATCAAAGCCAGTTTATGCATATGCCAGGCATTGACATCCTTATGCGGGGCATAGACCTTATTCATTGTTA
Organism: Larkinella sp.; assembly: GCF_965227735.1. Lineage (NCBI taxonomy): Bacteria > Pseudomonadati > Bacteroidota > Cytophagia > Cytophagales > Spirosomataceae > Larkinella > Larkinella sp. Next base: position 738,552 of record NZ_OZ245776.1, on the reverse strand, counting down.
TATGGCGCAAACCCGACTGCGTCTGGCAGAACTCCGTTAAAACAGCGGTGGCTTTGGTGCCAGCCTCATCATGGTCCATCCAACTATAAAGTGCTTGGTAGCCGTAATTCTGGATATATGATATGGCCTGTTTCAGACAGGACAACGAATTGAGAATGATTGCATCGTCTGTCAAGCCGTTTCTCTGCATCTGGCAAACGGCCGACAGATAATCCATGAAGCCTTCAAAAAGATGGATTCCTTCGGGCTTCGGTACCTGACCACGTACAAAGCTGATAGCTTTGGGACGTAAGCAGCCTTTAAAGAATGGATTACGCAATTCAAAGCCACCTTCTTCATTCGGAAAGCCGAGCGCAATGAAATACTTGCCGGTTCGTGTATTGTGAACGCGAAATTCTTTCAAATAGCGGCAAGCGATGTCAAGCGGAATGCCACGCTTTTGGAGATAGTGCATCAGTCCCACATGCTGGATCGGCTTTTTCGATTTAAGGATTAAAGCTTTACTGTCTTTGTTGAGGTCTTCTGGTCGATAGATTGGCGCACCGACATAGGGAACCAAACCCATGTTGTTAATCCAGCGTAGCGCATCTGATACGGTATATTCTTCACGCGTAGCTTTTAGGTAAGCACAGACAAAATCAACTAGATCACCCCCTATGCCTTCGCCGAAATCGTGCCATTGGTTGGTTTGCAGATTGACCTGGAAACTGGCCGTTTTTTCAACTCGTAATGGGGACAGATACCAGGCGGTATGCTGAGTAATCCTTTTTCTCACTGCCTGTAACTTGTCCAGAATTTCGGGCATAGGTATTCTATTCGCCTGTTCTATATTCATGCGATCTCTCAATGACGGATAATGTGGGTTGCCGAATCTTATGAACCGTTTAAGGCGAACGATTCATGATCTGATTTCTACGCCCTCAGGCGTTGTTCGAGAAACTTGTCCAGATCGGATAACCGATACCGAACGGAACGGCCTACTTTAATGGGTTTGAGATCATAACGTTTGGTACAATCCCAGACGGCCAGGGTGCCGGGAGAAACGCGGAGGTATTTAGCGGCACTTTTTCGATCCAGAAGCGGCTCGGGCGGTTTATGAGGCATTTAATATTCCTTTTGATCGGGAATCTGCACCGGTTTTGATGACAGACCCGACAGCTAAAGCATTTTAGGAGAGCCTGTCAATTTAATTATAGGTTGATTAATAAATGATAAATTCGGTTTATGCTCGGGTTGAAATTATGTCTCACGCTCCCGCAAATTTTCATTCTAGTCTCACCACTACTGCTGGATGTATCGATTTGAGTCGATCTATATTTTTTGGAGTTTATTGCTGGCTAATGCCCGTTAACGAAACGCGTTCCTTTGTCCATCCTTGTCAGAAGCGTTTTATAGAACGTTTCTGAAAACCCTATTCTAATCTCAGGAATCAGCATGAACGAGTTGACCACGCATCCTCCATCGCTTTCCGGTTTTTTACGACTGGAGCAGGTCCTCCAACTCATTCCGGTGAGCAAAGCGACTTGGTGGAACGGCTGCAAATCGGGTCGCTTTCCACCACCTTTTAAATTGGCTCCGCGCATCACGGCTTGGAAAGCCAGTGATATTCACCAATGGATCGAACAGGTTGAGAATTCGAAGGCTTCAAGAACGAATTAAGGCTGCTGGGCGGCTAGCAAAAACACGCTGTTCAATTTTGGTAACTCTCGCTGAAGCAGAAACCGAATCGATATAATCCGCCCACGACTGCATCATTTGCGTACGCTCGGCCAGGAATTGTGCTCGATCATAGGCTTTATCGACTTTGCTTTTCGGCTGGTGAGCTAGTTGACGATCAACCACCTCATGGCGATAACCCAGCTTCTCTTTGATGGTACTCATGGCTAATGACCGAAACCCATGCCCGGTCATCACTTTTTCATACCCTAACCGCCCTAAGGCTTTTAAAAGCGTGTTGTTGCTGATGGGCTTATTTTTCCGAAAGGCGCTGGGCAAGAGATAGCCTTGTTCTCCAAAGAGTTCGCTGAGTTCTTGAAGAATCGAAATCACCTGATGAGACAGAGGAACAATATGAGCTTTGCGCATTTTCATGCGCTCAGGTGGAATACGCCACACGTGATTCACCAGATCAACTTCCTCCCACGTTGCGTTGATGAGTTCACTGGTTCGGACAAAAGTGAGCAGCATCAGTTTGAGGGCTAGGATAGTTTGTTTAAAAAGTCGGGCATCGTTGACCTCCATTGCTTTTAACAACTTCGGCAATTCATCGACTTCAATGGAGGCAAAGTGCCCTTTGATGTATTTCTTTAGAGCCCCTTTCATGTCAGCAGTCATATCGCGATCAGCTCGCTGGGTAATCACCGCGTAGCGCATGATCTGCCCCATCATCTGTAGGACGCGGTGGGCCAGATCATTACGGTTTCGATCTTCGACCTTTTGCAGGCACGTCAGAAGTTGCTGAACGGTAAGCGAGGCAACCGGCTGCTGACCAATAAAGGGGAAAATATTTTGTTGCAGACGACTGAGCACATTTTTAGCGTAACTGGCCGACCAGGTCGGTAAATTGCGGTTGTACCATTCCATGGCGACTAATTGCACGGTCTGTGCCTGTTTGAATTGGGCGAGCACTTTTTCGTCTTTTTTTTGTTGGCCGGGGTCGACACCCGTTTCTAGGGTTTGTTTCGCGATGTCTCTTTTTTCCCGGGCCTGAATGAGCGTTACACCAGGGTAAGTGCCTAGCGTTAAGAGTTTCTCTTTTCCGTAAAATCGGTATTTCAAACGCCAGACCCTCTTGCCGGTAGGCATGACATGCAGGTACAGCCCACCAGAATCGAATAGCCGATAAGCCGAAGGACTCGGTTTAGCTTGGCGACAGGCCAGATCGGAGAGTGACATGGTTCCTCCTGAATCTGGGGGTATAATTTTGGGGCACTCAAATGATACCCCAGAATTTACCCCCAAAACGGTCAGATTTAGTTATTTTACGTTGGATTACGTTAGACCATTAAACAGCAAAAACGCCTGTATTTCAAGGCTTTTATAGACTTGGTTAGATTGTCTTAGAGAGTTAAATGGCTGGGGTGCTAGGATTCTAAAGTAAAATTTAAACAATTGATTTATATAGTGATGATAATTTTAAATCAGGATCATACCCCTATTTATACCCCACTGTCGTTTAATGAAACGTAGTTAAGCAAATTTATATTAGATTTTTTATATTAGCGGAATGGGCCGTAAAGAAAAACATATTGATCTAACTGAAGCCGAGATTGTTACCTTGCGGGAAGGATCAAAATATCATCCTAAACCTAGTTTAGAGAAAAATGCCGGGCGCTCCTGCTGAATCAGGTCGGGGTTACGCTTAAACAAATAGTCATCCATCAAGCGGTAAATCAAATACAGTGGGTAGTTGGATCAAGATATGGCAGACCGTCGGTATTGTTGATTTAAATCGGAAAACAGGACAAGGGCGTGCTCCGATTTTAAATATCAACAATGCAATACATACTCGCTATTTAGAGAATGCAGTTGAAGCCCACGCTCAAAACATAAAGGCTATTCAAGCGGACTTGGTCAAAGAATTGACCACCCCATAAGTTCAGACACGGTGAAACGCTTTTTAAAAAAATAATTATTCGTGGCGACGCATCCAGCAGTACACACGATTAATTTCAGTGAGCTTATTACCAAAAATACACTGAATAATACCCAGGTTAATTCTGCATAATTATTTATGTTATTAAAATTGTAATTATAATATATATTATAAGATCTTAAAATATCGAAATGAGTTGCTTAAGAAGAAGGATAAAGATGATGTTAGGGTTAAAAAAAAGCTCGAATGGAGCAAAATCAATTTTTGCTGGAAACGCAACGATACAAGGCAAGATTGTTATAACTAATAGCTTAATATCAAAACAGATTAAAAATGAGATAACTAATGAAAAAGTACATGTAATTCATGCATGGGGTAATTTCTTTTCTAGTTCAATTTCTGCACTTACAGCTGTAATTGCTTTAATAATAGCATTTCTTCAATATATAGATAAGGAAAAGGCAGTAAACGAAAAAGAAATGGCCCTTGCTCAGAAGGAAAAAAGTTTTCAAGAGAAAATGAGAGCCGATAGTGCTAAAATGGAAGTGAAGAAGATTTTGTTAGATCAAACAGAACGTATTAAAAACGAAAGAGATTCCCTTCTACTTATATTAGCATCATTAAATAAAGAAAATAATAGATATGTGATTAAAAGTAATTTTAAAATACGAGGTATTTATATAACCAAACTCTTTGTTCATAAAAATGACAAAGTTTCTTTAGAAGCTACTGGAGTAATAGAACTGGGTAAATTTACTGGTGCTTCAGGGCCTAATGGTATAGAATCAGGAGTTTTAGGTCTTCCTATTAGTAACAGCTACAGGATTGTATCAGAATTTAATTTTGGTGTTTTAATGTATAGAATTGGTAACAATGATTCCTGGATTGCAGTAGGATCAAAAAATGAATTTATTGCAAAGGAAAGTGGGTATTTAATATTTCAAATTAATGACAGTGAGCAAGGTGATAATCAAGGAGAATTAAAGGTAAGTGTAAAAATTTCGCCAAGTGTATAATAAAAATATTTCGATATTACATTTTATGACTATATTATGCTGGATGTTTTCTTTAAAGGTTTGTAACACTTATCATGGAAAGAGAGTAACAAACCAGGAATGCCCATTACAGGTTTGTAACGAAGAAGCATTTATTCCCAATTGTTATTAGTTTAAATAAAATCGACGAGAGCGATGGCAGGCGGTATTTGCGCTGCTTTTTAGCCCGAAAACGGTCGCGCAGCAAAGCCGTCGGACTGGGAATGCTGGTGATGGTTAGTTTCCGGGGCGTTATGAAAAATCACTTACATTTTTCGATTCTTTTCCCAGCCTAATAAGCCGCCTGAAGTTGAAAATAGTTATTGCAATATACAGCGCAGGCATCGGCCTTAGGCTAACACAGGCAAGAAGATTCCCCTCCCCAGCGAGCTGAATCGGCAAATCGTCCAATGGCTAAGAATCTGGTGATGATTGGCAGCCAAGTTACAAGGTAAACAGCAAACCGGGATTAATCGGCTGATGAAGTTAATAGATTGACATTTTTACGCAGCAGCGCTTAGTAAAATTCCAGGCGCTGCTCCTTATATGCATTAAGCTTTAGAGCGGCACGAGCAAGGTGAGACTACAATCATTCCTATTCTATTACGGGCGTGTGATTGGCAAAGTACGCCCTTTAGCAAACTACAAGGATTCCCTAAAGACATGAAACCAATTACTGCCTGGAATGACCGAGATGCCGCCTGGACAAGCGTAGCAACCGGAATTCGGTTATTGGTCGAAACCTGCAAATGTAGAAAGTTGGGGTATCCTATAGTTCAATAAAGTATATGTGATTACTCTTCATATTTTCTCCTTTGATTTTCTATCTCTAAAGTAGGATCATTTAAAAATGAAATAAGTTCTGACAAAACTATTAAATCCATTTCTTTTTGATCAGTTGTAACATTGGTTACAACATGTGTTACACCATGATAATGGCGATAATGAATATTATAATCGTCCAATAAGGAGGTAATATGAAAGTTGCCTTTATAAAGATTACCTGTCTCCCAAACAATCACCAAGCTTATATCATTAGAGTTTTTTGTTTCATCAGAGATATCTTCAATAAGGCCATCTAATGAATATTTGTATTCTAATATTTCCGGATTAGAGTAAAATGGAAGATCATTCTCACTAAATTTTTCAGATAAAATTCCTAAAGGGTTTTCATTAAATTCATATATATGATGTTGTACAGGTTTATCAATTATAATCTTATAAAGACCGTCATAAGTAAATCGCTCATTTGTTGACATTAACCTAATACCCCGAATAACACCTCCAGCAATTAGCTGATTAAATAACGCTATTACATCTTGTTCACGAGTTGGTTTAGATGTAATCCCTATTTTTCTTGTAGGTAGAAAAAACTTATCATTTAACAAATTTAGAGGGTTTTTTTCTTCATAAATATTCATCTCATTTTTCCAATCAGATATTTTCTTACTTTTTATTATATCTGTCACAGTTCCTGTGGATGGTTTTAGATACGGCTTAAATTTATTTAAAAATTTTGTACTTATTTTCTCAGTAACATTTTTGCAAAAATCAACAATATCTTTCTTATAACCCTTCCTACCCAAATCAGGACTATAATTAACAAAATGAAGTAAAAAATGAATTTGATTTTGTCTTCCTATATAACGTTGGAGAGGAATGGTAAATATTTCGCCTTGTGGCATATTATTTGAAGCGATTTGAAACCCTCCGCTAATAATTTTATAATTTGATCTTAAACCCAAGGAATCATTGAAATCTGAAAAAATACGGGCTGAATATGTATAGCCACAATAAATAGTTGGCATATGCTTTCGCATAATAGCATTATCATCTTCGTCTAATTCAATAATATTATTTATCTCATCTGTCTTCCAATATTCAAAAATACAATCAAAATTTTGGAGAGCGCTTGGTAACCTAGCCTGTAATCCCTTCTTCTTATAGTATTCATCAGTCTTTTGTTGCAAATCTCTTATCCTAATGGATCTTTTTACATTAGGTAAATATTCGGTGTATAAATAACTTATACCTTTCTTTATCAATGTGTCTGATACATCATTTGGGTCTATAATTTCTAAATAGATTTCGATTCCTTTATTTTCAAAAATGGCTCCTAGGCCGGTTTTGATAGAAAGGACAGAAAACCAGGAGGCTGCTGAGGTAATACCAATCCATGTTAAATCTTTAGGATGTGTTGTCGAATCGACATGTAACGTTACTGATACGCCTTGACTAAAACTACTGAATTCATTATCATTCGGGCCGCTATTGTCATGTTCTACCTCAGGATTTCCAGATGGATTTTCGTCAAATAGCCAATTCCTCGCATTAATCATTTTGCCACATACTGAAAAATCATCTGATTTGGCCGCGATTTGAATATAGTTAAAACCATATGCAAGATATGTAGCACCAACACCTTTATGTCCCCTAGTCTCGCCTGATTTAAAAGAATAAAATGGAATCAAAAACTGGTTAAACTCAGACTTATTTAAGCCCATTCCATTGTCAGTTACTGTTATATTTTGTTTTTGAAGATTTATAATTATACGAATTTTAGGCTCATAATTTATTTCATTCTTTTTCTTTCTTGATTCAACTGAATCAAGTGCATTCTGAATTAATTCACTAAATGGATCATACCAGCCAACATATGAACCTAAAATTTCCTTTATCTCTCTTCTTAATGCTTTTGTCGCTGCCTCAGTATCTGCAACTGACTTATACTTTAGTGGATCAAATGAATCAAAATTATTGCTTTCCATATTATTTAAGTTTTTACATGTGGCGTTTTTGACTTGAAAAATATTATTTTCTATACTAAAGATGGCCTCTTTAAATATAGGCGGTCATTTACTTACTGCATTGTACTTTGTTTTTGGTCATAATAATATTCCAGTCAACTTAATCGTTTTTCGAGAGCTAAAGATTGTTAATCAAAATTTGTCTGGCTGGATCTCTTTTAAAGCTACTATAATTTTTTCTATGTTAATGCCTTGGTTGCGTAAGTAAACATTGGAACTAACGGTTTCTTTCGCAGTACCGGAACTGTTGTGTAAGGCTACTACCTCCCACTTACTATTAAATACTGGCGACCCTGAGGAGCCTGGCTCAGTATCGGTCAGGTACTGGATCGTACGGTCATCCGCATAGGTTACGATGTTTCGGTACAATCCTATTTGCTTATAACGGCCTCCGGGATGCTGAATGATATTGACAAAGGAGCCTATTTGTAATGACTCAGCCTGTAACTTCAAAGAACCAAATTCTTTATTTGCATCTCCATCAATCTTTACAATAGTCCAGTCATCAGCTTCAGAAGTAAGAAATATAGACTGCGGAGACAGTTTAAAAGCCCTTACTTCTTTAAGATGTCCGGGTTTTATCTCTTCATAATCAAATTCGATAGCCGCATTGCTGGCATCGTGTTCATTAGATATTACGTGGTTATTGGTCACTATCAAATTTGAATCAATTAAAAATCCGGTCCCTAGCCGTGTGCCTTTGGCTGTTGGAAGCACAATTCTCACTACACATTTAGCTGCCTCGATACCTTCTGTTAAAAAATGAATAGGTAATAAAGTGGAAGTATTTCCAAGTATCTTCTCGAATTGCGCATCCGGAAGAGTTCTATGCCAAGGAGCCGTTTTAATGTCAACTCCAAGATCATATAGAGCATTTGATTTATATGATATCAAATAGGGGTTTTCTGGAAAGGCTGCTATTAATGCATTGACTAATGCCTCTAATTTTCCGTTCCGGTCAGCAGTATCAAGTATACTGAACCAAAGATTTGCAGATTTTGAATCAAACCTGATCTGGCTGACATTGATGCCGGCTTGTGCCAGAAAAGGTAAAACATCTTCTTTGAAGGGTAATAGTATACTAAGGGCATCATTTAATTGAGTAAGGTTTTTATTCCAGCTCATAAATATCGGATTGTTCGATTAATAATCTTTGCGTAAGTTCTAATAGCAAATTGGATGTGATGGATAGATGAACAATCTGCACCGCCATTTTTACTGGGGCATCTTCTATAATCAAGCCCATGTTTATTCCACATTTCTGGGCAAAGACGCGCAGGCTGTAGGGATCTTGATAAGCTGCGGCAATTTTAGCAGTCAGCTGATCAACCCTCAGGTTCTCAACGGCCGTTTGGTTCATCCTCTCCTTAATTAACGCTAATTGTGCCCTAGCATAGTCGGATTTAAGATCGGCTGGCGTTTGATATACCGTATCAAATAGTGGCTCGCCAACATCTGGATTAATTAAATATTTGCCGTGAATGCCTTCCATAGTTCGATAGTCCTCGAAAAAATCCTGAATGCCTTTTTGCTGATTCTTACCACTGACCGGAACATTACAAAATACATAGTCCCATTTCAGTGTATCATCCTGTTCATATTCCATGATGGAACAGGGATCATAATAAAGATCTGAAAACCGGTTCGCTTTCTTTACCTGATTAGGATGTCTCACCACAAGATATCCACGGGGCAACAGGTCGGTGATAGCAAAATGTTTAACCCAATCGATTGTCATTTTTTGCCAGACCCCTTGAACAGATTTCAGCAGATCGCCATTTTTAAAGTGATGGTGAGAGGCAACTTCAGGACTGATAAGCAACGGTATACCTTCAGAACTAATAGAAGATGAAGTAATACAAGCTAATGAATAGCCATCATAATCGGGCGGAAGTTTTAAACTTCCGGCCCCGCTCAATACAAAACCTGATTTATCATTAGGCCTGTAAATGCGTCGATCAATGTTTAAGGGAGTAGTATTACTTAGTTGACGACTAATTATTCTAGCTCCGCGCGTAAATCCAAGGCCAGGAACGCGTGGCACCCAATCTGAAAAAGCAAACTTGTAAAATTGCAATGATCTATTCCAATAATTTTCCGGCGCATTGATCACTCGACGCCAAAACTGAGAGCTGCTATGAAACCTTTGCTCTATTTGAGGTTCGGCATCTACTACTCCGCTTCCCACCAGTTGGTCGGCTTTGGCATAGTTTTCAAGGGATTCCATAATGGAACCATCTTTGATAATACTTGTTAGATCCATTTTATCTAATAGTGGTTATCGCGCTCAGCTCACTAAGTAGTATTCGGAGTTGTTCGCGTTTGGCAGGCACGTTGATTATCATTTCCTGTACAAGTTTTTCAAAAGTTATGCTTTTCATTTTCCCTTTTTTCAAATCTTGCAAGGCATAATGCCAGATCACCTTTGCACTTTCTTTATTTCTTAATTCTGCTAAGTCACCTCCAGCTTTCTTCCAAATGATCCGGATCTCGGTTTCTTCTTCATAAATTTCACTACACAAATTCTCAAAATGAGATAACCACTCCAACTCGGTCATAGACCAAGTTCCTGGCATATTAGAAAAGGTATATTTGACTTTTAATCTTTTCCAAAGATCCAGTAGGTCCAAGCATTGGCTTAGAGCCGGTTTATAGCTGTCGTTATAGCCCGCCTTTTGATAAACTACTGTTGCGCAATTGCGCCAGTTATTTCGCTTGATCAGATTCCCTAGGCGGATTGCATTGACATTCGTATCGATCTGACGCGAATAATTTATATGATCGATAAGAAATTGTTCGGGTAATGAAGGGAAAAGTTCAAAAATACGCAGAATATCTTGCCAGCTTTTAGCATGGCTGCGCATATAATCTTCTGCGATATTGAGCGAAAGTATTGCCTCTTTCAATACCGGTTCTAGATCAGCAGTAGTGATCAAATGTTCAAGCAGTGAGCTGCCCGTCGCTTTTAAAAACTTTTCCCTAACAGATACAGATAGTTTTTCCCAGACACTTGCCCGTTGATTATAATTGCTCAAATCGGCTAAGGTTGTCTCCGCAAACCCTGACAGCAGCATGTCCGACATGGGGACTCCATCAACTAAACTGTCTAGCACACGTGTTAAAATGGATTGAAACTCGCTGATACTCCTTTTTTGTTTGGCCGCCTGATTTAGCTTTGCTAATATGAATTCCTGCCATTGAGGATTCTCCACTTCTATATCTCGCTCCAGCTCAGACATCTCGACCGGCAAGCCCAGGGCAATCTCAATAAGTATTTGATTTTTATATGTAATGGCGGACTGAATAAATGCAGTCGGTAAAAATTGGTTAGCGATAATTGTAAGTGATGGTTTATCGGTGCTGGTCAGCGCGATTTGTTCTTCTATAGCCTGTTCTGGCCGCAGATATTGAACAATAAGTGAGGCATGAAGTCGAAACCAGTTTTGTTTTTTAACTAATGGCAGCAGTTGTACTCTAACCTGCTTATTCAATTTTTTAGGTAGAGTGTCTATGAATTTATTCTCGGCGGATTGGTCACGCTTGATGAATCTCCAAAAATAGGCAATTGCTTTTTCGATTGTCTGCCACAGTATCCAGCTCATTTTCGCATCAGCAGCGCTGATCTTATTGAACTGTTGTTCAACACTGGTGTCAATGGCAGTGATCCACCAGGAACTCTCCTGAGTTTCTAACCTTCTTTGTAACGTTTCCTGTAATAGGTCTGCTTTTTCATCCTTCCACCAGGAAGTCAGCATGAAAGTCACTTTTGAGCTTAGTACTGATGGGGAAATGTGAAGAGCCTTAAAATCAATATTTGCAAGCGATAACAGAAGGAAATTGTCGACCTGAGGCTGATCTAATTGTTGAATTAATTTTGTGATAACTGCTTTTTTTATCGGCTCACCGTCTGTTTTGGAAGGCGATAAAACTATGATCAACCGCAAAAGTTGTAGCAATTTACTATTACTAATATGCGTCAAATTAACGTAATTGGTAAAGGCCAATTCGCAAAGCTGAAAGCTCTTGAAATCATTGATTGTATAGTTTAATTGTTGCAGAAAAAGCGCAAGTGGGGCAGCTTCGTCATCTTGCAGCAAAAGCTTGATTGAATGTGGTGTAGGGTTATGAGCAGATTTATTATTATCGTAGAGAAATTTCTGTGGCCATCGGGGCAATAAAGCAATTGGTGTAAAATAAAGCTGGTAATTAGCAGTCTGGATATCATTGGGATTAAATGATAAACGAAACGTGAGCAGGTACCTGAGCGAGGGTATTATAGTATTCCATAGGCTGATGTATAGGGCAGGCATTTGATGATCCAACGGAATAACGAGGTACTGATCCGCTTTTGCGGATAATAAGAATTCTAGAATTGGCAAAAGCGCGTCCTGGCTGTCTTTGATTAATAATGAGGGAGTGGAGGCCTCGGAAATTTGCAACGATTGAAGCCTAATCGGCTTTACCGCCGGTATCTCAGCTACAAACAGAGAAAAAATTGCTTCCAGATTGCAAAGCTTCGCCAACGATTTTGCTTCTACGATTATAGCATGGGTAAATACCATACCTGAACGACTTGTTTGCGAATCTGGAAAAGTCTTAGTGAAAATCACGAAGCTTTCATAAGTATGACAACCGTAAAAAACTCCGGGATTGACATCTGCCGGCTTGCTAACAGGCATATCCGTCACCCTTGATAAAAAGGCAAGCAAACGTTTATCGTCAAAACTGACGCTTAACAATCCATGTCCGCGGTTCATTTCCCCAAAATAACACTGTTCTGCGGTAATCAATGTCCCTTCATCCATGATGTATTAGGGAAATGATACCCGTCAGGTCTGTATCCTCCAGTCCGTTTTCATTGACCCAGTAACCGAACTTTTCAGGACCATAATCCAGGTAGTCTTCATCGGGTATTTTTTCATCGAGTTTTTTGCCGGTGGATGACAAACCGATGATCGTCAAGTTTTTATTTGGCCAATTGGCATGCAAGAAGGTGTGAAACATGGGTAGCTTTTGCATTAAAGCCTTATCCGGCTCTTGCATTTCGGGATTGGCTGCCTTGTATTCGTCCCAGCACGATAGCATGATGGTCAATTGGGGCAGATAGTTTGGGGATAAAAAACTTGCTTCTTTTACTCGAACCAGCATCTGTAAGAGTTCGGTATAAAATGCCTGATCACCAATTTGAAAGCTATCTTGGTTTTCTTTAGCACGAATTTTACTGATTTCACCGTATTCTGGCATTCCGCGCGTGATAATATCTTCAATCTCTTTGATATTATTTATTTTAATCAACAAAAGCCAGGATGTGCTTTGGGTAACTCGTTGTTGCCAAGCATCATTCAAACGACGTTCGGTGACTAAGTTTCGAAGTTGCTCTCCTGCATAATCAGGATAGGTGAAATTAATTTCGGTACCTTGCCCATTCACCACGCAGAAAGCAATATCTTGGTGAAAGGCAGACGGGGTATGTTCGATTTCCAAGCCTTTGGAAAGCCGCTCGAATCCGGCTTTAAAGATTTCCAAATTTTCTGGTGTGGATTTTGGCTTCCAACTGGCTTTGGGAGATTTGAACAACCGTCCGAATAGCTGAACCGCAAAATGTGTTTTCCCTGTATCCTTATCGCCGAGTACTAATATATTTTCTTCCATACTGACTACGTTCTTATAGAAAGGAACAGGTCTTTTGGTTGACGCAGACCAATGACCGGCAAGTCAACTAATTTACCTTCTGTTGCTGCCAGCAGGTAGGCGAACAGCGATAGAACTTGCTGTTGCCAAAAATCCGTGGGCTGCCTCGCATTTTTATAGGCGCTGACTTTAAAATCTGGAATGGGAGTACCGTTTATTTGCAAATGGTCAAGTAGATTTTCTCTCATTGCCGGGCGAACTGGAATATCCGATTTTGTCCAAGCCAGCACGACAGGTCGATTATTCAGCTTATTGACAAGTCTATTAAACAGGTCTTTAATCTCATCCCGTGCTGTACCTCTATTTGAACCAGAAAGCTCATCACAATCCGCAACCAAAGCGAAGGCACTGCTGTACTGGTGAATCCAGTTCGGTGATTGAGCGGTTTCTGCTCCCTCATTTACCGCCCAATCTTTAAACCATTCTCCTTTGGCATCGGTAATCAAGATATCTCGTAGATTCCCCTTTTCGTTTTTTAAGGCTAGGTGTAAAAGACCTGGGATCCGACCAACTGTACCGGGTGTATGGGGTGGAAAAGTAATGTGGTTTCCGGCTTTCCAAGTCATATAATAGGCCAAGGTTTCCCAAGCAGGAAGGGTTAGCGAACCAGCGAAACGGTAATTCCTAATTTTATGACCTTGCCTTAACAAGCAGTATAGAACGGTTAATAAAGTCGTCTTACCCGAATTTTGAACGCCAATAATGCCGAATACAGAAAGGGAGCGGCTGGCGGCCAAGTCAGCAATGTCTCGTTGTCCCAGGCTAACACCGGCCCATGGTATGAGTTGGGCGGTTTCCTGCATTTTTTCCGGTTTATCTTTTTGTGTTCGCTCCGGATTATAAAATTTACATTTGTTGATCGCTTTTAGGGGATAGCCATGCATACAACCCATAATTTCCGGCATACAATCTTCTTGTTGGCAGTCCTTCATTATTTTATGTTGATTTGAGATGCCTGAATATCATGAAAGAGTAGCGTTGCCAGTTGCCTATAACTGATTTTTAATTCGGGAGAAATGCCAGTTCTAGCTAACAACTCATCAGGAGTAATTTTTTTTGAAACCATCCCAACTACAAATGCACCAAACGAAACGCGTCCCCGTTCTGGTAGATCAATACTGTTTGGCATTTTGCTGGAAGCGTCTATCAGTTCGCTTAATACCTTGGCTATGCTTCTATCGGTCTCATCGGTACCAAGGCATGACAATACCGTCTCCTTTAAAATGTAATCGATACTTATTGGGTAAACAGCCTGGGTACTTGCTGCCAGATCAATAGCCATTGCTAGTGAAACCTGAGCTGCGTCCATGTCACGGTAACTCTTTTGATTGGAGGCAGAATATAAGGCTTCTTTCCACCATAGAATTTGACTCCTTAGCCGCAGCTTTTCACCTGATTTCAAAGAACTTTCTAAGGTATTTGCTAAGTCATTTTTAAAACTGGTGAAAAATTCATTGATCGGCTTGTCGATATTCATCGCGTTCAAGGAGGCCGTTAAGGTGGTGTACGCGTTTGAAAAAACAGTAAAAAAACTTTCAGCAGCTTTAGTTGAAAATTCTGTGGCCCATTCCTGTCGTAATTTACTGTGGGCATTACTATAACCCTGGTTAACAATTTGTATTTGTTGCTCGCCGTTCATCACAGCCTCGCCCAATCCTTTCTTCAATGCTTCTTTTTCGAATTTAACATTCGGAAGCGATATTTTTCCCAATGTAAATTCAGGAATATTAATGGCTTTAATATTGGTGCTCAGTTCCCATTCTGATGTGGCATTGCTTTCCGCTAGCTCTCCGGCTTCCCTAAGCCATTCTTGCAAGATTGGCGTTTCATTACTTGCGCTAACAAAAGGGAAAAAATTGCTGCCGGTAAGCCATATCAAATTTGCGGTGACTTTGTTTTCCTGCCTCAGATTGTATAACGATTCCAGAATTATCGCCCTTAATAAGGTAGATGGCCTATCTGTATATTTGTTACGAACCAAAGGCCATTTCTTTTTTAATAATTCTTCCACTTCATCAAGGATAGGCTCATCCTGAGGAATGTGTTGATCCAGAGCTACTAAGGTTGCAGCGATGATCTTACTTTTATTTTTAGAGATCGCTTTTTCAAAAAGAGGAATGGTCGCTGTTAAAAACTGATAATTTGAATTTTCTTCAGCGATGGTAAAAAGCCGTGCGTCCAGAAACAACTGTAAATATTTAAAAGCCATAAAGCAACTTAGTATTTATGAATTGAATAAACATATAGTTCCAAATATCGGAATTTTAACTTAACATAGGGGCTAAAAAACTTGCCATTCTGATAAAACTAATATGCTGCTGATTTACATTACAATTGCCTAAATGAATATCACTAAACCTACTGAGATATCTACTCTTGAAAGAGCCAAGCGGCTTTGCACCACTGCCAGCTTCCTAGTCGTTTTACAGTACAGACGTATGCGAATAGAGGAGCCGGAAGATGGAAACTTTATGTTTCGCGTTTTGGCGGATTTTCAATTTTTTATTACCGCTCTCATGAGACTGCGTAAATCCGCAGAGATAGCCACTAAAGCGCCATCTGTTAAAAAAGTCATTAGGCGTGCTATCACAGACTTCGAAAATGCGGTACCAAACCTTACTCATATGCGTGACGTTCTAGAACATATTGATGATTATGCCCAAGATAATGGTAAACATACCTGGATTGAGAGGCAACAATTGGAAGTAGCTGTATGGGATGGGACAACATACGATTGGCTAGGAATAAAATTTAACATTGAAACTGCTTCAGTGGCTGCAGAAAAGCTGTTTCTAACGATTAGAGATATCGTGGACCAACATTTAAATGCATCTGACAGAAGTACCCTAAATTGATTTGTAATTCTTGACAGTTTTAGTGGAGATGATTTTCGAGCCTGCCAATCTGATTCCATATTAACTAATTACAGCCTCAACGGGAAGCTTACAATTGCGAGTCTACTTATTTCCGATTGCGGATTCTTGCTTAATATCTCTTTTGGAGGTTACCGGGAAAACCAATGAAAGGCACGCTCCACGGTAGTTTTGTTGGCATATATATCGCGGAATTCTACTTTCAATGCAATAGAGCTTAGCTGCTGTCTAATCTGCTGAACCTGATCCTCACTATCCTGTTCTTCAACTCTGGTTTCGAAGACAGTCAAATGGGAATGGGGCAAAACGACTTTCTGTATGGACTCGCTAACACCAATTTGGGTATAAGACCGTGCACTGAGTTCCATGCAATCTACAATTGTCATGTATTGCTTGCCGTCTTTGATAAAAATGAGTTTGTCGATGATCATCGGCCCCATGCCATTATTCGTTATGCGAACATAAATATGGCCCTGTCGATCCTCCAGATCGATTTGCCCTAATGGTTGGAGCGATTTTCCGTTGTGCGTTCGTTGCAGGTGTAATTGATAGAACGTTGCAGACAAGGCGAGCCACGAAATCAGTATCGAAATATACCCCAGCATTGCCCCTCCTCCACGTTCACACTGATGAATTAATAAGCCTGGAATAAGTTGCATTATGCAACTATTTTCTAGGCAACGAAAGTCATTTTTACGTTAGCTCAATCGTTGGTTAGTCTGACATCAATTATATCGGAATGAAAAAATCTATACGTTATAACCGGTATGGTACGATTGACTACTACTGAACCAGCCCAATAAATCCGTTTTATTTCGTTTCGCTTTTTCTGACCAGATCGGCTAGAAAAGCCGCAAAATCGGTAATTTCCTGTTCCGCACTGGCCTTTTCCAGGGCTTGCATATAGCGGCTCCGATCACTTAAGGGGATAATCGTCCAGGGATAACCGCCCGAAGCCAGCATTACATTCATCAAAAAACGCCCAATTCGTCCGTTGCCGTCCATGTACGGATGAATGTAGACAAAAATAAAATGCCCCAACACCACCCGAACAGCCGGTTCCGGTTCGGCCTGAAGTAATTCAAAAAACACCGGCATTGTATCCCGCACTGCATCCCGGTTCAGCGGCACATGTTTGGAGCCCCGGATATACACTTGCCCATTGCGATAACCCGCCAGATCACTGGCCTTTAACAGGCCAATGCTGACGCTCGGAGCAAATAATTCCCGATACCAGGTGCGGTGGTCATTTTCGACCGCTTCCCCGGCGTTTTGACCTTGTAAAATAGCCTGAATTGTTTGTTTGACGGCCTGGTGGGCTTGCCAATAGCCTCGGGCCGCCAGCGCATTCTTTTGATCTTGATCGGATTCTACCTGATCGGGATTCCATTGCCCTTGGCGCACGCGCTCGATCAAGGCTGGAGTAACTTGATAGCCTTCAATCGAAAGCGAGTTATACGCATCCGTTACAAAGGCATCGTCCACCTGTTTGAGGTACGCATCGGTGTCCGGCGGCAGTCCCGGAGCCGCCGGAAAATGTTCCAGGATGTTTTCACGCATGCTCTGCCACATCAACCGAATCCGGTTCACATATGGCGAAGTTTCCCGAAACGATAAAATCGTGGGCAGCTTTGAGGTGAAGGGATCTTCTTCCCGGACATCATATCCGGCCAATCGCATTGTCTGGATTAAATCATCGGCTAGGCGGTCATTGCCCAGGTTACGAAAGGCACCAGCCAGTCGTCCGGCCACCACCGTGTGCCCTCCCCGCAGCAGGATTGCCAACAAATCGGACGCATCCCGCACCAGAGATAAGACATTGCGAGCATCCATCGCCGAGCGCGTAAAATAAACCGGTGAACAGAACACCAGCGCAGCCGCTAAAGAGTAAATTCGCAGCCCTTCTTTGATTTCGATTTCGTCATCGGCGGGTAAAGTAGCCTGTATATCAAACAGCGAGGTGCCAAACAGAAGCCTGATGGCATTATTGTTGGCCTCGGGAGACCGGACTAGCAGTTGTCCCGGGACTACCCAATTGCCGCTGTGCAGGGATAACGACTGCTCGGGCGAAAGTACCCACTGCTTTTCAAAACGCTCCTGAAGGTAGGACGCGCAAAATTGCCAGAAAGACGCATACCAACCGGTCGTGTCACCGGGCCGTTCATCGGGCCGGGACACAATGTACCAGCCTTTTATGACCTCTTTCAAAAAGCCATGTTTAAGCAGCCGTTCCCTGTGGGTCCGGGTCAAATCGGTGCTTCGAATGGCAACTGTCTTTTCGGTTTGTTGTAGAGTGTGCAACGCTTCAAGCGATTGAGCCAGTTTTTCCGTCGGAGTTGCCATAACGTCCTTCTATTCGTTTTTCATGCTGGACCAAAATTAGTTTTTTATGTCGTACTAAAATTAGTTTTTTGTGTTGTACCATAATTAGTTTTTCGTGTCAAATCTATTCATAATGTCAGGACAATCATTAAAATATCTGCTCTAATGAGCGATGAATCGTCACCAAAATAGCCCTTACTGCTGTCCCTCTTTCATTTCATATCTGGCGAACCATTGAAAGTCGCGCTCGATTGTCGTCTTGTTGCCGTAGATGTCGCGGAACGCAACCTGCAAACGAATGGGGCTGAGTTGCTGTCGGACCCGATGCGGGTCTTCTTCCCCGTTTTCAAAGCGGGTTTCAAAAATGACCAACCGGCCATTGGGCAAAATCACTTTTCGCACGGATTCATTCACGCCAATGGCCGTATAGGATTGGGGAGCCAGATCCAAACAGGCTTCTATCGTGGTATGCATCTTACCATCCTTCCAAAAAAGGAGTTTCTCGATAATCATCGGGCCCATGCCGTTGTTCGTGACATGAATGAAGAGATGGCCCTGTCGATCCTCCAGATCAATTTGCCCTAAGGGTTGGAGTGATTTTTCGTTGTGCGTTCGCTGAAGGCGTAATTGATAAAGCGTGGCTAATAAGGCAAGCCACGAAACCAGCACCGCAATATACCCTGTCATTCAGTCCAGCCTTTCCTGTCTGAAAAGAGGATACCGATCAGGGGTTAACGGGTTTTAAATCCCGCAGGGATTTCAACCGTTCCTGGGCTTGCAAGTCATATAAGAGCGGAATGATGCGGTGATACAGACTGCATTGCGGGTCTTTCCCATTCACCCGGTAAACCGGGCAACCGCTGGTACAAACCGCACTGTAGCGGCAAGCCTGACAATCCTTCGACCGGTTGTCTTCTTCGTGACTGCCCTGCTCGATCATATCTACCAGATCTAAATCGGGGTTGAATATTGAGTGGGATGCTTGACGTGCATCGCCGAAGTGGACATGGCAATAATTCAGGGTCCCATCGACATAGATAGCTCCCCCGGAAAACCCGGAGGCACAGGTCTGAAACCCTAACTCCTGGGGCTTAAGATCGCAGAATTGATGCCGGCAGGAGAAGGACCAACCGCCTTGGATGGCTTCCTGCATGATCGCATAGGATTCCAACAGGCTGTTTTCTAAAAGCTCCGCGTCAATGGTTTCTCCTTTGACAATTGAATAGCGAAACGGTACATCCAGCGCGATCAAGTAGCGGGTTAAATCGGGAAGTCCTTTTACGTTCTGGTTACTGACCACGGTGTTGACCATGACCGGAATGTGGTGAGCCAGTAACGTCCGCAAGTTGCGGTCGATGCGTTGGAAACTTCCCGCGCCTTGTTTGAACGGTCGGCTGGCATCGTGATTGGCTTCCAGTCCATCCAATGAAATGCCAAAGCCAATGGCCTGCTCCTGGCAAAACGCGATGATTTCGTCGGTTAGAATAGTCAGATTGGTGATGAAAGAGGCTTCAAAACGACAGCCCAATTCACTCAATCGTTGCCGAATGATTGGGATAAAGGCTTTCCAGGATTTGAACTGGGTTAACGGCTCGCCACCCGCCAACCGAAATTTGATATGCTTGAGCTTTCGCTTGACGACCGTTTCCGCCACCTTCTCCAACAATTGCTGTTTGGTGCTATCTGGCATACCTTCGGTCGTGTTCAAGGTCGAAATGTAGCAGTAGCTACAAGCCAGATTACAGCGGTTGGTGGTGTGAATCCAAAAATTGAGCGATTGAGGGGTAGTAGGTTTTTCAGGTTTGCGAAACGCAGCATCAAACCGAATGAGGTCCGTTTGAGCCAGGAGTTTTAAAAATTCTTCTAAAACCGTCGGGGGAATGGCTAGTCGGTCGCTTAGCACGGAGATCGTGGAATAGCCATCAATAGCCGACAGGATATCCGCTTGCGTCTGCGTGAGAAGACGAAGCGAATGCGGATACGCGCAATTGACGGCATAAGAGTACCCCGGCTCAATAGGCCTCAGCAGCAGATACGGTGATTTGACCGGAATCAACGGCGTCATCATCTTCAGTCGAATAATAAGAGGAACAATCGCAATTAGCGTTGATCGAGGAAACCTTCAAGGCATTCTTGCCAAATGCTTGTTCAAAGAAGGAGCCATCATCGAACAGGATGTCGGATTCATTGGTCGGGATCATAGCAGATTCTGTTTTCATGGTTTTGGTTTCTTTGAGTCGATTCAAAATCGTGTAAACCGTACTGGGGTGCCATTGGCTATCCCCGCGAAACGTGGGAATGCCTTGTTTGTTGAGTTCCTGAGCAATGCCTCGCACGGTGGTAATTCCTCGATGGTTTAGTTTTCGAAGCATCGGCGAAAGCTGGTGTGCAAATGCTTCGGCGGCCTTTTTATTTCGGGTAGCCAATATCTTTCCCTGTTTTCCGAGAACAACTCCACGTTTCCGAGCGGCTTTCAGCGCATCTTTGGTGGTTTCGCTAATGCGCTGCCGTTGTTCTTCGGCGACCGCGGCCAAAATATGGATGGTAAACCGAGTGGCATGCGGGTTGTCAGTCACTACGATTTCAACATCGGATTTGACCAGTCGGGCAATTTTTTCAACATCGCGTCCTAAGCGGTCTAGCCGAGCCACCATCAACGTAGCTTTTAAGCCTTTGCACTGCTCCAGAGCCTGTAAGAGCCTATTCTGTTGTTTACGCGTGGATTTAACCTCTACGACTTCATTCACAAGCTCATAGCCATTGAGCCGACAATAGTTGGCGACGGCCAATTGTTGCGCTTCCAGCCCTAATCCACTCCGTCCCTGCCGGTGCGTGGAAACGCGGTAGTAAGCAATAGCCTGTTTCATAGCGGGTTAACCACGTTTTTGTTCAGCAGTAAACGATCGATTATATTCGAACAGATTTCGTTTAAAATTTAGTTAGTCCGGCTAAAAAGACGCTGACAGATAAGGGCTTAAAGACGACGCGATCATAAAAAAGAAGCTGTGGTGTTCAGGAGTTTACGATCGATTACTTCCGAACAAATTTGGGATGAGAATTTTTGAAATGAGGATCATTCACCCTCGTTGGGGAATATGACGGAAGCGATTGCAGAAAATCAGAAATGCTAGGAATACTATTAAAGGAAAGCTGCAATTGCTTGATTAGTAGGCATCCTAAAGTCGAAAGCCGTCAAAGACGCCACCTATAAAATTGATGTAACCAACGGTGATTGATCGGCTGCGTCCTTACCCTTTTTCAACAGGACTTCCCGATACTTTATCAAGGTGATTGCTTTGTAATCAGCCGCCGTTAAACAGGGTGGTAAGCGAATGTCATCGCGGGCAATAAGGTCCCTCATCCACAGCTCGGCGACAACTGAATGCTTGATGTCGGGTATATAACTTAAGAAGTTACTCAGCCGGTCACGAACGGCATAACCGTAGGGTACAAAATAGTTATAATAATTCTCGTATAGCCTGGCGTCATAGTCTAGGCCGGTATTGTATCGCATGTCACGGTTACGAATTTGCTTGATGACAGCATCCGTCTCAGTTTCAAACTCATTCTGGCTCATAAGCTCATATTGATAAGCACGAACAAGTATACGCACCTGTGGTTCATAGTGAAGAATGACACTGTCATGGGGCAGATAGCCTAAACGCTGTTCGATCAGGCTTCGGCCAGTTTCAGCAAAATGGGGAAGCGTTACGCTGGCTTTCGAAAGAGCGTTCCAGTCAATGGCGTATAAGCGACCTTCCAGAGTAGCCAGGTCCCAGGCTTCTTGAAACGCTTTGGGATCACCATCGTACTGTTCTTCAATGATCGATTGCCACACCGTCATAGCACGCTCCCGGATAAAACCAGGTGATAATTGCTTATATTAGCATAACAACGCTGAAAATCAAGACAAAATAGTATAGGAGGTATGGATCACAAAAAAGATGAGGAGACGCGCTTTCCTCCTGAATATAGCCATGTCGAAGATAAAGTCCGTCAGGCAAAAGAACAGATTGATCGAATGCAGGAGCAAGCCAAGACCGTCCCAAAAGATGCTGGCCCGACCCTTGCCTACAATACACCTGGTTTTCTCCGCTCAAGACAACCGGGAAGTCACGATCAACGGATAGCATCGTTGAATAAGGGGATCGAGAACCTGAGGAAAGAGGTGCTTGACCAGGTGGAAAAAGATATTCGGCAAGCCGACCCCAAGACCGCAAGAACAGTACGTGAAGCGGCCTTAGAAAGCTTTTATCCGAACCCGGTTAAAGAGATGACGGCTGAGCAGCGAGCCGATTTTCGCAAGGCACCAAAAGATATTGAACAGTCACAAGAGTATATGGACTTCGTGACGAAAAAATCTGCTCAGGAAAAAAATAAGCCGGAGAATGATAAAGGCCCACGACAACAGGATTTATCATTAACGCAACGGTTCATGGGGAAATTTCATCATAACAAAACTGATATAACGGCAAAACCACCCACTAAGGACAACCGCACTTTAGATAAAGATAGAGACTGACAGGCTGCTTACTCTTTATCCAGATCAATATCTCGCTCCTTATTTTTATCGGGCGATGGTTTATCTTTTGAAAGCCGGTCTTGTTTTAACCAGGAAGGCAGGCGTTCTCGATTTTTTTCCTTTTCAAATTGTTGGTAGCCTTCCCGAAAAGCAACTGCACGGATGAAATCAGTTTCGATACTAGCAATTTTCTTAGCCAGCTCCGGTTCATGTTGAGCCATGATATAGCCTTCATTGAAGCCTTTCAGATATTCGGGCTCAACCTTTTCCTCATATTCCATCTCTAAAAGGGATTTTTGGCATTTTTTTCAAGATACGAATTAATAGAATCCCGATCGTAAAGGATAATTTTTTTCTGGGGCTGAGAAAACCGAATTTTCCCCTCGTCCCGTAACTTCTGCAAAGTCGTTTTGGATTTGATGTTGAGAAGCTGCATGGCCTCTTCGTCAGCTATCCATTTATCTTTTTCGACGCTGTTTTTATCCTTGAGTCTTGCAACAACTTTCTCAACTAAAGCGTAAAAAGCCGCGTCTTCAAGGCATATAACTTGCATAATAATAAATTTCTAATAAACTTCAAATCATTTTAAAGTAAAAGCATTACTAATATTTAGTTTATATTAGTATCAGTAATATCTTTATATATTTTCCCAATGAGTTTTTTTGCAGCAGGAAGGTTAATTGAATCTGTTTGATTTATTTTATTTTCAAATGGATAAAACAAAAATGAAAACATTGAAAACTGATCGTTCCATTTTGAAAATTCGTAGGTCAATGGTATTTTATTTTTTATTAGTTCTTCTATGTCGAAATTTTCGATATAACTCTCAGAATCAACAATAATGATAATTATTATTTTTGTTATCCTATTTGATACTTTGCTATTATAAAAATTTAAAAAATTATAAACGGCTTTATCTTCTTCACTCATTGTGAGGTAATCAAAGGTGAAAAGTAAGTGAGTTGATTTTGGATTCCAGTCAAAAAAATTTGACATAAAACTAAAACTTTTATTTGTTCGCTTTAGAGTAGATAAATTAAGTTCTTCAAAATTTGATAATAACATATCTATTGAAGAAGAATGTTTTTTTTTCGGTTTTAATTTTAAATTTAAGAGACGGAATTCTTGATCAATTTTATTTAATTGATATTGATTATGGCTAATTTTTTCAAAAATCGTCTCAAATTTCTTTTCTAAGTTTGAATCATTTATAGTTAAATTCAAATCTTCATGCATGTAGTATAGCATTGAAGCTATAAGAGAGCTTTTTCCAGCAGAAGGAGAGCCAAATAGTGAAATCAAATGTTGATTTTGTGCTGGTATATAATACTCATTGTAATTTTCGTTTAATAAAAGAAATTTAGGGCCAGAATATTTTTTCTTAGCATAGGTTGTGTCATATAATATAGGATATTGGTCAAACGGTTTTTCTTCCTCAATTGAAAAATTGAATATTTTTTGAGGTTCAGTTAATTTCAATTTTGCTGATTTATATAATAAAATCAAAAAAGCAATAACTGAAATAACCCCGATAGCTACAAAAATGATAACGATTAAAGCCATACTTGATAAATTGTACTTAAAATAACGGCTGAGACACCGAAAATGTTATGTAGGCATTCTTCGCCTTTCAAACCAAGGCCAGTAGTTATTAAAAAAAGAACAAATACTATAACAACCATAAAATTTGTATAACTCTTATATCTATCAACATTGTGGTTTTCAACAATTTTGGTCGGGACATAGCGAGTAGAAACGTTTCTAATGCCTTTATGAACAGGTTTAAGAACCAAAATTTTATTTGTGAAAAAATGATCGTAGGATATGTATGGATAGATTTGCCCAAAGGAAATTGCAGCCAAACTAATGCCAATATAGGCAATCTCTTTGTCAAGCAAAAATTTGAAGAATAGCTGGGTGCCGAGCACTACAAGGGGTATAACTAACGAATTGAGCATTCTTCTAGATAGTAATTTTTCAATCATTTGTATAACTATTTCAATATTTTCCTAATTAGATATTGATGTCGAACTAATCAATCGCCATTGATTGTATTTCGAGGATAATAATACAAAGGATAAATATACAATTAGCAAGATTCTCAATTATTATTAAACGAATTGAAGAGCAATTGTTTATTAATTCATTTCAAACAGAAACATTGGCTTTATACTATTTCAAAAAGTGTTGTGAAATTAATACCTATATAATAAAATGTTGTACCTATGTTGTACCCAAAAAAATAATTAGAAGTAAATGGGATATTTAAGTGCTTGTCCGTCAATTTATTACGAAGTAAATTTGATACGACGTCACAAAATTCAAAGCCTTGTGATAACTGGTTTGATTGGTTGATTGCAAAGATACAGCTTAACACGGTTTTATTGAAAACCATTCCATTCGTTGGAGACGTACTTACCCGGTTCTGACCATTTTACCCGGAATCACGCTCAACGAGGCTGTCGCACCGTGTTCCCAACAGGTCATGAATCTTCATCATTTATCTTCCTTTACTTTTCTAAACAACAGGGGCATTGTGGCCGCATCGATCACGCCCATATCCACTAACTTTAGTGATTTTACCATTTTAAGAGTCGTGGCTTTGTATTTCAGGAAGTGCGGTGTTTTCAGGTGTTGCTCGTAGGCGGTTTTGCTGGCATACATCTCCAAAATCCGTACCGATGTGGGATTTTCTTTTTGGTACATCGGAAAGATGGCAATGACTCCCGGCTCCAGTTTTACGGATGCCGCCGATTCTTCGGTCAGGATGGCTTTATATTCTTCCAGAAATGCCGGATCGATTTCTATTTCCGAAATCCTTACCATCCTCTCTGGTTGCTGCGCTAAAGCAGGATGATAGCGAACTAAAAGGTACACAACTGCTAAAAAAGAGATGATTGCCTTCGCTGCTTTGGCTTTGAAAACGGTTTTTTCTTTGTTCATGGTATTTTCAGCTATGGTATACAAATTACGGTTTCATCTACCAATATTCATGATTAAGGCAGGCCCATTGGCGAAGGGTGAAGAAAGATTCGTGCTACATCCGCTTATCCATCTCGTTCTGAAAGGGCTGATTGTAAAACCGTTTCCCCTTGTTTTTATACAACGCATTCGCCACGGCGCCAAAAACCGGCGGGAAGGGCGGTTCTCCCAGACCAGTCGGGTCGAGGTCATTTTCGACAAAGTGGACGTCGATCGATTTCGGCGCTTCGTTATGGCGAATCAGGCGGTAGTTGTGGAAGTTGCTTTGCTCAGCGGCCCCGTTTTTATGGGTTAAAGCCCCGTAAAATGCATTGCCGATGCCGTCGACCACCGCTCCCTGCACCATGTTCGTGGCCGCATCGGGGTTGATCACGATGCCACAGTCCATCGCACTGAATACCCGCTCGACATACGGTTGCCCGTCCCGGGTAACGATGTCGACCACATGGGCCGCGTAGGAATTATGGCAGAAATAAGCGGCTACGCCCCGGTTATATTTCTCATTTCCCGGCTTGTTCCAGCCCGACTTGTCCCGCACCAACGTGAGGACTCCCGCATACCGGTCGGGGTCATACTCGTTGTTTTTGCCCACCGGATTTTCCTTCGCCCGTTTTAAAAGTTCCAGCCGAAACGCGATGGGGTCTTTGCCCATGGCTTCGGCCACCTCATCCAGAAACGATTGCTCGGCGGCTGCGTTAAAGTTGGAGCGCGGAGCCCGGAAGGCCCCGATGGTGATGTTGGACGGAATCTGCCAGCCTTCGGCCAGGTAGTTCTCCACGGCCCCGGCCGGAAACCGGTTGGCATGGATCGCATGTTCCGGAATGCCGCCCCCTTTTACATGAAACGCGATCAGGTTTTTATTGGCATCCAGAGCCGCGCGGTACGTCGCCGTGTACATCGGGCGGTAGATGCCGTAGGTCATGTCATCTTCGCGGGTGTAGATGAGTTTAACGGGTGCTTTTGCTTTTCTGGAGATCAGGGCTGCTTCAGTCAGGTAATGGCCATAGGCCCGGCGACCAAAGCCCCCACCCATCCGCGTCATCTGGATTTCGATCTTGTCGGCAGGCAGGTTCAGGATTTTCGACAGCGTCGGTTCGATCCAGCCGGGAGCCTGCAAAGGACCAGCCAATACCGCTTTTTCCTCCGTCACATGGGCGAAAAAATTCATCGGCTCCATGCAGTTATGGGCCAGAAACGGAGCGTTGTAGGTGCGTTCGATCACCTGAGCAGCCTGCTGGAAAGCTGCTTCGGGATCGCCGTCTTTCCGTAATTGCTGCGCCGGTTTTTGGGCCTGTTCCTGCATTTTTTCAAGCTGGGTGCTGGTGCTTTCCAGTCCGCCCGGAACCACAACCTCCCGTTTTCCGCCCCGACCACTCATCGTATCTTTGGTGTCGCCGACCGGTTCCCACTGGGCAACGAGCTTCTTACGGGCATTCATCACCTCCCAGGTGGTTTTGCCCACCACGACCAGCAAATCGTTGAAGGTCCGCGTGTCGAAACCGCCTTGCTCAAAACCGTCTTCATACAATTTCAGGCTGAAAACTTCTTTGATGCCCGGCATTTTGAGGGTTTGCGACGCATCGAATGATTTCAGTTTCATGCCGAAGGCCGGTGGATGCTGAATCATGGCAATCAGCATTCCGTCGACCCGGTAATCCAATCCGAAGAGCGGTTTGCCGGTGATTATTTTTTGGCCCTCAACATTTTTCTTCGATTTTCTGACAATCGTAAAATCCTTCGGGGACTTCAGTTTAAGGTCTTTCGGCACCTCCAGGGTGGCGGCTTTGCCGGCCATTTCGCCGTAGTTCGCCGATTTCCCGTTGGCATGATGCAAAACCCCCGCTTTCGTGGTCACTTCCCCGACCGGCACATTCCACGTCTGGGCGGCTGCCTGGCGCAATAGATATCGGGCGGCTGCCCCGGCCTCCCGGAGCGGTTTCCAGTACATGCGAATCGAATTACTGCCCCCCGTAAACTGGGGACCTAACTTCGTGTTGTCGTGCGGACCCATTTCAACGACCACGTTTTTCCAATCCACATCCAACTCCTCGGCGACGATCATGGGCAGTGCCGTCATTACATTCTGCCCAAATTCAGGATTGGGGCACAGGAGTTTGACCACGTTGTCGGCAGTAATCTGAATATACCCATTGAGCATGGCCGATTGCTCAGGCAGGTTCAGGATCTGTCGTTTGTCGGCGGATTTGAAGCTGGATAACCAGCTAACGCTGAGCATCATGCCGCCACCCGAAAGGAGGGAAGTTTTTAAGAAAGAACGCCGGTTATGGGTTGTTTTGGTCGTGTTCATGGTCAAGGTCTGGTTTACGCGTGGACGAGGATTACTTCTTTGCCGTTGATTTGATGGCTTCTTTGATGCGCAGGTAGGTGCCGCATCGACAGATGTTGCCACTCATGTAGGCATCGATTTCCTCATCAGTGGGTTTCGGATTGGTTTTCAGCAAGGAAGCCGCACTCATCATTTGTCCCGCCTGGCAGTAGCCGCACTGGGCCACGTCGTGTTCCAGCCACGCCTTCTGGACGGGGTGGTCGCCTTTGGCCGACAGGCCTTCAATCGTGGTGATGGCCTGCTTGCCAATTGCCGAAGCGGGCAGTTGACAGGAGCGAACCGCCGTTCCATCCAAATGCACGGTGCAGGCCCCGCACTGGGCGACACCGCAGCCGTATTTGGTGCCGGGTAAGTCCAGGTGATCGCGTAGTACCCAAAGCAGGGGCGTCGAAGGGTCGACGTTCACCTGCCTGATTTTTCCGTTAATTTTGAGATTATAGGTGGCCACAGTGAATAGGGTTTACGGGTGACAGGATGCGTTTACTAACGGCAAAGGTCTTGTTTACATTGGAATAGGGTAGTATACAAATTACGGATTTTTCTACCATTTTCACTGGTTTTAGTGCTTGATACTGTGCGTATCCCGTACACTGCTGAATGTCAAGGCTAACAGTTTCCAGGCATTCCGTTGTTTTTTATAGACTTCAGTAACCGTAAACTCTGTTTTTACCTCACTGCCCCGAACCATGGCCACCAGCGTAAAGTTTATCCACATTCTTGTCGGCCATCCATTGCCACTTTTGCTTCGAAAGGTCAATGATTTCCTGCCCGGCCTTTGTGGGGGTTGTTGTCGAAGAAGTGACTTGACTGGTTTGGGAGAAGGACGACAGGAGGCCAATGGCACAGAAAAACAATCCGAGAATTGAGGCTTTCATACCGGTTTTGATCCGTTTAGGGTTGTTAATTGCGTTTATTGTTTACGTGATTTAATGGGTAAGTCACCCATTTGTAAATCGAACCGCTTGCATCGGTTGCTTCAGTTGGTTTCGCAAAGGTCTCTGCATTTCTTCTTCCGAATGGTATACAGATTACGGTTTTATCTACCAATATTCCTGATTAGAGCATGCCAATTGGTGAAGGGTGAATAAAGCGGTAATTTTAGGTAACTAAACCAATCATGATATGGACACGCTGCGCCGGTTTGAGACCATCAGTGATTATAATACATTCAACAACAACGAAACCCGTCATCCGTTGGTGAGCGTGGTGGACTTGTCCAGGTCCGATCCCCGGCAAGGCTCCCGGATGTTTTTCGGCTTCTACACCATCTTTTTAAAAGAGGTCAAATGCGGGGATCTGGTATATGGTCGCCATACGTATGATTACCAGGAAGGAACCCTGGTTTTTCTGGCACCGGGACAGGTCGCCGGGGTGAACAGCAATGGCGAAACCTATCAGCCCAAAGGGTATGCGCTGGTCTTTCATCCCGATCTTCTCCACGGTACGGCTCTGGGACGACACATTCAGGAGTATACCTTCTTTGGCTACCAGTTCTACGAAGCCCTGCATGTATCCAAACGGGAACGGGAAATTGTGCTGGATTGCTTTTCCAAAATCGACTACGAATTGGAACATGCCATCGACAAGCACAGCAAGCGTTTAATCGTCTCCACTATTGAACTGTTTCTGAACTACTGCGTCCGGTTCTACGAGCGCCAGTTCATTACCCGGGAATATGCACATAAGGGCGTTATCGAACGGTTTGAGAATTTGTTGAACGCGTATTTTCAGACCGATAAACCCCAGACGATTGGCTTGCCTTCAGTCGCCTATTGTGCCAGTGAATTAAATCTGTCGGCGAACTATTTTGGCGACCTGATCAAGAAAGAAACCGGCAAAACCGCGCAGGAATACATTCAGTGGAAGGTGATCGACGTAGCAAAAGAACGCGTGTTTGATCCTGCCAAATCCATCAGTCAAATTGCCTTTGAATTGGGCTTCAAGTATCCCCAGCACTTTAACCGCCTGTTCAAACAGCGGGTTGGGCAATCCCCCAACGAATACCGGATGCTCCA
This sequence comes from Larkinella sp., assembly GCF_965227735.1. NCBI lineage: Bacteria > Pseudomonadati > Bacteroidota > Cytophagia > Cytophagales > Spirosomataceae > Larkinella > Larkinella sp. The sequence continues at coordinate 708,364 of NZ_OZ245776.1, read as the reverse complement.
CTCTAATTAATTTGGGTTGACATGAGCCGCCACTATGATTACCAAAGAGAAATTTAAAGGCCTGCAAGCCCAGGTCTACAGGAAGTAGTTCAGCGGAAAGAAACCAAATTAGGTGTTTAGCGTTACCAGGTTTAATATTGTAGTAAATTATATTAGAACAGAAAGAAACCTTCGGGCTAAACCAACATGAGCAATCGATTTATTATGATCCTGACGGGTACTTCACTCGCTTTTTTAGCTTGTGGTTCAAGTGTATCCGCTCAAACCGCATCGTCTGCACAGGCGCCGGTAGAAACCAAAGAACCCAATTCGGCCTACAAATCGGCTTTTGCCGGACAAACTCGGGTTGCCGGTATCAAATCCGCCACCCCTTACGAAGGCAAGGTCTTGACGGAAGACCTCAAGAGCCCCTGGGGCATTACGAGCCTGCCCGATGGACGGCTGCTCATCACGGAAAAGAAGGGAACGCTGCGCATCGCCACCGTCGACGGCAAGCTGAGTGAACCGATCACGGGTCTGACAAAGGTAAATTCCGCAGGACAGGGTGGCTTGCTGGGCATCCGGGTCGATCCCGCCTTTGCGACCAACCGCATGATCTACTGGGTATTTGCCGAACCGTTGGAAGAAGGAAATTTGACGGCGGTTGGCAAGGGGAAACTGTCGGCCGATGAAAAAACGGTGGAAGGAGCGACGGTTATCTACCGCGCTACCCCCGCCTACAAAGGAAATCTGCACTACGGTGGCCGGATTTTGATCGACAAAGCCGGTAATCTGGTGATCAGCACCGGCGAACGGTCGGATCTGGTCACCCGGCCCCAGGCCCAGTCGGTCAATTCAGGACTAGGGAAAGTCATCCGCATTACGAAAGAGGGCAAACCTGCCGCCGGTAATCCGTTTGTAAAACAGGCCGATGCCCGGCCCGAATTGTATTCTTATGGACACCGCAACGTGCAGGGTCTGGCTTTCCATCCGGTTACCGGCGATCTGTGGGAGGCTGAATTTGGCCCCAGAGGAGGGGATGAAATCAACCGGATCGAACCCGGAAAAAATTACGGATGGCCGACCATCACCTACGGCATCGAGTACAGTGGCAAGCAAGTCGGGGAGGCCATTCAGCAAAAAGAAGGCCTGCAACAACCGGTCTATTACTGGGACCCTTCCGTCTCGCCAAGCGGGATGACGTTCTACAGCAGTAACCGCATTCCGGAATGGAAGAACAACCTCTTCGTGGGTTCGCTGAGTGGCATGCACATCGTGCGGCTGAAAATTGAAAACAACAAAGTGGTAGGCGAAGAGCGGCTGCTCTCGGGTGAATCGCAGCGTTTCCGGGATGTAACACAGGGCAACGACGGCGCTTTGTACGCGATTACCGACCAGGGAAGGCTGTATCGAATCGATAAAAAATAAGGGTCTCTGTCCCGTATTTGACTGAGCATCTTGCCTTTATGATAGAAGGCATCGTTGGGCAAATCCCGTCTTTCCGGAAAAACCGGCTTGGTTTTCAAGCGGTTTTTTTCGGAAAGACGGGATTTGTGATTATTTTCCTATATTTCTGGCGATCACCGGTTTAGGCCGTGGTACCACGAAATTCCTCCAAACTCTGACGATGAACCCTTCAACCTCTGTGCCTTCCGCAGTTCTGCCTAAACTTTTTTCTTTCGTGGTGGGTATCAACGCCTACCAGCAGGTTCGCCCGTTGAGCGGTGCCGTACAGGACGCGGCCACCATCGAACACTACCTCGAAAGCCTCACCGATCTGGAGCACGTTCCGCTCCACCTCACTGATCAGGAGGCCACCAAAACCGCCATCGTCGCGGGTTTCCGAACGCACCTGAAAAAAGCGGGACCGAATGATACGGCTTTGTTCTATTTCGCGGGCCACGGTGCGCAGGAAGCCGCCGACCCGACGCTCTGGCCAACCGAAGCCGACGGGAAACTCGAAAGCATTGTCTGTTTTGACGGCGATGCGGCCCATACCTGGGATTATTTGCTGACCGACAAGGAGTTAAGGTATCTGATTGCGGACCTGAGCCAGACCGGGGCGCACGTCGTTACGATCTTCGATTGTTGCCATTCCGGGGATAACACCCGGTTTTTTGATCTGCTCGCGGCAACATCCGAAGGGCAGAAAATGCAGGAGCGCCGGTTGTCGCAATCAGCTCCCATGCGGCCCTACGCCGGTTTTATTTTTCAGGAGCAATTTACAGAAAACGATTTCCGCCAACAGGGACTCGACCAGCTCATCCCATTGGGAACCCATATTCAGCTAGCGGCCTGTGAATCGGACGAAGCGGCTGTGGAAGACCGGGAAAACAAGGAGGGCGTTTTTACCAAAAATCTGGTGGCGGTTTTGAAAGCCGCCAATTCAGCCATTTCCTACCAGGCCCTGCATAACCGCGTGCGGCAGTATATGCGGTTTGCCTACGAACAACGCCCCCGCATTTCGGCCGCGGGCGATGCGTCGGACAAGCTCTTGCTGACCGGTTTTTTGAACCGACCGATCGATACCCAAACCGCCGTCGCCGAAATTACCTTCAATCCGGACAAACGGCAGTGGCTGCTCGATGTCGGAGCCATTCATGGGGTAGGGCGGACGACGAAATCCATTCAGGTGCTGGACGACACCGGAAAACCGGCTTTTTCGGTGACACCGCTGAAAATCGGGGCCGATTACACGTTGTTGAAAATCGGTGCGGAACAGGAAGCCGGACTCGACCGGGGCAAGGCCTACCGGGCCGAAGTGGAAGGCCTGCTCACCGAACCCATCAAACTCCATTTCATCAACCACAACGGCGACGTGGCCGAGCAGGCGCTGTTGCTGAAAACGCTGACCGAAAAAGCCGGGGCATTTTTCATCCCGGAAGAAGACGAACAAAAAGCGGATTACACGCTGCACGTTCGCAACGGTCTTTTGTACTTTTCCCGGCCCGGTGACGAAAACCGTCCGCTCATCCGCACCGTTCCGGCAGATAATCTGGAGCGGGCGTATGAGCAGTTGACCCAGTATTTGCGGCACCTGGCCGCCTGGAAATATCTGAAAGAACTGCGCAATCCCGAAGCCCCTGAACCGATTCTGACCATTGCCGTAACGCCCGAAACTGCGCAAACGGAGGTATTGAAAGGCGCACAACCGACGCCGGTCACGATTCCGTTGCAGGAGAGCACGACGCCGTCCGGCAAAACCGTTTGGGCCAATAAAGTCAGCATCCAGTTGATCAATCCCACGGCTCAGGTGCTGTATTGCACGGTGTTATACCTTTCCCGTGATTTCATTGCGATGAAGGATTTTTTGCCGGTGAACGAGCGGCTTCAGGCGGGAAACTACCGACTCGAACCGGGAAAATCGGAACTGCTGGGATTGCCCAGCCGGAAATCGCTGACGGGGCGGAATGATTTTGTGCGAATGAGCCTGGAAGAAACCGTTCGGCAATACAACTGGCCGGAGGTGACGGAATACTTTAAAGTCATCGTTTCCGTGAATCCCCTTTCCGAATCGACGCTGGCAATGCTGGCGCTGGATGTCTTGCCGTCGCCCCACACGCTGGGTGAAAAATTGGATTCTGACGAGAACCGCGCGTCGGCTTTCGATACCGAAGAAGACGAGGAGGAGTTTCCGGACTGGAGCACGCAACTGGTCACGCTCCGCATTCCGAATCCGGTTTTCAACCGGATCGATCTGGGCGAACTGAACCGGATGCTGGAACCGGTGCTGGTCGATGGCGTGCCGGTGGCTAATCCGATGGCTGATTTCGCGCTCGGACTGTATTTTCAGCCGGACCCGATCGATTCGGAGCTGGTTTTGCGGGACGATCTGACCGTGACGGGCGAGGAACAGCGCGGGCTATGGGGCGATGTGAAAACGTTCGTGAGCAACCAGATTGCCTACCAGATCCGAAACCGGCAGTACATGCAGAATCTGATCAAATACCCGGACCGGGTTCGGCTGGTGGCGGGTGGGGATTCGTGGTTTCAATACCCGCTTCTAAGTGATATTGTCGATTACCTGGCGCGGGTGTATTCGGTGAACTGCACCCCGGCGGTGGGAAAATCGCTGAAGAATTACATTGAAAAATCGCAGTTTCTGGAAACCATTGCGCAGGTCAGTCCGCGGTATTTTTTGCTGAGTGGCGGAGGAACGCATTTCTTTGGCGACGAATTTCCGACCTACATCCGGGATCAGGCAGCGGAAAGCCTGCCCGCGCCACAGCGGTATGTAGCCGACGGATTCGCGGCTGCGCTGGACGAACTGGAAACGGATTTTCAACGACTTTTTCGCCTGATCCGGTTGCAAAATGCGAAAGTTCGGGTGCTGGTCCACGGCTATGATTACCTCCTGCCAGACGCCAGTGAAACGCAATCCGGGAAGCCGGGGAATCTGGAGAAGTGCCTGACTGAAAAGGGAATAACCGGCGCCGTGGAACGAAAAAACCTGATCCGGTTTATGATCGACGGGTTCAACGAGCGATTGCAACGGGCCGCATCGGCGTATGATAACGTGATTTACATCGACTTGCGCGGGAGTATCCGACCGGCCACCAGCCAGTTGAAATACTGGTACGATGAATTTCACCCGAACGACAAAGGGTTTCTGAGCATTGCCACCAAATACGCCCAACTGATCGGGAAAATGGAGAAAGAACGCGCCTGAGTTAGCCCTGAAACCGCTTGAAAAACTCGGTTTCGTAGCTCATGCCGACCGGTATTTCTTCCCCGGCGAGGGTGATCATGCGGTTGCGGACGGTTTCGATCCGGTTGAAAGCCACAATATAGGAGCGATGAACGCGAATAAACCGCTCGCTTCCCTCGTCGGCTTCCCGGAGTTTTTGCAGCATGGTTTTCATCGTCATCCGGGCCACAATCGGGCGGTTGACCTGATGGAGGTGAATCTTGAGGTAATCGTCTAATCCCTCGATGAACAGAATGTCTGACAACGCAATTTTGTGCAGCGTATAATCGGCGCGGATGTAGAGATAGGCTTCCTTCGCCGGATCGGTCGTCTGCCGGAATTTCTGCTGCGTCGTTGCTTTCTGAACGGCTTGTTGAAACCGCTCGAACGTAAACGGTTTCAACAGGTAATCGACGGCATTGAGCGTAAACCCTTCCACGGCGTATTCGGCGTAGGCCGTGGTAAAAATCACCAGCATCTGTTCCGGAATCGCCCTGTGAAATTCAATGCCGGATACCGACGGCATGTTGATGTCGAGAAAAAGCAGATCGGTAGGTACCTCGTGCAGATGCGTGAGTGCTTCGTCGGGGCGCAAAAATGTCTTTTGCAGGTCGATGGTGTTGAGCTGGTGGCAAAAATGGGTCAATACCCGCAGCGCAGGGGGTTCATCGTCTAACGCAATGGCTCGGATCATGCCAGGTTCAGGGTTAGGTCAACGGCGAACCCGGTGGGGTCGTCGTTGATGGTCAGGACGTGCTGGTTGGGATACACCAGTTTCAACCGGGCTTTGGTGTTGTCGATGCCAATTCCGCCCGAGGTTTCGTCATTGTGATATAACCGCACTTTTTTGTTGAACACATATAAGCGCAAGGTGTTCTCGTTCAGCGAAATCGTGATGTGAATGATCGATTTTTCTTCCGGATTGACGCCGTACTTGAACGCGTTTTCAATAAACGAAATCAAAATCAGAGGTGCAATCTGTTTCCCATTAAAAAAGCCGCTGACCGCGTACTCAATCTGGACGGTATCGTCCAGCCGCAACTGCTGTAAGGCGATGTAATCACTGATGTAGGCCACCTCTTTCGCCAACGGTACCGCGTGGCTTCCGGCATCCCGAATTACATAACGCATTAATGACGAGAGTTTTACGACGGCGTCGGCGGTTTTGTCCGACTTTTCGATGGCCAGCGAATAGATGCTGTTGAGCGTGTTGAACAGAAAATGCGGGTTGATCTGGGCTTTCAGGTACGACAATTCGGTGGATAGTTTTTCCTGCTCCGTTTGTCGCCAGCGGTTTTTGATCTGGAGATACAGGGAAACAAAAATGCCGACCAGATACAGAAACAGGGCATGACTCAGCTCGAATCCGAAAGGCGGTTTTGGGTTCGAGCCACCCGGACCCGGACCGTGAGCCTGGGAGTGATGGGGTGGACCCGGTGCCGGAGCAGAAAGCAAATCCCCGCGATCGACCAGCACAATGGCCCCGATCAGAAGCAAAAAACTTCCCGCAAGGCTGGCAACATAAAGGATATATTTTCCTTCCAGATACAATTTTGGAATCAGGTAATAATAGTTGGCGTAAAAGAAAACCAGCATGAAGAGGTAAGACAGAAAATTGGTTCGTTCGTGCGGGTTACTGGTCAGTTTGGTGAGGCCCGAAAAACCGTCGGGCGCAAAAAGATAAGGAAGAGACAGAAAGGCCAGACCAAGCAGAATATGAATCAGGATGGGCGGAATGGTTCGTTTCATGGAATTGATTTTCAGCCTAAACTACGAAACACCGTAACCGGGTGAAAATGCTTGCGGTAGAAAGCGTGAATGTGCCGGAGAAATTGCAAATGAGTTACTAATATAGTTATTTGTGGTAACGTTAACGTTTGTCCTTCCTCCTGATGAATACCCCTTCCATTGCTACCTGGACCGATGATTTTCTGTGGAGTAAACGACGGATGGGCGACCCGCTCGCCGACGAAACCATTGCCGCCATTTTGCTGGACAATCAGAAAGGGGAGATCGATCAGATCTTTCAGATGCTGGTACAAAACCGCAACTTCCCCAATCCGGCTTTCGATGTGTTGCCGGATCGGCTGAAGCAGATCGTGGAAGATTATTTTGTCAAAACCCGCCAGCTTCCCGACTGGGCCGAACCGTTTAAACTCATGGTGGCGGCCGATGTTTTCAAACAGTACGGCCCCAAAATTCTGTTGTTGCTGCTGTGCAAATCGCTGCCGCTGTGCTACACCTGCTGGCGGGGGGCCAAGGTGCTATACCGAACCGGCCGTCTGCGGGTTCACGACGGTTCGCTCGACTCGTTTACCCGGCGGCTGATGGAAACCGCTCAGTTTGTGGTTAATATTCTGACGCTGAACAGTTTCGAACATGATGGCCTGGCCGTTGTTTCCATCCAGAAAGTCCGGCTAATTCACGCCGTAATCCGGTATCATGCCCAGCAACATCGTTGGGACGTCGATAATTACGGGATTCCAATCAATCAGCAGGATCTGGTTGGCACCCTGCTGTCGTTTGGCGTCGTGATCATCGACGGGCTGAAGCAGATGGACATCGAACTGACGCCCGAGGAAAGTGAAGCCTATCTGCACCTCTGGAAAGTGGTGGGGTTCATGATCGGCGTCGATGATGACCTGAATTCGGAAAACGAGGACGACTGCCGCCATTTGATGAACGCGATTCTGGCGCAGCAGTCCGGTCGGTCGCCCGATGGGGGGCGTGAAGGCGCCGAACTGACCGATGCGTGCATCGACCTGATGAACTCCCGGTTGTCGTTTGGACCACTCAAAAACCTGTCACCTCTGTTTGTACGGTTTTTTATTGGCGACCCCTACGCCGATCTGCTCGAGGTTCCCAAAAACGATGACAAGGATGATTCGGCGGTGATCAACGCCATTCAGTGGCTCGACAAAGGGTTTCGCTCCGTTGGCGACCGTCATTTGCTGATGGGTGCGGTGGGCCGGGCGTTCAGCAACCAGATGATCGATCTCGTGATGTCGTATCACAACGGGGCCAAAAGCGAGCAGTTTTACCTGCCCTCGGCCCTCACCGACACCTGGCAGTCGGAGGCTCCGGACTTCCGGATTCCGCCCGCACAGACCATTGATGAAGTGATTTTTTACCTGGATAAAGTGGCCCGGCACCTGCGGTCACAGAACAATCCGGTCGGGTTGTTTGCCGCTATTTACAAACTGGTCACAGAGCGGGTTGCTGAAGGAATACGGTTGGGGTTGTTCGAAAATCCGGAGGAAATGGAGCGGGTCGATGTCGGTTTTGGCAATCGGTATTTTGAGGCTATCAACCAGTATTTCGATGGCAAACCCGCTTCGGCACCCTGGCAATTGTCTTTCGATGCCGCCCGAACGGTAATTACTACGGATCAATACATCTTTTCGGCAGCCAATGCTCATATTTCGTTCGATTTGCCGATTGTGGTTGCGGAAGTTTATAAAGGAAAAGATATCGATTTGTTCAAGAACGATTTCGCGCAGATGAACGAATTGTTTGACGACATGTACGATCAGATGAATGATAATGTAGGCCGCGTTTTCCGTCCGTTTGGAACCTTGGTAACCTATTTTTCAGACAAAATTAAAAACATCGAACGGTCGGTTATGAAGCAGGGACGTGATTTGGCCTGGGAAAAAAGTGTTGGGTTGCATAAAGCTAATAATGAAGCCGAACGACAGTTGCTTTTGACTAAGCTGGAAGCCGATTCGGCAAAAATGGGAAACCTGGTTGCCCGGCCACCCTGGTTTCTGCGATTGCCGCTGACCTATGTTGCCCGGAAAGAATTTGGAACGACGGCCCATAAAGTCGATGTGATGTTACGAACAGCCCTCTTGCCGACCGTTCAATGAATGGTAATCTGTCAGACTATGAACCGACTTATCCTGATATTTTTACTGGGTGCGATGTTTTTTTGTCGGGCCGGAGCAGAACCGATTCGGATCAGCAACCTGGCCAAGGCCTACAATGCATTTGAAGCCAGCGATCTTTTGGAGGTGAAAACGGGAACGGTGTCCATTAATGATCTACTTCAAAGTTCAAACAAATACCAATTTGTTACTACTGAAAACCGTTTAATCAAACCTAAGGTTCATGAGGTTGGCTATTGGCTCCGGTTTCAGATTACGAATGAAACCGATCGGGAGCTGTTTTTGCAATTTATCTACGCCGGAACGGAGTTTATTGAGGTGTTTGAAACGGTCGAAAACCGGGTACTAGGTGTTCACAAACTAGGGACTCTTCAGCCTGAAACGGTAGAACCTTTTCGTAAAAGCATTCTCTTTTGCCCGATTCAGGCCCGTAATGGGCAAACGCACACGGTTTATGTGTACATGCGGGGTATCAATACAACAGCTTTGCCAATTTATGTACTTTCCACGGCCAGGCTCCTACAAAGCCAGCACCACTCCGATTTATTTTACGGAATTTATTATGGTATTATTCTAATTATTATCGTCTACAGTCTAATCATGTATGCTCGTTTGCAGGAAGCGAGCAATCTACGGTATGCCATCTGGGTATTCTTTATCGGATTGCAGATGGCGTTGTTTCGCGGGCATACCAGTGAATTTCTTTGGCCATCAAACCCGTCCATCGAGCGATATGCCACAGCCCTGGCGTCGGTTACCGGGGTGTTACACATTCTATTCACACTCACCTTTCTTCAACTGCGGTCACTGGCGTCCCGGTATTACAAAATTGGCATTGGTATTCTGGTGCTTTACCTGGTTAGTTTCGTAATCAATTCCTTGAATGTGAGCCTGAACCATAGTTTGGGTGAACAGTTCGACATCGTGCCTGTAATCGTTTTGATGGAAGGTGTTTTTAGTGTTATCGCCGGGATTGTTGTGTTGCGCAAAGGGTTTCGTCCCGCTTTGTTTTACATTGTTGGCAATGTGTTTTTCTATGTTGGTATTTTTGTTTTTCTCCTTTATTCATTCGGTCAATTGGCGTATGGTTTCTGGACGTACGAAAGTATTCACCTCGGGGTTGGTATTGAAATCATTTTCTTTGCCTTAGCCCTTACGTATAGCGTTAATCTGCTGAAAAAACGGCGTCAGGAGGCCGAGCAGGAGAAAATTCGGTTGCTGGTCGAGAACAAGCGACTGGTGAGCGAGCAGAATATAATCCTGGAGCAGAAAGTGCAGCAGCGCACCGAAGAACTTCAGGTGGCCAAACAGCGGTCGGAGGAACTGTTGCTCAACATTCTGCCCGCGGAGGTGGTCGACGAACTGAAACAGACCGGACGTTCGAAGCCGCGCCGGTTTGATCGGGTCACGGTGCTGTTCACCGACATCGTCAATTTTACGAGCATGGGCGAGCGGCTTTCGCCGGAAGAACTGGTCAGTGAAATCGATTATTACTACCGCTCATTCGACGCGATTCTGAGCCAGTACCGCATCGAAAAAATCAAGACCATCGGCGATGCCTATTTGTGTGCCGGGGGATTGCCGGTGGTGTACCCCGAAAATCCGGTCGAGGTGGTTCGGGCGGCTTTGGAAATGCGGGCGTTTCTGCTTCAAAACCAGCACGAGCGGCAGGCCAGGGGGCAGCAGCATTTCGAGTTTCGGATCGGGGTTCATACGGGGCCGGTGGTGGCTGGCATTGTGGGCGATCGCAAGTTTGCCTACGACATCTGGGGCGACACCGTCAATACCGCAGCCCGGATGGAGCAATATGGCGAAGCGGGAAAAGTCAACATTTCCGAAACCACCTTTCGTCTCGTGAAAGAGCAGATTCGGTGCAGCTACCGCGGGAAGATTGCCGTGAAAAATAAAGGAGCACTGGATATGTATTACGCGGAGGAATTGGTAGCAGTAGAAATACCGGGAGCGGTTGAAGAGGCCGATTAAGAAAACAGCGTGTGCCTGTCTAGCAAGATTCAGGCCAAAAAATTCGGTCTATTCCAGAATCGCCATAATCATCCGGGCAATCAATTTATACCACAAAAACGCAAAACCCGCAGCAACAGAAAGAATCACAAACCAGAGGGCTGCCTTCTGTACACTGAGTCTGTAAGGCGTTTTTTTACGGTATTTTGCCATTTTATGAGTATCCGGTATTGCTTCGACTCGGTTTACCCCGATTTGATTAAAGGCTTCGTTGAAAACAGCTTTCGTAATCATAAGATCGTTCTAAGTATAGCGTATACCGTCCTGCGACAGATAGCTATTTAATCTCAAACTTTGTGCCATTTGTTTCCCGGCCTTGTGATTTTAGTAACAATATGTCACCTGCGTTCCGTGGTTAAAAACGTGAAGCAGGACGTTTTTGTACTTATTTAGCGGTTATTATTAAGTTTTTCAGGGAAGAACTACTGAGCGATGTGGTAAAACAGCGCTTTGATGTCTGAAACAAAAGTAAAGGCAATTATGGAGTTATTGTCACCAATAAATAACAAGCGGTTACCGGTCAGTAAATAAGAGTATCTCTGTGAAAAGACGGCAGGCATAAAAAAGGACAGGACGAAGCCGCCTGCGCCACTTCGTCCTGTCCTTTTCACCGGTACCGAAAAACGTTATTCCGTCAGATTCTTTAAATACGCGATACTTTTCGGAACCTGCTGACTCCAGATGTTGCTTTCGTCTTCGATAAAATAATGCTTGATACCGACTTTTTTGGCGGTTTTCAACACCATCGGCATGTCGATCTGGCCCGTTCCCAGAATTACGTCGTTTTCCTGGGGGGTGTTGCCGGTGAAATCGCCTTTAACGCCTTTTTTGAGGTCTTTCAAGTGCATCAGTTTCCAGCGATTGCCGTATTTGTTCAGCAACTTGACCGGATCAGCCCCGCCGTGGGTCGCCCACAAAATGTCCATTTCGAAGGAAACGTAGCGGGGATCGGTGTTTTTTACCATGTAATCGAACAGCGTTCCGTCTTCATACGGCTGAAACTCAAAACCGTGGTTGTGGTAACAGAATGTCAGACCATTTTCTTTCAGCACTTTGCCCACCCGGTTGAAATCTTCCACGGCTTTCTTTGCGTTTTCCAGCGTGAAATTGCCTTTTTGATGCGGAATCCAGGCGCACATCACAAACTGAGATCCCAGTTCTTTGGCATTCTTCACCACTTCCATCGGGTCTTTCACCAGTTGTTCATAGCCCGCGCCCGTGCCCGGAATCGAAATGTTTCGGTCCTTTAGCATCTTCTTGAATTCTTCCGTGGTCACGCCTTTCGGAGTTCCACCTTCCATTTCCGTAATGCCCAGCGACTGAATCGTATCGAGAGTGGCAGCCACGCCTTTCGGGAAGCTGTTTCGGTACGTATACGACTGAATACCAATTGGAAAGGTGTAGATTTTCTTTTGGGCAAAACCGCTGCTGAAATCCAGCAGCAGGGCCGTAATCAAGACAAGGGAAAATCGGTTTTTCATCATGGGTCTAGTTAAAAAGTGAATTAATGGAGTTTATCGTGTAACAGTTTAATGAAATAACCGCCCACCACCGAACGGGCCTGAAACCCGACCTGCTTGCCGTTGGTGGTTTCGTGCCAGTCGCCCAGCGGCACCCGGCTGGGGGTCTGGTCGGCATACTTGAAAACAGGCAGTACCAACTGCTGAAAGTCCTGCGGTTGGTCGGCGATGGTGGCCGTCCAGATAATCCAGTCGGATTTAGTGTAGGTCTTGCGGCTGTCCAGCGGCAGACCAAAGGGCTGTTGTTTGGTCAGGTAATACCGGATTTCTTTTTCGGCCACGTCCTTCGGGAAGATGTTCAGATCCAGGAGTTTATCCCACACCAGATTGTATTTCTGACTCCAGCTTCCCTGCGGTTTATCGAATGTCAGGGCGAAATGATCGCCATCCTGCGCCATCTGCACCCATTTTTGCGCCAGCTCGCGGGCGAGCTTCAGGTGTTGCTCACCGACCTCCGGCTGTTCCAGTTGTTTTGCCAGATGCCCATACGACGCAATACCCATGATGGCTTTGATGCTGAGGTTGGCGTTGCGGGCGAGGTGACCGGCGAAATCATCGGTGCAAAGCTGGTTGGCGGGATCAAAACCGTCTTTTTTGAGGTAATCGACCCAGGTAGTCAGCGTTTGCCAGTGTTGTTTGGCATAGTCGGCATTCTTTTCGGAGGCAGCAATGGCGGCCGTCAGAATAAGCATGTTGCCACTTTCCTCCACCGGCATGTCCTCACCGTAGGTTTGGCCGTTGGCCAGCGGATACGTTCCCACATCGTGGGCGGCAAAGGGCTTGGTCCATTTCCCGCTTTCGGAATACTGAAAAATTGGCTCCATCATGCCTTTCAGCAAGATCGGGTTGTAGATCAGGAAAAGCGGAGCCGACGGATACGTTACGTCCACCGTTCCGATGGAACCGTTGCTGAAATTTTCTTTGGACAGAAACAGCACTTCACCTTTCGGACCCGCCACGGTTTTATGGGCCGCAATCGCCTGCCGGTAGGCCAACTGGCACAGATCGGCATACGGTTTTCCGCCCGATTTTTCGGCTTCGGCGTGTAGTTTCTGGTCAAACTGACGGCATTTTTCGGTGAGTTGGGCATAGTCTTTCTCCACCGCAGCCAGCATTTTTTCCGTGGTCATGGATTCGTCCCGGCGCCACCACGCCCGCAGATTTTTTCCAAAGTATTGAACGGAATACAGGTCATCGTAGCCCAGAATCACGTGCGCGGTTTTCGGCGTTTGCGTCACTGAGCCCAGCGATTGCGAAACCGCCAGCGACCGGTTGTCCGCTGCGGTCGGCTGGTTGGCTTCATCGATCACTTTTCCGGTACGGACAAAACTGCGGAAAAGAGCCGCCGGTTGGCCGATGCCGGTCTGCGTGGTCGAGGCCGTTGGAGCCGCCAGGAGCGCATAGCCCCAGTCGATCCGGACATCGTCGCCTTTCCGCCCCAAAATGTTCTGTTCCGTCGTGCCGATCGACAAAACCGTCAACCCTTCGGCCGAGGAACGTTTGCCGACTACTTCCTGATTGGGCTGGTTCACACTCAACAGGCCCGAAGCCGCCGTGTAGACTTCGACGGTATGCGGTTTTCCATCGGTCGATTGGGCGGTGTAGGTCAGATACGAAGCCGGGCGGGTGGCCACATCCAGATCGTCCAGCAACAGGGGCGTCGTAAAATTGACGGTGAGTGCCACAGGTCCGGCGGCAAACCGGTATTCCGTTTGGGTGGCCTGAACCTTCACGCTCTGTTGTTGAGCGAGCATCACCGGCGCACCCAGATTTACTTTCCGCTGATCTACTAAACCCACATCGACATACCCACCGCCGACGGGGTTGATGCAGCTCACCGCCAGCAGGTTCGTTCCTTTTTTTAAGGCCGCTTTGGCCGCCGGAGACAGGGGGAATGTCTTGTAATCACCGATGTAACCGGGGCCGCTTTCAAACGCCTTCACACCATTGATATAAACGACCACATCGTTGTCATGACTCAAATACAGAACCGGGTTTTCGAAGTTCAGATCCGATACCGAAACCGTTCGGCGGTACCAGACTTCTTTGGTTTTCCAGAGTGTGGCGGGTTTGACGGGATTGCTGGAGGCTCCATCGCCGATGGGTGCCTGACCGGTTTTCCAGTCGCCGGAGGGTTTGAAACCCGGTTTTTCCCATCCGTCACCCGGTTTTTGAAAAGTATACTGCAATGCATAGCCCGCCGTTAGGGCTGTTGGAATCACCGTTTTGAGCGTAGTCATTTCGGCACCCATAAACCGGTAGGCCCGGCCATCGACGCGCACCAGGCCGTCGAGCGGCTGGTTTTTGCCCGTCCAGTGGCGGGTTGGCGATTCGTTGAGCTGGTCGGTAAACGCCCAGATACTCGTATACGGATCGATGGTGACCAACGGGTAGGCGGGAGGTCGTTGCGCCTGCACCGGATGTCCGGCAACGGAAAGGAGTAAACTGAGAAAAAAAAGTGCGGTAAATCGATTCTTCATTAACACGTATGGTTGGTTGGGTGCTATTTCGGCGTAGAAACGTTCAAAACCGCCGGAAAACACGAATGTATTAAAAATCATTGGATGGTCTTTTTCTACTTGGTCAGGAAATGATTGAACGTAGAAGTCCTATCTTCGCGGCCACAATTCAAAACGGAAACGAAATGGACGTAAAAGACAGCAATGGAACAACGCTTGCCGAAGGTGATTCGGTGAAGTTGATCAAAGATCTTAAAGTGAAGGGCAGTTCAACGACGCTGAAACGAGGAACGGTCGTGAAAAATATCCGGCTTACGGACGATGCGGAGGAGATTGAAGGAAAGGTGGACCGGACGGTGATGGTGCTGAAAACGCAGTTTTTGCAGAAGGTGTGATGGGCGATGGGTTGAGATATTGACTTATTCCGGTTGAAATGGCCTCAGTGCGCTGCGGATAAAATAACCACCGTATTGAATGTTTAAATCAATTAATCCGCTACAGGGTAGGTCAAGATTGCAACGGCGTCGGCCGCCCGGTCTTGACCAGCATCAGATTTAAATCTCGACCAGCAGACTGTAACCTTTGACTAAAAACCGCGTCTAAAATGAACACAAAGCCGTATGTGATCGTTTTATCCATTGACAACCAAGGTTATAGGCGTGCATCAACAACGATTCTTTTTTTCGATTACCCTGATTAGTCTCTTCAGCTTTACGCTGGCAACGACGGTTTTTGCCCAACGGTCTTCCCGCAAAATGGCCCGTAAATTGCCCGCCCGGTCGGTGGCCGTACCCAAACCAATGGGCGTAAACTTTTGCGGGGAGCCGGTTCCGGTGGAAAGCGGGGCGGTTGCGCACAACCTGTCGATGGCGCTGATGCGGAATGTGGCGTCTCAAAATCATTTGATCAATTTCCGCCGTCGGGCCATTGCCCAGTATTTTCCGATCATTGAGCCGATTCTGAAAAAACACCGCATTCCCGACGATTTCAAATACCTGGCCGTGGTCGAAAGTGGCCTCAAAGCCGATGCGGTTTCCCACAAGGGCGCGACGGGCTACTGGCAACTCATGCCCGAAACCGCCGATGAACTGGGTTTGAAACGGAACGACAAAGTGGACGAGCGCAAAGACCTGCTTAAATCGACCGATGCTGCCTGTCGCTATTTGCGGATTTTGTACCGAAATCTGGGCTCATGGACGATGGTGGCCGCTGCCTATAACGGCGGGATTGGCCGGATGCAATCGCACATGAAAAAGCAGCAGGAGAGCAACTACTACTTTCTGTCGATGAACGCCGAGACGAGCGATTACCTCTACAAAATCGTGGCTGTTAAGGAGTTTTTCCAATTCCCCGGTCAATACTTGACCAATAACCTGATGGCATCGGCGGGCAATTCGTACGAACGGGAACGGGCCGAAGCCATCGCAAAAGGGTTGATTCCGGCCGAAGAACCGGAACCGGTTGGGTTGGCCATCGAGCCGAAAGAAAGCCTGGAATTGCGGTTCGAAACCGCTTCGGTCGATAGCCTGCTGGGCACTTTGACGAAGTTGAAAGCGTCGAATGCGGTTTTGTTCAGGGGCGAAGTTGAAGCCGAACTGACCAAACCGGGTAAAGTGGCTGTCGGGCAAACCTGGGAATTCAAACTGACAAAAGACGTGGTAATCGGTGATCAGAAACTGGGCAAGAACGATGTGCTCTATGCGACGGTAGATGATGTGGATCGTCAGTCGGGCCAGATTTTCCTGCGCTCGACCAAACTGGTGGCCGATGCCGATAAAAAAGCGTATAAACTCACGCTGATCTGCCTCAATCCGCAAACCGGGCTGGCGGGGGTGCCGCTCCCGAAAGCCGACCAGCTCAAACCGGGAGGCCGAACCTGGATGGTGGGCTGGAAAGTCCTGTAATAATCACCAGCCGCTGGGCTCGGTCACGGGAGTAAGCCAGCCGTAGGTTTGTCGACAGTCACCCTGCGGAACGATCACGGAACTGATGTATCCGTAAATGGCCGTGCCGTAGGTCGCATCCCCGCGCTCCCGAAACCGCTTCCGGACTATTGCCGATGCACCAAAATAACCCAGTGCCTTCTCTTCCGCATTGCTGGCATTGGAAATGTTCCCGATTACCGAAGCAGGTAAGGGGTCGAAAATGGTGCCGGTTCGGGACTGCTGCTCCTTGAAAAGTTTCCAGAACTGAAAAGCCGCCGACGTCAGGCTGTACTGCTGCACTTCGACCAGCGTGGGGCCGGGCGTATAAATGGGTGTACGCATGACGAGCTGTTGGCGCAGCCGGTTTCCATTGATGCCATTGTCGGCCAAAATGTTAATATCCTGACTGGAATACGGCACCCAGCAGCGATCAAAACAAATGGCCGTACAGCCCAGGCAACACGGCACCCCGGTCGAGCGTCGGGCGGTGTAGGCGTATGCCGTCCAGCGGTAAAAATTTTGCTGCGCAGAGGGGTCAGTCGCATCGAGGTAAAAATAATACTGGTAGGGTAGGGTGATGCTTTTGGTGGGCGTAAACCGGGCGTATACGCTGTCGATCCCGGGAACGGCGGGCATTTTTTCGGGTGCCGAAACGAACGTTTTTCCGTCGGCCAAACGAATCGTCAGGGTGTAACTGCGGCCCGGTTGCCCAACAAACGCAGCGTCCGTTGTTCGGTAAAAACCGGCATTCAGTACATCGTGCGCCATTGGCGTCGTATGCCCCGCGTCATCGCTCAGCGTCACGACTGCATCCGTTACCTTTTGGTCCTGCGGATTTTCCTGATCGAATGTAAAGCTGCCTGAATACGAAAGCCGGACGCTGTAAGGCGGTTTTTCATTCGTAATCAGCCCATCGACCACCAGTTGCGGAGCTTCATTGCGGATGGGCAACGAAACCTGATCGATGCAGGACAACAACCCGCTCAAAATCACCAATACAAGGGCCAACTGCTTCATCAGAAATTGAAATTATAGGTAATCGACGGAATCAGGGTGCCAAACACGGCCAGCCGATACGCGTCCGTTCGGGAATTGGAGCGGTTGAAATACACCGAATACGGGTTTTTGCGGGCGTAGACGTTGTAAATGCCGATGGTCCAGATGCTGTAACGCGTCTGGCGGTTGCTCAACCGGGTGTCTTTCGAGAAGGCCACATCCAGCCGGTGGTAATCCTGAATCCGGTCAGCATTTCGTTTGGAATAGTTAAGCGTCGGCTGGTTGGCAAACACGTATTGCCCGTCGGGGTAGGTTGCCGGAACGCCGGTGCTGTAGACGAAATTGGTCGTAAACGTCCAGTTGTAGCGCATTGCCAGCCGGGTTTGAATGTTCAGGTTGTGCGGTTTATCAAAATTCGACGGGTAATCGTCGCCCTGATTGACCTGCAACTCGCTGAACACCGTCTGAACCGCCACGAGCGACCGGGCATAGGAATAATTGAACTGCCCCGTCAGTTTTCCCTTGTTTTTGGCGACACTCAACTCTACGCCATACGCCTTGCCCCGGGCCTGGAGCAGATCGGTTTCCAGTCGTTCGTTCAACAGAAGGGTCGCTCCGTTGCGGTATTCCACCAGGTTGTCGATAGTCTTGTAATAGCCTTCCAGGGCGAGTTCGATGGTGTTGTCGTTCAGGTTCTTAAAAAAGCCAATGGCCAGTTGATCGGCCACCTGAGCGGGCACGTATGAGTCACTGACTTTCCAGAAATCCGAGGGCGTGATGGCCGTGGTGTTCGAAATCAGGTGGATGTACTGGCGGTTTCGGCTGTAGTTAAGCTTTAGGGACAGGCTGGACGAAAGTTGTACCCGCACCCCCAGCCGGGGTTCCCAGCCGCCATAGGTCTGAATGGGTTTTCCACCGGTAAAAACCGTTGAATCGACCACGGTTTCGGGCGTTCGGGGAGTCTGTTCGGCATAGCGATACACCGTCTGCGGCCCCAATTGGCTAAACGTCGAATACCGCAGCCCGGCCTGGAGCGTGATCGCCGGTGTTAGAATCCATTCTGTGTTGGCATAAACACCCAGTTCGCGGGCGTTTTCGGGGTCCAGCGTTTTCGGGTTAATGCTGGAATTACTGCCAGTTGGCATCAGGTTGCCTTTTTGAATCCGGTACAGAATCCCGTTCGCGCCCACCTGTAGTTTGTGTTTATCGAAGAGGGTGTAAAACAGGTCGGCTTTGGCTTCACGGTGCTGGATGTAGGACGTCAGCCGAAAGGTGTAGCCCTCGGTTTCGCCATCGACATGGTATTGATAACCGCTGTATAACGCATTGATATTCAGTTGCAGGTTCCGGCGCAGCAAGCTGCTCCAGCGACCCGACACCATGTTCGACTGCCAGCCGTAGGTCGTATCGCCCGGAAATTTGAAGCGGTCTGCGCTGCGGTAGGCCGACAATGAAACCGTATTGGCGGCATTGGGCGCGTAGTTGAGTTTCAGGTTGCCATCGTAAAAAAAAGCCCGGCTTTCTTTGGCTGCACTGCGTTCCGGAAATGATTGCAGAATCCAGTTGGGATAGGCCACCCGCCCGGCGGCCATCAGTGTCAGTCCTTTGGCGATCGGGCCGTCGATTACCACGCGTCCGCTGATGGGACTGATGCCGCCCGAAAGCCGCCAGCGTTCGCTGTTGCCGGCTCTGGTGTTGACGAGCAGCAGGGACGAAATCCGGCCGCCGTACTGGGATGAAAAACTGCCTTTGTAGAGGTTGACATCCTGTACTACATCCGAACTGACGTTGGTGTAAAAACCGAGCAAATGCGAGGTGTTGTATAGGGGTGCGCCGTCGAGCAGCACCAGATTCTGGTCGGTTCGTCCCCCGCGCACGTTGAAACCGCCCGCGCCTTCGCCCGCCGTCGAAACACCGGCTTGCAACGTCAGGGCTTTCAGAATGTCCGGTTCGCCCAGCACCACCGGCATTTTCTTCAATTGCCGGACATCCAGTTGAATCTGGCTCATCCGGACATCTTTCACGTTTTGATCGGCGCGCCGGTCGCGGACTTCCACCTCATCCAGTTCAAACGTTTGGGAAATCAGCCGGAAAACCGCCGTCCGGTTTGCATTGACGACGATAAACGGACGATCTGATTTGAACCCGACGGCGGAAAGACTGATGTGGTAGGAACCGGGCCGCAACGAAACGGAAAAACGGCCCTGCTCATCCGTGGTTGTTCCCGCACCGGATTCGGTTACGAACACACTGGCTCCCACAATGGGAAGCGCCGTGTCGGCCCGCATGACGGTGGCATTAAGAGTCACCCGTTGAGCAATAAGTTCCTGAAAAACAAGCAGAAAAAACGCAAAGCAGAAAAAGAAACGGTTCGGCATGCACAGCAAAAAGTTGTAGTCATATAGACACCAAAACCAGGTATTAGGTTGTAATCATCCAGGATACAATTTTATTAATGCAATTTTTGCGCTATTTCGCGGCCGCCAGCCCTTTCTTATAGGTTTCGATGGCCCGGTTTCGCGCCATCGTATGTTCGACCATTGGCTCCATATAATCGAGTGAATTGAATTCGGGAACCCACCGACGGATGTATTCGCCTTTCGGGTCAAATTTCTGGGCCTGAAGCGTGGGATTGAAAACCCGGAAATACGGTGCCGCATCCGTTCCCGAACCAGCCGCCCACTGCCAGCCGCCGTTGTTGGCCGACAAGTCGTAATCCCGCAGTTTTTTGGCAAAATAGGCTTCGCCCCATCGCCAGTCGATCAGCAGGTGTTTACACAGAAAACTGGCCGTAATCATTCGGACGCGGTTGTGCATCCAGCCAATTTCGTTTAGTTGGCGCATCCCGGCGTCTACAATCGGGTAGCCCGTTCGGCCCTCGCACCAGCGTTGAAATTCGTCTTCCTTGGTGCGCCATTCAATGTGGTCATATTCCCGGCGAAACGAGTTTTTTTCGACGTGCGGAAAATGGTCAAGCACCTGAAAATAGAAATCCCGCCAGACCAGTTCATTCAGAAATGTGAAATTGTGTTCCCGAGCTTTCCGGGCCAGTTCGCGGATGCTGATAGTGCCAAAACGGAGGTGAATGCTCAACTCACTCGTGCCTTTAACGGCCGGAAAATCGCGGTTTTCTTTGTAGTGGTCCAGCAGGGTGGCCCGCACGGTTTTTCCCGGAAACGGTTCTTTCACTGGTTTGAAACCCAGTTCTTCCAGGGTTGGAATGGGCAGCGCAGCGGTTTTCAGGAAGTTGGCGTAATATTTTTTGGTGGGATACGATTTGAGGAAAAAGTCGGTCAGTTTGTGGTGCCAATTGCGGCTGTAGGGCGTAAAAACCGTGTAGGGTGACCCGCTGCCGGTCAGCACCTCGTCGCGGTCGAAGATGGTCTGGTCCTTGTAGGCATGGAACTCCACCCCGTTTTCGGAGAGCAATTCGGCCACCGCTTTATCGCGTTCTTTTGCGTAGCCTTCGTAATCATAATTCGTAAAAACCGCCTGAATATTAAATTCTTTCAGTAGGTCACGGTAGATCTCCAGCGGTTTTCCATATCGCACCAGGAGTGAGGTTCCGATCTCGCGAAACTCCTCCTGCATTTCCAAAATGGTGTTATGAATGAATTCAAGCCTGCGGTCGTGCTTGTCGTCGAGCGCATCCAGGATGGTTTGGTCGAAAATGAAAACGGGCAAAACCGGAAAACCGCTGCGGAGGGCGTGATAGAGGCCTGCATTGTCGTTCAGGCGCAAATCCCGGCGGTACCAGAACAGCGCGATGGGGTCAGAAGAGGTTTTTGACATACAAAGATTTTTCTGGGCAACGGCTGGTTGAACGGAAATGTTTAGCGGAGCCGCAGAATTTAGCCGGTAATAATAACCCAGTCCTGCCTATATTTGAAAAATTAAATACCCCCCACCCCCGAAAGGGAGCTTAAAGCATCCAGAGAAAGCCCCTTTCAGGGGGTGGGGGCTGCCTTTAGGATTCAAGCACGGATTTAAGTCCGTGGGTATAGTATGCTCGCTCTTCCGATATTTTTAGTCATTGCAGTTAGTTTTGTGGTCGTTGGGGTTTACCTCGAACGGAAGGTTTCGGCTTTCATTCAGGACCGGCTGGGGCCGATGGAAGTGGGCAAATACGGGCTGCTGCAACTGATTGCAGATTTGCTGAAACTGCTTCAGAAAGAAGATATTGTGCCGAAAGCCGCCGACCGGAAGCTGTTTCTGCTGGCTCCGCTGATCATTTTTGCCTCGGTTTTTGCGGGCTATGCCGTGATGCCGCTAACCCCCGACTTGCAGGGCTCGGCAACGGAAGTGGGCGTATTTTACCTGATGGCGATCGTTTCCGTCGATGTGATCGGTATTATGATGGCGGGTTGGGGGTCCAACAACAAGTATTCGCTGTTTGGCGCCATGCGTTCGGTGGCGCAGATCGTTTCCTACGAAATACCGCTCGGCCTGACCATTCTTTGCGCGGTCATGATTTGCCAGACGCTGAATTTACAGACCATCAGTTTTCAGCAGGGCATCTACACCGAAGAAACCAATTACCTGTTCGGACTGAAGGCACTGGGCGTCGAGGTGACAAACTGGGGCGGTATTTTTAGCTGGAATATTCTCCGCAATCCATTTCTGCTGATTGCCTACATCGTCTTTTTCATCACGACGCTGGCCGAGAGCAACCGCGCCCCGTTCGACTTGCCCGAAGGTGAATCCGAATTAGTCGGTGGCTACAATACCGAATACAGCGGGATGCGGTTTGCCCTTTTGATGCTCTCCGAATACGCCATGATGCTGCTGGTTTCCTTTCTGGGAGCCATTTTATTTCTGGGAAGCTGGAATACGCCCCTGCCCAACATCGGCCCCCTGCGCCTGGCCGACTGGACGAGCGGCCTGCCCGGAACCGCCTGGGGCAACATCACCGGCGTATTCTGGCTATTTTCGAAAGCTATGCTGGCGGTGCTGGTACAGATGTGGGTGCGCTGGACATTCCCCCGCGTTCGGGTCGATCAGATGATGTTTCTGTGCTGGAAAGTATTGACGCCCATTGGCCTGATTCTGCTGCTGATTTCGGGTATCTGGCGG
The DNA here is from genome assembly GCF_965227735.1 of Larkinella sp. Taxonomy (NCBI): domain Bacteria; kingdom Pseudomonadati; phylum Bacteroidota; class Cytophagia; order Cytophagales; family Spirosomataceae; genus Larkinella; species Larkinella sp. Next base: position 685,816 of record NZ_OZ245776.1, on the reverse strand, counting down.
TTGTTGATGGTATGAGTATGTAAATAAACGCAGTATGCAACCAATAAGGTGATCAAGTTTGTTCAATGAAAAATGTGTTGCCATGACCACAACTGAAAAAACATACCAGTCAATCCTCCAGAAACTGAGTGCTATTCCGGTTGAACATCTGGAACAGGTTGACGAATTCCTGGCCCAGTTCAGTCATAATAGACAGGCAATAGAGGAGCACCGAAAGGCTGTTTTAAGCCTGGCAGGTTCCTGGGGCGATATGTCGGAGCAGGATTTCAATGAATTTCGCAGCGAATCTAAAAAAGCCGGGAATGAACTGTTCAGCCGGGAGGTTGATTTATGAAACAGCCTATTATTGACACGGATACACTCTCTTATTTTTTCGTAATCATCCTGTCGTCGTTTCTAAACTGGATACGTATTTACAAGAATATGGCAGCTTGAATCTAAGTGTAGTCACGTATTATGAGGTTCTTAATGGACTTTACTACAAGGATACCAGAAAGCAATTGGATCGGTTTTTGGAGTTTGCTAAATTGAATACAGTTCTTCCTCTCACGCCAAACTGTGCCCAGCGTGCGGCTGAAATTTTTGCAGAATTGCGTAAACAAGGACAGATCATTGGCCACAATGATGTTTTGATTGCCGGTACGGCTATTGTAAATGATTTGGTGTTAGTGACAAACAATGTTAATCATTTCGGCAGGATACCCGGATTATCTGTCGATAACTGGAGCGAATAAAGGCATTTGGCGGTTGTTGATGGTGTAATGGCACTTTATTTGTCCTGGTAGGGTTGTACAGGTACAAGTATTAAATTCAACACATGTCTTTTACCAAATTAGCGCTCATCGAGCCCATTCTGAAGGCCCTGAGCGCCGAAGGATATACTACCCCCACCCCCATACAGGAACAGGCTATCCCCATTTTGCTGGAACGCCGGGATTTGCTGGGTTGCGCCCAGACCGGCACCGGAAAAACGGCCGCCTTTGCCATTCCCATCCTGCAAATTCTGGAAGCCGGAAAAGGTCCGGAACGCGGTCCCCGCCCCATCAAAGCCCTTATTCTAACGCCTACCCGCGAGTTGGCGATCCAGATCGGTGAAAGTTTTGCCGCCTACGGAAAGTATTTGAACCTGCGCCATACGGTTATTTTCGGCGGAGTTCCGCAACATTCGCAGACACTCGCCCTGAAAGCCGGTGTCGACATCATGATTGCCACGCCGGGCCGTCTACTGGATCTGATGAACCAGCGGTTCGTGCATTTGCAAAATATCGAATTGTTCGTGCTCGACGAAGCTGACCGAATGCTCGACATGGGCTTTATTCACGATGTCAAAAAGGTGATTGCCAAATTACCGGCCCAACGCCAGTCGCTGTTTTTCTCGGCTACCATGCCGCCGGACGTTTCCAAATTAGCCGATACAATTCTGCGGAAACCGGTCAGAGTGGAAGTAACACCGGTTTCTTCGACAGCAGAGAAAGTGAAGCAGGCGGTTTATTTTGTGGACAAAACCGACAAAAAACGACTGCTCATCCACCTGCTCAACGACAAAGCCATCGAATCGGCTCTGGTGTTTGCCCGCACCAAACACGGTGCCGATAAAGTGGCCAAAGATTTGCTGAAAGCCGGTATTCAGGCGGAAGCCATTCACGGGAATAAGTCGCAGAACGCCCGCCAACGCGCCCTGACGAACTTTAAAAGCCGGCAAACACGGGTGTTGGTCGCTACAGACATTGCCGCGCGGGGCATCGACGTTGATGAACTGTCGCACGTGATCAATTACGAACTGCCCAACGTCCCGGAGACGTACGTTCACCGGATTGGCCGGACGGGTCGGGCGGGTCACGATGGGATTGCGCTGTCGTTTTGCGATGCGGAAGAAAAAGAATATTTGCGTGACATTAACAAGTTGATTACCAAGTCTATACCAGTGGTTGATAACCATCCGTATCCAATGGAAACCGCTGCGGCTTCGTCCGGAACGGGGCAGTCATTGCGGACGCAGACGGGCAGCAGTTCCAACGGAAGCCGGAGCGAAGGTGCCGGTACTCATGTTCGGGGTGGTAGCCGCCGGCGGTTTGGACGGCGTTAAAGACTAACGATCGTATTTTTTTTCTTCGTGGTCAGTTCGGCGGGCAAGTGGGTGACGATTTCCTGCTTCAGTGCATCGATCAGCTTCCGCTTCAGAAAGCTGCGGTGCATCACCAGACTGACTTCCCGCACCGGTTGTGGAGCCTCGAAAGGCCGGGTGCGGGCCTTCCGGACAGCGTCCATATCAAGGGTCGCCAGGTAGGGGAGAAGCGTAAAACCGTCCTGTTTGTCAATGAGTTTGATGAGTGTTTCGAGCGACCCCGTTTCGTAGCGCAACGGTTGGCTGCCGTTCAGTCGCTTGTCGTTTCCACACAGACTAACGACCTGGTTTCGAAAGCAATGGCCTTCGGTCAACAACCACAAACCGTCGGTTTTTAAGTCCGTTGCCGAAATAGCGGTTTTTTGGAATAGCGGATGGGAGTCGGAAGTATAGACGACAAAAGGCTCATAGAACAGCGGAATTTCCAGCAGACCATTTTCGTCCAGTGGAGTAACCACAATCCCGACGTCGATCAGTCCGTTTTTCAGTCGTTCCAGCACCTGTTCCGTCATCATCTCCTGAATGTGGACCGTCACGGCCGGATAGCGGTCGATGAACTGGCCAATGAAGTACGGCAATAAATAAGGTGCCAGCGTCGGGATGATGCCCAATCGTAGCTCGCCACTAAAATCTTCTTTCGACTCTTTCACAATTTCCGGAATCCGCCGGGCGGTTCGCAATACGTCACGCGCCTGATTCAGAATGAGTTGACCGGTTTCCGTTGGCACCACCGGTTGCTTCGACCGGTCAAAAAGCAACACCCCCAATTCGTCTTCCAGTTTCTGGATTTGCATACTCAACGTCGGCTGGGTAACGTGGCAATGATCGGCGGCAGTGGCAAAATGGCGGTGGGTATCAACGGCAACAATGTATTCTAACTGTGAAAGGGTCATAAATGGTTGTGATGGCTTGAATGATTAAATGGTTGTGATGGTTAAAAACAGTTGTGATGGTTTGAATGGCTCAGGCGGTTTTCGCAGCAAGTAACTCTTAAAAGTTGTTTGAATTAAGGCCGGAGGCCTGTGCTGTCAATAGTCAATAATATCATCCGTTAGTAGTAGCTCCGGAGGAGCGGTCTAAAAACAACTTCAGGCCGCTCCTCCGGAGCTACTACTAACGGATGATACTATTGACAGACCGCCCTTTTAGGGCTCTCCCCGGTTAACTCAAACAGTTTATTAACCATTTTATACCATTCAAGCCATCACAACCATCACAACCCTTCTTTATCAATAATTTCGATACAAAAATAAAAGATAGTGATTGAGTTGATACCAATTCCGTTGTAATTTTGATTTGTCAATCAAGTTATTCACTATGGAAGTACCCGGTCAGGCCCTGCCTGTTTTGCAGCAATCAATTTCCGTTCAGAAACAGCCCGGTAAAACCGGCGTTCTGATTGTCAACCTCGGCACGCCCGACAGCCCGTCGGTGCCGGATGTCCGTAAATACCTCCGCGAGTTTTTGATGGACGGTCGGGTGATCGACATTCCGGTGGTTTCCCGCACGTTCCTGGTCAATGGGATTATTGCACCGTTTCGCGCTCCCAAATCGGCAAAGGTATATGGGGAAGTATGGACCGCAAATGGTTCTCCCTTAAAATATTACGGTGAGGTGGTGGAGCGGGAATTGCAAAAAGCATTGGGTGACGATTACGTGGTGAAACTGGCGATGCGGTATCAGAATCCGAGCATCGATGCCGGTCTTTCGGCGTTTCAGCAACTGGGTTTGACGGAAATCATTGTCATTCCCTTTTTTCCGCAATACGCGTCGGCCAGCACGGGTTCGGTGTACGAGAAAGTGATGGAAATTGTTGGGAAATGGCAGGTAATTCCGCAGATCCGGTTTACCAACCGGTTTTCCGATCACCCCAAATTCATTGAAGGATTTGTCCGGCTGGGTCGAAAATACCTGGCGCAGGAAGACTACGACCATGTACTGTTCAGCTACCACGGTTTGCCTGAACGCCAGATCCTGAAAGGCGACGTGACGGGAAAGGTGTGTAAACTGGGCGATTGCTGCGATTCACTGCACGCCATGAACCAGTATTGTTACCGGGCGCAGTGTTTCGATACCACCCGGCGACTGGTGAAGGAACTGGGTATTCCGGAAGGGAAATACACGACCTGTTTCCAGTCCCGACTGGGAAAAAATCCCTGGATTCAGCCGTATACGGATGATGTGATCCCGCAACTGGCCAAACAAGGCGTCAAGAGTGTGCTGGCTTTCTCCCCGGCTTTCGTTGCCGACTGTCTGGAAACCATCATTGAAGTGGGCGTTGAATACAGGGAATTGTTTGAAAAACACGGCGGAGAACGCTGGCAGTTGGTCGAAAGCCTGAACGACAGCCCCATCTGGATCGAAACGCTGGTCGACCTGGTGAAGCGGACGGCCTAATGCCAGATTATTAGTATATTGACATCTTAGAGCAAATAAACTATGGGTCAGGTAGTTGAAAAAACTCATTATACCGTCGAGGAATACCTTGCATTGGAGCAGGAATCAGATGTCAAACATGAATACATCAATGGTGTCATTTATGATATGGCGGGTGGGACTCCCGCTCACAGTTTGGTTGGAACGAACACAACGCGTGAACTGGGAAACAGTTTGAAAGGGAAACCGTGCCGCGTCTATAATTCTGATCTGGCCCTCGCCCTGTCGGAGAGTCAATATGTTTATCCCGATGCCAGCATCATCTGCGGCCCGTTGCAGACTTTTGGGATTAACAAGAATGCCGCTAATAACCCCATCGTAATCATTGAGGTATTTTCGCCATCCACGAAAGGATACGATAAACGCTGGAAATTTCGGTTGTACCGCCAGATTCCGTCGTTTCAACAATACGTTCAAATAAGCCCCGATCGCGTTCTGGTGGATGTATTTACCAAAGTGGAAGATGATCTCTGGCGAATCGCTACCTACTGGAGACTAACAGATACCGTCCGGCTGGAGTCCGTCGATGCGGAGATTCCCATGAGCGAAATTTACCTGGGCGTCGATGTTCAGGAAGACCCGGAATAACGAAGGCCCGCTCAACAGCGGGCCTTCACTCGTTTTTGTCAACTACACTGCCCTTTCGGCTCAGTAAACACAAATAAACCGATGTGATTTACCGACTGGCGACTTCTTTGCCTTTCGGTGTAAACCGCACAACGGCATTCTTCACCGGTGCGACGGTTTTGAGGTACGTATAAATAGCGCCTAAATCTTCTTCGCTCATGCCGGCATACATCATCCAGGGCATGATGGTGTTGAACCCTTCAAATTCGCCGGTTGAGGGGTGTTTGAAATCTTTTTCGGCAGCTTTGAAACGGGCAATGAAAGCCTGCTTTGTCCACGAACCCAGTCCCGTTTCTGCATCAGGCGTCAGATTCATCGCGCGAACGGTTCCGACGGGCATCGGAAATTGCCGCCCACCGGCAAATGCCATCCCCGGAAGCGGCTGCCCCTTGTCGTCTACGGGCGTGTGGCAGTCGCCACAACTGGCAAATGTTGTCAGGTATTTTCCATAAGCGACAGAATCGGCCGGATCAGGACGCTTGCCACCTTCGGTTTTAGTCGGAATGGTGTTGATGATCAAACTCATCGGAAAGTCCGACTCGGGACTCGGAATGGACTTGTTTTCGATCGGTTTCAGGGTTCTCACATACGCAATGATGGCCTTGATGTCTTCGGGGTCGGCCTGACCAAAATTACCGTAGGGCATAACCGGAAACAACGGACTGCCGTCTTTGCTGACACCGGCCGTAATGGCGCGGTAGATTTCTCCGTCGCTCCAGCCGCTCAGGTGGGCCGGGGTGATGTTACGGGCATAATAAACACCCGGAAAACCCATTTCGCGGGTGAACGCTTCACCACCTTTGCCTTCAGTTCCCGGAATCACCGGGCCGCTCACGATGTTCCAGTCGCGTTCGGAGTGGCAATCGACACAAACCGCCACGTGGTTGGCCAGATAGCGGCCCCGGGCGATTTGCACCGAGTCGGTCTGAACCGTTAGCTCCGGTGCCGGGCCGACATCGGGCAAGGCCAGTTTTACATAGGCGAAACCGCCAATACCGATCAGTACAATGACGCCAACGGCGATTAATAAAATTCGTAGTAACTTTTTCATGCTATAGTGATCTAGGAGGGAATAGGTATTTCTGACAGGTAAACTTATTTAAAATGTGCGGGAAGTGGTTACATTAAGGAGCTTGTTTTATTATTTGGCAAAAAAAAACCTGCGAGACTTTTAAAGTCCCGCAGGTTGGTCAATGAAGTGTAGGTAATGCGTTATAAAATGGTAATCAGTCCTTTTACAACCGATCCCAGCCGGATGGCATCAAATACCCGGGCCTCCGTGGCACCATGTTTCAAGACGCTTTCTTCGTGCGAACGCACACACAATTCGCACCCATTGACGGCTGAGACAACGAGGCTAACCAACTCGAAAAATTCTTTCCCCAGCACCGGATTCATCATGATGCTCATCCGAATACCGGGTTGCGTTTGTTGGTAGTAGTCTTTGCCGGTGAAATGCCGGAAGCGGTAAAAAATATTGTTGGTACTCAACAGCGACGTACAGGCTAGCGTTTCGGCGATTTCGGCGTCTGTGGCGCCTTCCTGACGGGCAATGGCTGAAAAACTGTCGATCAATGGTTGGTATTTTTCATTTGCAGCAACCGACAACGCCAGCAGATAGGCGTGTTTCTTCGACAGATGCTGACTGCTGTTCAGCACATTGCCAATGTTAATCTTCAGATCGCGCAAATACCGGTGGTCAACCTGCCCCAGCGTTTCGAGCGCCGGGTAGGAAGCCGCCGTATCCAATCCCAGATTGGTCAGCAGCGACAGTATGGTTTCGTTTTGAATGGACGTGGTCATTTTTTGAATGCGTGAATGCGTGAATGATAGAATGAGTGAATAGCTCCGCAGGGAGTTTGATTTGGCGGAGCTATTCACTCATTCACTCATTCTATCATTCACAATTAAAATTAAGCCGTTAGCGTTTCTTCGCCTTTTACCCAGTTACAGGGGCAAAGCTCGTCGGTTTGCAGGGCATCCAGAACGCGGATGACTTCGTTTACGTTCCGGCCTACCGAGAGGTCATTTACCGAAACCCACCGGATGATGCCTTGAGGATCAACGATATACGTGACGCGGTAAGCAATTTTTTCGTTGGCTTCCAGAATACCCAGCTCTTCCGCCAGTGATTTCGAGGTGTCGGCCAGCATCGGGAATTTCAGACCACGCAGATCGTCGTGGTTTTTGCGCCACGCCAGGTGAACAAATTCGCTGTCGGTCGAAGCACCAATCACGATCGTATCCCGGTCGGCGAAATCTTCGAACTTGTTGTTGAACTCGGCGATTTCGGTGGGACATACGAACGTAAAGTCTTTCGGCCACCAGAACATCACTAGCCATTTGCCGGCGTTTTTGTGATCGTCGGAAGAAATTTCATAAAATTCGTTGCCTTTGTCCAGCGATACAACGGCCAGTTTCTTGAAGTCCGGAAAGGTCGATCCGACGGAAACGATTTGATTTTTCATAGTTTTCAAATATTTATACAGGTTGTAAAATCTAAATTCAATACAAAAATGCAAAAAAACCGGCTAGGATGTAAATTCGATTTATTGATGCGGTATAGATAAAATCAATGCGGTTTTTAACTCCTTCGTTTTCAAGAGATATTTGAATGGTGTAGTAGAATTGTATAAAAAATTATATTATTTACAATAAGGAGAAAATATAAATATAACAATGATTTAGTGGATGATTTGAAAAAGAAACGCGAAATGGAATCGTGGCAAAACGATCCGATCATTTTGCCACGACTCCATTTCGCGTTCGTAAATTGTATGGATGGGGTTCTTACTTAGCCGCCAGATAGGCCATTACGGATTCATAATTAGGAAACGAAAACCGCTCCGTATCGTGCCCCGGATCTTTGTAGTCTACCTGAAATGATTCGATGTATTGAATAACAACGTCAAACGAAGGAGGAGTCAGGTCTTTTTCTCTTTTAAAATGCAATCGATAGGTAGTCGGCCCACTGTGAGCGTTCGACCGGTAAAAATTTGTAATGACATAACCACCGACGGTGGGTGTGCCAAATTCCTGCATTTTCTGGAGTTTGGTGGCTAATTCCTTCATCTCGTAAAATAAAAATTATTGCATTCGCCCGAATTTTCGAGACAAATGAGCCAGTAGGCGGATTTCTTCAATGGAGAATCGCCTACCGAAATCGTTTTCAACACACGGTCGGTTGTTTAGCGGATATCTTCCAGAAGATAGCGCTTCGGTTGCCGGGGTTGAAAAGCGGTTTTAGGCGTTGCGACGGGAATCATCTGATAGCTTTTAGCAGGTGCCTGATCAAATCCAAACAGGCCGTTTCCCACTGAATTGTAAATGGATTGTGAGGGGCCGATTACCGGCCGGAAAACCCGATGAAGCAGGTTGTTCCATTGCGTTACTCCGATCGTTTTAATTTTTTCTTTCAGCAATTGAATCGCATGTACCATTTTCTCTATGTTGTTTAATAGTGAAAGAGCGGTCAACAAACCGGTTGATAAAGGTACCAGGCGGTCGTTTTACCATGATCAGACCAACTCGATAATCATAGTATATACTCTGAAATACAGTGCTTTACAAAAAAGAAGAGTGGCTGCCTACAGGTATTTGTCAATCAGGAAGCCAAAATCGATGATGGAGAAGCGGCACCATATACTGGATATAACGCTAGATAGGCTTTATTAGTTACGAAAACAACTTATTTCTTTTAGCTGATTTATAAAGAGTTATTCCCGAACCGCCTAATCCGATCCGGGAATAACCGGGAAATGGAAAAGAGCGGTTGGCTAGTCGGCATAACACCGGACTTCCAGCAAGGCAGCCGGAACCGGCCCATTCATGGCTTTCAGGTGAATGGTCAGCCTACGGGTTTCAACGGCCTGCTCAAACCGGATTGTGTTGCGGGTCTGGTGGTTGTCATTTTCCTGGTAAATACGCTCCTTCCGGTCGTTGCAAAGAAGATAACCGCGAACACAAAACGGCACTTCCGTCTCCGGATGCGTCATGATCACGGTTTCGAGCGGATGGTCGAAGTCACCGTCGAAAAACAACTCCACACGACCGATGCGCTGGGCCGTTGGCCAGCTTAAGGTAACCGTCGGATTCGGATCATTCGGGTCTGCCACGTAGGCATTGGGTTGGTTGGTTGGTCGCTGAATCCCGTTGCGAAGGTTCTGCACGCCAAACAGCGCAATCCCGGTAGCAATTTTCAAAGCGATGTTCTGTCCTTTGGGCCGTCGCTCGGGCGTCCAGAATTCGAATGCATCTACCCCAATGTCTTCCGTCGGTTCCTGTTTGCCAAAGTTGGAAACAGCCGCGTTGACTTTGTTGAATACCGACAGAACACCCGTCACCCGTAGGGTGCTGTATTGCAGCCGGATGTGCTCGTTTTTCAAAAAGGTTACAAAAACATACCCCGCTTCTTCCAGTGCGGCTTCAAAATTCAGACCGAGTTCCTGTTTGCCTTTGGGTACCGAAAGGGTCAGGGTTTGAAGGGTGACGTCCGGCGTGTGGTTGTCCGGGTTGTTGCTGCGACGCAGTTCAACCGTCAGGGTAGTGGCCTGGTCGGCACTGACCCAAACCGTCACACCGGGAACCGGCCCGGCGGGCAATGGCAGCATCTGAGCGGCTGAGGCCGTTAGCGGCACCAGAGGCCCGTCGGCTGGCAACACATTCAAAACCAGTTCGCTGGAAGCCGAAAGGGTGGCTTTTTGGGTTAAATCGCGCTCGTCGTGCAGTACTAAACCCGGAATGTGCTGACCGGTTTTCAGCAGTTCCTGTTGCAGTTCGTGCATACGCACCGGTTCGGTCAGGTCGCGGGGTAGCAGGCCGTCGCGCGTACACAAGGCTGCGGCCATCCCCACGGCCTGTCCGCCGTGCGCACTCGTTCCCATCACCCGCGAGGAAGCAAACGCAACGTGCGACGCGCTGATGATCCGTCCGGCAATGAACAGGTTTTTGATATTTCGGCTGTAAAATGAGCGGTACGGAATCTGGTAAAGCCCCTTGCTGTGCCACTGGTTGCAGCCCGGTTTTTCGGAAAAAACGCCATCGGCGGGGTGCAAATCCAGCGACCAGCCACCGAATGCCACAGCGTCGGGATGCGTCCGTTGCTCGACCACGTCCTGTTGTTTCAGCATGTAATCCCCTTCAAACCGGCGGCTTTCGCGCTTGCCGGGAATCTGCCCGACCCACTCAAGGGTCATCGTTTCGGCTTCAGGAAACTGCCCGGAATTCTTGATGTGATTCCAGACACCATAAACCACTTTCCAGAGTTCCCACTTGATGGTTTCGGTTTCGTGAACCGTGTCGAGCCGACCGCCGTATTCGATCCACCACAACTGACAACCAAATTCTTTGGTATTGAATCGCCGGTAGCGCGGAATCTGGGTGATGTCCTGCAATGCGTAGGAAGGCGGCACAAACCGAACCGGTTTGCCCGTGTCTTTCGAGTAGAAATAGAGCGAATGCCCCAACAGTTCGCCATATTCGGCGGTGGGTGCAAACTTCTCCCCAAACTCCTCCCGCGACTCGGCGCCCATCCGGAACGCGGCCCCGGCCTGAAACGCCACGACGCCGTCGCCCGAGGCATCACAGAAAAGCGGAGCCACCAACTCATAGGCCGTGCTGTTCTGGCTGCAAAAAGCCTTCAGTCCGGTAATGGTTTCGGCATCCGGAGCGCCGGCCGCAGATTTCTCTACTTCGTAAACTGCGGTGTTCAGCAAGAGCTTGATATTCGGCTCGTTGACGACTTTTTCGAGGAGGATCGTGTCAAAAATCAGCGGGTTCCCTTCCGGATTCCGGTACAGGTTTTCGAGCAGGAGTTCGTCGATAAAACCGCCTTCGCGCGCCCAGCGGTTGTTATTGCCCATGTGCGAGGTGGCTCCCAGCACCCAGAGCCGGACTTCGCTGGACGAGTTGCCGCCCAGAACGGGCCGGTCTTGCACCAGCACAACCCGGATGCCCGCCCGGGCCGCCGTAATGGCACAACAGGTACCGGAAAGTCCTCCGCCTACCACCACCAAATCAGCCTCATACCGGACGGTTTTCGGACTTCGTTTATCGGTTGCTTGTTCGCGTATCATTCGTCAGATCAATCGTTTGCGTAAGAATTGAAAAGCCCGTGGGTTTTGTAACCTCAACGGTCATTGTTTTATCAAAACCGGTTACCGTAAGTATAATATCAGTGGTTTGGCCCGGTTGTAAATCGGGAATCAGTTGGGTGGCTGCACCGGTTTTCAGGCGGTATTGTTTCAGGGCATACGCCGGAAAATCGGGCCGGGCCGTTAGCCGGATCGTGAGTGTGTGTGTGCCTTCGGGGCCGGCTTTCCAGCGTATTTTTTCAATCGTCAACGGAGCCATGCCGGTCTGGTGGGTCGCATACAGCGGCCGTTTCGAGCGGTCGTGCCGGACGAGTCCCCAGGGCCGGGTGCCGTCGGGGTTGGTGCCGTCGTGGCGGCTGAGGTAATCGTTGAACGACCACCAGGAGGCACCGATCACGTAAGGCAGTGGCCGGACATCGTTCAGGAATTTTTCGAGGTGCGTCACCTGACCCGCTTCGCCATTGTTGCCGTCGGCCCGGGTGCCGTATTCGCTGATGAAAATCGGTTTGTCGGGATACAGCGAGTGAATATGTTTCAGGACGTTGAGGTGGTTGCCGTACGTATTGGTCGAGATGAAATCACAGTACTGGCTGGCTTCGTCTTCCGGTTTTTTTGGCAGAATGTTCAGCCGCATCGACGCGAAGGTGTACAACCGGGTTGGATCGAGTTCGCGGGCGTAGGCAATCATGTCTTTGGTCCAGCGCTGCCCGGCGGGTTGCTCCGACAGATATTCGTTCCCCACGCTGTAGGCGATGACGCTGGGGTGGTTCCAGTCGCGCTCGGCCATCTCGCGGAATTGCTGGCGGAATTTGGTGCGGATGGTATCGTTGTCCATCAATCGCGGGGTAATCTGCCAGTTGCCGGCTTCGGTGATGATCAGCATCCCGTTGCGGTCGGCCCAGTCGTAGACGGTTTCGGAGGGCGTGTAGTGCGTCAGGCGGTGGAGTTCCATCCCGGCTTCCTTCATCAGCCGCAGGTCTTTTTCAACCAGCCAGTCCGGTTCCAGCGATCCCAGGGCCGGGTAATCGACCACGCGGTTGCCACCCGCAACCTTGATCGGCTGGCCGTTCAGCAACAGTTGCGCATTGCGAACTTCCACTTTGCGAATGCCAAAATGAGTCCGGACGGTATCGGTTCCGGCAATCACCTGAACGTCATACAAAGTCGGCTGGTCGAGGCTCCAGAGTTTGACATCGGCGGCTTTGAGCGCGGTTTCGGCCTCCAGCACCACGGTTTGATTCGCAGCGCTACCAGCTTGCTGTTTCCAGCTAAGCGGGATCACTTTACCGGCCTGCTCGACCCGGAATGCCAGTTTGGGCGCATTCGTTTGGCCGGTGGTGTTGCGAATCCTGGTTTTGATCTTCAGCGTGGCGGTTCCTTTCGCCAAGTCAGGCATCGCTTCGATTTTTACATTTTCGACATATACGGCCGGTTCGACGGTCAGGTACACCGGACGAATCAAGCCCCCGTAGTTGACCCAGCCCGGAAACGGGTCGTTGGGTTCGTTGTTGTCTTTCGAGCCGGGAATGGTGCCGACCTTCCAGGTGTTGTTATCGACCGAAACCGCAATGGTGTTGGTACCTGCTTTCAGGAAATCCGTTACATCGAAGTGAAACGGCGTGTACCCGCCTTCGTGCGTGCCGACTTTCTGCCCGTTGAGCCAGACGACGGTTTCATAATACGCGGCATCGAAGTGGAGCAACACGCGTTTTCCGGTAGTCGGTTGCCACGGAAACGTCCGGCGGTACCAGGCCGTGCCGGTATAAAACTGGTAGCGTGGATCGACCGAAAAACAATGCGGCACCGTCACCTTATTCCAGCGGTTGAGCGGGGCGTCTTCGCGGTACCATTTCCCGGTTTCGCCGACGTCATTGGGGTCCATTGCAAACACCCATTCGCCGTGCAGCGGAATGGCTTTCGGGTCGCGGATGCTGTATTGGGCGAATGAAGCCGTGGCGAACTGGAGTACTAAAAATAGAATGATCAGAGGGTGTCTCATGTGAGGAATCAATGTGTTTTGATGATTTTCTCCGGTTGTTGCAGCCCTGAAGGGATTTGAACCCGTCTTGACGCCAGCCACGGAATGAGCGAGCCCGCCAGAACCACGCCGGAAATGACCGCCGTGATGCCAGCCCCTTGGGTTGTCAGGAAACTCAGTCCGAACAGCATGACGGCGGTGAAAACCAGCGAGACCGCAATCACCCGCAAGCCAAAGCGGTTTTGTTTTTTCACTTCAATCGCTTCTTCTTCACTGACGGCTTCGGCGGCATCGATCCGTTTTTGTTTGCCAACCGCGCGGTAATTCAGTTCTTCGTCGGCTATCCGGTTGCGGGAGGCTGCCCAGAGTTCATACCCCAGCAGTAGCAGCAGCGGCAAGCCGACGCCAATAATCGTTTCGGCTCCACGTGTCAGTTTGAAATCCAGCAGCCAGGGCGAAACTGCTTTGAAAAACAGGTTGACGGTCAGGCCAATACCCGTAATCCAGAGTGTCGCCTTTCCGGTCAGGCGTTTGGAAAACAAGGCCCACAGGGGCGGAGCCAGCAGCGGACCGCCCGAAATGGACGAAATACTCAGGACTACTTCCACAATGCCGCCAGCCGCCGGAACCATCAGCGCAATGATGATCATGCCGACACCGAAAAACCACGAAGACCCGCGAGCCACCCGCATGAGTTGTTTGTCCGACGCTTTCGGATTGATCAGTCCTTTGTAAATATCATTGGTAAAAACCGCCGAAACCACGTTCAAGGCCGTGTTGGCACTGGCGGAGGTGGAAAAGTACATGCCCGTCAGCATCAGCCCCAAAAGTCCCGGTGGCAACACGAGTTTGCAGATCATCAGGTACGCATTTTCGGTATCCAGACCGGTCAGCGAGGGGTTGATGGCTTTGTAGATCATCGGCGGTAACATCCAGATGACCGGGCTGACGAGGTACAATCCCGCGAACAGAAAGGCCACTTTCCGGGCCGATTTCGGACTGTCGACGCTGGTGTAGCGTTGCACGAATGTCCAGTTGCCGCCGATGTAGCAGATGTGGTAAATCACGAAAGCCGCCACGAACCCGAAGGTGTATTCGCCGTTCAGGAGGTTGAAAAAATCGTCCGGAACCGCGTTCGTAAAACCGTCAAAACCGCCGACTTTATCAAGTGAAAGCGGTAACAGAATGAACACGGCGGCCGACAACACCACAAATTGCAGAATATCCGTCACCATCACCGCCCAGAGTCCGCCGACGGCGGTGTAGGCAATCATAAAAATTCCCAGTCCGATGGTGCAGGGAACGAGCGGCAGGTTCAGCGACGAACTGACCAGCTTGGCCACCGGATAGAGCACCGATCCTTTGATGAAAACCGATACGAGGGTGAAAATGAAAATGTACACTTTCTGGACCGTCAGCCCCAGCCGTTCACGGATGAACTCGGCGGCTGTCAACGCTCCGGCGGCTTTCCAGCGGGGGGCGAGGTACAAACCGGTGATCAACGCCCCGATGCACATGGTCCACTGAATGGTGATGGCCACCCAGCCGTGTTTATAGGCGATGGAACCCCAGGCCACGAATGTTCCGGCGGAGAAAAAGCTCATGAACAGCGACAAGCCGCCGATGAACCACGGCACGGCTTCGCCACCCGCGAAGAACGATTTCAGGTTTCGTCCGGTGCGGGCAAACAGCATCCCGATGCCCAGCACAAAAGCCGAGAAAACGAGGATGACGGCGGTATCAATGGTTGTATTCAAGATTTCCTATATTTGTATGTAAAAATTCAATTGATGCATTATCCAAGCTATTCGTTCCGGCAAAGCCTCACCGTTTCTGAATTTTTCTTTGAAAGTATCGGTGTAAAAGGCGTCATTCAAAAATTGGTATCATTCACACCAACAGGTGTTGAGCACATATACAATCTCGCTTTGGCCGATTTCAACACGTTAACAGGAAAATTTGATGATCGTAGCATAAGTGATAATGGAGATACCATCAAAATTCTGGCTACTATTTTTCAAATTGTCAACCAATACCTTGAACAGTTTCCGGAACGATGGATAGTTTTTTCCGGAAATTCGATGGCTCGTAACCGACTTTATCGAATGTCAATCAATCATAGTTTTCAAGAACTTTCTGAATTGTTTTCATTGTTTGGATTTCAAAATGATGAATGGGAGGTTTTTCAACCCAATCGTTCGTACGAGTTTTTTTTGGTACAGAAGAAATAATCATTAATTTCACTTAAAAACGGTTCGATGAAAACGAAAGATCAATCGGTGGATAACAGAACAGAAACTGTTGTAACCAGAATCAGAGAAGATGGAAAACCACTCTTCGCTGAAAAGTTAGAACGAGTCAATGCGGTACTCAAGAAATCTGGACTTCCTAAGTTTCCCACAAAAGAATAGAGTCGGGACATTGCTTCGTTCTGCTTAGTATTTCTTGTTCTCAAGCGTCACCACTTCCAGCCCAAAAGGCGGCAATTTTTTCGACACGGTTTTCTGACTTCCCGCTGTGAATTGAAAATCGGAAGGCTGGGCGCTGTTGTTCAGCAAAATCACAAACACCTTGTTTTCTGATTTCGCCAGAATGTAATCCACCGACGCGTTATTGATTTTGACCAGCTTTTCGTCGATCAGCAAACTGGCCTTCTCGCCATTCACCATCCCCGGCGCAAAACCGTACGTCTGGTGCGGCCCCACTTTGGGCGTTACAAAACCGCGCGGAAAAACCACTTTTCCCTCCGAACGCAGCTCGGCTTCGGCCAGTAAATAATCCGTCAGCCAGCCCACCTGCCACCAGGCATGGTGCGGATATGGCCCTGCGCCCCGGTTCATGGCCTGCCAGTAATACGAAGCAACACTCGTTTTGGGATCGACAAACGCATCGCGGCCAATGGCTGCGGCCCGGGCCATATCGGCAAAAATCGGTTCCTTCGTCAACCCGTACATCCGGATGAACATCCCGGCGTGGCTGGCGAGTTGAATCGGGCCGAGCCGCGTGGCCGAGCCGAAAATACCGCCGTGTTCAAAACTCAAACCCGCCTGGCTGATTTCCCAATCTTCTTTTTGCGTGCCATTCACGGTTTTCAGTTTGTGGCTGGCAATCGGGTGCGTATAAATCGAGGTGGTATACAGCTTGGCCGACGTGATGGCGGCTGCTTTGTACCGCTCGTCCTTCGTCAGATCATACAAATCCAAAAACGCCTGCGCCGACTGGCCGGTGGCAAAATCCGGCGCGTATCGGGCATCCCCGCAAACACCCAGGAAGCTCCCGGTTTCGACGGCATTTTTGATCAGCCAATCGGCTCCTTTCCGGGCTGCCGCGAGGTATTTGGGGTCTTTCAGGATGCGATGGGCGACAATCATTCCGTAAAACGTGGGTCGAACATCCTGCACATCCTTGAAAATTTCCTGCTCCGTTTTCTTGTCGTAGGCCACCGCCCAACTGCCATCCGGTTTTTGCCAGGTCAGCAGGCGCTCGGCACCAAACCGCAACCGCTCCTTCAATTCCTGATCCTCTGGTTCGAACAGCAGCATGTTCCCAATGTCCAGCAAGGTGTAATACGTCAGCGCAATCGGTTCAACCACCGCGCCCCACTCTTCGACAAACTTTTTCGATTTGGCCAGATAATACTGACCCTCAACGGCTCCTTTGAAAAAACCGTTGTTGGTTTCCTGCTGAACCAGCTTGAAATTTTCGGCGTAGGGCAGCACATTTTTCGTCAGCAGCGAGTCGCCGGTGGCCGTTGCCAGCATCCACATGGCGCCGTAATCGGAGTTTTTCATGGCGTCTTTGTTCGAGCCAACCACGCCCCCCAGATACGACTGTGCTCCGATTTTCTTGCCTTCAAATTCTTCCACATTCCAGAGCGACGTTTTCGGGTCGGTCAGGTAGTGGTGCATCTTCTGGATGCGGTCGGTCAGCGATTGTTTGCTTTGCCGCAACGCCAGCGATTCTTTAAACTGATAAATATCGTAAACCGTGTGGTTCAGCGCCTTGAACCAGTCGCCGTTGGTCAGGCTGTAGCGGAACGTGTAGCTGATGCTTTCGCCCGGTTTCAGCGACGATTTGGGTTCGCCCAAAACCGGAAAATACAGCGTCGGCGAAAGCTGGGCTTTGCGGTTCATGTGCGATAGGCCGATGTTCCAGTCGATTTGCGTGATTTTGTCGTTCGCCCACGGATCGCGGGCCAGACCGGGTTCCGGAATCACTGAAAGCGTCAACCCGTTTTTGGTGCTAATCATCGGACTGAGCGTACTGGCACAACGTTCGCGGTAGACGACGGGCAGGCTCGGAATGCCGTGTCCGTAGGCGTAGGCCAGCACAAAATTCGGCTGCATTGCATTCCCCTGAAAATACCCCGGCACCGTCGCCCACGCCAGATTGGGTTCGGCAACCGTGGCAATCGAAGGACTCGCCAGCGAGAAATACCCGCCTTTTTTCGCGACCAGCGTTTGCTTAACGACAATGTCCTGCGGGAATTTCGGGTCCAGACTCCATTCGGTGCTGACCGTGGCCGTTTCCGTTTCCTGCCGAAAAGTCAGGCTGTTTTTACCGGCCTGTTTGCCTTCTTTCGGAAAAAAATGGGTGGCCTGTCCGGCGGTATTCAGCGAAACCGGGTTCGTGCTTTCGGCCCATTGTTTCGTCTGATAATGGTAGTGTTCACCTGGAAACTCTTCGCCCGTGATGGTTTTGAAGGTTTGCTGGGGTAGTTCCGACGGTTTTTCGGCGGCATACAACACCGTGTTTTCACCGGACGCCTGGGCGAAAGTCTGCCATTGCTTTCCTTTCTGAGCGGCCACTTTCTGCAACCGCCAGCCCGCAGCCGTCGATTCCCACACCAACTGAACTTTCCCGTTCGACAGGCTGAGTTGCTTTGCCGTCTGGGCAAAACCGGTCAGACTGATTAATCCAAGGACTACACTAAGGCTGTATTTCATGATACTATGGAAATTCGTTTAAGACTGCGCCTGCGGGTAAAAGCAAGCGGCCTACGATTTTTGAATTAACAACAGCCCACGGTTTTAACCGTGGGACAACCCGCCAGAAACCCAATCCCCGGAAACCGTTTTAACGGTTTTGAAATCCGTGAACAAAACCGTTGAAACGGTTTGAAACCCGGGTTGCGATTTTCATTCATTCCCACGATTGAAATCGTGGGCTGGTTTTTTGACACTTATTTAATCTTCAAAACGGCTTCTTTTTTAAACGCGCCCAATCCGTACGAAACCCGGAGAACCTCGTTTTTACCAACCGAAACCGGGCCACTTGCCAGATCGATCACCTCTTGAAACGCCACACCGTTCGCACCCTGCTCGTCCAGCGTAAACCGGCTTTGCTTTCCTTTTCCGTCGGTCAACACAACCGCTGCCTGTTCGGCTTTCTGCGGGTCCAGGTTGAGCGGAGCCGTCAACCGAACACCGACTTTCTGGCCCGTTTTGGCTTCCTGAATCCGGTTTGTGAAGGTCGCGTCATAGAACTCGACGTTCGTGACATCAGCCGCCAGATACGCCAGTCCGGCGATCCAGGCGGTATTGAACGTAACCCAGCCTTCCGTGTGGCCGGGGTCACCGGAATACGGATCGTAGGGATAAACACCCTCTTTCGGTGAGCCATCCAACACACCGCGAACCGTCTGAAGCAAAGCGGCTCCGCCTTCCAGTTCCTTGAACCAGCCCAAATCGGCCCCTTTGAAATCGGTCAGGGCATCGTAGCAGAAATGCCGCCCGGTTGGGTTGCGACCGTAGACGTTGTCCAATTGCGCCGTTGCCAGTTCGTGCAATCGATTCCGGGTTTTTGCATCCGTCAGCACCGACGCAGCGGCCAGGGCCGGAGCCGGAAAACCGGCGATGTTACCGGGTTCGTTGAAACTCCCGGTCGGGTTGTAGGTGGGATCAGAGGTGGCTTTGATGTCGGCAATCACCCATTTGTTGTCGGCGTATTTGCGGTAATCCCACAGGTTGTCTGATCGCGAAATCGCGACTTTCGCCCATTCCTGAATTTTTTCGGACAAACCTTTCGGTGCTTTTTGGGGATATTTTTTCAGGAAATAGGCCAGGGCATCCATCGTGACGTACTCGTTCATCCGCTGGCCTTTGGTGGAGGTTGGGTCCTGCCAGTCGAGGTTTTTGATGAGCCAGTCGGTTTGCTGGAAAGCGGCATTGAAATACGCATCGGCATCCTTCCGGCCTTCGCGTTTGGCCACTTCATACAGCATCAGATTCGGCACAATCGAATGCCCCGGCGGAAACTGCCCCTTGCCGGTTCCGATCAATGTATAGGTCTGAAACAGGTTGGCCGAATGATCGAGGTCATACCAATGCCAGCGGTCTTTGTTGTCATTCCCCCAAATTTTGAAGAGGTAATCGCGGGCTTCGACATACACTTTTTGCGGAATATACGGACTCAAGTCGGGATAGGCATAGACAAAATACGCCAGTTGCTCTTTCAGCAACGTGTGATTCACCTGACCCCGCAGATACACGTCGACGGCCCAGTAAATCAGCCGGACGATCTCGGGCGTATTCTCAGGGAGTTTTTCACGTACCCCCGTATAAATTCCCTCGACGGGCATCCGCTCGGTCGAAAACGCTTCCGGATTCGCGGAATACAGCGCGATCAGGGCCGGGAGTTCAAACGAAAACTGGTGGCTGTCGCGCCAGGCCACACCCAGCGACGGGCAGTCCGCACTTTTGTCCGTCGGCGAATACCCGTCCGAATTTCCGTACCAGCAACGATCGTCGATCATGAACGCCAGCGCGGGCCCATACGAAGCCTGCTCGATCACATAGGGGGCAATGTCGAACGGAAACGAGCTGCCTTTTTTCTCGCCATCCACCACAATGGTATACGGGCCGGCGTTTGTCGGTTGAAAGGCCGTAAAATCCCCGATGTGCCCTTTAATCGTTCCGGAAAACGGTTTTTTGCCCTCCGAATCCAAGACGGAAAACGCCGTGCCATCCACCGCCAGTGGGGCCGTAAACCGTTTGGGCGCTTTCAGGTTATAGCCAATCTGATTGACGAAAACCGGCTGCGGATCGTAGGCATATACTTCAAATTCGGGAAAACCGGTGGCTTGTTTGGCGGAATACTCTACCCGGATTTGATCCGCCGTAACGGGCTCGAATGCAATCAGGGCTTTATCGGGCTGGGGATTGTTGAACACCTCTTTCCAGCTTCCGCCGGTCAAAACTTGGATGCGCACCTTGTCTTTCCCGCGAAACCCGCGCAGCAACACCCGGTCGATGGCATACGGTTTTCCCAGATTCACTTCAAAATGATTGACCGGAGCCGCTGGTGAGGTATTCCAAACCGTCGCGTCGTTTCCATCGACCAGGTGCTGAAACGGGTTGTCCGCAATCACCGGATACCCCGAAACCGCTTTCCCTTTGGCCAGATTGACCAACTGAGCCTGGACTGCATCGCGATGCAAAAGCAGCACCACTGTCAGGGTGAGCATGCGCAGGTAAACCGGGATGTTGGGGAACGTTGAAAGCATCGTTGCGTGGAGGAGCTATGGATGATTGATGATTGACCACTGACCATCGTCAATCGTCGATGGTCAGTGGTCAATCGTCATTTTACGGCTTTGCCGCGGTCGGTTCGTCTTTGATAATCGCCATAAATTCCGGCAGGTGTTCCTGGTAAACGCCACGCGGTGTCGTGTTGTATTTTTTGGCCACATAAGCCGCAAAACCGACCACTTCGCCCATCATGCCGCAGGTTCGCATGACACGGGTGCTGCCAAACGCGACGTGCGTCGTGCTGATGTTCCGGCCCGCCATGAACAGATTCGTGATGTTTTTGGAATACAGACAGCGGTACGGAATCGTGTAGGGAGCCACTTTGATGTGTTTCGTTCCGGCAAAAAACTCCTGACCTTCAAAATACTTGCTATTTTTGGCGTCCGGGAAGTGCAGATCGATCGTCCAGGTGGCGGTGACGGTGCCATCCGGGTGTTGTTTGCCGTCCTGAATATCCATCTGGGTCAGAATGTGATCGCCCAGCAGCCGCCGGGATTCGCGTTTGCCGCCGATGTAGGCCACCCAGGCCAGTTCGCGCTTGCCGTATTTGGCTTTCTTGTTGTTCTTCAGATACGACCAGTTGCCGTAAACCGCCCGCAGGTTGTGATCCCGGATTTTCTCGGCGTCGGTAATGGTGTTGAGATTCCCGAAACCGGTTTCCCACTGCCAGTCGGCGCGGGCTTCGTCAATGTGGTATTCGTCCGAAAAGGGGAGTGCCCAGGGTGTTTCGGGAAACGACGAAGCGGTGTCCCGTTCCAGCGACGCCCACAAATTCGAGGTGCCGAGCGTAAAATTATCGGATTTATCGGCCGCCAGCGACTCGCCGGTTTCGGCCTTGCTTTCCCTGCCAAACCGGTAGTCGGCCCCGGCCAGATAGCCCAGCGTGCCATCGCCGGTGCAGTCGGAGAAGTAGGTGCCGGTAAACCGGACTTCCTGGTTGGTGGCAATGTTCCGCCCGATGACGGCGGCAACGGTATTGCCTTTTTTCTCAATTTTATAAACGTGGGTATTCAGATACAAAGTGATGTTTCGTTCCGCCTTGATGATGTCCGTTTTCCGCGCATCGCCGTATTCCAGCCCATCGGGGTGGCCATTTCCCGGATCACCGTTGTCCATTTCCCGGACAATCCGGCCCAGTTTCGGATAATGGTTTTTATCGACATCGCCCCGCAAATGCACCCGAACTTCGGAGCTGTTGTTGCCGCCCAACACCGGCCGATCCTGAATCAGGGCGACTTTCAGTCCCATCCGCGACGCCGAAATAGCCGCACAGGTTCCCGCAATGCCACCGCCCACGACCACCAGATCGAAATTTCCGGCTTCGGCGGGTTTGCCGGTCAGGTTCAGTAGTTTATTTCGAAAAGCGGTTAGTTCTTCCGGTTTGTCCGACGGCGTAAACTTCGGTGCGTTGGTGAACAGAATGGCGTCGCAACGTCCGTTGAAACCGGTCAGGTCGTGCAGCGCCAGTTTTAACTGATCACTTTTTACATCGATTTCGCCCCCAGAATACCATTTCCAGGCATCCGAGCCACTTTCGCCAAAAACGGTTTTCAGCGGTTTTCCATCCACGACGACCTGAAATTTGCCGGGCCCTTTTGGAAACGGCGCCCAGTCTTTGGTGCGAACCCAGATCTGGTATTTGCCGGTTTTGGGGAGTCGAACGGTCGTGGCGGCATCCTTCACCGGACGACCCATGCCGTGCGCCATCAGGTAGGAGGAACCCATGACCACAAACGACTGCTGGTCGATGACCCAGCCGCCTTTGTTTTCAAACGATTCCGTTTCGACGAAAACGTGGTCCTGCGCAACGAGTTGCAGGGAGATCAGGAGGAAAAGGAGGGTTCGGAATAGGGTTTTCATACGGTTTTTGCTTGTGTTATTGAGTATTCAGGGTTTCGGATTACAAATCCACAACAGTTAAGGTTTTCGGATTATAAATCCGAGACAGTTAGGGTCGGGATTGCAAATCCCGACCAGCGATTTTATAGGCATTCATCTTTGCAACAACATCCCGGTTTTTCGGGTGGAAAGATGCCAGGACGCGGTAAATTTCGGTGGTATAGTCAGCATTCTGATTTGTCAGATGAGCGGCCAGATTTTGCAGTGCTTTTTCCGATAATTTCGGTTGAGCGGCCAGCAGTTTCAACAGCAAAGCAAACTGCTCGGAATTGGTTTTGGTCAACTCTTTCGCCGTCATTTCGGCCAATGGCGCACGGAACGGGATTTTTGCCAGCTTTTTCAGAATCACGAGTTGCAAAGGGTAGGGGGCCGTTCGATACGTTTCCCACAACCAAACTTGCCGGTTCGGGTCGAAAAAATACGGATCGCCGATCTTCTGCAACGCAAACCGCGCCGTGAAAACGTTCTTCCCGCGAATGATCCGCAGCACATCCGCGCTGAATGGTTCCGCGAGTTTTCCGGTTTTGTCGATCACCCGCTCCATCGCCCAATACTGGTAAAAATGGTTGGTGCCGGTCAGAAACCGGTGCAGCAACGGCTCACTTTTGTAGCTTTCCGTAATTTTGAGCATTTCATCGACCACGTTGCCGTGGGCGATGTGCCAGAGCGTATAGCAGGTATAAACCGCTCCGTCGATCACTTCATTCTTCACGGTTTTCAGGGTCGCTCCGGCTTTGGCATCCACCGAATCGGCCAGGTTTTCGGTGCCTTTCCCGACCAGATCTTCCATCGCAATATCCTTGAGCAGCGAGTTCGGACGGCTCAGAATGTCCTGCAACTTGTCGTAGTCTTCCTGTTTGAATTCCCGGTGATCCATTTTGGTCAGCACCTCGCCGGTTGGAAAATCGAAGCGGGTGTAATTGCCCAGCAGATCCCAGTAAAAATTGATATACACCGGTTTGCACTCGCCCGTGAGGCAAACCGGTGTGAAAATATTCCGGAAGAAATACGACGGCTGGTCGTTTTCATCCAACGCCAGTTTCAGCGTATACGTCGTGGTGTCGTTTTCGGTGATGGTAAATTCCCGGACGTTTTCCGGTTTCGGCATCGCTGCAGAAGCAACGTCCGAAAACCGAAAAAGCGGCAGAAAGACCACTACTCCGAAAAACAAGCCACCCAATCCTTTCATATTAACGTTGTGTTTTTTTGTGGTTTACGGTTTTTGCCCCCAACCCCCTTAAGGGGGCTTTCGCCATCTGGATGTTTAAGCCCCCTTAAGGGGGTTGGGGGCAAAAACCGTAAACCGCCACTATTTCCAATCCGGATTCTGCTCCAGTTTCGGATTGGCGTTCAGTTCATCCTGCGGAATCGGGAAGTATTTGTTCTTCGCCGTGACGTTCCGAACCGGATACACCGGGTTGACCGCTTTCGGAATCACCGTCAGGAATTTGCCGGTGCGGGTGAGGTCATACCAGCGGTCGCCTTCGGCAAAAAACTCCCACGCCCGTTCCTGCAAAACCGCTTCGATAAACGCGTCCTTGCTCAAACCCGTCGCCAGATCGGCCAGGCCCGCGCGTTTCCGAACGGTGTTGATGTAGCCGTAAGCAGCCGGTGTTGCGCCGTTCAGCCGGGCTTCGGCTTCGGCGGCAATCAGGTACATGTCGGCCAGCCGGAGGATGGGAATGTTCGGAATCAGGTTTTGCGTCGAAATCGGGTCCTGGTATTTCTTGATCAAAACACCTTCGGTTGTGATGGGTGTTACGCTGCGTTGCGGGACGGTTTTGCCCGTTCTGTCCACAAACGTAGTGTCGAGTAATAACCGGCGTTTGTCGGCAGGATTGAACGAGTTATAAAATTTCTGGTAGGCGAACATCGACCCAAAAGTCGTCCGGCCGTATTCCGCACCGGCACTGGCGGCCGGGCCGCACAGACCCACCAACTGGTGCGACCGGCCCGGCGAAATCGGATCGACTTCATAGGCCCACATGTTTTCGATGCGGGCGGCATCTTCCTGGTCGTATTTGTAGACGTTTCGCACATCCGGCATCAGGGAATATTTTCCCGATGTGATCACGGCCTGCGCTTTTTCGAGGGCTTTGGCCCATTCTTCGTTATACAAAGCGGCTTTGGCGTAGAGCGCATTCACCACTTCCTTGGCCGGGCGACCTTTGTCAACGGCCGGATAGGAGGGCAAACCGGCGGCAAAAGCCAGGTCCAGATCGGCATAAATTTGTTTGTAAACTTCGGCTTTCGGGCTTTTTCCCACCACCGCGTCGGCTTCCGAATAACTGGGCGTGGTTTTGATGGGCACATCACCGAAGTTTTTGGTCAGCATCCAGTGGTAGAATGCCCGCAGGAAATAGGCCTCACCAATGATCTGTTTTTTGCGGGTTTCGTCCATCACCGCATCCGGAACCTTGGCAATGATCCAGTTGGCTTTCTCAATCCCGTCGTAGCCCGACGCCCAGATTTGCTGGGGCGATTCGTTGGTCCGGGAATTGCTTTTCTGCGTGGTGTAATTGACGTCGTAGGTGAAGAGGGTCAGCGTGTTTCGGCCCACCACCCCCCGTGGATAGGTCTGGTCGTCGCTGAAATCCGCAATCAGGGTTCCGGCCGGGCCGCTGTACATATCCGCAAAAGGATCGTAAGCCGCAATGAGGCCTTTCTCGGCGTCGGCAGCGGTTTTGTAGAACGCTTCGGTATAGATGGACGAGTAAATCGTTTCGTCCAGTTCGCAGCCCGTCAGACAGAGGGCGGCTAGTATCGGGATGAGTATCTTCTTCATAATTTCATTTGTGGGTTATTGCCCCTAAATCCCCTAAAGGGGACTTTAGATACGGAGTTCTGTGTCCAAGTCCCCTTTAGGGGATTTAGGGGCAACGATTAAAACGTGACCTGTAAACCGCCCAGGAATGATTTCGCTTGTGGGTACACCAGATTGTCGATACCAATGGCGGTATTTGAACCGGCATACGTATTCACTTCCGGATCGAAACCGCTGTAGTTGGTGAGTGTGAACAGGTTGTTGGCGCTCACATACACCCGGATCTGCTGGATTCCCTTGATGCGGGGCACCGTATAGCCGAGCGTCAAGTTTTTGCAGCGCAAATACGAACCATCTTCAATCACCTGGCTGGTGACCGGCAAACGACCCGCCTGGGCACCACTCACGTACGTATTGCTCGGGTTGGTGGCCGACCAGCGATTGGCAAGCCCCGCAAATTGATTCCGTTGTCCCAGCGGCATCTCGAACGAAAGCCGGGCCGCATTGTAAATGTCATTGCCTTGTGAACCCGACAGGAACATGCTCAGATCAAAGCCTTTGAAAGAGGCATTGGTGGAAAAACCGTAGATGAAATCCGGGTTCGGATTGCCGGTAATCATCTGATCGGCGGCCGAAATGGCGCCATCGCCGTTGATGTCTTTCACTTTCAGGCCACCCAGCCGACCGTCGTAGCCGGGCAGAATGGTTTCGCCGGTCTGGTTGATGCCGTCATACACATAGGTTTTGAATAAGCCGAGCGGTTCACCGACTTTCAGCACGGAATAGGCCGTAATGAACCGTTCCTGCGTGGTGCCACCGTCCAGATCCACCACCTTGTTGCGGTTGAACGTCATGTTACCGGATACCGACCATTTTACGGGTCCGTCCAGAATCCGGGCGTTCACTGCGAACTCCAATCCTTTGTTTTCGAGTGAAGCGAAGTTACCGGTAATGGTGCTGTAGCCCGAACTCAACGGCAGGGCTTTCACGTACAGCAAGTCTTTCGTGGTTTTCTGGTACGCATCGACGATGAAGCTGATCCGGTTGTTGAGCAGGCTGATGTCGAGGCCAATGTCGGCCTGAGCCGAACGTTCCCAGCGCAAATCGGGGTTGGCAATACCCGACGGGTTGATGCCGGTGACGAACAGGTGATTCAGGTTGTAATCACTGCCCGAAGCCGCCACTGTCGCCAGCGATTGGTAGGGATTGATCCCGGCGGCATTCCCGGTTATTCCGTAGCTCCCCCGCAGTTTCAGATCCGAAAGCCAGGAAAGGTCTTTGGCAAACGGTTCTTCGATGATCCGCCAGGCGGCCGAAACTGCCGGGAACAGACCGTATTTGTGGTTGGCGCCAAACTTGCTCGATCCATCGACCCGCGCCGTCAAATCCAGAAAGAACTTGTCCTTGTAGCCATAATTGACCCGGGCGAGGTAGGAATCCAGGCGCTGCCGGTCCCGGCTGCTCGTAACGGTCCGGTTCAAAGCCAGTTGAAGGGCTTCATTCTGGGTGGCATCGTTCGGAAACCCGTTGGCGTTGATCTGGTTGGAATTGTATTGTTCCGATTGTGACGCAATCACCGCCGTGGCTTTAAAGGTGTGGTTGGTGGCGAAACTCGTGCTGTAGGTCAGAATGCTTTCGTGGAGCAGTGCCAGACCGTTACCGTTGACTTTAAACCCGGAACCGGAATTGTCGTTCAGATCCGACCGGTTGACGATGGAGCGGGGCGTGTAGCCGTCGCGCAAATTGCTTTGAATATCAGCGTTAAAAGAAGCCCGGTAGTTCAGTCCCTTCAGGATGTTGAAATCCGCGTAGAAGTTAACGAGCGTCCGCTTGATGGCGTTCCGGTTCAGAACGCTGGCGAAGTTGAGCGGATTGGTCACCTCCCGGTATTGCCCCCCGGCCTGCTCGCCGAACGGAAACAAGGTGCCATCGGTCCGGTATGGCACCAGCGTTGGCGGAGCGCCTATGGCCGCGCCGAGGATGGAAGCCGTTACGACACCCGCGTCGCCGATGGTTTGTGAACCCGTCGTGATGCCGGAGTTGATCGCGTAACTGCCCAGGATACTGGTGCCAATCTTGACGCGGTCGCTCACTTTGTGATCCACGTTCAACCGGTACGAATAACGTTTGAAAGCGGAATTGATGATAATCCCGTCCTGATCAAAGTAATTGGCCGACAGCGCCAATTGCGTTTTTTCTGTTCCTCCGTTGATCGACAACTGGTGATTCTGGATGGGTGCTTCGCGGAAAATCAGGTTCTGCCAGTTGGTGCCTTCACCCAGCGAGGAGGGGTTGGGGTAATAATTGTTCTTGAATACCTCGTTTTCCAGTTGCGCAAATTGCGACGCATTCAAAACCGGGAGGGTTTTATTCACCTTCTGAACACCGTAATAGCTGTCGACGGTAACCCGGGTTGCACCGGTTTTTCCGCGCTTGGTCGTGATCAGCACGACGCCATTGGCCGCGCGTGACCCATAAATCGCCGACGCCGAGGCATCTTTCAGTATTTCCACCGACTCGATGTCGTTGGGGTTGATGGTCGAAAGCGGACTGACGTCGTTGATGCCGCCACTGTTGGAAATCTGAATACCGTCGACAACATACAACGGTTCGGAATTGCCATTGATCGAGTTCGTTCCCCGAATCCGGACGCTGATGTTCCCACCCGGCGCGCCGGTATTCTGGTTAACCTGAACCCCGGCCACCCGCGATTGCAAACCCTGCGCGACGTTGGCGACTGGCGTCTGCACCAGATCGGCGGCTTTCACCGATGCAATAGCCCCGGTGGTTTCCACTTTCCGCTGGGTTCCGTACCCAACGACCACGACCTCGCTCAACGCCCGGTCGTCCGACACCAGGGATACGTCGATGGTGGTGCTGTTTCCGACTTTCACTTCCTGCGAAGCGTAGCCGATATACGAAAACGTGAGCGTAGCCGATTCGGCAGCCCCATCCGGCAGGGTCAGCGAATACTGGCCATTGACATCGGTGGTCGTACCCTGTTGGGTACCTTTCAAAATGACGTTAACACCCGGCAACGCTTCCGTACCGGACGTGACCCGACCGCGGATGGCGGCACCCCGGCCAGCCTGAGCAAAAGATGAGAACGAGAGGGGCAGCAAGAGAAGACAGAGAAGCCCGCTTGCCAGCCAGTTTGGTTTAAGAGGCCGCATACGTAAATCTGGACATTGTCCTTATGGTTAAAGGTGGTATTGAAAATTTACAATTTAAGAAAAAGAGCCAGCCAGTTTAGCTTGAGAAGGCGGTTTGACCGTTGAATAAGTCTTTTGCCGGGTTAAAACCAACTAAATCTGGTTTTTTTGCTTTTCCTGATTGATATTACGACTGAATAATAATTTTGAAAAGAAAAAATTGAATTATATTTTTGGGAATGTTCCCAAAATCATGGGAACATTCCCAAAAAGAAGGCGCAATTCGCGGGAATCATGTTGGATTATTGCCCTGAAAAGGCTCTGTTTATTTGAATAGTACTATTTATGAAGAATCATCAGATTACCATTATCGATATTGCCAACACGCTCAATCTGTCGAAGTCGACGGTTTCGCGGGCGTTGACGGGGCATCCGAACGTGAAAGTAAAAACGCGGGAGCGGGTGCTGGAACTGGCGGCCGAACTCGATTACCAGCGTAACCAACTGGCGATTTCGCTGCTAACTAACCGGACACAGACCATCGGTATCATGGTGCCGGAGTTTCTGAGTGCTTTCTTTCCGAAAGTGATTATCGGTGCGCAGGAGGTTCTGGCCAAAGCGGGCTACAATGTTGTGATCTGCCACTCGAATGAGTCGTATGAAACGGAAATTGTTAACACCAAACTGCTGTTGGCCAGTCGGGTAGACGGTATTCTGGTATCGCACACGAAAGAATCCCGGAATTTTGAACACTTCAAGGTTTTCGAGCGCAAAGGAATTCCGGTGGTTTTTTTCAACCGGATTGTCGAGGAAATGAGCGTGTCGAAAGTCGCTGTCGACGACTATGAAGGCGCTTACCAGGCTGTCGAACACCTGATCAAAACCGGCAAACGGCGGATTGCGCACCTTTCCGGGCCGGATTCGCTGCAAAACAGCCGCTCGCGCCTGAACGGCTACCGGGATGCCCTGACGAACCACCAGATTCCGATTGATCCGGCGCTGATTATTTCCTACGACCTGACGCTTGACAAGGCCAATATTTACGTGAATCACCTGTTGAATCTGCCCCAGCCGCCCGACGCCCTGTTTGCGATCAACGACCCCACGGCTATCGAAGCGTTGAAAGTGATTAAAAGCCGGGGGCTGCGCATTCCGGAGGACATTGCCATTGTCGGTTTTAGCGACGACCCGATTTCGGCCCTCATCGAACCCGGCTTGACAACGGTTTCCCAACCGGTCGACGAAATTGGCCGGGAAGCGGCCCGTCTGTTGCTCAATCAGTTGGCCGCCGACGACGAACGCCCGGAACCGGAGCTGGTCGTGTTGCCAACGCGGTTGATCATTCGCGGTTCAACGGTTGCGGGCGAAATTCCGGGCGGTTTTGTCGATCAGACCAGTTTGCCTTCTTTCTGAAATTCCAGCCGGATGCCTTCCACAACATCGGCGGTTGCCAGAATGTCGGTTTTTCGACTGAGTGCGCGCAGGGCGCAAAACTGAATGATGTTGAGAATGGACGCGCCCGAAAGTTCGTAGCGACCCGCCAGTTGCTCCACCGGAAGTTCGGGAGCCAGCCGGGCAGAGGGTGGCAGGCATTTCTGCCACAGCAGCAAGCGTTCGGCCGCGTTGGGCAGCGGAAAATGAATCATGGCCTGAAACCGCCGGGCAAATGCCGGGTCGATGTTGCTCTTCAGGTTGGATGCCAGAATGACCAGCCCGTCGAATTCCTCGATTTTCTGGAGCAGAAACGCCACTTCCTGATTGGCATAGCGGTCGTGGGCGTCGCGGGTTTCGGTGCGTTTGCCGAAGAGGGCGTCGGCTTCGTCGAAGAACAGAATCCAGTTTTTGGCGTGGGCTTTGTCAAAAAGATTGGCCAGGTTCTTCTCGGTTTCGCCGATATATTTGGAAACCACCAGGGATAAATCCACTCGGTAGACCTCCCGGTTCGTGTATTTTCCCAACAGGGTAGCGGTCAGGGTTTTGCCGGTGCCGGGTGGGCCGTAAAACAGCACGCGGTAGCCGGGTTTCAGCCGTTG
Source organism: Larkinella sp. (assembly GCF_965227735.1). Taxonomy (NCBI): domain Bacteria; kingdom Pseudomonadati; phylum Bacteroidota; class Cytophagia; order Cytophagales; family Spirosomataceae; genus Larkinella; species Larkinella sp. The sequence continues at coordinate 655,181 of NZ_OZ245776.1, read as the reverse complement.
TCCCATCTTCCAGTCCGTTCGCAGCGTGTCGGAATGCTGAATCCAGTGTTCGATGTCGCGGATTTGGGTAAAGGTTGGCGCGGGCAGCACGAGATCTTCCCATTCCATGTCGGTACGGATGCGCTGCGCCGGGAAATTCATACTCAGGGCCGGGGCCGACACCCGTCCGGTGGTAAACAATTCCACATAGTCAGGATCAAGAATCAGCCGTCCACTCAGGCGCGGTTCGCCGGGTTTGACGTCTTCGAGAGACAGAATCCGCTCGCGGGCAAAAAAATGGTCGGGGCTGAAAAGGTCATACAGGGCCAGTCGTTTCTCCATGTCATTCCCCGCCAGCACAAACAGGGCGGTTTCGCCGGTGGGCAAAATCCCCCGGTGGTTGGAGCCGCGCACCCCGCCGAATTCCGGAAAATCCCCGCCGTCGGGCAGGTGTTCGCGGATGAGGGCATCGAAAAAACCGGGCTGAAGGTGGGGGGCGAGGGCGAGCAGGAGAAAAAGTAATTCGGCTTCATCGAGCTGAGTTTCTACAATAAATTGCGTGAGTGGAACCACAGTCCCGGCATTGAGATCAGGGAATTCCGGGCGCGAATCGGTAGAATCGGCTATGGAATTGAGCCGCCAGTGAACAAACGCGCATAAAAAATCAAGGGCCAGATGGAGTGGAGTCGGCCGCATCGGAAAAGGCGTTGTCTGTGGATAGGTAGTTTTAGTCATGCTCAAATTTTAGTAGGGCTCCATCGCCAGCATTACCTCCGGTAGCGAGCCATTTTCCATCGGCACTAAAGGTAATAGCTGATACATGGCCTTTGTGCAGGCGGTTTCCCCAGCGTTGGGTGCCTGTTTCCCGCTCAACTATTACTACATATCCTGACGTGTTACCGAACGCAATCCACTCTTCGTCGGGGCTTACGGCAAAAGCCGTAAGGGTGGTTTCCGGATTATTCAAAACGGTATTGGCCGGCAAAGGTTGACCGGTTTTCTGCCAGCCAAACAATCCCTGGCCAAATTCGCCAACGCCCCAAATGAAGTTGGCCGATACCTGAAGCTGACTCAAAATCAGGTCCGTAGCTACATGGATCGGCTCAGTCGCAGTAAGAGACCTTGCCCAAAGGCCCTGCTCATTAGCCCACCATATTTGATGGCCATCAGTAATAACCGGGCGGGTCTGGTTCGGAAGTGAATAGGTGTTTGCCAGTTGTAAGTCCGCTACGTTGTAAAGGCGAACTTCATTTGATAAAATTACCCAAAGCTGCTGATTCCTCTTAAACAGGTGGGGTGGTATTGTTGAGAGGGGTAAATCAACCGATTTTAAATCCTTATCGAGCAGATAAATCACCAGTTTCCAGGTATCATCGGGATTATTCACCAGATAAACCAGTGCCTTATTTTCAAGAAAATAGACCGAAGACACACTATTGGCCCGCTGTTCACCCTGTACGATTTCCCGTGATTCATCAGGCATTTTTTGCGAGAAAACCGTCAGAGTTGGCTTGCCTGCTTTCCGGTAATCCTGCGCCATAGCGAACGCTTGCCCCGTGTCATCCAGTGCTACTGCATTGGCTGGTGTGTGGGAAACCGATTGATAGCGCAAAAGCGTCTCTTTCTTCATACTGAAAAACTACGTTGTACTCGCGAAAGCCTGTCCTTTTATTTTCTTCGCTCCGGCGACGCTGTTGTTATAGACACTGGTAAAATTAGGGCCAACGTAGAATTTGTCGGCGTAATGGTGACCATCCGCCCCGGCCTGCCGGTTATAAAATGCAAGCATCAGTTTCAGATTGGAAGGGTTCCCGGCTGTCCGCTGTCGTGCGCCATCGTCCGAATTAAAACCGGTATCTTTCCAATGTTTAGCCAGAGGCACGGTATGGTCAACATCATAAGCACGTCCGTTGATATCGGAGGTAATCTGGGCGTCGGTCATGGCCCGATACCGGGCTTTTTCGCCCGGTACTTCCATAACCTGCCCATCTCGAACCAATCGTTGCCAGATGGCCTCCGAACCGTTGGTTCGCATGATTTTAAGATCATTGATGATGGCGGTTTTACTATGCGAAGATACGGTTGTGCGGGCACTACCAAAACCACTCCCATTTATGTACAGGTCATTTCGGACATCGAAACCCGGTGGCAGATTCCGTCGGGTCGGGATGGGCGGAGCAAACAAATCATCCCCCGCACTTAGACCCTGTAAAATACCAGCCAGCGCGGTTAATTCGGTATCTATCTGGGTTCGCTTTTGGGCATCATTTAGGGTTGTATCCCGCTTGATACGGCTAACGGCGCGGACTTTCTCCCGCGCCTGTTCCACAATCGGACGCTTGGCCGGTTCGGCTTGTGCGACTTCATTGAGAAACTCCAGTACCGGACGTGGGCGAGAAGCAACGATCAGTTCGGCATTTTGATCGCGACCTTCAAAATGGAGCGAGTGGTTTTGATTGGTGGCATCTGTGAATGATTTACGCAATCCCAACCAGCCCAAAACGGCTCCCACGGCCTGTTGCCCGGCCCCCACCAGCCGCCGTCCCTGCGCTACGACCCAATCCACGACCCGGTCCAACGCCCGGTCGACCGGCTGACGGATGCGGGCGATGGTGTTCCGGATGGTGTTGGAAATGCCGCCCAGCCCCAGCAGCCGCGCCAGAAAACTGATCATGACCGGTACCATTCGCCCCATTGTGGTTTCCACGCGGTTGGCGGCTGCGGCAATGTTGCCGGCAGCAATGGCTGCCATCGAATCGACGTAGGACTCCACCACGGCGGCAATCTGGTTGATGCGCTCGATGAAAAACATCACCGTGTTGTAGGTCGCCATAATGGCCTGAATCACCGCTCCCGCCGGATTTAACATGCTGGCGATGCGAATAATGGCCTGACCAATCACGGTTTGCCGAACCCAGGCCATGACCCCGTCGAGGACCATGTTGCGCAGGTTGCCGAGGTATTCCACGATTTTTTGCCAGGCCGCTGCCGGTCCCTGCGTGATCAGAATCCGCAGAAAATCAAACACCTGCTCCATTCGGGCGACGAATTGCTCACTCGTCGCCCGCACCAGTTTGGCGCGGATGTTCTGGTAGGTAAGCCCCAGAATTTGCAGAACCAGTGATAAAATGCCTTGCAAATCAAAGGTTTGTGGGAGCGTAAGTCCGGCCCCTTCCAGCGCACCCAGCAGCCAGCCCACCAATCCGCGCTGAAGGTGCGTAAGGGCATTTTGCATGAACTGCCGGAACCCCTGCACCCCCGCCCGCACCAGATTGCCGACAAACCGTACCGGATCGCGGATGATGATCAGGAACGTCGCCCGCGCCCGTTTCAGAATGGCCAGCACCCGCGCCCCGCCCGCACCCATAACGGCTTCAAAAATGAACTCCAGCATTTGTAGCAGGGCGGCTCCCGCAAAACCGGCGATGTCGGCAGCCAGACCGAAAAACAGACCCGCAATCCGGCTGATGGTTTCCAGCGGATGCAAAACCGCTTCGGGCGTGAGCGCATCCCAGACTGCGGTAAAAATGCCCTTGATACGCTCCCAGGTCAGGTTTCGGCGGGTAGTTTCGACAGTGAACCACGTAAAAGCCCGTTGCAAGGCTCCCGATTGCTGCATCTGAAGAAACCGTTCGTCGCCATTTTCCATCAGACTCATAAAACCGCGCACGAGGTTGGTCGGGCTGCGTTCTACCACCTCATCGGTGAACGGATCTTTGCCGATAATGACCGTCAGCAGCGTAAAACCGCGCATTTGCCTGGCCCGGTTGCTCAGAGGACGAACAATCGTTTCTTTGATAAACGTAACAACCTGGCTGATCACCCGTCCGACAAAGGCCACGATTCGGCCAAAGGGTGGGGCAAATACCCGGCGGATGATGTCCAGATTGCCGCTGATGCCGAGCGTAATGCCCATTGCGTCCCAGGCCTGGCTGAACAGCCCCCGGATGTAGGCATACGAAATACCCAGCGCGGCTACCTGCGTATCGATCCAGTCGGCCATCCGGCCAACGATGCCTTCCGTGCGAAGTTTGTTGAAGAGCAATACTCCGATGGGACCGCCCAGGGTCAGAAACCCTTCGATGAGGTTGGTCGTCGAGCGGGGAACGTCACGCTGGAGCACCGGATTGTAACCAGCCAGAACCGTCAGCAGACGCCAGCCGGGCAAGTTGGCCAGCCAGCCGTCGATGGTACCGGCCACATCAATCCCGAACAGCCGCTGAATCGTTGGCGTTGCCGCTGAAATCAGGGGTTTTCGCTGTACGGCTGCCCCCTGCTGCACAACGTGGGTGAGTTCGTGCGCCAGCAAATGCTGCCCCGAACTGGTGCCGGGGCTGTATTTTCCTTCGTTGAAATAAACGTGATTCTGGTACGCAAAGGCCTGTGCACCAATGGACTGACTCATCTGAACGGCTGGCGCGTCGGTATGCACGCGGACCCCCGAAAAGTCGGCACCGAAGCGGGGTTCCATAAACTGCCGGGTGTTGGCACTCAGCGGGTGCCCGCCCGACTGGCTGGCCGAAAGCTGCGATTCGAAACCGCCAGTGACGGCCGGGGTGGCGGAGTCGCCTTTTTTCCGGATTTTCTTTTTGTCATCTTCCTCGGTTTTCAACTGAATCACTGGCGTATCCGCTTCCTTGCGCCGAACGTCCTTCTTTTCTTTTTCCTCAGATTTCGGTTGCAATACCCTGGAAGCGGGAAAGAACGGGCGGGTGGAAGATTGGGGATCAGGCATCCGCATCACGCGGTCGGCGGTGGCGTCGGCTTCGCGTTCAAAACGGTCGTCGGCGCGGCCCACCGCCAGTTTGGTCTGAACGGACGATTTGAAAAACGGTTCCGGCTGGCTCCACGACGGGGTGCCGGTTTTGGCAAAAAAAGGTTGGGATGTCGTCGCGTGATTCGACGACGAGCTGGTCGTTTTCGGCTGAACGAGGGGCTGGTGTTGGCGTGTCGCTTTCATGATTCCCAGTTGACCGTCAGTTGTTTCTTCATCCACGGGAGCAAAACCGTCCCGACGCCCCAACCGACCGGCAAGCGATTCAGAAGAACATCCTGCGCCTTCGACTCAACGGTCAGTTCCCAAAGCCCATTCGGCAGGAGCGCCAGTTTTCCCTCCCGTTGCAGAAAACCTTCCCGAAACCCGTCGGGTGATGTATTTTTCAAAACCGCCCAATGCCCGATGGCTGCATTCAGCAAACCAACGCCCTCTTCCTGCTCGGCATCGGTCAGGCTGATTTTTCCGGAAACGGGCGAATTCCAGGGCATCGCGCAGAGGATTTTAGGCAGCAACAGGTCATATTCGGCCGCTATGGGTTCGCCGGTTGCCAGAAAATGGAGCATGGTCAGGGCTTTTTCCTGACTTTCCGTATTGCTGAAAACCGCATCCTGCGTCCAGCCACAGGCTTCGAAACAAAACCGCAGGAACGGGTGCAGCAACACGAGGCCCGCATTTCGAACGTAAAAAAACGCATCAGCGGGAGCTTCAGTCGGTGATTCCCGGCGGTTTTCGTTCGCATTCGGGTGATCTGAAGAAGACTTTTCGGACCTACTTTTCGCTCTTTCCGGAACGTTTTCGACTAGCTGATTTCCTGAGCCCGGGCTGTTCAGGTGGGAATTGCCCGACTTGAAATCCGATTGTTGAAACGCAGGAAGGAGGAGTTCGAGGGCTGCATTGAACGCCGGGTCCGACGGTTTGAGGTGGACCCAGCGGTTTTCGATCGCGGGTAAAACCGCTTCCGGGTTCTGAACGGTTTTTTCGGTCAGCGCCATCAGCAGCGCCCGGTAGTGACTCGCCGGGAGTCTGTCGCGCCAGGCCTGCAAATGCTTCAAGAGCCGTAGACTCACGGATTCCTGACCAGAACCCAATGCCCGGAAAACCGCAGCCAGCACGTCCTCCGAAAACTGATTTACCAACCGAGACCGGGTTGCGGGATGAACCAAAACCGCCCGTAATGTTTCTCTTTGCGGGGTATTCAGGCTCGACAGGACGGATCGAATCTCCTGTTCAAAGGCCGGATTCGATTCGGGCCAGAGCGTGGTGGGTGGGAGCAAACCAGTTTCCAGAAAATAGAGAAACGTTTCAAAAACCACCTCGCCGGTTTTTCGAACGGCGGTTTTCGGGTGGTGAAAAAGAGCTTCCGGGATCAGTTCAGCCAATTGCCGACGGAGCAAATCCGGCAGGTTCCGGGCGATCTGGTCCTCAAAACCGGCTACCGGCAGCACGCCCAGATCCACCTCAACCCGTTCCAGTTCGATCCATTCATCTGCTGAACCGAAGGCAGACAGCACCGCATCGAGGGCCGTTAGCAGATCGGCTTGTCGGAGAATTCGGCTTGCCCGTTCCTGCACAGCCCAGCTATCCGTCTGCTCGCGGAGGTGCAGCCGGACGGTCTGGCGCTGGATGATATGGGAAGCGGGTTGGGCCACGGGATGGGAGTTGATGGTTATTTATCCATTTAACAACACGGTTTTCAGGTCACAGACCGGATTTTGATTGACCAGAATCTGTAAGGTCATCTGACGGCCACCCCGCCCGGCCCGGCCAAATTTGAAGCGGGTCATGTTGGTGCGATCGGGCGATTTTTCACTGGGTTCGATTGGCCGTTCATCCAGTTTCCATTGGTAGGTGACGCCCGCTGGTGGACTGAGAACGACGACATCGAAGGTGACGGACACATTCACGACCGGTCTGCTGATGTTTTCAATGGCAAACGTTTCCGGTAAAATGAAAAATTTGACCCCTTCGGTCTGATTCCCCAGCGTGTACTGAACGGTGTGTGGCCCTTCGACATTGGGGACAAACGAACCCGTTCGGGCGCTGATTTCCAGGCTGTCAGAAGTAAATTTTCCCCCTGCCGGTTTCCCCGTAACTTTCAGTTTAACTTCTTTACTAAAACAGACAAACTCCTCGGCTTTGAGTTCAATCGGTTCTGGCGGAGCCGGTTCAAAAATGACGCGGTTCGTGACTGGCTCGGTGGTTTCGCAGCGTCCGTTGGTCGCCTTCAGCGTGACGATAAACTCCCCGGAACCGTCTTCTCTCAGTACAAATTTGTGATTGATCCGGCCTTCACCGCTGCCGTTTACCGCTATTTTTTCCGGTTCCAAACCGTCGCCAAAGTCGAAGGTCAGCACGTTGGCATCGGTGTATTGGTAGACGAATACAACCTCATTGTTAGCTAGTCTGTCCGAATTGAAACTGACGGTAGGAAGCGCCAGCACCCGCACCTCAACAAAAACCGGAATCCGGTTTGGCACCGTGTAAGTCAGCTTGTGCGTACCAACCGTCGTCGGATTGAAGAAGAATGTCCCGTCTTCTTTCGTGACCAGCGGGCTGTCGAACGAGCCGGTGTCGGGCGAGACGTCAATTTTCTCTTTGGGCGAATTCAAACAGAACGAGTCCCGCATTTCGACGGTGGGGGGCGGTTCGGGCAGGATGAACTGCACGCCGTTGCCGGAGCTGCAGCAGCGGTAGGGCAGGTAAAAATCGGCCACCACGATGGATTCACCACCTTTGCGCAGCCGAAGGTCTTTTCTGACGATCACCGGATCTTTATAGACCAGCACAAACGTGCCGCCGGGCGGAACGCCCGCACCGTGTTCCAGACCCGGATTTTGGAGTAAAAACGGCCCAAACGTCAGGTTAGCCTCAAAAGCGGCTTTGCGTTTTTCGTAGGTCTCTTTCAAATTTAGCAACAAAGGCAGCTTGGTCAGAATGCACTTGATCGGTCGCTGGCCTTGCAAACGCCTGATGTGTAGTTCATAGCTTTTCAGTCGTTTGGTAAATTCCGACGGCGTCATCTTGAGGGCAATCTCCAGCGAAACCGGTCTTCCGTCCGCTTCTTCTTCATGGCAATGAATTTGACTCAGAATGTCCTCAAAATCAATGCTTAAGTCGTTAAAAGTGAAAGGCTCGTTTTGTGTCACGAGCATTTGTTCCGCATCCAGCCGCAGCGCCAGCACATCGAACGCCAGGTTATGGGTGCGTCGCTGGGATAAAATCTCGTTCAGCGTGGTCAAAACTCCGGCGCCAACAAATCCTTCGATGCGGTAAAACGAATAGGTTTCGAGGGCGTAAGCAAACGGATTCTGGATTTCGGGCAGTGCCGGCTGGGGGCGGTGATAGGAGTGGATGAACCCGGTCCGGCCGTGTTTGTGTTGCTCATAACTCCAGAATTCCCGCATGGCCGGTTGGTAATAAAATGGCATGGCCCGCCGGTCGATCGGCGATTTTCGGTAGGGATCGGGTGTGATTTTCAGAGAGATAAGCGAGGTGACGGTGCCACGGCCTTTGATGGAAAACCGGTCGAAGCGGGTCTCAGGAACATCGAACCGCTCGATCATTTTAAGAATTCGCTGATACAGCCAGAAGGCTTTCCGGCGCGAATCGGCCGCGGGAGCAATGGCCTGCGACCGGATCCATTCGTGCCGGAATTGCGGTTGGCCAAGGCCCGGTTCGGTGACCAGTTCGCCGACCAGCAAATGTTTCGGAAACGAGTCGTTCAGGGGCATACAGGCCACCAGCCAGTGACAGGTCGCTTCACGAAACTCCATGTAGGCTTCGTGCAGATCCTTCAGCCAGTCGTAGACATACTGGCTGTTGTAATTGGCACTGACCTTGCGCGTCAACGTCAGCAAAGAGTTGGCTGGAGCAGTCATGGACGTGAGGTTGATCGGATCAACCGCCCGGATCAGTTCATACGCGTCGCGCAAACCGTCTGCGAGTCGAACGGCGGTTCTGCGAAGAAACACCTGAAACCGTTGCAGCGACGGCGTATAGGGCCGGTCGTCGAGCCGCACGCGCGTCATGGTCAAAACCGGCAGTCGGGTGCAGGCAGCGGCTGCCTGACGGAGACTGCTCGAAATCAACGCGTTAGCGTCGGACTTTCGAACGAGCATCACCCGAAGCTGGTTCTGAAACACTTTCCCCTTTGCATCGCAGGCTACACCGGTGCATTTGTCGTCAACTTTCGCTTCGCTTTCCAGGTACAAAACGACTACTTTATCCGACAAATCAAGGTCCGTCAGGGGCCGGATCGTTTGCGTGCTGTTCGTGTAGTCCGCCGGAAAAATTTCCCAGAGATTCAAATCCGGAATGTCGTCAAAGGGCTTGTAGTCCGGATGGTCGGTCAGGACGTAATCGACCGCCTTCGTGTAAACCGTCGTTTCCAGACTCAGCAAATCGCCGTCGGTGGTGACACCATAGCCCGCCGAAACCGTGATGGTGTTGTCCGGATTCAGGTTGGGTTTCAGGCCGCACACCACACCAACGCCCAGCAGCCGGGTTCGGGTCAGTTGTTCCTGATTGAGCAAAAAGCCAAACAACAGGTTTAATTGCTCGGCGGTCAGAATGGAATCCGGCCGAAAAATGGTCAGTCCGTACTGGCTGAGATCGAAGTGTTGGGTGCCCGTTGCCGGATATACCTCGTCAAAATAAGGATTCGCCATGGTGTTAGGAGTCGGGGGTTGGAGGGTCTTCCGGTTTGGACAGGGGTAGCGTACCCAGAGCCGTACGGTTCAGAATGATTGGGGTTTCTTCGTCTTCGTTGTCGCAATCGTGTAGCACACCCGTTTCATAAATGGTGTGAAAGTCAGGGTGTTCCAGTCGTTCGATCAACGCTTTTGTTTTGTCGTTGGTCAGGGTTGGGTCTGCGCAGGTGGCCATTTGGGCATCAAGCCACGGTTGATAGACGGCCTCGAAATGGTGCAACTGCTCGCGGCTCACCCAGCAGATGCGGGCCAGCACGTGGGCGGGGAGTTCCGAGCGAATCAGGTTTTCAATATACCGGCGGTAGTCGATGTTGCGGAATCGCATGGTGTAACCGGGCAAAACGATACTTACCCGGTAACTATACGGATCGAGCGGTTCGCAGTGGTCACAACCGGGTTCCACGCAAACCGCCATCCAGGCATCCGACGGGTCTGTGGCCGGGCGGAGCAGGCCGTGTTCAACCAGAAACAGGGCTTCTCCGCTGTAAATCAGCGTCTCCAGGGCGGTTTCGAGATCCTGGTCGGCCCCTTTTCGGGTCGGAAACGTTCGCGGACAACGCGCAATCGGCTGGTTCACCGCATCGAGCAAGGCATAGGTGAAGCGGTTATCGACGGTTTCCATCCTGAAACGGCCTTTGGCAGGCACTTTCTGAAAGGCGGTTTTCATTGCCTTTTCGGCAAGTGCCAGGTTGTCAAATTCGTTCGTCGAGATGAGGTATTGGGTGTCGTTTTCCGGGGACTCCAGTTGAAATCGGAACAACGCGGGGTTATCGACTGAAGGCAAAGCGGTCATTACGGTCACCGAAGAGGCTGCGTATGTCTGGTAATTGTTGCCGCGAATACCGGTCAGCCGGGCGAGTCGGCGGGTGATGCCCGCGACATTCTCGGTTTCCCAGGCCGGTTTGCAATACGTATAGGCTTTCGAGCGGAAGACTTCGCCGTATTCCCGGATAAAATGTACTTTGTCTTCCAGAATTTCTTCGCTTCCCCGCTCCCCAAACAGGGAATGCATCAGGAGCGCATAATCGTTGAAATTTTCGGCAAACCGGGCCAGCAGGTGATCCAGAAAGCGGTTTTTCCGAACGGGATTGTCCTCAAAATTTTCCAGTTTTGCCAGCACGGTATCGATGGTATCGGGTAATCCGGCCGGGTCGACATACAGTTCGTCAATCCCGGCCAGGTCCGTAACCGCTTGTCCGAAATAGGTCCGGACGTCCTGATCGGCACTGAAAAACGATTTCAGATTGGCGAGCTGCGCCTGATAATTGGCCAGCATCTGATCGAAAAAAAGCAGATAGCCCTTCAGTTGACGGGCCTGCGCCCGGCGTTCGGCCGAAGCGGAGGCCGGTAGCCCAAACCGCCCGACGCCGTAGTTTTGCGGGAGGTCGTTGGCGATGGACGAGTAGGCTTTCAGGTCGTACAGTTCACCCGTTGGCACCGGCAGATCGTCCACGGTTTTGCGGTTTTCCCGGTACGCTTTTTCCTGCAATTCCTGAAACCGACTCAATGCCGCCGTTTTATCCCGCAGGCTGCCAACCGGAATGATGTCTTTAAAAAACGACAGGGCGACGTTTTCGGCACAGAGTTGCGGCTGATGGAGCGGATCGATGTGCAAACACCAGCGTTGTTCGCCGTTGGCAAGGGGAGGGCCATTCAGACAGGCATCGCCCGCTTTCCACTTGTTCATCAGCACTTTCCTGACGTCTTTCACACCCTTTACACGCATCATGAGGTTGATCAGGTCGGAGGCATACACCCGGCTGCGCCGTTCCGATTGCGCCAGTTCGTCGTCGTCGATGAATCCGTTTACCAGCCGGGGACCGTCAAAAATCTGGTCGGTGGTCAGGCGGTTTCCGGCCGCGTCAATATGGTTTTGCCGTTCTGCCAGCGAATACCGCCGGACCGGCGGAGCCAGGTAGTTTTGAACCTGGAACAGAATTTCGGCGTAGACTTCGCTGACGTTGGCTTCATTGTCCAAGCCGATGTCGGCGCAAAACATGACGTACTGAACAGGCACCGCGCCGATCGTCATCACGTCTTCACACAGATTTCGGTTGGCGAGGTAAGTTTCCCGCACCTGCTTTAAAACCGCCTGACGGCCAGTGTCTTCATCAGCAAACGCCCCGGTGCGCACCTGCTGCTGAATGAAAAAAGCATCGAAATCCACCTGAATGTCGTAGAGTCCTTTCAGCGCAAACGAAGTCTGGTGATTGGGCAAAACCGCCGGGAAGGGGTGGTAACTTAGCTGGACTTCCCCATTTTTTGCCTGACAATTCACAAAAACGGTTGGCGAAGCCGATTCGATCCAGGCATTTCGGACGCCGTCGATGTCGATGAAAAGTTTGCGGTAATCCAGGTCCGAAACCGGGCTGGTCGGCAGGGCTTTTCCGGCTGTCACAAAACTCGCCTGCATCGCGTCCCCGCTGCCAAACGACGACGCCAGGAGGTCTTTCATGTCCAGCGAAGTCCTGAGGCTCAGATCGGTAATCGCGTAGCAAAGCAGTTCCAGTAGCGTAATGCCCGGATCGTGGGTGTTGTAGTCCGTCCAGTTCGCGTTCGCATAGCGTTCGATGTAGGCCAATCCGGCTTCGCGCAGGGCCGCATAATCGGAGGCCGGTTGCAGGGGAGGAGCGGGCGATATCGTGATGGAAGCGGTGGTCATCGGTCGTTGGTGGGTCTTAACAGCCCGTAAAGTCGGTTATGTCATGTTCGCTGAATGAGGTCAAAACCGCCCGGGCATCCGATGCCGAAATGACGTCCTGATCTTCCCCGCTGCTGGTGTCGCCCACGAAATGCTGCATTTTCAGTTCCGTGACAAAGTCCACGTAATCTCTTCGTTCCATGAAATAGAGAAGGGTGCTTTTGTAAATCGTTCCGCCAAAAGCGATTTCCGCCTGCGTATCGAACGCCCAGGGCGTCAGGTAGGCAATCAGATCCTGCTGGAGTATTTTCTTGTAAACCGCAGGCTCAAAACCGGGTCGGAAGGCCACCTGAAATCGGAGCTTCACCCGTTCGTAGCGGGGGTTGGTGACCTGAATCGTTACCGGTTTACCCGCCCGGTGTTGCAGGAATCGGGCAATCGCACTCAGTGTATTCAGGTCAACCCGGGGTTCAAACCGGTTTACGTCTTTCAAATTCCGCAGGTCCGGCACGACCACGAGGGTGACATGACCGGGGGCCAGTTCCGTCAAGGTCTGACCATCGGCATTCACTTTGGTGTGGTTCAGGCATTTGACTTTATACACGTTGGGGAATGTCTGCAAAACCAGGTGTTCGTAATCCCAAATGCTGACAGCCCGTTGTTTGTGTCGCAACCGTTCACTGACGCGGGTATAATACGCTGCGTCCGATTCCTGCGGTTGACCGCCAAACGATGCATACGGTTGTTTGATGGTTTTCACGGCGGCCAGGCTCCGGCGCAACTTCTGGATGGTTTCGGCCGCCAGTGGCAAATCGTAGTGCGCCGGATCGTTGTTCTGGTCGGTGAAATTGGCGAGAACGGCCTGGGGGTGCAGGCCCACGAAATTACACACGCTGTCGATCGGCGCGGCTCCCGAACTGGTTTTCAGTTCGGCACGCAGCCAGACAAAACCGGTTTCCAACAGCGTGTTGTCGGTTGTTGTTTCTTTCGGAAGGAGAAATTGAATAATGCCGGACGTCAGCAGGTGGTTGGTGGTGTCGGAAAGAATTTCGTCCCTCGTCAGCAAACGCCATTGATTTTTGGTCAGTACGCTCCATTCCACCGTTGGGACCTGGTTTTCCGGATTGGCGCTTCCTTCCTCCACCTGAAACAGAATAGCGACGGCTTCCTGTGGACCGACATCCTGTAAGCCCAGGAAAAACGCACCGTGGCGGTCATATTGCGGCAGCAAATAAACGGCTTGCGACTGCTTTAAAAAACCGTGTTCTTCGGCCTGCCCGAATGCCGCCAGATGAAACCATTGCAGGGCGCGAGTGGCAAACGACGCTTTGGCATTGCCGGATTCAGACTCCAGAAGCGAAACCCGCCCCGTCGTCGCGGTATAATCGACCGTCAGGCTTTTCAGAACCGGCGTATACGGCGGATTCGGAATTTTCTGCGGACCGGGTGCCGGTTTGGCCTGGTCGATCACCCCCTGGGTCAGTTTCTGCGGATAAACAGTATGGCCAAAATCGGATTCCAAGCTGATTTTCAGGAGGTTGTCGGGATTGTTTTCAGTTATTGAAGTGCCCGTTAGAGAGGTGGTTAGTTTGAATTCTGCGTTTCCTGCCGGGAACAAAACCCGTCCTTTTTTCGGAACGGCCAGAATATCTCCGGTTACCGTGAAGGCGGTTGGTGTCGTATACGGCGTTCCGTAGGCTTCATAATAGCTGCCCAAATTCGCGGGCAACCCAACCCATTCCGTCAGATGAACGGTAACGGTTTCCGGCGTTTTGGCCAGGATTTCGTCGCTGCGCACCGAGAGGGTTGAGCCAACAGCGGGTGTGGGGCCAAAGGGCATGAAAGGTTTTTCGGCACTGACCGGACCGAGGTCATTTTCCAACGCCAGCGTCTTTTTCAAGCCATCGACTTTGACATCGATTTGTACGGAACGGATTCTCAGGTGTTTCCAGTCGCCATATGCTTCATCGTCTGCCAGCCAGCAGCGCATAACCGGCGCATCGGTGGCATAACCGCCGTCGAGTTTCGCCGGGTCGAAAGCCACAACGGCCTCTTTTACGGTGGCCGATACCGTCACCACCAGCGTGATGACTTTTTCACTTACCTCCGTGGTTACCGCACTGGCGTCGAGCCACGCCTGGGTGCCGCTGAGTTGAACGCGGAGGTTCAACGTCTTTTTCTTGAAAATGAAGTCCGTCAGTGGAAAAATCTGCACCGTAATTTCACGGAAACCTTCCGCCAGCCGCAGAGCGGGCGACGCCAGCGCGAACCCCAGCCGGGCCTCGGGAAACCGGTTTTTGCTGGCACCGCCCCTGGGACCAAATCCGTTCCAGCCCGGATTCTCGGGGGAGAGGGCTTCGGCGACGCCGTCGGCGGTATTGGCAACCGGCGCGTAATAGACTTTCGAACCCGACCGAAAAACCGTCCGCAAATGGCTGATTCTGGCCCGGTTTACGGTCAGGTTGCGGGCAGTTTGGTAGATCAGCGGCTGTTTCGGTGGTTCTTTGTCTTTTCCGGCATCCAGTTCGGTTTTTGCCGGAACAATCTGCTCCGCAGCGTTTTTCGCCAGCTCGAACAGAACGTGAACGCGGTCGGGAACCGGAGCCAGCGGACTCAGTTGCAATACCTCCCGGTAATAAAAGTCGAGGTGTCGTTTGGTTAAGGTATTCTGGTGGGCCTGGAGTTTTTCAAACAGGTGTAGAAAAGCGAGAACCAGCGCAAAATGCGGCTCGATGTCGTGGCGGGTCTCCAGTTCATCCAGTGTAAAATATCGCTCAAAATTCATCAGGTCGGCCCAGACGGCACCATTGTCGGGCGTGTTGGTGGCGTCGAAAAACCGGATTCGGGCTTCCTGGGCATACAAAGCCAGAAACCGCAGCAAGTCTTCCGGCTTGCGCTCATCGAGGAGCGTATTTTCCGGTTGCAACGCGGGGAGTCGGCGCTGGGGCTGACTGATTCCACTGCGTTGGAGCGGATTTTTGTCGGGACACGGCTGCGGCATGGGGGCGGTTCGTTAACGGCTAAAGGATGGCAGACTGGAAGCGTCGGCTGAATTCGAAAGTTCGGTTCCTTCGTTTTTGTAAAACGGATACACAAAGTTGTACCGGGTATTGGTGCTGCGAACGCGGTAGTTGACCGTAATCAGCAGCAAGCCAGGCTGTTCGGGCGGTTCTTCGATCGTGACATCAAGCGGATCAATGCGGGGTTCGAAATACAGAATGGCCGTTTCGACGCGGTCTTTCACCCGCGCCTGCAAAGCCGTACTGATCGGTTCGAAGAGCATATCCTGCAGGTCGCAACCGAAATCGGGCACCATCAGCCGTTCGCCGGGCCGGGTGGTCAGCAGGATGTGCAGACTGCACTCGATGTCGGCCAGCCCCGCCGTCATCGCCACGCTTTTGGGCGACGATTGCGGGTTGAATGCCGGTGGGAAGCTCCAGCCCCGGCCTAAAAAATCGTTTTCCGATACCATCGTTTCGTTAATTGATCTGTACGATTGACCCTTTCAAAACCGCCGTTGCGGAACTGCTCATTTCCACACCCGCCGAACCGGTTGCTTTAAACTGGGCGGATGCCTTCGCTTCCACGCCAACGCCTTCGATTTTGACGTTACCGGCGGCTTTCAGCGTCAGGTCTTTGCTGCTTTCCAGTTGAATTCCCTGGTCGTTCATCACCACTTTGTTGCCATTCTGGTCCTGCAGCGTAATGCTTTTGGCATCCTCGTCCAGTTTGAACTGATTTCCGGCGGGGGTTTCGATGGTCAGAATTTTCTTCTCGTCATCAAAAATTAGTTTCAGTTTGCTGCGCGAAACGTAGCCCTTCCGGTGGTTATCGTCAGTAGTGGTGAAGGGGGCCGGCAAAGCCTTCTGGCTGCTGTGCAAACCGCCCAGCACCACGGCTTCGCGTGGGTCGTTGTTCAGAAAACCCACCACCACCTCATCGCCGATTTCGGGCCGGAAAAAGAAGCCCCGTTCCTGGCCCGCATCCAGGCTGGCAACGCGGGCGCGGGTGCCTTCGGCTGCCGGATCGATTACCGGCAGGCGCACCAGAATCCGCTCCTCGCCCGTTGCATCGCCTTCCAGACCGGCCACCACGCCAATTTGTAGACCGCCCACGGCGGGCAGCAACCCGGCGGCTGGCGGCTGGCCGACGTTCATTTCCGACACAAACCACTGCGGACTCAGCCCAAACTGAACGTTCGTTTCCCAACTGCCTTCCGCCAACTGGTGACTGACGCCCGTTACGAACACCTTGCCGTTGTAGCGGTCGCCCAGCCCGCCGAGGCTGATCATCAGGCCCGGCTTGACGTCGGCATTGCCGTAAAACCGCACCCGACCCCGGATTTTGGCCATCCGGCGTTTGAGCAGTGCGGCATCGGCCCAGGTTTGCAACTCCTCTGCATCGAGTTTTCCGCCGTGCTGAAAAACCGCTTCGGCGGTCAAAGCTTCGGCCAGATCCTGCGCCGACAGGTTTCCCGATTCCGTCCCGGCCGGTTCGGCGGCTTCGGCTTCGGCCAGTTCCTGGTCGGCGTAATTCCAGGTGGTGGTTTTCAGGGTCGTGACCTGGTCGCGGGCGTCCATTTCGGCGTCGAAGTTCAGCATGGTGGCCCCGAATTGCAATTCGACTACCGGTTCCTGGTCAAGATCCGGTTTTTGAATGGTCAGTTTTCCGTCGTCGGTCAGGCACAATTTGCCGTTGATTTCGGCCCGCATCACGAGGTAATCCCAGTCCGTGGCGTCATACTGAATCAGTTCTTCGTGCTGAAAGCCGGTGTCTTCGGCGTCGATTTCCAGCCCGCGATAGGTCTGCGCGATTTCTTCGGCGGCTTCCGAATCTTTCTTTTCGGTAAAATACCGGCGTTTCGGTACGAGCGTCGTTTTAACCCAGACGTCTTTGGCGAGCAGGTTCAGCCGGGTGGTTCCGGTCGACTGCGCTTCGATTCCCTGCCTAACCAGGATGCCTTTGAAAATCGTTTTCTCCGTTTTGTGATACCCCGCCCTGATCTCCAGCTTTTTTCCGGGAACAAACCGGTTGTCGTTGCTGGCCGGAAAATTCCCGGACGCCGGATCGCCGTCTTTCAATGTGAGGTAGGCGGTCGGAATCCGGTTGGCTTCCTTCTGAACCCGGATCGACAACACCTGAAACGACGTTTCCAGCGCCTGCTCTTCCAGGAAGAGGGTGTAGGTGGGCAGGTCGCGGGGAGCGGGGGTTTCGAGTATGCGCGGATTCTCAGGCATGGGGACGGTGTATCGTTTACAGTTTACGGTTTTTGGTTTACGGTTTTTGGCTTTTGCTGTTTGTCGATGGGCGGAAAAAAGAGCCGCATCCCCGTCGGTAGCTTTCTGAAATTCAGCAGTTTATTCACGCGGGCGACTTCCCGGTAAAGCGTCGAATCGCCGTAGATCCGGTGACACATCAGCGGCAGCGTATCGCCTTCCTGAACGGTACGAAGGTGGGTTAGGTCCGGCGATGCGGTTTTTTCTTTTTTGGTGCGAAGCTCGTCGTTGATCACCTCCACAAAACTGACCTTGGCGATGGCGCGGACGGGCGTTCCATCGGGCTTGAACAGTTTGTAGGTAATGTTGATTTTTTCGGTTTTGCACTTGAAAATCAGCTTGCCCCACGCCAGTTCGACGTACGGCGGCTGGTGGGTTTCACCGATAAAATCGAACGACGTTTTTTTCAACTGCTCCACCTGCTCCCAAACGCCCTGACTGGTGCCGACCGACCGGGGCGGGGCGGCTCCCGTCGGCGTCAGGGCACCCGTGGAATCGAACAGAAATTCAAACTCCAGTTTGCGGGGGGCGATTTTGTTGAACGTTGATTGGTTCGCGCTCGTGCCGCCCGCACTTTCCTGATTCGCCTGAATTTCGTAGTTCAGCGTGTAGGTTTCGGGGTTAACCACCGCCGTGTATTCCTCACCCGTTCGTTCTTTAAAACCGACATCGTGATAACCCGTCAGCTTCATTTTAACCAGTTCCCCCAGCATAGTTAAGCTATTTATGGTTTTCAGTTTACGGTTTTCAGTTTTCAGTTTACGGTGGCTGACGCACGCTTATGCCATTTAATGCGTCAGCCACCGTAAACTGAAAACCGTAAACCGTCTTATCGTTCGGTTTTCTCCTTTAAAATAGCCAGCACCTGCTCGACACACTGGCGGACGAGTTGCTGCTGCGCGTCGGCGGGTGGGGTGGCGGCTGAGGTGACTTGTCGGGTGGCATTGCCGTCGACGGTGGCCGTGATGACCAGTTCACGAATAATGATGGGCATGGTTCAGTTCGGGATGGTGGTGTAATAGCGGTAGGTGAGCGTCAGCGTTTCGATGGCAATGGTGTTCTGTTCGGCATTAAAAGCCGAGATGTCCCACTTTTTCGGCAACGCATGCACCACATGCCACGAAACCAGCGGAGCGTGTTGCTCGTTGAGCAGCGTTACCAACAGGTTAACGGGTTGAAACTGAAAGTTTTCGAACGCGTCTTTCGCCCATCGGTACACGTCTGATCCCACGAAAAGACCCCGTTTCAGCACCAGGTCGCTGTATTTGGTGCGCACCGGCAACTGGTGTTCAAAGCGGTTTTCGCCCCCTTCCCGAATGCTTTCCATCTGCATTTCGACGTTCAGCCCCGTAACTTCCTGAAACCGGGTGTCCTGATCCGTCTTCGGGAATAGTTCGAATTCCACCACAAAATGAAAGCCGACCGGTGGATAGACTTGACCCGCCATACCTTATTCGTTCTGGATGGTCAACCCTTCGTGCACCAGCTCGATGCTCTCGATCAACACCTCGTTGGCGTCGGCTTTCAAATCGCCCGACATCACTTTCGACGGCCAGGCCTGTTTGACTTTCCAGACCACCACCGGCTCGTGATTTTCGTTGAGCAGGCTGATAATCAGGTTGCGCCGTTCGATGGTGTTGAGGGCCACGGTATTCCACCAGGTGAAAAATTCGTTGTCGGCTTTGAACGTCCCGCGTTTCAGGGTGATGTTGGGGAACTTCTGCAAACCGGGCATTTTGATTTTGTGATACTCGGGCGATGCGCCTTCACGGTATTCGATCACGTCGGTTTCGACGTTCAGACCGGTTACTTCCGAGAATCCCAGGCGGACTCCGCCCCACTCAACCTGGAAATGAAATTTGGGTAATGGATAGACTGCTGCCATGATCGGTTATGCGTTAAGATTCCTGCATTTTGTGGGAGAAGCGTAAGACAATGAATTCGGCCGGACGAACCACCGCCATGCCGATTTCGACAATCAGAAAACGTTCAGGATGTCCTGGGCGGTCATGGTTTGACCCAGGCCAACGCGGACGTAGAACGCGTGCTCTGGTTTGACCCCCGCTAATGCCCCGGCCCGCCATTGCAGCGTCAGGAAATTCTCGATCATGGCCCGGATTTTCACCCACGTATTGGCGTCGTTGGGTTCAAAAACAAACTGGCCGGACGCTTTCTTGACCGACTCTTCCACCATGATGAAAAACCGCCGAACCGAGACGTAGCGCCATTCATTGTCGTTGCCCGCCAGCGTTCGCGCGCCCCAGACCAGCGTTCCTTTGCCCGTAAAATACCGGATGGCGTTGATGGATTTACCGGCATCGACATCGACGTTCAGGCTTTCCTGGTCGGAATCGGTGATCAAAACCGTTGGCCCGACGACGCTGGAGATGCCCACATTGGCCGGGGCTTTCCAAACGCCCCGGTTTTCGTCGACGCTGGCGTATACCCCGGCCACGGCACCACTGGGCGGCAGGATGATGCCCTGCGCTTCGGTGGCGGCAACGATAGCGGCATACACCGGAATTTTCGACTTCATTTCCAGTTCCAGCGATTTCAGTCGCGCGGTCAGGAGTGACTGAAATTCAGCGATGTAAACCATCACTTCCGCAAATTTGTCGTCGTAGGCCGACGCATTGGAACCCGCCAGAGCCGTTGCACTGGCCAGCAGATCGGTCAGTTTTTTTCCGGCGGCCGAAGGCGTTGCCTGATCCGTGTAGTCCTGATAGCTCATCCGAACGTCAGTATTCGTAAAGGCCAGCGCATTAGGGGAGCCGATAAAGGCGTTAAGTGCCTTCAGCAGTTCCGTTTTTTTGGTGGCCGTTGTGCCGGCCGCTTCATACGCCGTCGTGCTGCTTTCCACCAAATCATTGACAATCGTTTGATCGGCGACGAGGGTCTCGGCTTTGCGGGCCAGTGCAAACAATGGGATTTTTTGCTGGATTTCGAGCTGCTTGGCCGTCAGCAAAGCCGGGAGGGCGGTTTTGGCTTCGGTTTTGAATCGCGTGATGTAGGCAACCAGTCGGTTAAAAACCGCGTCGATGGCGGCATCCGTGGAATGGGTACCCGGATCGCCCGTAACCACCAGTGCCGTGGTATCGTTCTGGATCGCCAGCCATTCGGCATTGCCCGCATCGGTAAAGGCTTTCAACACATCCTGAACGGGTTTGTTTTTAAAAACCGTGTCGGCATCAATGCCATCGAAAGCGGTGATGGCGGTCGAGATGAACGTCTTTTTTGCTTCCTTGTCCGTCGAAGCCTGGTAGTCCACGATTGCCGGAACGGCCACATTCTGAATGGCTTTTGCGTCGGCAAATCCATCGGTCGCCAGGGTGTTTGCTTCGGTCAGCAGGGCATTGTTGGGGGCGCCCGGGTCCAGGAGCGCACCCAGTGTGGTTGGATTTCCGCCTTTGGTGATCGTCAGACCGGCGAAGCTCATGTCAAACGGCAGGGAGGTTTTGAGCCAGGGATAGTAGGCCGCTCCGTATTTCAGAAAGTTGGAAACGCTGCCCCGGAAGGCCGTAATATCGGCATCGTCAACGGCGGTTTTGGTCAGATCATTTACCTTGACATCCAGAATGGCGAAGCGATCCTGCAATTTGTTGCAATGGTCGATGGCTGCCTGTTGAACCGCGGCAATGTGAGCCGGGTTGGTCAGCAGCATCAGGTCGGGCATGACGAGCAGGGTCGGCTCATCGTGTTTTTTCAGTTCGTCGATGGCGTCCGAAAAGTGAGTCTGAGAAACCGGGTTGGTGTCGTATCCGCCCACCGAAAGGATGTAACATTTCTCCCCGCCGTTGGCAAAAAACAGCATCAGGCTGTCGTGCAGGTACCAGGCCGGTTGCATGTCGACCGTTTTTACGGCATTGGCCGGACCCAGACTGACCGTGATTTTCCGATCCGGCCCACCGCCGAAATACGTCCGGTAATCGACCATTGACTTGATTTTCAGTGCTTTCCCGGTAATGTCTTTGCCATCTTTTTCGGCAAACCGGGTGTAGCCGATAAACGCCGGAATGGCGGTTTCGACCTGGGCCACGGATGGCGGGAACAGCGACACCTCGTCGATGTAGACGCCCGGGGTTTTCAGCGTCGCTAAATTGAGTGTACTTGCCATGAGCAGAAGAGGTTTGACTGGGGTTTAGTAAATGGTGGAATAAAAGTGTCCGTCGTTTTCGAAGGTGGTGGTCGCGGGTGTCGGATTGACTAGTTTGGTCGTTCCTTTCACCGCGGGAATCAATCCGTTTTTCACCAGTTGGTGTTCGCCCGCAAAGTCACCGGGCGCATCGGTTTTCAATCGCCAGCGGGTCGTGCGGTTTCCCAGCGTCAGCGTGTAGGTGAGCGTGGGCTGGAGCACATCCTCCGCCGTCAGCAGGCTGCGGTTCGCCGGGGCATGCTCGATTTCGATAAAGCCCAGGGGTCGGTCCAGCCGCCCGGCCACCGCGTGTTCCGGAGGCTGGTCTTCCAGATCGGCCATCCGGATCGTTTCTCCGGTATTCAATCGGTTTTTCAACGGATCGGCCGATGCGTTGCGGTTTTTGAGCCGGAAACCGCGCGTCGGTCGTTTCAAGTCGTTCATGACTTCGGGCGTTAGGTTCGTATAGAGCATGAAAAACGGATCGGTCGGATAGACGGCAAAAACGAACTTGAGGCCCGCGGGAAGGGGCAAAAAAGGCGTTTGACTGCGGGGATTGTCGGTAGCCGCCAGCACCACAAACCCGTCAGCCTGTTTCTTGAAGAGCATCCGCTGGTTTTTCAGGCGTTGTTGGGTCGGGGCATCGGGCAGAAAAGCCAGAAATTGGGAGACGTCATACACCTGCCGAATCAGCTCAATTTTTTTCCGGGCTTCATCCGATGGCGCATTCGTATCGAAAGGGGTGGTGCCAAAATCCAGGAAATACCGGTGCAGCACCCGGACGGAGAACAGAACCTGGTAGCTGATGCCAAACGACTCGGGAAGAAGCGGTTTCATCGGAAAATAGCGTGAAGAGGTGAGGACGTAAAGGAGTCAGGATGGGGAAGAACGTTCACTCTGAAGAAATCGGGATCGGTTTTCGGATGCCTTCAATCGACAGAATTTGGGTTCCGGCACCAAGTTGCCCTTCGGCCTGTTCTTCCACGACCCGGATCTTATACACGACCGATGGCACCTGCTTGCCGCCCAGAGTTCCCCAAAGCTGATTCAGTTTCTCGAACGAGAGGCTGTACAACTCGACGGTCATGCGCAGCATCAGGGCCTGCGGGTCGTCGAAAATTTTGTCCGTGAGGGTGTTGGCAATCGTAAACTGATTTTTTTGCTGAAAACACTGAACCGTTCGCGAGAGCAGTTTCAGGGCGGTTTCATAGTCACTGATTCCCGAATAATTGGCACTGATCAACGCATAGAGATTCAGGAAAACGGGCGGGTTCCGAACGTCGAAACCACCGGTGATGCTGTTGCGCTGGTAGGGGCTGGTATTTTTGAGCGTTGCTTCTTCTTCAAGATGGACCAAACCGATCAGAATCGTGTTGGCCTGCGTACCGGCCACCGCGGCAATGCTGCCCAGATTGACCGTTATGCCATCCGCGAGCGGTTTTACGTACGTCTCCAGTTCGGAGCGGATCAATTCTAACGCTTCATAGACCATCGCACGACAGAGGTTTAGGACCGGGCAGAAAGGTATTCATCCTGCCGCTCAGAACCCATGAAGCATTTATTTAACGGCAAACCGTTAATTAAGCGGTCATTTTACGCCAAAGGCTTTTCCGAATTATTCAAATATTTTTTTTAGTAATTCGATATACTATTTTTAATTTTAAAACATAACCCCTTATTTATGCTGCTAATCAGGGGTTATAGCAAATTTTGTATTATTCTTTCCCTGGGTAGTATAAAGTTCATAATTCGGTAACAATTCCGACACAAGTGCCGGGTACTTTTGCGGCTTCGTAAAAGGGTCCATCGTTTCTCATCCATCGTTCAACTTTCCGAAAAACCGGAACATCCAAACTACACTATGACACAAAAGCTACCTTCTTCGATTCGGTCAGGAAGGGTCAGTTCTCGTCGGGCCGTCCTGACTCTGGCTATTTTATTGATGGGCTTGCCAATGCTGGCCCAGACCATTACCGGCAAGGTTGTATCGTCGGAAGGCGGGCAGGCGCTACCGGGCGTTTCGATTCTGGTGAAAGGCACCACGTCCGGTACGACCACCCGCACCGATGGGACGTATACACTAAGCGTTCCGAACGCTTCGTCGATTTTAATTTATTCTTTTATCGGTTTTGAAGCGCAGGAAGTACCGGTTGGTTCCAAAACGACGATCAACGTTACGCTGACGGTTTCCACACAAGCCCTGAACGAAGTGGTCGTGACGGCGTTGGGGATTTCCAAACAGCAACGCAACCTCGGCTACGTGACCCAGAAAATCGACAATTCGGCGCTTTCGCAGGCCCGCGAAACCAACCTGGTCAGCCAGTTGGCGGGGAAAATTGCGGGGGTGACCGTCGTCAACAGCCCATCCGGGATCGGCGGCTCGTCGCGGATCACGATCCGGGGCGAAAAGTCGCTGAACATCAACGCCAACCAGCCGCTGTTTGTGATCGACGGCTTGCCGATCAACAACAACTTCGTCGGTTCATCGGGGCGGAATAACCAGGACGCCGACTACGGAAACGGGGCCGGTTTTATCAATCCGGACGACGTTGAAACGATGACGGTTCTGAAAGGAGCCAGCGCCACGGCGCTCTACGGTTCGCGGGCGGCCAACGGTGTGGTGGTCATCACGACCAAAACCGGCAAGGGCACCAAAGGCATCGGCGTCAGTGTCAACTCCAACGTGACGTTTGAATCCGTTCTGAGACTGCCTGATTACCAGAATGTTTATGGTCAGGGGTTGAACGGCGAATTTTCCTTTAAAGACGGTTCCGGTGGTGGTTTGCGCGATGGTGTCGACGAAAGCTGGGGGCCTAAAATGGACGGTCGGCTGATCGTTCAGCACGATTCGCCCACCGACAAAGGCTACCGCGCCGGTGATACCAAAGTGCCGGGTGGTCCCGGTGTGGCAACACCTACGCCATTCATTGCCCACCCGAACAGCATCCGTGATTTCTTCGAAACCGGTCGCATTGTAACCAATAACGTTGCCGTAACGGGCAGCAACGACAAGGGCGATTTCCGGATGTCGTTTACCAACCTGGATCAGAAAGGCTTTGTTCCGAACACGGATTTGACGCGGAACACCTTCAACGTCAATGCCGGTTACAAACTCACCGACCGCTTCACGGCGCGGACGAATGTGAGTTACATCCGCAACCACAGCGACAACCGCCCGAACCTGAGCTACGGAACCGAAAACATCATGTATCTGCTCAACTGCTGGTGGGGCCGCCACATTGACATGGCGTCGATGCGGAACTACTGGCAACCGGGTCTGGAAGGCATCCAGCAGTTCAACTTCAACTACAACTACCACGACAACCCGTATTTTAATATGTACGAAAACACCAACGGTCAGGACATCAACCGTGTGATCGGAAACGTCACGCTGTCGTATCAACTGACGGATTGGTTGTCGGTGCAGGGCCGGACGCAGGTCGATTACCAGGATGAACTGCGGGTGCGCCAGCGGGCGTTCAGCACGCAGCGGTATCCGTATGGTTCGTACCGGCGCGAAGCGGTGAAAACGATGGAACGCAACACCGACCTGTTGTTTCTGGTGGACAAACGACTCAACGATGCCTTTACACTCAGCGGCACATTGGGTGGTAATCAACGGCTGAACAAGTACGATTACATCGACAATTTTGCGCCCCAGTTGACGGTTCCGGGCGTGTATAGCCTGAACAACAGCCGGGTTCCGCTCGAATATTCGCAAAACCGTTCCGATCGCCGGATCAACAGTATGTTTGCGTCGGCCCAGTTGACGTACCTCGATAAATTAACGCTGGAAATGACGGGCCGGAACGACTGGTCGAGCACGCTGACCTTGCCACAGGGTGTGGCTGGTATGGCTGATAATTCGTATTTCTACTGGTCGGGAACGCTGAGCGCGGTGGTGAGCGACTGGGTAAAACTGCCGGAATGGGTATCGTTCGCCAAAGTTCGGGCGGGCTATGCGCAGGTTGGTAATGACACTGAACCGTACCAGTTTTCGCAGCCCTTCAATCCGGGAACGCCCTGGGGTACGACGCCAACCTTCAGCGAATCGACGCGGATTCCGAACCTGAGCCTGAAACCGGAAATCAGCAGTTCGCAGGAATACGGTTTTGATCTGCGGTTTTTGAAAAACCGGGTGGGCCTGGACTTCACCTACTATAACACGATCAGTAAAAACCAGATCATCTTCCTGCCGCTTTCGGGTACGACGGGCTACAGCCAGATTGTGCAGAATGCGGGCCGGATTCAGAACAACGGGATTGAGGTGATGCTGAACCTGACGCCGATCCGGATGGACAACATTGGTTTCCGCTGGGACATGAATGTCAATTTCTCGCGCAACCGCAGCAAAGTGCTCGAACTGGCCAACGGCGTTTCGACCTATGAACTGGCCAGCCGGTATTTCTCGGTGCAGGCCCGCGTCAACGAGCGCATGGGCGACATGTACGGATACGCCTACGAGCGCGTCAGCAGCGATCCGAAAAGCCCGTATTACGATCCGACCGGCCAGAATGTGGGCCAGATGGTGATCACCGCCGACGGTCGGCCGATTTCAACGACGTCCCTGCAAAAACTTGGGAATTACAACCCGGACTGGCTGGCGGGGATCAACAACTCGTTCAAATACAAAGGGTTCAACCTGAGCTTCCTGTTCGACATCCGCAAAGGCGGAGAGGTCTATTCGCACACCTACGTTGTGGGCCGGGAGGCAGGTCAACTGGTTGAAACCCTGCAGGGCCGCGAAAATGGCTATTACGACAACTCGGTTGACAAGACGTTTACCAATGCACCGGCTGGTACGTATTATGTGGTGCCGGGCGTGGTGAAAACCGGGGAAGGCCAGTTTGCCGCCAATGCCCGCCGGATTTCGGCCCGCGAGTGGCATTCGGCCTTTACGCTGGGTCGCCGGGTGCTGGAAGACGCGATTTTCGATGCGTCGTTCACCAAGTTGCGCGAAGTGAAACTGGGGTATTCGCTGCCGAACTCGATCATGGGCAAAAAACTGCCGTTCCGGAACGTGACGGTTTCGCTGGTGGGTCGCAACCTGTTCCTGTGGACCAAAGTGCCGCACATCGATCCGGAAACCGCTTCGGTATCGGGTGGAACCATCATTCCGGGTTCGGAATCGGTTGCCATTCCGTCGGCGCGTAACTACGGTGTAAACTTATCTTTCAACCTGTAAGCTGTTCAAGGTTAGATGGTTAAGAATGGTTAGATGGTTAAGATGGTTAAAAATGGTTGGATAGTTTACGATTCCGGTAGCCATTTAACCATTCTAACCATTTGACCATCCAGCCATTAAAACCATTCAGCCATTCAACCATAACATTCTTATGAAAAAAACATATCTAAAATTAGTCGCCTGCCTGACCCTGCTGATTGTCGGCAGCACGTCCTGCGACAACGAGTTTGAAGAGATCAATACCAACCCCAACGTTCCGAATACCGTCACGGCGGATCTGCTGCTGCCGAATATCATCCGGTCGACGGTCAACGAGAATATGGGAACGGCCTGGGGCATCGGCAACAGCGTGATGCAGTATACGGCCAAAATTCAGTTTGTAAATGAAGACCGGTATCTGTGGGGTGAACAGAACGGAATCTGGAACACGACATACTCGACGCTTCGCGAAGTGCAGAATATGTACAACATCGCGTCCAGTACGACGCCGGTTCAGAAAAACTACCAAGCCGTTGCGCTGATCATGAAGTCATGGATGATGTCGCTGGTGACGGATGCCTACGGCGATGCGCCCTATACGGAAGCCACCAAAGGCAAAGACATGGCCTATTTTCCGAAATATGACACCCAGGAAACGATTTACAACGGAATTTTGAAAGACCTGGCCGACGCCAGTGCGTTGCTGGCCCCGGAAAATGGCGTTGTCAACGGGGATATTCTGTTCGGTGGTGATGTGACGAAATGGAAGAAAATGGCCAACTCGCTCCGGGTGCGGTATCTGATGCGGATTTCAAACAAGCGCGACATCAAGGCGGATTTGCAGGCGATTGTGAGCAACCCAACGACAACGCCGGTTTTTACGAGCAATACGGACAATGCGGCTTTGCGCTATTTGCCGACGGTTCCGAACCAGTTTCCGCTCTACACCGCGCGGGTGGGTTCGTTCGATGAGTTTCGGCTGAGCAAAACGCTGGGTGACAGACTGACCCAGTTGAATGATTCGCGTCTGGCAGTGTTTGCCCGCCCGACGGTGGCGTCGGTAGCCGCCGGAAAACCGGCCTACGTCGGCGTGCCGAATGGGCTGGACGATAACTCGGCGCTGACCTATAACGGTGGTGCTCAGAACGTTTCGCGGGTAGGATCCACCTATTACATCGACGGTTTTGGTACGCCGACCGAGGCCAACCTGAACATCGCCAAAGGCATCATCATGACCTACGCCGAATTGCAGTTCATTCTGGCCGAAGCCGCCCAGAAAAAACTGATCACCGGTGATGCCAAAAGCTATTACGAAAAAGGCATTGCAGCTTCCTTCGGCTATTACGGTCTGGAGGTTCCGGCAGGTTATCTGGCCCAGGCAAATGTGGCTTTCAATGATGCAAAAGCCCTCGAATTGATTGGAACTCAGAAATGGATTGCGTTATTTTACAGCGGTCTGGAAGGATGGTTCGACTGGCGCCGGACGGGTTATCCCACCATTACGCCCGGTCCGTCGAATCTGAACGGCAACAAGGTTCCGGTCCGGTTTCCGTATCCAAGTTCGGAACTGAGTCTGAACAAAGCCGCCGTCGAAGCAGCCATCGCCCGCCAGGGCGTTAACGATATCAACACCGCCGTGTGGTGGGACAAATGATTAATTTTGAATGAGTGAATGATAGAATGAGTGAATAGAGTGCCGAGAATCCGGCAGGTTATTCACTCATTCTATCATTCACTCATTCTATCATTCAAAAAATGAACACCGAGCAGACGATTACTGAAATCACCGAACTGTTTGATCAACATGGGTCGGATGATTATTACGGGGAGCCCGTTTCGCAACTGGAACACATGTTGCAATCGGCGATGCTGGCCGAGCGGGCCGGGGCCGACGATGAAACGATCATTGCAGCTTTTCTGCACGATATTGGTCATCTGTTGCCGTCGGATCTGGCGGAAGATCATATGGATGACTACGGTCGCGTCGATCATGAAAAGCTGGGCGCGGATTGGCTGCGGGAACGCGGTTTTTCGGAGAAAGTCGCCCAACTGATTGAGCATCACGTCAATGCAAAGCGCTATTTGACGTATAAAAATCCGGCGTATTTCAACAAGCTCTCGGAAGCCAGCCTGAAAACGCTGGAATTTCAGGGCGGGCCGATGTCGGCGGAAGAAGCCCAGGCGTTTGAAGCCAATCCGTATTTCCGGGGTATTTTGCAGGTCCGCGGCTGGGATGAACTGGCCAAGGAAACGGATGTTGACATGCCGCCGGTGGAGCTGTATCTGAAAATATGTAAGACGTATCTGGAAAACCGTTGATAAATAAAAAGCCCCAATGTAGAAGTTGGGGCTTTTGGATCATGAAGGAAAGTATATCGAATATTGAATAACGAATACAGAATTTTGAAATAGCAATCCTTCGTTATTCAACATTCATTGTTCAATATTCGATATTTACATTATGCCGCAATGCGCAGTTCCTGTTGTTCAGGCCGCAGCATCGGTTCGATAACCGTGTTCAGCCGATCACGCAGGAACCCTTCCTGAAGGTAGGAGGGCAGCTTGGCAATCAGATTTTTGTATCCCTGAATACCGAGCGCTTTGGCAATGTAGGCTTCGTGAACGGCATTGATGTGCGACACGATGTTGACCAGGCTCTCGTGAAACAACCGAACGTCAATCTCCGATTCGACAAACCGCTCGATTTCGCGATTGCTCGAAGAAATCCGCAACCGGCTCAGCGCATCGAAATAGGTCGTATAGCCAATCTGCTTTCCCAGTTGCTTGTATTGGTCAACGCCAAATTTTTGCAGAATCTTGCCCGTCCGCGCACTCCGCAAGGCGGTTTTTGGGTTATTCTGAATCGCCTGCCGCAGGGCTTTGATGCGCCGGTCGCGGGAGGTTTTCAGAAACTGGGCAATCTCGATCTGGGCGGCCGACTCGCGCGAAGGCAGCGTCAGATCCGGTTTCGCAATGTCGAACTTCGCCAGCGGCAACCGCATCGTCCGGTAACCATTCAAGGGACCGGATGCGTAGAAACCCACCGAAGCCGGGTAATAGCCCCGTACGACCATGTTTCCGATGCGCCGGCGAATGATCTCTTCGTTGCTGACCGGTTCGCCCATCGTGTGCAGGAAAGCCCTCACGCTGAACAAAACGCTGTAATAGGCCTGCGGGAACGTCCAGTGCAGCGAACTTTGCAGGTACTGGTTGTCATTCACCACCGGCGTGATCCGGAGCGCATATTCGGCGCTCCAGCTATTGAGTAACAACTTTTCCAGTGCCTTGCGCTGCTCGTCGGAAATAGCGGGTGCAAAGTCCTGAAACAGCGGAAAACGACGCAGATCGAACAGATCGTTTTGTCGTTGAATGTGAAAATCAATCGCGAAGAAGTGGTTCAGAAATACCTGCGCCGGAATGGATTTCCGCCAGGTTTCGTCCACGGGCTGGGCTGGCACAAACGACACCAGTTTGCCCTCTTGAGTCGTCATTTTTTCTGTGTTCTCGTTCATACATTAAGAACAAAAAAAGACGGTTTGGTGTTCCTGGGTTTGTAATTATTTTAGGAGTGTAAGTATTTGATTGTCAGAGATTTTTTAGGGAATAAGAGGGTTTTGTTTTGATCCCGCTTTTTTCTGGAAAAGCGGGGATCACAACCCTGTCAGCGGTCGGAGACCCTGACAGGGTTATACATTTTGTTCGCCACTTCGCCCGTTCCAAATCTGCTTAACCACTGTTGGGGTTTCGGCCGCTGACAGGTTCTGCGACCGCTGTCAGGGCCGGTGCTGTCAGGGCCGCTTGAATTTGTCGCGCTGCCCCAGATACAAGCCTATTAATACCAGTCCCGTGCCGATCAACGTGTAAATCGAGAGGGGTTCGTTCAGCAGAACGGCGGCATAACCGAAACCAAAAATCGGGCAAAGGAAGAGCCAGAGCGACGCCTGAACGGCATCCTGCCGGACCAGATAGAACCAGAGTTGCAGGGCAACGACGGAAACCGGAATGATCAGCCAGAAAATGGACCACCAAAATCGGGCGTCGAAATGCGACTGGCCGAAGTCGGCAAAAAGAAGCGTGAAAGGCAGCAGCAACAGTCCGCCGATCAGCACCTGCCAGCCATTGATGACCAGACTCGGGAGCGTCCAGGTAAAACGCGCGTAATAAACCGTTGCCGCTGACACCGAAACCATTCCCCCCAGCAGAATCAACAAACCCGGAATGGTGGCAAAACTGTTCTGGAGAAGCGGATAGGTGACTACCCAAACCCCCGCCATGCCGAACACAATACCGGCAGCTTCGTACCAGCGGATGGGTCGCCGGAGCCAGACCGCAGAAAGCAGCGTGATGAACAGCGGACTGGTGGCCGTCGACAGACTGCCGATTCCGGCAGAAACCTGTTTGATGGCCAGCACGAAAGCACCGAGGTAGATTGTGGTGTTCAGGAGGGCAAAAACCGTCAAACGCCCGAATTCGGTGCGGTTGGGAAGCGATTTGCGTTGAAGACCGTGCGCTACGAGGAGCATCAGCGGCCCGGCAATCAGGAATCGGACGTTGGCCAGGATGAGCGGGTCGGCCGATAGAACGCCAAATTTGGTGGCCGCAGAAGCGGAAGCCCACAAAGCGGCAAACAGCAGGCCGGGCAGGAGAAATTTCATGCCGCAAAGGTACGGCGAAGCATTCGCTTGTGCCAGCTAACCTTTTTAATTTCGATCCGATACAGGATGTATTCGGGATAACCGGCCGGGATAGAACGACGCTTCAACCCCGGCTTTTTCCGTTTCGTGGGTTTGCTAATTGGGCTGGCGGGCAAAACCGCCCACCTTTGAAACCGTAAACAACACAAGCCAAACACCATGAAAACCTTAGTCATCGGCGGAACGGGAACCGTCGGAAGCCAGATTGTCAACGAACTCCTGCGCCACCGGCAAGCCGTCCGCGTGCTGGTTACCTCCGCCGAAAAAGCCGCTTTGTTGCCCGAAGGCGTAGAAGCTGTCATCGGAAATCTGGACGAACCCGCCACTTTGCCCAAAGCGTTTGACAGCATCGACCGCGTCTTTTTGCTCAACCGCCAAGGTCACACTGAAATCGCGCAAGGCTCCTACGCTGTGGCCGCAGCCCGGCGGGCAGGGGTAAAAAAAATCGTGTACCAAAGCATTCACAATGTTCACGAAGGCGCACACATTCCCCACTTTCACACGAAAATCGCCATTGAAAAAGCCATTCTGTGGTCGGATATGAATTATGTTTTCATTTGCCCCAATAACTTTTTCCAGAACGATTTCTTTTTCAAAGACGGCATCACGAACTACGGATTGTATACCCAGCCCTACGGAAGTGGTGGATTGAGCCGGGTCGATGTGCGCGACATTGCGGAGGCAGCCGTCCGGGTGCTGCTGACGGATGAATACGACGGCCAGCGGATTCCGTTGGCAGGGCCGGAAATTTTAACGGGAGAATCCACCGCCGGGATTCTGACAGAAAACCTCGGATACGATGTCCAATATGCGGGCAATGACCTTAAGGCGTGGGCCACCCAGGCGAAACAATGGTTGCCGGGCTGGTTGGTAGACGATTGGGTTCAGATGTACGATCTTTTCCAAACGCAAGGGTTGAAAGCATCTGCGGATCAACTCGATGTGCTGACTAAACTGCTGGGAAGAGCGCCCCGGTCGTATGGGGATTTCGTCAAAGAGCACGCGGGTGCGTTCCGTCGTGCGGCTGAATTGGTCTGATGAGCTGCGTATAATTGATACCGTAACACCCCCGGAGACGATTGCAAACCGTCGCTTCCTGGGGTGTTTTATTTCCTGAAAATGACATCGGCAAAATAGTGTTTGCAATCCGTAAACCAGTTGGTCAGTTCAAAACCGCTTTGTTCGGCCAGTTGCGCAATGCCCTCCCGGGTAAACTTGCGTGAAATTTCGGTGTGAATGGTCTCGCCGTATCCAAACGGAACGGTCAGATTCAGATCCCGAATCGCTACGGTTTGTTCTTTCTGGCTGACGAGATAACTCCGGGCCTCACCGGTTTCGGGATGATACATTTCGTAGTGATCGAAGGCCGAGAGGTCAAAATTGGCGTTTAGTTCGCGGTTGATTCGTCGAAGTAGATTTAGGTTGAAGGCGCGCGTCAGGCCCTGCCGGTCATTGTAAGCGGCATGAATGACCGCCGGATGTTTTTGCAGATCGAAACCCGTCAGCACCAGATCCCCCGGTTGCAGCGACTGGCTGATTTGCCGAAAAAAATCGCGGGCTTCGGCGGGGGAGAAGTTGCCGATGTTCGATCCCAGAAACAGCACCACCAGCCGGGGACGGTTTTGGGCGGTTTCCGAGCGGTTCGATAACTGTTCGATGGCGTTGAAATAGTTGTCGTGTCGCGGCTGAATCGGCATTTGGGGCCACTTTTTCCGAATGTCAGCCGTCAGGTTGTCGATGGCAGCCTGGGAAATGTCGACCGGAACGTACGTAAAATCAGCCTGTTCCGACCAGAAATGGTTCAACAGAATTTTGGTCTTCAGACCATCGCCAGCTCCCAGTTCGATTAACTCGAAAGGCCGTCCGTCGGCGGCAAAGAGCCGGAGCAGTTCCGCCTGGTTCGTATCCAGAATCTCGTATTCGGAGCGGGTCAGGTAGTATTCGGGCAGGTGCATGATTTCCGCAAACAGGCGGCTTCCTTCGTCATCATAAAAGAAGCGCGACGGCAACCGCTTCGGCGTTTTGGTCAAGCCACTGCTCACTTCATTCGCGAGGTCGCTTTGCAGCACCGGCGAGTCATTCAATAATGGATTTATTTTGGTCATGATGCGTTGAGCATTCAGAAGGCTGCCAGCCGAATGCCGGTGAACTGCCATCGTTTGTCGGGTTGGAAAAAATTTCGGTAGGTGGGGCGACTGTGTCCTTCCGGCGTGGCGATAGATCCCCCGCGCAAGACCATCTGACCACTCATGAATTTGCCGTTATACTCACCCACAGCGCCTTCGGCGGTTTTAAAGCCGGGATAGGGCAGATAGGCTGACCCCGTCCACTCCCAGCGCAGACCCCAGGCCAGTCGCTGATTGGTGGGCAGGAGGGCCGCCGTTTCCCATTCCGCTTCGGTCGGCAAACGCCGACCGCGCCATCGGGCGTACGCATCGGCTTCGTAGTAGCTGACGTGGCAAACCGGCAACGTCAGATCGACGGGTTGAAGGCCGGAAAATGTGTAGGTATGCCATTGATTGTAGACTCGGTGCCAGTACAGGGGTGCATCGATCCCATTCGCTTTTACCCAGCCCCAGCCGTCCGATAACCAGTGCTGAAACTGACGGTAACCGCCCACTTCGATGAATTCCAGGTAGTCGGCATTGGTAACCAGTTGGCCGTCGAGAGTGGTTTCGTTCAGGTAAACCCGATGGGAACCCAGCTCATTATCAAAACAAAAACCGCCCGATTCTGGCTGAAAACCAATGGAATAGACTCCTTCCGGTATATTAACCGCCGGAATTGGCAAATCCGCGAGCTGCTCATTGACTGGCATGTGGATGGCCGGGAAGAGCGGATTGTGGCCCAGAATATACTTGATGTCGGTGATCAGCAATTCCTGGTGTTGCTGCTCGTGGTTCAGGCCCAGTTCGATCAGGTTTTCGAGTTCAGCGTTTACGAGTCCGTCCTCTAAAAACCGGGTCATGGCTTCATCGACATAGGCCCGGTACCGGTAAACTTCGGCCACCGTTGGGCGGCTCAGGTTCCCGCGCTGGGTCCGCAGCACCCGCCGACCCACCGATTCGTAGTAGCTATTGAAAACAAAGCTGAAATCGTCGTGAAAAATGCGGTAACCGGGAGCGTGTGGTGTCAAAATAAAGTGCTCCCAAAACCAGGTGGTATGGCCCAGATGCCATTTGGGCGGGCTGATATCGGCGGCTGGTTGGACAACATAATCCTCCGTTTCCAGCGAAGCGCAGAGCTGTTCCGTCCAGCTTCGGACGCGCTGGTAGGCTTCAGTCAGGGTAACGGTTTGGGGTAAAACAGGTTCCTGTAACATCATTTAGTCCATCCTCGTGAATAATGTATTGAGTCCTTCGGCCAGCGTCGGATGGGCAAAAATGGCATCCCGGAGTTGTTGATAGGGTAGATGACCCATCATGGCAACCTGAAGAATGGTCATGATTTCACCGCCTTCCGGGCCTACAATAGCCGCTCCGAGGATCTGGCTGGTGGGAGCGTCGATGACAACTTTCATCAAACCCTCGCACTGGCTCATTTGCTGGGCGCGAGCCACCAAAGACATCGGTATTTGGGCAATTTTAATGGTTTTTCCCTGCCGCCGGGCTTCTTTTTCGCTCAAACCGATGCGTCCCAGTTGCGGGTCCGTAAAAACCGTATACGGAACCGGGCGGTCGGCCTTGCTGGCGTTGCCCTTTTCCAGCAAATTCTGGCTCACAATCCGGTAATCGTCGTACGAAATGTGGGTAAATTCCGGCCCGCCTTTGACGTCGCCCAGCGCATAAACACCCGGTTGGCTGGTTTCAAGCCGGTCATTTACCTGGATAAACCCTTTTTCGTCTGTTTCAATTCCGGCCACCTCCAAATGAAGCGCTTCGGTATTGGGCGTTCGGCCAACGGCCACCAGCAGGTGCGTGCCGCGGAGTCGGCTGGCCAGTTTATCCGTCGATACCTGCAACTCGATGAGGTTGTTCTCCGCCCGACTTATCCGGTGAACGTCCGTATCCAGAAAAACCGTTATGCCTTCCTTTTCCAGAATTTTGGTCATTTCGTCGGACACATCGGCATCTTCGCGGCTCAGCAATTGCGAACCGTGTTCGATGATCGTGACTTCACTACCAAATCGCCGGAACATCTGCCCAAATTCCAGACTGATGTAACCGCCACCGAGGATCAGCAAGTGTTCGGGGACTTCCTCCAACGCCATGATCGACGTCGAGGTCAGCCACGGAACCGTATCCAGACCCGCCAGATCCGGTTTTGTCGGGCTGCAACCGGTATTGATAAAAATAGAGTCAGCCGTCAGGGTTTGTTGAGTTCCGTCGGGCCGCAGGACGTCAATCTGTTTCTTGCCGCTAAACCGCGCTTCTCCAAAAATAAGGGTCAGGTTTTCCGTCTCCGCAAAATTCGTTTCGATGTTTTTGCGGGAGGTTTCCACCATCCAGTTTTTCCGGGCCATGACCTGTTTCAGATCAACCCGAACGGGACCGGTGTCGATCCCGAATTCGGCCGAACGCCGGGCCTGGTGGGCCATCTGCGCGGAAGCAATCAGGGTTTTGGTGGGCGTGCAACCGTCGTTGACACAGGTACCCCCTACGTATTTCCGTTCAATGACCGCGGTTTTCCAGCCTTTTCCGGCCAGGGCCGTCGCCAGCGGATTTCCGGCTTGGCCAACTCCAATCACAATCGCATCAAAATGCTCAACCGAATCTGAATTCATACCAACGGGTTAAATGAAGCGCTCCTTACCGCTGAACATGTAACAAGGTTGATCCAGCTATTTGTTTTACATTCTGTTTAAGTGGATTGTTCGTGGGAATTTAGCATACAGGGCAAGATGAACGTCGAATACAGAATTATCCTGCAATTGATTGCTGGTGATTAAAACCCAATTTTCCCCTTCCGTCCCCGGCCTTCGTTGCCTTCGACGTATTCCTTCAATTCGGCCAGTTCTTTTTCGAAACCGCTGCTCAGAATCGGGAAGCGGCACCAGGTTTTGGGGTCTACGTTTTCGTCATCGACGTGGAAGGAGGGCGCATACCGTTCGCGTTTCCACTGGTTGCGGCTCCAGAGCCGGAAAAACCGGTCGACCGAGGTGTAGAGTTTGTCGCGGTCATACTGGCCTTCAAACACCACTTCCACCTGTTGCATCACTTCTTTCGGCGACAATTTGTCCCGAATTCCGAATTTCTCGATTGCATTCAGCACGTCATACGGCATCAAATCTTCTTCGTCGGTTTGCTTTTTGTCGAGCGGTCGTAGCTCCGCCGTGGGTTGCAAATTGTTCACTTTCTGCAAGCCTTCTACCTTGATTTTACCGCCGACGCCGATGGTTTCGAGCCAGCGCAACCAGCCGCGCAGGTAGTGTTTGTCGATGCCGGCGATGGGGGAGATGCTGCCCGCCGTGTCGCCGTCCATCGTGGCGTAACCGACCGACGCTTCCGAGCGGTTGGAGGTCGAGAGCAGCAGCGCGTTCTGGATGTTGGCGAGCAGCCACGCACTCGGAGCCCGCACCCGCGCCTGAATGTTTTGCAGAGCCACATCGTCGGTTTCCCAGGTCAGCGGACGGCCCAACTGGTCTTCGATCAGCTTCGTGTACGTTTCGACCAGCCCATTGATGTTGATGTTGTAAAACGTGGCACCCACCGATTTGGCCAACGATTCCGCCGACTCATACGTGTCTTTTGAACTGTTTTGGGTTCCCTGATAGATGGTCGTCAGCAAGGCCCCGCAGATTTCTTCCACGGTTTTTAGCTTCTGAATGCTTTTAATATACCCCAGTTTCTTTTTGAAAGCGTCCAGACCGATGCTTTCGTCGGCCATCCGGATCATGAGCGACACCAGGGCCGCAATGGCTGACGAATCCGCTCCACCGCTCAGCGACAGCACAAAACCGTGGGAGCGGCTTTTGCGCAAATAATCGAACAGCGCCAGTGCAACGGCCCGCGCAAATTCCTCTTCTTTCAAATGATTGCCGTGTTCCCAGTATTCCAGTTCCGCTCTCTGCACCACCGGTTTGACGTACGGAAAATCGAACTGGGCCGCCACCCGCAGGTTGGGAAACAGATACGCCAGGTTGACTTTGTTCTGGGCCTGACTCAGCCGCGTGTCGTCCACGTCGATGACGGCGGTAATGATCAGGTGGTCGGCGTAGCTGAAGCGCGTTCCCGACACCAGCAATTGGCCATTGGACGCAATCATAGAATCGCCGTCGAAAATGGCGCGGCCCGATTCGTTGCCCACCAGATTGCAGTAAATGTAGCTTACCCCGAAGGCCCGTGATCCGTCGATCACAAACCGTTCACGAACATGCGATTTGTAGAAGGCAAAGTGGCTCGCGCTGGGATTCAGGATGATATCGACGCCACGCTCGTGGAGACTGCGGCCCGGCCGGTTCGAAATCCAGGCATCTTCGCAAATTTCAAAGCCGATTTTTACGCCCGAAACGTCGAACAGCAGGTCGCCCACGGGATACGAAAATTCGCCGATCTGGATTTCGTCGCGCACGCCGGGCGTCCAGGGCTGAAACCACCGGGTTTCGTAGTGAATGCCGTTGTTGGCCAGCACCTGCTTGCAGACGAAGCCCAGAATGCGCTTGTTAGCAATCAGACAGGCCGTGTCGTAGGTCCGGTTGTTGGCCAGGCGCAGCGGTAAACTGACGGCCACGATGATTCCGTCGGTATGCGGCACAATTTCCAGCAAACTTTGTTTGGCTTGTTCGAGCAGCTCGTGGGAAAAGAACATGTCTTCGCAGCCGTAGCCCGTAATGCACAATTCGGGGAGGCATAAAATGCTGACTTTCTGATTTTTCGCTTCCTCGATGGCGTCGATGATGTTTCGGCGGTTGTGTTCCCAGGCCATGGGGATCTGGTTGACAACACCAGCAGCAACTTTTATCAGTTTCATGAATGGGGCTTTCTGTTGAACGAATTTTAGATCGGGTACCCTACGACTTTTTAGCTTCGTGTCAGGGGTTACTGAATGAACACGTTGTATCGCACTTAAGTTGGTGTGATTTTAGCGTAGAACCGCAAAGTAAAGGGAATGGCGCAATTCAGCAAAGCAGGGTGCGTGCTTTCCGGATCGGATGAGGGCAGGCTTAGCCGGTAATCCGACTGCTTTGGGCCGACGAAGCACGTCGGACGGCCAGTTTGGGAAGAAATAGGCTGCCGGGAGGAGCGCACTCACCGGTGTAATCACCCTGAAACGGAGAAAATGAATTTTACCGCCGAAGAGAATCCGTTTCTATTTTCGGTCGGTTCAACTCTTTTTGAACAGCCGCTTTCTGCTGTACATAATTGAAGAACATCGAACCAACGAAGGCAAGAAAGGCTACGACCGCCGACACACCCAGGGGGTGCATTTTGTTTCGGGAACTGTTTAGAGCCATATCAGTAGGCGCCGGTAAGACGCATGTAACCATTTGTTTCATTTTGACGCAGAACCCGTCGTCAGGTCACTCTCAGCCTTTGATTTTTAAAAGCGTTTGCATTATAGGATAAAACCGCACCCCGATCGGGTGTTGGGACAACGGGCTGAGCCCAGACCGGTGTGGCAGAATACACCCGTTTAAACCAGAAAACCGCCCGTTGGCACCTTTTTGATTGGGGAATGCAACCTCCCGGCTCATCTTTGCATCATTCAATCACAGCCGGTAACATACAAGGGCTCTCCGAACCAGTCATCATCAAAAAATAACCATCTATGTAAGATAAGGTTCTATGTAATACCTACTACTTAACTTTGCCACGTACCCCGGATCTGATCCGAACTGTAAACAACACTTTTGAAGCGTACTACGTAAACAACAACCTACTAATACATCACTATGAAAACGTTTATCACCGCTGTGTGTGCGTGGCTGGTTATGACGGCGGCAATCGCCCAGGCTCCGACGAAAGGCAAAGTTCGCGGGCTTGTTATCGACCCCACTCAAAAACCGTCTGAATTCGTCACCATTCTGTTGGTAAAAGCCAAAGACTCGACGCTGGTGAAAGGCGTGATTACCAACGACAAAGGGCAGTACGATTTCGACAACGTAGCCGAGGGCGGCTACCGGGTGGCCACTTCACTGGTCGGTTTCAGGAAAGTATATTCAGAACCGTTCGTGATCGATGCCGCCAATCCGGAGGTGCAGGTGAAAACGCTGACGATGATGGAAGAAGCCAAAAGCCTGAACGAAGTGAAGGTCGTGGCCAAAAAACCGTTCATCGAACAAGAGATCGACCGGACAGTGGTCAACGTGGAAAACAGCATCGTCGCCAGTGGCAGCACGGCCCTGGAAGTGTTGGAAAAAGCACCGGGAGTTACCATTGACCGCCAGAATGACAACATCCAGTTAAAAGGGAGAGCAGGTGTTATTGTTCTGATCGATGGTAAACAAACCTACCTGTCGGGTCAGGAAGTGTCCAATTTGCTGAAAAATACGCCGAGCGATAACATCGAAAAAATCGAGATCATCACCAATCCTTCTTCCAAATATGATGCCGCCGGAAACGTGGGAATTATCAACATCCGGATGAAGAAAAATAAAAATTTCGGCACCAACGGAACGGCCATCGCCGGGGTGGGCTACGGTCGGTATGAGAAAGCCAACGCCAGCCTGAATCTGAACCACCGCGTCGGCAAAATCAATGCCTTCGGCAATTACAGCTACTTTCACAACCGGCGTTTCCAGGAAAACAGCCTGGATCGGATCATTCCCTTCGACGGAAAAATTACTTATTTCGACCAGTCTTCCTTCCGCCCCAACCGCTTCGACGGACATACATTCAGGACGGGTGTCGATTACTTCATCAATAAGAAAAGCACGATTGGCGTACTGGCGACCGGTTTTATCAACGACTGGCGACAGGACAACGGGATCAACAACTCGATTATCCGGAACGAACTGGGCCAGATCACGCTGAAACCGACTACCGATGTTTCGGTAAAAAACAAGTGGTCGAACGTAACGGGGAACCTGAACTACAAGTATGATTTCGACGGCAAGGGCCGTGAATTGACGACCGACCTCGACTATTCCCGCTTCAATGGAGATTCGTACAACAACCTCAGCACAACCTACACCAACGCCAACGACAGCATCGTTCAGCCCACGGCCAAGGTTCGCAACGACATGCCGTCGACCATCGAAATCTGGGCGTTCAAGTCGGATTACGTGCATCCTTCCAAAATCGGAAAATGGGAAACCGGGGTGAAAACCAGCTTTGTGAACTCGGACAATAACCTGACGTATGAAGACTACATCGACGGTCGCTGGGTGTTTAATGCCAAGCAAAGTAACCAGTTCAAATACACCGAAAACATCAACGCGGCTTACGTCAATTTCGCGGGCAAACTGAACAGCAAAACCAGCATTCAGGCCGGTTTGCGGCTGGAAAACACGCACTCCCGGGGCAATTCCGTTACGCTTAATAAAATTGTGGACCGGAATTACACGAATTTGTTTCCAACGATGTTTATTTCCCGACAAATCGATACCAACAACGTCCTGAATCTTTCGTTCAGCCGCCGGATCGACCGTCCGAACTACCAGAATCTGAACCCGTTCCGGTTTTATCTGGATCCCTACACCTACCAGCAGGGGAATCCGTACCTGAAACCGCAGTTTACGAATTCGTTCCAGTTGACGCACGTTTACAAGGGCAAGTTTTCGACGACGCTGGGCTATAGCCGGACAACGGATGTGATTGTAAATGAAGTACCGGGGCAGATTGCTGAAGAGAACATCACGTACGTGA
Source organism: Larkinella sp. (assembly GCF_965227735.1). Classification (NCBI taxonomy): domain Bacteria; kingdom Pseudomonadati; phylum Bacteroidota; class Cytophagia; order Cytophagales; family Spirosomataceae; genus Larkinella; species Larkinella sp. The sequence continues at coordinate 614,063 of NZ_OZ245776.1, read as the reverse complement.
CGACCGACAACCTGGCCACGCAGAACAACGTCAACCTGACGGCGAGCTTTCCGGTGGCGGTGACCAAGTGGTGGAACATGCAGAACAACATCGGCGTCAATTACAACCAGTATGATTCGCCTTACCTGGGAGCGCAGTACAACGTGAGTTTTGTGTCGTATAACATCTACACGTCCCAGAACTTTGTGCTGCCGAAAGGGTTCAGTGCCGAAATTGCCGGGTGGTATAACTCGAAAAGCGTCTATGGTTTTTACCGCGCCCAGCCGCAGGGAGCCTTTAGTCTGGGTGTTCAGAAAACGCTGATGAACCGGAAGGCGACGCTGAAACTGAACGTGAACGACCCGTTCTGGCTGAATAAGTTTGAAGGAAGAGCGGTCTATCAGGATATTAATTTCCGGGTGCGGGCCCGTTGGGAAAGCCGCATTGCCCGTCTGACGTTTACGTACCGGTTTGGCAACCAGAATGTGAAGGCGGCCCGTCAACGCAGCACCAGCACAGAGGCCGAGCGCAACCGGGCCGGTGGGGGCAATAATTAAATAAAAGTTAAATAAAGCAAACGGCGGACGGTATTTGGTCCGTCCGCCGTTACTTTAATAGATAATTAGTTTAGGTTAAGAAAGCAGAAAGCCATTCCCACTTTGAGGAGTGGCTTTTTTGATGCTTAAAAGTACGGCAACGTTCACCCATTTCAAAATTTCATTTGGCGACCTGATGTATATACATTTAATATATTTGCATTATATGCGGTTTTTTAATTAAAATGTCATAAAAAAAGGTCACTTTTGGTGACCTTTTTTGTGATTTCCTAAATGATAATTGTTATTCAATTAATTGCGGGTTCTCAGTCCAGAGCCGCCACGCCCGGCAACACTTTGCCTTCCATGTATTCCAGCAAAGCTCCTCCGCCCGTAGAAACGTAGCTCACCCGGTCACCATACCCGGCGTTGTTGACGGCCGAAGCCGAGTCGCCACCGCCGATGAGCGAGAACGCGTCATTGTCTTCCGTGGCTTTCACGACCACATCCGCAATGGCGTTGGTGCCAATGGCGAAGTTGGGGAATTCGAACACACCCATCGGGCCGTTCCAGAGGATGGTTTTCGACTTGGACAAAACATCGCTGAACAGTGCAATGGTTTCGGGGCCGATGTCCAACCCTTCCCAATCGTCCGGGATTTCGCCGGTTGCAACGATTTGGCGATTGGCATCGTTCGAAAAACCGTCGGCAATAACATTATCGACGGGTAAATACACCTGAACACCTTTTGCTTTTGCTTTTTCAAGCAGTTCCAGCGCCAGTTCCTGCTTATCAGCTTCGAGCAGTGATTTACCGATCTTACCGCCCTGGGCTTTGGTAAATGTATACGACATTCCTCCGCCAATGATCAGGTTATCGACACTGTCGAGGAGTTTCTCGATGATCAGGATTTTATCCGAAATCTTGGCTCCTCCCATGATGGCAGTGAAGGGCCGTTCGGCGTTGTCGAGCACGCGCTGGGCGTTGTCGAGTTCGGCCTGCATGACATAACCGCAAACTTTGTCCGTGAAAAACTGGGCAATCACTGCCGTGGAAGCGTGCGCGCGGTGGGCTGTTCCGAAGGCGTCGTTCACATAGACATCGCCCAGTTTCGACAACTTTTCCGCAAAAGCCACGTCTCCTTTTTCTTCTTCCTTATAAAACCGCAGATTTTCCAGCAGCAGCACCTCGCCCGGTTGCAGCGAATCCGCCATTTCTTTGGCCGACTCCCCAATGCAATCGTCGGCAAATTTTACCGAAACGCCCAGCATGATGGACAATGGTCCCACGAGGTGTTTCAGCGAATATTTATCTTCAGGACCGCCTTTGGGTCGGCCTAAGTGCGACATCAGCACGCACGAACCGCCGTCTTTCAGAATTTTAGAGATGGTCGGCAATGTAGCCTTCATCCGGGTATCGTCCGTAATTTCAAATTTACTGTTCAGCGGAACGTTAAAATCGACCCGAATCAGGGCGCGTTTACCGGAAAAATTGTAAGAGTCTAAAGTTTTCATACGACAGATTTCCTGTTAGTTGGCAAAATCCGCCCGAACTTAGGAGTTTTTGCTCAAACCTGGCAATTTGAAGGCTAGCTTATTGAATTTGTACTAATTTTAAGGAGTACATTACAATTTGATATTTTGGATTTTGCCGGTAGTGTTCTTTGGTGATTTTAAGGATGGGTTGATAAATGGACGATTTCTTTTCGGCCCCTAACGGGGAAGAAGGATACGCCTTTACAATTCAAATCATGGGGTGGCGGTTTTTACCTCGTCAGGCACGCGACAAATCCCGGCACGGTTGCGTGCCCAAAGGCACGCGATGGCGGTAGGAATTATCATTTTTCTACCGACGCTGCGCTGTGAAGCCCCTGACGGGGCTGAAAAATACCCCTGTGCAAATCACTTACCGGTTCCTAAAACCGCTACCGACGTCTTCAGATACTGGTCGAACCACTTTAAATATCGGTCGAAACGGTCGGTTTGGTAGCTCGGAATCGAAAGGCCGTGGAACTGGCCGGGATAGACAATGAGCTGCGTCGGGACACCCAACGACTTGAGGGCCTGGTACATCTGCTCGCTGCCGGCAATCGGCACGTTAAAATCTTTTTCGCCCCCCATAAACTGCGTCGGGGTTTTGATGCGGTCGGCTTTAAGAAACGGGTAGGAGACTTTCAGCCATTTATCATTATTTTTCCAGGGTGCTCCCAACTCGTTTTCGTATTGATTGACGTACTGGTCGGAACCGTACATCGTCATCTGCAACGAACTTCCGGCCCCGCTGGCGGCTGCTTTAAACCGTTGATCGGTGGCGATGGTGTAGTTGGTCAGAATACCGCCGTAGCTCCAGCCACCGATGCCCAGTTTCGCCGGGTCGGCGATGCCTTTGGCAACGAGGTAATCGGTCGCTCCCAGAATATCCGCCACTTCTTTGTTGCCCCAGTCGCCGTAAATGGCCTTGCAAAACGCCAGTCCGCGTCCGCTGCTGCCCCGGTAATTCACGCCTGCGACCACGTAGCCACCCCCCGCCAGAATTTGCCGCGAAAGGTCGAAACCGAAATTGTCCTGACCCACCGGGCCACCGTGAATGAAGAGAATTGTCGGCAATTTTTGACCCGCCGACGTGCCGGAGGGTTTGAATAGCATGTTTTCGACCTGCGTTCCGTCTTTACTGCGCGACGTAAATCCCTCTACCGTAGCGAGTTGAAGCGGAGCGACAAACGCATCCTGGATGGTGGTTAGCCGCCGGACGTTTCCGTTTTCAAGGGCGTAGAGTTCGGCGGGTAATTGCGGTTTGCTCATCAGCGTTGCCCAGCCGCCTTTCGGATTTTGCTCCAGATCGGCGTAGGCGCAATCGTCGTGGGCCACGCGGTTGAGTTTGCCGGACGCCAGTTCATACGCGCCGACGTAGGTCCGGCGGTCGTCGTCCACCAGAACCGCAATGGATTTTCCATCGACCGACCAGCGTGGGTTCCAAACCGGGCGATCCAAAGCCGCCGAAATCAGGTTGGGTTCTCCGCCGTCGGCCGAAATAACCGCAAGAACCGGCTGGTCATACATAATAAAATTGGTCGAAGCTGTCGAGCGCAGGTAGGCAAGTTGCGTGCCGTCGGGACTCCAGACCGGGTTGTTGTCGACACCGGGCCAGTTCGTCAGTTGCTTCATCGGGGCTTTGGTCCGGGCTTCGATCACGAACAGGTCGGTGTTTTCGTTTTTGTCAGGATCGGCAGTGCGGTTGCTGACGAAGGCAATCTGCTTGCTGTCGGGCGACCAAACCGGGGCGGTTTCATTGTAGGTGCCTGCCGTAAGCGTATCGATTTTTTTGGATTCGACGTCGAATAAATAGAGGTGAGCGGTCCGGCGGTCGAGGTACCCCTTCCGATCTTCTTTGAAATGATGGCGGTCGATGACGTATGGGGTGCGGATTTTGGTCTTCGCCGAATCCGAGTAGTCTTTGTCGCGAATGACCAGCGCAACGGTTTTGCCGTTGGGAGCCCATTCGTATCCTTCCAGTTCTCCTTTCAGGTCGGTGAGTTTTTTGCCTTCACCACCCCGGCGGTCGAGGAGCCACAACTGGCTGTCTTTGTCGCCATTGCGGGTGGCCACAAACGAAAGAAACCGTCCGTCGGGACTCCAGCGGGGGGATGATTCGCCGTCGGGGCTGCTCGTCAGTTGGACCGACTGTTTGCCGTCCCAGCTAATCATCCAGATGTCGGAATTGCGTTTGTCTTTTTCCTTGTCTACCGACGACAGCGTGTAGGCCACCCACTGGCCGTCGGGCGAAACCTGCGGGTCGGTGATGTTTTGCAACCTCAGGATGTCGGAAGGAACAATGGGGCGTTTGGCGGGCGACTGCGCCAGAACCGTGCCGGTCAGCAGGCAAAGAAAGAAAATAGACTTCATGCGTTTGTCTTGAAGAGGAATCAGCCCATGAAGATACAAAAAGTTTGGAAATGGTTTTATTTTGCAGCCTTTTAACGAATGAAACTACTCCCATATCGAACCAGCTACAACATGACCGTTTCCCGTTTTTTATTCCTGCTGACCAGTTTTGTTTGTCTCCACCAATCCGTTCGAGCGTCCAAAGTCGATACTGTCGAAACCTACAGCCCCTCCATGAAGAAAACCATCAAGGCGGTGGTGCTTACGCCGGATTCGTATGCGGCTGGCAAGGAATTCCCGGTGGTGTATCTGCTACACGGGCACGGCGGTTTTTACGGCGATTGGGTCAAAAAGGCTCCCGCTACACACAGTCTGGCCGACACCTATCAGGCTATTATCGTTTGCCCTGATGGCAACGCTTCAAGCTGGTATTTCGACAGCCCGGTCGATCCGTCTTCCAAATACGAAACTTACGTTTCGAAGGAACTGGTGGCCTGGGTGGACAGTCATTACAAAACCATCAAAAACCGCAAGGGCCGGGCCATCACGGGGCTAAGCATGGGCGGACACGGCGCGTTATACCTCGCCTTCAAGCACCAGGATGTGTTTGGGGCCGCGGGCAGCATGAGCGGGGGCGTCGACATCCGGCCGTTTCCGAACAACTGGGACATGGCGAAGTGGTTGGGAACCTACGCCCAAAACCCGGAACGCTGGGAACAGCATACTGTCATCAACCTGCTTCATTTGCTGACGCCCGGTTCGCAGGCGCTGATCATCGACTGCGGCACGGACGACTTTTTCTTTCGGGTCAATACCAACCTGCACCAGAAAATGCTGGACATGAACATCGCCCACGACTATATCACCCGCCCCGGCGCTCACAACTGGAATTACTGGAACAGCGCCGTTCATTACCAGTTTCTGTTCATGCGGATGTATTTCGATCGGAAGGGGTAAGCTAAGAAGTTGTTTGAATGAAGGCCGGAGGCCTGTCCTGCCAATAGTCCACAGCAGATACAACGCGTGGTAGCTCCGGAGGAGCGGCCTGAAGATGTTTTTGGACCGCTCCTCCGGAGCTACCACGCGTTGTATCTGCTGTGGACTATTGACAGACCGCCCTTCCAGGGCTCTCCCCGGTTAACTCAAACAGCTCGTAAGGTTTACAGTTTTCGGCCTAGCGAAAACTGTAAACCGCCCACTACCTCCCGTCCACAAAATGCGTCATCGCTTTGCTCAGAAACTGGGCGTAGTCGGGGTTGGAGACGCCGTTGTGGCTGGTGTAGCGGGGGTCATCGACATACAACTGGGCGAGTCCCCGGTAAGCCGATAGCCTGTCGCCGTTGCAAACCGAATTGCCCCACATCCGTTCAATAAAGGCATAATGCCGGGCGACTTGTTGCTGAACAGCCGCATCAGCCGGGTCTTTGTGCATGAGCTCGCCCAGTTTTCGGGCAATTTCCTCACCCTCGGCTTTGGCATCGGCCCATTCGGCTTTGCTGAGTTGACGGATTTTGTTCTCCGATTCTTCCACGACTTTGGCGCCGTAGGTGTCGACGGCTTCCTGTCGGTAGGCTTCCGCTTTTTCTTTCGGGAAACCTTCGTATAATTCTTTGTCTGTTAGCATAATGGATTCTCCTTTTAGTTTAGAAATGGTTTTGTCAATCGTACTCAGCAAGGTCGTCAGACGGTCGCGTCGGTCTTTCAGCGCGTTTTGGTGACTTTTGAGCGCGGTGACCAGATCAAAGTCGGGGTCTTCCAGCACCTGCCGGATTTCCAGTAACGGAAAATCCAGTTCCTTGTAAAAGAGAATCTGCTGCAGTCGGATGAGCTCTTTTTCGCCGTAAAGCCGGTACCGGGCTTCCGTGCGAACGGACGGTTTGAGAAGGCCCAGGCGGTCGTAGTGGTGGAGCGTGCGCACGCTGACACCCGCCAGACCCGCCAGTTTTTTGACCGAATACGTTTTCATTTTCAGGACGTTGCCGATGTTGACGTTGTAAAGGTAGGCTATGACGCAAGGGGAGAGTCAAGAAAAAAATGAAGTATTTTTGCCCCCGACCCCTAAAGGGGAGTTCTTGCATCCGGCTATTTTAAGCCCAACCCCGCTTTAGTTCAGGCTGGTGTTTCGGGATTTAAGGGCAAAAATTAATTTTATTCCCGTATTTTTAACGACTTGGAAACCCAGACACCCGTTCCGGACCTGATCCGACTTGCCCGAACACCCGCCGACGCCGATGCCGTTCTGCGGATGATGGAAACGTTTTGCGGGCTTTTCAACTACCCGTTTGACCGGCCGTTGCGTCAGATGCTCATCCGGCAAGTCCTGGAAAATCCGTCATTCGGATCGCTTTGGCTGATTGGGCCGGAAGAGGAGCCAGTTGGCTACGCGGCCCTGACCTACGGTTTTGCTTACGAGTTCGGCGGAAAAACCGCGTTGGTCGACGAACTGTTCATTGAAGAAGGCCACCGGGGTGGCGGGAAGGGTCGACAGGTTTTACAAAATCTGCAAAAAGCCGCCGACGAATTGGGTGTGTCGGTCATCCATTTGCAAACCGAGAAGTACAACCCCCGTGCCAAACTGTTGTACGAGTCCGCCGGTTTTGTCGACCAGGAACGGAGTACGCTGACGTGGAAGAAACCTGATTAAGGTTTACGGTTTTCAGTATACGGTTTTCGGGGGCTGACGCGTTAGCCCTCGTGCGCCAGCCTACCGAAAACCGTATACTGAAAACCGTAAACTTATTTCAAACGATGAAATTTTTTGTTCCCGCCACCAAGAATACGGAAGAAGCCGAAAAAGTGCATGACATTTTGCGGAAAGCCATGCTGAAACACCGGTACGAAACCACTGATTTACGCATTTATTCCATCACGTTCGATGATAATGGAATGCGGATTACGGAAACTGTGGGCAAACCGTCTGAGACTTCCGGCGAAACGATTGTGGCCATTTTTCAATCCGGCGATCTCTACCTGATTTGTACGAATAACCGGGGCGTTCTGCGGGGTATGCCCATGATTGCGGGCGAATGGGCGGTGAACCATGTAGAGTTGTTTGAAACCGGTGATTGAAATCAATTTTTCCGCACAAATTTCACTTCATATCCTTCCGGCACTTTCGGAATCACCACGTAGTTCCCGCGTCCATCTGAGGGGGAGCAGCGTCTGCAATACCGCTCGGTCACCGTGTAGATGACGCGTTTGGTGGCGTCGTCACGTTGCACATCCAACTGATAAGTGCTTTTGCATCCCCGATTGACGGTCGAAAGGCCGAGGACGTCGTTTTGGGAAAAATCGATGGTTTCCAGACGCCCGGCACAGCAACGGTCAAATACCCGCTGGAATTCCTCCGCTGTTGAAATCCGCAGGCCAAACCGGCCCAAATCGCCAATTTTCTGATCATAAGCAACACGCTCAGACAAAACGGCGGTAACAATCCCGGTTGTTTCATCCTTCATTGTTTCGCAATCAACATCATGCTTGCAAGCCAGAAACCCGATCAGCAGAAAGAAAAACAGTTTTTTCATTTTTGATAGATGATTGAGAGAAGCCAGGAAAACTCGGGGTTGTCCTGGCTATTTATCTTTGTCACTTTCTCACTGAAATCCGTCATAATACGCAACCGCATTGACGAGTTGTAAGACATCCAGTTTCCGTTGGGTGAGATACTGATTGAGCCGGGTGGTTGGATCGTCCAGCACACTGAGAACGGATTTTCGGGACAAATTCACCGTCCGGGGCTTGTCGTTGTTCCGCTGAATAAAATAGGTTTTCTGGCGCCGGAACGTCCCGTCGAACGGATCATCGAGGGTGTATGCTTCTCTTTTCGGCACAATCAGGTTGCAGCGGAGCTGTTTCAGCACCCGGGTTTTACCGGCATATAAAACCTTGTAATAGATCCGGCTGGTCTGGACACCTTTCTCGCTGACCTGACTGATAAACCGCATGTCATTGACCGTAAACGCATCCGGCTGAACCTCGTATTCCTGCTCATCGCCCTCAAACCGGCATTTAACCACGTTGGTAGCGATGTTAAAGGCGATCAGGCACGGGATGGGCTTCTTCGAATCACCGGTTTCCAGCGTACCGGGTTGCCATACTGGAAAAGTTAAATACTCGCTGCCCAGGTAGGTCACCTGCGTCATGCTCTGACTGCGATCCGGCCGGTTCATAAGAAACCCGTCTTTGGAGTCATAATACCGGCAGGTGGTAATCACCCGCTTTTGTGCATCCTGCGTAACGACACACTGGCTGTGGCCACGAAGAGAAAGACTACCCAGCAAGCCAATCAGGAACAGAGAACGATACATCATAAGAACAGCCGAAAAGGGTCACAGGAATAAACGAAGCGGTTTTAATTTCCAGCCTTAAGATACTCAAAATGCGGAAAAATTTTCAATGGAAAGAGCGGATTCGTTGAGGTAGAAAGGAACGGAACGGGTTTGAGGGGGGAGCCATCTTATTTTACGAGCTAAGTTACCGTATTTAGTAATTTATATATAAAAATAAGTACTTTAGTGGTTAAACTCCGTTTTTAATAGCGCAACTAAACTCCCCTTTCTGTATCAAATGAAAAAAACTTTTACACGTGTCGCCGGTGCCAGCCTCAGTGTTATACTTTTGACTGGTTTGTTTGGAAGCTGTTCCCGGCCTGATCACCGGCCGGACAACTGCCTGGCGGTAAGTTCGCTGATCGAAGGATGTCCGAACGGCTTTACTTTATTTGCTGAAATTGTTAAATCAACAGGCAATGCCACTTCCGCTACGGGCACCCCGCTGGTGATTGCGCCGGGTGATATTATGAGTGGGGAAGACGGATGTTATTACAAAGGGAACCTGATCGAACCGTTTGAAAATAACACGAGCTTGCGGATTACGACGGCCATCCACTGGCAACAGTATAAATGCGCTGATACGTCCCGATAAAAAGCGGCAAAGGTGTTGCTAATGAGACCGCTCCGGAAATGGCCACCATTTTTAGAGCGGTTTTTTGCTGTATTTTCTTTCCGGTCGGCACCCCCTCCCGTATCGCTTCTGATCAACGCCTTGCACTCGCATCCTGAGTAAAAATCTGCCCAAAATGACTTTATAATTCGATCAAAAGCCAACCGATGACGTCGTTATTTTTTCTAGTTATTCCATGAATGTAGCCCTACCGTCAGGGCAGGTGTTAAAAGCCCGTCTGGCCACTCAATTGATTTTTCTGGTTTGCGGTTTGGGCATGTCCAGTTGGGCACCGATGGTTCCCTTTGCCAAAGATCGCCTGGCCTTGAATGACGCCAACCTGGGCTTTTTACTGCTGATGCTGGGCGGTGGGTCTATGCTGATGATGCCCGTCTCCGGCTGGCTGGTAGGACGCTTTGGCAGCCGCATCGTTATGGCCGGTTCAGCGCTGGTGATGGCGCTGGCTTTGCCGCTGCTGGTCATTCTGCCCTCCACATCGGCGATCGCCATAACGCTGTTCATATTCGGGGCCAGCATTGGCACCATTGACGTTGCGATGAATGCACATGGCGTTCAGGTGCAGAACCTCTACGGAAAGCCCATCATGTCGTCCCTACACGGTCTCTTCAGCGTGGGTGGCCTGCTGGGGTCGCTCGGCCTGGGTTTTTTGATTAAGCTGGGACTCAACCCCGTTTATGCCGCCCTCAGTATTGCCACCCTGATGATCCTGATTACGCTGACTCAATTCCAGTCCTTATTTCCTTTGGAAGTAGAGCAACAGGCGATTGCCCGCTTCTCGGCAACCGATGAGAAACCAACGGCGGTTAAGCAGCGGTTTAGTTGGCTAGACGGCAGGGTCATTTTTCTGGGGCTGATGTGCTTTGCAATTTTTCTGGCCGAAGGTGCCGTGCTGGACTGGAGTGCCATTTTTCTGCGGGATGACAAAGGGATTGAAGCGGAGTTTGCGGGCGTGGGCTATTCGGCCTTCTCGATTGCCATGGCGACGATGCGGTTGGTGGGGGATAAGCTGGTGGCCCGTTTGAACGAAAAAGCGGTCGTGGTGGGAGGTAGTCTGATCGGGGCCGTGGGCCTGGGCATCGCCGTCCTGAGTCCGTGGGTTGTGGGGGCGCTAATTGGCTTCGTCCTGCTAGGCCTGGGAGCCGCCAATATTGTGCCTGTGTTTTTCAGCCAGGCGGGCAGGTTGCCGGGGATTTCGCCAACGGTGAGTCTACCAGCCATTACGACCATGGGCTATACCGGTATGCTGGCTGGTCCGGCTTTACTGGGTTTTATCGCGCAACATGCTTCGTTGCGTATTGCGTTGGGCTGTCTGGCCGTGCTGTTGTTGGTAGTGGCCGTGAGTTATGGTATAAAACGGAAACCGCAGGGTTATAATTGATTTAAAAAAAGTACCCCCGGATTGAACGGTTATCAGCCCACAGCTTTAGCTGTGGGAAGTTGAAACGAAACCGAATCGTCCCGGAACCGTTTTAACGGTTTTCTGGCCGATAAAACCGTTAAAACGGTTCTTGCAGTAGGTAGAACTTTTTGCTATACCCACAGCTAAAGCAGTGGGCTGATGAATCCGGGGGTATTTAGTTTTAATCAATACTAGCCCTGCGTTAACTTATAGACAGACAAGGTAATTTAGTAACTATGCGTGGCTCGTTCTTTATCGGCTGGATCGCAGCCGTTCTGCTTCTGGGATTGCCCCGGCTGGCTCATGGACAAACGACTGCTGTACTGACTGGTTATGTCACCGATGCCACGACGGGAAAACCCATGCCGTTGGCCAACGTCTATGTCAATGGGTCGACGCGGGGGGCAGTCACCGACGAAAAGGGCTATTATACATTGACCGGAATTCCGCTGGGTACGACCGAAATCGCCGTTTCCTTCGTTGGTTACCAGCCTATTTCGCAAAAAATACGATTTGAAAATGCATCTCCGCAAAAAGGCAATTTTCAGCTAAAAGAAAGTGAACAACTGCTGGACGCCGTCACCGTACGGGGCAATCCAAAGGGCTGGGAGCGGCACCTGCGTCAGTTTAAGAAGTTACTCTTCGGCGAACCATTTGGCGGACAATGTTTGCTGGTAAACGGCGAGGTTCTTGATTTTAAAGAGGACAAAGGTCATTTGTATGCAACAGCGCGTGAACCGTTGATTATTGAGAATCAGGCGTTAGGATATCGGCTGATTTATGCCTTGCAACATTTCGATGCCGCTCCGTCCGGAAATGTTGTTTCGGCCGGTACGGCCCGTTTTGAAGAAGTAAAAGCCGAAAACGAGCGGCAGGCCAGCCGGTTTCGGCGGAACCGGCTGATGGCTTACCAGGGATCGATCAGGCACCTGATGGCCAGCCTGATCGATAATACGTTCGAGCAGGCCGGTTTTAAGATTTATCAGGAAGATGTCACCCGGCTGATCCCCCCCGAACGCCGGACCATTACATTGGCCGCTGCGGTTGGCGACTACAAGCGTCTGATTCCCGTTCAGGCTTCTGCGTTGATTCAACCCGGCCGATTAGCAACCGAACGCCGGTTGGTTTCCCCCATGAAACTGATCGTGTTCTATACGAATGCGGTTTCGAACTTTTCGCCCTATCCCGACGCCCGTTACGCCTATACGGAAATGAGACTACCTGGCGGTCAACTTCAAATGACTGTCGACGGGGTGATTACGATGCCGGAAGGGATGGAAGCGAAAGGGTCGATGGGGAATGACCGGCTGTCGACAATGTTGCCCGCCGACTGGAAACCTGAAGGCAGTGAGAAGGAATCTCTACCAAACGGTTCCCTGGCTACCCAGGGGAAACTAGCCCCACCCGACTCTTGCCTGGGAGGGATCACGGCGGCTTTCAATGAGCGATTTAAGTTTCTGGCTCCCAGCGTATTTGTACACATCGATAAACCCTTTTACGCTACGGGCGACCGGCTCTGGATGAGTACGTACTTACTCGACGCGGCCAGTCACCAGCGAGCCGGTGGCGAAACCGCCCTGCAGGTCGACCTGCTGACGGCAAGCGGGAAACTCGTGCAGCACCAGTGGGTACGGATCGTGGACGGGCGTGGCCAGGGTCATTTCCGCCTGTCGGATACCCTCACGACGGGAGCGTATCAACTGCGTGCCTATACTGATGAAGATGATGCCCAGCGACGCCCCGCTTTCGAGCGATCTGTCGCGGTCTATAATCTGGTTCGGAACGAGGTCTCTATCCGTAGGGATTCTGTTTCTCAGCCATTAGACGTTCAGATTTTGCCCGAAGGCGGTCGCTGGATTGCGGGATTTCCGGCGCGTCTGGGCGTAAAGGTGGTTCGGCCCAACGGGCACGGTTTGTCCATCGCAGGACGGATTGTGGATGATTCAGGCGCTGAAATCGTTCGTTTCAAGACCAATCAACAGGGCATGACCAGCGTGTCGATGGAGCCCAAACCGCAGCGGACGTATTATGCCGAGGTAATGGATAACGACCAGCCGCAACGCGTTCCGTTGCCCAAACCCGAAACACAAGGGCTGTTGCTCTCGGCCGATGCGATCAGCGATACAACCCATCTGGCGTTGACCATCATGAATGCCAACCGGGCCGTTAGCGACTCAGTATATATTCTGATTCAGCAACGCGGCCAACTGGTCGATCAGCGAAAAATTCTCCTGCAAAACGGAGTGGCGAAGGTGAATTTACCGATGATGACCTGGCTGCCTGGTCTGGCGCAAATCACCCTGTACGATGCCACCGCCCGGCCCCAAGCCGAGCGACTGGTGTTTGTGTCTGAGTTCACTGCGCCGATTCGTGTACGGATGGGTTTCAACAAAAACCGCTATCAGCCCCGCGAACTGGTTACCCTGAGCATCAATCTGACCGACAATGGATCACCGGCCTCCGGCGCTTTGTCGGCATCGATTACCGATGCTGGCCAGGTGCCGGACGATACCGTGGATGCTACCTTACAGACCCACTTGTTGCTAACGGGAGAGCTTCGGGGACGCATCGAAAACCCCAACGACTACGTCGTGAACCACTCGGCCGAAACCCGCCGGGCGTTGGACGACCTGCTGCTGACCCAGGGTTGGCGACGGGTGAGTGGCACGCCCGGAACGGATTCGCTGGGCAGAGTATCGATCAGGGGCCGCATTTTGAATGCGAAAAATCAGCCCATTCCCGGCGCGCAGCTTACCGTAGCGTCGACAGGAGCCGGAAAATCGTTCGTAAAATCGACGGGCGCTGACGAGCAGGGGCGGTTTCGATTGGCGGGGCTGGCCATTACGGATACCATTCAATTAATGACGCAACTCGCTGACCGTAAGAGAAATATTCTTTCTCCCAAAGAAGGCTTTCTGGTTCAGGAAAGGCCCGGCCAACAATGGGAAGTCAGTCAACTAACGAGTGCACCCAATTGGTCGATGTTGCGCGCTCAACTGGAAGCGGCCCGCATTCGGCAGGGAGCAAACGCCGATTTGTACCGGGATAAAACGACGAAAGTGCTGGAAGAAGTAACGGTTCGGGCGCAAAAAACCGAAGAAAGACCCGACGATATTCAACAGCGTAGTTTGCACACAAAAGCGGATGCCGTTCTGGTGTTTGACGATAAATCGCCAACCTATTCAAATCTGTACGAAATGATTCAGGGGCGGTTGGCGGGTGTGACGGTTACACGGGAAGGAGCCGCGCAGGCGCGTAGCTATAAGGTCTTTATGCGGGGTGTAAACAGTTTCAAAAGTGGCATGCAGCCCTTGTATTTGATCGACGGGATTCCCGTTCAGGACCCCGATGGAACCGCGTTGATGCAGTTCAATTCCGGGGATATTGAACGGGTCGAATTGCTGAAAAACGGGGGTACATCCGGTATCTACGGGGTTCGGGGCGGGAATGGCGTGATTGCTTTTTACTCCAAAAGCAAACGTTCGATGCAGGGCAAAGCCAAACCTCAGGCTGGCATGACGCCAATTCAATTCATTGGGTATCCGTCGGTGCAGCGCGAATTTTATGTACCCCGCTATGATGCGGATGCAGCGGCCGGCCCGGTTTCCGGCCCCATCGATCACCGGGACGTCTTGTACTGGAAACCCATGATACAAACTGATGGTCAGGGGCACAGCCAGCTCCGGTTTCCGTTATCGGACGTTGTCCGGACGGTACGCGTGGTCATACAAGGCATTACGGCCGATGGTCGGCCGGTGCTGGGTGTTCAGTTGGTTCGGGTGCAATAAGGTTGCCGTTCGCTTGCCCCACCCCGGATAATGGGTTCGTTTTTCAAAGGTGACTTGAGTAACATTCTGTCTAAAAGGACTTTATGGTTCTAATAACCCAAAGCGATGAAATTCTTTCCCCTTTTTACCTGCCTTCTGTTTGGTAGTGCTGTCACTACGCTGGGGCAATGTACGGTGACTAAAGATGGATATGGTCAGGTAATCACGACTTGTCAGGTCAATGAGTATGCGTCGGGAAACGCCCCGCTCAACAAACAGGTTACCTTTTTGGGGAGTGAATACATCAGCTTTCCTGCCTTTCAGAAAGGCCGGATTCGATTAGACCAGTCGGGGCAGGAACTGGCTTGCCAGCTTGCCTATAATGTCGTCAGCCACGAAGTTTTGTATCGCTTCGCCGACGACTTGACAGTAAAAACGGTTGTCCCATACGCATTCGTCCTCAATGGGATTGAGTACATTCGTCAGTCAAAGAGCGCGATGGGCATCAATTATACGTTGTATACGACGGAGCTTAGCAGCGGGCAAACAAAGCTTTTAAAAAGTTTGAAAGGCCGTTTCGTTAAAACACCAATCAACAATGGGTATGATAAAGACAGACCATTTGCCGGTTATTACCAAGTCGATCAGCGCTATTACCTTCAAAAAGGGGATGCGGTCCCGCAACCCATAAATTTGACAAAAAACGCCCTATTGTCGGTTTTGGGGGATCAAAAAGAAATCATTGATTCCAAATTGCCAAACAGACAGCTTACCGTCGAACAGGTGATTGAAGTCGTTCGCCTGTATGATTCTTTGACGGTATCAAATCAGCTCCATTCAACCTCCCTGTCCACGGATGCCGCTTTCAGAGAGGGGCTTCGGTTACAAATCACCTATCCCGTTCAGGCCTGGAATGCGCAGGTATACGCTCGGGTGTACGTCGGTTTTGAGATCACGGAAGCGGGACAACTGGCTACTATCCAGTTACTAAGTCCTGAAAATGTGGGGTATGGATTTGGGCAGGAGGTTACAAACGCTTTAAGCAAGCTACCTAAGACCAAACCGGAATACGCGGGTCGATATGCTTTACCAGTAACGTTTACGTATACTACGGCTTCGGATAAATTCGTGCCGGTGAACACGTTGTCGGCTGATCTTTTAAAAGGACGTACGGTTCTGAGTGAGTTTGTGGTGAACCAGAAAATGGGGAAAGATGGAGCAAAAAACCGGGAGGTCTGGGGGTATTATAAATGAGGTGGTGATAGACCTTTAAAAGGTAATCCGTGATGAGTAATTGCAGGGGGCATATACTTAAATGGTCCGAAAAAACCGGTTGTGACACAACCGGTTTTTATTTTATCCTTAACTAGTAAGCCTACTTTTGGCAGTTAACTGTATAATCGATTACCTGAACCGAGGTCCGGCTTTTCGCACCGTCAGCCGCGTAATCATAACCGACTTCAATTTTACGATTGACCTGACCATTGCTGTCGAATGTATAACGGTATTCGAAAACTTTGTAGCCTTCCGACGGGCTGGAACCGTAATACAGCGTGATTTTGGTAAGAAGGTTTGTGCTTTCTTTGCTGTTAAACCAATAAATCGACGGAAGGTTGGGTCTGGAAAGATCATATTCATATAGGGTGGTACTTTTGAGACCAGACTGGGGTTGAAAGGTGGTATATTTGACGATGTTACCATTCTCTATTGAATACTCCGCTACGCCATCACCAAACGATTGTTTGTTCCAGGAATAAGGGAAAGTGGATTTTACTATAAAGCCCTCAGAATTATACTCGTATTGATAGGAAGATGTAGGAGTTACAGTGTTACCGTGCTCATTAACCGTAACGGTAGATTTGCTTTCTGTTCCGTTGGGATACGTTATTGTATGGACGACTTGATTGGGGGGGTATTCATAGCGGTCTGTCCGAATATCCTTCAATTGTGTTGGGGTTGGCAAGTAACTCACTTTTGTAACCCGACCCTGGTCATCGTATTCATACTGCTCGTGAGCATAGATTCCTATTTCAACCTTTTGCCCATCGATTTCAAGGTTCTCGTCCGGATTTTTCAGGTTAATCGTAGAGCTTTGGTAAACTATATCCACAACTTTACAGTGTTGACTGGTAGCGGGTACCAGGTGATCCTGTACCGAGCAGGAACCAAATAGAAATAAAAAGGTTCCAGGGATGGCAAAGCGGGTAAAGAGAAGTTTCATAGGGAATACATTTTAGCGAATAGTTGACAACGAATAGACTGAAATTATGACCCTAATATATGTTCAAAAGTTGGAAGATACGAGCCATAAAATGTGGAATTTACTCAGAAATAATCTGCTAGGAGCACTTTCTGTCGAGAAATAGTTAAATAAATTGACCATTTAAATGCACACTCCGTTTCAATAGGGGCAACTTTCATATCAGCGACAAAAATGTTCAAAATAGCTGTTCAATAAATTATGTTCAGTTATTTTCTATTTAAACCCATTTTTTGGACATTGTGAAAAAATCACAATGATTCTACTTCATGAAGATCGGATACGCACGGGTCTCAACATTGGACCAAAACCTTTCCCTCTAGTTAGGCGCGCTCCAGAAAGCAGGTTGTGAAAAAGTCTACCAAGAGAAGATCAGTGGTACAAAAAAAGATCGGCCGCAGCTGAGCAAAATGCTGGAGCATGTTCGCGCCGGAGACACTATTGTATTCTGGAAATTAGATCGACTCGGAAGAA
Organism: Larkinella sp.; assembly: GCF_965227735.1. Classification (NCBI taxonomy): domain Bacteria; kingdom Pseudomonadati; phylum Bacteroidota; class Cytophagia; order Cytophagales; family Spirosomataceae; genus Larkinella; species Larkinella sp. Next base: position 596,805 of record NZ_OZ245776.1, on the reverse strand, counting down.
GCGTCCAGCATCTTATCGATTTAGTGGGCGATCTGGAAAAGCGTGAAGTCGGTCTGATCAGTCTGAACGATCCAATCGATACGACCACCGCCCAGGGAAGATTAGTGTTCCGAATCTTTGCGAGCCTGGCTGAATTTGAACGCGATGTCATCCGTGAACGTACGTTGGCCGGCGTTGCCGCTGCCAAAGCAAAAGGAGTTGTATTAGGTCGCCCAGAAGGACTGTCTCTCGAAGCGAAAAAACAGGCTCGTATTGTCGAATCATTATTTAACGAAAATGTATCAGTAGCCGAAATCTCAAAGCAATTGTCAATTAATCGGACAACAGTTTATAACTATCTTAAATTTCGAAACGTAAATTAATAAACAAATTCTGGTATGAAGTTCAATGATAACATTGTAAAAGACTACTATCATAAACTAGTATTGCCGTTGCTTGAATATAAAAAAATTAAAAGTGTTAAAGAAACTGGACGGGGAAAGAAATGATAGCGGCAGAAATTGCTACTTTAAACCTTTATCATTTTAAAGAGAAATTTTCAAATCCTGAAAAAATACATGAGGACATTTTAAAAATCTGTCCCGACTATACCTTACTACAAGATGTAGCCAATTCATTTAAGCATACTGTACTGGATCAAAAAAAATACAAAAAAAGGAAACCTCTGATTTCAGGTAGAAAAGATATTAGAGAGTATATTGTCAGCTCGAAATTCAGAGATCACAAAGGATCTTATTCAAATCAAGAAAAAGAAATCACTATTTTTTTAGTAGATGGTTCAATAAGGGACTTATTAGAGGTAATGATTAATGTCTTAAATGCTTGGGGCAAAATACTTTTTCAAATGGGATACCACAAAAGCCAACCCCCACTATTCCCCTACGAAAAAAGAAGACATTTACTCAGGGAAGAATCTAGTGCAGTATCGTTATTGTCATCGACAGATTATACAATTGGAACTGAAATCCGTTTTTATATTTTTTATTATCCACTAGGAATCTTTTTGAATGTTAGAAAAAAATTAAAAAGTGTCGACTTTACACATGTTTCAGATTTGTCTGAAATACCTGATGGTGCAAAACTTCTATATGATGCAGAGAAACATAAGACTCTTGAAAGATATTGAGAGTTCCTGAGTTGTTTTAAACATAAACTTCTACAATAAATTCACATCATATTGCAAATCCGTTTCCGAGACGTGGACGTATATCAGAGACTGCTCGCTAAACTGTGTCAAGGGTGAATAAAAAGGAAAAAACCTTATTTTCACTATCATGAACAACGACTTCGATTTCGAGGCCTTCAAACAGGCCGCTATCAAAGGCCTTTACGAAGGCAAACCCTTAACAGGCGAAGGTGGGCTGTTTGCCCCTTTACTTAAACACTTCCTCGAATCAGCTTTAGAAGGCGAAATGAGCCACCATCTGGTTCAAACTCGTCTGCCTGAGCAAAATCGACGCAATGGTAAAACCAGCAAAAAAGTAAAAAGCAGTGCTGGTTTGCTGGACTTGCAAACGCCCCGAGACCGCACCGGTAGTTATCAGCCCCAATTAGTCCCTAAACGGCAAGTTGTACTGACTCCACAACTGGAACAGAAAATTCTCTCGCTCTACGGAATGGGTAGCAGCTACGCGGATATCAGCCAACATCTTTCAGAGATGTATGGCTACTCGCTATCCGACAGCGAGTTAACAGCCATTACCGACAAAGTAATCCCGGCCATGCGGGAGTGGCAAAATCGACCTTTGGAGAGCTTGTATGTATTGGTCTGGTTGGATGGTATCTACTACAAAGTTCGTCATGAAGGCCGGGTCGTGACCCGCGTCCTATACAGCGTCATTGGACTGAGTTTAGCGGGTCGTAAGCAGGTACTAGGGATTTACACAGCGGAGAGTGAATCGGCCAAGTTTTGGCTCTCAGTGCTAACTGACCTTAAGCAGCGCGGGGTCGAAGACATGCTGATCACCTGTGTGGATGGGCTCAAAGGGTTTGATACGGCTATTGCAACCGTTTTTCCAGCCGCCACCGTTCAACTCTGCATTGTCCATCAACTCCGTAATTCCTTTCGGTTTATCCCTGACAAATACCTCAAGAGCTTTGTTAAAGATATTAAGGGGGTATACCAGGCATCGGATCGTGAGCAAGCTATGGAGCAATTATTGCTGGTACAGGAAACCTGGGGGCAGCGTTATCCACAAGCCATTCAGCCTTGGTTGGACAAGTGGGAGTTACTTTCGCCTTACTTTGACTATCCGGCGGCTATCCGCAAGGTCATGTATACGACCAATACAGTTGAAGGCTACCATCGTCAATTGCGTAACGTAACCAAAACGAAAGGGGCTTTTCCCTCCGATATCGCTTTACAAAAACTGGTGTATTTGGTGATTCAAAATCTGCAAATCAAGTGGGAAACCACCACGTATAATTGGAAGGAGATCTTAGCCCAAGTTTCTATTATATTTACTGAACGAATTCAGCCACATCGCTTTGATTAAACCCACTGACACAGTTCAGCGAGCACTCCCGTATATCATGGTGCTTTCAATCTTCAAATGCCCCAGTAGCTCTTTCAACCGCTCCAGTTTACCTCCTTTCGACAGGAGTCGAGTTGCAAACGTATGGCGGCCGACGTGCATCGTTAGATTTTTCTCCACATTCGTCCGCATAGCGATCTCCTTCAGGTGATCATTCATTTTCTGATCACTCATACAATCCAGCAATAACCCTTTTTTTGATTCGATGAGCGCCTGGGCTTTGTTGTTGAGGGGCTTGTGCAGGCAGGGACAATACGATACCTTTTGACCGACGTAAAATGGATCAATTACAAAAGTTGTGGATCAAGTTGGATTAAGCATATAACTGCGTTAATCGATAAAGAAAGAATTCAACGTTTCTTACCCCTCTGAACTGAGCTCGGAACGCTTTGATTTTGGCATTGAAAGATTCGGCCGAGGCATTCGTGCTGCGGTTGTCAAAGTAGTTCAGGATCGTGTCATAGTGATTTTGAATCGAACGGGCCACGGTGTTGAAAGCCTTAAAACCGCATTGCCGGACCTTTTCATGCCATTTGGCTAGGCGGGCCAAGCCATAGAGTTTGTCGGTGGTGTTCTCAAAAATGTGGCTTAGGCTTTGACTCAGTTCATAGGCTTGTTTTAGAGCAGGATAACGATCAAAGAGCAGTTCAGCCCGTTCCCGTTGGCTTTCAGTCCAATCACCCGGTTTTTTATAGAGCACATACCGACTGCGGGCCAGCAATTGTTTGAGCGTATCGCCATTGGAAAGCAGCTCCGGCTCATACGTGTTTTGAGCTGATTTGGCTTGTTCAAGGGCTGCATTTTCGGCATCCAGAGCTTCCCACCGGTACTGGACACGCATCTCCTGGACGGCTTCCAGGGCTAATTGCTGAACATGAAACCGGTCGGTGACCTGAGTGGCGCGTGGAAAGCTTTTTTTGGCGATCAGGCTCATATTGCCCGCCATATCCAGGGTGATTTCGGTCACCTTTTTGCGGAGCTTTTCGGGGATTTTCCGGAGAATAGCGATCACGGTTTCCGCTTTTGTACCGGCGATAATGGCTACAATACTGCCCTTTTGGCCTTTGGCTGCTTTATTGGTCAGAATCGTATATAACTCGCCATGCGAAAGGCTAGTCTCATCAATTGACAAATGCGTTCCTATATTTTGGGGATATAACAGCCACTGTTTAGCATGTTTTAGCTGGGACCAGTTCTGAAAATGGCTCAAATGGGTCCGATACTGGCGGGACAAACGTTTTCCGTCAACGCCATATAAACGACCCAGGCTATTGGTACTGTGGGGGGATAAATCCGTCAAGCTGGTTTAAAAAAAGCGCGAATTCTTTCGTCATTCGCGTTCCCTCTGCTACCTGTGACCAATCTCTTTGCTGGATGTGACCGGTCTGGGTATTGAGCCGCGCCACGGTGGCCAGCGACGACGTTTAATATGAAGAAAAACCCGTTTATCACGGATGGGGAAGTCCTGGATGGTAATTTCAGGTAAGAAACCCTTCGATAAAAGAAATGCTTTAGCGGGATCGGACTCCGGGTAGTTTTTCTCTTCCAGATAAACATGAAGCAGATCCGAAGACTTCTCGACACGGGTCAGTTCATAATAGGCTACGATAAAATCAGGTAACAGGTATTCGACTAAAGGTAAGAAACTCTCCAAGACGGTCAGGTTTGATTAAAAACACAAACCTAAAAAAATCCTACGCCCTCCACAACTTTTGCACTTGATCCAAAAAATCCTACGCCCTCCACAACTTTTGCACTTGATCCCGTAAAATGGATCAAGTTTTAGGAAATATCTGTGAAACAAAAAAACCGCCAAATTGAGCTAATTTGGCGGTTTTTATACTAGTTCGTGAACCCGAAGGGATTCGAACCCCTATCGTCGGTACCGGAAACCGAAATTCTATCCATTGAACTACGGGTCCATTCGCGGGCTACTGCCCGTTTCGGGTTGCAAATATAGTGATTGTTACGCCTTTTTCGCAAGCCCGGCTTTTTCTTTTTTATTCATTTGCCCCTTTTTTTGGGTGCGTTGGCACCTTTCTCCCTCACTTACAGCAACTTCATGGTGTCATAATCACCCACCGCGTGCAGGTATAAAAAGTGAATCAGCAGCCCGTTGATGTTGGTGATGAGCTTGTGGGCTTCGGGCAGGGTCGTCACGGCGGTGGTGATGCGTTCAAATTCGGAGGCCACGCCCATGTCCTTGTGGTGAAAATCCATGATTTGCTGGCGCGGCAGTTCGCGCTCCACGAAGAAATAGTGCATGGCTTCGTCGCTGGTGCCGGTGCTGGGAAACCAGAGCCGGTTGTTGAGTCTGGTCAACTCTTCCGGTTTGACGTCCAGACCGATTTCTTCGCCCACCTCGCGGGCGGCCACCTCCTGTGGGTCATCGGCCGCGTCGACCATGCCCGCCGGGTGTTCGTAGGTGTGCGAGCCGTCGCAGATCCGCCGTTGGCGCACCAGCACCACGTATTTGTCTTTCGTTTCCTGGTCGATCAGACACACCAGCACCGAGGCTGCATGCCCTTTCAGAAACAGTGCGGGCGGTATTTTGTCGCCTTCCGGCGTGTTGGCATCCACTTCCAGCATCGCGAAAAGCACCTCACCGTTGTGGCGTCGGCGGATGTAAAACTCATCTATTTTATTGATGATCAGTCCGTTGTTTTCGGCCTGTTGTTTCCAGAACCGGTATTTGGGCGCATCAGCAAGCGATTCTTTTTTCATATTTATTCGTTTTGCAGGGATTGTTTTCGGTTATTGCGGCCCGGCAAAGTGCCCGTACCGCATCCGATATGCAAGTAACAAACCCTTTTTTAAAGTCCGGCAAATTTTAATTCAGACCAGATCTTTTGCTGTTTTTTACCGCCTTGTCAAAACAAAAACGAGTTGTTTTTGTAAAAAGCGGTTTAAATCGGGGGGCAAATTTCGGAAACGTGTATATTTGCCATTCGCCATAGCTTGTAGTTTACTGATTCAATGACGTATTGTTTAGGTATCAAAGTAGCCTCCGGCTTAGTCGCCATTGCCGACACCCGACTGACCTCCGGCTCCGAAGTTTCGAGTAATCGTAAGATTTCGGTTCACGAACTGGAAAATCACTCTCTGTTTATCATGACCTCCGGTCTGCGCTCCGTCCGCGACAAGGCCATCACCTACTTTCGGGAGGTGATTGGGGAGAAAGACCGGTCTTTCAACAAACTGTATAAGGCGGTGAATGCCTTTGGTGAGCAGGTCCGGCGCGTGGCCATTGAAGATAAAGCCGCGCTGGAAGCATCGGGCATGCACTTTAACCTGAACGCCATCGTGGGCGGGCAACTGGAAGACGACGAAGAACACAAACTTTTTCTGCTCTATCCGGAGGGAAACTGGGTGGAAGTCGACCACGGTTCTCCGTTCAAAATCATCGGTAATTCGGGTTATGGAAAACCGCTGTTGTACCGGAATCTGACTTACGAATCCTCCCTGCAGGATGCTCTGAAAATGGGTTTTCTGGCGTTCGATGCCACGCGGGTCAGCGCCAACGACGTGGATTACCCGCTCGATGTGGTGGTCTACGCGAAAGATAGTTTTCATCTGACCGAGCACCGACTCGAAAAGGAAGATATGGAAGGCGTGTCGAACCAGTGGAGTGCGTTACTGAACAATTCAGTTCGTAAACTCCCAACGGCCTGGATGAATCCCATATTTGACAAAATCCTGTAATTCGGAAAGCCACGCGTTAACCACCTCTACGCACCAATGAAACTTCGGGTAAGGCATGAACTCCGGTATGACTACTCCGCAGCGGTATTTCTGGAACCGCATACGCTGTATTTATACCCCAAAATTTACCCGCACCAACGGTTAAATAGCTACGAATTGCATATTGATCCGCTGCCCAGCAAGCTGGTCAGCAATGTCGATATCGAAGGAAACACGCAGCAGGTAATCTATTTCACCAGCCAGACCGATTCGCTGGTCGTGAGGGCCGAAACCGAAATTGAATCGGATCTGTACAACGCCTACGACTTTTTTCTTTTTCCGTTCGAAACGCAGCGCATTCCGTTCAATTACTCGGACGCCGACCGGAAAATGCTGGAACCGTATCTCGAACGAACCGCCGTTACCACGCTCGTTGAGCAGTATGCCCGGCAGATCGCGTCGGAAGCCAAATGGCAAACCGTACCGTTTCTGTCGCACCTCTGCACAACGATCTGCAATAATTTTGTGTATGAAACCCGCGATGAAGGACCGGCGACGTCCGCCGAGATGACGCTGATCTCGCGCAAAGGCTCCTGCCGTGACTATGCCGTGCTGTACATTGCGGCCTGTCGGAGCATTGGACTGGCCGCCCGGTTTGTCAGTGGATATCTGTACGGAAATCCGCAGCAGGACCACGAGCTACACGCCTGGGCCGAAGTGTATTTGCCCGGTGCAGGCTGGCGCGGTTTCGATCCGACAGAAGGCTCGGTGGTCATCAATCACCATGTTTTTCTGGCAGCTTCCTTTTTCCACGATCGGCTCGCACCTTTAGCCGGTATCTTTCGGGGGCCCGCCCGCTCGACCATGACGACTACCGTTTCGATAACCGGAACGGAATAGACTGAGGATCGGAAAAAGGAGTTATCTTTGTTTCAATGGCTGAGTGGTTGGAAATGGGTGGATGGTTAAAAGGATTATACATTCGTTACTACTGAGTAATCATTTAATAATCAAGCCGTTCAATAAATAAAACCATTTGTACGTAAACCATTCAGTATATTCATTATTTCTTTCAACGTGGCATTAATAAAGTCAATTTCCGGAATTCGTGGAACCATTGGTGGGCGTAGTGGCGATGGCCTTACTCCCCTGGATGTAGTGAAGTTTGCAGCAGCGTACGGACAGTGGGTACGGCAACGCCATCCCGATAACCGCACAGTCGTGATTGGGCGGGATGGTCGGTTGTCGGGTGAAATGGTTTCAAAACTGGTAGCCGCCACCCTGCAGGGGCTGGGGCTGAATGTGATCGATCTGGGTTTATCGACTACACCGACGGTTGAACTGGCCGTAACGGGTGAGAAAGCCGCCGGGGGGATTATCCTGACGGCCAGCCACAACCCGATTCAGTGGAATGCACTCAAATTGCTGAACGAAAAAGGGGAATTTATTTCCGAAGAAAACGGCACCGATGTACTGGCAATGGCCGATTCAGAATCATTCGACTTTGTGGACGTCAAAAAGTTAGGTTCTTACCGAACCGACGAATCCTGGCTCCAGAAGCACATCGACGCCATTCTGGCCCTGCCGCTCGTGGACAAGGAAGCCATTGCGGCCCGAAAATTCAGGCTTATCGTCGACGCTGTTAATTCAACCGGCGGAATTGTCGTGCCGATGTTGCTGGAGGCCCTGGGCGTGGAGTCGATTCAACGACTGCACTGCGAACCCACGGGACAGTTTGCCCACAATCCGGAACCGCTGCCCGAAAATCTGCGCGACATCATCGTCGAAATTGAGAAAAATGAATACGACCTCGGCATTGTGGTCGATCCGGATGTCGACCGGCTGGCGCTCATTTGCGAAGACGGTTCTCCGTTTGGCGAAGAATATACGCTGGTAGCCGTGGCGGATTATGTGCTGAAAAACCGGTCGGCGGATCAAAAACCGGGCAATACGGTTTCGAACCTGTCGTCGACGGTGGCCCTGCGCGATGTGACGCAGAAATACGGCGGCAAACACTCGGCTTCGGCGGTTGGTGAAGTCAATGTGGTGGAAATGATGAAGGAAGTCGACGCGGCCATTGGGGGCGAAGGCAACGGCGGTATTATCTATCCCGACTTGCATTTGGGTCGTGATGCGCTGGTGGGCATTGCCCTTTTCCTGACGCACCTGGCCAAATTTGGCAAATCGGCTTCGATGCTGCGCCGGACGTATCCAAATTATTACATTTCCAAAAACAAAATTGAACTGACGCCCGACATCAACGTCGACGCGGTGCTGGACCGGATCAAGGCCAAATATGCCAAAAATCCCATCAATACCATCGACGGCGTCAAGATCGAATTTGACAAAGAGTGGGTGCATCTGCGCAAATCCAATACCGAGCCCATCATCCGGATTTATTCCGAATCCGATACGCTTTCAACGGCAGATTACCTGGCCAATAAAATCATTTCAGACATTAAAGAGGTGATTGCCGCCAAGTTATAATCGAAATTGCCCCCAACCGTGCGACGGTCCGTCGCACGGTTGGGGGCAATTTCTAATTTCGTACCTTTGTGGTGTATTACACAACATCACAATGCGCGCTTACTTTGACAATGCCGCCACCACCCGACTCGACCCGGAGGTGCTGGAAGCCATGCTTCCGCTCATGACTGAGGAATTCGGCAATCCTTCTTCGATTCATTCCCACGGACGGAAAGTCCGGACGGCCATCGAGCGGGCCCGGAAAACCGTCGCTACGCTGCTCAACACATCCCCGGCCGAAATATTCTTTACCTCCGGCGGCACCGAAGCCGACAATACCGCCATCCGCAGTTCCATCGAAACCTATGGACTGACGCACGCCATCACATCGCCACTCGAACACCACGCGGTTTTGCACACGCTCGAACATCTGCATAAGCAGGGCGCGGTCAAGCTGAATCTGGTGGAAGTAGATGAGGAGGGACGCATCAATCTGGCGCATCTGGAAGAGTTGCTCCTGGCGCATCCCAACACCCTCGTGTCGCTGATGCACGGCAACAACGAGATCGGCAACCTGCTCGATCTGGAAACCGTAGGCCATCTTTGTCAGGAACACAAAGCGGTTTTTCATTCCGATACGGTGCAGACGATGGGGCATTACCGGCATGATTTACAACAGCTTCCGGTTGATTTCATCGTCGGAGCCGCCCATAAATTCCACGGCCCCAAAGGCGTCGGTTTTCTATATGTCAATGCCCATACCAAATCCGGTCGCGGCCCGATTCATCCGTTTATTCACGGCGGTTCGCAGGAGCGCAACATGCGGGGCGGAACCGAAAATGTCTACGGGATTGTGGGGCTGGCCAAAGCGCTGGAAATTGCGTATGCCGAGATGGAAAGCCACCGGCAGTATATCGAAAGTCTGAAAAGCCGCATGATTGGTCAACTGCGCGAACGGCTGGAGGGCGTATCGTTCAACGGGCTGTCGGCCAGTCTTTCCGAAAGTTTGTATACGGTTTTGAACGTCGGTCTGCCATCGTCCGAAATGAGCGATATGCTGCTGTTCAACCTCGACATTGCGGGCATCTCGGCCTCGGGCGGCAGCGCCTGCACCAGTGGTTCTAACCTTGGCTCACACGTGCTTTCGGCCCTGCCCCACAACGATGCCGAACGGGGAGCCATCCGGTTTTCGTTCAGCAAATACAATACCGTCGAAGAAGTCGATTACGCCGTTGATACGCTGGTCGAGTTGTTCAAACGCGAGCAGGCGGTTGTGAAATAAGGAATTATAAATGTAAAATGGTGAATATTAAATGTAAAAGTGGCTGGTTCTTCTAACTTTTACATTTGATATTCACCATTTTACATTTATTATTAAAGTAAATGTCGAACACTGAATAACGAATATTGAATATCGAAAGAAGGGACGCTGACCAGCGAGGAGGCATCACTTCGTTATTCGTTATTCAACATTCAATATTCGTTATTACCCCATTCCCAAAACTTCTTCCTTCCTCAGCGGTTTACAGGAGAAGTAACCCAAACAAACCACCATGCAGTCCCGAACGTGTCTGATTACTGGTGCCAATTCTGGCATCGGGAGAATAACCGCATTAGAATTAGCTAAAAAAGGTTTCAATATCATCATGCTTTGCCGGAATCTGGAAAAGGCCCGGCCCGTTCGTCAGGAGATTAAGAGCGTCAGCAAAACCGGGTATGTCGATCTGCTCTGGTGCGATCTGGCCAGCCAGTCGTCGGTGATTCAGGCCGCCCGGGAAGTCATCGACCGATTCGACCGACTGGATGTTTTGATCAACAACGCCGGTTTATACATTGAGAAAGAACAATATACGCCCGAAGGCATCGAGCTAACCTTTGCCACCAACCACCTGGGTCCGTTTCTGCTGACCAACCTGTTGATAGACCTGCTTCGGAAAGGAACCAATTCCCGCGTCATTACGGTCTCTTCCGAAGCGCACCGCTGGGACCGGGGTTTCATAATCGATGAACTGGCCCAACCACGGCAGTACGAAGGCATGAAGGCTTACGGAGCCTCGAAGCTGTGTAATATTCTCTTTGCCAACGAATTAGCCGAACGTCTGGCCGATGACGGTATCACGTCCAACAGCCTGCACCCCGGTGTGGTGAAAACCAATTTTGCCCAGAATTACAGCAACCTGAAAGGTCTGCTTTTTAACCTGGCGCGTCCTTTTTTCATCAGCCCGGAAGAAGGGGCCAGAACCGGTATTTACCTGGCCTCGTCGGCCGAAGTGGACAAAGTGACGGGTTTGTATTTTGCCAAAAACCGCCCCAAGCTGCCCAGTGAAGCTGCTCAAAGCCGGTTCAACGCCACGAAGCTCTGGACGCTGAGTGAACAGTTGACCCATTTAAAAAAGCACCAGATAACGGTTTAAGTCATTGCATTCAACGCCTGTTCCAGATCGGCGATCAAATCGTCGGCGTGTTCAAGACCAACCGAAATCCGTAATAAATTCTGGGGTGTCGTCGTATTGGGGCCTTCCACCGACGCCCGGTGTTCGATCAGGCTTTCGATTCCGCCGAGACTGGTGGCGCGGGTGAAAAGCTGGACGCGAGCTGCCACCGTCATGGCTGCGTCGGAACCGCCTTTGATCTGAACTGACAGCATGGCCCCAAACTGCGTCATCTGTTTCTGCGCGATGGCGTGGCCCGGATGACTTTCCAGACCCGGATAATGAACCGCTTCAACGGCGGGATGCTGGTGCAGGAACTGCGCCAGTTGCAAAGCCGTCGCCGATTGCGCCTTCACCCGGGTGGGCAGGGTTTTGATGCCACGTAACAGCATCCAGCAATCAAACGGAGCCGCCACGGCACCGCCCAGGGTTTGATACCGCCGAACGCGCTGGTAGAAATCACCGTCTTCCCTAAAAATCAACGCGCCACTCAACACGTCGCTGTGGCCGCCGATGTACTTGGTCGTGGAATGCATTACCACATCGCAGCCCAGATCGAGCGGGCGTTGCAGAATCGGCGTTGCCCACGTATTGTCGCAGGCACACCAAGCCCCGGCCTGGTGCGCCAGATCGGCAATCGCCCGAATATCAGCAATTTTCAACAATGGATTGGAGGGTGTTTCGATCCAGATCAGGCTGGTGTTTTCGTGGATGGAACTGCGAATGGCTTCCAGATCCGTAAAATCGACGCGGGTGTAGGTCAGCCCCCAGGGATGAAAAAGTTCTTCGAGCAGGGCCGGGGTTCCGTGGTAGGCATCATCGCCGAGAATGACGTGATCACCTGGTCGGAGGGCCAGCAGCAGTGTCATCGTGGCGGCCTGTCCCGAACTGAAAGCCAGTCCGGCAAAACCGCCTTCCAGTTGGGCCAGGGCGGTTTCGAGCAGGTCGCGATTTGGGTTGCTGGCCCGACTGTAAATATGTCCGTGCGGGAACGAGCCATCGGCCTCCCGTTCGAAAGTGGTGCTGAGCGAAATAGGGGGGACGACAGCTCCGGCGTTGGCGTCGGCCATCCGGTTTTGGTAGATGGCGAGTGTTTCGGGATGCATACGGTTTTGGTTTATGCGCTAAAATAAGTAATGTTGGTTTATAGTTTAACGTGTAGGTTTGCAGGCCCGGACGCTCATTCCTGATGCGTCCCTTCTGAAACGCTAAACCGACATGGTAGACCTTAAACTGTCCAACTAATTATGATCAAAGCGGAAGGCATGCTGCGCGAAGGCGCGTTGAAAGATAAAACAATTATTGTTACGGGCGGAGGTACAGGGTTGGGGAAATCAATGTCCCGGTATTTTCTGCAACTGGGCGCAAACGTAGTGATTTGTAGCCGAAAATTACCCGTTCTGGAAGCCACTGCCGCTGAATTGATGGACGAAACGGGCGGGCAGGTGTTGCCGCTGGCCTGTGACGTGCGCAAACCGCTGGAAATCGAGCAGGTGATTGCCCAAACCGTCGAACGTTTCGGGCGGATTGACGCGCTGCTGAACAATTCCGCCGGAAATTTTATCAGCCCAACCGAACGCTTATCTTATAAAGCGTTCGATGTAGTGGTCGATATCGTGTTGCGCGGGACGTATTATTTCACGCTGGCGGTGGGGAAATATTGGATAGAGAACAAGATTCCGGGAACGGTTTTGAATATCTCAACGACTTATGCCACAACGGGTTCCGGTTACGTTGTTCCCTCTGCCGTCGCCAAAGGGGGTGCTTTGATCCTGGTCAAATCGCTGGCGGCTGAGTGGGCAAAATACGGGATACGCCTGAATGCGATTGCGCCCGGCCCTTTTCCCACCAAAGGGGCGTGGGACCGGCTTTTTCCCGAACCGCTGGTTAAGATGATGGATCCCATTAGCCGCATCCCGCTCAAACGGGTGGGCGAACACCAGGAACTGGCGAACGTCGCGGCTTATTTACTGTCCGATTATTCGGCGTACATCACCGGCGAGTGCATTACCATCGACGGCGGGGAAGTGCTGTCGGCGGGGGAGTTCAATCACCTCGAAAGCGTGACCCCCGAACAATGGGATGAAATCGGACAGGCGATCAAGGAATCTAATAGGGCTGGGAAGGAGTAGCGGTTTCGCCCCCCACCCCCTAAAGGGGGCTTTTTGCATTCGGTTTTTGAAAGCCCCCTTTAGGGGGTGGGGGGCGAAACTTATTTCCGGGCCAGATAAAAGAAGTCCAGACTTCCGGCGGGTGTGTTGGTCAGTTCATAATCTGTGTACTGAATCTCGGCGGCCAAACCGTCCTGTTCCAGTAATTTATTGCGATTCAGCCGGTTCAATAGATCATACGGCACCTGAAGCATCCAGCGGGGTAGACGGTGTTGTAGGTTCAGCACATCGTAGCGCGTAATTTTCTCGACCGATTTCTTGTTCTGCTCGTAGTACGTCATCACTTTTCCGTTGCCGTGAATGCCTTGGGTGTCGACTTTTGGAAAATACCGCAGCATCAATTTTTTCAACTCGTCGGCGGTGTACTCGCGCACGTGCCACGGATTGCGGGTGAGCGAAAACAGGCGGTTGACAGTGGTCAGCAGCAGCGTTCCACCCGGTTTCAGAACCCGGAACGCTTCTTTAATGAAGAGGTCATCATTCTGAATGTGTTCGATAACCTGAAAGGTGACAATATAATCGAAGCTGTTGTCGGCTAATCCGCTCAATGGGGGGATATTGGCCTGAATAAACGTAGATTGTGGATATTCCTGACGGAGCGATTGAATCAACTCCTCATTTTTGTCGATGCCGGTGTAGTGGTCAGCCGCTTTGGTTAGTAATTCGAGTCCGCGTCCCCAACCGCAACCGATTTCCAGCACCTTGCCGCGCACGATTCTGGCGGCTTCGACGTACGGAAACAACAACCGTTGATGAACGGGATTGTCGGATGCAATTTCGGCGGAGGTAATTTCGGTGGTTTTATACATAGGATGCCTGAGCGGTGACTCGGGTAGTTGGAAGAAGGATTCGGCTAAAACGAACGCGTGCTTAAAGCCATAGCGTTCGAATAAACCGGGCCTTCATCGTTCTTTTTTTCGGTAAAGTTACTTGATTTGCGGTAGCTTTGAAAAAACGAATTGGAATTGATGGGATTGGGCGTTTTGTTCGTTTTAGGTATGAATAGAATTTAAGCCATATGAGACTAGTCATTATCATACTCTGTGCGGCCTTGCTGGGAGCCTGTGCTTCCGGCAAGCGTACCAAAAATCCGGAAAGCAGCACCAGCCAGACCGAACGACCGGCGGATCGGTCGGCGCCGAGGTCGGCACCGGTCAGTGCTTCGGCACCAGCCAGACCGACGGAAACCAGTTGGCGGGTGGTTTCGACCAAAGGACGGTTTCTGGGGAAAGATTCGTCATCGATTCGGGTGTATATGAACCTGATGGTTCGGAAGGGGAGTGAACATGCCACGGTCGAGGATTTTACTTCCCGGTTTATGCTGAATTACGTCGTTTATCCGGACTACAACAGCCGCGAACGGCTGGCTTACGGCAACGTTCCGCTGACGGCCGAGTCGGTGATCCGGGAAGCTTCCCCCGAAGCGGGCGACGTGCTGACGGTCGCGTTCGACGCCAAGAAACCGGCCAACACCGTCAACGGGGTTATGTTGCTCGAAATTACCGAAATCAGTACGGGACGCAAGGTGTTAAACGATTTACCCATCCGGTTTAAGACCGTCAAACTGAGCGACCGGTTTGCTTTTTTCGATCCGAAAACCAACCTGCCCCAGCAGCACCATTTTGTCAATGCCGGCGATACGGTGGTGGTGCGGGATGTGTTGGGGGCAGTTTCCAAACCACTGCATTTATTCCGGTACCGGCATGATTTCGATCCGGCGCAGTCGCCGATGAACACGACACCCCGCGCGCCGACCAAAGTGATGGGCGTCGATTCGGCCATGACGGTGATGACCAACCAGCCGTTTTCATTGCCCGACGAAGGCCTGTATTATTTCGTGGAAGATACCGCCGATGCCTTCGGTCTGGGTCTGGTCGTGGCCGACAATCGCTTTCCGAAAATGACCCGGCCCGAAAAACTGATCAAGCCCATTTTGTACGTCAGCACCAATACCGAAATCAATAGCCTGAATACGGCTGCGGATTATAAAAAAGCACTCGACCGGTATTGGCTGACGCTGATGGCCGGTGATCAGAGTCTGGCAAAAGGAGCCATTCGGGCGTATTATGGCCGTGTAGAAGAAGCCAACCGCCTTTTTACGACCTACAAGGAAGGCTGGAAAACTGACAAAGGGATGATCTACATCGTGCTGGGACCGCCCGACCGGGTTCAGCGCAGCCGCGACCGGGAGGTGTGGGTGTATAACCAACGTGCGAATGTCTCGGAAATTAACTTTACCTTTAATCGAAAACCTAATCAATTTGTTGAGGATCACTATGAACTGGTGCGATATGTCGAATATCAACCCGTCTGGTATCCCGTAGTCGAAGCATGGAGAACCGGAGCAATTCGCGAGTAAATACGTTTCATACCAAAAAGCCCAAACAGTACTCCAGCGATGAGATGGTGTTTGGCATTCAATCTGTTACCGAAATTCTGCGTTCCGGGAAAGACATCGACCGGCTGTATCTGGTCAAGGAAGGCAGCTTTCCCGAAATTCAGCAACTCGCGTTCGAGCGCCGGGTGACCATTCAGCGCGTGCCGGTTGAGAAACTGGAACGCATTACGCGGAAAAACCACCAGGGGGCCATCTGCTTCGTGTCGTCGATTTTTTACGCCAAACTCTCGAACGTAATTGTGGGTGTCTACGAAAAAGGGCAGGTGCCGCTCTTGCTGGTCTTGGACCGGATTACGGACGTGCGCAACTTCGGGGCCATCGCCCGGACGGCGGAATGTGCGGGTGCGCAGGGGATTGTGATTCCCGCACGGGGGGCTGCGCTCATCAATTCCGACGCCATGAAAACCTCGTCGGGCGCTCTGAGTCACCTGCCGGTTTGCCGCGAAGTCAATCTCGAAGAGACGTTAAAATACATGAAAGAGTCGGGCATTAAAGTCGTGGCCTGTACCGAAAAAACGGATAACTACCTGTACGACATTGACATGTCCGGCCCGACAGCCATTGTTATGGGTTCGGAAGACGACGGAATTTCGGAAGAATTACTCCGTCTGGCCGACCACCACGCCCGCATTCCGCTGGTGGGGCAGGTCGAGTCGCTGAATGTGTCGGTGGCCACGGGCGTGGTGTTATACGAAGCGGTCCGGCAAAGGATTTTCAGTGACAACGAGCCGCCGGTTGATGAAGGGATTTGAGTATTAATAGACTAAAGCAATGGCAGTAGCGATAGGACAAGCCCGGCAGACACCGGTTTCCCGTTCAAAACGTAAAATTCCGGACTACCTGATTTGTGAGGTGTTGGATGGCAAACCCCTGTATTACAGGGGCTATGAAGACGTGCTGGCCGGAAAAAAAACGTTGGAAGAAATTATGGGTTCAAGTAGCTTACAAGCCTTGCTTATTTCGTACTTAGCAAAAATTATCTTCTCATTTATTGACGATGAGAAATACTTTGTTCTCATTAGTGAACCAGGTGTTCATCTTAATAACCGGGATAATCTATCTAATGATATCGGTATTTATGATCAGGCTATTCTGACACCGGCTAAGATTTCGAAAAAATACACCAATGTCCCACCAAAAATTGTCATTGAAGTTGACATCAATATTGCGATTTCAGAACTTACTGAAACCGGTTATATTTACAAGAAAACCGGCAAATTACTGGACTTTGGTGTTGAAAAAGTCATCTGGGTTCTTACCGAAGCACAGGTTGTACTGGTTGCCACCAAGGAGCGGATGGAGACCTTTAACTGGGATAAAGACATTGAGCTGATGAACGGGCAGGAATTCAACATTGGGGCTTTCCTGGTGAAGAAGGGGATTGTTGTCGAATAGCAAGTGAAAGCCCTTTATTCTATGCTGTTTTCGTATGATTTGCAATTCGCGAATCGCAAATCACAACGCATCATCGCAATCTGGAATAAAATAATTCAAAAACACACGTCATAAAAAACGGAATCCCCACCAAAAGCAGGGATTCCGTTTTTTTATTGTAGCGAACATTACGCCTTTTTCTTCGCAGCCGGTTTTTTCGCCGGAGCTTTTTTCGCACCACCATCCAGAGAGTTAATCCAGGCGGCAATTTTCAGTGCTTCGTCTTTCGGAACGTTTTTCAACGCAGCCATCGGGGGGTAACCTGGCCAGTGTTCCGGCTTTGGTTCATAGATCAATTCGACAATCTGCGCATCGGTATATTTCTTCTTTGCAACCTCTTTATAAGGAGGGCCCACCAGACGGGTGTCCGGGTTATGGCAAGCCAGACAGATGTTTTTCTGAAGTAAAGCTTTAACGTCGTCGGGTATTACGGTCTGAGCTTGCGCTTTGCTGACGGAAATAAGGGCGGTCAGGGCAACCGCAATGAGCATTCCAAACGTTTTTTTCATGTAAATTCGATTAAAAGCTTAATGAGTTAAGACTAAAAACTGTGATTGGGCCAACAAAGTTATACGGCAATGCTAATATACGCCAACACTCTACCGGCTTTTTCCATAAATATCTTGCCCGTTTGACAAGGTAGAAAACCGAAAGTTTAATGGCTACCGCCGAAATGGCAGAAAAAGAAGAAAAAAAATGAGAATCCTGTTTTCCTGAATTCAACTATGGCCACCATCGACCTTTTTTCGGGCCACGCCGATCTGTATGCGCAATACCGGATCGATTATCCGCCCGAACTCTATGATTTTCTGTTTTCTCTAACCGGCGGTCGTCAACAAGCGTGGGATTGCGCCACGGGCAACGGACAGGTTGCCAGCGTGTTGTCTACTCATTTTGACCAGGTGGAAGCTACGGACATCAGCGCGCAGCAACTGGAGAAAGCCGTTCAGAAAGCCAATATTACCTATACCTTCTGTGCGGCTGAGCAAACCCCTTTTCCGGACCAGTTTTTCGATGTTATAACCGTCGCCCAGGCGCTGCACTGGTTCGATACCGACGCGTTTCACCGGGAAGTTCGGCGGGTGGCAAAACCGGGGGCGGTTCTGGCCGAGTGGGGGTACGGAAACGCGCAGATTAATCCCGTTATCGATCCGGTTTTCTACCATTTCTACGAGGTCATCATCGGGCCGTATTGGGACAACAAGCGAAAACACGTTGATGAAGCGTACGCCAGCATCCCGTTTCCGTTCGATGGGGTTGTTCATCAGAACTTTACCATCCGGCGAAACTGGGATTTGGATCGCTTCCTGAATTATCTCCGAACGTGGTCGAGTGTGCAGAAATACATTCGCCAACACGGAAACGACCCGGTTCTCTGGATGGCCGATCAATTGAAAACCGTGTGGGGCGCTGGCGAACGGGAAGTCCGGTTTCCGGTTTTTCTGCGCGCGGGGACGGTTTAGTTGCCCCCAACCCCCTAAAGGGGGCTTAAACCCGGATTTTTTTAAGCCCCCTTTAGGGGGTTGGGGGCAACTAAACCGTCCAAATTACCCGCAACACCCGCGACCGGACGCCGATGAGCTGGAAAAATTCCAGCCAGTGCAGTTGCTGGGCACCGAGGTGATCGGTTGGGGATTTTACTTCCACAAATTCATACGCACCCTGTTCGTTCCAGATCAGCAGGTCGGGAAAACCGCGGGTGTTTTCGCGGAGATTGCGCGAGATTTCGAGCATGATCAGACCCAGTTGCGCCGGTTCCAGCAAGTCCGCCATCTGCAAGTTCAGGCTCAACAATTCCTCGTTCCAGTCGACCAGCACATTCGTAATTCCGTATTTTTCGAAGAAAACCGTCTCAATGTGTTTCTTCCAGTCATCGCGGGTTTTCAGGTCGGCCAGGCGTTTTTTGAGCAACTCTTCGCGTTTGACGTAAAAATCGGGAAGGTAAAAATCCGAGGGTGTCCGTTGCAGCGGGTGGTGGATAGCCTGCACGTTGGCATCGTAAATGATGTCCCAGAACACCAGCCCGAACAAGCCGCGCCAGGGATAATTCTCCGTAAACGACGCTTCCCAACCGGTTTCCAGAAAGTGATTCATAACCCCGGCTTCGACGTGGTGCCGGTAGATGGCCGGAATACCGACGCTTTCGGCATCGGACAAAAACCGGGTGGTGGCTTTCCGGCTGCGTTTTTTCTCCCCGGCACTCAGAATTTTCTCCCGGAAATCGTTGGCAAAATACCGTTCATCGGCGTTCTGTGGATTGAGCGCAATTTCGTCGCAGAGGGCCAGCGCTTCGTCTGTCAGCCCCGACCGGAACAGCAGCCGCGCGCGCCGTTCGCGGGCCGGCACCCGGTCGGTCAGGGAATAGACCTGCATGGCCTGCTCCGGCATTTTCTGCCGTTCCAGAAAACCGCCGACGTGGGCCACCAGTTTGGCATAACCGGGTTTGGCAATTTCGCTGAGTTCAGGCCGGGTGTCGTCCCAGTTCATAAACCAGTTGAACACATCTTCCGGTGGCGTTACAGAATCGCGCAGCTCACGAAATTCCTCGTTCGTAAGCGAAATCAGGAGCTTGTCTTCTACCTCTTTGCGGTTCACAAACCGGGCCGTCAGCTTCGATTCGTCGTAGCGTTCAAAGGTCACCATACCCAGATCCCGAATCACAAACTCGGTCATGTCACCAGAACGGTTTCCGAAAAACAGGTACTTCAACATCATCACCTCCGCGTCGAAATGCGGTTTCACCACCGTTTCAAGCCGGGTCAGGCTTTCAACAATCCGGGTAAAATCCAGCTCGTGCAGGGCATACCGGACGATGTTTTCTTTCTTGGCTTTCCCCAGCGGTTTGATTTCCTCCGGTTCCAGCGGCAGCAAGTCCAGCAACTCCGGTTTGGTAAAGGTGTTCAGCACCTCGTCGCCCAGCACTTCGTGGTGCGGGTTCAGCCGTTCGATAAAACCGTTGATGAGAAGTTCGCCTACAGCCGCCGGGAGGTCGTCAATTTCCTTGTATTGCAGTTTCTGCACCCGAAAAAACGTTCCCCGCCGGTTGCTGAACCGCACATAGAGGCACTGCGCATCTTCGGTCAGTTCGTCGAAACGGCGAATGAATTCCTGCTCCGCTTCATTCAGCAAATGGCCGTACATGCGACGGACAAAACCGGTCAGGTAGCGAAAATAATCAAGGTAGTATTTTGGTGGAAGTTCGATCTGTTGCGGTCTGGTTGCCATTTTTTCAATCCATTTGCCCATCTTTACCGTTATAACTAGTAACACTATTTTTCGCTAATATGTCCCCGAAAAGGGTATTGCAGGAACTTGCCGATCAGCACTTACTTGATGAGAAACAACGCGTTGTGATCCAATCGGTTGAAGACCAGAAACTGTTTTCGGTACATTGGGAGTTACGGTCGTTGCTTTATGCCGGTATTCTGCTGTTTACGACGGGAACGGGCTGGCTGATTTACAAATACATCGACCAGATCGGCCACAACCTGCTGATTCTGGCCCTGGCGGTGGTGTGCGCGGCCTGTTTTGCATTTGCCATCCGTTTCAAGGGGCCAGTCACCACCGCTCATTCACCCAGTCGTTCGCCGTTTGGTGATTACGCCCTGTTGCTGGGTTGCCTGCTTTTTTTGACCCTGGAAGGCTACCTGCAATACCAGTATAACCTGTTTGGAACCCGCTACGGTCTGGTAACCTTTTTGCCCGCCATCCTGTTTCTGACACTGGCGTATCTCTTCGATCACCGGGGCGTGCTGGCGATGGGACTCACGGCCCTGATTTCGTGGATCGGGGTAACGGTTCGTCCGCTGGAGTTTTACTTCAAAGGAAACCTGAGAGACCTGACGGTTTTGCTTTCGGCCATCGTGCTGAGTCTGGTGCTTATGGCGGGGGCGCTGGTGCTGGATCGGCAACGGATCAAACGGCATTTTACCATTACCACTTTGACGTTCGCGGGCAACCTGTTGCTGGTAGCGCTGGTGGCCGGGCTATTCAATTTTAAAGAACAGGATCTGCTGTTTGCCGTCGCGCTGGCTGTTGCCTGCGTTGCCTTCGACTGGTATGCCCGAAAAGAGCATTCATTTCTATTCCTATTGATGAGTACATTTTATGGGTACATCGGCGTAACCTATCTGGTATTCCATTATTTGCACCTGCGCGACGAAGCAACATACCTTTACTGGATCATTACCGGCATTGGCATTACGGCCTATTTATCAAAAAGCCGGAAAGTTTGACGCTGACCGTTTGCGCATTCACTCCACACCCCTTGCCAAGATGAAAGCCTACAACGAAACCTGGGTTCGTAACAAACACCTCACCGAACAGGCCGCCCGCTGGCAGCGTCAGGGTTTGTTCGATGAAGCGAAAATGCAGCAGATTCGGGAAAAATATCCGGTCGGTTTTCACGAATCCAACGGTTTTATTGAAATCGGCCTGTTCGTGTTTTCCATTGTCGCCGTCAGTGGCGGGTATTTTCTGCTGGCAACACTCCTGTCAAAACTCTTTGAAATCGATCTGTTTTACCATTTCTTCAACATTGGTTTCGGCACCGCCATTGGCTTTCTGGCGGGTCACCTGATCAACAGCCGGAAACACTACCGATCCGGTATCGACAATGCCCTGATTATTGCCGCTGTAGCCCTCGTGATTGTGGGGGTAATCGGTCTGTTTCCCGACAACATGCCACTCTGGCTATACTGTTTCATTGGTTTGCCACTGTTGCTGCTCGGCGTTTGGTACTACAGCGATCTGCTCCTGACCCTGGTGGCTTTCGCCACACTCGCGGTAGCTCTTTTCGACTTCATCCTGGAGTTTTCATTTGGAAAGCAGCTTCTGCCGTTTGTGCTGATGGGCGTGTCGGTAGGGCTGTATGGGCTGGCCCGGTTGTATGAAGACCGGGACGAACTGGTGTACTGGCGGGATAATTTTATTCTGCTGGAATGGCTGTCCCTGAGCCTGTTGCTAATCAGTTGCAACTACTATGCCGTTCGTGAACTGAACTACTGGATGATGGACCGGCGACCCGCCGAAGCCCCCGAAATTGCCTGGGCTGGCCTGTTCTGGACGCTGACGCTCGCGGTTCCGGTTTTGCTGTTTTATATGGGTCTCCGGCAGAAAGAACGTCCGCTGCTGATCATGAGTGCCATCGGCTGGGGATTGGCTCTGGCCACCTGGCGGTATTTTCATCCACTGTTTTCGCTGGAAGTTTATCTGGCGGTCAACGGATTGTCGCTCATTCTGGTGGCGGTTTTCCTGATTCGGTACCTGCGCGCACCCCGGGCCGGTTTTACGGATCGGCCCGATGAGGACTCGCCCAAAGAATTCCTGATCAATGCCGAACTGCTGGCGAGCGTTCAGGCCACTTCGGGACATCTGGGTTCCAGGGACGGAATGCGGTTTGGGGAGGGCGATTTTGGCGGTGGCGGCAGCGGAGACCGCTATTGATCGGTCAATAGTCGTACCACTCACCCCACCAACGCTGCAACTGCTTCCGGATTTCGTTTTCCCGCGCATTCTGACCCGGCTGATACAACTTCGTCCCCTTCAACTCATCGGGCATGAAGTTCTGCTGCACAAAATTCCCCTCAAAGTCGTGCGCATACTGGTAGTTTTTGCCATAGCCAATCTGCTTCATGAGTTTGGTCGGCGCGTTTCGTAAATGCAGTGGCACGGGTTGATCGGACGTTCGCTCGGCCAGCGCCATCGCTTCGTTGATCGCTACATAACTGGCGTTGCTTTTGGGCGAGGTCGCCAAATAAACCGCCACCTGCGAGAGCACAATCCGGCATTCGGGAAAGCCGATGATTTTCACGGCCTGCATGGCGTTGGTGGCCATGATAATTGCCGTCGGGTTGGCGTTGCCGATGTCTTCCGAGGCCAGAATCAACATCCGGCGGGCAATGAATTCGGGATCTTCACCCGCTACCAGCATCCGGGCCATCCAGTACAACGCACCGTTGGGGTCGCTGCCGCGCAGGGATTTGATGAAGGCCGAAATGATGTCGTAATGTTGTTCGCCCGACTTGTCATAGCGGGCAATCTGGTGTTGGGCAACGGTTGTCACCAGTTCGTCATCGATCGTCATCTCCTGATTATCCGGACGGGACGTTACAACCATCTCCAGCAGGTTCAGGAGCTTCCGGCCGTCACCCCCCGAAATCCGCATGAGCGCATCGTAGGATTCAACGGTGATGTTTTTTTCTTTGAGGTAACTGTCTTTCAAAATGGCGTTGTCGACCAGTTGTTTCAGCTCGTCGACACCGAGCGATTCCAGAATATACACCTGACAACGCGACAGTAAAGCCGAGTTGACCTCGAACGACGGGTTTTCCGTTGTCGCGCCGATCAGCGTGATGGTCCCTTTTTCGACCGCGCCGAGCAGCGCGTCCTGCTGGTTTTTGTTAAACCGGTGAATTTCGTCGATAAAAACGATGGGAGGGAACAGGCCCGAAGGGCGGCTGAGCACGTCGCGGACTTCTTTAACACCCGCGCTGATGGCGCTTAAACTAAAAAAAGGGCGTTTGGTGGCTTCCGCGATCAACTGGGCGAGTGTCGTTTTTCCGACGCCCGGCGGTCCCCACAAAATCATCGACGGAATGCGGTTGGTTTCAACGGCCCGGCGTAAGGCGCTTCCCCGGCCAATCAGTTTTTGCTGGCCAATAACATCATCCAGGGTGCGGGGGCGCATCCGTTCGGGCAGGGGTGTGGTAATCGGGTTCATGCAGAATTTGCCGTTTGAAGTAAACCGGTTTGGGTTACAAAGGTAAGTAACCGGATTGGGTAAACTTCAAACGGCAAACAATAGTTAGAACCGCCAGGCGAGGGATGCTGTTGGTTACAGAACCACTTTCTCGGGCGAAATGTATTTTTTCAGATTGGTCAACGCGCCGAAAATCAGGTTGTAAACCGACTGGATGTTGATCTGCATCAGCGACGAAATTTCTTCGTTGCTCAAATTCTGATAATAGCGCAGATAAACGGCTTCGCGTTGACGGCGGGGGAGTTTTTCGATGGCTTTGGCCACACAGGAGTTGACGTGGTCGTCTTCTTCGTACGAAATCAGCGTCGATTCGTAGGACGGCGCACAGCCGGGGAGCCATTCGCGGTCGTTTTCGACGTCATCCTGGCTGCTGAATTTCATCTCGGCGTTCAGGTGGCGAACCAGTTTTCGCTTGATTGACGCCATCAGATAAAACCGGACCGAGGTGGTCTGACCGATGGTTTGCCGGTGTTTCCACAATTCGACAAACAGGTCATGAATACAGTCTTTGATCAAGGCCCGGTCGGCGGTGAAGTGGGCGCAGTAGTGATACAGCACCTGCACATATTCCTTATAAAGCCGGGCAAAAGCCACTTCATCGCCACTCCGGAACTGATCCCAGAGTTGCTCTTCGTCTATACCGGATGGGGTGCGGTAGCGAGGCATAGTAATGGTTTAGGATGGGTCAACAGAAAGTACTCTTTCTACAGAATGTAAACTTATTAACAAAACTTGTTAATAAAAACAGTTCGGGCTTTTTTTTACAAAAACTTGTATAAATAGGATTTTTTTTATTTTAGTATGCGTGCATACGGTTTTGCGACCGTTAGATCACAATCGGGGTGAACCGGAAATTCTGTCCGTCAAATAAGCCGCGATCACTGAGTTTGAGGGACGGGATAACGAGCAAAGCCATGAACGACAGGGTCATAAACGGAGACGTCAGCGTACTTCCCAATTCATCCTTCACAAAGCGGTCGATGGCCGTGTACGTAGCCGATACGGCATAACCGTCGGTATCGGTCATCAATCCGGCGATGGGGAGGGGGAGAAGGTGGTGGTGGGTTGCCTCCGCAACGGCACTTAAACCACCCCGGGCTTCGATAACCAGGTTAACGGCCTGACAAATGCTTTCGTCGTCGCAACCCACGGCAATGATGTTGTGGGAGTCGTGCCCGACGGTTGAGGCAATCGCCCCTTTTTTAAGACCGAAATTTTTGATGAAAGCCACGGCCGGGGCCGCGTCCTGGTAGCGGTTGACAACGGTTATTTTCAGAATATCCCGCGCTACATCGGCCACCACCCGGTTTTCCAGAATGGTTGGAGAGAGAAGAAGGTTGTTGGTAATTAACTGTCCGTCAAGGGCTTCGATGACCTGTAATTGGCCTGGATGCTGATCCGGCGATACTTCAAAATCAAGCGGTTTTTTCGGCAGGCAGTTAAACCGGTTGACGTGTTCACTCCGCAAATCCGGCAATTGTGAAATTCCGTTTTCGGCCACCACAACGCCATTACTATACGTCTTGAGAATCGTAAACGCCCGGAAGTCGCTGACCACGATGAAATCGGCTGGATCACCTTCCCGCAGCAGGCCCACCGGCAGGCGGTAATGCAACACCGGATTGAGACAGGCAGCCCGCAGGACGTTGAATAAATCGTGTCCTTTTGCCAACGCCCGTTTAACCAGTTGGTTGATGTGGCCTTCCACCAGACTGTCGGGATGCTTGTCGTCGGAGCAGAACATGATCTTCTCCGGGAAATCGGCGAGCAACGGAATCAGTGCTTCGAAATTTTTGGCCGCGCTTCCCTCGCGAATCAGAATATTCATGCCCCGCTGCACTTTGTCCAGCCCTTCTTCGTACGTAAAACACTCGTGGTCTGTGCTCATGCCGGCATCGATGTAACGTTGGGCGTCGTCGCCCCGCAAACCGGGTGCGTGGCCGTCGATGGGCTTGTTGAAGGCGTTGGCCAGCGCGATCTTGGCCATCACGTCCGGGTCCTGGTGCAGCACGCCGGGGAAATTCATCATCTCGGCCAGGTAGCCAATCTCTTTCAGCCCCAGCAGCCGCCGAACATCCCGAACACCGATGGTGGCTCCAGCGGTTTCGAACGGTGTAGCCGGTACGCAGGAAGGAGCGCCGAAACAGAATTTGAACGGCACGCGTTTGCCATTGGAAAGCATATACTCCACACCCTCGACGCCCAGAACGTTCCCGATTTCGTGGGGGTCCGACACCGTGGCGATGGTGCCGTGAACCACCGCCAGCCGGGCAAACTGGGCGGGCGTGAGCAGGGAACTTTCGATGTGAACGTGGGCATCGACAAAACCGGGCAGCAAATACGGTTCTTCGGTGCGTTCGGGACCCAGTTCGTCGATTTGATGAATCCGGCCCTGCTCAATGGTCAACTGGCTGAAACGGATGGTGCGGTCAAAAAGATTAAGGAGATTGCCGGAAACTTGCATGAATAGGGAAGAATCTTGATTTTTTTATTTCAATATTAGTGATAATTCACAGACTTTTGTCTCTTGAAACAAACCGGGATTCTGCTGGATCAGCCCCGGATGGTATTCCTACTCTTATAACTATGCAGCATAAACTTCTGAAAGTACACCCCGCCGATAACGTAATTGTGGCCCTGCAAAATTTCCAGTCGGGCGAACAGGTTGATTTTGAGGGACAAACGTATACCCTGCCGGTTGGTGTTGGGGTGAAACATAAATTTGTAACCGAAGATCTGCAAACCGGTGACTCGGTGATTATGTACGGCGTGCTGGTCGGAAAAGCCACACAACCTATTAAACGGGGCGAACCCATCACCACGTTTAACCTCAAACACGACGCCGACCAGTACGGTATCGAAAAAAAACAGCCTTACACCTGGCAGCAACCCGACGTGTCGGCCTGGCATAACCGGACGTTCATGGGCTACCACCGCGCCGATGGCCAGGTAGGAACCGCCAACTACTGGCTCGTGGTGCCGCTCGTTTTTTGCGAAAACCGCAACATCCTGATTCTGAAAGATGCTTTTGAGCGGGAGTTGGGCTATGCCCAGTCGGAGATTTACCGGGAACAGGTTCATGAATTGCTGCAGCTCTATAAAGTGGGCGACATGAGCCGGGTTCATAAAATGGAAGCCTTCCTCGAACCGTCGCAGGTCCGAACGCTGGATGAACCCGTCGTCAAGCGGCCTTTTAAAAACATCGACGGTATCAAGTTTCTGACGCACGAAATGGGCTGTGGCGGAACGCGCCAGGATTCCGAAGCCCTTTGTGGTTTGTTTGCCGGTTTTATCAACAACCCCAACGTGGCCGGTGTCACGGTGTTGAGTTTGGGTTGCCAGCATACGCAAACTTCGATGCTGGTCGATGAAGTGCGGAAACGCAATCCGAAGTTCAACAAGCCCATGCTGATTTTTGAACAGCAGGACGGCACCGAATACGCCATGCTGACCAATGCAATCCGCGAAACGTTCCTCGGCCTGGTCGAAGCCAACAAACTGGAACGGCAACCGGCTCCCCTGAGCAGCCTGACCGTTGGCCTGAAATGTGGCGGTTCCGACGGTTTCTCGGGACTCTCGGCCAACCCGGCCATCGGCCATCTGTCGGATATTCTGGTCACTTTGGGGGCCAAAACCGTGCTGGCGGAATTCCCGGAACTGAACGGGGTGGAGCAGGAACTGATCAATCGCTCGACTTCGGAAGAGAAAGCCCTGAAATTCATTCACCTGATGCAGGATTACTCGGCGAAAGCGGAGGCCGTTGGCTCCGGTTTCGACATGAACCCCTCGCCGGGCAATATCCGCGATGGGTTGATTACGGACGCCATTAAGTCGGCGGGAGCGGCCAAAAAAGGCGGAACCTCACCCGTTGCCGACGTGCTGAATTACACCGAACCCGCCACCGAACCCGGTTTAAACCTGCTCTGCACGCCCGGTAACGACGTGGAAGCCACGACGGGCATGGCTGGTTCCGGCACCAACATCATTCTGTTTACGACCGGTTTAGGAACGCCCACGGGCAATCCGATTTGCCCCGTGGTGAAAATTTCGACCAATACGGCTCTGCTCCGGCGCATGCCCGACGTCATCGACTTTGACAGTGGCCCGATCATCGAAGGCGAAGAAACCATCGAGCAAAATGCCGAAGAACTGCTCGAATACGTGATCCGGCTCGCCAGTGGCGAAGTCAAAACCAAAGCCCAGCAACTCGGTCAGGACGATTTTATCCCCTGGAAGCGGGGTGTTTCACTTTAATTTTGAATGAGTGAATGATAGAATGAGTGAATAGCTCCGCCATTTTCTACTCCCTGCGAAGCTATTCACTCATTCTATCATTCACTCATTCGCTCATTCAAAAAGCCATGTTTAGTCTAAAAGATAAAGTTGCCATCATCACAGGTGGGGCCAGCGGGATTGGGCTGGCGATTTCGCAGACGTTCGCCCAGGCGGGTGCGCTGGTTCACATTCTGGAACTGAATGCGGACCAGGCCCGGCAGGTGGCTGAGGAGATCAATGCCAATGGCGGGCGGGCGCACGCCCATGCCGTCGATGTGTCGAATCAGGCGCAGGTTGTCGAGGTGATTGACCGGATTGCCGCCGGAGGAGCCATCAGCATTCTGGTCAACAACGCCGGTATTTCGCACATCGGGACCGTTGAAACCACGACGGAAGCCGATTTTGACCGGGTGTTCACGGTCAATGTCAAAGGGGCTTACAATTGCCTGTATGCCACGATTCCGCATTTGAAAGCCAATGGCGGGGGCGTCGTGCTCAACATGGCGTCGATTGCCGCCACGGTCGGGATTCCGGATCGGTTTGCCTATTCGATGACCAAAGGCGCGGTGGTTTCGATGACCCTGTCGGTGGCCAAGGATTACCTGAAACACAACATTCGCTGCAACTGCATTTCACCCGCCCGCGTTCACACGCCGTTTGTGGACGGTTTTATTGCGCGCACCTATCCCGGACAGGAAGCGGAGATGTTTGCCAAACTGGCCGCTACCCAGCCCATCGGCCGGATGGCCAAACCGGTGGAAATTGCCGCGCTGGCCTTGTACCTCTGCTCCGACGAAGCCGGTTTTAACACCGGTTGCGATTATCCCATCGACGGCGGTTTTGTCCGGTTGAATAATTAAGAGGAGCGTAAAGAATAGAGACAAGAGACGAAAGACAAGAGACGAAAGATGAGGAGCCGGGACGAGGTAGAGAGGACGATGCTGCCGGTAGTAGCTGGTGATTTCCTCTCTGCCACGTCCTGGCTTTTTGGTCTTCATATAATTTGTCAGATTATATGAATTATGTCTGATAATTCTTTTGCACTTTCGCCTTTGCCCCCAACCCCCTAAAGGGGGCTAAAACATCCGGATTTCGAAGCCCCCTTTAGGGGGTTGGGGGCAAAGGCGGCAGAACTTAACAGCCCTGCTTTAAAGGGGACTTTTAGCATCTGGAGGAATGTGTCCCCTTTAGGGGAACGGGGCAAAAGCGAAAGTGCCATAATTTGTAAGGCCCATTTTTTTGCGTTATTTTTATTGCTTGTCGTATCAATCAAAGCGGGCTCAGGACGATAGCACCCGATTGTCAGATCAGCCAAAAGCGATCCAGATAAGACTTAATAATATTTTTTAATATAACGGGCTTTTATATTTAAAAAAATTATTAATCTTGTGTTAAATTTCTTCTACTTCCATCTTACTACATCTCCTTTATGTCAAAAAATCTACTTAGGCTTATCGTCATGCTTTTGATGGTAAGTTCACCCGTCTTCGCCCAGACGATTACGGGGAAGGTTACGGCAAGCACCGATGGCCAGCCTTTGCCGGGCGTATCCATTGTGGTGAAAGGCACGTCTCAAGGGACCACCACCGATGCCAGCGGCCAGTACAGTCTGTCTGCCAGCAAAAACGGAACGCTGGTTTTCTCCTTCATCGGCTACAAAACGCAGGAAGTAGCCATTGCCAACCGGTCGGTGGTAGACCTCGCCCTGACCGAAGACGCGACCATGATCAATGAAGTCGTAGTTACCGCTTTGGGGGTTACGAAAGAACAACGGGCGCTGGGTTATGCAACAACGGTGGTCAAGAACGACGCGCTTGTAAAGGCTGCTTCTCCAAACTTTGCTACGGCTCTCTACGGAAAAGCACCGGGTGTGGTGATCAACGCAACACCAGGTGGTGCCACCAGTGCGGTCAGCATCAGCGTTCGCGGATTAGCTTCCATTACCGGCAATACCCAGCCTTTGATCGTGATGGACGGTATTCCCATCCGGAACGGCGAAGTCCGGAACACGGATTATTGGGGAGACCAACGCATCCGGGGGAACGGTTTGCTGGATTTGAACCCGGCGGATATTGAAAACATCTCGATTCTGAAAGGTGCCTCGGCGGCCGCCCTCTACGGTTCTGAAGCCGTGAACGGGGTGGTGCTGGTGACGACCAAAACCGGAAAAGGGAAAAAAGGATTAGGCGTTGATTTTAACGCCAGCTACAGCGTCGATAAAATTGCCTACCTTCCTCGCTACCAGGATGTTCGGGGTCCGGGATACATGCTGAACTACGCGAATGGCGGCCAGGATGCCAACGGATTCATCTCCTACGACACCAACGGCGATGGCGTGGGCGACACCCGGGGCTTGTTGAATGCCACGGTCAATTTCGGACCCAAGTTTGACGGACAACCGGTGATGGCGTTCGACGGTGTGATCCGGCCCTACTCGCCTTCTAAAAACAGCTATGCGGACTTGTTCCAGAACGCCAGCAGTTCCAACATCAACCTGTCAATTTCCAAGGCAACGGACAATTCCAACCTGCGGTTTTCCTACACCCGCCAGGACAACGGCATGATCAGCTACGGCGCGAAGAACAGCAAAAACATCATGAACCTGAACACGACCTTTAGCTTGAACAAAAAGCTTCGGACGGATTTGATGGTGAATTATGTCAACCAGTATACGCACAACCGTCCGTATAAAGTGGATCGCATGATCAACAACTTTACGGGGATGATGAACCGCTTCGAATCGGCCGACTGGTATTTTAATAAATACCAAACCAGCCAGGGCTACAAATTCGTAACCGGTACCAACCAGAGTTTGACGCCGAGTGAGAACATCATCCGGAACGGTTTCAAGTCCGATATCGGGGATTATGTCTGGAGCACCCGTGCCAATACCTACGACGAGTATAGCAACCGCGTAATCGCGGCCGTTACGCAGCACTATGACATTCTCGACAACCTGAAACTGCGGGGCCGGATCGGAACCGACATTACCTCAGAACGGCTGGAAGACAAACAACGCAGTTCTGTTCCGTTGGCGTTCGGGTATTCGGGGTCGTTTTCCATGACCAACAACTTATACAATAACGTTTATGGGGATGTGCTGTTAACCTATATTCAAAAGCTGAATCAGGACATGAGCCTGACCGCTATGGCGGGCTACACGGCCAACAAGCAGTTGAATACGTTTATCAGCCGTTCAACCAATGGCGGATTGAGCACAGAAAATTTCTTCGATGTTTCGGCTTCGGTGAACACCCCCAACGGCAGCAACACCCGCGATCGCTACGTTCGGGATGCTTATCTGGGAACGCTGAATTTTGATTACAAAGGCTTCTTCTTTGTGGAAGGAACGATCCGCAGAGACCGGACTTCTACGCTGATTACCGGCAACAACGCCTTTACCTACCCCTCTGTTAACTCCGGTTTGGTGTTCAGTGACTTCCTGAAGTTGCCGGTCGTGGTTAGCTACGGGAAACTGCGGGCGTCGTACGGGATTGTGGGTAACTATCCACCAATTTACAGCGCTAACAATGCCTATAGCCAGGGGAATCTGAGCCTCCAGCAAACCGGCGGAAGTTCCGTCCTCTACACGACGATCAACAGTTCTTATGGTAACGACAAAATCCGCCCTGAACAGAAGCGTGAATTTGAATTTGGTCTGGAAGCCCGGTTCCTGAAAGACCGGATCGGGTTCGACCTGTCGTATTACAACGCCCAGATCGTCGATCAGATTCTGCCGTTGACGATTGCTGCCAGCTCGGGTGCCCGGTCGGTTTTGGCCAACATCGGTACGCTGCGGAACCAGGGCCTTGAACTCGCTCTGAATGCGACGCCGATCAAAGGGGTTGGCTACAATGCCTTCAATTGGGACATTACCCTGAACCTGGCAAAAAACAGCAACAAGGTTGAAAAACTGGCCAATAGCTCGACGGAACTGATTCATGCGGATTACGATGGCAATGCGGCCCAGTTGCGGTCGGTGGTCGGACAACCGATGGGGGATATTTATGCCCACGGGATCCTGAAAAATGCGAACGGACAAGGTATTGTTGGTCCGAACGGTCTGTACCAACTGGATGGTGCCAACTGGATCAAGGTCGGAAACGCCATGCCGAAACTGACGGGTGGTTTGATCAATAGCCTGAACTACAAAGGATTCAATCTGGATCTGGTGGCAGATTTCCGGTTTGGCGGTCACATCATGCCGACGGGGATCAACTGGTTGACTTCACGCGGTTTGACCGAAGAAAGCCTGACTGCCATGGATAAGGAACGCGGTGGACTGAGCTACTACAAAGACGCCAACGGCAAAGGGGTGCAGACTACGGCTGCTGCCGGCCCCAAAGGCGAGGTGGTTTATAACGACGGGATGCTGATGCAGGGCGTACTGGCCAACGGGGAAGCCAACACCAATGTGGTTTCGCAGGCTACGTATTACAATGCAACCTACAACTGGGGCGGACCTCAATACGGCAATGCCCGGTATGAACTGTTTGTCAAGGAAAACTCCTACATCAAAATGCGGGAAATTTCACTGGGCTACCGGATTCCGGCCAACATCACCCGCCGAATCGGAACCCAGAACCTGACGTTGTCGGTGTTTGGCCGGAACCTGTTCTTCTTCTACCGGACCATTAAAGATCTGGATGCCGAACAGACCAACGCCAGTACGAGATGGTCGGACAACATCAACAACGCCGGGAACAACCCATCGTTCCGGACCATGGGGGTTATGCTTCGCGCCAGTTTCTAATTCTTAACGAAATTCTGAAAATGAAAAAAATAGCCATACTTGCATTTGCCGGGCTTTTGCTGGGAACCGTATCCTGTAAGGAATCCGAGTTTGCCGAAGCCTATCCCGATCCGGCCAAAATTGCCGAGTCGACCGTTGAAAAACAATTTACCGGTGTGCTCTACGCCAACCGGGAGTATGTTCTGCCGGGCTATACGCACTATTTTACGACCCTGCGGCTCTCCCTGAATCCCTACACCCAGGCGATTGGCCGGCTGAACCAGTCCGGTCTCTACGTTCCGGGTTCGGCAGGGGTCGAAAACGTGTGGTACAACTACTACAACATGCTCGCGCAGTACCGCGAATTGCAGAAAATCTACGCTTCCAGACCGGCCGATCAGCAGGCTGACCGGAAAATTTTCATGCTGGCAGCTGCGATTTACGTCTACGACCAAACGCAGCGCCTGGTGGATGTACACGGTGCAATCCCGTTCTCGGAAGCCGGTATGCTGAGCACAAACGGCGGTGAATACGCGTCTTCGCTGGCGAAATTCGATACGGCTGAAGGGATCTACGCCTTTCTGCTGGATGACCTGAAACGCATTGCTACCGAGTTGAACGGTATTACGCTGAATGCCGGGTATCAGAAGTCGTTCCAGACGCAGGACTTTATCAATAAAGGTGACATTGCGGCCTGGAAACGGTATGCCAACTCCTTGCGGTTGCGGTTGCTGAACCGTGTATCGGATGTGGAAAGCATGAAAACCCGCTCCAACACCGAGATCGCCGAAATTCTGGGCAACGCCACCACCTACCCGATTGTGGAAACCAACGCGCAGAACATCCAGATCAATGTTTTCGACATCAACACCGACATCAACTCGAAAGGGTTTCAGGGCGGTTTGGCATCGGACGGCTGGTATGGCAACACGGCGGGCAAGGCGATGATAGACCACATGAACACCAACAAGGACCCGCGTCTGCCCATCCTGTTTGAACCGGGACTCAACGCAGCCGGAAAGTTTATTGGCATCGATCCCCTGGCGACCGAAGCCGTTCAAACGGCTCAGTACAATGCCGGGCAACTGGCGATTTATAACCGGTATACCACGAGCCACAACCAGTTTTTCCCCGGTGTAATCATCAACGCTGCGCAGATGAACCTGATCAAGGCGGAATATTATCTGCGGACGGGCAACGAGGCATCGGCCAAAACCGCCTACGAAACGGCCATTACGCAGTCGGTAGAATTCTACAACAAGATTCTGTCGCTGACCAACGCCACCGGGATCACGGGTTCAACCATTCCGACGGCGGCAACGCCAGCTTCGGTTGCCGCTTACATTGCGGGAGATGGTGTAAGCTGGGCGAAAGCAACGACCAACGCTCAGAAACTGAGCCTGATCGCTACCCAAAAATGGTTGCACTACAACGTGGTTCAGCCCTACGAAAACTGGGCAGATCTGCGTCGTTTGGACCTGCCCGTGCTGAGCTTCCAGGTTGACAATGCCAATAACCAGACGTTGCCACCGGTGAAATGGACGATTCCGGGCAACGAAATTACCTACAATGCGGTGAACTACTCGGCCGTAAAAGCAGCGGATAATCTGAAAACCAAGCTTTTCTGGGATGTGAAGTAATCATTGATAGTTTGATTTAGTATGTAACCAAAATAGGCAGCCCGGAAGGGCTGCCTATTTTGGTTTACAGGACTTTCGCTTCCTGCCCCGTTCCCCTAATTGATTCAAATTTAACGCGAACTATGAAACTTATTAATTGATTATGAGCTGATTAAGTGCCATAGGCACGACATGTTTGTAGCAAAACGAACCACCCGGTTCCTCCGGCGTACCTTTGGGTACGCAACAATTGCATCAGATTGCGTACCCAAAGGTACGCCGGAGGAACCGGGTGGTTCGTTTTGCTACAAACATCAGTCCGCTACGCGGCCAATAATCCCACAGTTCGCGTTAAATTTAATAATCGCCGGATTATTCGTTTGGCTTTTCAGCCCACTGCTTTAGCTGTGGGTAAATTGTCATGGAACCGAATCATTCTGAAACCGTTTCAACGGTTTTATCGGCCAGCAAACCGTTAAAACGGTTGCGGGACGATTCGGTTGCGTTTCAACTTCCCACAGCTAAAGCAGTGGGCTAATAAACGAATAATCCGGCGTTTATTTTGTTTAAATCAATTAGCAGTGGGCTGAAAAGCCAAACGAGTAATCCGGTGGTTAAATCAATTAGGGGAACGGGGCAAAAGGCGGAAGCCTGATGTTTTTATTTCTTCCGGTTTTCCAGCACCAGCAGTTGCGGAAACGACAGAATGCCCTTGAAAATCAACTGGGTCATTTCGCCAACGGTGTGGAAATACGAACCCAGCACCAGATCGACATCGCCGTCTTTGTCGAAATCGGCGGCTTCCATGGTGAGCCATTTTCCGTGAGCGCCTTCCGGGGTGGTGAACGGCTTGAAATTCAGCTTACCTTCGTTGGACAAATACACAAAGCCCTGCTCGGGCTGGGCCAGATTGGCATAGAAAGATGTGGCCGCAATGTCGAGGTCGCCATCCTGGTCAAAGTCCCGGGCAATGGCTTTGCTGGCTCCGTAGAGTGGATAAAACCAGGCTTCTTTAAAGTTGTCTTTCCGGTCGTTCAGGTAAATCCGTACACCGTGGTAGTTTTTGTTGACGGATGAATAATCCCAGTTGTCGCCATTGGTGAGCAGAATATCCTGAAAACCGTCCCCGTTAAAATCCGCCAATTCAAAATAGCTGGCACCGAACAGGGGCGAAAACCGCAGCACGGTTTTTTCCTTAAACCGCCCGTTTCCCTGGTTGTAAAAAATAACGACTTCTTCGCGCGCCTGGGCCATCACAACCATGATGTCGGGCTTTTTGTCGCGGTTAAAATCCGCAATTTCCACTTTTCTGGCACCGGGCAAAGCTTTCAAAACGTGTTCTTTGGTCGGCTCGAAACCGTCGTACCAGAACAGCTTGCCCGCATGATTGCCAAAACCGCAAATGACCACATCCTCTTTTCCATCGGCATTCAGGTCGCCGGAAGCAAACTGCACCGGACGGGGCAAGTCGCGGATATTGATGGGGGAGGAGCCGGGTTTGGACGCCCGTTCCAGCGTCATGAGCCGCCCGAGGTGTTGGTCGGACGGACTGAAAATGCCGATGGTGAGCAGACGGGGAGCGGCATTTTTAGGAAAGTCGATGTCCGTTGGGGCGGTATCGATCCACCAGGTATCGTTCAGGAAAGCATCGCCCGGCTGCAGCGGGTTGTCGAGCACATACAGGGCGTTTTGGGCATCGCCCACGTAAAGCCGGGCGGTATTTTTGTCATACTTTAGCAAGGTAGTCTGCGGAACCGGTTTATCGCCCAGCGCAATTTCCCGCGCTTTGAATAGCGGAAGCTGATTGGTCAGGGGCTGATAGGGTTGTTGCGGCAACGGTTCGGCGGGTGCGAGACGTTCGTAATACCGTACAATTTCCGTCCACTCGTCTGCCGAAAGCCGGGCGGTTTCGGGGTAAATAGTCAGATGGGCAACGGCTTTTTCCTCCTCGGGCGACAGCGGTTTTAGTGTATCCTGACTGGGCAGTCTGATGCCAAGCCGCATCGCCATGTTGGGAAGCACCCCCGTGAGCCAGGTCTTTTTGTCCAGCAAAGCCGGTTCCGGAAACAGATGGCAACTACCACAATGGCGCATAGCCAGTTGTTTGCCAACGAAAATGGAATCGTCTCCGCCCGCAGTGCTGCGTTGTAAACTTGTCTGAGTAGGCTTTTTTTCAAAGTAAGAAAATGACGATACCCAGAGCGTAATGAAAAACAACAGACCGGTTTGAAGCAAAGACATTCGGGAGTGGTTTGCGGAATGAAAATGGCAAAAACGGCAGGAAGATAGTCTAATCCGGGTTTTGTAACGTTCTCACTGCAAAAATTTAGGTTGTTAATTATTTTTTTTGACTCGTGAATGGCAGAACCAGAACATGAAAATTCCGGGACTCTTCAGCCATTCCGGAACATCCCGGCTATAAACGTCAGTGCGTCCGGGAATTTCTAAAGTACCAATCGGTAACGAGTTCGAGAGTAAAATTGCTGCATTTTTATTATTAAAGTACAATCTTGTGCCTCTTGAGACGGACATGATGCGTTCCGGGTAATTTCAAGGATGAACTGTATAAATTCAACATTAATTTAAAATTAATGCCGGTATTATTAAATTTTTTAAAAAAGGAATATATTTGCAGTTAATCACCCATCGTACAGAATCTTCTGCCTGTTTTTTTATCTTTTTCAGTAATATCTGGAAGTCGAGTCGCTTTTTTTAGGCTATAATGGTCTGGAAATCGACACGTTAACCCCCTGTTTTCCTGCTTGAATCGAATGCGCTTTTTACTTATATTCACCTAAAACAATCCTAATAATGAAGTTTATGAAACAAAAACTACTTAAAACCTGCTTAAAGGTTTTTGTCTTTGCCGGAGCCTGGCTACTCTTTGCGGCTTCACCTTCATGGGCTGTGGATAAAGCAGTTACCGGGAAGGTGTCGGACGAGAAAGGGAACGGGCTGGCTGGCGCAACGGTCACCATAAAGGGAACGACACGAGGCACCAACACCGATGGAAATGGAAGCTTCCGCATTGTGGTTCCCGACGATAACGCCATTCTGGTGTTTTCCTATATTGGCTACGCAAAACAGGAAATTGCCGTTGGAAACCGCTCGAACATTGATGTTCAGTTGCAACCCGGCGATGCTTCGCTGGAGGAAGTCGTCGTAACGGCTTTGGGGATCAAACGGGACACGCGTTCGCTGGGATATTCCGTAACGACCATCGATGCCTCTTCGGTCAACCAGGCGCGGGAAACCAACGTCATCAACTCCCTGCAGGGGCGGGTGGCCGGTTTGAGCATCACGCCCGGAACCGGTGGTCCCGGTTCGTCGTCCCGGATCAACCTCCGGGGGGTGAGCAACTTCAGTGGTGGTAGTCCCTTGTTTGTCATCAACGGGGTTCCGATGGACAACTCTTCGCGCGGAAACGCCGGAGAGTGGGGCGGAAACAACAACGGGGACGGGATTGCCAACATCAACCCGGACGATATCGAAACCATGACGGTGTTGAAAGGGGCTACGGCTGCGGCCCTGTATGGTACGCGGGCGGCCAACGGGGTTATTCTGATTACGACCAAAGGCGGCAGCAAAAACTCCGGTCTGTCGGTGGAATACAACGGAAACATGCAATTTGACAAGGTAATCAACTGGACCGACTATCAGTATGAATACGGTCAGGGAACGCAGGGCAAACGGCCGACCGACGTCAACAGTGCCCGAAATTCGGGGATTTATAGCTGGGGCGAAAAAATGGATGGTGCCATGTATACCCAGTTCGACGGCAAACAATATCCGTATTCGCCGGTAAAAGACAACATTGAGAACTTCTACCGGACAGCCGCCACCTTGACAAATACCGTGGCGATGTCAGGCGGAAATGAGCAAACCAGTTTCCGGTTGTCCCTGTCATCGATGGATGCCCAAACCACTGTTCGGAACAGCGGTATGAAACGCAAAACCATCAACCTCAATGTGAATCAGAAAGTTACTGACAAGTTCGATGTGACCATTATGGGGAATTACATCGATCAGCAGGATAAAAACCGGCCAGCTTTGAGCGATGCCCCTCAGAACCCGAACTATGGGATTATGCTGCTCGCCACAAGTTTCAACCAGGCCGCTTTGAAACCCGGTTTCGATCCCGTAACGGGGAATGAATTGACGTTCAGTGATGATACGTACAAAACCAACCCTTGGTTTGTCGTTAATCAGTATAAAAGCAGCCTGGACCGGAAACGCCTGATTTCAGCCATAACCGGTAAATACCAATTTGCTGACTGGATTTACCTGCAGGGCCGGATTGGGTATGACCTGATCAATGACGGCGGCTTTGGTGTGACACCTTACGGTACCGCTTATTCGCGGCTAGGCAGCGTCAATTACAGCAAAGAGCAGAAACACGAGATGAACATCGACGGTTTGTTGGGAATTAACCGCAAGCTGCTTCCAGATTTGAACCTGAATATGGCGCTGGGTGCCAACCTCAGAAAAAACAGAGCCGAGAGTGTTGGGGTTTCGGGCGGTAGTCTGAGCATTCCGTACCTGTATACCCTCTCGAACACGCTGACCAAAGGGCAGTCTTATGGATTTAACGAACGGCAGGTTCAATCGGCCTATTACACGGCGGATTTTGACTACAAAAACTTCCTGACGCTGTCGACCACGGGTCGTTACGACATCTACTCGACTCTGCCGTCGGCCAACCGGGGCATTTTTGCTCCTTCGGTTTCAGCCAGTTTAGTGTTCTCCGAATTGTTTAAAGTGCCTTCTCTGGATTTTGGTAAACTACGGGCGTCGTATGCCCAGACCAGCGGTGAAGCGTTTGACGCCTACCTGACGAGCCAGTATTATTCGCTGGGCAACACCATCAATGGCGTTCCACAGGGCGGATTTAGTTCACAGTTGCCCAACCTCAACCTGAAACCGTTCCGGTTGAAAGAGTTTGAAATTGGCTTTGAAACTAAGTTTTTGCAAAACCGCCTGGGAATCGACTTCGCTTATTTCAACCGGGAAACCAAGGATGAAATTGTGAGCGGTCCGTTGTCGCCCACCACCGGGTACTCGTCGCGGGTTCTGAACCTGGGGTCGACCAAAAATACCGGGCTTGAGTTGTTGATCACCGGTACGCCGATTGTGAACAAATCGTTCAAATGGGATGTGTCGTTCAACATCACCAACGTCAAAAATACGATTGTGGACATCGACGGCGATGGCGGTACGACTACCCTCGGACTGGGAACCTACCGGCCTCTGAACGGGAACATCGCCCACGTGAAAGGTTTGCCAGCCGCGCAAATTATGGCGTATGATTACAAATATAACGCCAACGGCCAGGTCATCGTCGGTGCTAACGGGGTTCCGGAAAGAGGAGCACTGACGCCCATGGGATCGGCTATTCCGAAAGTATACGGTGGTTTGAACAACAGCTTCAACTACGGAAACTTTGGACTTTCGTTCTTGTTTGATTATAAATTTGGCGCAAAAGTGCTGTCGGCCACCAACCACTATTCCATCGTGGACGGTTTGCACAAGATGACCCTCGAAGGCCGTGAAACCGGAGTCGTGGCTTCGGGTGTGCTGGCAACCGGCGAAACCAACACCCGCAATGTACCGGCCTATACCTACTACCCGGCGCTGGTGACCAACATTTCCAGACTGAACGTGTTCAATGCCGATTTCATTAAGCTGCGCCAGGTCGTTCTGAGCTATCACCTGCCGGAAAAATGGTTTACGGGTAGCAAACTGCCGTTTGAAGACCTATCCTTATCACTGGTTGGTCGTAACCTGGCTACGCTGCTGAAGCACACCGAAAACTTCGATCCAGAAGCCGGTTTCTCGTCCGACCTGCGCTACGCCGGAACGGAAGGTGCCCAGTTGCCCTCGACCAGAACGTTTGGTTTCACCTTAAATGCCCGGTTTAAAAAATAATTGAGAACCATGAAGAGAACTTCAATCTATATAGCAGCGATGTTGCTGGTTTGTGCGACAAGCTGTACCGATAAATTTGACGACATCAACACCGACCCGACGCGGTCGAGTGAGTCAACCTGGGACCCGAACTTCTTTTTGCCCAACGCCCAGATGTCGTATATCAACCTGGGCTACGATGGGATTCTGTACCAAAGCACTTCGATGCAGGTTCTGGCGTCGACCTTTACCTATTACGGGAATGGTGATAAGTATGTAAATACCCAGAATTCGACCAGCTATCAGGGCAGCCTGTTTAGCCGGGCCTACAGCATCGGTACGGTTTTGGCCGAAATGATTAGCCTGACGAAAGGGAAGGAGCAGTATACGAACCTCTACAACGTCGGCCGGATCATGCAGGCCATGAACATGCAGCGGGCTACCGACGTCTACGGCGATATTCCGTATAGCGAAGCTTTCAAGGTGAAAGAAGGCGTTGCGAACCCGAAATACGACACGCAGCAGTCGATTTATACGGCTATTCTGACCGAGCTCGAGCAGGCAACGGCCGCCCTGGATGCCACCAAGCTGAAACCAACCGGTGATTTGTATTATGCCGGCGACATCGCCAAGTGGAAAAAGCTGGGCTATTCGCTGATGTTGCGCGCGGCCATGCGACTGACTAAAGTCGATCCGGCCACGGCGAAAACCTGGGCCGAAAAAGCCGCTACGGGTGGGGTGTTTACGTCCAACGACGACAACGCGAAAATCGTTTCGGATGCCAACAATGCGACCTCCGGGATTTTCAACGTGTACCAGGTTGCGGATGACTTCCGGGAATTGCGGTGGTCGAAGACCTTCATCGATGCCCTGAAAACGACCAATGATCCGCGTTTGAGTGCCATTGCCGAAGTGCCGCAGCCGGGCTTGGCCAACAATGCGCTTCAGACACTGGTGGGGGGCAACGATCCGGCTGTTCAGGTTGGATTGCCCAATGGCTACGACCTGAGCGGAGGTGCCCGTGACATCAGAACGTCGGCGGGCTATCCGGGAGCAACCGGAACCGGCAACGACGTGGCACCCCTCGGGAAATACTCCCGGCCACGCATCTCGGTTTACCTGAAACGCAACGGCACGCTGGAAACGATGACCTACGCGCAAACCGAACTGCTGCTGGCGGAAGCCAAAGTGCGGGGTTGGAACGTGCCGGGAACGGCCGCCGAACACTATGCCAACGGCGTAACGGCCGCCATGACGTCGCTCTCGCAACTGGATGCCACCGCAGCCATCACGCCCGCAGCCGCTGCTGCCTACGTAGCCGCCAATCCGCTGAACGTGACGTCAACGGAAGCTTCGCTGAATGCCATCAATACGCAGTACTGGCTGGCAACGGGTAGCTACATGGACTTCGTTGAAACCTGGATCAACTGGCGCCGGTCGGGTTATCCGACGCTGACGCCGGTCAATTATCCGGGGAATGTGACGAACGCAACCATTCCGCGCCGGATGATTTACCTCTCAACGGAAATCATCAATAACAAAACCAGTTACACCGAAGCCGTTAGCCGCCTGACGGGTGGTGATTTGCTCACCGGCCGGGTATGGTGGGATAAGTAAGCTCAGGAAAAAGGGAGGGTCGCCGGATGGTGCCTTCCCTTTTTTTATTTGTTTCAGAAATTACCTTAACTTCAACTTCTTCTGTTGAAGTTTTTCGTTTTAAGCTACCATGATTGTCCTCGGTTCGAAATATAAAGTATGCGCATCCGGTTTTAAAGCAGCATGGTTGTGTAAGGTAGGGCTAGTGTTGTTGTGTCTCCCGGTTTCATTTTTGCAAGCCCAATCGACTCTTTTTCAACTTCTTTCTCCGAAACAAACCGCCATCGATTTCAGCAACGACATCGACGAAAACGAAAGCCTGAACGTCTTATCCTACGAGTATTTCTACAACGGGGGCGGTGTTGCCGTCGGCGATCTGAATAACGATGGCCTGGATGATCTGTTTTTTACGGCCAACCTGAAACCCAATAAACTCTACCTGAATCTGGGTGGATTGAAATTTAAAGACATCACCAAAACCGCGGCACCGGGTCTGGGTGGTCGGGCGGGGGGCTGGAAAACCGGCGTTAGCATGGCCGACGTCAACGGCGATGGGTTGCTGGATATTTATGTCTGTTATTCCGGGAAAGGAGAGGATGATAAACGCCGGAACCAATTGTTTATCAATCAGGGTGTTTCCTCCGATGGGTCGGTGCGGTTGGCCGAACAGGCCAAATCATACGGTCTCGATGATCCGGGTTACAGCACCCAGTCGGCTTTTTTCGATTTTGACAACGACGGCGATCTGGACATGATGCTGTTGAATCACAATGTGAAAAAATATGACAACATGGAACTGGCCAAACTGCGGAACGAAGTGGATGAACTGGCCGGGAATAAACTCTACGAAAACCGGGATAACCACTTTGTCGATGTCACCAAAAAAGCCGGTATTCACCAGTATCCGCTCACGTTTGGGTTGGGCATGGCCATTGCCGATGTGAATCAGGACGGCTGGCCCGATATTTACGTCACCAACGATTACAACGAATCGGATTACCTTTATATCAACCAGAAAAACGGAACCTTCAAAGACGAAACCCAGCATTCTTTCCGGCATCTGGCGCAGTTCTCGATGGGCATCGACATTGCCGATTACAACAACGACGGCCTGCCGGATATGATGTCGCTGGACATGTTACCCGAAGATAATCGCCGACAGAAACTGCTGCAACTTCAGGAAAATTACGAGTCGTTTGAACTCATGGTTCAGCAGAAACTCTACAAGCAATACATGCGGAACATGTTGCAGTTGAACAATGGCGACGGAACCTTCAGCGAAATTGCGCAGGCCGCCGGTGTTTCTAATACGGATTGGAGCTGGGCTCCTTTGCTGGCTGATTTTGACAACGACGGCTACAAAGATCTGTTTATTACCAACGGCTATTTGCGGGATTATACCAATAAAGATTTTCTGAAATACTGGGGTGACTACAAAGTGCAGAAAGCGATCAAACGCGAATCGATTCAGCTCATGGATTTGATCCGGGCGATGCCATCGACCAAACTGCCTAATTATATTTTTAAGAATAACCGGGATCTGACTTTTGCGAATAAACAAACCGACTGGGGTTTTCAAACCGCTTCGATTTCAAACGGGGCGGTGTATGCCGATCTGGATAATGACGGCGATCTGGAACTGGTTGTCAATAACATCAACGAACCGGCTTTTGTGTACCAGAATTTGACTCGGGAGCAATTAAAAACGTCTTACATTCAGCTCAAACTGGTTTCGGCGGGCAAAAATAAACAGGCGGTAGGAGCCAAAGTAACGGTTTATACCCAGGGCGGTTTGCAGTATCAGGAGCAACAGCCGGTTCGGGGCTATCTGTCCTCGCAATCGGCCCGGCTGCATTTCGGCCTCGACCAAGCAACGACGGTTGACTCCATCAGGGTGATCTGGCCCGATCAAACCGAACAGAAACTGGTTCAGGTGGCTGCCAATCAGGTTCTCACGATTACGCAGCCGACGAACGCTCCGAAGTCGAAAGGCGTGGTGGGTCAGAAAAACAAACCCGGTATTTTTCAAAAAACCGGGAAGATCATTTCCTTCCTCCACGAAGGCTACAACGAAAATGATTTCAAGCGCCAGCCGCTGATGCTGTTTATGTATTCGCAGGTCGGGCCGGTTCTGGCAAAAGGCGATGTGAATAAAGACGGGTTGGACGATCTTTTTATTGGCGGGGATAAAAATACCAACGGCAAAATCTGGCTGCAGCAAGCGGACGGCACCTTCAAAAAAATCGAAGAATTAACCATTGGAGATGAAAACGTTTCGGCACTTTCGGCGGCTGTTTTTTTCGATGCCAATGGCGATGGTTACGATGATTTATACGTTGCCAAAGGCGGTTATTCCCTGTTCGAACCCAACACGCCGTCGTTGCAGGATGTTCTGTACATCAACGATGGAAAAGGCAATTTAAAACTGGTTACGACCGCATTACCCGTGCTGACTGCCAGCAGTAAATCCTGTGTGCGTGTGGTGGATTTCGACGGCGATGGCGATCAGGATCTGTTCGTTGCCGGGCGGGTTATTCCGGGGCGGTATCCGGAACCACCCACTTCTTATTTGCTGGAGAACAACGGAAAAGGGCAGTTTAAGACCGTAAAAACGCCGTTCTCGAACATCGGTATGGTCACCGATGCCCAATGGGAAGATCTGGACGGTGATGGCCGAAAAGACCTGATTCTGTGTGGGGAATTGATGCCAATTAAAGTATTTGCCAATACCAAAGACGGTTTCGTGGATAAAACCGCTCATTACTTCCCGGAAGAAGAAAACGGTTTCTGGTTTTCGATCACCGTTGCCGATGTAAACGGTGATGGTAAAAAAGACATTATCGCCGGAAACCTGGGCATCAATTCG
Organism: Larkinella sp.; assembly: GCF_965227735.1. Taxonomy (NCBI): domain Bacteria; kingdom Pseudomonadati; phylum Bacteroidota; class Cytophagia; order Cytophagales; family Spirosomataceae; genus Larkinella; species Larkinella sp. The sequence continues at coordinate 551,937 of NZ_OZ245776.1, read as the reverse complement.
CAGCTTAAATACTCGAAAAAAGAACCTGCCGAGCTGGTGTATGCCGATTTTGATAAAAACGGTTCCATTGACCCATTCTTTAATTTTTATGTGCAGGGAACGTCCTATCCGTTTGTCAGCCGCGACGAATTGAATGATCAGATCTTCCCCATGCGCCGGAAATTTGGCTACTACAAAGATTATTCGACGGCAACGATCAATGACATTTTCTCGGCGGATGATCTGGCGAAAGCCAAAAAAATGACGGCTACTGAATGCCGTTCCGTCTGTTTTCTGGCGAAAGATGGCGCATTTGTAAAACAGATTCTGCCGCTGCCAGCCCAATTTTCGCCGGTGACGAAATCATTGGTCGAGGATTTCGATCACGACGGTTTTATGGACGTTCTGCTTCTGGGAAATAAATCCGATAATCGGCTGAAAATTGGCAGCCTGGATGCCAATTATGGCTGCTTATTAAAAGGAGATGGGAAAGGCGGTTTTTCTTATGTGAGTCAACCCGAATCGGGTTTATCGGTGATTGGCGATGTTAAAGCGGTGGTCGAATTGCAGGTAAAGCAGCAAAAATATCTGATAATCGGGGCCTTCAACGAACCGGTCCAGGTCTACAAAAAATGATGGTCATGCGGTATTTATTCCTGCTTGGTTTTCTGGTTATTCATTCGGTGCAGGGGCAAAAGGCCAGGCCGGATCTGGGGCGTCATCTGCAGCCAACGATTTTCGCGGTGACGATGGTGATGATTCATGATGTGGCTAATCCGCCAGCCGCCAGCCGGTTTTATACATACAGTTTACTGGGAGCGTATGAAATTATGGCGCAGCATAATACCGCCCTGACACCCCCTGCGGCTTTGGTTCGTAGCCATAAAAGAATAACCTTTGATTCTAAAAGCCCGTACAACTACCAGATTGCCGCCCTTTTTTGCGTACTGGAAACCGGTCGGCTGATGCTCCCTTCGGGCTACATGCTGGAGGAGGAACAAAAAAAGCTGCTGGAAACGCTCCGGAAAGAAGGGTACGATCAGGCCGTGATCAACCCGTCGGTGGCCGTTGCGCAGGAAGTGGCCAAAAAAGTAACGGCCTATGCCGCTACCGATAATTACCTGAAACTAAGCACCCGCCTGCGCCACCGGCCCGCCAAAGGCGACCAATTCTGGTATCCAACCCCGCCGGGTTACATCGAAGCCATCGAACCGCACTGGCGAACCATCCGCCCGATGTTCATCGATACCTGTTCGCAGTTTACCCCCAAACCGGCGGTCGCTTTCAGCAAGGATTCCACCAGCGAATTTTACAAACTGGCCTACGGAGTGTATCGGGAAGGGAAGAATCTGGATGAAAAAAAACGGTTTATAGCCTCGTACTGGGACTGCAACCCCTTCGCCATCAATACCTCCGGCCACATGTCGATTGGCTTTAAAAAAATCAGTCCGGGCGGGCATTGGATGAATATTACCAGCATTGCGACCCGGAAAGCCAAACTGGATTTTGACAAAACGCTCCAGGCCCACTGGCTGGTTGCCGCCACGTTGATGGATGCCTTTATCAGTTGCTGGGATGAAAAATACCGCAGCAACCGCGTACGACCCGAAACCGTCATCAACCGCTCCATCGATGCACGCTGGCAACCGCTGTTGCAAACGCCACCCTTTCCGGAATACACCAGCGGTCACAGCGTCATTTCGACCGCTGTGGCTGAAGTGTTGACGTACCTGATTGGCGATAATTTTTCGTTTACGGACGATACCGAAGTCCTGTTTGAACTGCCTACCCGCGATTTTAAGTCTTTCCGGCAAGCGGCCGAAGAAGCGGCCATCTCCCGGCTCTACGGCGGTATTCATTTCCGCGATGCAATCGAGAACGGGCAAACACAGGGAAAAGCCATCGGTAATTTCGTGGTAGCTAAAATCAAAAAAGCCGGTATTAAACCTCTGCGCTGACGCTCCTTCCCGCCTGGTCGTCGGTCTACATCACGCTATTCTGTCTCAAATGCCCGCCTGCTGGCTGATCGCGTCGGCTTGTTCCAAAATATTTGCTGTATTTTTTAGAGAACTTATTTGACTTTGGAAAACCAGGGTTATTCAGGTTGTCGCAATAATAATATTCTGGACCTGAAAATATAGATTTCTTAAAACTTGACCTTTGGAAATTGATAAAACGTATTAATTTATTATCTATACCGCATTTTTTAAAAAAATTAACAAATAGTATATTTGCTTGCTAATTCAGTAGAAAGCCAAATATTATTAAAGCTTACACGCCATTTGTTTCCTATAAAGAACGTAATTTATTATAATAAGTATTCTGTGCACTCTATCACTAATCCCTTAATCTGCTTATTTCCATTTTCTTACTGTACTAGTTCCCGTAATGCCATTGCGCTTATTTCTTAACATCAACCAACCTACAGAAAACCAATGAAGCTATGTAAAGAGCGGTTTACTCTCCTTTTTTTCGTACTGCTCCTGAGTTGCAGCGTGTCGTGGGCGCAACTCCTGAACGTACAGGGAAAAGTGACAGATGCAAGCCAGAGCGCCATTCCGGGTGCCAACGTTTTGATTAAAGGAACTAACAAAGGAACGATCACGGACGCCGACGGCCGGTATTCCATCAGTGTCGGCAAAGGCAGTGTGCTGGTGATCCAGTCGCTTGGATTTGTGGCCCAGAACATTACCGTGGGCGACCAGACGACCATCGATGTTGCCCTGGTTGAAGATGACAAGACGCTGGAGGAGGTCGTCGTAACGGCGTTGGGTATTGCCAAAGACAAAAAAGCCCTGGGCTATTCGGTGACGGAAGTGAAAGGGTCGGATTTTACGCAGGCCCGCGAAATCAACCTCGGAAACGCCCTGTCGGGAAAAGTCGCCGGGGTGAACGCGACCGCAACGGCAACGGGACCGGGCGGATCGAGCCGGGTCATTATCCGGGGGAACGGTTCGCTGAGTGGTAACAACCAGCCTCTGTACGTTGTCAACGGCGTGCCTATCGACAACACGAACGTCAACTCGGCCGGTATGTGGGGTGGAACGGACACGGGCGACGGTTTGAACAGCATCAACCCCGACGATATCGAAACCATTTCGGTGTTGAAAGGGGGAACGGCTGCGGCTCTCTACGGCTCACGCGCGTCGAACGGGGTCATTCTGATTACGACCAAAACCGGGAAAGGCCAGAAAGGAATCGGGGTCGAATACAACGGAACCTATACGAGCGATCGCCCTTTTACGCTGACCGACTGGCAGTATGACTACGGTCAGGGAATCCGGCAGGCCAAACCGCTGACCCAGCAGGAAGCCATCAACACGGGAGCGCAATCGTGGGGTGCCCGGATCGACGGTTCGCCGGTGATTCAGTTCGACGGCGTTACCCGGCCGTATTCAGCCCAGAAAGACAACGTCAAAAATTTCTACAACGCCGGTAGCACCTTCACCAACACCGTGGCGGTGGCCGGTGGGAACGAAGCGGCTAGCTTCCGTTTCTCCGCGTCGAACCTCGACTCGAAAAGCAGCATTCCGAACTCCGGATTCAACCGGAAATCGTTCAACCTGAGCGCCAATGCCAACCTGTCGAAAAAAGTGCTTTTCGAGGGCGTTGCGCAGTATAACATTGAAACCGGAACCAACCGGACTTTCCTGTCGGATACGCCCAAAAACCCGAACTACGGGGTGCAGATGATTGCCAATACCGTCGACATCCGTTCGCTCGATCCGGGTTATGATTCCCGTGGGTATGAGGCACTCTGGAACAGCAGCGTGTATGCACAGAACCCGTATTTCGTGGTGAACAAAGTGAAAAACGAAGACATCCGGAACCGCTTTCTGGGATCATTTTCGATGCGCTACAACATCACCGACTTCCTCTACATCCGGGGTCGGGTGGGTACCGACAACAACATGATGAAATACCTGAGCATCGAACCGACCGGTTTGGCCTACTCGACGCTGGGGAGCATGAACCGCCGTCAGGTGCAGATTCAGGAAACCAACGCCGAAGTGTTGCTTGGCTTTAACAAAGAGTTCGGGGCTTTCTCGGTCAATGCCCTGGCGGGTGGAAACCGGATGCGTCGCTCGACGGAGGAAATGAGCTACAACGGCAGCCAGTTCAACGTGCCGTTCAACTACTTCCTCGACAATACGATCAACAAATCATCGGGCTACGGCTACAGCGGTTTTGGCATCAACTCCCTGTTTGCTTCGGCGGATGTGGGCTATCAGAATGTGCTGTTCCTGACCCTGACCGGTCGCCAGGACTGGTTCTCGACGCTGGCGAAGGCCAACAACAGCCTGTTCTATCCGTCGGCCGGTTTGAGCTTTGTGTTCTCCGACGTGCTGCCCAACAAAGGCAACTGGCTGAATTACGGAAAAATCCGCGCTTCCCTGGCGCAGGTAGGGGGTGGTTATCCGAACCCGTACGCCCTGAACCTGACCTACGCGCTGGAAGGCAATTCCTATGTGGGCAGCGTCCCGCTGATGCGCATCAACGGCGGAACCATCCCGAACGCCCTGCTGCAGCCCAACACCTCGACGACCACGGAAATTGGTCTGGAAACCAAGCTGTTCAACAACAAACTGGGCCTTGACCTGACATATTACAACCGGGTGACCAAGAATGACCCCGTAACGGCATCAACCTCGTCGGCTTCCGGCTACGGCAACGTGTTGCTGAACGTGGGTGAAGTGGTGAACAAAGGGATCGAAGTGTTGCTGACCGGTACGCCCGTCAAAGCGGCCAGCGGTCTGACGTGGAACGTGGCCTACAACATGGCGTACAACGATAACAAAGTCGTGAAAATCGCCGATGGTCTGAAACGCCTGGAACTCGATCAGTCGCGGACACAAAGTGCTTACGTCTACCACTTTGAGGGTGAGCCTTATGGAATGCTGGCAGGGTATAGAGCCCTGAAAGATGCCAATGGCAACACGGTTTACAACACCGCCACCGGCGTTCCGATGCGCAGTGAGTTTACGATGCTGGGCCGCGGTGTGCCGCCGTTGACGATGGGGTTGACCAATTCGTTTAGCTACCGGAACTTCTCGATGAGCTTCCTGATCGATGCGAAATTTGGTGCCAAACTGTACAGTGCGACCAACTATTTCGCCTACGCCAGAGGGTTGGCCAAAGAGACATTGGTGGGCCGTGAAGGCGGTTTGACCGTAACCGGTGTTTCGCCAACCGGCGATGCGTTCACGAAAACGTTTGCGGGCAAAGACGTTCAGGACTACTACAGCGGTCTGACGACCATCACCGACCAGTTCATCTACAGCTCGGATTTTGCCAAGCTGCGCCAGTTGACGTTTGGCTACACACTGCCGAAGTCGTTCCTGGCCAAAACGCCCATTCAATCGGTTAGTTTGTCGTTCGTCGCCCGGAACCTGCTGTTATTGTACAGCAAAGTGCCGAACGTCGATCCGGAATCGACCTACAACAGCGGAAATGCGCAGGGACTCGAAATGTTCGGCGTACCACCGGCCCGCAGCTTTGGTCTGAACCTGATGGTTCGTTTCTAAGAACTACTGATCTTAACACTACAGCATCATGTTACAAACAATAAAAAGAAGACGACTGCCGATCCTGACGAGTCTCCTGAGCGCCAGTCTCCTGTTTTCCTCTTGCGATAACGGGTTTGAGGAACTCAACACCAACCCGAATGCCCTCACGACGCCGGTTATTCCCAACCTGTTTTCCTACAGCGTGGTGAAAACCGCCGGAACAGGTTACGAAAATCACCGGGGGAATCTGATTTATGCCGGCGCCATCATCCAGCATTTTGCCGCCCTGAACACCTACTGGTCGGGGGATAAGTACCTGTACAACGGCCCGTATTCAGATGCATTTTTCGAGACGGCCTACGGTTCGCACATCAAGGAACTGGAACAGATTATTGCCCTGACAAAAGACGATCCGGCGCAGTCGAACCTTTACAACGTGGCCCGGATTTTCCGGGTGTTTGCCTACCACCGCGTGACGGATCTGTACGGCGATATTCCGTATTCCGAAGCGGCAAAAGGGTATCTGAACAATACATACTCGCCGAAATACGACAAGCAGGCCGACATTTATGCCGACATGCTCAATGAACTGGATCTGGCGGCTCCGGCCCTGGATGCCACCAAAACCGGGTACGGCGCGGGTGATATCATTTTCGCGGGCGATCTGACCAAATGGAAGAAATTCGCCTATTCGCTAATGCTCCGCCTGGGTATGCGGCTCACGAAAGTGGACCCGGCCAAAGCGGAAACTTACGTGAAAAAAGCAATTGCCGGGGGCGTTATGCAAAGCAACGACGACATTGCCAAAGTGAACCATGCCGAGGGTGACGACAACAAACGGAACCTCGACAGCAACACGCTGAAAACGCAGGAATATGACGCAACCAACCTGAAAGGCAATGCCAACAGCAAGTTGAGCCAGACGTTTGTCAACTTCCTGAAAAACAACAACGATCCGCGCCTGCCGTTTATCGCAACCCTATGGGAAGGAAACGCAGACCCGACGAAAGAAGCCACTGCATCGGCTCCAGCTGTGCAGAAAGGCCTGCCAAACGGGTATGACGTGACGACCATCAAAACGCTCATTCCAACCTGGACCGACCAGTCGATGGCGACGTATTCGGAAGCCAACCTGAATAAAATCGCGAGCAACTCGGCCCCGACGGTTTTCCAGAGCTATGCCGAAGTGGAATACCTGCTCGCCGAAGCCGCCGTTCGCGGCTGGGGTGACGGTCAGGCGGCTGCACACTACAACAAAGGCGTGACGGCGGCCATGAGCATGATGTCATTGTATGGCGGAACCATTCCCGCGGCTTCCATCACGGCCTACCTGACGGCGCATCCGTATCTGGCAACCGGTACGACGGCGCAGCAAATGGAGCAAATTGGTACGCAATACTGGGCGGTTAACTTCCTGAATTCGTACGAAGCCTACGCCAACTGGCGTCGGACGGGCTACCCGGTTTTGACCCCGACCAACTACGCGGGCAACGAAACCGGTGGCACGATCATGCGCCGGTTGCGCTATCCATCATCGGAAGCCAGCCGGAATGCGGCTCAGTATAACGCGGCCATTGCGGTGCAGGGTCCCGATCTGTTTACGACCCGGATCTGGTGGGATAAACAATAAGTAACTTGTATATTTTCGTAACTTACGGGTTAATAGGCTGTCGCTATGTGGGCTTGTTAACCCGTAAGTCTTTTTGATGATTACTACCGTACACTTTCTTCGAATCAGACGGCTTTCCGGCCTGATACGCTGCCTCATCGGTCTGCTGACCGCCCAACCTGCTTTGGCCCAGTTTACCCCGCTCACTCCCCAGCAAACCGGTGTAAAATTTGTTAACAAACTGGTCGAGACCGAAAAAAACAACGTGCTGGCCTACGAGTATTTCTACAACGGCGGGGGCGTGGCAGTCGGTGATTTGAACAACGACGGTTTGCCCGATCTGTACTTCACCGGGAACATGGTGGCCGACCGGATGTACGTCAATCAGGGCAGTTTGAAGTTCAAAGATGTTTCGTCTTCGGCGGGAATCGGCAAGGGGCTGGGGTGGAAAACCGGCGTGACGCTGGTCGACATCAACCGCGATGGCTGGCTGGATATTTACGTCTGTTACTCCGGCAGCGGACGACCGGAACAACGGCGCAACCGGCTGTATATTAACAACAAAAATCTAACGTTTACGGATCAGGCCACCCAATATGGACTGGATCTGCCCACCCACAGCACCCAGGCCGCTTTCTTTGATTATGACAAAGATGGCGATCTGGACTGTTTTCTGCTCAACCACAACATCAAGGATTTCAAGCGGTTCGATGCGGCTGCCGTAAAAGCCATGCGCGACGAGTTTGCGGGCGACCGCTTGCTCCGCAACGACAATGGAAGGTTCGTGGACGTCAGCGAAGCAGCCGGGATCAAAGGCAATCCGATCGGTTTCGGACTGGGCGTTGCCATTGCCGACATCAACCTCGATGGCTGGCCCGATATTTACGTTTCCAATGACTACATCGAACAGGATTACCTCTATCTCAACGACGGAAAGGGCCACTTTTACGATTCGCTGGATAAGTCGGTCGGGCATTTGAGCTACTTTTCGATGGGCAACGAGGTGACGGATATCAACAACGACGGCTGGCCGGATATTTTCACGCTCGACATGCTGCCCGAAGACAACCGGCGGCAAAAACTGCTCTATGGCCCGGAGAATTACGAAACCTACCAGAACATGCTCCGCAACGGGTTCGACCACCAGTTGATGCGGAACATGTTGCAGTTGCATACCGGCGTTCAAAAAGAGAACGGTTTTCGGGTGCCTAAATTCAGCGAAATCGGACAACTGGCGGGCATCTCCAATACCGACTGGAGCTGGTGTCCGCTATTTGCGGATTTTGACAACGACGGCTGGAAGGATCTGTACGTCACCAACGGCTACCTGCGGGATTACACCAACATGGACTTCATGAAGTTCTACGCCGACCAGCAGTTGAAGATTGCCCGGGGCGATTCGACGGCCATGATGGATATTCTCAGACAAATGCCGTCGACCACAACCCAGCATTACATTTTCCGGAATAGCGGTCAGTTGACGTTCGAAAACAAGGTAAAAGCCTGGGGGCTGGACCAGAAAGCGCTTTCGAACGGGGCGGTTTATGCCGATCTGGACAACGACGGCGATCTGGAAATCATCACCAACAACATCAACGTTCCGCCCTCGATTTACCGCAACGACAGCCGGGTTTCGGAGCAGCATTATTTGCAGGTTCAGCTCGGGAACAGCTCGGCGACACTCACTGCCGGAACCAAAGTATGGGTGTATAGCCAGGGAATGACGCAGTATCAGGAGTTTAACCCCTCGCGCGGTTTTCAGTCCTGCATGCACACGCCGTTGCATTTTGGTGTGGGAAAGGCGACAACCGTCGATAGTCTGCGGATTGTCTGGCCGAATGACCAGATGCAGGTATTGCGGGGCGTAAAGGCCAACCAAAAGCTGGTTTTGAAACCGGAGGAGGCAGCCGGAAAATATGACTGGAACAAAACCGTCCCGGAGAAACCGGTTTTTACGGAATTTCTTACCGATTCGCTCCCGTACCGGCATACGGAGGATGCTTACAATGATTTCAAACGACAGTTACTGATTCCCAATATGTTATCGTTTCAGGGGCCGCACTTGGCAAAGGCGGATGTGAATGGCGACGGCCTGATCGATTTGTATGCCGCCGGTGCGAAAGGTCAGGCGGGAAGCTTGCTTTTGCAGCAAAAGAATGGAAGCTGGCAGGTAAGCCCGCAACCGGCTTTCGATGCGGACAAAATGCACGAAGACACGGACGCGCTGTTTTTCGATGCCGACGGCGACGGCGATCCGGATTTGTACGTAGCCAGTGGCGGTTTTGCCTATTTGCCCGACGATCTGCTGTTGCAGGACCGGTTGTATCTCAACGACGGAAAAGGGAATTTTACGCGGCAAACCGGGGCGCTTCCCGACGAAACCATCAGTGATGCCTGCGTCGTTTCGCTGGATTTCGACAAAGACGGTGACCTCGATTTGTTCGTTGGGGGCCGGGTCATACCGGGCCGGTATCCCGAACCCACCAGCAGTCGCATCCTCATCAACGATGGCAAAGGCATTTTTACCGATAAAACCGCTCAGCTTGCGCCCTTTCTAACCAAAATCGGTCTGGTCACCGACGCCGTCACGCTCGATGTTGACAAAGACGGATGGCAAGACCTCGTCCTCGTCGGCGAGTGGATGCCCATATCCGTTCTAAAAAATGAATCCGGCAGGGTATTCACTCATTCACTCATTCACTCATTCACTCATTTAAACGGCTGGTGGAACCGCATTGAAACCGCCGACCTTGACAACGACGGCGATCTGGATTTGGTAGTCGGCAATTTTGGCCGCAACAGCCAGATGAAACCGGCCGAAACCGAGCCGGTGACGATGGTATACGGCGATTTTGACCAGAATGAAGCCATCGATCCGTTTCTGTGTTATTACAACCAGGGTCGTTCGTATCCGTTGGTGAGCCGCGACGAAGCCCTCAACCAGCTTTTTCCACTTCGCCGGAAATTTCCGACCTACCAGTCCTTCGCCGACGCCACCCTGAAAGAGATCCTGACGCCGGAACAACTGACCCGCGCCGACACGCTTCAGGCGACCACCTTCAGTTCTATCCTGCTGGAAAACAAGGGGGATGGCACCTTTATCAAACATGACCTGCCCGTTGAAGCCCAATTTGCGCCCATTTTTGCCCTGGCGCTGGTCGACTACGATGGCGACGGTTTGAAGGATTTGCTGGTTGGAGGAAACCAGTCGTATACCCGCATCAAGATTGGAAAGATGGATGCCAATTACGGTTCGCTGTTTAAAAACAACGGAACGTTCCGGTTTTCGTATGTACCGCAGCTAAAATCCGGTTTTCGGGTCGAGGGCGACGTGCGGGACCTTGTCGTTCTGGAACAGAATGACACCCTGACCATCTTGTTTGGCCGCAATAATGACAGCATCCGGGTTTACCAAAAGACCCGTTGAGTATGAAAAAAAGACTCCCAGTTCTGTTGCTGCTGGCTTGCAGCCTCACCCTCCGGGCCGAACCGCCTGTGGTGGAAACGGAAGCTGATGCCTACGCGAAAACCTTGAAAAAACTGACCGATGTCATGGTCAACGACGTCACCGGCCCCTGCGCATCGGCCCGGTATTATGCGTATGCCAACCTGGCTGCCTACGAATTGCTGTACCAGCAAAAACGCCCGGCCAATTATGTCCCTTTTGGCGGTTTGCTGCGCAGTTATCCGGCGTTTACCGGACAGCCCGACACCCAAATTGACGCCCGGTTTGGCAGTTTGTACGCCCTGCTGCGCATGGGGGAGGAGTTATTGCCATCGGGCTATACACTTGAAAAAGACCGGCTGGCGTTGGTGAAAGAAGCCAAAAACCGGTTTCGGCTGACGGACGCCCGTATCCTGGCCACGCGGGCCTATGCCGATACGCTGGTAAAAAAACTCGTCCGGTATGCGGCTCAGGATGGTTACATCAAAACGAGCGGTTATTTGCGTTTCACGCCCACGAACGAACCGGGTTACTGGCAACCGACGCCCCCGGCCTACTCGGAAGCGTATGAGCCCCATTGGCCCAGATTGCGCCCTTTTCTACTCGATAGTGCGTCGCAGTTTCGGCCTTTGCCAATGGTGAAGTACGACGAAAAGGCCGGATCGCCGTTTTTTCAACTGGCAAAAGAAGTATACGACACGACCCGCGCGCTGACCGATCAGAAACGGCACATTGCCAATTTCTGGGACTGCAATCCTTTTTTCCTGAACCAGAAGGGCCACGTTAGTTTCGGGACCAAGAAAATCACGCCGGGCGGGCATTGGATGGGGATCACCAGCATTGTCTGCCTCCAGCGAAACCTGTCGCTGGCCGAAACCGTGCGCTGGCACACGCTGGTGGGGTTGACAATGGCCGATGCGTTTATCTCGTGCTGGGAAGAAAAATACCACAGCAACCGGATTCGTCCGGAAACCTTTATCAATCAGCACCTTGACCGGGACTGGCGACCAATGTTGCAAACGCCCCCATTTCCGGAATACACCAGTGGCCACAGTGTGATGTCGGCAGCCATTGCGACGGTTTTGACGACCCTGGCCGGTGGGCCGGTCACCTATACCGACACGGTGGAACTGGAATTTGGGATTCCGGCCCGGTCGTTCCGGTCATTTGAACAGGCCGCCAGTGAAGCCGCCGTTTCCCGTTTGTACGGCGGGATTCACTTCCGGGATTCCATTGAAAACGGCGTGGCGCAGGGCAAGCAGATCGGACGGTTTTTTATTCAAAAAATGGGAATTAAGTAGCGTCCGCTGGTCGCGACCGGGCGGCCGGCGCCGTTGCAATCGCGACCCACTCTGTTTCGGATTTGTAATCTGCTTTTTTTAACGCCCTTCACGAGCAGGGCTAATTTCGGATTACAAATCCGAAACAGAGAGGATCGCGATTGCAAATCGCGATCAGCGCAGGAATTAAGTAGGCCATTTTTAAGACACCATGAACAGCGTGTAAGTATGTATAGGAAAAGTAGAATAGTGGTTTTGTTAGTAATACTCAGCGTCTGGAATCGGTCGACGCTACACGCGCAGGCCGTCGCCGAAAGGTACGCCATCATCCCGTATCCGACGTCACTGACCCCCAAACCGGGCCAGGCTGTTCTGACGCCGGAAACCGGCATTGTCATCCCAAAATCAGCCGCCCTTTTTCGTCGTGAAGCGGATTATTTGCGCACGATGCTGGAAACCGGCTTTGAAAAACCGCTGGCGAAAGTGGGCAAACTGACGGCGACACAACTTATTTTTCAGTATGACGCCGGATTGACGGCGCCGGAAGGGTACCGGCTGACCGTTACGCCCAAAACAGTAACGTTGACGGCGAAAGAACCGGCGGGGATGTTCCGGGCCATTCAAACGCTGCGGCAGTTGCTGCCGGTCGCGCTGGAAAACCGGTCAAATTTCCCGATCCAGTCACTGGCGGTTCCGGCGGTGCAGATTGAAGACCAACCGGCGTATGCCTGGCGGGGAATGCACCTGGACGTCTCGCGGCATTTCTTTTCGATGGATTACCTTCGAAAGTTCATCGACCTGCTGGCTCTGTACAAATTCAACACCTTTCACCTGCACCTGACCGACGATCAGGGCTGGCGGATCGAAATCAAAAAGTACCCGAAACTGACCGAAGTGGGGGCCTGGCGGACGTTCAACAACCAGGATTCGGTGGTGCTGGAGCGGGCGAAAACCAACCCGGACTTTGCCTTGCCGTCGAAGCACCTGATTCAGAAAGACGGGAAAACGCTGTACGGCGGTTTTTACACGCAGGCTGAGATGAAGCAACTCATCGCCTACGCGGCCGCCCGGCACATCGACATTGTTCCGGAAATCGATATGCCGGGCCATTTGGCGGCTGCCATCAAAGCGTATCCGTTTCTGAGTTGCACCGGAAAAGAGGGGTGGGGCAAGGATTTCTCGGTGCCGATTTGCCCCTGCAATGAAACCACCTACGAATTTACGCAAGCGGTGCTGGATGAGATCATGGCCTTATTTCCAAGCCGGTATGTTCATTTGGGAGCCGACGAGGTTGAAAAAACGACCTGGGCGCAGTCGGATGCGTGTAAGGTGCTGATGCAGCGGGAAGGGCTGAAGGATGTCAACCAATTGCAGAGTTATTTTGTCCATCGCATGGAAAAATACGTTCAGTCGAAGGGCAAGAAGCTGCTGGTATGGGACGATGCGCTGGAAGGGGGAATCAATGCTTCGGCGACGATCATGTACTGGCGGAGTTGGGTGAAAGATGCGCCGGTGAAGGCGGTCAAAAACGGCAATCCAGTCGTGATGACACCCGTCAATACGTTGTATTTCGATGTCTTGCCCAATAAAAATTCCCTTGACAACGTCTATCATTTCAACCCGATCCCGGCTGGCCTGACCGCGTCCGAAGCCACGGCGATTCAGGGGGCGCAGGCGAATATCTGGACGGAATACATTCCCTCCGAAAACCGGGTCAACTACATGGCCATGCCCCGGATGACGGCCCTGGCCGAAGCGATCTGGACGAAAGAAGACCGGTATGATAACTATCTGCAGCGGCTGAAAAGCCATTATCCCCGGCTGAATGCGTTGAATGTTCATTATCGTCTTCCCGATTTATCCGGGTTTACGGAAGAAAATGTGTATGTCGACAAGGCAATCTTTACGGTTCAGAAACCGGCTGATCACCTGGTTATTCGCTACCGAACCGACGGCTTGCCACCCGATTCGACCTCAACGGTTTTGCCCGCGGCTCTCCCCATTACGCAGCCGACTACGGTGACGTTTGCGGCTTTTACGCCCGGTGGTCTGAAAGGTGATACCTATACCACCCGGTTTCGGCAACAGGCGTTGGCGGAGCCCGTAACCGCCCGAACGACGCAACCGGGCTTGCAAGTCCATTACTTCGCCGGTTCGTTCAAAAATTCCAAAGGAATGGCCTCGGCGACGGTTACTGAAAGTCTGATAACCTCCATGATTCAAGTACCCGCACAGGCCACGGCTCCCAGTTTCGGACTCCGTTTTCGGGGGTATCTGGCCATTCCGGAAACCGGCGTTTACAGTTTTTTTCTGACTTGTGACGACGGAGGCATCCTGCGCATCGCCAACCGCGAGGTGGTTGACAACGACGGACAACACGGCCCGATTGAGAAAAGTGGGCAGGTTGCATTGAAGGCGGGTCTTCACCCGGTCGAACTGGACTTCATCGAAGGCGGTGGCGGCTATACCCTCAAATTGAAATACAGCCAAGGCAACGAAGAGCCCCGGGAGGTGCCTTCGGACTGGCTAAAGCATTGATTAATAAAACAGAAAGTTTAATTTGTATCATTTAACCCATTATTAATTTACCCCATGAAATCCATTCTCATCGGTTTGCTTATCGGACTCGTTTTCGCCGGATCGGCCGTTGCCCAGCAACATTCCGAGCAAAATCACGACAAGTATGTCTGGCCGAAAGACAGTCTCGTGAAGAAAAAATTGAATCAGTGGCAGGATATAAAATTCGGACTGCTGATGCACTGGGGCACCTACAGCCAGTGGGGCGTGGTCGAGTCGTGGTCGCTTTGCCCGGAGGACGAAGGCTGGTGTGTGCGCCGGGGACCGGAGTCTGGTAATTGGTATGGATACAAAAAAGCGTACGAAAATCTGCAAACTACGTTTAACCCCACCCGCTTCAATCCGGAACGCTGGGCCACGGCCGCCAAAGCCGCAGGGATGAAGTACATGATCTTCACGACCAAGCACCACGACGGTTTTTGCATGTTCGATTCGAAGCAAACCGACTACAAAATTACCAGCACCAAATCGCCGTTTGCGTCGAATCCGCGCAGCAATGTGACCAAGGAAATTCTGGGAGCGTTTCGGAACGAAGGCTTTATGGTCGGCACGTATTTTTCCAAACCCGACTGGAATACCGAGTCGTACTGGTGGCCGTATTTTCCGCCGAAAGACCGCAACGTGAGCTACGACCCGAAGAAATACCCCGAACTCTGGAAGAAATTCAGCGATTTTTCCTACAACCAGATTCAGGAATTGATGACCGGGTACGGAAAAGTGGACATTCTGTGGCTGGATGGCGGTTGGGTTCGCCCGGCCAGCACGATCGACTCGACCGTGAGCTGGCAGCGCACGATTCCCTACAGCCAGGACATCGACATGGAACGCATCGCCGGGATGGGTCGCCAAAACCAGCCCGGTTTGCTCGTCGTCGACCGGACGGTTTCGGGCGAGTTTGAAAACTACGTAACGCCCGAGCAGCAAATCCCGGATCACTACATGCCGATTCCGTGGGAAAGCTGTCTGACGATGGGCGATAGCTGGTCGTACATTCCGAAAGAAAACTTTAAACCGGCTCGTAAACTGGTGCAAATGTTGGTCGATATTGTGGCCAAAAACGGCAATCTGCTGCTGAACATCGCCCCCGGCCCCGACGGCGAATGGCACGAGGAAGCTTACACGCGGCTGGCGGAAATTGGCGAGTGGATCAAGGTCAACGGCGAGTCGGTGTATGGCACCAAACCGCTGGCTCCCTACCGCCAGAACCAGTGGGCTTTTACCGCCAACGGCAAAGTCCAGTATGCGTCGTATTTGCCAACGGAAACCGAAACTGTATTGCCTGCCACCCTCACGCTCCCAATCGTGCCGACTCAACCCAAAGCAACGCTGACTATTCTGGGCAGCAAACAGGCCTTGAAATGGAAAAAAGTGGGGAGTGGCGTGGAGGTGAGTGTTCCGGAAAAACTGCGGCAGCAACTGGCCGGGAAACCGGTTTGGGTTGTCAAAATTGGGTAATGGATTAACGAACTTCCGATGAAAAACCGAAACTTTCTTTCTGCGCTTTTGGTCATGGCTACGGTTTTGACGGTTCAGGCGCAACGCATTTACAACTTTTCTCAAGGTCTGGCAATTGGGCCGTGTCACCAATATGGCCGTGAGGCTTTGTATACCGATCAACTGGCGTACCATTTATACCGTGGGGATCTGAAAAAACCGGCCGAGGGGCAGGGACTCTTGTCCAGCAGCACCGACTCGCTCCGTTGGCAGGTTGTCACCCCTGATAAGGAGGGCAAATTCCGGGGACGTTCGTTTAACAACGGCTACCTCTACCTGACGTACCAGGCCGACCGCGATCAGGTGGCCGTGTTACAGGCCACCGGGCATAACATGGTGTATGTCAACGGCGCACCTCACGCGGGCGATCCGTATGCGCTCGGCTGGCTGGCCGTTCCGGTCGCGCTGAAAAAAGGGCTGAATGAAATTTACCTGCGGACGTCGCAGTTTTCGCGTTTTCAGGGTCTCATGGCAAAACTCGTTTTTCCCGAAAAACCGGTGTTCCTGAAGATCGAAGATCCGACCTTGCCGAGCGTGGTGTTGGGCCGTCAGACCGAACCGCTCTGGGGCGCAGTCGTCCTGGTCAACACCACCAACAAACCGCTGGCGGGTCTGAAAATGAAAAGCCGCCTGTCTGGCAAAGAGATGCTGACGGATTTGCTGACGGTTCCGGCCCTGAGCACCCGCAAGGTGGGTTTCCGGATGGACGCGTCGGGCGTTTCCAAAAAAGAA
The DNA here is from genome assembly GCF_965227735.1 of Larkinella sp. Classification (NCBI taxonomy): domain Bacteria; kingdom Pseudomonadati; phylum Bacteroidota; class Cytophagia; order Cytophagales; family Spirosomataceae; genus Larkinella; species Larkinella sp. The sequence goes on along the minus strand of NZ_OZ245776.1, from coordinate 535,314 downwards.
GAGGGAGCGGTTTTGGTTAATTTAGTGCAGTCTGGAAAAGTGATTGACGAAAAAGAACTGACGCTATCCGTCGCTGCGCCGGGCGAGCATTACAGCCAGACCTTCATCAGTGCCATCGACGGCAGTGTTCAGTATTTCGGGGTGGCCCCCCAGACCAAACCGGACGGACACGCCCCGGCTTTGTTTCTGTCGGTCCACGGGGCCGGGGTCGAAGCCATTGGGCAGGCGCGGGCCTATCAGCCGAAAGACTGGGGCGTTCTGGTGGCACCGACCAACCGGCGGCCCCGTGGTTTCAACTGGGAAGACTGGGGGCGACTGGATGCCCTGGAAGTGCTGGATATTGCCAAAAAGCAATTCAAACCCGATCCGCAGCGCATTTACCTGACCGGCCACTCGATGGGCGGACACGGCACCTGGTATCTGGGAGCGACGTTTCCCGGCAATTGGGCGGCCATTGCACCTTGCGCCGGGTATCCGACGCTGGCCGGTTACGGTTCGCACGACGGGAAAATTCCGGAAGAAGGCGGCACGGCTTTGGAAAAAATGCTCTTGCGGACCAGCAATCCCAGCAACGTGCTGGCTCTGGCGTCCAATTACAAACCGTTGGGCGTCTACATCCTGCACGGCGACGCCGACCGCACGGTTTCGGTGGAATACGCCCGCCAGATGCGAAAACTGCTCGGTACGTTTCATCCCGATTTTACGCACTACGAATATCCGGGCGGGTCGCACTGGTACGGCAATGAGAGTGTGGACTGGAAGCCGGTTTTCGACTATTTCAAATGGCACCGCATTGCCGCCGACAGCGCCGTTAACGTCATTGACTTTACGACCGCTAACCCCGCCATTTCACCGACCATGCGTTGGGTATCGGTCGAGCAGCAGGAACACCCCTTGCACTACAGCCGGGTTCAGTTGAAACGCGATAAAAAAGCCAAAACGATTACCGGGAAAACCGATAATGTCGCCCTGCTGTCGCTGAATCTGGCGGATTTTGCCATTGGAGAAACCGTAACGATTACGATGGATAGTCTGAAATCGATTGCGTATCAGGTCAAAAGTCCGGCTGAAAAACTATTTCTCGTCAAAAATGCGGCATGGGAAGTTGGTAGCAAACCGGCCTTGACGGCGAAGGGATCTCACCGCAATGGCACGTTTAAAGAACCGTTCAATCATCGGATGGTATTTGTCTACGGCACGACGGGGACGGCGGCCGAAAACGAATGGGCGTTCAACAAAGCGCGGTATGATGCCGAAACCTGGTATTACCGGGGCAATGGCGCCGTGGACATGGTATCAGACAAGGAATTTAATCCGGCGCAATTTGCCGATCGGGGCGTCGTGCTTTTTGGTAATGCAACGACCAACGGAGCGTGGAACAAGCTGTTGAAAGACTGCCCGATTCAGGTCAGTCGGGGGGCGTTACGGATTGGAAATGAGCAGTATACCGGCGAAGATGTCAGTGCTTATTTTAGCTGGCCCCGCGCCGACAGTCCTGTAGCTTCGGTGGCGGTGGTGACCGGAACCGGTTTGGCAGGTCTGAAAGCCGCCGATGCCAACCAGTATTTTGCGGCTGGCAGCGGTTTCCCGGATTATATGATTTTCGGCCTGGACATGGCCAAAGAGGGCATCAAGGGCGTTCGGAAAGCCGGTTTTTTTGACAATACCTGGAAACTGGAGAGTCGGGAAGCGGTGGGGAAGTAGGGCTCAGGACTCAGTAAAGATTTCTTTGATACGCATTCGAAAACCGCTGATCACTTCAGATTCCAGAACACCATCTTTCAATTTTTGCGCTAGTTGAAACGCGTTTCCGTCGAGCAGATATTGTTCGACGGTTTCGTGTTCGACATCCACAATCCAGTATTCCTGCACGCCATGAAGCGCATAATCAGTCATCTTGATGCCGTAGTCGCGTTCTTTTGTGCTGTCAGAAAGGATTTCGACCACAAAATCGGGCGGGGGAAAGGCCGATTGTTTTTGTTGGAATTGGGCTGATTTTTCCTTTTTCCAGAAACAGATATCCGGTTCGTAATCATTTCGGGTTAAACGAACCATCACTTTTTCGACGCCAACTTTTCCTAAACGGCTTTCTCTGACATAGGGGATAAGATAGCCGAGTATATTCGTAGAAGCCATCCAATGCCGCCCATAAACCGGTGAGTGATAGATGATTTCACCCAAAATAAACTCGGCTTTTTTTCCTTCGTCGACTTCGGCCCAGAATTGATGACGACGGCGTTGTTCTTCCTGCCAGGCATTTTCAAGTTCATCCAGCAGTTCTCGTAAATTTGGCGCTTTCAGGAAGTCATCAATCGTCGTCATGCGTGTAGAAAAGCTTTTTACAAATATAATAAGATTTCTTCGGGGCTGTTACAATCCGGTTTCGACACTTTATTTTTGCACGCAAGGTTAAAAGCCCCCGGTTTTTCCCTTTATTGTCAAAAAAGTAAACCCTCCATAATGAAACTATTTCGCTTTGGCCCACCGGACAACGAACGCCCCGGTGTCATGCTGCCTTCGGGTGCCAGTCTGGATGTAACTGCTTTCGGACACGATTACGACGAAACTTTCTTCGAGACCAACGGTCTTGAAAAACTGGCTACCTGGCTGGAAACCAACGCATCAAGTTGCCCCAGCGTATCGGGAAGTGTTCGCCGGGCGTCGTGCATCAAACGGCCCTCCAAAATCGTCTGCGTGGGTCTGAACTACGCCAAACATGCCGCCGAAACCAACGCTCCGGTTCCTGCCGAACCCATTTTGTTTTTCAAATCCACCACGGCTCTGGTTGGTCCGGATGACAACGTGATGATTCCGAAAGCGTCTGAAAAAACGGACTGGGAAGTGGAACTGGCGATTGTCATTGGCAAGAAAGCCACGTATGTTTCCAAAGAAGACGCCTTCGACTACATCGCCGGATACGCCGTTCATAACGACTACAGCGAACGGGCGTTCCAGTTGGAGCGCGGTGGGCAGTGGGTGAAAGGCAAAAGTGCCGATACCTTCGCGCCCCTCGGACCGTTTATGGTGACGAAAGACGAGGTGCCAAATCCTAATAAACTGGGTCTCTGGCTGCGCGTCAACGGCGAGTCCTTGCAGGATTCCAACACCGACGACATGATTTTCGACGTTCCCACGCTCGTTAGCTACATCAGCCAGTTCATGACGCTGCTCCCCGGCGATGTCATTTCGACCGGTACGCCATCCGGCGTCGGCATGGGCCTCAAACCGCAACGCTTCCTCAAACCCGGCGACGTGGTAGAACTCGGCATCGAAGGCCTGGGAACCCAAAAGCAGACGGCTGTTGCTTACAGTTAAAAGTTATGACGATCGATTCGCACCAGCATTTCTGGTTCTACACTCCGGAACGGGATGGTTGGATTACGGAAGAGATGCACCGGATTCGGCGGGATTTTTTGCCCGCCGATCTGGAGCCGGTTTTGAAACAGAACGGCATCGAGGGCTGTGTGGCCGTGCAGGCCGATCAGTCGGAATCCGAAACGCTGTTTTTGCTGCAACTGGCCGAAGCGTATGATTTTATCAAAGGCGTAGTCGGCTGGGTCGATTTACGGGCCGGAAATCTCTACGAACGGCTGGAATTCTTCTCGCAGTTTGAAGAATTAAAAGGATTTCGGCACGTCGTGCAGGGCGAACCCGACGATTTCATGATGCGCCCGGAATTCATTCGCGGTGTCCGGCAATTGGCGGCTTTTGATCTGACGTACGACATCCTGATTTATCCCACGCAACTGAAAGCCGCTCTGCACCTGGTTCGGACGGTTCCGGAGGTTTCTTTCATCATCGACCACATCGCTAAACCGTACATCAAGGATCAGAAAATCAATACGTGGTCGAACTACATGGCTGAAATTGCCAAAAGTCCGAACGTGTATTGCAAAGTGTCGGGGATGGTGACGGAAGCCAATTGGCAAACCTGGAAACCCGATGATTTTCGTCCGTATCTCGATGTGGTTTTCGAACATTTCGGCCCTGACCGGCTGGCTTTCGGCTCCGACTGGCCAGTTTGCCTCGTGGCTGCCGAGTATGAAGCAATGAAAAGCATTGTGGAAGATTACGTGAAACCGTGGGGTGAGGATGTCCGACAAAAGGTGTTTGGCGGCAATGCCGTAAAATTTTATAACCTGTAAAAGCGAAAGCCCAATTTTAACCATTCCTACCTACCAAAACTACGCGGATTTCGTCCGTAAGTACGTTTATGAACCTGAACCTACAAGACAAAATAATCATCGTGACGGGCGGGGCGAAGGGCATTGGCGAGGGCATCTCGACCGTGCTGGCTGCCGAAGGAGCAACCCCGGTGATCATCGGGCGCAACGTAGCCGACAACCAGAAAACCGTTGACGCCATCACGGCAACGGGCGGCATAGCGTTTCAGATTGCCGCCGAACTGACCCAACCGGAAGAATGTAAAAAAGCCGTTGAGCAAACGCTGGCGCAGTTTGGCCGCATCGACGGCCTGGTCAACAACGCGGGCGTCAATGATGGTGTTGGGTTAGAAAGTGGTGACTACGAGCGATTTATGCAGTCGTTGCACAAAAACATGGTCCATTATTATCTGATGGCGCACTACGCTTTGCCCGCTCTGAAAGAATCCAAGGGGGCCATTGTGAACATCACCTCCAAAACCGCCGAAACCGGGCAGGGAAACACCTCGGCGTATGCCGCTGCCAACGGCGGTCGGAATGCGCTGACGCGGGAATGGGCGGTGGAGTTGCTGCCGTACAGCATCCGGGTCAATGCCGTGGTGGTGGCCGAATCGTGGACGCCCCTGTACGAAAACTGGATCAAAACGTTTGACAATCCGCAGGAGAAGCTGGACAGCATCGTATCGAAAATACCGCTCGAAAAACGCATGACGACCCCGGAGGAAATTGCCAATATGGTGGTCTTTTTGCTGTCCGATAAATCCAGTCACACAACGGGACAACTCATCTACGTGGATGGAGGTTATGTGCACCTGGACCGGGCTTTGACCTGATCATTTGTGAATTGTTATTGAGCGATTGAGTGCCGCCGTGCAGTAAATCGCAACTAAATCCCTACATCCTAATTTTCGGACTTTTCATGGCCTCCGTTCCCTCTTCCACCACCGCCAAATCCGCCGGTTCCATGCGCGGCTATACGCTGGCGTTTGCGCTGGTAACCAGTTTGTTTTTTCTCTGGGCCTTTGTCCATAATCTGGAACCCATTCTGATTCCGCACTTAAAAAAAGCGTGTCAATTGACGGATTTGCAGTCGGCTTTGATCGACTCGGCGGTTTATCTGGGGTATTTCATCATGGCCTTACCCGCCGGTTTTGTGATGAAAAAATACGGATACCAGCGCGGTATCATTGCCGGTTTATTGATGTATGCCGCAGGAGCCTTTCTGTTTGTTCCAGCCGCCGATACCCGGATGTACGGTTTTTTTCTGGGTGCCTTGTTCATCATTGCCTCGGGTTGTGCGTTTCTGGAAACGGCTGCCAATCCGTACGTAACCATTCTGGGCGATCCGGCAACGGCCACGACCCGGCTGAATTTCAGCCAGTCGTTCAACGGTCTGGGGGCTTTTCTGGCACCAGTCGTGGGCGGTCGGGTGATTCTGAGCGGCATTGAGCATTCGGAAGCTGAGCTGTCCGCCATGTCGTCGGAACAGCTCAATGCCTATTTGCAGTATGAAGCCGATCAGGTCAAAATGCCGTATGTCGTCATCGGGGTGGTGGTGGTTGCCGTGGCCGCTTTGTTCATGTTTACGAAATTGCCGGACATCAGCGAAAGCGAAAAGAAAGCGCCTTCGACCCTGGGTTCGGTGTTTCGGCACCGGCATTTGCGCTGGGGCGTCATTGCGCAGTTTTTCTACGTTGGCGCGCAGGTGTGTGTCACCAGTTTCTTCATCCGGTTTGCCAAATTTTCCAGCGATGTTCCCGAAAAAACCGCTGCCGAATGGCTGGGTTGGGCCATGCTGGGCTTTTTGATTGGCCGGTTTATCGGGACCTACCTCATGCGGTTTGTGTCGGCCAACCGCCTGCTAACCATCTATTCCCTGATCAGCGTGTTGCTGCTGCTGGTGGCCATGACCATGCAGTCGCAAATTGCGGTTTGGGCGATTTTTGCCGTTCCGTTTTTTGAGTCGATCATGTTTGCCACGATTTTCTCGCTGGGCATTAACAGACTGGAAGAAGATACCGAACTGGGTTCATCGCTGCTGGTAATGGCCATTGCCGGGGGTGCATTGTTCCCGGTTTTGATGGGCTACATTTCCGACCAAAGTAACATCAAAGTCGCCTACATCGTCCCGCTCCTGTGTTTTCTGGTGGTGGCGTATTACGGCTGGCGGGGATACAAACCTCAAACCATTGAGTGAATGAGTGATTGAGTGAATTAAAAAGCGTAATCTTCGATCTATTCACTCATTCACAATTAAAACTATGCGCTACTGCTTCGCCCTTGACCTCATCGATGACCCGGCTTCGATTGCCGAATACGAGAAATACCACGAAAAACTGCGGCCCGAAATTGAAGAGAGCATTCGTTCGGCGGGGATTACGGAAATGGAGATTTACCGCATTGGTAACCGGCTGTTCATGATCATGGAAACCGATGATTCCTTTTCGTTTGAAAAAAAGGCCGCAATGGATGCCGCGAACCCGAAAGTACAGGAATGGGAAGAACTGATGTGGACTTACCAGCAGGCGTTGCCGATGGCCAAACCGGGCGAAAAATGGATGCTGCTGGATAACATTTTTACGCTTTAACATGGCCGATCCGGGCGGAAGCTGTCAGAAACGGGATTTGTGCGTATTTTTGGCAGAAACCAACTGTGCGACTGTATGCGAATCTGTTTATTGATTGTGGTGCTGGTGTTTGGATTAGTTCGGGAAACAAACGCGCAATCGACCATTACCGTTCTGACCTACAACATCCACCACGGAGCGAATACCCAGGAACACAATACCATTGTTCAGATCGGACGGTTGATCCGGGAATATAAGCCCGACATCATTGCTTTGCAGGAAGTGGACAGTGTGACCACCCGAAGCCGGGGGCAGGATCACCTGGGGCAGTTGTCACGGCTAACGTCGATGTATCCGCTGTATGGAAGTGCCATCGATTTTCAGGGCGGTAAGTACGGGACAGCTATCTTGTCGAAGTACCCTATCATTGCGAATCAGAAGATGATGTTACCAAATCCGGATAAAACCGAGCAGCGGATTTTGCAGTGTGCGTACGTTGAATTATCAGAAAAGACAACGGTCCGTTTTTGCAATTCACACCTCGACCACCAATCCCCGCTGAACCGGAGTCTCCAATTGGCATTCATTGATAAAACCCTGGAGAACAGCATTCAACCCGTCATCTGGTGTGGTGATTTGAACACTGACCCCGATGATCCGGAAATTGAAAAGCTGCTGGATCGCTGGTCGGACGCCGGACGGGACTCGCATACGTCGACGCTGGTTGGAACCGGAGCGCGGATCGATTACATCCTGAGTCTGAAACAAAGCGAACTGGAACTGGTTCGATACCGGGTTTTGGATGTGCCGAAATTGTCGGATCACCTGCCGGTTTTGGCCACGTATCGCTTCCGAAAACCCAAAAAATAAGAGACCGTTGTACGGGGCTAAACGGGTTAAAACCGCTGGTAACGCTGAACGGTCGGACGTAAACTGCTCACTAAACGATGAAAGTTGCCCTTTTTTTGCCGTGTTACGTCGATCAGTTTTACCCAAAAGTTGGCATCGCCACGCTGCAACTGCTGGAAAAACTGGGCTGCACGGTTACTTATCCGCTGAACCAGACCTGCTGCGGACAGCCGATGGCCAATTCGGGGTTTGAAAATCTGGCCCACGATTGCAACGAATTGTTTGTCGAAAATTTCGGGGATGATTATGACGCGATTGTCTGTCCGTCAGGGAGTTGTGCGCTTCATATTAAACACCACCTCCATTCGGACAAGCGGGAGGGTGATGCGCTGCAAATCCGCAGCCACATGTATGAACTGACCGAATTTTTGACGGATGTGCTGAAAGTGGATCACCTGTCGGCCCGGTTTCCGCACAAAGTAGGCTTACACCAGAGTTGCCACGGACAACGCGGTTTGCATCTTTCCCAGATGTCGGAACTGGTTGCTGCGCCGTATTCCAAACCGGAAAAACTGCTGAATATGGTGGATGACCTGGAGTTGATCAGCCTCGACCGCAAGGACGAATGCTGCGGATTTGGCGGAACGTTCTGTGTTTTTGAAGAAGCGGTTTCGGCGCGAATGGGAATCGACCGGGTCGAAGACCACATCCGCAACGGTGCCGAAGTGCTGACCGGGGGCGACATGTCGTGTCTGATGCACCTGGAAGGCATTGTTCGCCGGAATAAGCTGCCGGTGAAAGTGATGCATATTGCCGAAATCTTGAATCAGGGGTAACCACTGGAAAAATATTTGTCCAATTATCTTAACAAGATGTAAAGTAAATTTTACATTTGGTCAACATAATTAGACATATTTATGAAGACACACTGGTTATTTCCGAATCGCTACCGGCTGATGGGCTGGTTACTCTTAATTCCATCGACGATTTTGGGTTTGTTGGTACTGTACGCTGAGTTTCGGTTTGGTTTTCTGGACATTATACTGAAAGCACCCGAAGAGAATGAAACCGGGTTTTATACGATAATCTGGTGGTTGAGTGGCGGAGGTGATTTCTTAAGCGGAAGTGAAAGCTCCATGAATCTGACCGATGAACTAGCGGCTTTGGGGGTTATAATCGGACTGTTGTTAATCGCTTTTTCGAAAGAGAAAGTGGAAGATGAGATGATCAGCCAGTTACGACTGGAATCATTGCAATGGGCGGTGTATGTGAATTATCTGATTTTGGGGGTGCTCATCCTTTTGGTTCACGGCGGCCTTTTTTTTAGTGTCATGATTTACAACCTGTTTACGGTTTTGATTGTATTCATTATCCGGTTTAGGCTCGCCATTCGCCGGAATGAAAAGACGGTTTTGATGGCGTTATGAAGAACCGCATTAAAGTAGAGCGAGCTGAAAAGGATTTATCACAGGCGGATTTGGCGGGGCAGATCGGCGTGAGTCGGCAAACGATCAATTCCATCGAAACCGGTCGTTATGTACCTTCCACGATTCTGGCGTTGAAACTGGCGCAGGTGTTTGAGAAAACCGTGAACGAGATCTTTCAATTGGAGGAAACGGATTAATCCTGATGCCGAATCTGTATATTATTGCGGGTTGTAACGGGGCCGGAAAAACAACGGCGGCTTACACTATTTTGCCGGAAGTACTGAATTGCCGGGAATTTGTGAACGCTGATGAACCGGGTCGCCGGAGCGATAGCAAAAGGCTTGTCACCCTTCCAGCCGGAAACGGTAGCGTTTGAAGCGGGAAGAATTATGTTGAACCGCATCAACCATTTGCTTGAACAAAACGTTGACTTTGCATTAGAGACGACGCTTTCGACACGATCCTACGTTCAGCTCATTAAACGCGCGAAGCAGGCCGGTTATTCGGTTACTTTGTTCTACGTGTGGCTTGAATCCGTTGAACTGGCGAAGGAGCGGGTGGGCATTCGGATTGCAAAAGGTGAACATTCGATTCCGCCGGATGTGATTGAGCGACGGTACAGTCGGAGTATTGAAAATTTACTGACTTTATACATTCCCATAAGTGATCGATTTTTAGTCATAAATAATTCCGGGACAGTTCCTGAATTTATTGCACAAGGGGGAATAGCTGCCACGCTTGATTTGTTTAATGTAAAAATCTGGGAGAAGATTAACCAAAATGGGCGAGATTAAAATCACTCCGGAAAACGAAAAACTTCTGGAAGGCATGCGCCGGGCTGTTCAGCGCGTCATTGAACAGGCAAAACGTAACGACGAAGAACTGGTGATTGCCCGGGATGGAAAACCTGTTCGGGTTAAAGCCCGCGACCTTTAACATGATGAATCACTCCGAAGCCGCCGAAGTATTTACGGAAGACGTCGACCGAACCACCTGGCACGATAAGACGCTGTGGTTTGTGCGCGAGAAACGCGACAAAGCCGTTTTTCAAATTCCGGAATGGGAAGCCCTGCGCGAAGCCGGTTCCCGAATCAAGCACAACGCCTTGTCCAACCTGGATGAATACCTGCTGGAGTTTGAGCAGAACGCCATCAAAAACGGGGTTAAAATTCACTGGGCGGCCGATGGCCACGAGCACAACGAAATCGTGTTGCAGATTCTGCGGGAAACCGGGGCCACCCAGATGGTGAAAAGCAAGTCGATGCTGACGGAAGAATGCCATTTGAACGATTTCCTGATCGAAAAAGGCGTCGATGTGGTTGATACAGATTTGGGCGAACGCGTAGTTCAACTCGCCGGCGAACCGCCCAGCCACATTGTGATGCCCTGTATTCACAAGAAAAAAGAAGAAATCGGGGCGCTTTTTCATGAACATTTGGGGACAGAAAAAGGCGCATCTGATCCAAAATACCTGGCCGAAGCCGCGCGCCAGCACCTTAGGGAGAAATTTCTGACACGCAGGGCCGCCCTCACCGGTGTCAACTTTGCCATTGCCGAAACCGGCGGTTTTGTGGTCTGTACGAACGAAGGCAACGCCGACATGGGTGCCCACCTGGCTGATGTTCACATTGCCAGCATGGGCATCGAAAAAATCATTCCGAAGGCGCAGCACCTCGGCGTTTTTCTGCGGCTTCTGGCCCGGAGCGCCACCGGTCAGCCCATCACGACGTATTCCAGCCATTTTCACCGGCCCCGACAAGGGCAGACGATGCACATCATCATCGTAGATAACGGCCGGACCACGCAGCTCGGTCGACCGGATTTCCGGAACTCGCTCAAGTGTATCCGCTGCGGAGCCTGTATGAACACCTGTCCGGTCTATCGCCGGAGTGGCGGACATAGTTACCACAATGCCGTAGCGGGTCCCATCGGCTCCATTCTGGCCCCGAATCTGGACATGCGGAAAAACGCCGATTTGCCCTTTGCGTCAACGCTTTGTGGTTCTTGCTCGAACGTCTGCCCGGTCAAGATCGACATCCACGATCAGCTTTACAAGTGGCGGCAGGTGCTGGTGGCCGAAGGTTACGTTGACAGTACCAAAAAACAGGGTATGAAGCTGATGGCGAGCGTCTTATCCAGCCCGAAACTGTTCCGGTTTTCCGGGAAAGCCGGTCGGACGATGATGCGGTTATTGCCTTATTCGGTCTCCAATCCCCTCAATCCCTGGTTTAAGCAGCGCGAAATGCCGGAACCGCCCAAAGAGAGTTTCCGGGAGTGGTATGTGAACAGAGAAACGAAGAAATGAACAGTCGCGAACGAATTCTCTCTGCTGTGAAGCAGAACAAACCCGAGTTTCAACCGTTGCCGGAAACGACCCGGTTTCAGTCCGATTACCCGGATCTGGTTGCCAAGTTTTCCGAAATCCTTCGGTTTATCGGCGGAACACCGGTGCTGGTGGCGGACTACAACGAAGCGGAGACGTACATTCGGCAGACCTACAGCGACTTGCCCAGTGTGGTGAGCAAAGTCCCGGCTTTGAGTCATCTGGCAACCACAGACTGGGACGTCGTGGATCCGCACCAATTGGAAACCGTCGATTTGGCCATCGTTCAGGGTGTTTTTGGCGTGGCCGAAAACTCGGCCATCTGGGTGCCGGAGGAGCGGGGCGGCCACCGCGTTTTGCCCTTCATCTGCCAGCATCTGGTTTTACTGCTCAACACGGCAGACCTGGTGCCAAATATGCACGATGCCTACGAACGGCTGAATATGGACGAATCCGGTTTTGGGGTTTTCATCGCCGGGCCGTCGAAAACCGCCGATATTGAGCAGGCCCTGGTCATTGGTGCCCACGGCGCGCGGAGCCTTTCGGTGGTTTTGTTGCAAAATTCATAACTAAAAAGTGAAAGGCCATATTGTAAAAACCGTATATTGGCCAAAAACGGGCAGCAACGTGGCAACCATTTATCTAGATACCTGCACTCTGCGATCCTGGCGTGATGGCGATGAATTTTCGTTATCCGAGCAGGCCAACAACCGAAAAATCTGGGACCGTGTCCGGGATTTTTTTCCGCACCCTTACACGGTCCGCGATGCCAGTTCCTGGATACGGATGAATCGTTCGTATCAGCAACCGGTCAATCTGGCGATTGATATTGGCGGCAAAGCCGTTGGTAACGTGGGTTTTACTATCAAGGAAGACATCTACCGGCACAATGCCGAAATTGGCTATTGGCTGGGCGAGTCGCACTGGGGACAGGGCATCATGACCGAAGTGCTGCCGGCTATGGTCAACTACATTTTCGTTAATTTTCAGGTAAACCGGCTTTTTGGCTGCGTTTTGGAGGGAAACAAGGTGTCGATGCGGGTATTGGAACAGGCGGGTTTCCGGGCAGAAGCCGTTCTGAAAAAAGCCGCCATCAAGAACAATCAATACCTCGACGAACACATATTCGCCTTGCTCCGCGAAGAATTTGTAACCCGGCAGGAGCGTATTTCCCTGGCCGGAAAGCAGTAGGGTTCCCCGGAAAGTTGTTTCTTTGCACTCATGCCAAAAATAGTCATTGCCATCGACGGCTATTCCAGTTGTGGAAAAAGTACGACGGCCAAACAGGTGGCTGCCCGGATGGGTTATGCCTACATCGATACGGGCGCTATGTACCGTTCCGTGAGTTTGTATTTTATCCAGAATCACGTTGCCCTCACCAACCCCAAAGCCGTCCAGGATGCGCTTCAACTCATTCAGATTACCTTCAATTTCAATCCCAGAAATGGCCGGAACGAAACCTGTCTGAACGGCTTGAATGTTGAAGAGGAAATCCGAAAAATGTATATTTCCAATATTGTCAGTGAAGTCAGTGCAATTCCCGAAGTGCGGTATGCCATGGTGGCCCAGCAACAGAAGCTGGGGCGCAGACGGGGCGTGGTGATGGATGGGCGGGACATCGGGACCAAGGTATTCCCGGACGCTGAACTGAAAATCTTTATGACGGCCGACGCCACCATTCGGGCACAGCGCCGACAGATCGAGTTGCTGCAAAAGGGGGAGATGGTTGGGTTGGATGTTATTCTGGAGAACCTCAAAAAGCGGGATTTTATCGACAGCAATCGCAGCGAGGGGCCGCTTCGGAAAGCTGAGGATGCCATTGAACTCGATACTTCCTTTATCACCATCGACGAACAAATTGACTGGGTAATTCAACTGGCCGACGAGAAAATCTCCAAACTCCACCGCAAAGGGCACTTCAAACCCATAGACGCATGACCGCCGATTACTTGATTGTCGGACAGGGTATTGCCGGGTCGGTATTGGCCTGGACGCTCCATCAGCGGGGTAAAAAAGTCGTTCTTGTCAATTCGTCCCATCTTCCCTCAGCCTCGCTGGCGGCAGCGGGAATTTTTAATCCGCTAACGGGAAAAAAACTCGTCCGTACCTGGAAGGCCGATCAGTTGTTTCCATTTCTGACGGCTTTCTACGGCGAAGTGGAGCAGGAACTGAAGATTCCGCTGCTCCATTTTTCCAACATTTACCGCCCCTTCCGTTCGGTTGAAGAACAAAATAATTACCTGGCTCAGACGTCGGATTCCTCCATCAGTCGCTACGTGGCCGAATCCGTTGACAATCAGCAGTATCAGCCTTATATTCATAACCCCTTCGGTGGTCTGGAAGTAACCCGGTCCGGTTGGGTGGATGTGCCGGTTTTTTTGAACGCTATCCGGCTGTTTTTTCAGGACCAAAACCGATATGTCGAAACAGATTTTGACGCTAAGGAAATAGAAATCAGGGAAGACGGAATTTTATGGCAGGAAAGTGTTTATGGAAAAATCATTTTCTGTGAAGGCCCCCATGCGTATCGAAATCCGTTGTTCGACTGGTTGCCTTACAATCCCGTGAAAGGGCAGGTTCTGGATGTTACAATGGACAATTATCCGGTTACCAGCATCGTTAACCAGGGCGTCTTCATAATGCCCGTTGAATCAGATCGTTACCGGATCGGGGCGACGTACACCTGGCATGACATCGACTGGCAAACAACCGAGGATGGAAAAGCGTTCTTAGAGCAGAAAGTACAGGGCTTGCTAAAGGTTCCGTACCGGATTGTCGGGCAGCGGGTTGGGATTCGACCGGCGACGAAAGACCGACGTCCCTTGATTGGCTTGCATCCGGCTCATCCGGCGGTGGGGATTTTCAATGGATTGGGTACCAAGGGCGTATCATTGGCCCCGTATTTTGCCGACCAATTCGCAGACTTTCTGGAAGGTCGGAAAGAATTAGACCCGGAGGTTAATATTGAGCGTAGCTTTTCGTTATATTACAGTGGAAAAAATGTTGGATAAGATTTGATACCGGTTGCACAATCAGGGGCCTGTCAGATCCGAAACAATGTCTAAAAGTAGCGTAACTTATGAGTAAGCAATTTATACTCTGCCTGGCCGGACTATTGCTGGTGATGAATGAAGCGGTCGCACAGAACTATCCTTCGCAGGAACAGTTTGGGAGAAACCGTATTCAATACCGGAAGTTTGATTGGAAGGTGATCAAAACCTCCAACTTTGAGATTTACTTTTATCAGGAAGGCAACCAGATTGCCAATTTGACGGCGCAATACGCCGAAACGGATTTCGACCGGATCACCGAGATCCTGGGTTATACGCCGTATAACCGCATCAAGGTGTTTATTTACAACTCACCTCAGGAGCTTTCCCAGAGTAACATTGGTCTGAGTGCGCCCAGCGGCACTAATTACAAGGAGTTAAGCCTGGCCAAATCGCGGTTGGAACTTGCTTTCACGGGCGACCAGATTAGCTTTCGCAAGCAATTGATTAAGGAAGTTTCGCTGCTTTTCGTCTACGACATGCTCTATGGCGGCAGTTTGAAAGACGCCCTGCAAAGCTCGCTGCTCCTTTCATTGCCGGAATGGTATATGCCGGGCATTGCATCCTACATTGCCGATGGCTGGAGTGTTGACCTGGACGATTACATGCGCGACGTTGCCCTGACGCGTCCGGTTCGTAAACCGTCCACGCTGGTGGGGGAGGAGGCCATGTACGTAGGCCATTCCATCTGGAACTACATTGCGGAGCGTTACGGGAAAGACAACATTTCCAATATTCTCAACCTGACCCGCATCATTCGCAACGAGCAGAACAGCATTGCCAGCACACTCGGAGTTCCCTATTCCCGGTTTTTGCGGGAATGGCGGGAATATTATTCGTCGATGGCCAAACCGGTTGTCGATGCCTACAAACCGGGTGAAGACGGTTTTCAGATAACGGTTTCCAGTTCCAAAGAACCCGCCCAACTGACCAGTTTGAAATTGAGCCCCGATCAGAGCCAGTATGCTTATGCAACGACCTGGCGCGGAAAGTTTGAAGTAACCGTGGTCAACACCCAGACGCAGAAGAAGCAGGTGATACGGAAAGGGGGCTATAAGCAGGACGAATCGCCCGTAAAACCGGCGTCTCCACTTGTAACCTGGCAACGTGACAATCTGCTGGTGTTGACCGAAGAGCGGGGACAGACTTACCTATATGTATATAATAACCTGGATAAAAAACCGAAGCTCAAACAGCGGATGGTCGTCCGGGGCGTTAGCCAGGTGATCGATATGGATGCTTCCGACGATGGGGCGAGTGTCGTGTTCAGTGCAGATCGTCGGGGGCAAAATGATTTGTATCTCTTCAGCATGGGCCGGGGAACCGTGCAGCAACTGACGAACGATTTGTATGATGATCTGTATCCGCAGTTTGTGGGCCGAACCCGGCAAATCGTGTTTTCTTCGAATCGTCACATCGACTCGCTGAGCCTCGACAAAGGAAATTACAAATCCATTCGCAACCAGCTCAGTTTGTTTCTGCACGATGGAACACCCCGCGTCGAGGTGGTGAGTCGCCTGACCGACTCGCTGAGTATCGCCATGCGCCCGGTGGCTTCTTCCGAAAATATCATCTATTATCTCGATGACGCAACCGGTGTACGGAATCTCGCCAAAATGGATGTTGAAACCAAAACAAGGGAATTTATTACCGGTTTTAGCCAGAATATTCGTCGCTACGACCTGAACCCTGCTTCGGGCGCGCTGGTCTACAGCCAGTTGAAAAACGGGAGTGAGGTCATTGGGTTTCGGCCCCGGGTCAACCTGAATCAGGCGCGCCAGTTGCCGCTCACCCGCCGGGCTACCGTTCAGGAAGTTCCCAAAGCCGTGGCAACTCCCACGACGGCTCCCAGTACGAGCTCTGTGACGGCGGCCAAAACTGTCGATTCCACGGCAGTCTCTGCGCTGAAGCTGGGGCCGGGGGAGGTCGATACGGACAACTACCAGTTTGACAGCGACGTGGCCAAAACCATTGAATTCAAGCAACGCCGGAGTACCAACACGTCGGCATCGGTGGCCATCCCGCGCACCCGCCGACGGGAGAATGTTACGATTCGGGGGCCTTACAAATACCAGGGATTGTTTGTGGCCAGTGATGCCAGTTCCGACTGGCGGATCGATCCAATCCGGGGTTTTGGCTATTTTCAGTCGCTCACCATGAACGATCTGCTGGAAAACCACATCATCCGGGCCGGTTTGTTCATCACCACCAACCTCCGGAACAGTGATCTGTTTACCGAATACCATAAGCTGGTGAACCGAATTGATTACAGCGCCCGTTTTGACCGGAAGACGATTTTCTCCGATGCGGGTCAATACCAGAAGTACCGGTTTAACAAAGTAACCCTGTCGGCTTCATACCCCATTTCGGTCAACAGCCGGTTTACGGTAGCACCATTTTACATCGTAACCCGCTACCTGGATCTATTGCAGGTGGGCGGCAGTTCTTCCGATTATACCGGGGCCAAAGCGGAATACGTTTTTGATAACACAACCCTCAACGGAATGAATATGATTGAGGGAACCCGGTTTAAAATCCGGTACGAGAATTACATCGGTTTGACGGAAAAAGTAGAAAGTGGCGTTCGAAGAGGAGCGGGCAGCTTTGACCGGATCACGGTTGATTTGCGGCATTACCAAAAAATTCACCGCGACATCATTCTGGCTCTGCGGTTGTCCGGTAGCCATTCGGCCGGTGCTGCACCCAAAAAGAGTACACTGGGCGGGATGGAAAACTGGATCGGCATTTCGGAAGGTATTAAAGAAGACAAGGCGAGTAACCCCTTGTTGCTATCACCCAATCGGGATAACCGGGATGTGTTTTTCCTGGATCTGGCGGCTCCGTTGCGCGGTTTCCGCCTGGGCAAGCTGACGGGTAATAGTCACATGCTGGCCAACGCCGAACTGCGTCTGCCCGTCATCCGGTATTTGCACCGGGGGCCGGTGACATCCAATTTCCTCCGGAATTTTCAGTTGGTTGCTTTTAGCGACATCGGTACGGCCTGGGCGGGAAAGGGCCCGTTTAGTCGTCAGAATAGCCTGAATACCGAGATCGTGGGAGGAGCGGGCGATCCCTTCCAGGCCACTGTCACCAATTTTAAAAATCCTTTTTTACTGGGATACGGTGCCGGTGCCCGAACGATGCTCTTTGGTTACTACGTCAAGTTTGATTATGCCTGGGGGGTTGAAAATAATGTGGTCGGGAAACCGGTGGCTTATTTGACGCTGGGCTATGATTTTTAATCATCCTCGTCCTTTCTGTTTAAAAAACCTGTCATCCGGCAGGTTTTTTGCGTTTTAGCTTCATTTGTTTCGTTTGTGTAATCACCTGTGGCATAATTTTAGCTATTAATTGTGTGTACAAAAACAAATCTTAATATGCTTTTTCATAGACCCGTGTGGATAGGATGCTTAGGAATGTGAAGTGTACTTTAAACAGTTGGTTTAGCAATGTTTTAGTTATCAGGATACTATACGATTTTGACGGAAATCCTTTGGATTGGAAGTGACTTTTATCGTCAACATAAGTCTGAAATAGAGGTACACGCTGTTTGCTGGCGAAGTCTGTCGGAAACAGAACTAAAAGGTCATCAGATGAAAAGAACATCTACTTTGCGTGCAGACAGAAATGGGCAGACAAATACGAAGTGCAACCACTACACGATTCCGGTAGTCCTGCGTGCTTCATTTGCCCCGGAAGCAACTCGGCGTCATACATTAGTAAACAATAATTGGTTGTCAAAACAATTAAATGGATTGTTTTCTAAACAATCAATCATGGCGTCCCATCGTCTGTGGCAAACGATTCTTGTACTGTTGGTCAGCGTCGGAGTGGTGGTTGCTCAGAACCCCAATGTATATGTTCACAAGAAAATCGATAATGCCCACCCAGCTTTAAATGAGATCGTTTCATACACCATTGTGGTGGGAAATGACGGAAGCGGCCCGGCGAATGGCGTTGTGGTAAAAGACGACCTGTCAACTGGTGCTCAATACAGTACGCACACGGTTTTACGGGGTTCCGGGTTGTTTACGCCGGCCAGTGGTAACTGGAACATTGGCGTTCTGGCTGCGGGTGATTCGGTTATACTGGAATTAAAGGCGAAAGTACTGGAGCGGGGCGTTTGGTTCAATACCGCCGAGGTGACGGAAATGCAGGGTACGGATCCCAACTCGGTGCCCAATAATCATGATTTATCGGAAGACGACATTGCACTGACCTGTTTTTCCGTACCGATTCAATGGTACGCCGGAGATGAATTTACGGTTTCCATTCCAATACCGCTAACGAATGTTCAATGGACCCGAAATGGGCTAAGCCAGTTTTCGGCAGATCAGGCCGTGGCGACGGGGAGTACATTGGTCATCAAATCGATTGGTACCTATTCTTTTACGGGAATGTTCGGAAGCTGCCCGGTGGGTGGCTGTTGTGCTATAGAAGTCATCCCGGGGCCGGAGTGCCAGATTCTTGCCACGGCCAGTGCCAATCCAACGTGTGAAGCCAGCCCATTGGTGTTGAGTGCAACTGCCCAGGGAGGAACCGCACCGTACCAATATGCCTGGACTGGGCCTAATGGTTTTTCGAAAACCGGTCAAAACCAGACCATTCCTGTGTCGACGACCGCGAATGCGGGGGTGTATACGGTGAAAATAACCGATGCAACCGGTTGCACGGCCTTGTCCAGTACAACCGCTTTAATTGGCACTTTACCAATTGCCATTTGTAACTCTCCGGTTTGCGAAGGAGGAACCATTACCTTGTCGGCAACCGATGGAGGAGCCACCTATAAATGGTACGGCCCCAACGGTTTTACAAGTTCCCTGCAAAGCCCGACGATTCCCAACGCAACGACCGCCAATACTGGTAGTTATACCGTTGTGATCACGGGAACATCCGTTTGTTCAGGAACCGCCATAACCAGCCTGAAGATTCTGCCAAAACCAACGGTTACTGCATCGGTAAGCGCGAGCACCTGTTTAGGGGGTAGTTTTAGTCTGTCAGCAACCGCGAGTGGGGGAACGCAACCCTACCAATATATTTGGACCGGACCCAATGGTTTTTATGAGACCGGGCAAACGGTGGTGGTGAATAATGCTCAGGTAAGCCATTCCGGTAGTTACACGCTGGCGGTATACAGTCAAAACGGTTGCAGTAATCAGGCGGTAACACAACCGGTAACAGTCAAAGCCTGTATTTGTAATCCATTGGCGGGGGCTTTACCTGCTACCGTTTGTGTGGGCGATATGGTTAGTCTAACAGCAACGAGTGGCTTTAATTCGTATAGTTGGAAAGGTCCAAACGGCTTTAGTTCGTCCGTTCAAAATCCGGTGATTACCAACGCACAATTGACCCATAACGGCAGTTATACGCTGACGGTAGCGGGTTCTAATTGTACGGGTACTGCTACTGTCAATGTGACCGTTCAAGGCGTGCCATTCCCACAGGTGTCTTCGTCTACAGCCTGTGTAGGCACGACTGTAACGATTCTATTGACATCAGCAGGTGGTAATTCATATCTGTGGCGCGGCCCCAATGGTTATTCGAGCACCCAGCAGAACCCGGTGATCAATAATGCGACGGGTGCCCACAATGGCACCTACAGTGTGACGGTGACCAGCGGCAGCGGTTGTACGGCGGTGGGCAGCACCCCGGTGGTGGTGGGGACGTGTCCCAATCCCCCCTGCAGTCTGTCGGGTACGGTCGTGTCCTCCCAGACGGCAGTGTGTTCGGGGGGCAGTGTGGTGCTGATGGCCAGTGCCACGGGTCAAACCGGCTCGGTGAGTTATGCCTGGAGTGGCGGTTTGGGCAGTGGCAGCAGTGTAACGGTGTCGAACCTGACGACGACCAGTACGTATACGGTGGTGATCACCGACGGAGCGGGGTGCAGTGTAACCAGAACCGTCACGGTGGTGGTGAATCCTTTGCCGGTGGTATCGGCTTCTTCGTCCACCACCTGCGTGGGGACGGTGGCCTCGCTGAGCCTAACGGCCTCGGGCGGGGTGTCGTATCTGTGGCGCGGCCCCAACGGCTACAGTAGCACTCAGCAGAACCCGGTGATCGCCAATGCGACGGGTGCCCACAATGGCACCTACAGTGTGACGGTGACCAGCGGCAGCGGTTGTACGGCGGTGGGCAGCACCCCGGTGGTGGTGGGGACGTGTCCCAATTCCCCCTGCAGTCTGTCGGGTACGGTCGTGTCCTCCCAGACGGCAGTGTGTTCGGGGGGCAGTGTGGTGCTGATGGCCAGTGCCACGGGTCAAACCGGCTCGGTGAGTTATGCCTGGAGTGGCGGTTTGGGCAGTGGCAGCAGTGTAACGGTGTCGAACCTGACGACGACCAGTACGTATACGGTGGTGATCACCGACGGAGCGGGTTGCAGTGTAACCAGAACCGTCACGGTGGTGGTGAATCCTCTGCCGGTGGTAAGCCAGGTCTCATCTACGACGGGCTGCGTGAACAATTCGGTGCAGGTGTCGCTTTCGTTAACGGCTTCGGGCGGGGTGTCATATCTGTGGCGCGGCCCGAATGGCTATTCGAGCACCCAGCAGAACCCGGTGATCGCCAATGCGACGGGTGCCCACAGTGGCACTTACAGTGTGACGGTAACCAGCGGCAGTGGTTGTACGGCGGTGGGCAGCACCCCGGTGGTGGTGGGCAGTTGTCCGACGGTGCCCTGCAGTCTGTCGGGCACGGTCGTGTCCTCTCAGACGGTGGTGTGTTCGGGGGGCAGTGTGGTGCTGACGGCTTCGGCCACGGGTCAAACCGGCTCGGTGAGTTATCAGTGGAGTGGCGGCTTGGGCAGCGGCAGCAGTGTGAGCGTGTCGAACCTGACGACGACCAGCACCTATACGGTGGTGATCACCGACGGAGCGGGTTGCAGTGTAACGAGAACCGTCACGGTGGTGGTGAATCCTTTGCCGGTGGTAAGCCAGGTCTCATCTACGACGAACTGCGTGAACAATTCGGTGCAGGTGTCGCTTTCGTTAACGGCTTCGGGCGGGGTGTCATATCTGTGGCGCGGCCCGAATGGCTATTCGAGCACCCAGCAGAACCCGGTGATCGCCAATGCGACGGGTGCCCACAGTGGCACCTACAGTGTGACGGTAACCAGCGGCAGTGGTTGTACGGCGGTGGGCAGCACCCCGGTGGTGGTGGGCAGTTGTTCGACAGTGCCCTGTAGTCTGTCGGGCACGGTTGTGTCCTCCCAGACGGCGGTGTGTTCGGGGGGCAGTGTGGTGCTGACGGCCAGTGCCACGGGTCAAACCGGCTCGGTGAGCTACGCCTGGAGTGGCGGCTTAGGCAGCGGCAGCAGTGTGACGGTGTCGAACCTGACGACGACCAGTACGTATACGGTGGTGATCACCGACGGAGCGGGTTGCAGTGTAACCAGAACCGTCACGGTGGTGGTGAATCCTCTGCCGGTGGTATCGGCTTCTTCGTCCACCACCTGCGTGGGGACGGTGGCCTCGCTGAGCCTAACGGCCTCGGGCGGGGTGTCGTATCTGTGGCGCGGCCCCAACGGCTACAGTAGCACTCAGCAGAACCCGGTGATCGCCAATGCGACGGGTGCCCACAATGGCACCTACAGTGTGACGGTGACCAGCGGCAGCGGTTGTACGGCGGTGGGCAGCACCCCGGTGGTGGTGGGGACGTGTCCCAATTCCCCCTGCAGTCTGTCGGGTACGGTCGTGTCCTCCCAGACGGCAGTGTGTTCGGGGGGCAGTGTGGTGCTGACGGCCAGTGCCACGGGTCAAACCGGCTCGGTGAGTTATCAGTGGAGTGGCGGCTTGGGCAGCGGCAGCAGTGTGAGCGTGTCGAACCTGACGACGACCAGCACCTATACGGTGGTGATCACCGACGGAGCGGGTTGCAGTGTAACGAGAACCGTCACGGTGGTGGTGAATCCTTTGCCGGTGGTAAGCCAGGTCTCATCTACGACGAACTGCGTGAACAATTCGGTGCAGGTGTCGCTTTCGTTAACGGCTTCGGGCGGGGTGTCATATCTGTGGCGCGGCCCGAATGGCTATTCGAGCACCCAGCAGAACCCGGTGATCGCCAATGCGACGGGTGCCCACAGTGGCACCTACAGTGTGACGGTAACCAGCGGCAGTGGTTGTACGGCGGTGGGCAGCACCCCGGTGGTGGTGGGCAGTTGTTCGACAGTGCCCTGTAGTCTGTCGGGCACGGTTGTGTCCTCCCAGACGGCGGTGTGTTCGGGGGGCAGTGTGGTGCTGACGGCCAGTGCCACGGGTCAAACCGGCTCGGTGAGCTACGCCTGGAGTGGCGGCTTAGGCAGCGGCAGCAGTGTGACGGTGTCGAACCTGACGACGACCAGTACGTATACGGTGGTGATCACCGACGGAGCGGGTTGCAGTGTAACGAGAACCGTCACGGTGGTGGTGAATCCTTTGCCGGTGGTAAGCCAGGTCTCATCTACGACGAACTGCGTGAACAATTCGGTGCAGGTGTCGCTTTCGTTAACGGC
The DNA here is from genome assembly GCF_965227735.1 of Larkinella sp. Taxonomy (NCBI): domain Bacteria; kingdom Pseudomonadati; phylum Bacteroidota; class Cytophagia; order Cytophagales; family Spirosomataceae; genus Larkinella; species Larkinella sp. Next base: position 512,450 of record NZ_OZ245776.1, on the reverse strand, counting down.
TTCGGGCGGGGTGTCATATCTGTGGCGCGGCCCCAATAGTTATTCGAGCACCCAGCAGAACCCGGTGATCGCCAATGCGACGGGTGCCCACAGTGGCACCTACAGTGTGACGGTAACCAGCGGCAGCGGTTGTACGGCGGTGGGCAGCACCCCGGTGGTGGTAGGCACGTGTCCCAATCCCCCCTGTAGTCTGTCGGGCACGGTTGTGTCCTCCCAGACGGCGGTGTGTTCGGGGGGCAGTGTGGTGCTGACGGCCAGTGCCACGGGTCAAACCGGCTCGGTGAGCTACGCCTGGAGTGGCGGCTTAGGCAGCGGCAGCAGTGTGACGGTGTCGAACCTGACGACGACCAGTACGTATACGGTGGTGATCACCGACGGAGCGGGTTGCAGTGTAACCAGAACCGTCACGGTGGTGGTGAATCCTTTGCCGGTGGTATCGGCTTCTTCGTCCACCACCTGCGTGGGGACGGTGGCCTCGCTGAGCCTAACGGCCTCGGGCGGGGTGTCGTATCTGTGGCGCGGCCCCAACGGCTACAGTAGCACTCAGCAGAACCCGGTGATCGCCAATGCGACGGGTGCCCACAATGGCACCTACAGTGTGACGGTGACCAGCGGCAGCGGTTGTACGGCGGTGGGCAGCACCCCGGTGGTGGTGGGCAGTTGTCCCACACCCCCCTGCAGTCTGTCGGGCACGGTCGTGTCCTCACAGACAGCAGTGTGTTCGGGGGGCAGTGTGATGCTGACGGCCAGTGCCAGCAATGCGGTAGGGAGTGTAAGTTATCAATGGAGTGGCGGTTTGGGCAGTGGCAGCAGTGTAACGGTGTCGAACCTGACGTCAACGAGCACGTATACGGTGGTGATCACCGACGACGGTTCGGGGTGCAGTATCACCCGCACGGTGACCGTCACCGTGAATCCTTTGCCGGTGGTGAGCCAGGTGTCGGCCACGACAGCCTGTGTGAATGGAACATCGGTGAGTGTGTCTTTGAATCTGGGTGCCTCGGGCGGAGTGTCGTATCTGTGGCGCGGCCCGAATGGCTATTCGAGCAATCAGCAGAACCCGGTGATCGCCAATGCGACGAGTGCCCACGGTGGCACTTACAGCGTGACGGTAACCAGCGGCAGTGGTTGTACGGCGGTGGGCAGCACCCCGGTGGTGGTGGGCAGTTGTCCGACGGTGCCCTGCAGTCTGTCGGGCACGGTCGTGTCCTCTCAGACGGCAGTGTGTTCGGGGGGCAGTGTGGTGCTGACGGCCAGTGCCAGCAATGCGGTAGGGAGTGTAAGTTATCAGTGGAGTGGCGGCTTAGGCAGCGGCAGCAGTGTGAGCGTGTCGAACCTGACGACGACCAGTACGTATACGGTGGTGATCACCGACGACGGTTCGGGGTGCAGTATCACCCGCACGGTGACCGTCACCGTGAATCCTTTGCCGGTGGTGAGCCAGGTGTCGGCCACGACAGCCTGTGTGAATGGAACATCGGTGAGTGTGTCTTTGAATCTGGGTGCCTCGGGCGGAGTGTCGTATCTGTGGCGCGGCCCGAATGGCTATTCGAGCACTCAGCAGAACCCGGTGATCGCCAATGCGACGGGTGCCCACAGTGGCACCTACAGTGTGACGGTGACCAGCGGCAGTGGTTGTACGGCGGTGGGCAGCACCCCGGTGGTGGTGGGCAGTTGTTCGACAGTGCCCTGTAGTCTGTCGGGTACGGTCGTGTCCTCCCAGACGGCGGTGTGTTCGGGGGGCAGTGTGGTGTTGACGGCTTCGGCCACGGGTCAAACCGGCTCGGTGAGCTATGCCTGGAGTGGCGGTTTGGGCAGTGGCAGCAGTGTGAGCGTGTCGAACCTGACGACGACCAGCACCTATACGGTGGTGATCACCGACGGGGCGGGTTGCAGTATCACCCGGACGGTGACCGTCACCGTAAATCCTTTGCCGGTGGTAAGCCAGGTCTCATCTACGACGGGCTGCGTGAACAATTCGGTGCAGGTGTCGCTGAGCCTAACGGCCTCGGGCGGTGTTTCCTACGTTTGGCGCGGCCCCAATAGTTATTCGAGCACCCAGCAGAACCCGGTGATCGCCAATGCGACGGGTGCCCACAGTGGCACCTACAGTGTGACGGTGACCAGCGGCAGTGGTTGTACGGCGGTGGGCAGCACCCCGGTGGTGGTGGGCAGTTGTCCCACACCCCCCTGCAGTCTGTCGGGCACGGTCGTGTCCTCACAGACGGCGGTGTGTTCGGGGGGCAGTGTGGTGCTGACGGCCAGTGCCAGCAATGCGGTAGGGAGTGTAAGTTATCAATGGAGTGGCGGCTTGGGCAGCGGCAGCAGTGTGAATGCAACCACGGCCCACAATGGCACCTACAGTGTGACGGTGACCAGCGGCAGTGGCTGTACGGCGGTGGGCAGCACCCCGGTGGTGGTAGGCACGTGTCCCAATCCCCCCTGCAGTCTGTCGGGCACGGTCGTGTCCTCACAGACGGCGGTGTGTTCGGGGGGCAGTGTGGTGCTGACGGCCAGTGCCAGCAATGCGGTAGGGAGTGTAAGTTATCAATGGAGTGGTGGCTTGGGCAGTGGCAGCAGTGTGAGCGTGTCGAACCTGACGACGACCAGTACGTATACAGTGGTGATCACCGACGGTTCGGGGTGCAGTATCACCCGCACGGTGACGGTCACCGTGAATCCTTTGCCGGTGGTATCGGCTTCTTCGTCCACTACCTGCGTGGGGACGGTGGCCTCGCTGAGCCTAACGGCCTCGGGCGGTGTTTCCTACGTTTGGCGCGGCCCCAACGGCTACAGTAGCACTCAGCAGAACCCGGTGATTGCCAATGCGACGGGTGCCCACAATGGCACCTACAGCGTGACGGTGACCAGCGGCAGTGGTTGTACGGCGGTGGGCAGCACCCCGGTGGTGGTAGGGACGTGTCCCACACCCCCCTGTAGTCTGTCGGGCACGGTCGTGTCCTCACAGACGGCGGTGTGTTCGGGGGGCAGTGTGGTGCTGACGGCCAGTGCCAGCAATGCGGTAGGGAGTGTAAGTTATCAATGGAGTGGCGGCTTGGGCAGCGGTAGCAGTGTGAGCGTGTCGAACCTGACGACGACCAGTACGTATACCGTGGTGATCACCGACGGTTCGGGGTGCAGTATCACCCGGACGGTGACCGTCACCGTGAATCCTTTGCCGGTGGTGAGCCAGGTCTCGTCTACGACGAACTGCGTGAACAATTCGGTGCAGGTGTCGCTGTCGTTAACGGCCTCGGGCGGGGTGTCGTATCTGTGGCGCGGCCCCAATGGTTATTCGAGTACTCAGCAGAACCCGGTGATTGCCAATGCGACGGGTGCCCACAGTGGCACCTACAGCGTGACGGTGACCAGCGGCAGTGGTTGTACGGCGGTGGGCAGCACCCCGGTGGTGGTAGGCACGTGTCCCACACCCCCCTGTAGTCTGTCGGGCACGGTCGTGTCCTCCCAGACGGCAGTGTGTTCGGGGGGCAGTGTGGTGCTGACGGCCAGTGCCAGCAATGCGGTAGGGAGTGTAAGTTATCAATGGAGTGGCGGCTTGGGCAGCGGCAGCAGTGTGAGCGTGTCGAACCTGACGACGACCAGCACGTATACGGTGGTGATCACCGACGGTTCGGGGTGCAGTATCACCCGGACGGTGACCGTCACCGTGAATCCTTTGCCGGTGGTATCGGCTTCTTCGTCCACTACCTGCGTGGGGACGGTGGCCTCGCTGAGCCTAACGGCCTCGGGCGGTGTTTCCTACGTTTGGCGCGGCCCCAACGGCTACAGTAGCACTCAGCAGAACCCGGTGATTGCCAATGCGACGGGTGCCCACAATGGCACCTACAGCGTGACGGTGACCAGCGGCAGTGGTTGTACGGCGGTGGGCAGCACCCCGGTGGTGGTGGGCAGTTGTTCGACAGTGCCCTGTAGTCTGTCGGGTACGGTCGTGTCCTCTCAGACGGCAGTGTGTTCGGGGGGAAGTGTGGTACTGACGGCTTCGGCCACGGGTCAAACCGGCAGTGTGAGCTATGCCTGGAGTGGCGGCTTGGGCAGCGGCAGCAGTGTGAGCGTGTCGAACCTGACGACGACCAGTACGTATACAGTGGTGATCACCGACGGTTCGGGTTGCAGTGTAACCAGAACCGTCACGGTGGTGGTGAATCCTTTGCCGGTGGTATCGGCTTCTTCGTCCACCACCTGCGTGGGGACGGTGGCCTCGCTGAGCCTAACGGCCTCGGGCGGTGTTTCCTACGTTTGGAAAGGCCCCAACGGTTATAGCAGCACTCAGCAGAACCCGGTGATCAATAATGCGACGGGTGCCCACAATGGCACCTACAGTGTGACGGTGACCAGCGGCAGCGGTTGTACGGCGGTGGGCAGCACCCCGGTGGTGGTAGGGACGTGTCCCAATCCCCCCTGCAGTTTGTCGGGAACGGTTGTGTCCTCGCAGACGGCAGTGTGTTCGGGGGGCAGTGTGGTGCTGACGGCCAGTGCTACGGGTCAAACCGGCTCGGTGAGCTATGCCTGGAGTGGCGGTTTGGGCAGTGGCAGCAGTGTGAGCGTGTCGAACCTGACGACGACCAGCACGTATACCGTGGTGATCACCGACGGTTCGGGGTGCAGTGTAACCAGAACCGTCACGGTGGTGGTGAATCCTTTGCCGGTGGTGAGCCAGGTCTCATCTACGACGGGCTGCGTGAACAATTCGGTGCAGGTGTCGCTGAGCCTAACGGCCTCGGGCGGTGTTTCCTACGTTTGGAAAGGCCCCAACGGCTACAGTAGCACTCAGCAGAACCCGGTGATCGCCAATGCGACGGGTGCCCACAATGGCACTTACAGTGTGACGGTGACCAGCGGCAGTGGTTGTACGGCGGTGGGCAGCACCCCGGTGGTGGTGGGCAGTTGTTCGACAGTGCCCTGCAGTCTGTCGGGGACAGTCGTGTCCTCGCAGACGGCAGTGTGTTCGGGGGGCAGTGTGGTGCTGATGGCCAGTGCCACGGGTCAAACCGGCTCGGTGAGTTATGCCTGGAGTGGTGGTTTAGGCAGCGGCAGCAGTGTGACGGTGTCGAACCTGACGACGACCAGCACCTATACGGTGGTGATCACCGACGGAGCGGGTTGCAGTGTAACTAAAACCGTCACGGTGGTGGTGAATCCTTTGCCGGTGGTATCGGCTTCTTCGTCCACTACCTGCGTGGGGACGGTGGCCTCGCTGAGTCTAACGGCCTCGGGTGGTGTTTCCTACGTTTGGAAAGGCCCCAACGGTTATAGCAGCACTCAGCAGAACCCGGTGATCGCCAATGCGACGAGTGCCCACGGTGGCACTTACAGCGTGACGGTAACCAGCGGCAGTGGTTGTACGGCGGTGGGCAGCACCCCGGTGGTAGTAGGGACGTGTCCCACACCCCCCTGTAGTCTGTCGGGTACGGTCGTGTCCTCTCAGACGGCAGTGTGTTCGGGGGGCAGTGTGGTACTGACGGCTTCGGCCACGGGTCAAACCGGCAGTGTGAGCTATGCCTGGAGTGGCGGCTTGGGCAGCGGCAGCAGTGTGAGCGTGTCGAACCTGACGACGACCAGTACGTATACGGTGGTGATCACCGACGGAGCGGGGTGCAGTGTGACCAGAACCGTCACGGTGGTGGTGAATCCAGACCTACCGGAAAAACCGCAGATATCGGTTTCGCCCTCGGTAACCACTTGTTTGGGTGGATCCGTAACCCTAACGGCCACCGGTGTTAACGGGACTAGCTTCCAGTGGACAGGCTCCGGGTTGTCGTCGTCAACGGGTTCTGTAGTAACCGTTACTCCGTCGGTTGTCGGGAGTCAGGTTTATACCGTAACACAAACCATAAATGGCTGCCAAAGTCCGGCATCGGAAAGTGTAACCATAACCGGAGTTGAGTGTACAACCTGCGTAGCACCAACTCCGACCATCACGTGTACGACTACGGATATTTGTCCGGGCGATGCCGTTGAGTTGCACGCATCTGATTGTGCCGGAATTATTATTTGGTCGACAGGGGCTACGGGACAAAGTCTTATTGTATCTCCCTTTACATCAACGACCTACACCGCTCAGTGTAAATTGCCCAACTGCATCAGTGGTCCTTCTAAAGCGATTGTAATCCGGGTTTCTGACCCCCAACCACCAACGATTACGGCCAATGCGGTTGATGTTTGTGTCGGAGGAACAGTGAGTCTGACCGCAACCGGCTGTGAAGGGAAAGTAATCTGGTCAACAGGAGCTACCGGATCGGTGCTAACCGTTACGCCGGATGGGCCAACGACCTATTACGCCAATTGCCGCATTCACAATTGCATCAGCGGACCCTCGCCGGGCATAACGATCCGAACAGGGCCAATGCCGAGACCGCACATAAGCAGCAGTATCAATACTGTATGTCCAGGAGAAAACACAATCCTGTCGGTTTCAGGTTGTAGCGGTATTCCGATGTGGTCGACGGGTGAGACAACAGGAACGATTGCTGTGGCACCCAATGAAACCACTTCCTACACGGTGGTCTGTAAGCAGGGTTCCTGTATCAGTCAGGTATCGGATGTCTATACCATTACAGTTGTGAAACCACAGCCTCCGCAGGTCGACATCAGCGCTGACGTGGTTTGTCTGGGCGGTTCGGTACAATTGACCGCCATGGGATGCTCAGGTACGGTAATCTGGTCTCACAATGCAACCGGTTCCAGTGTCAGCGTCATACCAACCAGTAATGTAACGTATCGGGCTACCTGCAAAGTAGGAAATTGTTCGAGCGATCCGTCTCAGCCCCTTTCGGTGACGGTTGTCAATCCGGCGGCTCCCATTATCAAGTCTGACAAGACACTGATCTGTGCGGGTGAAGTCGTTACCCTGACGGCAGAAGGTTGTCGGGGTGGACAGGTTGTTTGGTCAAATGGTTCGACGGGCAATAGCCTTACGTTGATGCCGGGAGCGACCACCAACTACACCGCTCAGTGTAAAGAATACACTTGCAGCAGTGTCGCGTCAAATGCGATCACGATCAATGTTACCAACAGCAATGCGCCAACGCCAACGGTTACGGCATCTGCAACGCTCATTTGCCAGGGTCAGCCGGTTACATTGACAGCCTCGGGTTGTGAGGGCGGAACGGTAATCTGGTCGACGAATGCGACGGGTAACAGCCTGGTGGTGAATCCAGCGCAGACAACCGAATATTATGCGGCCTGTAAAATGAATACCGGTTGTAATGGAACGCCCGCGAAAGTGACGGTGCAGGTCAATACCCCCGCCAAACCAACCATCCGGGTTTGTAAATGTACGGATGGACACATTTGTCCCGGCGACGAAATCCGTTTGACCGTTGAAGGTTGCAGCGGAGTTCCCCTTTGGTCGAATGGCGCAACGACCACCAGCATTCTGGTTTCTCCGACCGAGACAACGGTTTACACGGTAGTTTGCCAGAACCATCCCTGCACGAGTCCTCCTTCCGAAGCTTACACCGTGGTCGTCAACACGCCCGCTTCTCCGGTCGTCTGGGCTTCTAAAACGGATATCGAACCGGGCGAAACGGTTGTATTATCCGCTACCGGTTGCGCCGGTGGTCAGATTATCTGGTCGACAGGGGCGACGGGTAGCAGCATCGAAGTGAATCCTACGACAACGACCAGTTATTACGCCCACTGCAAGATCAAGAGTTGTTTGAGCGAACCAACTCCGGTCATTGTTAAAATTAAAGGGGAGTGCGACGTTCCGGTTCCGCAGATTTCCGCGTCGACGCCCGCAGTTTGCTACGGTGGTTCCGTCACGCTGACGGCTACCGGGTGTACGAATGGTACGGTTATCTGGTCGAATGGTGAAACGGGGAACAGCATAACCATCAATAATATTACCGGAAACCGCCCCTTCACCGCCATCTGTCAAGTGAATGAGGAATGTAAAAGTGTGGTTTCAAATGCCATTAGTGTATCGGTCGTCACGCTCAATCCGCCAACTATTGCTACCAATAGGGAAACCCTCTGTCCGGGAGAAAGCGCGAAATTGACCGCCGTTGGTTGTGTTGGTACGGTAACCTGGTCGACGGGCGGAACGGGAATCAGCATCGATATTCAGCCGGAAACGACAACCAACTACTGGGTGACGTGTTCGCTGGGCAGTTGTGTGAGTGAAAAATCACCGCTGAGTACGGTAAAAGTAGGTGCTCCGGTTTCGCCAACCATTACAGCCAGCACGACAAATGTATGCTTTGGCGAGGCCGTAACGCTGACCGCTGCCGGTTGTCCGGATGGAACGGTAGTCTGGTCTAATAATCAGGTCGGTTCTGTACTACTCCTTACTCCCGAAGCATCGGCTACCTACTCGGCTATCTGTACGACATCGAATGCCTGCAAAAGCGGGAAATCGAATGAGGTGGCAGTTTCGGTCAACCCGAAAGTGGCAAAACCGCAGGTCATTAACCTAACGAACCAATGCCCCTTTGCTACGGCCGATTTAACGAAAGCCACCAGCAGTTCGGTGTCGCTCGCAGGAAGCGTATTTGAGTTCTATACCAGTGCTACATCCGATCAGGCCAGTAGGGTATCGAATCCGAAGTCGGTTGAGGCCGGCACCTATTATGTTGTCGAGAAAACGACAACCGGGTGCTACAGTGTGGCAAGTCCGGTTATGGTGGTGATTATCAATTGCAACGACGTTGATCTTTGTAAGACCAATCCGGCTACGGCATCGGCAGGTCCGGATGCAACCATCTGTTCCGCCAAAGAATACAAGCTGAATGGCGTTATTGGCGGGGCTGCTACCAGCGCGGTTTGGACCAGCAGCGGGACGGGTACGTTTGACAACGCTTCTTTACTGGACGCAACCTATAAACCGTCTCTGGCAGACGTCAATGCCGGGTTTGTTAACCTGACGTTCACCACGAACGACCCCGATGGAACCGGTTCCTGTAAGGCGGCCCAGTCATCACTGAAACTGACGATTGAAGGACTAAAAGTTCAGCCAACCATTGAGCCTGTGAACGCGGTCGTGTGCCACGGAGATTCCGTCTTTTTACGTGCTTTGCCCGACGGGTATAAATACAGCTGGAATACGATGGCGACAACGCAAAGTATTTTCGTAAAAGCCAGTGGTACCTACTCCGTCCAGTTGGTCGATAGCAAGGGCTGCACGTCAATCTCTTCCGAAGGGGTGGCGGTAACGGTTAAAGCACCGATCGAATCGCCGATTGCGCCGATGATGGCCCGGAATACGTGTCCGGGATCCACCGTGGATCTGGTTAAACTGGTTGAAAACGAACCATTTACGCCCGGTGGTGAGTTCGAATTCCACATTGCGGATGATCCGTCCTCACCGGTTGTGATGCGCCCGGATTCGGTCGGTCGCGGGGTGTTCTATGCTTTCGAGCGCAGCAATGCAGGCTGTTACAGTGCGTCGACCATGATCGATGTGGCCATCTTTGACTGCACGACAGACACTTGCCGGTCCGATCTATACGTTACCTACACGGTCGACAAGGAGCATCCTAAAGTAGGCGAGGTGGTGACGTTTGCCGTCAAACTGGGCAACAAAGGAGCATGTCCGGCCACGCACAGCGACATCCGGATTATTCTGCCGACTGGCCTGGAACTGGTATCGCCGGGTAATCTGGTGGTTGATGCCCACGGCCACCTCGGGGCCTGGATTCCGGTTCTTTCGGCGAATGAAGAAATCACGTACTACTATTCCGTTCGCGTTCTGACCAAAGGGCCGATTGCCAATCTGGTAGAAATTACGTACCTCGACCAGTTGGATCCGAATCTGGCCAATAATAAAGCCTCCATTACCATTGAGGACTCTACACCGACGCTGTCGATGAAGGTGGGGCTGGCGAAAGCACTCAAAGGTGTTCAACAGAAAGAGGAGACTTTGTTTGAGTTTACCTACGACCTGGCCATCACCAACTACAGTGATCAGGATGCCACGCAGGTTCAGGTAACGGATGACGTTCAGTCGGTCTTCGATCCTCATGTCATCGAATCCGTCGCGGCCTCCGTCGATCCGGCTTCGTCGCTCAAATTGAACTTAGGCTATTCGGGCTGGGTTGGAAATACGCAACTTCTGAACAGCGGAAGTGTCGTCAAGGCCGGGGCAACGGAGCATATTCTGTTGAAGGTTAATGTCCGGCTTCACCCGGATGGCAGCCTGACGAAAACGTTCCTGAACAAAGCCTACTTGTTGGCGAAGCTCAACGACCTGGAGGTCAACGACGCTTCGACAAACGGAGCCAGCGCCGATCCTGACCATGACGGCAACCCGAATAACAACAGCGAATCGACTCCGGGTAAATTTGACTCGGCACCACCGTCGCCGATCGGTGTTGCCCTGGCCGTAACGAACATCGTTCAGCAAGCCGACAGCAGTTATAACGTCACACTGAAAGTAACCGTTAAAAATTACGGTACGGTTGACCTGAAACAGGTGCAACTGGCTGATAGTCTGGTGTCTGGCTTTACTGCCCCGGTTTCCTACAGTGTGGTGAGTCCGCCGGTGGTTGGTGCCGGAAGCACGCTGAAACCGAACGTCAATTACAACGGCAGTGATTTGTCATCACTCCTGGATGGCGCCCATAGCAGCCTGGCGGCTGGTGCTTCCGACACGGTTCTGGTGACGATCAATGTTAAGCCCACCGGTGAGATGGGGCCGTTCTATACGCAGGTCGTTGGGTCAGGTGTTCATGCGGATTCTCTCGTGACGGATTTGTCGAACAACGGGTTTAACCCGGCACCCATTGGAAGCGTGCCTACCGGATTCCGGTTCGATCTGCCGCCTTCGCTGCTGGGCGTAGCCAAATCGGTCAGCAAACTGGAAGATTTGGGATCGGGAGTCTACAACGTCACCTATACCATTAAGCTGACGAACCTCGGCTCGGATGATCTGAAGAATGTTCAGGTCGTCGACAACCTGACCGAAACCTTCGGCAACGATGTTTTGATCGGTCCCGGCAAGCCAACCCTGACGGCAGAGGCTGGTCTGACAGTGGACTCGACGTATACGGGACAAGGAATGTTGACCCACCTGCTGGTCGACTCCCTGAGTACGTTGCCGAGAGGAGCTTCCCGCAGTGTCAACCTGACCGTACGGGTCGATGTCCGCAACAGCCCCAAAAATATCTACCACAATAGCGCCATTGCCAATGCGGTTACGCTCAATGGCAGTACGATGCTGACCGACACCTCGACGGCTGGTTCCAATGCTGATCCGGACAATGACCTTGATCCGAGAAATAACAACACGCCAACCGCCGTGACCCTGCTCGGCTTGCCGGTGACACCGAATATTGGGGTAGCGATGGCCGTGAAGGACACGACGCGGCAAACCGATGGCAGCTATAACGTGACGTACCAGATTATTGTGAAGAACTACGGATCGACGGACTTCACGGACGTGCAGGTGAGCGATCAACTGTCGGAGGTGTTCAATGCCACCACCGGAGCTACCTACAGCGTGGTTGGTACACCGGTTATTTCAGCGGGAAGCGGTTTGCAAAGTAACAGCAGTTTCAACGGCGATGCTGACGCTACCCTTTTGGCGTCAGGAAGCAACCTGGCGGCTGGGAAGAGCGACACCCTGTTGCTGACGCTGAATGTGAAAACCGACGGCCGGACAACACCGTATCTCAACACCGTGTATGCGAAAGCCATGGCGGGAGCCGATACCGTCAGCGACACTTCGACCGATGGTTTTGAACCGGATTTGAATGGAAATAATGATCCGACGGAGGCCGATGAGCGTGTGGCAACGCCCTTGACTTTCAATCCGAATACCAACGAAGTGATGATTCCGGAAGGATTCTCGCCCAACGGAGATAACATCAATGACCTGTTTGTCATCCGAAATACGGGTGGAGCCACGGTTATACTGGAAGTGTTCAACCGCTGGGGGAACACGGTGTATCGGAACCACGATTACAAGAACGACTGGGACGGATCGACCAATACCGGGGTGCGGATTGGCTCAAGTTCCAAAGGATTACCGGATGGTACTTATTTCTACATCGTTGAGTTGAGCGATGGCCGCAAGTTTATACGATACATGACGATTAATCGCTAAAAACAATGATACGCAATTTTACCAGAAAGCTCGGAAAAGTAACACTACTGCTGGTTGGTATAGCCGGTGGTAGCCAGGTTCAGGCACAGCAGGACCACATGTTTTCGCAGTATATGTTCAACATGATGGCCATGAACCCCGCCTATGCCGGGAGCCGCGATGTGTTGAGTATGACCGCGTTGTATCGGAACCAGTGGGGTGGTATTGAAGGTGCCCCGCAGACCACCACCTTCACCATCGATATGCCTGTCAACCGGGAGCGGATTGGCCTGGGTTTGCAATTGTTCAACGATCGGATTGGCGAATACAGCACCACCGGTGCCTATGCCTCGTACGCATTTCGGATCAAAGTGGGGAGCCGTTCAACCCTGGGGCTGGGAATTCAGGCGGGCGCGAGCAGCTTTCAGGCGGATCTTTCTAAAGTCGTAACCGATCGGGGAGATGATCCGGCTTTTGCCCAGAACATCTCTAAAATTCTACCCAACTTTGGTACCGGTATTTACCTGAGCAATGACAAATCGTACATTGGCGTTTCGGTACCGCAGTTGATTAAAAACCGACTGACGGATTATAATTCTGGCTTACAAAAAGCCACGCAGCGTCGTCATGCCTACGCCGTGGCCGGTTTTGTCGTTCGCCTGAGTCCGGTATTGAAATTGAAGCCTTCCACCCTGGTGAAATACGTGGAAGGCGCTCCCCTGGGCATCGACGGAAACCTGAACCTCTGGATTGCAGATCGCATTTCTATTGGTACGTCCTACCGCCGGAATCAGTTTAACAGCTACGAAAGTGCCCTGGACAAGGGCGAAGTCTATAATCAGGATGCGATTGTCGGTATTGTCGAAGTGCAATTGTCAGACCAGTTGCGTCTGGGCTACGCGTATGATCAGATGCTGAATAAACTGAAAACCTTCAAGCTGCCTTCCCACGAAATCATGATTCGGTATGAACTCGGCTTTGGTAAAAACAAAATTTTAACGCCCCGGTATTTCTAGAACCGACCGGAACCGCTGCCAAATTCCCCCAAACCATGCGCTGTTTTTACCTGCTATGTTGTCTGGTCGCTTGCGTTGCCGGGTCAGTAAGGGCGCAGGCGTTGCTCAGGCAGGCGGATCGCCAATTCGATAATCTGTCTTATAGTACGGCCATCGACCTGTATGAGCAAACGCTGAACCGTTCCGAATTGTCGGAAGAGGTGCGACTGGCTACGCTATCGAAACTGGGTTACAGTTACCGGCAGGTTCGGGATACCCAAAACGCCGAACGGGTGTACCGGATTCTGATTGGTCAACTGAAGCAATACCAGAACGAATATGTGCCCTGTTACCTTTACTACGCACAGGCATTGGCCAGCAATGGCAAATACCAGGAGTCGCAGGAAATGTATGACCGCTACAGCAAACTCCAGCAGGATGACCAGCGGGGAAAACAGTTTTCCAAACTCTACCATGACGTTAGTATTCTGTCCCGTAATCCCGGGAATTATAAGATAGAATTTCTGGAAATCAACACCACCCAGGCGGAATTTAGCCCGATGTATTACAAGGAAGGGCTGGTTTTTGTGACGTCCAAAAGGCCGGGAAATGCCTTGAAGCGCGTTTTTAGCTGGGATCATTCGGCTTTCCTGGATCTGTATTATATGCCGGAAGCGGCTTTTAAGGGTGAAACCGTGGCCAGCCTGGGCGGGGCGTCGGCCAGTCAGCGAAAAAAACGGGCGAAGAATCCGCGAATGCTGGGCGAAGATGACTATACCGATCCCACGGCCAATGACAGCCGGACAGTGGGTTTCAGCACGGGAGCCGCAGGGCCATACGCAACGGAGAATTCATCGGAAACCAAACGGTTTGGGGGGACACTGAATACCAAATACCACGAAGGCCCCGTGGCGTTTACGAAAGATGGGTCGAAAGTATTCTTTACCCGCAACAACTATAACAAGGGGAAATACCGCGAGAGCGCCGACGGGATCAACAAACTAAAGCTGTATGTGGCTGAAGAACAGAAAGGTTCCTGGGGAGAAGCGCAGGAATTACCCTTTAACAACGACGACTATTCAACCGGGCATCCGGCTTTGAGCCCGAACGATAAAATGCTGTTTTTTGCGTCGGACCGACCCGGCGGTTTTGGGGGAACGGATTTGTACGTCTCCAGCCTAAAGGACGGAAAATGGTCGGAGCCGCTCAATTTAGGCAAAGACATCAACACCAAAGGAAACGAAATGTTCCCGTTTGTCGACGACCGGGGCAACTTGTACTTCTCGTCCGACGGTCATCCCGGTTTGGGCGATCTCGATATTTTTTATGCCCAGTTGACCGACCAAACGGCGGTGAAATCGGTGCAGAACATCGGCGAACCACTCAATTCTTCGAAAGACGACTTCGGTATCGTCACGGATGGTGCCCGAATGTTGGGGTATCTCAGCAGCAACCGGTTGCGGGGCGGGAGCGACGATGATATTTATCGCTTTAAGCGGGAAGGCTCCCTGTATGCTTGTCGTGAATTGACCATCCATGTGTTTGACAATCAGACCAAACAGCCCCTCGGAAATACCCGGCTTGATCTGGATCAGAAAGACGTTCCGGATGGGAAGCGGCAAACCCAGACCGACAGCGAAGGCAACATCCGGATTTGCCTGGACCCGGAAAGTGATTTTCGGATCACTACAGCCATGACGGGTTATCAGTCCAGCCTGCTGGGGTTTTCGACCAAAGGATTATCCGACGATCAGCCCCTGCGACTGGAAATACCGCTGGACACGGTTCCAATACAGTCTAAACAACCGTTGAAATCGAAGGTGCGGGGACGGATTTTGACCCATACGGAACGGCTGCCCATCGATGGCGTCGAAGTGATTTTGCGAAACCTGTGCGACAGCACGGTTCTGGAAATGGTAACCGGGCCGGATGGCAGCTATGAATTTTTGGTCGATCCCGGTTGTGAATACATCGTTGAGGCCCTGAAAGATTGCATGGGTACCACCGGAGCCCGCATTTCTCCCGCTGCCCATGCCACCACAGAATTGACCATGTTTCGTCAGGGTGATATTATTGAAATCGATAACATCTATTACGACCTCGATCATTGGGATATTCGGCCGGATGCTGCGCTCGAAATGGATAAGCTGGTCGCTTTGATGAAAAAATACCCGGCGATGCGAATCGAGATGCGGTCACATACCGATAGCCGGGGTTCGGCAGTATATAATATCACGCTGTCGATGAACCGGGCGATGGGGGCGGTGACCTATTTACGGAAAAAAGGCATTGCATCCCGCCGAATGAAAGCGACCGGCTACGGCGAAGGCGTGTTGCTGAATACTTGCAAAGACGGCGTGAAGTGTACGGAAGCCGAACATCAGCGCAATCGGCGAACAGAAATTAAGATACTTCAGGTTGAATAGCTTTACTTTGTACTTTCGTACACCCAACACGCCCTGTGAATGATTCGACCGCTCGTCTTGAAATTAATCCTCCTCATCGCCCTTGTTACGGCCGGAAGCCAGACGGTTTTGGCGCAACGCGAAGTTCTTTACGCCCAATATCTGAGTAACCCGCTGACGATCAACCCTGCCTACGCCGGGAGCCGGGAAGATCTGACGATGTCGGCCATTTTTCGACGGAAGTGGTTTGGACTTCAGGGACAGGGTTTCAACCGCATCACGCAGTCGTTCGGAGCCGACGGCGCGCTGTCGGGTGGAAAAGTGGCCATTGGCTTTCAGGCGTTGAATGACCGGATGGGGCTTTATTCAGCCACCGGTTTTTATGGTAGCCTGGCCTACCGGATCACGTTGCCGTCCATGGCGAAACTGTCTTTTGGCGCTTCGGGCGGAATCAACGTCATTCCCATTTACGATCCGGCCAGTAGCACGGGAATCAACAAAGCCATGCCGAGCGTTGGTGCCGGGGTCTATTACGAAGCCGAACGGTTTTGGGCCGGTGTGTCGATGCCCGAACTGGTGAACCGCCCGATTTCACTGGCCGGTGGTCAGAGTGCCGCCATTCGGTATCAGCGTCCCTTGTTCGTTAATTTCGGCGGACGCATTGCTGCAAGCCCAGGGGTTGATTTTCTGCCCTCCATTCTACTGACCCAGCAAACCGGCTATCCCCTCGGAATCGACCTGAACGCCCGAGTCTGGATCGAAGAAAAACTGGGTCTGGGGGTATCTTACCGGGCTAACAACAGTTCTCAGTTTGCGACGCTGAACTATATTGTGGCCCTGGCAGAGTACGAGCTATCGAAGAGCATTCGCGTCGGCTATTCCCTGAGCAGCAAACAGGTCGAAAACCCTTTCTACGTTCAGAAAAGTGTTCACGAAATTATGTTTCGTTTTACGCCGAGTCCGACTAAATTCAGATACCAGTAAGCGGATGGCAATGAAGGTTTCCGGTTTTAGTTTCATCCGCAATGCCCTGCAATACGATTACCCGATTGTGGAAGCCATCCAGTCCATTCTCCCGCTATGCGACGAGTTTGTGGTTGCCGTCGGTCGCTCCGAAGATCAAACGCTAAGCCTGATACAGTCGATTCAATCCGATAAAATTCGGATCATTGAAACCGTGTGGGACGATTCACTGCGCGAAGGAGGACGCGTGCTGGCGGTCGAAACCGACAAGGCACTGGCCGCAATTGCCCCGGATGCTGACTGGGCGTTTTACATCCAGGGTGACGAAGTAGTACACGAAAAATACCTGCCAGCTATCCGGGATGCGATGAAAACGTACAAAGAAGATGCACAGGTGGAAGGGTTGTTGCTTAACTACCAGCACTTCTACGGTTCTTATCGGTATGTGGGGGATTCGCGCCGTTGGTATCGCCGGGAGGTTCGCATTATTCGCAACAACGGTAACGTGGTGGCTTACCGGGATGCGCAGGGTTTTCGGACCCGCGACAACCGGAAGCTCAACGTAAAGCCTGTTGATGCTACGGTGTATCACTACGGCTGGGTAAAACCGCCCGACCGGCAAGCTGACAAACTCAGCAACTTCGGGCGATACTGGCACAACGACGAGCACATGGCCCAGACCCGCAAAGAGCTAGCAGGATTTGACTACCGGGGGGTAGACTCCCTGGCCTTGTTTGAAGGCACGCACCCGGCAGTCATGCAGGCCCGGATCGAGCGAATGAACTGGCAGTTCGACTTCGACATCCGGCAGAAGAAACTCTCATTAAAAAACCGCTTCCTGAAAGCCGTCGAAAACCTGACCGGCTGGCGAATAGGCGAATACCGAAATTATACGCTAGTGTAAGTCTACGCGTTTTTCTTTCTGGTTTTGTCCTTTCCCTGGTTTTGCATTTTTTCCTGATGCAATTCTTCCGCTTCCTCCACCGAATGCGACTCGGTTACGGTATTCTCCTTTTTCGCTTTTTCAACCAGAACTCCGTAAAAACGATGCAGGGTAACCAGTTCATCTTCCGACAAATCCTCAATGTTGAGCAGCCGGTTGCTGGCTTTGTGGTGTGAAGCAATCAGTTCATTCAGTTTGAGTTGAATAGCCATTGAATCCTTGTTCTGCGACTTCTGGATCAAAAAAACCATCAAAAAAGTGATGATCGTGGTACTGGTATTGATCACCAGTTGCCAGGTATCGGAATAGTCAAAAAGCGGCCCGGTAATGAGCCAGACAATAATGCTTAACAAGGCGAGTAGAAAGGCGGTTGAACTGCCCGTGGCCTTCGTAACCGCGGTAGCGAAGTGTTCAAATACGGCCACAAATCCTTTTTTGTTCATGGTTAGCTGGGGTATTTTGATATGATTTTTGGTAATCCGGACTGCCAGACGGCCGGAAAAACCGTAAGGTACTAACTCCGGCTGTACGAAGAACCAATTTGGTTCGGGTAATGTATGTTTACTATGGCAAAAACTCCCACCCCGGACTTTCCCGGCCGCGTCACCGGCGAAAAAGGTCAGGCTGAACTTTCCTGGAAAGACCGTTTTGCGGCACTCCGTAATTTGCCGGCCTTTTTTCGCATGATCTGGCAGGCGTCACCCGCCCTGTTTTTGGGCAATGCGGCCGTGCGGCTGGTTCGGGCGGCCATGCCCGCCCTGACGTTATACATTGGAAAACTCATCATTGACGAAGTGATCCGGTTGTCGGGCCAAACCGGTGGCGATGCTGAATGGCTCTGGATGCTGGTTGGAGCGGAGTTTGGCCTGGCCATTCTTTCGACGGCATTGGGGCGGCTGACCAGTCTGCTCGACGGTTTGCTGGGTGATCTGGTCACCAATCGAACATCCGTCCGGCTTATGGAACACGCGGCTACGCTCGATCTGGAACAGTTTGAAGATGCTACGTTTTACGATAAACTCGAACGCGCCCGGCGACAAACCACGGGCCGTTCTTTCCTGCTTTCCGGCGTGTTTGGGCAGGTGCAGGAACTGATTTCGGTGGGTTTTCTGGCGGCAGGCCTGGCGGTTTATAATCCGTGGCTGTTGCTTTTGCTACTCCTGGCGGTTATTCCGGCTTTCATTGGCGACAATTATTTTAACCAGAAAAGCTACTCGCTGTCACGAAGCTGGACGCCCGAACGGCGCGAACTCGACTATCTGCGTTTTGTGGGAGCCAGCGATGAAACGGCGAAAGAGGTCAAAATCTTTGGCCTGTCGAACTTCCTGATCGACCGGTTTCGGAGCCTGTCGGGGCAATATTACCTGAAAAACCGGGATTTGTCCATTCGGCGGGCGGGCTGGGGAACGGGTCTGACCATCATCGGAACCGTGGGGTATTACAGTGCTTACATTTGGATTGTGGCGCGGGCAGTAAATGGTGGTATTTCCATTGGTGACCTGACATTTCTGGCGGGTTCGTTCCGGCAACTTCGTGGATCGATGGAAGGTATTTTATTGCAATTCAGTAGTTTAACCCAGGAGGCCGTGTATTTGCAGGATCTCTTTGATTTCTTTGAGATCAAACCGCTCATTCATTCGACGGAAAAACCGCTGGCTTTTCCGTCGAAAATCCAGAAAGGGTTTGTGTTTGAAAACGTCGGTTTTAAGTACACCAACTCGGATCGCTGGGCGCTTCGTAACCTGAGTTTTACGTTGACACCCGGCGAAAAACTGGCGCTGGTTGGCGAAAATGGAGCCGGAAAAACGACGCTGGTGAAACTCCTGGCGCGGCTTTACGATCCGGCAGAAGGGCGGATTTTGCTCGACGGGCACGACCTGCGTGACTATGATCTGCTCGACCTGCGCCGGAACATCAGCGTGATTTTTCAGGATTATGTCCGCTTCAAAATGTCGGCAGGTGTCAACATTGCTGTGGGCGACATCGACGAACGAACCAACCAGCCCCGGATCGAAAACTCCGCACAACGCAGCCTGGCCGATACCGTCATTGCCAAATTACCGGGCGGTTACGAACAACAACTGGGCCGCAGTTTCGGAAAAGGCGTGGAGCTGTCGGGGGGCGAGTGGCAGAAAGTCGCGCTGGGTCGGGCCTACATGCGGGATGCGGAAGTCCTGATTCTGGATGAACCCACGGCGGCACTGGACGCTCGCGCCGAATACGAAGTCTTCCAGCGGTTTGCCCGCCTGACGGAAGGCAAGACGGCGGTGATCATCTCCCACCGTTTTTCGACCGTCCGAATGGCCGACCGGATTCTGGTGCTGGAAAGTGGGCAGTTACTGGAAATCGGCAGCCATACGGAGTTATTGGCGAAAGCGGGTCGGTATGCTGAACTGTTTCACTTACAGGCGCGTGGGTATCAATAACTAAAGTTTCAGTATATTTAACTGCGTCGAAAACCGTCAGCCTTTACGGTACGAAGTTGGGGTTTGGTGGTAAAACTCCCGAAAGACTTTGGTAAAATAAGAGGGTGTTTCAAAACCCACCAGATAAGCGGTTTCGGCCGCACTGTGTCCCAGGCGAAGCAAATCAATGGCTTTGCGAAGGCGGTATTGCCGGATCAGCTCCACCGGCGACAGATGGGTCAGGTTGTGTACCTTCAAGTACAGGGCTTTTCGACTCATCGCCAGTTCGTCGGCCAGCCATTCAACACTCAGCGTCGAATCATCCAGGTGCTGCTCGATGAGGGTGTACAAACGGCGCAAAAACTCGTCCCCAACGCTCAGGAGCGGGGTGGCGCTGTCGGGTTGGGCGAGTTGCTGGCGGTAATATTCCTGCAACCGTTGCTGGTGAATGAGCAAATTACGCAGCCGCAGCCGCAGTTCGCCCAGGTGAAAAGGCTTGGTCAGGTAATCATTGGCCCCCAGCGTCAGCCCCCGAAGACGATGCGTTTCGTCGGCACTCGACGAGAGCAAGACAATGGCAATGTGGTCGGTGGCCGGATCGGCCTTTAATTTCTCAATCAGGCCGTGTCCGTCCAGGCGCGGCATCATCAAATCCGTGATAATGATAGCGGGAAGTTCTTCTTTCGCCAGAATCCAGCCTTCGTAGCCATTGGCTGCCGACCGAACCCGGTAGGTCGTGGCCAGTTCGGCCACCATAAATTCCCGCAGTTCGGCGTTGTCTTCAACCACCAACACGAGAGGAGGTAGATCCGCAATGCCGGTCTGATTTTTACCGGGCGAATCCCCGGCACGGGCGGGCAGATCGATCGCTACCGAAGGAGCTTCCACCGGCGGGATTCCTTCCTCGCCATTCGTACGGTGAATGGGCAATTCCAGCACGAAAACCGTTCCCGACGGTTCAACGCCCCCTTCAATCTGGCTCTCGACCTCAATGGTGCCGCCCAGCCGCAGGGTGAGTTCGCGCACCAGTGCCAAACTGACTCCGGTGGTGTCGTTGGCCCGAATACGCTGATTATCACCCTGATAGTAGCGATCGAAGACGTGCGGCAATTTATGGGCGGTTATGCCGATGCCGGTATCGCGTACGGCCAGACGCCCCCCGGTAGGTGTCTGGTGGAGTGAAACCGTGATGCCACCGACGGACGTAAACCGGATGGCGTTGGTCAGCAAATTGAACAGAATCGTCTCCCACTTGCCTGCATCGAAGCGGTAATTACCAGCGGGTAAATCCGTTTCATAGGCCAGAGTAAGGTTCTTGACGTCCGTCGAGGGGCGAAACAAATCCACCAGTTGGCTCACAAAACCGGGCAAATCGCCCACCTGCTCGACCAGTTCCATTTGCCGGGCTTCGAGCTGGTTGAGTGTCATCAACTGGTTGATGAGCCGCAGGATTTGCCGGGCGTTCCGGCGGACGGTGACCAGGGGCGGGTGAAGGTGTTCCGGCAAATCGCCGGTTTCCAGCAGTTTATCGACCGGAGAAATGATCAACGAAAGCGGGGTACGCAATTCGTGGGTAATGTTGGTGAAAAACCGCGTTTTCATGGCGTCGACAGCCTTCGATTCATGGGTTTCGCGCAACTGATGAATGTACCGGCTACTCTTTTCGATGGTGATTGTAAGGTCCTCGAAATCAATGGGTTTTGTTAGAAAGTCGAAGGCACCCCGGTTCATGGCAGTTCGGATTTTGGTCATGTCGCCGTAGGCTGTGAGGACTACTGCGGGCACCAGAGAATTCATTTCCTGAAGACGGTTCAACAGTGTTAGGCCGTCCATGCCGGGCATGTTGAGATCGGTCAGGATCAGGTCGATGTCCGGTTGCTGTTCCAGAATCAGGAGGGCCTGTCGGCCGTCCCGGGCAAACACAAACTCGTAGGTTCCATTTTGAATAGCCTGGCGAAAACGTTGCCGAAAAAGGGTTTCCAGATCGGCTTCATCATCCACCAGGAGTATTTTGGTCTTCATCGTAAGGGCGGGCTATTAAGGGAATTTCAAATGTAAAATGGAGAATTTTCAATGTAAAAGTATCGTTAGACCTTGCACTTTTACATTCAACATTCCTCATTTTACATTTATCATTCGAAATTAAAGGTTATTCGTGCTTTTTAAAGCCCAATAAACCAGTACAGGCTGGAAAAATAACCGTAAAAACCGCTTTTTATCCGTATTCAGGCCAAAAGCACTGCGTTTATTGGCGTATTGGGAGATGTTACCGGGAAAAATAGCCGTAAAAAATGAGGCTGCAGCTTTTCCGATACTTTGTTCGTGCTTTTGTCCCGTAAATACCAGACTGCTGCCCAATGCGATTTCGGCCAAACCGGAATACAGAACCGTATCGTCTTTTTTTAGAGGCACCCAATCCGGAACCTGCGCCTTGAATTCTTTCCGGGCAAAAGTCAGGTGACTGATACCGGCAAATAGCAAACTACCCCCTAATAAAATTCGGGCTGCTTTCCGTCCATTTTTCTCGTTCATCATTTCCAGTTTTTATGTTTCAGAAGCCAGTCCCCGTAATGTACTCAATAGACGGGGTTATTACATTCTTTTGTAAATAACTGGTTTATTGCTTGCAGGGTTTTGTTGCATTGGATTAGTAACGTGGCGGACAGCCAGATGACAGGGATCAGCCGGGGAATACAGGAATGTATTGCTTTCGGAAATTTGGAACCATCCCGCAGGAACTCTAATTTTACCTGAACGCTTTTTCTGCTCATGCGCACGGTTGCCATTTTTCTCTTCAATGAAATCGAAGTGCTCGATTTTGCCGGACCCTTCGAAGTTTTTGGTGTGGCCGGTCGGCACCACGACCCCAAACCTTTCCGGGTTGTTACGGTGGCTGAACGCGGACCGGTTTATGCCCGCAATGGTCTCAGTCTGAACCCAACCTATCTGCTCAATGATCATCCAAAGGCCGATATCATCATTGTACCGGGCGGAGGTGGTCAGCACGCGGACGGAACGCCCTACGGCTCCCGGCGGGAAATGGACAATTCGGCGGTGCTCAACTGGGTTCGCCGGACGGCCGCAACCGCCGAACTGGTCCTGTCGGTTTGTACCGGATCGTTTATCCTCGGCAAAGCCGGTTTGCTGGACGGTCTGGCCGCTACAACGCATTTCCTGGCGGTCGATGGCATGCAAAAAGCCGCCCCGAATACCGAACTACGCCTTTCTGAGCGGTTTGTCGATAACGGAAAAATCATTACTTCGGCAGGGATTTCAGCCGGCATCGACATGTCGCTGTACGTCGTCGGAAGGCTATTGGGCAAAACCGTCGCCGACGAGACGGCCCGGTATATGCAGTACGATTATTGGAAATGAAAGCGCTGGAGTACCGGGCGAAGTTTGCGAGGGAAGCCGTTATCTAGCATTGGAGCAATAGCGGCCCGGTTGCTGGTCGGCAGCTCTCATGCGTTATCGAAAACTTTTACAAATGAAAAAAGGCCAACGCTTTGCAGAGTCAGCCGTTCCGGGTGGATATAATCAGTCATTTGTAGGTTGGGGCAATGCGATTTAGTTGAAAGCCACCAGGCGGGAAACCGGACCCGTTTGTTGTTGGCTGCCCAGGGTCAGTCCGTAGGTGGTGGTTTCGACGCCATTGGTGATGGCGATCTGGTAGATTCCGTCGGGCAATGAACTGACGTCCAGCCGTAGCCGGGAAGCCTGGTGACGTTTGCCAAACTGCTGGACGAAGAATTCGGCTCCGGCCTTATTGGTGAGCCGAACCATCACAGAGCCACCGCTTTCTTTGTTTAAAGCAATTTGAACTTTTCCTTCACGGGTGGTATAAATACTACTTTTAAAAGAAGCTACATTTTTGGGCCGGCCGATGGGTTTATGAGTTTCAGCCAGAGAAGCAGAGACGGTAATCAACGTCAGGGTAAAGGCGACGAGCAGGGATTTGATAAGCGTTTTCATGGCGTGTGAAGTTTTGGTTTGGTTATCCGTTTTGGATAGATCAAAGGTCGGCTTCAACGCCCGAAAAGGCTGTCACAAATGAGTCAGTCCCTGTTACTTTTGAGAAACCAGGCCGGAGGCAGGTCGGGAGCAAGTGGTTTAAACCAGAAAACCGGCGAAAAGTCCCGTAACAATCAGCAGGTAGGGCGGTATTTTGGTGTATTCCAGCAGTAAAATCGTGACAACAACCACAATGACCGACAGCCCGTTTTCGGCCATGGGTTGAAACAGAGAAATGGCCGCCGATGCAGTGAGCCCCGTGCTGGCGGCATTGATTCCTTCCAGCGAAGCCCGAACGGCGCGGTAGCGTTTCAGTTGATTCCAAAACCGGTACACGAAGAATATCAGGAAGGTGCCGGGCAGGAAAATACCGGCGGTGGCCGAAAAACCGCCCAGCAGTTGACCGCTCAACCCGTCATCCCGCATGGACAGTACCCCGATGTAGGACGCAAACGAAAAAACCGGCCCCGGTGTAACCTGCACGATGGCTAAACCCGACAGAAATTCCTGCCGACTCAGGTAGTGCTTGAATTCGACGAACTCGTTGTAGAGCATGGGTGTCAACACCTGCCCCCCGCCGAAGACCAGACTACCGTTGCGGTAAAAGTTTTCGAACAGGCGGAGGGGGAGCGATTTGGTGATGGCCCCCAGCGTAGCGGCAGCCAGCAGGACACCAATCCAGAGAAAAAAGTTGGCCCATTGAATATTGAATGGCGCTTTTTCCATCTTCTCGTGTTTCTTGTAGGCAAAAGCCGTGGCAAAACCGCCTGCTACGAGAACAACGGGCGTGATATACGGCGACGGAAAGGCATAGGCTGTGAGGGCCGAGATGATGGCCAATACCATTCCCATCTG
Source organism: Larkinella sp. (assembly GCF_965227735.1). NCBI lineage: Bacteria > Pseudomonadati > Bacteroidota > Cytophagia > Cytophagales > Spirosomataceae > Larkinella > Larkinella sp. Next base: position 487,830 of record NZ_OZ245776.1, on the reverse strand, counting down.
GTTGAGAATCACCTTTTTGGCAATTCGGTAACCGGCCACGATCAGAAAACCGACGGCCATAGGCTGAATAAACCGGGTGAAATTCAGCGAGATGGAGTTTTGCTGAACGTAATAAATGCCAATGGCCACCAGCGTCATGACCATCACACCCGGAAACGCCCAGACAATCAATGTCAAATACGCCAGGTTGGGACCGCCGATTTTGAACCCCAGGGCCGTAACGGTTTGCGTGGAAGTCGGGCCGGGCAGGATCTGACAAAGGGCGTTCAACTCCATCAATTCGGCTTCGGTCAGGTAACGCCGTTTCACCACAAACCGGTCGAGCATCATCGCCAGGTGAATCTGGGGGCCACCAAAGGTCGTACAGGCCAGAATCAGGACGTCTTTCAGGAAAATAATATAGCGTATGCGCCTTACCGGAGCGATAGGAGAGAGCGTTGAAAGGTAAGAGGCCATACACGAAGATCGTTATTCTGTCGTACCGTGAACCGGAAGACTACCGGCATGGGGCTGGTCACGGTACGACAAAAACAAGCGGGTAACTCGAACGAAAGATACCAGAATTTAACTCTTCTTCAAACCCAGTTCGCGTAAACGCTCATCGAGGAAAGCACCGGCGGTCATATCTTCGTAAATCTTGGGGTTTTCGGTCGAAATGCAGCTTTCCAGTGAGGTCAGGTCCATATCGCCCCGGGGGTGCATGAAAAACGGAATCGAATACCGGGGGCTGTTCATTTTTTCGCGGGGCGGATTCACCACGCGATGGATGGTCGATTTCAGTTTGTGGTTTGTCAGGCGGTCGAGCATGTCGCCGACGTTGACAATCACCTGATCAGGGAGAGCCGTAATCGGAATCCATTTACCGTCGCGACGCAACACTTCCAGCCCCTCGGCGCTGGCACCCATCAGGAGCGTAATGAGGTTGATGTCGCCATGTGCAGCGGCCCGAACGGCCCCTTCCTGAACGAGATCGGGGTTTAGCGGGAAATAGTGAATGGCGCGCAGAATGCTGTCGCCGTGGTCCACTTTGTCCTCAAAATAATCTTCCGGCAGTTCGAGATACAGGGCAATGGCCCGCAGCAGCGTCCGACCCGCCTGTTCGAGGGTCTGGTAAGCAACGACGGTATTTTCTTTGAAATCCGGGAATTCGTCCGGAAATACATTCTCCGGCATCCCGTTGATCGGTTCCGGTTGTCCGACGTGGTAGAATTCCTTCAAATCGGCTACTTTAAAACCTTTCGCCGTTTCTTTATTCTTGCCCACATACCCACGCTGGCCGTGTAGTTCCGGGAATTCGTATTTCTTCTTGGTTTCTTCGCCGGCCGAAAAAAAATCTTTCACCGAGCTATAAAGATTGTCCGTCAATTCGTCGGTTAAACCGTGGTTTCGGATGGAGACAAAACCGATGTTGTTAAAAGCCGCTCCCAAATCCCGGACAAATTTCGCCTTCCGCTCTTGATCTCCGGACTTGAAATCGGCCAGATCCAACGACGGAATCTGGTCATAAAGAATGTCGCTCATGTTGTTGATGCCCTCCGTTTAGTCAATGCGCAAAGGTAGTAAAAAACGCAGTTGAGCCTACCGGTTTTTGGCAATGTATACCGTATACATTCCCAAACCGGTAGGCTCAAATAATGGATTTGCCCTGTCAGGCTTTCATGGCAGCATTATACAACTCATTGACTTTCGCCCAGTTGACCACGTTCCAGAACGCAGCAATGTAATCGGGACGGCGGTTTTGGTATTTCAGGTAGTAAGCATGTTCCCACACGTCGAGGCCCAGGATCGGCGTACCTTTCTTCTCGGCCAGCGCCATCAGCGGGTTGTCCTGGTTGGGGGTTGAAACGATGTCGATGTTTTGTCCGTTGACAATCAGCCACGCCCAGCCGGAACCAAAACGGCCCGTTGCCGCTTTGGCCCATTCTTCCTTGAACTTATCGAAGGAACCATACTTTTTGGTGATGGCTTCGGCCAGATTGCCGGAAGGCTGTTTGCCGCCATTGGCACCGAGAATGTTCCAGAAAAACGTGTGATTCCAGTGGCCGCCCCCGTTGTTCCGAATGGCCGCGGGGGTGCTGCTGTCTATCTTTTTCACCAGTTCGTCAATGGACATTGACGCCATCGCAGAACCGGCTACGGCTTTGTTCAGGTTATCGACATACGCTTTATGGTGTTTGCCGTGGTGGATTTCCATCGTCTGTTTGTCGATGTGCGGTTCCAGCGCACCCGAGTCAAAGGGGAGCGGAGCCAGTTTGAAGGGCCCTTCGGCCTGGAACGACCCGGCAAAGGCCGACGACTGGAGGGCTTTCAGGGTGAGGACGCTTCCAAAGGCTACTTTTAAAAACTCACTGCGATTCATATCTAAATAGTTTGAGGTGAGATACCCGGTTTGTTGGAAAACACGCCCGAAACGGCAATGTTTTCATGATTCGCAAAGAAAGCGACTTTTTTGCAACAAACGTCACGGAATTCGGTTTCCGTTCGCTCAAGAGTGAGAATCCGATGCGGATGAAAAAGGGGAAGTTTCGTAGTATTGCGGCACAGTAAACAACTCCTGAAATGAATCGTTTTTCGTTCCTGCTTCTGGCGGCCTTTTCGGTTGCCATCAGTTGCTGCGTGAATCCCAAGGCCTACTCGCCGGCCAGCGGTCGCATTCGGACCGTCACGCTCCCTACCGCAACGGCCCAGATCGAGCGCGGTCGTTATCTCGCCAACCACGTGGCGGTTTGTATGGATTGCCATTCCAAACGGGATTATTCCCGGCTGACAGGGCCGGTTGTGTCGGGAACGCTGGGTGGCGCAGGGGCAGAATTCGGCAAAAACTACGGGTTGCCGGGAACGTATTACGCCAAAAACATCACACCCTTTGCGCTGAAAAACTGGAGCGATACAGAGCTATTGCTGGCGATGACGGCGGGCGTTTCGAAAAACGGAAAACCGCTGTTTCCGTTGATGCCCTACGCCAATTACGGGAAAATGGATGAGAGCGATGCCCGGTCGATTCTGGCTTATGTGCGAACGCTGGAGCCGGTGGAAAATGCCGTACCCGAATCAAAACCCGCTGCACCGATCAAACTGGCGATGAAAATGATGCCGCACAAAGCCCGGTTTCAGACGATGCCCGTTGAAAAAACCGGGGCGGAATACGGAAAGTATCTGGTTACGATGGCCGGTTGCGCCGACTGCCACACACGCCGGGGGATGGGCGGAATGACGAAAAAAGCCGCTTTTGCGGGAGGCACGGAAATCAAACTGGCGAATGGCATTCTTCGCACGGCCAACATCACCCCCGATTCGGAAACCGGTATCGGAACCTGGACAAAAGCTGCATTCATCGCCCGGTTTAAAACCTACGACCCAACGACGTTCAAAGCACCCGACGTGGGGAATGGATTCAATACCGTCATGCCGTGGTCGATGTATGCCGGGATGTCGGAGCAGGATCTGGGAGCGATTTACGACTACCTGAAAACCGTAAAACCGGTAAAGAACAAAGTGGACGTTTTTACTCGTAGGTAATCCGGCTCAGAATACTCCGGCCCAGCGTCACTTCATCGGCGTATTCGAGATCACCGCCAATCGGGACTCCGCGGGCAATGGTCGAGATTTTTACGGAAAACCCTTTGAGTTTCTTTTGCAGGTAAAATGCCGTGGTGTCGCCCTCCATCGTTGGGCTGAGGGCCAGAATGATTTCCTTGACCGCATCGCTGTCGGGGTTCCGGAGCCGCTCGACCAGCGATTCGATTTTTAAGTCGCTGGGACCAACGCCCTCGACGGGCGAGATGATGCCGCCCAGCACGTGGTACATGCCTTTGTATTGCGCCGTGTTTTCGATAGCGAGCACGTCGCGGGTGTCTTCCACGACGCAGATCAGCGAACGGTCGCGTTTGTGGCTGGCGCAAATACCGCACAGGTCGTGGTCGGAGAGGTTGTGACACTTTCGGCAGTGCTTCACCTTCGACCGCATGGCGATCAGGGTTTCCGCCAGACTTTTCGTTTGTTCTTCATCCCGCTTCAACAAGTGCAAAACCAGCCGGAGGGCGGTTTTTTTGCCAATTCCCGGCAATTTAGATACCTCGTTGACCGCGTCTTCTATTAATTTGGAAGGAAACTCCAAGTTGAGTGCGTTTTAAATGAATAACGAATAATGAATAATGAATATCGAATAGCGAAGTCAGGATAAGCAAATCAGCGTTCGCAATTCAATATTATTTCAATACTTCGGCGGAAATGCCTCTCCGGCAGATTTCGTTTCGTTTGGGGACCAGTTCTTCCCACGAGCCATTTTTGACCCGGCACTTTCCTTTGTGATGGATGATAACGGTACACTGCTCGGCCTGTTCGGGCGTGTGATCGCAGACATCGATCAGCGTGTCGATGACGTGATCGAACGTATTCACATCGTCATTGAAGACCACCAGATTATACAGGTCGGTATCAACAACTTCTTCCAATACCTCGACGTCATTTTCTTCGAACGGTTGCATTACACGAATTTTCTTGTTTGTTTAGCAAATTTACGAAAATTTGGCCGCTTTTGCCACGCTTTATTCATCCGTGGAATAACAAAACCTCCAGAATTATAACCCATTGTTTACTTAAAAAGTTGCCCCACACGGTATGAATCCCAACATCGCGTTAACGATTCTGATTGCTTACTTTGCCATGTTGATCACGGTTTCCTGGTACACTTCCCGAGGAGCCGATACCAATACTTTTTTCACCGCTAACCGTCAGACACCCTGGTATTTAGTCGCCTTCGCCATGATTGGCACGTCGCTCTCGGGCGTCACGTTCATTTCGGTGCCGGGCGCGGTTGGCAGTAAGGCGTTTTCGTATTTCCAGGTGATACTGGGGAACGTCGTCGGTTACTACATCATTGCGACGGTGTTGATGCCCTTGTATTACCGGATGAACCTGATTTCGATTTACGGGTACCTGGAAAAGCGGTTTGGTTTCTGGTCGTACAAAACCGGGGCGGGTTTCTTTCTGCTGGCCCGGACGGTCGGGTCGGCCATTCGGTTGTACATCGCGGCTGGCGTGTTGCAGATTGCCATCTTCGACAGCTTTGGGATTCCGTTCGAAGTGTCGGTAGCCATCACCATCCTGCTGATCTGGCTCTATACCTTCAAAGGGGGGGTGAAAACCATCATCGTCACGGACACACTCCAGACCACGTTTCTGGTCACGGCGGTTATTCTGACCATCATCCTGATTTCAAGCGATCTGGGGATGGGCTTTGGCGAGATGATGTCGACGATTACGAAAAGTGATTATTCCCAAATCTTTTTCTGGGACGCCAACGACCCGAAAAACTTCTTCAAGCAGTTCATTTCCGGTATTTTCATCGCCATTGTCATGACCGGTCTGGATCAGGACCTGATGCAGAAAAACCTGACCTGCAAGAACATCGGCGAAGCGCAAAAAAACATGTACTGGTTTACGGGAACGTTCTCCGTCGTCGTGTTTCTATTCCTGTCGCTGGGCGCTTTGCTGTATATCTACGCCACCACCAAAGGCATTGCGATTCCGGCCAAAACCGATGATCTCTACCCGATGCTGGCTCTCAACCATTTCGGGATGGTGGTCGGCATCACCTTTCTGCTGGGCATCACGGCCGCCACCTACGCCAGTTCCGACTCCGCGCTAACCGCCCTGACAACTTCGTTCTGCATCGACTTCATGAACGTGGAAGGTCGTCCGGAAACCGAGCGGGCGCGCATCAAACACTGGGTTCACATCGGTTTTTCGGTGCTGTTTTTTGTAGTCATCATCATTTTCAACCGCCTGAACAGCCAGGATGTGGTAACGGCGGTTTTCGATCTGGCGGGCTACACCTACGGCCCTTTGCTGGGGTTGTATGCCTTCGGATTATTCACGAACCGCCCCGTCCGCGATGGCCTGGTACCGCTAATCTGCATCGCGTCTCCGCTGTTGACATTGTTCATCAACAACCATTCAGTCGAGTGGTTCAATGGTTATAAATTCGGCTTCGAGCGCCTGGTTCTCAACGGTTTGATCACCTTCCTCGGCCTCCTGGCGGTTTCCCGGAAATGGACCGTGAACGATCCGGCGGCAGCTTGACCAGTTTACGGTATTCAGTTTACGGTTGACTGACGCATTCAGTGTTCGTTATTCGCTATTTAATATTCGTTATTTATGAATGCGTCAGCCACCGTAAACCGTAAACTGAATACCGTAAACCGTAACCTTATTTCCCGAACAAATTCATATCCAGAAACGCATTGCGGAATTTGCCTTTCGGGTCGTAGTCGGCCATTCGTTTTTTGAACTCGGGGAGTTTTTCGTAACGGGATTGCAGGGTAGCAGGAGCGAGGGTGAAGAGTTTTCCCCAGTGAGGACGCGCCTTGAAAGGCGCCAGTTCTTTTTCGATCATCGGCAACACCTTTTTTACCGACGCCCAATCCTGTTTCCAGGTAAAGTGAATGGCTACGGAAGCCTGTTTATAGCACGGACTCATCCAGAATGAATCCGCGTCGATGGTGCGGATTTCCGAAATCATCAGGTGCGGGCTGATGTGGTCGCGCAGCCGCTCGACTGCCAGAATGGCTTCGACGGCATTGCGGGCGGGAACAAAATATTCCGATTGCAGCTCTTTGCCGCTGCTGGGCGTGAATCCCATCCGGAAGTGGGGAAGTCGTTCGTACCAGGGACCGGCCACGCCCATCTGCGCGGTGCAGTTGACGGCCGACAGTTCGGCGATGGGGTGGAGGTTTTTCGTCGCCTGTTTGGCTCCGTAAAACTCCGGTTTGGCGGCTGCCGGTTTTCCTTTTTCGACGCGTTCTTTCAGCCAGACTTCATTCACCCGGTTTTTTTGCCAGTCCGTAAACAGACTCACGCTGTAGGCACTCGCTTCAATGGCGTCAAAATGCTCTTTTAACTGCGTCATCGGCAGATTCTCGTAAACATATTGCCGCATCTGGAACGTTGGCTGAATGTCGAGGGTGATTTTGGTGACGACTCCCAAACCGCCCAGATGCACCACGGCCGCCCGAAACGCTTCGCCGTCTTTCGCCCGCGACAACGTTCGAACTTCGCCATTGGCCAAAACCAGTTCCATTGCCGCCACGGCCGTCGACAAATTGCCGTTTTTCGCGCCCGAACCGTGTGTGGCCGTTGCGCAGGCCCCGGCAATGGAGATATGCGGCAGCGAAGCCAGGTTGTGCAGGGCAAATCCTTTGGCATCCAGGTAGGTAGCCAGGTCGCCGTATTTGATATTGGCATCGACGGTGACGGTTTTGGCTTTGGCATCCAGCGAAAGCACCTGGCTCATTTCTACCAGCGAGACAAACTGGGTGGTGCTGTCGGCAATGCCATTGAAGCAGTGGCGCGTGCCCAGTACCTTCATTTTTTCGTAGCCTTTGACCAGTTTCTGCACCTGTTGCAGCGATTTAGCCTGATCGAGCCGGGTGGTGCTGTAGTGCAGATTGCCCGCCCAGTTCCTAAGTTTTTCATCCGCCATCCAGTTTGCCAGGGTTGAAAGTGAGGGTGTCGCCAGGAGAGACGACGACAGTTTGAGAAAGGTTCGTTTTTTCACGGGGTCGGGTTTTAGGAGTCAGGAACAGGGCCTTTTTTGCCCGCATTTTCCGGCGGGATGTCTACAAAAGACAAGGTGCTGGTTTTCATACTGACCTGCCGATCGTGGGAACCATACCGTAAACTAACGTTTGGTCTTAATCTGCCAAAAAGGAAAATTCCGGGCGGTATTCGGCGTATACTGACAAAATTTTTGACCATTTTTGATCGACTAATCAACGAAACGATGAAAGTAACGATTGAAACGACTCCTAAAGAAATAGAGATTATTCAGACGACGCTCACCCGGCTGGTGAACGAACTGAAAGGCAAACCCGACGTCCTGGCAAAATGGGGGCTGAACCAGATCGACCTCGGCCGGATCGAGCGGTTTCGGGACACGATTCGCACGGCCCCCCTGACGGAATGAGAGCCGTCAGGGTTTATATTGATATTACCTATATATGAGAATTCGTTTGTTTTTTTTACCTTGCCTTCACACTCTCAAGCTCTTGTTTTAGCGCTTGCCGTGATACTACTATTTTCCTAAACTACTATGGCTGAATACCAAACCCCGAAAGACCGTGCGTATACGAACACGCTCCTTTCGTCTGCTCCCAAAGAGTCTGCTGCCTTCCTGAACCTGAAATACACGGCGGAACGCAGCGATGGCGTCATTCCCGTCAAGTACCGGGAACTGATGTCGGTGGCCGTCGCGCTGACCACCCAGTGTGCCTACTGTATTGAATCCCACATCCAGAATGCCGTGGAGGCCGGTGCCACGCGCGAAGAAATTGCCGAAACCGTATTCATTGCAGCCGCGATTCGTGCCGGCGGTGCTGTCGGAAACGGGCTGATGGCGATGCGACTTTTTGACGAAGCGAGTGCGGGTAAGGAGTAAGCAAGTGGTTGAATTTTTGCGACTGAAGAGACAATATACACCTTATCTCTGAGTTTAGATTTTTTCAACATCCTTTATTGGGGATAACATAAATCACGTTGCCCGAAACAGATACATTGAAGCCATAATTTTCGGTAGGAGGAAGGATGAGTTGTTGCCATGTTTTGCCCCTGTCTGATGACCGAAATATACCATCTGAGCGACCACACAGTAAATACTTACCCATTTGTTTGATGGATAAAATTTCCGGTGAAAATTCAAGTAAGCCTACTTTTTTCATGAATAAACTACTCAAGGAAGGTTGAAGGCCTTCACCAAAGGCCTTCCAGGTTTTTCCATTATCCCGCGAAATGTGCAGGCTGTTTGTTTGGGTTATTGGGTTGTTTACGATAGCAGCAAATCCGCCATCGATACGCTCCGCAGCGATGCCAACACCCCCTTCACTGAGCACCCGATCCCAGGTTTGACCATCATCGGTAGACCTTACTATTCCCTCTCGGTAGGTAGCCAACAGTACACCGTTTGACTCTACCAATTGCATGGCCCCACCCCCAGCATGCACTTGTTTCCAGGTTTTTCCCTGGTTCGTTGATCTAAAAAGGCTGTTACTGGAAACGATGAAAACGGTGCCTCCGTCCGTTTCAAAAACGGTGCGTACAAATTTTACTTTATAGTTTGTGTAATAATAATCGATCGTTCTGTCTAGACGTAAGGCTTGCTCTTGAAAATCCGTATATACGGCTGACCAATCACTCGTTCCGTTTATTTTTTGTAAAAATTGACCCTTGAAATTATAGGCAACGATTCCATTCTTGCCAGGGACAATGTTACGTTGATGACTGGGGAACGTCTCTTTGGTCCAAAAAGAAGTGGTGGCATTTGGTTCACTGTGATAAACCCCATTTCCGGCACGTAAATAGATCCCACGGTCATTGGCGAAGAAACCATCGCCCCGTACACCTTCTCGCTGCAATTTTTCAGGCAGCCCTTTGCTAATGTCCTGCCAGGTTTGTCCGCCATCCGTAGATTTGAAAAGGATGTTGACAATCCCCACTGATTTCTCCTCTTTTAGCGGTTTCTTTTTTACCTCCTTTTCTTTTAGCACAAAAGAATTTAGTAGAAATGATACCAGCAGGATAGCCGGAATAAATACAACTATTTTTTTCATTTTTCTATAATTTAAAGTAAAACCCTGTTTCAACAAACCTACCAATCTTTGTGCTGAGATGCGTTTAAGGGCTGGTAAAAGAATGTTAACGAAACGTAAAAGTTGCCGCTTCGACGGCATTTGCTGAAATGGATAGGATAAGCGTATGTAGCTATAAAGTACAGAACTTTAAGAAAAATAAGAGCACTTTTCAACCCGGTCAGATCGATGAAATTTAGCCGCCGTTACCCATTCGGTCCTTTTACCAATTAACCGCAGTTACAGATACGGCTTTAAATACGGTGCGGTTCGGCTACCGGGCTGCTGTGCTACGTCCATCGGCGTTCCTTGAGCCACCACCTGACCACCTTCATCGCCCGCCCCTGGTCCCATGTCGATGACCCAATCGCTGGCCCGAACGACCCGCATGCTATGCTCCACCACAATGACGGTATTGCCACCCGTCACCAGCTTGCGAAGCTGCCCCAGGAGTTTGTCCACATCGGCCGGATGCAGACCGGTGGTGGGTTCATCGAGGATATAAAGCGTAGAGCCGTTCGTGATGCGTTGCAATTCGGTCGCCAGCTTGATCCGCTGGGCTTCTCCGCCGGATAACTCCGTGGCAGGCTGGCCCAGTCGCAGGTACCCTAGTCCCACTTCGCCCAGTGTTCTCAGCGAGCGTAAAACCATCGGTTCTTCCTGAAAAAAAGCGAGTGCTTCATCAACCGTGATGGCCAGCACGTCAGCGATGGTTTTGTCCCGGTAACGGACCTCCAGGGTCTGGTCATTGTAGCGGGCACCGTGGCAAACCGGGCAGGGTCTATAGACACTGGGTAGAAACAAAAGTTCGACCATCACAAACCCTTCTCCCTGGCAGTGTGGACATCGCCCTTTCGCCACGTTGAACGAAAACTGGCCGGCATCGTAGCCGCGCTCGCGGGCCGTCGGGGTGGCGGCAAACAGTTTCCGGACGGTGTCAAAAAGGCCCGTATAGGTCGCCATGTTCGAGCGGGGTGTTCGACCAATGGGCTTTTGATCGACCCGGACCAGGCGCTTGATGCGCTCCAGGCCGCTGATGATTTGACCGCCAGTCGTGACAGGTCTTTCCTCCTCCATCGAATCGCCTTCTTCCTCATCGGTCAATGACTGCCCCAGATGGGCTGCGACGAGTTCGACCAGCACCTGACTAATCAGGGTGGACTTGCCCGAGCCCGACACGCCGGTCACCGCCGTCAGCACGCCCAGGGGAATGGCTACGTCCAACCCCTGTAAGTTATTGCGGTTTACCCCGGCCAACTGAAGCCAGTCCGAAGGGCGAAGGGGGGGCGCCAGGGCGTCTTTTTTCGAATCAAACAAATAGGGTCGGGTCTGCGATGCGTTAACTTCCGCTAAGCCCGCCGGTGGGCCGCTGTACAGAATTTGCCCCCCTTGCTCACCAGCTCCCGGTCCGACATCGACCAGCCAATCGGCCTGCCGGATTACATCCAGGTTATGCTCGACAACGAACAGGGAATTACCGGCCTGTTTCAAACCCGACAGTGCAGCTAGCAGCGCTTCGGTGTCGGAAGGGTGCAGGCCTGCCGAAGGCTCATCCAGCACATACACCACTCCAAACAGATTCGAGTACAGCTGTGTGGCCAACCGCAGCCGTTGCAGTTCACCCGGCGATAGCGTCGGGGTGCTCCGTTCCAGGGACAAATACCCCAACCCCAGTTGCAGCAACACCTGGAGACGGGCTTCCAGATCGGTGGTGATGCGCCGAATCACTTCCGCCCGCTCGGGCTGGGATTCATTCGGGTCAGTGGTATAGGGTTGAAGCAGCGTCGCCAGGTGCTTAAGGGGTAATTTGGACAGGTCCATGATATCCAGTCCCGCAAAGGTGACGCTCAGCGATTCAGGCCGCAACCGTTTCCCCTGGCAGGTTGGGCAACGGGTTTGGAGCATAAACGCCGATACCCGCTTTTTCATCAACTGACTTTGCGTATTGGCGAACGTGTGCAGCACGTGCCGCCGGGCGCTGCTAAAGGTGCCCATATAATTGGGTGGCTCCTGGCGTGCAATGGCCCGTCGGGTCTGCTCGGGGATATAACCAGGGTAAACCGGAACAACGGGTTGCTCCTCGGTGAACAAAATCCAGTCGCGTTGCTTTTGAGGAAGCTCCCGCCAGGGTTTGTCGACATCGTAGCCCAGCGACACCAGGATATCGCGCAGGTTCTGACCGCCCCAGGCCTGCGGCCAGGCCGCTACAGCCCGCTCCCGGATGGTGAGCGACGGATCAGGCACCATCGATTCCTCGGTCACCTCGTAGAGGCTGCCCAGCCCGTGACAGGTCGGGCAAGCCCCCTCCGTCGTATTGGCGGAAAAGGATTCGGCGTACAGAATTCCCTGGCCCGGCGGGTAATCGCCGGCCCGGGAATACAGCATCCGCACCAGGTTACTGAGCGTCGTGACACTGCCTACCGACGAGCGGATGGTTGGCGTACCGCGCTGCTGTTGCAGGGCCACGGCCGGGGGTAAGCCTTCGATGGCGTCGACTTCGGGAACCGCCATCTGGTTAAAAAGTCGCCGGGTGTAGGGAGATACCGATTCCAGATACCGGCGTTGCGCTTCGGCGTAAAGCGTACCGAACGCCAGGGATGATTTGCCGGAACCAGAGATGCCGGTAAACACCACCAGCACATCCCGGGGAATGGCCACCTCGATATTTTTAAGATTATGCTGCCGGGCCCCGCGTACGCGGATGAAGCCCTTCTGGTCCTGTTCAGCCGGTGAATTCACTTGGTTCGTGGATAATTTTTCTTAATAACCGATTATTACGGAGCAAAAACAACCCGTATGGTTTCTTTCTTGTTAAACAGATCGTAACCTGCCACGCTCGGTATAGAGTGTATTTTTAAGGATCATGTACGTCAAACCCGATCGTTTTAGATAATTTTCGGTTTCGATGGCGCTCTGGAAACTCTGGGTGTGTGTAGCCGTGTTGCTGGTGCTGGGCGGAGCGACCGTCGGCTGGCGCACCTACCGGGCCGCGCTGACCAACCCCGCCGACAGACTGCGGGCTGAATAAAGTGTCCAATTCAATGGTTGTGCCCCTCAATAAGGGGTCGCTGAAGGCAATACGTTCGAAGTGTAAACGAGCCACCGCATTTTCCCCATAAATAGCTCTTGTTCAGTAAGGATGGGCTATTTGCGTTCGAAGCAGATCGGTCTGGCTAATGAAGGGCGGGTAGGTTAGGGTTCAGGTACATACCAGAATGGAATCATCACCAGTTCATCGGCTTCTTTTTTTCGGGGATCTTGCAGGGCCACGCGCAGCAGGTTGCGGCCTGTTTTAAGATTGCCCGGCACCAATACCGTTTGCCAGCCGCGTTGCTCCTGGCTCCCGGCCTGGGTAAACAGCAGGTTGGGCCGGGCGCAGACTGAATCGTTGATGGTGATGCGAATCAGCCTGTTGATCTGCTGGTTGCTCCAGGAAGCATACTGCTGCCGACGCGCTTGCCTCGACAGCGTATCGCTCCAGACTGGTTCGGGCGCAACCTGCCTGAACAGCTTGTCGAGCGATTTGGGATAGGCAATGAACAAGCGTAAGTACGGTTCCCGAATCACGTCGGACTGGATGGAAGCCACACCAATAAACGCACCCTCGGGGCGCTGGTTGTCATAGGCCGTCGGTTCGATGTAGAGACTATCGATTCGGGCCGAGTAAAGATGTCGGCTGTTAAAAAACGACACCCGTCCGTTGGTCCGTGAGATATCGTTAAAGTATTCGAGGAAGAACACTACAAAAAATACCAGCATGAAAATCGCTGCCGTCTGAAATAACCTGCCGGGCCGGATATTGCTGTAAAACGTATTGGTAACATAGGAGGTATGTTTGTACATGCCCATCAGCATCAGTTGCCCCATCTTCATCAGCCGGTAGTTGAGTTGCATGCCCCTGGGGGTTTGTTTAACCTTCTTCTGATTCAACAAGATAATGGCGATGTAGAACACGGCAACCAGCGTGCCTAAAGCCATTTTGACCCCAAACCAGACGTTGGCAGGTACGTTGGGTTGAACAACGAGGTAGATCAGTAAGCCCAGCACGTAGAGTAGGGCTACCACCACCAGCAGGAACACGAATTGAAAAGCGAGGGCAAACACGATGTTACAGCGTTTGTCGAGCCAGAGAATATAGCGGTCCAGTGGGCCAAGCTCGTCGGCCAGGCGTCGCTGCGCATAAGGCGTAGAGAACGGAATACGGTCGTATTGGATGCCTGAAGGAAAAACGGCCAGCAGACCTACCAGACCCACCCAAAAAGCCCGCATCACAAAATTGGCCAGAAAAGCCGCAAACAAAACGTGACAGGTGGCCCGAATCAGGCTGTAGGCCAGCGACGGCAACATAGCCGCTGCGCCATCGGTGTGGGTCATGAAATTATACCGGAGGTAGCTGAAGGCCGACTCCAGCAGATCGGGCAATTGCAGGATGGCGAACATCGCAACGCCGGAAATGGCTAATTCGAGGTTCCAGCTCTGCGTGGTTAATTCCCGGAGCTTGTCTTGCTCGTCAGGTGAAAGTTGTGAAGCAGGCGATGGGGTGTTATCAGACATGAATGATCGTGTGTGCTGATGGTTACAATCTGAGTTATATAATCATCTTTATAGCGAGTGGGCCAAAGTACGAAAACTTCAAGCTAAATACGCGCTGGATTAGCCGTTGCATCCAGCAAGTAAATGGTCATCAGAATGGCGCCAGGCCAGAGGTTATTTTGTCGGCGAATTTCCGAATTTTTTCTTAAATGCGGTTGAAAAATGGGAGAGGCTTTTAAAGCCCAGGTTCAGGTAGATATCTGAAACTTCCCTGGCTTCTTCTTTTAGTTGCTGATGGGCAACTTCAAGCCGTTTGTTGATTATCCACTTCATTGCGGGAAGATCGCTTATTTTTTTAAAATCCCGTTTAAAGGCGGCAAGGCTTCTTCCGGTATACAATGCAATTTCTTCCAGTGAAAGATCATACATGAAATTCTCATTAAGAAAATCAAGAATGTCAATTTTCCACGGGTCAATAAAATCGAATAAGGCGGCTGCAGCACGTTTATCAGCGTTTAACAGGGCATATATTCCCTCGGTTAGCTTAAGCCTCATGACCTGTATCGATGGCGGTACAGCGGTATTGAAGTAAGGGGTCAACGAATAGAACAGGCTTTCGATATCGAGTCCGGAGGGAATTGATAGAAAACTGTCGGCGAAACCAGCATTAGAGTCGGATTGGCATGCCTTGTCAATGCGCTGGTAAAAATTCAGCAGGAAATTGCGGTTAAAAACCAGAAACGCGATTCTTATGTGTTTATTCAAACCGCCCGAAATCGAAAATTTGATGCGGTGGTTCTTGCGGATAAAAACACAGGTTCTTTCGTGGAAAGTATGTTCGTTTATACCATCGTGAACCGATAATTCTCCGGAATAGATGTAGGCCAGAATATGGTCTTTCTGGATGTGATGGATGCACGACTCAGCTTCGGTTAAATAGTGACAGGACGCAACCCCTGAATAACTGAATGTGAGTTGTTCGTTTCTGGACGGAACTATCGTTATCATTTATCGTGTGGACCTAAGAAAGACCCGCAAAGTTTATCAGTTCTGCGGGTCTTTTCGTTTCTGTGTCCATTAAAGACAAGTTTAATCAACAACAATACGATTCTTATTTTCATCTACCCATTGCCTGAATGTTTTTAGTGGAATGCCATAGTGCAAGGTTTCACGCAAATCAAATCCGAAACCAGTTTCGTCAAACCATTCGATTCCGTTAACGATCTCTTTTAGCAGCCCCCGGTCAATGGCTTGTTGCCGCGTTACCTGTTCGTATGTAACTTCTTTACCGAGTGCATTACTTAGGGTAGCAGCAATCTGGTTCCATGAACATTCTTCAGCGGCTATGTTTATATCTTTGGCATGGAAACGGTCGGGCTCTTCGAAGGCAGATCGTGCAAAAAGGGCCGTGTCTGCCCCAGAATTCATCTTCAAGGGCGTGTCGGGATGCATGATGCCAAAAAGCTTTCCGTATTTTAACCCAGGGGCCATGAGAGTCGCTAAAGGTTCAACAAAATTTTCCATGAACCAGCAAGGATGTAAAATGGTCCAGTGATGAAAACCGCCGTTGCGGACCAGTTCTTCTATGGCATACTTTTGATCAAAGAGACTGGCCAGCGAAGGATGCTTGTCCCACCTTGGAAAGACGGTGGTGCCTGATATCGAAGTATGCACGACCTGCTGAACACCCATTTCCTGAGCCGCCTGCACCAGATTCCTGGCATTGCGCGGCTCAATGGATGGGTCAAAAGGATCGGCGTATTGTGCTGAAAAAATGGCGGTAACATCTTTCATCACCGGTAAAAGGGCATTAAAATCACCCAAATCACCTTTCACGACATTTGCTCCCTTCGCTGCTATTTGTTGAGCAGCAAACGATTCCGGATTCCTTGAGAGGACCCGCACCTGGTGACCATAGGCCAAAAGTTCCCGCGCAACGTTACCACCCTGAGTTCCTGTTCCTCCCACTACCAGTATAAAAGGAGATCTGCTGGTATCCATAGATTTCAATAGGTTTAACTGGTTAATTCCTCCATTTTTTGTCAATACAAAAGTAAAGGTGCTGGTCATCAAGCGGTTCTCTGTGAGGCTCTTTCTCGTTTATTCAAAAGCTCATTCACCTCCCTGAAGAAAACCGCAAAGCCCAAACCGTTCTAAGGCAGCTTTAGACTAAGAAATAGGCGAGAGGGGTATGACTCACACCTTCTTAATCTAGTCGTGGCGTGTTGAGAAAGAAATGTTATTCATCAAATCGTCATTAGGAATTTATCCTTTCTGTACTTTACTTTGTCTAAGGAATTACTAGAGTATATTTATGGTTAGAATTGCGGCCAGTTATGCGGTGTTTATATATGGATTTACTGGTTATTAACTCCCTGTTTTTCAACGCGGGTGTGACTTTTCATTCGCGTGGTCCTTTTCGCTGCTTTATTCAATTCTACTACTCCCATTCCTTTTTCTTAACTACGTTCCAGAACATTTGACACCGCTCCGGTCTTTTGATTTTTACATTACCCGAATGATTGAATTAAACAACGTTACTAAAGAATTTCATCAGCAAGGCCGAACGGTTGTTGCCTTATCCGGTATTTCTCTCAAGGTGGCGCCCGGTAAGACATTTGGGGTGATCGGCCCTTCGGGAGCCGGGAAAAGTACCTTGATTCGCTGCGTCAATCTTTTGGAACGTCCCACTCAGGGGGAAGTGATTGTTGGTAATAAGACCCTCACGGCCTTGACTGCGACCCAACTGGCCCGGGAGCGAAGAGAGATCGGAATGATTTTTCAGCACTTTAATCTGATGGCCTCCCGGACGGTTTACGAAAACGTGGCTTTTCCGCTCGAATTAGACCAGCGTCCGAAAGATTTCATTCGCCAGCGGGTTAACGAATTGTTGAAGCTAACCGGACTGGAGGAAAAAGTGAACCAGTACCCGGCTACTCTTTCGGGTGGGCAGAAGCAACGCGTAGCCATTGCCCGTACGCTGGCCAGTAATCCGAAGGTTTTACTTTGCGATGAAGCGACCAGTGCGCTGGACCCCGCCACCAGCCGCTCCATCCTGAAATTGTTAAAAACGATCAATCAGCAATTTAAGATGACGATCCTGCTCATTACTCATGAAATGGCCGTCGTTAAATCCATCTGTGATGAAGTGGCCCTGATCAGTCAGGGGAAACTCGTGGAGCAGGGATCGGTTGAAGCCATCTTTGCCAACCCCCGGACGGAACTTGCCCAGACTTTTATTCGCTCGGCCTTACACTTCGAACTTCCGGAATCGTATCAATACCGGCTGAGGCCGAATGACGATACTAGCCAAACGGCCCTTCTGAAGCTGGAATTTACGGGACGGTCTGCCAGCGAACCGCTCCTGTCACAGGTCGCGCGCTTATACGGCATCGACACCAAAATTATTAGTGCCCAAATCGATCAGGTTGGCGGACAGAACATAGGATTTATTCTGACGGAACTCTCGGGCAATCGGAAAAATTACCCGGCCGCCCTGGAGTTCCTGCGTAACAACCACGTCACGGTTAACCTACTCGGCTATGTCTGATCCCATCGTATCCCTTCTTCTGATAGGCACCGGCGAAACCATTTTGATGTCCCTGGCTTCCTGCTTTTTCGGCTTTCTGCTCGGCCTTCCGGTCGGCATTTCGCTTTTCCTGACCCGAAATGGTCAACTCCTGCAGCACCGGGGTTTCCATTACTTTTTCTCCGGTCTGGTCAACACATTTCGCTCAATTCCTTTTATCATATTGCTGGTCTGGATGATTCCATTCACCCGTTCGCTCATCGGCACGTCCATCGGCATTAGTGCGGCACTGGTTCCTTTGAGTGTCGGAGCGGCCCCCTTCATTGCCCGTCTGGTAGAAAACAGCCTGATCGAAGTTCCGGGCGGGGTGGTTGAAGCCGCCCGTGCCATGGGGGCAACTCCCTTTCAAATCGTCTATAAAGTTCTTTTGCCCGAAGCACTTCCATCCCTGATCAACAGCGCCACGATTACCCTGATTACGTTGGTTGGGTATTCGGCCATGGGGGGAGCGGTCGGAGCGGGGGGATTAGGACAGATTGGGTACCAATATGGGTATATCGGCTACGATGCTTTTATTATGAATACGGTATTGATCCTGCTGGTTTTGCTGGTATTTATCATCCAGATTACCGGTAACTACCTGGCCAAACGCGTGGATCACCGCTAATCAAACACCTGATCTTTCCATTCGAGTTATAGCGATACCCGTCGATCACCAACCATACATCCTCCATGAAAACAGACAAACTTCTTTTATCGTTATTTCTTATTATTTTCCCAATTATTCTGTGGAATTGCAGCCAGCAATCAACGCAGGATTCCGAACCGAATCATATTAAAGTTGGTATTGCCGTTGGACCGGAATACGAAGTGGCGAAGGTAGCGCAGAAGGTTGCCAAAGAGCGCTATGGACTTGAGGTTGAGTTAATTTCCTTCAATGACTACGTGGTTCCCAATGAAGCCCTCGCTCATGGCGATGTGGATGTCAATGCCTTTCAGCACAAGCCGTACCTGGACACACAGAGTAAACAACGGGGTTATAAACTGGCTATCGTCGGCCGTACGTTCGTGTATCCGATTGCGGGTTATTCGAAGAAAATCAAAAGCCTGGCTGCGTTAAAACCGGAAGCTACCATCGCCATTCCCAACGACCCAACCAACGGTGGCCGGTCCCTGCTGCTGCTTCAGAAATACGGATTAATCAAACTCAAACCCGGGGTTGGCCTGCTGCCCAAGGTCATTGACATTGCAGAAAATCCGAAAAAACTCAAGATTCTGGAACTGGAAGCGCCCCAACTACCCCGAATTCTGGACGACCCAAACGTTACGCTGGCCATTATCAACAACAATTTCGCGGCCCAGATTGGTCTTATTTCAACCCGCGACGGTTTGCTGATCGAGGAGAAAGATTCACCCTATGTCAACCTGATTGTGGCCCGGGAAGATAACAAGAATGAGGACAAGGTAAAGAAGTATGTCAAGGCGTACCAATCCGATGAGGTCGTTAAAGCCGCCGAAGAAATTTTTAAAGGAGGGGCTATTAAAGGGTGGTAACGCCAATTGATACAGGACTTTCGCTTATGGCTCTCCTTGCGTCAATTTTTGCTTTCTCTTGATTTTGGGACGTACCACCTTAAACTCCTCATACGAATTAAAACTTCAACCACTTCCGACTCATTAAACGGGGCGCATAGGAAACCATCAGATAGCTCCATACGGGAATTTTTCCTGCATCGTTGACCTTGTTGAATAACTCCATACGTTTGTCAGCAAAAGTGAACGAAAATCCGTAGATGATTTCTAGGGCTTTAACCGGTCTATAGGTCAGAGACAAGTCGCTTTCAAAGCCCAGGTATTTACCTCTGATTTCCCGGCCTTCACTCAACAAGAGATATTGTGAATAAAACAGGTGGGCATCGCTTCGCAGAAAAAGCTTTTTACCAGCCTGGTAAATAATGAACAGATAAGGATTAACCAACCCTTTGTCATTCACATCCGCCGGGAACCGAGTGAATAAATTCATGTTGCCCATAAACTTCCAGGCTACGCCATAGAGCGGTACGAAGGAATTGGATACATTTTTTGAGACCGCATTCTTGTCACCACTCAGGATTTCGGCACCTAGCCGAAATAGGGTTCTGCCGGTATTGGCACTGATTTCAGGTTGAATATAATACGCGCGAATTGCCTTCGAAGCGGCATTTTGCCCGTACTGATAATACGCATTCACCGTGCCGTAAAGCCAGTTCCGGGAAAATTCCAGCCGTCCGCCATTGGTTATTCGCTGGTAGAATGGCCTGCTTCCGGTCGTTCTCCGGAACACGTCCATTGCATTGATAGTCGTCAACGTAATGAGATTACTGAGTTTGTGTTTGAGATGATGGACAAAAAGAAATTTGTAGGTATGGGCAGCCACTGGCGAATAAGCAGGATCAAACTGTTTGTCATAGGGTCTGGTAAAAAAAAGGGTTAGATCCGTTTCCAGTTTTTTCCTGTAAAAGAGTCGAATACCCTCGTGCGCGCGGCTTTGCTGGCCCCACGGTGCAGCCGAAAATATCCTGCCATTGTCGAGCGACAACGCTTGTCTGCCAATTCTGATAGAAAGGTAATTGCCGATGGTAGGCTCGGCATACAGTTCAAAAAAATTTACAGTACCTACGCGGGAAAATTGCCCCGATTTTCCCCAGACGTGGATTTCCTGAAGGGATGCATGCAAGCGCAGTTTAGTAGATCGATACGTAATGCTGAACCGGTTTCGCTGCGTGGCAAAGAGCTCAGGCATAACCGAATCTGCGGCAGTCCACCTAAAATTATCCCGGTATTCGGCCCGGGGTCTTACCTCAAAGTCGATGGTAACCTCCCGGCGCACGGTATCTGGCGATTGCGCCAAGAGGTTACCCGTTCCAAAGATCAGGATGAGAAGTACTACCAGGTAAAAAATGGTCGAGTTTAGGAAGGTCAGCCTGGACACTGAAAAGTTGCGTTTTAGTCTTTGACCCCAGACGCCAACCGTCCGGGTGGAGGTATCGATACGATGGATTTCCTAATCAATGGTTACAAAGCGCAAACTACTGAAAACTAATTGACAATGTCTATATTTCAAATAGATTAATGTCGCGTAGTTATAGGAGTCATGTAGCGGAGATCAACCGCGCTTTTTACAAGTGTCCAATAATCTCGTTTCTGAAATACTTACCCCAGTTTCGCAGTTCGTTCAGCAACTCGCGCAAGGACATGCCAAGGGGCATCAAAGCATACTCTACGGTAACGGGCATGCTGTCATAAAGTGTGCGCGTGATCAGTTTATTCTCTTCCAGTGCCTTCAATTCCTGTGAAAATTAATAATCCCCTTGTCAAAAGAATCCCAACCGCGTTTATCGTGATGACAAAGAACGGAAAAAGCAACCGCCTGAACGACCAAATGGGCTTAAACAAAGCACGGGAGCGACGCTGGAAGATTTATGAATTTGAAGGCGGGCATTACTCCATGCGCGAACAGCCCGAAAAGCTTGCCCTGAAATTACAGGAAGTGCTGCCAAAGGGGCAGTAGTGTGGGAGAATACAGTCTATACGGATCTACCGCGTGTCATAAGGACCCATAGCCCTTATGACACGCGACAGCGGAATACCTAGAGGGATTCGGAAATACTGGCTTGAATTTCACTTTTCGGCGTCACTCCGGCCTTTTTCCAAACCGCCTGATCACCTTTGTACAGCACCAGCGTCGGGAGCGACGTAATGCCCAGCTCTTTCACCAGGCTCTTGTTTTCGTAGGCTTCAATCCGGATTACTTTCACATTTGCAGCCTGTTCTTTTTCGATTTCATCGACCGTCGGCGCCAGTTTTTTGCAGGAACCGCAGTACCGTGAGCCGAAATCGACTAGCACCAGCTTGTCGGATTTGAGTTGGGCCTGATAAGCCGCCAGCGTCAGCCCCGGCCCGACGGTGGATTCGACCGCCCGGCCCGAGCCGATCCACTTGCTCAAACCACCGGGCAGTTCGGTCACATCTTTAAAACCGACTTCGCGCAACCGTTTGGCCAGTTGCCCGCTGCGCCCGTTGGCAATCGAGTAGATAAAAACCGGGTTCTCCCGGTTCAGATTTTTGATCTTCTTCTGAAAATCGGCTTCGTCGGCTACGTTAAAACTGGTTGCGCCTTTCAGGTGGTTTTGCCGGAATTCTTCTTCCGAACGGGCGTCGAGAATCTGGGCGCGTTGACCCGCCTGCACCAGTTTGGCTTCGAAAGCATCGAAAGATACTAATGAATTCGATTCAGCATTTTGAGCGTGCAAGTAGTTGTTTACCTGTAGAAACAAGCCGAAGATGAATAGAAAGCGCAAGGTTTTCATAGTTGTGTAAAGTTAGTGTTGAACGTACTTATTGAATTGATTCTATGGAAAGGTAGAGCACTGAAGATGATTGAATGGGTATTGAAAGGAGCCTGAATGGTTAAAAATTCCGGTTTCCCACCGACGGTTTTCTGGGTGTGGGCAACAACGGTTGCTGCGGTTTGATCTTGTCGTAATCGACGACATCGTTGCGTTTGGCCCAGTCAAAATACAGCACGGAAAGCGCATCGACCCGATTCGGATTCCGGGCGGCCACATTCTGGGTTTCGCCCCGATCGGCTTCGAGGTCGTAGAGCTCCCACTGGTAGCTCGGATAGATGGAAACCAGTTTCCACTTGCCTTGCCGAACCGCCCGGTTGCCGGCCCATTCCCAGAAAATCGGGCGGTTTGGGTCGAGCGGTTTTTCGTTAAACAACAGCTTCGCCAGACTCACACCGGGTAGTGGGTGCGTTGTAGTTCCGTTGTAAGAAGTCGGGTAGGGTGCCTGTGCCACTTCGTACAGCGTGGGGGCAATGTCGATGAGATGGCCCGTTCCTTTTTCGAGCCGTCCCGGTTTGATTTTTCCCGGAAACCAGGCAATGAAGGGCGAACTGATGCCGCCCTCGTAGGAAAAGGCCTTGAACGACCGAAACGGCGTATTCGACACGTACGACCAGTTTTTGCCCTGCGACTCAAACGAACCCGCTGTGCCGACCGGTCCGCTGTTGCGCCCGGCTTTTGGCCCCCAGTGGGCCACATCCTCGGCGGGTGCGCCGTTGTCGGAAATGAAAATAATCAGCGTGTTATCGTCTTTTTTGAGTTCCTTCAGCTTTGCCAACAGCTTCCCGACGCCCTGATCGGCCCGGTCGAGCATGGCGGCATAAACCTCCATTTTGGCCTTCCAGAGCTGTTTTTCCTCGAACGTCAGGGCGTCCCAATCCGGAATTTCTGCATCGCGGATGGCGGCTGCGTCGGCCTGTTTTGGGGTGATGATGCCCAATTTCACCTGCCGGGCCAGGCGCTCTTTCCGGATTTCATCCCAACCGGCGTCGTATTTGCCCCGGTATTTGGCAATGTCTTCCGGCAAGGCTTGCAGCGGCCAGTGCGGAGCGGTGTAGGCCAGGTACAAAAAGAACGGTTTGGTTTCCCGATTCTGCTCGTCCAGGTACGTCAGGGCGTGGTTCGTAATTTCGTCGGTGAAGTAATAGGAGTTGGGTTTCGGGTATTGGCGCTGGTTGTCTTCCAGAATCACCACCGGCGAGTTGCGGCCCGTCGGCATCGGTCCCGCGTCGAAGTAGTTCGATCCGCCCCCCAGAATCCCGTAAAACCGGTCGAAACCGCGTTGCTTTGGCCATACCAGACTGTCATTCCCAACGTGCCATTTGCCCGACAGCAAAGTGCTGTATCCGGCCTGTTTCAGCACTTCGCCGAAGGTCAGCGATTGTTTGTTCAGATAACCCTGATACGCCGGGGTACCCAGGTTGACGTTGAAATAACCGATCCCGGCTTTGTGCGGATATTGGCCCGTGATCAGCGATGCGCGGGTTGGGGCGCAAATCGCGTTGTTGTAAAACTCGCGCAGCCGCAAGCCTTCGTTGGCCAGCCGATCGAGGTTCGGCGTCTGGATCTCCGACCCGTAAGACCCCAGATCGGAATAACCCATGTCGTCGACCATGATCAAGACGATGTTGGGTTTGGCAGCGGGCTTGGGGCTTTGGGCAAAACCGGTGTATGTGAGTATACTGCCGGTTAGCGCGAGTACGGCTATTTTTTGTAACAGATTCGTTTTCATGGAATTTCAGGGATTACTCGATCCGGGAAGCCGGGCGGTTTTGCGTTGGTGCGTTCGGGTTGTTGATAGGGTTGCCGCCCTGAACGACCGGGCGCAGTTTTTCGTACGGTTCGACGTCCGTTCGTTTGGCCCAGGCTTCGTAGTCAGCGTTCAACGCCTTGACCACGTCGGGATTTTGAGCCGCCACGTCGACGGTTTCGCCCCGGTCGGTTTCCAGATCGAAGAGTTGCCACTTATTTTGCGGAAAAATGGATACCCCTTTCCATTTGCCTTTACGCACCGCCCGATTGCCCGCGCGTTCCCAGAAAAGCGCCCGGTCAGCGGGTAGTTCGGTTTGCTGAAACAACAGGTTTGTCAGACTAACACCCGGCAGCGGATTGGTTTTGACACCGTTGAACGTGGCCGGATACGCAGCACCCGCCAGTTCATAAAAAGTAGGGGCGAGGTCGATGAGGTGGCCGGTTCCTTTGGCCAGGGTTCCTGCCTTGATTTTCTTCGGAAACCAGGCAATGAACGGCGAGCTGATGCCGCCTTCGTAGGGCGTGGCTTTGTAATTGCGGAACGGTGTATTCGATACGTACGCCCAGTTCTGTTCCTGGTAATCGTACGAGCCCGCCGAACCAATCGGCCCCGAACTCCGGGGACGTTTCCGACCGGTCGGGATCAAACCGCCCTGCGCGCCGTTGTCCGAAATCAGCACAATCAGCGTATTATCGTCTTTTTTGAGCCGTTTCAATTCCGCCAGCAGCCGCGCCAGATTCTGATCGACGCGGTCGACCATCGCGGCATAAACTTCCATTTTTCGCTGCCAGAGTTGCTGTTCGTCGAACGTTAAACTCTGCCAGTCAATCACTTCCGGGTCGTGGGCGGCCACGGTCTGTTTCGGGTTGGCAATCCCGAGCTTGACCTGCTTCGCCAGCCGTTCTTTCCGCAGCGAATCCCAGCCGATGGCGTAACGGTTTTTATACTTGGCAATGTCTTCGGCGGGAGCCTGCAACGGCCAGTGGGGCGCGTTGTACGCCAGATAGAGGAAAAACAGTTTGTTTTTCGACTCGTTGATGTACGAAATGGCGTGGCTGGTGATTTCGTCGGTCAGGTATTTGCCGGGCTCCAGGTTGATGCGCCGGTTGTTTTCGACCAGTTCGACGGGCGGCACTCTGTCCTTGTACGGACTGATGTCGTAGAAGTTGCTGGCTCCGCCGATGAACCCGTAAAACCGGTCGAAACCGCGCTGGTTGGGCCAGTACAAACTGTCGTTGCCCACGTGCCATTTGCCCGACAGATACGTGTTGTAACCCGCCTGTTTCAGCACCTCCCCGAACGTCAACGATTCTTTATTGAGCCAACCCTGGTAGGCCGGTACACCCAGATTGACGTTGAAATAACCGACCCCGGCCTTGTGGTGGTATTGGCCGGTGATGAGCGACGCCCGCGTGGGTGCGCAAATGGAATTATTGTAAAATTCCCGCAACCGCAGACCCTCAGCGGCCAGTTTGTCGATGGTAGGCGTCAGGATTTCCGACCCGTAGGCGCCGAAATCCGAGTACCCCAGATCATCGACCATCACCAGAATGATATTCGGTTTTTGAGTTGACGAACGGTTTTTGGACTGGCCCAGCGATAGGCCCAGGCTCAACGTCAGAAAAGTAAAACTCAGCAGAATTCGTTTCATGGAAGTTGGTTATAAACGCGGTTGTCGCTGGTCGAGCCAGTGAATGAGATTGAGCAGAAAAGACTGATTCTGAGTCGCATCCGGCGATTTCAGGCCAAACGGTATTTTGTCCCTGCCTTTGAGTTGGGAGGAAAACATCGCGGCTTCCCCGAAAACCGCCAGTCGCCCTTTGCCGTACGCAGACACCGCTCCCTGCGAAAAGCCTTTGATCGGGACACGCGGAGTAGTTTGGTGAAATTTCCAGGCGGTATCGGGCAGCAAGACCTGATACTTCGCGTCGAACGTCAATAGAGAAATGGCTTTGGGCGGAATCGTAAAAGCCTGCCCGGTAAAGGTGGCCACTTCGGTAATACGCTGCGTAATCGGATGAGTCGCCAGCGTGTTGTCTGTTTTGCGGAAAATATCCAGTTCCTTTTTGGTACCCGGAAAAAGACCGCTCGTCGTGTCGGTAGCAAAGCCGTTGTAAAACGTAAACCCAAAGGACTTGGCGAGGTCTTCGTTGGCTCCGGCAATGGGCATGTGGTCGGCGATCAGAAACAGCGAACCACCGGATTTGACCCACTCATTCAGCACCCGGATTTCGTCCGCCGTAAACGCCGACGGGTTGGGTTTGGCCCAGTCGGTGACGTTGCGTTCGTGCAACGCGTTGGCGATCACCAGAATCGCTACGCCCTGCAAACCGGCTTTCGTGAACGGCTGCGTATTGGGTTTCACCGCATAACCGTCGCGTTGGAGCACCTTGGCAAAAGCGTTATAGCGGCCCGCGATGGTGTGGAAGTTGTGATGCGCTTCGTCCACCAGCACCAGCGGCCCCTGCGCTTTCGGGTAGGTAGGCCGGTCGATGTGGGGATCGTAGTCGAAATCCGGTACCTGCTGAGCCCATAGAACAAATGGACTTAAGGAAAATAACAAACAAATTACTTTTTTCATATTCGGTTTTTTGCCCCAACCCCCTGAATAGGGCTTTTGACTGAAGCATTAGCCCCATTCAGGGGTTGGGGGTATTTTACGGTTTTTTGAAAGCCGGATTGGGTTCGGGCATGTTAGCCTTTACCTCCGACCGCCATTTTCTGAGCAAAGCGGCCAGTTCGTTGGTCTTGTCCGGCAAAGTGGCTGCGAGGTCTTTTTGCTCGGAAATATCCTGTTTCAGGTTGTACAATTCGAGTTTACCGGTTTCATACAGTTCCACCAGTTTATAATCACCCGAGCGAACGGCTGCGGCCGGTCGGCCTTCCTGGTTGCTGAAATGCGGATAGTGCCAGAAAATCGGTCCCCGGTCAACGGCCTGTTCGGGCGATTTCAGTATCCGGGCAAAACTCTTGCCGTCCGGGTTGGCAGGCTGGCCGGTAATACCCAGCAAGTCTAGAAACGTGGGCAGAAAGTCGGTGCCGGTGATGTAATTCTTCGTCTCAGTATTAATAGCAATCCGCCCTTTCCACGAAAAGATGAGCGGCACCCGAATACCGCCTTCGTACACGTGCCCTTTCCAGGCCCGCAGCGGTTCCAAAGTCGTCGGGCGCTGGCCCAGTTCCGGCAGCCCCAAACCGCCATTGTCGGAGGTGAAAACCAGAATCGTGTTATTGAGCAGGTTAAGTTTTGTTAATTGCTCGATGACGCGCCCGACGCCGTCGTCCATACTCTCGATCATGGCCGCATAATTGGGGTCGTATTTGCCGCCCGATTTCCCGTAGTTATCAAAATAATACTTCAACTTGTCGGCCCGCGGAACGAGCATAATGTGCGGGGCCGAATACGTCAAATACAGGAAAAACGGGTGATTTTTTTGCTGGTCAATAAACTCCACCGCGTAATCCGTCAACTGGTCGGTCAGGTACTTCGTGCCCTTGTCTTCAAAGACGGTTTTGCCTTTCGAGGTAATGCTGTAGTTGTAATAATCCAGCCCATTTTTGGCAATTACGCGGTCGTAGGCAAAGCCCTGAGCCGCCGGGCTGGTGGAGTCGGCCGAGCCCAGGTGCCACTTCCCGACCATGCCCGTGGCATAACCGTTCTTCTGCATCACTTCCGCCAGCGTCGTTTCGGCCGACGGCAGGTATTTGGTCCACTGGGCGGGCAACACCGGCGATTTAGGGTCTTTACGATCCCCGGCGATGAAGTTGGTCAGGTGCAGCCGGGCCGGGTGCTTGCCGGTCATAATGGCCGCCCGCGACGGCGAGCAAACCGGGCAGGCTGAATAGGCTTCGGTAAACCGAAGACCGGTTTTGGCCAACTTGTCGATGTTCGGCGTCCGGATGTACGGATTGCCGTAGCAACCCAGATCGGTGTAACCCAGGTCGTCGGCCATGATGAAGACGATGTTCGGTTTGGAGTCCCCGTATTCCTCGGGCGTGCGGACATCCACCAGGTAGGCTTCTCCTTTCTGGATTTCCTTGAGAATGGCTTCCGGCGATTTTTTGGTATCACCCAGTTTGCCTTTCGGTTCCTGCGCAAAAGCGGCAACCGAAAGAAAGAATGTGAATAGAAACAGCAGGTTTTTTTTCATGATTTTGGGATTTACTTTTCCAGGGATTCGACAAGATTTTTGGCGGCCCGAACGTCATAAGCTTCATTGACGGCGTTAGGCGACGGATTTTTCGGAATTAAAGCCCGGGCTGCTTCCAGAGCCGGGGCCGCAGCCGGACCGAACGTTTGCAATGCATTTAGCGCCTGAAGCCGCACCGGACGGCTGGGGCTGGCGAGCGCTTTTTGGAGAGTCGCCAAGGCTTCATCCGTTTCGCCGAGTTGGAACAGCGCTTCCGCAGCCGCGACCTGAACGGTTTCTTCGTCGTCCTGAAGCAATGGCTTTAAGGCGGTTTTGGCCGACGCCAGTTTCAACACCGTGCTGCCCGTTGCTGCCCAATACCGGACAATCGGATCGGGATCGGTCAGGCGCCGGATCAATTCCCCGCCGTCAGTCGGCTTGCGCGAAGACGCCAGCGTGGCGGTTTCGATGACCCGGTTCAGGTTGTACTTTCCTTGTCGGGCGTAATCGTACAAAGGTGTTTTCTCGGCGATCCGGGTCAGCAGCGTTTCGGGAATGAAACCGACATCCTGACTCTGCCGGAGCCATTGTTCGTTGGCCTTTCGCAGCCGCGTTAATTCGTTGGCGTATTTCGGATCGGTCGCCAGGTTGTGAATATTGTCGGGATCGGTGATCACGTCGTACAATTCTTCCGCCGGTTTGGGTTGCCAGAACCGGGCCTGCACTTCGTTTAACCGACCGGCTTTGAACTCGGCTTCCCAGGACGGAATCGACGGCGCTCTCCACAAATAATCGAGATGCTGGCCATAAATCCGGTGGGGCAGGTAGTTGCGGATGTAACGAAATTGCTTGTCCCGCACCGACCGCGACAGATCGATGGCTTCGTCCATCCGGCCCCGAAAACCGTAGGCGTATGGGCGTTCCGGTTTTTGCTGAGCGCCAAGAAATGCCTGTCCCTGCATGTAGTCCGGTATTTTGATGCCGACCAGACTCAGAATCGTTGGGGCAAAATCCAGGAAGGTGACCAACTGATCGGTTTGCGAACCGGCCTGATTCTTAGCCAGATGGGCGTATTTTTTCGGTAAATGCACCACCAGCGGCACATGCAGCCCCGATTCGTACATAAACCGCTTGCTGCGCCCCAGTACCCCGCCGTTGTCGGCGTAGTAGAAAACGATGGTGTTGTCGGCCAGCCCGGACGCTTTCAGTTCATCGAGTAGCTTGCCAACCTGTTGGTCCATTGTCTCCACTTTGTCGTAATACTGCGCCCAGTCGTGCTTGAACTCGGGGGTTCGCGGGTGATACGTCGGGATGGGAGCTTTCTCCGGATCGTGGTGCAAACGGGTAGCGGGCTGGTGCAGCGAGCTTTCATGCGACACAAACAAGTTGAAAACCGCAAAGAACGGTTGCCCCGGTTTGCGCTTTTTGTACGTGGCCGAGTCGCTCGACTCATCCCAGGCGTCGGGCTGATCAACGGTGTTGTAATCTTTTTTGGCATTGTTCGTCGTGTAGTAACCCACTTCCCGCAAATACTTCGGGAAGAATTTTACGAACGACGGCACCGGATTCGTGCTCCGCATGTGCTCAGTCCCCAGCGAAGGAGGATACATTCCCGTAATCAGCGTGTTGCGCGAAGGCGCACAAACCGGCGCGGTCGAAAACGCATTTTTGTACAGAATACTTTCTTTGGCCAGCCGGTCGATGTTCGGCGTGGTGGCATACGCATTGCCGTAACAGCCAATCAGCGAGGTGTTGTTGTCCTCGCTGACGATCCAGAGGATATTCGGCCGGTCGGCGGTTGGCTGGGCTTTTCCCTGCCAGAAAACAAGCAGCAGCAGACTAAGAAAGTAATTTTTCAATCGGATCATGGGCGTTTTATTTGCTTAATATTTCCCCGCAGGCGGAATCGGTAACGGCAGATAATCCCGGTTCAGAATCATCCATTCCTGTAACCGCGCCTTGAGCTGGTGTTCGATGTGTTTGTACTGTTCGTCGCCGATGAGGTTGTTGAATTCATTCGGATCTTTTTCCAGATCGAACAATTCGAACAGCTCCCGCCGGGCCGCAAACAACCGCTGGTCGATCTTCTTGTCCAGTTTGCCTTCTGCGTGTAACTGCGTCAGGTCCAGCCAGAACGGTTGGGCCGCAAAATCGACGGGTGTGTACGGCAATTGCCACAAGGCGTTGTAAATCAACTTGTACTTGTTGGTAATGATCGTTCGACCCAAATCAAAATGAACGGTGCTGGTAGGCAAGCCGTGACCGTGAGCGCCCCGCACCGAAAAGACATAATCGTGGGGTTCGTAGGCCGCCTGCTGAAAAGACGGCACCAGGCTTTTACCGGTTATGATTTGGGGAATAGTGGTTCCTGCAACCTGCAAAAACGTCGGTGCCAGGTCTTCGCCCGAAATGATCGCTTTGCTAACCTGACCCGCTTTGATCAAACCGGGATGCCGGGCAATGAGCGGCACGTTGATGCCGAGGTTGTAGAGCGTTCCTTTGCCCCGCAGCAAAGCGCCCCCGTTGTCGCCCATGAACACCACCAGTGTGTTTTGTTCCAGTCCGCGTTTTTTGATCTCGTCCAGCAAGCGGCCTACGTCGCCGTCGAGCCGTTGAATTTCGCCCAGATAAGCTGCAAAATCTTCGCGTACCAGTTTGGTGTCCGGCCAGCCTTCCGGGAGTTTCAACGTGGCCGGGTCGGGTTCGGACGTTTTGGCCGTAAAAACCCGGTGCGGATCGCTGTAGCCCACTTGCAGGAAGAAAGGTTTGCCTTTGGGTACCTTGTCCAGAAATTCCGTGTACTGATGGAAAATGGTGTCACTGTTCGCAGACACTTTCAGGTAATCTACCCGGTTTTTAAAGGTTTCCAGGCCGTATTTGTCGTAGACTGCCGCCGATTCCCTGATGGCGCGGTTGCCGTTGAGATGAAAATTCCGGCCGCAGATACCGGTATAATACCCAGCCTTGCGGAGCAGTTCGGGATAGGTGACGATGTCGGCGGGCAAGGGCGCCGAAAACCGGGTCATCCCGATATCGAGCGTGGACCGGCCGGTCATCAGGGCCGCGCGGGAAAGCACGCACTGCGGAGCGGTCGTGTACGCCCTCGTGTACCGAATTCCTTCCTGCGCCAGCCGGTCGATGTTCGGCGTTTTGATGCTCGGATACCCGTAACTGCTCAGGAACGGCGCGCTGTGGTCATCGGACAAAATAAAGATGATGTTGGTGGGTTGTTGTTTGCTTCTCGATTGCGCGAAAAGTAGTGCTTGAAAACTCCACACAAACAGCCACAGCACGGTAATAAAGCTTTTGATAATCATTGGATTCCGGGTTATACCAGTTTAAAGAACTTCATCGTCCGCTATTTCTCGCCTTTGCTTTCGGCTTTCGCCGGTTCCTGTTTAATCAGGGGTAGAACCCGGCGTTTCAGTACGTCATCCCAGGTAATGTAGGGATAGAGGTTGTACTTTTGGGCCTGCTCTTCGAACAAGGCTTTCAATTCTTCCAGTTTTTGCGGATTCTTCTTCGCCAGGTCGATGCGTTCGTTGAAATCGTCGTTCAGATTGTACAACTGCCAGTCATTCTGATCCGGGTTGGCCACGCTGATCGTACTGGCAAAGCTGTTGGTCGGGGCCGCTTTTCGCCAAATGCGTTGGTATTGGGTATAAACACGGCAATAACCCGCGTCTGAGCGTTGATCCGGGTGAGGTCGTCACTGCCTACCGGTAGGACGACGATCACCTTCCAGAGCGCAGAGGGAACCGTTACTTTGCCGCCCGCGATACTTTCGGCTTGTCCATTGTCACCGATGTCACCTTCGCCGTGCGTTCCCGCAATGATGTAGGCTTCGTTGCCGTCGGCGATGAGCTTCCGGGTGTAGCCTTCCCAGGCTAAATAACCTGTCCATTTTCGATAGTAAACTTACCCCGAATGGAGAACAAGGGATGTCCGTCGGGGTGAGGCTGAAATTCTTTGAATCGCTAGCCGTTGTAGCGACACCATCCATCGCGGTTAGCGATTTAGATAAAACTTTTCCGAAAGTATTCTTCAGAATATCCGGTCAAGTTGCTCCAAAGGGCTTTTCTCCCCGTATGCCGCACTCTTTACCGGCTATTTTTGGACCGGTTTGGCAAAATGGAACATCCGTTATGGTATTTGGAACACGCCTTATGTTCAGTCCGTTTTCCTTCCCTTAGGTTTGTGAGCAAACGTTTTCCTAACTCTTTTCCAAACATGAACCTTTTTTCTCAGGGCGGGCTTCCGAGTGCCGGAGTTCGTTGGACCGAACTAAAAGTCCTGCTCAATGCCAGCCCGATTACTGGAGTCTCTGCCAACCATCCATTTTAAAAATTATTGCATGAAAAAAGTACTACGCATCCCGACCCTGTGCCGAACCGCTTCCGCCCGCTGGGTACTCACTTTTCTATTACTGGCCGGACTTCATTGCGGAGTTTGGGCCATTGATTTTACCGCTTCCGGTCGTTCCGTTAAGGCAGGAGTAACGCCTTCGAAAAGCAAAGTCGCCGGAGCAGGCCAATCCGGACGCACCGGCCCCCAACTGGCGAATCCCTGTTCCATAACGATGGCGGCTCCGGCCAGCCAGACCCTGTGTGCGGGCAGCACCACCGCTCCCGTTCCTTTTACCGGAAACGGAACCGTTTACCGCTGGACCAATTCCAACCCCTCGATCGGCCTGCCCGCCAGCGGCACCGGCACCATCGACTCGTTTACCGCGCTCAACACCACCAGCTCAGCCCAGACGGCCACCATCACCGTCACACCCCTGGGGCAGGGGCCGACTTTGGCCTATATTATTAATAATAATCATCCAGATTATGACGATCGGGTCCCGAGCTACCTGAGCATCATCAATACGGCCACCAATACGGTTTTGCCAACCACCATTCCGTTGGGTAGTTATCCATGGAGAATCTGCGTGACTCCCGACGGCACCCGCGTCTATGTCGCAAATTATTTGTCGGCTAATGTCACCGTCATCGATGCGGTCACCCAAACGGTGTTGACAACTATTGAGGGGATTGACTTCCCGTCGGCTCTCAACGTGACCCCCGACGGCACCCGCGTCTTTGTCGGGAGTTTTAATTCGTCCACCGTCCAAGTGATCGATGTGGCCACCAATAAAGTCACGGCCACGATTCCGGTGGAAGGTTCGCCAAATGGTGGTATTGTGATGAGCCCGGACGGCAAGCGCGTTTATGTTACCATGCAAAACCCGGAAAATCCGTCGTATCCTTACAGTGTAGCCGTGATCGATGTAGCGACGCAAAAGGTGATCACCACCATTCCGGTGAACGGTGGCGCGGCTGCGATCTGCATCACCCCCGATGGCACCCGCCTGTATACCTCGACTATTTCTACGAATAAAGTGACCGTGATCAATACGGCCACCAATACCGTTTCGGCCACCATTGAAACGGTTCAATACGGACTCCAGTTTTCCATCTGCGCGAGCCTGGATGGCCAGCGAGTCTATGTCTCGACAAACCCGAAAAGGGTGACCGTAATCGATGTGGCTACCAATACCGTCTCGGGCAAGATCGACTTCGAGCCTTTTTCCCCGGCAGGCCTTGGTATTACTCCTGATGGGAGTAAAATCTATGCCATGGAACCTAGTCAGGACAGGGTGAGCGTGATCGATGTGGCTACCAACACGGTTTTGCCAAACCCCATTCCGGTGGGCAACAATCCGACTGCCAGTGGTAATTTTTTTGGAACAATCTCCTGTGAGGGTCCTTCCCAAAGTTTCACCATCACCGTGGACCCTGCTGTAACGGCTAGCATCACCCCGCCAGCACCGACCCTTTGTGCAGGCTCCAGCACCATCCTCACCGCCATTGGTAGCCCGGCTTCCGGTACCAGCACCTACCGGTGGAATACGGGCGCTACCACGGCCACCCTCCCGGTTTCCACCAGCGGCCCCTTTTCCGTGACCGTAACCACGGGCAGTTGTTCCGCCACGGCCACTACTTCGGTGACCGTGAACACACCTCCCACGGTCAGCATTTCACCCAGCCTTTCCACCACCATTGTTCAGGGTCAGAGCGCCAGCCTGATGGCTTCCGGGGCCGATTCATACCGTTGGTCGACCGGAGAAACCAGCCCGGTTATTTCCGTCAGTGTCGCCGGGCCCTATTCCGTGACGGGAACCACCTCGGGTTGTTCAGGCAATGCCAGCGTGACGTTGGTGGTCACCAATCCGGCTTCCGCCAGTCTTTCGGGCAGTACGAGCCTGTGTCCCGGACAACCCGCCACGCTCAGCGTCGCCCTGACCGGAACAGCTCCCTGGTCGCTCACGTACACCGATGGAACCACGCCGGTCACGCTCGGCGGAATCACCAGCTCTCCCTACACCTTTACGGTCAATCCGGCGGCCACTACCACCTTCAACCTGCTGGCAGTGGCCAGTTCTGAAGCACCCACCGGCGGAACCGTTAGCGGGTCGGCCACGGTCACCCGCCTAGAAGTGCCGCCCGTTCCGACCCTGACGCCTTCCAGCATCAGCGTAATTCAGAATACGCTCAATGTGACACTGACCATCAGCGGTTGTTCGGGAGTGCCCAATTGGTCGGGTTCCAACGCGACCAGCGGAAAAGGAAACACGATTTTCGTACCGACTTCGGCCACGGGGACGATTGTGTATTCAGCGAGTTGCGTCGGTACCTGTCCCGGTGTACCCAGTTCGGCCACCGTCACGGTTACGGCACCAACCGTCACCGGTTCGTTCGACGGCTTTGTCAACGGGGCCGATTGCGGCAGTTTCCGGGGCTGGGCCTGGGATCGGGGCAAGGGAAATACCGCCGTCTCCGTTGAAATCCTGGATGGTTCCACGGTGATCGGCACGCTGCTGGCCGGGGATTTCCGCCAGGATTTGCTCGATGCGGGGAAAGGCAACGGCAAACACGGTTTTCGCTTCCCGATTCCCGAATCGATCAAAGATGGTTTGTCACATACCCTCTCGGCCCGCGTCGCCAGTAGCAGCTTTATCCTGAAAGATTCGCCCAAGGCCCTGATCTGCGAAGGCGTTGCCGTACCGGGTGGCAACAAACCACCCCAGCCGCCTTCACCCACCGTCCTGGTCGCTCCGCTGGCGGGTCAGGTCGGCGTGCCTTTCTCGGGAACACTCGTTCCGTTCACCGATCCGGAAGGCCAGCCTCTGACCTATCAGCTCACCGGGTTGCCGGATGGTCTGTCGATCAATGCAGGCACGCGGGTTATCTCGGGGACACCCACTGAAGCCGGTACATTCGTGTTGGCGTATTCAGCCACCGACAACGGCCCGTTGACCAACAGCGTCAGCTTCCCGCTCACGATAAACCCGGCCCAGACCACCACTGTCACGGGCAGCTTCGAAGGATATCTGGATAAACTGGACTGTGGCGGTATTCGCGGCTGGGTCTGGGATCGTAATAAACCCAACACACCCCTGACGGTCGAATTCTATGTGGATGGATCGGATACGGTGTTAGGCAGTACGGTCGCCAACATTTTTCGGCAGGATCTGAAAGACGCCGGGAAAGGCAACGGAGCGCATGGTTACAACTTTACCCCACCGGGCAGTGTGACTAATGGTACCCTGATTCGAGCCCGGGTGTTGGGGAGTACGTATGACTTGAAAGGGTCACCAAAGTCGTATCAATGTGCCCCGGCCCGCCTGTCGGCGGAAACCGGTTCGGGGCTTCAGGTAACGGTTCTGGGTAACCCGGTATCAGATCGGGTGCTGGTGGAAGTGCACGGTGCGGAAGGCCAGCCGCTGCAGTTGCAACTTTCGGATGCCAGTGGGCGGCTGATCCATCAACGACACATTGAAGCGGCTACCGTGCTTGAGCGGCAAACGTTGACGGTTCAGGGACAACCGGCAGGTTTGTTCTTTCTGCGGGTCAGCAGTGGGTTGAAAAGCCTGACACTAAAAGTGCTGAAGCAGTAATTGACTAGTGAAATAGTATAAATGTAAGGCGCGGGTCGATGATCTGCGCCTTACTGTTTTATGTTGATCGAATCGAAAAACTGATTAACAGTGATTCAGTACATAGGCCTGAGGATGGGCAAGTAAGGTAAGCATATCCTTTAATTCTACTCCCCACCCTCAGAACTCGGCTGGAATCTTATCTTCGCTTCATGGAAAGTTATTCAAAATCCTTTCTCGCTCACGAAGTAGCCTGCGAGTTAGCCGTTGAAGTCTCCGAAAAGGATTGTCGCATCATGGCTCTTGTATCCGGCATTCCGATTCACGACCTATCAGCGAACTGGAAGGAGCGTTGCTGACAGCCGAAAGAATTGCCGAGCAGGAAGCGGAGAAACAGCAACCCCTTGGCTCAGAAGTGGCACCAGTGGTGAAGCTATTATTGAGGCTTGGGTACACAAAACAGTTGTAAAGGGTAATTAAGGGCAGTCAGTGGGTTTGTTTTTGGAGGTTTTATTAACTAAATATCAATGAAGAAACTTGGAAGAAATTTCCTTTCCCTTAATGGGCCTGTATAACTCACGTTATATTAAGTAGGTAATTCGTTAGATAGGTCGCCAAATGGCAAGATACCTGCTTTGTAGAAACAATTAAATTTCTTGAGTTGGTTGAATCGTGCCAGAACGACTCAGCAGATTAACCGCCATTAAGTAGGGTATTATAAACGGAATTGCTGGAATAGAAACTAAATAAGAGCCAACCGTAAGGGGCATCAGGGAGAAGTCCGGTAAGACGCTCAGTAAAAAGCCTAGTAAACTAATCAGGATGTAGCTCCAGCAAGCTCGTGGCTTGAACCAACGAGTCGTTTTCAGCGAGGCCCCAAAAGCAGCACTGGCCAAGTAGGTTAATCCTACTTCAATTCCGCTTATCCAGGCAAATAGGTCTCGCAAAGGTAAGTACCAGTCAGGTCTTTTAGTCGAACCAGAGGCTACAAAAATCCGGAATGATTCGGTTAAAAAGCTACCCCAGTACGTCATATTAAGTATGAACAAGGGCATTGCCAAAAAAATGGCCGTTAGCCCGAGCAACGAATAAACCTCTTCACCCGCTTGTTTTAATTGATTGCTTAAGAAGGTAAACCCAATGGTCATCAATACCCCGCTAATCACCAGAATACAGTAGCGCACTTGTTGTTCAGTAGCGGTAGCTACCCAGCCT
This sequence comes from Larkinella sp., assembly GCF_965227735.1. Lineage (NCBI taxonomy): Bacteria > Pseudomonadati > Bacteroidota > Cytophagia > Cytophagales > Spirosomataceae > Larkinella > Larkinella sp. The sequence goes on along the minus strand of NZ_OZ245776.1, from coordinate 450,738 downwards.
TTTGCCGTGGTGGGTGGTGGACCCATACCGGCAAAAATGGCGATAAATAGCCAGGGAGCTATCAGAAACAAAATGCCAATGAGGAGATGACTTTTTCGCTGATGCTGATTGTGGATGGACTGTTTACTCAGGGTCCATGTTGCCCAGCTCATTAAACCGGCGTGAATGAGCCAAATGGGAAAATACAGCTTGTAATGACTATGCCCTAAGGCAAAACCAAGTATTGCCACCACAAAAGGGACAAGTATGAGGTAAACTCGAATAAGGTTTTTTACATTCATTCCATGAATTGATTACCGATGAAAAAGTTCGGGTTTACGCCGAAAACCGTTTTTGGAATCATTAAACAGTAGGTTACTCAATTTAATAAAACAAACGTATTTACCTAAGTCCGCAAAATAAGTGAGTAATGAATTGGAGGTTTGTTGAATGAAACCTAAACAAAAGCTTCATTTTTAGGCCATTGGCTAACTTTTTTGCAATTAAATAGCAAATAGCTACTGGCTTGCGTTTTGAATGGGTTTCCCACCCTTTTAATACTATGCTCCTTTCATATCGTCTCTAATGGGCGTTTCAAGTGACACAATCTATTTTAACTATCACGTGTCTTTTATGAATTAAAAAAAGTGTGACCAAAGTCATGTGTTTGTTCAATATCATATGCATTTCAAACCTTTAGACTCATAATATCATGGAAAAACTTTCATTACTTGCTCGTGTTCAAGCAAAACCTGGCCACGAAGCTACGGTCGAGAATTTTCTGAAAGAAGCGCTGGCAATGGCCCAACTGGAAGAAGGTACCATTCGTTGGTATGCCTTTAAGATAAATGAGAATACGTTTGGTATTTTCGACACATTTGCCACTGAAGGCGACCGGCAAGCCCACCTGAGCGGTGAAATTGCTAAGGCGTTGATGGCAAATGCTGATACTCTACTGAGTGTACCTCCAGTGATCGAACAGCTTGAATTACTAGCTGTTAAGTAACAGTTATGACAGAAGTGACTTTCGTACTTTGGGATGTAGAGTATGAAAGTCACTACCCTCCTACAAATCAAGCGACTTTTAATGCGACGTTTTTAATAATGGGCGTTGGTTAGTCTCGAATCCAATTTTTGACTTGCGGTATTTTCTGCGTCCCAATCAACCGGGCCGAGCCGTTTCGAAAAGCGAATTTTCAACCTTTCAATATCGGCCCGTTCTTCATCAGTGAAGTGTGAGGGTATTTCTCCAGCTTGCCCAAATGATTCAATTAGGGTAGTGATCTCGTTAAGAAGCCATGCCTTTACTTCTGCTTTATTCAGGTTCTATCTCATATCGGAGGTTAATTAGAAATTAATAGTGCTGATTAATATTTAACATTCTAGTTAGGTTCCCTTCCTTAGATTTGTCCGGCCCGTAAGACCCAATTCTGATTCAGGCCCCCTTAGTGGTCGGTGACATGGACGAAGGCAGGGCCATTATTTTTCTGTAGGCTATCTCTATCGTAAGCCAGATAGTTAGTAAAACGAGAAAGGTAAGCGGGACTGAATGGCATCAATTTTGGCTATATATTTTTGAAGATGAATACACGTAAAGGTTAACTACAGCCCGGTAGATTCTACCGGGTTTCGTTTTATGGATGTTTTGTGATTTTGGCTGTTGTTCTTTTACTTTGATAACTTATTGCTAGCCACAGCCATTAATGGATGTCAAAAAAGAAGGGCCGTGTTTGTAACCCTGAATGATTATTTTTGACATGGTTATTTTAGAATCATAGTTCTGTTCAGAACCGACAATGAAATACGTTCTATTCCTCTTTTTGTTGTGTTTTTCTTCCTTGCAGGCCCAGCGGGCTTTTAAACCCATCGGAACTAATAACCAACCGCAAAAAGGCCGCCTGGCCCTGGTGATCGGCAACTCCGCGTACCCCGGACAGGCTCTCCCCAATGCCGCCAACGATGCCCAGGACATGGCCGCCACACTGCGGCAGTTGGGCTTTGAGGTGATCCTCAAACTGAATCTCAACCAGACCGAACTGGAAGACGTGGTGTCCGCGTTTACCCAACGCCTGAAAAATTACGAAGTGGGCCTGTTTTATTTTGCGGGACACGGTTTTGAAGCCGGTGACAACCTGAATTACCTCATGTCGGTCGAAGTGCGAAGCGACCTGAATGAAACCCTGGCCAAGCGAAAGTCCCTCTGCCTCAATGACGTGATGAGCAGCATGAAAGAAGCCAATAGCCATACCAATATTCTGCTGGTCGACGCCTGCCGGAACAATCCCTTCCGGGGGTGGGATCGTAACACGGCTTCCGGCCTGGGAGCCGTCAATGCGCCCAGCGGTACGATTGCCTTTTTTGCGGCTTCTCCCGGCCAGACGGCCAGCGAAAACGCGGGGCAGCGGAACGGTCTTTTTACGCAGGAGTTGCTCAAGCAACTGCGTCAACCCAATGTGGAGCTGATCAGTATTTTTAAAAACACCGCCCGGGCGGTGAAAGGAAAAAACGCCCGCCAGACTCCCTATCAGGCCGGTTTTATCACGGATGATTTTTATTTCAAACGGACCGATACCCCGACACAGATCTCCAGGCAGGAAGAACCCGCCAAGCCAGTCGTAGACTTAGAACCAATTGCGATGATAAGCATCCCCGGCGGCAGTTTTATGATGGGTAGCAATAATGAATGGGAGAAACCCATTCATCGCGTGACGCTCAGCCGTTTTATGATGGCGAAGTACGAAACGACGGTGGCCGAATTTGAGCGATTTGTAGAGGCTACGGGCTATCAAACCGAGGCTGAGAAAGGCAATGGAAGCAAAGTATATAGTAATGGGAAATGGGAAACGAAAGCAGACGCATACTGGCGTTGCGATACAGAGGGAAAAGTTCGTCCACGTTCGGAGTACAACCATCCGGTGATCCACGTCAGTTGGAAAGATGCCGTAGCGTACTGCGAGTGGTTGAGTCAAAGGACGGGGCAACAGTATCGCCTACCAACCGAAGCGGAATGGGAATATGCGGCACGTGGGGGGCAACAGAGTCGCAAAACGATCTATGCAGGGAGTAATAATTTGAATGAAGTGGGTTGGCATACTCAACGAAGAGGTACCTATGCAGTGGGCCAAAAGCGAGCAAATGAATTGGGTTTATATGATTTAAGCGGCAATGTATGGGAGTGGTGCAGCGACTGGTCCAGTGAAGACTTTTACACGTATAGTCCAGAACGCGACCCTACAGGCCCCAGTAGGGGGGCTTATCGCACTGTTCGCGGTGGTAGCTGGTTCCACGATGCCGAGGACAATCGTGTGTCGGCTCGCATGGGCATTGAGCCTGTAACAAGTATCAGCTGGCTCGGGTTTCGAGTAGTTCTTCCTGAGAAGAATAGATAATCCTCTAATGTTCCTGTTTCCAGCGGACATTTCCAGCCATAGGGCCATCATCCGTTTGTAATTGTCTCGATGCAGGGCCCTAAACGCGGTGCCTATTTCCAGACCGATTCCGCTGGGTCCGAAAGCCACGACGGGCTTCTCATCGATCAGGACGTAGGCGGCAATTTTTCGCATCAACTCCGCCATGTGAGCAACCAGTACAGTTTAGGGGTGCCTTATGCCTGAATAAAACCTCGTGGTTGTAGGACACGAAACGGCAAACACACCCTCATAGAAATACACCGGAAAACAATTGAAATCAGCTCGACCGAAGGTGAATTCACCGAAGTGCTGACGACACTGTCAACCATTTAAATTTTGGACACCCAAAGCCACACCCCAAACGTAACGACCGATGTTATCATCCCGATTAAGAACACATTGTACGAAATATGAAGCAACCTGTACTTGCGGTTTAAGATGACGCCTTGTGCGTAAAAATCCCGCAAAACGCTGCGATACAGGTAATCGTCGTCTTTCAGAACTGTCATCATCGTCTCCTCGTATTCCTCAAGCGAAAGCGTAGTGAAATTACCAAAAAAAAGGAGCTGAGCCGTCCGGTTTTGAATGGATTCCTTCGATACGTGACCCCGAATTAGTCGGGGCCGGGTGGCTAGGACGGCAATAACCGTTGTTGTCAAAGACGTTGACACTAAGAACGTAATGGGTAACAGCAGATTTTGCCAGTATTCGATATTACGGGCCATCGAGCCAATCAACAGGGAGAGAACTACCGTATTTATTGAAATCATAATGTTGGCTTTTCGATCTGCTAAACCGTTCTGTTGATGCAGATTAGCCGACATAATCCTGAAAAAACCATTAACGCCACTTTCGTGAAATTTCTCAGCCAGTAGGCCAGACTCAGCTGATGAAGAAGATAAAGAATGCATGGTGTGTTGTTTATGTGTGTAAAAGGATGACCCGCGAAAATAAACCCACCCTTCGCCCGCTGGAAGCAGCGATTGCTCCGGATGGATCCCTGTGGACAGACATAGCCAGCCAAAAATAGCTTAAAAAAACCTGGTCAGGACCGTCTGGCATCTGCCTAGTATACGGATCTGGGCAGGCCCATTGAGGTGAAGACCGATATGTCGAAGAGCCGTAAATTGGGCTTTACCATTTATCAGGATACCCGTGATTCTTTCTTTTATCTTTTTGCCAGGCTAGGGGAAGAAAAATTGATTCCGTAGCCATATTAAAAATCCCTCCCCTTGCTGCAGGGGAGGGATTGACAGAGTTAAAAATTATAGCGGGCACCAAGCTGTACCTGAAACGGATCGCCAGAGGGGTTTACGATACCGGCCGTATTCACCCGGTAGACAAACCGCTGATTGACCGCGTCGAAGGGGGACACGGCGGGCGTATTGCCTGACGCCGGAATACCCAGGGCATACAAGGCCTGCGAACCCAGCGAACGGTTGACGCCCCGATTTTTGTTCAAAAGGTTTGAGAAGTTAAAGACGTCAGCCGACAGTTCGATATTGTGCTTTTTGACAATGCGAAACCGCTTGCTGGCCCGAATGTCAATCACCCCAAAGAATCCGTTGATACCCCCGTTACGCTCGGCAATTTGTCCCGAATACCGGTTAATGTAGTCTTTGATGCTCGGGCTGGCATCCGGGTTATCCAGGATGGCCTGTAAGCCGGTGCGGACGTTGGCGGGCACGCTTTCATTATTGCGGTCGAAGATAAAGGCCAAATCGTTCTGACCTGCTACAAAGTCGGCGTTGCTGTTGGCACCCGACAGCAGGGTGTAGCGGGTGCCGCCCAGCCCTGAATAGCGAACGCCCACCGAGATGCCCAGAAAAGTTGGCAGCGTCCCGTAGACCACGACTTTATGCCGGAAATGATTATCCGAGTACGTGATCCGGCTCAGGTCGCGCGGGTCATCTTTGACGGATTGTACCAGCGTGGCAGTGTTGGCTACGTTGCCGTTGTAGGAGGTGTTGTCGCGGGTGTCGTTCCAGGTGTAACTGGCCGTAATCTCACCATCCCGGAAGTAGCGATACGTCCCGTCGACAACCACAGCAAACTGGTTGACCCGTCCATCACTGGTTAGTTCCAGCACCCGGCCCACTCTTTTGCTGGCCCGGCCCTCCAGCCAGTCGCCCGCACCGTTGGCGGGCATCGACGCCAGCGGTACGTATACGCCCCGGTTAGCCTCGTTGGCTAACCGGAAAAATGGCTCGGCAACGATATTGCGGTCAATGTAGGTGTAGTTGTTGCGGGCCAGCGACATAAAGCCCGAAAGGCTCACCTTCAGGCGGTCGTTCAAAAAACGGGTGTACGACAGGTTTGCTTTGTAGAGCACCGGCACGCGGGCATCGGCACCGGTCATGTTGATGGTAGGCAACTGAAACTGCGCCAGGGTCGGTATGCTGTTGTAGTTGCTGCGATAAGCCGCAAAATCGGGCTTTGGCACATTGGCCCCTCGCACGTCGACGGTGGCCAGGTTACTACCGTCAAACGTCAGGTTGTTGATGATAACGTAGTTATTGAGGTCCGAGGCAAAAACCCCGCCACCCAGCCGGATAATATCGCGCCGTTTCTCGTTAATATCCCAGGTAAACTGCAGACGAGGCTGCACTACAAACGACTGCAGCCGGTTGTCGGTGCGCAGATTGAGTTCATCGAGTACCAGTTGATTGAGCGACGCTTTGGGGTAGTGGGCGTAGTCGAACCGCAGCCCGGCGATCATGTCCAGGCCCGTGGCTAAGCGGGTGCTCATCTGCCCGTAGGCTCCTGCGTTCCAGATGTTGCTGCGAACACTGATATCGTCTTTGAGCGGCACCTCGCGAAAGTAGCGGTAGGGTTGTAACCGCTCAAAATTGTCCAGTGCCGTAAGGGCACCGGACACAGTGTAGTGGAACCGTCCGTTGACCTCACTGCCGTACACCGAGTTGGCGCGGGTGTACATCAGATCGACGCCAAATGTAAACTGAGCCTTGTCCGTATTGTAATAGAGGTTGTTAATCAATTGCATCACGTTGTTTTTGAAGCCTTCTTGCGCAAACCGGTGACCACCCATCTGGATGCTGGTCGAGCGGTTTGCACCCCCAATCGACGACACAACATTTTCGACCAGGTTACGCGGAATATTCCGCTCCGGCAGTTGATCGCCGGGGCTGCTCGACTGATAGGTATACAGGTGCTGTAGTTTCAGTTCATTGGTGATGCGCGGATTGACGGATGTTCGCAGCGTGGCCAGCAGGCTGTTGTCCCAGTTCCAGTCGTTGCCCGTCGATTCATAGATGTTGATCGGCGTATTGTCAACTAAGCCCAGATTGTTACGGTCGCTGGTGAAGTTATTGCGAATCGTAAGCAAATTGTTGTCATTGATCTGCCAGTCGAGCCGTAAAAAACCGGCATTTGACCCCCGCACTTTGTCGAACGAGCCGTATTGCGGAGTGTTGGCCACGCCATACTGACTGCGGGCAATGTTCACGAAGCGGTCGAGCGTACTACGCGTCACATTGAAGCGGTTTTCATCGGCGGGCGACTGCACGTCGGCAATAATCAGTGGGCGTGAATCCTGCTGACGGTCCCATACAAAGAAGTAGTGGAGTTTGTCTTTAATGATTGGGCCACCCAGCGAAAGGCCAAACTGATGGGTCGCATAACGAACCGAGCGCGGATTACCCCGAATATCAAACTGGCTGGCCAGCCAGTTGGCACGGGTATAGTTGAAGGCGCTGGCGGTAAGTTGGTTAGTGCCCGCCTTGGTGACGGCCGAGATGATACCGCCCCCGGCGCGGCCATATACTACGTCGTACTGGTTGGTAATAACTTTAAACTCCCGCACGGCTTCGATGGAAATGGAATACGGTGCCCCGCTTCGGCTCGTGGTCGCACCCGCTGAGGTCGGGTTTTTGGCCGTCATACCATCAACGGTGAAGTTGGTCGAGGATCCAAGCTGTCCTGACAGGTTACCGCCCCGGCCCGCCAGTGGAGAGAGGTCGGTGAGGGACGTAAAGTTACGGCCATTGACGGGCAGTGTCGCAATGGCCCTTGCCGATACGGCCGTGGCTGCTCCAAAGTTTTCGACCTTGTTCTGCAAACCCGACGCCACCACGTCCACCACGGCGAGATTCTGCCCGATTTCCTGCATGCTGAAGTTGATGCGGATCAAGTCACCCTGATTAAGCAGATACCCGGTCAGTTTCTGTTCACCATAACCGACATACGTCGCCCTCAAGGAGTAAGGACCTCCGAGCGGAAGTTCTTTAAACAAATACTCTCCTTTTGCATTGGTGACGGTTCCGGTCGAGAAACCCGTCGATTCATTGCGGAGCAGCACGGTGGCACCGGGCAGGGGCGTTTTGCCGTTCTCGAGCACCACACCGACTACCGAGGTCTGGGTGGTCTGGGCATTGGTGCTACCGATTCTGCCAACCAACAGCAGGATTAATAAAGTGAAATGGAGTAATGCATTCTTCATAATTGAGGTTTTTAAGTTTGCCTCAACAAAGAGACACCCTCAGCGTTTAGCGGGTGTTATGTAGTCGTTACTAAATTGTTACGTTTGAGATAATATAACTCGCTGGCAATGAAGTAAAGAGGGTTGGCGGGTCAAAAACGGCGATGCCAGCGTTTGTTCGTCGCCGTTCGGGACAATGGTCTTTAGGCTGGTATTTTCCCAGTGCCCCGATTCCTGCCGCTTAGTCCTTCAGCCCAACCCGACGGGCTTCTCCTTTACCATAGCCCCCGCCGGGTGATCAGCACCAAAGTCCAGGTACCAACCACTCCGATAAAAACCCAGATAGCCCGACTGATGCGTTTCTCCATCGGCTTCCATGCGTTACTGCGGGCCTGCATATCCTTCTGAACACTCGCCTGCACCAGATCGTAATAATTGGTTGTGTCCGTCGACGGAATAGTATCGGGCCGCCCGAAAGCGAGGGCGGAGTAAAGCAGCAGGGTTTTCATACTGCTTAGACGCTCCGGTGCGGGCAAAGTCACAAGGTTGGTGGATGCGGGAGACGAACGGTGACGGAAGTGACGAAAGTGAGGGCTGAAAAAAGACTTTATTTTTTTTTCATTAAGGATAATATTGATTATATCAGAAGTTCCGAACTTGCAGGAAAAACAAACAATATCATGAGAAAAGGACAAACAAGGTTTTTCATGGATGAGGAGGGGGGAATACAGAAATGCTTAGTTATTGCTACCGACGGACGAATTGGCGAGGTGTATTCGCGGGGGAGAGTTTATTTCGCTTATAGCCCCGAAACAATAGAGGGGGAGTTTTTAAAACATTAGAAGGGACCGGCTTCTATGGACGTCGCCCGTTTATGCAACCGCTGCGCCTGCATCGCGTGAAACTCTTTCCCGGTTGAGGTTACAAACCCGTCACGGTTCAATTGCTCCGCTATCTCAGCAAACGTCTTGCCCTGGCTCCGCAGGTGGGCTACCATTGCTGACGCCCGACGGTTGTTCTGATTGTCCGCTGCCTTCCGTTTGATCGACGCTACGCCCTTCGCCTGGGCTTCGCTGGTCAGGTTCTCGGGTTTACCCAATATCGCGCCCTGGTGCTGCTTTACGGCCAATGCTGATTTGGTCCGGCTACTGATCAATTCGCGTTCGTGTTGTGCCAGCGTCGCAAAGATGCCGATAGTAAGCGTATTTGCGTCCGGCATATCAACACATAGGAAATTAACGCCCGAGTCTCTTAGCGTGAAGATAAATGCCGCATTCCGGCTCAACCGGTCGAGCTTCGCAATGATCAAAACCGCATCGTTCTTTTTGGCGGCAGCAATAGCCAGTAGCAACTGTTCCCGCTGGTTTTTCTTTCCACTTTCTACTTCCGTGAACTCGGTAATGATCGGAGCGTCCCGAACAAAGCCACGGACTGCCGCCCGCTGCCCGTCTAGCCCAAGTCCCGAATCACCTTGCACTTTGGTCGAAACTCGGTAGTAAGCGACGTACTTCTTTTGTTCGGCAGTGGAGGAGGTTGTTTTCTTTGCCATAGTTTTAGCCTACTTTTTAAATACCAAGGTTGTGATGCAACTCTGTTCGTAGCAGGAAGTAATAGAGCTTACCAGCCTATAGTTCCTGTTATACTCGATAGCAATTCTTCGGTTTATCTCTTTATGGCTTAACGCCACATGCTTAATAGTGACAACCTCAGGTATAACGTTCTGAGATTGTCCATGACTTTTGGTACAGGACTGAATCAGACCGGCCGTAATGACAACAGCAACCACTAGTAGTTTTTTCTTTGCAAGGCCCGTCATGCCGATGGCGCAGCATTAGAAGCCAATTCATTCATGCCTCTTTCGCATTTCTGGCTGTGCGGTTTGGCTACTTAAAAGTACGCAAAAAGTACATCTATAACAAATGTTAAACGGACGTTCAAGATTTGTTATAGAGCGATACGGTAAACGTCCGTACATTTAACTCGCTGATTTATACGTACATTATCCGTAAAATTCGCTATCTTTATTAGCAAACCATATCACTATAACCAGTATGAAAGACAGCCGATTAGATCTGAAAATTAGCAGCAAACTGAAAGCTGAATTTGTGGCCGCGTGTGATGAGCGCGAGATTAGCGTATCCGATGCGGTACGCGATTTAATTGCAAAAAGTGTCAGAAATCACAAGATCACCAGGAGCAAAGGCGTAAATATGGATGTATAAACCCCCGGAATTTGCGTCAACCATATCGTCAACGTGTTGAAAAGAAATAGACTAACTAGTTGATAGTTAGCCTATTAAGTAGGTAAAAAGTGGTCCCACCGGGAATCGAACCCAGATCTAAAGTTTAGGAAACTTCTATTCTATCCGTTGAACTATGAGACCAGAAAAAACCTGGAAGGTTTTTCGAACCTTCCAGGTTTGATTTAGGGTATTATACGCAAAAATGCTTAGAAATCTGTTATTTACCAAAATTACCGGTATCATCAGTCTCCTCGGCCCAGTTGCCCAGCGGCACCTCCAGCCAGTTGGGGTAGATGGCGTAGTGCTTCTCTTTCACCATGGCATACAGCAGGTTACGCAGCTCTTCAATGTTCTCGCGGGTCTCGGCCGAGATGAAAACAACATGCTCCGCTTTTTGCGTTAAATACGTCTTTTTTAAATAATCGAGGGCGGTTTGCTTCCGAATCGCCACCGGCAGATCGTCGTCAAAATCGTCCTCCTGGTGCATCCACTCGTCGCGGGGTTCAAACTGATCTATTTTGTTGAAAACCAGTACCGTTGGCTTCTCGCCCGCCGGACCGCCGACGCCGATTTCCGTCAAAATATCGTTGACGATCCCGATGTGTTCTTCGAACGACGGATGGGAAACATCCACGACATGCAACAAAATATCGGCTTCGCGCACCTCATCGAGTGTCGATTTGAAGGCTTCGACCAGCGTTGTAGGCAATTTGCGGATGAAACCGACGGTGTCCGTCAGCAGAAACGGGATGTTGCCCAGCACGACCTTGCGAACCGTGGAATCGACCGTAGCGAACAGCTTGTTTTCGGCAAACACCTCCACTTTGGCGAGCGTCCGCATCAGCGTCGACTTGCCCACGTTGGTGTAGCCCACCAGCGAAACCCGCACCAGCCGGTCCCGTTCCTTGCGCCGGGTGTAGCTCTGTTTATCAATTTTTTCCAGCTTTTCCTTCAAAAACGCGATCCGATCCTGCACAATCCGGCGGTCGGTTTCGAGTTCCTTTTCACCCGGACCCCGCGTTCCCACCCCGGCTTTCATCCGGCTTAAGTGGGTCCACATCCGGGTCAGACGGGGGTACATGTATTGATACTGAGCGAGTTCAACCTGCAATTTCGACTGGGCGGTTTGCGCCCGCATCGCGAAGATGTCCAGAATCAACAGACTTCGGTCCAGCACCTTGACGTCAGTAAAAGCCGCTTCCAGGTTTCGAACCTGCGAGGGCTTCAAATCATCGTCAAAAATGACCATATCGACCGGGTTGTCAATCACGAACGTGCGAATCTCTTCCAGCTTCCCTTTCCCCACATACGTTCGGGTATCGGGCTGGTCGAGTTTCTGGATAAACGATTTGACGGTAATGACACCCAGCGTCTGGGCCAGAAAGGCCAGTTCGTCCAGGTATTCCTGGGTTTTTTCGGCCGACTGCTTCTGCGTTACCAGGGCCACCAGCACCGCAGTTTCGGGCTGTTTGTGATTTTCAATCATAGAGGAAACTAGTTAGGAAGGTACTGAACGGATCACAGCACCGATTCGACGCATCAATCGCCGATCCCGGGTTCAATAACCTTAAATTACGTGAGAATAAAGAATATAACCGTGGAATACACAAACGGTTTTTAGCGGAAGCGGAAGGGGCCGAAATCGGCAACAATGTTCATGGGCGTACTACCTTTAAGCGGTACAAAGTTACGCTTTTATTCTCAAAAAAATAATACACTTTCCTGAAACTTTCTTTTTTGGCTAAAATCTTTCTGTACATTTGCAGTCTCAAAGCGAAAAGCCCATGAACACCCTCACCCGCTAAGGGTCCCCTCCACGTCTCCTTCAATCGTCCTGTCTGACCGACCGACGATCTGACATTTCCTTATTCAAGCTGTGTATTACCCGGCGATTATGTCGCCTGTTTCCTGTTTTCACTCATGACGAAATTTTTTCGCCTGTTACTAGCCGCTTTGCGCGGTACAGAAAATCACTATACCTCCGGTAGCATCAACCGGGCCATTTTCATGCTGTCGGTTCCGATGGTGCTGGAAATGGTGATGGAGTCCCTTTTTGCGGTCGTCGACGTCTTTTTTGTCGCCAAAATCAGTACGGAAGCCGTCGCCACCGTTGGCCTGACCGAGTCGGTTCTGACCATTGTTTATTCCATCGCCATTGGCTTGAGTACGGCCGCTACGGCCCTGGTGTCCCGGCGCGTCGGCGAGGGCAATGCGCGCGAAGCCGGTAAGTCGGTGGCGCAGGTGATCCTCGTTTCCATCGGAATTGCCCTGATCATCGGCATTCCGGGGGCGGTTTTTGCCGAGGACATTCTGCGGCTGATGGGCGGCAACGAGCAACTCATTGCCAATGGCTCCGGTTTTACACGGCTGATTTTCGCCAGTTCTCCTGCCATTATTCTGCTGTATACCCTGAGTGGGTGTTTGCGGGGCGCGGGGGAAGCTTCCACGGCCATGCGGTCGCTCTGGATTGCCAACGGGCTCAACATGGCACTCTGTCCCATTTTTATCTTTGGCTGGGGGCCGATTCCTGAGATGGGCGTGGTCGGTTCGGCCATTGCCACCACGATCGGCCGCTCGGCGGGGGCGGTTTACCAATTGTATAGTCTGATGCGCAATGGGCGCATCGTTCAGGTTGCGGCCACGGATTTTCGCCCGCATACCGGCATCATCCGCAACCTGCTGGGCATCGCTGCGGGCGGAACGGCGCAGTTTCTGGTGGGTTCGGCGAGCTGGGTTTTCCTGACGCGGATCCTCTCGACGTTCGGGAGTGATGTCGTTGCGGGCTATACGATTGCCATCCGGATCATGATTTTCACGATCATGCCGTCGTGGGGCATGGCGAACGCATCCGCAACACTCGTGGGTCAGAACCTCGGCGCGGGGCAACCTGAGCGGGCCGAAACCTCGGCCTGGCGGGCGGCTTTCTGTAACATGCTGTTTTTGCTGGGGGTCGGTATATTGTTCTACACCGGTGCCAGCGAAATTGTCGGCCTGTTCAACCGCGACCCGAAGGTGGTGGAGATTGCGGTGCAGTGTCTGCGGATTTTCTGTCTGGGTTACGTTTTTTTCGCCTACGGCATGGTCATCAGCCAGGCATTGAACGGAGCCGGGGACACCCGAACGCCAACGCTCATCAACGTGGTCTGTTTCTGGGTGATCGAAATACCACTGGCGTATCTGCTGGCGAATACGTTTGACTGGGGGCCGGAGGGCGTGTTCTGGTCGGTAGCCTTCAGTGAATCGTTGCTGGCGGTGATTGCGGTTTTGGTTTTCCGGCGGGGACGCTGGAAATTGGTGAAGGTGTAACAGGATTCGGTCGGCGGTTTTTGCTGAAAACCGCCGACCGGCCTTCACTTTATTCCATTAGGTACTTAAAATCTGCAAATACGCCAGTTTCAATTCCTGTAGATTCGCAGCCATGGGCGCACCGTCGAACGCTTCCAGCGGCAAATCGGTCCGTTTTCCTTCCCGATCGATTAAAAACGCCGAAGTCATTTGAAAACCAGCAGTATACAATTGATTGACGAGTTCCATTTGATGGTCGATCTCCACTGAGTAGAGCTTAACCGTGAACTTCTCGCCGTGCGACGACAACAGGGAGATGTAAAGCCACATGAAAGTAAGGGTAGGATGGTATCACTAAACCCTGACAAATTTGAAGCCACGGCGGTCGGTAAACGGAAATAGTGAGTGAGTGGTTTTTGAAGAATTTGAACGCTATCGACTTAGTAAAGTCATCACGAAAAAGATTATTGTCTCTCCTCAGTTTTTGGTTGTTTCTAATGAAATAAAGGCATCGAGAAATCATTCTATGGCTTCTAACCGATCTCGGTGGACTAATACAAGTTTATGTGTTTCGCTCAGTTGGCAGGTTTCGTGCCAAACCAAATGCATAGTCTGGTAAAAATCACGCATTCTCATATTGCCAAACCTGATGTGAATAACTTTTGGAGGAGGAGTTTTTAGTAAAATTCTGTCGTAAAAATCGCGGTCTTTGGTGACGATTGTGAGTTGATTCTTTTCTGCATAATGCCAAATGTCGCTATCGATCCACATTGGATCAATATCTTTAACATATAGATAGTCATCGGAATCCCAAAGAGCGAAATGGTCAGGTAAATTGGCGTCAATCAGGTATTTATGCATACTTAGGCGGCAAGCCGTCGGACAGTAAGATTGTGATTGACCATATTGAGTGTAAATTCAATACAGGCATCAATATCTTCGGATTCAAGAATTGAATAGTTAGCAAGAATTTCTTCTTTTGTGTCGCCAGCTAGCAAAAACTCAAGAACCGTAGCAACAGTAATGCCCATACCACGAATCGTTGGTTTTCCGTTGCAAAGCTTTTCGTCAGTGGTAATCCGGTCTGATAAATAAGTCATAAATGATATAAGTTTTATTTATTGAACCTACATTTATTCATATAGATTAAGACGATTCTATGTAAAAATACATGTTTTTAGGGTAGAATGTACGCCTATGATGTACACTTTAATCTATATTTTAGGCGTATGTCTATGGATACGTACGATAAATCTTTATCGGGAGTACATGAAAATAAATAGCCATTGCCTAAGGGCAAGTAACTTGTCTCTTAGTCAGCTTTCTGTTCGGCTACCAAGAGTAAAAAACAAAAATCTGTATTATTTTGCGAAAAACCAGTCTTTTCCAATGAACCTTCGGTAAAACCTGATTTTTACAAACTTTTCCCTAAACTTGCTGCATTGTTCACCAGTTTCGAAACCCCATCCTGCATTTTTTTGGGACCCATGAAAGATTATATTCGCCCGATTAATCGCCTGCTCGTCGCCAACCGGGGCGAAATCGCCATCCGCATCATGCGGGCCGCTACCGAGTTAGGAATTACTACTGTCGCCGTTTACACCTACGAAGACCGGTATTCACTTCACCGTTACAAAGCCGATGAAGCCTACCAGATTGGTCGCGACGACGAACCGCTGAAACCCTATCTGGACATTGAAGGCATCATCAAGCTGGCGAAACACAAAAAAATCGATGCCATTCATCCGGGCTATGGCTTTTTGTCGGAGAACGTGACGCTGGCGCGCCGGTGTCGGGAAGAAGGCATTATTTTCGTGGGGCCGACGCCGGAAGCCATGGAAGCGCTGGGCGATAAAGTCCGGGCCAAAAACCTGGCAACCAAAGCCGATGTGCCGATGATTCCCGACAGCCGGATCGATATATCAGACTTCTCTGTCGCGATTTCCGAAGCCAAACGAATCGGTTTTCCGGTGATGATCAAAGCCGTTGCCGGTGGGGGAGGACGTGGCATGCGCGTAGTTCGGGAAGAAAGTGAATTTGAAAAGTCCTTCAACGAAGCCCGCAACGAAGCGAAGAATGCGTTTGGGGATGACACCATTTTTCTGGAAAAATTCGTCATCGACCCCAAGCATATCGAAGTGCAGTTGCTGGGCGATACGCACGGAAATATTGTCCACCTCTACGAACGGGATTGCTCGGTACAACGTCGTTTTCAGAAGGTTGTCGAAGTGGCACCCTCGTTTGGACTGAAACAGCAAACGAAAAATAAACTGTATGAATATGCCCTGAAAATCGGGCGTCAGGCCAATTATTCCAATGCCGGTACGGTGGAATTTCTGGTCGACAAACAGGAAAATATCTACTTCATCGAAGTCAATCCGCGGATTCAGGTCGAGCACACCATCACGGAAGAAGTAACCGGGATTGACCTGGTCCGGACACAGATTCTGATTGCGATGGGGTATAAATTGTCGGACAACGGCATTTACATCAACCACCAGGACGAGATTCCGCTGAACGGTTACGCCATCCAGTGCCGGATTACCACAGAAGACCCCGCCAATGGATTCCGTCCCGACTTCGGCACCATCATTGCCTACCGCAACGCGGCCGGTTTTGGGATTCGGCTCGACGAAGGTAGTTCGTATCCCGGCGTGAAAATTTCGCCGTATTTCGATTCGATGATTGTGAAGGTTTCGGCCCGAGGCCGAACGCTCCGGGGAGCTACCCAGCGGTTGAAACGGGCGTTGGTCGAATTTCGGATTCGCGGGGTAAAAACCAACATTCCGTTCCTGCTGAATGTAATCGATCACCCCATTTTCCAGGCGGGTGACGCCCGGGTTTCGTTCATCGAAAACCACCCCGAACTGTTCGATCTCCGCAAACCGAAAGACCGCTCGACGCGTGCGCTGAATTACCTGGCAGATGTGATCGTCAATGGGAATCCGGAAGTGAAAGTGAAACCGGGATCGAAAGGGCCTACCCAAAAATTTCGAACACCCATTATTCCGATTTTCGACCGGTTTGGCGACTATCCGAAAGGAAACAAAGACCGCCTGACAGAACTCGGACGCGATAAGTTCGTGGAATGGGTGCGCGATCAGAAACCGGTTTTGTATACCGACACCACCTTCCGCGACGGTCACCAGTCGCTGCTCGCAACGCGGGTGCGGACGAAGGATCTGCTGAATGTGGCCGAAGGTTTCGCCAAAAACCACCCGGAATTGTTCTCGATGGAAGTCTGGGGGGGCGCAACGTTCGACGTAGCCATGCGGTTTTTGCACGAAAATCCGTGGACGCGGTTGAAGAAGTTCCGCGAGGCCATGCCGAACATGCTCCTGCAAATGCTGTTTCGCGGTTCCAATGCCGTCGGATATTCCGCTTATCCGGACAATCTGATTGAGAAATTTGTGGAAAAATCGTGGGAATCCGGCATCGACGTTTTCCGGATTTTTGATTCCCTGAACTGGGTCGAAGCCATGAAAGTGAGCATCCGGGCCGTTCGCGAACGCACCGACGCGTTGGCCGAAGCCGCGATTTGCTACACCGGCGACATGCTGGCGCCCGATCAGCAAAAATACACCTTACAGTATTATCTCGATATGGCCCGCCAGTTGGAAGACGAAGGGGCGCATTTGCTGGCCATCAAGGACATGGCCGGTTTGCTGAAACCGCTGGCGGCCGAGGTGCTGGTGCGGGAACTGAAGCAGGCCGTCAACATTCCCGTTCACCTGCACACGCACGACACCTCGTCGATTCAGGCGGCAACGTATCTGAAAGCGGTCGATGCCGGGGTCGATATTGTGGATTGTGCGCTGGGTGCTTTATCGGGTCTGACGTCGCAGCCCAATTTCAATTCGGTGGTGGCGATGTTGCAGGGACACGAGCGCGAAAGTGCAATTAACCTTAATTCGCTGAATGCCTATTCCAACTACTGGGAAGATGTTCGGGAATGGTATTATCCGTTTGAGTCGGGCATGAAGGCTGGCAGTGCGGAGGTGTATCAGAACGAAATACCGGGTGGGCAATACTCGAACCTGAAACCGCAGTCGATTGCGTTGGGTCTGGGCGACAAGTTCGAAACGCTGAAGAAGAACTACGTGGTTGTCAACAAGATGTTCGGGGATATTGTCAAGGTGACACCGTCATCGAAAGTGGTGGGCGACATGGCGCTGTTCATGACATCCAACAACCTGACGGCGGAGGATGTCATGAAGAAAGGCGCATCGCTCTCCTTCCCCGAATCGGTCAAAGGCTTCTTCAAAGGCGAACTGGGTCAGCCCTACGGCGGTTTTCCGTCGGAAATTCAGGAGATCGTCCTGAAAGGTGAAGAACCGCTGACCGGTCGCCCGAATGAAAAACTGAGCCCCATTAATTTTGAGGAAGACTTCAAGAAGTTTGAAGAGAAGTTTCCGATGAACGAGGGCTTTCTGGATTACCTCTCGTACCAGATGTATCCGAAAGTCTACGAAGAATACTACAAGGCCGTTCAGCAACACGGTGACGTCAGCATCATTCCAACCCCGGCGTTTTTGTACGGTTTGAAGGAGAACGAGGAAATCCTGATCGAGATCGATGAGGGTAAAAACATTCTCGTGCGGCTGCTGTATGTGTCGGAACCCGACGAACACGGTAACCGGATGGTGACGTTTGAGCTCAACGGCCAGAGCCGCCAGGTTCAGGTGCGCGACCGGTCGCAGAAGGTCGAGTTTGAGGCCAATGCCAAAGTCAGCAAGGACGGCGACGTGGGTTCTCCGTTGCAGGGTCGTCTGACCAAAATTCTGGTCAAACCGGGTGATGTCATCACCAAAAACCAGCCGTTGTTCGTCATCGAAGCCATGAAAATGGAAAGCATAGTGGCCGCGCCGAAAGCCGGAACCGTCAAACAGGTGATCCTGAAAGAGGGAACCGTGGTGGTGCAGGACGACTGGGTTGTGGAATTGGCGTAACAGGAGAATTAAAAACAATCCCGTCGGGATGATTCATTTTGTAGCAAACGCGTCCGCAGAAATCCAAACAATCCTGTAGGGTTGCCCAGCCGAATTGTTACAAAATGCACCATCCCTACGGGATTCATATTTCCTGTAAACGAACACGGTTTCTACAAGATGAACCATCCCTACGGGATTCATCCGCCATATAAGTGGACATGGTTCCGCAAAAGCCTCTTTAGGGGGTTGGGGGCGAAAAGCGGATCGATATTTCTAAGTTTAACGATCCTAATTTCCAGAACTTAACAGCCCAGCCTTCAGGGAGTTGGGGGTAATTTATCCGAATGACCAAGCGATTTTTCCGGATTGACCACATCCCGGATCATCTGCTTCAACTCCTTGATCTCCGGAAACCGTCCCGCTTCCTTCCGGTCAAAGATTTTCTTGCCGTCAATCTGAACTGAAAACCGCCCGCTGATTTCCGACGGGTGGAGCAGCACGCCGTGAACATCTTCGGTGAAGGTGGTTAAAATTTCCTGCGCCATCCAGGCCGAACGCATCAGCCAGCCACATTTCGGGCAGTATTCGAGGGTAATAACGGGTTTCATTCTGTTTTCTGGGTTGGATTTTTGTGAACATCCCGAAAGCGCAACATGTCGCTCAACTGCTGTTCTTTGTCGTTGTCAAAACCACACGTTGAGTTGAACTCCTTCGGATTCTGATAGGTTCCAAACAGCATGTCCCACCAGACAATATCGCCGTAATTGTTGGTGTGTTTATTGTACTCGTGGTGAATTCGGTGCATTTCGGGGCGCTGAAAAATATAACCGATCCAGCGGGGTGTCTTTACGTTGGTGTGGTAAAAAAACTCACCCAGGGCCGTGCAAAGCGTGTAAATTGCACCAGCTTCGGGATTCAAGCCCAGTATTGTATACACCAGCAGACTGCCAATCACCGAGTTAACTGTCATTTCCAAAGGGTGTTTGTAAAACGAGGTGATGACTTCGATCCGTTGCGGACTGTGGTGAATCTGATGGAAGTGCGTCCAGAGAAAGTCGATGGTGTGCCGCCAGCGGTGCCACCAGTAAAACACGAAGGTAGCGATGAAATAGGCGATGATGCCACCCCAAACCGGATTGACATGGTCGGACAACGCAAAAACCGAATGGCTCGACAACCACTGTTCCCACGTAAAACCCGCCAGCAGAACCACCAGCAACTGAATGAAATTAACCGCCAGAACGCGGATGGTCCAGGTCGGAACCGGCGGTAGTTTCCAGCCGGGGATAAAGCGTTCGAGCAGAAAGCAGAAAGCGAAGGTGACAAAAATAACCGGTAGCATGGCCGTAACAGGGTTTGGTGAACAGCCAAAGTAACCCATTGCCAGTCCGTGAAAAATTGACAAATATCAAGTTCGGTATAAGGTATTCAGACTATATTGGCCCGTAACCGGCTTACGGTTTCTGGTGACAAACCCAGGTGAGAGGCAATGTGTTTCAACGAAACCCGCCGAAATATATCCGGAAAATCAGCGAGCAACTGCGTGTACCGTTCCCGGGCCGACAGCATCCGGAGGTTCTGCGCCCGTCGTTCGCTCAGCAGATAATACCGTTCAGTCAGCAAGCGACCCACTTTGTTAAATTCGGGAAAGGCGTCGTACAAACGCTGGAGCTGGTCGTACGTTATGGACCATAACACGCTGTCTTCCAGCAGTTCGATGTATTCCTGAGCGGGTTGTCGGGAATAAAAGCTAACGATTGAGATAATGAAATCCGATTCCTTCATAAACCAGGAGGTTACTTCCCGGTCGTCTTTCAGGTAATACCCGCGGGCGACCCCTTTCTCGATGAAGAAAATCCGTTCGCTAACCTGTCCGGGTTGCAGCAGCCAGTGACGCCGGGGCAGTTCGTGCCGCCGGAGCGTTTGCCGCAAAGCGTTTTCCAACGGTTCGGAGATGGATTGCAGTTGCCGGACAACGCTCAGTAAAGTTTCCATTTCGGTAGATGGACCTGACAGAAGGGATTTTTAAACAAAGATTGCAAAAATCATTTCTTTCCTCGTACTTGGTTGTTGTTAAATCACTTACGATCATGGAAAACCAACCCTACAACAACCCGTTGCCTCCGTCATCGGTGACACCCCTCAGCCCTTCCGACGAGCGCCTGTGGGGAATGCTGGCCCACCTCAGTGCTTTAGCCGGTTTTATCATCCCCTTTGGCAATGTCATTGGCCCCGTGGTGGTTTGGCAGATTCAGAAAGACAAATCGGCGTTCGTCGATTATCACGGCAAAGAAGCCGTGAATTTTCAGATTACGATGACGATTGCATTTTGCATTGCCCTGCTGCTGATCATTGTCGTTATTGGCCTTCCCATTCTGATTGTGCTGGGCATCCTGAGTCTCGTTTTCTCGGTGATTGCCGGGGTGAAAGCCAATAATGGCGAGTATTACAAGTATCCGTTCACCTTTCGCTTTATTAACTGACCATTCGGTCGCCGACGGTTTTTTTCGGGTAACGGGTTTCGTATTTTTGCTGGGAATTACGACACCAAGTCACCTTCAATGAGCTCTACGTATTCTGGCCCGCCAACCGCGGTGAATAAATTTGTGCCTTTATCCAACGGTTTGCCCGACCACGGTTTTCTGAAAATGGCCCGGCGATTGGCGGGATTGTGCTTATTTCTCTTTTCATATGTCGCCCAGGCACAGCCGAAACCACAACCGTTGGGCACCTGGTTTATCGGCACCGTTCAACTGCCCGCCCGTGAACGGGGCTGGGGCGGTTTTGTTGAAGGGCAGGTGCGGTCGAATACCTTGTTCGATCAGGTCAATTACTACGAAGTAAAAGGAGGAATCAGCTACGATTTAGGCCCGGCTTTTTCGGCCATGATAGCAACGGGCCGGTATCATACCTACAATTTCCGGGATTTGGCCGACGGCCCGCAGCTTCTTGAAACCCGCCTGTGGGAACAGATTACGATGAGCCAGAATGTGGAGCGGTTGAAGTTCGAACACCGTTACCGGGTCGAGCAGCGTTGGTTTGGCGAATCGACGCCGGAGAACGTGGCGATTCAGGGCCGGTTCCGCAACCGGGTTCGTTACCGGATGAACCTCATGATTCCGCTGAATGCCATGACCATCCAACCCAAAACCGTGTTTGTATCGATTTACGACGAACTGTTCCTGAACTTCAAGGCCCCCCATCTGGAACGCAACCGGGTTTATGCCGGATTGGGTTATCAGATCGACCGCAACTGGATCGTTCAGGCGGGCTGGGTCAACCAATACGACCAGGCCCCGGTCAACATTGGCGATAAAAATAACGTGGTGCTATCGGTTATGTACCGTCTCCACCGCAAAAACGGCGAGCGGGTGCGACTGCCGACGCAAGTTGACTGACGGTTTACGGTTTTCAGTATTCAGTTTACGGTGGCTGACGCTATGCTTTCTTACTCTTGCGTCAGCCACCGTAAACCGTAAACTGAATACTGAAAACCGTAACAAGCTGTTTGAGTTAACCGGGGAGAGCCCTGGAAGGGCGTTCTGTCAATAGTCAATAAGATCCATCAGCTCGTGGTAGCTCCGGAGGAGCGGCCTGAAGATGTTTTTAGACCGCTCCTCCGGAGCTACCACGAGCTGATGGATCTTATTGACTATTGACAGAACAGGCCTCTGGCCTTAATTCAAACAACTTCTAAACCAATTCAAAACCACGGTCGGCGGACTTTGAAGGATCTTTTCATGCCGCGAATGAGCAGGAAAGCACCGAGGACGCCAAAGATGATGGCCAGGATGGTGATGTTCAGAACGGCAAAGACGATGGCGACCCCAATCACCGGAATCGACGCCTTGAGCTGCCACGGAATGCGTTGCCACCAGTTGAGTTTCTTCCGGGGTTTCAGACCCAGAATTTCCCGCAGCGTTTTCTTCTTGCCGGTTTTAGGCCGGGGTTGCGGTAAGGCATTCGTTTCGAATGTCTTCACTCCCTGATTGACCAGCGTCGAGGTGGTTTGCCGGGCGTGGTGCTGAACCGACCGGGTGGGCGGAACTACGGCCGACGATGCGTGAAATTCCGGCAACGTAGCTTCGGATTCTTCGGGAGCCTTTGCCACTCGGGGCCATTCGATGGCCTGAACGACAACTGAATCGGTTTCGGCGATCACCGGTTTGGGGATGCCGGACGAGCGAAACGACTCGACGGGAATGGGCTGGTATCGTGCGTAGGGACGATGACAGGAAGCGGTAACGAAACAGAAAAGGGCGGCAATCGGCGCAAAGGCACTATTTCTCATCAGGCTGGACGAAGATTCAGGATGCAAAACCTGCCTTTACAACGAAACCGATCCGCGGGTTTATACTTCCTGAACCAGAAAATATGATCAAAAAAAGACCTGTACGGCTGATTAATCCCTACAGGTCTGAAAGTCAATGTCTTAGATTTTCTGAAATTTTCCGGGCAGAGCGGATTATTTCGGTGCTGTTCCGCTTTGGGGTGCCGTGGCTGGAGCCGCTTGTTGCTGGGCAGGTGTTTGCAAACCGGCTCCCGGAACGGTTTTCGTGGCCGCAGCGTCGACGTTGGCGCTGTTGATGGTGGAACCAATGGGGTTCCGATCGATCACGATGTAGGTAGAAAGTGTCAATACCATGATGGCAATGCCGAGTCCCCAGGTAATCTGTTCCAGCAAATCGGTGGTTTTTTTAACGCCCATCAACTGGTTGGAGCCAAGGCCGCCAAATTCGCCGGACAAACCGCCCCCTTTTGAATTTTGAATGAGTACAACTAAGATCAGAAGTACAGTACAGATACAAATTAATACAATGATTGCCGTTAGCATTTCGATTTGCCCTTGCGGTTATTTAAGTAAGCGTATTGTTAAGTAAAAGGAGTCTTTTATTGATCTTTTGGCTTCTTCAGGGCCTCAATTTTCTCCGCAAAATAAACCTTTTTTTCCGGATTTTTCAACATAAGTTTCACGTAAATGTCAATCGCACGCTCCGACTTCCCCTGTCGGGCCAGAATCTGGGCAAAGGCTTCGGTAATGGGAGCACCCGAGTTGGCTGGCATCCGGCGGGTCAGGTCTTCCTGGTCGGCCTGCTCGCTGGTGTGCATCCGCGGACGTTGGATCATGGGTTCCCGTTTGATGAAATCCTCGATAATGAGGAGTTGACGGTGTCGCTCGGGGTCCGGCACCGAATCCGGTTTCGGTTCTTCGACGGTCGCTTCCTGCTGTTCCAGTGTTGTTTGAAGAACTTTCTCCGCAATAATCACCTCGTCAATCATCGGTAGAACTACTTCCATGGTCTCAGGGGGGCTATCGATCCCGTCCGCCGGGCTTTCAACCACCGGGAGCTCGCCCACTGATTTGGCAAAATCAAAAATGGGATTGGCGAAAAACGTATGGGTTTGCTCCGCTTTTCGTTTGAACAGTTCGTAGCTTTCTTTCGTGTAATCGTCGGGAATGGGCACCTGCTTGAGCGATAACTCATTCAGGCGGCTCAACAGGTTTTCGGACCACTGAAATTCATTCTCGATCAGTTTTCGCAGTGCATTGCGGCTCAGGGCGTGGGCGGCAGCCTGCCGGACATACTCGATGGCGTGACTTTTCTGGTGTACGGAGGTTGCCTTGGCCGCCAGCAAATACAGCGACTGACAATAGGGATAAGCGGCAATGGCTTCCTTTAATTGTTGTAAATCAGTGGGTAACAGTTCTTCGGGGTGGGTTACCCAGAAGGAAAAGGTTTCTTTGTCCAATTTGTTCATTGGATGGAAGGGTAGGGAGGTGGTGTCGCTTTGGTCAAATTTAACACAATGAAACCGGGTTTCTACCAGTCTGCGGCTGTTTTATTGAAAATATCCAACACCAACTGATCCTGAATCTTGGGAACCAGCCGGCTTTCACTCTGGGTGAGCGTCTGGTTGGCCGGAAAATCCTGGTAAAATGAAAAAGGCTGGTCAAAATTCTTCGTTTCGTCTTTCGAATTGGAAAACCGTACCTGAACGGTGACCTGCAAACGGTTCTGAGCCGCCTGGTCCGAAGCCGTTGCGGCCACGGGCAAAACGTCGTAGCCGGTAATGGAACCTTCCAGCACAATGTCGCCGTTGGAGGGCACCACTTTCATGTTGGTATACCGCTGGTAATATTCTTTCAGCTTTTCCGTAAACTGCAACGTCAGGTTGGCCGGGCCACCAGCCGCCGAAGTCGTGAACGTGTTGATGGTGATGGTCTTGATATTCGGGTCCAGCGTCGTGCCGGTAAACGAATACTTTCCGCAGGAAAGAGTGAAGAGTGAAGAGTGAAGAATGAAGAGTAAACTCAAAATTCTGGTGAAATAACTCATAACCGCCGGGCGGCCCCGTCTTAACTCATAATTCTTAACTCCTTTAGTCTTCTTCATCGATTTGATATTGTTTAATCTTCCGGTATAACGTCCGCTCGGAAATGCCGAGTGCCTGGGCTGCGTACTTTCTTTTGTTGTTATTCCGGCGTAAGGCTTTGACAATCATTTCCTTCTCCTTCTTCTCCAGCGAGAGCGAATCGTCTTCTTCGGTTTCGTGGGTGATGTCTTCCACCGTCACATCACTGTTGGCATCCGTCTCTTCATATTCGTCCACATCGATCAGATTGGCGGGCGGCAGCAGGCGGGGTAAGGCTGGCTCCGGTTCCGGCATTAGCTCGCCCGACTGGAGCGTGTCGAACAAATCCTTGTGGTTATTCAGGATTTCGTGGCCGTTCTTTTCGTTTTTCAATACATCGAGCACCAGCCGTTTCAGCTCGTTCATATCCCGGCGCATGTCGAACAATACTTTGTACAACAGTTCGCGCTCGGAGAAATTGTTTTCCGAGTGGCCACCCGGCAGCACCATCGGCGACTGGGACGACTGTGACGAAACTGGCGGCAGATACTTCGCCAGGGTTTCGGCTTCGATGACTTTATTGTTTTCCGATTCGAGAATGGAAATTTGCTCGGCAAGGTTCTTAAGCTGGCGAATATTCCCCGGAAACGGGTAGCGCAGCAGCACCTGCTTGGCGGCTTCCGACAACTGAATCGGTTTGATGCGGTAGCGTTCGGCAAAATCCGTCGTAAATTTCCGGAACAGCAGCTCAATATCGTCACCCCGTTCGCGCAGGGGCGGCACGAAAATCGGAACGGTATTCAATCGGTAATACAAATCCTCCCGAAACTTGCCCTGCTCAACGGCCGCCAGCAGGTTGACATTGGTGGCCGCCACCACCCGCACATCGGTTTTTTGCACTTTCGACGAGCCCACGCGAATGAATTCCCCGTTTTCGAGCACCCGCAAAAGCCGGGCCTGCGTACCCATTGGCATCTCGCCAATTTCGTCCAGGAAAATGGTGCCGCCGTTGGTGGTTTCAAAATAGCCTTTCCGCTGATCGACAGCCCCCGTAAACGAGCCTTTCTCGTGGCCGAACAGTTCCGAATCAATCGTCCCCTCGGGAATGGCCCCGCAGTTGATGGCAATAAACTGGCCGTGTTTGCGGCTGCTGAGACTGTGGATGATCTTCGAAAAAGACTCTTTCCCGCTGCCGCTTTCGCCCGTGATCAGTACGGTCAAATCGGTGGCTGCGACCTGAATCCCCACGTTGATGGCGTAGTTCAGGGCCGGTGCGTTGCCAATAATACCGAACCGCAGCTTAACCGACTGGATTTCTTTTAGATTCATACGAGCTGAAAAAGGGAAACTCTTAAACCGTAACGCCCCGCAGCGTGGCCGCCGTGCAATCCGTTACCAACACGTTGACATACTGGCCTTTCTGATAATCTCCTTTCGGAAAAACTACCATTTTGTTGTGGTCATTGCGTCCGCAGAGAAAATCGTCGGAGCGTTTGGAAAATCCTTCGATCAGCACGCGCTGAACATGACCAATGTGCCGCTGGTTGCGTTCGAGCGACAGCTCCCGCTGCAGGGCGATGATCTCGTTCAACCGGCGGAGTTTGATGTCATACGGCACGTCATCGGCATATTTTTTAGCTGCCGGGGTGCCGGGGCGTTCCGAGTAGGCAAACATGTAGCCGTAGTCATACCGGACGTATTCCAGCAACGACAGCGTATCCTGGTGTTCTTCTTCCGTTTCGGAGCAAAAACCGGAAATCATATCGTGGGAAATCCCGCAATCTTCGCCCAGAATGGCCCGGATCCGGTCAATCTTCTGCATATACCAGGCGCGGTCGTAGGTCCGGTTCATCAGCTTGAGAATCCGGTCGTTACCACTTTGTGCGGGCAAGTGAATGTATTTGCAGATGTTATCGTATTTCGCCATCGTGTACAGCACCTCGTCGGTGATGTCCTTCGGGTGCGAGGTCGAAAACCGGATGCGAAGGTCGGCATCGACCAGGGCCACGCGTTCGAGCAGTTGGGCAAAGTTTACTTTTTCCAAACCGTCTTCCGATGTCCATTTGTAACTGTCGACATTCTGCCCCAGCAAGGTAACTTCTTTGTAGCCAGCCGCAGCCAGGTCGCGGGCTTCCCGAACGATGGAGTGTGCATCGCGGCTCCGTTCACGGCCCCGGGTGTAGGGCACCACGCAGAAGCTGCACATGTTGTCGCACCCCCGCATGATGGAGATAAACGCCGTTACACCGTTGGAATTCAGGCGGATGGGAGAAATGTCGGCGTAGGTTTCCTCCCGCGACAGGAAAACGTTGACGGCTTTCTGGCCCGACTCGGCTTCTTCCACCAGCTTCGGAATGTCGCGGTAGGCGTCTGGCCCGGCCACGATGTCCACCATTTTTTCTTCTTCCAGCAACTTGGCTTTCAGCCGTTCGGCCATGCAGCCCAACATGCCGACCAGCAATTCCGGTTTCCGTTTTTTCAGGATGTTCAATTGCTTGAGCCGGTTGCGGACTTTCTGTTCGGCATTGTCGCGGATGGCGCAGGTATTCAGGAAGATCACATCGGCGTCGTCGGCGGAAGCCGTGGTGGCAAAACCCGCATTCCGCATCACCGAAGCGACGATTTCACTGTCTGAAAAATTCATCTGGCAACCGTAGCTTTCGATGTACAGCCGTTTCTTGCCCACCGCCAGTTCTTCCTCCAGCACCCGTGGTTCGTCCGCGCCCGTTTTATCCGCTTCCGTCAGTATGGCTAATGTCTCCGTAATGCGTTCCATAATTTGTATTGTCATCGACTGGAAATCCCGTTCCCTGTTTTAGCATTTCCAAAACACGTTACGGGATTAACCGAAAACTCCTGAAATTGAGTTTCAAAGTTACGAAGATTTTGGGGAACTGTGACAGTTTGTCAGGTACGGACTTTAGTGGAATTACCCTTAAATCACCTGAAGGAGACTTTTTGCAGCCAGACATTCTGTGTCCGAGTTCCCTTCAGGTGATTTAGGGGCTTAAAATGGATAGCCAATCCCGAAGTTGATAACGAGCGGGTTGGGGCCTTTGAACATTTTGTCGAACCGGAATTTGGGGAGGAAATACCGCTCGTCGATGAATTCGCCCGGCCGTTTTCCCTCCACAACATAGCCATTTCGGTCGGGGTCGTAAATGAAATACCGGGCGGGATCGTACACTTTAATGGCCCCATCCAGCCGGATGATGAAGAAGGAAAAGTCGATTCGCAGGCCAACGCCGGTTCCCACCGCAATTTGCTGAACGAAATTTCGGGACAGGTATTCACTGGGAGATTTTCGCACCTGGAAGTTTTCGCCCAATCGACTGCCATTATCACGCAGCGTCCAGACATTCCCGGCATCGATAAAAACCGCCCCGTTGATATCACCGCCCAAATGAAACAAATGCGTCCGTAATTCCGCCGAGGCTTCGATCAGAATATCACCCGGTTGCTCAAAATCGTAGCGAAACTGGCCGGGCCTTTTGGGATTAAATTCAGGCACCAAAATATCGGTATCGGAAGTGTAGGGAATTGAAGAACCTAAACCGAGTCGGCGGGGGAGCCAGGCACGGATGCTGTTGCTCCCCCCGGCAAAAAAGAGTTTCTCGTATGGCGCGGTTTTGTTCGCTCCATAACCAAACACAAGGCCAGTATTGAACCGAAAAGCCATCGTCGTTTTGGGGCGCAAGGGGATGTAGTGCCGGAAATCGACATTGCCCCGCAAATACTTATAATACTGCAAACCGGATGTGGCCGTGGTATTAAAAAAGCTTTCAAGTTGCTGATTACTGAAAAAGTTTAAGGTTGTGCCTCCTGATTCAAACGACAAGCGAAGGAAATTGGCACGACGGTTTTGTCCCAGAATATTCGTGTTGTACGTATACGTAAAACCGATACTGGAAGAAAATGCACTCAAAAAACTTTTTCGAATCGTACTTCCCAGTGAGTCCTGGGTGTTTAAATAATTCAGGAAAGCAAGCCCATCTTCTCCCGGCTTTATCGTCGCTTTTAAATAATTGATCTCGGCAACCGTAAAATTGTATTGGTGGGTATTGTTTTTCAGCCAGTTATAAGACAATGCGGTCCTTAAAAGCCGTCGCCCGTAATCAGGGCGGCTGGTATAATTATAGCCGAGGCTAACTTGTGTGCGGGGATTGAGCTGGCTAAAGATGAACCGGGCTTTTCCCGGAAAAAGGATATGCGGGAAAATCAGGGAAGTGTTTACGCCCAATTCCTGGGCAAAACCAATTCCACTGCTGTTTAATGAGAAACCGGTCTGTGCTTCAAAACCGTATCGCAATGCCGTCTCGAAGGTCCCTAACCCACCAAAAATATTATGAACCCGGAACGAAGCTGTTCCAAAAGGACCCGGATAGCCCTGGCCCTGATACAAAACAAAAACCCCGCCTTCGCTGCTCAGTTCGTATTTGTCGATAGGTACCAAGTTAAACCGCGTGCGTAACCGCCGGTTGGTTGTGTCTGTGAAACTGATGTTGGCAAACCGGAACTGGTTCAGCAAAAACAACTGCCGCTGGGATTCCTGGTAGTTTTTGAGACGGTACAAACTGTCGGGGCGCAGGAAAATTCGGCTGTCGAGCAACCGGATCGCGTAGTTCTGTTTCCCCAGCAGAAATTTTAACCCCCGGTACTGAACCGTATCGAGCGACGAGCGGTCTTCGGCCCGCGCCACCCGGACTTCCACTTCGCCGATGGTATAAACCGGATGCTGCGACTGGCCGGGTGGGTTGGCAATCCGCAGCCAGAGGTTCAGGTTGCGGAAGGCCGAATCGGTGCTGAGGGTTCGGGACGAATCGACGTTGAGCGGCAGCGGAATGTATTGCCGCGTGAAGCTGTAATACCCGTTGTTGCGCAGCAGTTCCTCAATCCGGATGCGTTCGTTTTCGATTTTTTCGGCGTTGTAGCGTTCCCCGGATTTCAAAACCGAGCGTTTGAGCGTGGGCCGGACAATGGAATCGACTCGGGGATCGTCAATCTGATACGTAATCTGGTTGAGGTGAAACGCAACGTTTTCGACGATGTTGTAGGTCACCCGCACCCGGCGTCCGAGCGTTTTGTTGCTGTCGACCGAATACGACGCTTTGCCCAGAAAAAAACCGTTGTTGAACAAAAACCGCTGCATTTTCTGCGCGTTTTCTTTGGCCTCCGTTTCAACAAAAAAGGCGGGTGGTTCGCCCAGCGAACGCATTACCCAGTTGCCTTCTTCGGCTCTCCGGCGCAGGCGCGTGAGCTGGCGGTTATAGCGTCGTTCCTGTTTTCGATACGATTTGGTAGAGTCCGGTTTTTCGGTAAACTGGTCATATTCTTTGCGTTTGGCTTCGAGCGCGCGCTGGGCGGCTTCCTGGTCGTAGGTGCGTGATCCCAGGCGGTAGAACCAGAGCGCGGGGGTGATGGGCAACCGCAGAATCCGGCGGTTGGGCTTCTGCGGAATAAGGGCTTCAAAGTCGGAACTGGGCAGGGTTCGGTTTCCCCGAACGGTCTGACTGAAGAGCAGATACTGGTTTTTTTGTAAATTTTCCGAACTTACGCAACCCGTGAGGGAAACACCCAAACCAAGGCAAAAAACTAAAAAATAAACAGTACGAATGGCAAATTGCGGCTTACGGCACAGCAGGCTTTTCCCTAATTCATCATTTGTACCCTTTACTTCGTAATTTCTTCCCATGATTTCCAAATCGCTCAGCAAATATATTCAGTCACTCCATCAGAAAAAATACCGGCAGGAACTGGGGGCTTTTTTGGTCGAGGGTGCCATCAATGTCCTGGAACTGTGTGCGTCGGATTATCAGATTGCAGTATTGCTGGTCACGGAGCCCTTTTACAAAGAAAACGCGCTGCTGCTGGATAAACAACGGGTTCGGCTGGAAATGGTTTCGGCCGACGACCTCAAGCGCGTGGGTTCGCTGGTGGTCAACGACAGTGCGCTGGCCGTAGTCAAAACGAAAGAAAACCGGTTTTTAGTGGCCGATCCCAACGAATTTGTGCTGATTCTGGACGACATCCGCGACCCCGGCAACCTGGGAACCATTCTGCGCATTGCCGACTGGTACGGAATCCGTAAATTGATCTGTTCGCTTTCAACCGCCGATGTCTACAACCCCAAAGTGATTTCGGCCAGCAAAGGTTCTTTCACGCGGGTGGCCTGGTACTACTGCGATTTGAAGACGTATCTGGCCGAACAGGCGCAGGGGCCGGTCTACGGTGCTTTTCTGGATGGTGCTTCGGTTCATTCGCTCGACTTCGGAACGGCGGGGTATCTGGTGATGGGGAACGAAGCGAACGGGATCAGTGCGGAGGTAGCGGAGCTTGTCAGTCAGCGGATTACCATTCCCCGCTTCGGAGAGGCCGAATCGCTGAATGTCGGCATTGCCACGGCCATTATCTGTGATAATCTTCGGCGGGTGGAAACCGGTCGGGAGGGCATAAAATAAAAGTAGCCCTGTTCAACGCAAGGCTACTTTTACTGCTTTCTTAACCTAAACTAAATGTACATATTGTTTACAAAAATACGACCAAAGAGTTGCACGACATTTAACCCAATATGGGGGATTTATTAAAACAGGATAAGGCGTAAATTTGTGAAACTGGGGGATTTTCTCCCCCAAACCCAATGAGAACACTTTTAGGCATCCTATTCCTCTGCGTCAGTTGGGTGAACGCGTTCACCCAGGCGGTTAAAAGTTTGCCGTCGGGAAATTCCTTCGAATCGCGGGGGCCGGTAATGCATTTTCTGGATCAGATTTCGGTCGATAATGGCCTGTCCCAGAGCGAGGTATATTGTGTCCTGAAAGACAGCCGCGGTTTCGTCTGGTTCGGGACACAGGATGGGTTAAACCGTTACGACGGTTATCAGATCACCCACTACAAGCACAATCCGTTCGATAGCAGCTCGGTTTCACACGACCAGATCATGTCGTTGTATGAAGACGCCCGCGGAAAAATTTGGGTCGGCACCGTCAACGGCCTAAATCAATACGATCCGGTTACCGGAAAATTCCGGCGGTTTTGGGATTTGCTGGAACCCAAACAACGTCGCTACGGCCTGACGACCATCAACGGCATTACCGCCGACCGCTTCGGAACCCTGTGGCTGGCCACCAGTTGGGGGCTCAAACGGATGGTTTTCAAAAATACGACGCAATACGAGGTCGTTCAGTACACCATCGAAAGCGAGGAAGACCGGCGCGCCCAGATGGTCAACGCCCTGCTGGCCGACCGAAATGGCGTGTTGTGGGTGGGCACAGCGAGCGGTCTGGCGCAGTTGCCCATCAGTCCGCCAAACCAGAAGACCTCCCGACCCTTGCCCGTTAAACTCGTGGCTTGTACGTCCGGACTGCTGTATCAACTCCCGGATGCCTGGGTGAAAACCTTGTCACTGGATGATTTTGGGACCATCTGGGTGGGCACGCCCGCTGGGGTTGCGCGGATTAATCCGGCTTTGAAGCAATCGGAAATTTACCCGGAAATTGGCGAACGAATGGGCGATAGCCCCATCACCTCGATTCACATCGACCGCTACAACGTGCTGTGGATCGGTACGCCCCAGCACGGAATCTACCGCTTTAAAATCGCCAGCGATCAGCACATTCGCTACATCAACAGCATTCAGGAGGATTTATTTGGCAAGAAAGGACTGAAAACCGGCGCCATCAATGTCATTTACGAAGGCCCGGCACCGCTGGAAGACATTGTCTGGATCGGCACGCACGACGCGGGTGTGCAGCTCTACAGCCGGTCTAAAAACAGCTTTCGGCAGTGGCCCACGATCACCAACCGGCAGCAGTCGTCGGCGGCCGGGCTGGTGTTTGCCGTCACGACGGATCATGCCGGGAAACTCTGGATCGGAACACACGAAGGGCTGATTCAGGTGGATCGGCTGACATCGGCCGTTCAGCGGTTTCGGGCCAATCCGGCCGATCCGTATGGCCTCGGCAGCGATCGGATTCAGTGTTTGCACGAAGACCGCCGGGAAAATTTGTGGGTTGGCACCACGGAAGGACTGTATCGGTATGACCGGCAGAAAAACCGGTTCGAGCGTCGTTTGGCGGGAATGGGAAAGGAGATGAGTTCGCGGAGCAGCGAAAAAGGCGACGGGGTTCTGAGTCTGTATGAAGATAGAAAGGGCAATCTCTGGGTGGGCGGTTATTCGAGTTTACGGCGGATCAATGCGAAAACCGGGCAGGTGACGACATATCGCCATGATCCGAAAGACCCCAACAGTTTGCGGGCATTGATCGTCTACGCGGTTCATGAAGACCGGAATGGAATGATTTGGGTGGGAACGGGATTCGGGCTGAACAAACTGAATCCGTCAACCGGAAAAATCACCCATTATGCAAACAACCCCAAAGACCCCAACAGCCTGATTGGTGAACAGGTGCTGGGGTTCCTGCGCGACAGCAAAGACCGGTTCTGGATTTGCAGCAACAAAGGGTTCAGTAAAATGGTGTACGGCGAGAAGGGCGAGGAGAAGTTCATTCACTATACCGAACGCAACGGACTTCCGAATGAACTGGTCTATGGAGCGCTGGAAGACGCCCGCGGGCGCATCTGGATGAGTACGAACCTGGGGCTGTCGTGTTTCGATCCGCAGAAAGAGGAATTTGAAAATTACGACATCAACGACGGCCTGACCATCAACGAGTTCAACATGAACGCCTACCACCAGGCCGCCGACGGTGAGCTGTTTTTTGGCGGTATTGGCTCTTTGGTCAGTTTTCTGCCGACGCGCATGGTGAAAAACCGGCACTTGCCCCGCACGGTGCTGACCTCGTTTCAGAAGTTTGAAAAACCGGTGAATGTCGATAGTGTGCTGGCCAGGAACGGCAGGATCGAGATCCGGCCGGGCGAGAATTTCTTTTCGTTTTCGTTTGCTGCGCTGGATTATACCAACTCGCACAAAAACCAGTATGCGTATATGCTGGAAGGTTTCCACGACGGCTGGATTGAAAGCGGGGTGCGCCGGTACGTGAGTTTTACGAATCTGAAACACGGCGATTATGTACTGAAAGTGCGGGGGTCCAACAGCGATGGTGTCTGGAGCGATGCCAATATGCTGCGAATTCCGATCACGGTTTTGCCGCCTTTCTGGCAAACGTGGTGGTTTCTGGCGATTCTCGTCACCGTAATCGGCGGAGCGGTCTGGCTGGTGTACAATTATCGGGTGAAAGTAAAAGTAAAACACCTGCTGGAACTGGAACGGGTGACGCTGGCAGAGAACGAGCGCGTGCGGAAAATGGCCGCTCAGGATCTGCACGATGAGTTTGGCAACACGATCACCCGGATTTCGATGCTGACTGAGATTATCAAGAGCAAACTGAACGGCCACGGCGCGGAGATTTCGCCCCTGCTGACCAAAATCAGCGACAACAGCAACCGGTTGTATCAGGGCACCAAGGATTTCATCTGGGCGATCAACCCCGAACACGACAATTTTCTGGAAATTGCCATCCGGTTGAAAGATTTCGGCGATGACGTCTTCGACCGGAGCCAGATCACGTTCGAAGCCCTGGGCATCACCGACGATCTGCGGAAGGCCATTCTGCCGGTTGGCACGAGCCGCCACCTGATTTTTCTGTTTAAGGAAGCCATGAGCAACACCCTCAAACATTCCCACGCCACGGTTTCGCAGATTCACTTTGCGATGCTGAACCGACGGATCGAAGTGCTGTGGAAAGACAACGGCATCGGGATTCAGGAAAATAACAAGGCCAAAACCGGCAACGGATTGTATAACATCCGCAGCCGGGCCGAAAAAATTGGCGGAAAAGTAGATATTCAGTCCGAAATGATGGAAGGAACCACGGTTATCTTCCGAATGGACATCCCGCACATTGGGTGAAAGCCCGATCCCCGCTTCATCGACTTCCTTTCGTAAAGACAATTGCCCCGTTGGTGTAATAACGGTGGATCATGCCCTAAAAAAGTAGTTATTTACCTTGCAAACTCTAATGAACACACTATGAATGGAACTCAACTGTTACGCAGTCCGCAAACGATCGGAATTTGCATTGTGGAGGATGACAATCTGATTCGCGACGGGTTCGCCTTGCTCATCAACAGTACCTACGGTTTTAAGATCATCAACACCTATTATCGTTGTGAAGATGCTTTGAAAAACATTCATTCCGACTCGCCGGATGTGGTTTTGATGGACATCGAACTGCCGGGCATGAACGGAATCGAGGGGATTGCGCGAATCAAGAAACTCCGCCCCAAAACCAACATCATCGTGGTGACGGTCTATGAAAATGACGAGCTGGTATTCAAGGCCTTGTGCGCCGGAGCAGGCGGTTATCTGACCAAAAACATGCAGCCGACGCGCCTGCTGGAAGCCATTCGGGACATTCAGGAGGGGGGCGCACCGATGAGCACCAACATTGCGCGGATGGTGGTGGCGTCGTTTCAGAAAAACCGCAACTCGCCCCTGACGGCCCGCGAAACCGAGGTGCTGGAATTGCTGTCGAAAGGCAAAAGTTACACCACCATCGCCGAGCAACTGTTTGTTGACAAAGAGACCATCCGGACGCACATCAAGAACATTTACTGGAAACTGGAAGTCCATTCCAAAGCCGAAGCCATCGAGAAAGCCATCAAAGAAAGGCTGATTTAGGCGGTAAAATCCCCTCTAATGGGGTAGAGTGCCGCCCAGACGTTGCCGTACTTTTGTGATGTTGATGCGTGGGCAGGGCAAATGCAATGTGCGTTTCGACAAAAAATGAAGTCAGGTTCCGAGCCTTCTGAACCTACTCTATGAGATGAACGTAAATAGAAAAACCAGTCGATTCGGCTGGTTTTTTTCGTTTAAAAAAATCACCCTTCCTGCGGGATTTCCAGACTGGTTAGGTTCGTGACCTTTGTGACAGACACTAATCAGCAAACCAATGAAAATACTGCTACGAGCGATCGTACTGGTGCTCTTATGCTATCAGTATGGGCTTTCCCAATCAAAAACCGTGTCCGGAACCATCCGGAGCGCGTCCGACAAATTGCCGATGCCCGGGGTGACCATCGGCGTCAAAGGAACTACCCAGGGGGCCACCAGTGACGGAACCGGTGCCTTCCGCATCAGCGGAATTCCGGACAATGCCACGCTGGTGTTTTCGTTCATCGGCTACAAAACCCAGGAAATCGGCGTTGGAAACCGGACGAATTTCGACATTGTGCTGGAAGAAAGTGCAGCCATCCTGAACGAGGTTGTGGTGACGGCGTCGGCCATCGAGCGCGAGAAAAAGACGCTGGGCTACGCGGTGACCAACGTGAAAGGCGAGGACCTGATCCGCGCCAATGAGTCGAACATGCTGCGGTCGTTGCAGGGCCGGGTGCCGGGGGTTCAGATTTCGAGCGCGTCGGGAGCCGCCGGGGGCGCCACGCGCGTGGTGATTCGCGGGGCGCAGTCGTTCAATGGCAACAACCAGCCGCTGTATGTGGTCGACGGGATTATTGTCAGCAATAACAACACGACCACGGCCATCATCAACGGAAACGGAACGCTGTCGGCGGCCGGAACCGGTGGCGACCTCAACAACGGCGTGGACATTACCAACCGCGCGGCCGACATCGACCCCAACAACATCGAGTCGGTTTCGATTCTGAAAGGACCCGCTGCGGCTGCCCTCTACGGTTCGCAGGCGGCTTCGGGGGTGATCATCATTACGACCAAAAACCGCAGCAAGGCCGTCACCGACAAACCCCAGATCAGCCTGAACAGCTCGGTCAACTTTGAAAATCCGCTGCGTTTACCCGACTACCAGAACACCTTTGCGGCCGGTTTCGACGGGGTTTATGACCTCAACGATGCCGGAAATGTGAGCTGGGGGCCGAAAATTCAGGGGCAGAAGGTGGCCGACTGGCGTACCTACGGTTTATATGCCCTCGGGCAACTGGACAATCCGGATTCGATTCCACTGGTGGCCAGGCCCAACAACGTCCGCAATTTCTTCGATACCGGGGTGACGCTCAACAATTCGTTTTCGGTGCGGAACAACAACGGAACGTCCAATTACATTCTGACGGTTTCGGATGTCAACACCAAATCCATG
Organism: Larkinella sp.; assembly: GCF_965227735.1. NCBI lineage: Bacteria > Pseudomonadati > Bacteroidota > Cytophagia > Cytophagales > Spirosomataceae > Larkinella > Larkinella sp. The sequence continues at coordinate 414,030 of NZ_OZ245776.1, read as the reverse complement.
ATTCCCAACACGAACTACCACCGGACGGCGGTGAACGTGGGGGCCGGAACCAAGTTTTTCAACAACAAGGTGTCAACGAATCTGTCGGCCACCTTCACCCGTTCCGGTGGCGACCGGGGGGTGCAGGGCCAGGGCCGGTCGAACATCCTGCAAACGATTTACAACACGCCCCGTGATATTGAAATTACGGATCAGAAAGATTTCAACGATCCGCGGTACAACCTGGATGGGTACTACCTGGCCGGATTTCGGAACAATCCGTACTGGCTTCTGGAGAATAACCTGCTGAAAGACAAGGTGAACCGGTTTTTTGGAAATGCCCAGATCAGTTATGATCCGGTACCCTGGCTAAATTTTATGTACCGGATTGGAACCGATATGTACTCCGATATACGGACGCAGCGGTTTGCGCAGGGCACCATTGCCACGGTTGGCGGACGTTTCGTGGAAGACAATACGAATTTCCAGAGTCTGCTCTCGGACTTTATCGTTACGGCCAACCGGGATCTAAGCTCCAACCTGAATCTGAAAGTAATTCTGGGCCATAACCTGCAGGATTACAACTCGTCGCGGGGCGTTTATGATGGTCAGCCCCTGATTGTTCCGGGTTTTTACGACCTCAGCAATGCCAGCACGATTGTCACCACGCGGGTTGATAGCCGCACGCGGCTGTACGGGATCTACGGCGATGTGCAGTTGGCCTACAAGGACTACCTGTTCGTGGATGTAACCGGGCGGAATGATTATTCCTCAACGTTGCCGAAGAAAAATCGGTCGTTTTTCTATCCGGGTGCCAGCGTGAGCTTTATTCCCACCTCGGCTTTTCTGGATTTGAGAAACAATGCGCTGAGTTACCTGAAACTCCGGGCCAACATCGCCCAGGTGGGGAAGGTGGCCAACGCCTACCAGATCAACCCGGTATTTACACGAACGGCTACCACCGACGGATTTCAGGCAGCATATCAGTTTCCGCTCAACGGCATAGCGGGCTTCTCGGTCGGCAACATCCGGGGCAATCCGGATCTGCGCTCGGAGCTAACCACCTCCTGGGAGATTGGGACCGAAATATTGTTCTTCAACAACCGGCTGGGCGTCGATTTTACGTATTACAACTCCAAAAGCGAGCAGCAGATTGTGAATGTGCCCATTTCGAGTACGTCCGGTTTTCTGGCGCAAACGCTGAACGCCGGGGCCATGACCAACAAGGGCATCGAATTGCTGCTGACGGGAACACCGGTGAAATCGACCTCCGGTTTCCGCTGGGATGTTTCGCTGAACTTTACCCGCAACCGCAACAAAGTCACCGAGTTGTATAATCCGCTGGCGCCGGTTGGCCTGGGCGGTTTGTCTTCGCCGAGTTTGCAGGCCCGGTTGGGAGAGCCGTATGGGGCGTTTTTTGGTAGCAAAATGCTGCGTGACCCAGAGGGGCGCGTGGTCGTCAATGCCACCACCGGCCGGCCGCTCACCGACCCGGTTTTGCAGGTGCTGGGCAACATTCAACCCGATTTTTCGGCCGGTCTGAGCAATACAGTTTCCTTTAAAGGGCTGTCTTTCAATGTGCTGGTGGATACGCGTCAGGGTGGTAAATTCTTTTCCCAAACCGCAAATCTGGGTCGGTTTGCCGGTTATACCAAAGAAACGACCTACAATGACCGCGAACCGTTTGTCTATCCAAACTCGGTGATTCAGAACCAGGACGGCACCTTTACGCCCAACACCACCGTCAAAACGAACGGCGGTTACGAGTACTGGTCGACGGTGTCGAACTTCGGTGAAAATACGCTGTTCGATGCCTCGTTTGTGAAGCTGCGCGAAATGAGCCTGAGCTACGCCCTGCCGAAATCGCTGATTGGCAAGACGCCGTTCTCCACGATTCAGGTGTCGTTGATTGGCCGGAATCTGATGCTGTGGACGCCCAAATCACAACCCAACGTCGATCCGGAAGTGAGTTCGTTCGGCACCGGCAACAGCCAGGGTTACGAATACCTGGCCTATCCGTCGGCCCGAAGCTACGGGGCCAGTCTGAAAATTGTGTTATAACCGATTCCTGATTTTTCAATTCTATGAAACGGATCCTCTTAAAAGCGGTTTTGCTGTCCCTGTTTGTCGGACTGAACACCGCCTGTGAAAAAGATTATTTAGACATCAACACCGACCCCAACAACCCTTCCGAAGCGGATATTAACCTGACATTGCCGGCGGGGCAGGCGCAGGTGGCCTTTATCGTGGGCGGGCAACTCAACATCCTCGGCGGTATTCTGTCGCAGTACTGGTCGATCCCGAGAGGGGGAAACCAGTTTCGGACCTGGGATCAGTACAACATCACTTCCTCCACACTCGATGGGCAGGGTGGTCAGTTTGCCAATTTCTACGCGGGGGCTTTGCAGGATTTTCAGTACGTCATCAACCAGGGGAGCCAGCAGAACGAATGGCGTATGGTGGGCATTTCGAAAATCATGAAGGCCTACGGTTTTGGTGTGCTGACGGATTTGTACGGCGACATTCCGTTTTCGGAAGCCCTCGATGCCGACAAAACCATCATTCCCAAATACGACGCTCAGAAAGATATTTATGCCGGTTTGCAAACGCTGCTGGATGAGGCCAAAACCGATATTGCAAAGCGACAGGGGCGCTTTCCGGGAACAGCGGACATGCTGTATCAGGCCGGTAACGAAGCCGGTATGGACCGGTGGATTCGGTTGGCCAACACGCTGAAACTGAAGTTTTACCTGCGGATGAGCCAGGTGGACCCGACGGCGGCCCGAACCGGTGTACAGGCCCTGTATGCTGCCAGCGGAACGGCATTTATGCGAACCGGCGAAAGCCTGCAACTGGTGAACGGAACGATTACGAATTCGGAAAATCCGCTCTGGCAGGCCAACTTTCGTTCGCCCAATAACCTGACGGCCAGCACGACCATCGGCAACCTGATGCAGCCCAACAACGACCCCCGGATGCCGGTCTTTTTTCTGGATGCCGATTTGCGGACGCCCGAAATTGAGTACGTGTTTACGCCCAACGGTACGACCTCGACCAACACGGCGATCCTCAGTTCGTATCCGGGTAAGTATTTTATCGGGCAACGGTTTCTCAACGGAGCCATCAACGGGACCGCAGCTACGAGCGGGGTAACGACGTCGGACGACAATGCGGCCAAGGCGCGGCCGGTGGTGTTTCTGGCCTACGAAGAAAGTCTGCTGCTGCGGGCCGAAGCCATCGCCAGAGGCTGGGCCGGAACCACCGCCGATGACCCGGCCAGACTGTACAACGAAGCCATCACCGCGTCGATGACCCGGTTTGGGGTTCAACCCGGCGATTATCTGACCAAACCGGGTGTCGATTACACCAAACAAACCGATAAAATCAAGGCGATCATTACCCAAAAATATTTGGCCTTGTACGGTCTGAATGGGGTAGAAGCCTGGGTGGAACAACGCCGGACCGGTTTTCCGGCACCGACCCTGCCGGTGGTGAATCTGACCGGAAACCGCTTTATGAAAAGGTTGCCGTACGTCGACTCGGAACTCCAGCGAAATCCGAGTATTGCGACTACCGGCATTGCGCCCGGCGACGTGCTCACCCCCGTTTGGTGGGATGTCGATTAAGTCAGATTCGCAATTTAAGTGTCTAGGGAACAATGATTTTACGATCAAAAACCAGCCAAGTTGGCTGGTTTTTTCTTTATCCGTTCTTTCGACCACTCATCACACTTCTGACGCATCCCCCTAAAATCACCTCATTTGCGGTACGCGGAGCAGGTTCAATTCGGGTACTTTTAGCCCATAGAAAGTTTGCCGAAAAATGAATCATTGGTCACTAATAAACAACAAATACGATGAATTGCATCCTGAAATCAGCCGCCTTACTTCTCTTTCTGAGTGCCCCGGTTTTGGCCGGCACCGTGTCGCCAACACCAACTCCCGACGACGATAAAGAAACCGGGTCGGTTTCGGCCGCGCCGAACGTAACCCGGACCAAATCCATGGGAGTGGCCATTTACCGGTCCATCAATACCGCCAAGATGAACCTGATGATCGAAAATTACATTGAAGTCCCGATCCAGGTTACGTTGATGAATGAAAACAAAGAAGTGCTTCACGCCGAGAAAGTGGGGAAACGGCTGAAAAAATACTGGCGAAAATTTGATATGGAAACGATGAAAGACGGGTTGTATACCTTTGAGGTGAGTGATGGATTCACCAAAATCACGAAAGCTTTCCGGCTCGAAACGCAGAAAGTGGAGGTAAAGCAACCCGCCCGGTTTGTGTCCCTGCTGAATGAGTAACCGGTTTTTCCGGCCTGATCAATCCCTCGCTGACGAAGGTAACGTGCGTAAAAGAAGGCCGCTCTTTTACGTCGTTCTTCGCTGCGGGGGATGGTTTTTGTAAAGAGTTGTTTCGCGGAGTTAAGCGGAGTAAATCAGAGGTACGCAGAGAAAAGTTTTTAAAGAAAACTCTGCTTAACTCTGATTTACTCCGCGAAACAACGCTTCCTTTTCTTCACTCTGCCGGTTCCAGATTAATCAGGTCCAGCACGATTTTCCACTGACCCTGGCTGTCTTTTTTCCAAACCCGCAGGTAGTTTCCCATTTGTTTAACGGCTTTGCCAGCTACGGTTGCCATCACCTGCGAATTTCCATACACATAGCCTAAATCGCCCGATTCGGCCACGGAGGCATTCAGAGGTAAGAAACCCAGCGTCACGGGCTGCTTCAGGAGCGAGTCTATGGCTGTGCGTTCAACGTACGGCTGCTGGTTCATCCGATACAGTCGGGCCTGGGGGGCAAGGTATTGCTTATAGGTCGCGGCCGCTCCGCTTTTTTCCAGCACCTTGACAAACTGGGTATCAAAAGCCAGCAGGGCTTCCCGGTTTTTGGCCGTGTCCGGGCTGGTTACGCTGCGAATACCGGTTGCCGCCCGAATGGTGTTGACGGGTGGGGAGTCGGGTGCCGGGTGGGTGATGCCGATGTCCAAGGCAATCCGCCAGTTATTATCGTTCTGTTTTTCCCAAACGGTAACATAATGACCATAGCCCGTAGGCTTGTCCGCCAGGGTTTTTGGCCGGGATTCCCACGGCCCGGTCGTATAGCCCAGATCCCCTGAAGCCGACACATCGGCAGCAATGGGTTGCCAGGTCAGCTTTCCGGGGCTTTCGGGGCCTTTTTCAAACAACTCCCGCCCATTGGTTACTTTTCCCTTAGAAAACAAAATACCGTCCGGAGCCAGATACGACAGGAAGGCGGCTTTGGTTGTGCTGTCGCGGGATTGCTGGGCAAATTTCTTTTCGGTGTTGACCAGAGTCAGCAACGGGCTCTGTGACAGGGCCGAACCAGCCACGGACAGGAGGGCAACAGACAGGAAAACGGTTTTCATACTACATAAACGAACTCATGCTCGATTCGTTTGCCAATTCTTTGGCGTGTTCTTTGCCGAGGTAGTTATCAATCAGATAATGAGCGACATACAGGATAGGTGTTAGCGCAACCGCTATGAAAAATTTGTAGATGTAATTGACAATGGCGACGGCAATAACCTGTTTGAAAGGCCAGTTTCCGAAAACGTAGAAAGCGATGGTCAGCACGACAAAGCTGTCGATCAACTGCGAAACGAGTGTCGAACCGGTGGCGCGGAGCCAGATTTTGCGGCTGCCGGTAATTCTTTTCAGCGACTGAAAAACCGTGGCATCCAGCAATTGCCCTACCATGAAGGCCGTAATCGAACCGATGATGATGCCGAGGCCCTGCCGGAAAATCATGGCAAACGCGTTATTGATGTTGACCGGATTCCCAACGGCGTCGGTTTTGTTGACATCGAGCCAGAATTGGGCCGGTGGAAGGGTGGTGACGAAGTAGATAATTAAAAAACTGTAGGCGATAAAACCGGCCGTAATGTAAGAGATTTGTTTGACGCCTTTAATGCCGTAATATTCGTTGATAATGTCGGACGTTATAAACACGAAAGGCCAGATCACGACGCCCGCGGTCAGGTTAAAATCCAGCACAAAATCGCCGAGCAGGTGCAATTGCGCCGGGGGGACGCCCAACAGGGTTTCGGCGGAGAAGATTTTTACCCCGATAATTTCGGCAATAATCGCATTGGTTAAGAAAACCGCACTGAGAAAGATGTAAAGGTTGGTTTTTTTGCTGGTAAAAGAGGCCATACTGTAGTTATGAGTTAAGAATGATGAGTTGTCGGTGACGAAAGAACTGACAAGATATAACGCATAATGCTTAACTCATAACGCTTCATTCAGAACCCCTGATCGATTTATATTTCCACTGGTATCTTCCTCGAAAGAGCTTCTTTTTTCGCCTAAATTTGAGGTCCGAACGACGGATTTTCGACGGAATTCTCCCAAATCGTATAAATACAGGAGTCAACCGGATGGAAAGGCTTTAATCCATCTTTACCTTTGAGGATTACCAAAATTCATCTGCATGAGAAAGATTATAGTATCGGCCACATTCGGTTTCCTGTTTGCATTGCTGATTACCTTCCCCGTCGGATTGGCCGTTGCTCAGACTACCCCCGTGGCTTCTAATCCCCCCTTTGATCTTAAAAATGGTGAGCGTGTGGTTTTCCTGGGAAATTCACTTTTCGAGGACGACATGCAGTTCGGCTACCTGGAACTCGCCCTGACCACCCGGTTTCCCGACCGCGACGTTACCTTCCGCAACCTGGGCTGGACCGGAGACAATGTTTTTGGCGTAGCCCGAAGCACCATTACCAACCCGCCCACCGGCTACGATCTGCTGATGGAACACCTCACAAAAGCCAAACCAACCCTGGTTTTTCTGGCTTTTGGCGGCATTGAAGCCCAGGATGGCGAGGCCGGTCTGCCGGTTTTTCGCGACGGTTTAGCCAAACTAATCGACAAAATTGACCAGTTGGGTGCCAAAACCATTCTGTTGTCGCCCATTCCGATTCTCTCCGCCGATACACCCGAAAACCGGGCCAAACGCAATACCATGCTGGAAGTGTATGCTTCGGCGATGGCTAAAATGGCGTCGGAGCGGAACAAACCATTCATCGATCTCTTCAAACCGATTCAGGAGGTAAGCCAGAAAGCGACCATTACCGAAGACGGAATTCACCTCAACGAAACCGGTTATTATTATCTGGCAACCCTTCTGGAAAAAAGCCTGGGACTTCCGGCCAGAACCGGGAATGTCGTGATCACGGTTTCCAAACAAGGTGCCGAAGCGACCGCGCCCGTCAAGATACTGAACCCGGATCAGGAAAGTGCCAATTTGAAGTTTACGCTGGAAGAACGTTCGCTTCCGTTGCCGGAAACCGTGGAGGCTGTGCGCGTCGTTAAAATTACCGGACTGAAAAAAGGCTTTTATACGCTCACCAATGACAAAACCGACGTGATCACGGCTTCCGCCAAAGACTGGGCCGCCGGGGTTCCGATCCGCCAGGGAGCGGCATTCGAGCAGGCCAGCCGTTTGCGGGAGATGATCCTGAAAAAGAACGACCTGTTTTATTTCCAATACCGCCCGCTGAACACGACCTACATTCTGGGATTCCGCTCCTACGAACAGGGTCGGCATGTGAAGGGCCTGGAGGAGCAGAATATCCTGATCAAGTGGCTGGAAAGCCAGATCGCCCTGAACCGAACGCCCAAAGCGAGCGTGTATCAACTTACCCCCTTGAAATAGCCTAAAAGTCATGAAAAATATCCGAACCCTGAACATCCTGCGAAGGCTCGTTGTCATTCCGCTGGTTTTGCTCATTACCTCTTCCGTTAACCAGGACGACCGGAAGGAAAATCCGGACCCGGATGTGAAGAAAGAACTGGAGTCGTTTAAAATTGCCGACGGTTTTGAGGTGACCCTTTTTGCCGCCGAACCGCTTGTCGCCAAGCCCATCCAGATGAACTGGGATGCCGACGGTCGGTTGTGGGTGGTGAGCAGCACGGCCTATCCGCACCTGAAAACCGGCGAAGAAGCCAACGACAAAATCTTTGTTATCGAAGATACAGACGGCGACGGCAAAGCCGATAAATCGACCATTTTTGCGGAAGGCCTGCTGACGCCCACCGGAATTCTGCCCGGCGACGGGGGCGTTTATGTCGCCAACTCGACGGAAATTCTGCACTTTGCCGATACGGATGGCGATGGCAAAGCCGACAAAAAACGCCGGATTCTGAACGGTTTCGGCACGGCAGATACCCACCACCTGATCCATACGTTTCGCTGGGGACCGGAAGGGCGGTTGTATTTCAACCAGTCGATCTACATCTACAGCCACGTAGAAACGCCCAAAGGCATCCGGCGGCTGGAAGGCGGTGGTGTCTGGCAACTGAATCCGCAAACGCTCGATCTGGACATCTACGCCAAAGGATTAATCAACCCGTGGGGGCTTCAGTTCGACCGCTGGGGGCAGTCGTTTCTGACAGACGGCGCGGGGGGCGAAGGCATCAACTACGCTTTTCCGGGGGCAACGTTCGTGACTTCACCGGGGGCCGCCCGAATCATCCGGGGCTTAAATCCGGGTCAACCCAAACACAGCGGGCTGGACGTGATTTCGGGCCGTCACTTGCCGGAATCGTGGCAGGGAAGCGTGATTACCAACGACTTCCGCGCCAATCGCATCAACCGGTTCAAGCTGGAAGAGCAGGGCAGTGGGTACGCTTCCCGGCAGGTCGAAGATTTGATGTGGACGGACAACGTCGCGTTTCGTCCCGTCGATATCAACGTCGGACCTGACGGAGCGATTTACGTGGCTGACTGGTATAACCCGATTATTCAGCACGGCGAGGTCGATTTCCACGACCCGCGCCGGGATCAGGAACACGGGCGCATCTGGCGGATTGTGGCCAAAAACCGCCCGTTGGTTAAAAAACCACCTTTGAGCAAAGCTTCCGTCACTGAGCTTCTGGAAGCGCTCAAGTTACCGGAAGACTGGACCCGTTCGCAGGCCAAGCAGGTGTTGAAAGCCCGGGGCGCCAAAGACGTGATTCCGGCCCTGCAGAAGTGGGTGCAGGAACTGGACAAAACCAATCCGGATTACGAACACCATCTGCTGGAAGCCCTATGGGTGTATCAGACGCTGGATGTGATCAATGAACCGCTGCTGTCGACACTCCTGGATGCCAAAACCCACAACGCCCGGGCGGCTGCCTTGCGGGCGCTTCAGTTGTGGCACACTAAAATAAGCAACGTGCCAACCCGGCTGACCAAAGCCGTGGGTGACCCTCATCCCCAGGTGCGGCTGGAAGCCGTCATTGCGCTCCGCAACGTGAAAACCGCTGAAGCGGCCAAAACCGCCTTGTCGGTTCTGGAGCAGCCGATGGATGAATTTCTGGATTTTGCCCTGTGGCAAACCGTTCGCGAACTGGAGCCGTTGTGGATGGCCAGCCTGAAAGCGAAGCCCGATTTTTTGGGTGATGCCCGAAAAACCGCCTTTGCCCTCAAGTCGGTGAGCAGTGCCGAAGCGGTTTCGCAACTGGCGCAGTTGTACCAGAAAGACCAGATTCCGGTCGAGTACCAGAAAGACGTGCTGGGGTCGATTGCTAAATTTGGCAGTACGGCTGATGTGACGCTTCTGTTTAATAAAGCCTTAGACGGGAATAAAAACGGAGCGGCTCAACTGGCAGCACTCGAAGAAGCCGCCCGCCGGGGCGTGAAACCCAGCCAGGATCTGAATCGGATTTCCGGTTTTATTGCAAACGATGATGACGCCGTTGCCACCAGCGCCATTCGGTTGATGGGTTTGTGGAAACTGGAAAACCTGAGCGGAACGCTGGTGAGCCTGGCCCAAAAGGGCGACAAAAACACGCAAAAAGCGGCTTTGGGCGCGTTGGCAACACTGAATACAGAAAGCAGCCGGAAACTATTGACGGACCTGACGGGAGCAAAAAATCCGGCCGATTTACGACTGGCCGCGACTTCTCAACTGGTGTCGGTGAATGCTTCCGAAGCCGCCCGGATCGGGGGGGACCTGCTGCGAAGCCTGCCCGCTCAGACGGATGTCTCCGACCTGTTTAAGGCGTTTCTGTCCAATAAACAGGGCGCGAAAGCCCTCGCTGACGAACTGACGGCCCGGAAAATACCGGAAAGCATGGCAAAGGCCGGGCGGCAGCTTCTGCAGCGCCAGATTCCCTACAACCGCCGGAACGACGAAACCGTCAAACTGCTGACCCAGGCCCTGGAAGCATCGGGCGGGGTTTTGCCGGTGGAGCGAATGGCGCAGGAACTGTCCGGCCCGGAAATTACCAGTCTGGCGAAAATCATTCAGGAAACCGCCGACCCGGCGAAGGGCGAACTGGTGTTCCGGAAGGCAGCCCTGACCTGCCAGACCTGCCACGCGATTGGCGGGGCCGGGGGGCGAATCGGCCCGGATTTGAGCAGCCTTGGAACGAGTTCGCCGGTCGAAACGATCATCCGCTCGTTGCTGTATCCGAACCAGTCCATCAAAGAAGGCTACGAATTGCAGCGGATCGCGAAAAAAGACGGAAGCGAACTAATGGGCTATATTGTCAGCAACGGAACGTCGGATATTGTGATTCGGGACGTTGCCGGGATGGAGGTTTCGGTTCCTAAAAGCCAGATCAATGTCATCGAAAAAGTACCCGGTTCGTTGATGCCTGCGGGTTTGACGGCGAGTCTGGAGAAGCAGGAGTTCATCAACCTGGTTGGTTTTCTGTCCAAAATGGGCGAATCGGGTCAGTTCCGGGTACCGACCACCCGGTTTGTGCGTCGCTGGAACACGGTTTTTCCGACGAAAGAACTGGCTAAAAAAATCCGCGAGGAAGGGTTGGGGTATGTTGCAAAGGATAATGCGAAAGTGCCTTTTCAACCGGCGTACAGCAAAGTGGTTGGAGAACTGCCGCTCGATGAACTGCCGGTGGTGGAAACGGCCGCCAGCAAACGCCACAGTTTTGTACGGTTTGACATCGAAGTGGTCAGCAAAGGCAACGTCAATCTGGTGTTTGGTTCAACGGCGGGGGTTACGGCCTGGATGGGCTCAAAACCGGTCAAACTCACCGATCAGGGCATCGTGGCGGAGCTGCCGCAGGGCGTTCATACGATCACGCTGGCCATTGACCGGGCGGTTCAGGCAACTGGATCATTGAACATCCAGCTCCAGGATGCCGAGCGATCACCGGCCCAGACGCGCTTGGTGATGGGGCGGTAAAAGGAGAAAGGGAATGATAAATGTAAAATGAGGAATGTTAAATGTAAAAGTGCTGGATTGCAAGACTTTTACATTTAACATTCCTCATTTTACATTTATCATTCTTAGGACTTATGTCTGATAACTCTATACACTTTCGCTTTTGCCCCTAAATCCCCTAAAGGGGACTTGGACGCAGCTTAATCCGGATCAGAAAGTCCCCTTTAGGGGATTTAGGGGCAAAAGCGAAAGTCCTAATTCTTTTTTTGCTACCGACGCTACGCTGTTTTGTCCCTACCGGGACACTGGTATGTTACTTCCGACGGCTTTCCAGAAACGCTTCGATGCGGTCGATGGCCGGATTCAGGTCATCGACGGAGGGCAGGCAGACGATCCGGAAATGGTCGTCGTGGACGTAATTGAAGCCCGTTCCGGCCACCACCAGCACCTTTTGTTCTTCCAGTAAGTCAAACACAAAATCGTCGTCGTTGGCAATCCTGAATTGCGATAGGTCAATTTTCGGAAAGATGTACAGCGAGCCTTTGGGTTTCACGCACGTCAGACCCGGAATGGCCGTAATGCGGTCATACGCAAGCTGAATCTGCCGGTAAAGCCGACCCGTGGGCATAATCAGGTCATTGATGCTCTGATAACCACCCAGCGCGGTTTGAATGGCGTATTGGGTCGGGACGTTGGCGCAAAGTCGCATACTGGCCAGCAGTGTCAACCCTTCGATGTAGGATTTGGCCCGGTGTTTGGCCCCGCTCAAAATGAGCCAGCCCCCCCGAAAACCGGCCGCACGGTAGTTCTTCGACAAACCGCCCATCGAGATACAGAGGGTGTCTTCCACCATCGTCGCCATTGGATAATGCACGGCACCGTCGTACAGAATTTTGTCGTAGATCTCGTCCGAAAACAGAATCAACTGGTGTTTCTCCGCAATCCGGGCGATGCCTTGCAGAATGTGTTTGTCGTACACCGCGCCCGTGGGGTTGTTGGGGTTGATGACCACAATGGCGCGCGTGCGGGAGGTGATTTTACTTTCCAGATCTTCCAGATCCGGGTTCCAGTCGGCCTGTTCGTCGCAGAGGTAATGCACCGGTTTTCCGCCGGAAAGTGCCACCGAAGTCGTCCAGAGCGGATAATCCGGTGACGGCACCAGCACCTCATCGCCTTCGTTGATGAGGGCCTGCATCGTAAGCAGAATCAGTTCGCTCACGCCATTGCCGATAAAGACATCGTTGATCGCAACGTCCTTAATCCCCAGATTCTGCGTGTAGTGCATCACCGCTTTCCGGGCGGCAAACAGCCCCCGTGAGTCGGAATAGCCTTGTGCATTCCGGATGTTCAGGATGATGTCGTGAACAATTTCATCGGGTGCGTCGAACCCGAACGGAGCCGGGTTGCCGATGTTCAGCGAGATGATTTTATAGCCCTGACTTTCCAGTTCAAGCGCTTTCTCGTAAACCGGTCCGCGAATTTCGTAGCGTAAATCATTGAGCCGGTTGGATTTCAAAAATGTCATAATGGGTAATGGAAACAGGAGTGGGCAAAGGTATAAAAAAAGAAAAAGCCGCCGGTCGTCAAACCGGCGGCTACGTAGTATCGTTTTCCGTGGTCAGACCGTCGCGAACATCGACTTGGCTTTCGCTTCCAGTTGGCTTTCACCCATCAGGAAGAGGTCGGCCGCTCGCGCGGCTTCACGGCCTTCGGAAATGGCCCATACCACTAGGGATTGTCCCCGGCGCATGTCGCCAGCAGCAAATACCTTCGGATTCGTAGTGGTCTGGTAGTTCACAGCTTTGACGTTGCCCCGCTCGTATTCCAGTTCGAGCGCATTCAGCAGGCCTTCCTGTTGCGGATGCAGAAAACCGGCTGCCAGCAGCGCCAGCTCACATTCAATGTCGCGTTCCGAACCCGGCACTTCGACCATGTTCATGCGGCCGTCGACGTTTTGCCACTCCAGATCGACAATGCGCAGCGCTTTCAGGTTGCCGTTTTCGTCACCAATAAAGGCTTTCGTGTTGATCGACCAGTGCCGCTCGCAGCCTTCCTCGTGGGAGGTCGAGGTACGGAGCATCATCGGCCAGTTCGGCCAGGGCGTGCTCTCGGCCCGATCGGCCGGGGGCATCGGCATCAACTCAATCTGGGTTACCGATTTGGCACCGTGGCGGTTCGACGTTCCCACACAGTCGGAACCCGTATCGCCACCCCCAATGACCACAACATTTTTGCCGGTAGCCAGTAGGTCGCCGTTTTCGTAGTTGGCACCCCGGTGGTCAACCACAACCGGGCGTTCGGCCACGCGTTTGTTTTGCTGGCTCAGGAATTCCATCGCAAAATGAACACCTTTCAGTTCCCGGCCCGGAATCGGCAGATCGCGGGGAACCGTGGAACCGCCCGTCAGTAAGATGACGTCGAAATCGGACAGGAGTTCTTTCGCTTTGATGTGTTCGCCGACGTTGACGCCGGTTTTGAACGTGATGCCTTCGGCTTCCATCACGGCCAGCCGACGGTCGATCACCCATTTTTCCAGCTTGAAATCGGGGATACCGTACCGCAACAAACCACCAATCTGGTCGGCCCGTTCGAATACCGTCACGTCATGACCCGCTTTGTTCATTTGGGCAGCCGCGGCCAGTCCAGCCGGACCGGAACCCACGATAGCCGCCTTTTTACCCGTCCGTTTGGCCACTTTGCCGGGTTGAACAAACCCCCGCGCAAAGGCCGCTTCGGCAATGGATTTTTCTATGAATTCGATGGCAACCGGCGGTTTATTGATCCCCAGCACACAGGCTGACTCGCAGGGCGCAGGGCAAATGCGGCCGGTGAATTCCGGAAAATTGTTGGTCGATGCCAGAATTTCGTAGGCATATTCCCAGTTCTGTTCGTAGACGGCGTCGTTGAACTCGGGGATGATGTTGCCCAGCGGACACCCGTTGTGGCAGAAGGGAATTCCGCAATCCATGCAGCGGGCTGCCTGTTTCTGCGTATCTTCAACGGCGAACGGTTGTTCGATTTCCTTGTAATCATGAACCCGCTGCTGAACGTCGCGTTTCTTCGGCAGTTCGCGGGTGAATTCTAAAAATCCAGTGGGTTTTCCCATGTAGATTAAAGCGTATACGGTTTTTCAAATACTTCGTCCCAGGTCAGTTGAATGCCTTTTGCTGACACATCCGTTTCAGTCTCAGCTTCGTCAAGAGCTTCGGTAAAGGCTTCTTCCCAAATGCTATTGATGAAGTTCTCATTCAGAGAAGGTGTGTATTTTCGCAAACCGGCAATTTCATAGCGGGCGTTTTTGATCGATATAATCCAGCTTTTGGATCGTCTTTCCGGCTGAATTTTCCAATTGATGATGTGGTGCATTAACCGAACCAGTTGGCTTTGCAAAGCCCGGCGTTCAGAACGTGACATCGTTTCAATTAACTGATTCAGACCGAGAGCCGCATCTTCCAGATCACCCTCATCCCAGGAACGTTTGATTTCCTCGGCTGCCAGTAATTCGGATGTGGAGGCAATTTCATCCCAGTTTTTCATGCTATTACCTTGTTTTTAAACAAAGATAACGAAAGAAAATCAGTTGTTATCCGTGTGCCACGTCCACAACGATGTCCTGGTATACCACATTTTTGTCGCGGATCTGATCGGCCAGGGAAATCCCGCGTCCGGCCAGCGCCTTGCGGAAATCGCTCGGCATCACTTTGACAAATTGCTTGATGAGGTTGTCCCAGTCCTGAATCAGTTGCAGGGCTACATTGCTGGTGGTATACTGGAAGTGTTTTTCGACGAATTCTTTGATGAGAGCGACGTCTTCACTGTCCAGGGCTTCGAGGTTGACCATTTCGCCGTTCACTTTGGACGCAAAATCTCCTTCCTGATCCCAGACGTAGGCTACACCGCCGGACATCCCGGCTGCGAAATTCCGACCGACTGAACCCAGAATTACCGCTAAACCGCCCGTCATGTATTCCAGACCATGATCACCAATGCCTTCGACCACCACTTTTGCCCCGGAGTTCCGGACGCAGAACCGTTCGCCCGCCATCCCGCGGATGTAAGCTTCCCCGGAGGTCGCTCCGTAGAACGACACGTTTCCGACGATGCTGTTTTCTTCCGGTTTGAACGGTGCCATGCGGTCGGGATACACGATCAACTGCGCGCCACAGAGTCCTTTGCCAAAATAATCATTGGCATCGCCTTCCAGTTCGAGTTTGATGCCGTGGGTGTTGAACGCGCCGAAGCTCTGCCCGGCCGTACCCCGGAATTTGAAGTGAATCGTGCCTTCGGGTAGTCCCTTTCCGGCGTATACTTTCGAAATTTCGTTCGATAAAACCGTACCCACCGCCCGGTTCAGGTTGATAATCGGGTATTCTGCATACACCGATTCGCCGGTTTCCAGCGCGGGTTTGGAGACTTTCAACAGTTCCCAGTCCAGAATATCGGTCATACCGTGATCCTGCTCTTCCTGCTTGTACAGGGCTACATCCAGGTTGTTGGCGTCTTTAAACAACACCGCCGAAAGATCGACGTGGTCGTATTTCCAGTGCTTGATGTCCTTGCGCATTTCGAGCATCTGCGACTGTCCCACCATTTCGTTGATGGTCCGGAAGCCGAGTTCGGCCATGATTTCGCGCAGTTCCGTCGCCAGGAAGGTGAACATGTTCACGACGTGTTCCGGTTTTCCGGTAAACAACGCCCGCAGGTCTTTATTCTGCGTGGCAACGCCCACCGGACAGGTGTTCAGGTGACATTTCCGCATCATAATGCAACCAACGGAGACGAGCGCAGCGGTGGCAACGCCAAATTCTTCAGCACCGAGCAGCGCGGCAATGGCCAGGTCGCGGCCCGTCCGGATTTGACCGTCCGTTTGCACCGTCACGCGGCCCCGCAGTTTGTTGCGAACCAGCGTCTGGTGGGTTTCGGCGAGTCCCAGTTCCCAGGGCAGACCCGCGTGGCGGATCGAACTCAGGGGAGAGGCTCCCGTTCCGCCGTCGTGACCCGAAATCAGGATGTGGTCGGCGTGGGCTTTGGCAACCCCGGCGGCAATCGTTCCAACGCCAGCTTCCGACACCAGCTTGACGCTGATGCGGGCGGCCCGGTTGGCATTTTTGAGGTCGAAGATGAGCTGCGCCAAATCCTCGATGGAATAAATATCGTGGTGGGGCGGGGGCGAAATCAAGCCGACACCCGGCGTCGAGTGACGCGTGCGGCCAATCCAGTCATCCACTTTATGACCGGGCAACTGACCGCCTTCGCCGGGTTTGGCACCCTGCGCCATTTTGATTTGCAATTCCCGGGCGTTCGTCAGGTAATGACTCGTGACGCCAAACCGGCCCGAAGCCACTTGTTTAATGCCCGAATTCATGTTGTCGCCGTTCGCCAGGGGCGTATACCGCAATTCGTCCTCACCGCCTTCACCGGAATTGCTCTTGCCGCCGATGCGGTTCATGGCAATGGCCAGCGTTGTGTGGGCTTCCCACGAAATGGAACCGAACGACATGGCTCCCGTCGCAAACCGGGTGAAAATACTTTCAATCGGTTCTACTTCTTCGATGGGAACCGGATTGCCTTTCTTGAACTTCATCAAACCGCGCAGCGTCAGCGCCTTCCGGGTTTGGTCATCGATCAGGTTGGCGTATTTCTTGTAAATCTGGTAGTCGTTCTTTTTGGTCGCCTGTTGCAGCAGGTGAATCGTGTCGGGGTTGAAAATGTGCGCTTCACCGCGTTGTTTCCACTGATAAACACCGCCCACTTCCAGCCGGGGATTGAGGACGTTGTTTTTTGGGAAAGCCTGCCGGTGACGAACCAGAATTTCGCGGCCGATTTGTTCCAAACCCATTCCGCCAATCCGGGAGATCGTTCCTGAAAAGTATTTGTCAACGACTTCTTTGTTCAGACCAAGGCACTCGAAAATCATGGCACCCTGGTAGGACTGAAGCGTTGAGATGCCCATTTTCGAGAAAATCTTGAGCAACTCTTTATTAACGGCCTTGATGTAATTCTGATGCAGTTTTTCAACCGGATAATCGGCCTGAATCAAGCCGTGCTCCTTCATATCCGTGATGGTTTCAAACGCCATGTACGGGTTCACCCCGGAAGCACCGTAGCCAATCAGGGTCGCGAAGTGGTGGGTTTCCCAGACGTCACCGGCTTCGACCAGAATACCGACCTGGCCGCGCAGTCCCCGGCGAATCAGGTGGTGGTGAATGGCCGAGGTTGCCAGCAGGGAAGGAATCGGTGCGTGGTCGGAGTCGATGGCGCGGTCCGACAGGATAATGATTTCAAAACCGTCTTCGATGGCGTCTTCGGCGTAGCGGCAAATCCGTTCCAGGGCGCGTTCGAGGCCCGTGCTGTCGTCGGCGCGGAAATACGTATTGATGGTTTTGGCCTGGAAGTGGTTTTTATCGACAAACCGCAGTTTGTCAAACTCTTCGATCGTCAGAACCGGCTGCGTCAATTCGATCAGGCGGCAGTGCTCGGGGTCTTCGCTCAACAGGTTGCCGGTGGCGCCGACAAACGAGATCAGCGACATGATGGCCCGTTCCCGGATCGAATCGATCGGCGGGTTGGTCACCTGGGCAAAAAGCTGCTTGAAGTAGTTGGCCAGGTGCTGGCTTTGTTCCGACAGGATGGCCAGGGGGGAATCGGTCCCCATTGAACCGAGGGCTTCCAGACCGGTTTCGGCCATCGGTGCCAGAATCATGCGGAGGTCTTCGGACGTAAATCCAAACGCCTGTTGCCGTTGCGTAATGTCCTGTTTCCGCATGTGGCTGAACGTGCGGACTGGTTTTGGCAACTCGGTAATTTTGATTTTATATTCGTCGAGCCACTGCTTGTAGGGCTGGCGCGAACAGATGTCTGCTTTTACTTCTTCATCGCTGATGATGCGGCCCTGCTCCAGATCGACGACAAACATGCGGCCCGGTTGCAAACGGCCTTTCTTGACCACCCGTGCCGGGTCGATGTCGTTGACACCGGCTTCGGAAGCCATGATGACCACGTCCTCGTCCGTCACCCAGTAGCGCGAAGGCCGTAGGCCGTTCCGGTCGAGGGTGGCACCCACGATGCGACCGTCGGTGAACGAGATCGACGCGGGACCGTCCCACGGTTCCATAATGGCCGCATGGTATTCATAAAAAGCGTGCCGATCGGGGTCCATGCTTTCGTTGCCGTCCCAGGCTTCCGGAACCAGCATCATCATTACATGCGGCAACGAGCGTCCCGACATCACCAGCAATTCGATGGCGTTGTCGAGGTTGGCCGAATCCGACTGGTTGAGGTTACAGATTGGGCGGAGCATGGCCAGCTCTTCCGGCGTAAACAGCTTGGATTCGAGCATGGCTTCCGCCGTTTTCATCCAGTTGACATTTCCCTTCACGGTATTGATTTCACCGTTGTGGGCAATGTAACGGAATGGCTGCGCCAGTTTCCAGGAAGGAAAGGTGTTGGTCGAAAACCGGGAGTGAACCACACCCAGGGCCGAAACCAGTTCTTCCCGCTGCAAATCGGGGAAGTAGTCACGGAGTTGTTTGGTCGTTAACTGACCCTTATAAGTAATAACCCGGCTCGAAAGCGAGGAGTAATAGAAATTATTCTCAACGCCGGCAACGGTTTCGTTGATAATCCGGCTGCTGTAGTTTCGTACGATGTATAATTTACGCTCAAATTCGTCGGAAGTCTGGGTTTCGGGTTTGCGAATAAAGACCTGTTCCATCACCGGTTCCACCGAGCGTGAACCGTTGCCCAGATCGGACGAATCGACCGGAACGACGCGGTAGCCGATCAACTCCAGGTTCAATTTCTTGATGGTTCGGTTGAGAATATCGCGGCATTCTTTCCGCAGACGCTCGTCTTTGGGCATGTAGATCATCCCGACGCCATAATCGCCGGCCGACGGCAGCGAGAAGCTCAGCTTCCGGCATTCATCGACGTAAAGTTCGTGGGGAATCTGAATCAGAATTCCGGCGCCATCGCCCGTATTGGGTTCGTAGCCAACCGCACCCCGGTGATCCATGCGCGTAAGCATCGTAAGGGCATCCTCGACAATTTGATGCGACTTGCGACCTTTGACGTGCGCTACGAATCCAATTCCACAGGCGTCGTGTTCAAACTCAGGCCGGTACAGACCCTGTTGCGGTGCGTTAGAAGAAGACATCGGCGTAAACTCGTTTGTGGTTTTGTTATTGAAAAAATGGCAAATCAAAATATCTGCAGGCGAGTAACGAAAAAACGAACTATAATCAGCAGACACTACTGTTTTTGCGTTGGATGTGCAAGTTACATTAAAATATATTTTGCGAAAAGTCCAAAACACAAAATTTCGTTTGCATAGCCAATTTTATAATTTTGGTGCAAAATTGTCTTGGTTAGTGAATAGATTTTAGTAAAAATAGACTTGGATTGAAGAAATTAAAACGAGCTGTATGGGTATGGTTTTGCTTAAAAGCAACTACTAATAATATAGTTAAAGGCTCTTTTGAATCAATCCACTTGCCAGAGGTCTGAAAATATATGTACACTGTGAAAATAAAGTAGTTTTCTATAAAAACCGTTGCTATTGTGAATAATAGGTTTTGTTTTTGATTGTAAATGGATGATTTTATACTAAAAATGGCCAAGATTAGTTGAAAAATAGCCATTTTTTCGAAATGTCTATTTTCCTTGTCCAGTGTTATTTTCCACCGGTTCGAAACGGCAAATTTCCTCAACAAGTCCACCGGAAAAACCACTCCGGTGGGTTTCTCTCAAAGCCGCAGACGAACGCGCTGCTCAGCCGCCACCAACCGCTTGCTCAACGACCTACGCTTCAACACCCCTTTTTGACGACTCATGCATGGAATGGTAGCAGAACGGGCGGTTGGTCCGCTACATTCGCCCAGGTTCAGAACAAACCACATCATGCTCAAAACTTTTATTCTCGGATGTCTTGTCCTGGTTGCTGTCGGGCTGTGCCGGGCGCAAACCGGTTCCCGGTATCCCTATACCTACAAAAACCGTCAGATCATGATCGGACAGGGGGGCGGCATCACCGGTGCGTCAAGGGTCTACTGCTGGCTGGAAAACGGATACCTATACGTCAAGTCTGATAATGATTCGCTCTATACCCGGCTCGGACGGAAACCGGCGGCCACCACCCGGCGGTTTTTCAACGAACTGGAGAAAACGTGCCGGATTAAAACCACCCGGTTTAACCAGCCGGGAAACCGCTACCAGTTTGTAAGCTGGAAGAAAAACCAGCAGGAATTTACCGTAAGCTGGGGTGATCCGCGGCAACCGCCACCGGCCCGGTTTGTAACGTTCTACCAATCGTTTCTGGCGCAGATGCCCAAACCGAAGCATTAGCATTCATTTTACCCACAACAAATACATCCATGAAATTAATTTTATCCAGTCTTCTGCTGGCGTATTCGGTCGGTGTGCTGGCGCAAGCACCGCAACCCGGTTTCGGACGAAAGCTTAAAACCCAGGCTCCAACGCCCGGTTTGGCGCAAAAACTGAAGGCCGATGTGGTGCCGGTTTCAACTCGAACGGGCAACTTCCGGCTCGCAGCATCGACCCCAAATCCTCAATTTGATGTCCGGTCACTGAAACTGCGGATTGTCCGCGACACGGCGACGAACCTGCCGGTTTACATCGAAAACCGCTCACCCGTTTCTTCGAATAAAGGGGCTCGAATGAGCGCCCGCGCGTCGGCTTTCTCGTTCATGAGTCAGATCAAGTCGTTGCTGAAGGTGGAAAAACCGGAAGAACAATTTCAGATTTCCAAAACAGAAACCGATCATCTGGGGCAAACGCACATCAGAATGACGCAAACCGTTCAGGGCATTCCGGTGTATGGGAGCGAGTTGGTGGCGCACCTCACCAACGGAACCGTGACGCTGCTGAACGGACAATACCGGGTTGCCAAACCGGTTTCGACCACGCCCCGGCTTTCGCTACAGCAGGCGACCGACCGGGCTTTTCAGGACATAGGCCAGGAGTCGATTGTCCGGCCATTCGGGCAGAACCTTTTCAACCTGAAGCCCTCGGAAGGAACTTTGTGTCTGTATCCCGTGGGCGAAAAAATGGCCCTGGCCTACAACCTGACGATTCGCCCCAATATGCTCGAACGGTGGCAGTATGTTGTCGATGCGCAAACCGGTGCGGTGTTGAACAAGTACAACAACACCTGCGGGGTAGACGGCCCGGTGAAAGCATCGGGCAAGGATTTGAACGGTGTGATGCGGAATTTTCAGACGTATCAGTCGGGATCGAATTATTACTTACTGGATGCGACGCGGGCGATGTACGATGCCAAAAAATCGACGGTTGCCAAGCCGGTGGGAGCCATCGTGACCTATGACGCCAAAAACAAGGAAGACGCAAATGGTGGTTTTCGAGCCTATGATATAACCTCAAAAGATAATAAAGACTGGAATGCCAACGCCATTTCGGCCCACACCAACGGGAGTCTGGCGTACGAATATTACGAAAAAACGCACAAGCGTAATTCGCTGGATGGCAAAGGGGGGACGATGATATCGATTGTCAACGTATTGGAGGACGGAAAAGCGATGGATAACGCCTTCTGGACGGGGGAGTTTATGGTGTACGGCAACGGGAATACGTACTGCAAACCGCTGGCGGGCGGTCTGGATGTGGCCGGGCACGAAATGACCCACGGCGTGATCGATCACACGGCGAATCTGATTTACCAGGATCAATCGGGGGCCATCAATGAGTCGATGGCGGATGTTTTTGGCGCGATGGTCGACCGGGACGACTGGTTGATTGGGGAAGATGTGGTGTTGAAGAGTAAGTATACGTCCGGGGCCATGCGCAGCATGTCGAACCCGAATCAGAATGGAAAAGGGACGCTGGGGTATCAGCCCCGGACGATGGCCGAATTTATCGTTACCAAAGATGATAACGGCGGGGTTCACCGGAACAGCGGGATTACCAATCATGCTTTTTATCTGTTTGCCACCAAAATCGGGAAGGAAAAAGCCGAGCAGGTGTATTACCGCACCCTCACCAACTACCTGACACTGAACTCGAAATTTCTGGATTTGCGGTTGGGCGTCATCCGTTCGGCCACTGATTTATACGGCGAAAACAGCGCCGAAGTGAAAGCGGCCAGGGACGCGTTCGATTCGGTCGGCATTGTGGAAACCACCCAGCAGCCGGACGAACCACAGGATGTGCCGGCCAACAACGGTCAGGACATGATCATTCTGTATAGCATTGGCGACCAGAAGCTGTATACGGCTCCCGTCAGCACGGGCAATTTGACGGCCCGCATCAAGGCGGAAATTAGCCACCGCCCGAGCATTACGGACGACGGAAAAGCCGCCTATTACGTGACGACCGACGGCCGGATTCGGGCCGTGACCCTGACCGGGGCGGCTCAGGAAGTCATTATTTCCGATGAGCCAATCTGGGATAATGTGGCCATTTCGAGGGATGGCACCAAGCTGGCGGCTTTGACGAAAGAGAAGGACAAATCGATTTGGGTCTACAGCTATGACCTAAAAAAATGGAAGCAGTTTCCGCTGAGCAATCCCACCTCCGCCGAGGGAGTTTCGACGGGCGAAGTGGAGTATGCCGATTCGTTCGAGTGGGATTTCGCCGGTGAGGTGCTGGTCTACGACGCCTTTAATAAACTGAAAAGCGGTGACGGTGAGGATATTGACTTTTGGGATGTGGGTCTGCTGGAGGTGTGGAGCAATGCGCAAAAAACGTTTAGCGACGGTGCCATTCTGAAGCTGTTCAAGAACCTGGAAGAAGGCGAGAGCGTGGGCAACCCGAGTTTCTCCCGGAATTCGCCCAACATTATCGCGTTCGATTATTACAATGCCGTCGACGACAGCTATAAGGTGTGGGTAGGGAATCTGAAAACCGGTACGTTAAACACGGTGTTGACCAATGTCGCGTTGAGCTTCCCGGCCTATTCACGACTGGATGACCGGCTCGTATTCAACACATTGAGTTCGGGGGGCGACAAGGAAATGGTGGCGTCGCTGGACTTGCAGGCCGACAAAATGACGGCGAAAGGAGAGGTGAAGGCGTTGTATGAAAATGCGAAGTGGGCGGTCTGGTATGCCGCCGGAACGCGGGCCGAAACCGGCAAAACCGCCCAGACCATTACATTCAACGCTTTGCCGGATCGCTATGCTGACGACGGTTCGTTCAACCTGACGGCCACGGCTTCGTCCAAACTGGCGGTCAGTTTTGAAATCGTTTCCGGATCGGCAACGCTGTCCGGAAACCGCCTGACGCCAACGAAACCGGGGGTGGTGACGGTTCGGGCTACACAGGCCGGAAACGAGCAATTTTCGGCGGCCACGCCAGTCGAACGAAAATTTAACGTGCTGGCCGTCACGGGGACCGAGCCCACCTGGGATGACGTCCTGAAGGTGTATCCCAATCCGGTCGGTGCATCCCTCACGGTCGAGTTGCCGACGGGCGAGTTTTTCGAAGGTGTAACCCTGACCACGGTTTCGGGGGCGACTCTTCTGGAACAGCCGGTGAAAAACCGGGTGAGCCAGACGACGTTGGATATGCGTCAGTTACCATCGGGTCTATATATTTTGAAGGTGCAAACGCCAAAAGGGGCAGTGCATCGGAAGGTGGTGAAACCGTAAACCCTGTCAGCGCCGGGCCGTCGTACGGTCGGAGACCCTGACAGGGTTTGATCACGGTTCTGGCGGTTGAAGGGGCAACGACGAGGTGTAGCCGCTGACAGGGTCTTCGACCGCTTTCAGGGCTACACCTCCGTCGTTGCCCCTTCAACCGCCAGAACCGTTTCCGGGAAAACCGACCGGGCCTGGAGCAGAAACTCGTCGGCGGTTTTGTAGCGCGAAGAGAAATGTCCGATCATCAACCGGCCCACTTCCGCCTGAACCGCCGTTAAAGCCGCCTGACGGGCGGTGGAGTGAAAGTACTTTTCGCTCAACGCTTTCATATCGTCCAGAAACGAGGCTTCGTGGTATAGCAAATTTACGCCCCGAATCTGCTCAAACATGGCCTCGTTGTAGCGTGTATCGGAGCAAAAGGCGTAGGAACGGGGCGGGGGCGCGGGGATGGTGTAGTCTTCGGCGCGGTATAAAACCTGCCCCGAATCATCCAGAACATCATTCCCGTCTTTTAAATGCCGGTAAAAAGCCACCGGCAAATCAGCGGGCAGTTTTTCGGCAATCAGCCTGCGTTTGCGGTTTTTCTCCCGAAACAGAAAACCGGTGCAGTCGATGCGGTGTTGCAACGGAATGGTTTCGACCCGAACGTTCGGGTGGTCGAGAATCTGCGCTGGCTGGTGCGGGTCGGTTTCCTGGAAGTGAAGCGGATAATTCAGTTTTGTGTCGGAATACCGGAACTGCGTGGTGATAATTTCCCAAAGTCCGCGCGGACCAAACAGCCAGAGATCGTCGGTGCGGCCGGAGAGGTTGAGGCTCGACAGCAGCGGAACGAGCCCGAAATAATGGTCGCCGTGGAGGTGGCTGATGAAAATGTATTTAAGCCGACCGGGCCGGAGGTGGTTTTCCATCAGGCGGTATTGCGTGCCTTCCCCGCAGTCGATCAGGAAATAATCGCCTTCCATCGCAATGACCTGGGCGGTCGGGTGGCGATTCAGAACGGGCGTTGCCGAACCGCTGCCAAGTATAGTCAGGTTGAATGTCATATTTTTTGTAAACTTGCCGGGAAACCAATCAGTTTCCAAATCCCGATGTATTCTTTTATCGGATGCGAATCTGATTCGCGTTTACAAACCCTAAATTGAAAACCGTTCAACCCACTCTATGCTGCATCTTGGTTTTGTAAGTGCCATTCTGGCGGAATCCGATCTGGAACACGTGTTACAATTTGCGTCGGAGCAACGCTTCAAATGCGTGGAGGTAATGTGCTGGCCGACGGATCACGCGGACGCCCGGCGGTATGCAGGGGTGTCGCACATTGACGTCGACAACCTGGATGTCGAGCACATTCAGTTACTAACGCAGAAATATGGCGTCTACATTTCGGGCCTGGGCTATTATCCGAATCCGCTTGATCCGGATCCGGAAAAAGCCGCTTACTTCCGCGAACACATCAAAAAGGTAATCCGGGCGGCTGCGAAGCTGAACGTGCCGGTAGTCAATACCTTCATTGGGCGAAATCCTTCGCTCAACATCACGGAGAATCTGAAGCTGTTTGCGGCCCACTGGCCCGAAATTGTGAAGGTTGCCGAGGAAAACAACGTAAAAATTGGCATCGAGAACTGCCCGATGTGGTTCACGAATGACGAATGGCCGGGCGGGAAGAATCTGGCGACGACGCCCGCCATCTGGGACCGGATGTTCGAGATCATTCCCTCGCGGATTCTGGGACTCAACTACGATCCGTCGCACCTGATTTTTCAGATCATGGACGAAGTGCGGCCCATATACGATTACAAAGACCGGCTCCACCACATTCACCTCAAGGACGTAAAGCTGTACCGTGACAAACTCAACCGTGTCGGCATCATGGCCAATCCGCTGGAATACCATTCGCCGAAGCTACCCGGTTTGGGCGACGTCCGTTGGCGGGATTTCTTCACGGCATTAACCGACGTCCGGTATCGCGGCCCGGTTTGCATCGAAGTGGAAGACAAGGCCTACGAAGGCAGTGCCGAAGACGTGCAGACGGCCATTCTCACCGCACGTAATTACCTGAGCCAGTTTCTGGCCTGATGTTATTTCACAGGGTTAATCAGAGTACATCAGAGGTTATCAGGGGATTCTCTGGTTGACTCTGGTTTTCTCTGATTAACCCTGTGTAACAGTCAATTTTCAAACTCGCTAACCCGCATGCCGAAATTTAAAGCTGCCATCATTGGCGGAGGAAGTATTGCCGATAAAAACCACATCCCAGCCCTAAAAAACCTTGCGGATTTGGTCGACATTGTGGCCGTTTGCAGCCGCGACGAATCGAAAGCCCGGGCGCTGGCCGATCAGCACGGTATTCCGCACGCCTTTGCCGACGCTTTGGAAATGTACCGGGACTGTCAACCTAATGTGGTCATCAACTGCACCCCGAACACGCTGCATTATCCGTTCACGATGCAGGCACTGGAAAACAATTGCCACGTTTTGTGCGAAAAACCGCCTGCGCTCCACGCCCGTCAGGCCCGTGAAATGGCCGATCTGGCCGCTCAAAAGGGGCTAATTCTGGCCTACAATCTGCAACTGCGGCAGACGAGCGAGTGGGAGTTGCTGATGCGGTGCAAAGCCAACGGTCAATTGGGCGACATTTACCACATCAAAGCGAATTTTCTGCGTCGGCGGGGTATTCCGGGCTGGGGGTATTTTACGAACAAGGAAATGCAGGGCGGAGGAGCGTTGATGGACCTGGGTGTTCACGTCCTCGACCTGGCGTTGTGTGCGCTCGACTATGCGGTTCCGGCAAACATTCTGGCGAATACCTACGACTTCATCGGCAAAACCGGCGGTAAAGGGCTGATGGGGGCCTGGGACCCGCAGAAGTTTGAAGTGGAAGATGCCTGTATGGCGTATCTGTCGTTTTCGAACAAGGCGTCCATCATGCTTTCGGCTTCGTTTGCGTTGAATACGAAAGCGGACATCGACCGTAATCTGGCGGTGTTTGGCACCCAGGGCGGGGCAAAGCTGTTTCCGTTTTCACTCTACACCGAAGTGGCCGGTGAACTGGCGGATGTTCACTTTCCGCACCTGGAAGACGTCGATATTCAGCTTAAAAATACGGCGGCTTTTCTGGATGCCTGTCTGGGAAAACCGTCCAACGTTTGCACGGCGGAGCAGGGCGCGATTTTGCAAGAAGTCGTGGAGCGGATTTACGCGTCGGCGGAACGGTAGAAATTGGTTTTCAAGTCAACTATTCCAAATAAATTTCCGGTAAGCGGTTCACTAAGAAATCGGTCAGATTACAGATCCAAATACCGTCTGATTTGGGATAGCTTTCGCCACTTGGAATGATCACGAAGACATGGTCCGGTTTGATATCATCAATACTTACATAGAAGCCTTTGGAAACCACAGGGGCATTGGAAAATTTGATTTCTATCGCCACTTTTTTGCCATTCGGAGCCACCAGAAGCAAATCTATTTCGGCCCCGGCATGAGTTCGATAGTAATAAAATTCCCAGCCAGTTTGTAATGTTCGCCGGATCTGTTCAATGACATATCCTTCCCAGGAAGCGCCCACGATCGGATGTCCCAGTAACACTTCGGAGTTAGTTACCTGAGCCAACTGGTGCAATAAGCCTGAATCCCGGACATACAGTTTGGGCGCTTTCACCAGGCGTTTGCTCACATTAGAAAAATAGGGAGGCAACCGGTGAATAATGAAGCTTCCTTCCAATAAATCCAAATACCGGTTAACTGTCGGTTGTGAAACACCTAATGAACGGGAAAGATCACTCATATTCAGAACATTACTGTGAACATAAGCTAGCATTGAAAGCAATTTGTTCAGCGTGGATCCGGAAATTTCATACCCTAACAGTCGTAAATCACGTTCAAGGTAAGTCTGTACAAAGTTGGCTAACCAACGGAAGGTGAAGATCAGATTGGGTGCGGTGAAGGCATCAGGAAAACCTCCTTTTAGCCAGTGCATTTCAAGGGTAGAAACCGATTGTACTTCCGGCCAGGAAAATGGCATCAATTCAAGATAGCTAATTCGACCCGCCAGGCTCTCGGAGCTATTTCTAATGAGTTCCGGAGAAGCTGACCCCAATAATAAATACCGGGCGGGTTCCCGCTTTTGATCGATTAAGGCACGGAGTAAAGGAAACAAATCCGGCATTCGCTGAATCTCATCCAACACCACACATTTGTCAAAATGCTGTTTTAGATAGGTTTCTGCATCAGTAAGCTTTTGCTGATCAGTGGACAGTTCAAGATCAAGATATAAAATAGGTTTATTGAGTTTCCCTTCCAGCGATTTTGCCAGTGTAGTTTTGCCGACCTGCCGTGGGCCGATTAGGCCCAACGTTGGGAAAAACGATAGATCCTGAGTGATCCGGTGGGTAAGTTGTCGATAAATCATCCTTGAAATTTAAAGATTCAATTTTTAAATTTCAAGGATGAAGTCACAATAAACAAGAAAAATTGTAAGGGAAGAGCTATTGTTGACAACCTATCAATCGTCTGAGCTTCCCCCAAACTCGTAACTGTCGTCGTCTTCACTGCGGAAGTCGTTTTCGAGTTCATTCATAAATACCGCATCGACGGCTTCTTCGACCGTAGGCAAAATCGTCAGATCCGGGATTTTCGAACCGTCCAGAAAGTCGATCACATCCTCGTTTTTGGTCACCAGAATCAGTAAACCGGACTCATTGGTACATTGCCGGTTGATTTTCCGGATGGTGGGAATACCATCGTCTTCAATTTCCTGAACCGCCGTCAAATCGACGATGATGTTGCTGTAGCCTTCCCGGAAAAGGTTTCGGCTGAGGGTTTCAAAGGTCGTCGGAACCTCCCCGCCAAATACCGTTTCGTTTAGCGTAACGAGCGAATACTGCTCGTTTTTTTCAATGGCATAATTCATAATGGATAACCTTGTTCCGTTTCAAAAATAACGAACTGTCAGCGAACGACGGATATTTTCTTCAATGCGGTCGTAAATATTGTCCGTTTCCGACCGGATGAAAGGCTGGCCGGTCACGGTTTCGTAGAGTTCAATGTAGCGATTGGAAATCTGGTCGATCCATTCGTCGCTCATCGCCGGAATCGTCTGGCCTTCTTTGCCCTGAAACTGGTTGGCGATCAGCCATTCCCGGACAAACTCCTTCGACAACTGCTTCTGCTGTATGCCTTTGTCCTGGTTTTCGGCGTAGGAGTCCGCGTAAAAATACCGGGATGAGTCGGGCGTGTGAATTTCGTCGATCAAATAAATCTGACCCTCAAGCATCCCGAATTCGTACTTGGTATCGACCAGAATCAGTCCGCGTTCGGCGGCCATTTCGGTGCCGCGTTTGAACAGGGCCAGGGCGTATTTTTCAAGCTGTACGTATTCATTTTCGGGGACAATGCCCTGAGCCAGAATCTCTTCCCGCGAAATGTCCTCATCGTGTCCTTCCTGCGCTTTGGTGGAGGGCGTAATGATCGGTTCGGGGAGTTTATCGGCTTCTTTCAGTCCGTTGGGCAGGGCAACACCGCAAAGCATCCGTTTTCCGGCGCGGTATTCACGCCAGGCATGGCCAGCCAGATAGCCGCGCACCACCATCTCGACCGGATACGACTGGCATTTCAGTCCCACGCTCACATTCGGGTCGGGAACATCCAGCAGCCAGTTCGGGACGATGTCGGCGGTGGCTTTCAGAAAGTGAGCCGCCGTCTGGTTCAGCACCTGTCCTTTGTACGGAATCGGGACGGGTAACACCACGTCGAAAGCCGAAATACGGTCGCTGGCCACCATGATCAGGCGGTCGTCGAAATGGTACACATCGCGAACTTTACCCCGGTAAAAACCGGTTTGTCCGTCAAAATTAAAATTCGTTTCTTTTATTGCCTGCCTGGGATTACTCATTTTCAAATGATTCTTAACTTTTACATTTAGCATTCATCATTTAACATTTGAAATTAAATTTTAATCATAAATGTCAAATAAGTAATGTTAAATAAAAAAGTGATTGGTTCGCTTAAGGTTACAGATTACATTTTCTCAATCACCAGTGCCGACGCCCCTCCGCCACCATTACAAATGCCAACGGCGCCAATGTGTCCGTTGCGCTGTTGCAAAACGTTCGCCAACGTCGTTACGATTCGCGCACCGGACGCCCCCAGCGGATGTCCCAGTGAAACCGCCCCGCCGTTGACGTTTAGTTTCGCCTGCGGTATTTCCAGAATCTGGCTGCACGCCAGGGCTACGACGGAAAACGCTTCGTTAATTTCGTAATAGTCAACGTCTTCCGGTTTCACCCCCGCCCGTTTCAAAGCCGCCGGAATGGCCAGCGTGGGGGAGGTAGTGAAAAGGGCCGGTTCCTGTTCCGCATCGGCGTAACCCAGAATGCGGGCAATCGGCTTTAGTCCCAGTTCCTCCGCCTTTTTCAGACTCATCAATACCAGGGCCGACGCACCATCATTGATGGTCGACGCGTTGGCGGCCGTAACGGTGCCATCGGAAGAAAAAGCCGGTTTCAGCTTCGGAATTTTGTCGAAAAATACATTCTTATACTCCTCATCTTCGCTTACCGTCAGGCTGCCTTTGCTGGTCGGAACGTCAACCGGGATGATTTCGGCCCCAAAACTACCATTTTTCGTGGCTTCTGCGGCCCGCTGGTACGATTGAATGGCAAAAGCATCCTGAGTTTCGCGACTGATGTTGTATTTGGTTGCAGTTTGATCGGCAAAAAAGCCCATTGTACGCTGGTCAAACGGATCGACCAAACCGTCTTTGGCCAGCCCATCGATCAATTGCCCGTCGCCGTATTTATACCCAAAGCGCGCTTTTGGAATGTAGTAAGGCGCATTCGACATGCTTTCCATACCACCGGCGATGATGACGTCGGCCTGGCCCAACTGAATGGTTTGAGCCGCCATCATGATGGCTTTGGTTCCCGATGCGCACACTTTATTGACGGTTGTACAGCGGACGTTCACCGGCAAACCGGCTTTCAATGCCGCCTGCCGGGCCGGGGCCTGCCCCAGATTGGCCGATACGACAATTCCCATAATGACTTCTTCCACCAGTTCAGGAAGGATACCGGCTTTTTGATAAGCCGCCCGGATCGCCAGCGCACCCAGTTCGGTCGCGGTCAGGGGTGCCAACGCCCCGCCAAAGCTACCAATCGGCGTACGGACGGCCGAGACAATTACTACGTCATTCATATGAAAGGGGTTTTGCCCGAGCGACCTAATAGGTATTGAATGTAAGCCGGTCTTTCGTTTTCGCCTTTTGTTTTCGCTGGTGGATGTACTGCACTTCGTTGGCCTGCATGGAATTCAGGATCGATAAAGCCTGTTCTTCCGATAGATTCAGTGACCGCAGCCGACGCAACAACTCGTTTTTAGTGTCTCCCTGTTCCACTTCCGTTCCGCTCTCTTTGCCCCGCTCCAGGACTGTTTCCGTTTCTTGCTGCGATTGCTGGGGTTTGGGCTTGGGTCGCTGGGAACTGTTCTGAATGGGCTTTCCGGAGTACGTTTTTTTGATCAGTTCATAATTGAACTGGGCGGGCTCAAGCGCGGGAACGGCAGTAAGTGCTTTCCGGAACAAGGTCAGTGCTGCGGTTGAATCGCCCTGCAAAACCGCAATGACACCCAGTTGGATTTCGGCTGCCGCGGCCAGGTCGGGTTGGCTGACCTGCGCCACCAGCCGGTAATGTTTCTGGGCCTGGGCATATTGCCGGAGGTGAAAATAGGAGTGAGCCAGGTTCAGCCGGGCCGACGGTTCCACAAACAGTGCCGAGTTGACCAGAGCAACGTATTGCTCGGCCGCGCGTTTGTAATTACCGGCCTCGTAGGCCCGTAGCCCTTCAATCCGCGCGATGTTATCATGCGAAATCTTATCGAAAGAGCGATTGTCGTACAACCAGAGCAATACCGATAAAATCAGGTAGGTCATATTTGGGCTTAAAACGTTCGCAAAAATACGAACTCTTTTGGACAACTGGAACGGGTTTACAGCTTAAACGTTCGAACCGTCACCAGGATGTCGATGGCGATCAGCACCAGCGCAACGACCAGAAAGTAATAGTATTTATTGGTTGTCACCTCCAGCTTGCGCTGATCGACCAGCCGGTTTTCCATCGTCTGGATGGCCGAAATGAGGGGTGTCAGGTCACCGGATGAGGAGGTCAACTCCAGGTACGAGCCACGGGTATCTTTTACAAATTGTCGCAAGTAGCTGCGGTTCAGGCGCGTTTGCACAATCTTGCCATCTTTGTCGCGCAGGTTGCCTTTGGGTGTTGGAATGGTGCTGCCATTTTCGGTGCCGACGCCTATGACGAAGGGCGCAATACCGTATCTTCGCAATTGGCCGGCCAGCGCCGGGTCACACTCCCCAAAATCTTCGCCATCCGTCAGCAGAATTAACACTTTGGTTTGGGTCAGATCCGAGGTTTCGGCCAGTTGTTTCCGCAGGGCCAGTTCTACGGCGGAACACAGGTTGGTGCCGGATTCGGGGACGAGCTTCGTATTTAGCGACTGGATGAACAGCGTTAGCGCACCCTGATCCGACGTTAGGGGGGCATGGACGTAGGCTTCGGTGGAGAAAACCAGCAGGCCAAAGCGGTTGCCGGGCAGCGCGTCGATCAGCCGTTTTAGTTCATATTTTACTTTTTCCAGCCGCGTGGGCGGAATGTCGGTTGCGTCCATGGATTTGGAAAGATCGACGGCGATGTAAATATCTTTTCCTTCCGAGACCAGTTCTTTTTCGACGACCCCGAAGGAAGGGCCTAGCAACGCAATCAGCAGCAGGGTGAAGTAGCCGGTTCGCAGAAAAAACTTCGGAATGGTGGCCCAGGCGGTGGTGCCCAGCAAGCGGGCCACCCGAAAAGTTCGAAAAAAATAATAGCCATAGAGCAGCACGAAGACAGCTATGAAGAGGTATTCGGTTTGGGTCAGACTATGATTCCAGTTCATGCAATTCGCAAAGGATCAGGACATCAACGAACCGAAGGCCGTTGGATTGACTCCGTGAAGCTGCGAAATTAGGAGGAAATGACCGGATGGCCTATTGGAGATCACAAATTGCCGCGAAACTTTTTTGGCTGAAATCTTGGCGAAACGGCGGGAATACCTCTATATTTGTGACCCCAACAACGCCACAGCGGCTTTGGGGTTGTCCTGGAGAGATGCCTGAGTGGCCGAAAGGAACAGTTTGCTAAACTGTCGTACTGGCAACGGTACCGAGGGTTCGAATCC
This sequence comes from Larkinella sp., assembly GCF_965227735.1. Taxonomy (NCBI): domain Bacteria; kingdom Pseudomonadati; phylum Bacteroidota; class Cytophagia; order Cytophagales; family Spirosomataceae; genus Larkinella; species Larkinella sp. The sequence goes on along the minus strand of NZ_OZ245776.1, from coordinate 381,074 downwards.
CTCTCTCTCCGCCAGAATGTAAATAAGAGGGATTTTAAAGGCCCCGATTTTCTTTTCCAAATTAAAATCGTACCTTTGTGCTCTCGAAAGTAATCGGGGTGTAGCGTAGCCCGGTATCGCGCCTGGTTTGGGACCAGGAGGTCGTAGGTTCGAATCCTGCCACCCCGACGCTAAAAACCGCCTAAATTTAACGATTTAGGCGGTTTTTTTTGTGATATCTGCTCGTAATTGTATTTTTCGGATCAAGTGCAAAAGTTGTGGATCAAGTGCAAAAGTTGTGGAGGGCGTAGGATTTTTTTAGGTTTGTGTTTTTAATCAAACCTGACCGTCTTGGAGAGTTTCTTACCTTTAGTCGAATACCTGTTACCTGATTTTATCGTAGCCTATTATGAACTGACCCGTGTCGAGAAGTCTTCGGATCTGCTTCATGTTTATCTGGAAGAGAAAAACTACCCGGAGTCCGATCCCGCTAAAGCATTTCTTTTATCGAAGGGTTTCTTACCTGAAATTACCATCCAGGACTTCCCCATCCGTGATAAACGGGTTTTTCTTCATATTAAACGTCGTCGCTGGCCACCGTGGCGCGGCTCAATACCCAGACCGGTCACATCCAGCAAAGAGATTGGTCACAGGTAGCAGAGGGAACGCGAATGACGAAAGAATTCGCGCTTTTTTTAAACCAGCTTGACGGATTTATCCCCCCACAGTACCAATAGCCTGGGTCGTTTATATGGCGTTGACGGAAAACGTTTGTCCCGCCAGTATCGGACCCATTTGAGCCATTTTCAGAACTGGTCCCAGCTAAAACATGCTAAACAGTGGCTGTTATATCCCCAAAATATAGGAACGCATTTGTCAATTGATGAGACTAGCCTTTCGCATGGCGAGTTATATACGATTCTGACCAATAAAGCAGCCAAAGGCCAAAAGGGCAGTATTGTAGCCATTATCGCCGGTACAAAAGCGGAAACCGTGATCGCTATTCTCCGGAAAATCCCCGAAAAGCTCCGCAAAAAGGTGACCGAAATCACCCTGGATATGGCGGGCAATATGAGCCTGATCGCCAAAAAAAGCTTTCCACGCGCCACTCAGGTCACCGACCGGTTTCATGTTCAGCAATTAGCCCTGGAAGCCGTCCAGGAGATGCGTGTCCAGTACCGGTGGGAAGCTCTGGATGCCGAAAATGCAGCCCTTGAACAAGCCAAATCAGCTCAAAACACGTATGAGCCGGAGCTGCTTTCCAATGGCGATACGCTCAAACAATTGCTGGCCCGCAGTCGGTATGTGCTCTATAAAAAACCGGGTGATTGGACTGAAAGCCAACGGGAACGGGCTGAACTGCTCTTTGATCGTTATCCTGCTCTAAAACAAGCCTATGAACTGAGTCAAAGCCTAAGCCACATTTTTGAGAACACCACCGACAAACTCTATGGCTTGGCCCGCCTAGCCAAATGGCATGAAAAGGTCCGGCAATGCGGTTTTAAGGCTTTCAACACCGTGGCCCGTTCGATTCAAAATCACTATGACACGATCCTGAACTACTTTGACAACCGCAGCACGAATGCCTCGGCCGAATCTTTCAATGCCAAAATCAAAGCGTTCCGAGCTCAGTTCAGAGGGGTAAGAAACGTTGAATTCTTTCTTTATCGATTAACGCAGTTATATGCTTAATCCAACTTGATCCACAACTTTTGTAATTGATCCTATTTTTCCAAGAGTGAATTGTGACGAAAATAACCCAAAATTCGAACCGTAGTCCTGGATCAATTCATAATGTTGTGGAGAGCATAGTATTTTTTTAGGTTTGTGTTTTCATCAAACCGGCCTGTTTTGGAACGCTTCTTGTCCATGGTCCAGTTTCTATTATCCGAGTTCATCCTGGAAAATTTCGATCGGACTGCCGACGCAGTTAAACCTCTGTCGATCGTGCTGATGCTTTCATGTGCATATCGAAGAGAAAAATGGGATCAAGTCCAGAGCTGGCAAGGCACTTTCTAAATTAGTGGTGAAACTGAGTGCCATTTAGCCACGGGCCGCTAGTGAGAAATATGACCCGCTGTAGTATAATTTTGCCATCAATCCCAGATACTTCGAAGTTTGCAATGTACAGGCTTATCTATTCCATTTTCTTTATTGGGGTGACCATCATAGGCCACATTCTCACGGATTATTTGTTTAGAAAAATCGGTTTACTGGTTATCCTTTCACCCGGCCCCATACTGATTGGTTATGGATTAATGAAAGTTGCCAGGTTTAAACAATACTGAGGTTTAATCGACTATTTCTCTACCCATGTTATTTAACTTTCTCAAGATAAAGTGTATCGCTGTTATTTGGTCTTATCAATGTAGTGTCTTTTGGGACATAGCCCGGCTTCGAGAAGGATAATTTTAAGGCAGGACATCCGAACAACCCGTAACTGGAAGCCATTAACCGATAGCGACCTGCCGAGTCAGATGTATGCATAAGAGGGAAAAGATCTGGGTTTTATCTCGGAGAGTAGACACTTTCGCAAGCGCAATTGGCGGCCCGGATATCTTAGCTAGAATGATCCCTTCCGAGCTGGTGAAGCATTTACAAGCAACTAAGAAATACGTAAAGAGTACAATTATTGTGCACTTTTTTGCGGAAAATATAGCTTGCATTTTCGGCTTTTTTTCCGGTGGAACCGGATCAGTCGCCTGATCCGGTTCCACTTCGGAAATAGGGTTTGTAATTGGCGGGCATCAGAACGACAGATCGTTATCTTTCACCTGGGGCATATTGGTCACTGTTTTCTCTTCACGCATTCAACGTAAAGCAAACGCCAGTGAGATTTCGCCAGTCAGAAAATGCCTGATTGTTGATTTGTGCCATAACTGTCCGGTTTTGTCTTAGAAAGATGATGATTCCTGAGGTACATTTGCATTTTACTTAAGAACTAAAGTTCGTGTGCATTATGAATAAAAAGAACTTTACTTCTTGGGTACAGATGCCGATGTTAAAATGCTATCGAAAATGTTCATCTTGCCACCAGGGCGACTTTTTCATCACCAGCAGTGCCCACTACCGGCGGTTTAATGAGATGCAGTGTGGGGAAGCACGCATTCTGGAACCGGGATTTTACTGGGGGGAATGTTATTGAGCTACTCGTTTTATACGATTTATGCTCTCCCGTTTTTTGTGCTCGTGAACTACCTGAAATTCGATCTGGATTATTACCTGATGGGTCTGGTTCTCACACGGGTTTTCAAAAATTCATGAATCAAAGCTAGCTGCATTAAGCAGCAAACATATATATGTACTAATCTATTGTCTGCTTTCGGGCACGATACTCAGTCGTTAAGCACGCTGAAGTTGATATTTTTTGGGTATTCCCCCAAAAGTGTATAAAACTCCTCCTTCCGGCGGGCGTGTAAACCATGCCTCATACAATATCTGGAAATCTCTCGAAATTATTAATTCAAGTGTCTCTCTAAATGCAATCAACAAGTACCCTTAGCTACAAGCGAATCAAAATCCTCTTTGCTGGTTTGAGGAGGGTATCTCATTATATACGTACTCCGTCTGCGCTACGGGGGCAACTTTTGCACGTTACTACTTTTCCATTCAAGTCGGTAAGTTCTTTCAGGGCGAAGAAGTGGAGTTTGTATCGAATTAATTGGAAGTGCTAAAATTAGTGGTTCCAAAGACAGTTTCAATTCGATAAATAGTAACGTTTTTTGGGCTGATTATTAATAAAATCTTATTTAGTTTTTTTATGTTGAAAAATCAAACACGATCGGTCAACTTTCTGAATAGTGGTGGGGAAATGGGAGTACTAACCCGAGCTTTTGATTGGGAGAGTACTCCACTGGGCAACCCCGAGGACTGGCCCCTGAGCTTGCTTACCACGGTATCACTAATCCTGTCATCCAAGTTTCCCATGGTACTGTTCTGGGGCAACGAGTTGATCCAGTTCTACAACGACGCTTTCCGGCCTAGTTTAGGCAATCAGGGGAAGCATCCGGGTGCATTGGGCCAGCGGGGTCAGGATTGCTGGCCTGAGATCTGGCCGACCATCAAGCCCCTGATCGATCAGGTGCTAGCCGGAGGGGAATCTACCAGGAGTGAAAACCAACTCCTGCCGATCTACCGAAATGGTCAAATGGAGAATGTTTATTGGACGTTTGGTTACAGTCCCGTTTTGACGGATTCTGGTCGGGTCGCCGGAGTTCTGGTCGTGTGCCAGGAAACGACGCAATTGATTATTGCTCAACAAAAAATTCAGCAAAGTGAAGAGCGCTTTCGCACCATTGTTGAACAGGCTCCCCTGGGAATTGCTCTACTGAGTGGTCGGAATATGGTCATTAATGTCGCTAATGAAGCGATGCGCGAAATCTGGCGGGAAAGCTCCTTTGTTGAGAACCCCTCTGTTGTTGGTATGGAATTGATCGAGGCTCAGCCGGTCCTCAAAGGACAACGGTTCATCGAACTACTGGAAGCCGTTTACGACACCGGAGTGCCCTACTTCGGCACGGGAGAACGGGCTCTGATCAAGCGGAATGGAACGTTGCAGGACGCTTATTTTAACTATACGTATACCCCTCTTCGTGATGTATCCGGAACCATCACCGGGGTAATGGTTATGGCTGCTGAAGTCACTTCCCAGATAGAGAATGAATTTATCCTGCAACAATCCTTACAACGCGAGCAGGAGCTTAACCACCTCAAATCCCGGTTTGTCTCCATCGCTTCTCACGAGTTTCGTACCCCCCTGACCGTCATTCAAAGTAGTACGGATTTGATCAAACTGTATCTGGCAAAACCCCAGGATATTGCTAAGCCCTTCATCGAAAAGTATGCAGAGGTTATTTCTAGACAGATTGAACATGTGAACGAGTTGATGACGGATTTGCTCACCATGGGAACCATTGAAGCGGGAAAAGTTTCGTTTCATCCGCTTTGGACCGATGTCGTAATGATGTGCCAACACGTTATTGACCGGCATTTCAGTGATCGAATAGATGGTCGGATCGTCGATTTTTCACTGGAAGGGGTACCATATAGCATTTCCCTGGATGAAAAACTGATGAGTCATGTACTGGTAAACTTGTTATCCAATGCCTTTAAATTCGCTCCGGATAGCCCGCAACTGGTACTGCGCTTTACGTCCGAAACGGTTATGATTCAGGTGATCGACACGGGTATTGGCATTCCCGCCAGTGATCTTTCAGCCTTGTTCCAACCCTTTTTCCGAGCCGGAAATACCTCCTCTATTCAGGGAACCGGCCTGGGGCTTGTCATCGCCCGGCAGTTTGTAGAACTTCATGGGGGTACACTGAGTGTTCACAGTGTTGAAGGAATAGGAACTACTTTTTCAATCGTTTTGCCAAATAGCCCTGTAGATTCCCTGAACGTTAAATAACCAGTGAGGTCCACCAATTTCCAGACCGCTCAAATATTGAGGATCGGACGTTCATAAGGTCTAGCTAAAAGCAATTACCCTTTCCTTAATTTTTTACTATTTGGCTATAGCCTACTACTGGCAAGAATAGGTAAAGTCCCTAACTTGATACGAGCGTGTAGTGGATCCACCGGCCTCTTTCTGTTCTTCAGTAGCATATTGACGTTTACGTCTTTATGTATATAATTGTTCATTTAATGAATAATTTACATTAAATCGAGTTTTACTTTCACTTTTAATTTTCAAATTATTATCCTGCAGAAAAATCCATACCGTGTGCACGTTCTGTTTTCAGACCTGATCGAATTTGCCGTAAACGCCCAGTTTGGCAATATCCATCAGCGAGGTTAAAACGCCTTCCCCGTTTTTGTACAGGGGCGATTCGTCCGACTTTTCCGCATCATCGTAGACATCCTGATACGACTCAAAGAACCGGTTATTTCATCCTTCCATAGTATTTCAGCACCGTATTCAGACCGCCATAAGCTGGTTCCGCAGCGAATCATAAAACATTTAGAATCTAAATCAATTATGTTATTTACAGCAGTCCGACTGTGCGGAAAGCAACTTACACATAACGATTTCGATGATGAACTTATCCGGCATCTCCTCCCACTTACCCTCGACCCAGCCTGAATGGGTGAAACGTTTTGCCAGGTTTGGCCTGGTGGCCAAAGGAGTGGTTTATTGCCTGGTTGGCGTACTGGCGTTTATGGCTGCTTTTGAAATTGGCGGTAGTACGGAAAGTAATCTCAATAAACAGGGCGTTTTTCGATTTATACTGGCTCAACCGTTCGGGCAGTTTTTGCTGGCACTGGTGGCCACAGGCCTGGTCTGCTACGCCCTCTGGCGGCTCACACAGGCTTTTCTTGACAACGAGCACAAGGGAACCGACGCCAAAGGCATCGGTCGTCGGTTAGGGTATGCCTTCAGCGGATTGGTCTATGGATTCCTGGCCTATGGCTCTTTCCGGATGGTACTGGGTAGCCGGGGTAATCATGGCGGAGACAATTCGCGCCAGACCCTCGTTCGCGAACTACTGCAGAAACCGTATGGCCAATGGCTTGTCGGCCTGATCGGCGTCTGTATCATTGGCATCGGGGTGTACCAAATCTACCGGGCTATGTCTGGTAAATACCTGAAAAATGTCCGAACCTCTTCCATCAAAACAGAACTGAAAGAGATGATCATCCGGTCCGGGAAAATTGGATATATCGCGCGGGGAATCGTCTGGGGTCTGATCGGCTACTTATTTATAAAAGCGGCTATGGAGTCCAATGCCCGCGAAGTCGGAGGCAGTAGCAGTGCTTTTGCCTTTCTGGAGAAAGCCAGTTACGGCTCTTTCCTGCTTGGCGCCGTGGCACTGGGCTTGTTTTGCTACGGTATATTCATGTTTGTACGCGCCCGGTACGAAGTGATCAACACGAACAGCTAAGTCTCTCTTTCGGGATGGCAGCAGCGCGGTTTACCGGTCGAAAAAAGCGGCTCCACTCGACTGTGCGCTCTCGCTTTTAAAGCCAGGGCCGAGTGAAGTGGAGCCGGTTATGATCGGTGAACAGGTTATTTTTTCAGGAACTTAATGCTTTGGCCCTGCTGCCCTGTCGTGGCCTGCAGGATAAAGAGCCCGGTCGGCAACTGATCAACCCCAAACACCTGATTGTCTTTTCGTTGGTCAGGATTGATGGTTCGGGTTTGGAGAACATGGCCTTGTAAGTCAGTAATTCGTAACTGGATTGGTGTCTGAGCGGACCCGGCCAGTTGAACACGGAGTTGGTGACGTACGGGGTTTTCCAGGATTCGGACCGTCAGTTTTTGGCCAAATTCGCTTTCTCCAAGACGCGCATTCGAATTGGGGCTACAGTAAGCCGGTAAATCAAACAGATAGCTTACCGTTTTACCATTCTGGGTGGCCTGAATGGGGATGGGCTTGGGGTCGAACCGTAAACCGGCTTCCACCGTTCCCGTATTACTCGTGACACTGGAACGGGCGATACCCGGTGCCGCAAAGGTAATGGTGCTTCCATCTCCGCCCGTCGTATTAAACGTTATGGCCCCGGTGACACAATCGTAGGTGGGCTGAGTGAGCGACAGGCTACCTCCACCCGGAGAAGGCTGCCCACCGTTGCAGTAAGCCGGTAAATCAAACAGATAGCTTACCGTTTTACCACTCTGGGTAGCCTGAATGGGGATGGGTTTGGGGTCAAACCGTAAACCGGCTTCCACCGTTCCCGTATTACTCGTGACACTGGAACGGGCGATACCCGGTGCCGCAAAGGTAATGGTGGTTCCATCCCCACCCGTCGTGTTAAACGTAATAGCCCCGGTATTGCAATCATAGGTGGGCTGGATTAGCGACAGACTCCCTCCACCCGGAGCGGGTTCTCCGCCGATACAATAGGCTTTGAGGTCAAACGCAAGGCTTACCGTGACGCCATTTTGAGTAGCCTGAATCGGGATGGGTTTGGGGTCAAACCGTAAACCGGCTTCCACAACTCCTGAGTTACTGGCCGGTGTGGCCTTGCTAATGCCCGGTGCCACAAAAGTAATAGGGCTACCGTCACCGCCTGCGGTATTGAAGGTAATGGCCCCGGTATTGCAATCGTAGGTCGGAGCTTTGAGCTGCAAAGCGTTAACGAAAGCCGCCTGCCGACGGACCCAAACGGCTACTTTCCCTTCGGCATCGACCCCACCAAATAGCCGGGGTGATGTCGTAGTGCCTGCTATCAGGTAGGTTCCGTCGGGGTTGACGATGACACGACGGGCTTCTTCATTTCCCGGACCTCCCCCTTGTTCCTGCCATTCGATGTCCAAATTGGGAGAATACTTCGTGATCCGGTAGTCCGAATGAGGCCCATTGGGATAGCGGTCTGTTAATTTATCAACGGCAATACACCCGCCATCGGGTGTTGTGGCAATTGAAATGGAATGTTGACTGTTATTTTCTTCCGAATCAGGCAATGGAACGCCTTGAATGATATTAAGTTGTTCGTCGAGTTTAAACACCGCCCTGGATGTAATCCAGCCGTAATTTCCGATGGCAAAATAACCGCCTTTCCGCGGAGAAAGTGCGCGCAGGACCCCATTCTGTCGGCCTACACTTTGCCAGACAATCGTGCCTGTTTCATCAATTTTAAAATCAAATGAAAGCCCATAACTCATATCCGGATTCCCTGTAATCGTAGGAGCAGTAGTCTGAGCATGAATCAGGTATCCTCCGCCCTCTGAGGCTCGAACCGCTTTAAATAAAAACGTTATACCACTTCCGCCAACGGATTTATACCAGCTTAAAGTAAGATTTTGGTCAACCTTTGCTAACACAATGTCCAGGCGCTGGTCAGGCGTAGTGGATGGGTATTCATAGCCAACCAACAAAAACCCACCATCGGGAGCGGGAACCATATCGCCCAGGCTACGCGGTTTTGTAAACTGATCGGGCAATACAAGCGCATTGTAAAAATTTATGTAACCCGCCGGGTTATAACGAACAAATCCAAAACTGGACGGGGCAAAACTGGACGAAAAATTTCCCGCTACCACAATGTCTCCATTCGGCTGGGTTTGGACGGCAGAAGGGAAAAAAAAGTCTGGTAAAGCCGTAGTCCAGGCGACTTTGCCGGTAGGGTCCAGTTTGGTGATAAAAGGTCTACTCTGGTTGTTGACAAAGTAAAAAGGGTGTGCTATGATGACACTACCACCGTCTGGCGTGCGGGCCATTTCTACGGAACTAAAAAGTTCGCCCCGGCTAAAATCCGGCGTATTGGTTTTATCGAAAACCGTTTGCCAGTAAACAGGTGGAATAGGGTACTGGGCAAACAGCGAAGAGAGGCTTCCCCACAGTGCGATGAATAGTAATAACCCCTGGCGTGTCAGGGTTAAACGGTAGTTGTTTTGCATAAGAAATGTAAGGTTAATACGGAATATAAACTTGTTTAAACTGCCAGCCCTTCTCGATCAGGGTTGTAGCTGGCTTAAAGTTAAAAAAGAATACAACTATGTTGATATTAATTTTGTGCGTGGACATAAAATGACTTACTAACACTATAAAACGAATCGATAGTTGGTATAACCGGGCTTATGAGATGGTTTAAATCCGGGAGATACGCAAGGTGTCCTAATTACCTGAAGCCAGAATGGATGGGGCGGTCAGGCCAAATAATAAAGAGAAGTGAATGCGGATGTTTTGACGTCTGTTCTGATGTCTGTTTAAACGTCAAAATTGGCGTTTATTTTGACGTTGGCATTGCGGTCGAAATGCCAGGCCATTCAGTCGGGCATGAGATCCCGCTTCTGTCGGTTTTCGGGTAATTCACCAGGTCAAAACGTCATTCTTTTTCACGCTTCAGGGCATAAAAAGCTGCTTCGAGCTTTCGGGTCGTCCTCTGATCGTCTGAGGAGCAGGAGCCAAAACCGTCCCCTTCCCGCTGGTCCCAGTTAACTTTTGACCAGTCAATGGTCGGGTCAACCCGACTGATGAGCTGGATCAGGGAGTCTTTGAGGTTTCCGGATTTTTGATCATCCGGGGATTTACCCGTTGCGTCATTTTGTTCATCGAAGTTGTCCATGGTTCAGTATAAGCTTGATTCATTTTTTAAAACCCGTCCAATTCACGAAAGGATTTCTGGTGGTATAGTTACTACCGAAACCGGTTCCGATGGCGTAATCGACCCTTTAGATTGTCGCGTTTACCCCCGTCTTCCCAGCGGTAATGGTGATACATTTGTTGAAAAGAATTACCCTTTTCTACGACTCCGATGACAAGCCAGCCAAAAGTTACCCCGTTTCTGTGGTTCGATAACCAGGCCGAAGAGGCCATGAATTTTTACGTTTCAATCTTTAAAAATTCAGCAATTCTGAGTCTGAATCGAATGGGTGCCGATGGGCCGGTAATGAGCGGAACCTTTCAGCTCGAAGGACAAAAAATCATGACCTTAAATGCCGGCCCACACTTCAAATTTAATGAAGCCGTATCGTTTTTTGTCAACTGCGAAACGCAGGAAGAAGTGGATGAATTATGGGAGAAACTTTCTGAGGGAGGCTCCACATCGCGGTGTGGCTGGTTGAAAGACCGATACGGGTTGTCGTGGCAGATTGTTCCCACCGTTTTAGGGGAGCTTTTATATGATAAAGACCCCGGCAGGTCCCAGCGGGTGATGCAGGCCCTGATGGCGATGGATAAGATCGATATTGCTACCCTGAAGCAAGCCGCTGGGGGACTGTAAGTTCATGAATTAGACAATGAAATGGTGTTTTCTTGTGGAATTGCGGCTAATCCTGTACTTTTGGACTCGATTTCGGTCCCGTAGCTCAGTTGGATAGAGCATCTGATTTCTAATCAGACGGTCTTTGGTTCGAATCCAAACGGGATCACCGGATGTCAAGTCACGTAGCCGCTCTTTTGGAAGGGTGGCTATTTTCTTTTGTATACAATCTGATCAGGACAAATTTAGCCGATTGAGCAATGAACCCGGAGGAAGAGAAAGAATTTAATGATGCCTACCGGCAAATGGTCCATTGGCTCAACCTGCACCTGGAATCAAAACGGGCGGAAATGCTGGCTTTGGCCAAAACCAAAGGAAAGCAGGGCTATACCGCTACCCAATACGCCATTATGTCGTTTTCGGGATCGACAGGCTTGTTTCTGAAAGAAGTTTACGAAGGTAAACACGATAAACCGGTTGAATGAATCACCCACCCTGCGGACGGCGTCCTGAAATCCAGCATTATTGATAACATGAAATTACGTTAAATAAAAAGGACAAGGCTTTCTGCAATACCCATTGTATTTTGAAGATGAATCCACCCTTACTCTAAAAAACTGGGAAAAGAAAGGTGGTTTATTAAAAACGATTCTGACAAATGTATGCATGAAACGTCGAACCTTTATCCAAACGACACTGGCTGTGACCCCCGCAGCCATTCCCATTCAAATCTTCGGGAGAAATGACCGGGCAGTAAAAGGATTTAAAGTCAATAACGGAGAGGGGCGGTATCATGGTCATATTCAATTGAAAGGCGTCAATTCGAATATTCTGGATGTTAAAATATCCGGTAAAGACACTAATGGCGATTTGGCCGTGTTTGAACAGACCTCTCTATCGCCAAAACGCGGTACTCCGCTCCATGTTCATCCCAATCAGGATGAGATTTTTCAGGTTCAGGAAGGAGAATACCAGTTTCTGGTAGGCCAGGATAAATACCAACTCAAAGCAGGCGACAGTATTTTTCTGCCCCGGAAAGTTCCGCATGCCTGGACGCAGGTCAGTGAGAAAGGAAGAATGACCGTCATTCTTCAACCCGCAGGCAAACTGGAGGAGTTTTTCGTAACCATGGCTTCCCTGGAAAAAGAGCCTTCAAATGAAGAAATTGCCAAAATCTTTGCCGACCATGACATGCAGGTTGTTGGTCCTCCCTTGAAAGTAGACTAACAATTCGGACTTCCCGGCGCTACTGCACCAGTTGCTCAAAAAGTTGTTGTAGCTTTTCTCCCGCATCGTCACATAAACCGGTATGCGTCGGCGAGGTTTGTACAATGGTGCTGCGGTTGGCGGTGAGCCACCGAAACCGGGACGCAATGGGTAATTGACCAATGGCCCCGCCTTCCCGACGACCCGCGCAGATTCGTTCAAAAGCCCGGAGCCGTTCGTGGAGTTCCGGAATGTCGATCTCGCGGCAAAACGCACACAGCCGTACTGCATTCAGTTCAAACACGGTTTTCAAAAAGCCCTGCGCCGGGCAATACAGAATGACGCCGACGTTGAGAAATTCCTCCCGTTCGACGCGCGGTACGACCCGGATGACGGCGTACTCAAACAAGTGTTTTGGCATGTTGCGCTTCCTTGACAAAAATTTCTGAATGGGCGAGCCGGGTTTCCAAAAACCGGGTGTAAACGAGCCGCTGCTCCTCTGCTGAATCGGCAAAACCTTCCTGAACCAGCCACGCATCGGGAACAAGCGCCACGATGGACGCAATGCGCTCGGGCGTTAAAATCCGGCGAAATTCCGCATCGACGGTTTCGAGTTCAGTCGCCTTCGACAGCAGCACGTGGTCTTTCACGGCTCCGAACGGTTTGACGGCCTGTTCGGCCCAGTTCTGCCCTGAATGATGAAAATAGAGTGCCGCACCGTGGTCGATCAGCCACAGTTCTTTGTGCCAGATCAGCATATTGGTGTTGCGGGCGGTGCGGTCCACGTTGGTAATGAAGCAGTCGAGCCAGACGATTTGGGAAGCCAGCCGGGCATCGACGTCGTTCACAATCGCGTCGAAGGTGATGGCGCGGGACAGGTAATGAAGTCCCAGATTCAGCCCTCCGCTGGCCCGCAGCAAATCCTGAATTTCCTCATCCGGTTCGGTGCGGGCCATAACGGGGTCAAGAATAGCAAACACGATTTCGGGAATGCGGAAACCGAGGGCGCGGGCAATTTCCCCGGCAATCAGTTCGGCAATTAGCGCTTTCACACCCTGCCCTGCCCCCCGAAATTTCAAAACGTACAGAAAATCATCGTCGGCTTCCACAATGGCGGGCAGCGAACCGCCTTCGCGCAGGGGCGTCACATACCGGGTTACCTGGACGGTTCGAATTTGGGAATCGTTCGTACTCACAAGGTTTGATTAGTAATAAATTTGCCTTCCTTATTTTCGCCCTGAAGCCGTTTTGCCCCCAACCCCCTGAAGGGTGCTTCTCAATTCCGGCAAGCCACCTTCAGGGGGTTGGAGGCAAAACGGCTTCAGGGTTTAAACGGAAATTCGGGAAATTTAGGCCATTTTTTTGAGAAAACCGGGTCGATTTCCCGATTCGTTCGGTAATGACTTCGGCAGGATGACCGAAAAGCCTTACCTTTGCCGGAACGAACATTCTGCTCAATCCGCATGTCTGCCGAAACGACCGATCAATTACCAACCCTCGAAACGGCCCGCAAACTGGGTCTGCTTCCCGACGAATACGACCGAATTATTGCCATTTTGGGCCGTAAACCCAATTTTACGGAGCTGAGTATCTTCTCCGTCATGTGGTCGGAGCACTGCTCGTATAAAAACTCGATCATCTGGCTCAAAACCCTGCCCCGCGACACGACGGGCGATGCGCCGAGCCGGATGCTGGCTAAAGCAGGTGAAGAAAACGCCGGACTGGTCGACATTGGCGACGGGCTGGCCTGTAGTTTCAAGATCGAGTCGCACAACCACCCGTCGGCCATCGAACCGTATCAGGGCGCGGCCACGGGCGTCGGCGGTATTAATCGTGATATTTTCACGATGGGTGCGCGGCCCATTGCTCAGTTGAACTCCCTGCGGTTTGGCAATTTGTCGCTGCCCAAAACCCGGCGCTTGCTGAAAGGCGTCGTCAAAGGCATCGGCGATTACGGCAATGCGTTCGGTATTCCGACGGTAGGCGGAGAGGTTTATTTTGATGATTGTTACAACGTCAATCCACTGGTAAACGCCTTTTCGGCCGGGATTGTCGAAACTGATAAAGTGGCCAAGGCTACTTCCTACGGTGTAGGGAACCCGGTTTTTATCGTTGGTTCGGCCACGGGTAAAGACGGCATTCACGGCGCGACGTTCGCATCGGAAGATATTTCGGATAAATCGACCGAAAAACTCCCGGCGGTGCAGGTGGGCGATCCGTTCATGGAAAAACTGCTGCTCGAAGCCACGCTGGAGATCATTGCAACGGGTTATGTCGTTGGTATTCAGGATATGGGGGCGGCCGGTATTATCTGCTCGACCTCCGAAATGAGTGCCAAAGGCGAACACGGCATGTACATCGACCTGGACAAAGTGCCGACGCGCCAGCTCAACATGGAACCGTTCGAAATCCTGCTGTCGGAGTCGCAGGAGCGGATGCTGGTGGTGATTGAAAAAGGAAAAGAAGACGTGATCCGTCAGATTTTTGATAAATGGGATTTGAATTGCGAACAGATTGGCGTTGTCACCGATACCGGTCGTCTGCATTTTCACCGCTACGGTCAACTGGTCGCCGATGTGCCGGCCGATGACCTGGTGCTGGGCGGTGGCGCACCACAATACGAACGCGAATACCGCGAACCGGCTTATTTTCAGGAGTTTAAAAAGTTCTCTATTGATAGCATTCCGGATGTGGAGAGCGGTGAAATCCGGACTGTTGCCGAACACCTGCTGTCGCACCCCAATATTTGCTCACGCCGTTGGGTGTATGAGCAATATGACTCGATGGTGGGAACCGCCAACCGCAGCACGAACGCACCCTCGGATGCCGCCGTTGTCAGCGTCAAAGGTACCGACAAATCCATCGTCATTACGGTTGATTGCAACAGCCGCTATGTGAACGCCGATCCCGAAGAAGGTTGCGCCATTGCCGTGGCCGAAGCCGCCCGTAACATTGTTTGCTCGGGGGGGGAACCGCTGGCCATCACGAACTGCCTGAACTTTGGAAATCCGTATGTGCCGGAAGTCTACTGGCAATTTGTGGGTGCCATCAAAGGCATGAAAAAAGCCTGCGAACGGTTCAACACGCCGGTAACGGGCGGTAACGTCAGTTTCTACAACCAAAGCTCCGACGAAGGCCCGGTTTTCCCGACGCCAACGATTGGGATGCTCGGCCTGATGGAAAGCCCTGGCAACCGCATGACGCTCGGATTCCAGAAACCGGGTGATCTGATTTACCTGCTGGGTGAGTCAAAAAATGACGCCGGTTCGTCGGAATACCTCTATTCGTACCGGAACGTAAAAGGTTCTCCGGCCCCGGTTTTCGATCTGGAGGAAGAATTTACCCTGCAAGCGGTTGTAAAAGGAATTATCCTTGAAAAACTGATCGTTTCCGCGCACGACGTTTCGGATGGCGGTCTGTTCGTCACGCTGGCGGAATCGGCGATGGCGGGTGAAACCGGTTTTACGATTCAGACCGACGGCAGTTTCCGGAAAGATGCCTTCCTGTTTGGTGAGAGCCAGAGCCGGGTGGTGGTGTCGGTTTCGCCGGACAAACAGGCTCAATTCGAAGGATCACTGGAAAAATCGGGTGTTTCAGTTACGCTGTTAGGAACGGTTTCGGAAGGCGGTTTTGTGATCGACGGGGAGACGGTTTTGTCCGTTGTGGAAGCGAAGGAGTTGTATGACAACGCGTTGGGTAAGAAGATGCAATAAAGAACCTTTGATAATATGGACGCACTTCCGGTTGGAAAATCGATTTTAACGGCAGAAGAATATTTCAAGCTGGAAGAAGCTAGTGAAATTCGTCATGAATTTTATAAAGGACAGATCTATGATATGGCGGGGAGTACACTCCGCCATAACTTGCTGGTTGATAGCGTAAAAGATTTGTTGAAAAGCCATTTCCGCCCGAAAGGATGTCGGGTTTATTCCGAAACCGTCAAAGTAGAAGTTGTCAAAAATGAGTATTATCCGTATCCTGACATCGTTCTGACCTGCCATCCTTTCGATCTACAAAGCCAATACATCATCCGGCAGCCGAGCCTGATTGTTGAAGTTTTGTCCAAATCGTCGGTGGCTACCGATCGGGATTATAAGTGGGAGGAATACCAGAAAATGCCTTCCCTCATGTATTATCTGTTGATTAATCAGTATAAGCTGGGGGTGGAGTTGTATGCCCGGGTGGAAAATACGGATCGGTGGACTTATCAGCGGTATGTCCAACCGGACGATCTCGTGGTTTTTCCGCGCTTTAATTTTGAATTATCCGTCGGAGCCATTTACGAAGGCATCGATTTTACAGCGATCGACGAAGAACCTGCTCGGTCTTAAAAGAGGGTTTGGCGCATTGGGACGTTATTTTTGCATTTTATGCGCTACTTTATTCAACTTTCCTACCGCGGAACGGCCTACCACGGCTGGCAATTTCAACCCAACGGCATCAGTGTTCAGGAAGTTCTGGAGCAGAAGCTGAGCCTGATTCTGAAAGAACGCATTGCCATTGTAGGGAGCGGTCGGACGGATGCCGGGGTTCACGCCGAACAGCAGTTTGCGCATTTTGACATCGAAAAACCCATCGCTCTGACGGATTTGATGATCCATGCCCTCAACTGCATGTTGCCGCCCGACATTGCAATTCAGTCCATTTTTCCGGTCGATCCGGAATCGCACGCCCGGTTTTCGGCCACGACCCGCTATTACCAATACCGCATTCGGAAGCAGAAAAGTCCGTTTCTGGATTTCCTGGTCTACGTCTTTCGTCCGGAACTGAACGTCGACCTGATGAACGAAGCCGCCCAACTGGTTCTGCAACATACTGATTTTGAGAGTTTCAGCAAAGTACGAACTAACGTATCGCATTTTCGCTGCGTGATTCACCGGGCGGAGTGGCTGATCGAGAATGATCAACTGGTGTTCCACATCAAGGCCAACCGGTTTCTCTACGGCATGGTTCGAACGCTGGTCGGAACCATGCTGGAAGTGGGGCAGGGGCGAATGACGGTTGCCGAATTTCAGGAGATTTTGCTGGCGAACAACCGCCGGAAAGCCGGTCGTTCGGCCCCGGCCAGCGGGCTGTTTCTGGTCGAAGTGGGCTATCCGTCGGAAGTATTTAGTAAGAAAATGATGAATAATGAACGATGAATGATGAATTAGGGCTAATTTAGATACCTAATCATCCATCGTTCATCATCGCACCGGCGACCCGGTCATCATTATTTAAGAACGTGATCAACGAATTTCAACAAATCATCCGGGCATACCGAAAAACCGACTTTAGCCAACGCAAAGCCGCTCTGGCGACCGTTGTGGGGCTGAGTGGTTCGGGCTACCGTCGGCCGGGTGCCCGCATGTACATCACCGACGACGGGCAGTGGATCGGGGCCATCAGTGGCGGCTGTCTGGAGGGCGACGCCCTGCGGAAAGCCCGTGAGGTGATGCAAACCCGGCAGGCCCGCCTGGTAACCTACGATACGTCCGACCCCGAGGGCGAAAATTTCGGCATCGGGCTGGGCTGCAATGGGGTGCTGGACGTCCTGATTCAATCCATCGACCCCGACGATTCGGAAAATCCGCTCGAAACCCTCGACCGCGTCATGCAGGAACGGCGGCCCTTAACCTTTGAAACCGCCCTGCCGGACGGCGCGGGTGTTTTTGTGGAGGAACTCAAACCGGACATTCAGTTGCTGGTTTTCGGGGGCGGGTACGATGCCGTACCGCTGGTGAAACTGGCGAAACAGATTGGCTGGCGCGTGGTGATCACCGACGACTGTGTGGCGCACCTGCAACCCCGGCGGTTTGGCGAAGCCGATGACATGATGGCTGTTCAGCGGCATGAAATCCGGCAGCAGATTCCGATCGACATCTACTCGGCAGCGGTGTTGATTTCTCATAATTTCAAATACGATAAGGCGGTTTTACAGGAATTGTTGCAAACCGAGATTCCCTACATCGGTTTGCTGGGTCCCAAAAAACGGGGGGATGCCTTGCTGGAAGACGTTCGCGATTTTGTTGCTCCGACGGATGAACAGCGGCTTTTCTGGCCCGTGGGCCTGGACGTCGGTGCCGATAACCCGCAGGAAATAGCCCTGTCGATTTTGGCCGAGATTCAGGCGGTTTTTCGCAGGACTTCCGCGCAACCGCTGAAATTCAAGAATGCACCCATCCACCAGCCGGTGCAGTCGATCAGCACTTCCGTAGAATGAACGTTGCCATCATCATATTAGCCGCCGGAACCTCTTCCCGGCTGAATAACCAACCCAAGCAACTGATTGAGTGGGAGGGGCGCACCCTGATCCGGCGGGTGGTCGAAACCGCCCTGTCGACGACGTTTCGGCCGGTCGTGGTAGTCGTCGGGGCGAACAAAAACCGGATCGCACCCGAACTGGAAGGGTTGCCCGTGACGATCATCGACAACCAGCACTGGCAGCAGGGCCTGTCGTCGTCGGTAAAAACCGGACTGGCGGCTGTGTATCTGACTCAGAAAGAGATTGATGCCGTGTTGTTTCTGCTCACCGATCAACCCCACGTCGATCGGGGATTATTACTGCAACTGGTGCAGGTTTACGAAGAAACCGGGAAAGGCATCGTGGCCTCCGGCTACGCCAACAGCCTAGGCGTTCCGGCGTTGTTCGATCGCAAATACATCAGTGAACTGCTCAGTCTGGAAGGCGATCAGGGTGCGAAATGGATCATCAAAAACCACCCGGACGACTGTGCCGAAGTGCCGTTTGAACCGGGAAGCATCGACCTGGATACGAGCCAGGATGTCGAGCGGTTTTTAGGATTGTGAGGTAGCCTTTGTCAGAAGAAAACCGCCTTTGTCGCAATCGCCCCGCTTTAAAGCCGCACCAGCAACCCATCTCTTTCAGTGGCACACCATATTTTTGTAAATAACCTTACAAGGACTTTCGCTTTCTGCCCTTAAATCCCCTAAAGGGGACTTGGACACGGCCTAATCCGGATGCTAAAAGTCCCCTTTAGGGGATTTAAGGGCAGAAAGCGAAAGTGTGATAGAATTATCAGACATAAGTCTTACTTACAAAAAGATGAGAAAACTAAAACTTCAGGTGCAAATGACCGTCGATGGTTTCATCGCGGGACCAACTGGCGAAATGGACTGGATGACGTTCGACTGGGATGATAATCTGAAAACGTATGTGGGCGGCATCACCGACCCGATTGACTGCATCGTGTTGGGACGCAAACTGGCAGAAGGGTTCATTCCTTACTGGGGGGGCGTGGCCGTAAATCCGGACGACCCGCAGGTTTCAGCCGGTATAAAATTTACCGAAACCCACAAAGTCGTGTTCACCAAAACCCTCGAAAAGTCCGAATGGGAAAATACGGTGTTAGCAAAAAACGATCTTGTTGACGAGATCAATGCGTTAAAAAAACAGGATGGTCAGGACATCATTGCCTACGGTGGGGCGACTTTTGTATCGGCACTCATCCAACACGATCTGATTGACGAATACCATTTGTTCATCAACCCAGCGGCCATCGGGAATGGAATGCCTATTTTCAAAGAAGTTGACGGCCGAAAAAATCTAAAACTAGTCAAGTCTACGGCTTTCGACTGCGGAATTGTTGTTCTTCATTACGAACCCAAACGGGGTTAGTGCACGCATCTTTTCTCTCTAATCTATCGTCTATATTTAAAAATCAACCCGGTAATAGAAGACCGGCAGGAAGCCCAGTTGGTATTCCTGTTTGATGAACGTGCCGTCGGGTTGGGGGGCATAGCTCAGGCTCAGAATGTTTTGAATGCCCAGCACATTGACAAAATCGACGGCAATGGTGTGCGTCAACCGGGTGCGGTTTAGTTTGTAGTCGACTTTCAAATCGAACCGGCGGTAGGCCGGAAACTGAAGGGTGTTGCGGTTGGCAGTCTGGTAAACGATGTCCTGAGCCGCTTTCGATTTGGCTTCATCGACCGGGCCATACCAGCGTCCGCCGATGGCCGTGAATTTGGCTCCCACACTCAACGTGTTTCGGCCGAGCGTAAATTCCTTCGCAAAAACGGCGTTGTAGGCATATTTTCCGTTGAAATCCGTATTCCGCAACACGCCGTCGGAACCTTTGTATTTGGCATCGAACAGTGAACCGGTCACCAGAAAGTAGTAGCCGTCGCTAAAAAACTTCTCCAGCGTCAGTTCCGCTCCATAGTTGCGGCCAGTTCCTTTATTCACCATCCGACCCGGAAAAACGCGGGAGAAACTCGCTCCGGTATTCAAAATGGAAAACGAACTGCTCTGCTCTTCGACCGGTACGTTGAACAATTTCTGGTAATACGCTTCCACTTTTAACCGCAGATTTCGTCCCAAAAGCCAGTCATACGAGGTGACGTAATGCCAGCTTTTGGTTAGCCCCAGATCCCGGCTGAATTGCCCGCCCGAGGGAGAAAGCTGTTGGTCGAATCGATAAAAGTAAATGTAGGTGGGCTGAATCTGACTGTGCAGCCCCACCGCAACGCTGAGTTTCTGGCGGTTGGGCAAATCCCAGGCCAGGCCGGCGCGGGGTTCAACGGGTGAAAAACTGTTTTGATTGAGTGAAAAATACAGGCTTGTCAAACCGGCGCTCAACGTCAGCCGGTCGGCCAGATTGACGCGCCATTGCACATAGGGCTGCACCAGCAAGGCGGCCTGTTGCGAATCCCAACGGGTTTGCCAGGGTGCCAACTGCGTCGGTAGATTGGGCAAAATTGTGACATTTCGGGCACTATCGACAAAATTGAAGCGATACACATCGGCGTTCAAGCCAGCTTTCAGCGTACTGCGTGAACTGAATTTGTGGTTAATCGACGCAGCTAAGGCGGTTTTGGTGTCGGCAAACCGGTAATCCAGCACCTTGGCCTGGCTCGTTATTTTGTACCGGTCGTTTTCGACCACCGGCCGACCGTCGGCACCGTTCTGAAAGAACAGATAGTTGTGATGAGCCAACTGCACATAGCCCGATTGGGCCAGTGTGGCGCGCAGAAATGTCCGGCGATTGAGCGGTTTTTCGTAGGTAGCTCCCACAACGCCCATGCGGGAGGTGTAATATTGATCGCGGTCGTTTTGGCCGTAAATATTTCGATCCGAGACTTTCTGTTCACTAATCAGTACGTCGATGGTGCTGGTGCCGGCAAATCCCCAGAAAGCCAGCCGGGCGTTTTTTTTCAGCGGAAAATTAAACCGGAACGAGGCATCCTGATAGGAAGGAACGGCCTGGGTTCCGATGTCGATACCGGCTTTATTGAACAGCCAGAGATTGGCGTAGCGGTAGGTCACAAAATACGAAGAGCCGGTTTTTTTGGAAAGCGGCCCTTCCAGCGCGGCTTCGGTGCCGAGGAAACCAAACTGAAGCGTTCGCTGGTGTTTTTCGTTGTTGCCATTGCGCAGGCGCAGGTCAAAAACACCGGCAATCCCGTTCCCAAATTCTGCCGGAAAGGCCCCCGTAAAAAAGTCGGAATTGGCCAGCATTTTGTTGCTGATGATGCTCACCGGCCCACCCGTGGTTCCCGAAACCGCAAAGTGGTTCGGGTTTGGAATGCTGACGCCCTCGACCCGCCAGAGAACACCGCCCGGCGAGTTCCCCCGGATGACGATGTCGTTGCGGGAGTCGTCGGCCCCCTGCACCCCGGCGAAATTAGACGCCATCCGGGCGGGTTCGCCCCGGCTTCCGGCATAGCGGTCGGCCTCATCGACGGTAAATTGCCGGGCCGAAACCACCGCCATTTCGTTGCGGGCGTCGCCGGTTCGCTGCGCCTTGACGGTGACGCTGGCCAGTTCGGTGATGGCTTCTTCCAGATCGACGTCCAGAATGGTTTCACGCCCTGCATCGACAATGATGTTGTTCAACAAAGCTTCTTTATAACCGATTCGGGTAATTCGGATGGTTCGACGACCAACCGGGACATTCGGAATGCGGTAACGTCCGGACGAATCCGTAAGGGCTCCGGCAGTGTTCCCGGTCGAATTCGTAGTCAGGATCTGAATGGTAACGTCGGATAAGGGGTATTTGGATTCCTTGTCGGATATTCGGCCCCGGACGGTTTGGGTGAGTGAAGATTGGGCGAAAGCAGAATGAATGCAAAAAAAGAAAAGCAGACTGGAAATGTATTTCATACGATCAATGGGTATTTCATCACAAAAGATAAAAAGGGTCACCGGAGGACTGATGGTAACAAGGCAAAAATAAGTAAACCCAAAACCGTTCCCAGCAAGGTTCTGCCGAACCGTCGACCTTCCCGTTTGCGTTCGGCCGTGGTCATTTGCTTATACGGTTTCATTTTTTTGTCGATTGCCCGGCCCAGGAAATAAAAACCGCCTGCCAGCATGCCCATCCCAAGTAAAATGACAAAAACCGCAGCAAAGCCCTGATTAGAACAAGCCAGCGAACAGGCCAGCCGACTGGACAGAATGAAAAGGGGAATACTGGCCAAAAACAGAAGAATATACGCAATTTTGGTTCCGGTCTGGGCTTTTTCCCGAACGACCAGATCAGGGTTTTGAGTTGAATTCAAACGCTGATTGGGCGTAAGTTGCGGCAGTGTATCCACTTTACTCGTTGCGGAATACGTAATGACACGCTCGCTGGCCACGCTGAATGACGGTTCCGGGTAGATTATGGTCCGGCCGCTGATGCCACCTGCTATTCCATAGGCCAGGAAGTTGATCAGAAACAAAACCGCATAGCTGTGTTTTTGAAACCAGAACCGCTCCGTCGAAACCAGATCCGGCAAGCGAAGGGCGATGTACCGCCTGAATTGAAACCACACCAAAACCAGTCCGCCCAGCAGAAACGACAGGTACCAGCCCGGCTGATCGGCCAGGAGCGAACTGCCCAGGAGCAGACCCAGAACGGCGTTCGTACACTCCGACAGGACAATCAGCCCGGCGGCCACTTTCGGATGTCGGCTGGCGAAAAGCGCCAGAGAGTTTAGGGTCATAGGGCAAGGGTGCGCGCAATTATGGCTCCAATTATCCACGGAAAAAGGCAATTAGAAGCTGCGGATAGCACGATCCGTCGATCAAGTTTGTAAATATTTCTTTATGATCCCGGTGAAAGTATGACAATTTACTAATCGGTCAAAAAAAAACGGTGCGGTTTCCCGTCTGGAAAACCGCACCGTAGTCAGAATAAAAAAAGTAATCCTTACAAAAGTCGTTTGATGAGTTGATCGACCGTAATACCCTCCGCTTCGGCTTTGAAGTTCCGGACGATGCGGTGACGGATGATGGGATAGGCAACGGCGCGCACATCTTCAATGTCCGGCGAATATTTACCGTTAAGCAGGGCATTGCATTTGGCCGCCAGAATCAGCGCCTGCGACGCCCGTGGACCCGCACCCCATTCCAGATACGTATTGGCATCCGGTGAACCCATTTCGGTATTCGGGCGGGTTTTATGCACCAGTTTGACGGCATATTCGACCACATTGTCAACCACCGGAACCCGACGCACCAGGTGTTGGAAGGCCAGCAGTTCGTCGCCCGACAAGACCTTTTGTACCTGGTATTTCGCGTCGTTGGTTGTTGACTTCACGATGTCCAGCTCCGACTGATACGAGGGATAGTCCAAAAAAACGTTGAACATAAACCGGTCCAACTGCGCTTCCGGCAGCGGATAGGTCCCTTCCTGCTCGATCGGGTTTTGGGTGGCCAGCACGAAGAACGGACGTTCGAGCGGGTATTTCTGTCCGGCAATGGTCACCGAGTATTCCTGCATGGCTTCCAGCAGGGCCGACTGCGTTTTGGGCGGAGTCCGGTTGATTTCATCCGCCAGAATGATGTTGGCAAAAACCGGCCCTTTGATGAATTTAAACCGTCGTTCCTGATCGAGGGTTTCGGAACCCAGAATGTCCGACGGCATTAAATCCGGCGTAAACTGAATCCGGTTGAAACTCAGGTCGAGGGCTCCAGCGATGGTCTGAATGAGCAGCGTTTTGGCGAGACCCGGAACGCCCACCAGCAGACAGTGTCCCTGGCAAAAAATGGCGGTCAACAAAAGCCGCACGGTTTCTTCCTGACCGATGACTACTTTCGAAATCTCACTCTTTAATCGTTTATATGCTTCATTCAGTGCTTCAGCAGCCTCAACGTCAGAATTATATTGTACCACAGGATAGAAGTTAAGAGTTAAGAATTAAATCAGGTTCGTATTAATTAAACATTTGAGCTAGTTGCCCCTAAATCCCGAAACGTCGGCCCGGCCTAAAGGGGATTTGGACTCGAAACCATCCACATCAAAAGTCCGGCAGCGGCCGACCGTCCTTTAGGGGATTTAGGGGCAGATGGCGAAAGGCTTTAACTCATAACTCTTCTAAGGTCCCTCGGTTTTTTGGGCACCTAGAATATTGCAGCTTCGGTATTCCGGATCTACATTGATGTAAACATCGCTGACGGCTTTTCGGAACCAGGCGTCGATGGCGGTGTTCTTTTTGTTCACCATCACAATGTTGGCAATCTTCTCGAAATCGTCCTTCAAACTGGCCGTGTGTGGGGCCACCTTCCGTTTGTAATACAGCAACCGTACGGCGCTTTTGCCATCTTCCAGCCGGTAATCCATGGGCGGGCTGACACTGCCGACTTTCATCGTATCCAAGGTCATGAACAGGGTGTAGTCCATATTCTGATCGTGGGGCATCAGCGTGCTGTTCGACTGCTGATCGCGAATGACGCCACCGGCATCAGCCGTCATTTTATCCTCGGAAAAGTCTTTGGCGGCTTTTTCAAACTTGATACTGTCGGCGACGATCAACGTCCGCAGGCTGTCTAGAAACCGGCGGGGTTCGGTCAGATCGAGCCGATTGTAGTCGGGCCGGAGCAGGATGTGACGGGCGTGGTATTCAGCCCCGCGCACTTCAATAAGCTGAATCAGGTGAAGACCAAATTCCGATTGAACAATGTCCGACATTTCGTTGGGTTTCAGCTTCATGGCCGCGCCCTCGAATTCGGCGACCATCGCCCCGCGTTTGGCAAAACCCAGGCTGCCACCTTTCTGGGCGGAACCGACGTCTTCAGAAAATTCGGTGGCTAGTTTGGCAAAATCTTCGCCTTTTTCAACGCGCTCCCGCAGGGCCAGCAGCCGCTTTTTCAATTCTTCGGTCTGTTCTTTGGTTACTTTGGCCAGACGCACAATGTGTCCGATTTCAACTTCGGCCGGGATGTAGGGCAGACTGTCTTTCGGAATACCGTTGAAAAACTTGCGGACCTCATTGGGGCTCACCTTCACATCGTCGGTGATTTTGGTCTGCATCCGTTGCCCCAGCATCTGTTCTTTCACTTCCGTCCGGAGTTCACTTTTCAAGGCTTCGATGCTTTTGCCGTAGGCTTCGACGAGGTTTTTTTCCGAACCAAACTGCTGAATCATGTACGACATCCGACCGTCCATCTGGTTTTCGATCAGCTTGTCGTCGACCGTGACGGAGTCAATTTCGGCTTTGGCCAACAGAACTTTCTGAACCACCAGACTTTCCAGAAGCTGGCAATCGGCCGGGGCTTTCTGATTCTGTTGTGCGTACGACTGCCGGGCCTGTTCCAGATCCGACTTTAGTACGTAGTAATTATCGATTTTCGCAATGATCTTGTTTAAACTGACTCCTTTCCCCTGCGAATAGGAGGGAGACGATACGGAAACGAGTAGCGCCGTTAGAACAAAGGAGGAGAGAAGGATTGATTTCATTAAGAACTTCATTCAGGTTTGTTATCCAATATTACGGATTTCGGAAGGATTTATTGATATGCCGAACCGGTGAATCTGTTAAATGATGTTAAGAAATAGTCTATTTAGCCAGCTTACGTACCTCTTCTTCGTTCATTTGCACCGGATACTGTTGCCTGAGCCGGTCGAGCCACTGTTTTTCCAAAACCGCCTGGTAGTCGTTGATCACTGCCCCCCGCGCTTCATCGAAGGTTTTCAACCGGGGCGGATCGATCTGGTCGATCTTGATGAGTGCTACTTTGCCATCGCGCCGGATGGTAGTCGTTCCCGGTTGCCAGGCAACGGCGTCGAGGAAAGGGTTGGCTCCTTTGGCAAAAATCCCTTCCGTCAGCTTGACGGCGCCCGGTTGTCTGGCATTCAGAATCTTCTCCACATCTTCTTTAGACGTCGAAAACAACTGGAAGGTCACACGCCGGGCCTTCTCATTTTTGCCCGCTCCGGTGGCTGGGCCGGGCCGGAATTTTCCGTAATCTTTTTCCATAATCCGGACAATCGGAATGCGGTTGGCCGTCAGGAAATTCACCACCGTCCGAATCCGGCTTGCCGAAACCGTATCCCGTTCCGTGGCATCGGCCGATCCGGAAACCTCCACGAGGTAGTCGGGGTTTTTGATCATTAACACCAATAAATCAAACAGCGTTTCCCGCTGCTTGGTGGTCAGCGCACTTTGATTGACGCCGTAGTTCAGTTCTTCGACCGACCGCCGGAGCTGGTAGGGGCTTTTCGCCAGCATTTCCGACGCCTGTTTGAGCATGTCGTCGTTCGGAACTTCCAGAATCGATGCCGCAGCCCGCTGGTCGTAGCGGTATTTTTCCTTGTGAGCGTCGTAGTAAGCCCGTTGGCCGACCGAATCGACCAGTGATTTTTCCCAGACGTTGATTTCCATTACCTGCGACAGCAGAACGCCGTCGCGGATGTCGTTCATCAGCGAGCGGAATTCCGGGTATTTCTTTTCCAGCGCGGCCTCTTCCTGTTCAATCACTTTATCATCGACAAACCGCCGGAACAACCGCTCCATCTGCACCCGCGCCGACGAGCTTGGGTCTTTGCGGGGCTGCTGACGGCGCACCACGGTCTCCAGAAATTCATTCGCGGTATACGGTTGTTTGTTGACCAGCACAATCGGTTTTTTTTCAATGGCTGCGTCCAGCGTTGCCGGCAGTTTCCATTTCCCCGTCAGCAAACTGCTGTCGGCCATGGTGAGGGTTTTGGCCAGCACGTCGGGTGATTCGGTCACAGAGTACGTTTTCCGAAGTCGCTGCACCAGTGCCTGCCGCACGACTTCGGCCCGGGTGTCGGTCACCACTTTCTGCCGCAAGGCCCCGGCCATCGATTCAAACGATTCCAGCGGTTGCCGTTCGATCAACCGCACAATGTGCCAGCCGTAGTTGGTTTGAAACGGTTTGGAATAACTGCCGGGTTTCGACAGCCCATAGGCGGCTTCCTCGAACGGTTGCACCATCTGGCCAACACCAAAGACGGGCAAAAGTCCGCCGGTGTTGCGGGATTCCCGGTCGTCCGAAAATTCTTTCACCAGCATGTCGAACGGCTCACCTTTTTCCAGGCGGCTGTAGGCTTCGTCGATGCGGTTTTTGGCGGCCCGCTGGCCTTCGTCACCCCCGCCGGATGTGGTTGCGCTGGGGCTGATCCGCACCAGGATGTGCGCGACGTGAATCTTGCCCCGGTTGGCCCGCTTGTCCAACACTTTCACGAGGTGATAGCCTGACCGCGACCGTATTGGTGCCGAAACACCACCGACGGGCGTGGCATAAGCGGCCAGTTCGAGTGGATAAACGACCTGAAAAGCCGTTAAATAACCCAGGTTGCCGCCGTTCATGGCGGCCGTGGGATCTTTGGAGTATTGCCGGGCGGCCGTTGAAAAATCAGTACCGGCCAGAATCTGTTTCCGAACATCGAGCGCCTGATTGTAAGCGGCCAGGGTGTCGGCCGGGGCCGCATCCTCAGCCACGGCAAACAGGATGTGCGAAATGTTTACTTCTTCCTTTAAATGTTGGTAAGCTTCCGCCGTCAGGTGTTCAATGACCTCTTTATCATTGAGATACGATTGCGCCAGTTGTTTCCGGTAGGTGGCAATTTCTTCCCGGAAACCTTCCGTGGTGTCGCGCCCTTCCTGTTCGGCGGCCATCACTTTCAGTTTCAGGTTGGTGAATAAATCGATGTATTCGCGCAAATCCGTCCGGCGGGCCGAATCGCCATTGATTTGATTTTTGGTAAACGACTGAAAAAACTCGTCGGTAGTGAATGACTTGTTGCCCAGTTTCAAAATAACCGGTTCGGGTGCTTTAGTAACGACGGGTGCCGAGGATTTGCAGCCTGCCAGCAGACAGAGCAACACGATACCGGGCACTTTTTGTGAAATACGGTTTGAAGTCAAAACAGATATGAATTAGAATCGGTTATCTACTTTTTTAACGACTGGAAGCGGGCTTTATTTTTATTCTTCTGAGCCGAATGTCATAGTCGACCTGGTATTCAAACGAATCGCGCAGGTGTCGTCCCGAAAACCGGGCCGGTACGTGCATTGCCGTCTCCTTCTTTTGGCGGTCGTTGCTGCTGTCCCGCAATTCGACGCTGCTTTGTCCCAGAACATCGTCCTTATCCAGCCGGTCGGTCAACTGAACGCCCATTCCGGCGGCTGCCAGGGCCGTAGTAACGTATTTCAGGGGTGTCAGCAGTTCGGCGCCAATCTCGAAAAAGCCGACTGGCACCTGAATCCAGCCGTTGATGTCACGAACGCGTTTGATCCATTGCTGGGCCTGGCTGTAGTCATCGACTTCGATCAGCAAAAGGGACGCAACAACCTTGCCGCCTTTCGGCATGGACACCTGCACAGGAGCCTGATTTTCAAAGGACAAAACCGCCCCTTTCTGAACCTTTTCTACACCCCAGGCGCTGGAAGCCACCCCCACCAGGCGGTTTTTACTATCGAATGCCGTGAGCGACCACGTCATCATCAGCTCGTCTTTTCGCGTTAGCGTCTCTTCCAGATTGACCGCTTTAAGCTGACTCAGTTTCATTTCCGCCGTGAGTGGTTTTTGACTGGAGCAAGCGGTAACAAATAGGATACCAAATAAATACAGAAATTTCATGCGAGATTGATCAGGCCATTTCTTCAATAACCGACGCGCCTTCCGAGCCATCGCCGTTGGTCCATCGCCAGCTTTCGTGCAGCCGGATGCGACCGTCGGGTAGTATTTCTGGCGTAGAACGACAGACACCGGTCCGGAAGTCTCCGTCCGTATTCAAATGCTGATACACCATATCCAGTTCCCCGTCGGTCAGCACTTTTGCGACGAGAAACCCTTTTACCACCGATCCGCCCCGGTATTCGGCCCAGACCACCTCGCCCTCCTGGTGGTACCAGAACGTCGTTGCGGCACTTACTTCCCCGTTGTCGGTATTGGCAACCGAGCCAAAGATCTTCTTGTCGTACTGCATCAGTCGATGGTTGGTTCCTGCTGGCTCAGGCAATGGAAGGTGCCTAACCCCCACACGATTTCGGTTGCGTCGATGCCCACTACCTTTCGGGTAGGGAAGCAGCCGGTAAGAATATCGAGGGCCGTCTGGTCTTTGTCGCAGCGGAAAGTTGGAACGATGACGGAGCCGTTGGAAATGTAAAAATTGGCGTAGGAAGCCGGTAACCGCTGACCTTCACTTATGACCGGGTCGGGCATGGGCAACTCGATGATGTTCAGTTGCTTGCCGTTGAGTAATCGCATGGCTTTCACCTCCTGATGAATTTCCTGCAAAAACGGATAGTTCTCGTCGTTGGGATTGTTTTCGGTCGCCACCACCACCGTGTCTTCGTTGACAAACCGGACGGTATCGTCGATGTGTCCGTCCGTATCGTCGCCAACAATGCCTTCTTCCACCCACAACACCTGCTGAACGCCGTAATAATCGCACAGATACTGTTCAATCTGGGCCTGAGTCAGGTGTGAGTTTCGGTTTTGATTCAACAGACACGCCCGGCTGGTCAGAACCGTGCCTTTGCCGTTAAACTCGACCGCGCCCCCTTCCATGACAATGCCCGGATTGACGTACGGCAAGTGCCGGTAATGCGCAATTTCGACCGGAATCAGGCCATCGCGTTCGTACGGCGGATACTTTCCACCCCAGGCGTTGTATTCCCAGTTGACGATGATTTTTTCCTTCGATACGGGATTGATCAGGAAAGCCGGGCCGTGGTCGCGGCACCAGGAATCGTTGGTCGGGTGGGGCAGAAGGGTCACTTTTTCCAGATCGATTCCTGCCATTAACAGCCGCATTTTGGCGGTTTGAATGACGGTCTCGTTGTGGGCGTTGATGCATACCTGCTCACTTTCGCTGATGGCCCGGATAAACTCCAGGTAAGCCGGAAACATCAATTCCTGTCGCTCGTTCGACCACGAGGCTTCGGTATGCGGCCAACTGAGCCAGGTTGCGACGTGCTGATGCCATTCGGCCGGGAAGAAAAAACCGTTCTGAGCCGGAATGAAATGCGGGTTTGACGAATGATATTCGGTATGTATATTCATGTAATTTTTGCTATCACACCACAAAACTACAAAATTATGGATGACTCAACTCATGAATGAACAGCTTCCAAAAATGGACTGAGCTAAAACAGCTTGCTCCAGGCGAAACGAACGAGCAGCAGCAGCCCGACGAAGCCAACCAAAATGTAGGTAAAGGGAATATAAGTGACGGCGTAGATTCTTAGCCGATCCACAAACCAGAGAATGCCGATGAGGGCCGCAATGAGCGTCATGAAGCCCGACAGTTTGCCGAAACCGGGGATGTAGGCGAAGGGCAGTTTGCGTTTGATGAGCATTAGCGTGGCCACCATCGTCAGCACCGGCAACACCTGCGTGACCAGGTTCATCCGCCAGATGCTTTGCCGTTCGAAGAGGAACAGATAGACGTTTAATGTAAAGGCAAAAATGCCGGGAATACAGGCCAGGTACACCAGCGTCGCGTATACAAACCGCCACCGCCAGATCTCCTCCGCCTTCTCGCCCGACCACATATTGACGACAAACGCCAGCGCCGGAACGGCCAGCAGAAAAACCGCAAAGAGAGCTGGGTTGGCAGAAACGGAGTCGAAGAAATCCTGTAGTGTCATTTTGAAGTAGTTATTACACAGAGATGATCAGAGGAAATCAGGGTTAATCAGAGTATCTTTTGATAAAAACTTCTCTGATTAACCCTGATTTCCTCTGATCATCTCTGTGTAATAACCTTATAAAGTCAGCAGATAACCAATCGTAAAGTTTGCATCCCAGTCGAAAACGAACTGGTCGCAGTTGGTGCCGTCGGCGATGGCCTTATAGATGTTGACACCGGCTTTGGTTTTGGCCTCACCGGATGTATACGCCGAAGGCGCATTCAAAACCGTGTAGCGTTCCTTGCCGTTCCGAACCTGCTTGGCCAACTCGAAAGGAACCCCGCCAATGATGAAACACGTCTTGCGATTGGCCGCCGGAATTTTTTCGGAAAGGGTTTTCACCTCGTTGTACACTTTGGTATCATCGTCGCCATTCTGGAAATATTTGGCACCGGGGCCTTCCAGCGCAGTGGTTTTCCCACCGTCTTTCCACGAAATCTTGGTGTTTCCGGAGCCGATATCCACCACAAAACCGTTGCTTTCAAAGTCTTTCGGCAAAACCGACCGCAGTGCCAGACGACCTTCCTGCTCGGCGGTTACGGTATTGACCACGTAATTGAGAGACTTCAGCGCCTTGATGATTTTCTGGGTATTATCGGCTTTCACCGCTCCCGAGCTAACGACAAAATGAATATCACGTCCGGCAACCCCGTAGTTCAGCATCTGGGATATGTATTTTTTCAACCCTTCGCGAACGTCCTGGTCGGTGGCCATATTTTCCAGTACCAGGCTATTCCCAAATTCGGATTTCTCCAGTTTCCAGGCTTTCTGGGCATCAACCGTAATGATGAAGGAGTTAAAACCGCTGGCCCCCAATTCCACGACGCCTTTCAGTTTGCCGTTTTGCGGGGCTGGCGGGGTATAGTTGAACGTGGGACGCGAACCGGCTTCGTCGGTTGCTTCCGTATCGGCGGGTTTGGCGCTTTCTTCGGATGTCGCTTCCGAAGAGGCCGATGGCATCGATGGCGAGTCGGAGGTTTGTTGTGCGGTTTCTTTTGGCGCTAGTTTTTTCAGTAAATCGACTCCACCGATGTATTTAAAACCAAAGTAGATAGCGGCCAGGATCAGGGCCGTAATAAGGAGCCTTCCGGCTACGGTTAAGCGTTGCATGGGGTTAAATTTTAAATGAGTGAATGAGTGAATGATTGAATGAATGAGTGAAGGATCAGGATGGTGTAAAATATTCACTCATTCAATCATTCACTCATTCAAAATTAATCCAAAAGACTCCGATACCCATTGTCTTTCGGCGGATTGACTTGCCGATTGGCGGGTGTGGCCGGGGGGGCTTCGTCCAGCTTGATGATTTTGAATTCACCGTGGTTGTAGGCTTCCAGCAAAGCCTGGCCTTTATCCGAAAGAATCCCGTTCTGGATGTCGACCGAGTTGATGAAGTCCATCGACATGTCCATGGCCCGCTTCATTTCGCCGAGCTTTTTGCTCATGTCGTCCTGAATGTACTCCATCGACTCGTCGAAGTAAAACTTCTTGTCGGGGTCGCCTTTAAAGATGCTGATGGCCGTCCGGAGCGCGTTGGAGCTTTCCTTGACGATCTGATATTCAGCTTCTTTCAGTTTGACCTTGATCTCGGTTTCCTTGATGATGTAGTCGGCGCTTTTGTTCACTTTCTCCATGAATTCCAGCACCGTCCGCATGTTGCGCTGCAGCGGTTGCAGTTTTTCGTTCATTTCCTGCAAACCGGCACCTTCGATGGTGGCGAGTTGGGCGGCTTCCCGCATACCGGGCCGGTCGGTCATGGCATTGGCTTTGTTGGCTTCGGCAAACTTCTGCTTGATGACCTCGTTGTTCTCGGTAATTTTCCGGTTCAGTTTCACCAGTTGTCCCGCCAGCGTGTCGATTTGTCCCTGCATACTGCGACGTTTGTCTTTCAGGTCATTGACGTAAATTTTCATGATCGCAATCGGATCAAGCTGAATCACGAGACCCGTCAATTTCCGCATCAGTGTTTTGTAAAGGAAGAAAACCGCCGTCCGCACATCCTTGCTCGTAAAGAGAAAGATCAGGAAGCCCAGAACGGCCAGCAGACCCGCCAGATACAGTGTATTTTCGGTAACCTTGATCAGAAATTCAACGATCCGGTTAAAGTATACCAGTCCCATGGCACCGATGGCGGCCAGAAAAAACAGCCCCGCGATGCCTTCCGGGCGGCTCCAGAACGAACGTTTGTCGCCGTCCTCGGTTCGGCCACCCACTTGTGAAAAATCAGGAGTTGATGCCATTGTTAAGTGTAAGGTTTATTGTTTAACGATCATTCGGTTTCCGGTTTTCAGTTTATGGTATTCGGTTGAGAGAATCAGGCGTTAGCCAACCGAAAACTATAAACCGAAAACCGGAAACCCTTATTTAATATACTCCCCCAGTTTTAGCAAATCCCGCTTGATCTGGCCGACGAAAACGGCCAGTGTCGCTTCGTAATTGCTTTGATTTTGGGTAATTTTCTGTCGTTGTTCGTTTAATTCCCCGCCGATTTTGGCCAGCCGTTCCGTATTGGCGTCCATTTTTCGCTGAAGTTCCAGCATCTGTTTAGCCAGTTGCTCATTCTCTGATTGCAATTGTTTCTGCTCGTTGGACAAACCGCCGACTTTTTCGGTCAGGGCTTCCTCCACGGTTTTCGAAAAGGCCTGCTGGTCGTTGTTCAGGGCCGTCAGATACTGGTTGGCCGAACTGACCAGACCGGCCACATTCGCCGATCCACCCATCGCCTTGAAGCTGGCCCAGGCCGCCTGATACTGCTGGTCTTCACTCAGATTGAGATTCGTCAGGTTTTTCAGCGTTTCCCGAAACTCGAAATAATCGGGACCGGGCTGGTTGGCTTTCGACAGCACAGCCGCGAAATGATCGACAAACTTCGTGTCGACTGCTCCCTCGGGCACCGTTGACGAAGCGGTTGGTTCACGTACCGTTGCGACCGGAACCGGGGCAACCGGCGGAGTCGGCACAGAACCCGGGTTGGGTTGACTCTGCGAAGGAACGATAATCGGCTTACCCGTCGTTGATTCTTCTTTTATAAAAAGATTCAGGAGTTTTTTTCCGAAGCCCTCCAGCCCGGAACTGGTTTCTTGTTCTGCCATCTTGTGTTAGGTTAAAACGTATCGTTCTTGCCGATGAAAGACGGAACAATATTAGATGGGCGCAAGATGATAAAATAACCGTTTTAAGCCAAACGGTTTACTGATGGCCTGTAAGGATAAAAACCGGGCCGAACTTTATGGTTCGACATAATTCACCAGTTTTTATCGTCAGGAGTTATGTCTGATAATTTTATCACACTTTCTCTTTTTGCCCCTGAATCCCCTAAAGGGGACTTTAGCATCCGGATTAAGCCGTGTCCAAGTCCCCTTTAGGGGATTCAGGGGCAAAAAGAGAAAGGCCTAATCGTAATGCAGAAGAGAATCAGGCTTTCTTTTGTTTTACAGTAACTTTCTTTGGACTCCCGGCGGCTTTCTTCCGGCTTCCGGCATCACCCGACATGGTGGCCCGACCCAGAAAGATTTCATCGCCTTTCAGATTAATGGTCGTATAAAACTGGTACCCGTCCTGAATGTATCGCACCAGCACCTGCTCGCGCTGGTCTGCTTTTCCGTAGGGTTGGGTTGCCGCCACCAGAATTTGATTCCCGTTCACGATGGCTCTGACAAACGGCACATTGTTGGTTTTTAGCTGATTGGCAGTATACTTATACCAGGTTTTTCCGCCGTCGACGGAGCATTCGGTTTGGTCGTTCAGGTATTTTTCGCGGCCATTGAAAAGGTCGCCGTGGTGTTTGAACAACCGCCAGAGGCCGTGAATGTAGTGTTCGTAGCAGGCATACACCCGGTCGTTGCCCAGACCCTGCTGATTCACATCCGCCGGGGTAGGCTGGTCGGGTTTCAGATCCGTCGCATCATCCCAGAACATCACTCCATAGGCCCCCGTAAACCAGTAAAAAACCGCAATTCCCTCAGCAACGGCCGGGGGAGCCGCATTTTTCGCTTTTTCGCTGTTGGGGAATTCACTGCTCTGGGTATTGAAAAGCCACTGCCAGGCAATGCGTTTCTTGGGCGAAAGCCGGGCGTTGACCTCCTGCTCGTGCAACAACGCACCCAGCCAATGGCGGGCACCATCGTCGCTGTGGGGAATGGAATAATCGAAATCCGGGAACATGTAGTACGTGCCTGGCATCTGAAAATCAATGTAGTCGGAAAAGGTTTTGCCAACAATCTCGTCGGGCATTCCGCGTTGGCGTGAGGTGGCTGTATGCCGGGCAGGCATGGCCCACAGCCATTCCGGGGAGCCCTTGTATTCGCGGGCGCGGGAATACCCGTAGCCGTTAAGCGGAACCGGGGCAATGGATCCGATTTCGGTATAGGGACTGATCCACTCCTGGAGCGACTTCACCATAAACACGTAGAGATTGACCTGTTCCTGCCGGTTTAAAACATTGCCAACGCCTTCATTCTCAATATCAAAAAAAATTTTTCCGTAGGTGTTTAATTTAGTGTTTGGGTTACAATCGCCAAAATTTTCGCATTCCCCGTTGAGTTCCTGCATGGCGGTATAGACACTATTTTTAAATCCCTGGTCACCCCACGGACGCTTGTACCAGGTTTCCGGTGCTTTATCACCCGACCGCGACCATTCGATGTTAAAGGGTGCTCCGGCCATGTAGCCCTGCCCAATGGTCAGTGCCCGTTGCGACGGTTTCAGCCGACTGGTCCAGCCTTGGGGTTTGGGATTCCATTCACTGCGGTATTCGTCCGGCGACATCCGGGTTTTGTCGACAGACGAAAAGCCCCGGCGGAACAGCTTCGACCAATCCTGCTCGACATGCAGATTGCGCCCGGCACCGCTGAACGTCACGGTTTTGGTGGCGGGGAGCGTGAAATCCCCGACAACATCCGGATTCCAGTAGCCTTTGCGGGTGGTGGGAGTAAAGGATTGCCGGGGCGTTGGGGTCAAGGCGGTTTGGGCGGGTAAGGCACCCTGATGGGGCACGATGACCGGCTCGGGGCCACTGATTGAACGATTGTACCATAAACCGAACCCGGCTAGTGCAACTACTAAAGAAATCAGAAAAAGCTTCATACGGTTGGTCATTCGTCCAAATAGCGTTTCGTGATGGGTTGGTACGAATCGATTCGCCGGTCACGGAAATAGGGCCAGGTTGTACGGTATTTGTCGGTTAAACTCAAATCAATTTCCTGAACGTGAGTGACTTCTCCTTCATGAGGAGCCAGATACAGCAGGGTGCCGTGGGGATTGGCCACAAACGACCCTCCCCAGAATTTCTGGCCCCCTTCCTGCCCGACCCGGTTCACCGAAACCACATGAACCCCGTTGGCAATGGCGTGGCTGCGCTGAATGGTTTGCCAGGCGCTGTATTGTTCCTCATCTACCTTGGGATCGGTTTCTTCCGTATCCCAGCCGATGGCGGTGGGGTAAAACAGGATTTCGGCACCCATCAGCGACGTAATGCGGGCCGGTTCCGGATACCACTGATCCCAGCAAATCAGGACACCGATTTTGGCGTACTTCGTTTCAAACACCTTGTAGCCCAGATCGCCGGGGGTGAAGTAAAACTTTTCATAATAACCGGGGTCGTCGGGAATGTGCATTTTGCGGTATTTGCCCAGATACGTGCCGTCGGCATCCAGGACGGCGGTTGTGTTGTGGTACAAACCGGCGGCCCGTTTTTCAAATAACGACGCAATGACAACGGTATTGGTTTCCCGCGCAATTTCTCCCAGCCGTTCGGTGGTGGGGCCGGGGATGGCTTCGGCCAGACTGAAATTGTGGTGATCTTCCACGTCGCAGAAATACAGCGAGCGGAATAATTCCTGCAGACACACGATTTGTGCGCCTTTGGCGGCTGCTTCCCGAATGCCGGCGATGGCTTTTTCGAGATTAGCGTCCAGGTCGGCCGAGCAGGCCATCTGCACCAGGCCAATGTTTACTTTTTTTGACATGTGATGATTCAATGGGATTAACGTTCCGGGCCGGTTCTTCGCGTGGAAGGCCCGGGGCCCCGTTTCAGTTCTTTCAGGTCAAAATCGAACCGCAGTTCGTTCATGCAGTTGAAATGACCCTTCGGACACTGGTCGTAGCCTATTTTAGAACAAGGACGACAGGGCAACAGTTTGTTTTCGAGCGAAACAAAATTGGTTTTGTAGGGGTACATGCCCAGTTGTGGCGTGGTGTTGCCCCAGATCGCGTAGATTTTTTTTCGGAAGGCGGCCGCAATGTGCATCAATCCCGTATCGTGGCTAAAAACCAGCGCCGACTGCTGGAGAATCGAAGCCGACTGGTTCAGGTTGTATTTTCCGCAGGCGTTGTAAATTAGTTTGTCGCCCAAAGCCTGACGGACTTCTTCGCCCGCGGCAGCGTCTTCTTTCCCCCCCAGCAATACCATCGGGTAATTGATTTTTCGGCACAATTCAATCATGCGCGCCACCGGGAGTTTTTTGGTACTGTGCTGACCACCAATGGCATAGGCGACAAATCCCCGGCGGTGGGTGATGGGAAACCATTCCGGTTCGACGATGTCTTTGTAAGGAATGAAGTAATCCAGACCTTTTCCGTCGTTGACCACGCCGAATGACTCCGTTGTTTTCAAATACCGGTCGACAATGTGGAGGGGGGGCATGGTGTTCAATTTGAACCGAACATAGAGCCATTTCTCCCAGTTCAGCTTATCGAAACTACGCGACGGAACGGCTAGCCGCAGTTTGATGATGCGGGTGCGGAGGTTGTTGTGCAGGTCGATGATGTAATCATACTTCTCGGTTCGGAGCTGGCGGATGAGGTCGTTCAGGTTTCCATCCAGGTAGATTCCTTTGTCGACATACGGATTGGATTCGATGAGGGGCTGGAAGGATCGCTTGGTGCAATAGTGGATTTCGGCACCCGGAACCTGTTGTTTCAGGCAACGTATAACCGGCGTCGTCAGCACGATGTCGCCGATGGACGAAAACCGGATAATCAGAAACTTGGCAGGGGTGGTACGCATTGCCGCCAAATTTACAATATGGCCGGGAGATATTTGAAGGAAAGGTGTAAAACCTGTGCGAATGGGAAGCTACTGATCCCAGAAACGCGGTTTGTTGGGGGTTCGGTAGATGCTGTTTTCACAGGCAAGGCAGGGCGCCAGGTTATCGAGCAGGACATTCTTGCCGTTTGGAACACCGATGGCATCTTTCGAACGATCGACTTTCAACGCCATAACGCTAACCCCGGCAGCCCCAAAATACCCGTAAACGACTTCACCTGGATTACTGGTGCATTTAATATTTCCGCCGACGGCGGCCGGAGCCGCATCAAATAAACCGCCGGTGTTGTTGACCAGTTTTTTGACACTGTTGAAAAACTGATAAGCCCCCGGACTGATCGATTGCTGCTCCACTTCCATGTAATACATACCGCGCGACGTAAACGGGACACTCATAATGTATTGACGGCTAATGGCTTTGCCATTGATGGCCGCGTCGGAACTGATGTTGATGCAGTTGCTGTAGCACTGGTTAATGTCCCAGCAATCCGTGCAGCAGGGTAACCCAAGGTAGTACCCCTCCGAATTGATGTTGGGACTCAACAGACAGGCTGCCGTAAATTCGTAATTTTTCCAGACCCAACGGTAATAATCGCCGGTTGTTTCCGGGTCTTTGGTGTCCAGATAAACCGCCCAGGTGTTCCGTTTGTCGTTTTCGAAGGAGGCCGTATTATACTGGTATTCGTAACGCAGTTGGCTGATCGGCGGGGCGGTTTTCAATACTTCCAGAGAAGATTCATACTGTTTTCCGTCGGAAGTGCGGATGGCGATTTTATACGAACGACCTGCGGTGCCCCGGATGCCGGTTGCCGCAGTTTGGTAATAACCTGCGCTGACTTCCCTCAATACTTCCCGATTCCCGGCATTGTCGGACAGCGTAACGGTGGCACCACTCACGAGCAGATTCAAACCCGAATAGGTGTAGTCGGCGGTTTGGGTGAGGTTGACGGCATAAGGCCCCGGCTGGTCGGTGATCAATCCTTCCACCACCAACGCCCGCCCGATGGATTGGGTATCCGGCTGATAGGGACTGATGCACGAACTGACCAGACCCAAAATCAAGAAGACGAAGGGGAAAGAGCAAAACCGCAGTAAAGAAAAAACAGTAGTAGTCAGGCTTTTCATAACGAATCAGAACTTGAAATTGTAGGTCAGCGACGGGAAGGCCGATCCGAACACCGACAATTTGTAGCCATCGGACAGCGACGCTGAATTGACCTTGAAGAATACCGAATAGGCATTCTTGCGGGCGTAAACGTTGTAGATCGAAAAGACCCAGCTCCGTTCCCACCGCCGTTTTTTGGCTGGATTCTGGTTGAACTCGACGGCAAAATCCAGCCGGTGATAATCAGGAATCCGCTGCTGGTTTCGGTTTATATAAATGGGAACGACGATGCCGTTGACACGGGCCCGGGCGTAGGGTTGGGTCACGGGCCGGCCGGTGCTGTACGTGAAATTAAACGACACATTCACCCGGCTGTTGGGCCGAAAGGTCGTCATCGCATTCAACGTGTGCGGTTTGTCGAAGTTGGTGGGATATTCGAGACCATTATTCACCCGTTCTTCCGGGAAAGGCCCGTTGATGGTGTATAACGACCGGGAGTAGGTGTAACTGACCCAGCCGATCCAGTGACCTTTGTTTTTGCGGAGTTGGGTTTCCAGCCCATAGGCCCGGCCTGTTCCCTGCAACAGCTCGGTTTCGGGGGTTGGATTGAGCACCAATTCTGCTCCATCCTTGAAATCGATGGCGTTTTGCAACGTTTTGTAATACACTTCCGCCGACGCTTCAAACGCATTTCCGGCCGTGTTTTTGAAATAGCCCACCGACCATTGGTCGGCAATTTGGGGCTTCACAAACGAATCGCTCAACTTCCAGCGCGAGACGGGCAGCGCGGCTGTCGTATTGGTAATCAGGTGGATGTATTGCCGCAGGCGGTTGTAACCCGCTTTAATGGACTGACCTTCGGCCACGGTCCAGCGCAATGCCAGACGAGGTTCGATGCCGCCTGCCTGGTGATAAATCTGTCCTTTGGCGTGGGCGGTGGAAGACGTTGTCGTTTCGGGTTCGCGGGGAACGCCCTCCTGATAAATGGGAACGCTGGCCGGTCCCCGGTTCAGCAGTTGGGAATAGCGAATCCCGCCCAGAATGGAAAAGGCTTCATTCACTTTCCATTCATCCTGGGCATAAACCGCCAGTTCATACGCCCGTTCGATGGGCATCGCTTTCGGCAGCACGTTCGATTGAAAACCGGGGACGAGTTTGTTGGGCTGGAGGTAATAATCGATCAGGCTGATGCCGCCCTGCAACTGGTGGTTGGGCGTGGCGGCATAACTCAGGTCGGCTTTCAGTTGGCGGTGCAAAATTTCCGAGGTGAGCCGGAACGCATTGGCCGGATCGGGAGCCGACGTTTCGGGGCGGTACTGGCTGTAGATGGCGGTCGTGGTCAGATTGAAACGGTCGTTGATGAAGTAGTTCCATTTCAGCGTTCCATTGACGGTTCGGTATTCAAAAACCGTGGAGGACGCATTGACTTCTACGGTCGAAAGGGAATCGGACGCCAGTTTGAATTCGTCGTGGCTCGCATATCCTGTGAACGTAACGGTGTGTTTTTCATTGGGTTGAAATTTTAATTTGGTCGTTACATCGTAGAAATTCGCTTTCGTTTCCCGAATGCTGCGGGGCATGAGCTTAAACAGAAAGTCATTGAACGACGCCCGCCCGGCCAGCAGAAAGGACAGTTTTTTGTTAAACAACGGTCCCTCAAGGCCTAAACGACTGGCAACGATCCCGATCCCGCCGTTCACGGTTAGTTTATCGATCTCCGGTTCTTTCACCCGAATGTCGAGCACCGAAGCCGCCCGCCCGCCCATACTCGGCGCAATACCGCCCCGGTTGAGCGTAACGTCGCGGACAATATCGGGATTGAACACCGAGAAAAAACCCATCAGATGGCTCGAATTGAAAATCGGCGCGTCGTCCATCAACACCAGATTCTGGTCGGTGCTGCCCCCCCGAACGTTGATGCCGGGAGCCCCTTCGCCCACGGTGGTGACGCCCGGCAGCAGCAGCAGACTCCGCACCACGTCGGCTTCCCCCATAAAAGCCGGAATGCGCTTGATGGTTTTGATGGACATCTGCGTGACGCCCAACTCTACTTTCTTTACATTTCGGTCGGGCGCTTCGGTTGTGACGGTTACTTCTTCCAGATCTTTGGAGTCGTCTTCCAGCAAAATTTCCGTCAGAACCGTCTTATTCAGGACAATGGTGTGCGTTTGTGGCCGAAAACCGATGTGGGTAAATTTGACGTTATAGGTGCCGCCGGGGAGGGGAATGACGAAAAAACCGTCGCGACTCGTGTTAACGCCCCGGCGGTTTTCGGTAATAAAAACCGTGACGCCCTGAATGGGCTTTTTGGTGATTGCGTCGCGAACGTAGCCCGTGAGGGAATGATTGGAGGGGTCGGTTTTGGGCTGGGCTGCCGCAGCAAACAGGATAAGCCAACTGCACACAAAGGTGAAGTAGAAAAATCGCATGTAGGTCAGGTTGTAAAATTGGTTTCGTTTTGTAAAGATCAAATAATGAATAGTAAATAACGAATAAACTTAGGATTAAAATTACATTCGTTATTTGATCGTTACCGAAACCGGCTACTGACGCCTTCTTTTCTGCAAATGCACTTCTATTTCATTTAAACTGAGGGCATTAAACGTCATGCTTTTGGTTAAACCGCCTTTTCGGGCAACCGCGACGCCATAGTGCATGTCGTGAAAACCGGGCATTTCGTGCGCATCAGGATTGATGCTCAGCATAACGCCCTGATTCACGGCATACTGAATCCAGCGCCAGTCGAGATCGAGCCGCCAGGGGCTGGCGTTGATTTCGATCACGACGCCGTGTTGAGCGCAGGCATCGATGACGGCTTTGTAGTCGATGGGATAGCCCGCACGCGCCAGCAACAAACGACCCGTCGGGTGTCCCAGAATCGTTGTGTAAGGATTTTGAATGGCGTTGATCAGCCGGGCCGTCGCTTTTTCGCTGGTCATCGACAGATTGGAGTGCACCGATGCCACGACGTAATCGAACGTGGCTAGCAGGTCGTCGCTGTAATCCAGCGAACCATCACCCAAAATATCGGATTCGATCCCTTTCAGAATTTTAAACGAACCGCCGAACTGCGCATTCAGCCGGTCGATTTCTTCGTGCTGTTGCTGCACACGGTACGGTTCCAGCCCTTTGGCATACGTGGCCGATTGGGAGTGGTCGGCGATGCCGAAATACGAAAATCCCAGCTCCCGGCAGTAGGTCGCCATCTGTTCGAGCGAGTGTTTGCCGTCAGAATAGGTGCTGTGGTTGTGGAGAATACCGCGCAGCGCGTCCCAGGTTACAAGGTCGCCGGGCGAGTGGGTTTGCGCCCAGTCGAACTCAAAACCGCCCTCACGCATTTCCGGCACGATAAAGGGCAGTCCGGCCCGTTCATATACTGCTTCTTCGACTTCGGCCGGGAACGCCCGGCTGGTTTGTAACAACGTTCGGCCCGATGTGCCGGTGGTCGTCAGGTGTTTTTCGGCTGCCGAATGCGTCAGTAACTGGTTTTCAAACCGGCCGGACGGGGTGGTAATGATCTCAATCTGAACGTCGTAACCGCTCGCTTGCCCCCGCCAGATGAAAGGCGAAGAGTCGATTTCGTTCTGTTCGAGATAGGAGAGGGAATTTAGATATTCAAAAGCGGCAATCGAATCGGGAGTACTGACAACATATTGAACGGTGTCGACCTCCTCGCTTTTTCGGCGGATTTGCCCGGCCACTTCCACGCGGCTGAACTCCTTTTCAAATACATCCAGCAGCATGTTCGACAAGGCTTCGGCTTTGTCCATACGGAGTTTGCCGGACTGGTTTTCCAGAAAAGCCAGTGATTCGAGAATGGCCTGCTGTGTTTTTTCGCCGAACCCTTTGATTTTGGCAATTTCACCACTTTCGCAGGCCAGCCGCAGATCCCGGATGGTGTCGATTCCGAAGTCGCGCCAGATAACCCGGATTTTTTTGGCACCGATGCCTTTGATCCGAAACATTTCCAGCACGCCTTCGGGGGTTTGGGCCAGCAGATCGTCGAGGTCCTGGAGCCGTCCGGTTTCGATAATCTGCAATACTTTTCCGGCTACAGATTTACCAACGCCCGGCAACTTGAGCAGTTCCGGAAACGACATTTTGGTGAGGTCATCACTGATCTTGTCGAGGTTGAAAGCGGCTGCCTGAAACGACCGGGTTTTGAACGCATCCACGTCGTGAAGTTCCATCAGTTTGGCCGTCAGTTCCAGAATATCGATAATTTCGGTGTTGGTCATGGTGTCGGATAAAGGGCGGTTTTTGTTACCAGGATTTCAAATAGGGTTTCTTATAGTCCCGCTGCAAAAGAAAGTTGGCCTAACGCATGGATTATGGGTTGAATCTCACTAACTTAATTCTCCCAACACTCGTAGACCCCTTCATGGACACACGCGACCCTCATCTTTGGAAGCAGGCTAAAGCCCGTGCCGGCTTTAAAATGCATCTGCGGACTTATCTGTTTGTCAATGTTGTTCTTTGGCTGATCTGGCTGGTTATCTTTTTGGTTTTTCGGGAGAAATGGGGCACCTACCCGTGGCCTATCTGGACCACACTGGGCTGGGGAATCGGCTTAATCTCCCATTATTTCAGCGTTTACCACGGTTTTAACGAAAAAAACCTGGCTGAACGTGAATATGAAAAACTCAAACGGACCCACGGCCTGTAGTCCGTTAAACCGCTACCGGTGCTTTGATGGCCGGATACGGATCGTAGTTTTCCAGCTTGAAGTCTTCGTATTTGAAATCGAAGATCGACTTCACCGCCGGATTCAGTTTCATCACCGGTAAATCGCGTGGTTCGCGGGAAAGCTGCATCTTAACCTGATCCAGGTGGTTGAGATACAGGTGGGTATCACCGCCCGTCCAAATGAATTCGTGCGCTTCGTAGCCACATTCCTGCGCCATCATCATGGTGAGCAGCGCATAGGAAGCAATGTTAAACGGAACCCCCAGAAATACATCGGCACTGCGTTGGTATAACTGGCAGGATAGTTGATTTTCAGCGACATAGAACTGAAACAACGCATGGCAGGGCGGTAAGGCCATGTTGGGAACGTCGGCTGGATTCCAGGCCGAGACGATCATCCGGCGCGAGTCGGGGCGGTATTTCAGTTGCTTCAGAACATCCTGCAATTGATCGATAAGCTGGCCGTTCGGTGCTTCCCAACTTCGCCATTGTTTGCCGTATACCGGGCCCAGTTCGCCATTTTCATCGGCCCATTCGTCCCAGATCTTTACCCCGTGTTCGGTCAGGTACCCGATGTTCGTGTCGCCCTTGATAAACCACAGCAATTCATGAATAATCGACTTCAAATGTATTTTTTTCGTCGTAACGAGCGGAAAACCTTCCTGTAAATCAAACCGCATCTGGTGTCCAAAAACGCTGAGTGTTCCCGTTCCGGTTCGGTCGGTTTTACGGGTGCCGTTGGCCAGAATATGCTGGAGCAGGTCGTGGTATTGTTTCATAATGCCAAAATAAAAAAAGGCTTTCGGGTTAAAAAGCCTTTCGGGAGATAAAAGATTCCGGACAAAAGAGGTGAGACAGGAGAAAAAAGACAAAGCGTTCGAAATCTGATTACTT
Source organism: Larkinella sp. (assembly GCF_965227735.1). Lineage (NCBI taxonomy): Bacteria > Pseudomonadati > Bacteroidota > Cytophagia > Cytophagales > Spirosomataceae > Larkinella > Larkinella sp. Next base: position 336,645 of record NZ_OZ245776.1, on the reverse strand, counting down.
ACGTCCGGTTTTTCTCACATCTCTTGTCTATCCTCTCTCGTCTATTTTTATTTTTCAATCGTCAGCGAATACGTGATGCTAGCCGTCGGACGAAGCTGGGCCGTCGCCGAACAGTATTTGTCCATCGACAGATCGATGGCCCGGCGCGCCTTGTCTTCATCCAGCTCGCCTTTCAGGATGTAGTGCAAATGGATGGACTGAAAAGGTGCGGGCGTCACATCGGCGGGCCGTTGTCCTTCGACGGTTATACGAAAATCCTCGATTATTTGGCGCTGTTTTTTCAAAATCAGAATGACGTCGATGGCACTGCAGCCGGCCAGCCCCATCAGCAACATCTCCATCGGCCGCGCTCCGGCGTTGTGCCCGCCGATGTCGACGGCACCGTCGATGTGAATGGGAACATCAGAAACCCCGGTTGCTTCAAAGTGGAATGCATCATCAACGCGATTCAACTCCACTTTCATGGTTTTTACTTTGGGAGATTGGATATTTGATTGCTCACTTGGCATGGTTTTTTCGTTAGTGGTATACGGACCCGTTACAAAATTGCTTGTTTCTTATAAATTACGTAATTTCACTCGAATAAATTCCTGACAATCATGTCGGACCGACTCTTTGATTTAAAAAACGACCGGCGGTTCAGCGTTTACCTATACCGCGCCGGGTTCGGTTTTTGGCTGCTTTACATTGTGATGGGGGCCCGTTTTATGCACGATTTGGTGGCGTACCGGACGGATTGTGCGGTGTTCTCTTTCTTCCTGATGGTGCTTGCCCTTTCGGCCTCAATGTATTATGATTACTACCATCACCCGGCCGAGTTTGAGCAGAAAAAGAAGTGGTTGATTGCGATGTATCTGGTTCTGGCCGGGTTGATCTACGTCTTTATTTTACGGAAAGAACCACTCAATCTGGCAGAATTGCTACCCCGGTTTTAGGATTTCATCACCTTTGTAATCTCGTTCAACCGCTCCATTTTGTGTTGAAAATCACCCTTTAGGCGGTTTCGGATCGCTTGCAGGTTGTCGAGGGTTTCCTGCAGGGAGTCCGGCAAGATGTCCTCCAGCACTTCCCGAAACCGCTTGGCAAAGGTCGGCGATTTCCCATTGGTCGAGATGGCAATTTTTAAATCTCCTTTCTTAACGACCGAACTCAGGTAAAAATCGCACAAATCGGGCGTATCGGCCACATTGACGAGAATCCGGCGACTTTTGCAATCGGTTTGAACCTGAATATTAACGGCTTTATCATTCGTGGCTACGATGACTAAATCGTTGTTATCCAGATAGTTGATTGTGTAGGCGTCGTAGATCAGGTGAAGATTGGCGTGTTGTTCGGCCAGAGCTACAATTTCCTGCCGGATTTCGGGCGAAACCAGTGTAACCGGCGCGTTGGGGGCATTGGAGAGGAGCGCCGTCACTTTTTCCAGCCCCACATAACCGCCACCCACCACCAGTGTTTGCAGATTCTCAATCTTCAGGAAAATGGGGAAGAGCGTGTTCATGGATGGGGAGAAAAGCAAAAAAAGCTGTAACGCAACCCACTTTTATATTCAGTATTTATCATTTTACATTTTAAATTATCTTTTAATAATAAATGTAGAATGATAAATACTAAATGTAAAAGTAATTGGATCAGTGGCTCGCAATAGCCTGCTGTAAATCAGCCAACTGCAACTCCCGCAATCGCGCTACTTCACCAACGACGATGATGGCCGGGGAGCTGATTTTTGAGCTAGCCACTTGCTCCACAATGGTCGAAACCGTTCCGACAACCACCTGTTCTTCCGTGAGTGAACCGTTTTGGATGATGGCAACCGGCAATTCGGCTTTGCCACAGTTGCCAAAAACCGTCATGATTTCGGCCAGCTTGTGCATACCCATCAGAATGACGACAGTTGCCGTCGATTGGGCGGCAAGGTGCAGATCCTGAGAAAGTTGTCCGGTTTTGGTCGTACCGGTGACCACCCAGAAACTCTCGCTGACACCCCGCGTAGTGAGCGGAATACCCGCCAGTGCCGGCACGGCGTAACTGCTCGACAAACCCGGAATCACGTCGGTTTCGATGCCGAATTGCCGGGCATATTCCATCTCCTCATACCCGCGCCCGAAAATGAACGAATCGCCCCCTTTCAGCCGAACAACATGACCGTAATTCTGGGCATAATGCACGATCAGCGGGTTAATTTCTTCCTGCGTACACGAGTATTCGTTCAAACGTTTGCCAACGTACACTTTCAGCGCATCCGGCTTGCAATAGTCCAGTAAATCGGGGTGTACCAACGCATCGTACATGACCACATCGGCCTGTTGCAACGCCTTCACCCCCTTCAAAGTTATCAAATCCGGATCACCCGGACCCGCACCTACCAACGTTAATTTCATTTGAAATAAGTTAAGAGTGATGCGTTAAGGGGCGGCTCCGTCTTAATTCTTAACGCTTCACTCATCATTCTTAGCTGTCTTTCGCAATAACCAGTTCCCGCAGTTGCGGCAGGCCGTCCTGTTCAATTTGGCGTTCGCGGTACGCTTTCACGTTCTCGATAAAAGACTCAGCCTGGGCAATGAACGACTGTGCGAATTCCTCCGTCGGTTCATTTTTATTGATGCTGAATACCAGGGCTTTGAAGCCACCTTCTTCGGTATGAAAACCGGATTCGCCGATGAAGTTTTTGTCGAAATCGCTGACGACACCGTGCTGGGTATTGGTGTTGATTTCTTTCGTCATCAAACTGCCTTTGGCCCCCGTAATGAACACGTTGTAGGCGTGGTAGATGGCATCGGCCCAGCGGCTTTCGCGGAAGGCTTCATTGGCCCAGCCCAGTTTTTCGGCGGCTTCGGTCAGGGTCGTGGCCACGAGGTCGATCATGACACTCGCGCACTCGCCGATTCCGATTTCGGTCACAAACTGTTCGGTATGATCCCAGTCCGTATAGTCTTCCTGCGACAGGGTTTTCAGATCAGCCAGCGGTTTCAGTAACGTGTAAAAGTAATTTTTACCCTGACGGGCATAATAGTCGCTGTAGTATTCGCCTTCGAATCCGTTGGTTTCGTAATCGTTCAGCAAAATCCGGAGTCCGTCGGGGCCGCGTTTGGTCGGGATTTTAACGACTTTATCGCCAAAAAGCCCTTCGCCCTTGCCATTGAAACCACCGCCGAGCAATACCTGCAAGGCTGGAATGACGTAAGCACCGTTTTTGACTGAGCTGCTGTGGAAACCGATGTTGGCCACCGAATGCTGTCCACAACCGTTCATGCAGCCCGAAATCTTGATTTTGATGTCGCTGTTGTAAATCAGATCGGGAAATTCGGCGGTCATCATTTTTTCGAGTACCCGCGTAATCCCATAGCTGCTCGAAATGGCGAGGTTGCAGGTGTCGGTTCCGGGACAGGTGGTGATGTCGGCGGTTGAGTCAAAACCGGGTGTTGCCAGTCCGAGCGTATCCAGCCCGGCATACAGAGCGGGCAGGTTTTCGGGACTCACGAACCGCAGCAGATACCCCTGATTGACAGTCACGCGAATGTCGTCACCGGCATATTGTTTCACCAGAGACGCCAGAGCGCGGGCTTTGTCGGAATGCATGTCACCCAACAAAACGCGCAACTGTACCGCGTACCAGCCTTTTTGTTTCTGCTCGAAAACGTTGGTTTTTAACCAAGCCTGATACGGCGCGTCGGGTTCGCCCGGCGACCCCGTTGTAATCCCGATGCTCTCTGTCGCGGATTTTAAATCCGAAGCAGACGTAAGTCCAGATTGCAAATCTGGACCAGCAAGCCCACCCAGATCGGTATTGATTGCATACGTTTTGTTCTTCAACGCCAGCCGTTCTTCTTCCACCCGGCGTAGAAATTCTTCCAGACCAATGTCCTGCAACAGGAATTTCATCCGGGCTTTGTGCCGCCGGGTCCGTTCGCCGTAGCGGTCGAAAACGCGGATACAACCTTCAATAAACGGAATGATTTTGTCTTCTTCCAGAAATTCAAATGCGGTTTCGGCCATGTAAGGCTGCGCGCCCAAACCGCCACCGACCATGACCTTAAAGCCCCGTTTGCCTTCTTCATCGATGCGCGGCACCAGGCCGACGTCGTGCATATAGCCGTAAGCGGCATCTTTCTCGCTCGATGACAGGGCAATTTTAAACTTCCGGCCCATTTCCTGGCAAATCGGGTTGCGGAGCAAATAGTCGAAAATGGAGTAGGCGTAGGGCGTGATGTCGAACGGTTCTTCAGGGTCGATGCCCGCTTTGGCCGAACCGGTCACATTCCGGACGGTGTTGCCACAGGCTTCCCGCAGCGTAATTTTGGCATCTTCGAGGTCCGACCAAAGTTGGGGCGTGTCGGCCAGTTTGACAAAGTGCAACTGGATGTCCTGCCGCGTGGTTGCGTGCAGGTTTCCGGTTGCGTATTTGTCGGAAATATCGGCAATTCGAATTAACTGATCCGCTGTGATGCGTCCGTAAGGCAACTTGATCCGGATCATTTGCACCCCCGGCTGGCGTTGGCCATACACCCCGCGCCCCAGACGAAATTTTCGAAAGTTTTCTTCGGCCATATCGCCGGAAGCAAAACTGCCAATTTTTTCCTGTAGAACCAGAATATCGCGTTTTGCGGCTGCGCTGACGTTATCGGTGAATTGAACGGACATGATTTATTGCTTTAGTGAGATAGTCGATAGAATTAAAAGACTAATATTCTGAATAAAAGGCCGGAAGCTATTCCGGCACTTTTATGTATGGTTTACATACAAATGTACTCATTTATCAGTTCCTGTCCCGTCGTAAACAGGCCTACTTTTTATTATTGGTCATTCCCTGCGGTTATAGGTAGATCGATTCCGCGATCAACGGTTTGCGCATCGCTTACGCCACTTCCCCCTGCAACATCAACGCACCCACAGTAACGTTCGAGGTTTCATCGATCAGGATTGCGCCACCATTGACCCGGTTTTTGCCATACGGATCAAAACTGACCGGTTTTGCCGTTTTCAGAATGACGCGGGCAATGTCGTTCAGTTTCAGGCTTTCCACGTCTTCGATTTCTTCATAGGTGTTGACGTTCAATTGATACACAATCTCGCGCACCGCACAACGCGTCCGGAACGTACCGTGCTGGAGCGTGTATTTGCTGCCTACTTTCAGCGGTTTGGCATCCATCCAGCACAGCAGCGCTTCGACGTTCTGGCTCACAATCGGCTGGTTGTCCGACTTCACGATGAGATTGCCACGGCTTACATCCACATCATCGGCCAGATGCAGCACAACCGACATCGGTGCAAAGGCTTCGTCGTAATGGGTTTCGGCAATTTCAATGGCGTCGATGGTGGAGGTTTCGCCGGTCGGCAAAACCGTTACGGCGTCGCCTTTGCGGAAAATACCGCTGGTAATTTTGCCGGCATACCCGCGGTAATCGTGCAGTTCGGCGGTTTGTGGCCGGATTACGTATTGAACGGGAAACCGGGCATCGGTCAGGTTTTCATCCTGATCGAGTACGACGGTTTCGAGGTGGCTGAGTAACGGTTCGCCTTCATACCACGGCATATTGGCCGACTTATCGACCACATTATCACCGTTTAACGCACTCAGGGGAATATAGGTCACCTCGCCAACGTTCAGCTTTTGCGCCAGTTCGTTGTAGTGGATGCAGATGTTGGAGTAGACATCCTGCGAATACCCAACCAGATCCATTTTGTTGATGGCCACCACGAGGTGCGGAATGCCCAGCATGGACGCAATCAGCGAGTGCCGACGCGTCTGTTCCACCACGCCGTGACGGGCATCGACCAGCACCACCGCCAGTTGACAGTTGGAAGCCCCCGTCACCATGTTGCGGGTATACTGAATATGGCCCGGCGCATCGACGATGATGAACTTGCGTTTCGTGGTCTGAAAATACCGGTATGCTACATCGATGGTGATGCCCTGTTCCCGTTCCGAGCGCAAACCATCGGTCAGTAAAGCCAGGTCGATTTCACCATCATCGCGGCTTTTGCTGGCGCGTTCGATGGCTTCCATCTGGTCGGCCAGAATGGATTTTGAATCGTATAACAGGCGGCCGATCAGCGTGCTTTTGCCGTCGTCGACGCTACCTGCGGTAATAAATCTGAGTAAGTCCATGTTAGACAATTGTATCGAAATCAATGTGTTTGTAATAGCGGCTTTCCTTTGAGAGTTGGTATTCAGCCGGATCAAATACCTTTTTTAGCAACAGGTCCCGTATTATTTGCTCGATCTGTTGCTTTAATTGAGGCAATCGAACCTGAATCGTCTCAAAAACAATCAGTTTGTCAACCCCAATGTAATCATGTGCGATGATGTTGCGAAATGCTCTGATTTGTTGCCAGGGAACATCTTCATTGATTTGCTTTGTCTCTTCACTGAACCGGTTCGCTTGTTCGCCGATGTGAAGTAATTGAAGCAGACTGGCGTTAAAATCTTTTTGGTCATCGGCTTCAAAGAAATCAAACGGGTCGGTGTATGCACTCGCGTAAAGTTTGATTTTTCCGATGGCTTCCAAAATTCGAAGACAATAGACCAGATCGTTGTTACTACCGGGTCGCATATTTTACGTCTTTCATTGCCCTATGAAGAATAATGGGCTCAGCATATCGCTTCAGCATGACATCAATGGGAATGTGTAGATCACCCTGCAAGGTATTTTTTAACTCAATCAATTGTTGATAGGGAATGTCATCCTCAACAATTACATCAATATCCTGAAAACTCTCCCCTCGGGCAAATGAGCCAAAAACCCCAATTCGACCTAAACCAAACCGGTCAAAAATTTGATTGGTACGCAAATACATTTGAAATGATTGAAAGTCAAATGGTTGCATAGTTTTGTATTTTACGCTTAAAAATACCCACCCTTTTTCCGGTCTTCCATCGCGGCTTCCGACACCTGATCGTCGATCCGGGTTTCGCCCCGTTCGCTGATGCGGGTGGCCTGAATTTCGGCAATGGCGGCTTCCAGCGTATCGGCGTCAGATTCAACCGCTGCCGTACAGGAAATATCGCCAACAGTCCGGAAACGAACCCGCCGGGTCACAATCTGATCCGTTTCTTCGGTTTGAATCACGCCTTTGGCCGTCGCCAGCAGCTTGCCATCGCGCAGAATCAACTCGCGTTCGTGGGCAAAATAAATGCTCGGCAAGTCGATTTTCTCCCGCTTGATGTAGTTCCAGACGTCCAGTTCGGTCCAGTTCGAGATTGGGAACACCCGCACATTTTCACCTTTGTGAATCTTGCCGTTGTAAATGTTCCACAATTCCGGCCGCTGGAGCTTGGGGTCCCAGGAACCAAATTCATCACGGACGGAAAAGACGCGTTCTTTGGCGCGGGCCTTTTCTTCGTCGCGCCGGGCCCCACCGATGCAGGCATCGAACTCAAATTCTTCGATGGTGTCGAGCAGGGTAAACGTTTGCAGGGCATTCCGGCTGGCGTTCCGGCCCGTCGGTTCTTTCAGTTTCTTTTCCCGGATGGTATCTTCCACATAGCGAACAATCAACTTTTCGCCCAGACTTTCGGCCAGCCAATCCCGGAAATCGAGGGCTTCCTGAAAGTTGTGACCGGTGTCGATGTGAACCAGGGGAAACGGGAATTTGCCGGGGCGGAAGGCTTTGAGGGCCAGATGCACCAGCGTGATGGAATCCTTTCCACCCGAAAACAACAGCGCAGGCCGCTCAAACTGGCCGGCCACTTCACGCATAATCTGAATCGCTTCCGATTCAAGTTGATCTAAATAATCAAGTTTGTAAGTACTCATTTTTATCTCTGATTCCCTCTGATGTTCTCTGATAAACTCTGTGTAACAATTAAAAAGTTATTACACAGAGTTTATCAGAGAACATCAGAGGTTATTTTGCGTGTAAACCACATTCCTTTTTCGAATTATCTTCCCACCACCAGCGACCGGCCCGGAAGTCTTCGCCTTCCTGAATGGCGCGGGTGCAGGGCTGGCAACCAATCGACACGAAACCCCGGTCGTGAAGCGGATTGTACGGCACATTGTGCTGGCGCACATAAGCTTTCACTTCGTCAAACGACCAGTTCATCAGCGGGTGAAACTTGATCAACTGATGGGCCTCATCGGCTTCCAGTTGCGTCATCGTCTGGCGGTTTTGCGACTGTTCGGCGCGAATACCGGTCACCCAGATTTTGTTGCCTTTCAGTGCCCGGTTCAGCGGTTCCACCTTTCGGATAAAACAGCATTCTTTCCGGTTTTCGACCGATTCGTAGAAACTGAACGGTCCTTTTTCGTTCAGCAGTTTCTCCACCGATTCGCCTTTCGGGAAGTAGGCTTCAATTTTGGTATCGTACCGGCTGTTGGTTTTCTGCCAAACCTGATACGTTTCATTGAACATTCGGCCGGTATCCAGCGAAAAAATCCGGATGGGCAGGTTATTAGCCAGGATCATGTCCGTAATCACCTGGTCTTCGTAGCCCAGACTGGATGAAAAAACCACCTGGCCGGGAAATAATTCGGCCAGCGTTTGCAGGCTTTCAACTTCGCTCTTGCCCGCCAGGCGTTCCGCCAGGCTGTCGATTGTATAGGAAGGTTCCGCGATCATATTTACCGACGGATTGCGCGGGTCACCCCGTTTGGTCCGCAAAATTTATAGTAAGCTATAGTTATCCTATTTTAAGGCGATGGGTTTGCCTCCTTCTTTGGCCGAGCGACGTGCTGCATCCAGAATTTCCATCACAATCATGTTCACTTGCAACGATGACAAATCATCGACGGATTTAGTTTCACCCCGCACCACCTGCGCCAGATAGTCGAACGGATCGGTAACCGGCGCATCGGTTTTGGCCGCTTCCGCCGTTTGTTCGGTTTTGTCTTCCTTCAGCCGAACCCGCATTCGCGTACCGTCGAGCGTAAACACATACCCGGTTTCGCCGTAGACTTCCATGTCCTTGCGACTGAACGGCCAGTTCCAAGACGCCTGAATAACGACCTGCGTTTTGGGATAGGTCAGCACAATGGTCGCATCGTCGTCCACCTTGGGGTACACATCCGGTTTGATCTGCAAGGTAACGGCACTGACGGTCGTCGGTCGTTCCCCTTTCAGCAACCAGGTCGCCAGATTGGCGCCGTAGCACCCGAAATCGAACAAGGCCCCGGCGCCGTTGGTAACCGGATCGGTCAGCCAGGCCACAAATTCCTTGTTCATCCGGCTGGGGCCATCGTGGCCGTCGTGTACGACAATCCGGCGGATCGGGCCGATGGCGCCGTCTTTTACGGCAATCTGGTACGCTTTGTGATTGCTGCCATACCAGGTGGTTTCGTAGTTGGTCAACAGATGAATCTTGTGCTTTTTGGCTAGTGCTTCCATCTGCCGGGCCTGATCGATGCTGACCGCCAGCGGTTTTTCCACCATCACGTGAATGCCGCGTGGGGCACAGAGTTTTACGACGTTGATGTGGTTGCTGATCTCGTTGAAGGCCGTTACCGCATCCGGTTTGGTTTTGTCCAGCATTTCCTCCACCGTCGAATAGACCAGGCTCATCGGTAAACCGTACCGTTGCATATACCGCTCGGCAACTTCCCGGTTGGGTTCGGCAATGCCAACCACCTCAATATCCGGGTCGCCGGTTTTTTTCGCCCTGTTCAAAATCCAGCCGACGTGCGAATGCACCAAACCCACCACCCCAACGCGGAGCGGTTTTTTGGTGGTCTGGGCGCTACTTTGTGAGCTTAAAGTCATCACAAACAGAAAGAAGACTAGTGAAATTCGCATGTTATTCTCCGGCTTCTTCAAGAATCAATTCATATAAATTACTCTTTTAACGTAAACTGTGAGATTGTTGACCCCGGAGGGGTGCGATGTTAATAGCAAATGGGTATTTCAAGAGCTTCAGGCGTGCCGGAGGTACGCAACTAAGCCTATATCGCGTACCTCCGGCACGCCAGGAACTCTTGAAATACCCATTTGCTATTAACATTACGTGCCGCTGGCACTTAAAAAACTGATAGGCAAGGGCATCATCTCATAGTTCGCGTTGTCTTGATAAATAGTTTTACAGCGCATATCGTGCCATCAATATCCAAGCGCATTTTTGATTTCCAGTTCTAAATCCTTCACAGAATAATTAAAGACACTAAACCCAAACCGTCCCATAATCTCTATAAAGGATCGTTTACTGATGCCAACAATATCAGCCGCTTGCCCGAGCGATACCTTGCCTTTTTCGTGCAATTGACCAGCAAAAAGCATTTTAGCTTCAAATTCTTCTATACAAGACTATCGGGCAGATTAATCGTTAGCGTTTTCATCGTTCAGTTATTTAAACGTATAACTCGAAACTCAACTGCAAAAATTCATTGCGCTGCCGATTGCAGCACTTCCGCCGACTTTCGAACCGCCTGTTCAAAATCTTCCACCAGATCATCTGCGTCTTCCAGACCGACCGACACTCGAATCAAACCTTCCGTAATGCCCAAAGCGGCTTTTTCGTCCGGTTTTAGTTTGGAATGCGTCGTCGTAAATGGATTCGTCACAATCGTCCGTGTATCCCCTAAGTTAGAAGAAAGTGAGGCAATTTTCAAGGATTCAAACAGGGACTTCACGCGTTCAAAACCGCCTTCTACCTCAAACGTGACGATGGCACCACCGGCTTCCATCTGCCGTTTCGCCAGTTCATACTGCGGATGGGAGGGCAGGAAGGGGTATTTCACGGCATGGACGTCCGGGTGTTGCTCCAGGGCCTGTGCCAGTTTCAGGGCGTTGGCACAATGACGATCCATCCGAAGCTCCAGCGTTTCCAGGCTTTTCGACAGCGTCCAGGCGTTGAACGGGGACATCGACGGGCCGGTATGCCGCGCAAAAAACCGGATTGGCGCGATCAATTCTTCCGAGCCGACGATAACGCCACCCAGCACACGTCCCTGCCCATCCATGTATTTGGTGGCAGAATGAACCGAGAGGTCGGCACCGAGATCGAGGGGCGCTTGCAGAATCGGTGTGGCAAAACAGTTGTCGACGTTCAGAATAAAACCGTATTTCTTTTTCAAACGAACCAGCATTTCCAGATCGACTAGTTCCAGACCGGGATTCGAGGGCGTTTCCAGGTACACCATTTTGGTGTTGGGCTGAATGGCCGCTTCCCAGTCTGCTTCTGATGCGTCGGCGTCTACATAGGTGTAGGTGATGCCCCACTTCACCAGAATCTGCGAAATGATCTGGTGTGCCGAGCCGAACAACGCCCGGCAGGCCACGATGTGATCCCCCGATTTCAGCAAAGCCGCCATACTGGCAAAAACCGCAGCCATACCGGTTGCCGTCGCAATGCCGGCTTCGGCGTTCTCAAGCATACACACCTTATCGACAAATTCCGTTACGTTGGGGTTCGAGAAGCGGGAGTAAATGTTCCCTTCTTCGGTTTCCTCAAACAAGGCTTTTCCCTGCTCCGCGCTTTCAAACGTGAAACTGGAAGTCAAAAACAAAGGCGTCGAATGTTCGCGGTATTGCGATTTCTTCGTCTGGATCCGAATGGCTTTCGTTTGTCTTTTCATGAATGGAAATGTAGACAAGGGAGTTGAGACAAGAGAGTAAAGAAATTGCAGGGGTAGATTTGCGTCTTTCTTCTCTTGTCTATCCTCTTATCTCTCTAGAATAATACTGTAAAAATATTCCGCAAACTTACGATTATTACGACAACGCCGACCATAATCATCATGGCTTTTATCGGCAAACGGGTCGAAAGGAGGGCGGCAATGGGGGCGGCAATCATACCGCCGAGGATCAGACCGATGATGATTTGCCAGTGCGTCAGACCGATGAGGGTAACAAATGTGAGTGAACTGGATAACGAAATGAAAAATTCGGCCAGATTGACCGACCCAATCGTGTAACGCGGATGCCGTCCGCTGGCAATCAAAGTGGAGGAAACGATAGGCCCCCAGCCTCCGCCACCGATGGCGTCCATGGTTCCGCCAAACCAGGCCAGCAACCCGATTTTTTTGATGGGCTTTTTCTTGATGCGTTTCGCCAGGGCTTTCTGGATGATCAATACGCCCAAAACGGCCGTGTAAACCGCAACCGCCGGTTTGATATACACCGAATATTGTTCCAGCGACACCAGCAGATAGGCACCCATGCAGGCACCGATGACACCGGGAATCAGGACGGCTTTGAAGAGTTTGCTGTTGACATTCCCAAACCGCAGGTGCATATAACCCGAAACTCCGCTGGTAAAAATCTCGGAACTGTGAACGCTGGCGCTGACAGCCGCCGGACTCACACCCACGGTCAGCAGGAGCGTCGAAGCCGTTACGCCGTAAGCCATCCCCAGCGCTCCGTCGATCATCTGGGCTATAAAACCGCCCGCCAGATAATACCAGAAATCATTGTTGAGTTCAAGAGAGTCCATGACCAGCGTCAGCCGGTCGAGCGTGAGGTAACTGAACAGCAGATGCCCGACAATCATCAGGGCCAATGCCGACGAAATATAAATGGCAATCTCGGTCCGGTTGCGTCGGCGAAGCAGGATAGAACGTGGAGGAACGTCGGGAATCAGGTCAATTTCGGATTCCGGAAACGCCTGACGCAAAGCTTTCACCTGCTCAGCCGCCGATTCCCCCTGAACCGTAATTTTCAATCCATTTAAGTTCAGCCCGACGGGGGGAGAGGCTTCTGGCGAAGAGTCGGAGGCTGAGATTGATTGCATAGGTAATTAGCTATATATAGTTAGTAGAGAATTCTTCTCATGAAAAACGGCATCAAGAAATGCCGCCGTAAAAATCGAATTTGAGTGCAAAGGTGGGCAATAGGTTGGATTAAAACAAGAAACACCCCCGATTATTCACCCCCGGCAATTGGATCTGGGGTTCCGTCCGGATCATTCTTGACAAAGCCGTTGGTCGGAATGGTGCGCCCCCGGATGAGCAGCAAACCGGCCACGTGCGGAGACGCCATCGAGGTGCCGGAAAGGGAAGCATATCGCCCGTTTAAATACGTTGACGTGATTCGAACACCATAGGCACAGATGTCGACCGTCGGGCCAAAATTGGAGAACGAAGCAAAATTGCCGCTTTGATCCATGGCCGAAACCGTGAAGACATTGGCGTGATTGACATTGGCCGGTGCGTATTTCTCGGCGGATTCTCCTTCGTTCCCCGCGGCAATCGCGAATAGAATTCCTTTGTCAGCAGCCTGTTTAATAACCCGTTCGAGACTCGCCGATGTCCCTTCGCCACCGATGCTGATGTTGACGACATCGCCCGCTTTGCCATTGGTATTGACGTAAGAAACCGCCTGAACCAGTGCCGACAATTTGCCTTCGCCTTCATTGTCCAGCACCCGCAGGGCCACCAGCGTGGCGCCCGAAGCAACACCGGTTACGCCTATATTATTGTTCAGCGCACCGATAATGCCGGCAATGTGGGTTCCGTGGCCATTCTCATCATCGGCGGTTTTGCCGGTCAGAAACGATTGGCTCCGGCCCGTGTCGACATTCAGGTCGGGATGATCCAGATCGATACCCGTGTCGAGAATCCAGGCGGTTTTGTCGGGATTCAGATCGCCCCGTCCGTAGCCGGTTTGCTTTACATTCCAGGTTAAGGTGGAGGTGACGGCCACATCGACGCAACTACAAATAGAGATAATCCGGTCAGGTTCAACCAATTCGACGGAGGGGTCGGCTTTCAGCGTTTCAGCTTCGGCTGCACTCACATGCGCCAGAAAACCGGTCGATTCGCCGGAAAATAACACCTGTGCATTCGGATCGTTCAGGCCGTGGCGGGTCAGAAGTTGTTGAACGGCGGCTCCAACCCGCGCATTCGGCGCAACCGGTAAGTTCTCCGTGGATTTGTACGTTACAATATACGAACCGGCAATGGCCTGCCCGTTGGTGACGGATGACTGAACCAGGCAGTCGCCCGCTGGCCCAATGGCGTCCTGATCAGACTGACAACCGATTAATAGAGTAAGAATTGCGACATTGACAGAACAAGTCGATAAAAATGTCCACCGCATACGAATTGATTTCTAAGAAAGCCGGGAAATGAAAAAAGTAGCGGTAGATCGATAAGATTCATGTAGTTACAGTGAAAAGACCTCATTAATTAACGAATGGAAAAATCGAAAATTGTACCCGGTTTCATGCGGTTGCGATTTTGCAAAAATGAAACCAGATTAGTAGAAAAAGCCGTTAATTTGCTTTTTTTCCTATACTTTTCCCTCATGAGAAAATACGCAGCTGTAGTGCTTTTCGTTGCACTTTGCGGCCTAAAAATTCCGGTAGCCCTTGCTCAGGATACAACCTTGACAATTCGGGCCATCGAAGGCCTGAAGTACGATGTTCCGCGTTTTGTGGTGCGCCCCGGCACCCGGGTCCATCTGACCCTCGATAATTACGACGACATGGCTCACAACCTGGTGGTTACGCTGCCCAATTCGCGGTTGCGGGTGGTCAATACGTCGCTGGCTCTCGGCGATCAGGCCGTCAAACTCAATTATGTTCCCCGCACGCCGGATGTGGTGGCGCACACGGCAACGGTCGAACCGGGCAAATCGGAAAAAATCAGCTTTGTGCTGTCACAGGATGGGATTTACTCCTACGTCTGCACCTATCCCGGCCACGGTTTTGTGATGTATGGCGTCATTTACGTCACCCGTCGGCCCGCAACGGTTCCCCCGCTGGACAAAGATCCCAACGTAGCGGCCAACCGCAAAGACGATATGGCTGGTCATGCCGGACACATGCCCGACCATCCGTACGACCTGAAATACCCGGCGGTGTATCGCACCTTCATGCCCGACTCCGGCCCCGCGTCGATTGCCGTCGGACTAACGCCCAAACAGGCGTATTGCTGGGATGCCGGAGCTTGCCGGTTGCGCTACGCCTGGACGGGAGGGTTCATCGACCAAAGCGACCACTGGGATGGGAACGGTAAAAAACCGACGCACGTGGTCGGCGACGTCTATTTTCGGGATCAGGGCGGTTTCCCGATCCGCTTTGGTACCGCCGACCGGCTGCCGGAAGTGCATTTTAAAGGCTACAAACTCATCAACCGCTACCCGGAATTTCGGTACACCGTGAATGGAATCGAAGTTCGGGAGATGATCAAACCGTTGCCGACGGGGCGGGGATTGGTGCGGCATTTCAGTCTGGGGGCGGTTTCCGGACCGGTTTATTTTGCCTGTAAACCCGGCGACGGCGTCAAATACCGTCCGTCGGTGGGCAAAATTCAGGACGGCATGGTGCGCCTGCCGGTCGGAACGAGGAACTTCACGATAACGATGACTGCGGAATGAAAACGACTATTATGAGTTTGCTAGGAACACGGTCGGGGCGACGCTCGCTGACACGGATTGGACGGATTAAACGGATTTTAATTTGTCTGTTTTTATCCGTTCTATCCGTATCATCTGCGTTCCCATCAAAAAACTTCCCCGCCGATACGATTACGGATTATTACGAGGTGGAAACCATTCAGATGCCCAAAGGGCTGACGGCAGAAACGGATGGTCTGGCGATTATGCCCGATGGCCGGATTGTCGCGGGGTTTCACCGGGGGGAAATCATGATGTATAACCCCAAAACGAAAACCTGGAAGCTGTTTGCCGAAGGGATTCATGATCCGCTGGGGATTATGGCCATCAGCAACAACGAGATTCTGGTGATGCAACGCCCGGAACTGACCCGCATCAAAGATACCAACGGCGACGGCGTGGCGGATGAATACCTGACTGTGACCGATGATTTTGGGCTGTCTGGCAATTACCACGAATTTGCCTTTGGTCCCGTCAAAGACAAACAGGGAAATCTGTTCATTGCCCTGAATTGTGCGTCGAACGGAGCCGGAATTTTCCCGGAAGTACGCGGGAAACTGGACACCCTGGGCCGACCGGGCCGGATGTATTCGGCGGTACCATACCGGGGCTGGATCATGAAACTGACACCCGACGGAAAACTGCACCCGTATGCCAGCGGTTTTCGGTCGCCCAACAGCATCGGGTTTGATGCCAATGGGAATCTGTTTGCTTCTGATAATCAGGGTGATTGGTTGGGAACAAGCAAGCTGTATCACGTTCAGGAAGGAAAACACTATGGCCATCCGGCGAGCCTGTTGTGGAAAGAAGGATTTCCACATCTTACGCCCAGCAAATTGCCGGTCAAAATGCTGGACAGCCTCAGGACGGTCGAGAGTGTGGCTTTTCCCCACAGCCGGATCGCGGATTCTCCGACGCAGCCAGTGCTGGACAATACCGGTGGCAAGTTTGGGCCGTTTGTCGGGAAAATGCTGGTTGGCGAGATGAATCATCCGTATCTGGTTCGGCTGATGCTCGAAACCGTCGATGGGCATATTCAGGGTGCCTGTGCGCCGTTTCTGGTCGGAAGTGGCTTGCGGAAAGGAAATAACCGGCTGGCTTTTGCGGCCGATGGCAGCCTGTGGATTGGCCAGACCGACCACGGCTGGGCGGGCGACCGGGGCATTCAGCACGTTCGCTGGAAGGGGAAAGTGCCGCTCGAACTGGCCGACATGAAACTGACGCCGACCGGTTTTGCGCTGACGTTCACGCAGCCACTCGATGCTGCCACGGCGAAGCAAGTCGCTAATTTTCAGTTCAAGCGCTATTATTACGAATACCATGAAGCCTACGGCTCCAAGCAGTTCGACCTACAGCCCGTGGCGGTTTCGAATGCCGAACTCTCGGCCGATGGGAAAACCGTGACGCTGAAACTGGCGGAACTCAAAGCCGGGTACATCTACGAACTCGAACTGGGCAAACTCCGCTCTACCACCCAGCAGAACCTTCTGAATCACCTGGTTTGCTACACCCTCAACCGACTTCAGAGAAATACGCAGGCGAATCCATAAGAAAATCCTACTTTTGCGGTATTGAGTTATTACACAGAGTTTATCAAAGGAAATCAGAGAAAAACTCTGTGTATCTCTGATTTCCTCTGATAAACTCTGTGTAATAACTCTTTAATAAAAACGCTTTCATTCATGTCTGAATACAACCACAAAAAGATTGAAGAAAACTGGCGGGCGTTCTGGGAGAAAAAACACACCTTTCGCACCGAAAACGACGCTTCAAAACCCAAATATTACATTCTCGACATGTTTCCCTATCCGTCGGGCGCCGGTCTGCACGTCGGCCATCCGCTGGGATACATTGCTTCCGATATTGTTACCCGTTACAAACGGCTGAAAGGCTTCAACGTGCTGCACCCGATGGGTTTCGACTCGTTTGGTCTGCCCGCCGAGCAATATGCCATTCAAACCGGTCAGCATCCGGCGATTACAACCGAAGAAAATGCGACCCGCTACATCGAGCAGTTGAAAAATATTGGTTTCAGTTTCGACTGGAGCCGCGAAGTCCGCACGTCTGATCCGAAATTTTACAAATGGACGCAGTGGATTTTTATGGAATTATTCCGCAGTTGGTATAACAAAGAAACCGATCAGGCCGAACCCATCGAAACCCTGATTGCCAAATTTGAAAGCGCGGGTACCTACGGAATTCAGGCCGTGTCCGACGACGATGTGCCCCATTTTACTGCCGAAGAATGGAACGCCAAATCGGGACGCGAGCAATACGAAATCACGCTGAAATACCGCCTGACCTACGTGGCCGATGCGGTCGTGAACTGGTGTGCGGCTCTGGGTACGGTTTTGGCGAATGATGAAGTGAAGGATGGGGTGTCGGAACGGGGCGGTTATCCGGTCGAGCAGAAACTGATGCGCCAGTGGATGATGCGGATTACGGCTTATGCCGACCGGTTATTGCGCGGACTGGACACCGTCGATTGGTCTGATTCGCTGAAAGAACAGCAACGCAACTGGATCGGAAAATCGACCGGGGCGGAAGTAGCGTTTCCGGTTTCCGGTTTTCAGTTTACGGAAGGTGATCCGGAAGGGTTACCGAAAACCGAAAACCGTGAACCGAAAACCATAAAGGTTTTTACAACACGCCTGGATACCATCTTTGGCGTGTCGTTCATGGTGCTGGCACCGGAGCATGAACTGGTGGCGGAATTGACGACGCTGGCGCAAAAATCGGCTGTTGATGCGTACGTTACGGCCGCCAAAATGCGCTCCGAGCGCGACCGGATGGCCGATGCCAAAACGGTTTCAGGCGTGTTTACAGGCAGCTACTGCATCAATCCGTTTAACGGCGAACGCGTCCCCATTTATCTGGCAGATTACGTGCTGGCGGGCTACGGAACCGGGGCCGTCATGGCGGTTCCCTCGGGCGATCAGCGCGACTGGGCGTTTGCCAAACACTTCGATTTGCCGATCATTCCCATTCTGGATGGTCAGAAAGACATTGATAAACAGGCGGATAATACCAAAGAAGGGCGGTATATCAATTCCGGAATCATCGACGGCCTGACCTATCAGGAAGCCGTGCCGGTTTTGGTCAAGTTTCTGGAAGAACACGGCATTGGGAAAGCCAAGATCAATTTCCGGATGCGCGATGCGGTTTTCAGTCGCCAGCGGTATTGGGGTGAACCCGTTCCGGTTTATTTCAAAGACGGTCTTCCGTATCTGCTGGACGAACAGGATTTACCGCTGGAATTGCCGCCGGTCGATAAATACCTGCCCACCGAAACCGGTGAACCGCCGTTGGCGCGTGCGGAAGGCTGGAAATATGCCCCTCAAGTCGTTCGCGACCCCGGCCCTAAAGGGGAAGAAAAATATGAATACGAATTGAGCACCATGCCCGGCTGGGCGGGTTCGAGCTGGTACTGGTACCGCTACATGGACCCACAAAACGAACAGGAATTTGCCGATCAAAAAGCCATCGACTACTGGCGCGATGTGGATTTGTACGTGGGCGGTTCCGAACATGCAACGGGCCACTTGCTCTACAGCCGGTTCTGGAACAAGTTCCTGAAAGACCGGGGCTATGTGCCGGAAGAAGAGCCGTTTAAGAAACTGGTGAATCAGGGCATGATTCTGGGGCGGTCGAATTTCGTGTATCGGTTGAAAGAATCGGTTGGTGAAGGCAAAATACCGGTTTTTGTTTCCAACGGTTTAAAGGGCCAATATGACGTGACACCCTTGCATGTCGATGTCAACATCGTAGAAAACGATGTGCTGGATGTTGAGACTTTTATCAAAACACGTCCGGATTTTGCCGAAAACGCTGAATTCATTTTAGAAGATGGCAAATACATCTGCGGAGTTGAAATCGAGAAAATGTCGAAATCGAAGTTTAACGTCGTCAATCCCGATACGATTGTGGAACGCTACGGTGCCGACACGCTGCGGCTCTACGAAATGTTCCTCGGCCCGCTGACCGACGCCAAACCGTGGAATACGAACGGCATCGACGGCGTTTACCGGTTTTTGAAAAAATTCTGGCGGTTGTTTTATGAAGAACCGACGGAAACCCGCCCCGGTCGCTGGCTGGTGACCGACGAAAAACCGACCCCCGCCGAATTGAAAGTGTTGCACAAAACCATCCGGAAAGTGGCGGAGGACATTGAGCATCTGTCGTTTAACACCTCGGTGAGTGCATTCATGGTGTGTGTCAATGAATTATCGGCCTTGAAGTGCAATAAAAAGGCGGTTTTACAGGAACTGGTCGTGGTGCTGGCCCCGTTTGCCCCCCACATCACGGAAGAACTCTGGGCGGCTTTGGGCAACGAAGCCGGTACATTAAGCTACGCCGAATTCCCGCTTTTCAATCCGGCTTTTCTGGTGGAAGACACCATCGAATACCCGGTGCAAATCAACGGTAAAGTCCGCACGACGCTGACGTTTTCAGTCGATACCGTTGCTTCGGATATCGAAAAAGAAGTGTTGACGAATGAGGTGGTTTTGAAGTGGTTGGAAGGAAAAACGCCGAAAAAAGTGGTGGTGGTGCCGAAGCGGATTGTAAACGTGGTGATTTAACAACTTGTCACTAAATCCGGCCTTTGCCCCCGACCCCTAAAGGGGCACGGACGCTGAGCCATCCGGACAAAGCGACGTCCGCGCCCCTTTAGGGGTCGGGGGCAAAGGGAACCTGGGACGTCTAACTATCCGGACAAATCGACATCTGCGCCCCTTTAGGGGTCGAAGCAAAGGCCGGGATCCTTTGACGCCGAGCCATCCGGATGAAGCGATGTCCGCGCCCCTTCAGGGGTTGGGGGCAAAAGCGCAGAAAGAGAACTCTTAGAAAATTACGTTGTCTAATGACCAATACCGACGCACCCAATCACTCCGGCGAAACCGTCAAAATCCTGACCTACAACCTCAACGGCATCCGGTCGGCGCTGAGCAAAGGATTGGTCGAATGGCTGTCGCAAAACCCGTTCGACATCCTGTGTTTTCAGGAAGTGAAAGCCACCCACGACGTGGTCGATTTGCTGCCGTTTGAAGCGTTGGGATACCGGTATCACTGGCATGCGGCCGAGAAAAAGGGCTACAGCGGGGTGGCCACGTTTTCGAAACTGCCGCCCGACCAGGTAATTATGGGATGCGGGATTGCGACGTACGACTGCGAAGGCCGGATTCTGCGCACCGACTTTGGTGACCTGACGCTGCTGAACTGCTATTTTCCGTCGGGAACAACCGGCGAAATTCGGCAAACCGTCAAGATGCAGTTTCTGGATGATTTTTTCGAATACGTTCAGGAATTGCGCCAAACCCGCCCGAATGTCATTGTCGTCGGGGACTACAACATCGCGCACACCGCCATCGATATTCACGATCCGGTTCGGAACAAAACCTCGTCGGGCTTTCTGCCGGAAGAACGGGCGTGGCTATCGAAGTGGTTCGACAGCGGTTTTATTGATTCGTATCGCTACAAAAATCCCGACAAAATTGAATATAGTTGGTGGAGTTACCGGGCCGGTGCGCGCTCCAGTAACAAAGGCTGGCGGATCGACTACATTTCCGTCAGCGAGCCCTACAAAGAACGCATCGTGGCCGCCGGACACCTGCCCGACGCCGTTCATTCCGACCACGGCCCGGTTTGGCTCGAAGTCGCGCGATGAAGGATTTTTTCGATATAGACTCGATTTTTTTTACGGTTCTCGGGTATCCGATGAGCTACCTGGAGTTTTTCGGAACCGTTACCGGGGCGGTGGCAACGGTGCTGTCGGCGCGGGCTCACCTCTGGAGCTGGCCGGTGGGTATGGTGAGTGTGGTCATCTTCCTCTTTCTTTTTTACCAGATTCAACTCTATCCCGACATGTTTTTGCAGGTATTCTTTTTCATCACCAACGTTCTGGGGTGGTGGGAGTGGACGCACCCCAAAGTAGGGGAAGAAGACCGTCGGAATGAGCTGAAAATTACCCCTTTATCGACGAAAAACTTTGCCCTTTTGCTAGGTGCCGGTGTGTTGGCAACGGGTGTTTTAGGCACCATTGCCCAGAACCTGCACGCCTGGTTTCCGGTTTTGTTCAGCCAGCCGAGCGCGTTCCCGTACCTCGATTCGTTCACAACCGTGATGAGCATTGTGGCGACCTTTCTGCTGATACGCAAGAAACTGGAATGCTGGTATGTCTGGCTGCTGGTCGATCTGATCAGTACATACATGTACTTCACAAAAGGCGTGAAAGTGCTGGGTATCGAATACGGTTTTTATTGCCTGATCGCGTTTGTTGGCGCCTGGCACTGGACGCGCGAATACCGCAGTTATACCACAACGGCAGCATGAAAAAGGGGCTGGTTTTCGGGAAGTTCATGCCGGTTCATCGGGGCCACATCGCGCTGATTGAGTTTGCTGCTGCCCAATGTGATCACCTGATTGTCTCGATGAACTGCACACCCACCGATCCGATCGATCCCGAACGGCGGATGGCATGGCTGCGGACCTTGTTCGGCCAGCGTGACAACATTGAGTTGGTGTCGGTTCTGGACGATTTTTCGGATGACGATCTGCCGTTGTGGGAAGCTACCCGCTTGTGGAGTGATTTTATCAAACAGCGGTTTCCGGACATCGACGGTTTTTTCTGTTCCGAAGCCTATGGAGAACCCTTGTCGCAGCACCTCGGATTGCCCTGCATTGAATTCGATCCTGAACGGCAGCAAGTGCCGGTTTCGGCTACGCAAATCCGGCAGCAACCGGCCCGGTATTGGGATTTTATTCCCGACGTGGTCCGGCCGTATTTTGTGAAGAGAATCTGTCTGTACGGTTCCGAAAGCGTTGGCAAAACCACCCTGGCAGAGCAACTGGCCGCGCATTACCAGACGGTTTTCGTCCAGGAAGTGGCCCGCGATCTGATTACGTCCAACGACCTGACGCTCGACGACTATGTGACCATTGGGCACGCTCAGACAAAGGCGGTTCTGGATGCAACCAAAAAAGCAAACAAACTGCTGATCTGCGATACCGATTTGATTACGACCGAGTTATACGCCGAATATTATTTGCAGGAGGTTCCGCCGGTTTTATACGAACTGGAAAAACAAATTACGTATGATCGGTATTTTCTGCTGAACATCGACGTGCCCTGGGTGGCCGACGGCCTGCGCGATCTGGGCCATCGCCGGGAAGAAATGTATAACCGCTTCAAAACCGCCCTGGCCGAACGGAACATTGATTACGTCGATGTGTCGGGCGATTGGGCCGCACGCTGGGCGATTGTGACGGGGGAAATTGATCGGTTACTCGCCTAACCTCAGATGATCTGCCAGTTTAAAAACTTTCTTCAAACACTTCGCCGTCAAAACCGCATCTTCCAGCGCGTTGTGAATTTCGGATTCGCGTTCGAATCCGAAATGGCCGGCAATGTCTTTCAGGCTTAGCCGTTGCGGAACCGGTTTATTGTTCTTTTTCAGAATCCGGAACGAGAAATAACTCAGCGTGTGCAGGTCAATCAATGTCCGGGAATACGGCCATTTGAGTTTCTCCAGGCGGTAGGCTTCTTTCAGAAAATTGATGTCGTTGATTACGCTCTGACCACAGATGATGACGTCGCGCAGATACGGATTGTTGTCCGTCGTCGTCTGGGTTTTCCGAATTCCTAATTGGGTGATAATCCACTCTTCCAGTTCCGGCAACACATCATAAATCATCGGCGCATCTTCCAGATCGGCCAGCGACAGGTTGTGGATTTTCTCGGACGAACTCGAAAACGCGTCTTCGTTTTCGGGATACACATTGGTCAGATATTGCCCTTTTTCGACCCAATTATCGTCAAAAAGAACGGCACCCACCTGAATAATTTCGTTCCAATCCGGCTCCGGGCCGGTCATTTCAAGGTCAAGGACTAAAAAAGGCATGGCGGTATTATTTTAATCGGGGGTCAAATATAATAGATTCTATACTGACAACTTTCAACGTCTTATGTTCCGGGTGAAGTGGATTGAGCAGGAAATTGAATTCGGTGGGAGAGTGGATTGACGGGACGCACATAAGCCAGTGTTGTCGTTTTTTGACCCATTCTTCCGTAGTTTCGGTCAGATGGAAAGGAGCTGGGGTTAAGTTCCAGTCAGTGGGCAACGTATTGCGCTCCAGATTGCGGATGGAAGCTGAATCGGGTATTTCAAGCGTGACGAGAGAAACATCCTCCGGTAATCTTGTCCAGTTGGCAAGTGTTTCCAGCATGGTTAAAGATACATGCTCTGATGTGTAAATGATACGGGTTCCCACGGTATGCCAGCGACCGGAACGGTAGAGTCCCCCGGTTCCGCTTAAATCATCAGTGTATAACGTTGGCGCGATTCGATATAAAAGCATACAATCGTCTCAGCGTTATGAATAAATACCGTATTTCATGCGACCCAGAATTTCCAGAATCTGTGCCCGGCCCAATGCTGAGTCCAGCAAGTCCATGGGTTTTTCACCGCCTAATGCATAATTTTTGCTTTCCAGCCAAAATCGGAAATCTTCCGGTTTTTTGAAGAGTTCTTTACCGGTTTCAAAAACTTCAGAAAGCGAAATCGCTTTTTCTGTTTCGTCTTGTGACAATTTGGTGCCCGAACGGATACGCCGTTGATAAGTGCTTTCCGAAATGGCAAGGATGTGGCTCATCGTTTTATTGGTAAATCCCATATTCTTCTGGAGATGAGCGACTGATTCCATGGGCAATCCTTCCCGGACAATTTCCATTAAATCAAGCTCATGCCGAACCGAACGCTTGATAAGCTGCTCTCCGCCTAAAGCCGTTACAATTTTTTTTATCGAAATTTGCATGGTTATTTGATTGTCCTAATCCTGTCATTTGACAACAGGCAGACAAATATATAAATTCCATTCGTATCTATTGGCTTGTGTTCTACCTTTGCCACCGGAAGCGCCGGGCAAACCCGCCGGCATCTTTTGTCTCAAGTCTAACGTCTATTGTCTCAAAATGGAATACCGGATTGAAAAAGACACGATGGGCCAGGTGCAGGTACCGGCCAACGTGTATTGGGGCGCACAAACCCAGCGTTCGATTGAAAACTTCAAAATTGCGCAAGACATCAATAAAATGCCCCGCGAAATCGTTCGGGCGTTTGCCTATCTGAAAAAAGCCGCAGCCCTGACCAACCTCGACGCGGGCGTGTTGTCGCAGGAGAAGTCCGACCTGATTGGGCGGGCGTGCGACGAAATTCTGGACGGCAAACTGGACGATCAGTTTCCGCTGGTTGTCTGGCAAACCGGCTCCGGCACGCAGTCGAATATGAACGTCAACGAAGTCGTAGCCTACCGCGCCCACGTGTTGCAGGGCGGTCAGTTGACCGACGAAAAGAAAGCACTGCACCCGAACGACGACGTCAACAAGTCGCAATCTTCGAACGATACGTTTCCGACGGCCATGCACATTGCGGCTTACAAGATTCTGATCGAAGTGACCATTCCCGGTATTGAAAAACTGCGGGACACGCTGGATGCCAAGGCGAAAGAGTTTAAAAATGTCGTCAAAATTGGCCGGACGCACTTTATGGACGCCACACCGTTGACGGTAGGACAGGAATTTTCGGGTTACGTTTCCCAGTTGACGCACGGTTTGCGGGCCATCAAAAATACGCTGGCGCATTTGAGCGAGCTGGCCCTGGGCGGAACCGCCGTCGGAACGGGCATCAATACGCCCCCGAATTATTCCGAAAACGTCGCCAAGCACATCGCCGACCTGACGGGTTTGCCGTTCGTTACCGCCGAAAACAAGTTTGAAGCCCTGGCCGCCCACGACGCCATTGTGGAAGCCCACGGTGCGTTGAAAACCGTTGCCGCTAGTCTGATGAAAATCGGGAACGACGTGCGGATGCTGTCGTCGGGACCACGGGCGGGCATCGGTGAAATCTTCATTCCCGACAACGAACCGGGGTCGTCGATCATGCCGGGGAAAGTGAACCCGACGCAGTGCGAAGCCATGACGATGGTGGCGGCTCAGGTGTTTGGCAACGACGTCGCCATCAACATCGGCGGTTCCATGGGTCACTTCGAGCTGAACGTTTTCAAACCGGTGATGATCTACAACTTCCTGCACTCGGCGCGGCTGATCGGGGATGTGTGTGTGTCGTTCAACGACAAATGTGCCGTTGGGATTCGGCCGATTGAAGAAAATATCCGGAAGCACGTCAACAACTCGCTGATGCTGGTGACGGCTCTGAACACCAAAATCGGGTACTACAAAGCCGCCGAAATTGCCCAAACCGCCCACCGCGAAGGCAGCACACTGAAAGAAACCGCCATCAAACTGGGCTACCTGACGGAAGCGGAGTTTGACGAATGGGTAAAACCGGAAGAGATGGTTGGTACCATTGATGTATAGCAATAAACACCGGTCAGGTTTTCAAAACCTGACCGGTGTATGCCCACTTCACAACATGAAACGAATTTTATGGCTTGGTTTTACGATCGGTTTACTAACCGGTTGTGCGCCCAAAACCGTCCTCAACACCTACCGCGTTCCGGCGGGTGGCTTGTCGACTTTTTTCAAATACACCCCCGGCAGAACCGCCATGATCAGTGCCCACCGGGGTGGGGGCGATATCAAAGGCTACCCCGAAAATTGCATCGAATCGTTTGCTTATCTGGCCGAAAAACTGCCCGTGATTATCGAATGCGACATTGACCTGACCCGCGACAGTGTGCTGGTGATGATGCACGACCAAACCCTTGACCGGACGACGACCGGAACCGGTAAACTCATCGGGAAAACCTACGAAGAAACGCAGCAGTATCGCCTGGAAGACAATTTCGGCAATGTGACGAACTTCAAAATTCCGACGCTGGAGCAGGTGCTGCGGTGGGGGAAAGGCAAGGTGATTTACACCCTGGATGTCAAGAAAAACGTGCCGTTTGCCAAAGTCGTCGAGATGGTTCGGCGGACGGGCGCGGCTGATTATTCGGTGGTGATCACCTACAATGCCACACAAGCCGCTGAGGTTTACCGCCTTGACCCGAATCTGATGTTGTCGGTCACTATTTTGAAAGAAGAAGACTACCAGCGGCTCCACGACCTCGGCATTCCCGACCGCAACATGGTGGCGTTTGTGGGTGTGAAAGAACCGACCCCCAACTTGTACCGGTTTTTGCACGAAAAAGGCATTTCGTGCATTCTCGGAACGCTCGGCAATCTGGACAAACAGGCCGCTGCGAAAGGCGATCAGGTCTATAAAAAGTTTGCCGAAAATGGCGCGGATGTGATGTCGACGGACCGGCCGCTGGAGGTCTATCAGGCGGTAAAATAACCAACCTCCGGCTGAGCGCGTCCCGATCCGGGCTTTTCACGACGACCCGGATCAGGACCCATGATTACTTTTTCCGCTGGATAACCGCCAGCGCTTTGGCCACAATCGAAGCCGCCGTTAATCCGTATTTTTCCATCAGTTGCTCCGGTGTTCCGCTTTCGCCGAACGAATCGTTGACGGCCACCATTTCCAGCGGAGCCGGATGGTTCAGCGCCAGGACCTGCGCCACGCTATCGCTCAAACCACCGTTCATCTGGTGTTCTTCGGCCGTTACGGCACAACCCGTTTTCGAAACCGATGCCAGAATTGCCTCTTTGTCCAGCGGTTTAATGGTGTGGATGTTGATGATTTCGGCTTCTACACCCTGTTCGGCCAGCAGCTTACCGGCTTCCAGGGCCTGCCAGACCATATGCCCGGTGGCAAAAATGGATACATCCGCACCTTCGTTGAGCAGAATGGCCTTTCCAATTTCAAACGGTTGGTCGGCGGGGGTAAAGTTGGGCACAACGGGACGGCCAAACCGGAGGTAAACCGGCCCCTTATAATCGGCAATGGCGATGGTGGCGGCTTTGGTCTGGTTGAAATCGCAGGGATTGATCACGGTCATGCCGGGCAGGGCTTTCATCATACTGATGTCTTCCAGCACCTGGTGCGTTGCGCCATCTTCGCCCAGGGTCAGCCCAGCGTGCGAGACACAGATTTTAACATTTTTGTTCGAATAAGCAACCGCCTGACGAATCTGGTCCAGCACCCGGCTTGAGCCGAAGTTGGCAAAGGTGGTTGCAAAAGGAATCAGGCCATTCAGCGTCAGACCGGCGGCAACCCCGATCATGTTGGCTTCGGCAATCCCGCACTGGATAAACCGGTCGGGATTTTCTTTGATGAACGTGTCCAGTTTAAGGGAAGCCACCAGATCGGCGCAGAGAGCAACGACATCCGGATGCGAGCGGCCCAGTTCTGCCATGCCCGCGCCGAAACCGGAACGGGTATCTTTCTTTTCGGTAAACGTGTAGGTTTTCATGTGGTCAGGATTAATAGTCGCCGAGGGTTTCTTCCAGTTGAGCCAGGGCTGCGGTGAGCTGTTCGTTGTTGGGAGCCGTTCCGTGCCACTTGTGGGTGTGCATCATGAAATCAACGCCCTGTCCCATTTCCGTTTTCATGATGATGCAAACGGGAGAGCCCTGGCCACCGGCCTCTTGAGCGGCTTTCAGGGTCGATGCCACTTCTTCGAGATTATTGCCGTCCATGTGGAGCACTGTCCAGCCGAATGCTTCGTATTTGGCACCCAGGTCACGGTTGTTAAGAACCACATCGGTCGGGCCGTCGATCTGCTGTCCGTTAAAATCAATAATGGCAATCAGATTATCCAGTTTGCGGTGTGGAATAAAGGCTGCGGCTTCCCAGATTTGCCCTTCCTGTTGCTCGCCATCGCCCATCAAACAGTAGACCCGGTGGGAGTCGTTGCGAATTTTTTTGCCATAGGCCGCACCAGCCGCTACCGAAAGTCCCTGCCCCAGAGAACCGGAAGCAATGCGGATTCCGGGCAGGTGTTCCGCCGTTGCGGGGTGGCCCTGCAACCGGGAATTCAGTTTGCGGAATGTCGCCAGCTCGGAAACCGGAAAATAACCACGGCGGGCCAGCACGGAGTATAGCACCGGCGAAATATGACCATTGGACAAAAAGAACAGGTCTTCGCCCGAACCGCTCATATCAAACACGACGGAACCCTGATCATCCGTTTTCAGGTTCATGGCCTGAAAATACAGACTCACCAGTAAGTCCGTACACCCCAGCGAACCACCCGGATGCCCGGATGCGACGCCATGCACCATGCGGACAATATCCCGGCGTACCTGCGAAGCGACTTTTGCTAATTCACTCGTTTCCATGCATTTATCTTTTAGGATCATCTCTATATCCGCCACGCAGGCCACAAAAACATGGGACCTGCGTGGCAAATAGGGAAAATATTAAATATACTGATTGATGAGGCTCTCCAGCCATTCCTGTTTGCCACTGCGAGCCGTTGGCTCCCCATTTTCGAGCGTGTAGCTGCGCAGATCTTCCAGCGTCAGTTTGCCTTCTTCAAACGCTTTTCCGGGGCCGCCATCGAAAGAACTGTACCGTTCTGTCCGGAATTTGAGATAATCTGACTCTTTCAGAATGGCATCCGCCACGATAAACGAACGGGCAAACGCATCCATACCGCTGATGTGGGCAATGAACAAATCCTCGAAATCGGTGGAGTTCCGGCGCACTTTGGCGTCGAAGTTGATTCCCCCGGGTTTGATGCCTCCCGCCTGGTGAATTACCAGAGCCGCTTCAACCAGTTCATACAGATTGATCGGAAACTGATCGGTATCCCAGCCATTCTGGTTGTCGCCCCGGTTGGCGTCGATGCTGCCCAACATTCCCGCATCAGCCGCCACCTGCAATTCGTGGTCGAAGGTATGCCCGGCCAAAGTCGCGTGGTTAACCTCGATGTTCAGTTGAAAATCATTTTCTAAGCCATACTGACGCAGGAAACCAATAACCGTAGCCGCGTCATAATCGTACTGGTGTTTCGTGGGTTCCATCGGTTTCGGCTCAATGAAGAAGGTGCCTTTGAAACCTTGCTGGCGGGCGTAATCGCGGGCCATGGTCAGAAACTTCGCCAGGTGCTCGACTTCCCGCTTCATGTTGGTGTTCAGCAGGGACATGTAACCTTCCCGGCCACCCCAGAACACGTAGTTTTCGCCACCCAGTGCGATGGTGGCATCAATGGCATTTTTAACCTGGGTTCCGGCATAGGCCAAGACCGCAAAATCTGGATTGGTCGATGCGCCATTCATGTAGCGCGGGTTCGAGAACACATTCGCCGTACCCCACAGCAGTTTGACACCACTGGCCGACTGCTTCTGCTTCGCGTAGTCGACAATGGCCTGCAGGCGGTTTTCGTAATCATTGACCGATGGGCCTTCATCCACCAGGTCGATGTCGTGGAAACAATAATACGGCGCTCCGATTTTGGTGAAAAACTCAAAAGCCGCGTCCATTTTCAGTTTCGCCCGCACGTTGGCGTCGCTATCCTGATCCCACGGAAAAATCCGCGTGCCGGGGCCAAATGGATCTCCGCCCGCTCCGCAGAAGGTGTGCCAGTAGCTAATGGCAAAGCGGAGTTGCTCCCGCAGCGTTTTGCCACCCAGCATGAGATCCGGATTATACCATTTAAACGCTAACGGATTCTTGGATTTGGGGCCTTCGTAGGCAATGGCGCCAATGCCGGGGAAATATTCCCGGTCGCCCAGGGTGATGGTTGACATGGTTTGTAAACTGGTTAAGCGGTTTTGAATTCGATCTGATTTCAACGGAAATTTTCTAATGGTGTAAAGTTGACACTTATTTTATAAATGTCAAAACGACACCTACTATTTTTTTATTGAACTCCCCCCGTAACTGGCCGTAAAGTGAGCAGGTGTTGTGCTCCGCGAGATGATCCCGCTGACTGGAAATTTTAGCTAGGTGGGTATAAAATTTAAAAAGGCGTCGGTGGCCTGCTGGTATTTGGTTTGATCTACCTGGTAGAAATAGGCCCCTTTCCGGGAAAACCCTTTCTGCTTTTCGTCCAGTTTGATGAGTAGGTTCGTCGAGAGGATTTTCCGGCTGAAGTTTCGCTTGTCAAATTCGGTGTTGTAGACGGCATCATACAACTTTTTGAGTTGGGGAATCGTAAACTTCTCAGGCAGCAGTTCGAAACCAATGGGATGCTGGGCCGCTTTGTAGCGTAGCCGTTTGATGGCCAAGTCGACCATGTCGCCGTGGTCGAATAATAAAGGCGGCAAATTATAGATCGAAAACCAGCGGGCCTGATAAGTCTCCGTAATTTTTGATTCATAATCAGCCACTTTTACCAGCGAGAAATACGCCACCGAAACCGTTCGGACAATGGGGTCGCGGTGCGGGTCACCGAAAGCGTGCAACTGTTCCAGGTATACGTTGGTCAGGCCGGTGAGGTCGAACAAGATGCGGGCGGCTGCCTGTTCGAGGCTTTCAACGGGTTGCAGCCATCCACCCATCAGCGACCAGGTACGCTCTTCCATGCCGCGTTTGACGAGTAACACTTTCAGGCTTTCCCCGTCAAAACCGAAGATGATGGAATCCAGAGCCACTAAGTACGGATGTTGCTGTTTATATTGGTCTAACATGAGTCGTTGAAAAGCCGGCGGTTTCGAATAAAGGCGAAAGTAGGGAATTCATCTCATTTTTACGGTTTGCCAAACACATCGTTCCGCCATGACAATCACTGGCTGATCCAATTTCGGTCACCAACTGCCCCGTTTTTCGGTCATTCATTTGCTTTTAACGGTCGGTTCGAAAGGGAGAAGCCGGTAATCCTTCCCGGTTATACAGATTGGGATTCACGGGGTTATCGGCCCAGGCATAGCGCACATACCGGGGCTCCGGCACCTCATCACTCCAGACCACCACCTGGCCATTTTGGATACGGGCCTTCGCCCACACAAATTTTTTGTCGCTGCCCGCAATGGCAAAGTCTCCGGGTGTTTCCCCGTCCTGCGTAACCAATCCTCCACCGGTATGGGTGAAGCTGACCACGATTGTATTCCCCTCAATCGCCGATGATTGGTAGATCGGGCCGGAAG
Source organism: Larkinella sp. (assembly GCF_965227735.1). Classification (NCBI taxonomy): domain Bacteria; kingdom Pseudomonadati; phylum Bacteroidota; class Cytophagia; order Cytophagales; family Spirosomataceae; genus Larkinella; species Larkinella sp. Next base: position 305,444 of record NZ_OZ245776.1, on the reverse strand, counting down.
AAACCAGGTTTTCGTGGTAAGCGGTTTTCAAGGCAGCCAGAGCCAGCCGTTCGCCCACGTCTTTTTTATTGTCGGGGTGAATGTCGTTCCACTCGCCCAGATCAATCGCCACGGCCATACCCGTGTTAGGCACCTTCAAAGCGTTGAGCTGAGCTTCCCGCAAAACCGCCCAATGGCTCTCAGAGGGCAGGTAATTGTAGTCCATAAAACCGGGTAGCTGAACATACAGAAAGGGTAGCGTCTCCTGGTTCCAGTGCCGTCGCCAGTCCGAAATCAAGGCCGGTAACAGCGTAGCGTATTCTTCAGGACGACCGGCATTGCTTTCCCCCTGATACCAGCAAAAACCTTTGATGGCGTAGTTGGTTTCCGGAGCCACCATCGCATTATACAAGGCGGTGGGTTGATTTTGCGCACTGATTCCGCCCCCGGAAACGCCAGCAGGGGGCCGGTAGGCCACGCCTACCTTATACTGCCAGGTGCCTTTCAGATCGAGGGTGTCGGTACCGGCAAAAAGGCAGTAAGGTTTGTCGGGAACAAAACCACCTTTCCCCGCCGTGTTGGTGACCCGGATGACCAGCACATTCTTCCCGGCTTTCAGGACACCAGCCGGTAGTTTATACCGGCGCTGGGGGTATTGATACGTCGTTTTTCCGACCGGTTTTCCATTGATATACAGTTCGTCGGCGTCCACGATGCGACCCAGAAAGACTTTGGCGGGCTGGCCGGTCATTGAAGCCGGTACGTCGATTTCCTTGCGATACCAAACGATGCCATTCAAGTCTTTCAGCCCCTGATCTTCCCAATAACCGGGAATGTTGATCGGTCGCCAGCCCTTTGGCGTATACGAAACGTCAGACCATTTGGGGGTGGCGGTTAGCCCGACATCCTCAGGTTGTATTGCAGGCGCAGACGGTTTCCGGTTCTGGTGATTGAAATACGTCGTGTCTCTGTTCTTCACGATGGTGGTTTTCATCGCCGGGAAGCTGGCCAATCCTTCTTCACTCGTCCAGGCTTCAATGGGCGTCCCGCCGACACTGGCGTTGATGATGCCAATGGGAATTTTATAGGTTGCATACAGTTTTTTAGCGAAAAAATAAGCCACTGCCGAGAAAGCCCTGACGTCTTCGCCCACGGCGGCTTTCCATTGTCCGGCCGGAAGATCGCTTTGGGGCTTTTGCAGGTTCGTCAGCGTGGGCACCCAGAACTGCCGGATTTGGGAGTCGTTGGCCTGTTCAATTTCTTTTGCATACGTGACGTCATGGATGTTGAGTTGATGCACCATGTTGCTTTGTCCGCTGCAAAACCAGACGTCGCCAACCAGAATATCCCGGAGCGTCAGCCGGGAACTTCCCACAATATCCATCGTGAAGGGGCCGCCCGCCGGCGTGGCGGGCAGCCTGATCTGCCATTGACCGGAGGCATCGGTGACGGTTTTGTAATTGCGGTTTTTAAAACGGACGGAAATTTTTTCGCCCGGTTTCGCCCATCCCCAAATCTTCAGGGGGGCGTCGCGTTGGAGCACCATGCCATCGCTGATGAGTTTGGGTACGCGCACCTGCCCGAAACACACGACCGACGCCAGTAAAACAACCGTCAGGAGATTCAGGACTTGTTTTGTATTTACGCTCATGGGTTAGGTTCGATCAATTCTGTAGCAACGATAAAAAGTTTGCCATAAAAATGCCGCCGTTTTCAACTGAAACGGCGGCATCAGCACGGTGAGGTCGAGCAGTTAGTTTACCACAATCACCGGAGGCAAAACCCGCAGGTCTTCTTCGTTCGAAAGTTCCTTTTTCTTTTCCGGCTTCGTCCGGGCCGAGCGTTTTACGGTAATGTCGTACAAATCGGTTCGGCGGTCTTTCAGAATCTGGACCGAGCCTTGTTCGTGTAACTCGGTCAGCAGCGACAGATCGACGTCGGTAATCAGCACCATTTCGGTGTTGGGTGTCGACTCGGCTTTGATGGCGTTGTTGGGAAACTGAAAATCGGAAGGCGTGAATACCGCCGACTGGGCGTAGTGGATGTCCATGTTGGCCACCCGGGGCAGGTTGCCGACGCAGCCCGAAATGGCCACGTAACATTCGTTTTCAATGGCCCGCGCCATCGCACAATGCCGCACCCGGTTGTAGCCATTCTGGGTGTCGGTCAGGAAGGGAACAAACAGTATCTGCATACCCTGATCGGCCAGAATCCGGCTCAGTTCCGGGAACTCGACGTCGTAGCAGATCAGCAAACCGATCTTGCCGCAGTCGGTGTCGAACGTCCGGATTTCGCTGCCACCCACCATACCATAATGCCGGACTTCATTCGGCGTAATGTGAATTTTCCGGTATTCTTCATATGAACCGTCGCGCCGGTATAAGTAAGCCACATTGTAAAGTTTCCCCTCGTCGATCAACGGCATACTGCCACCGACGATGTTGACATTGTATGAAATGGCCAGTTCCGACAACCGCTGACGCACTTCATTCGTCACCTCGGCCAGTTTGCGAATGGCAACCGGTGCGGGCAGGTCATTGAAATCGGCCATCAGTGGCGTATTGAAAAATTCCGGGAGAACCAGGAAGTCGGCTTTGTAGTCGCTGACGGAGTCGGCGAAAAATTCGACCTGATCGAGCAAGGCTTGCATGTTTGGGAAAAGCCGCATCTGCCACTGCACAACGCCCAACCGGATGATGGCGTTGGTATGCGGTTTTTTCTTCTTTTCGTCGACGTAATAGATGTTGTTCCACTCCAGCAAGGTCGCGTATTCCAGCGATTCACTGTCGCCGGGCAAATACCCGCGCAGCACTTTCTTGACGTGAAAATCATTGGAAAGCTGGAACGTCAGCGTGGGGTCGTAGATTTCCTTCTGCTTTACTTTGGCGATAAATTCGCGGGGCGACATTTCGCCGGCATAGCGTACATAGTTTGGAATTCGCCCGCCCGCCATGATGCCTTTCAGGTTCAGCGACTCACAAAGTTCCTTGCGGGCGTCGTATAGCCGTCGTCCCAGCCGCAAATCCCGGTATTCGGGGTGGACGAACAACTCGATGCCATACAGCCAGTTGCCTTTTGGATTGTGCGTGTCGAAACTGTAATTACCGGTTATTTCCTCATACGTATGGTTGTCGCCGAAATCGCTGTACTTCACCCGGATCGCCAGCGAGCAGGCCACGACCTTGCCGTCGACCTCCACGCAGAACTGGCCCTCCGGGAAGATTTTCAGCAGTTTATCGATGAGGTTCTTTTCCCAATAATCCCCGCCGATGCCGCTGTAGACTTCGATCATCGACTCCTTCAGGTCGGCGTAATCGGATTTCTGTAGTGTTCTGGTTTGAATATGCATAATGCGGTCGTATTGTGAAGTTGTTACACAGGGTTAATCAGAGGAAATCAGGGTTAATCAGAGGTAAACAGAGAAAAACTCTGATTAACCCTGATTTCCTCTGATTAACCCTGTGTAACAACCCCTTCTTTAATTTTCTCTTCTAAACTTAAAAGGTGCTCGTCCGTAAAGTCCAGGTGTGTGACGAAACGGACCAGGTGTTTTCCGAAGGTAACGGCTAAAATTCCTTTGCGGCCTAATTCTGCAACGTAATCGGCGGCTAAGATGTTCTGGTTCAGTCGAAAAATGACAATGTTGGTGTCGATGGGATAAATTTCTTCCACTTCGGGCAACAACAGCAGCATCTGACCTATTTTTCGGGCGCGGGCATGATCGAGTTTCAGGCGGTTTACGTGGTGGTCGAGGGCGTAGATGCCCGCAGCAGCCAGATAACCGGCCTGCCGCCAGCCACCGCCCATCAGTTTCCGGTAGCGACGGGCCTGTTTGATCACCTCCGCCTTCCCCAACAACAACGACCCCACCGGACAACCCAGCCCTTTGGACAGGCAAATGCTGATCGAATCGAAGAGCTGACCGTAGGCTTCCGGGCTTTCCCCGGTTTCGACCAGCGCATTGAACAAGCGTGCGCCGTCGAGGTGCAGTTTCAACCCGTGTTCGTCGCATACCTGCCGGATGGCGGCAATTTCGGGAAGGGTGTAATAACAGCCCCCGCCTTTGTTAACGGTATTTTCCAGACAGACCAGTCGTGTAATCGGCTTGTGCAGATCATCGGGCTGAATGTGATCGCGAACCAGCTCAGGTGTCAGTTTGCCGCGTTCGCCCTGCGCCAGACTGAGCGACGCCAGCGCGTTGACGGCGATGCCCCCGCCTTCGTAGAGGTGAACGTGCGAAAGCTGGTCGCAAATCACATCGTCGCCCGGGCGGGTGTGGGTGCGAATCGCCAGTTGGTTGGTCATCGTGCCGGAGGTGCAGAAAAGGGCCGCTTCCATCCCGAACAACCGGGCGGCTTTTGCTTCCAGGGCCAGCACCGTCGGGTCGTCGCCCAGCACATCGTCGCCCACTTCGGCGGTAAACATGGCTTCCAGCATCGCCGGGCTGGGTTTGGTAACGGTATCACTTCGTAAATCGATCGGCATAGCCTGTCAGGAAAATTTTTCGGTTGTACACAACTTACAAAGAAAACAAAAAAGCCGTCCCCTAAAAAGGAGACGGCTTTCTAAAACAGTAACAACAAATACTACTCTACTCTCACTTATATCGTTATAAACCAAAGTTTTTCGAAATTCCAAACGACGCCCCGCTGCCAAAATCAAATTTAAAATTCGTCGTGCTTTCAGAAGCGCCCTTGGGTTTGAGGGATGCGTAGCTCAAACCGCCGAAGCTAAAATTTAACGCAAACCCATTTTTCATGTTAACACCAATTGCCGGGAAGAAAGTGCCACGAAACCCGTTTGCCGATATGCCACCGGTTTTACCTGAGAGAATATCGGCGTTAAACTGGCCATAGAGGGCGAAAATATCCGAAAGGGGAACGGCATACCGGATAAAGGGGCCAACAGCGAAGGCCGAGGTTTTCGACTCGACGGCGTTCGTGGTGGTTTTCCAACTTTCGGTCGAAAGCGACAAGCCGGCCGTCCAGTTGTCGGTAAACTGGTAACCCACCGCAGGTGAAAAACCGAAGGTATTGACCTTATTGCTCTCGCTGGTCTTTTGCGATTCGGCTTTGATCGATCCATACACCAATACCGTATTTTTCTGGGCATAAACGCCGGCTACGCTCATGGCTGAAACCAGCAAACTTATTACTACTTTTTTCATTTCTTGTGTCTGGTTGTAAGATGACACCCTTTTTCGAAGGGTTTACGTTGAGACGTAGAAATTTTTAAAAGTTACATTTTTCGAAAAAAAACGGTTTAAACGGCGCAAAAACGCGATATGCGGGCGGTTGGGAGGGTGGAGCGCCGGTTTCGTCTGTTACGAATCCGGCACTGGATTTGCAGAAATGATTAGAGGAAAGCCGAATCCGTCTTTCTTGGTTTTAAGTAACAGGCATGGATGATCTGATTCATTTCGCCATTCCGGGGTTTGTCCTTCTGCTGCTGACGGAAGTCGTGGTCACGGCGGTTCAACAGAAAGACTATTATGAAACCCGGGATACACTGAGCAGTCTGTCGATGGGCATTGGCAATGTCATCACCGGATTGCTGGGTAAGGTTATCGTGTACGGTGCCTATGCGCTGGTGTATGAATACCGGTTTTTTACCGTCGATATGACCCGGTGGTGGGCGTGGGTCGTGTTATTTTTTGCCGACGATTTCAGTTACTACTGGTTTCACCGGATCAGCCACAGCAGCCGGTATTTCTGGGCTTCCCACGTGGTACACCACTCGTCGCAGAAATACAATTTAGGAACGGCGCTCCGGCAAACGTGGACGGGCAATCTGAGCGGGGCGTTTGTTTTCTGGATCTTGTTGCCGCTGCTCGGTTTTCATCCGGTTGCAGTGCTGACCATGCAGTCAATCAGTCTGTTATACCAATTCTGGATTCATACGGAATACATTAACCGGTTTCCGTCTTTCATCGAAGCGGTTTTCAATACGCCTTCGCACCACCGCGTTCACCACGGTTCGAATCTGAAATACCTGGATAAAAATCACGCCGGGGTGCTGATCATCTGGGACCGGTTTTTCGGCACGTTTCAACCGGAAGAGGAACGACCTACCTACGGGCTGTCTAAAAATATCGAGACCCACAACCCCGTCCGGATTGCGTTTCACGAATGGATAGACATTTGCCGGGATGTGGCTAAATCAGGTTCTTTTCGACAGGCCATGCGGTATGTGTTCGGCCCACCGGGCTGGAGTCACGATGGCTCCCGCAAAACCACCCGGCAGTTGCGTAAAGCCGCTTCGCTTCCGGAAAACCGGAATTCTAAAAGGTCATAAAAACAGATGCCCGGGGCGCGATTTACACTTTCTTCCGATAGTCCTGGCTGATCAGGCGGTTGTATTCCGGATGAGTTTTGATGTAAGCGGCTACAAATGAGCAGGATGGGATTATTTTTAAGTTGAATTTGTCGATGTATTCCAGCGTACCTTCCACCAACTGGGAGCCCAAGCCAGCACCTTCCTGCCTTGAGGGTACTTCCGTATGCGTCAGCACCAGCGTTTTTTCGTCTTTCGGGGTATAGGCGATAAAAGAGAGCTGTCCATAATTTTCGAGTTCAAAGCGATTTTCCGCCCGATTGATGGAAACCGCTTTTTCCTGAGTTTTCATGATGAGGGGTTTTTAGGTTTTGTACGTAGGTAACCATTGAAAAAGTGATATGTTACGATTCTATGGTAATTTATGAGGAAAATAGGACTGTTTATCAATTAGTGTCTCAGGCTTTGAAAATTATCTTGCCATAATCGACGGTTTTCCTGAAATTAACGCTCTGGATAGGAACGCGGATTGTGCGGATTGAATGGATTTGCACTGATAAAATCAGTTTTGATCCGTTCAATTCGCCCCATCCGCGTTCCTATCTAAATCCCTAACCATTTCAAATCATGAAAATCAAAACCGTATTTGCTCTTTTGCTGGTGTTGTGGATGGCCACCGCTTCCCGCCAATCTGTTCCCTCGCTGGCCGGTTCCTGGCGGCTGACCGATAGTGGTGGTGCCACGGTCGACTTTGTACTTTCGGAGGGCTATATGATGGGGGCCTTTCACGAAAACGGCCGCTTTCTGGGGGCGCAGGGCGGAACGTATCAAACCGATGGCAAGCAACTGAAAATCACCTACGAATTCAATACCGAAGACAGCACACAGGTTGGAACCACCCAAACGCTGACCATCGATTCGTTTAAAAACAACCGCCTGGTTGTGAAAACCGACGACGGAACCGATACCTACGAACGCACCGACACGCCGACCGCCCAAACCCCCATGGCCGGTTTATGGCGCATAACGGGCAATATTGACGACAACGGACAGTTGAAAACCCGCCCGCGCACCGCCCGGAAAACCCTGAAACTCCTGACCGGAAACCGGTTTCAGTGGGCTGCCATCAATCCCGAAACCAAACAGTTTATGGGAACAGGAGGGGGGACATACACCGCTGTGAACGGCAAATACACCGAAAAACTGGAATTTTTCTCTCGTGACAACAACCGCGTGGGCCGCTCCCTGCCCTTCGAGGCTGAACTGAAGGGAAATGACTGGTATCACCGGGGGCAAAGCTCGACCGGCGGAAAGGTCAGCGAAGTTTGGAGCCGCGAAAAATAAGCTTACCTTGGGGCAGAAAACCGTTTCTGCCCCTTTTTACTGAAAAGTACCTGCCATGTTTTTGATTGATGCCCACCTGGATATTTCCCTGAATGCCATTGAATGGAACCGCGATTACCGGCTGTCGGCCCACGAAATCCGGGACGTGGAAGCGGGCATGACCGATAAAATTGACCGCGCCAGAGGTACGGTTTCACTGCCCGATCTCCGCCGGGGTGACATTGGCCTCGTAGTCGCCACGCAAATCGCCCGGTTTAACCAGAGCAACGGCAATCTGCCCGGCGCGGGCTGGAATTCGCCCCACCAGGCCTGGGCCATGACCCAGGCGCAGCGGGCGTGGTATGAAGCCATGCAGGACGCGGGGGAGATGATTCAAATTCGTGACCGCGCCGGACTCGATCAGCACGTTGCTCTCTGGCTCGATGCATCGATTCCGAACGAGAAAAAACCGGTGGGCTACATTCTGAGTCTGGAAGGAGCCGATTCGCTGGTAAACTTGTCGTATCTGGAAAAAGCCTACGCCTATGGCTTGAGAGCCCTGGGACCAGCGCATTACAGCACGGGTCGTTATGCACCCGGCACCGGTTTGAGCGGTCCGCTGACGCCCCTGGGTCGCGAACTGGTGGTGGAAATGGATCGGCTGGGCATGATTCTGGATGCAACGCACCTGACCGACGAAGGCTTTTCTGAAGCTCTTTCAATTTTCAAAGGCCCGGTTTGGGCGAGTCACCACAACTGCCGGACGCTCGTTCCGCACCAGCGCCAGTTGTCCGACGACCAGATTCTTCAGTTGGCCGAACGCGGTGGGGTGATCGGCGGGTGCTTCGATGCCTGGATGATGAAACCCGGTTTTACGCAGCGAACCAGCAATCCGGCGGATTTTGGCATCACCATCGAAACCATCATCGAGCATTACGACCACATTTGCCAGCTCACCGGCAGCAGCCAGCACATCGCCATCGGCAGTGATCTGGATGGAACGTATGGCACCGAACAGTCGCCTACCGACCTGGATACCATCGCCGATTTGCAGAAATTGACCGGATTACTGGCCGCACGCGGCTATGCTCAGGACGATATTGAAAACATCTTTTACAAAAACTGGCTGCGGTTTCTGCGGAATGCCTGGCGTTGAACCTGTGGAATTCAAACTGGCTGGCGGGGCTGCCTTTTTCGGGTGAGCATCAGGCGGATGAGGAACACGAAAATGGCCAGAACCACGAAAGCGGCCAGGAGCGGCAGAAAAACCGCAAGAAATGAAAGTCCGAAGGATGCGACGTTTTCGGCACTGGCGACCACCGGATTGCCCAAACCGCCGGTCGTGGCCGTCGAACCGATGCGCAGCAGACTGGTTCCGGCCTGAATCAGCCCCGCCGTTCCTCCGCCCGCAATGATGCCCAATCCCCATTTCAAAACCGGCTCGTCGATGGCGACAAATGAAGTCGTCAGGATGGCACCGGCTACGAACGCAACCGGCGTTGCCACCGTATCCAGCGCATTGTCGAGCCACGGAATGTAATACGCCCCGATTTCAATGAGGGTGGCAGTCGCCAGTAAAAAGAACGCAGTCCAGGTACCCAGCCATTCAAAACCGGGTGTGACGGCGATCCAGCCGATCTTGACGGCCAGGCTGGAGACAAGCATCGGAACAAAAATCCGAAAACCGCAACAGGCACTTAAGGCAATGCCCAGGCAAAAACTGAGAATCCATTCCATATTGACGTGGGTCGTAATCCGGGATGAAAGATAGGAGAAGGGAGCCAATAGACAAGCCTGAAAACTGAAAATTCCGGGCGACTGCTCTGCATTCAAAATCAAAAAAGTACAAATCCGGCTCGAAATCTTAACGCGGGAGGCCGTTTAATCTCAGGAATTCCGTATTTTTCGCTCCAAAACGTTCTTATTCCCAAACCTTTCATGAACCGTCGTCAGACCCTTGCTGCCTTAGCCGCCACGACTGGTGGAGCCGTTATGTCACCCTCAACGTTGTTAGCCCATTCCTCACCCGAAGTGGTAAAAGATCCCCCGCCGTTTACGTTTGCGCTGAATATGAGCACCATCCGGGGGCAAAATCTCGGTTTTGTGAAAGAACTGGAAGTGGCTTCGAAAGCCGGTTTTCGCTCGGTCGAAATCTGGATGAACTCCTTTCAGGAATACCTGAAAACCCATACTGTCGCCGATGTCCGCAAATTGCTGGGTGATCTGGGAATCAAAGTTGAAAACGCCATCGGGTTTGCGCAGTGGATTGTGGATGATGAAACCACCCGGACCAAAGGCGTGGAACAACTGAAGCAGGAAATGGAATTGCTGGCGCAGATTGGCTGCAAACGCACCGCAGCACCGCCGATGGGAGCGACCCAGCAACCCGGTCTGGACCTGCGGAAAGCCGCCGAGCGCTACCGGACAATTCTGGAACTGGGTGATAAAACGGGCGTGGTGCCGCAACTGGAATTGTGGGGCGGTTCCAAAAACCTGAATAAACTGAGCGAGGTGATGTTTATCGCCGTCGAGAGCGGACACCCGTCGGCGCGGGTGCTGCTGGATATTTACCACCTGTATAAAGGCGGTTCCAGTCCTGCCAGCCTGCCGTTGGTGGGCAAACCCGGCATCGAGGTTTTCCACCTGAACGATTACCCCGCGAATCCGCCCCGCGAAACCATCGTGGATGCCGACCGCGTGTATCCGGGCGATGGCATTGGGCCGGTTCGTGACACGCTCAAGCAACTGAAAACGCCCGGCAAAACGATCGTGCTGTCACTCGAACTCTTCAACAAGAACTACTACGCGCAGGACGCACTGCTGGTGGCGAAAACCGGGTTGGAGAAAATGAAAAAAGTGGCTGAGGGGGTTTGAAAATTGAGTTATTAATCAGGGTTTATCAGAGGACATCAGAGGTAATCAGAGTTTAAATTAACGTGAGCTATGAGATTCTTGACCCCGGAGGGGTCAGATGTTAATAGTAAATCGGTATTTTAAGAACTCCAGGCGTGCCGGAGGTACGCGATAAAGGCTTAGTTGCGTACCTCCGGCACGCCTGGAGTTCTTAAAATACCGATTTACTATTAACATTACGTGCCTCTGGCACTTAAACAACTGTTAGTCAAGGGTATAATCTCATAGTTCGCGTTAAATCAATTTTCTCTGATAAACTTTGATGTCCTCTGATAAACTCTGATTCACAACTCAGTGCGAGTCCCGCTTCACCACCGGCCCGGAACCGCCTTGCAGGAAGTCGAAGTCGGCGCCTTCGTGGGCTTGCAGAACATGGTGGATATACATCCGGGTGTAGCCGCGTTCGTAGCCGAGGTCGATGGGTTTGAAATGGGTCAGCCGCCGGGCCAGTTCTTCATTATCGACGTGGAGATTCAGCAGGCGGTTTTCAACGTCGAGCGTAATCAGGTCGCCATCCTGAACCAGGGCCAGATTGCCGCCGATGGCCGCTTCCGGCGAAACGTGCAGAACCACCGTTCCAAAACCGGTGCCGCTCATCCGACCATCCGAAATTCGCACCATGTCGTGAACGCCCAGCGCCAGAATTTTGGCCGGAAGCTGCATGTTGCCCACTTCGGGCATACCGGGATAGCCTTTCGGTCCCACGTTTTTCAGTACCAGCACACACGACGGATCGACGTCCAGTTCCGGGTCATCGATGCGCTTTTTATAGTCGTCGATGTTCTCGAAAACCACCGCCCGGCCCGTGTGCTGCATGAGTTCGGGAGAAGCCGCCGACGGTTTCAAAACCGCCCCGTTCGGACACAGGTTTCCTTTCAGAATGGCCACGCCCGATTCCGGTTTGAACGGTTCGGCCACCGACGCAATCACATCCCGGTTGTAACATTCGGCTGCCAGGCTGTTCTCGCCCAGCGTCCGGCCATTGATCGTCATGGCGTCATTGTGTAGAAACTGCCGCAATTCCTTGATGATGGCGGGCAGGCCACCGGCGTAAAATAAATCCTCCACGAAATGTTCCCCGGAAGGCTGCAAATTGGCGAGCAATGGAATTTGGGCCGATAGTTTGTCAAAATCATCGATCGACAGCGGTACACCCATCCGTCCGGCAATGGCCGTCAGGTGAATGATGAAATTGGTTGATCCACCCAGAGCCGCATTGACCATGATTGCGTTTTCGAAGGCCTGGCGGGTGAGAATATCGGACGGACGGATGTTTTGCTTCACCAGCTCAACGGCCCGCATCCCGGCCATGTGGGCCAGCACTTTCCGGCGCGAATCAGCCGCCGGAATCGTAGCATTGTCGGGCAAGGCCAGCCCCAGCGACTCGACCATCGCGGCCATCGTGGAGGCCGTTCCCATCACAGCACAGTGACCCTGGCTCCGGGCCATACAGGCTTCGGCAGCCACGAATTCTTCCTGCGACATTTCACCCTTTTTGTTGGCTTCGGCAAACCGCCAGAGGTCCGACGTGCCGATGTTGCGGCCTTTGTATTTACCGGCCAGCATCGGTCCGCCGGACACCACGAGGGTGGGAATGTCGACGCTGCAGGCGCCCATCACCAGCGAGGGCGTGGTTTTGTCACAACCGCACAGCAGCACGACGGCGTCCATCGAATTGCCGCGGATCGACTCTTCCACGTCCATGCTGGCGAGGTTTCGGAACAGCATGGTGGTCGGTTTCATCTGGCACTCGCCGAGCGACATGACGGGGAATTCGAGCGGAAAACCACCGGCTTCCCACACGCCCCGCTTGACGGCTTCGGCCAGGTCGCGGAAGTGAGCGTTGCAGGGTGTTAATTCCGAAAACGTATTGCAGATGCCGATAACGGGCTTACTTTCAAATAGATGGTGTGGAAATCCCTGGTTTTTCATCCAGGCCCGGTAGATAAAACCGTCTTTGCCGGTGCGGCCAAACCATTCTTGGGAACGAAGGTACATTGTTGAATTGGAGGTTAGTGAGTGAAGGATTTCGTGACTTTTAGGAACTGAAATTTGAGTTATCGGATCATTTGGGGCAGTAAGTTAGAAAGTTTTTGGTAAATGAAGGCCTTTGCACATTTCATCAATAAGTTTAATATCTTCGCAAGATTACTCAATTGGTTTATGGAATGAACTCACCCGTTACTTGCTTTCTGATCGACGATGACGAAGACGATCAGGAATTATTTACGCTGGCTTTGAAAAAAGTGGATCCAACGCTGACGTGTGTGGTGGCTGACGATTGTGGGGAAGCCATCCAAAAACTCCGCGAGGAAGATGCGTTTATGCCCCAGTTCATTTTTCTGGATTTGAACATGCCCCGGATGCACGGAAAGCAGTGTTTGATGGAATTGAAGAAAATTGCCCGCATCGAACACATTCCCATCATCATTTATTCTACGTCGTCGGAACCCAAAGATATTCACGAAACCAAAGCCCTGGGAGCAACCGATTTTTTGACCAAACCACCCCTCATTTCAACCCTGACCACCCGCTTGGCTAAACTGTTGTTCAATCAGCCGATGGCTTGAAGGAGCTTTACATGGAACTTAAAACCTTGCCTGTTGCCTCCCAGTTTCTCGCCCGTGGGGGCGAGATGGGCCGGTTGATCCATTCGTTCAACTGGTCGAAAACCCCATTGGGTACGATCGAAAACTGGCCGCAAAGCCTGCGGACGACGCTGAGCATCATCCTGCATTCCAAGTTTCCGATGTTTCTGTTCTGGGGGCCTGAACTGATCGGTTTTTATAACGATGCCTTTCGGCCCAGCCTGGGTGTCAATGGCAAACATCCTACAGCTCTGGGACAGCGGGGGGGTGAAATCTGGCCGGAAATCTGGTCGTCGATCCAACCGATGATCGACCAGGTGATGGGTGGTGGTGAAGCCATCTGGCGCGAAGACCAACTGCTTCCCATTTACCGGAACGGCGGCATCGAAGAGGTATACTGGACTTTTAGTTACAGCCCGGTCAATGTGGAATCGGGTGCCGTGGGCGGGGTTTTTGTCACCTGTACGGAAACAACGGAGAAGATTGTGACCCTAAAAAGAGCGGAGGAAAGCAAAGATCAATTGCAGTTTGCGATCGATGCGGCTGAATTAGGGACCTGGGACCTGAATCCAGCCACAAACCGCTTTACGGGAAATGACCGGCTAAAATCGTGGTTTGGGCTGGCTCCCGATGCCGAAATCGATTTGTCGATGGCCCTGGATATCATCGCTGACAAAGACCGGCAGCAGGTTGCCGAAGCCATACAGGCAGCTCTGCAACCGGGTTCGCCGGGACAGTATGACGTTGAGTATACGATTGTGAACCGCCTTGATAAAGGGGAGCGGTTTGTCAAGGCGAAAGGCAAGGCGTTTTTTGATGAGTCGGGAAAAGCCTATCGGTTTAACGGAACCTTGCAGGACATCACGGAGGAGGTTCGGGGCCGGGAAGAACAGCATAAATTGTTGACACTGGTTGAAAACAGCGTCGATCTGATGTCCATTCTGGAACTGGATGGCACCAATTCATACATCAATAAGGCCGGGAAAGAACTGCTGGGCATCGACTGTGATCAGGATGTTTCGCTGATTCCGATCTCGGATTTGCATACGCCGGAGCAATTTGAATTCGTGGCCGCCGAAATTATCCCGTCAGTCATGGGGACGGGCCGCTGGTCGGGTCGGTTTGCCGCCCGGAATGTGAAAACCGGGGAGACCATTCCGCTGTATAATAACTGCCTGCGGGTCGACGACCGGAACACGGGCCTGCCCCTGGCAATCGGGGCAGTGATGCGGGATTTGCGCCCTGAGCTAGCGGTGCAGAAGGCGTTGGAAGAAAGTAAGGAGCGGTTTCGCTTGCTGGCGAGCGAACTGGAGCAAATGGTGCAACAGCGAACGCAGGAACTGAACCGGAGCAACCAGGAGTTGATCAAAACCAACCATGAACTGGAACAGTTTGCCTACATTGCCAGCCACGATTTACAGGAGCCGCTGCGCAAAATTCAATCGTTTTCGGAACTGCTCCAGGCTAATCTGAATGACGAAGAAGCTGCGCGTCAGTACCTGACTAAAATCAGTACGTCGGCGAAGCGCATGGCCGAACTGATCAAATCCGTTCTCAATTATTCCCGTTTGTCGACCAACGCCGACCCCTTTGTCGAAACCGACCTCAATCAGATTCTGGAAGATGTCGAAACCGATTTTGAGTTACTGATTCAACAGAAACGGGCCACGATTCAACGCGACAGGCTACCGGTGATCGAGGGAATACCGATGCAGTTGATCCAGCTTTTTTCGAATTTGATGGGCAATTCCCTCAAATTCTCCGTGAAGGACCCTCGCATCGTCATTGCTTCACAGGCTTTCCGGCCGACCGACCTGGCTCGGGAACGCGGATTAAATCCGGGTTTTGACTACGTCCACATTCAGTTTACAGACAACGGAATTGGCTTCGAGCAGGCCTATGCTGAACGGGTTTTTACAATTTTCCAACGGCTGAACCATCGCAAGTCCTACAGTGGCACCGGTATTGGCCTGGCCCTGTGCCGCAAAATTGTGGAGAACCACGGCGGCATCATTCGGGCCGAAAGTGAACTGGACAAAGGCACAACTTTCCACATCTACCTGCCGGTGAAACGGTAATTTCTACGGTTTACAGTTTACGGTTTACGGTGGCTGACGCGCGCTTATGTATGCGTCAGCCACTGTAAACCGTAAACCGTAAACCGTAAACCGTAAACCGTAAACTGTAAACTGTGAACTGTAAACCGTGAACTGTAAACCGTGAACTGTAAACCGTGAACCGTAAACCGTTACTGAATCAACTCCCTGATTTTCTTATTCAGGTCTTCACCCCGTAAATTGCGGGCTACGATTTTTCCGGTGGGGTCCACCAGGAGGTTGGCAGGAACGCTGTTGATGCCGTACTGCTGCGCCACTTCATTTTTCCAGCCTTTCAAATCACTCACGTGCGACCAGGTCAAGTTGTCTTTGCGAATGGCATTCAGCCAGTTCTGGCGGTTGTTGTCGAGGGAAACGGAAAAAATCGTGAAGTTTTTATCCTTAAACGCCTGGTAGGTGGCCACCAGATTGGGGTTTTCTTCGCGGCAGGGGCCGCACCAGCTTGCCCAGAAGTCGACGAGGACGTATTTGCCTTTGAAAGAAGAAAGTTTGACCACCTGGCCCAGCGTGTCGGTTTGCGCAAATTCCGGGGCCACCCTGCCGATGTTCAATCGGCTCATGACGTCGATCTGCTGCCGGAAATATTTCGCCTGGGCGGTTTTCCCAATTTCCTTCGATTCCATGATCGTCAGCAGACTATCGGCTCCGGCCAGATCGCCCAAACTCATCAGCACGCTGAGGACATTCACCCCGACGGCGGACGACGAATAGGTTGAAATGATGTTTTTAACCCGCACCAGTTCCTGCGCAACGGCCTGCTCGCGATCTTTGATGGCAGCTTTCATCCCATTGACATCATTGACCGCCCGGGCATTGGTGTACTTCAGTTCGGCGCGTTTGTAGCGGTTACCAATGGCGGTGTCCATCATCATTTGCTGGATTTTCTGCCGGATATTTTCTTCCTTCGAGCCGCTGATATTGACCGCCCAGAGTGAATCGGCATTCCCGGTGATGGTGATGGGGGAGTTTTCCAGAAAAAAGTATTGAGGGCTGGTTTTGCCCGCAACGCTGAGGCTGAAAAACGTGGCCTCATCCAGTTTGCCCTTGAAAGCAAATTGCCCTTTGGCATTCGCCGTGGTGGTATCGGACTGCTGCCTGGTTTTGTAAAAGGAGTTTTCGGTCAGAATGATTTTCCGATTGGCAGCATTTTTTAAGGTGCCGGTGATCGTATAACCGCCCGATACAGGCTGCTTTGCCTTTTTTTTATCAGACTTCGACTGTGCAAAACCGTCGACAAAAAAAAGGCACAACATCAAACTAGCGAACAGGAATTTCATGATTCAGGTGTTTTTAAGCGAACGACGTCAGCCAAAGGCGCCATGTGTATACGTCGTCACCGCAAAATTTATGTTAATATGTTACTTATGCGGAAAAATTACCTTTTAAAATAGATTGGCCCGATCCCAAAACAAAAGGGGGGGCGTTGTTGGTTCATGTTGAAATAACCTCTGCTTCAGGGTGATTAACCCTTGGTGGAGGGCCGAAAAACTCAAAAATAAGAAAAGAAACCATCTCCATCGGTATGAACAAAACATTTTCCAACCTCGTACTCGTCGGTACCCTGTTTGTATTTTCTGCCTGCTCCCGCAATCCGGTAACCGGAAAACGCGAATTGTCGTTGATGTCGACGGAACAGGAAATTGCTATCGGTAAGGAATCCCACCCCTCGGTGGTTTCCACGATGGGGCTTTACGACGATAAAAAACTGACCGATTTCATCAACCTGAAAGGCAAAGAGATGGCCAAAATTTCGCACCGGCCCGATTTGCCTTACCAATTTTACATCGTCGATTCGCCGGTCGTCAACGCCTTTGCCGTACCGGGCGGTTACGTATATTTCACGCGGGGCATCATGGCTCACTTCAACAACGAAGCGGAGTTTGCCGGGGTATTGGGGCACGAAATCGGGCACATCACAGCCCGGCACTCGGCCCGGCAGCAAACTACCCAGTTGCTGGGAACCATCGGCATGATCGGTGGGGCCATTCTGGTGCCGCAACTGGGCCAGAACCTGGAAGCATTGCAACAGGGTCTGGGCCTGTTTTTGATGAAATACAGCCGGGATCACGAGTCAGAATCGGACAAAATTGGCGTGGAATATTCGAGTAAGATTGGATATGATGCCAACCAGATGGCTAATTTTTTCAGCACCATCAAGCGTATTTCCGACAATGCGGGGCAGCAGGTGCCCGATTTTATGTCGACGCACCCCGATCCAGCCGACCGCAACCGGAAAGTGAAGGAGATGGCCACGGCCTATCAGGCACAGAACAAAGCGACCTATCAGGTGGAGCGCGAACGGTATCTGCGGATGATTGACGGCATTCTCTATGGAGAAGATCCCAAACAAGGTTTTGTCGAGAACGACATGTTCTACCATCCGGAGTTGCGGTTTCAATTTCCGGTACCCCGGGGCTGGCAGCACCAGAATTCGCCGTCTCAATTTCAAATGGCTCCCAAAGATGGAAAATCAGCCATGATTCTGATGCTGGCCAAAGGGAATTCGCTGGAAGAAGCGTCCCAGACGCTGGTGCAGGAACTCGGTTTAAAAGTGCTTGAAAGTAACCGTACCACCATCAACGGCAACCCCGCTTACGTACTGATTTCGCAGCAACAACCCCAGCAGCAACAGGGACAACCCCAGCAACAGCAGGACCCCAAAACCGCCCTGCAAATCGGTACCTGGCTGATTCAGTACAACAACGCCGTGTATGCCCTGCATGGCCTGTCGGCAGCCGGCGATTTTGAAAAGGCCTACCGTTCATTCCGTCCGGTGGCCGAGAACTTCCGGGCTTTGACCGATCAGGAAAAGATCAACCGCAAACCCGAACGCGTGCAGGTTCGGACGGTGTCCCGTGCAGGTTCGTTTCGCGAAGTGATGGGGGCGCTGGGAATGCCGGCCAATCGCGTCGAAGAACTGGGCGTTCTCAACAGCCTGCGTCCCGACGACAAGGTGGCACAGGGTACCCTCGTTAAAATTATCGGACGCTAATATTACCGCTTCCGTCTGATGAACCTGTTCCCAAAACGGAATTCGGAGTCATCAGACGGAAGTTCTGCTGTTGCAATCAATCGGCTCGGTACCGCTGTCTGGATAAAAAATATAGTAGAATAATTATATTTACTTGGTTAAAATTTTATATATTTTTACTATAATCTTTTCAAGAACTGCTTGTCGATCTGCGAATTAGTTAATACATTTACAATATATACTACACCGGCATTGAGGCTGCCATATTCTATTTATCCAAAATTGAGCCTCCTGTCAGCATTTCCGGGACACAACCGGCTGACCCCCTTCCCAAAAGCATACGAAGCCAGTACCCGGAAGCGATAGATGATCCCCAATTGGTTTTGGATTCGATCATCAGCCGAACCACTTCTCACCAACTTTCATCAGCATGAAACGATTTTCAGTTCTATATCTATTTAAAAAACAATACCACCATATTCTTTGTGAAACCCACGCTGAAGCTGATACCGAACTACGGAAACTGTTTACAAAGAAAAAAAAGGTTCCTCTAGGCATTTACGACGATAAAACCGAGCTTTTTTACTGGGAACCCATCCGGCAGCAAAAATTTGATCAGTTGACGTTGCAGGAGCAGGGCAAGGTGGGCAATGAGATGATTACCATTGCCCAGAACCTGCGAAACCGGGACGATCACTGGGTACCAAGCGAAGCCCAGTTGCAATCCGATATTCTTCAGCGTCCTCTTTTTCAGATTCATGATTGATTGGGCGCACCTTACTGATGTAATAGAAAGTCGTTGCCGGGCAATTGGAGGAGTACACCCACCAGGTTTTGAAAACCTGGCGGGTGTCGCGCGGTGATCGTGCATATGAAAAATCGCTGGTTTTTAGAACTCCTTGGGTGGTGTGTTGGTTAAAAAAGCATACAATCATAAAGCATCATGCCAAACTTATTCAGTCCGTTAACCATCCGTAGTATTCAATTGAAAAACCGGATTGCGGTTTCGGCCATGTGTCAATATTCCAGTGAAGACGGTTTTGCCAACGACTGGCACCTCGTTCACCTGGGCAGCCGGGCCGTGGGTGGGGCGGGTTTGGTGATGACGGAAGCTACGGCGGTTTCGCCGGAAGGCCGGATTTCGCCCGACGATCTGGGTATCTGGAAAGACGAGCACCTGGTCAATCTGAAACGCATTGCGGCTTTCATCGAAGCCCACGGTGCTGTTCCGGCCATGCAACTGGCGCATGCCGGACGAAAAGCGAGCCACAACCGGCCCTGGGATGGCGGCAAGTTCATTGCTCCGGATTCCGAACGGGGCTGGCAAACCGTTGCGCCCAGCCCGATTCCGTTCATTCAGGCCGAGCCGGTTCCGCTGGAACTGACGATCGAAGCCATTGAGAAAATAATCGCCGATTTTGTGGCCGCAAGCCGCCGGGCGCTGGAGGCTGGTTTCAAAGTCATCGAGCTTCATGCCGCCCACGGCTATCTGGTACACGAATTTCTGTCGCCCCTCAGCAACCACCGGACGGATCACTACGGTGGTTCGTTCGAAAACCGCATCCGGTTTTTGCTCGAACTGATCGAACGGGTGCAGACGGTTTGGCCGGAAGACTACCCCTTGTTTGTCCGGATTTCGGCTACCGACTGGACCGAAGGCGGCTGGACACCCGACGATTCAGTGGCGTTGTCGACGGTTTTGAAAGACAAAGGCGTTGACCTGATCGACTGCTCGACGGGGGGCAATGTGGCGGGTGCCAAAATTCCGCTGGGTCCCGGCTATCAGGTTCCCTTTGCCGGGAAAGTCAAAAAAGAAAGCGGAGTTTTGACGGGGGCAGTAGGCTTAATCACCACGCCCGAACAGGCCAATGAGATTGTGGAGAGCGGTCAGGCCGACCTGGTGTTGCTGGCCCGTGAATTCCTGCGCGACCCTTATTTTCCACTCCATGCGGCCCAGAAGCTGGGGGCTGAAACGCCGTGGCCACCCCAATACGTGCGTGCGAAGTAAAGACACATAACCCCCAACCCCCTAAAGGTGGCTAAGAAAGCGGATGTAAAAAAACCTTATTGGTTTAAACTAAATAACCGCTGAAGTAAATATTTACCAGCCCACTGCTTTAGCCGTGGGAAAATTGAAGTAAAACCGAGTCATTATGAAACCGTTTTAACGGTTTCATGGTCCGGCAAAACCGTTAAAACGGTTTTGTAAGCAGGGGTTACTTTTCGTTTTTCCCACAGCTAAAGCAGTGGGCTAATAAGCCAAAATATGAATCCGGCGGTTATTTAGTTTAAATCAATTAGGGGGTTGGGGGTTAGTTATCATAACGACTCCCGCAGCAACGCTTCCAGATCCAGCGGCCGGGTATACATTTCCAGCGAACCGTCGGGTTTCAAGGGCCACGCGTCGCGCGGGCGATCCCAGTATAATTCAACGCCGTTCTGGTCGGGGTCATTCAGGTAAATGGCTTCTGAAACGCCGTGGTCCGAGGCTCCGGTGATGCCATAGCTGGCTTCGACCAGACGCCGAAGGGCAACGGATAAATCCCGGCGGGTCGGGTACAGGATGGCCGTATGAAACAGTCCTGCGCTGCGAACCGGGGCCGGTGGGCCATCTTTGCTGTACCAGGTGTTTAAACCGATGTGGTGGTGATAGCCACCGGCCGAAATAAAAGCTGCATCTTTTCCGTAAGTCGTTACGAGCGTAAAGCCCAGCAGATCGCAGTAAAAACCCAGGGCGCGCTCCAGGTTGGCAACTTTCAGGTGAACGTGTCCGATGCGGGTTTGATCGGGAATGGTATAGGCCATGTCAGTGGGGTAAAGAGGTCCGTTAATGATCCGGTTTTGGATAGGTAAGCAACACGCGAACCGTTACAAAAAGTTGCCCAACGTGCCGTTGCGTATGCTCGGCGGAATGAAACAACAGGCCCAGAACCGTGGAGGGAAGTTGCGCCCGGCCAATGCCCCGGAAATCGGTCAGCGTCTGTTCGTCGGTGTCTGCCAGTTGCTGAAGTGCCTGATCGACCTGGCTGTTAAACCGGTTGATTAACTCCAGAACCGGATTTTCGGACTCGAACGACTTGCCTTCCGCAGCCAGCCACGCGCGCTGTTCAGGTGACAAACCCTCGTTTCGGGCGTAAGTAAAGAGCCGGTCCAGCACACCCGTCAGGTGCTGTAAATGAAATCCGACCGACGCCACACCGGCTGGTTTTTGCCACAGATAGCGGCCCGGAAAATCTTTCATCAGCGCATCGACTTCTTCCCGCGCCTGCAACAAGGCGTGGGCGACGGGTTGCAGCAGGGAGGGAATACCGGCGACGGGGCCACGTTGCCAGACTTCAGGCTTTGGATTAGACATATTTGCTTGTTGAGTAGGTGTGGATGAATGAAGTTTACTTTACGGCCGCCAGAACCCGTTTGATCAATTCATCGGGGTTGCCGTTGTGCCACCGCCAGACGATCACCAGATCATGTTCAGGGTCAATCCAGATGATGTTGGAGCCAGCCCCAATGGCGGCAAAACTCGTTACCGGGGCATTGGGCCAGGCTTTCTTTTCGGTATTGAGCCACCACAAATAGCCGTAATCCTGACCCGTTGGCCCCTTTTTGACCGACTCCTTAAACCAGTTGGCCGAAACCAGTTGCCGATCATTCCAGCGACCGTTTCGCAACACCAGATACCCCAGCCGGGCTTCGTCGCGGGTGTTGATCCAGAGACCACCGCCCCAGCGCGTTCCACCGCTGACCGACGACATCATTTTTCCGTCTACTTTCACCCGCGCGTTCGGATAGCCCACATACTGCCAAGTGTTCGATGCCCCAATCGGGTCCATGATTTCGTCTTTCAAGACATTGGGCAACGGTTTTTTCCATAATTGCAGTAGTGAAAGCGCCAGCCGGTTCACGCGCACGTCGTTGTATTCGTAGAACGTGCCGGGTTCTTGCAAGGTTCGCGGTTTTCGCTCTCCGCGTCCGTAAGCTGCCGTTCCGACAAAATCGTGTTTCTTCCCCCACAACTCGCCTTCCCACTCGCTGGTTTGCCGAAGATGGTGTTCCCAGGTCACTTTGCGATTTTGTTCGGAGTCATACCCGCCATCCTGAATGGAATTTGCCACTGGATCATGAACATCTTTGATCAGGCCCCGGTCAATGGTCAGGCCCAGAATCGTGGAAAGCACACTTTTGGCTACACTGTAGGTTGGATCGGGCCGTCCGGTTTCGCCCCATTCCGCTACAATATACCCGTGCTTGAGAATCAAACCGTTGGTTTGGGCGCGATCCGAGGGAATGGGCCCCAACAGGGTGCCGAATATTTCTTCCTGCGTCGAAAAATCGCGCGGCATTTGCTTCGTTTCCTGCTGTTGGGCAAAGGTTACGGCCTGTTGCAGCAAAGCCGCATCCAGGCCCACCTGCTCCGGTTTTCGACGTTCCCACGCATCACCGGGAGCCGGGTAATAAGCCGATGCCTGGGTAACCGCTTGTTGAGCAGGACGTTGGCAGGATGAAAATGCCAGCAGGACGGCAAAAACGGAACATTTGAGACGAATCATACGGTCTAGGCCAACCGAATGGCCCGATGGGATTGGGAAGCTGAATGTACGGTTTGTTCAGCAATGTAAGCGAATCGGAGGAAAAGAAGAAGGACCGGACGGAGTGAAATCGGACCTGACATCCGCATTGAATTTGCTTTAATGTCTGAAATAGTGTTATATTGACCAAAATCTACACTTAACCATTAGTTTTTTAGCTTGAAATTCTCAGACTTTGGCTTCGATGATCGGTTGATGGAAGGTATCGACGCCATGAATTACGATACGCCTACACTTGTACAGGAACAAGTTATCCCTCTCATATTGGCTGGTAAAGATCTTATTGTCTCGGCCCAAACCGGCACTGGCAAAACCGCATCCTACCTGCTTCCCATTCTTCACAAAATAACGACGGCTGGTCCTGATGACCAGATTAAGGCCCTCGTCATTGTACCCACCCGCGAACTGGCGATTCAGATTGCCCAGAACCTGGAAGGCTTTTCCTATTTCACCTCGGTCAGCTCGATTGCTGTCTATGGCGGGGGCGATGGAGCTTCCTATAGCACGGAGCGGCAGGCCCTGGCGGGTGGTGCCGATATTGTGATTTGCACGCCGGGCCGCATGATCAGTCACCTGAACATGGGGTATGCTAAAATTGATCAGTTGCAATACCTGATTCTGGATGAAGCCGACCGTATGTTGGACATGGGTTTTCACGGTGATATTGTGAAAATCATCTCCTTCCTGCCCGCTAAACGGCAGAGCTTGTTGCTGTCGGCTACCATGCCGCCCAAGATTCGGGAACTGGCGCGGAAAATTCTGCACAACCCGGAAGAGATTACGCTGGCCCTCTCGAAACCACCGGCCAAGATTGTACAGGAAGCTTTTGTGATATACCAGAAACAGAAAATTGCACTGGTTAAATATCTGTTGAAAGAGCACAATTTTCCGTCGGTGCTCATCTTCTGTTCCCGAAAAGAAAACGTCAAGCAACTGGCCCGCGAACTGAAACAGGCCGGTTTTGCCGCCGAAGCGATTCACTCCGACCTCGAACAGAATGAACGGGAGCAGGTTCTGCTGGCTTACCGAAGCCGGAAACTGAAAATTCTGGTGGCAACCGATATCCTGTCGCGCGGGATTGACATCGACAACATCGACCTCGTTATCAACTACGACGTTCCCCACGACGGCGAAGATTACGTTCACCGGATTGGTCGAACAGCCCGCGCCGAAACTACCGGGATAGCCTACACGTTTATCAGCGAAACCGAACAACGGAAATTTGCGGCCATTGAACGCTTACTGGGTGTGCCGGTAACCAAGGTCCCGTTGCCCGCCCATCTGGGTGAAACGCTGGAATACAATCCGGCGAAAAGTGCGGCTTTCCCACCACGAAAAAAACGGCCCGGCCCCCGGAAAGGGCCATCCAACCGCTCAAAAGGGAGTGGGGGGCGCTCGGAACGACCCGCCTGACGGATCATTTACTGCAAATATTAAACAGGAGTCGCATTCCTGTTTTTTTATGCCTTTTCGAAATGAAAACGCCTTGATTTCTCCAAACACCGCTTCCAGGCACTGGATTATTCCCAGTATAAATTTTCTCTTTCCATAAACGTAAAAAATACATTTATTATTTATATTTGCCCACCAAAGCCTGATCGATCGTTGAAAGGCTACCTCAACACCCCATTCGCCAATGATTTCTTTTGACCATTTAGAAGTCTGGTTTGTTACCGGCAGCCAGCATTTATACGGTGAAGACACCCTCAAACAGGTCGCTGAACATTCCCGGACCATCGTCGATGCCTTCAACCAGTCGTCGGGCATTCCGGTCAGGGTTATTTTCAAAACCGTTCTGACCGGTCCGGATGAAATCTACAAGCTCTGCCTGGAAGCCAACACCGCCCCCAACTGCATTGGCTTAATGACGTGGATGCACACGTTTTCGCCGGCCAAAATGTGGATCAACGGGCTAAAGATTTTGCGGAAACCGCTGCTGCATCTCCACACCCAGTTTAACCGCGACATTCCCTGGGAAACTATCGACATGGATTTCATGAACCTCAACCAGTCGGCGCACGGCGACCGGGAGTTCGGGTTCATCAACGCCCGCTTACGCCTGGAACGCAAGGTGGTTGTCGGACATTGGGAAGACACCGAAGTGCACGAACGTATCAACGTCTGGGCCCGGGTGGCCGCCGGTTGGCACGATTTGCAGGGCGCCCGGTTTGCCCGGTTTGGCGACAACATGCGCGAAGTGGCCGTCACGGAAGGGGATAAGGTGGAAGCCCAGATCAAGTTTGGCTATGCGGTTTACGGCTACGGGATCGGTGATCTGGTAGCGTATGTCAACCAGGTAACCGATCAGGAAATCAATACATTAGTAAGCGAATATGAACAACGGTACCAATTGGTTGCCGAACTACAAAAAGCCGGGTTACGCCACGATTCGTTGCGCGATGCTGCCAAAATCGAAATTGGCTTACGCGGTTTTCTGGACGATCACCAAATCAAAGGATTCACAGATACTTTCGAAGACCTGCACGGCCTGAATCAACTGCCCGGAATTGCCGTACAACGGCTCATGGCCGATGGCTACAGCTTCGGGGGCGAGGGCGACTGGAAAACGGCGGCACTGGGCCGGGCCGTCAAAGTGATGGGAGCGGGGCTTCCGGGTGGCAGTTCGTTCATGGAAGATTACACCTACCACCTGTCGCCCAACGGCCAGCGGGTGTTGGGCGCGCACATGCTCGAAATCGATGAATCGATTGCCGATGGAAAACCGTCCTGCGAAATTCACCCCCTGTCGATTGGCGGCAAATCCGATCCGGTTCGGCTGGTGTTCAATGTGGCACCCGGCGCAGCCATCAACGCGTCGGTGGTCGATATGGGAAACCGGTTTCGGCTGATCGTCAATGAGGTCGATGTCGTTTCAACGGAAAAACCGCTGCCTAAACTGCCGGTCGCCCGCGTGTTGTGGGACGCCAAACCGAATTTGAAAACAGCTGCAGCCGCCTGGATTCTGGCGGGGGGCGCGCACCACACGGTTTTCAGCAAAGCGATTTCTTCCGAATACATGGAAGATTTCGCCGAAATCGCGGGTGTCGAATACGTACTGATTAATGAAGAAACCCGCATCCACGCTTTCAAACAGGAACTGCGCTGGAATGAAGCATATTATCACTTAAAGCATTAAGAATGATGAGTTATGAATGATGAACGATGAATTGGCTGACGCAAGCGAAACAAACGCGTCAGCCAATTCATCGTTCATCATTCATAACTCATTATTCATAACTCATCACTCATTATGCCATACGTTATTGGGGTCGATTTTGGAACGGACTCGGTGCGGGCGGTTTTGGTGAATGCCGAAACCGGCGACGAATTGGCTTCCGGTGTTCATGAATACGTTCGCTGGAAAACCGGTGCCTATTGTGACCCCGCCCGTTCGCAGTTCCGGCAACACCCGCTCGATTATCTGGAAGGACTGGAGCAATCGGTTCGGAGCGCGCTACGTGCGGTTTCGCCGGAAGTGATTGCCGACATCCGGGGAATTTCGGTCGATACGACGGGATCGACGCCCGGCCCGGTCGATGAAAACGGGACACCTTTGGCCTTGCTTCCCCAGTTTGCCGACAATCCGAACGGCATGTTCATTCTCTGGAAAGACCACACGGCCAACCAGGAAGCGGAAGAAATCAACCAGTTGGCGCACCGCTGGGATACGGATTTTACGAAATACGTAGGCGGAATCTATTCCTCCGAGTGGTTTTGGTCCAAAATCCTGCGGACGCTGCGGGTCGATGAATCCATCCGACCGGCGGCTTTTTCCTGGATCGAACACTGCGACTGGATCTCGGCGGTTTTGACCGGCAACTCCAACCCACTGACGCTGAAACGGAGCCGGACGGCGGCTGGTCATAAAGCCCTCTGGCACGCAGAGTTCGAAGGATTGCCCTCCGAAGAATTTCTAACTATGCTCGATCCGCTGCTGGCGGGACTGCGCGACCATCTCTTTCGCCACACCTACACGTCCGACGAGCCGATGGGCACGATTTCGGCGGAATGGGCCGAAAAGCTGGGTGTTCCGACTACGGTTGTCATTGGTGTTGGCGGTTTTGATGCGCACATGGGAGCGGTTGGGGCCAATATTGAGTCCTACGCCCTGGTAAAAGTAATTGGAACTTCCACCTGTGACATGCTCATGGCGCCTTCCGAAGACGTCGGCCATTTGCTGATTCGCGGCATTTGCGGACAGGTTGACGGCTCCATCGTGCCGGGCATGCTCGGGATGGAAGCGGGGCAGTCGGCGTTTGGCGACCTCTACGCCTGGTTTACGAGGCTCATTCTGGAACCCGTTGCGAGCTTGTTAACGCAACAGGGTCAGGCGAGGTCGATACCGGCACTGCAAGCCGCCTTGCTACCCCATCTGTCCGAACAGGCCAGTCAACTACCGGTCCAGGAAACCGACATTGTCTCCCTCGACTGGCTGAACGGCCGTCGGACGCCCGATGCCAATCACACGCTGAAAGGCGCTATTTCCGGTCTGAATCTGGGCAGTAGTGCCGCCCACGTTTTCAAATCGCTGGTCGAAGCCACAGCGTATGGCGCACGTCGGATTGCCGAACGGTTTGTGGAAGAAGGCGTCCCGATTCAGCAGGTCATTGCCATTGGCGGGGTGGCCCGGAAGTCGGCCTTCGTCATGCAAACGCTGGCGGACGTCATGAACGTACCGATTAAAGTGGCCGAATCCGACCAGTGCTGCGCCCGGGGAGCCGCCGTGTGTGCCGCTGTGGCCGCTGGTATTTACCCGACCTTCGCCGAAGCCCAAAAAGCGATGGCTTCCGCTTTCGATGCGGTGTATACGCCCCGTCTCGAACGAGCCGCCGTGTATGATGTGCTTTACGAGCGGTATTTGAGTTTGGGCGGATTTATTGAGAAAAAAAGTTAATACCCAGTCGTTTATGAGCTTATATCAATCCCTGAAAGAAGCGGTTTACGAAGCCAATATGGAAATTCCCCGGCAGAAGCTGGCGATTTACACTTTCGGCAATGTCAGCGGAATCGACCGGCAAGCGGGCGTGGTGGGCATCAAACCGAGCGGTATTCCGTACGACGAACTGACGCCCGACGACATCGTCATTGTGGATCTGGACAACCAGTTGGTGGAAGGAAAAATGCGGCCGTCGTCCGATACCAAAACGCACACCTTGCTCTATCGCCATTTCGAAACCATCGGCGGAATTTGCCACACGCATTCCACCTATGCCGTCGCCTGGGCGCAGGCCATGCGCGAAATTCCGAATCTGGGTACCACCCACGCCGACCATCTGGTGGCTTCCATTCCGGTGACGGAGGTGATGTCCGATGCCATGATTCAGGGTGATTACGAACACGAAACCGGCAACCAGATCCTGAACGTTTTTCGGGAACAAAACCTCTCGGCCAGCGAAGTCGAGATGGTGCTGGTGGCCTGTCATGGGCCGTTTGCCTGGGGGAAAAATCCGGCGAAAGCCGTTTACAACGCGACAGTTCTGGAAGAACTCGCCAAAATGGCCTACCTCACGCTGACCATCAACCCCGACACGCCCCGCATCAAGCAAAGCCTGATTGACAAACACTATTTCCGGAAACACGGCAAAGACGCGTATTACGGACAGTAACCCAGACAGCGGTCGAAGACCCTGTCTGCGGTTTTGATGGCTCCAATTCAACCGCAGAAAGGGTCTTCGACCGCTGTCTGGGTTTACCCCTAAACCTTCCCGCAATCATGACCCTCGGACTCGAATCGGTTGACTATTTCATTTTTCTCATCTACTTCGTCATCGTTGCGGTGTACGGCTACTGGGTATACACCCACAAAGGCAAGCAAACTGCCGACTCCAAAGATTTCTTTCTGGCCGAAGGTTCCCTGACGTGGTGGGCCATCGGCGCGTCGATTATTGCTTCCAACATCTCGGCGGAGCAGTTCATTGGCATGAGCGGGCAGGCGTTTCAACTCGGTCTGGCGATTTCGGTGTATGAACTGGTTGGCGGTTTTTCGCTCATCATCATTGCGGTGTATTTTCTGCCGATGTACATTAAAAACAAGATTTACACCATGCCGCAGTTTCTGCAAAAACGCTACGATGGGCGGCTGGCAACGATCATGGCAGTTTTCTGGCTGCTGCTGTACATCCTCGTCAACCTGACGTCCATCATTTACCTGGGGGCTTTGAGTCTGGAAAAGATGACCGGTTTCGGGTTTATGACCTGCGCCGTTTTTCTAACGGTTTTTGCGGTTTTCATCACGCTGGGCGGTATGAAAGTCATTGGCTACACGGATGTGATTCAGGTCGTTTGTCTGGTTGTCGGCGGTTTGGCCACCACCTATCTGGCTCTCGATCTGCTGTCTGACCGGGTCGGAACCGGCGCGGGTGTTTTTGAGGGACTGGGCCTGATTCGCGAAAAAGCGGACCACCACATGCACATGATTTTCAGCAAGGGGCAGTACCAGGTTCACGACGGAAAGGGCGGTTTTACGGATGCCTACACCCAACTGCCCGGTTTGATGATGTTTGTCATCGGCGGCCAGTGGATCGTCAATTTTAACTATTTTGGTTGTAATCAGTACATTACGCAACGCGCTTTAGGGGCCGACCTCAACACCGCCCGCAACGGTCTGCTGTTTGCCTCATTTCTCAAAATCCTGATGCCCTTGATTGTGGTGCTGCCCGGTTTGGCCGCTTATGTGCTGTTTCAGGAAAACGCCGAACCGGCGATTGTTCGGGGCATTACCGAAGGCGGTATTGTGAAACCGGACAATTCCTACCCGGTTTTGCTCAACCTCCTTCCGGTGGGCCTGAAAGGGCTGGCGTTTGCGGCACTCACGGCGGCCATTGTCGCGTCGTTGGCCGGGAAAGCCAACAGCATCGCGACGATTTACATGCTCGATATTCACCGTAAGTTTTTCAACACCAGCCTGACCGAAAAACAAACCGTGTGGCGGGGGCGGATTGCCATTGTCGTTTCATTCCTCATTGCTCTGGCAATCAGTCCGTTTTTGAAGAATTTCGGGCAAGGTTTCGAATACATTCAGGAGTATACCGGTTTTATTTCGCCGGGCATTCTGGCGATATTTCTGCTCGGTTTTTTCTGGAAAAAAGCCACCTCCAACGGGGCGCTGGCGGCTGCGTTACTGAGCATTCCGCTGTCGGCTTACCTGAAATTCAATGCGACGGACATTCCGTTTCTGAACCGGATGGGGCTGGTTTTCTGGGCGTGTGTCGCTCTTCAGGTCGTGATCAGTCTGCTCGAATCGAAAGGCAACGATTCGCCGAAAGCCTTCGCGGTGGAAGCCGGTTGGTTCAAGGTATCCAAATCGTTTCTGGTTGGTGCTGCGGTCATTACCGGACTGGTACTTTTGGTATTTTCGGTATTTTATTAATATTAACGCGAACTATGAGATGATGCCCTTACCTAACAGTTGATTAAGTGCCAGCGGCACGTAATGTTAATAGCAAATCGGTGTTTTAAGAACTCCAGGCGTGCCAGCGGTACGCAATATAGGCTTAGTTGCGTGCCTCCGGCACGCCTGGAGTTCTTAAAACACCGACTTGCTATTAACATCGGACCCCTCCGGGGTCAATAACCTCACAGTTTGCGTTAATATTACATACCCACGGACTAAAATCCGTGAAACCCTTACTATTTACGCGTACCATGATATTAATGTTTGTAGAAAAAGTGTCTGATTGATAGGACCCGCGTGCCCTTAGTACTAGCGGTGGTTATGTACATAAGGCAGGAAGGATTTGGGTGGTATTTTTGCTGCAAACATACCGTACCTATGACGCTTATTTGGCTAATTATCAACCATTTAGTATCATAGTTTACATTAATAGTAAGGTTAAGATCTATCATTGTAAGGATTTCACGGGCTAAAGTCCGCGGGTACGTCGAATGGAAATTGTATACGACCAGCACGAAAAGCATTTTGTAGCTTTAGACTGCATTATTTTTGGATTCGATCAGCAGGAACTGCAACTGTTGCTGATCAAGCGGGGGTTTGAACCCGAGCAGGGCAACTGGTCGCTGATGGGCGGTTTTTTGAAAAGTGACGAAAGCATCGACGAAGGCGCCGAACGGATTCTGGAAACCCTGACGGGTTTGACCGGCGTTTACATGGAACAACTGTATGCCTACGGCGAAGTCCGGCGCGATCCGGTGGCCCGTACGCTCTCGATTGCTTACTACGCCCTCATTCGCACCGACCAGTACAACAAAGACCTCGCCGATTCGCACAATGCCAGGTGGTTTCCGGTTTCCCAACGACCGGATTTAATTTTCGATCACAACGACATGGTGGAGAAAGCCCTGGCCCGGCTTCGGCGACGGGCACGCACCCAACCGATTGGCTTTGAATTGCTTCCAGAGAAATTTACCATTCCCCAGTTGCGCAGTCTCTACGAAGCGATTAACAACCAGCCGCTCGATCACCGCAATTTCAGCAAGCGGCTCAACTCGATGGAGTGGCTGGTGAGACTGAACGAAAAAGACAAACTTTCTTCCCGAAAAGGGGCCTTTTACTACCAGTTCGATCAGGATCTGTACCAGAAACTCTTTCAGGAAGGCAGCAGTTTTGATTTGAAATAAGCGTTTACGGTTTGCGGTTTTCCGTTTACGGTGGCTGACGCGTTCATCCCAATAGATTGGCCACCGTAAACCGTAAACTGAATACCGTAAACTATTTTGTATCTTTCCTGCTAAACCTTTGACTCATGGATCAGCGTATCATCAATTTATTTGACGAGTATACTCACGTACCGCTGAAGCGGGATGTTTTTCTGTCGCGACTGGCCAAATTGACCGGCGGCATGACCGCAGCCCTGGCGGTTTTATCAACCCTGGAAGTTAATTATGCCCAGGCGCAAACCGTTGCGGGTCAGGATGACCGGATCATGGCCGAACGCGTCACCTATCCGGGTTCTGACACCACCATGAAAGGCTATCTGGCGCGTCCGAAAGCGAATGGAAAATACGGCTCGGTGGTCGTCATTCACGAAAACCGGGGTCTGAATCCGCACATTGAGGACGTCACCCGCCGACTCGCGCTGGCCGGTTTTCTGGCGATGGCCCCCGACGCCCTCTCGGCCGCCGGAGGGACGCCCACCGACGAAACGCAGATGCGGGAGTTGTTTGGGAAGCTGGATGCGGAAAAAACGAAGCAGAATTTCCTGAAAGGCCTGGATTACCTGAAAAGTCGCCCCGACAGCAACGGCAAACTCGGTTGCGTCGGTTTTTGCTGGGGTGGCGCCATGTCAAACCAGTTGGCGGTTAATTACCCCGATCTGAAAGCCGCCGTTCCGTTCTACGGTCGCCAGCCCGACGTTGCTGATGTTCCGAAAATCAAAGCAACGGTTCAACTGCATTACGGTGGGATGGATGAACGGGTAAACGCGGGGATTCCTGCCTACGAGGAAGCCCTGAAGAAAGCGAATGTGCCGTATCAGTTGTATGTCTACGAAGGTGCGCAACACGCCTTTCACAACGACACCGCCGGGCCGCGCTACAACGAAGCCGCTGCCAAACTCGCCTGGGGCCGCACCATTGCGCTATTTAAGGAAAAACTGGGGTGAAATATGAATAATAAATAAAAAATGATGAATGAAAAATGTAAAAGTAGGCTGGCGCATTCCAACACTTTACATTTTTTATTCATCATTTTTCATTTGTAGCCCGGTTTTACAGGAGTTGTAGCCTAATTGTTTGCCCCGTTAGGGGTTCAACAGCGTAGCGTCGGTAGCAATCCGGGCAATGTTTCTCGCGTAACGTGCCGTAAGTACGTAACCATTCACCGCAACGGTCGCGTACCTATCGGCACGCTGAATGGCGGTAAAATTCCATTCGTCTACCGACGCTGCGCTGTGGAGCCCCTGACGGGGCAAAACATGGATTGCTCTTTAATGAAAACACTAAAACGGATCAACGTATTTTGTTCAAATCCGCATCGCTTTCAATTCCTGAACGGCAAAATGAGCGGCACGGGCCGAAAGCGCCATGTAGGTCAGCGACGGATTGACGCAGGCCGATGAGGTCATGCAGGCACCGTCGGTGACAAACACGTTTTTGACCGCGTGAATCTGGTTGTTGCCGTTGAGCACCGAGTTTTTGGGGTCCCGGCCCATGCGGGCGGTTCCCATTTCGTGGACGGCCTGGCCGATGACCGAGCCCCGGTCGTAGGTTTTCACGTTGATCAACCCGGCTTTTTCGAGCATTTCCTGCGCATCGTTGAGCATATCGACCCGCATTTTTTTCTCGTTTTCGCCGATTTCCGCGTCAAAGACCAGCATCGGCATTCCCCATTGATCGAGTTTGCTTTTATCCAGGCACATCCGGTTTTTGTATTCGGGCAGTTGCTCACCAAACCCGATCAGGCCCATGTTCCAAAGCCCCGGTTTGGTGAGTTCCTCTTTCAGCGAGGCCCCGAAAGCCAGCTCGGCCACCTGATGCTGCCAGCCCTGCCGACCGCCACCGCCCTGATACCCGAAACCGCGCAGGTAATCGCGTTTGTCCGAGCCGATGTTGCGGTATCGCGGAATGTAAATACCGTTGGCCCGTCGTCCGTAATAATACCGATCCTGTCCGCCTTCCCACTGTCCATTGGCCCCGATCAGGAAGTGGTGGTCCATCAGATTGTGGCCCAGTTGCCCTGAATCATTGCCCAGGCCGTTTGGAAACCGGTCAGAAACCGAGTTCATGAGCAGGGCCGTGGAGGCCATGGCACTGGCACACACAAAGATGACCTTCGCAAAATACTCCTGACTTTCCAACGTCTGCGCGTCTTTTACCCGAACGCCGGAGGCCCGTTGTTTTTGGGCGTCGTAAATCACCTCGGTCACTACCGAATGGGGCCGGAGGGTGAGTCGGCCGGTTTTGACGGCGGGGGGTAGCGTACAGGACTGCGTGCTGAAATACGCGCC
Source organism: Larkinella sp. (assembly GCF_965227735.1). NCBI lineage: Bacteria > Pseudomonadati > Bacteroidota > Cytophagia > Cytophagales > Spirosomataceae > Larkinella > Larkinella sp. The sequence continues at coordinate 271,790 of NZ_OZ245776.1, read as the reverse complement.
GTACGGACATCCGCGAATGCACTGGTTTCGGTATTGACAGGGCGACCGCCCGTTGTCAACGTGGACTTTCTGCGCTTCCGATAAATTGGCAGTCCGTCCGATGGTCATCACCCGGCCCGGAAAGTTTTTCTCAATGCTTTTCCGGACCTCTTTCTCGACCAGAAACATATCCATCGGAGCAATGAACTCACTGTCGGGAAGTTGGGGCAACCCCAGTTTTTCGCCCGAGATTCCTGCGAATTTCTCCACGTAGGAATACCAGGGGGCAATGTCTTTGTAGCGGATGGGCCAGTCGATGCCGATGCCTTCTTTGGCATTGGCTTCAAAATCAATGTCACTGAACCGGTACGACTGCCGCCCCCACATGATGGATTTGCCGCCCACGATGTCGGGGCGCAGCCAGCGAAACGGTTTTTCCTGCCGGTAGGATGCGTCGGCACCGGGCATCCAATAGGTCGGAACGGTTTTCGCAGCATCCGGCGGAGCCTGCGGGTATTTCAGGGCCAGATCGCCCAGCCGGGTTGTTTCCGGCATTTCCCAGGGCGCTTTCAGGGCCTCGGTATAGCCCGTTACGTGTTCGAGCGGACGTCCCCGCTCCAGCATCAGGACCCGTAATCCTTTCTCCGTCAATTCCTTGGCGGCCCAGCCACCGCTGACCCCGGAACCAATCACAATGGCGTCGTAGGTTTGGGCTTTTACCGCATCGATGTTGAGATTCATAGTAGTTTACTGATAGGGAGCAATTTGTTCGTTTACAAGGCCCAAACCTTCTGACCCGGTTTTAAAGGAACGTCGCCCTGGAACCGGCCCGGAACGGGGAGGTAGGCCAGGGTTTGGGTGGCTCCGGCTTCCGAGGTAAAATAACCGACGATGGTGAGTTCGCGAAAGATGAGGAAAAAGGGCTTTTCGTGCTGGGTTAGTTGTTTGACAATCTCCGTTCGTTCCGGGATGCCGAGTTGTGAAAACGGTTTTTGGAAAGCCGCCTGACTCAGGGCGTCGGTTTGTTGCAGTCCATGTAGAAACAAATCCTGCTGGGCCGGGGCCGTACAATGGCCGATGACATGTCCGATAAACTGATGAACCCCCGCAGCTTTCGCGCCGGGCGTATCCGTGGTTGGGAGAATAATGTCCGCCAGATCGGCCATGAGTTTTTGCTGAGCATCCGAAAAGATCAGGGGAACCCCGGCGGTGGGTTCGCCCCGGAGGGCGGCCTGAACCGGAAGCGATAAGGTGGCCCCTACCAGTAGAGCCAGTCGTTGCAAAGCCTCCCGGCGAGGCATGAAAGGAGTAGACATTACTTGGATCAATTTAATAGAGAGTTGGTAAAAAGCAAGATTGGAGCTACTATTGGGGAAAGCAGGGAATGTTTCCGGTTTACTCACCGGGGTTTAAAAGAAGGGGTGAAGCGGCTCGGGATTTCGTTTATTTCAGCGCTGTCAGGCCACTTTCGGGACTGTTACCGTTGTCAGGACTGTGGGGGCATCAGCGGCAGGGCCACGGTAAAATGAGAACTGTCGGAGGTGACAATCGGGTCGCTTTGGGACAATAGGCGGTATTTGGCTAGAATATTGGAAAGCCCCACCTGGTTGGAGGCCACCCGCCCGGTTTTTTGCTGGAGGTTGTTCCGAACCACCAACCGACCGACCTGCGTGGTTTTAATCTCGATCAACAGCGGTTTGCTGGCGTGAATCACGTTGTGTTTGACGGCATTTTCAACCAGCATCTGTAACGTCAATGGAGGAAGCTGGTAGGCAAGAAATGGCTCGGCAATCACTATTTCCAGGCGAATACCGGCACCATAGCGGGTTTTAAGCAAATGAAAATACGACTGGATGAACGTCATTTCGGTTTCCAGGGTAGTCAGTTCGCCTTCGTTTGTCTGGAGCAGATACCGGTAAACTTTCGACATTTCATCGACAAACTCCTCGGCCCGGTCAGGTTCGTCGGCAATGAGCGACGACAGCGAATTGAGGCTGTTGAACAAAAAGTGCGGATTGACCTGACTTTTCAGGCTTTCGTACTGACTTTGCAGATTGACCTTCTTCAACTGCTCCTTTTCCAGCGTGTTCTCGCGCCATTTATTCAGCGAGTAAACGCTTTCATCGATACCGACCGACACCAGATTAGCCGCCAGATTAAGCAGCAGGATTTGCCCGGTGGCGGCCGGATTGTGGTGATATCCAAACAAGTGGAACGTTTCATAGATGAAAATCCCCCCCAGAACGAAGCAGGGTGTTACGAGCACAAATACCAGCAGCAATCGCCAGACGCGCTGCCAGGTCTGGCCCAGGTTCGGATACCGTTGAATCACCCACTGGGTCAACTGGTCGAGGGTGAACAAACAGAGGCTGCCAATGGTCAGGTTCAGGAAGGTGGCCCACAGAAAAGTCCCCAGGTGAGTCAGATAGCGATCACCTACCACCCAGTAAGAAATAAGCGGGATGAACCACGGAAACAGCAGCAAAAAGTGCCACTGGCTCTGTTTCCGAAGACGCGGAAAACGACGAAACAAGCTGAAAATAAATGACTTCATAAACCGACCGTGTTCATCTTAATCTACTGATTTTGAATGAACGGAACCCGAAGATAGTGCGTAAATTGCTTGATTGACCGCCTGAATTGCGAAAAAAACGGGATGAATTGCGAAAATTTCGCAGACATCAGGGGGCGTTGTGTGGGGGCGTAAAACGCAGCAGTGGCAGCGATACTTCAAAATGCGTTCCGGTTTCTTCCACCCGGATCTCTTCGAGACCCAATTGCCGGTATTTAGCCATCAGGGTAGCCAGCCTGGCCTGCGAAAGATCCATTTTAACCGATTTTCGCTGGAGCGTATTCCGAACCAGCAGACGCCTGTTGGGGAGCATTTCGATGTGGATCGACAGCGGTTTCGTGACACTCATGACGTTGTGTTTAATCGCGTTGTCGATCAAAAGCTGGAGTGTTAGCGGAGGAAGCTGCGTGTCGGGGAAATTCGGATCGGCTGGCAGGGCGATGTGCAGGGCCGGGCCGTAGCGGGTTTGTAACAAGGCCGAATACTGTCCGGCAAAGTCCAGTTCGGTTTGCAAACTGACCAGTTCGTGGGTGTTGGCCTGCAGCAGATACCGGTAGACCTTCGAGAGTTGGTCGACAAATTGCTCAGCCTGTTTCTGGTCTTCCCCGATCAGCGACGACAGCGAGGTAAGGCTGTTGAAGAGAAAATGCGGATTTATTTTCATCTTCAGCGAGTCGAGCTGGTGTTGAAGGGTGGCCTGCCGGAGAAGCTCGTTTTCGGTCTGGTCGCGGTGCCACTGGTTGTAGGTGTAAAAAACATTCAGCGCCACACAAAAACAGAGATCGAAAATGAGCCCCAAAATCAGAATGGGACGGACGGCATCCCACGTAAACGGGACATTAAGGAGGGGGAAAAGGCTGTAGATGAACACATCCAAAACCGCTAATCCGACCGTAATCAGGCCTACAACCGCCAGCATCACCAGGGTGCGGTGCGTGGCCCGGAGCACGTCGGGATACCGGCGAATCACCCCGCGAACGGCCAGCGTCAGAGTGATGACCGAAAGCCAGTAGAGTCCGAAAACCACCGTTGTACCCAACAAAAACACCCGAACGTCGCTGAAATAACGGGGGCCAATGAAATAATAATTGCCGACGGGAAACAACACCGGCATCATCAGGATGTGGTACCAAAGCTCCCAGCGGGAGAAGAAAGGAGTCAATCGGCGGGGAGACCTTTGAATCATTCGAAAAAGCCGTCGGGGCTATCGGTTTTGCTGATTTTTCGTCCAAAGGTACGGTTTTTTACAGGATGCTTCAATCCGGAAAAGAAGTGAATGGATGCGAGATTTGAACAGTATTCGGCCGGAAGGTTGCCTTTTTTTTCAAATTTGGGGCATCTTTGCAGCAACCTTTTTGCCACCGGCATTTTTTCATGACTTTCCAAACCCAGACTGCCATCGTAACGGGCGCCGGCATCGGCATCGGTTTTGCCATTGCCCGCCAGCTTGCCCGCCAGGGTGCTTCCGTTTTACTCAATGACCTCGATGAGGTTGCGGCTCAGCAAGCCGCCGACCGCATTCAGCAGGAAGGCGGCCGCTGTTTAGCCTATCCCGGCGATGCTTCCGACGTCGCCTTTATTCAGGGAATGGTCGATAAAGCGGTGGCTGAATTCGGCAAATTGACCATCGTCGTTGCCAATGCCGGCATTACCATCTTCGGTGATTTCTTCGATTACCAGCCCGATGCCTTCCAAAAAGTGGTTGATCTGAACCTGCGGGGAAGCTTTTTCCTGACCCAACGGGCGGCCCGCCAGATGCGGAGCCAGAACGAAGGAGGCAGCATTTTGCTGATGTCGTCCGTTACGGGCCATCAGGCGCATCCGGGACTGGCTGCCTACAGCATGACCAAAGCCGCGCTGGAGATGCTGGCCAAAAACCTCGTCCTCGATCTGTCGCCCTGCGGAATCAACATCAATGCCGTGGCTCCGGGGGCAACCCAAACCGAGCGAACGCTCGATGATCCAACCTATGTGCCGATCTGGTCGCGGATTACTCCAATGGGCCGACCCGCCACCGTCGATGATATTGCCAATGCCGCCCTGTTTCTGGTTTCACCCCAATCGCGCCACATTACGGGCCAGAGCCTGGTGGTCGACGGCGGCTGGACGGCGGTGAGTCCGCCACCGGTTGAATGATCGGTTGGTCCCCAACCCCCTGAAGGACGCTTGAATCCGCCGTTTTTTAAGCCCGGCACCGGCCGCCCGGCCTTCAGGGGGTTGGGGCAAATCATTTATTTCCGGCCCAGGGTAATCAATACCACACCCGATAAAATAATCAGAGCGGCCAGGATGGAATACGCGTTCAGGGTTTCACCGGCGAAAGCCCATCCCAGCAGCATGGCCACCACCGGATTGACGTAGGCATAGGTCGAAACCAGTTGCGGGGGGGCGTTCCGGGCCAGCCACGCAAAGGACGAAAAACCGATGATGGAGCCGAAAATGATGAGGTAAACCAGCGATCCAATGGCTTTTACCGGCGCATGTCCGATGCTCGTCAGCGTAACGTTTTCTGTGATCATGCTGAGCAGGAACAGCACCAGACCGCCCACCAGCATCTGGATGGCACTGGAAATCAGTTGCGAAGGAAGCGAAAGCCGGGAAGAAAGCAGCGTGCCGACCGCCCAAGAGACGTTCGCCACCATGATCAGAGCAACGCCTATCCAGGTATTGTTCGTCGACACCATCCCGGAACCGGAAGGCTGCACCAGCAACGAAACCCCCATCAGCCCGAGTACCAGACCCGCCAGAGATAAATTGGTGGGCCGGATGTGGCCGAAACCCACCCAGTTAAATAGAATAATGAACAGCGGAACCAGCGCGGCCAGCAGCGCGGCAATGCTGGATGGCACGTATTGCAGCGCAACCGACATGCTGCCGTTGGCAATCGTGAGCAGCAAAACCCCGATGATTCCGGCCGACAGCCATTGCTTCGGTGCCGGAACGGGGGTGCCGGTCAGCCGGGCATACAGGAATAAAATCAGCCCCGCCGTGCTGAGCCGCAAAGATGCCATATAGAGGGGCGGCATCTTCTCGGTCATGAAATGAACAAAAAGGTAGGTCGATCCCCACAAAACGTACACGGAGATCAGGGCCATCCAAAGCGTCAGGCGCGAAGGCTGTACTTTATTAACGTAGACCGGATTCATTACTCACTTTTCTCTTGGTTGTTTTTACAACACCAAAGGAATAGAAATATTTCCAGAGATGAACCGCAAATTTTTTTAATGGAAGTGATTAATTTTAATAATAGTCAGAATGAAAAAGGGATTAACGAATGGTTTAGTTGTCGCTTCCGGTCGTATACAGCGATAAAGGAGCCTTCTCGACGACCGTAAACTGGACGCTGTTACTGAGAACCTGGCGGTATCGGTAAATATATAAGGTAAACAGCGTGTCGAAGAGGGTAGGATCGTCGGTGGTTTTCAGACGCCGGAGCAATTCAGTTACGTAGACGGTATCGTTCATTATTTCGTGGATTTAGAGGAGAAAATCAGCAATTTATTCGTGAACGGTTGATTCAAACCAGTTCTTCAAAGGCGGGTGCTGTTGAAGCAAGTCGTCAAACGTGGTGTCTGTCTGTAAATTAACGGTTTTTAATGTGTTGATGTGTGCGTTAAATCGGCTGATGGAATCAACAGCTTCATTGGAAACGCGATGCGTGGAGGGCGGTAAATCCTGAATCAGTCGGGCCAGGGTCATGACCAGAGCCGCTTTGAGCCCTGCCAGTTTGGTCAATGCTTCTTCCGGGATGAGCAGGCGGTCGGTTTGGCTGAGGGCGTGGTTTAGAAAGTGATAATTGTGATAGATTTCGTCGGCCGCCTGGCCCCATTCGGGCAACAGGTTGTTCAAATGAATTAGTGGATTAGGGCTTTGATAGGTACTCATTCAGTGGACGGAGTTTTGGTTTGTGACAGGTAACGGAGGGCCGGAAATTCTTTTGTGCCGCTTCGTCACCCATTTAGATGTCACATCCCCCAAAAAGTAACGCGCATTTCGGTGGCCTTATTAAATAAAACTCCGGTGGCGGCCCGTCATCCGGAAGTAGTGTACTCAGTGTCTGGAAATTAGAAAGTATCATCCAAAACACAAACACGGTATTTCGTTCGGTCTACCACCAATTGACCATTGTTTTTCCCGGTTTACTTCCTGTGGGAAACTGCTCAGCCAAAGAATATAAAGCCCTGTCAACCGAAAACGCCGGAAGCTTGTGGCTTCCGGCGTTTTCAATTCGGATACTCGTATGAATTACAGGTCGGCAGCAGCCTTCCGGATTTCGTCTTTCGTCTTCCCGGTTTTTTGCTGGAGTTTGCCCCACATTTCGTCTTCCTTGCCTTCTGCATACGTCAGATCGTCGTCGGTCAAATCACCATAGGCTTGTTTGATTTTGCCTTTCAACTCATTCCATCCGCCTTTAAGGGTTGTCTCGTTCATGATTGATAATCGTTATAACGTGAGTGATCTAGTACATGATTCAGAAGAATCATGCAGTATAAACCGGCGACATGCGGAAAATGTTTGAGGTTTCGAAGCAAAAATAAGCCGCATTATCACCGGGATCATTAGTTCACGCGGGTCCAGGTCTGGGTTTTGCCCAGTAACGAAATGCCGACATACCCCCGCACGTCGAGCGTATTGGGATTTTTTAACGTCATCTTACAACTGTACTCTTTGCCGTCCTCGGGGTTGTAGATGTGACCATCTTCCCAGACTTTACCGCCATCGTGTACAAAGCCCTGCATCACATCCAGCCCCATGAGTGGCCGGGAACGCAGCGTTGCCTGGCTGTTTTTCAGGTCGGTTTTGGGTTTTCCGGTCGAGGGGTTGTTGGGTTCCCGCAGCCACACCAGCTTCCCGTAGTACTGGTTGCCTTTTTTGTAAATCTGGATCTGCCCCTGTTTGGTGCCGTTGAGCCAGGTGCCTACCACCGCATCCGGATTAAACTGGGGCGTCAATGCGGTTAGCGAGTGGGCGAGCAGAAGAAGGGGAACGAGAAAAGAAAACGACTTCATTCGATTTTTAAGATGTTGATGGAAACGTTGGCCAGTGTTCTGACTAGAACGTAAAAATAATTAAAAATGTGTGTTACCGGATTACGCTGGTTTGCGGAATTACACTGATTTTTGCAGGCCAGAATCCGGCGGCTGCTTTTGCGTTGCGACCGGGTTTTGCATGCTAACTTGCCAAAAAGTCCATCAGTGACCACCACGCTATGATCAAACTCGATCCAACCAGAACTTACCCGCACGAAACGGAATCGCGCACCATTGTCCGCTTTCAGGATTGTGATCCGTTGCAGCACCTCAACAACGCGAAGTATTTCGACTACTATTTCAACGCCCGCGAAGACCAGGTGGCTACCCAGTATAACTTCAGCCCGGCGCAGTTGTTTCGTGAATACAAGACGAGTTGGGTCGTTTACCAGCACCAGATTGCCTACGTCCGTCCGGCCATGGTCAATGAATGGCTTCGGATTGTATCCCGCATCATCTACGTCAGCGACGATACGATTGTCACGGAGTATTACATGACCGACGATTCCGGCCGACAGTTGAAGAATGTACTGTGGATGACTTCTAAGTATGTCAGCGTTGTTACGGGTCGCCGAATTCCCCACGATCCCGACGTCATGGCATTCCTGGCGGCCATTTGTGTACGCGACGTCGATTTCCACAACCTGAATTTCAACGACCGGATCCGGCAGATCAAGGAAGAACTGGTGCAGGAAAAAATGGAAGGCGAGAGCGGAGGAGATTAGAGAGAAGCCCGGATGATAACGGCTTTATCATTCGCTACATCCGGCACAGCCAGCCGACCGTTCTCAAAGGATCCGGTGGTTTGCGTCCAACTCCATGCGGTAAAAAATACCGGAAAGACTGCCCCCAAAAAACTGGAGGCTCTAGTCCGTTTCTACATAATTCATGTCCTTTTTGAAGGTTTCCTCCATAAAGTACAGCGCAATAAAAGCCAGTGTTGCCGTCAACAACCCAACCCCAAGCGCACTATTCAGTGTTCCAACCTGGCCTTTTCCGTAAACAAACAGGGACGTTAACGGAATCACTGCCCCCCGCACAAAGTTGGGAACCGTGGTGGCCACCGTAGCCCGCAGGTTGGTTCCGAAAAGCTCGGCGGCAATGGTCACGAACAGCGCCCAATAGCCGTTGGCAACGCCGAGGAATACACAAACGAGGTAGAACATCGAGAGGTCTTTCATGGGCGCCAGCAGATAAACCAGCACGAAAATCAGCGAGAGGGCGATGAAACTACCGATGACTTTTTTGCGGCTTTTGAAATACTGACTCAGCAGTCCGCTGGCAATGTCGCCAAAAACCTGACCGGTAAACGTGAGCATGACGGCTTTTCCGGCCACCACCGGTTCGGTCAACCCCATCGCCTGACCAAATTCCGGCGAAAACGTCACCAGAATGCCGACAACAAACCAGATGGGCAAACCGACCAGAATACACTGAATGTACTTCAGAAACCGCTCCCGGTTGTTGAACAGCATCATCAAATCACCGCGCTTCACCTGACGTTCTTTCACCACTTCAAAAATCTTGGATTCGAACACGTTCATCCGCAGCACCAGGAGCATCAAACCAAGTCCGCCCCCCACGAAATACGAGATTCGCCAGGCAAACAGATCGGCCACAAAATACGCCATAATGGCTCCTAAAACACCCATCGTAGCCACAATGGTGGTGCCATATCCGCGAATCTGCTTCGGCAACACTTCGGTTACCAGTGTGACACCGGCACCCAACTCACCGGCCAGACCCACTCCGGCCACAAACCGCAGAGCCGCGTACATCGGCAGACTATCGACAAATCCGTTGGCGATGTTCGCCAGTGAATAAATCAGAATCGACCCGAAGAGCACGGAAAGCCGCCCCCGTTTGTCGCCCAGAATGCCCCAGAAAACACCGCCCAGCAGCATCCCGGCCATTTGCCAGTTTAGCAACATGATGCCGTCGGGAAGCAGCCGGTCGTCAGGCACACCGATGGCTTTCAGACTCGGAACCCGCACGACGCTGAATAGAAACAGGTCGTACATGTCCACCAGATAGCCCAGCGCGGCCACCAGCACCGGAATTTGAAGCAATTGTTTACTCAGGCTTTGTTGGGGTTTCGGTTGCTCAATCATTTTTTCGGTTTCAGTTTTATCGTTTACGGTTTACGGTTTTCAGTTTACGGTGGCTGACGCGTGCTTATAAATGCGACAGCCCACCGTAAACCGTAAACCGAATACCGTAAACCGTAAATTATACTTGCTTCGGCAGCGCGTACGGTGCGCGGTATTGACGGCTCAGGTGCGAATTGGCTTCGGAGTCGCTGATGAATTCTTCTTTCTTCGGATCAAATTTCAGGGTGCGACCCAGGCGGTACGCAATGTTACCGATGTGGGCCAGACCCGACGCTAAGTGGGCGGTTTCAACCGGGCCGTTCAGCTTCGATTTGTCGCGCGCCCGAACCGCTTCGATAAAGTTCAGGTAGTGGTCGCCCCCGGCATGACCCGCCGGGCCGGGCGTCCGTTCTTTGCCCAAAAACGTTTTATAATCGTTGTAGCCATTGATGACCATATAGCCTTTGTCGCCGTAAAAGAGGTTGCCCACTTCCACGCCGTCTTCCCGGTTTGTCATCCACGGCCGCACTTCAAACTGGATTACTTTGCCTTGCGAGGGATAATTGTAGGTGGATGTCAGCAATTCCGGCGTTTCCTTGCAATCTTTCCAGAGGTATTTGCCCCCTGCCGACGTCACCTCTTCCGGAAAACCGACGTCCAGCCCCCACATGGCCAAATCCGTTTCGTGGATGCCCTGGTTGCCAATGTCACCATTGCCGTAGTCCCAGAACCAGTGCCAGTTGTAGTGAACGTAGTTTTTGGAGAATTCGCGCGCTTTGGCGGGTCCCTGCCACAGATCCCAGTTCAAACCCGCCGGAACAGCGCTGGGGCCTTGATTGCCAATGTCGGGGCGCCATTTGTAGACCAATCCGCGGGCCATGTAAACTTTCCCGATCAACCCGTCGCGGAGGTGTTTAATGGCTTCCTGAATGGCCGTCGAGCTGCGCAATTGCACGCCGTGCTGCACAATCCGGTTGTATTTGGCCGCAGCTTCCACCAGTTTTTTGCCTTCGCGCAGGTTGTGTGTACCCGGTTTTTCGACGTACACATCTTTTCCGGCCTGACACGCCCAGATGGCCGCCAGGGCGTGCCAGTGGTTGGGCGTGGCAATACTGACGGCGTCGATGTTTTTGTCGTCATACACCTTCCGCAGATCCTGTTCTGTTTTCACCTTCCGGGAATACGTTTTCTCGAAATCAGCCGCACGCTGGGCCGACACCACGTTATCGACGTCGCAGAGTGTGGCGACCTCGACGTTTGGCAGTTTGGAGAAATTGGAAATGTGGTCTTTCCCGCGTCCGTTGACGCCGATGACCGCGACCCGGATGCGGTCGTTGGCACCAAAGGCGTGGGCTGGAATCAGGGTAGGCAACCCCATCACGGCCAGGGAGCCGGTGGCTGCGGTTTTGAGGAAAGTCCTCCGGGAATCGGATTGGTTTTTCATGTATGGGAAGGTTTAGGAAAATAAAAAATTATTACACAGAGTTTATCAGGGTAAATCAGAGTTTATCAGAGAAAAAAAACCTTTGATAAGCTCTGGTTTCCTCTGATAAACTCTGTGTAATAACTCAAAGTCTAGGCAACGTCAGGCCCCCGTCGACCATGATGACTTGTCCGGTTGAATACGGGAAGTAGCCACGGGCTAAAGCCGCCACGGCCCGGCCCACATCGTCGGGAAAACCCCAGCGTTTCTGAACCGTCAGCCCTTCGTCGATCAGTTTGTCGTATTTCCCGACAACCCCCGCCGTCATGTCGGTGCGGATGATGCCCGGTCGTACTTCAAAAACCGGGATGTCAAATTCACCCAGTCGGGCAGCAAACAATTGCGTGGCCATGCTGAGTCCGGCTTTGGCAATACAATATTCTCCCCGGTTCACCGAAATAACCGTCGATGAGATCGAGGAAATCGTTATGATACACCCCGTAAAATCCGTTTGATCAGCCTTTTGTGCAATCATCCAGTTGGCTACGGCCTGGGTCAGAAAGTAGGCTCCCTGCAAATTGGTCGACAACACGTATTCGAAACTTTCCTCGGTTGCCTCCAGAATATCCCGGCGTTCTTTCGGCGCAACCCCCGCGTTATTTACTAATACATTCAGCCGACCAAAACGGGCCTTGATTTGTTCCAGCATGCGGGCGCGGTCTTCTTTCGACGCAATATCTCCCTGGCAATAGATGACCTCAGCCCCCAGGGTCTGAAGACCAGCCAGAGCCTCCCCAACCGCTTCTTCGGGCCGTACGCCGTTGATGGCCAGATCGAAACCGGCTTTGGCCAGGTGTTCCGCAATCCCGTATCCAATTCCCCGGCTTCCCCCGGTTACAAATGCTACTTTCTTCATAGTTCCGGAATGTCGACCCAGCAGCGTTTTTCCCAGCTTTCGATGCCTTTTTCGGCCAGTTGAACGCCTTTAGCACCTTCCCGCAAATCCCACGGGAATGGCTCGTCCTTCACGACGTGTTTCAAAAACAGCTCCCACTGCACTTTAAAAGCATTTTCGGCGACTTCCTGCTCCGGCACTTTGGCCCAGCCTTCAAAAAACTTGATGGGCTGCTCGATGTCGGGGTTCCAGACCGGTTTGGGCGTGTTGCCGTAATGCTGAATGTAGCATTCCCGCAAACCCGCCACCGCCGAGCCTTTGGTGCCGTCGACATGCAACGTCAGCAGATCATCGCGACGAACGCGCGTGGTCCAGGACGAGTTAAACTGAGCGATGACGCCCCCTTCGAGTTCAAAGGTTGCATAGGCGGCATCATCGGAGGTACAGACATACGGTTTTCCCTGCTCGTCGATGCGCTCCGGAATGTGGGTCGCACCCAGACAAGATACGGATTTTACTTTACCAAACACGTTGTCAAGCACATAGCGCCAGTGACATAGCATATCGACAATGATCCCGCCATCGTCTTCCTTGCGGTAGTTCCACGAAGGCCGTTGCGCCGGAATGGAGTGTCCTTCAAACACCCAGTAGCCGAATTCGCCCCGAACCGACAGAATTTTTCCGAAGAAATCGTTCTGCATCAGGCGTTTCAGTTTTAGCAAACCGGGCAACCACAGCTTGTCCTGCACGACTCCGTTCTTCAAACCGGCGGCTTTGCAGAGTTCATACAGTTCCAGGGCCACTTCGGTGCTGACGGCGGTCGGTTTTTCACAGTAAACGTGTTTCCCGGCGGCCACGGCTTTGCGAACACCCTCGGCCCGGCGGCCCGTCGTCTGGGCGTCGAAATAAATGATGTTATGGGGATCGGCCAGGGCTTCATCGACGTTGGTCGTCATTTTCTGTATGCCCGACTGCTGGCACAATTTTTCCAGTTTATTGACGTCGCGCCCCACCAGAATAGGGTCCGGCATGATCACCTCGTCCGGTCCAACCTTCACGCCCCCCTGTTTGATGATGGCAACAATGGAACGCATCAGGTGCTGATTGGTACCCATCCGGCCGGTTACGCCGTTCATGATAATACCGACTTTGTGTTCTTTCACTTTTCAATAAATGGCTAAAAGATGGTTGAATGTTTTGCCCCTAAATCCCCTAAAGGGGACTTGGACCCAGAATTACCAGGATGCAAAAAGTCCCCTTTAGGGGATTTAGGGGCAATTATTTTACGAATGATACAAATACCCGTGTTTAATTTTTTCCAGGAATTCTGCCTGATCTTCCGCCCAATACCGGTTTGAGAAGATCTCGACTTCGTTGAACCCCGAAAAACCGGCGGCTTCGACCCACGACCGGATCTGCCGGATATTGATGCAGCCTTCGCCCATCAGTCCGCGGTCATTGAGCAAATCGAGTGTCGGGGTTTTCCAGTCACAAATATGGAAAGCATACAGATGCCCGTTTTTACCGCATCGCGCGATTTCCTGTTCCAGATCGGGGTCCCACCACAAATGGTAGACATCGACGGCGATGCCCACATAGGAAGAATTTAGCTCCTCGGCCATGTCATTGGCCTGCCCTAACGTGTTGACAGCCGAGCGGTTATCGGCATACATCGGATGTAAAGGTTCAATCGCCAGCCGAACGCCATTGGCTTCGGCGTGGGGCAGCAGCGCGGCAATACCGTCCCGGATTTGCTTGCGGGATTCCGTCAGGGACTGGCCCGGTGCGGCACCACACACCAACACGACGTGGGGCGCGCCCAGTTCGGCGGCTTCGTCGATGGCCCGGCGGTTATCGTCCAAGGCGGTTTGTCGGCCAGCGGCTTCGAGGTGCGGAAAAAAACCGCCCCGACAGAGGGAGACCACCGATAAATTATAATCTCGCAGCAATTGGCTGATTTCCCGAATGTTGCGGTTTGCCAGTGCATCCCGCCACACCGAAATTCCCCCAATGCCCGAGCGGGAATAGTGCTTTGCGGCTTCCTCGATGGCCCAGGGCCGGGTGGTGATGGTGTGAATGCACAATTTTGAAAAATCCCGGAATGCCGGTTCCCCAAATGACTCCGCTATTGGTGTTGTGCTCATCACAGGGCTCCGAAAAAGGTGTAATACGGTTCGTTATTGACCACGCGCTGCAGGTATAACGCAACCTCGCGGGCGTGATAATCGCCCCACATGCTCGACTCACCGTAGGGAATTTTGCTCCCAGCCGGAACATGATCCCAGCCGTTGGGCCGGTGGTAGATCGAATGCAGAATCAGTCCCTGGTGGTTGGGGTCCGTGCTCAGATACAGTTCTTTAAAGAGCGAGTCTAACACCGTTAATCCCGCTTGCCAGTAGCGTGAGCCGTTTTCGGTTTCGCCCCGTTCGGTCAGGTATTTACCCAGACGAAGCAATCCCTGTGCCCCAATAGCGGCTGCGGAACTGTCGACCGGTTCAAAATCATTATACGGATCGGATGCGCGTTCGAGGTAATTGCCCATTTGCGATAAACCCGGTGCGCCGGTATCCCAGTACGGAATGCCGTCGATCGGCGTGTGTTCGATGTAGAAGTCGCAGGTGGCGCGGGCGGCTTTGAGCAAATACGTTTCTACCACCTGCCGTCCGTCGAACGGTTCCAGATCCACGTCATCGAGGGTATTCAGGTATTCCAGTTGCTCGGCAAAACCGCACATGGCCCAAGCCAGGCCGCGTGTCCAGGTCGTAAACCCGGTGTAGCCCTGCTGGGAGTTGGGGCAACGGAAATTGCCGTCTTTGGTATTGAAAACGCTTTCGTGCGCTGTGCGGCCCCACAGATCGTAGATGTCGCGTCCTTCGCCGTAAAAAACCGAGTATTCGGCCGTCGCTTTCATGTGTTCCAATCCCCGCTCGAGCAGGTTGATTTTTACATCGCCTTCCCCCTGGAAAACGTGACCGAGGCTGTGGCTCAGCACAACGGCCCGGCACGAACGGATGGTATCGACAAAAAGCGAATGCGGCCCGTTGAAGGAGTGAATAAACCCGCCGGTTTTGACGGTCGTCCAGCGGCTGGCCTGCACGGCTCCGGAAATTTTGAGGGCCAGTTCGTAGAAATTCTTTTCCCACTCGTCAAATTCCACTTTGCCTTCCCGCATCAGCCGCAAAAGGTTGCCGTAGGTGCTTACGTTGTTGAATCCGTGGTCGTGAACACCAATGTGGCTGATGTGGGGGGCCATGACGCCGAGTGTTTTTTGCCGCCCCGTTTCCAGAAAATGGGTGTCGCCGGTGGCGTCGAACTGGAGGATGGAGGAGCCAAACTGGAAGCCCTGCGTCCACTCGGTCCAGCCGCGGGTGGTGTAGTGTCCCTGCACCGTAAAAACCGGTGACCCTTTGGCGGTATCGTAATGGGAGTCGATCAGGTTAATTTTTTGGGCGGATAAATCCCAGAACTGCTTGAGTCGGGTGGTGAAGTCAGCCGGTTGAAGGCCGTAGTTGATTTGAATCATTGGTCGATACTGGAAACGGAAGGAAATCCATTGAACTACGGGTAAAAGACAGGATGGGTCGGGAATTACCGGTTTGGCCGGAAATAAGTTAACGTGAACTATGAGATTATTGACCCCGGAGGGGTCCTATGTTAATAGCAAATGGCTATTCTGAGCACTCCAGGCGTGCCGGAGTGCTCAGAATAGCCATTTGCTATTAACATTACGTGCCGCTGGCACTCAAACGACGATTAGGCAAGGGCATCAGCTCATAGTTCGATTTAATTTAAAACAAGGCCCCTGAAAAAGCAGTGCGCCGGGAGCGGGGTCTACTTTTTCAGGGGCCTGGCGGTAATGGTTCCGCTCTTCTTTTCTACTCTTCCTGTTTTTTCGGAGCGGTTTTCGCTTTGGCTGGACTGGCCGGTTTCGTGGCCTTTTCTTTTTGAGCGTTTTTCGTTTTGATATGTATTACGTTTCCTCCTGTCGTTGACCAGGTGGTGACTTCATCCCCTTCTGCCGGTGCGGGCGGAACAGGTGGTTCCGGTGGGGCTGCCGGTGGAATGGGTGGGACTGGAGCCATTGCCGCTGCTGGCAGATCAGGGGCGTCAGCGGGAGCAGGTGGAACCGGTGGATTGGGTGCTTTCGGCATGTCTTCCGGACGGTTGTAGCGTTTGCCGTTGTACCAATACTGCCCTTTTACACCCGCCGGTTTGGGTATCCGGGCAGGACGAGAGGGCGCAGCGGGAACCGGCGCAATGGCTGGCACTGAATCCAGTTGGAGCACTTTCTCCTGCAACCGGAGGACTTCAGTGGCGTGAAGACTCGCCTTTTCGGCCATACCCGCTATTTTCGCCGAAAAAGTCGCCATTGAATCGGTGAAGAGCCGCAGGTGTCCTGAAGTCAATGACTGGAGCTTTGCCATCTGCTGGTTCACCTTTTCCATTTCCTGATCGGTCAGATGCTCCAGTTTGGTTTCCAACTCCAGTTGCTTCTCAAGCTGGAGCATGGGCAGGTGAATTTTCTCCATTTCGCGCCCCAGCCGTTCTACCTGTTCCAGGTGATGATCGAGTTCTGTTTCCAGCCGAATGCGCACTGCAGGGTCAACCGCATCCGTATCGATTGAAAGGGAAAGTGGTTCCGGTTTTTCAACGACCTTGATGCTGACTTCTTCCGGAACCGACCGCTGGAGGTTCGTATCCGAATGCCAGGCATTGATCATCCTGGTGTCTCCATGCTCACGGCTGGCGTTCGCCGGACGATCGACACGCTGGCCCGTTACCAAACCGGCGAGCAACACCAGACAACCCACTGCCAGTAACCCGTTCGGTTTGGACGATGGTAGTTCACGCACGCCAATGACCCGTTTTACGCGCTGCACCAGGGATGGCCTGCGGGCACCAAAAGCCATCGCCAGCGTGGGCGTCGAAGCAAGCGCCTGCCGACGTTCCTCGATCTGCACCAGCGCCTGCGCCAGACTGGCCCGTTCTCCGCGCAACTGAATGGCCACATCGTCGCAGCAATGCTCCCGCTCTTCCCGAACCCGGGCCGAGAGCCACCAGATGGCGGGGTGAAAAAACAAAACAATCTCGACCGCCGACTGCACCAGATTGACCAGGTAGTCATACCGCCGGATGTGCGCCAGTTCGTGGACCAGCACCGCTTCGACCTGCCGGGGCGACAAACCGGCCAGCAAACCGACGGGAATTAGAATGACCGGTTTTAGCCAGCCAATGGTCATCGGCACCGCTATTTCCGCCGACTCCACCAGCCGGATGGCCTTCATGATGCCAAGCTGATCGGCCACCTTCTGCACATACGTCTGCCAGGCTTCCGGTGCCGGACGGTTATTTCTCCGCGTCAATCGCTGGACGAACACCCAACCGCCCAACAACCGCACCATGAGCAAAACCGCCCCCAAAAACCAGACTGTCACGAGCAGGGGCAAATGCGGATGAAGCCAGTTCATCAGTTGAGCCGACCAATCGCTGGTGAAGGACAAATCCCGCACAATGGCGGTTTGCCGGTCGCCCTGGATTGACAGGGTGGTTCGGACTGGTTCGTAACCCAGCCAGAAGGTTGCCATGAAAGCCAGGAGTTGCAAAGAGAGCGTTCCGATGCCGATGCCGTAGCGCACCGACGCCGGGCGGTTTTGGGTCAGTCGCAACGCCAGAGCGGCTGCCGCCACGAGCAGAGTTCCCTGCCAGAGCGTGTGCACCAACGCCCAGCCCAGCGCAGTTGTAAAGGGTTCTGAAAACACGTTAAAGTTGTTCATTTGGTTCGTTGTTTTCGGGATTCAGTTGGTTGATCAGTTTTTGCAATTCTTCGAGTTCCCGGGGCGTGGCCTTGCTGTTGCCCAGGGCCTGCATCACCAGCTTCATGGCCGAACCCCGGAAAGCCGTGTCGACAAACCGGTCGAGCAAATGCTGCTGCGTTTCTTCTTCCCCAATCAGGGCCTGATACACATGATAACGGCCTTCTTCGGTACGGCTCAGGAGTCCTTTTTCGTGCATGATCTGCATCAGTTTCAGGGTCGTGGTATACCCGATGTCGCGCGTTTGGCTCAGGTGTTCGTTCACCTGTCGCACGGTGCTGGGGCCTTTCGCCCAAAGCACCTGCAGGATTTCCAGTTCAGATTCGGTTGGTTTCATGGTTTTTGTTTACTGTTCGAAACGGTAGTTTGCGCGGTTGTCGACAACGAATTCAGACCTACGAACTATTTCGTAACAAAGATATACGAATCGTTTCGTAGAAGTCAAGTTTTTGATACGAAAGTTTTCGTAATAAATGTTAAAATAGAAAACCGTATTTGATCCGGGTTATTTGTCCCGCAGGGATTGGACAGCGCAGCGTCGGTAGAAAATGGGATTATTTTTGACGCCAGCGTGCCGATAGGTACGCGACAATTCGCATTAAACTGGCGGTGGGTCGCGTACCTATCGGCACGCTGGCGGAGGATTCCTGGCTTTGTGCTACCGACGCTTCGCTGTTGAGCCCCTAGCGGGGCAGGTCGAAGGGCTGCGGGAGAATGAAAATGTGGGCTAGATTACCAATAGACATTCATTCCATTCCCTCACTCAGCTGTCCGGTTTGGTACGGAAAGTTGTCCGTTTCTGGACAAGCCCTCTTTGCTTTTAAAAATGGCCTTGTTTCAATCTGCTCGCAACGACTTTCAGTGTGATAACCGTAAAAAAGTAGAAGATGTCAATAATTCAACTATATTTACCGTTGTTCACCTAAACGATACGTTAAAGGCTTTTTCTCATGTTAAATTACCTCGTCATATTCGCCGGAATCCTGATCTCCGGGACGTTGTCGGCTCAAACCGTTTGCCTGACCAAACCGGAGCACGATGCGGCTTCTAAAAAGCTGGCGAAAGAATACGTTCTGGCGCAAACGATCATTGATCCGGGTTTCCGAACCCGCCAGCCCGGTTTTCGGACGGTTGATGAAATGGAGCCGAACGAAAAAAAATGGCATGAACTGAGTGAGCAGTTTGGGAAAGACTTCAACCAGATGCTTAAGCAGGCCAACGTTCTGCAGGACACCACTTGCTACCTGATCGTCAACCTGTATGCCAACCCCGATGGCTCCCTCAACCGGGTTTTTTATGAAGTGGGCCGGAATTTCTCCGTTATGCGCTCCGACAGCATGGCCACACTCCGGTTGAAAGAGCGAATCGACCCGGTTTTGTGCCCCTGGTTTTCGACCTATCGTTTCCCCGTCACCGGGGACAAACCGTACCGGTTTTCCTCCGCACTGGCGATAGGTAAACTGCCTTCCAAACGCAAACTGCGAAAAGGGCCGGGGATTATGACTACGCTGGCGGAAGCGGAGAAAACCGCCCGTCCGGATACCGTCAAAAATCTGGTATTGAACACGTTGGAACTGAAGGAGGTGCCCGAGGTGATTTACCGGTTTCCGAAACTGGAAATTCTGGATTTGAGTGTTAACAGCCTGAGCGTGATTCCCGAAAAAGTGTTTCTGATTCCGACCCTGAAGCAACTTAATGTTTCCGGCAACCCGCTGGGCAACGAGGGCCTGCACGTGGCCCGCAACAAACATTTAAAAATTCTGAATATTCAGTCGACCAAAATCACGGCGATTCCGAAATCCGTTTCCCGCAACCGGCGGCTGGAAAGTCTCTGGCTCGGTTTGAATGATTTTTCGGGAGGTCTCAATACGGCCCCTTTCCGCCGGTTGCGCCGACTCAAAGACCTGAATCTGTATAAGGCGAAGCTGAATGTGCTGCCCAATCAAATCCGCCGGTTGCGCCAACTGGAAGTTCTGGATCTGTATTACAACAACTTACGCGCGCTGCCGGAGCGCCTTTGCCGCTTGCCACGACTCCAGCAACTGGCCATTTCCAACAACAAACTAAACACTTTGCCGGAAAATCTGGGCCGGTTGCGGAAACTTCAGGTGCTGTATACGCACCATAATTTTCTGGGCAGTTTACCCGCGAGCCTTCAGAAACTCTATTATCTACGGATTCTGGATGTCAGTCACAACGCCTTTGTCACGGTTCCCGACCCGGTTTTGACACTTCCTTATCTGGAAGAACTCGACCTGAGTCACAATCGCCTGACCGACCTGCCTTCCAGCCTGACCCGGATTCAAACGCTTAAAAAGCTTTTCGTCCGTGGCAATCCCGTCAGCGAGCAAAAAACCGTTTCTGCCAACCTGATCAAACAGTTGGAAGGCAACAAAACGGAGGTGTTTTATTGAGAAACGGACTCGGCCTGATCGACAGCACTCAGAACGGATTTCACCACACCCGGAAATTTTGTTTCCAATTCGTCCAGTCGGAGGGAAGTCAGACATTGCGTCCCTTCGGTTCGGGTACGAATGATGCCAGCCTCGCGTAAAACCCGTAAATGGTGCGACATCGTCGATTTGGCAACGGGCGTCGCAATGGCCCCGCAGCGTTGCTCCGTCGCATACTGATCCAGACTTCGCACAAAATTCAGCCGCACCGGATCGCTTAGCGCGTGTAAAATACCGGTTAAGGTAATCTGGTCGATGGTGGGATGTTGGTACTGCTTCATGCGGTTTTTCTTCCAGTTGGCGAATGGGCCATGAAACGATGTATATACACTAATTGCTATTACAACGATCAATTGGCTAAAAATAATTCACTTTTGGTCAGGAGTAGCAATTTCGGATAATTTTTATTGCCGCTATTTGGTTTATATTATAAACTACTTTATGTTTGTGCCACAGTCCCGCATCGGGATATATTTTTACCGACTTAGTTTACAATATAAACTACTTTATCATGAAAAATTTAGTACTTTCATTGGTGTTGCTGCTTTTTTTAGTGATGTCCACCTTCCGGACGTATGCGCAAACGGGAGATGCGATGCAAAAACTGAGTTTCCTGGAAGGGCAGTGGAAAGGTCCGGCGAAGGCGATAGTCGGCCGGGGAAAAGAGCTGAACCTGGTTCAGTCGGAGCATGTGCAATTTAAACTTAACAAAAGGGTGCTGCTGATCGAAGGAACGGGTCGGGAGCAGGACAAGGTGGTGTTTCAGGCACTGGCGGTTGCGGCTTATGATTCCCTAAACCGGAAGTATTCGATGAAAGCCTATACCGCCGAGGGCAATGCCAAAGAAGCCTATCTGGACGTGAAAGGGGATAACTGGCTGGAATGGGGATTTGATGTTCAGCGCGGAAAAATCCGGTACACCATCAAATTGAACGAAAAAGGGCAGTGGCACGAAATCGGTGAATACAGTCCGGACGGCCAGAAATGGTATCAAAATTTTGAAATGACCTTAGACAAACTAAAATAACGAACTCCCTGAAAACGAATGGAAACCGAACCGCGAATGAACGAACAGGAAAGCCTTCGGGTGATTCATGCCATGATCGATTCTGCCAAAAAAACCATCCAGGACGACGGCACCCTCTATCTGATGTGGGGCTGGCTGGTGTTATTTGCCAGTGTGACGCATTACCTTTTGATGACCATGACTACTTTTGCGTACCCGTATCTGCCCTGGGCCACGATGCCGATTGCGGGGATCATCAATGCGGTTTTTGTCAGCCGGATGGTGAAACGGCAACCGGTTAAAACCTACATTGGTGAATTTATGGCCTATTTATGGGCGGCTTTTATCGTTTCGATCATCATCCTGCTGGCCTTCATGCCTAAACTCGGGATGGAGAAAACGTACCCGATTTTAATCCTTTTGTACGGCATCGGGACTTTCGTGTCCGGTGGAGCCCTGCGTTTCAAACCGTTGATCATTGGGGGTGCCCTGAATTGGCCAATTGCCATTGTGGCTTTTTTCGTGCCGTTTGAATACCAATTGTTGTTACTTGGATTAGCCGTCACCTGCAGCTACATCATTCCCGGGCATTTGCTGCGGTTAAATTACAGGAACTGAGATGTTTGATGAACTTGATCCCTTGCTGCACCAGCAGTTGCGTCTGGCCGTGATGTCCTTATTGATCAGCGTTCAGGAAGCGGAGTTTACGTTTCTGCGCGAAAAAACCGGGGCCACGGCGGGTAATCTGAGCGTTCAGATTACAAAACTGAAAGACGCGGGATACATTGAAGTGACAAAAGGCTATAAAGATAATTTCCCCCAAACCCTGTGTAAAATTACGGGTTTGGGCCTTACGGCTTTTGAAAATTACGTGAACGCGCTGGAAAAATACATCAAAAAATGACCTTCAACTTTTGTCGGGCGTCAGCGTTTTTTTCTCTCATTAATTTGTACTTTACAGAACAAACAGGCGATTCCAGCGTTCTGGAATCCTTTTCCTCCCGTTCCGGCCAATGCTCCGACACTACTGTACCGTTGTTTTTAGAACCATTCTCCGCAATAAAGTCTACACCGGCATCGTCGTCACCGGTCTGGCGTTTGGCATGGCGGCTTTCCTGCTCATTTCCGGTTACGTCCGCTTTGAACAGAGCTACGACCGGATTCACCCGGATGGCGAGCGGATTTACCGGGTCGAAAGCGTGTTTTTCAAGAATGGTGTCGAAACCGATCATTGGGCCACCAGCTCCAACGGCTATGTGCCGGCCATGAAACAGGCCTTTCCGGAAATTGAAACCTACACCCGCATTGCCTGGCGTGGTTCGACCCGCGTGGTGCGGCAAGAAGAAACCAAGTTTCGGGAGAACCACGTCTGTTTTGCCGATACCAACTTTTTTACGTTTTTCAACTACCCGGTTCTCAAAGGCGATCGTAACACTTTTCTGGCGTCTCCCAACACGATCGTGATTTCGGAGTCGGCGGCCCGGCGGTATTTTGGCAACACTGATCCACTGGGGGAATACCTGGATGTCAGTACCATCGCCAGTTCCTACCATTGCCAGGTAACGGGCGTTTTTGCCGATTTGCCGTCCAACTCCACCATGCAGTTCGACATGTTGCTGTCGTGGACTACCTCGAACCGGCGGAACTGGGATTTCTGGTACCAGCACGAAAGCTATTCCTTCGTGCGGCTTCGTCCGCAGACCGACCCCGCAAAGGTGATCGCCAAGTTTCCGGCTTTGTCCGAAAAATACAAAACCGCCGAAGCCCTTCGCGACCACGTCTGGGCCATTGACCTCGTTCCCCTGCACGACATTCACCTGAATCCGGCTACGCAGAACGAAATCGAGGTGAAAGGAAACCGGCGGGCGGTTCAGTTTCTGTCGGCCATTGCCTTCGTGATCCTGATTATCGGCTGGGTCAATTACATCAACCTCTCGACCGCCCGGGCGATGGATCGGGCTAAAGAAATCGGGATTCGGAAAACCGTTGGCTCGCACAAGGCCCTGCTGGTGTTTCAGTTTTTGTTCGAATCGCTGCTGCTCAACGGGCTGGCGCTGGTGCTTGCGATTCTTTTGGTATTTGTGGCTCATTTTGTTTTGCCCGTCTTTCTGGATCTGCAAAATTCCTCATTCGACTGGTCGGAACCCGGCCAGTACGGTCTTTTTGCCTTGATATTCTGGTTTGGTGTGGCCATTTCCGGAATTTATCCGGCGCTGGTGCTGTCGCAGGTCAAACCCGCGCTGGCGTTGAAAGGGCAATACCGGTTTACGGGCAGCGGAGCGTTTTTGCGCAAAGGACTGGTCGTGTTTCAGTTTGCCGCTTCGATGGTGTTGATCGTGGGCACGTTTGTCGCCTGGCGTCAACTGTCGTTCATGATGAACCAGAATCTGGGCGTCCGGGTCGATCAGGTGCTGGTGTTGAAAGCACCGGTGAAAACCGAGAACTACAGCCAGAAAACCCAGACGCTGAAAAACGAATTGAAGGCCATTCCGGGCATAACGGAGGTGACGGGTTCGGGTGCGGTTCCGGGCAAGGAGGTGGGGCAGATGCTGGCCAACCGTCGTTTGCACGAAGAACCCAGCGCCGACCGGCTGTATGAAATGCTGATGATCGACTTCGATTTTATCAAAACTTTCGATCTGAAGCTGGTCGCGGGCCGCTCGTTCGACCGCAACCGCCCCGCCGATTCGCTGGGGCTGGTGCTGAACGAATCGGCGGTGAAGCAATTCGGTTTTCAGTCCAACGAACAGGCCATCGGCGAAAAAGTGCTGCTGGAATCGACCCACGACCGGCCCAACGAGATCATTGGCGTTGTGAAAGATTACCACCAGCAGTCGCTCCAGAAGCAATTCACGCCCTTGATTCTGTTCATGGACCCCGATTACCGCTGGTTGCCGACGGATTTTTATTCGCTGAAAATCAGTACCGATCAGGTGGATGGGCTGGTCGAAAAAGTGCAAACCGTGTGGGGGCGGTTTTTTCCGGAATCGTCGATGGATTACTTTTTTCTGGACGATTTTTTCAACCAGCAATACCGGCAGGACCGGCAGTTTGGCCGTACCTTCATTCTGTTTTCGTCGTTGGCCGTTCTGATTGCCTGCATGGGGTTGTTCGGGATGACGTCTTACAGCACGGCCCGGCGAACCAAAGAAATCGGTGTTCGGAAAGTACTGGGCGCGTCGGTGGCCAGCGTGTTGCGGTTGCTGGCCTGGGAATCCGTTCGCTTGTTGCTATTGGCGGGCCTGCTGGCGATTCCGGTTTCGTGGTATTTGATGACGCAGTGGCTGTCGGTCTACGCGTTTCGGATTGAACTGAACCCGATTCACTGGCTGGTTCCAATGCTGATTCTGGTGGTGATCGCCTTGGCAACCATCAGCTACCTGACGGTAAAAGCGGCTCTGGCCAACCCCACGCAGTCGTTGCAGAATGAATAGGAAAGTACTCACGGACTCGTTGATTTAAACCAAAAAACCGCCGGATTACGAGTTTGGCTTATCAGCCCACAGCTTTAGCTGTGGGAAAATCCAGATGAAACCGAATCCAGATGAAACCGTTTTAACGGTTTGCCGGAAGACGAAACCGTTAAAACGGTTCTGGTAGCAGGGGGGGCTTTTTCGCTTTACCCACAGCTAAACGGGGCCGCCAGAGCGGCAGTGGGCTGGTAAAATTTACATCGGCGGTTATTTTATTTAAATCAGGAAGTCCGTGCTTGGTTATGGATTGATTACACTACAAACACTAGAAAATCACGGACTTCAATCCGTGGGTCCTTTTATGAAAATACAATTTCTGATTGGTTGTTTCCTGGCCCTTTCCGTTGGCAGTTTTGCGCAGGCTCCGGCTGCCAATCCTTTCATCAAAGAAAATTATACGAAGGTTGAATACCAGATTCCGATGCGCGACGGGGTCAAACTTTTCACGGCGGTGTATGTGCCGAAAGACATTTCGGCCGAAAAGAAGTACCCGGTTCTGATGCAACGGACGCCATATTCCTGCCGACCTTACGGCGCGGATCAGTTTCCGGCCCGTCGGTTTGGTCCTTCCGAGTTTGTGATGAAGGATAAATACATCTTTGTGTATCAGGACGTTCGGGGTCGCTGGATGAGTGAAGGCATTTTTCAGGAAATGACCCCACAGATTCCCAATAAGAAGGCCAAAACCGACGTGGACGAAAGCACGGACACCTACGACACGGTGGATTGGCTAATTAAGAATATTCCGAACAACAACGGAAAAGTCGGGCAGTGGGGCATCAGTTATCCCGGTTTTTATGCCTCAGTCGGGGCGTTAAGCGGGCATCCGGCGCTGGTCGCGTCTTCCCCGCAGGCTCCGATGGCTGATCTCTGGCGGGACGACAGCTACCACAACGGCGTTTTTCTGATTCCGCATAACTTCAATTTCTACCCCTATTTTACGAACCGGACGGACGGAAAACCGACGAAAACCGTAGCTACGACCGAGTTTAACTACGGCACCGAAGACGGGTATGAATTCTTTCTGAACCTCGGCCCGATGAAAAATTCGCAGAAACCGGCATTATACGGCGGCAAAGATCCGTACTGGAACGGCAATCTGGCGCATCCGAATTACGACGAATTCTGGCAATCGCGGAATATTTTGCCGCATTTGAAAGGCATCAAACACGCGGTCATGATTGTCGGTGGCTGGTACGACGCCGAGGATTTACACGGTATTTTCAAAACCTATTCGGCCATTGAAAAACAGAATCCCGGCATTTACAACATTCTGGTGGCCGGGCCGTGGACGCATGGCGGCTGGAACGACACGGGTGAGCAGTTGGGCAGTGTGAATTTTGGTGAAAAAACCGGGCCGTATTTTCAGGAAAACATTGAGCGGAAATTCTTTGCCTATTTCCTGAAAGGGGAGGGTGACGCCAAATTTCCCGAAGCCCAGGTTTTTGAAACCGGAACGAACCAATGGCGCAGCTTCGATGCCTGGCCACCCAAAGCCGCCGTCGAAAAGAGTTTGTATCTGTTGCCGGGTGGAAAACTGGCGTTTGAGGCTCCGGCAAGCAACACCGGTTTTTCGGAATTTGTCTCCGATCCGGCGAAACCCGTGCCGTTTACCGAAACCATTTCGCTCGACATGAACCGCGATTATATGGTGGAAGACCAGCGTTTTGCCGCCCGCCGACCCGATGTACTGGTGTTCCAGACCGACGTACTGGACAAAGACGTTACCTTGGCGGGGAATATGTTAGCCAATCTGAAGGTCTCGACCACCGGCACCGATGCCGACTGGATGGTGAAGCTGATCGACGTATATCCGGGGGACGCGAAGGACAACGCCAATACCGCCAAAAACGAGAAGATGAGCAGTTTTCAGCAGATGATCCGGCATGACGCATTTCGGGGCAAGTTCCGGGAAGACAAAACGAAACCCAAACCGTTTAAGCCGGGGGAAATTACCGCCGTCAATTATGAACTGATCGATGTGCTGCACACCTTCAAAAAAGGGCACCGCATCATGGTGCAGGTGCAAAGCACGATGTTCCCGCTCTACGACCGCAACCCGCAGAAGTTTGTTCCCAACATCCACAACGCCAGCGAAGCCGACTTTCAAAAAGCCACCCACCGGGTGTATGGCAGCAGCTTTTTGAAAGTTCGGGTGGTGGAGTAACGCCTTTACAAACAGCCGCCAACGGCTCCGTTCAGATTGAACCGAAACCGGTCTTCGGCGTAATATTGCATGGTGTTGGGGGTGGTGCAACCGCCTTTGGCCACAATCGCGTCGTAGGTGGCATTGTTGACGATAAAGAAATCTTTGGCCCCAATGCCCGTAGGAAGAACCCAGTTTAGCTCAAAATCAACGGTTTGGGTGGCACCAACTGCCAGGGTTGCCAGACTGGATAAATCGACGCTTACCAGGTTCGAGGCTTCCAGGCGCGAGGGCAGAGATGAGCTGGAATAGCGGAACGAATATACCGGGCTTGCCGGGGCCGCGCGCAACCGTCTGAGTGTAGCCCGGATTTTAAAGGTGGCACTTGGGCCCGCCGTTCTGAAGGCCTGAGAGGCTGCCAGGGTAACGGCACAATCGGCGGAGGTCAGCGTTTTGATGACGGCCGGACCGGCATTGGCCAGGATTTCGATGCTTTCAAAATTGAATTCCGGCGGATACCGCAGGCAGCGTTCCAGTTCGCAGGGGGAGGTGGTGGTAAAGTAGCACACGAACCGATGCGGGAGACGGATGATAAGCCTTCCGTAGGCATTCCACGGATATTTCCGGAAATCTATTTCCTGAATAAGCATCGGCAACGTCAGTGGAGTGGGGTAGTCCAGCACCTGATAATCAATCTGAACGGCTTTGGGCAAAATGAGCTGGGCGTCGGGCAAATCAATATTGCCTTCTTTGAGAAGCTGCGAAAGCGGGAAGGCTTCGGCCCTCAGAAACTGATCTTTTTCGCCGTAGAGAACCCGGATAACCGCCGGATTTTTGGCCTGTTTTAAGCGGGAAAATTGCTCCGGGCTGAGGGCGAACCGGGTACCGTAATAAACCCCGTTCTTATCTGCTTTAACCGGTGGTGGGGGAACGGACTCAGCCGATTTCTGATCGAGTAGAAGGGTTTTTCCATCCAGTCCCACCAGCCAGACTTTTAGCGAGTCATTCGGAACCTGATGTGGCGTGGGTGTGCAACGAATAACCGTGAGAATCAGAAGAGTCGAAGCAACGATGGCGAGACGTTTCCACATGGCTTTGAAGGAGTTAGGATGAAGTCATACCGGTATGATCGGTACAATCTACCTTCTTTTTCGTCTGGGAAACGGAATTAATTAGGAAACGGTAAAACGATTAAGGGAATGGTAAAGCATCTGGCAGTAAGGGATATTCAGATCAGGATGATTGGCATGAAAAGACAATGTACTTCATTCAGGTTGGATTGTCGATCGCCAAGACTACTTTTCATAAATTAGAATCCGATCCTGGTCGATGAAAGGGCGGATTGTGGAAGCAACCCCGCTTTCGGAAATGACGTCAACTTTGTGGTTTAGTAATTCTTCCAATTGCCAGGAAATTCGAGCTTGATCAAACAAAGTAGCTCCTTTCGCAAACTCGACTAGTAAATCGATGTCACTGTCCTCGTTTTCTTCTCCGCGGGCAAGAGAGCCAAATAAATAGACACGCACAACGGGTTGTTGAGAAAAGTAAGGTTGAAGGGCCTCCGCCAATGTCGATTTAACAGTCGTTACCATACTCATGGAAATCGTATTTACCAAAAATAACAAAATACACGGATAGTTCGCTCACTAGAATGGTTTCCTCCAATGAAAAACCCCGGCATCCGTCAGGAAACCGGGGTTTTTCTCCGAAGCCGGGGGGTTATGACAAATATTTCCGCAGCATCCAGGCCATTTTTTCGTGTTCTTCCATCAGATTGGTCAGGAAGTCGGCGGTACCGGCGTCTTCCAGTTCCTCGCACTTGCTGACGTCTTCCCGCAGTTCGCGGATCGATTGTTCGTGATCGTCCAGCAGCCGTTTGAACATATCTTCGGTTTTCACTTCGCTGCTTTTGTCTTCCTTTAAACTGGTGTGTTTCAGGAAATCCTCCATCGTCGACAGCGGACGGCCGCCCAGCGTACGGATGCGTTCAGCCACTTCGTCGATGGCGGCTTCAAGCTGCGTGTATTGTTTCTCAAAAAACTCGTGGTATTCCAGAAAGCTCGGCCCGCTCACATTCCAGTGGTATTTCCGGGTTTTGATGTATAACACATGCTGATCGGCCAGAAGGGCGTTCAGCAGTTCGTTGACTTGTTTAAGGGTGTCCTGATCAAGACCAATGTTGAGTTTCATGTTGTGTGATGTCTATAAATGAGAGAGCCGATTTCTTTCAGCGGCCTCTTCTAAAACCACCAAAAATGTCGGTTTGTTTATCGGAAGACCCAAACAACGCGTTACCGTTCTGGTTTAGAATAGACTAAGGGTAAAGAAAAAAGACAAGAGAAGTGGGAGAGAAGAAGTGGCAAAAGAAGGAGATGAGTGGTGTTTGTTGGTCTCTGGTTTTACTTCTCAGCTCTTACTTCTGAAATCCACCACCGACGATATGGCACAATTAAAATTCAAAAAACTCTTCTCCGACGCCTGGACGCTTTTACTGGGGACTTTCAACGGTTTCATGAACGACCGGGGATTAAAGCTCAGTGCCGCCCTGGCCTATTATACGGTTTTTTCCCTGGCACCGTTGCTGGTTTTATTGATTTCAATTACCAGTATTTTTTACGGCCAGGAAGCCATCCGGGGGCAGGTTTTTTCGCAGATCAATGGTCTGGTCGGTAACCAGGCGGCCATTCAGATCCAGGAAATGATCAAAAGTGTGGAGCTTTCCGGAAAAACGAACGTGGCCCTGGTCACCGGTATTTTTACGCTGATTCTGGGTGCCACCAGCATTTTTGTTGAAATTCAGGATTCGATCAACCTGATCTGGCGGGTGAAGGCCAAACCGAAACGGGGATGGGTGAAATTGTTGAAAGACCGGCTGTTATCGTCCTCGCTGATCGTTAGTCTGGGTTTTTTGCTGGTCGTATCGCTGATCGTCAACGGAATCATTCTGGCATTGAGCGACACACTCACCCGGCATTTTCCGGGGCTGGCCGTCATTTTTGTGGAAGTGCTCAACTTCCTCATCAGCTTTGGCGTCATCACGGTTTTATTCGGTGTGATCTTTAAAGTGCTGCCGGATGCGAAAATTGCCTGGAAAGACATTCGCTGGGGGGCTATTTTTACCGCTTTGCTCTTCATGCTGGGGCGGTATTTGATCGGGCTCTACATCGAAACCACGAGCACCGGCTCCACTTACGGGGCCGCTGGATCACTAATCGTCATTCTGGTCTGGATTTATTATACGGCCGCCATCCTGTATTTCGGGGCGGAGTTCACACAGGTTTACGCGGAACATTACGGCATCAAAATCGAGCCTGCCGAGTATGCGGTGTATGTCGAACAGCAGGAAAAAGAGCGGGAAGTCCGAACGTTACCCCCGCAAAAAAACACCGAACCCGTCAAAGAAGACTAATCAGTTCAGGTCCGTATACCCGTATTCTTTTCGAAGAATTTCCTTTACAATCGTTTCTTCCTCATCGTCCAAACCGTCGATGGTCAAATCCGACGCGTCCGGTTCAACGGTTATGGTATGCTTCTTCTCTTTATTCAAAAAAGGCATCCGTTTTTCCATCACCTCGGCTGCGTCCTGCTGTAGTTTTTCCTGTTGTGGAGTCATAGGGGTAGAAGTCTGGTTGGGCTAAGTTTACGGTTTTCAGTTTACGGTTTTCGGTGGCTGACGCGTGCGGGTTCGAATGCGTCAGCCACCGAAAACCGTAAACTGAAAACCGTAAACCTTATGATTTTCGTTGCTCTTTCGCCCAGGTATCCTTCAACGTCACCGTCCGGTTAAAAACCAGTTTGTCGGTGGTGGAATCCGGATCGATGCAGAAATAGCCTTTGCGGATAAACTGAAAACGATCCCCGGCATGGGCGGTTTTTAGCGAAGGTTCAACGTAAGCCCGGACTATTTCAAGCGACTTTGGATTGATAAACTCCTTAAAGTCACGGTCTTCCGATGAGGGATCTTCACTCGTCAGAAGCCGGTCGTATAACCGCACTTCGGCTTCGACGGCGTGCGCCACCGAAACCCAGTGAATCGTCCCTTTCACGTTGATGCCCGACGTATCGGAACCACTCCGGCTTTCGGGAATGTATATGCAGCGCAGTTCTACAATATCCCCTTCATCATTCTTGATGACTTCCTCGCATTTGATGATGTAAGCACCCTTGAGCCGGACCATGCCGCCGGGCGACAACCGGAAGTATTTTTTGGGCGGATTTTCCAGAAAATCATCCCGCTCAATGTAGAGTTCCCGCGAAAAAGGCACGTTGCGGTGGCCGCTCTCGTGGTCCTCAGGGTTGTTTTCAATCGCCACTTCATCGACCTGGCCTTCCGGATAATTGGTCAGCACCACTTTGATCGGTTTTTCGTCGACCACCGCCATCACCCGCGTTGTGGTTTTGTTCAGTTCTTCCCGAATGCAGAATTCGAGCAGGCCCACGTCGATCAGGTTGTCGCGTTTCGCAATCCCGATCCGGTCGGCAAACTCCCGAATGCTGGCGGAGGTGTAGCCGCGACGGCGAATCCCGGCAATGGTCGGCATCCGTGGATCATCCCAGCCATTCACGTGGCCCTCGTTGACCAATTGCAGCAGTTTCCGCTTGCTCATGACGGTATACGTCAGGTTCAGCCGCGCAAATTCAATTTGTCGGGAAGGAAAAATTCCCAGTTTCTCGATATACCAGTCGTAAACCGGCCGGTGAACTTCAAACTCAAGGGTGCAAAGCGAGTGCGTAATCTGCTCGATGGAATCCGATTGCCCGTGGGCAAAATCGTACATCGGATAAATGCACCATGCATCGCCCGTCCGGTGGTGATGGGCGTGTTTGATCCGGTACATGATCGGGTCGCGGAAGTGCATGTTGGGCGAGGCCATATCGATTTTGGCGCGCAACACTTTGGCTCCATCCGGATATTCCCCGGCTTTCATCCGACGAAACAAATCCAGATTTTCCTCCACCGACCGCGTCCGATACGGGCTGTCTTTTCCCGGTTCTGTGGGTGTACCTTTCTGAGCAGCAATCACTTCTGCCGTCGAGTCATCGACATAGGCGTAGCCTTTCTGAATCAGATTTTCGGCAAAAGCGTAGAGCTGATCGAAATAATCCGAAGCATAAAACTCATTTTCCCATTCGAAACCCAGCCAGCGGACGTCGGCTTTGATCGACTCAACGTACTCGGTATCTTCGGTTACGGGGTTGGTGTCATCGAAGCGGAGGTTGGTTTTTCCGCCGTATTTATCCGCCAGACCAAAGTTCAGGCAAATGGATTTGGCGTGACCGATGTGCAAATAGCCGTTGGGTTCGGGCGGAAAACGCGTGTGAACACGGCCTCCGTTTTTACCGCTGGCCCTATCTTCTTCAACAATTTGCTCGATAAAATTCAGCGAACGTTCCGCAGGGGCATCGCTCCGGCGTTCCGACTCGTTGGAAATACGGTTATTGGTATCGTTGGGTACTTCAGGCATACCGCTTGAATCAGGGGTGAAAGTACTAATTTACAGCCTTCGGTTGGCTTTGGCAAAAGGAAGACTAATTACGACGGCTCATTTCGTCCCGAATCTTGGCGGCTTTTTCGTATTCCTCCTTTTTCAGGGCTTCGTCCAGCGATTGCTGCAACTCGTCGTGCGTCATATCCTTGAGTTGTTCGGTCAACGAGCGGGACGAGCGGGACGCGGGCTGGGGAACCAGTTCTTCCTGTTCCTCGCTTTCGTCGGTGACGCTGGCGGTGATGCCGGCTTCTGAAAGGATGGATTCGTAGGTGTAAATCTGAACGTTAAACCGGATGCCAATCGCGATGGCGTCGGACGGGCGGGCATCGACAACGGTTTCCCGCGTGCCGTCGGTGCAAACGATCCGGGCAAAGAAAATCCCTTCCCGCAGGTCGGAAATCACGATTTCGCGAACCGTAAAGCCGAATTTGTCAGCAAATGATTTAAAGAGGTCGTGGGTCATCGGTCGGTTGGGCACAATCTTCTCGATCTCGATGGCAATGGCCTGAGCTTCAAACATACCGATGATGATTGGCAACCGGCGGTTCCCATATTCTTCTCCCAATACCAATGCAAATGAACCCGACTGCGATTGGCTGGGCGACAAACCTAAGATTTCAAGTCTAATCTTCTCCACGGCGCAAAGTTAATAGAGTTTGGGAGTTTAGCGGTTGGAGGGTTTAGGAGTTTTTTCACCAGAAACTAAAAAATCCCCAATTCGACAACCGCTAAACGCCCCAACGCCCCAAATTACAACTCCTGTACCGCTTTCGTCAGCCGGGGCAACACTTCGAACACATCGCCGACGATGCCATAGTCCGCTGATTTGAAAAACGGTGCTTCAGGGTCTTTGTTGATAACTACAATGACCTTCGATGAGTTCACACCGGCCAAATGCTGAATGGCACCGGAAATGCCGCAGGCGATGTAGAGATTCGGGCTGATTTTGATGCCGGTTTGTCCGACGTGCTCGTGGTGGGGCCGCCAGTCCAGATCCGAAACCGGTTTGGAACAGGCCGTGGCCGCGTGCAGTGCCTTTGCCAGATCTTCGACGATTCCCCAGTTTTCCGGGCCTTTCAGTCCGCGCCCGGCCGAAACGACCAGATCTGCTTCAGGCAGCAGAATGTCGCCGGTGGCTTTTTCAACCTTGGTCACCTTAACGGCAAAATCGGTGTCATTCAGAGCCGGTTTGAACCCTTCAACTGTCGCCGTGGCTTCGGTTTCTTCCGGCGTAATGGTATTTTTCTTGATGGCGAGAATTTTTTTCTCCGCCGTCAATTCGGTGAAGGCAAACGCTTTCCCGGTGAAAATACTGCGTTTAACCCGAAAACCGCTGCTCACATCCGGCAACTCGATCACGTTGGCTGCCAGTCCGGCTTTCAGTTTTCCGGCCAGCCGGGCTGCCATCGAATCGGCCAGGGATGATTTCGTCAGCACGATGACGTCGGCTCCTTCCTGGTTGGCGGCTTCGGCCACCACACTGGCGTAGGCCATGGCGTTGCCTTCGTTCAGTTGGGCATCACTGGCGTGCAGCACTTTGGTCGCGCCAAACCGCCCGGCTTTCGCCAGTTCGTCGGCGTTGCCTTCGCCCAGGACAATGGCGGTGGCGGATGTGCCGGTGAGGGCGGCTACTTTTGAACCGTAATATATGGCTTCGAGCGATGATTTTTTCAACGCACCTTCATCGAGTTCTGCAAAAATTAAAACTGACATATTAGTATGGCTTTAAAGGTTGGGAATTGGTTATCACACAGAGTTGATCAGAGAAAATCAGACGGGGCCGCCCGGCGGTCAATCAGAGTTTTTTTTCTCTGATAACCTTTGATGTCCCCTGATCAACTCTGTGTAATAACTCTTCATTTAGATCACTTTCGCTTCCGTTCGCAACAATTTGATCAGCGTTTCGGCTTCCGAAGCGGGGATCATTTTGCAGGCTCCGCGGGCGGGGGGGAGTTCGTAGTTGGCAATGTGGGTGAGGGTGTCTTTGCCAGAGGGTTCCACCACTTTGAGCGGTTTGGTTCGGGCGCTCATGATGCCACGCATATTCGGGATTTTCCATTCGGCAATTGGTTCCTGACAGCCCAGCACCAGCGGCAAACCGGCTTCCAGTTCTTCGTGACCACCTTCGATTTCCCGCGTGATTTTGGCCGTTGAACCGTCGATGGCTAACTTCATAACCGGCGAGATGGACGGAAGTCCCAGCATTTCGCCCACTATGCCGTGGACCTGACCACCGTTGTAGTCGATGGACTCCCGGCCCATCAGAATCAGGTCGTAGCGGTTTTCTTTGGCAATGGCGGCAATTTGCTCGGCCACAAAATAGGCGTCCGTTGGCTCGGCATTGACCCGGATAGCGTCGTCGGCACCAATAGCAAGGCACTTCCGAATCACCGGATCGGCGTCGGCTTCGCCCACGTTCAAAACCGTAACAGTGCCTCCCAGTTGTTCTTTTAACTCGACGGCCCGCGAAAGGGCATAATCGTCGTAAGGGCCGGTAATAAACTGCACACCGGCTTTATTGAGTTTGGTATTGTTGTCCGTGAGGGTAATTTTGGTGATCGTGTCCGGAACACTGGTGACACACACTAAAATCTTCATGTTGTCTGTGGTTTAGAGGTGATGGCGGCAAAAATACAAACTTGTCCTAAATAAAACGTATGCGTGCATACTAATATTTGGTGTTCGGTTTTTGGTTTGGGGTTTACGGTGTCTGACGCAAGCCGGACAGAACGCGTCAACACCGGAGCAATGGCCCGGCGTAAACTGAAAACCGTATACCGTAAACTATATCCCTATGAATAACACTCGAATTCAACTGTTGCTTCACTATATAGAAGAACAACCCGAAGATCCTTTCAATGTTTACGCCCTGGCGATGGAATACCGGGATGAGCAACCCGCTCAGGCTCTGCAGTATTTCCAGCAGTTACTTGAACAACATCCATCCTATTTGCCAACCTATTACCATGCGGCTGCGCTCTATGCCGAACAGGAAAACCGGCCAGCAGCGGAGGAAACCTACCAGCAGGGAATTGAACTGGCCCGTGCGCAAAAAAATGAAAAAGCATTTCAGGAATTGAGCCGGGCCTATCGGGCGTTTCAGGATGATGACGATTACTGACAATACGTTAATCATTTGAATATCTTTGCACTAAAAACGATTTAAACGGGATGGGAGCACGGATTGAACGGATGAACACAGATTAAAATCCGTTTTGATACGTTCAATCCGTGTTCCCATCCAAATTTTAACCGAATGACCCAATCGAACTTGCCCCAGGCGTTTCGCCACCCGTACGAATTTGATCCCCGATTCAAGAAATCCGTTGCATATTTTTCGATGGAGTTTGCCATCGACCAGGCTTTCAAAACCTATTCAGGCGGACTGGGTTTTCTGGCCGGATCGCACATGCGGAGTGCCTTTGAACTGAAGCAGAATGTGATCGGCATCGGCATGCTCTGGAAATATGGGTATTATGACCAGACCCGCAAAACCGACAACGCGATGGATGTGCTGTTCCGGGAAAAAATCTACAGTTTTCTGGAAGATACCGACATCAAATTTACCATCGATGTCCACCACACGCCGGTTTGGGTCAAGGCGTATTACCTGAATCCCAAACACTTCGACACGGTTCCGATGTTTTTTCTGACCACGGACATCGAAGGCAACGACTGGCTGGCCCGCTCCATCACGCACCGGTTGTATGACAGCATTACGTCGGCTAAAATCGCACAATGTATGGTGCTGGGCCTGGGCGGGGCAAAACTGCTGGATGAATTGAAGTACGAACCGGATGTGTATCACCTGAACGAAGCCCACGCGGTGTCAGCGGCTTTTCACCTCTACCAGAAATACGGCAGCGCAGAGGAAGTTCGCAAACGGATGGTTTTTACGACCCATACCCCCGAAGAGGCCGGCAACGAGAAGCATGACATCAACCAACTGAATGTCATGAGTTTCTTTGGGAAGGTGCCGCTGGAAACCGTGCGCGAAATAACCGGTATCGAAGATGATGTGTTCAATCACTCGCTGGCGGCATTGCGACTGAGCCGGAAAGCCAATGCGGTTTCGAAACTGCACGGCGAAGTGTCGCGGCATCTGTGGGGTTCGTACAGCGGCATTCCGGAAATAACGCACGTCACCAACGCCCAGAATCAGCGGTATTGGGCCGACGAAGCACTCGAAAAAGCCCGAAAAAAGGATGATGGAAAGGCTGTTTTGGAACGCAAAAAAAGCCTGAAATCGACCCTTTTCAAAACTGTAGCGGATCAGTGCGGCAAACTGTTCGACCCGGAGGTGTTGACGATCGTCTGGGCCCGGCGGTTTGCGGGGTACAAGCGTCCGGATCTGCTGGTGCAGGACGACGAGCGGTTTCATCACCTGATGAATCATCCCAAATACCCCATTCAGTTCATCTGGGCCGGAAAACCGTATCCGACCGACGAAAGCGCTACGCACATTTTCAATTCGCTGGTGTATCGGAGTCACCTACACAAAAACATGGCGGTTTTGACGGGTTACGAACTGGCGTTATCGAAGCAGTTGAAAGACGGAGCGGACCTGTGGCTGAACACGCCCGTGGTGACCCGCGAAGCCTCCGGCACCAGCGGCATGACGGCGGCCATGAATGCCGGAATCAACTTCTCGACCTTCGACGGCTGGATTTGCGAGTTTGCCGAGCATCAGAAAAACGCGTTCATCGTGCCGGTGGCCCAACCCGGATTGTCGCCCGAAGAACGGGATGCGCACGACCGGAACCACTTTTTCGATCAACTGGAACACGAAATCATGCCGCTCTACTACGAAAAACCGGCTGACTGGAAGCGACTGACGCTGCAAAGCATGAACGACGTCAACGCGTTTTTCAACTCGAACCGCATGGCAACGGAATATTACGAAAAAGTGTATTGATGCCTGATCGGATACCCTGTCAGGGTCTTTGACCGTATCGACGGCCCGGCGCTGACAGGGTATCCGATCAGGCAATCGGCAAGGATGACTGCCCTTCGTGGTAGACATTCGTCAAACCGCCCAGTCGGGCGCGGCCCTGCCAGTCATAATCCAGTTGGTCGAGACCCAGCATGGCAATGTCTTCCAGGGTGACGACCCGTTTGTCCGGTTTGAGCGTTCCGCCAAACTCGCCGGGCCGGGCCGAGGGGTTCCACTGGTACTGAGGATCGACCAGCGTTCCGCGGGGATACATGATGCCGGGTTGGCCTTTTCCGATCAGGTTGAGGTCGAGCGGGTGGCCGTCGGGGGTTCCCGGAACCAGCCCCCAGCCGTGGCCGACTTCGTGGGCTTCGGTGGTCGAACCTTCGAAACCAACATTGTCGAGCCGGAAAAAGCCGGTGTTGCTATTGCGGCCATCCATATAGGAAATACCGCCCAGTGGGTTGTCGGTTTCGGTTTCAATCCGGAAAAACAGCTTTTTGTAGTCGCGGTTTTTGTGCAGCAGCGGCCGCGGGTCTTCGCAGTAAAAACCGCTCACCTGAAACCGGATGAGGTAATCCGTTTCATCCAGCGACAGAATGATTTCGGGTCGGTCCCAGACTCGTCCGACGTTGTAGGCAATTCGCTGGGCAAGATCGTCCGAAGCAACGGACCCGTAGAGATACAGTTCCGCAAAAACCGTCAGGGTCTGTTCTGATTCGTTTTTATAAACGTTATGGTTTCCCAGTACCTGGGGGAGCGATAGCGTTGGCATTTTCCTGCGACAGAGAAATAAACACTTGAAACTGATATAGTAACGACGAAGTGGTCGCTATGGTGTCGAAAAGGCATTGTTACCCAAAAAAACACCCGTCAAAGACCTGCCACCAGTTCCTTCATCAAGGCCGTCAGGCGGGGTTCGGCCCCGGCAGCAGCGGCCAGAATCTTCGGCAGGCTGGCTTTTTCGAGTGTTTCAGGAATGCACAAATCCGTGATGACCGAGCAGGCGAACACCTTCAGGCCCATTTGGTGCGCAACGATCACCTCTGGAATGGTCGACATCCCGACGGCATCGGCACCGAACTGGCGGAGCAGCCGGTATTCGGCTCTGGTTTCCAACTGCGGGCCGGTCACGCCGACATACACGCCTTTCTGAATCGGGAAACCCAGTTTTTTCGCAATGGATTCGGCTTGCCGGATCAGTTCCGGGTTGTAGGGCTCGCTCATGTCGGGAAACCGGTCGCCGAATTCAATCGGGTTTTTGCCGGTCAGCGGATTCTGGGGCAACAGCAGGCTGATGTGGTCTTCGATCAACATCAGATCACTTACCCGAAACGCCGGATTCAGTCCCCCGCTGGCGTTGGAAATCAGCAGGGTTTTGATGCCCAGCCACTTCATCACCCGCACCGGAAAGGTAATCTGCTGCATCGAATAGCCTTCGTAATAGTGAAACCGTC
The DNA here is from genome assembly GCF_965227735.1 of Larkinella sp. Lineage (NCBI taxonomy): Bacteria > Pseudomonadati > Bacteroidota > Cytophagia > Cytophagales > Spirosomataceae > Larkinella > Larkinella sp. The sequence goes on along the minus strand of NZ_OZ245776.1, from coordinate 233,031 downwards.
CCTGCATCACGACTACCGGTTTTCCCGACAAACTGCCGAAAATCAACTGGCCGGAATGCGATTCGACGGTGGAGAGCGGAAAACCCGGAATCGTTGCATACGGGATGGCCACGTCGATTTCTACTTCGTTGGCAAGGGCTCCCAAACCGGTGCCGAGAATGATGCCAACGGTGGGCTGAGCGGTATAAAGAGACTGGATGAGGTCGACGGCTTTCAGAATCGGTTCAATCATAAGGGGTTATTGTTCGAACAGGCTTTAAAAAAAGACTTTCGCTTTCTGCCCCGTTCCCCTGAAGGACGGGGCGAAAAGCGGATCGATATTTCTAATAATTTCTAACACAAATGACGCTTACAATCCGATATTTTTCCCCACGACATAGCCCGTGGTCCAGGCATTCTGGAAATTAAAACCGCCCGTAATTCCGTCGATGTTCAGGACTTCGCCCGCAAAAAACAGTCCCGGCTGCGTCCGACTTTCGAGCGTTTCGGGCTTGATGGCGTCGGTGGCAATGCCGCCACAGGTCACAAATTCTTCCTTGAATGTACTTTTCCCGGAAACCGCATGGGTGTTGTTGGTCAGCAGGTTGATGAGCCGGTTTTGAGCTTTGGCGGGTAGGTCGGACCAGCGTTCGGTTTGCGAAATACCGGCTTCCGTGGCCAGAGCCGACCATAAACGGGCGGGCAAGCCAAAGAGCGATTGCGTCGCCACCTGTTTTTTCGGATGTTGCTGCCGGAATGCCTGCATCTGTTCCCGAACCTGGTTTTCGTTCAGGGCACCGAGCCAGTTGATGCGGATTTCGTGCCGGTATTGCACCTCCGCCAGATCGCGCGCGGCCCAGGCCGAAAGCCGCAACACCGCCGGGCCGCTGAAACCCCAGTGCGTAATCAGCACCGGCCCGCGTTGTTCCTGCTTCGTGCCGGCAATGCGGATGACGGCGTCCGGCACCGCAACCCCCGCCAGTGTCAGCAACGGATTGTCGGGAGTATTGAACGTAAACAGCGACGGCACCGGCGGAACGAGCGTTTCCTTTTCGGGCTCATCCAGTCCCGGAATCCAGCCGTAGGAAACCGCCTGCGGATAACCGCCAACGGCCACCAGAATGCGGTCAGCCAGGAGGGTTTCGTCGGTCAGGGTTTCGATCTGCCATTGGTCATCCGGGCGGGTGATCGACTTGACTCCGCAACTGGTTCGTATCCGGATTTTTAACCGGGCGGCTTCCTGGAGTAAACAGGAAATGATGGTTTCTGACGAATCGGTAACCGGAAACATTCGGCCGTCGGCTTCGGTTTTCAGGCGGACACCCCGGCTCTCAAACCAATTTACGGTGGCGGTGGCATCGAACTGTTTGAGAAGCGGCCGCAGAAAAGTCTCCCCGCGCGGGTAGTTTTTAACCAGTTTGCGGTTATCGAAACACGAGTGGGTGACGTTACAGCGTCCACCGCCCGAAATTCGGACTTTGTTCAGTACGGCTTTACTTTTTTCGAGTAAGGTGATGTCGGCATCCGGAAAAGTTTCGGCGGCCGTGATTGCGCCAAAAAAACCGGCAGCACCTCCACCGATAACGACAATTTTTAAGGTTGGCATGCGGTTCAACTGGGAGTGGGCAAGAAAGACAAAATTAATAACCTTTATCTTGTATTCGGTAACAATTATCGTCAGTTCTCTTTGGATTGTATTCGTAACTTAGCACCATGTTTTTTCGTTCGTCTTTTCGTACCCGACGCTATCACCAGCGCGGATTTCGGCTGCGTGGCAATACGCTGCTGCTGTTGTTTGTCTTTTTTCTGATTGGGCTGTTTCTCCACTACGGTGGTCGGACTGAGCCCGTTGTGGCGTTCTGGAACGATGTCAAAAGTCTGGTGGGCATCAAATCGCCCCGCCATGAATCGCAGGGGAATCCCTATAAAGCGCCCGAACCCACGCCGGAAGTTGCCACCGACAATACCGATACCGAAGCGAGTGACGACCGCTCGATGCTGGAAAAAGCGCGGTCGGAGGGAAGGTCGGCGCTGGTGGTTCCGAAAAAAAGTGACCGGAAGAAGCTATTCGATTTTGAAAAAGCCGTTGATTTTACGCTGCCCGCTTTCCAGCCCACCGACGCCATTATTCGGCACGACGGCTATACGCTGCGCTATCGGGAAGAATATGAACAGGCCGATTGGGTGTCGTATCCGTTGCTGGAAGACGAAATTCTGGGCGATGCCGACCGGAAAAATGAGCAGTTTCAGCCCGATCCGCTGGTCGAAACCGGCTCGGCGCTGTCGTCGGATTATACCCGGTCGGGCTACGACCGCGGTCACCTGGCTCCGGCTGGCGACTTCAAGTTTTCGAAGGAGATGATGCAGCAGACGTTTTACATGAGCAACATCAGTCCGCAGGTACCGGATTTTAACCGGGGCATCTGGAAAAAACTGGAAGAACAGGTGCGGGTCTGGGCGCTGCGCGACAGAGGGCTGTATGTGGTGACGGGTCCGGTTTTACGTCCCGGACTACCGACCATCGGCAAGAAAAACCAGGTCGCCATTCCGGAATATTACTACAAAGTGATCCTGTATTGCAACAACCCCGACATCCGCATGATTGCTTTTCTGATGAAAAACGAGGAGTCGGACCGCTCCCTGAAACAGTTTGTGGTTACGGTCGATGAGGTGGAAAAACGAACGGGGATCGACTTCTTCCCCAAGATTCCTGACAAAATGGAACAGCAACTGGAAAGCGCCCGGCCTTCGCAGGTCATGGAAAACTGGTTTAGTTTCTAATAGCGGTTGAGCACCCTAAAATACCATTTCAGATACTGATTCCTGCACTTTAAAGATTTCTGCGTTTCCCTGACGGCAAAAGTTGAATTACTTGTAACCGATTTAAGTAATTCACCCATCCCGTTTATCGACATGTACGCAGGACCGACTCCTTTTAACTCGTTAAAAACGATTTTGAATATTGCTCTGAACGGCAACAAAGACCACGTCGAGGCCATTTGCCAGCGAATGGGCATCAATCCGAACGAATTATACGATCATGTGTGTCAGGCGATGGAGTACGGAACGGGTTATCTGCAAACCCAGCCCCTCGCCGAGCAGTCCCGCGCCATCGTGCTGCGCCGACTCGATAACCAGCAAACCGCCCAGATCGAAGATGTGGCCGACGAACTGGGGCTGTCGGTTCGGTCGCTGCAACGCCGGTTGCAGGCAGAGGACGTGACCTTCCGCGAAATTATCGACCTCGCCCGCCGGGACATTGCCCTGCGTCTGATCCGCACCAATCAACACAATATCAACGAGATTGCCTTTGTCATGGGGTACGACGAACCAAGTTCGTTCCGCCGGGCCTTCAAAAAATGGACAGGCCACAACCCGAAGGCGTATCAACTCGCGACGTACTAGGTTAACGCGAACTATGAGATGATGCCCTTGACTAACAGTTGTTTAAGTGCCAGAGGCACGTAATGTTAATAGTAAATCGGTATTTTAAGAACTCCAGGCGTGCCGGAGGTACGCGATAAAGGCTTAGTCGCCTACCTCCGGCACGCCTGGAGTTCTTAAAATACCGATTTACTATTAACATCTGACCCCGGAGGGGTCAATAATCTTATAGTTCACGTTAGGTTACGGTTTACGGTATTCAGTTTTGAAATGCCTGTCCATAAACCGCAGATACTGAGCCCAGTCGTACCACAAGACATCGTGACCACCCGACCGGATGTGGTAACCCATCCGGCCCTGAACCGACTCGTGAAGGGCGGGCATCGTCTGCGTCGGCAAACCGTCGGTTCCTAAAAACCGGTAGACCACCTCGGCGGCTTTGGCCGAGGCAAATTCCCCCACCGGATCGGAACCTTTGTCGTCCTCGGCGCTGGCGACGTAAACCGGTCGTGGAGCAATCAGGCCAATCACCAGGTGCTGATCGAAGGGGAGCAGCGTGTCCTGATCCATGTATTTTCGGAAATTTCCGCAGAACCAGTGCGGAAAGACGGTATTCAGTCGCCGGATGTTTTCGCCCACGCCCCGGCGGAACAGTTTGGCCCCACCCGCACCCGACTCGTTGCTGAGCACCATTGCAAACCGTTCATCGTTTGCTCCCGCCCACAAAGCCGCTTTTCCCAACCGCGACCAGCCAAACAAAGCCACCCGTTTGGCCTGGATGGCGGGGTCGGTTTGCAGATAATCCATGATGCGGCTCAGGCCCCAGGCCCAGGCAGCAATGGTGCCAAAATTATCGCCCTGCTTCTGAAAGTCGGGATAGAGCGTGTGAACACCCGTCGAAAAACCAGTGGTCCGCTCATCGGACGCAATGTCTTCGCGGTAGGCCGTCACGAGGGCATACCCCCGGCTCAGGATGCTGTCGATGGGCCACTGCCGGGCGTTGATGCCCCGGCAGGCTTCGGTGGCACGGTGATCGACCACGCAGGAAACATCGACGTAAGGGTTGTGGCGGCTCGACTCCATCCAGCTCGTCGAAATCCGGATGCCGGGATCGGTATGGATGCTGTGGTTTCCCCAGAAGTTGAGCCCCAGAATGGCCGGAACCGGTTTTTTAGCCTGATTCGGGATGTACAGCAACACGTCGATCCGCGGACCGTCGGCCTGCCCGTTCAGAAAAATGGCAACCTGTTTTCGGGTTGCTTTTCCACCCAGTGCCTTCGGGTCAGTGTCGAACACTTTAAATGTCATTTGCAACGGTTTGGCGGGCGATTGGCCGTACATCTCGCGGGCAAACATCGCCAGCAACTCGGGCCGTCGTACGGTTTTCCATTGGTGGATGGAAGTGACCCGTCGCCCGTCTTTCAGCGTGAACGGGTCGGGCAAGGGAACGGTCTGAGCCTGAATAAACAGGCTGCTGACCAGCAGGAAAAGGGCGAAAAGAGCGGTTTTCATGGCGCGCAGTTTACTCAATTTCCGGATCATGCTCAAGACGTCCGCTAAAAAGAGAAAATTCTGCCGACAGTGTCAGCAGAATTTCTGCAGTTTACCTGAAAAATTAATTACCAACGTTTACTTTTTACTTTCCAGTTCTTTCACCCAGTTTTGAGCGAACGAACGCGCGGCCAGAACCGGCTCTTTGCCCATCCGAAACAACAGCTTCCACTGGCTGGATTGGTTGCGGTATTGCGGATTGACGAATTCCATTTTGTACCCCTGTTTGGTGAGTTGGGCATCGAAGTCGACGCTGCCGGCCAGGGCAATGAAGTCGGTCAGGCGTTGTTTCAGGGCGGCATGAACCGACGGGGCGGCTTTGTAGTCGGCCAGTCGGTTCTGGTAATCCTGAGCCTTCTGCTTCGATTCGTTCAGGTCGTTCTCCGCCTTGCCCATGCTCTTCGCCATTTCCCGCTGGAGCATTTTGTCAAAGTGGGCCACGTATTGTTTTTTGAACTCCTCCGGTTTGGTTTTCGATAACGCCTGCAACCGTTTCAACTCCGTCAGTTCCTGCGCCCTGGCGGTTTTTTCGGCTCCTTCGGTTTCCGAAAGCGCCTGTTGCGCCACCTGAATCTGGCTTTGAATCATCATCGCCAGCGCCGACGGCGGCATCTGGCTGTAGGCATTCTGAACCATAGCCGCCTGCTGGTTGTAGGCCGACTTCACATCGTTCATCGTTGTGCTCTGGTTCTGGGCGGCTTCGCGCGTCTGGTCGTCGCTGATCTGGTATTTATTTTTCAGCCAGTCCTGATAGCGGTTTTTAAAATCGGCGGAGCTGGCATACGACCGCACCACGGCCCCCAGCGCCTGAACGGCAGCCGCCCGGGAACCCTCGGGAATTTTCTTCGCCAGTTGCCGGACCTTCTGGGTATACGGCGTGCTGAACTCCGCGGAGGTGACATTGGTAAAGGTCGTTTCCTGAACCTGTTCGGCGGTTAGACCCAGGTCGGTCACAATGTCGCCGGGACGGGCGGCTATCCACCACCCACCGGCGACCACTAGGAACGCTACTACAAAAAAGTTCTTTCTCATTTCAAAACCGTCTTATTTGAATTGATTTTCGTTACCCCCACCACCCCTAAAGGGGGATAAAATATCCGGATTTTGAAGCCCCCTTTAGGGGGTTGGGGGCATTTATTACTTGATTTTAGCCGATAGACCCACGCGCAGAACCGCCACACCGTAGCCGACTTCCGCAAAACCGCCGAATTGTTCGGAGAACATATACCGGGAACCCAGGTGAAGACCGAGAAACAGGGAGTTGCCGTAAGGGCTGTAATAGTCGCTGGAAGAACCGTAGGAATCGCGGTAGGAAGAGGTTCGGACGCCCAGCGAGAGGCCCGCGTAGGGATCGAACTTGGAGTCGCTGACGTTCAGGAGTTCACCGAAATGGTAGGTGCCACGGGCTGTAAAAAACAGAAACGTGTAATTCCATTTGTAGCCACCGCTGTTGTACCCGTAACGGGAAAAATCGAAGGAACCGCCAACCGAAAAATTATCTTTTACCGCGTATTCGAAGGAGGCTCCGATGGGCAGACCCCGGTAAGTATACGTGCCGAGACCAATACCGGCGTTGATCAGTTTTGTGCCTTGTTCAATGGTTTGGGCCTTGGCCGAAGGCATCAGGGCGACGGCAACCAGCCACGCCAGAATGGTGAGGAGTGTTAATTTTTTCATTTTTGTTCGTCGTAGTTGTTGTTTGATGGAAGCAAAGGTACGGCTGAAAAATGGCGTCGGACGTGTCATTTTACGCAGAAAACACGCAAATCACGACACGTGCAGACCGCTCGCTCAGTGAGCCAGGGTTTGGTGGGAAACCTTAGTTTTATAGTCGCCCAGAACCTCCGCGATGTAGTATTCACACAATTCATTCGGATTGTATTCCGCAAACTCATCCCGCATTTTCAGAATGCGCTGGCGGTAGTCGGGGGTGTTCAGAACCGTTTCCACCTGCGTGCGAATCTGGTCGGACGTGGGCGTTTCCGTTTTCAGGTTGACGCCGAGTTTGAAGTAGCCGATCCGGGCCGTGATCTCGTTTTTGCCTTCATGTAGTCCCGCAGCAATCATCGGCAAACCATTCTGAATGCTCAGCATCACCCCGCCGTAGCCGCCGTTGGTGACGTAAACATCGCAATATGGCATGATTTCGTTGAAGTCGATGAAGTCTTCAATGATGAGGTTGGACTGCGGAAACCGCGCCCGGAGTGCTTCCGTTTGCGAACCGCCGGTGGTGGCAATCACCAGGTACGACGAGTCCTTGAACGCTTCGAGGGTTGGAACGATGATTTTTTCAGGGTCGCGCTCGACGGTTCCCTGGGTTACCAGAATCACTTTGCGGTAGTTTTTGAGCGTATCGTAGTGCTGGAAAGGTTTCCGGGCGCCCTGGGTGTAGGGCAGGAGCGGGCCGACAAACCGGACATTCGGACTCATATCCCGCCGGGTGTATTCAAAACCGGGAACGCCACTTTGCAGGTACACATCGGCACTGCGAATGAACGAATCGAACACAAAATCCTGGGTAGGAGCCAGCCCGTGCTGGATCAGGTAGCGGTTATACAGGTCCGTACACGGTTTAAACAGGAAGTTTTTGGTTACATACCGCATTACATCCTGTTTGCGTTTCCCCCAAAAACCGGTGGCCGGTTCCAGGCCCATGCCAGCGGGTGGCAGGTCGCGGGAGGTTTCGGAAAGGGGAACGATGCCCATCGTTACCACCGGCACCTGGAGCAACTGTTTGATGAAAGGCGCACCCGTAAAGAGGGCATCGCAAACGAGGAGTTCAAACGGAAATTCCTGATAAAGTTCGACGATGTCTGCCACAAATTCGGGCGCACGGTTCAGAAAAATCTGGTTGATGTCGAACCGAAGCCGGGCGATGGTTCCTTTGATCTGCTGCCGCTCAGGAAACAGGGCTTCGAAATTTTCCTGATTGATTACCCGGGCAGTTTTAAACGGAAAAACCGGTATGCCAAGCTTTTCGGCTTTGGTGAGATACGATCCGCCGGTATACCAGCGAACGTCGTGACCCTGTTTCTGCAGGTGTTTGGCGAGGCCCGTCAGCGGATTGAAGTGCCCATCGGCGGGAATGGTGGCAAAGAGGATTTTTTTAGCGTTCATGAGTTGTTGTTTGGTAAGGAACCACGTGTAGCCTGTCGTGATCGGGGAAGCGGGTTGAAAACCGCTAGATCAGCGAAGCGAACTGGGGTGAAATGCTGTAAAAGTAGAGACAGGCGTGGCCCGACTGGTTGCGCAAGGTGTGCTGGGTTCCGGCGGGGATAGTGAGTGACTGGCCGGCGGTCAGCCGAACCCAGCGGTGGCCCTCATAGATTTCGAGTTCGCCGTATTCGACCGAAAAATATTCATCTTCTTCGGAGTGGGTGTGCAGGGCTGTTCCGCTGGCGCCGGGTGCCAGCCAAACCACGCCGGTGTCGACTTTCGAATCCGGCAGCGTGGGCAAAAACCAGTATTTAATACCGCAGGTCGAAGACAGATCGAGATCGGCCTCGCGGATGGCGACGTGCGAAAGGTTCAGCGTCGCCTGCGTGTTGGCATAAGAATTCATGAGTTTCCGGGAATGGATGTCGTTGTTGTTTACCAATAATCTGAAGTTGTATACTTCATGATTCAAAGGTGACGCACTGACGCGTTTTTTTCAACGCTCATGTCCATGAACACGTAACTTTCACACCTGAACTGTAAACTTTCAGTCGTGAAACCGTTCCCTCAAAATGCCGCCTGGCAGGTGTGAAAAGCAAAAAGCGGATCGTAAGGGGCCTTTCCCTCACGATCCGCTTTTACGGTATTCGGTTTATAGTTTTCGGACTGGCAAGAACGCGTCAGCCACCGTAAACCGAATACCGTAAACCTTCTCACGTCTTCTGCTTTTTCTTTTTGGCTGCCGGGAAGAGGATGTTGTTCAAGATTAGCCGGTAACCGGCGGAGTTGGGGTGCAGGTTCAGATCGGTGGGTTCTTCGTTGATTTCGTGCCGGTAATCTTCGGGATCATGCCCGCCGTAGAACGTGAAGAAGCCCTTGCCGTAGGGGGCGTGAATGTAGCGGGCTTCGTTGGCGGCCCGGTTTTCGGCCAGAATCACCACTTCCGGTTTGATGAATCCTTTCTTGAAGGCGGTTGTCTGGCCCATGAACCCCTTGATGATGTTCATGTGGTTTTGGGTCAGCATGGTCGGGATGGGGTCCCATTTGGCCGAAAACTGGAAGAGCGTAAAATAATCGTTCTGCTCGATCAGGCCGCGTTCTTCGGGCTGGTTGTCGATGTTCGAAAACTCGATCTGATACGGATTGATGTAAACCTGAAAGTTGCGGAAAGCCTGGGTCTGGCTGTAATCCAGTTTGCTGTTGGCCGCCGGATCGGCAGCATCGCCGTCATAAATCGACTCCGCAATGTCGGTGTTCTGGGTTGCCAGCGCAATGTCGTAGGTATCGGTGGCGTTGCACATGGCAAACATGTAACCGCCCCCCAGGCAATAATCCCGGATTTTTTTGACCACGTTGCGTTTCAGTTCCGACACTTTGGTGTAGCCGTATTTCTTCGCAATCAGCTCCGATTCGCGCTTCTGGGCCTGGTACCAGGGCTGGTCGCGAAACTGGAAAAACTTGCCATATTGTCCCGTAAAGTCTTCGTGGTGAAGGTGGAGCCAGTCGTATTGCGCCAGTTTGCCATCCATCACATCCTCGTCAAAAACCGTCTCATACGGAATTTCGGCGTAGGTCATGACCAGCGTCACGGCATCGTCCCACGGCTGCTTGGTTTTGGGCGAATAAACGGCCACTTTGGGCGCTTTCTGCAATTTGACCGCATCCATGTTGGCGTCAGGCGACGACACTTCGGCGATAATCTGCCCGCCTTGTGCGTCGGAAATGACCTCGTAGCTGACACCCCGGATCACCAGTTCGTTGACAAATTTCTGGGTGTGCGGCATCATGAAACTGCCCCCCCGGTAATTTAGCAACCAGTCCACTTCCGTATCGTACTGGCGTAATACCCAGTACGCTATGCCGTAGGCCTTCAGGTGATTCTTCTGACTTTCATCCATTGGAATCAGGATTTTCGACGCCCAAACCGGGGTCGTCAATGCCAAAATCAGGATGAGCGGTAATAGCAGCCTTTTCATCGGTAATCGTTTTTTAGCTGTTTTGAGTAGCTTTGTACGTACTCGTATTCAACGAAGATAAGCAAATTTTATGCTAAATCTTCACCCTGACACGCTATGAATCTCCTCGAAAATATCCGCGAAGGACTGCGCTCCATTATTTCCAACCGCCTGCGAACCATTCTGACCTCGCTGATCATCGCCATCGGAATCACGTCGCTGGTTGGGATTTTAACGGCGATCGACGGCATTCAAAGCTCGGTTGACAACAGTTTTGCCGGACTGGGGGCCAACACCTTCGACATTCAGGGACCGCAGATGTACCGGCGGTTTGGCGGCCGGTCCGAAAAGCGGGTGCCGCCGATCGACTACCACCAGGCGATGACCTTTAAACGGCGGTTTCAGCAGGGGGAGAACATTGCGGTGTATGCCGCCGTGACCGGAGCCGCCCAGATCAAATACGCATCCAAGAAGACCAATCCCAATGTGCAGTTGATCGGCATTGACGATAATTTCATGGGCATCAAAGCCCTGAAGATGCAGTCGGGCCGCAATTTCTCCCCGAATGACCTCGAGAATTCGCTCAACGTGACCATTATCGGCAACGAAGTGGCCACCACCCTGTTTGATAAGGGCCAGAATCCACTCAACAAGGAGATTAGTGTGCTGGGCGGCAAATACAAAGTCGTGGGCGTGCTGGAGAAAAAAGGCGGTTTTTCGGGTGGGGGAGACGATCGCATGGTGCTGGTGCCGCTGGAAAATGCCCGGGCCATGGCTGGCACGCGCACACTCACCTTCGACATCACCGGCTCGGTGCCCAACATGGGCGATGCCGAAACGGCCGTGGACGAAGCCCGGGGGTTGATGCGTCAGATTCGCCGGGACCCGCTGGGCAAACCCGACACCTTTGAAATCAAGCGGGCGGATGAGCTGGCGAAAGATTTTGAAAACATCACCAGCTACCTCCGGATCGGCGGTTTTGGCATCGGTTTCATCACGCTGCTGGGCGCGGCCATTGCGCTCATGAACATCATGCTGGTGTCGGTGACGGAGCGCACCCGCGAAATCGGGATTCGGAAATCGCTGGGAGCCACCCCCAAACGCATCCGCGAACAGTTCTTGATCGAAGCCGTGGTCATCTGCATCATGGGCGGCATTGGCGGGATAATCCTGGGCATCGGGATTGGCAACCTGATTTCGACGGTGGTGAGTCAGGGCAATGGCAGTTTCGTGGTGCCCTGGTTCTGGATGGCTGTTGGCATTCTGGTGTGCGTGACCGTCGGTTTATTTTCGGGCATTTACCCGGCTTTCAAAGCCTCCCGTTTAGACCCCATCGAAGCCCTACGCTACGAGTAACGGGCTGTCAATGAGGATAAAAACCCTCAAATACGCGTCAAATGGGCAGTTGAAAGCGACAAGTCTTAAAAAAATATTCAGTATTCATGCTTCATTATTCAGTATTAATCCTACTTTTGCACCCACGTTCGCTTGAGCGACACGCGCCGTAGTAATGCCGGGATGGCGGAATCGGTAGACGCGTTGGTCTCAAACACCAATGTCTGCAAGGGCATGCCGGTTCGAGTCCGGCTCCCGGTACAAATAACACCTTACAGAAAGCTGATTTTCAGTGATTTGTAAGGTGTTATTTGTTTGTTATAGTTCGCGGATAAACACGAAAAGTTGGATCAAGTACAAAAGGGATCAAGTGCAAAAGTTGTGGAGGGCGTAGGATTTTTTTAGGTTTGTGTTTTTAATCAAACCTGACCGTCTTGGAGAGTTTCTTACCTTTAGTCGAATACCTGTTACCTGATTTTATCGTAGCCTATTATGAACTGACCCGTGTCGAGAAGTCTTCGGATCTGCTTCATGTTTATCTGGAAGAGAAAAACTACCCGGAGTCCGATCCCGCTAAAGCATTTCTTTTATCGAAGGGTTTCTTACCTGAAATTACCATCCAGGACTTCCCCATCCGTGATAAACGGGTTTTTCTTCATATTAAACGTCGTCGCTGGCCACCGTGGCGCGGCTCAATACCCAGACCGGTCACATCCAGCAAAGAGATTGGTCACAGGTAGCAGAGGGAACGCGAATGACGAAAGAATTCGCGCTTTTTTTAAACCAGCTTGACGGATTTATCCCCCCACAGTACCAATAGCCTGGGTCGTTTATATGGCGTTGACGGAAAACGTTTGTCCCGCCAGTATCGGACCCATTTGAGCCATTTTCAGAACTGGTCCCAGCTAAAACATGCTAAACAGTGGCTGTTATATCCCCAAAATATAGGAACGCATTTATCGATCGATGAGACTAGCCTTTCGCATGGCGAGTTATATACGATTCTGACCAATAAAGCAGCCAAAGGCCAAAAGGGCAGTATTGTAGCCATTATCGCCGGTACAAAAGCGGAAACCGTGATCGCTATTCTCCGGAAAATTCCCGAAAAGCTCCGCAAAAAGGTCACCGAAATCACTTTGGACATGGCGGGTAACATGGCTTTGATTGCCAAAAAAAGCTTTCCACGAGCTACTCAGGTCACCGACCGGTTTCATGTTCAGCAATTAGCCCTGGAAGCCGTTCAGGAAATGCGCGTCGAGTACCGGTGGGAAGCCCTGGATGCCGAAAACGAAGCCCTTGAACAAGCCAAAGCCACTCAGAGTGAGTACGAGTCCCCGGTGCTTTCCAATGGCGATACCCTTAAACAATTGCTGGCCCGCAGCCGGTATGTGCTTTATAAAAAACCGGGTGATTGGACTGACAGTCAACGGGAACGGGCTACGCTGCTTTTTGATCGGTACCCTGATCTGAAAAAAGCCTATGATCTCAGTCAAGCCCTAAGCCAGATCTTTGAGAATACGACCGATAAACTTTATGGCTTGGCTCGTCTGGCTAAATGGCATGAAAAGGTCCGGCAGTGCGGTTTTAAGGCCTTCAACACGGTGGCCCGTTCGATTCAAAACCACTATGAGACAATCCTGAATTATTTTGACAACCGCAGCACCAATGCGTCGGCCGAATCTTTCAATGCTAAAATCAAAGCGTTCCGAGCCCAGTTCAGAGGGGTAAAAAATGTGGAATTCTTTCTTTACCGATTGACGCAGTTATATGCTTAATCCAAGATGCTCCACAACTTTTGCTCTTGATCCGAAAAGTTGTATTGTAATCTGATCGCTGGTTCAAATTCACACCCATACTGACCGAATTCACATTGCCCAACACGATGGTTAAAAAAGATCCTTTTTTTGACGTCTAAATTCGACAACATGAAAAAGACCATCTTCGCCATCATCGCAGGGAGCCTGACCCTCACTTCACTACAGGCGCAAATCTACTGGGGCGACTACTCCCATAGTTTTCCAAGTGAGGTCGGAAACAAGCCCGCAGCAGTGGGCTTAATACTGGCCATCCGGAAAGAGAACAACGCATTTTGGGAAATCCGGGACAAGAGCCGCCATGTGGTTGATCTGGAGAAAGACCCGGTTTTTAAGCGGGAACGTCCCCGCGGATTCGTGGCCCGCACCACGTTCGATACGGCGCGGGCGCAGTTCTTTCTGCACGGCGTGGGGCCGCAATTGGCCCGGCAATACCAGTTTCGGGTGCTGGAATATCCGGGCCATCGGGTGCTCGTTCCCTGGCAGGGCATCAACCGGTTTACCGATTCAACGCTGATCCGCGATTCGGGGATGCCGGTGATGGCTTACCTGGGCGGTTACAGAACCCGGCTGGGGAAAATGCTGATCGTGGATGTCAGAAACACCGGACAAAACCAGATTGTAGCGACTTCGCTGGTGGCCTGGGAAATGGTCAGACCGGTGATTACCAGTGTGTATACGTCCGAAACGATCGATGATTTTTTTCAGAAGTTGCAATCGCCCTGGCTGCCCGACCGACAATCCACGGGCAGTTTTCCCCCGGTTTTTAAGGTTTCCGCCACGAACGAAAACCTGATTTTTGCGCTCGAAAAGGGTCAGTTCAGTAAAAAACAGATTCAGTACGAATTGATCCGAACCGGCAGCGTTTACACCCCCTGGCGAGACAATGCGTACAACAACAGTTTTGTCTGGATCAAAGATTGTCCCCCCGGAGCGTATACGATCCGGATTCGGTATTCGGCTCAGCCGCAGCACGTTGCAGAATATCGCTTTGCCGTCGAACCGGCCTGGTATCAAACAAACCAGTTCCTGTTATTAGCGGGAATTTTTTCGGCAGTTTTACTGGGCGCGGGCTTGTTTCTGATCCTGTTTATCCGGCAACGGCGGAAAACCCGGCAAGAAAAGGCGGGCAAAACCCGCTTGCAGCTCGAATTGAAGGCGATTCACGCCCAGCTCAATCCGCATTTTGTTTTCAACGCCCTCAGCTCGATTCAGGGCCTCATCAACAAAGAAGACATCAAAGGGGCCAACCGGTACCTGTCCGATTTTGCCCGGCTGCTGCGGGAGTCGCTGCACCATGCCCACAAAGACGAGCTTTCCCTGCACGAAGAAATCCAGATGCTGGACACCTATTTGAAGCTGGAGCAGCTCCGGTTTGGGTTTCAGTATGCCATCCGCGCCGATGCGGCAATCAATGTGTATGAAACGGCTATACCGGTGATGCTTCTACAGCCTTTGGTCGAAAACGCGGTCAAACACGGTGTTGCTCCCCGACCAGAAAAGGGAATTATTACGGTGGTTTTCAGTCGGTTGGCACACGCCATGACGGTAACCATTACCGATAATGGCAGCGGTTTTACGGAAGATAAAGCCGGTAATGGGCTGGGATTGAGACTTACCCGTGACCGAATCGAGCGCTTGAACAGGCTCCATTCCGACTGGCAAATTACCCTGGCCATTCAGAAAGCCACCCCATCGGGAACGCAGATTACCCTTACCTTTGGGTCATGGTTTTGATGAAAGCACTGTTGATTGACGACGAGCAACCGAATCTGGAGAACCTGCAGGCCCTGCTGAACGCGTATTGTCCGCAGGTGGAAGTCTGTGGCACGGCCCTGAACGCGGAAACGGCTACCACCCGGCTGCAAGTTCTCCAGCCTGATCTGGTATTTCTGGACATCCAGATGCCCCAACAAAACGGATTCGACTGGTTGCGCAGCCTGCCTGCCTACGACTTCGAGGTGATTTTCGTCACGGCCTATGATCAATTTGCCATCCAGGCGTTGCGGTTTGCTGCGGTGGATTACCTGTTGAAGCCCATTGCGATTGACGAACTACACTCGGCTGTGGAAAGAGCCCGCCAACAACGGCAGTTGAAACAACAGAACCAACTCCTGCAAAACCTGATGCACTTCCTGAAAGCCGGTCAGCCGCCCGAAGAGCCGCGCATTGCTTTGGCGACGGCGAAGGAAACGCGGTTTGTAAAAACCGGTGAAATCATCCGCTGCGAATCGTCCAACAATTATACGACGTTTTACCTGCTCGATGGGGAAGCCCTGCTGGTGTGCAAACCCATTTTCGGGTACGATGAGTTGTTGAAGAACTACGGTTTTGTGCGCTGCCATCAGTCGCACCTCGTGAATAAGCAGTTTATCAGGAGCTGGAAAAAAGAGTTCGGCGACTTCCTGGTGTTGACCGATGGTGCCGAAGTGCCTATCTCGAGGGCGAAAAAGGAAGACCTGAAAAAAGCACTTCGTTTGTCATAAACCGGGCGTACGCCGGGTCGAATGACAGAGAATCGGGTTGTCTTAAAACAAGGCTTCAGTCGTTTACAAGCCTTGTCATTAAATCAAAATTTGGCGCACTTATCCGTTAAAAATAAAAACGGAAAATATTTCCCAACTGCATTAAAGTTGTCGTAATTTTATACGCTATAAATACTTATAAAAATAAGTATTGTGAAGTAAATAAGGATTTTTTCTTAATTCTTTGGTATGAATTTACGACTACCGGCGTATTTTAGTATAGTCTGTTTTTTTCTCTTAGGTTGTGAAGGATGGGATTTTGAGCGGAAATCATTTCAATCCTGCGCGAAGCCTTCGGCCCGGATTTCTTTTACGGCTGAAAAATTGAGGGTAACCTATAAACTCGTCGATATTCAGGGCGATTTTACCACGGTTTCCTGGAATTTTGGTGCCGGTAATCCCGTCACTTCATCCGAACGGGAGCAGACTTTTACGTACTCGGGAACAGGTACTTATACCGTCGATGCCGAGCTTAAAAACCCCTGCGGAGATACATACAAAGCAACCCTTACCGCCAGAATAACCGATGCCTCTTTAGCTTCCGTCACGACACTCGATCCCTCGGGCGTTTCCAGTAATTCGGCGATAATGGGCGTAAAAGTAAATGATGCCGGAAACGCTACCATTACGCAATTCGGCGTGTGTTATTCAAATGTAGTGGGTGTTCCGGATGTCGATAATTCCACCCCCTTATCCTTAAAAACAGGCTTGGTGATTGGCAATAATCAGACTTTTCAGGCTACTCAATTGCTGCCCAATACCCTTTACTATGTACGGGCTTTCGCAACGAATGAAGCCGGTACTTCCTATGGCGTGGTCAAGACATTTTTAACCACGTCGCAACCGGTTGTCAACACGCTGTCAGCCACGACCATAACCGGTACCAGTGCCGTGCTGTCCCTGTCGCTGACCAATCCGGGAACGCCCGTTTTAACACGCTACGGGGTGTATGTGTCTGCTACCTCTACGGACCCGGGCAAAACAGGTAGTTATCAGACATTCGATACGGATACGCAGGGGATTACGCCTTTATTGCCCGGGAATAAGGCTGATTTTGCCGTTTCCGGCCTTCAGCCCAATACGTTGTATTATTACCGGGCCTTTGCCATCAACGCGGCCGGCACGGTATACGGGGCGGTTTTGACGTTCAACACCCTGGCCTCATCGATAACAAGCGGACTGGTTGCGTATTATCCATTGAACGGAAATGCGAACGATTTTGCAGGCACGAATCACGGGAAACTGGTGAATCAACCGCCCTCGACTACGGATCGGAAAGAGGTGCCTAACAATGCTATTTTTCTGGATGGTGACAATGACTTTGTTGAGATTCCGGATCACCCTGTTTTGCGATTTACGAATGCCATGACGATCAGCTTATGGGTAAAACCAACGGGGACCGTCAGTCAGCCGATGCAATTGCTGGTGAAGTCGCGTTATACGGGTGGAGAAGAGCAATATGGCATCAGCATTCGTCCCCTGGCGGGCAATTCCAGCAGCCATGTTTTGAACGTCGATGTCAAACAAAACAGCAATTGTGTTTCGGGTGCAGGCTGGGAAAATACGAGCAATACCGTCACCCAATGGCTTAACAACTGGCACCATGTGGTGGGCGTTTATGAAGGTCGTTCATTGAAATTATACCTCGATGGGAAATTGGTAGCCAGTCGGGAAAATCTGCCGATTTCAAACATCGATAATTGCCCGGGTGGTGATGTACGGCTTGGTTTACTGAGCCAGGCTTTTCCGAATAAATTTCAGGGAAGTGTTGATGAATTGCGATTTTATAACCGGGCTTTAACCCTTGTTGACGTTCAATCTCTGTTTGCTTTATGAAAAGGATGCTTTATGAAAAGATGTTCTACGCCCTGGTCGTTTTGTGCGTTTTCTTTCTGACTCCGGCCATGAGTCAGGCCCCCCGTCAAGTTACGGTCACCAACGTCAAAATTGAACAGCAGGAAACCAGAATAAAGGTCACGTATGATGTAGAAAGTCTGGTAAAAAATGATTCGGTTTATATTCAGGCAGTTAATCAAAATAACCGGGTTTTAATTGCCCGGTCGGTGACGGGAGCGGTTGGCAAAGGCGTTGGTTCCGGCAAGGGAAAAGTGGTTTACTGGGATATTCAGGCGGATGGTTTGTTGGCGGAAGATGAAGTGCAGGTGGTTGTCAATGTCAAATTAGCGCCACCAGATTTGGGGGGTGGCCCCGCCAATGCCCTGTTCTCGATTCTGGTTCCGGGGCTCGGCAATGTGCTGGTTCAACCGAACAAAAAGATTGGGTTCCGCCCGTTGATTACGATTGCCTACGGTGGCTTACTCGTGTATGGACTCATGCAGCGAAGCAGAGCCCTGGACCAGTATGCCATTTATGAGTCACAACCGTATGAAAATCAGGCAGAACCGTATTTTACGAAAGCCAACCAGTTGCGCCATCAATACCTGATTGCGACCCGTGCCGCGGCCCTTATTCTGGTTTCGGATGTCATCTACAGCGCCATCAGGGGGAGTCGTAATCGCAGGAAATCCAATCAGCTTACCCTGGGCTTTCAGGGCAATACACCCCTTATTGGCATTCGTCGGACTATCTAATCACACCTTTATGAAAAAAATACTACTTCTTCTGGGCGGTTTAACCGTCCATTTTCTGGCCGGGGCCCAATCGCCCACGGTAATCTCTGCAAAAAGCCAACCCCTGAAACTGAAGGGAGAAGCGCCCCGAAATCTGCCGCCGATGATTACCTGGCAATCACCGGGCACCGATTACCTGCAGGTGAAGCAGCCCGCTTTCACGGTTTCGGCCTGTGTTCAGTCGTTTGAAGCGTTGAAGGAGCATCAGGTGATCGTTAACGGGAAAATGTTTGGTCAGCAACGGGGCATGAAACGGCTGGTTTGCGGTGAACAGGTTTCTCAGGAAGTGTTGCTGCAGGCGGGTGACAATGTTCTCCAAATTACGGCTACCAACTCGGTCGGAACCACCACCTCCACGGTGCGGCACGTTATTTACGAAGCCAAAAAAGATACGGTGATCGGACAGAAGCGGGTGGCGTTGATCGTTGCCAATTCCGATTATGAAAAACACCCGCTCAAAAATCCCGTCAACGACGGTCGCAGCGTGAGGAAGCAGTTTGAAAAGCTGGGATTTACGGTGACCCTCGTGGAAAACCTGAAACTCCGGGAAACCGATCAGGCGCTTGAAAAATTTTATTCGGAATTGGACAGCAGCAATGTGGGCTTGTTCTATTACGCGGGACATGGCATCATGGCAGACAACCAGAATTTTATTCAACCCACCGACGCCGACCCATCGACGGAGGTGGATGCCCGGTATGTTTGCTACTCGCTGGAACGGGTGGTGGCCCGAATGAAAACCGCCAATCCGAACGGTTCCAACCTGGTTTTTTGGGATGCCTGTCGCAATAATCCCTATCGTTCCTGGACGCGCGGTACCGGTCAGCCGGTTTATACCACCATCAATCCGCCGGTCGGAACCTTGATCGTGTATGCCACTGAACCGGGAAAAACCGCCAGCGATGGAAACGAAAACGGTCTGTTTACCAGCGAGCTGGTGAAAAACATCGAAGAACCGAACCTCGACATTTTTGAATTGATCGACCGGATCGATCGGGGCCTTGAAAAACGGGGGTTTCAGCAACCGCCCTACATCGAAGGGCGACTACGGGGCAAACTAATCCTGAACCCCGTTGTCAAACCCTGAGGCAGTTTAGAATTTAAAAGAAGGGAATGCTAAATGAAAAATGATGAATGCTAAATGTAAAAGTGATTTCCAAGTCAGCACTTTTACATTTAATATTCATCATTTTTCATTTAGCATTCTTTACCAGTGGGCGAAAAAACTACTTCCTCGCCCGAAACAGCTTACGCCCGAACTGAATTAAGGCGTCGGTGATGAACCACGTCAGCAAAAACGCGAGGCATTCGAGCACAAAACTGTGGAACTTGTAAAATACCTCAGCCGTTAGCATCGCCACCACCAAAGCCGGGAGTTGTTCGGTCGCGATTCTGAACCACGGCAACGAACGGATCAATGTATACATGGGTTTGTGGTCAGTGGATTAGGATGGAACATCATTCGTGAGGGAGGGCGCGCTCCCCGCTGAGGTCATATCAGCTGCCGGTTGGGCCGATTCTTCCGTTTGCGGGACTGGTGCTGGCGACTCTTCCGTTCCGGCGCCGGGGGCCGCACCGGCGTCGGTAGCCGACGAATGGGATGTGTTGACCTCTGCCTGCTGAACTTCCACCTCGGGCGTTATGCTCACGCCGGGCAGGTCTTTGGTATCGATTTCGATCGTAATTCGCATGGGAATAGGTAGTTAACTTAGTTCAAAACAGCGTAGCGGCCCTCAAAGGTGACGGGCGTGTTGGTCAGGTTTTTCACCGTAATCCAGTAGGTGCAGTGCGTCGCATTCGCCCGCTCCACGAAAATATCCCAGTCGATCTGGGGAGCCCCGGAGCGGGGCGAGGTGGGCATCATATACCAGGTGACATGCCAGCCAACTGGCCAGCTATGCGTAAACCAGCGGTGGGTCTGATTGGGGGCCAGTGTGCCGGTAAATTGTGTTCCTGTTCGCATTGGTATGAATAGTAAAGGGTTGATTAGTAGAAACTTAATATGGCATACCGGCCTTCAAAACTGACGGGAGAACCGGTGTGGTTGGTAACGCTGATCCAGTAGGTGACGTATTCGGCGGAGGCCCGTTCCACCTGCACTTTCCAGCTCACCTGCGGGGCGCCGGGCAGGGGCGAGGTGGGCATAATGGTCCAGATGATGTGCCAGGTCGCGGGCCAGCTATGCGTAAACCAGCGGTGGGTCTGGTTCGGAGCCAGACTGCCGTTCCATTGCACTCCGCAAATGGGAGCCGCCAGCCAGCCATCGACCGGGATTTCCCAAACGCCCCGGTTGCGCATTCCCACCCGCAACACGCGGGCGTGCGGATGATAGAGCAAATCGACCGCCAGCGCATTCGGCAGGCCATTGGCAAAAGCACTCCAGGAAGCCCCGGCATTCAGGGATTGGTAGACGCCCACGTCGGCCGCTACCCATACCCGGTTGGCATTGCCGGGATCGACTTCAACGGCGGTAATGGGCAGATTGGGTAAACCCGCCGTGCAGTTGACCCAGGTGCTGCCGCCATTGTCGGACCGGAACACCCGGTCGCCACTCAGCGAGGTGGACGTTGCCCAGATGCGGTTCAGGTTCGCCGGATTGACGTGTAAATCACTGACATACGCACTGGCGCGGGGCGTCGTCAGGGCCGTCGCCGATGACCAGGCCGTGCCGGACCAACTGATGCGGTACACCTGCCCCGTTGTCGTTCCGACAAAAACCGTATCAGGATTGGGAATGTACATCGCCGATGCTACCTGACCTGCGGGCAGGGCCACTTCCGTCCAGTTGGTCCCCCGGTTTCGGGAAATGTACACACTCTGACCCGCCTGAGCCACCGTGTCGTTGGTCGCTTCCATCGGCGGATAAAACAGGGCATTGTAGCCATCGGGAACATTGGGGCCGATCCAGCCAAACGAACCGAAATTTCCCCCGGTCGTCGAGCGTTCCATGCCCATGCTGTAATAGGAATGGAACACCACGTTTGGGTCGTTGCGGTGAACCCCGCAGTCGCCCCCGTCGCCGTCGGCAATATGATCCCAGGCCGGATTGCCCGTGTAGCGGATGCTGCCGTTGTCCTGCGTTCCGGCCATCAGCCAGCGGGACGACCCGTAATCCTGGGCCATGTATTCAATTTCCGTTATGCCTAAACCGTTGTTGAGCGACGTCCAGCTCGTGCCCCGGTTGGGCGACACAAATAATCCGCCGTCGTTCCCCACATAAACGATGTTGGCATTGGTGGGATCAAATGTGATGGCGTGCTGGTCGGGGTGAATGTCGTCACCGGTTTTGTTGGAAATCGTCACCCAGGTCCAGGTGCTGCCCGACAGGTTTCCGCGGTAGGCTTCAATGGCCCCCAGGTAAATTTCTGCATCCGTATCGGGAGCCACGGCCAGAAACCAGTCATACCACGCCTGTCCGGTCGACAGCCCCGCCGGTCCTCCGGTAATGCGCGACCAGGTTCCCGTACTGGCCCTTCGGTAGAGGTACATCGTGGCTCCGGCTGCGCCAAACGCGTAGGCAACGGCCGGATTCGTGCGGGAAATGGCCACCGCCAGCCGGTCGTAGGCCGCTGGTCCACCCGGTAAGGCAACAGCCGCCCAGGTCTGACCGCCGTTCGTGGAACGGAAAAGCCCACTCTGACAACCCGCCAGCACCTCCGCCGTGGCACCGCCGGAAGGATGGGCCGCCAGGTCCCAGCAGCGTCCCGACCGGCGCAGTGTCCAGGCCGTTCCACCGTCGGTGGATTCATAAATGCCGTGGGTGGTGGCGGCCAGCAAATGGTTGCCGTTGGCGGGATCGACCAGCAAATCGTAAAAGCCCTGCCCTACAAAAGGTGCCGTGGCGTGCATCGTCCAGGTGCTGCCGCCGTTGGTCGAGCGCAGCAAGCCTGCACCCAGCCAGGCGTAAAAATTTCCTTCTCCCGTGCCGCAATAGACCGTGGCCGGAGCCGATGGATTGAAGGCCAATGCGCCAACCGTCAGCGTAGCGGCATAATCCGTGCGCGGACTCCAGGAAGTTCCCCGGTTGAAGCTTTCCCAAATGCCTCCACTTGCTGCGCCACACAAAATATGGTTGGCATTGGACGGGTCGACGGCCACTGCTGAAATCCGGCCCGAAACGACCACGCGGCTTTCGCCGTAAGTCTGCCCGTTGGACATCATCGTGGGACCCAGAAACCGCCATTGAGGACCGAAACCGGTAGGGGGTGACAGGGTCGTTATGGCCGCCGGGGCCGTGGGTTCGGAATCACCGGTATCGGTTTCCGTTGGTTCGACAACAGTGGGTTGCAGGGCCAGGGCGGCATCGACCAGCGCCTGGGCATAGCTCGCAACCACTTCCGGTGGGCCTTCGACCGAGAGGGCTACGGTGGCCGCACGGCGTCGGTTTGCTTTCTGCTTCTCGTCGGCAACCGCTTCCGTGATCGGCAGACCACGTTCTTCCGAAAAGTAGAGCAACCGTTGCAGTACCTTGCTGGTGGGCGGTTTGGGAAGTGTGGCCCGTCCCCGAACCGCCGGAGCGGCCTGGTCGGTCGGGTTCAAGAGATCATCCTTCGGTCCCTTCATCTGACTGAGTCGTTTTGGTTGGTTTTTTCGGTTTCTTCTCGGGGGATTCGGTTTCTTCTTCCGGGAAATTTTCCGGGATACCACGGGCTTCTCTGAACTGTTTCAGACGTTCGGCAGCTTTGTTGTCCGGTTCGTCGGATCGTCGTTTGGTCATAGCATAGCATGATTGATTAGTGGATAGAGGGTAATACGCAGAAAACAGATCAGGAAAAAAACAGAAACGGGCTTGGTATCCACCTGGTTTCAGGGAACAAAGCAGATCGGCGGTTGTAGATGGGTACGGTTGAGGGGAGACTGCGTATAACGCATTAACCGACAACAAGGTAAATGTAATTATCAAAACGGGCCACAAAGTTTTGAGGGAGCGGTCAAAAGAGTTTGTAAGAATAGGGAGATAAAATAGCAGTATTTGTTGTCCGGCCTGGCGGTTTCTGAAAAAAACGGCTCTTCAACCAATCAGGCTGAAACGCCCTATCCGGAACCGGGTGTCCGGCGAATTTCATTTGATGGCGGGTGTTAAAACGTAGCGAATGAGGTAGAATCGGCGGTGGCGGTGCTTTCTGTAGCAGGAAAACCGGGCCTAAGCCCGTATTAAAAACCGCTATGAAAAGACGTAATTTTGTTAAAAAATCCCTGATTACTACCTCTGCTGCTAGTTTCCTGAATCCGTTGACTAAAGCGGCAACGCCCCAACAAAACGCCGGTTCTGAATTCTACGAGCTGCGGATTTATACCTTGAAAAACGGCAAACAGCAGAAAATGGTGGAAAGCTATTTTCAGAATGCTGCCATCCCGGCCCTGAACCGGCTGGGGAGTAAAAACATTGGCGTTTTCACGGAATATCTCCCGCAGGGATTTACGAAACTGGTGACGGTGATCCCGTTTAATTCTCTGGATGAGTATTTCAAGTTGCCCGAAAAGCTGGCTGGCGATGCGGCTTACCAACAGGCGGGTGCCGATTATCTGACGGCCCAGGCTACCGACCCGGCCTATGAACGCATTGAAAGCTCGTTGCTGAAATCGTTTGCCTACATGCCGAAACTGGAAGCTCCGGAGAAAAAACCGCGGATTTTCGAGCTGCGACGCTACGAAAGCCACAACGAAACCGCCGGAAAGAAGAAGATCGAAATGTTCAATGAAGGCGGTGAAATTGCGATTTTCAAGCGCGTCGGACTCACGCCGGTTTTCTTTGGCGAAACCTTGATCGGCCCCATGCGCCCGAATTTGACCTACCTGCTGACGTTCGACAACATGGAAGAGCATGATCAGAACTGGAAGAAGTTCGGCAGCGATCCGGAATGGAAAAAAATCAGTTCCATGCCCGACTATGCCAACGCCCGGATCGTTTCGAACATCACCCGGACCTTCCTGATTCCGACCGCTTTTTCTCAGATTTAAAAACCGACCAGGCCAGTGAATGGCCTGATTAAATGGACATTGCCGAAGGTACAGCCTTTCTTGCTCGCAGAGGTTGTGCCTTCGGCAATTTTCTTCCCGACCGTCGCGGTTGTCAATAACCAGCCGGTAAAATTGTATCCAGCCAAGTCAGGATAAGCTTTTTTAGTTATAGTATAGTTTTGTTGGGTTCTGCGGATGCTCATGTCGAAAAATGGTTGTGCCGTTTACTAAATGTATGCGAAATGATATAAATAAGTAACATTTGACTTCGAAATGTCGCTTTTATGGCATATATTTGTTAGTCATTATCGTATAACTAAAATATAGAAAGGACGATGCAACCAATCCAATCCCGCATTTGGGACGGCCAGAAAATGCTCTACCTGGCCGGGCTGCCCATGACCCCGGAGCCTTATTTATCCATCTGGCTACAGGAAGCCATTGCCCTGGTGAGCCAGGTGTCGGCGGTTGACGAATTGCCGCAGCCCACCAGCTTTTCCTGGCGATTGATGCGCACCATCGGTCAGTCGGATCGGCAGGGCATTCTGCTGTATGAAAGCGATCTGGTGGAGTGGGACGGGCGGATTTTCGAGATTGGCTGGTCGAATCATCGTTGCGGCTACGCCCTGTTTCAACCTCTGGGAACGGGCGAGTTTCCGGCGTTTTCACTCAGCGCCCTGCACGCCCGCCAGTTGCGGGTGCTGGGAAACCGCTACGAACATCCGCAGTTGCTGGAACAACGCTTTTTGTCGCAGGCAGCCGCCTGATCTGAATCTTCCTCATATCCACACCGTTTATTTCCCGAAAGCCACGCCCGTTCAACCGGCGCGGCTTTTTTTATACAACCAGCCAATCGAAAAACCGCACTGCAAGAAAGGTCAGAACGTCAGGACAGCGCGGACGCCAAGACTCCGCCGGGCCGGTACAAACCGGACGCTTGTCGAATGCCGGTGGTTGTAGCGGTTGGCGGCCCTCCGAAACTGAACGGAAGCCCGGTGGTCGAACCAGACCGCTGCCGCGCCCAGCAAAACGCCACTGCCCGCCAGAATTGCTCCGAAGTTTCTGATTCCGCTTGGACCTTCCAATTCCGACCGGACCGGGTTGCCAAAATCACGGTTTGGGTGTTCGTTCGGCATCCGGTCGTGTTCGCCATCGCCGACCACCATCAAACCGACTCCGGTTCCGATCAGCAGGGCCGCCGGGAGGGCCGTTGCCACCGACCACACCCGCAGCGACCGGCCGCGCTGGTAGTATTTTAAGGCCCTGGGCTGGGTTTTCAGGAGCGATCGAACCTCAGACTTCGGAATTTGCTGCCCGCTCGTATCCGTAAAATACCGGCTAAACAGACTCCGGTGGTAACGCAGACCGTCTAAGTCCTGGGCAAAAGCCGGGAAGGTCATGAAAAGGGCGACGGCTGTAACAAGGAATCGCATAGAATGGGTCGGTTGGGTGAAGAGACGATGGCTGTTAGTGATCCATACGGTTTTAATCCACTACGCCGTTGCCTGTGCCCGGTAAATAATTTATATTTCCAGGCAACGGAGAGAAGCCCTTCTGTCGTAAAGAAGGTTGGACCGTAACAACAGCGAACACCTGTGCTATTCCGACGAAACAAATCTCTGGCACTGCCGGAGGTAATCGAGGGGTGTCGGCGTGAAAAACCGGCTGCCCAGAAGCAGCTATTCGAAGCTTATTACAGCTTCGGAGTCAACATCTGTTTGCGGTATGCTGCCACCCGGGAAGAAGCGGAGGAGATGTTCGACGACGGTTTTTTGCGGGTACTTAACAAGATTTCGTATTACGACCCCGACCAGCCTTTCGATGCCTGGTTTCGTACGGTCATGGTGCATTCCGCCATCGACCACTACCGCCGGAACAAATCCCCGCTGGTCTATGCCGACATCGATGACGCTTACGAAGTGGGGGAGACGGACGGGTTGCTGGAGCGACTGGCCGCCGACGAAATTCTGGCGGTTGTTCAGTTATTGCCCCCCGCCTACCGAACTGTTTTTTCATTGCATGTAGTGGATGGCTATAGCCATCCTGAAATTGCCCAGATGCTGGGCATTCATGAAGGTACTTCACGCTCAAACCTGGCGAAAGCGCGTCAGAAATTACAGGAACTGCTTATCGAATGGACCTCTACAAACTCAGTAAACCGACGAAACTATGTCTAACGAACGTTTCGACAAACTGATGAAGAAAAACCTGGAAGCGGTCAGGCCGGGCTACCAGCCCCGGGCCTGGGACCGTTTCCGGAAACGCCTGCCCGTCTCGGGATTCTGGCCCTGGCTGCTGCAGTATGGCGGCTGGGTACTCAGCGGGTTGATGCTGACTGGGTGGCTGACAACGCTTTACACCCTGCATGAAAACCGGCGGGTGCTGGAAACCGTGCATAAAACGCTGCAATCGACGGCCCAAAGCGAAGTTCGCCAACCGGTTGCTCCGGTTCAGCGGGTCGACACGGTCTACATTGTCAAACGAACGGTAGTGGAACACCGGCATTCATACCGTCTGATGACTGACGCTTCGAGTGATCCGGGTCCGGTTGGGCCAACCGATGCCGAAACGGAATCAGGCCGTGAAACCGATTATACCGCATCGAAACCGGCGACGCGGACGACCGGAACGGACTTGCGTCGTCAGCCCGGTTTTAACCCCCGGTTAACGACAATGGCTCAACCCACGAGTCGCGACCGATCGGGTAAAACACCAAACCGGGTCTGGTCGGCAGACAGTCGCCCACCAGCAACGGTTGATTCGATGCAAACACCAGCCCGCACCGACACGGCGCCAGATGAGAAGCAGGAGGTGGCGGGTCAGCCGTCGGTGCCGACTCCGGTGGTCAACCCTGAAAGAGTACTTTCTGATTCAGCAGCACAAACCGGGGCGGTGGCACCCGCTTCATTGCGGCCACAAGTTCCCAAAATTGAACCGAAACGTCCGCCGTTTCGGCTTTCGTCATTACGTCCCCGGGGTGGAATCGAAACCGTGATGACCCGAAACAGTGTGGGGGTTGGGCCGGTTATCGAAGTATTTCCGATGGAAAATCTGGGTTTGTCCGTGGGTGTGTTGGCTACCCGCCAAAATTCGGAAAAGCACCGGGGGCTGAAAGATTTCAATTCGGCTACCGGTCAGGAATTCATTGAACAGTACCGGCCTTATTTACCGGCGCAGTACGACCGGATCGAGGAAATTTCGATCCATACGTCCGGCATCAGTTTGCCCATCACGCTGAAATATTATGTGCCGCTGAACCCGAAATGGTCGTTGTCGTTTCAAACGGGAACAAATCTGGATCTGGCAGCTTACCAGCAGATCAAGTACGAAAGTTATTTTCGGGGAGACGAACAGCACCATTCATTTAGCCTGAAAGCGGAACACCGGGTTTTTCATAATTTTCTGTTCGGTGGTGGAATTCAATTCCACCAGTCGCGCCTTTCAGCGCAATTGATTCCGTATTACCTCTACGATTTTCGTAGCCAGCCCGATGCCCCAAGTGGCAGTAATGTAGGGCTGAAAGCATCGGTTTGGATCGATCTATTCAAGTAAAAACTTTGAAAAATTTTCCGGACGCAGGCAACGGCTGGATAGAGGAAATCCGTATAGCTCATTAAAAGCCATACGAATCTATGTCACAGAATCAGAACTCCGACGCACTGAGCCGTCACCAGTTTCTTCGTCAACTCGGCATGCAGGGGGCCGCGCTACTTGCCGTGTATTGTGCCGGGCAGTCACTGACGGCCTGTAGCAAAAGCTCCGATGTAACGCCTGATCCGCTCACCAGTGCCATCACCGTTGACCTGACCAGTTCTGCCAATTCCGCGCTGAAAACCGTTGGTGGATACATCGTCACCAATAATGTGGTGGTGGCGAACACTGCCAAAGGGTATGTGGCGGTCACAGTGGTGTGCAGCCACGAAGGCAAAAAGAAAGTTCAGCTCCGTAATGGCGAATTTTACTGCCCGGAACACGGCGCCCGTTATGATCTGACCGGAAAAGGACTGAACAGCGAGGGCAGTCACGGGTTGACCGTCTACACCGTGACGCAATCCGGCAATGTGCTGACGATTTCATGAGCTGAGCTTGGTTTTCCAAACAAAAATCATTTCACGAAATGTCATTCAAACGTTCCCCATACCGAATGCGCGCGCGTATTATACTCGGCCTGATTTGGCTGGGTTCTTTCTCCCAAACCTGGGCTCAGACGGTTTCGGCCGATACGATTCCGCCCGTCGAAAAAACGGCTGACCTGCTGGCTGATCTGGACGACAGCACCAGTCAGCAGGCGTTGTTGCCACACAAAATGATCGTCACCCAGCGCATTTTCTGGGGGCCAAAAGGGCTGCTGCGAACCACAAATCTGGCTCCGCTGACGCCCGAAGGCCGGGAAAAAGAGCTGAAAATTCGCCGGACCATGCTGGTGAGCCACCAGGTAATGGGCTTTGTAACGCTGGCGGGTTTTGTGGCCCAGGGTCTGGTAGGCGCTAAATTGTACAACGCTACCGGCGACCAATATGGGCGATTGCTGAATGTGCACAGCACACTGGCTGCGGGAATCAACCTGACCTACGTCACAACCGCCCTTTTATCCCTGACAGCTCCGCCCAAAATGATTGGTGATCGCCGGGGGTTTAGCTCGATTAAACTGCACAAATACCTGGCCGTTGTCCACATGGCCGGTATGCTTGCCACCAACATCCTGGCGAGTTCCATCGAAAACCACCCCGAGCTAAAACCGTATCACCGGGCGGCCGCCTATACAACCTTTGGCGCCTTTGCGCTGTCGGTCGTTGCCATCAAATTTTAACATGCCTCTCATGAATCGTTCAATCGGAATTCTTTCTGCCTTTACCATTGGCATCATCGGGATGCTGGCATTTGTCGCGCCAACTGCATCCCGCAAACTAATGGCTGATAAATCCCAATCGGTGATGACCTACACCATGCACCATCCCATGCATACCTGGGACGGCGTCAGCCGGGAGGTGCAAAGCGTGCTCGTGTATAACGACGCCACCGATCGCATTGAGGCTGTGGCGGTTGCGGTCAAACTGGCGTCGTTCGATAGCCAGAACGCAAACCGGGATTCGCACGCGCTTGAGATTCTGGATGGGATCAGGTACCCCCGCGTAACCTTCAGCAGTACGGGCATCGAACAAACCCAGGATAAACTCAAAATTCGGGGAAACCTGACTTTTCACGGGGTAACCAAACCCATCGAGTTTCAGGCCGTTCGGGCCGATAAAGCCGGGCAATTGCTGGCAACCGGCGAATTTTCAATCAAAATGAGTGACTACAACATCGAGCGCCCGTCGCTGATGATGGTTCCGACCGACGAGTCTTTTTTGGTAAAATTCTCAGTGGCTTACAACAAAACCGCTCCGGTAAATCAATAAATGTTCCTGCTCCTGTGCGCTGATTATCAGTTTACTATTACTTGAAAAAGGTAGCTGGTATTAGATTATTTCCAAATTACAGTAAATGTAAACCTGCCGGAAACTTTCGCCCGGCAGGTTTGTTGTTCGGGTACAATCAGATTAATCATGAAACCTTTTGTTGCTCTGTTGTTAGCGTGCTGGATGTTGGGCGGGAGTTTGCTCCCCGGCTTCAGCATCGACCAGACCTCCCACTGGGGTGATCTGGTGCAGCATTACCAGCAACACCGGGCCACGGACGCCCGGCTGGGTTTCATCGACTTCATCAAAATGCATTACGGGGCCGATTCGGAACACCAGAAACACCCCAACCACAGTCACCAGAATTTACCTTCAGTCGGTCATTCCGCACCGGTTTTTACCCCCAATACCATCTGGCTGTCGGCTCCTCAGCTCTGTCAGGTGCTGGTTGTTGCCAAAACCGATTTCTTTCGCAAGGCTGATCTGTATTCTTTTCTCGCGGTTTTCGCGCTCATCAATCCCCCCCGACGTTAGTTTCCAGCCGCCCCTGACCGACGTGTGTCCACCTGAAACGGGGCCTGCTTTTTCTGCCGTGTATGCTGTCGTTCTACCCGCATAACGGGTGATGAAAGGGTGCAAACCGTTTCGTTGGTTTCTGCAAACCGGCCGTTTTCTCTTCCTGATTTTTCAGTCAATCCTTTCTTTTAGCGCGTATTATGCTGAATGCCATCATTCATTTTTCCATTCACAACAAACTCATTGTTGGCCTGTTTGTGCTGGCGTTGGTGGGGTGGGGCGCCTGGTCGGTGACCCAACTGCCCATCGACGCGGTGCCGGATATTACAAACAACCAGGTGCAGGTGATCACGAGCAGTCCGTCGCTGGCGGCTGAGGACATCGAGCGACTCGTGACATTTCCGATTGAAGTCAGCCTGTCGAATATTCCGGGCATCACCGAGCTGCGGTCGTTTTCGCGCTTCGGCCTGTCGATCGTAACCGTCGTGTTCACCGACGCAACGGACGTTTACTGGGCTCGTCAGCAGATTGCCGAACGCTTGCAAAATGTGGTGGGGGAGATTCCGCCCGGCGTTGGAACGCCCGTCATGGCCCCCGTCACCACGGGTTTGGGCGAAATTTTCCAGTATACGGTTTTGGCCAAAAAAGGCTACGAAACCAAATACTCACTCTCCGACCTGCGCACCATTCAGGACTGGACCATCCGGCGCGGCTTGCTCGGAACCCCCGGTGTGGCCGATATCAGCGGTTTTGGGGGGCTGTTGAAACAATACGAGATCGAGGTCGATCCCGACCGGCTGCGGAGCATGGGCGTCACGATTACCGATATTTTCAATGCCCTGGAGCAGAATAACCAGAACACGGGCGGGGCTTATATCGACAAAAAGCCCAACGCCTATTTCATTCGCTCCGACGGCCTGATTCGTTCGACCAGCGACATTGCCGACATCGTTGTCCGGCTGAACGAACAGTCGTTACCCGTTCGGATTCGCGATGTGGCGCAGGTCAACCGCGGTTCGGCGGTGCGCTACGGGGCCGTCACCCGCAACGGCGAGGGTGAAACCGTGGGGGCCGTCGTGATGATGATCAAAGGCGAAAATTCATCGGCGGTCATTAAACGGGTGAAGGAAAAGATCGCCGAAATTCAGAAAACGCTGCCCGAAGGGGTGCAGATCGTGCCGTTTCTGGACCGGACCAAAATGGTTAACAGCGCCATTGGAACCGTGGAGCGCAACCTGCTGGAAGGCGCTACCATCGTCATTTTTGTGCTGGTATTGATGTTGGGCAACTTCCGCGCGGGGTTTGTCGTAGCCTCCGTCATTCCGCTGGCGTTGCTGTTTGCCATTGCGATGATGAACCTCTTCGGCGTTTCGGGCAACCTGATGAGCCTCGGGGCCATCGACTTCGGGCTGATTGTGGACGGTGCCGTGATCATCGTCGAAGCAACACTGCACCACATTACCAACCGAAATAAAAACAAAACGCTGACCCAGGCCGAAATGGATGACGAAGTTTTCCAGTCGGCGGCCCGGATTCGGTCGTCGGCGGCTTTTGGCGAAATCATCATTTTGATTGTTTACCTGCCAATTCTGGCCCTGTCGGGCATCGAGGGCAAGATGTTTCGGCCGATGGCCCTGACCGTTGCGTTTGCCATTCTGGGGGCTTTCATCCTGTCGCTGACCTACGTGCCGATGATTTCGGCCTTGATGTTGAACAAGAAAATCGTCCACAAAGAAACGTTCTCAGACAAGATCATGAAACAGATTCAGCGGTTTTACGAACCCGTTCTGCTGTCGGCCCTGAAACACCGGCTCATGATTCTGGTCAGTGCCGTTGCCCTGCTGGCCGTTGCGGTTTTTCTCTTCAACCGCATGGGCGGAGAGTTTATTCCCCAACTTGACGAAGGCGACTTTGCCGTCGATACGCGAACGTTGACAGGCAGTTCGCTTTCCGAAACCGTGGACGCCACCCTGAAGGCCGAGCGCATTTTGCTCAAACAGTTTCCGGAAGTCGAGCAGGTGGTGGCCAAAGTCGGCTCCGGTGAGATTCCAACCGACCCGATGCCGATTGAGGCTTCCGATTTGATGGTGATTCTGAAACCGCGTGATCAGTGGACGTCGGCCACCACCCGCGACGAACTGGCTGGTAAAATGGCCGAAGCCCTCTCGGTGGTTCCGGGCGTTACGTTTGGCTTTCAACAGCCGGTGCAGATGCGGTTTAACGAACTCATGACCGGCGCACGTCAGGATGTGGCCCTCAAAATTTACGGCGAAGACCTGGGCCAGTTGACCCAACTGGCCGGTCAGGTCGGCACCCTGATCGGGGGCATCGAGGGGGCTAAAGACCTTTACGTGGAGCAGGTGGGCGGTTTGTCCCAGATCGTGATCAAACTCGACCGGGCGCAGCTTGCCAAATTTGGCCTGAACGTAACCGACGTCAACCGGGTGATCAACACGGCTTTTGCCGGACAGTCAGCGGGCTTGGTGTTCGAAGGTGAAAAACGATTCGACCTCGTGGTTCGGCTGGCGGCCGACAAGCGGCAGAGCGTCGACGATGTGCGCAATGTGTATGTAACCACGCCAAAAGGTCCATCCGGCTCCGGCCAGCAACTCCCGCTGAGCCAGATTGCGCAGGTCACCATCGAACAGGCACCCAACCAGATTCAGCGGGACAATACCCACAGGCGCATCACGTTGGGGTTCAACGTTCGGGGGCGTGATGTGGAAAGTATCGTGACGGAATTGCAGCAAAAAGTCAATGCGCAGATTAAATTCCCCCCCGGTTATTCCATCACCTACGGCGGTCAGTTTCAGAATCTGGTAGATGCCAAACAGCGGCTGGCCATTGCCGTTCCGATTGCGCTGGCGCTGATTTTTGCCCTGCTGTTTTTTACGTTTGGCTCCATTCGACAGAGCCTGCTGATTTTTATGGCCATTCCGATGGCGGCCATTGGGGGCGTGTTTGCCCTGATGCTGCGCGGCATGCCCTTCAGTATTTCGGCAGGAGTCGGGTTCATCGCGCTCTTCGGTGTGGCGGTTTTGAACGGTATTGTGTTGATTGCCGAGTTCAACCGCCTTCGTCACGAAGAAGGGCTGACCGACCTGACCGAAATCATCCGGCTGGGGGCGGAGGTTCGGCTGCGGCCGGTGATCATGACGGCGTTGGTGGCTTCGTTCGGTTTTATTCCGATGGCGATTTCCAATTCCGCCGGGGCTGAAGTGCAAAAACCGCTGGCGACCGTCGTCATCGGCGGATTGCTGACAGCTACGTTGCTGACGCTGATTGTTTTACCGATCCTATATTCCCTGTCGGAGAAAAAAGCCGTAGCGAAAGAAGCAGAAGCGGCTAAAAAACCGGGGGGACCGAAAACCGTTGTAACCGCCACCGTTGGAATCCTGTTGCTGATGGCGTCCGTCGGCTGGGCGCAACCGGCAAGCCAGGCCAACATTTCCAGACAAACGCTGACGCTCGATCAGGCGTTGCAGCAGGCCGGTAGCCGCAACGCACAGCTTCAGATCGCGGGTTTGACGGTCAGCCAGCAACAGGCACTCCGGCGAACGGCCTACGATGCCGGACGGTTTTCGGCTACGGCAATGTTGGGCCAGTACAACACCCGGCGGTTCGATAACAACCTGACCCTGACGCAAGCCATCCCCAACCCAACCCTAATGCGACGACTGGCCGAACAAAATGACCAGACCGTTCGGGTGCAGGAAGCGGGTGTGACGGTGACGCGTCACGACGTGCAGTACCAGGTTCGGTCGGTTTATTACGAAATCAATTATCTATACCAGAAAAACCGTTTGTTTCAGGAACAGGATACGGTTTTGGCGGAATTTGTGAAAGCGGCCAACCTCCGGTTCAAAACCGGGGAGACGGGCAGCCTGGAAAAAGCCACCGCCGAAAGCCAGCGGGCCGACCAGCGCGTGCGGCTCGCCCAGAACGATGCCAGTCTGATGGCCAGCCGCACCCGGTTGCAAACCCTGCTTTACAGTCCGCAGCCCGTTGACGTTAGCCCCGAACCATTGCCCAAGCTCTCGCTGTCGGTGATGACGGATAGCTTGACGGCTTCACGCAATCCGCTGTTGCGCCAGCTTCAGGAGCAGATTCAGTGGGCTGGGCAAAACCGGCAGGTCGAGCAGGCGCGTCTCAAGCCCGAGTTTTCGGTGGGATTGTTCAGCCAGACGCTCATCGGAAATCAACTCATCAACGGGCAGGAATTGTATTTCGGGGCCGGACACCGGTTCTACGGCGGGCAAATCGGCGTTTCGTTTCCGTTGCTGGGGCAAGCGCAGAAAGCGCGGGTCAATGCCGCCCGACTGGGCGAGCAAATTGCGCAAGCCGACTGGCAGAACCAGCGTTTTTTTCTCGATCAGCAGGTGAAGCAGGCGGTGCAGCAATTTGACCAGTACCGGACGGCCCTGGCCTATTACGAAGAAAGTGGACTGCCTCAGGCTGCGCTCATCCAGTCTAACGCCCGGCGGGCTTTCAGTGGGGGCGACATTGGCTACGTGGAGTTTTCGCTGGCCTTGCAGCAGGCGCTGACGATCCGCTCCAATTACCTCGACCTGCTTCATCAATACAATCAATCGGTTCTTTCCATCCATTATCTGCTCGGCAATCCCTGATCATGCAAACAATAGGTAAAGTATACGAAACTCAATGGATTAAAAGTCAGTGCTTTGTACTGGTGTTACTGGTTGGGCTGCTCGGTGTGTCGGGTTGCGGCTCGGCCGGGGGGGAAGGCGATGCCGCCCAGGCCGAACAGCCGCTCACGTCGTCGTTCACCGAAGCCGCGGGGGATTCGACCCAGACGGAACCGGTGTTGGTTTCGCTGACGCAGGCGCAATATGACGTGGCCGCCATTCAACTCGGGCAGCCCGTTCTGCGACCGCTGAGCACCACCCTGAAAGTAAATGGAATGCTCGACGTACCGGCGCAGCAAGTGGTGTCCGTTTCCATCCCGTTCGGCGGTTATATCCGGCAAATCAAGCTCGAACCGGGCATGCGCGTCCGGAAAGGCCAGACGCTGGTGGTACTCGAAAATCCGGAATACATTCAGTTTCAGCAGGATTACCTCGACACCAAAGCCAAACTGGATTACGCCGATCTGGAGTATGCCCGGCAGCAGGAGCTGAGTCGCGACAACGTCAATGCCCTGAAGGTTTTCCAGCAGATCCGTTCCAGCCGGCAGAGTTTGCAGGCCCAACTGGCGGGTATGGCGCAGCGGCTGGCTCTGTTGCGGATCGATCCGGCCAAACTCAGCCCCGGTCAGTTGACGCGGCTGGTGGCGATTCCGTCGCCGGTGTCCGGTTTTGTTACCAACGTTCCCGTCAACAACGGCCGGTTTGTGAATCCCGCCGATGTGGTCGTCGAGATCACCAACATCGATCATATGCACGTTCAGTTGAGTATTTTCGAGAAAGACCTCAACCGGATTCACACCGGACAAACGGTGCGCTTCGGCGTTGGGGGCGATTCGGCACCGAACCACCGGGGGACGATTTTTCTGATTGGTAAATCGCTCTCGGCCGACCGCACGGTTTCCGTTTTGGCCCATCCCGACGCGTATGACGACGGTTTTATTCCGGGCGGCTACGTAACGGCGGAGGTCGACGTGAAAACCCAACCCCTGCCTGCTTTGCCCGAGTCGGCGGTGGTTAGCTTTGGAGGACAGACGTTTGTGTATGCATTGGAAAAGAGACAGACGAATCCGGTTTCGTATGCGTTCCGGCAGGTTGGTGTGAAAACCGGGGTCCGGGAAAACGGGTACATTGCGATTACGTTGCCGCCGGAAGTCAATCCGCAGCAAACGCCCATCGTTGTCAACGGAGCCTACAGCTTGTTGTCCAAACTGAATAACAGCGAGGAGGAATAAGAAAACAGGTCATCAGTATAGCGTCATCCGGTAGTCTACAGCGGCCATTGGATAAGAGAATGGTGAAATCTATTCAATAGATTCATTGATTAATTGAGCATTTTTTATCTTGCTCCTACTTATTTGCACAGGTGAATGGAAAAAAAAGAATTTAAAGCAAAGGTGTTCGGCGAATTGGCCGGGCTGGCAAAAGCATTGGCCCATCCGTTCCGCCTGCAAATAATTGACTTGTTGGCCCAAAGCAGTCGGACCGTCGAGGAAATTGCGGCCCAATTGAGTCTCAGCACGGCTAACGCATCGCAGCATTTGCAGATTCTGAAAGGCGTCAATCTGGTTCATGTCCGGAAAGAAGGCCATTATGCGCATTACTACCTGGCCGACACCAAAGTAGTTGCGCTGTGGCAATCCCTGCGCGAACTGGGCATGGAGCGCCTGGCGGAAATTGAACGAACGCTGCACGATTTTCGGTCGCAGAAACACGCCTTTCAGGCGGTTACGATCAATGAACTGTTGAAGAAAATAGAGCAGGACAATGTGGTGATTCTGGATGTCAGACCGGAAAAGGAATTCCGGGCAGGACACATTCCCCGCGCTCTGTCGATTCCAATCGATCAGCTTCTGGAACGGATCGCAGGGTTGCCTTCGGAGCGCGAGGTGGTGGTCTACTGCCGGGGACCTTTCTGTGTTTATGCGGACGAAGCGGTGGAATTGCTTCAAAACCAAGGGTTTGCGGCCAGTCGACTCGAAGAGGGTTTTCCCGACTGGAAAAGCCGTCAGCTCCCGTTTTACGCCATTCCCGATTAACATCCGGCCCAGTTCATCGTAAAACAGAGAAACCCGCTACCCCAGAATTTTGGTTCATGACCGCTACGGCAATGTATATTTCGCGTGAAGAATACGATCGTCAGCCGCTCATGATTCGCCAGGGAGCCATCGAACTCTGGGGGGTGTTGCTGGCCCGTAGTGTAGATTGCTGCCGGACCCGGTATTTATACAGTTTCAACGCGTTCTACGTGGAGATGTGTTACGATACTCTGAATGGAAAACTGACTTGCATCTGTTCTTTTTCGCGAATCGAGCGGCTGGATCGGTATATCAGTCAGATCGACTTTAATCAATTTGGTATTACACTAGCGTAAATCATTTGAAAAATTCACTTACCGGTTGTGTTTTTATCGCTGACGACGATGAGGATGACCGTTTTCTACTACAATTCGCTTTTGAGGAACTGGGGTTTGACTCCGCACCAACATTTGCCATCGACGGATTGGATTTGCTCCATATGTTGTTGGATTCAGAAGTAAATCCCGCGTTGATTATTCTGGATATCAACATGCCCCGGCTGGATGGTTTTGAAACACTCAAGATATTGCGCAGCAAGAAAATGTATCAGAGCACCCCGATTGTGATGCTCACCACCTCGGTTCAGGAGTCGGACCGGCAACGCGCCAGCGACCTGGGGGCCAATGCGTATCTGATCAAACCGTCGACCATCGAAGAGCTGAAGAAGACGGTTTTTCGGCTGGTGTCGGACTGGAAGCTATCCCCCGATTGCTAAAAAACGCCTGTCCGGTAGTAGAATTCATAAACGAACTGAACCGTTATGCGCAACGTCCTCTGGTTTATTGTCCTGCTGATGACAAGCCTCCTGGGTGTCGCAGCCTACGGAATGTCGGTTGTAGACTGGGTGCAGGACGTTCGAACCGGCGTCTACCAGCAAAACCGGGTGGAGGGCATTCTGGAGACGGGCGCTCAGATTCTGTACCTTTCCTGCGCGGTTCGCTTTTTGCGGAGCCTCATAAACAGGCTTTGAGGGCCGCGAGGGATGAAAAAGGGAAGTCGATGGCTGCAAAACCGCCTGCTGCCGACTGTAAGGTCGGGCGACCGACCGTACAATTGGCAGGGCATGATCTTTTAAAAATGGTTTCATTCGTGACTGGTAACAACTGATACTTAGCGCACTAATGATCCAAAATGAATCCTGCAAAACTACCTGTAACGGACAAAACCACGATGCGGGCCGGCGTCTACACAGCCTATGGCCCTCCCGAAATCGTTCAAATCAAAGACGTCGCCAGACCCGTTCCGAAGCAGAATGAGGTCCTGATCAAAGTTCATGCGACTACTGTAAACCGCACTGATTGCGGGTTTCGAAGTGCCGAATACTTCATCGTTCGGTTTTTCAGCGGGTTGTTTCGCCCCAGACAACCCATTTTAGGGAACGAATTTGCCGGGGAGGTCACCGAAGTTGGCAAGGCAGTCACGGCATTTAAACCGGGCGACCGGGTTTTTGGGTACAACGACAGCCAGTTTGGCGCTCACGCCGGGTACATGGTGATGGCCGAGAATGACGCGATTGCGCCCATGCCGCCAGCGATGACCTACGAGGAAGCTGCCCCGATCACTGAAGGCGGGCATTATGCGCTTTGCGATATTCGGGCGGCCAAAATCCGGAAGGGGCAAGCCGTTCTGATCAATGGCGCAACCGGTGCCATCGGATCGGCTGCTGTCCAACTGGTCAAGGTCCTGGGGGCATCCGTTACGGCGGTTTGCGATACAAAAAACATTGCGCTTGTGAAATCACTGGGGGCCGATGTGGTCATTGATTACACGAAAGAGGACTTCACCAAACGAAGCCATACGTTTGACGTGGTGTTTGATGCGGTCGGCAAAAGTTCGTTTGGAAAGTGTAAACCGCTGCTGAAAACAGGGGGCGTCTACCTGTCGACCGAGCTGGGATACCTGTCCCAAAATCCGTTTCTTGCCCTGATAACGCCGTTTGTGGGTAGCAAAAAAGTGTTGTTTCCCATTCCAACCATCAGCCAGGCCGATGTGCTTTACCTGAAAAAACTGGTCGAAACCGGTCAATACAAACCGGTGATCGACCGGCGTTATCCTTTAGAGCAGCTAGTGGATGCGTATCGGTATGTAGAAACCGGACAAAAGGTTGGCAATGTGGTGATTACGGTAAATCATCATTAACCATAAATGTAAAATGTTGAATTCTAAATGTAAAAGTGGGCAACAGCAGTGTACTTTTACATTTATAATTTCCATCACCCGCGCTTACTAAAAACAGATCAATCAGTGCATCAACTGCTCCCGCTTTTCCCGATTGGATGAGGCAGAACGGGTGAAAACCAGTTCGGTTTTCAGTTCCGGTTTTGCGCTGTCGAGCATCCGGGCCAGGGTGGATTCCACCGTAGGCCGGTCATCGTCGAAATCGCCGTGGTGGAGCGAGGTCGACCGCTTCTTCGGGTCTTTCGATTCGTTGTTGGGCGACTGAACCCAATCGACATTTTTGGCTTTAAAGAGATCGGACAGGCTCTGATCAAAGTAATCTTTATCGGTTTTGTCCAGCGCTTTCGCGATGAATTTTGCCATACCGAGAATGGGTTCTCCTTCGCGGAAAAACGGAATTCGACCTTTGGTTTCAAACGCATTCGAGACCAGATACAGCAGCGATTTGTTGTAAATCCGGGCGCAATGGTCGTCCTGTTCGGCCTGGTCAGTCAGCGTATAGAGCGCAAACCGGTTGATTTTTTTGGTTTTCAGGGCTGGCACATACGCTTCCTTGAACAGTTTGACCGTGCAGGCCGGTGCCCAGAGGGTGCAGGATTCGATCTTCAGCCCAAACTCGTTCGTGAGTGCCTGAATGAACGGGGCGTGAAAAATACTACCGGCACTGTGTCCGACAATATGAATTTCCAGATCCGTCTGTTTCGCCAGTTTGGCAATTTCCTGCAGGGCAATTCGCGCCCCACCGTTCGACTTCGTCGTGGCTAGGGAGGCATTTTCCTTCATTTCGTCCCATTGCATTTTCCCCATCAACATCCGCGCCACCGGTTCCAGCGCGTCGTCGAGCCGGTCCAGCATAAAGTCCTTGCTGGCGTCCAGAATGCCTTCGGGGCGACGGCGTTTGAGGGCATCCTGCAAAATGTTGGTGGTCGTTGTCCAGAAATCGGTGTGCCAGATGAACGAAACCGGATATACTTCGGCGTCCATCAGCGCGGCCCGGTAATCGGCCAGCCGCTGCACGGCAGATTCTTCCCCGACCAGTCCGCCGTGTGCGTATAGGAGCAACCGTTTCTTTTTCCAGGTCTGCGTTACCCGCAGAAAATCGTCCTGAAAAATCGTTCTCACTTCATCGGCCGAGGTTCCGAAGCTACCGCCTTCGTTCAGCTTGCCGTCGTTGCCAATGCTAATGATGTGCGGACGCAGGTCGGCAAAGGCGTAGGCGTTCGATTTGCCGGAGGTGGCCGAATTGCTGATGGCGATGGACTGTGGTTTATAGAGCATCACGGGCGCACCCAGGCGGGCAACCCAGACATCGGTGCCGTGGGTGAGCCAGTCGTCATACGAAATCTGGGCAAAACCGCCCTTGCCCCAATCCGGCCCCCACGAATTCTGAATCCAGAAACCGTTCTGGTCATAAGCAACGATCGCAAAGGCATGACCACCAAGGGTTTTCTCCGGAAAGGAAATCAAACCGTCCGCACCGACCTTCTCCCATCCCTCGTGAACGGTTGCCGTTGCATACAGAATGCCGACTTCGGCCATCGCGGTGTGCATCGATACCAGGTCTTTGTGATTCACCCGGTAATAGGCTCCCAGGGGGCGGTTGAGGGCGTCGGAGGTTCGTTGTTCCGTCAATCGCTCGTTCTGGGCCGCTGCCTGATACGGCCAGTGTTCGTCGGCGCAAATCCCGTGTTTGTGCCAGCCTTTCATGGCACCCCGCGCACTCGATCCGCTGTATTCTTCGCCGGGCCACTCGTCGTAGCGCCGGGCCATTTCGTAAAGCATCCGCGCACTGACCGGATTGGGATCGGCTACCACCTTCCGTCGGCGCAGCAGATAATTGGCAACGGTGGCTAGTCCGAACCCCGTACAGGCGCCTTCCTGACCCTGGTCGAGAATGGGCACCTCCCAGGCCAGGTAGTCGTTGAGCGTGATCTTGATCGGTACTTCATACAGGTTGGGGACGTAGATTTTGTCGCGAAAATCCAGGGTGTCGGGTCGCGCGTTGTAGGTGCGTTCGACGGAGTTGGTTGGGGCAGACATGAGGAGTTAAGCGTTAGGAGTGAAGAGTTAATGGGGATTCAGGGGGCTTTTCGGGCCTGGGCTTCCAGGATTAATTGTAACTGAGCTTTT
The DNA here is from genome assembly GCF_965227735.1 of Larkinella sp. Classification (NCBI taxonomy): domain Bacteria; kingdom Pseudomonadati; phylum Bacteroidota; class Cytophagia; order Cytophagales; family Spirosomataceae; genus Larkinella; species Larkinella sp. Next base: position 191,797 of record NZ_OZ245776.1, on the reverse strand, counting down.
GATTCAGTAACATGTTCGTAACTGCCTTGCCCTAAGGTGGCTAACTTTTTCAGGTTGGCCGAATTAACCACATTTCGGCTAAAGGTTAACACTGTAAGATTGATGTCTTTACGGGCTGATTGTTCGACTAATTCATACACCGGTTCGCTGATCGGGAATTCGCCATCGGTGGCCAGAATAATCCGGTTATTTCCCCAGGGAATAAAGTGCTTTTCGGCCAGTTTATAGGCGGTTTTGATGCCGTCGTTGCCGTCGGTTTCGCCGGTCGACCGCAGTTGGTCGATGGCGTGGGCAATGTCGGCGGTTTTCGCCCCGGAGGTGGGTTGCAACACCACTTTGGCCTTCCCCGAATATACGACGATGGAAACCTGGTCTTCGGGACGCAGCAGCGGCAGCAGCGATTTGATGGATTTTTTCAGCAAAGGCATCTTGTATGGCGACTCCATCGAAGCCGAAACATCCAGCAGCAGCACCATGTTGTTGGTGGCAAAACCGTCCAGTGTGGGAGCTGCTTCGGTGGGTGCGGGCGCGGGTGTTGGGAGAGAAACCGGTGCTGGAAGGGTCGGAACGGGTGCCGCCGGTTCAACTTTATCGGCAACCGGTTCGGTTTGTCTGGCGGTTACCGGTCGCCGGAACGCAAACAGATTGGGTTCCATGATTGTTTTCAGAACGCCGGTTTTGGCCAGTTCGCTGAACTTGTTGTATTGATAAACGAGCTCGTTGTTGTAGAAATAATAGAACGACTCGTAGGGATGAGAACCCGTCGGAGAAGCCGGTTTGACCGTTCGGGCCTTTTCAGCAAACCGCCCGGTATTTTCGGCCACATCTTCGTAGGGCGAATAGGGGCAAAGGCCGTTGCTGCGACCGTAGCGGGTCAGTCCTTTCAGATTTGTGTATTCATTCGTAATCAGCGACCGGCGGTTTTCTTCCAGCTTTTCCGTTGCGGGAAGCTGCGTGGTTTCGTTCCCGTAGTACGACCGAAGGCCGAACAAAACCGTCTTGTTGTCGTCAATGGCTTTCAGGAGCGCATTGCCGGCAAGGTGCCACGAACTGGCCGGATTCGCCGGTTTGTAGCTCTCGTGAATCCGCCGAACGTCATGATACAACTGCTCTTTTTTTTGATCAAACAGATCGAACAAAGTGGCGTATCGATCCAGAATGGCGTCAGAAAGCTTCAAACCGTCCTGTTCATACTGTTTTTCCTGCGTGTAGCCAATCAGTTCGATGCTAAGCCCATCCATTTCTTTCAGCATGTTCATCAGCACCTCCGTCTGCGAATTAATCGCGGTTCGGTACTCCGCCGGAATGGGTTTGCTGCCGTTGAGGAGAAGCTGGTAGTCGGCCAGCGGTAGTTTGTATTCCGTGTGCGAATACGTCAACTGACCCCGTCGCCGGTTGGGGTCTGGAAAGCGGTGGTATTCGGCCGACGACTGGTAGTTTCGCACCTGAACCTGGAGGTGATTCATCTGCCGAAGTGACTCGTTGATGAAGTCGATGTAGGCGTTCAGGGCGTGGAAAGTAACGTCGGAAGCCGGAGCCGCCGACGGTTTGGTTTTGAACGGAATCCGCGGCAAATCCCGGAAGGGTTCAGTACGGGCGGTTTTCTGCGCTGCCATTCCCGCAGATTCCAGAACAAAAACCGGGCAGAATTTGGGAAAATCCAGCAGGTGTTTGGTCGGGACACTGTACTTGACAAAGGCCTGGTAATACGACAGCAGATCGTTGTTGTAGTGATTGATCAGGCTCAGATACACGCGGTTGCCGTGTTGCGCCGACTTTTTGGCCTCAAAAGTATAGGTATTAATGGCGTCCTGTTTCAGACCCAGAATGGATTGCAGCGCATTTTTGAACGAACCGATCATACTGGAAGCCGGGTAGGCGATGGCCGACTCGTTTTTGCCAAAACCAGCCAGCACCTCGGCGTCGTGCAGCATGCTATCGCGGAGGCTATCCACGGGCCAGCCCGAAGGGGCTTCTTCGTTGAGGGAAAACGGCCAGGACGCCAGCGTTTGTTTTTCGCGAATCAGAATCTGGACCATTTCACGCTCCAGTTTCAGGTACGGATCGCTGGCGTCGTAAGGTTGGTAAACGCGGTAAATCCGTTGAATCTGGCGAAAAAAAGCGTCCCGTTTGCGGCTGATCTGCCCGGCCTGCTTCTGAAGGTCGGCCAGTAACGCATCCGATTTCTTCAAACCGTCGGGCTGGTAATCGTTCAGCCGGACGTAGGTTTCCAGCGCTTTTCCCGACTGGTCGAACGCTTCGAGCAATTGCCAGAGGGCTTCGGCTTCCCCGTTGAGCTGCTGGCTTTCCTGCGCACTGAGGCCGTTGTCGGTCGTTTCGAGGGCTTTTCGGTAGTAATAGTCTTCCAGTGGCCCCGACGACGACAGCCGGATTAGCGTACCCGACCGGGTGCGAAACTGCTTCGTGGCGGCATAATACGATTGCAGCACCTGCATCCGGTCAAAAACAACATCGACCGACTGATTCAGAAAGGCAACGTACTGATTGAGGGCCTGTTGGGGCGGTTTTTCTTCCGGATTGTACGAACTGTACGCGCCGAAAGCCAGGAGGGCTAGAAAAAGAGACGTGTTCATAATGGGGTGGGATGGTAGTAACGTTGTCGATTGGATTGCAAGATGTGACCTTTGAATCAAGTTTTGGTTACCGTTTACGAAATACCGCCAGCATAGTTTGTAAAACCCCCTTCAGCGTGGTAAGCTACATGGTGGCCCGCCCACCACGTAGGTGTTTAATCGTACTGGTTTGGAATGGACTGATTTAAACGAAATAACCGCCGGGTTGAATGTTTATCAGCCCACCGCTTTAGCTGTGGGAAATAGAAACGAAACCGAATCATTCCGGAACCGTTTTAACGGTTTTCGGGCCGATAAAACCGTTAAAACGGTTCTGTAGTAGGTGGAACTTTACGCTAAACCCACAGCTAAACCGGGCCGCTGGTGCGGCAGTGGGCTGATAAGCCAAATAATCGTACTGATTTGGAATTGAAATAGTGTAATCCTGCCCGTTTCGGTTTGAAATAAGGCTTTTTTATTTGAACGCGGCCCGGCGCAAGCGGTCGTTGACGGCCCGGCCCAGCCCGCTTTCGGGGAGCAGGTCGGTTATGATTACATCGACGTTTGACTGATCGAGAGCGCGCAGGGCCGCGAACAGGTTTTTGGCGGCTTCGGAAACGTCACCCGTAACCGACAGAATCTGCTGGTTCTCCAACGGAATCAGCCGGGTCATGGCGTCAAAGGCCAGCACCCCAATGCGCTCGGGCTGGTAGGTCGCCAGGGCTTGTTCCGGGGTTTTGAGAAAAAGCGGTTTGCGGGGCGCATAATGGCTGCTCAACATGCCCGGTGCCTTCGGGTTGGAGGTCGAGTGGCTGCGGACCGACACCTTTCCAACGATGGCTTCCAGTTTTTCCAGTGTCATGCCACCCAGTCGGTACACAATCGGCCCACCTTCGACAAACCCAATGATGGTCGATTCGATGCCGACTGTGGAGGGGCCGCCATCGAGCACATACGGAATCTGGTCGCCCAACTGATCGGCCACGTGCCGGGCGGTGGTGGGGCTGATGTAGCCGAAGGGGTTCGCACTCGGGGCTGCCAGTGGAAAATCGAGCATAGCCAGCAGTTTGAGGGCCAGCGGATGGTTGGGAATCCGGATTGCCACGTTTTCCAGCCCCGAGGTAACGAGATCGGGAATGATCGGTTTTTTGGGTAGTAAAATCGTCAGCGGGCCGGGCCAGAACCGCTCCGCGAGCCGACGCGCCGGTTCCGGAATCCGCGTCACGAACGACTCGACCTTGTCGATCGAATCGGTATGGACGATGAGTGGATCGAACGAAGGGCGATTTTTGACCCTGAAAATATCCAGAACAGCATCCGGATTCAGGGCGTTGCCCGCCAGTCCATACACGGTTTCGGTGGGCAATCCAATCACTTTTCCCGCTACCAGGAAGTCTTTTGCCTGCTGAACGTCTGTTCCAATTTGTACCATGTTGCAAAGGTACGATTTTGAAAAATAATTTTATTTTCCTGTCCGGTTTCCATTCCTTCGTTCGTCTTAGCGTCAAAAACCAAACAATCACGTTAAACCGCAGTATCACCAATGGAAAAATTTATGCTGATCTTCCACGGACAACAAATGGATGAAACCGCTTTTCAAGATCTGTCACCTGAAGATTTTCAGGCCGAAATCGAGAAATGGAACACCTGGATTGGCGGAATTGCCGCTCAGGGAAAGATGATCGGAAGCGAAGCGTTGTTGCCCGCCGGGAAAGTGCTGACCGACGGCGGCAAAGTGGTCACCGATGGCCCGTTCACGGAAGGCAAGGAAATCGTGGGCGGCTACATGCTCTTTACCGCCGACACCTTCGACGAAGCCATCGAACTGGCGCAAGGCTGCCCCCATTTTGAAACTGGCGGGAAAGTGGAAGTGCGGCAGATTCAGAAGTTTGAGTAAATGAAATTTCAAATGTAAAATGATGAACGCCAAATGTAAAAGTGAATGGCGTGTCCGGCTACTTTTACATTTGACGTTCATCATTTTACATTTGAAATTCCTTTAAAAATCCTTGTCATCTTCCGATTCTTCCCAACTCGTCGCGCACCTTTTCCGGCATGAAGCAGGCCGGATGGTTTCGGTATTGGCGGCCATGCTGGGGTTCGACCGGATTGAGCTGGCGGAGGATATTGTGCAGGATGCAATGGTGCAGGCCCTGCGAAGCTGGCCGTTTCAGGGCATTCCCGAGAACCCCTCGGCCTGGCTCTACCGGGTGGCGAAAAACAAGGCGCTGGACGTGGTTCGTCGTGAGAAGTTGTTCCGGCAAATCAGCGGAGAATGGGCGAGCGAACGGCAGGAAGAAGAAATGATGGAGCGGTTTTTTTTCGAAGACGAGATCAACGACAGCCAGTTGCGGATGCTGTTTGCCTGCTGCCATCCGTCGCTGCCGTTCGAGTCGCAGGTGGCGATGTGTCTGAAAATTCTCTGCGGGTTGAGCATTCGCGAGATTGCCAACGCTTTTCTGACCAGTGAAGAAACCATTACCAAACGGATTTACCGGGCCAAAGAGAAGATTCGTGCCAACGAAATCCGGCTGGAAGTGCCGACCGGGCCGCAGTTGCCCATCCGCGTGAATGCGGTTTTGAAAAGTATTTATCTGTTGTTTAATGAAGGCTACACCTCGTCGCACCCCGACACGCTCATCCGGCAGGATTTGTGCGAAGAAGCCATGCGCCTGACGTTGCTGCTCATCCAAACACCCCGGACGACCACCCCTTCGGCCCACGCGCTGCTGGCGTTGATGTGTTTCCAGGTCGCCCGCTTCGAAGCCCGGACGGATGCAACGGGGGCCATTGTGCTACTGAAAGACCAGGACCGGACACAATGGAACCGGGCGCTGATTGCGCAGGGAAAACGCCAACTGACGGCTTCGGCGGCAGGCAACGAACTCTCTGACTACCACCTCGAAGCCGCCATTGCCCTGCAGCATTGCCTGGCACCCACCTACGAGAAAACGGACTGGCCGACCATCCTCCGGTACTACGATTTGCTGCTCGACCGAAAACCTGGCCCCATTGTGGCCCTGAACCGGGCGGTCGCACTCGCCGAAGTAGACGGCCCGATGGAGGCTCTGCTGGCGGTTTTGCAAATCAAGGGGCTGGAGACGAATCAGTATTACCACGCCATACTGGGTGACCTCTATACCCAACTCCACCAGACCGATCGCGCCCGCCAGCATTACGACCGCGCCCTGCACCTCACCACGTCCGGAGCCGAAAAACAGCTGCTCCGCAAAAAAATCGAAACACTCCTGTAGTCTGCCGAACGGTTTTAGCAGTAATGATGGAAGTGGATAGTTGCTTTTCTGTTAAAAAAATGGATATTTATCCCTTTCGGTATTACTTTTAGCAGCGTATTCACGTAATCACTTCAGTGACCTACTCACTAAACCAAAATTCAATGGATGTTCCACAAATAAAAAAGGCAGCGAAAGTTTACGACGTTGTCATTGTTGGCTCGGGAGCCGGGGGCGGAATGGCGGCTTATCAGCTTTCCAAAGCGGGTGCCACGGTATGTTTGCTCGAAGCCGGAGGGTATTTCGATCCGGCTGATCCTAAGTATATTAACCAGTTAAAATGGGCGTATGAGTCGCCCCGTCGTGGTGCCGGAACAACGCGTGCGTTTGGTGATTTCGATGCGGCCTGGGGCGGTTGGGAAATTGAAGGTGAACCGTATTCGGCCGTCAAAGGCACCGAATTTCACTGGTTCCGTTCCCGGATGCTGGGCGGACGGACTAACCACTGGGGCCGGATTTCTCTGCGCATGGGTCCCGACGATTTCAAACGGAAAAGCTTGACGGGAATTGGAGAAGACTGGCCACTCAGCTACGACGATTACGCGCCCTATTACGACAAAGTAGATGACCTGATTGGGGTGTTCGGCTCTAAAGAAGGACTTCGGGATGCACCCGATGGCCGGTTTTTGCCACCTCCCAAACCGCGTCTGCACGAATTGATGATCAAGAAAGCCGGGAAGAGCATCGGTGTGCCGGTTATTCCCTCGCGGCTTTCGATTTTGACCAAACCCATTCACGACCGGGGCGGCTGTTTCTACTGCGCCCAGTGTGGCAGGGCCTGTCAGGCCTATGCCGACTTCTCGTCGTCGTCGGTCTTGTGTATTCCTGCGGTGAAAACCGGTCGGGTTACGCTGATCAACGGTGCGATGGCCCGTGAGGTGATTTCCGATCCGAAAACCGGTTTGGCAACCGGCGTTTCCTACGTCGATGTGCCGACCATGACCGAGCAGTCGGTGATGGGCAAGGTGGTGGTTCTGGCGGCCAGTACCTGCGAAACGGCACGTTTGCTGCTCAACTCCAAGTCGGCGCGTTTCCAGAACGGACTCGCCAATTCGAGCGGTGTGGTTGGAAAATACCTCAACGATTCAACGGGTGCTTCGCGCGGGGCCTTCATTCCGGCCCTGATGGATCGCAAGCGGTATAATGAAGATGGTGTGGGCGGTGCGCACGTCTATTCACCCTGGTGGCTCGACAACAAAAAACTGGATTTCCCACGCGGCTATCACATCGAATACGGTGGCGGTATGGGTATGCCGATGTACGGTTTTGGCTTTGGCATGGAAGGCCGGAACAGCATTGTGCCGGGTCGCGATGGCAAACCGAAAGCGGCTGGTGGCTACGGTGCGGATCTGAAAGACGATTTCCGCCGGTTCTACGGTGCCAACATCGGGATGGCCGGTCGGGGCGAACCCGTTCCGCTGGAAAGCAACTACTGTGAAATTGACCCGAACACGGTTGATAAATACGGGATTCCGACGCTGCGTTTCAACTACAAATGGGGCGAAGCGGAAATCAAGCAGGCCAAACACATGCAGGATACCTTCGAGGAAATCATTCATGCGATGGGCGGTATTGCGCTGGGTAAAAAACCAGGTCCGGAAACCAACTACGGTCTGGAGGCTCCCGGTAAAATTATCCACGAGATCGGTACGGCGCGGATGGGGAACGATCCGAAAAACTCGGTGCTGAACAAATATTCGCAGGCGCACGACGTCAAGAATCTGTTCGTGGTCGACGCGGCTGCTTTCCCGTCGCAGGGCGACAAAAACGTGACGTGGACGATCCTGGCCAACTCCTGGCGGACTTCCGACTACATCATCGATCAGGTCAAACAAAAGAATATCTAATTTATGGTAGTCGGTTTACGGTTTTCAGTTTACGGTTGGCTGACGCACACATGAAATGAATGCGTCAGCCAACCGTAAACTGAAAACCGTAAACCGTAAACCCGCATAAATATGAAACGTAGAGATTCTCTCAAAGCCATAACCCTCAGCAGCCTTGGATTTGCCGGTTTGAATCCGCAGATTTCCGCTGCTGAATCCATCCTGCCTCCCGATGTCAAACCGGCGAAAATCCCCGGTGGTCGTCAGAAATTTGAAGCGGAGCGCGATGCCAAACTGAATGCCGACAAGTTTTTTACACCCCACGAACTGAAAACCGTCACGGTATTGGGGGATATCATTATCCCGGCCGATGCCAAATCCGGCAGTGCGTCGCAGGCAGGGACCCCGGCGTTTATCGAGTTTATGATGAAAGACCAGCCGCAGTGGCAGACGCCGATGCGGGGTGGCCTTCGCTGGCTCGACAACGTGTGTACGAAGCGGTTTGGCAAGAAGTTTGCTGATTGTCTGAAAGCCCAGCAAATCGAAATCGTAGACGAAATCGCCTACCCGGGCAAAGCCAAGCCGGAAATGTCGCAGGGCGTCGCGTTTTTCAACATGATGCGCGGGTTTGTCGCCACCGGTTTTTTCACCAGCCAGATGGGTATCAAAGACCTCGGCTACGTCGGCAACACGCCCAACCAGTGGGAGGGCGTTCCGGCTGATGTGTTGAAGCAATACAATTTAAGCTACGACGAATAAATGATGAATGATGGACGATGAACGGGCTGTAGCAATCTCCATACCGCCCTCATCTTCATCGTTCATCATTCGTAACTCATCATTCCCTTATGGCTACTCGACGGATTTTTCTGCAACAAACTGGTTTGATTGCTTCTTCACTGGCGTTTTCGCCCCTGACCATTGCACAGTCGCCCAAAAAAGACCGGCTGGGTGTGGCACTGGTGGGCCTGGGCTATTACAGTACCGACCTGATTGCGCCGGCTTTGCAACTGACCAAAAATTGCTATCTGGCCGGTATTGTAACCGGAACTCCTTCGAAAGCCGAGACCTGGGCAAAGAAGTACAACATTCCCGAAAAGAATGTGTACAACTACCAGAACTTCGACAAAATCGCCGATAACCCGGACATCGATGTTGTCTATGTGATTTTACCCCCATCCATGCACCGCGAGTATGTGATCCGGGCGGCCAAAGCGGGCAAACACGTTTGGGTGGAAAAACCGATGGCCATGACGGAAAAGGAGTGCCAGGATATGATCAACGCCTGCAAGCAGAACAAACGCTCGCTGGCCGTTGGTTATCGACTGCAGCACGAACCGAATACGCAGGAATACATCAAGTTTCTGCGTGACGGCAAAATCGGCAAGATCAAGATGGTGAGCTGTTCGGCGGGCTACAACGACAACCGCACCACGCACTGGAAGCAGAAAAAGGAAATGGGCGGGGGCGTGATGTACGACATGGGCGTTTATGTGTTGCAGGGCGCGCGGCTGGCAACGGGCGAAGAACCGATTTCGGTGACCGCCCAGCAATATACGACTCGTCCTGAAATCTACAAAAACGGCCTGGACGAGACCACAATGGCCCAACTCGTGTTTCCGAGCGGGGCGCGGGCAGCAGTTCAGACCAGCTTCGGGATCAATATGAATTTCCTGCACGTGACGGGTGAAAAAGGGTTTCTGAAAATGGAACCGTATTCGGCCTACAACGGTCAGACGGGTGAAGCATCGGGTGGGGTGAAAATCAAACATCCCTACGACGTTCCCCGCCAGCAGGCCATGCAGATGGACGACGATGCCGACGCCATCATGAACAACAAACCCTTGATTGCCCCCGGCGAAGAAGGATTGCGCGACATCCGGATTGTGGAAGCGATTTATCGGGCGGCCAAATCCGGCCAATCGGTGAAGTTGACCTAGTGTAAACCACCCGACCGATGAATCTCGCTAAAGCCGTAACGCATCGTTCCGGGATTCTCTTCCTTGTATTCTTTCTTTTCATTTTCCGCTTCAGCCTCGCCCAGCCGGATCAGTGTACGCCTACAGCCGGTCAGTTTACGGGTTCGCTTCAGATCAGCCCCGGCATTGGTTGCATGCCTCTGAAAATTACGGCCACAAGCGGCCTCCGAAATGTGACGAACGTTCGGTATGTGTATGATTATCAGGGAGGAGCGGTAAAAGATTCGGACTTGATCAGGGATTCGGTTTTTACCTATCGAAAGCCCGGACTATTCCGGGTTCTGCAATATTCGGAACAGGACGGACGCCAGCTTCGGGTGTGCGCCATTGTTCAGGTGTACGACACGCTGCCGCCCGAACTGGTGGTGACGGGCTGCCAAACGCGGGTGATGGTCACCATTCCGAAGTCGGCGGAGTATCAATACGACTGGTACCGGATCGATTGGGGCGATGGGACGCAGGAGCAGCTTGGTGGTGTGTCTCCCGTTGGGGTTCATACCTACGCCAATGATAGCCAGCGTTTTATTTCCGTTCGGGGAGTGCATCTCTACGGCAATTGTGGCGGCACGACCCGGGTTTCTTTCCGGCCCGATACGAAAGCCATTACGCCCGTCATCGACCAGGTGCAGGCCGTCGGTGCCCATTCGATCGACCTGACCATCAGCAATCCCGGCGGCAACCGCTTCCGGATTGAACAGCGGTCGCCCGGCGGAACCTACGTCCAAACCAGCCATCGCTCGGACGCAGTGAATGCAACGGTCCGTTTGGATGCGGATACGACGGTGGCGGTTTGTTTTCGACTCATTCTCGCCGATACCTGTTTACAGGCTGCGCCTTCCGCCGAGGTGTGTTATACGCCCCCTAAACCACCCAAACCCGCTCCGGTTCCCGACTCGACGGTGTTCATGCCCGACGCGTTCAGTCCCAACGCCGATGGCATCAACGATCAGTGGCAGCTTCAGGGGCTTTTGAGCGGAAAGGCAACGCTGACGATTTTCAATCGCTGGGGCGAGGTGGTTTTTTCGACGGATGATGCCCTAACCGGTTGGGATGGTAAACAACAGGGGAGAACCGTTTCGCCGGGAACCTACTCGTACTGGCTGGATCAGGAAAAACCGGATGGCAGGCGGTGGCAAAAACGGGGTTTCGTGGTGTTAGTGCCGTAATGATTCCGTTCTTTCCAGTCCAATGCTGGTCGGCAAACCGTCGAGGCTCGTCAGATTTTTTTCGATAACATAATCCTCAAGTCCTTTTTTGCCGGTTTTCTCAGCCCACTCAAAGTGGATGTCGCGCTCACCGGCGTAATCGAACAAGGGTACGCCAAATCCGCAGGAAGTTTGCACCAGGTCGATATCGGCCAGGATCAGTTGGCGGGTACTCGGGTAAATCGTGAAATTTGGAGCATAGACCGCCCACTCTTCCGAACCGGGCAAAACCGTACGCCCTTTGCCGTACAGCCGCAAAATCAGGGGCGGACCTTCAAATGAGCAGAACATGATCGTGATGCGGCCATTTTCCAGGGTGTGGGCGGAGGTTTCGTTGCCACTGCTGATGAGATCCATATAGCCCACCTGGTTGTCCGACAATACGCGAAAACAGTCCAGTCCTTTGGGCGAGAGATTGATGCGACCATCGCCACTCAGCGGGGCGGTGCTGACGAAAAAAATGCGTTGTTTTTTGATGAAAGTCTGGTGAGGAGACTTGATGGCATCGTGAAATTTACCCATAAAGTTCGTGTAATTAGCGGAGCGTAAATATACCAAAAAACGGCTATTGCCCCGCCTGTTCCAATTGCCGGAGGTTATTCTTTGCTTCTTCGTAATCCGGTTTCAGCGCTACGGCCCGGCGGATGTCAGCTAAAGCTCCGGCGCGGTCGCCGAGGTAAAACCGGTCGACACCCCGGTTGTGCAACGCCGTCGGATCCCTGGGTTTGTAACGCAGATACCGTTCGTAATCAGCCAGGGATTCTTTGTATTGTTTAAGTTGCAGATACGTAAAACCGCGCGCCGTCAGCACCACCGAATCTTTGCCGGGTGCCAGCTCCAGGGCTTTGTTGAAGTCGCGCAGGGCTTCCTGGAAACGACTGGTTTTGTTGTAGGTCAGTCCCCGGTTATAATACACATCGCTCTTGGTCGAATCCATCCGGATGGCCTGGTTATACATTTCCAGCGCTTTTGGAAAGTCATTTTTCAGTCCATAAGCATTGCCCAACCCTTCGAAGCAATGGTAGCGGTTGCTGCCGTTCTCCACGGCTGCCTTGAATTGCTGCATGGCTTCGTCGATGCGGTTATTTTTGCCATAATAATCACCCAGACCCTCACGCATCTGGTCGTTGTCAGGGTAATATTGAAGCGCATGGAGCCAGAGCGTTTCGGTGTTTTTCCAGACTTTCACCTGTTGAACCGTCCGGTAAAAACACAAGGCGGTAAAGACGCTTAAACCGATGGTAGCCAGCCGGAACCGGGAAGGCGATTCGCCCGTCAGCAGGTATAATCCATATACAATCAGAAAGATCAGGCCAAAATAGGAGAGGTAGCTGTATCGGTCGGCCATGATGGCGGCTCCGACGGTCATGAATTGCAGAACGAGGAAAATAGTAATCAGGAAAAAAACGATACCAAAAACCACCAGCCGTTGCCGCTCGTTTTTTGCCTTCAGCAATTGCCAAATAGTGAAACCAATCACAATGAGAAAAGCCACCGGTCCCAGCCAGTGTTGCGGCTCGATGTTCCGGACGTTTTCGGGATAGGGATAAAAAGCCGACAACCGAAAGGGGGCAATGAGTTTGATGAGGTACATCAGAAAACCGTAGCTGCCGTAGACCAGCCAGCGGGCGGCAAAGGGTTCCTGCCCGACGGCGTCTTTTTTTTCCGCAATCCGAAGCAGCCAGCCGTGAAAATCACCCCCGGCCTGCACGTTGGTTGCCACCAGACCCACGAAAACCGCTACCAGCAGAAACGGGAGTTTTTCAACTAAAACCGCCGGTTGAAAGGTCTTTTTAAGGCTTTGATCGCCCGCTTTCCAATAATCGATCAGCAGAAGGACAAAAGGCAGTACGACCGCCATCGCCTTCGCCATACATGATGCTACAAACAACAAAAACGTTAGAAATAACCAGAATTTTGACCCTGAAATCCGGTAGCGGAGGTAGGTCAGACAGGCCGACAGGAAGAAAAACGTGTAGAGGACATCTTTCCGTTCCGACACCCAGATGACCGATTCGACGTGCATCGGATGTAGTCCCCAAACTGCGGCCACAAACAGCGCAACCCACTGATTTTTATGACTTAATTGATACGCAAAACCGAAAACCAGGAACGTATTGAGAAGATGCATTGCCGTGTTGGTAACAATAAAGGACGTGGCTTCCGGCCCGAAAAAAGCCGAGTTGGCGGCCAGAGACAACATCGTCAGCGGGTGGTAATTCAGCGCAACCACCGACTTGAACAACGTCCGGACGTGATCGGCGGTGGGTTCCAGAACGTACGGATTTCCGAATACATATTCCGAATCATCCCAGTCGACAAACCCATTGCTGAATCCAAAAGCGTAGGCGATGAAAACCGTTAGCAGCAGCAGCGGGAGCCAGAGGTAGGTTTGGTAGCCCTTTATCGCCAGCGCGGGTGGTACTGGCTGGGTCGGTTTTAAGGAAGAAGAGGCAGGTAACGCCTGTGAACGCGACGGGTTGGTCCGTTGTCCGGTCGGTTTATTTTTGGCCATGGCAGGATGCAGAGTTCGGGTAAATTGCCGCAAAAGGTATACCACAAAAAAGCCCCGCAGGTCATCTGGCGGGGCTTTTTTGTGGAAAATAGCGGGCTATTCCTTAACAACTTTGTCTATTTTTCCTCTTTGATCCTTCAGCTTGGGGCGTGTTACGCCGTACGAACCGCGCCAGATTTTACCACGTTTGGTTTTAACATCTCCTTTTCCCATGTTCAAAAATTTATGTGTGTAGATGTAAAAGATCCTCATTGACGGCAATTGTCAACAAGAAATCATAGTTAATCATTTAATCGCACAAATCAAAGGCCGATCGCCAGGAACCCTGTCCGCGTCCATTCTTTGAACTATCGGGTAAGGCCAATCCCTCATATTTCCAAACATCTGTCCCCGGATCGGGTTATCCTGCAAACAAAAACGCAAAAAAATACAGGTATGGCGAATACAGGAACACCGGTTTCGGGCCAGTCCGGAATCGGACCACTCGAACCGGAAATAAGCGGATCGAGTCGAATCAATGTGGGAGAAGAGGAGCGGGTTTGGTCGACAGCCGGGGGTGCCCTGCTGGTGGCCTTTGGCCTGAAAGGCGGATCATTGAGCGGGTTGTTACTGGCTGCAGCGGGTGGTTATCTGGCGTACCGGGGGTTGTCGGGACATTGCCCTGTTAGTGAAGCCGTGGGCCGCAATACGGCACAGGGCGAAGCAACGGCGGTAAAACCCATCGAAATTTCAGCCGGTATGACCATTTACAAACCCCGCGAAGAGGTGTATCAATTCTGGCGGAAACTGGAGAATCTGCCCCGGTTTATGTCCCACCTGAAAGAAGTAAGTCAACTGGATTCGACGCATTCCCACTGGGTTGCCCAGGCTTCACCGACGGGTGGCGCGGTGGCCGAGGCCCTGGGGACGGTGGAATGGGATGCCCAGCTAATCCACGAAACACCCAACGAGCGGCTGGTCTGGAAATCGGTAGAAGGTGCCCGGGTCGACAACGCGGGCGAGGTGCGGTTTCGGGATTCGGCAGACGGTTTTGGAACCGAAATTCTGGCCACGATCCACTACCGGCCACCCGTGGGCCAGATCGGTAGCGCGCTCATGAAACTCTTTAACCCGACATTTTCGCAGATGATCGAAAAAGACCTGTACCGGTTTAAGGAAATCATGGAGAAAGACGATGTTGAAGCCGCGCTGAATCAGCCGAGCGAATTGCCGACGGGAAGCGCACAGCTTTGATAGGCATGTATTAAATAAAGAATATCGAATACTGAATGTTGAATGGCGAATAACGAAGTAAGTGCACTGGATCTCGGCACTTACTTCGTTATTCGCCATTCAACATTCAGTATTCGATATTAATTTTTTCACCTTCAAATAGGGGGATTCAGCTTTACAACTGTCATAGGGTCGAACAGTAAATAACAACGACCTAATGGACTTGCAACAACTGGAGCACGAACTGCTCCCCCTGACCGCCTATGCCGCCCCGGTGGTGTTTGGCTCCGTTCTTTTGGAGTTCTGGCTGACCCGCCACGACGAAGAACACCGGTATCAAAGCCGCGATTTCTGGTCGTCGGTGGGCATTGGGGCCGGAAGCCTGCTGATCAATGCCATTCTGAAAACCAGTGTTTTCGGGATGGCATTGTTTTTCTATCACCTCACGCCCTGGCGGCTCGAAACCCGCTGGTGGACCTGGCTGCTGGCCTACGCGCTGATTGATTTCTGCAACTATACAGCGCACTGGATTGCCCACAAACAGCGCGTCTGGTGGGCTACGCACGTTACGCACCATTCGTCCGAACACCTGAATTTTTCGACGGCTTTCCGCAATTCGTGGACCCAGCATTTGAAATTGGTGTTCTTTATACCAGCCTGGTTATCAGGCATTAACCCGGTTGTTATCCTGACGTGCTACCAGATCGACCTGCTGTACCAATTCTGGATTCATACCGAAATGATCGGCAAATTGCCGCGCTGGTTTGAATTTTTCTTTGTGACGCCTTCCCACCACCGGGTCCACCACGGCAGTAACGACCGCTACCTCGACAAGAATTTTGGCTCATCGCTCATCATCTGGGACCGCCTGTTCGGCACGTTTCAGGAGGAGGACGAAGTGCCGGTCTACGGCCTGACCAAACCGGTGGAGTCCTATAATCCGGTGTATCTGAACTTCCACGTCTGGGTCGAGATTGGCCGCGACCTGCGGAAGGCGAAAACCGCCCGCGAGGTCGTCAATATTCTTTTTGGCCCCCCGGTATAGGGGCAGGAGTCATTCCCGCGACCAACGTATTTGTTTTTACTTGAGACACGGCCAACTGGGGAATTATGTGAAAGTCGGGTTCGTTATTTCGGTATGAAACGTTCCAAACCGGCACTTGAGCTTAAAGAAACAGACCTGGACCGCATTGTCGAAATGGCATGGGAAGACCGCACGCCCTTTGATGCCATCGAAGCTCAGTTTGGGCTGTCGGAACAGGCAGTGATCGACGTCATGCGTCGGCAACTGAAACCGTCGTCGTGGCGAAAGTGGCGCGAGAGGGTTCAGGGACGGGCTACCAAACACGCGGCTTTGTCGGCGGTGGAAGATGCCCGGTTTAAATCGAACCAGCAGCGGACGGTGACCCACAACCGGATTTCTAAAACGATGCGTTACAACCCCAGCGATTTCAAAAAAACGTCCCGGTAATTGCTGCCGATGGGGATTTCATTTTTGCCAATAAAAACCCGGTTTCCTTCGATGTGCGTGATCTTCGATTTGTTGACCAGGAAGGAGCGATGCACCCGTAAAAACCGGGATTTGGGGAGCAGTTCTTCAAAACTGGAGAACGTCATGCCGGGCAGAATCGTGTTTTGCGTCGTTATAATTTTTGTATAATTGCCGCTGGCTTCCGCGTATAACAAATCGGAATAAAAAATTTTATAAATCTTTCCGTCGGTTTTTACGAAGAGATAATCTTCTGTGTTTTTGTCAATGGTTTCCGGAAGAACTACAGGGACAGGCTGTAATCGTTCCAGTGCTTTGTCGACCGCGACGATGAACCGTTCCAGCGAGAAAGGTTTTAATAAATAGTCGATGGCCGACAACTCGAAGGCATCCACAGCATATTCTTTGTAAGCAGTTGTGAAGATAACCTGCGGCTGATTTCTGAGTGTTTTCAAAAAAGAAATCCCATTCAAAACCGGCATATTGATGTCCAGGAAAAGAATGTCGATGGTCTGTTTTTGAAGTTCTGCTTTGGCTTCCAGCGCATTGGCACAAGATGCTACGACTTTTAAATTCGGGAAATGTCCGCAATAGGTCTGGATAATTTCCCGGGCAATGGGTTCGTCATCCACGATCAAACAATGGAATGTTTTCATTTTACTTTCAGTTGCAACATGACCTGGTAAAAACCGCCTTCGTCCTGTATGGAGAGTTCATGAGCATTGGGATACAGCAAATCAAGTCTTTTTCTGACATTAGCCAGCCCTAAACCGCTTCTTTTTTCAAGAAGACTATTTTCGTCAGACGTTGAGCCGTGTGAATTCTTCACGGAAAATAGGAGATAGTTTCCCCAGGTTTTCAGGTTTATTTCAATCGAAATATACGGTTCTGTCGTGTTTTTGGAATGCTTGAAGGCATTTTCGATAAACACAATGAGCAACATCGGCGCAATGTTAATGTCGCTACGGGTCAGGTCTTCCATCGAAGTCGTGAGGGTAAGCCGGTCGCCGATGCGTATTTTCTCGAAATCGATGTAGTTATTGATATACGCCAGTTCGTCCCGCAAAGGCACAAACAATTCCTTGGCATCATACACCGAATACCGGAGTAAATCAGAAAGTTTTAATAATAGCGTGGGAATTTTCTCGTGTTGAGAAATTGAAATACCATATAAATTATTCAGGGTGTTAAAAAGAAAATGGGGACTTAACTGGGACTGGAGTAGATGCAACTCGCTCTGGCTTTGTTCGGCTACGGCTTTCGATTCCTGTAGCTGATTTTCAACGGTTATTCGCCCCAGTTTAATGAGCATTCCAATGGCAATGCTCATCAGGAAAAGCGGCAAATAAAACAAGATTAAATTGAGAAAAACCCGGGTTTCCCCGAGCGGAAAATCGGCGTGAAAAAAAATCCAGCAAATGCAGAGAATGCTGAAAATTGATAAACCAATGAAAAGGCGTAGCGGTATTTTTTTCGATACCCACACCAGCGAAATGTACCGACCAGTATAGATGCCTCCCAAAAAGAACGCGGTGGCGGCAAAGGCCGCTTCTTCATCATCCCGCGTCACGATGGATTGGGTATATAAATTACTTGCGAGGTAAATCGGTACGGCCGTAATGAGGCTAAAAACCAGGTGTTTTTGAAGTTCCGTTAGTCCTGCAAAGTCCGTATTTTCTGCTTTCTTCATATTTGTTGCATCCGCATGGGCTGGGTTGAATTCCAAAGCTGACGAAAATATTCCACTCCGGTAAACATCCCGGATGAACCCGAATAAACCGCTGACATAAACCTTGTATGGCCGTACCAAGTATTTTAACCCCCAAAATTCGCGTTCTGTCAGCCGGTCAGTGCAGTATGGCCTGATTTATTGCCGACGGTCGTTGCGCCATTCATATTTGCTCGGCAAGTATGACAATTGCTTTTACAACGACTAACCATGAAGTCATTTTTTTCCATCCTCTTCCTTCTTATTGCTGTTTCAGCGTCGGCTCAATCCGCTCTCAAAACCATTTGGGGCGTCGTCAAGGATTCCCGCAATGAAGCCGTACCGGGCGCGACGGTGAGTTTGTTGAGCGCTTCAGATTCGACTTTGGTCCGGGGTGAAATCACCAACGGCAAGGGCAAATTCGAGCTTAAAAACCTGACCAATAGCCAGTATACCCTGCGCGTTTCAAGCGTTGGCAGCAACGACTACCGGAGTGGGTTGCTGACCATCGACGACCAGCACCCGGTGGTTTCGTTGCCGGTGATTATTCTAACTGCCTCAAAAACAATGCTAAACGAAGTGGTCGTAGTGGCAAAACGACCTCTAATCGAGCAGGATATCGATAAAACCGTCGTAAATGTAGATGCGATGATTTCCAGTGTCGGCAGCAACACGCTGGAAGTGCTCGAAAAAACGCCCGGTGTTATGGTCGGTACCGACGGCGAAATTAGCCTGAACGGAAAAGCCGGTGTGCTGGTTTTGATCGACGGTCGGCAAACCTACCTGTCCGGGCCGGATTTGGCGTCGTATCTGAAGTCATTGCCCGGCGGTTCGCTGGATAAAATTGAACTGATGACCAACCCGCCCGCCAAATACGATGCGGCTGGAACAAGCATCATTAACATTCGTCTGAAAAAAAACCGGGTGCAGGGTTTTGTCGGGGATATTTCCGCCAGTTATAGCCAGGGCGTGACGGCACGGACCAATAATGTAATCAACGTTAATTTCAACCGTAAAAAGATAAACCTGTTTGGGAGTTTGGGATATAGCCGGGATGCTGATTACGCAGATGATTCGTATAACCGAACGCTTTACAATGAGAATTCTTCCAGTATCTCCTCGGTCGTTTTACAGAATAATCTTACGTATACCGTTCCCGGAATCATGACTCGGCTGGGCATGGATTATGCCGTTTCGTCCAGAACAACTTACGGTTTTGTGGTTAATTATCAGAACCGTACCAAGCAGGAAAGGCTCGATTATTTCAGTAAAAATAGTGGGGCCGATTCAGTTTTAGACTCGCTTGGAAAAGGGTATACCAAGGGTACTTTCAACTGGCGAAATCTGGGAATAAATGGCAATTTTCAGCATAAATTCAACCCGGAGGGTCGGGAACTCACGGCCGATGTCAACTACAGTATCCACCAGACAATGGGTGATCAACGACTCACTACGATGATCAGCAACGCGGACTATTCCAATACAAACCGTAGTGATTTTTTGTATAATCTGCCTTCGGAAACCGCCATTTATACGGCCAAAACCGATTACGTGCATCCCTTAAAAAATAAGGCCGTTGTGGAAGCTGGTTTTAAATCCAGTTTTGTAACCAATGATACGGATTCCCGTTATTATTCCGTTTCAGGTACTTCCCAAACCCCGGATTACGGCAAATCCAATCATTTCATCTACCGGGAAACCATCCAGGCGGCTTACCTCAACAGCCGCAAAGAGTGGAAACGGATGGCGGCCCAACTCGGTTTTCGACTGGAAAATACGCTGGTAAATGGCCGTCAGTTGGGAAATGCGGAGGTAAAAGAAACCGCGTTTGATATGAAGTACATGCGCTTGTTTCCTACGGCTTTTTTACGGTATAAGCTGGATAGCCTGGGTAGTAACACCCTGACAATGAGCATAGCCCGTCGGATTAGTCGCCCGAATTACCAACTGCTGAATCCGTTTTTATTCTACCGGGATACGTATACTTATATGGTAGGAAATCCGATGTTAAAACCGCAATACCATTTTCAATATGAATTGAAGTACCAGCATAAAAGTAACTTCGGCATTGCGTTGCAATACAATCAGTTTACCGATGTGATTTTTCAGACGATACAAGCCATCGATGATATTTTTATCACCAGTCCGAACAACGTGGCAAGCGGTCGTATTCTGGCCATGGCAACCAATTTAACCCAATCACTCACAAAATGGTGGACGTTAAGTGCCAACTTAACCATCGCCCACATGGCATTAAATGGGATGGCTTATTCTGAAAAACTTAACCCGGAAATCTACCAGGCCAGAATGAATCTTGTCAATCAATTAAAATTTGAAAAAGGCTGGAATGGCGAAATAACCGGTTTTTTTGTCACCAAAGATTTGAATGGGCAAAGGATAACGGATCCGCGTTATCGGATCAATCTGGCGGTGCAAAAGAAAGTTTTAAAAGACAAAGGAAGTGTTCGCTTGTTAGCTGAAGATCTGTTTCATTCATGGAAACTAAAAGACCGAACGGTCAGTCTGAAACAGGCCGATGCATTTCATACCCAGGTCAACGATACGCGCCGGATTGGGGTGGCGTTCTCGTACCGGTTTGGCAAAGAAACCTTCGCCCGGAAACGCCGGCACAACGACAATGCCGCCGATGCGGAGAAAGGAAGAGTGGATTGAGGGGTAGAGATAGAAACTCGTTGAGGCATTCTGTTCTGCCCCCAACCCCCTGAAGGGGGCTTTTCAATCCGGATGCATAAAGCCCCCTTCAGGGGGTTGGGGGCAGAACAGAATGCCTCAGCAACTGAAAACCGTATACCTTACTTATAAAGCGCTTCGCGTTGTTTTTTCACATTCTCGTCGGTCAGGTACTCGTCGTAGGTCATCAGTTTATCCAGGTGGCCGTTCGGAGCGATTTCGATGATGCGGGTGGCGATGGTTTCGCCGAACTGGTGGTCATGCGAGGTGAACAAAATCGGACCTTTGAAGTCGATCAGGCCGTTGTTGAGGGCCGTAATAGATTCGAGGTCGAGGTGGTTGGTCGGTTCGTCCAGCAGCAGCAGGTTGGCCCCCGAAAGCATCACTTTGGAAAGCATACACCGCACTTTTTCGCCCCCGGACAAAACCGTCGATTTCTTCAGCGACTCCTCACCCGAAAACAGCATCCGGCCCAGAAAACCGCGGATGAAACTTTCGTCTTTTTCCACGGAGAATTGCCGCAGCCAGTCCACCAGGTTCAGGTCATTCTGGAAATATTTATCGCGACCAGTGTCATTCGGAAAGTACGAAGGCGTGATGGTAACGCCCCATTTGAACTCGCCGGAGTCGGCTTTGCGTTCGCCGGCCAGAATATCGAACAGAGCCGTGACGGCCAGACCGTCGCGGCTGAACAGGAACACCTTGTCGCCCTTCCGCATCGTAAACGACAGGTTCGTGAACAGCCGGGCGCCGTCTTCGCTCGTATACGTCAGGTTTTCGACGTTCAGAATCTGGTCGCCGGGTTCGCGTTCCGGTTTGAAATTGATGTAGGGATATTTCCGGGATGAGGGTGCAATGTCGTCGAGGGTCAGTTTTTCGAGCAATTTAGCCCGGCTGGTCGCCTGTTTCGACTTGGAAGCGTTGGCCGAAAACCGCCGGATAAACTCCTCCAGTTCCTTGCGTTTGTCTTCCGTCCGTTTGTTCTGATCCTGGCGTTGTTTCAGGGCCAGTTGGCTCGATTCATACCAGAACGAATAGTTGCCGGTAAAAAGCCGAACTTTAGAGAAGTCAATATCAACGACTTGCGTACAAACCTGATCCAGGAAGTGGCGGTCGTGGGAAACCACAATCACGGTATTCTTGAAATTGGCCAGGTAGTTTTCCAGCCAAAGGCTCGATTCGACGTCGAGGTTGTTGGTCGGTTCATCCAGCAGCAGAATGTCCGGATTACCAAACAATGCCTGGGCCAGCAGCACCCGCACTTTTTCGGAACCGTTCAGGTCGGCCATCTGGCTGTAGTGAAGGTCTTCTTTGATGCCCAAACCGCTCAGCAGTGAAGCCGCGTCCGACTCGGCATCCCAGCCGTTCATCTCCGCAAATTCGCCTTCGAGGTTGGCCGCCCGCTCGCCGTCGGCATCCGTAAAGTCGGTTTTGGCGTAGAGGGCGTCTTTTTCCTGCATGATGTCATACAGGCGTTTGTTGCCCATGATGACGGTTTGCAGAACCGGAAAGTCATCGTAGGCAAACTGGTTCTGGTTCAACACCGAGAGCCGCTCGCCCGGCGTGATGACGACCGAACCCGTCTGGGGTTCAATTTCGCCCGACAGGATTTTCAAAAACGTTGATTTGCCCGCTCCGTTGGCGCCGATCACCCCGTAGCAGTTGCCCGCGGTGAATTTTATGTTGACGTCGTCGAATAAAACCCGCTTGCCGTAGCGGAGTGAGACGTTTTGTACTGAAATCATTCGATTGCTCTCCTTGTTGAAATGAAGGTGCAAAGGTACGGAAATTTGCCCTTTTTTGCCATTTTACCAGCAAATGAATCTCAAAATGCCGCGAAAACCCCGGCAGCGGCCAGCGGCCCTGTCAGCGGTTTTCGCTTTTTTCAAAATTACGTGATCAAGTAGTGTGTATAGTTGGGGAGGCTTTTAATTGCTGACAGGGCTTTTAACCGCTGACAGGGCCGTTGGTCGCTGTCAGGGTTTAGTATTTCTCTATTTTGCTGGCCCCACTGGCATTCTGGTTGACGTTGGCCGGATTGCCTTTGTATCGGATTTTGCTGGCCCCACTGGCTTCTGCCGTCAGCGACTGGGTGGCGGTAATGTCGGCATGGCTGGCCCCCGTCGATTTCACGTCTACGGACTTGGCCGCGTAGTCGAAGGCTTCGACGTGGGAGCCACCGGAGGCATCGACGGTAAGCTGATTGATCAAACTGGTGATGGAATCATCTCCGCCTGTCGTGATTCTGGATTCGATCAGTTGCAGCTTCGAACCGCCGGACACCACTGCCCTGGTACGGGTGGCGATCACTTCCCAGGTTCCGTGCGCACCGCCGGAGAGCTCAATGTCCAGGTCGGTCAGATTTGCAAAACCTTTCACGCTCGCATGGACTCCGCCCGAGAAGTTGGCACCCCGCAGGTTCGGCATGGTGATCGTGAAAGCAGTTGTATATTTCCGGCTTTTGTTAGTGCGGTAACCGGCGAACAGGGTGCCGTTACGAACCTCCACATCCAGCTCATCCAGGTTGCGCTGATCGCCTTTGGCCATGATCTTAAAACCCGGACCGTTCTCCAGTGTAACCTCAAAACCGCTGCCCATTTCCAGGCGGTCGAAACCCGTCAGCAAAAAGGCTTTCTCGCCTTCCTGAAGTGGCCCGATGTCTTCACGGTTACAGCCGGACAGAACGCTGGCGAAAACCGCCAGTAGCGTTGCAAATAAAAATAATCGTTTCATTGGTCGTTGTTGTTTATTTCAATCAAAATTGGCGGGAATCGGGTCACGGTTCAAGTTTTAGGTGGATCAACTGCGTTTTTTATAACCTGAACCGGCTGATTGCGGTTGTTAACCTAAATTACCGTATGTTGGGATTGAATAGTTCGCTTTGAATACCGGATTTCCTTTTAGCCCTGCACTCATGTTATATCGTTCCTTTTTATCGTTTGTCGTAATTTTAGTCCACGTCGCGTCCTACGCCCAGTCGCCCTATAAACCGTGGATGATTGGGGAATTCACGAAGCAACATGCCGCCAACCCGGTTTTGGACGCCCAAAAAAACACCACGTTCGATTGCCCGTTGCGGGGCGAAACCGTGCGCTGGGAGGAAAAAGACGTCTTTAACCCGGCGGTGGTGGTGCGAAAAGGCAAAATCTGCATGATTTACCGGGCCGAAGATACCGTCGGCAAACACGCCGGAACCTCGCGGCTGGGGCTGGCGACCAGCACCGACGGCATCCATTTCAAGCGACGGCCCAAACCGGTTTTCTACCCCGACAACGATCCCATGAAGTTGTACGAGTGGGAGGGCGGCTGTGAAGATCCGCGGATTGTGGAAAGCCCGAACCGGGTGTATGTCATGACCTATACGGCCTACGACGGCGACAAGGCCCGGCTTTGCGTGGCAACCTCCAAAAACCTGATCAACTGGAAAAAACAGGGGCTGGCCTTCGATGATTTGAAATACCGCAACGAATGGTCGAAGTCGGGTTCGATTGTGTGCAAACGCATCGGGAGCCGATTGGTGGCCGAGAAAATCAACGGAAAATACTGGATGTACTGGGGTGATCAGCCGCAACTGTATTGCGCATCGTCGCCCGACCTCATTCACTGGACGCCCGTCGAAACCCCCAACGGCAAGCTCTTTGCGGTGGCCGAACGGCGGAAAGACAAGCACGATTACCGCCTGCTCGAACCCGGCCCACCCGCCCTGTTGACTCCCAACGGTATTGTGCTGTTATACAACGGCATGAACCACGGGAAAGACGGCGACCGGGATTTACCGGACGGAACCTACGCGGCCGGTCAGTTGCTGTTCGATGCCAGCGAGCCCACCAAACTCATCGACCGTTCCGAAACGTATTTCATGAAACCGGATCAGCCGTATGAGATTGTTGGCCAGATCAACAACGTTTGTTTTATCGAAGGATTAGTCCCCTACAAAGGCCAGTGGTTTTTGTATTACGGCACCGCCGATTCCAAAATTGCCGTCGCCACCGCCCCCGAAAAACCCTGAAACTCGTCCACACACCAGCCCAACGGGCTGACATCATTAGCCCCGGATGCAATCCGGGGGTGTATTACAGGTGATCAATTATTCCTTTCCCGGCATCCAGCCGCAGCACCTTCGTTACGCAGGTCGGAATTTCCTCGGCGTAGTGCGACACATACAGCAGCGTCCGTTCGGGCGACTGGCATAGTTCATCGACTAAATCCCGGAACCGGGCGATGTGGGCCGGATCGAGGTTTTGGCAGGGTTCGTCCAGCACGAGCAGGGGCGGGTTTTTCACCAGGGCGCGGGCCAGCAACACCCAGCGTTGTTCGCCCGTAGAGAGTTGGGACAGCCGCTTGTCGCGCAGGGGCTGGATGCGCAGTAAGTCCAGCATAAATTCGACCTGTTCAGTTTGGTCCGGGGTCAGTTTGCGGAACAGCCCCGCCGTGTCGAACAGGCCCGAAGACACTACTTTCCAGACCGGTTGCTCGCGTGGAAAATACAGGTGGAGTTCCGGCGACACAAAACCGATGTTGCGTTTGATGTCCCAGATGCTTTCGCCGGTGCCGCGTTTTCGGTCAAACAGTTCATAATCATTGCGGTAACTCTGCGGATTGTCGGCAGTGATCAAACTCAGCAAGGTCGATTTGCCCGAACCGTTGGGTCCCAAAACCGCCCATTTTTCACCCCGTCGAACTTCCCAGTTGATCGCGTTCAACACCACTTTCTCGCCGTAACTCACCATCACATTCCGCATTCCGATGGCATTCCTGAACGAAATGGCAGCGGTGTTCAGCCAGCGGGGGAGCAGGGTCGGGTCGGTCAGGGTTTCGGGGGCGGATTCGGGCAGTGCAGGCATTTCTGATTTGGGGCCCTGCCAACTGATCTGGCCGTCTGTTAATTCAACGACGTGGGTAATACAATCCGGAATTTCGCGGGGTGTTGTCACCAGCACCAATGTCGTTCCTTCGGCGGCAATCCGGTTCAGAATCCCGTGCAGCCGTTCGCGGCTGCTGACGTCCAGACCACCAAACGGGTTGTCGAGCAGCAGAATTTCGGGACGGCGCAGGAGTGAGCGGGCCAGCAGCGTCCGGCGGGTTTCGCCGTTGGAAAGGGAGGTAAGGTGCCGGTCAAACAAGTGCGTAATATGCACCCAGTCAGCCACTTCGGTCAGCCAGTGTTCCGGAAAAGCCGGTGGCGGCAATTCGACAGACTGTTCATTGACGGTTCCGGTGGGCTTGATCCGGTGTTGCAAAACCTCCCAAACCGTCGGCGATTCTTTCGCCGAATCCGCATTGAACCGCTGCTGGTAATAGCGGGCCGAAGAAGCCACCTGCCGGTCGAACCGGTAATCATTCGCCACCTGTTCCACTACTTCCCGCAAAACACCCACCGGGTGTGAATAGGTGCCACCCGCCACGGGCAACCGCCCGCTCAGGGCATCGAGAAACGAGCTTTTTCCCGAACTCGTAGGCCCCAGAATCGCCCAGTGTTCACCGGGTTTCAGGGTCCAACTCAGGTTCTGTAAAACAAGGCCGGTAGGTCGGCGGACGGTGGCATTTTGTAAACTAAGCAGTGGACTGATAGACATTTCAATGGAATTAACGATAAAAAAATCAATGCAACAGACTCAGCAGATCTGTGCGATTCAGCGATTTCAAAATGGCCGAGTCGGTTTTGATGAGGTGATCGGCCAGGTCTTTTTTGGATTCCTGAAGCTGAAGAATTTTGTCTTCGATGGTATCCGGGCAAATCAGACGCACGGCCACCACATTTTTCTTCTGACCCATGCGGTAACTCCGGTCGATGGCCTGGTTTTCGACGGCGGGGTTCCACCACGGATCGACCAGATAGACGTAGTCCGCCTGGGTTAAATTGAGGCCCGTTCCGCCCGCTTTCAGGCTAATGAGAAACACCCGGACGGTTTCGTCGGTCTGAAACCGGTTGACGCAGGCTTCCCGGTTGGTGGTTTGGCCGGTGAGGTATTCGAAGTTGATCTGTCTGGTCTTCAGTTCGTTCCGGATCAGGTCGAGCATGGTGACGAATTGTGAGAAAACCAAAATTTTGTGCTGCGGTGACTTGGTCTCAATTTGCTCGATCAGCATGTCGATTTTCGCCGACGCTTCGCCGTAAAATTCGTCGTCGTTGAGCAAAACCGGCGAGTTGCAAATCTGCCGCAGTTTGGTGAGTCCCTGCAACACGTGCAGGCGCTCCCGGGGAATGTCGCCGTCCTGCGTCGTCAGCAGAAAACTGCGGAACTCACGTTCGTAAGCGTCGTAGACTTTCCGTTGCTCCGGCCCCATTTCGCAGTGCAGAATCATCTCCGTCTTGTCGGGCAATTCGGTGGCGACCTGCGCTTTGGTCCGGCGCAAAATGAACGGACTGATTTTCTGCTGAAGCTCGCGGGCGCGTTTCCGGTCATCGAATTTGTCGATGGGCGTGGAATAATGCGCCCGAAAATAGTGGTAATTGCCCAACAAGCCCGGACAGGCAAACGAAAGTTGCCCGAACAGATCGAAGGTATGGTTTTCAATGGGCGTTCCGGTCAGGACAAACCTGGTGCGCGATTGCAACCGCATAACCGCCTGATAGCGTTGCGATTCCGGGTTTTTGATGGCCTGCGACTCGTCCAGTACGATGCAATTGAAGCCATGGTCTTTTAAAAAACGGATGTCTGACAACAGCGTGCCGTAGGAGGTCAGGATGATGTCATACTGGTCAATGTCTTTCTTCTTCAGGTTGCGGTTATTTCCATAGAGCGTGTACAGCCGGAGCGAAGGCGCAAACTTCGCTGCCTCGGCCTGCCAGTTAAACAGGAGTGAGGTCGGCACCACAATCAGGTTGGCTCGGGGGCGGTTTTTGGCTTTCTGTACCAGCAAAAAAGCCAGGATCTGGAGCGTTTTTCCGAGGCCCATGTCGTCGGCCAGGCAGCCGCCAAAACCCAGTTCGTCCAGGAAGTTCAGCCAGTAAACGCCCTCTTTCTGGTAATCCCGAAGCGTAGCACGCAACTCGGCAGGGACGGCAACGGGCGGAATGGAGGGCGAGTCGGCAAATCGGGCGGCCAGCGTCTTGATCTCGTCCGAAACCCCGCTGCTGAGTTGCCCGTCGTCGTACACCTTTCGCAGGTCCGAAAAACGAATCCGGGGTGTCCGAATCACGTCATTCACGACCTCACCCGCCTGAAAATAGGCCGAAAACCGTTCGAGCCATTCGGCAGGCAGCAGCCCCTGCGTTCCGTCGTCGAGCGGCACAAACCGGCTCTTGTTTTTGATCGCTTTGTGCAGGTGTTTTAAAGAAACCTGCTGCTTGCCGTACGATAATCCCAGTTGCGTTTCGAACCAGTTCAGGCCGCTGTTGACAACCACCGACACCTTGGCCTTGTGGGGATTCAGGCGGTTGTTTTTCAGGGAATTGAAACCGAGAACCCGGATGTTCTGGCTGTTCCAGGCGTCGAAAGCATCCAGAAACCAGTTTTCATCCAGCACCTGGCTTTTATGCAGATAAAATTCGTGTCGACCGAGCTGGCTCTGAAAATCAGGGTGCTGGCTGGCAATCGCCATCGTGAACTGAATTTCCGCTTTGTCGTCGCGCTCCACCGTGAACGGTTTTCCCCGGCTGTCGACCGAATAAATCTGTTTTTTGGACAATACCGGCACCTCAACGGTTCCGTATTTCATCACCGGCGTCAGGATGACGTAATCTTCGGAGTCGGCCAGATACAGGAGGTGTTCGCGTTCCAGATTGAAGCCGTTTTCTTCGAGTTGCGCGGGTGTTGCCGGTTGCAGATACGAATAGGTAATCCGAATCTGGTTTTCCAGTTTGGCCAAAACCGCTTCCTGAAACTCGCCATACTTCGACTGGTGCAGGACGATTCGGGTACTTTTCTTGCTAAAAAATTCAATAACCCGCAGATAATCAGGGTTGTAGACAAGGTGCAGCGTGTCGTGCAGCAGAATAAAGTAGTCGTATTTAAGAACGAGTTTATAGAGTTCCTGCGTGGTGCCCTCCAGCACGAGCGAACCCCGGATTTCGTAAAACGGCTCGACCTGACGAACCCACAACCGCAGGTCGCCCATCAGAATTTTGAGCTTTACCGGGATGAGCGACTGGGAAGAAATGTTTTCAGAAACGCTGATCGCATGGTAATAAAAAGCCAGTTTTCCGGGGTTTTCGGCCACAAACCGCAACGCTTCCAGGTCCGATTCGGTCTTTTTGCTGCGGTGGGTATGCTGAAATCGGGCGAGCGCCGAATAGAATTTTAATTCGTTCAGGTTTTCAATTCGGTTGATTGCTTCCAGTGGCTGCACCGGGGTTAACGGATTTTTTATATTCCCTTCCCGCGTCGTTGGCGCGTCGAACAGTTCCAGCCCGAAATGATCGGAATAGCGGTGTTTCGTAAAGACGACAATTCGCTGCAACTTCAACGCCGTTTCTTCCAAAACCGGTTCCGGTCGATCCGGTTTTGGTACCAGAGTTGATACCAGCAACGCTTTGTCGGCCTGATTGAATCGCAGTAATTCCGGTCGTTTGGGCTTAATCGTGAAGGCTTTATTCTCGAAGTCTACCTGGAAAAACGCATCCAGTTGGCTCTCATTCTCCAGGCCGTAGTCTCTGGCGACCGGTTTGATGGCTTCATACCGCAGGACCTGATCAAAAAAGACCCGGAATTCCTTTCGTCTGACAATCGCCGATAAAACCTGAATCTGATGTTCACACAAGCGGTCTTTCGGAGCCGAACACGAACAGGAAATCCAGAGTGCTTCTTTCGACTGACTGACGACTACTTCCGTACGCTGAATATCCCGGGATGAAATGGAAAAAGTGCCCTGATCGACGGCCAGTTCAACCGCGACGACGTCGGTGTAACTCCCTGTGGAAAAGGCGACTGCGGAACTGTGTTTGAAGAGGATTCCGTCGGTTAATGTCGGGATCGTCACCGTTTCCAGACAATACGCGGAGTGAGCCGAAAGGTTGAGCATGCGTGACCGACGAAGGTTGTTTTGAGTACTGCTCTGCAATTTACGCCATTAGCCGCGCTTGCCATAGAAATAATCCGATTCAAGTTCTATTTTTGGGCATTCCTTCACGGTATTCCTAAGCCTTTCTGAACCCCATGATCACCCGATTTCGATTTTTCACTGCGGTTTTGACCACAACCGTGAGCCTGATCGCCAATGCGCAAATACCGGTCAAACGCTTCGAACCCGTCAGTTTTTCGCAGGTCAACATCACCGACCGGTTCTGGCGTCCGAAGCTCGATAAAGTCGCCACGGCCACCTTACAGGCCTGTATTTTCCAGACTGAAGAAAAGACGGGGCGCATCCGGAATTTCGAGAAGGTGCAGCGTGGAAAACACGAAAAACACGAAGGTGTTTATTACGACGACAGCGATGTCTACAAAGCGCTGGAAGCCATTGCCTATTCGTTGAAAAACCGCCCCGACGCCGAACTAGAAAAGAAAGCCGATGAGTGGGTCGACAAGATCGCAGCCGCCCAACAGCCTGACGGATACCTCAATACGTATTATTCGCTCGTCGGTTTAGACCAGCGGTGGACCGACATGGAAAAGCACGAAGACTACTGCGCGGGCCACCTCATCGAAGCCGCCGTGGCCTATTACAACACCACCGGAAAACGGAAATTACTGGACGTCGCCATCCGTTTTGCCGACCACCTCGACATAACCTTCCGGCAACCCAACCGCCACTGGGTGAGCGGCCATCAGGAAATCGAACTGGCGTTGATGAAGTTGTATCACCTCACTAAAAATGACCGGTATCTGAAACTGGCCGACTGGTTTCTCGATCAGCGCGGACGGGGCTTCGGCGTCGGCAAGATCTGGGACCAGTGGAAGACGCCGGAATACTGCCAGGATGCCACGCCGGTGAAGGACCAGAAGGAAATTACCGGACACGCGGTTCGTGCGATGTACCTCTACACGGGGGCCGCCGATGTGGCGGCTACCACCGGTGACGCGGGTTACATGAACGCCATGAAAACCGTCTGGGAAGATGTGGTGTACCGGAACATGTACATTACGGGCGGCATTGGCTCGTCGGGTCAAAATGAAGGCTTTTCACTGGATTATGACCTGCCTAACGAAACGGCGTATTGCGAAACCTGCGCGTCGGTCGGGATGGTTTTCTGGAACCAACGGATGAACCTGCTCACCGGCGAAGCCAAATATATCGACGTACTGGAGCGGAGCTTGTACAACGGGGCGCTCGACGGCCTGAGCCTGAGTGGTGACCGGTTTTTCTACGGTAATCCCCTGGCTTCCAACGGCAATACGGCCCGGAGCGCGTGGTTTGGAACGGCCTGTTGTCCATCGAATATTGCCCGGCTGGTGGCATCGCTCGGTGACTATATTTATGGCAAAAATGAATCCGGCCTTTGGGTCAATCTGTATATCGGCAGCAACACATCGCTGAAAATTGGCAAAAGCGACGTTCCGGTTCAGATGGAGACGAATTATCCGTGGGAGGGCAGTGTAAAACTAACGATGAATCCGGTCAGAAAGACGCCTTACGCCCTGCATATGAGGATTCCGGGCTGGGTTAGCAATGTGCCGGTGCCGGGTGATCTCTACCGGTTTCAGGAAGAGCGTCCGGCGAAAATTACGGTCAATCTGAACGGAAAACCGGTCGATTACCGGGAAGAAAACGGCTACGTGGTGGTGAACCGGACGTGGCAGAAAGGGGATGTGATCGAGCTGACGCTGCCGATGGACGTGAAACGGGTGGTCGCGAAAAAAGAACTGGTGGCCGCCAATGACCGGGTGGCCATTCAGCGCGGGCCGTTGGTCTATTGCGTAGAAGGGGCCGACAACAACGGCCAGGCCTGGAACCTGCTGGTGCCTGATCAAACGACGTTTACAACCCAGGCTTATCAGGTCAGCACGGAGCCGGTGGTGGCGATTCAGGCCGAGGTGCCGGTGGTGGGGCCGTCGGCGGATGGCGCGGGTGTGGTAACGGAAAAGAAGAAAATTACGGCCATTCCGTATTACGTCTGGGCCAATCGCGGCAAAAGCCCGATGCAGGTCTGGCTACCGACCAAAGCGAAGCGGGTGAAAATCACCGACTAAAGGTTGGTGAATCCGGGTTCGAAACCGGCAAACTCAACTCGCTGGTAAAGGTGTGAGCTTTCCAGTCCAGTTGCAGGGTTCCGCCCAGGAGCGTAGTTAAGCGGTGCGTAATCCAGAGTCCCAGACCGTGGCCTTCTTTGAACGGATCGGCCCGGTAGTAGGCTTGCCGCAGATCGAGCGTCGGGCCACTTTCACGAATGGTCCGGTTTTCGATGCGAACCCGCCAAGGCCCGGAATTTTGGAGCCGGATGGTGACCACGCTGTCCGAAACGGCGTATTTGACGGCATTTTCGATCAGATTCAACAGAATGTGTTCCAGTTTGAGGGCATCCGTTTGGAGAATGGCGTCGGAAAAACCGTTGCGGTCGAAAACAGTCGTGACGCCATACTCGGCTGTCAGTGACGCCAGTTGTCGCAGGCAGTTGTCCAGTAATTCAGGAAGGTCGACGGTGGAAATTTTGAGAACCGGCGCGACGGTATCGGGCTGGCTCAGCGTCAGAAACTCATTGATCAGGCGCGTCAGTCGGCTCACTTCTTCCAGTTGACCGGTTAGAAAAGTCGAGGTTCTGGCATCGAGTGAGCTCTGTTTCAGCGTAACCTGCAAACCGGTTTTCATCACCGTCAGGGGCGTGCGAAGTTCGTGCGCGGCCGCCCCGAAAAAATGCCGCTGCCCCTCGACACTTTCCCGAATCCGGGCCAGCATCCGGTTCAAGGTTGCCGTGAGTTGGTAGAGTTCATCCTGGGTTTTGGGCAGTTCGATCGGATCGATGGCGCTCGTATTGTTGATCGCATCGACTTGATTGACAATGCGTTGAATGGGCCGCAGAAGCCAACCCGCTACGCCATACCCCGCTCCGAAAGCCAGGATCAGACTGAGCAACCAGCTCAGTCCGAATACCCACCGAAGTCGTCCGATGTCCTGCCGTAAGCTTTCATCCGGCACCGCCAGCGTCAGTTGAAGCAGACCATCGGGCGTTTGAACGGGTGTGCCTTCAATGGTGATGGACCGGTGGGAGAATTGGTTTGATGGAGGGGCGGTTTCGTCCGGAAAACCGGGGCTGCGGAACAACTCGCGACGCTGGCCGTAGCTGAGGTAAACCACCCGCATTCGCTCGGTTTCGGTGGGCAACGGAATCACAACGGGGTCGACACTCACGAGTGCCAGGAGCCAGGCCGCCCGGGTTTGGGTGGCGCGATCGAAAGCCCGTTGCAGGCTGGTTTCGGCGCGGGCAAGCATGAGATAACCCGCTAAGCCACTGATGATAGCAAAAACCGTCAGAACCGCGAGGACAATCCGACTGCGAAGGCTCATGGTGTTTTGAGTCGATAACCGCGCCCCACCTGCGTTTCGATCAGCCCCGCTATCCCGCTTGCATCCAGCTTTTTACGCAGTTGGTAAATGTGTACTTCGATCACGTTGCTGCCCATATCGTAGTCAGCCGACCAGACTTTTTCGGCGATTTCGTTTTTGGTAACCAGTTGTCCGGCCCGGCGCAGCAGCAGTTCCAGCAGGGCAAATTCCCGGTTGGTCAGGGTCAGGCCGGTTCCGCCTTTGATAACCTCGTGCGAGATCAGCCGCATTTCCAGATCGGCCACCCGCAGCACTACGTTATCGCTGGTGGTCGTCCGGCGTTGCAGAATGC
This sequence comes from Larkinella sp., assembly GCF_965227735.1. Taxonomy (NCBI): domain Bacteria; kingdom Pseudomonadati; phylum Bacteroidota; class Cytophagia; order Cytophagales; family Spirosomataceae; genus Larkinella; species Larkinella sp. The sequence continues at coordinate 158,594 of NZ_OZ245776.1, read as the reverse complement.
GGATTCGGGCCAGCAACTCGTCAAAATCGAACGGTTTGCGGAGGTAATCGACCGCGCCCAGGTCCAGGCCCTGCACCACCGTGGCCGGATCACTCAGGGCCGACAGAATCATCACCGGCACCGTTAACCCAAAAGCCCGGAGGTTTTTCAGGACCTCAAAACCGGTTTGGCCCGGCAACATCAGATCGAGCAGCACCAGGTCGTACAGCCCACCGGCCAACTGGTCGAGTCCTTCAGAACCGGAGTGCGTGAGGTCGGCGACGTGGCCGTTCTGTTCCAGGCCCTGTTTTATAAACCGGCCCAGTTTGCGCTCGTCTTCGATAACCAGAATTTTCATGAAAACGCAGAAATGCAGGGATGTAGGTAGCCGCTAAAAGTAGGAGAGATTCGAACCAAAACAAAACCGCTCCGGCCTTTCTTCAAGCCGGAGCGGTTTTGAAAACGGGACTTACCGAACCAGATACTGCTGGCCGTTGATGGTCAACACCGATGCGCGGAGGATGACCGCTTTTTCGAGTTGAACCTGTCCCTCATGCGGAGTTTTGGCAAAGCCCTGTACCGTAATGGTGCTGCCTTTGGTCGCCAGATTCGACAGTTGAGTGACTACGTTCGACGGAATGCGAACAATCGTTTTGGCATCCCCGGAAATAGATAAAATCAATCCATTGACACGTCCTTCGCGGTCGAGCTGGTAATCCGCGATTTTTCCGGTGACGGTACTCATCGTCGGCGTGGCGGGCGGGGTGGGCAATACAGTCGGCGGAGCATCGAGAACGGTCGTTTTACCCGCTGTCAGGCTCGTCATCCGAAACAGGTTTTCGCCCGTGGGAGCGGTTTCGGAAAAACCGGTAACACTAACGTTGCCGCCGACCTTTACCGCCTGTTGAACCGACTGGCCGAGGTGCGCCGGAAATTTTACCGTGGTGACGGTTCCGGACGCACTTTTAAGCGTAAAACCGTTTAAGATAAAATCGTCATTGCCCGTCAACTGGCCGACGGTTCCCGTCACGGTGGTCAGTGCCGTCAACCCGTCCCGCTGTCCCAGGGGGCTACGGGCTTCCCGGCTGCCGGGTCGGTGGCCGGGATGCCGACCGGGTCCGCCGGGTCTTTCCGGTCGTGGCTGATCGAAGTCGGGTGGCGGCAAACCGGGCGTCAGCGCGGTTACTTCGGGGCCGTTGGGCTGACCCGGAGCGGTTTGGGCGTACAGTTGGGGGGCAAGCAGGCTGCCCGTGAGCAGGAGGCCGGTCAAAAGTGTTGCGTTGGTTTTCATTCGTAGATGTTCTTTACGGGTTGATTACGGTAGCAAAACTAACGACGCGCTCTAAGGCCAATCTGAACCTGAAATTAATTTTTCTTCATACCGTAACCCATTCAGAATTCTTCCTCCATCAGTTCACGCGTGATCATCACAGCCGCCCGCAGTCCGTTGGTGGCTGCGACCAACACCTGCCGCATCATCGTGTGGGTATCCCCGGCAGCAGACACACCCTCGACGCTGGTCTTGCCAAATTCATCGACTTTGATCATTCCTAACTCATCGAGTTCACAGCCCAATTGCAGCGCCAGATCATTCGACTGCCGCATCGCCGGTCGCGCATACAAAGCCTGCAGAGGTTTTACCGATTGATCGGCCAGGTTCAGCGCATCGAGCTGACCGTTTCGGTGTTGCAGGGCCACCAGCGGGGTTTCGATAATCGGAATGGCGTGTTGGTGTAGTTTGGCGGTTTGTTCCGGGGTGAGGGTGGAGGGGCCGTTGGTGAACAAGGTCAGGCCGGGGTTCCAGTGGTGGATCAATTTTGCCAATCCGAACCCATCATCGCCATTGCCCAGCACCCCAACAACCTGGTCTTTCACCTCGTAGCCGTGGCAAAACGGGCAGTGCAAAACCGAAATGCCCCAGCATTCGGCAAAACCGGGCAGGTCAGGCAGGAGGTCGGTTAAACCGGTCGCCAGAATGAGCCGTTTGGCCGTAAATACGTCGCCGGTACCGGTCTGCACCTGAAACGAAGATCCCGATGGCTGAACGGTGGTTACGGTTGTATCCTGCAGGCTGACGGTCGGGTAGGCCAGGGCCTGCTCCCGGGCGATCCGCGTCAGTTCGGCGGGTGTTTCGCCGTCGCGGGTCAGGAAACTGTGGGAGTGGGGCGTTTGCCGGTTGGCGGGCTGGCCGCTATCGAGTACCAGAACCGTCCACAAGGAACGGCCCAGAACGAGGGCCGCGCTCAGACCGGCGTAACTGCCGCCGATGATAATGACGTCGTAGGAAGGAGTTGATGGTTTGTTCATGACTGTATTTCTGATGACTAGCGCAGGATTGACGTTACCTGAGAGAAAGTCGCGTCGGTTCGTTCCTGGATCTGCCGGATGTTGTCGAGCATGCCCAGTTGTAAATCACGCATTTTATCGGCGGGCAAATCTTTCAGCGTGGCATCCGCATGGTGGTGATGTTCGTGTTTGCCGTGTTCGTGGTGATGATCGTGCGGCATTCCCGGCACTTCGACCAGGTTTTCTTCCCATTGTTCAAAAGCTTTTTTCAGACTGTCGAGCGTCGTTACGGTCGCCAGTGCAACGGGTTCCGTACGGTTTGCCAGCAGGGTTTTGAGTGAATCGATCTGTTCGATTTGGGGCTCGATAACAGCCTGAATCTGGGTGGATTCGTTGTGAAATCTGGCGGCTTCCTCAAGCAGAGGATCTTTCTGGTCTGAACGGGAACAGGCTCCCAGGCTGAGGCCCAACGGAACGATCAATGAAAGGATGCGTATCATGATACTGGTTTTTAGAAGAGAAGTGGGCCGAAATCTACATAAATTGCAACAAGGTTGCAAGTGTGTTGCTCGTTAAAACCGACGTTCGACCGTTTCCTGCCCTATTCCCAAACCGGAAACGGATCGTTAAACCGGCCCCCGGCTGCCAGATGCTTCAACTCCGGTTCGGTACACAAACAAGCTCGCAATTCCTGCGTTACCTGTTCGGCATCCAGATCCTGACCGATGATCACCAGTTCGTTCTGGCGGTCGCCAAATTGTTTGTCCCAACGGGCTTCAATCGCTTTCTGATTTTCGATGAAACTGGCATAGCGGCTTCGCTGGCTGAACGGCATCGACGCCCACCAGACGCCCGCCCGCTCGGCCCGCAGACTGCCGCCGGCCTGGCTAAAATTCAGGGCTTCGTCGGGCCGGGATGCCAGCCAGAACAACCCCTTGCTGCGGAAAATGCCCGCCGGGAAGTTCTGGCTTAGATACGCCCAAAACCGGGCGGGGTGGAATGGTCGCCGGTCGCGAAAAACGAAGGAGCCAATGCCGTATTCTTCCGTTTCGGGGCGGTGGCCTTTGCCGGATTGGTGGTTTTGCAGTTCCTGAATCCAGCCCGCCGACTGTGACGCTTCTTCAAAATCGAACAGGCCGGTGTTCAGAATCCGGGCCGGGTCGATGCGGCCAAACTGGCTCTCGATGAGCTGGGCTTTGGGGTTCAGTTTTTTCAGAATGGCCTTCAGTTCGCCCACCTGGTGCGGGTTTAACTGGTCGGTTTTGTTGATAACCAGCACGTTGGCAAACTCGATCTGGTCGGTGAGCAGGTTGACGATGGTGCGGGTGTCCGTTGCGTCCTCATTCAGGTTGCGGTCGAAAACCGTTTCGATACTCCCAAAATCGCGCCCGAACTGGCTGGCATCGACCACCGTCACCAGCGTATCCAGACGCGAAAACCGGGACAGGTCGACGCGGTTTTGGGCATCGACCGAATCGTCGGACTGGAACGAAAACGTCTGGGCCACCGGCAGCGGTTCCGAAATGCCGGACGACTCGATGAGCAGGTAATCGAACCGGTTTTCGGAGGCCAGCCGTTCCACTTCAAGCACCAGATCTTCCCGCAGGGTGCAGCAAATACAACCGTTGGACATCTCCACCAGCTTTTCTTCCGTCCGCGACAGGGTGTTCTCATTCCGAACCAGTTGTGCATCGATGTTCACTTCGCTCATGTCGTTGACAATCACGGCTACTTTCAAACCGGCTTTGTTGTGCAGAATGTGGTTGAGTAAAGTGGTTTTACCGGCCCCTAAAAAACCGCTTAAAACCGTAACGGGAAGTCGTTTCATGTGTGTGCTCAAATAGAAGGATGAACGTGGCGGGTTAATGGGTGTGGTCGTGAGCGCGCAGGTTGAGCAGGTGAAAGCCAATTAACCCGGCGGAAGCCGCATAGGCCAGGTATTCAAACGCTTCGTGAACGTCTTCCAGCAACAGGGCTCCGGCGAAAAGGCCCAGGAAAAACCACAAGCCCACCTTAACCACCCGCTGGCTGGCCCGGCGCGTGGCAAAATAAACGGCGACGATATTGACTCCGATGAAGACATAATCCAGACTTAGAAAGCCAATCCGCAACGTTCGATCCGCCAGCAGGCTGGACGAAATGAGCAGGATGGGTGTGATCAGGCAGTGAATGATGCAAAGCACAGAACCGGTGATGCCGATGTAATCGGCTTTTGATGAGAGCGAGGCCATAAGTTTATGTTGGCTGGTATTGAAAATGAACGGCACAAAAGTACGGTATTTTTCGTAAATGCAACAATGTTGCAAAAATGAATTGATAGAGATTTTATTGGGATGATCAGTTCGAAACCGGGAGGAGCTAAGAAATCCATCAGCCCACTGCTTTAGCTGTGGGTAAATTGTCCTGAAATCGAATTATTCCGGAACCGTTTTAACGGTTTGCTGGACGAGGAAACCGTTAAAACGGTTCGGTTAGCATGGGGTTACATTTGCTTTACCCACTGCTAAAGCAGTGGGCTATAAGCCAAAACAGTAATTCGGCATTAATTCAATGAAGGGATTTAGGGGTAGAAAGCGAAAGTCTTAGGTATATAAAACCGATAATTTTTAAGTTATTGGGCAAAAATTGAAAAACGATTTGTCTCATTGCATTCAGCAACATGATTAACACCATTGTATTTGATCTGGGGGCGGTTTTGATCGACTGGAACCCGCATTACCTGTACGAGAAGATTTTTAAGGAAGACGAAATGCATCATTTTCTGGCGACGGTTTGCACCCCCGCATGGAATGAAGAGCAGGATGGGGGACGTTCGCTGGCCGAAGCCACGCAGGTATTGATTGCCCGGTTTCCGGAGCACGAGGAGAACATCCGGTTTTTCTACGACCGCTGGCCCGAAATGCTGCGGGGCGAAATACCGGGGACGGTGGAACTGCTGAAAACGATCCGGGACAGTGGGAATTACAAGCTGTATGCGCTGACCAACTGGTCGTCGGAGACGTTTCCGATTGCCCTCGAACGCTTCGAGTTTCTGTCCTGGTTTGATGGGATTGTGGTGTCCGGCGATGAAAAGGACCGCAAACCGTTCCCTTCTTTTTACAAGACGTTGCTGAACCGGTATGCCATTGAACCAACTGAAGCCCTGTTCATCGATGATAACCTGCGGAATATAAAAGCGGCTGAGGACCTTGGGATTCACGCCATACACTTCATAAATCCGACGCAATTAAAAGACGCCTTACTCGCGTTCAATATACCGGTTTAACAATCGGCTTTTGGTTTTCTAAACCCTTCCTGTTCAATTATGAAAAAGTACATCGTCGCTCATCTGACGCTGCTATCTTCGTTGACCCAAATCCGGGTGAATCGACGCTACCCGATGAAACACGCTTCTCTTCTGACTTTTTTCTCTTGCCTTACATTGATCGACTTCGCGCAGGCCCAGCTTCCGCCCGTTTTTGAAACCGCCCGCGCCAAAGAAGCCCAGACCGAAGCCACCGTCCGGCGGTTTTTGTCGCCCGTCAAAATTCTGTGGCAAACCGGTACCATTCGCAACGCCGAACGGCTGTTGAAAGTCGGGAACGGGCAGGCGGATTTGTCGGGGAAAGATATGTGTTCGCTGAAAAGTGACGCCAACGGCAAAGCAAGTCTGCTGCTCGACTTTGGGCGGGAATTGCACGGTGGTTTGCAGATCGTGACGGGGCAGTGGAAGGAAAGCAAGCCCATCAACGTCCGGATTCGGTTTGGCGAATCGGCCAGTGAAGCAATGGCGGACATTGAACCCAAACAAAATGCGACCAACGACCACGCCATCCGCGATCTGACGGTTCAGGTGCCGTGGCTGGGCAAACTGGAAATCGGCAATACCGGTTTTCGCTTCGTTCGGATCGACCTCGTCGATGGCAATACCGAGCTGCTGCTGAAGGAGTTGCGGGCCATTTTTGTGTTTCGGGATATTCCGTACCTTGGCTCATTTCGGAGCAGCGACGAACTGCTGAATAAAATCTGGGCGACCGGCGCCTACACCGTTCACCTGAACATGCAGGATTACCTCTGGGACGGCATCAAGCGCGACCGGCTGGTGTGGGTGGGCGACATGCACCCCGAAGTGGCGACCATCAACGCCGTCTTTGGTTATAACGAGGTGGTGCCGAAAAGCCTGGATCTGGCGCGGGACATTACGCCCCTGCCCGGCTGGATGAACGGCATCAGCACCTATTCGATGTGGTGGATTCTGATTCAGAAAGACTGGTATTTGCAAAACGGTAACCTCGACTATCTGAAACAGCAGAAGGATTATCTGGTGAAACTGGTCGACTTGCTGATTCAGAAAATTGACGAAAAGAACAGCGAAAAGCTGGACGGAACACGGTTTCTGGACTGGCCGTCGAGCGAAAATCCGAAAGGGATTCACGCTGGCTTGCAGTCGATGCTGGTGCTGTCGCTGAATGCCGCCGGGGATTTGAGCCGCATTCTGAACGACCCGGCCACGGCCAGAAAATGCGCCGATGCGGTCGCCCGGCTGAAGCAATACGTTCCCGATCCCAACGACTCCAAACAGGGGGCGGCCTTGCTTGCGCTCTCCGGGTTGATGCCCGCCGAAAAAGCCAATAAGGACGTGCTGGCAGTGAACGGCGCGCGCAACTTCTCGACCTTTTACGGCTATTACATGCTCCAGGCGCAGGCCAAAGCGGGTGATTACAAAACCGCTTTGGCTAACATCCGCGAGTTTTGGGGCGGTATGCTCAAGCTCGGGGCAACGACGTTTTGGGAAGATTTCAACCTCGACTGGGTGAAAAACGCCGGGCGCATCGACGAACTGGTGAAGGAAGGTCAAAAAGACATCCACGGCGATTGCGGGGCTTATTGCTACGTCGGGTTCCGGCACAGCCTGGCCCACGGCTGGGCGTCCGGCCCCACGCCCTGGCTGACGGAGCACGTGCTGGGTATCAAGGTGGTGGAGCCGGGTTGCAAAGCCATCAAAATCGAGCCGCATCTGGAGGATTTAACCTTCGCCGAAGGAACCTTCCCCACGCCGTACGGGATTGTGAAGGTGAAGCACACCAAACTGGCGGGCGGCAAAATTCAGACGGAGGTGAGCGGGCCGAAGGAAGTGCGGATTATTCGGTAGCGGGACGAACTTTCAGTCACAATCTGCCAGCCCAAACGTATTGACCCGCTTCGTATTGCCCTCTTCAACCGTCTGAGAAACCGCATAGTTGTGGTTGTTTTTGACCACATTGGTGATTAGGAACGTCTTGTGAGCGGTTATTTTTCCCGAGTCATCGAAGTCATCGCTTTCAAATCTTTTCAGGATGGTTTTCTTCCAGGGATAGAGGTTAAAAACATCAAACGGTAACCCCCGTTTGGCCAGCAGCGATTCGGGACTTTGGGTGGAGGAATCGTAGACGTGGGCTTCCGCATAATATTTCGTTCCGTCTTCCAGATACTGGTAGGTGCTGTTTCCGTTGGCGTCGTACGAAAAAACTTTTTCAAACGTGGGTTCGTCCTTACTGGCCGGAACGCCCTTGAAGCGCAGAATGCGCCCCTCGGCATCGTACTGGACGGTCGTGGTCAGAATGGTTTGGGTGCCAACGAGGTCCTGAATTTCCGTGAGTTTTCCGTCGGTCCAGCGGCATTTCAGGCCACTGCCAATGCCCCAGTCGGTGAGTTGGTCGGGTGTTTTTCCGTCGACGGTAATCGTTGCGCCGGTTATCTGATTCGCGCTGTTGTAAGCGAAGGTGTAGACATATACGTGCTCGGTACTGCCGCCGGTCGGCCCCTTGAAGTTGACGGTTAGCTGGCTGACGTTGCCAGCCGCGTTGTAAGCATACTGGTGTTTGTTGCCGTTGCCACGGTCGATGGCCGTTAGTTTGCAACGCGTTTCGGCTGGTGCGTCGACCTCCGATTTTTTGCAGTGGGTCAAACTCAGCAGGGTAAAGCCCAGCAGCAGGGCGCTCAGTACGGTTTTCATGGAAAATGAAGTTGTTTGGTGTGAATGACCTTGGTCACCACAAACCTATCGGGGCAATGCCGGTTGGCCATCGCGGTTTATACGAACAGACGGGATGCCTATTTGAAGCGGTTTTTTTGCGATGCGATCCGGTGAGTTATAAAAAAAGATGAACGTGATATTTGTCACGGAACCGGTTTTTCCAAAGCCGTAGTTTTACACCATCAACCTTAAAAATGAATTTTCATGATGAATCTCATAAAAAGTCTGTTCGGCACGTCCGACACCAGCCAGTTTGACGAAATCCGCTCACAGGGTGCCCTGATCATCGACGTTCGCTCGCCGGGCGAGTTTGCTGGTGGGCATGTGGCGGGGGCTGTCAACATTCCCCTCGACCAGCTCGAATCCAAACTCAGCACGATCAAAGGCTACCAGAAACCCCTGATTCTGTGTTGTGCTTCCGGGATGCGCAGCGCCCGCGCCAAAGCCATCCTGCGGGGTAAAGGCGTTGAAAATCTGCATGATGCCGGTAGCTGGCGGAATTTATAGGAACCAGCGTTGACGGAAACCGCCCGAACCGGCCATCCGGTTTTGGGCGGTCCGAAATCGCTTTGGGTCGTTTCTGCGTATATATGTTGCTGTTAACCCAAGCTACGTATGAAACGCCTTTTTTCTCTGTCCATCCTATTTTTTCTGCTGATTCAGGCCGGTTTTGCCCAGAAAGCCACCAGCACCGTTCAGGCCATTCGCTACATCAAACTTGCCAACACGCTCCGGGCGCTGGACAAACCGCAGGATGCCATCAACCTGCTGGAGAGGGCATTACCCGCCGTTCGGGGCCACAATCCGTACTGGGAAGCCTTTGCCTGCGAGTTGCTGGGCCTGGCCCATTACGAAAACAACAACAGCGAAAACGCCGACTATTACCTCAAAATTGCCCGTAGCCGCTACGAGAAGTTGCGGTATGTCGCCAGTGCCTGGGGTGTCAATGAACTGATTCGTGATATTTCCGGTAAAAACCTGTACGCCGGGATTCAGTTTGGGGCTTCGGATGTGAAGCTGGCGATTTTCAAGACGAAGTACGAAAGCGATTTTTACGAAAAAGATATCAAAACCCGGTTTGAGGTTCCCAACGTCAGTTTTGTGGCCAATGCCTCGAAGTCGCTGGAAGCCGGGCAGAATGCGCTGAAAGTCTGTCTCGATACGATCAGCCGCTACAACATCCCGACCGAACGGATTTTCATTGTGTTCAGCAACGAAATGAAGGAGGGACTCGCCAAAACCCCGGCGACGAAAAAGATGCTCTACGACCAGTTGTCGCGGGCGTTGCCGACGGGCAATCTGCGCATCGACACCACGCTTTCCATCGACCGCGAAGCCGAACTGTTCACCGTTGGTTCCATTCCCCGCAAAGTGTGGCCGACCACCTCTTCGCTCAACATCGGCAGCGACGTGACTGTGGGCGGTTATTTTGATGTCGACAAAACGTTTCACCCGATTGAAATGCCGGTGGGGATGAACACGCTGGTGAGCCAGATTGAAAGCAAGCGTTCACTGAACACGGACGCCTTTAAAAAAGAAGCCCAGCGGGTGATCAAAACCGTGGCGGATACGGCCCTGGCACCCCGATTCAAAACCAGCGGTGCGGGACTGCAACAACGCCGGACGGTGGGGCTGGGGGGCGATGTGGCCTGGGCGCTGGTGACGTATCTGCATCCCGAGAAAACCGGTACGACAGCAGTTGCCATATCACTGGACGATGTAGAGCGATTCAAAAAATTGGTGATGGATGATTACCAGGCGCTGACACACCCCAATGTGAAAGACATCGCCGACGCAACTCTTCGCAGCAAAGCCGAGCAGGAAATCAGCGTGGTTCGTGATCAATTGAGTGAAAAACAGCTCATTGCCGGAGCGTTGTGGCTCGAATCCATCATGAAAACCTATTCGACGCCCTCGGCTCCCAAGCGGTTTGTGTTCATCCGAAATTCGGACATTGGCTGGGTAACCGGAAAGTTTCTGGAAACCATCAGTGGCGAATACGAATCCACCATTGCCAAAGGGGCGCTGTATACCCGCTAGTTACGGATTGTCTGTCGGAGGTGAAAAGAAGCCCGCAGGACTGGCGAATGGATAACCCGGAATTGCAATCTGAATCCCATCGGGATGGCGCATTTTGTAGAATAGGCCCCCTACATGAAAATCAAAACCAATCCCGTAGGGATGATCCATTTTGTCGCAACTACATCCGCAGAAAACCCGTAAATTTCGTAGGTACAAAATGAACCACCCCTACGGGACTCACCCTCTCTATCAATGCACACGGTTCCTGCAAAATGGATCATCCCTACGGGACGGATGGCGCAACCGGCTCCGGTAGAGAAACGAAAATCAATCGGCGCTACCGGGCTCCCGCAGAAAAACGAAAATCAATTCGGGCTTCGGGTACTATCATCCCGGCTTGGGCTTGAATGAGCCCCAAAGCCGGGTGACACGTCAGGGCTTGGTAGCCGGGTAGCCGCAACATCCGGATCGTAAAAAGCTCTCTTCGAGGGATTGGAGGATACAATGCTAAGAGCAATGTTGTGGTTAAATAGAGTGTTTAATAGTCCTGTTTCGGCACATTTGCGTATATTCAAACGCAAATGTGCTTTTTTTTGAATAGCCAAAACCCAATAAACCCCATGCATTCCAATCGTCGCGACTTTATCAAGGGATTGTCAGCCGCTTCGGCGCTGGTGGCTACCCAGAGTGTCGCTAAGCCATTCAATATTATTCGTGATCTGAAAAAGATCAGCCCCAACGACAAGATCCGGATTGCCACCATCGGCATGGGGATTCAGGGGAACTTCGACACCCAGGCGGCTCTGCGCAACCCGGATGTGGAACTGGTGGCCGTGGCCGATCTCTACTCCGGGCGGCTCGAACACGCGCGGACGGCTTTCGGCCAACAGGTCTACACAACGCGGGATTACCGTGAGATTTTGGCCCGCAAAGATGTGGATGCCGTTCTGGTGGTCACGCCCGACCATTGGCACGACCACATTACGATTGCCGCCCTGAAAGCCGGGAAACACGTCTATTGCGAAAAACCGATGGTCCAGCACCTCAACGAAGGCAAAGCCGTGATCGATGCCTGGAAAAAATCGGGAAAAACCATGCAGGTGGGCAGCCAGCGCATCAGCAGTGCGTCGTTCAAGGAAGCGAAGCGACTGATCGAGGCCGGGGATATCGGGCAGATCAACTACATCGAATCCAACAGTGACCGCTTCAACGCCATTGGGGCCTGGAATTATTCCGTGCCGCCCGATGCCTCACCGCAGACCGTCGATTGGGACCGGTTTCTGGGCGATGCGCCGAAGCGTCCGTTCGACCCGATCCGGTTTTTCCGCTGGCGGAACTTCAAGGATTACGGCACGGGGGTGGCCGGTGACCTGTTCATTCACCTGATTACGGGCGTTCATTACGTGACCAGCACGCTGGGGCCGACCCGGGTCTATTCGTCGGGCAACCTGGCGTATTGGAAGGAAAACCGGGATGTGCCGGATATCATGACGAGCATCATGGACTACCCGAAAACGGAGCAGCACGAAGCGTTTCAGATGGTGTTACGGGTCAATTTTGCGAATGCCGGTAAAATCAGCAACGTGACCCGGATCATCGGCAACGAAGGCACGGTCGAGTTTTCGGAGAACAACCTGATTCTGACCAGGAAAAAACTGCCGATTGCGCCGGGCTATGGCAACTACGACAGCTTTTTTACGTTCACGGAGGATGTGCAGAAGAAATTTGTGGAGCAATATGACGCCAAATACCCGCCCGAAACCCGTACCGCCGAACCGGTGAAGGAGGTAAAATTCGAGGCCCCGAAAGACGACGACGCCCACGCCAAGCACTTCGCGGATTTCTTTACAAACATGCGGGCGGGGAGCCAGGGAACCATCGAGGACCCGGTTTTCGGGTTCCGCGCAGCCGCCCCGGTTCTGGCTTGCAACGAAAGTTATTTCGAAAACAAAGTCGTGCATTGGGACCCGGTCACGATGACCCAGAAGTATCCCGATGGAGCAAAAAGCAAGAAACCGTCGACAGGAAAGAAACCCGTTAATCCGGCCCAAAAAGTCACCACGGTTGCGAAGAAATCGTAAGCGTTTACGGTTTTCAGGATTGATGCGTACAGTTTTGACCCGTTAGGGTCACCACAGCGCAGGTAGAAATTGGTTCCCGTGTGCGGGTCCGTGTGCCGTCAGGTACACAACGGTTATGTACCTGACGGCACATGGGCACGCCAGGACCGGTTTTATCAACCGACGCTGCGCTGTGGTGACCCTAACGGGTCAAAAAAACGGGGTGAATAATCACCCTACACTGAAAAGAATCCTGAATTCACGTTAAAAACGATCCTCTAGCCTAACCCTTGATCGATGACCATTGGCAATCTGTTTGCGGCCATTCCGGCCTCGCTGCCTGACGAACTTTTTGAGGAGCTGGTGGCGGAGAAAGGCATCAAAATCGAACGCATCATCTCCAAAGGACACGCTTCACCGGACGGTTTCTGGTACGATCAGCCGGAAAATGAATGGGTGTTGGTGTTGCAGGGAGCAGCCCGGCTACGGATTGAGGGCGTTGACGAACCCATTGAATTGACCGCCGGAACACACATCAACCTGCCTGCCCACGCCAAACACCGGGTTGACTGGACGAAAGAAGACGAAGAAACCATCTGGCTGGCAGTTTTCTACTGACTTCTATAGCATAGTCCGTAAATACCTAAAGATGAGGGTAAATAAGCCACAGAGCGGCAACGATCAGCGTCTCCAGGATCCAGATGTGAAGGTTGTTTCTTTCCAGCACCCGACGAATTAAAAAATGCATTCCGGCGAAACCCAGGGCAATGGGAATGCCGAAGAAGAATTGGAGAATGTTGTTGTCCTGACCGGTGTTCAAAAAACCGTAGACAATCATGACCACCCCGATCAGCGCCATCAGCATGAGTGGCGTCAGAATACTGACTAGCTTCGATAAAAACATTTATTTTCCCCGTCCCGGTGTCAGGCCCAATTTCTCGTTGTAATAGCGGACCGTTTGAATCACCGAAGATAAGTTGCTGGGTTTGTCCTGCGTATCCCGCTCAATAATAATATGACCCGTAAAGTGCTGCCGTTGTAATTCCCTGAAGACTTCCGGAAAATTGATGACGCCCGTGCCAACCGGCACATCTTTCAACTTGGGGTCGTTGTAGGCGGCAATATCTTTCAAATGCAACGCAATCAGGTGACCTTCCAGTTTTTTCAGCCCCTCGACCGGGTTGATACCGCTCTTGGGCCAGTGACCGATGTCGGCGCAAACCTTGAAATTAGGATGGTTTTTGAGGGCCGCCAGCACCGAATCCGGATGCCAGTAGGCACTCACGCCCTTCCAGTGGTTGTGGAGAGCCACTTTCAGGCCGTAAACACCCGCCAGACTGTCCACGCTGTCCCACAAATCTACCGGCGGTTCTGCCGTGACGTATTTCACATTCAATTTTTTGGCTAATTCAAATTCGTGCGTCCATTTATTGATGGTTTTGCCGCCGGTTAAATAAATGGATTCCATCAACAGGCCTTTGTCGCTAACCTGCTGCTTGAGTTTGGCAATGCCCGCCCACGACAGATTCATCAAAAGCGAATCCTTGAGATCGGTCCCGGCCCGGCCAAAGGTGTAGCCTTCCACAAATTTCAAGCCCGCGCTGTCTGCCTTGGCGAGTTGCTCGGGAAACGGAAACCGATTGAACGTATACAGGGCAACGCCCAGTTTCCAGTCTTTCGGCCCGGCATAGACCGCAGCGGATTTTGAATGACCCCGGTTTGCGGATTTGCCGGTTATTTTCTTTTTATCCTGAGCCGACAGGTTCGCCGAAACCAGCAGCCAGAGCGTCAGAAAGAAAAAACCGGCTAGGCTGCTTGATGAGGTCTGTGTTGATTGAGGGGGCGGGAAGGCAAGTGGTTTCATGGGCGGTAAATGGGGTTAGGGGAGCAAGATACACAAGATACAAAAGGATTGGTGATCGGCATGGTTTTGCCCGGATCAATCAAAAGGCTGACCGCTTGCGGGGCCAGCCTTTCCGGGTGGATATAATCAGTCTGGGGTAAAACCGCATTGGATTGTCGATGCGGTTTTACTGAAAGGCAATCAGTCGGGGCGTGGCCGTCACCGGTGGTGTAGTGGCCAGTGTTAATTGCTGGGTGGTGGTGTCTACGCCGTTGGTGATGGAGACCTGATAGACGCCGTCGGGCAGATTCCGGACGTCCAGTTGCAGCCGGGCGTTTTGACGGTTTTTCCCGATTTGCTTGCTGAACACCTCGGCCCCCGCCTGGTTGACGATCCGAACCTCGACGGCTCCGCCGGTTTGTTTATTCAGCGCAATCCGGAGTTTGCCTTCGGTGGTGGTATACATGCCACTCTGAAAAGTGACCGGTTTTTTAGGATGAACAAAAGACATATAGACATCCGCCTTTGCAAAAGAGACACTGGTCAAGGTCATCAGAAAGGCAACGAGCAGGGATTTGGAGAGCGTTTTCATGGCGTATGAAGATTTTGTTTTGGTCCGTTTGAATGAATCAAAGGTCCGCTTCAACGCCTGAAAAGGCTGTCACAAATGAGTCAATCCCTGCTACTTTTGGGAATGATTAAAAAGAAGAATACGGGTCGATTGCGGTCGTTTTTACTGGCCCTGCACCACGGCTTCGTAGAACCGGTCCAGAATCAGCGCCCGGATGTTCAGGGTCGGTTTGCCGTAGGTTTTGGAATCGTCGGGATACACCCGGTTGGTCAGGCAAATGTAGACCAGGTTGTATTTCGGATCGACCCAGACGTAGGTGCCGGTATAGCCACTGTGTCCGTAGGCCAGGGGAGACGGATACGCCTTGGGGCCTTGCTTCGAATTCGGTGCTTTGGCAAAACCGTACCCCCGGCCACTGGTTTTCGATTGCTCCGCCGTAAAAAGATCCACCGTAGCGGGCTGGATATAGGTGCGACCGCCGTAGGAACCCTTGTTCAAATACATCTGGTAGAGAATCGCCAGATCGTTGGCGTTGGCGAACAGCCCGGCATGGCCTTCGACACCTCCCGCCATGACCGCACCCGGATCGTTGACGTAACCCTGCACGCGCATGTTGCGAAACCAGTTGTCGTTTTCGGTGGTCGGCACAATCCGGGAGCGCGGAAAGCGGTTTCGGGGCAAATAGCCCGTCGACGTCATGCCGAGCGGCCGGTAAAACGCATTCTGCACAAACTCATCGAGCTTCTGGTGAGAAACCGTTTCGATCACTTCCTTCATCATGTACATACTCACGTCGCTGTACACGAATTTGCCCCGCGTGCCGCCTTTCGACTGCAAGGTGACGGGCCACATGACCTCTTCAAAATAATTGGCCCGGAGGAAAAACCGGTCGGCTACTTTGGTCGGATAGGCCGCCGATGAGTCGAAACTCATATCCAGCGGTTTGAGTTGTTCGTAGAATTTGATGTACGGCGTATACCCCGCTTCGTGGAGCAGAGCCTCGCGGATGGTGACCGTCGCTTTGTCGGGGATCGTCCGGGTTCGGGCCACGTAGGTGCTGATGGGTGTTTTAAGGTCCAGCGCCTTTTGATCCAGCAGCCGCATCACCGCCGGGGTGGTGGCGCTGACCTTTGTGACCGAAGCCAGATCGAACAGATCATCGGCTTTCGTCACGGCATCCCGCGCGTACGTATGATGCCCATAGGCCTTGTGAAAGATTACTTTACCGTCTTTGGCCAGCAGCACCACCGCGCCGGGGGTTACGTGATCGGCAATGGCCACCGCCATCAACGAATCAATTACTTTCAGACGTTTACTACTTACCGTTACAGATTCCGGAACCGAATACCCCAGCCGGATTTTGGGCGTCGAATACCCGCTGCCTGCTTTGAAGAGCGCACTAAACGTGGTTTCAAGGCGATTGGCCGAAGCCAGACCGCCGAAAAGGACCTGGGCTGCGGCTGACGCACCTTCGGCGGTATTGGTCGGATACCAGATAATGGGACAACGCAGGGATTCCAGTCCGGCGAGGTTTTTTCCGCTCCCGGTCAGCACCACCACGACCCGGTTGATGGCCTGCTGATCGGCAATGAAATTCAGCAGTTTCGGGCCAAAAGGGGAGGAATCCGACAAGGTGATGACGACCAGATTGAACAGTTTCAGCCGGTCGTGGAGGTCAAACAGAACGGAATCGGTCGGAGCTGCACCGAGTGAAAAACCCGTAACCGGGCTGTACCTGGCCGCCAGACTATCAAAAACCGCCTGCTGGGCGTAGCGACCATTTACGATGGCGGTTTTTAGGTTCAGTAGGTCGGTAACCGGCACCAGTCCCGATGGGTTGTTTAGCACGACCACCTGTTTTTCAGCCTGTTGGATGGCAGTCAGGTTCGCGGGTGTGGGAAGCGGTTGGGCCATAGCCGTGCTACAGTACAGCAGCAGAAGGAAATTCCAGATCGACGGTTTCATACGTTTTGGCAAGTAAGGGGTTTGGGGCCTATTTTACAAACTGACCTTAAACTTGTGTTTAGTCCGAGTGCGGTTTCTTACCTGATTAGAAAGCAAGTCGGGGAATACCATTTAATCACATGCAGGGGTTGATCAACAGGTTGAATGACAGCCGATAGAGTCTAATTGTCAAACGGTATACCTAGTAAAAGTAGGATTTATTGAACGGTAGGTTGAAAAACTCATTTACACATATCTGATTATTAGCATATTATGACGCGGAGTACTTATTGAGTAATCTTTTTAAAATAAGTATTTTTGCTTATTTTTTGTTGGTATATGTAAAGTTTTTTATAAAAAAGTACAAATTAATTCCAACCTTTGGGTAATAAATTGTGTCTACAAATTACAAACAAAGATTAACCCTACAGTGTATGTCAATCAACAGTTTCTTTTTGATGATTTGCTTATTTGCGGTATCTGTTTTCAACAGTCATGCACAAGATTCGACTTTTAACTACAATAGTGAAATGTTAAAAAAATGGGAAGTAGGGATCAACTTTCTATCAGTATTCGAAATGCCTCAAGAGGTAGCATCTGGGATAATGGTTAAACGACACTTTCAAACCAATAAAGGAATAAGAGCATTGAGACTTAATATTGTACCCAGAATCTTTTATGGATCAAGTTCTTTGACGAGACCTTATAATACTACCCCGTCCATTTATGCAGCAATTGGGTATGAATGGCAGAAACACTATGGAAGGTTTGTTCCATTCTATGGTGGAGAAATATTTACTTCTTATGCTGTAATTAAAAATGCTGCAAACGGGATTACAATTGCTAAGCAAACCGTATTTGATATTGGAGGAAGCGGGTTTATTGGCGCCAAATATTATGCAACAAGAAGCATATCCTTCTCCATTGAAAGTCACTTGAGATATACATACAACCGTGTTGTATTAAATTCAACAGGTGTAAGTGCTGATAATTATTTAAGGAGATTAACCCTGTTGCCAATATATGCTCTTTACCTTCATTACCATTTTTAACCATTACTTAACTATATCTCTATGAAAAGGTTCACATTTTATCGTTTGATTTGGTTGCTTGCCATAACAAGCATTGCCAATGTGTCAATTTCTTTCTCTCAATCTGTTAGGGATTCTCCAAACAACGATTACAGTAGCTCCGCACCACCCGATCAGGTAATACCATATATAGTAGAATGGGGTTCACTGAGTGCGGCAGGGTGCTCTTATGAATGGAAGGCCTGGAATTCTATCAACGCCGTTGATGGGATAGGGATTCCAGCAGGAAACGGGTTTTCTTACAGGTGGAAAAATATAAATGCGAATGCTAAAATTGAGGTTAAAACAACTGGTTGCTCTTCTTCGGGCTCCAATAAAACTATGACATATGAGGTGCCAATACGTTACCTTGGTTCAATAGGGCAGATTAGTGTAAATGGAAGCTTGAGTGAGCCTGCTACTATAGGCTGTGGTGTACAAACGGTAACTTTCACCGTTCCTGCCGTGACGAATGCTACTAACTACTACTGGAATTCAAGCCTTTCTGGCTGGACTTATATATCAGGTCAAGGCACTACTACTTTGACAATGCAGAGTAATGGTGGTGGAACTGGCACTATTAAAGTAACTGCAACTCGTTCAGACGCAAGTAACGTTGAATCAGAGAGCAGTCCAAGAACGGTAAACCGTCCTGCTCCCTCCCTAAGCAGTATAAGTCAAACAGGGGCATATATGCTTTGCAACAGCAGTAGTAGTTTAAATTTATCAGCTACTGGAACCAGCGCGGATAGCTATGTTTATACCCCCTGGGGTGGTGTGAAGATAAATGGAAGTACATCTCCCGTCACTTCCAGTAGCCCCGTTACCATTACAGCAACAGCATGGGGGTATGTCATTGTAAATGCTTACTCGTCAGGTTGTGGAACGACAAGCAGTAATTCACAAACATTACAAATCAATTATGGACAAATTACCAATGCGATTCAATGGTTATTCGATGCGGGTTCCAATATGTGGCAATGTTCCAATGCCGGAATTCCTGGAGCAACGTTCACCTGGTCTTTAGTGTCAGGGTCGGCAACATTAGTGCCTAATATTAATGATTGTTATGTTACGACCACAGGTGGTGCAACCGTAGAAGTAACAGCGTCTGTTCCTGGCTGTGGCACGTCTTCGGCTGTCCAATATTACATCCCGCCAGCCGGTAGTTTTCTTATGACCTATCCAAATCCGACAAAGGATGTGCTTACGATTGAATTTAAAACGGTTGAAGTTAAAGAATCTTTGCCAGCTTCTATATCGCTTTACTCTGAATCATCTACCCGGCTGGTTAAAACAATTTCAGTTAAAGATGTAGCAGAGAAAAATACATTTAGAGATGGAAATAAAATCGAATTAGGCGTAAGTGACTTACCACGAGGAATTTATTATCTGCACATCAACCCCAACGATAAACAGAAACAGGAAATCCAAAAAGTTCGGATTCGGTTGGATTAATACCATTCCCTGAAGGACAAAAAAGCCGTATCCTTGTCAGATACGGCTTTTTTTGTATAAGGATAAATACGGGGTTTTCTATATGGTTATTCAGAATCCCCTCAAACCAACTCCCCACCCATCACCGGGTCCGAAAACCCTTCTTTTCCGGTTTCAACCCGACCAGCATATCGTTTCTCGAAAACCGGATGGCCCTCCACGTTCACGCTGAAATCGTACCAGCCGAAGCTGCGGCTCAGATCCAGAATCAGGCTGATTTGGCTCCCTTTCGAACCGGCTGCGGCCAGGGTTTGGGTCTGGGTGCCGGTTTGGTAGGCGTTGTCTTTCACCTCGATGGTGAAAGCCCGGGCCGGATCGAGGTTGGTGATGTTGAGTTCAACCGAGCCGCTGAGCGTGTTGGCCTGTGGGGCCGTACGCTGGTAGTCGCACTGAACCGCAACCCGTGGATCGTTGGCGGTTCCGATGAACTCGCGGAAAAAACCGTTGGGGCCATTGACCCGAAACTGGTAGGTCTCGTTCTCGAATTCCCGAATGTCCCAGCGGTCGCTCAGCCGGTCACCGACGGACACGGCATAATTCCGAACCTGCATAGCGCGCTCGGCGTTTTCGTTTTCCGACACGAAGTTATTCAGTGCATACACCGTGAAAGGCGAGCCCGCCGACTGCGCACCAAAAACGTCATTTTTCGCTTGCAGGGTAATGTCAAACGCTTTCTGGTCCGGATCGAACTGGCCATCGGCGTATAATTCGTACGGAATCGCCAGCGACGACCGCAGGCCTTTCTCCTGCTTTGGCAGGAGCGGAGACGACTGGGGTGCCTGTTTGATTTTGTTGATTTCGTCGGTCGTCAGCACCTTGAAATCCGACGGCAACTCCTTGAACTGGGCTTTGTGAATGCTTTCGACAAACTCGTTTTTCTCCACGAAAGCCGGCATCGGTATTTTCTCGCCTTTGTAGGGCCGGAACACCGAGGTCAAATCCCCGCAAACCGTCCGACGCCACGCACTGATGTTCGACTCTTCAATTTTCTTACCGGTTTTCTTGCTCAGAAACACTTCCAGAAACTGGAGAATGGACGTGTGATCGAAAACCTCCGACGACACCTTGCCGCCCCGGCTCCAGGGTGAGGCAATGACAAGCGGCACACGATACCCCAGCCCGATGGCACCAGCCCGGGCTTCTTTCTGAGCGTTCGGGCTTTTGCGTTGCAGTTCATGCTCCATATAGACGTGTTCGACGCTGGTGTCGATGCCTTTGGACACTTTTCCGGTTTCTGGCTTGTCGGGATGGGGTGCCACAAACGGCGGAACGTGGTCGAAATAACCGTCGTTTTCGTCGTAGCACAAGATGAAAACCGTCTTTTTCCAGACATCCGGATTTTGGGTCAGGATGTCGAGCATTTCAGAAATGTACCACGCTCCGTACCAGGCCGCGCCGGGGTGATCGGAGTAATTTTCGGGGGCCACCACCCACGAAACCGTCGGCAGCGTGCGGTTTTTCACATCCGCCCGAAACTGGTGCAGCACATCGCCTTTCGGAATTTCAACTTCCCGTTCCGTGCTGCCGTCGTGGTATTTCAGCTTCGTCAGTTCGTGGTAATGCGGGTCGTTTTTATTGGTCGTAAAGGCTTTCTCGTGCAGGTTTTTCTCCCGTTGCGACAATTTGGCGTAGTTTTCCCGGCTGAATTTGACCTGGTGTTCCCGGCCGATTTTCAATTCCTGTTCTTTCCGGCCCAGTTCCCGCTTCAGTTTGGGCAGGTTGCTGTCGGTTTCGGGCAACGCGTTGATTTTGGACGTCAAAGCCTGAATTTCGCCCGGCAGTTCGGGGAGTTTTTTAGCCAGATAACGCTGGTACGCTTCCGAAAATCCGACGTTATATTGTTCGAACCACTCGATGGGATTGTCGGTAAAATTGGCCAGCCAGCCTTCTTCTTCGCCTTCAAAGCCGACGGGCAGGCTCAGTTCGTTCTGGTAAATCCGCCACGAAATGCCGTTTTCTTCCAGCCGCTCGGGAAAGGTTTTCCAGTGGGCCGGATCGTCGTAGTCGACGTCCTCATTCCGGACGTTGGCTTTTACATTCCGATCCGGTTTTTCCCGGATGGTGCCGGTCCAGAGGTAAAGCCGGTTGGGCGTGGTGCCGGTCAGGGACGAACAGAAATTCTGGTCGCAAACCGTAAAGGCGTCGGCCAGGGCGTAGTAAAACGGAATGTCCTGCCGGTTGTAATAGCCCATGGTCAGGGGCATTTTGGCATATTCTTTTCGGCCCGATTGCTTGGAATCCAGCCACTTGTCGTATTTGCCATCGTTGCGGGCGTCTACCTGATTGGTCCAGGAGTGGGGGAGCGAGCTCATCCAGGTGGCTTTGGTGTCTTTCAGATTCAGCCGGAAAGGCACGTAGGTTTCACCGGCGGCATTGGTCTGGAGCCAGACCGGGTTTTTGTTGGGCAGCGTAATCGCCCGCGGGTCGTTGAAACCCCGGACGCCCCGTAGCGACCCGTAGCAATGGTCGAAGGAGCGGTTTTCCTGCATCAGAATGACGATGTGTTCGGCATCCTGAAAGGTGCTGCCCGGCTGGGGGTCGATGGCCATGGCTTTCTGGATCGAATCGGGGAGAACCTGAAACAGGCTTGTGCCACCGGCTAGCAAGGCGGCTTTTTTTAGAAATTCTCTTCTGCTGTCCGTCATTTCGGGTTGAGAGTTGTGGGTTAGTAAAGATACTTTTTTTTCGCTCCGAAATGATAAAAAACCGCTCTATTTAACAGTATGATAACTTTTCCATATTTAGCGGCAGAGCGCAGGCCTATTCATTTCGGCTTGTACATACCTTAATAGGGGACTCGACACAACAATTATTTCGAACACCCGGTTACTAGCCTGTTCAACCAACGAAACAGAGCGATGATCAGGAAAGGTGACAAGGTACGCTGGAAATACGCCAGCGGTCATGCCGAAGGAAAGGTGATAGAAGTCCACAAAGAGGAAATTGAAAAGACCATCAAAGGGTCGAAGATCAAGCGAAACGGCTCCGAGGATAATCCGGCGCTGGTGATCGAACAGGAGGACAACCAGACGGTTTTGAAATTACAAAGTGAAGTGGAAAAGATTCACAACTGACGAATGTCGCCAGGATACGGGGTAATCAGGTGGGTTTTTGAGTAAGTTTGTACTGCATCTATTCCATAATCCTTTATGCAACGCCGAACGTTTCTCCAAAATACCGGCCTTTTGGCAGCCGCCGTAACCGCTTCCGGCCCGGCGGTTTTGGCCGCGTCTTCCGCTCCGGCGGCCAAAAACAAACTGCCGAAATGGAAAGGCTTTAACCTGCTGGATTTCTTTTCACCCAATCCGGCGCAGGGTCGGAAGCCGACCGCCGAGGAACAATTCAAGTGGATGCGCGACTGGGGATTCGATTTCGTCCGGCTGCCGATGGCCTATCCGACCTACCTGAAATTTGACCGGAGTCGCAACATCACACCCGACGAAGTCTACCAGATTGACGAGCAGGCCGTGGATCGGATTGATAAGCTGGTGGCAATGGCCCACAAACACAACCTCCACGTCAGCCTGAATTTGCACCGTGCACCGGGCTACTGCGTCAACGCCGGTTTTCACGAACCCTACAACCTCTGGACGGATCAGCCTGCGCAGGACGCTTTCAATTTCCACTGGAACTTTTGGGCGAAACGCTATAAAAATGTCTCTTCTCAGAAAATCAGCTTCGATTTGCTGAACGAACCGAGTATGCGGGAAGACATGAACGACCAGCTTTCCAAACGCAGTTCGGTGCCGGGCGCCGTCTATCGAAAAGTGGCGCTGGCGGCTCTGGAAGCCATTCGCAAAGAGAATCCGAAACACCTGGTGATTGCTGATGGCAACGATGTGGGGTCGTCGGTGATTCCCGAAATCACCGATCTGGACATAGCCCAGAGTTGCCGGGGCTACAATCCGGGCATCATTTCGCATTACAAAGCTCCCTGGGCCAACAAAGATCCTGAGAATCTGCCGATGCCGAAATGGCCGGGACAGGTGGGCGATAAATACCTGAGCCGCGCGATGCTCGAAACGTTTTACAAACCGTGGATTGAACTGGTCAACAAGGGCGTCGGTGTGCATTGTGGCGAATGTGGTGCCTGGAACAAGACCCCGCACGACGTTTTTCTGGCCTGGTTTGGCGATGTGCTCGACATTCTGACGAGCAACGGCATCGGATTTGCGCTCTGGGAATTCAGCGGAGATTTCGGCGTACTGGATTCCAAACGGGCCGATGTGGCGTATGAAGACTGGCAAGGCCACAAACTGGACCGGAAATTGTTGAACCTGCTGGCGAAGTATTGATGGGCGGGGAGCAAGTGGTTCTGGAAGTGCATCGCGAGCGAAAACCGCTCGAAATTTTGTATCAATCGGCTGACCTGGTGGCCATTAACAAACCACACGGATTACTCGTACATCGGTCGATGATCGCCAGCGATGCCAGCGAATTTGCGGTTCAGCTCCTGCGCGATCAGTTGGGGCAGCGGGTCTATCCGGTTCACCGGCTCGACCGGAAAACCGGGGGCGTTTTGCTCTTCGCCCTGACTGAAACCCTGAATTCCGCCATGCAGCAGCAGTTTGCCGAGGGGAAGGTGCACAAAACCTATCTGGCCATTGTGCGCGGTTATACCGACGATGAACTGGAGATCGATTATCCGCTCCGGCGCGACGACGGAATTGTTCAAGGGGCTTTTACCAAACTGAAAACGCTCCAACGCACCGAAGTGGATTTGCCGTTTGGCAAACACGCCACCTCCCGGTATTCGCTCGTGGAATTAAAACCGACAACCGGCCGGTTTCACCAGCTCCGCAAACACCTGGCGCACATCTTTCACCCAATCATCGGCGACCGGCCCCACGGCTGCAACAAACAGAACAAGCTCTTTAAGGAGCGTTTCGGAATGGAAACCATGCTGCTGCACGCGCAGGAAATCCGGTTTCAACACCCGGTTTCAAACGAAGAAATCATCATTTCAGCGCCGTGGCAGTCGGAGTTTGAGCGGATGATGACGGTTTTGTTTGGGAGACAAAGCGGAAAATGAATTCAGAAGCAGGCATTAGACGGGTAGGGCATAAAAGAAAGTGGTTCCCTGTCCGGGTGCACTTTCTGCCCATATTCTGCCGTTTATTTTCGTTATAAAATCTTTGCAAATTGTCAAAGCTACACCCGCACCCTGGTCGATTGAACTGTGGGTGGTGTTGCTAAAAGAAAACAGTTGATTGAGTTGATCGGGCGTCATTCCCATTCCTTCATCGGTTATAGAAACGATAATTTCAGTATCCGATTTTCTAAAGGCGGCAGTGATCATTCCACCTTCCGGAGAATATTTTATTGCATTGTGAATCAGGTTTCTGTTTACGAACTGTATAATCTCCTTGTCTGACAGTAAGGTTGCGGTAGGGTCGATTCGGTTTACAAGGGTTAAGTTTTTAGTATTGAAAAGACTGTAGTGAATGGCGGCTGCTTCTTCGATTAAATTGTGTAGTTCAATTTGTTCCGGCATCGCTGTATAGCCGGAATATTGTTTTTTCACCCATTGCAGAATACTGTCAAACGTTCGCAATAGCGTACTGACCTCATTTTCCAGTGAATTATAAAATACAGTTAATTCTTCTTTGCTAAAAACGTGATCTTCCTTCATCAAGCTCGCCATACTTAGCGTGGTCGCGAGGGGAGACCTGAAATCATGTGCGAGCATCGAAACTAATTTTGACTTAAACTCATCGGCCTGGGTTAGTAATGTGTTTTGCTTAGTTATTTTTTCATTTAAACTGAGCTGCAGATGAGCACTTTTTTGTAGTTTTTTATAAAGCGTATAGACAAAAATAAGTGTGCTGATGAGAAGGATTGAAAAGCCAATCAGCAGGCCAATGATCCAGCGGTTATGTTTTGTCTGCAGGGCCAACTGGTTTAGCTCCTGTTGGGTGTTGTAATAGGTGAAATAATCACCAATGAAATTTTTACTGGAATTTTTTTCTTCTTCAAGAGCTTCAATGAGTCGCGTGTTGGTTGCAGCTTCATTAAGCACGTCAGCTTTTAAGTGGTAACACTTCTGTAACGACTTCAAAATCTCGACTTTAAAAGTGATAAAACCGTTTGCTTTTGCCAAATTGTAGCTTTGGTTGTAGCACACGATGGCACTATCGATTTTATTTAATTTCAAAAAATAACGCGCATAATAATCCAAACCGACGATCTCGTGGTATTCCCATTTGTTTTGCCGGGCTATCTGTAAAGCCGTTAAAATAACCGCCAATGCTTCCTGAGTTTCGCCTTTTTCTAAAAATTTATCACTTTTTAGCTGGTTTATAAAAAGCTGGGAACGCTGATCCCTAAACCGGATTGCTATTTCCTGGGCTTTCGCTAAATAGAAACCGGATGAGTCTGAAGGCGATTTAGGCATCAGAAAACTGTAGTTGGCATATAACATACTTTTCACGGAATCACGGGCGAGCCCTGCTGCTTTATTCAACGACTTTCTGGAAAATTTTAAGGAGTTTGGCGTGTCACCCAATACTTCATAAACGACGGCTGAATTCATCAGCATGTGAGCGACTCCAATGGTATCAGACACGCTTTCATATTCCAAAAGTGCCTTTGTATACGAGGACAGGGCCTGGCTATAAAGTCCTTTTAAGAAAAAAGCCGTTGCGATGTTACAAATGGCATCTGCTTTGCCTTTAGGGTAGTTGTGCCGATCCGCCATCGCTTTGACTTTTACCCCGTAGAGAAGACAGCTATCCGCACTTTTCATGTGCATCATGAAGCCAATGGTATTGAGATGGTCAATGTAGGTGATACTATCGGTTGTGTTTACAAGCTGTTTTTGCAATTTTCTAATTTCGGAAGTCTGAGAATAAGCAGAAAACAGAAAGAAATAAAAAGACAGGAAAAGTAAACAGGAAGTAAGTATACGCAGTTGAAAAGGGATCATTCCGGGCGTTGAAAAACGATTGAGTCGAAGCAAAAACAAATCGTGGGTTAATTTACAAATTAACTTTCGAATCCCTCTTGTTCAGGTCTGACAACTCACTTGTTTTTGCCATTTGTCAGGGCATCGCAGCGAAAAAACGGATGTGGCTGGGGGCGTGTTTATCCGATGATAAATCGTTTAGAGCAAGCGGATTCTAATCATTAAATGGATTATTACGGCAATGCCCGGCAAAAAAAGTGGTGCAAAAAGGCCCGTTCGGAAAAAGATTTATAAATCTTTTTCCGAACGGGCCTTCGTCTCTCCGCCAAAAAAACCGCTTATTCAAACACTTTAAACCGCTCGTGCGCCTGCCGTTCCAGCGATTCGCGGTGGTCGGGGTGGGCGATGTTGATGAGTGCGCGGGCGCGTTGGCGGAGGTTTTTTCCGTACAGATACGCCACCCCGTACTCGGTCACGATGTAGTGAACGTGGGCGCGGGTGGTCGTCACGCCAGCGCCTTCTTTCAGGAACGGCACAATCTTGCTTTCGCCGTATTTCGTCACCGAGGGCAGGGCGATGATCGGTTTGCCACCTTCCGAGAGCGAAGCTCCGCGCACAAAATCCATTTGCCCACCCACCCCGGAATATTGATAGGTTCCAATCGTATCGGCACACACCTGACCCGTCAGATCCACTTCGATGGCGCTGTTGATGGCCGTCACCTTCGGATTCCGACGGATGATGGCCGTGTCATTGGTGTAAGTCACTTCCTTCATCACCACGGCGGGATTATCGTCGATGAAATTGTACAACCGGCGCGTTCCCATCGCAAAACACGAAACCAGTTTATACGGAATCGCTTTCTTGAGTTCGTTGGTAATGACGCCCCGCTCGACCAGATCGATGACGCCGTCGGAGAACATTTCGGTATGAATTCCCAGTTTCTGGTGGTAAATCAATTCGGCCAGCACCGCGTTTGGAATCCCGCCGATGCCCATTTGCAGCGTGGCACCATCTTCCACCAGTTCAGCCACGAAGCGGCCAATTTTCTGTTCGGTCACCGTCGCCGGTTTTAGCGGCATTTCGTACAACGGATCGTCGCATTCCACAGCCGCGTGGATTGTTTTGACGTGGATAATGCCGTCGCCGTGGGTCCGGGGAACGTTCGGATTGATCTGGGCAATTACGTATTTGGCTGATTTAACGGCGCTTAATGAAATGTCTACCGACGGCCCGAGCGAACAGAAACCGTGTTGATCGGGGGGCGAAACCTGGATCAGGGCGACATCGAGGGGCAGAATATGGCGTTGGAACAACAACGGAATTTCACTCAGAAAAATCGGAACGTAATCGGCGATACCGGCATTGACCTGCTTGCGCATGTTGGCCCCGATGAAAAACGAGTTCGGCTTAAAAATCCCGGCGTACTGCTCTTCGCAATACGGCAGATGGCCTTCCGTGTGCATGTGACACACTTCAATGTCACGCAGCCCGGCGGCTGAAGCCCGCCCGACCATAGCTGCAATCAGCCGGTGGGGCGTTTGGGCCACGCTGTGAACAAACACCCGATTGCCGGATTGAATAACTTCGACGGCCTGCTCGGGGCTAACGATAGGAACCAGATTGTGCATGGTATGGAAACGAAATGACGAATGATCTGATTTGAATTTTTGACAAACCTACTGCCTGATTGGGTTGGATTTTGTGAGTAAAATCATCTTTTTTTCAAATCATGCTCGTATTATCTTTTGGGATTTGAATGCGATGAAAAGCTACGGTTTATGAAATTACCAGCAAATCCGACTACTTTTAGACTTTCCAGGTAGAAGCGTCGCCCGACCATTGATGACTATGAGAAAAGGAAATAAACTCTACAGCATTCTGTTCAACAAGTGTCCGTATTGTCATGAGGGCGACTTTTTTGTAACCAAAAGTGCGTTTAATCTGAAGAAATTCGATCAGATGCACAAAAACTGCGCTGTCTGCGGCCGGAGTTTCGAGCCGGAACCCGGTTTTTATACCGGCTCGCTCTACGTTAGTTATTCGTTTTACGTGGCCTGGATCATCACCACCTTCGTGTTGGTTGGTGTTTTGTTAGAAGTCGATGTAATCGCTTATCTGTGGGGACTTATACCCTCGCTGATTATCCTGACGCCGTTTTTCTTCCGGTTGGCGCGTCGCGTCTGGATTAATATCTTCGTGAAATACCGCCCGAATTCGGAAAACCAGAACGACGGAATCCGTTAAAATTCCCAGCGGTAATTCAGAATCGGAATCAAATTAAGATTTAACCAGACGTAAACCCAATGGCGGCAAATGGTTAAAATCATTTGTGCTCAATCAGCAAGTTTGTATCAAAGACCATTGGCCGACGCTTCTCGTTCATGTTGTAGGATTTGATCCATTCGCTGATTTTCTTCTTTAGTAAAGCCCAAATCCGGGATTTGTATGGGTTCTTTTTCGCAAACTTCATCCAGGAAGCGTTGAACACCCCAGCGCTTGATATCAGCCGGTGAGTAGCTATTCAATTGCCCCCGTTTAAGAGGGGGAATCGTCTCTAACTGCTTTTTAGTTTCCATTCTGTTTCCCTTTCAAAGTAATTCGTTCTCCTGCCATACTCTTATCAAGCTTTTTAATTTAACGCCAGCTATGAGATGATGGCTTTGCCTAACAGTTGTTTGAGTGCCAGCGGCACGTAATGTTAATAGCAAATGAATATGCTGAGCACTCCCGGCGTGCCGGAGGTACGCGATACAGGCTTAGGTGCGTACCTCCGGCACGCCGGGAGTGCTCAGCATACTCATTTGCTATTAACATCGGACCCCTCCGGGGTCAATAATCTCACAGTTTGCGTTAATTTACAAATTGATCCGGTGCGGAATAGGGTTTTATAAAGAGTACACGGTTTTCTTTATTAAAATTCCCAGCGGTAATTCAGAATCGGAATCAAACCCAACTGGTATTTCTGGACGACTTTTCCCTGAAAAGCATCGAAGTAGCTGTAAAAAGCATTTTGTGCGTTGGTCAGGTTCTGCAAATCGAGGGAGAGGGTGCGGCTGTAGCGGGCTTTGCTTTTCTTCCAGTAAATCCGCAGATCGGTGCGAAAATACGCCGGGAAATGCACGCTAAATTCCTCGCTGCTGTAGACCGTCGTGCCGGCTTGCTGCGACAAAGCCACATCGATGGGTCGGTCGCGCAAGCCGCCCAGATACGAAATCCGGCCGTTGACGCCCCAGATCCGGCTTCGGGTTTCACGGCTTTTCGTCCACTCTTTCCCGGCAGTCAGGCCCGACGTAAAACCGCCGTCGAACCGGGTGCTGCGCCAGACGCCATCGGCGGCCTGATACCGCGAATCGTAGACCGAACCGGACGCCAGCACGTAATAGTTTTTCGATAAATACTTCTGGTAGGTGACCTCAACGCCCCGGTTTTGGGCTTTCCCAGCGTTAACCAGCGGCTCACTGACGTAGGCTTCGATGAGGTTCACCGCCGAAAACTTGCTGCCCGAAACAGTGCTGATCGGTACGTCGAACAGCA
The DNA here is from genome assembly GCF_965227735.1 of Larkinella sp. Lineage (NCBI taxonomy): Bacteria > Pseudomonadati > Bacteroidota > Cytophagia > Cytophagales > Spirosomataceae > Larkinella > Larkinella sp. The sequence continues at coordinate 128,886 of NZ_OZ245776.1, read as the reverse complement.
TCTGGGAATACCCTTCGATTTTCCAGTAACTATCCGGACTGAGCTGGTGCGTATACCCCGCGACGATGTGGTGCGCTCTGGTAAAGCCCAGGTCTTCGTTGTTAAACAGCATTTTGTTATCCGGATTCCGTTTCACCAGATACACCTGCGGCAGTTGTGGCTGGCTGTGTAAACCGTAGGCCACGGTCAGGGCTTTTCCCGGCCGCACTTCCCAGCGAACCGACGCCCGGGGTTCGAGCGACCGGCTCTGGTTGAAGGTAAACGTGTTGTAAAACAAACCGGCATTCACCGTCACATTAGCCGCTGGCAACCACTGATAATTCACATACGGCTGAATCATCCAGCCCTCCAGTGACCCCGCGAACAGGGAGTTGTTCGCCGAACTGCCAATGAAAAAAGGGTTCACATCTTTCCAGGCACCCACCGAATTATAGGCACGGGTCAGATACAAACCGGCTTTGAAACTGTTCCGGGCATTGATCCGGTAATTCAGCGAACTGGTCAAAGAATACCGCGAGCCGGATTGATCGTCCATTTCGTAATTCGACCGGAAGCGTGCGTCGCCCGGCGATTCCAGATTTCGGGCGCTGTTGTTGGCCGACAACACGAGGGCGGTTTTCCACAACAGGCGACTTCCGATGGGCTGGGAGAGGGTCAGGCCCCCGGCGGCCATTTTCGTCGTGAACGAGATGGTGTTGCGGTCTTTGTCCTGCGTCTGTTCCTCAGTGGCCAGGGCCGTAAAATCGTTGCTGCTGTTGCCCAAAACGCCAAACGCCGTAAACCGTCCGCCTTTGCGGGTCGGGAAGGTCAGGTTGAACGACAGGTCCTGAAACCGGATGTCTTCACCCCCGAACGTGACGCCCATTGCGCCGAGCAGCCCCGTAAACGAATACCGGTAATTGACCAGATAGGACGACCCTTTCTGCTTCGAAATCGGTCCTTCTGCCGCCAGATCGAGGCCGATCAACCCCGCCTGGGCGATGAATTCATGGCGTTCGTTGTTGCCCGGACGCAGACTCATGTCCATGACGCCACCGACCGAATTGCCGTATTCGGGCGAGAAAGCCCCCGTCAGAAAGCGGGTTGTGCCGAGCAACTGGGCACTCAGCATATTGACCCCACCACCGTTTGCCGTGGGCCGGTCGCCAATGGTCCCGGCGTTGCTCTGGTGGTTGGGGTTCACGATTTCGACGCCTTCGAGCCGCCAGATCAGGCTGTTGGGCGAGTTGCCACGCACGGAAATGTTGTTGGTGCCGTCGTTGGTTGTCACCACGCCCGCGTAGGCCGTCGCCAGCCGGGCCGGGTCGAGGTAGCTGGCCGGAAACCGCAGCACCTGTTCGATGGTGATGTGTTCGGCGCTGATGGTGCGGTCGGTGCGGGTGCCGATGGCGGTGGCTTCACCCAGTTGGGTTACACCCGGTTGCAGGTAAATTTCCAGCACCTGTTCCTTGCCGGATTCCACCAGCACTTCATTGATCACCGACGGTTCATAGCCCACAAACGAAACACTGAGCTGATGCCGGCCGATGGGAAGGTTGGTCAGCCGGAAATGGCCCTGTTCGTCCGTGATCGCACCCGATTCTGAATTCTCAACCACCACGGAAGCCCCGACCAGCGGGCGATTCTGAATAGCGTCGTAGACGGTTCCGCGAATGGTTTGGGTGGGTGTTTGTGAAAAACCGGGCAGAGTGATCAGTGTCAGCAGACACAGAAAAAGGGACTTATGAAGGAAAGTTGTCGTCATAGGGGTTTCAGAATGGCAGTATGCAACCACAAAAGTACAACGACAATTAACCAAGTCGATGAACATTCGGTTGTTCTGACAAAAATCATTTTTTTCGATGACAGTTTTGGATCAAAGCGAGAAAACGCGGCTGGTACACGAACTCCTCAATCAACAGTACGGTATTCAGGCCATTTATGGGCGGCTTGAACCCCTGCACGAGTTGATCGCAACGGTTTTATCACACCGAACCACCCACGCCAATGAGGTCACGGCATTTCGCACAATGATGGAGTGGTTTGGTTCGTGGGAGGCCATTCGGGATGCGCCGGTGGAAGAGCTGACGGCGGCAATCCAAACCGCTAATTATCCGGAGGTCAAAGCACCGTACATTAAACAGATTCTGAGCCGGATCATTGGCGAACGCGGGGAAGCCAACATCGACTTTTTGCGGGACATGACCACCGAAGAAGCCATGAGCTGGTTGAACGCTTTACCCGGAGTCGGACCGAAAACCTCGACCCTGCTGTTGCTTTTCAATTTTCAGAAGCCGGTTTTGCCCGTCGATACGCATGTTCACCGGGTAACGCAACGACTGGGCATTCTGGGGCCGAAAGTCAGCGCCGAGAAAGCCCACGCCATTTTGCTGGCCTATCTGCCGCAGGATGCGACGGTTTTATTCAATTTTCATAAGCATTTTTATTGGCATGGCCAGCGGGTTTGCACCTGGAGTTACCCTAAATGCCCGCAGTGTGTGCTGAAAACGCACTGTGATTATTTTCAAGGGAATAACAAAGGAATGTTAAATAAAAAATGATGAATATTGAATGTAAAAGTAGCTGGGCACTCCATGCACTTTTACATTTAACATTCATCATTTTTTATTTAACATTAAAAATTCAAACCCAGCCGAATGGCTTCTTCCACCGGAAAATACCCCCCCTTCGATCCTTCAATCTGCAGTTCTTGCCGGAGCAGAAGTGGAGGTTGGGCTAAAAAACGGGGTTCCCGGCCGTGGTGGGGCTGGGCGGCATGGGCCAGAAAAGGATGGCAGAGATACACCGTTGATTGAAAAGAACAGACATAGGTAGAAAGCTGTGCCGGAGCCAGCCAGGTTTTTTGTGAAGACAATAGGAAAACAGGCCTAAAAAGGGCCAATGGTCGGAGCGACCGCAGGAGGGAAGATTAAAGCGTTAGTGCCATTCTCATGCTGCAAAACTATCGCAAAAGCGTTTTTTTTACAAGCCTGAGAGCCAGAAAATAGCTTACAGCCGATCTTGCCTGTTCTTAAAAATTAATTTCAGGATTAAACCTCTAACTTGCTTTCCGGTTTTATGATACGAATGGCCCACTGAACCTGAAATGAGCACGATAGACACTTTTCTAATTGGATACGCATTTGTCATAACCACCATTTCATTCATACACCTGATCCGGGTCGACGCCTGGTGGATTCGGATCTGGGATTTTCCGCACCTCCAACTCACGGTGCTGGCGGCCATCGGACTGCTGGGGTGGATAGCCCTGAGCCGGAATACGGAATGGCCGATGTTGCTGGGCGTGACGGGACTGTTGGCGGCTTTGGTCTACGAAGGCTGGCTAATTTATCCCTTTACGCAATTGCACCGGAAGCAGGTGAAATATTTCGGAAAACCGACCCAAGACCGTTCCGAAGACCGCAACACCATCCGGATTCTGAACGCCAACGTGTTCATGGACAACACCCAATGCCCCGACGTGCTGAAACTGGTGGAAAAACACAAGCCGGATGTGGTCATGATTCTGGAAGCCAACGAGCGGTGGAAAACGGAACTGGAGCCGCTGGAAGCAAAATTTCCACACCGGATTCTGCACCCACTCGAAAACACCTACGGCCTGCTGTTTTATTCCCGGTTTGCCATTCAGCACCACGAAGTACGGTTTCTGATTCAGGACGATATTCCGTCGATTTACGCCCAGTTGGAACTGGATTCGGGACAACTGATTCATTTTTATGGGATTCACCCGATGCCCCCCAGCCCCACGGAACACTACCGCTCGACGGAGCGGGATGCCGAGTTGCTGGTGGTGGGCAAGGAAGTGCGGGGGCGGGAAGAACCCATCATCGTTGCCGGGGATCTGAACGACGTGGCCTGGTCACACTCCACGCGGCTGTTTCAGCGCGTCAGTGGCCTGCTCGATCCGCGCATTGGCCGGGGCCTTTTCAACACCTTTCACGCCAAGTATTTCTTTTTGCGGTGGCCGCTCGATCATATTTTCGTGTCTCACCATTTCAAACTGCGGTTGATCCGCCGACTGCCGAACTGTGGGTCCGACCATTTCCCGATCCTGATTTCGCTGACCTACGTCCCCGACGCGGTGCCGAAGGATGTGCCGACGCCCGAGAAAGATGACATGAAAGAAGCGGCTGAAATTATTGACAAGGCCACGGAATAAGAAACTCAGGGCGGTTTTTGGAGGATTGACCGTCGAATTTTCCGGCTTCGGTTCAATATGTACCCGATTCAGCCCCGAAGGCGTCATCTTTGCAGCATGAATGCGCGCTTTTCTTTTCGGCAAATTTCCGGGATCGCATCGGTGATCGTGGCGGTTCTGGTAAATCTGCCGTTGATCCGGCTGGCGAACCAAACCCAACTGGCGGTCATTCCCGGTTTGCCGGACACGGTTTTTCTGGTTGTCCGGGTGCTGTTTCACATTGCGTTCACCTTCTTCTTCATTGAACTAAACCGGTATGTGCTGATTCGGAAACGCTACGAGCCCCGGCTCAACCTCGTCGGCTGGTACGGTATCAACTTTCTGCTGTTTCTGGCCATCAGTGCGCTCTTCGTCGCACTGGTTTTGCCGTGGTACCCCGAGCGACCGCTCCTCGTGTTGGTCACCACTTATTTTCGCGGTTTTTTCGTGTGGGGAACAGCCCTGCTGGTGGCGAATTTTCTGACGGTTCTGCAACAAAACCGCCGTATGCAAACCGAAAACGAGCGGCTGAAACGGGAGAGTCTGCAAGCCCAGCTCGACGGCTTGCGCGCCCAGCTCAATCCTCATTTTCTGTTCAATTCCCTGAATGCCCTCAGTTCGCTGATTCGGGAAGGAAGTGCCAACACGCAGCCGTATCTGTCCAAACTCTCGCAGGTGTTGCGGTATTCGCTCCAGGTTCAAAACCGGGAACTGGTGCCGTTTGCCGAAGAGATGCAGTTTACGATGGCGTATTCGTTCCTGCTGACGATGCGGTTTGGTGCTAACTTGCAAATAAACAACACGTTGCCGACCGAAGCGCCCTGGTTGATTCCGCCCATGTCGTTGCAGCTTCTGATCGAAAATAGCGTTAAACACAACGTTATTTCTAACGTCAAACCGTTGACAATTCGGCTCGCCATCGATCCGTCGGGCGCATTCATCCGGGTCAGCAACGGCTACCAGCCCAAACCCGAACCCGCCGATGGAACCGGAACAGGCCTGCCCAATCTGGAAAACCGCTACCGGCTGCTGACCGGGAAGACCATTCAGATTGTTCGAACCGAGCGTGAGTTCAGTGTTCATTTACCTTTAATTCCGGCTGTCTGATGCGCGTTATACTGATCGAAGATGAAGTGCTGGCGGCAACGCACCTGGCCGCCTTGCTGCGGGAGATCGAACCTTCCCTCACGGTTCTGGCGGTTATCGACAGCGTGGCCGAGGGCCGGGAGCGGTGGGAGAGTCTGCCAGCTCCCGACCTTATTTTCTCGGATATTCAACTGGCCGATGGGCTGTCGTTTTCGCTGCTGGAGCAGGTTCGGGTGCCATGTCCGATCATTTTTACGACGGCTTTCGACGAATATGCCATCCGGGCTTTCAAGCTCAACAGCATCGATTACCTGCTCAAACCCATTGAACGGGAAGCACTGGAAGCCAGCCTGCTGAAATACCGCTCGCTGAACCGACCGGCCACCGACGATCTGGTGCGCCAGATGCAGGAAATGCTTAGTGGCCGGGTATTTTTGCCCAAAACCTACCGAAACAGCTTTCTGATCCAGTTTCGGGATAAACTGCTGCCGGTCAAAGTGAGCGACATCGCCTATTTTGACATTGAAGGGGGCGTGGTTTCCGCGACGCTGTTTACCCGAATCCGTTATCCCATCGATCAGAAGCTGGACGATCTGGAAATCCAGTTGGACCCGCAGCAGTTTTTTCGTGCCAATCGCCAGTTCATCGTTTCCCGGAAAAGCATTCAGGAAGCGGAGCTGTATTTCAACGGCCGGTTGCAATTGCAGCTTCAGCCCCTGCCGGGCGGGTCGGTGGTGATCAGCAAAGACCGCGCGCCCCAGTTCAAAAAATGGATGGAGGAGTTCTGAACTTTCACCCGCAGCCTCGGCGCTTTGACGGTCGAATTGGTCGGCTTCACGGCGGTTTTCAGGAATTTGCTCTATCCGCAGGCTACGTTTGCAGCGTCTTCGCGGTTGCGGAGACGATTTAACCAAAAGCCAAGTAGCATGAAAACCATGAGAACCAACCTGTCAAAAACCGTCTGCTTCATCGCTCTCCTTTTGCTTTCGGCTTCGGCGTTTGCCCAGCGGGGCGAGTTGGGAACGCCCGAAGAACGCGCTGCCCGAATGACGGCGCGGATGAAAGAGAAGCTGAATCTGTCGGCTGAGCAGGAAGCCCCGGTGGCGGCTATTAACCTGAAATATGCCAAGCAAAACCAGGCGTTGATGGAAACCGGCGGTCGAAACCTCCGCACGGCGCGGCAGGCTCAGGCCGTGATGAAAAAGAAGGATGAGGAGCTGAAAAAAGTCCTGAATGTTGATCAATACCAACAATATCAGGCCATTAAAGAAGAAATGAAAGCCGAACTCAAGGAACGCCGGAAGCAGAAGTAAGAACGTCCACATTGCTTTTGAGACGTGTCGCCGAATCGATTAGTCAAACTGCAACACGTCTCAAAAGCGATCCATTACCGTCGATTGGTATAGCCAATTCCCAGCGTGTTGGAGCGGGTGGCCGAATCGGTGCCTAAAAAATCGAGCGTAACCGACGGTTTATAGACCAGATCATCGCCCCAGGCATCGGTCACCAGCAAGGTTTCACCCGTGGTTTTATACACCGCCGAGACCTCATAACGGCCCATTGGAATGTCCTTCAAAAAGTCGTTGCTGCGTTTGGCGACCCGGAGCTTGAGCGTTTTACCGGTCGATCCGTCGATGAGTGTGCCGACTGGTTTGAAGGTAAACTCAATGTTTTCGGTATCCGGCAGGTCGGTGACATTGGGATCGCGAAACAACTCTGCCGTACCGCCATAATACAGATCCAGACTCAGGTCGGAAACGTGACCGGTCAGTTTCCATTGAAAATTACGAACCGGTTTTTCGTTTTCCGAAAAGCTGTCCGGGTTTTCGGGATCGAGCAGAATTTTGTAGACCCGGTTATTGTATTGTTTCAGAATATACCCTTTGGCTACCCACTGGCCCAGGTCCTTCACCAGTTGAATTTGGTAGGACCCATCCTGGCTGCTGGCCACTTCAACCCCGCGCCCTTTGATAACCGTATTGTCGATGTAAACCGTGGCACGGGGCAACGGTTTTCCCTGCGGATCGGTCACATTCCCGATAACATAACCCACTTTTCCACCTGTTTTGCCGGGTGAGTCGGGCTCCGGTTCGGTCGAATCAGTTTTGCAGGCCGTCAGCAACGTGAGGCTTCCGGCCAGAAGAAGGGCTGCGCGGGTCCATCCGCGCAGGATTTGTGGTGCGTTCATAGTCGTGTTGTTGTTTGGTTTCGATACACAAAACTAACGGATCCCGCCCGCCCGCTTCAAACCCTTCCGGTATGGATGGCAACAACCCCCGATTGAATTGTACAATCGAACACCTGATTTGTAAAACCGGAAACCGATTGAACCCGGAGAGGAGACAGAATATAGGCGCTATCGCAGGAGTGAAATCCTGGATTTTGCCCATAATTATCAGTAAATTGGAGCCATTATCATGCATCGTTATGTACAACAAAACCATTCTGATGCTGGTGGCTGTAGGCTGCTGGCTGTCGCTGAATTCGTGTAGCAAAGATCCGGACCCGGTTGACCCACCGGCGGTTACGGGCGGGTATGTCGTCGCCATCCGCGATGTAGGGGCCAGCCAATCAACGGATTATCTGCTGCAAACTACTTCGATTACGAGCGGTACGCTATCGGTGGCCGGACAGGGAATTGCGCAAACGGGAAACCGGACGTACGTGCAGGCGGGCAAAACGATCTTCAGCATCGGTGGGAGCGGGGCCAACCAGGGAACACCTTCGGCGGTTGGCTTTGTGCTGGATGCCGCGAACAAACTGGTTCAGAAGGGAAGTTTTACCTTTGAAAAATATTTCGACGTGCCGACGGTGATCGACGAGAATACGCTCGGCGGTATTCAGATTCCCCGGACGGCAGCCGATAACCGCAGTGCCACGTTTTACACGGCGACCGTCGCCACGCCAACGCTCACGGGTCAGGTGAAAAACTCGCTGGCCCCCCTGTTCAGGGACGACCTGGTGTGGCCATCGGGTATGCGGGTGCGCGACGGAAAAGCCTACGTTTCGTATTACCTCCAGAATCGGACTACTTTGCAGACGGCCTTTACCGACACGGCGTATGTCGCCATCTACAGCTATCCGGCTTTCACGCTGGAGAAAGTCATCAAGGATGTGCGCACGGGTCCGGCGGGTTCGGCTAACAGCAGCAACGGCTTGATCAAAACCGAAAACGGCGATCTCTACACCGTGGCTTCGTCGGCGTACACGTTCTCCCAGCGAACCAAACCGGCTGGTTTTCTGCGGATTAAAAATGGTGAGACGGTTTTTGACCCCACGTATTTTTTCAACCTGGATGAGATTTCGAACAACCGGAAAATCTACTACTGCCAGTATCTGGGCAATGGACTGGTGCTGGCTGAAATGGGCCGTTTTCCGACCATCAACGGGCAATGGGCCTACGAAGATGTCAACCTGAGCGTGGTCATCATCGACCTGAATGCCAAAACCGTGAAAGAAGTCTCAGGCGGTATCCCGGCCCATGCCGGGCAAGGGGGCATTACGTTGTCGGTGCCCGTTGAAAACGGAAAAGCTTACCTGCCTGTGACGAGCTACACCGAGGGGACGTACATCTGGGAAATCGACATTGCCACCGCCACCGCCAAACCCGGCGCCCGGGTAAACGCCAAATATGTGACGGGGATTTTTAAGCTGTAAGTGGTTTTTAATATCGAATAACGAATGCTGAATAATGAATAACGAATAATGAATAATGAATAACGAATAACGAATAACGAATAATGAATAACGAATCCGGATGGCCTTCGATATTCGATATTCGTTATTCAACATTCAGTATTCCATATTTAGATCATTATTGCACCTCATTTAGCTTATTATTTTACCTCCGAAACCACCACAAAATTATCATTTCGGGTAATTCCATACAGGATCAGTTTGGATTTTACGCTGCGGTCGATGGCGAAGGCCTGCCCTTCACTGACGGTCGGAATGGTTTTTAGGTGTTGCAATGTGGAGCCACGGTCGGGGAGTTTTAGGACATACAGTTCCGGTTTGTCATGACCGGTGCAGTAAATCAAACCGTCTTTTCCCCAGGTTCCGCCCGACGTACTTTTGGGAGCGAAAGCCTGCAAAACCGTTGCCGGAAACTGCCAGGATTCCAGCCGCTCCCAGTTGGTGTTGAATTTTACCAGCATCGTCCAGCGGTTGTCGCGCCCTTCGGCCGAGGCTTTGTCGGAATAATTGGCAAAGGCAACCCACCAGTAGCCCTGGTAAAAGTCGGCCCAGGTGGCCGAGCCGGGGAGCATTCCGAAGCTATGGCTACCGATGTGCCGGAGCGTTTCGGTATCGAAAATTTCGATGGAACTCACCATTGGCACCTCCGGGTAATTGGAATGAACGCAGTAGAGTTTCCCGTTGAGGACCACACCGCTGTTCAGGTGTTTCAACAAACCCGTCGTGTCCCGCCAGGCGGCCACCGGTTTGCCGTCGGTCTTGGTGTGCTTGGACAGGGATGTATTGTTGATGACGTAAAAGTGAGCGGCATCGACGGCAACGCCCTGCTTTACTTCCTTCAACTGAAATCGTCGGATTTCGTGGGCTTTTTGGGCAAAAACCGGGTTGGTGGTGAAAAAACAGGAGAGTAAGAGGACGAAAGACCGCATGGGGCAAAATGGGCAAAATGTAGTTACGTGGAAGAGTGACACCATTGGGAAACCGGTACGCTTCGCTACTTCGTTTTTTTCGGGACATACGATTTCGGATCCAGCGCTTTCGGTGACCAGCTCTGTAAAAATTCCGCTACCAGCTTCGGACTGTGGCCTTTTCCCTCTTCCAGATAGGCTGAGTTCTGCGTGTGCAGCCGGTTGCCTTTTTCATCCAGCACCACAAAAACCGGAAAGCCGAATCGTTGCGGGTAGCCCAATTGGGCAAGTGTTTCCTCGTTCTTGTTCTCCGGGCTGTAGTTCACGCGCAGAACAACATAATTTTCGGTCAGCAATCGGTTGAGGGTCGTGTCGGTCGTGGTTAGGGTATGAAACCGGATACACCACACACACCAATTGCCACCGAGTTGCAGCAGAACATGTTTGCCTTCTTTTTGCGCTTTGACCACCGCATTTTGGATGTCCTGCTTCGCATTGGCCGACGGGTCGTAAATTTTGGGCGCGTCGGCTTTGGCGGTCGACTGCGAATAAACAGCAGTGAATACTCCGAAAAAAAGAGCAAAGGCAAGCAGAATGGTCTTCATGGAAATCAGGCTGATGATCGAAAAGCAAAGATAGACGCTAATCAGATAGCATACCGCATCAAAAGAGCCGTGAAATCCCTAGAAGTTGTTTGAATTAAGGCCGGAGGCCTGTCCTGTCAATAGTCTATAGCCGATATCAACCAGTGGTAGCTCCGGAGGAGCGGTCTAAAAATATCTTCAGACCGCTCCTCCGGAGCTACCACTGGTTGATATCGGCCATAGACTATTGACAGACCGCCCTTCCAGGGCTCTCCCAGTTAACTCAAACAGCTTGTTAAACTATGTGACTGAACGAAGCGTTAGCGAGAGGTATTGTCACCTGATCGACTGTGAAAAAAGCCATTCCTGTTTTTCAATTAGCACTTCGGGCTTTTTCGGATCTGAAAGCGAATGACCCCATTCGCATGGCCGCAGCAACGGCTTTTTTCAGTCTGTTTGCGTTACCGCCCATCGTCATCATTTTGAGTCAGTTGTATGATGGGTTGTTCAATGAACACGGCCAACGCATAAACGTGCTGCTGATTCGTAAACTGGCTGAGTGGGTTGGTTATCAAAGTGCCCGCCAATTGCAGGATATTTCCCGGCATTTGCAGCAGGAGCGGGCCAACCCGTTCTTAACGGGCCTAAGCGTCGTGCTTTTGCTGGGAGCTTCCACCACCCTGTTTGCCATTATCAAAAATTCATTGAATCAGCTTTGGCGGGTGAAACCCGTCGCCAAAAGACAGGTCTGGTATCTGTTGGTTGATCGGGTCCTGGCGTTGGGGATCATCCTGTTGTCGGGCTTTTTATTCATGGTTTCGCTGGCCATCCGCCGGACGTTCCTGCCGTTGCGGGATAGGCTGGAACTGAACACGATCTATGAGTGGTCGACAGATGTCGGTCAGCATCTTCTGTCGATTCTGATGCTGACCGTCTGGTTTGCCGTTATTTTCAAGTATTTGCCCGACATCCGAATCCGCTGGCCGGCGGTTTGGGTGGGTGCTTTGGTGACCGGCATTCTGGTTGAAGCCGGAGAGCAGGTGCTGGACCGGTTTTTAATAACCAGTTCGGTTCGGTCCCTGTTTGGTGCTTCAGGGTCGATCATGCTGATTCTCCTGTTCGTTTTTTACTCCTCGCTGATTTTTTATTATGGTGCGAGTTTCACCCGCCACTTTGCCCAATGGATTCATCTGGAAGCCGAACCCGGCACCCATGCCGTCGCGTATCAAATTACGGAAGTGGAAAGTCCGAATGATGCTGGTCAAGATTTGCAATCGCCGGGCGACCCCGCTTGACCAGCCTTTACAACATCACCGGCTGACCGGTCCGCACCGATTCATCGCAGGCAAAGGCGATGCGGAGGCTGTTGACGGCGTCCTGCAAGTGATCCGTCAGGTCGATGTTTTCCCGAATGGCTTTTAGAAAATACCGTTGCTCGCGGTTGCAAAGTTCCTGGTGATCCGGCTCATCCTGCATGTCGATCCAGGTATCTTCCTGCACAAACTGGTCGTTTTGGTCGAGGGGCGCGTGGTGAACCCGGAGTGATTCGGTTTTGGTGTGCGAATCCACATTGTCCGATTTGCCGGCCGCTCCGGCGTTTTTCGCCACAATGGAAACGCAGCCTTTCGGCCCGATCACATCTTTCACAAAAAAGGCGGTTTCGCTCATCATCGGTCCCCAACCGGCTTCATACCAGCCCACCGACCCATCTTCGAACCGGATCTGCAACTGGCCGTAGTTGTAGTTACCCGCCGGGATTTCTTCCGTCAGCCGGGCGCCGATGGCGTTCACCTGCGTCGGTTTCGAGCGCGTCATCTGGCACATGACGTCGATGTAATGGACGCCACAATCAACAATCGGGCTGAGGCTTTTCATCAGATTCCGGTGAACGGTCCACATGCCGCCGTGGCTTTGCTGGTTCAGGTTCATGCGCATCACGAGCGGTTTGCCCATTTCGTGCGCAATTTCGATGAACTTCTCCCAGGAAGGGTGCTGGCGCAGGATGTAGCCGACGACGACTTTCTTGTCGGCTTTTTCGGCGGCTGCCACCACGCGTTCGGATCCTTCGACGGTGTCGGCGAGGGGCTTTTCGATAAACACATGACAGCCGTTTTCAAGTGCCATTATGGCGAACGCTTCGTGGGTGTCGGGATAGGTCGAAATACAAACGGCATCGGGTTTGGTTTCGGCCAGGGCCGTGGCCAGATCGGTGAACAGGGCGTAGCCACCGCCCAGACGCTCGTTTAGAACTTCCTTGCTTTTGCCGGTGGAAACGATGCCGCAGATTTCAAAACCGTCGTTCGTGGAATACGCTATGGCGTGCGAAGAGCCCATGTTGCCGCAGCCGACAACGAGCACCCGCACGGGAGAATTTTGAGTTGACATGGAGTGATTAAATTAAGGGCAGCAAGTTGGGACAGGTTTGGGAATAAAAAAAGCAGTTGCCGTATTTAGCCGTTTACCTTAGCTAGTTTCTTCGAATACAGTAGAAAACCGGTCGCCAGCAGATCCTCGTCGAGTTGCTCCCAATGAATACCGTATCCGCCACTGACTAGTTCATACTGATTGCGCTGCTCAATAGTGGCTCGTTGCAGGCGTGGAAACCATTCCAGAGGACTTCCAACAATTCGGCCATCACTTAATTCTACGAAAATCCGTTCCTTATCAAACCAAACTCGTTTGACTAGTAAATCGTCGTTGTTCATTTCGTTGGCTATTTAAAAAACTCATTCCAGCGGAATTCTATGATATCTTCATTTTCTTCGATTAATCCTTCAGCCACTAATACTTCTATCCTTGAAATAATGACCAGGTCAAATGCTCTACAACCGCCCCAGCCGATAATTCAGGCCGACAATCCCCTGCAAACCGGGAAAGGAGTTTTTCCAGTCGGTAAGGCCGATTCCCGGCTGGTGTGACATGAAGTTGTCGAACAGAAAATAGTCTGTTCGCTTTTGCAAAGCGATGAACTTCTGAACGCCCAGATCCAGATTCCAGCGGGACGAAAACCGGATGTTGAGGGCGGCAGTCAGGCCCAGGCCCAGCACAAAACCGCTGGCGGTTTGGAGACGCGTTCGCGGTTGTCCGTCGGGAAAGGACGAAATCGTACCTTCCTGCCGGTATTGCGAGCCAATCAGTTGAACCCCAATCGGTAATCCCACTTTGGTCGAACGACCGGTTCGGCGAACCACATCAAAACGGGAACCCACTTTGAAAAACGCTCCCGATGTTTTCAGGTTATCGACCCCGCAATCACAGGCGTACCCGGAACGAAAACCGCCGAACGGATTGTGGTAGGTGTATCCGGCATGGAACGTCAGCGCCCACTGGTTCAGATTCGGACTCCAGGCCGACGTAAGTTCCAGTGAACGACCCGGCAACGTGGCGAAATTAGTGCCTATCTGACCCTGCCAGCGTTGCGCCTGAGCGGTAAAAAAGGAAAAAAACAACAGACCGATAAGGGTAAAGGTTCTCATGGGCGGAGCGGTTGGGCTTGATTAAGGTTTGATTTTTTCAATCACGCTGACTAAGGTGTACCGGATACTGGAGCCGTCGGCTGGTGGATTTTTGATGTTCTCCCGCTTCACGCTCAGTTTATATTCGAACCCTTCTTCATAGGTAAAGCCTTCAATACCAGTGTAATGATACGTCCAGTTCGGCGCATCGTTTATTTTGACCAGCAGACATTTCATAGGGCCAACGCCCGTGCAATTCTGGTAATGGTCGGCCACCTGCATCGTAATCAGATCGGGTTTGAGGTCACTTTGGTCACAACTGGAAAACAGAACAATCAGAAACAATACAAAGAAGCGATTCATGGGAAACAGGCATTTGGTTGATAAGGAGATGCTGTAATGACCAGTTTGAACCGCAATGCGTTGGAAGCCATCCGGAAAGAATTTACCGGCCGGTTTTAAGCAGTTTTCGCTTGAAAAAATCCGCCGTGGCGTTGCCCACTTTCAGCGCATTGTCGTGCCGCATCCAGTGGTGCGTATCGTCCACAATGACCATCGTCTCCATCGGGACGCCCTTCGCTTCCAGCCGCCGGACCAGATCGGTACTCTGGCTGAATCGCACGTTGCGGTCGTCGTCGCCGTGGATGATCAGCACGGGCGAAGTCCAGGTGTTCACTACCGAAATCGGCGACGACTCAAACGCTACTTTTGCGGCCAGTTGGGCATCCGGAATCTGTTCGATCTGGTGGGAAACCGACCCGGTTCGCTCGTTGGTCATGTCGTGTACGCCGTGAATATCAACGCCCGCGGCAAAAAGTTTGGAGTCGTGACCCAGCGCCAGGGCCGTCAAATAACCGCCGTAGGAACCGCCATACACCCCAATCCGGCTGGCGTCGATCTGGGGCTGCTTCGCCAGCCATTCGCCAGCCGCCCGGATGTCCTGGTATTCGGATGCGCCGTTTCGGCCGCCCCTGGCAGGCTGGTGAAACGCGTAACCGTAGCCAATGCCGAGCCGGTAATTGACCGACAGAACCGCAAAGCCGAGGCTCGTCAGATACTGGTTCCAGGCATAGGCATTGGAATAATAATCGGAATAATTCCAGCCCAGTTGCATCTGGCGCATGGGGCCGCCGTGTACATAGATAATCGCCGGTTTTTTGGAAGGGCCACTCGCCGGTTCAAAAAGCTGGGCGTGAACCGTTACACCGTCGGCGGCTTTGAAAATGACCTGTTTAGGCGTCACCAACTGGCTGGTTGGGAAATTGGCAGGAATCAGATTTTGGGCGAGTAGCCGTGGCGTTCCTTTCGTAAAGGGCATCACGGCGGGCAGCGGAGGACGCTGGGCCGTCGCGCTAATCAACGCAATCGTTGAACCGTCGCCCGTTACGACCGGCGTCCATTCCAGTCCAGCTCCGGGGGTCAGCACTTCCACAGCAGCTTTGTCGACCGGCACCCGAACCACGTGCCGCCGGTCGATGTCCAGTTTGTCGGGGCCGGTGTTGCCGCTAAAAACCAGCCACTTGCGGTCGGGGCTTAGCTGAATGTGTTCGGCCATAAAACCGCCCGGTGTCAGCAGCAGGGGAGAGCCACCCGTGGAGGGCATCGAATAGAGGTGGGGCCAACCGTCCTGGTACGAAAGAAACACGATTCGGTCGTTGGCGGCCCAGTGCAGGTTGGTTCCGCCGTGCGTTGGTGGCAACGACCCCGCCAGTGTTTTAGGAGCCTGCCAGAGCGGTTGGGCTTTCCCGGTGGCAACCTCCGCCGTCCAGATTCCCCAGGGCTGGTGTTTCCGGGCCAGCAGGGAATCCGGGGGGCCACCTAGACCAGGTGTTCGGACGAAGGCAATTCGGGTGCCGTCGGGCGACCAGCGGGGGGAGCGGTCGCGCGAAAAGGAGGGAGCCAGCCAGTGGATGGGCGTTTCCGGGTTGGTGAAAACGCCGACGAAAGCATGATCACCCCGGTTGCAGACGAAGGCCAGCCGCGACCCATCGGGCGACCATTGGATTGACCCATTTTCGCCCCGGGCCGTGAAGAGGTTCCTGGCGGGTGAGGACCCGTCGATGGGGGCCGTCCAGACCTGATGGCCTTTGATAAAAGCGATTTGGTCATTTTTGGGCGAAATCAGGGGTTCGTCCCCTTCCGACAACGACTTCGGTTCGCCACCCGCGAAAGGAAGGCTCCAGATCTGAACCTTGATGGGGTTAGGCGAGGACGATGTGTTGACCGGCAAGGCGTCGTCCCAGTTGGAACCGTGGTCGCCACCGCGTACGTAAATGACCCATTTTCCATCGGTCGAGATGGACAGACTGGTGATTTCCTGCCCGTCGTCTTCAGTGTAGTTGGTCAGTTTTCGGGGTACAAAATCCGGGCCTTCGGCGACGTAGACATTCCGGCGGCCCTGTTCATTGAACACCCAGGCCAGCCGCGACCCCTGGGCCGAACTGGTGAGGTCGGAGGGGAAAGGGTAGCTCCTGACGGTTTCCAAAGGGAACGATTGCGCCTGTGCGACGATGGGAAGGAAGAGAAGAAAGCTGGCTACAAAGCGAATGAAGGCTGTTTTCATATGCTCGAAAATACAATGAAAAGCGTTATTTCGCAGAGTTAAGCGGAGTAAATCAGAGTTTATCAGAGAAAAAAAACTCTGTGTACCTCTGATTGTCTCTGATACACTCTGTGAAATAACTTTGAAGAGATGAACAAACCCTTTTGGCGGGGGGTTAACTAAGTCAACGTTACGTGTCGCTTTATCCCCCATTTCGATGAAAACCCCAACCCAATCCATAGAACAGCTGAGCATCAACACCGTCCGGATTCTGGCCGCCGATGCCGTGCAGAAAGCCAATTCCGGCCATCCCGGTTTGCCAATGGGAGCTGCCCCGATGGGCCATATTCTCTGGACGGAAGCCATGAACTACAATCCGAAAAATCCGGATTGGCCCAACCGCGACCGGTTTATTCTGTCGGCGGGGCATGGCTGTATGTTGCAGTACTGTTACCTGTATCTGACCGGGTATGAGCTGAGTATGAACGACCTGAAGCAGTTTCGGCAGTTGGACAGCCAGACGCCCGGCCACCCGGAATACGGGTTGTCGAAAGGCATTGAAATAACGACCGGGCCGCTGGGGCAGGGGTTTGCCAACGGGGTCGGTTTTGCCATTGGGCAGTATCATCTGGCCGCCCGCTACAACAAGCCGGATTTTCCGCTTTTCGACTATAAAATCTACGCCATTTGCAGCGATGGCGATATGATGGAAGGCATTTCGGCCGAGGCTGCCTCGCTGGCAGGGCATCTGCAACTGGGTAACCTGATTTATTTCTACGACGACAACCACATTTCCATCGAAGGCAGCACCGATCTGACGTTTACGGAAGACGTGGCCCAGCGGTTTCTGTCGTATGGCTGGCATGTGCAGGTCGTCCCCGATGGCAATGATCTGGAAGCTCTGTATCAGGCCGTGAAAGCCGCGCAGGAAGAAACCAGACGGCCTTCGCTGATCAAGGTACGGACGCACATTGGCTACGGAAGTCCGAACAAGGAAGACACGGCGGAGGCACACGGTTCGCCGTTGGGAGCCGATGAAATCAAACTGGTGAAGGAGAAATTCGGGTTTGACCCCGAAAAATCGTTTGTCGTGCCGGACGACGTGTTGCAGTATTACCGGGGAATCGGGAAAGAGCGCGCGAAGAAAGAGGATAAGTGGAACGATCTTTACAAAGCTTACAAGGCAAAATACCCCGAACTGGCGGAGGAATATGAGTTGGTGAGCAACGGAAAACTACCGGAAGGCTGGGAAAAGAAAATTCCGGTTTTTGCCGCCGGTGAAGAGAAAATCGCCACCCGGAAAGCCTCGGGAAAAGTGCTGAATGCGATTGCCGACGAATTGCCGCACCTCATTGGCGGCTCAGCCGATCTGTCGCCCTCAACGGATACGGATCTGAAAAATTACCACTCCTTTTCGGTAGAAAACCGGGACGGTCGCATTTTTCACTTTGGAATCCGTGAACACGCGATGGGTGCGGTGCTGAACGGATTGGCGGTGACGAAAGGGATTATTCCCTACGGCGCGACATTCCTGGTGTTTTCGGATTACATGCGCCCGCCGATTCGGTTGGCGGCCATTATGAAACTCCGCCCGATTTTTATCTTTACGCACGACAGCATCGGTTTGGGCGAAGACGGAACGACGCATCAACCCATCGAGCAGTTGATGGCACTCCGGGCCATGCCCAATGTGGTGGTGATTCGACCGGCAGATGCCAACGAAACCGCCCAGGCCTGGCGCGTGGCCATTCAGCATCCCGGCGGTCCGGTGGTGATTGTGCTGACGCGCCAGGGATTGCCAGTCATCGATCAGGAGAAATACACCCCGGCGACGGAACTGGAAAAAGGTGCGTACATTCTGTCGGATTCTGAAAAAGAGCCGGATCTGATTCTGATCGGCACCGGTTCGGAAGTTTCGTTGTTGCTCCAGGCGCAGGAAGAACTGAAAAAAGACGATATTTCGGCCCGGGTCGTGAGCATGCCGTCGTTCGAATTGTTCGACCGGCAGCGTGCGGCTTACAAGGAAAAAGTGTTTCCGAAAGCCCTGAAAAAACGGCTGGCGGTGGAAGCGGGTGCTGAAATGGGCTGGTACAAATACGTCACCGACGAAGGCGATATTCTGGGCATGACCACCTATGGCGAATCCGCCCCGGCGGAGGATTTGTTCAGGAAGTTTGGCTTCACGGTGGAGAATGTGGTGAAGCGGGCGAAGGCGCTTCTTGGTAGTTAAACTTCGATATTTAGTGTTCGATATTCAACATTCGATATTAAAAACTCAACAAAATGAATATCGAATGTTAAATGTTGAATATCGAATATCGAAGTAAAGAAAACGGTAAACTATAATGAAATGAAAATAGGCATTGCCGCTGATCATGGCGGTTTCGAACTCAAGGAAACGCTGAAGGCTTTTTTGACCAACCTGGGCTATGAAGTCGTCGATTACGGCGCATACCGGCTGGATTCGCTGGACGATTATCCCGATTTGATCATTCCGCTGGCGCTGGCGGTTTCCAGCCGCGATGTGGAGCGGGGCGTGGCGGTTTGCGGGAGTGGCGTAGGGGCGGCTATTGTCGCCAACAAGATTCCGGGCGTGCGGGCTGCGTTGATCAATGACCATTTTTCGGCCCATCAGGGTGTGGAAGACGATGATATGAACTTAATTTGCCTCGGCGGACGTATTACGGGAAACCGGGTCGCTGAAGAATTCGTCCAGGCGTTTCTGGAAGCAAAATTCAGCGGTGCCGAACGGCACCTGCGGAGATTGAAGAAAGTAATTGAGTTAGAAAAGAAGTAGGTTTTCAGTTTTCAGTATTCGGTTTACGTGGCTGACGCACACTTACTAACGCAACAGCCACCGTAAACCGAATACTGAAAACCGTAAACATAAGATCCCAAAACCATAAACTACAAATCCCTCAACACATGGCAAATCGCGTAAAACAAATTCATGAGTTTGGACAGAGCATCTGGCTGGATTTTATTGACCGGAAAATTATGGACTCCGGCGAACTGCAAAAGCTGATCGACGAAGATGGCGTTCGCGGGATTACGTCGAACCCGGCGATTTTCGAGAAAGCCATCAGCAGCAGCTCCGATTATGATGAAGACATCAAGACGCTGGCAAAAGACGACAAGAGCAACGAGGATATATTTTACGGCCTGGCCGTCAGCGACATTCAGCGGGCGGCCGATCTGTTTAAGCCGGTGTATGAAGAAGAAGTTCGTGGAGCGGATGGCTATGTGAGCCTGGAAGTGTCGCCGTTTCTGGCGCTGGATGCCGAAGGAACCATCAAGCAGGCGCGTGAACTGTGGAAAGCGGTGGATCGCGAGAATGTGATGATCAAAATTCCCGGAACCGCCCCCGGTTTGTCGGCGATTCAGACCGCCATCAGTGAAGGCATCAACATCAACGTCACGCTACTGTTCGGACTGGATCGTTATGAAGCCGTTACCGACGCGTACATTTCCGGTCTGGAAGCCCGTGCAGCCGCTGGTCAGCCGATCGACGGCATTGCCTCGGTGGCGAGTTTCTTCCTGAGCCGCATCGACGTGATGGTTGATCCGATTCTGGACGAAAAAGGACTTCCCGAACTGAAAGCGCAGGTCGCCATTGCCTCGGCCCGCAAAGCCTACGAAATCTACAAACGCGTGTTCAACAGCGTGCGGTTTGCGAAACTGAGGGAACTTGGTGCAAAACCGCAGCGGTTGTTGTGGGCCAGCACGAGCAGCAAAAATCCGGCGATTCCCGACACCAAATACGTGGAAGAACTGATCGGCCCCGACACCGTTGACACCATTCCGATGGAAACGCTGGTGGCCTTCCGTGATCACGGTGATGCGCAAAGCCGTCTGGAAAATGACCTTGATAAAGCGACTGCCATCCTGGAACAATTGAAAACGGTGGGCATCGACATCGACGAAATCACCCAGAAACTGGAAGACGAAGGCATCGATAAATTCAATAAGCCCTACGAAAAACTGCTGGCGGCCATCGAAACCCAGAAAAAATCGCTCGAAACCGCTTGACGGTATCCGGTTTACGGTTTTCAGTTTACGGTGGCTGACGCGAGAGAAAAGCATGCGTCAGCCACCGTAAACTGAAAACCGTAAACCGTAATACCGAATACCACCTCTAAACTTGCACGAGTTCAATGGCAGAAACGAAGTATAATTTTGGAATGATCGGCCTCGGTACGATGGGCCGCAACTTGCTGCTGAACATGGCAGACCACGGCTTTCCGGTAGCCGGTTACGACATCAATCCCGACCAGGTGGCCGGTTTTGAGAAAGAAGGCGAGGGTAAACCGGTCAAAGGATTTACGGATCTGGCGGCCATGACCCAGAGCCTGACCAGGCCCCGCGCCATCATGATGCTGGTGCCTGCCGGCAAACCGGTGGACAACGTGATCGACAAACTGGTGCCGCTGCTCGAACCGGGCGACATCATCATCGATGGTGGAAATTCGCACTTTACGGATACCGATATTCGTGACAAAGCGCTGGATTCCAAGGGACTTCACTTCTTCGGAATGGGGATTTCCGGGGGCGAGGAGGGCGCGCGCAAAGGTCCGAGCATGATGCCGGGTGGTGACAAAGCTGCGTACCTGACCTTGAAACCGATTTTCGACGCCATTGCCGCCAAAGTCGACGGCGTTCCCTGCGTAACCTACATCGGGCCGGGCGCGTCGGGTCACTTTGTAAAAATGGTGCACAACGGGATCGAGTATGGTTTGATGCAGCTCATTTCCGAAACCTACGAAGTGCTACGCAAAGGGTTGAAGATGGGGAATGAAGAAATTTACGAACTCTTCAAAACCTGGAACGAAGGCCGGTTGCAATCGTTTCTGATCGAAGTGACCCGGGATATTTTCGGCTTCAAAGAGCCGGACTCCGACCAGTATCTGATCGATCTGATTAAAGACCAGGCCAAATCGAAGGGAACCGGCAAATGGACGTCGCAGGTGGCGATGGATCTGGAAGTGCCGATTCCGACGATTGATATGGCGGTGTCGATGCGCAATTTGTCCAAATATAAAGTGCTGCGGATCAAAGCGGCTACGGTATATGGCGACGAACCGTCGCTTCTGGAAATTGACAAAAATACCTTGCTGGAGAGTCTGGAGCAGGCCCTGTATTTCAGTACCGTGATGACCTACGCGCAGGGGCTAGATTTGTTGTATCGTTCCTCGATTTCGTACGGCTACAACCTCAACCTGGCCGAAATTGCCAAAATCTGGCGGGGTGGCTGCATCATCCGGGCGACTTTGCTCAATGAGATTTTCAATGCCTACGAAAACGCACCGAGCCTGGAACATTTGCTGCTCGATGAGTCGGTGCAAACACTGGTGAATGAGAGTGTTCCGGGCATGCGGTCGGTGGTGGCTTCGGCCCTGACGGCGGGCATTGCCGTGCCAGCTCTTGCGGCTTCCCTGACTTATTTTGATGCGTTCCGCAGCGAGAATATGCCCTCGAATCTGATTCAGGCGCAACGCGATTATTTTGGTGCTCACACCTACGAACTTATTGGTAAAGAAGGCGTTTTCCACACCCACTGGACGCCATTACCCGGTAAACCATGAAATCAACGCTCACACCGCAACCCACCGTATTTATCATTTTCGGCGGAACCGGCGACTTAGCCTGGCGTAAACTCGCACCGGCTTTATACAACCTGTATTTAGACGGCTGGATGCCGTCCCATTTTTCAATCATCGGAACCGGTCGGACCCAACTCAGTGATGATCAGTTTCGGGAAAAACTGCTGGAGGGAATCAACCTGTTTTCGCGCAGCGGCAAAGCCAAAGCCGAGCAGTGGGACACGTTCAGCAAGAACATTTACTACCAGGTTTCGGACCTGAAAGACACGAAAACGTACCAGGAACTGGGGAGCCGGATCGAGTCGTACGAAGCCGAATGGAACGAGAAAGCCGACCTGATTTATTACCTGGCGGTGGCCCCCAATTTTTTTCCGATTATTGCGGACAACATTGCCAAAAAATGCCCGAAAGACGGCATGGAGCGCACGCGGATTGTCATTGAAAAACCGTTCGGGCATGATCTGGAATCGGCCAAAGCCCTGAATAAGCAATTGCAGGGGATTTTTGACGAGAAACAGATCTACCGCATCGACCACTATCTGGGCAAGGAAACCGTGCAGAACATCATGGCTTTCCGGTTTGCCAATGCGCTGCTGGAACCGATCTGGAACCGCAATTACATCGACCACGTCCAGATTTCGGTGACCGAACAACTGGGCGTCGAAGACCGGGGCGGGTATTACGACGGCGCCGGGGCAACGCGCGACATGGTGCAGAACCACATTTTGCAGTTGCTGTGTCTGATTGCCATGGAACCGCCGATCAACATGGACGCCGACGAAATCCGGAACCGCCGGGTGGATGTGCTGAAATCCATGCGCCGGTTCGATGCCGATGCGATCCGGTTTTCGGCTGTTCGCGGGCAATATGGCCACGGCTGGATTGAAGGCAAGGAAGTGGCGGGTTATCGGGAAGAGCCAGAAGTGAACCCGGAGTCCAACACGGAAACGTTTGCGGCATTCAAATTTTTTGTCGACAACTGGCGCTGGCAGGACGTTCCGTTTTACCTCCGAACCGGCAAGCACCTGGCGCAGTCGGCGTCTATCATTTCGATCCAGTTTAAGAACATTCCGCACTCGATTTTTCCGCCCGAATCCGCCGAAAACTGGCAGCAAAACCGCCTGGTTTTCAGCATTCAGCCCGAAATGAGCATCCGGTTGCAGATGCAGGCCAAACGGCCCGGTCTGGACATGACGCTCAATCCGGTCGATCTGGTGTTCGACTACAGCGGCACGTATGCCGGAAAACCGCCCGAAGCCTATGAAACGTTGCTGCTCGACACGATGCTGGGCGACCAGACCTTGTTCATGCGGAGCGATCAGGTGGAAGCCGCCTGGGATTTGATTATGCCGATTTTGCACGCCTGGGAAAGCAAGAAAAGCCTGAGTTTTCCGAATTATCCCGCCGGTTCGTGGGGGCCTGAAAACGCCGAAGCCCTCATTGCGCAGGACGGTTTTCACTGGTTTACACTACCCCTAAACGGAAAACATTGATGAGCCAGCCGATTTTACACGTCTCCAAAACCGCCGATCTGGCGGTTTTGGATCTGGCCGAATTCTTTGTCCGGACGGCGAAGGAAACGATTGCCGATACGGGGCGGTTTTCGGTCGCGCTTTCGGGCGGCAGTTCTCCCAAAAAACTGTACGAACTGCTTGCTTCGCCCGAATTCAGTAGCCAACTGGATTGGGAAAAAGTCGATTTTTTCTTCGGCGACGAGCGCTACGTGCCGTCCGACGATCCGGACAGCAATGCGTTGATGGTCAAAAAAGCACTGTTCGACCCGCTGCACATTCCGGCGAAGAACATTTTTACGGTCGATACGAGCCTGCCGCCGGACGAAGCCGCGCTGAAGTACACCCAGGCCATTCAGCATCGGTATCAGGCGGAACAGGTTCGGTTTGATCTGGTGTTGCTGGGTTTGGGCGATAATTCGCACACCGCTTCGCTGTTTCCGCACACCCCGGTTTTGCACGACACCTCGGTTTCGGTGAAGGCGGTTTTCCTGAAAGATCAGAACGTGTATCGGATCACGATGACCGCACCCCTGATCAATCTGGCGCATCACCTGGCCTTTCTGGTTTACGGAAAAGGGAAAGCTGAAGCCGTTGATGCGGTTCTGAACGGGGCCGAGGACATCGAAAACCACCCCGCCCAACTCATTCGGGACGCCGAGGGTGAGGTGCACTGGTTTCTGGATGAACCGGCGGCATCGGTGCTGTCGGTTTAGGAAATTAGAGTGGAATGATAAATGTAAAATGATGAACGCCAAATGTAAAAGTGCCGGATGGGTGACTACTTTTACATTTAGCGTTCATCATTTAATATTTATCATTCTTTTTAAAAGCCACTCGTCTAATGCCCTTATTCCGACTGCTCTGGCAAATTCCCGTTGTATTTTTTGTCGTGGGACTGCTCAGTCTCTTCATCCATGAATACGCTACGGCCCGGCCCAGCGAGCGGACCAAGGACATTGCGTATGTGAACGCCGATGCTCCGGATTTCGATGCCGAGCGTCAGGTGCTCGATGTGTATGCGCCCAAACAAAAAGCTGCGCGGCCTTTCCCCGTCGTGGTTTTTATTCACGGCGGGAACTGGGATGGCGGCAGCAAAAATCTCTATTCGTTTATCGGCCGTCGCCTGGCCAAACAGGGCGTGGTGGCCGTCATCATCAATTACCGCCTATCTCCGGCGGTTTTAGTGCCAGCGATGGCCGACGACTGCGCCCGGGCCGTGCGCTGGACCACGCAGCACATCGCCGGATTTGGCGGAGATCCCAACCGGATTTTCGTTATGGGCCACTCGGCGGGTGGCGGACTGGCGGCTTTGTTAGCCACGGACGACCGGTTGTTTACGAAGTTCGGCTTAGCTCCTAATCCCGTCAAGGGTGCCATTCTCGACGATCCGGCGGGGTTGAATATGTTCGATTACCTCCGGAAAATGGAGTATCCCAATGATGAGCAATACCTCGTTCCGTTTGGAAACGATTCCACGGTTTGGCGGGCCATGTCAGCTCACTATCAGGTTACGTCCTCCAGTCCGCCCATGCTGATCTACACCGGCAGCCGAACCTACCCAAGCATTGCCAGCAGCACTCAAAAGTTTCACGAGCGGCTTCGGGAACTGGGTGTAAAACACGACTATACGGTTCTGCCGGGTAAAAAACACGTCGGCATGGTGACGCAGCTTTACTGGCAAAATAACCGCATTTACCGGGAGTTACGCAAGTTCGTCGGCCTCTAGGCACCGACGTTTTTCTTCACTACGGCCATCGTCTCTTTTTGCCGCTGATTGACAAACTGCTTGCCTTTCAGCGCCTTCGCTTTGGCGGCTTTGGTATCTTTGGCCATCGCCAGCACCGCCGGAACAATCCCCGCAACGTCTTTGGGCGTATCCAGATCAAAAAGCCAGTCGCCCAGGCCAATATCCCGCCACATGGCTCCTTTGCTGGTCTGTTCTTCAAACCGACAGACGATGGCCGGGATACCCAGTGCGATGCACATGATGGGCGAGTGCATCTCGATGCCGAACAAACCCGCCGAGCGAATGTAGGTGCTGACGGCTTCGTCGGTGAGCCAGTAGTGATCGCGCCAGACGACTTTCGCTTTCACATCGTCCGGCAGCGGATCATACAGCATTTCCTTGCCAATCCGAACCTGGGTTTCGTTTTCGGGCACGATCAGGATTTTCATCGCCGTCTGGCGAACGACGGCAATAATGGCTTCCCGGATCGGCTTGTTATCCTGTTCCTTCATGGCCTCATTCCGGGCGTGCTTTTCCGGATTGACCGACAGTTTTTTCTGCGGCAATTCCCACCAGGGCGAAAACCGAAGTTGCGGAATCACACATAGAAACTTGCCGGTTTCCAGCCCGTGTTCCTTCAAAAACGCGTCGGCGGCTTTATCGTCCCGAATGTCCACCGCAAACGCACCGTCGGGGCAGAACTCCATAACCGGACAGGCAACGCCCTTTGACTTGGCAAATTCCATCGAAACTGAATCGCGGAAATAGGCAAACCGAGCTTTCGTGAGTAGCTCAACATCCGTCGGATTGAACTTCCAGCGGTCTTCCGGAAAACCGTAGACGCCGGGCCAGGTGATGCCGTAAATACCGTACGGTTTGCCCGTTTCCCGCCATTGTTCAATTTCTTTCCGACCCACCAGCGACGGCCCGGAGCCGTGCAGCAGAAAACCGCACTCGGCCATTGCCGCCTTCTTTTCTTCCGGAGTTTTGAGGATAATCAGCTTGGGAAACCGCTTCATCAGCATTTCCTCCACACCATTGCCGACATTGGACGGCCATAGTCGGACTTCGACCTCGGGCAGGTACTTTTCCAGCAACGTCAAAACACCGGGGGTATGGGCAATGTCGCCGATGTTTTCGGTCTGCCACGAGGAGCGGAGAATGATGGATTTTTTAGCGGGCAATGTCGCGGTTGCAATCGACGGCACACTGAGTAGCAACCCGATCAGTGACGGTGTTTGCTTCAGGAATTCTCTGCGGTTTGGCATGGGAATCGGTTGGATATTAGGATGGAATGGCTAGACCGCCAGCGTTTTGCCCACGATTGCCATCGTTTCGCGCTGGCGTTTTTCAACGAAAATTCGAGCTTTTGCGGCTTTGGCTTTTGCGGTTTTTGGGTCTTTGGCCATTGCCAAAACCGTCGGAACGATGCGGGCCACTTCCCCGGGTTTGTCCATATCGAACAGCCAGTCGCCCAGGCCAATATCCCGCCACATGATGCCTTTGCTGGTTTGTTCGTCGAACCGGCAGACGATGGCCGGAACGCCATTGCCGACGCACATGATAGGCGAGTGCATTTCAAGCCCGAACAACCCCGCCGACCGCATATAGGTGCTGATGGCTTCGCCGGTAAGCCAGTAGCGATCCCGCCAGACGACTTTGGCTTTGACATCGGCCGGGAGCGGATCATACAGCATTTCTTTGCCAATGGCCACCTGGGTTTCGTCTTCCGGACAAATCAGGATTTTCATCGGTGTTTGCCCGACCACGGCGCTGATGGCTTCGCGGAGCACGGCATGATCGTGTTCTTTCATTTCCTCATTCCGGGTGTGCTTAAATTCGTCAAAAGCAGCTTTTTTAGCCGGAATTTTCCAGTAGGGCGTATACCGCAACCGGGGAATGACGCACATGAATTGGCCGGTTTCCAGTTGATGCGCTTCGAGAAAAGCCTTTGCCGACGCATCATCCCGCAGGTCGACCGCAAAAGCGGCATCCGGACCATATTCCATGATGGGGCAGGTAATTCCTTTTTCCTTCGCAAACTTGAGCGAGGCCGAATCCCGGAAAAAGATAAACTGCGCTTTGCTGATCAGTTCCACCTCAGCCGCCGAAGTGGCGTTGGATGCCAGTGGGGTCGGAAAAACGCCGTGCAACGAAATACCGTAGATGCCGAACGGCTTTCCGGTTTCGCGGTGCCAGCGATCCACGTCTTTGCGGGCCACCAGCGACGACCCGGAGCTGTGCAGCAAAAAGTCGCAGTCGTTGAAAGCCGCCGTCACCTTTTCCGGGCCTTTCAGGATAATTACTTTGGGAAAGCGTTTTTGCAGGAGTTCTTCCACACCGTTGCCAATGTCCGACGGCCAGAGTTGAATCGTGACGTCGGGCAGGTATCGTTCCAGCAGGGTGAGGATGCCCGGCGTGTGGCCGATGTCGCCGATGTTAACGGTTTGCCAGGCGGAACGCAGCAGAATGGTTTTCTTGGCGGCTTTTTGGGCCAGCGCCGGAACGCTCATGAGAAGCCCGATGAGCGCGGGTGTTTGTTGGAGAAAAGATCGGCGGTTTTGCATGTGAGCAATGATTTAGAATGTCATTCCAATTCTGAATTTAGATCAAGCCCTGTAAGCTTTAGCCAATCAGGGCTTTCTTTAAAACCGCCATCGTGTCGCGCTGGCGTTGCTGGACAAACTTCTGGGCTTTCTTGATCTTTGCTTTGGCGGCTTTGGGGTTTTTGGCCATGGCTAAAACCGCCGGAACGATGCCGGGGATCTCTTGCTCATTGTCCATGTCGAACAGCCAGTCGCCCAGACCAATATCCCGCCACATATACCCTTTGCTGGTTTGTTCGGCAAAGCGGCAGACGATGGCCGGAATGCCGTTGCCGACACTCATGATCGGCGAGTGCATTTCCAGCCCAAACAAGCCCGCCGAGCGGAGGTACGTGCTGACGGCTTCGTCGGTGAGCCAGTAGCGATCCCGCCAGACAACATTCGCTTTGACATCGTTTGGCAACGGATCATACAACATGGTCTTGCCGAGTTTGACCTGCGTTTCGTCTTCCGGAACGATCAGGATTTTCATCGGCGTCTGCCGAACTACGGCGATGATGGCTTCCCGAAGTGGCGCAATATCGTGCTCGCGCATCTGTTCGTTTCGCGCATTTTTAGGCTCCTCGAATGCCCGTTTTTTGGCCGGAATTTCCCAGTAGGGTGTAAACCGCTGCCGGGCCAGAACACATAAAAATTTCCCGTCTTCCAGACCGTGTTCTTTCAGGAAATCTTTTGCCAGTTGGTCGTTGTGCAGATCGACGGCAAAAGCCCCATCCGGCCCGAACTCCATGATCGGGCAGGTGACGCCGTTCGCCTTTGCTACGGCCATCGAAACCGTATCCCGGAAAAAGACAAATTTTGCTTTACTCAGAATGTCGACATTCAAAGCTGATGCCGGGCTGAGAATTGTGGGGTTTTCAGTAGTATGCGATACAGAAAATGTGATGCCGTAAATGCCGTATGGTTTTCCAGTTTCTTTCCGCCAGCGGTCTACATCTGCCCCCGCCACCAGTGAGGGACCGGAACCGTGCAGCAGAAAATCGCAGTCAACAAACGCCTGCTTCACCTCGTCGGGCGTCTTGACAATGGGGACATTGGGAAACCGTTTCGTCAGCATCTCCTTCACACCGCTTCCCACATCCGATGGCCACAGACGAACCTCAGCATCGGGCAGGTATTTTTCCAGCAGCGAAAGCACACCGGGCGTGTGTCCAATGTCGCCAATGTTGACGGTTTGCCACGACGACCGCAGGAGGATGGTTTTCTTAGCGGCTTTCTTTGCCAGTACCGGAATGCTCATCAGCAGGCCGAGGAACGCGGGCGTTTGTTGAAGAAAAGATCGGCGGTTTTGCATGGTTCAAAGCAGTAGGATGAGTCTGGAATACCGGTTAAGTCGTTAGTACGCTGGCTAAAACCGCCATCGTTTCTTTTTGTCGCTGATTGACAAATCGCTTGCCTTTCAGGGCTTTTGCCTTCGCGGCTTTGGGGTCTTTGGCCATTGCCAGAACCGCCGGAACAATCCGGGCCACTTCTTCGGGCTTGTCCACGTCGAACAGCCAGTCGCCCAGGCCAATATCCTGCCACATCATGCCCTTGCTGGTTTGTTCGGCAAACCGGCAGACAATGGCCGGAATGCCGTGGCCGATGCACATGATGGGCGAGTGCATTTCGAGTCCGAACAAACCCGCCGACAGCAGATAGGTGCTGAGCGCTTCGTCGGTGAGCCAGTAGCGGTCGCGCCACACTACGTTTTTCTTCACGTCCTCCGGCAGTTTATCGAGCAGAATTTCCTTGCCCAGTTTGACCTGCGTCTCGTCTTCCGGCACAATCAGGATTTTCAGCCCGGTCTGGCGAACGACGGCAATGATTGCTTCCCGCAGGGGGGCGTTGTCGTGCTCCTTCATCTTTTCGTTGATTGCATTTCGTTCCGCATCGAAGGGCGTTTTTTTAGCGGGAATTTCCCAGTAGGGCGTAAACCGGGTGCGCGGAATTACGCACAGAAATTTACCCGCTTCCAGTCCGTGTTTCGACAGAAAAGCGTTGGCGGCCTGGTCATCCCGGAAATCCACGGCGAAAGCTCCATCCGGGCAAAATTCCATAACCGGGCTTTTTATTCCGATTTCTTTTGCTATCCCCAGCGAAACCGAATCCCGGAAAAACGCAAATTTGGCCTGGTTCAACAACTCGACGTCCAGCGGGTTGACCTTGCTGGCGGCCGGGCCGGGTGCGTAGACCCCGGGAAAGGTGATGCCATAAATCCCGAACGGTTTGCCGGTTTCGCGGTGCCAGCGTTCCACATCCTTGCGGGCAACGAGCGACGGCCCGGAGCCGTGCAGCAAAAAGTCGCATTCTTTCAGGGTAGCCGCAATTTCTTCCGGGGTCTGGACGATGGAAACCCTGGGGAACCGGCGTTTGAGCAATTCCTCAACGCCATTTCCAACACTGCTCGGCCAGAGCCGGATGCTGGCATCGGGCAGGTATTTTTCCAGCAGCGAGAGGACGCCGGGCGTGTGACCGATGTCGCCGATGTTGACGGTTTGCCACGACGACCGCAGCACGATGGCGGGGGCTTTTTTGCCGGAAATGCCTTTTATCGATGACAGGAGGGAAGCAGTTGCCAGGGCAGCACGTTTCAGGAAAATGCGTCGATTGGAATACGTTGAATCAGGTGTCATACTATTTGGTGCTTGGCAAACCCACGATTTTGCGGACAGCCATCATGGTTTCGGACTGACGTTTTTGCACGAATGCCATCGCCTTTTGTGCCTTGGCTTTGGCCGCCGGATAGTCGCGGTGAATTTTTGAGAGCTGGTCGATCCAGGCCGAAGCCGGGCTTTCGTCCACTTCAAACAGCCACTCAGGCAAGCCGATGTCGCGAAACATCCAGCCTTTTCGACCGTGGAAATGGGAGCGAACGTGAATCACCGGTTTACCGAGGGCCAGGCCCATAATCAACGAGTGCGGTTCCATACCAATCAGCGAATGAGCGCGGGCATAAACCGACATGGCTTCGTCGGCATTCCAGAAGGTGTCGCGCAAAACGACTTTCTGCCGGATGGTCACGTCCAGTTGATCGTATAGGTGATTTTTCGCCTGCGGCATTTCTTTATCTACTTCCGGCGCCAGCAGCACTTTATAACCGGTTTCCTTGATCCAGTGTGTAATGACCTGCCTGATTTTAGCCATCCGGGTGCGGTCCTGCTCCTGTTGCTCAGGCGTCGGTTTCGTGGGATTTAGTAAATTTCCTTCCCCTTTTTCGTTGAAATGGGGCGTATTGGTTCGGATAATAACCACCAGGAATTTGCCATCTTCCAAACCTGCCTGTGTCAGATACGCCAGCCCTTTGCGTTCATCCCGGATATCGATTCCAAAACAGCCGTCCGGGGCAAATTCGAGGATGGACGGATGGAAGGTTTCGGCTTTCAGGAAGTTGAGCGATTCGTTGTCGCGGGCGTACAGAAAAGCCGCCCGGTTCAGAATATCCCGAAAAAAATACTGCGAAGGCGGGGCGAATTTATCGAACGACTGTCCATAAATACCGAACGGAATCCCCTTGTCATAACAGTAATAAAACGGCGTCAGCGCCCTGATCGGGCCGCCCCATTCGTAGTTATACAAGCCGTAATTAAAAGATTGGCTCGAATTATGAATAAGCAGATCCGTCTGGTCGAAAGCCGCTTTCAGCTCGTCCGAAAGGGTGTCTCCTGTGTAAAAATTACCCCGCACAATTTTGACTTTCGGGAAATTTTGGGTCACCAGCTTTTCGGTTTCGGGCCGGGGTTCGGCGTGCCAGAGGAGCAGTTGCGCTTCGGGAATATGGCGTTCTAGGAGTCTTAATGTGCCAGGCGTGTGACCTTGATCGCCGATGTTGGCATCCCGCCACGAGGAGCGCAGCATGATGGTCGGCGTCTTCTTCGAAACGAAAGAGTGCGGAACCGGGTGTTGCATTCCCATCGGTGGCAGGGCAGCGGTGGCCACCGACAGGCTGGTTGCTTTCAAAAAGTCTCTTCGACTGCGCATCATGTTTGGTTCGATTAATAGCCGGGATTCTGAACCAGACTCGGATTGGCATCCATATCCACTTGTGGAATGGGCAGTAAAACGTGGAACGGCTTGATGACCGGATTCCGGTTGAACGTGTTGTCGGCTTTCACGGCCTCCACCAGCTTGCCCGTCCGGATCAGATCGAACCGGCGGTTGTTTTCGAACGTCAGCTCCAGCCGTCGTTCCAGCAAAACCGCTTCTTTGAATTGCTGGTAGTTGAGGCCCGTCAAGGCCGTCAGTCCCGCCCGGATGCGCACTTTGTTGATGGCGGCATAGGCTTCCGCGGTCGGACCGTTGTTCACTTCATTGAGGGCTTCGGCCTGCATCAGCAACACATCGGAATACCGCAGGATCGGAACGCTCGTGCCTTCACCGCCGTTGGTTTTGGCGGTTTTGTCCCACAGTTTCTGGAAAGAAACCGCCTTCGTAGGGTCAGGATCGGTGATGGAAAGATTGGTTGTCACGCCGTTGTAGACATACGACGTGATGAACGTAACCGGCTTCCGTTTGTCGTTTGCCGAATAGGCATTGAACAAACTGGCGCTGACCCGTGCAATGCCCGCTCCGCCACTGGGGTAAATCAGGGCGGCCCGGACGCCAAAACCGCGTCCAATGCTGTGGCCGCGCACATCGGTCAGATATTGCACTTCAAAAATATTCTCCTTGCCACCCCGCGCGGTCAGCGCGAACGCATCGGCATAGTTGTCATACAGCGCATAAACGCCCTGGTCGATTACTTCCTTTGCTTTGGCTGCTGCCTGTGTCCAGAAAGGCGAACCAGCGGTGGTTCCGGCGCGCCAGAGGTAGAGTTTTGCCAGCATCCCCTTGGCGGCTCCCTGCGTAGCCCGGCCCGACTCGCTGGCCGGATAGGTAACCGGTAAAACGCTCTCGGCTTCCTTCAAATCCGCTTCAATCAACGCATAAACATCATTGACCGGCGACCGGGGGAGTTCCAGGCCTTCCAGCGAGGTGGTTTCTTTCGTCACCAGCGGCACATCGCCATAGAGCCGTACGAGGTTGAAATAATGCAACGCCCGCAGAAACTTCGCTTCGGCGATGTAGCGCTTCTTCAGCGTTTCGTCCATCGCAATACCGGGCAAACGGTCGATGACGGTATTGGAGCGGTTGATGCCCCGGTAGGCCGGTGAATACAGACTGACAAAAGAATTGGCAGGCGTGATGTCATACCGCCACAACAGCGGCCGGTTGGCGTCGCCCGTCAGAAAGGGGATGGCGTCGTCGGTCGTCGTAATGTCCAGGTTTGGGTCTGTGTTGCCGATGGCGTTGTAGCAGGCTCCCAGCGCGGCTTTGGCATCGTCGGCAGTTTTGTAGTAGGTGGCATTGGTCAGGTTCGTTACGGGAGACAGGTCGAGCTGGCTTTCGCAGGCGGTTGCCAATAGGGCCACAAAGAGCAATAAGGTGTTGGTTTTCATAGCCATCTATGCATTAAAATTTCAGGTTCAGACCTACTAATACGGTTTTTGCGGACGGGTACCCGCCGTAATCCAGCCCCTGGCTCAGTGAAGAACTTCCGTAGCGGTTCACTTCCGGATCATAGCCTGAGTACGAGGTCAGGGTAATGAAATTCTGGGCGGTAACATACACTTTGGCGGAGCCAACCGACAGGCGGTTCAACAGGCTTTTGGGCAGGTTATAGCCCAGCGAAATGTTCTTGAAACGCAGGTACGAACCGTCTTCGACGTGCAGCGACGAAAGCAGCCGGGAGCCGCCCCCGGCGTTGGCGCGGGGAATGGTGTTGCTGGGATTGGTGGGCGTCCAGCGGTCCAGCGCCCGGGCCGACTGGTTGTTGCCACCCGTCAGGTTCAACTGGTCGAAGGTGGCAAAATTCAGGATTTCGTTGCCGTATGTGCCTTGTACAAAAATGTTCAGGTCGAAGCCTTTGTAGGAGAATGTGTTGTTCAGCCCGCCGAAAAAATCCGGGTTGCTGTTGCCGATGATGTCCCGGTCGGCATCGTTGATCACGCCATCGCCGTTCCGGTCCACATACCGGAGATCACCCGGTTTTGCCGTTTTTTGGGCCGACCCATCAACTTCTGCCTGGTTCTGGAAAATACCGTTGGTAACCAGCCCGAAAAAATTGCCCAGCGGACTATCGACCCGCAGCAAAATCGGGTTTTGGGTGGTGTTGGAAATGGTGGCATCCGAGCCCGTTCGGAATTCTTTCCGGCCATCCAGGAACAGGATTTTGTTCCGGTTGAAGGAGATGTTGAATTCCGACGTCCAGCGAAAACCGCCCTGGTCCACATTGATCGTGTTCATCGAAAATTCGAAGCCTTTGTTGCGAACACTACCCAGGTTTTTCAGCGTGGTGGAAAAACCGGAGGAAGTAGGCACACCCACGTTAAAAAGCAGATCAGAGGTCTTTTTGATGTAATAATCGGCCGATACCTGAATGCGGTTATTGAGCAATCCGACGTCAAAACCGACGTCAAATTGGGCGTTTTTTTCCCAGCGCAAATCGGGGTTGCCAATGCCCGCCGTGGCCGATCCGACGTTCAGTGCCCCGCCGATGACGTAAGGGGCCGAACTGATGTTGGCCAGGTATTGGTAGTTCCCGATTTCCTGATTTCCCGACAAACCGTAGCTGGCCCGCAGTTTGGCATCAGAAATAAACGTGAGGTCTTTCAGCCAGGGTTCGTTGGCGAGTTTCCAGGCAATAGCACCGGAGGGGAAGAACCCGAATTTGTTGTTCGGCCCAAACCGCGACGACCCATCCCGGCGACCGGTCAGCGTCAACAGAAAGCGATCATCGAAGCCGTAATTGACCCGCGCCAGATACGAAATCAGCCGCCAGTCGCTGCTCCCGGAGCGCGGGGCCACCAGGGTCGAACCGGCTGCGAGGTTATTATACGAAGCAAAGTCGTCGGAAAAGGTATTGGCATTGGCCACCACGCTTTCGGCAGCCAGTCCCTGAATCGTATACCCCAAAACCGCATTGAGGCTGTGTTTGGGAGCGAGTTGCCGGGTATAATTCAGGATGTTTTCGTTCAGCCAGTTGACGCTTTGGGAGCTGGATACGGAGGCACTACCGCCCACGCTCGCGCCCACCACCGCCAGCCGGGTGACGTAGGAATTGTTTTTCGAGCTTTGCAAATCTGTCCCAAAACTGGTTCGGAAGGTCAGCCCTTCGATGATTTTGTAGTCGACGTAGGCATTGGCCAGGATGCGGATGAGGGCGGTTTTGTCCGTAAATTCGTTGGCGACGGCCAGCGGATTGTCGGCACCCAGCCCGTTCAGCGCGCCCTGGTTTTTGTAATAGCTTCCGTCGGCATTCCGTACCGGAAAGGTGGGGGAATAATTGAGGGCTGAACTGATGATGCCGCTCACGGCCAGGTTGCCGTCGGTTTCGGTTCGCGGGTTGTTGGTGAGGGTATAGGCTCCCTGCATGGTGACACCTACTTTCAGCCGCGATGTCAGATCGTTGTCGAGGTTGGCCCGCAGCGTGTAGCGTTTGAAATCCGATTTCAGCAGAATACCGTCCTGACCGTAATAGCCAAACGACACTGCATACCGGGACTTCTCGGCGCCCCCAGAAACCGAAAGCTGGTGATTCTGAATGGGCGCATCGCGCATGACGATGCTCTGCCAGTCGGTGCCTTCGCCCAAGGTAGAAACCAGCGGACGATCCGCCGTGCTGCCGTCGAAATAGGCCTTGCCGCCGTTGTTGATCTGGGCGTCGTTGACCAGTTCGGCAAACTGACGGGCGTTAAGCATCGGGAGTTTCCGGCGCACCGACTGGTTGCCGTAATAGCCTTCGTAGCTAATTACTGCCTTACCGGCTTTGCCCCGTTTGGTCGTGACGAGCACCACGCCATTGGAACCCCGCGAGCCGTAAATGGCGGTGGCCGACGCATCTTTCAGGATTTCGATGGACTCGATGTCGTCGGTATTGATGGAGTTCAGACCCGTTGTCGGAAAACCGTCGATGACGTAGAGCGGATCATTGCCGGCATTGACCGAGCCCGACCCCCGAATCCGGATGGTGGAGTTTCCGCCGGGCCGCGCCGAGTTGGACACTACCTGAACCCCCGCAGCGCGGCCCTGCATGGCGCGGTCGAGCGACGGAATGGGCGTGGCCTTGATGTTGGCTTCGCCGACTTTGGCAACCGAGCCCGTCAGATCCGATTTTTTCACGGTTCCGTATCCCACCACGACCACTTCCTCCAGGCTCTTGTTGTCGGTTTTCAACGAAACGTTGAGGCTGGTGCGTTTCTCCACCGCAATTTCCTGCGAAACAAACCCGACGAAGCTGAAAACCAGCACACTGGATTCATTGGGAACCACAATCTGGTATTTCCCGTCGCCATTGGTCGTTGTGCCGCGTGTGGTGCCTTTCACCAGCACGCTGACGCCCGGTAAGCCTTCGCCTTTTTCGTCGGAAACCGTACCAGATACGGTCAGATCAGCCAGGATGTCACTGGTAGTCAGAGTGTTGTTCGGGAGTGTGCTGCCCGTGCCGTTCATTTTGAAAAGGGCAATCTGCTTCCCGCTTACTTCGTAGCGAATGTGAAGTGGCGTCAGCAGGTCGTTAAGTGTTTCTTTGAGCGTCACAAACCGGTTTTCCAGCGTTACCTTCTGGTTGACCTGAATTTCGCGCGGATTGTAGATGAAAAGCACATTGGCAGTACGCTCCAGAAACGTCAGTGCTTTTTTCAGGTTGGTGGTTTCGGCTTTCACCGCGATGCGCTGCTCCAGCACTTCCTGGCCGTTGGCATCGTGGGCATACGTCGCACCCACAAACAGGATCGTCATCAGAAGCTGAATAACCGATAGTTTCATGAGGGTCCGGAAGGAAAGGGGCTTTTTATAAAGTCTATCCATGAGAAAAGGGGTTTGCTCATGGATAGCGACAGCGGTGGTTACATACTGGTTTCCGGTAATTTTTTTAGAAAAAATTTACCGGAATTGCCTAATCGGTTCAATAATAACTAGTTATTTTCACACCCTTCGCTGTGAATAACGATCTGTCCATCCACCATTTCGTAGGACGAGCGGGTGATTTTGCAGATCAGATTCAGTTTTTCAAACAATGATTCACCGGCGAGGTTGGCCGTCAGGTAGCAGTCTTTCAGGTTGGCTGCATCGTAAATAAACGTCAGGCCGTAGGTTTTTTCCAGTAACGAAAACACCTCCGAAACCGGTGCTTCCTCAAAAATGTAAGCCTCTTTGGTGACTTTCTGAAGCGTAATCGGTTGTTCGACGACGGATTTTACCAGCCTTTTTTCGGTCGTCGAGAACACCACCTGCTGGTTGGGCGTCAGCACCATGCCGACCGACTCGTTCTTGCGGGCGGGCTGTTCTTTCTCCACATCTTTCCGCATATAGACCGACACCCGGCCCGACCGAACCTCCACTTTGGCGTTGGTTTCACCCGTCGTAATCAGAAAACTGGTTCCCAGTACCTGGGTCGAAATCTGGTCGGTATACACCCAGAACGGCATTTTGGGGTTTTTCTTAACTGAAAAAAACGCCCGTCCGCTCAGGTAAACTTCCCGTTTGGTGGCCGAAAAACGATTCGGATAGCGCAGCGTTCCTTTGGGATACAGAATCACCGTGCTGCTGTCGTGGAGCACAAACGTCCGGGGTTCGGCGCTTTCATTGACGGTTTCGGTGTAATCATTGACCAGAGCGGGGCTGAGGTATTTCAGGGATGAATCCCGGCTATCGGCTTGCAGACCCGTGCCGGATTGAGACACGTACCGAAACGCAAAATAGCCCAAACCTACGCAAAGCAGGAGGGAAGCCGCCACCCGAAAAACCGTGGTTTGCCACAACGGAACGACGTTCTGCTGATTGGATTGAACGATATTATTAAAAATCTGATCCAGTTCGGCTGGTTGTAAGGCGGTATTTTTCTCCTCCAGTGCCTGCAAAAAGGCCCGGGCTACCTGCACTTTGTCGGTGCAATCCGGATTTTCGGCCAGCCATTCCGACCAGAACGCGCCACTTTGGGCGTTGCGGTCGATGACCCAATGCCGGAAGTACTCGTCCCGCGTCAAGTCGTCAACGCTGTAGTTTCGATAATCGGGCGTCCTCATGGTGGTAAACGTTCATGCTATGAACAGATGGCGGATGTTGCATTCAGATACCCGCCTATGTCCGTTTATTTAAAAAGGGCTGGTTTTGATCAGGTCGATAAAAAGGATAAAACCGACCCAGTTGTCGCGGAAGGTTTTGAAGGCGGCCTGTAGCAGATTGGAAACCGACTGGGGGTTGACGCCCATGATTTCGGCAATTTCGTCGCGTTCGAGGTTTTGGTAGTAGCGGAGGTAAATCACTTCACGCTGCCGTTTGGGCAGTTGATTCAGAGAATCGGCAATCCGTTTGGTGGTTTCGGCCAGGCTTTCCTGTTCGATAACCGACCATTCCGGCGAAAATTCCACGAAGTTCAGGTCATTTTCAAGGTCCGTCGGTTCGTCGTCCCGGTTGATGCGTTGCCGGTACCCTTCGCGCAACACCCGCTTGCGGACAGAACTGAGCAGGTAGGCCCGGACGCTGTCGGGAACTGCAACGCGTTCGCGCCGGTTCCAGATTTCGATAAACACCTCCTGAACACAGTCTTTGACGAAGTCTTCATCGCGCAGAAATTTGTAGCCGTAGTTCTGCAAGGCGTTGAAATACTTCTCGATCAATTTCCGCAAACCGGTTTCGTTGCCATTCTTGAGCTGCTCCCAAAACAGCAAGTCCATTCCGGCCGACGCATTTCCACTGGTCTTCATACAACAGGAGCCCGGACGAAAACTTCCGGACTCCTGTTAAACGTGGGAATGGGGAATTCCTACTCTTAAAAAAACAATGTTCATTCGTAATGTCGTTATACGCTGTTCTTACTGAAGATAGGGAGGCAGGGGTAAAGCCACGCTCGATTCATCGGGAATAGCCGCCCGACGAACGGTTTCCAACGGAATGATGCCCGACCAGATCGGCAACGCCAGATCTTCCGGTTCGTCCTTGGGGCGACCCGTCCGGATTTTGGCGGAAGCTTCCACCAGTGAAAAAGACAAAACCGTTGTTTTCCGGATTTCACTTTCCGTTTCTTTCCGTAAATCATCCCAGCGTTCAGGAATCAATTTATTGGTAATCAGGATCAACGCTTCCACTTTTTGGGCATAGTCTTCCACTTTTTCGGCGGTGGCAAAAATGATGACGGAGCGGTAATTGACCGAGTGGCTGAACCCCGATTTGGCCAGCACCAGACCGTCGAGCAGCGTTACCGAAATGCAAACCGGAATGCCTTTCTCAACCTCCCGAATAAAATGACTGCCGACCGACCCGTGAATCAGCAGCCGGTCGCCCACCCGGACAAAGGCCGTTGGGATCGACCAGGGTTGTCCGTCAACTGCGTAACTAATGGTGCAGTAAAGCGCTTCATCCAGAATGGAATAAATCGTTTCGGCTTCATAATGAGCCCGTTTTGCCGAGCGGCTGGGTGTTGTACGTGTTGTTTGCATGCGTTAAGTTGGTTTACGGTTTTCAGTATTCGGTTTACGGTGGCTGACGCGTTCTTATCATGCGCCAGCCACCGTAAACCGAATACTGAAAACCGTAAACGATTTAAAATTGTGAGTTGTCCTACAAATTTGTACCTTTACCGGATTACCTATATCATCCGGTTTTTCAAAAATAAGTAGTCCGGTATGCTGCCTTTCAAAACCCTGATCACGGTCGATAAATCTGCCGAAGCCTCGGTCTACCTGCAACTGGCCGAACAACTCCGGCGGCTGATCGGTGACGGCGTTTTAAAAACCGGCCAGAAGTTGCCGGGAACGCGGCAGTTGGCCGAACTGCTTCAGCTCCATCGCAAAACGATCATTGCCGCTTATGACGAATTGCTGGCAGAAGGCTGGCTCGAATCGCGGGCGGGTAGCGGTACATTTGTGGCGGATCCGTTGCCGTTGGTCCGGCCACAATCCCTTGTCGATGAGGTCGATGAGCAACGAATTAATCGCAAACCCGGTTTTCAGTTCGAGTCCAGGCCGCACCTGGTCCGTCCGTTGCTCCTGATGGGAGACGGCCTGCGGCTGGACGACGGTTTTCCGGACATCCGGCTGGCCCCGATGGAGGAACTGGCCCGTGCGTACCGGAGCTATTTTCGCTGGGGAAATCCGCAGCAGCATTTTGGGTATGGCGATCCGAAAGGCAACCGGCTTCTGCGGGAAGAATTATCGGTTTTCCTGAACGAAACCCGGGCGTTGCGAACGACGGCCGACAACATCCTGATTACGCGCGGCAGCATGATGG
This sequence comes from Larkinella sp., assembly GCF_965227735.1. Lineage (NCBI taxonomy): Bacteria > Pseudomonadati > Bacteroidota > Cytophagia > Cytophagales > Spirosomataceae > Larkinella > Larkinella sp. Next base: position 88,746 of record NZ_OZ245776.1, on the reverse strand, counting down.
GTATTCACCTGGCCAGTACGTTGCTGCTGAAACCGGGTCAGACGGCGGTGGTGGGCGAAACCAACTGGTCGGGGGCCAACATGAATTTTCAGCAGGCCGGGGCCGAATTGCTGACCGTTCCCGTCGACCAACATGGTTTGGATGTAGAAGCGTTGGCGGAGCTTTGCGAGCGTCGCCCGGTTCGGCTGGTGTATGTGACGCCCCACCACCATTATCCGACCACGGTAACGTTGCCGCCCGACCGGCGACTTCGGCTGTTGCAACTGAGTCAGCAACACGGGTTTGTCATTCTGGAAGATGATTATGATTATGAATTCCATTACCTCCGCCGACCGATTCTGCCGCTCGCCAGCGCCGATCCAAACGGCCTGGTCATCTACATCGGTTCACTGTCGAAATCGGTGGCCCCGGCTTTTCGGATGGGCTACGTAGTCGCGTCAGAAACCGTCATCGATGAACTGGCCCGTTTGCGACGCATCATCGATCGGCAGGGCGACTCGATGCTGGAATTTGCAATCGGTCAATTGTTCCGAAACGGCGACATGCGACGGCATTTGAAAAAGGCCCACCACACGTATGCAGACCGGTGTAATTACTTCTGTTCCTTGCTAACCAGCGAGTTAGCGGGTAGTGTGCAATTTGTTAAACCGGATGGCGGTCTGGCGGTTTGGGCGACCTTCGATCCCTCAATCGATCTTGCCGAACTGGCCCGGAAAGCCAAAACGGAAGGGCTTATGTTTTCGGATGGATTAGCGCACAATCCGCCCGGAAAAGTGCTGAACAGCACCCGGTTGGGTTTCGCGTCCAGCACCGAAACCGAGTTGGAACACAGTGTGGCTATTTTGCGGAAGGTGATAAAAGGTTGATCAATTAAGAGCGTCATCCGTCCCATAGGGATTCAGCGCAGCGTCGCCGGAGCGCTAGCAAATGGCAACCAACCCATCATCCCGTAGGGATTCAACAGCGCAGCGTCGGTAGCCAGTACGAGTATTTCGCGCCACGGCGTGCCGTGAGGTACGCAACCGTCGGATTTCGGTAAATGGTCGCGTACCTCACGGCACGCGTGGAAAAAACCAATCATCTTTTTCTACCGACGCTGCGCTGTTTTGCCCCAATGGGGCATATTAAAATGGCATGTTATGAAAATCGAGGAGCGGTTTTGAATAATTCTGGCTGACAATTCGATCACTACTCAAACTGAAACGCGAAATACGTACACGAGCCTTTGGTGGTGTTCAGAATACCGTGGGGAACGTTGGATTCCAAGAAAATAATATCGCCGACTTTCGCCGATTGCATCACGCCATCGATGCTTTCCTGGGCCGTATTTTCAATCAGCAGCAGGATTTCGGCGGCCCGGTGGGTGTGGGGCGGATGACTCCACAACCCTTCATTGAGCGTTGTAACGTGCATCTCGAAACGTTTACACATGACCGTCGCCCGGTCGAAGATATTGCGCCGACCACCTTTGGCGTTGGGTTGGTAGGCCACGTCCTTCCAGTCGACCCAGAACGATTGGCCCTTCATCTGCTCTAAATCCAGATCCGGCACTTCTTTCGACGTATACCGCATGAGGTGATACGTAACGGGCGCAGTACTTTTGTTTTCAAGCCGGTGGGCATCGCCGGGCATGATCAGCACCACGCTGCCGGGGCCCAGGGTTTTGATCCGGCTTCCGATTGAAACCGTCAGTTCCCCGGTTTTGACGATGATCAGCATCTCATCGTCCAGCGTTAGGGCGGGTTGCCGGGTATGGTTGGGGGGAAGCGTGATGCCGTGGACGGAGAAATCGTTGAAATCCCGCGTGGTGCCTTCCAGAATCGTCCGATCGATCACGCCGTCTTTTTTAACCACCGGCGCTTTATCCCAGGAATAAACTTTGGAAGGGATGGTTTGGGAGAAGACCGGGCAAGTGGCGAAGACGATCAGCAGGGAAAGCAAAAACGGTTTCATTGGGAAAAGTGATTCGTGGGATTCTATTCAAAGGTAGTGCAAAAAGTGCCACGAATCTCACCGGGCAGGCTTGCCGGGGTATTAAAAAAAGCGGCCCCTTCTCTATGCAGGGACCGCTTTGTGCAGGCTGTACTCCTATTTATCAAACCACTGAGGAGTATCTACTGCTAAACCCGTCGGTGTTTTCGGATTGGAGTTAATTTCCTCACTGCGGTAAAGTAACCGCCGGACCAGCCCCGCAACGGGAGCACCGGCCGGTGTGGTCATGGCCGGAATTTCCTGACCCAAGGCCCCCGACCGACGAAGTTGTACCCACCCCTCAACGGGCCTCATGAACAAATCGAGGTATTGCTGCTGGGCCAATACCGTCCGGTGGTTTGCGGCCGTCAGCGCGGGGAGTTGGTTGGCATAGGCATCTGACTGGGCGGCTGGTACGCCAAAAGACACCAGGGACGCCCGTACGCCCGCCCGCATCCGTTGCGTCGCCAGATCGAATCCCCCCGGCGCAAAACCACGAGCGATGGATTCGGCTTCCAAAAGCAGTTGTTCGGAGTAGGAAAAAGAAACTTCAGGCAAGTCGGGTTTGAGCAGGTTCATGTGCACCAGCGACGATTTGGGCGTGTATCCTTCGGTGGTGTTGAGGGCTACAAACTCATTAGCGGAAGCACCCGGTCCTGCCTGGAAGAAATAAGGAATGCGGGGGTCGTTCAGGGACGCAAGCAAATCATAAACGACTTTGGAAGCGTACCAGTCCGACTGAACGCCCCCCCGGAAAATGGCCGTGAACGAAAAGCGCGGATTTTGCCGGCCGGGTTGGTTGTAATACTGGAACTGCATGGCATCGGTGGTGGCAGAAATCAGATTACCAGCCGCCAGCAGTTGCCTGATGGCCGCTGCTTTTGTGGGGTCCGCATCAACCATGGAAAACAGAATGCGCAATTTGAGCGAGTTGGCAAACTTGCGCCACTTGGTCATATCCCCGCCATAATACAGGTCATTCGGGGCAATAATGCCCTTGCCGGCCGGATCAATTTGGGCGGTGGCTTCATCGAGCAGCGCAATGCACCCATTCAGCACGTCGGCCTGCTTATCGAATTTGGGGAGATCGACGGTACCGGTAGCCGCTTCCGTAAACGGAATATCGCCCCAGAGCAGAGACGTCTGGGAATAGGCGAATGCTTTCATGATTTTGCACTGCGCCACGGCATTGGTATTGACGGGCTGGGTGCTCTGGGCGATGGTGATCGCTACCTCCAGGTTTTTGAGCACATCCGTGTAGGTGCGTCCCCAAACCGAGCGAATACGGGTCTGGTCGTATTGGGCCTGGGCCAATCCCCAGCGCCCACCCGAAGCCCACATTTGGCTCATCAGGGCTACGGGCCAGGTCAGTTCGCCGACGCGCAGGAGTGAAAACTGGGTGCTTGCTCCGGAAAAAAGCAGTGCCGGATCGACGGTGATCGAACGATTGGGGTCAATATTGAGGTCGCTGTTCCTGAAACAGCCGGTGGACGTCAGCGCCAGCAGGGCAGCATATAGGATCTTTTTCATGGTGAAGGAAGCCGTTAGAAGTGAGCGAATGGTTGATCAAAAAGTAAAACGGAGGTTGGCGCCAATGCTTCGGTTGCTGGGAATGCTACCCCGTTCCAGCCCTTCGCCAATCAGACCGGTGCCGAGCACGTTTGCTTCAGGATCAATGTGGGGGACGTTCGAGTGAATAATCCAGAGGTTGCGACCTTCCAGACCAAGGGCGATGCTGCCAAAAGGAGTTCGGTTCACCAGCGTCCGGGGCAGGTTGTAGGCAATCCGTACTTCCCGCAGTTTGGTGTAGGAACCGTCGAATGTATTCGTTTCGGGACTCACCGAATTGTCTTGCTGGCTCCAGTATTGCTGCACGCTGGCCACCGGTACGTCGTTGGGCCGATAGGTTCCGTCGGCATTGCGAATTACCCCGGGATCGATGAACGGGGTCCGGTTATTCACGGCGGTTTCGGCCGCCTGACCACCGCTCCGTACAATACCGACCGTTTGCGAATTAATGACTCCTCCTTTGCGCATGTCGATCAGGAAGCTAAAATCAATTCCTTTGAAAGAAAAGCTGTTGTTGATCCCCATCGTCCAGTCGGGGTAAATGTTGCCCAGGAGCTTCCGAGGTCCCGGGGTGCGCAGGCCGGTGGTCGGGTTGATGACGATGTTTCCCTGCGGATCGCGCAACCAGCCTACTCCCTGGATGTTGAAGGTTTCGCCGGGCCGGGCTACGACGAAAATGCCAAAACCATCGCCCGAGGTGGTCACAAATTCGGTGAGTCCATCGGCCAGCGACTCGACCCGGTTGCGGTTGCGGTTAAAGTTCAGAGCCGCATCCCACCGGAAGCCCGACCGGGTTTTTAGGGGAGTCGCGGTCAGCATGGCTTCAACGCCCGTATTCGAGATTTCACCCACGTTGAGCCGCCGGGCCGAGTAGCCGGTTGATTGCGGAATGGCAATGGAGATAATCTGGTCGTAGTTCAGATTCCGGTAGTAGGTCAGGTCCAGACCCAGGCGACCGCCAAAGAATTTGAGTTCGGTACCAAATTCGTACGACGTTTGCTGCTGCGGACGCAGGTTGGTGGGGGGCAGTACATTCGTGGCGCCGAAGGCCGATGCTCCCCCGATTGGATACAGGATGTTGAACGTATAAATGTCGCTGGCCTGGGTGAGCGGGTTGTAGGTGAAGGCGAGTTGGTACGGATCTTCGTCGGAACCCACATTGGCGTAGTTGGCCCGAAACTTGGCGTAACTCAGGATGTCGCGTTTGACCAGGCCGAGGTTCGGGAAGGCTTCCGTCAGAATGAACGACGCGCTGACCGACGGGTAGAAGTACGAGTTGTTGTTAACGGGTAACGTACTGGACCAGTCATTCCGGCCCGTGACGTTCAGAAACAGGTAGTTTCTGAAATCGAAACTGAAATCCCCATACACCCCAAAAATCTCCCGGCGGCTGTAGAAGTTCGAGGCCACGTTCGATTGCGCGTTGGCAAACGTGTAGAGCTGGTCGATGTTCAGCCCGTCGGACAGCACCCGCGACCGCCGAATGGTCCGTTGATTGAATTGATGTCCGATAATCCCTTTAAACGTCCAGTCGCTCGACAATCGACGGGTTATCGTCCCGATCAGGTCACTCTGTAGCTCCCGCTCGTAAATTTCGTTGGTGTCGAATTGGCCGTTCAGACGTCCGCGGGTACCCCGGCGGGTGGTCGACCGGCGGTTTTCCGTGAAGAAATCCGTACCGACGCGCCCGGTTACATTGAACCAGGGCGTTACCTCGTAACCCAGGCTGGTGCCTCCATAAACCCGATCCACCGAGTTGGAGAACTTGTTGAATGCCGTTACGAAATACGGGTTATTCTGAATGCCGTCGAGGTCGATCGCCCGCGCCAGGTCGCCCGTCCAACCCGCCGGGACGGCCTGCGTTGCAGGGGCGAAGAGGTTGTTTTTCAGGTCGTTGATATCAATAGTGGTGTTGATTCCGGTCAGGATGGTGGACAGGATATTGGTCGTGTTGGAACCCTGCTGCGGTCGGCCATCGCTGGTCGTCCGGACGTAGTTGAGCCAGGCCCGTGAGGTGAGCTTATCGGTGATTTTGCGCCCGGCGTTGATGGCGAACGTGTTCCGGCCCAACTCGGAGCCCGGTACGGTGCCCGTTTGCCGGAGGTTGGTAAATCCGATCCGATAGTCGCCCTGCTCGCTGGCCCCATCCATCGACAGGCTGTTGATGAGGGTATGGCCCGTAACGAAAAAATTCTTCCAGTTGTCCGGATGGGCGCTTAAACCCTGAACGGTTGCGCCCGTATAATCCTGAACCGGCCCGGTGAGGCTCGATAGGGCCGGTCCCCAGCCATTGCCCTGTCGTGGGTTGTAGACGCCGAGGTTGCCCTGGGCGTACAGGTTCTGTGTATCGGGTACGCGCAGGACATTGTCTGTCCGGTACGACGAGTTAAACGACAGGTTCATTTTTTTCGATCCCGCTTTGCCCCGCTTGGTCGTAATAACGATCACCCCGTTTCGCGCCCGGGATCCATAAAGGGCCGACGCTGCGGCACCCTTCAGGACGTTCATCGACTCAATATCGTCGGGATTGAGGTCACCCGCCCGGTTGCCGACATCGACGCCCCCCGTTACAATATCGGTTTCGGAGCCGTTGAAGGACGAGTTGGAAATCGGTACGCCATCGACCACGAACAACGGTTCGCTGGAACTTGACAGGGAGTTTGCGCCACGGATCATGACCCGTGTTGAGCCACCCACCGACCCCGACTGTTGGGAAATGCGCACCCCGGCCACCCGCCCGGCCAGCGAATTCAGCAGGTTGGGATCGCGGGCTTTCACCAATTCTGCCCCGCCCACCGTCGAAACGGCGTAGCCCAGCTCTTTCTTCTCCCGAACAATGGCATTGGCCGTCACCACAACCTCATTGAGATTGACCAGATCGGCCACTAACTTAACGTCCAGTGTACTGCGCCCGTCGAGAGCCATCTCGGCGGTTTTGTAGCCAATGAACGAGAAAACGAGCGTTTTTGCGTTGGCCGGGACCGTAATCTGATACGTCCCTTCGGCATTGGTAACCGTACCGGTTGTGGCATCTTTCACTAAGATGTTCACCCCGGGAATGCCCTCATTTTCGGGCGAGGTAACTTTCCCTGACACGACTCGGGTTTGGGCATGGGACATCCATCCACAGAGGAGCAGGAACGCCAGTAGCGTTTTTTTCATAGGTGTACGTGTTGAAAAAGTGGAAAAAAAACAGAGATGGCCGCTTTCCCGGCTACCGATCCAGCGGAAGAATTGATTTTACCGTTTAATGAATCCGATTGATGCGAAGGATGCGAACGGGTTTTTTGAGCAATTGCAAGGGATTCGAGTACGCATTGGTGGGGCCCGGCTGCCCGGTTTCGCCCTGTTGAATCCGGCGCACGATCTCCATGCCTTCGACCACGCGGCCAAACGCGGCAAAGCCCTGGCCGTCGGGGTTACGCTTGCCTCCAAAATCCAGTTCGGGTTGGGCGTTGATGCAGATGAAGAATTCCGAAGCGCCACTGTTGGGTAAACCACGCGCCATCGATAGGGTACCGTCGAGGTGTTTTAGCCCGGTTTTTTGGGTCGTTTCCTGAGCAATGGGCGGAAACATGCGGGTCGAATCGGTACCCAGTCCACCCTGGATCACCTCGATCTTGACAGGGCTCGTAGCCTGGTTATCCATTCGGACGACCCGGTAGAACGTGGCCCCATCGTAGCGTTTGTCGTCGACATACCTCAGAAAATTAGCCACCGTGCCGGGCGCTTTGTCGGCGTACAGCTCTAAAACCAGAGAACCCGCTTCCGTATCGATGCGAACGCGCTGGGCATTCGCCCCTGAAAAAAAGAAGGAAAGGACCAGGAAAAACCGTAGTGCTTGTTTCATATGTTGTTATAAATGAGATGTTTACCAGGATTTTTTGCTTTATTCGGTTGATTTATTGATCTTATTCAAGAAGATTTTAAGCTTCAATAGAATCTATTGGCTATACAGCAATCTATAGTATAAAAACTTGCAAGACAAGTGGTTTGGAATGCATTATTCTTGAAAAATCGGTAGTTTCCTTTTTTTTAATTTTCATGTTTCTTACTGTCCGGATAGCAACTTTCTTTCTTCGGATAGCAACACTGTTTTGTAGATGTTTCCTGATGGCAACTGTAAACTTTCCGGTAAAACCTGCGGTTATCTCTTCAGCTTCACGAAGCGTCAACGACTTACTTTTATTTTTTACAGTATGGCAGAACTCATCAAAACCGCCCTCGTTACCGGCGGATCGAAAGGCATTGGATACGGCATTGCCGAAGTGTTGATCAACGAAGGCATTCGGGTGGCCATCACCAGCCGCTCGCAGGAAGCGGCCGAGGAAGCAGCCGCTTCGCTCAACAAAATCAAAGACGGTTTTGCGCTGGGCATTGCCGCCGACGTCCGCGATCTGGTGTCGCAGCAACGCGCCGTCGATGCCATCACCCAGCAGTGGGGTCGGCTGGATTACGTGATCGCCAACGCGGGGGTGGGGCACTTTGCCCCGATTCAGGAATTGACCTCCGACCAATGGCAGGAAACCATCGACATCAACCTGACCGGCGTTTTCAATTCCATCAAGGCAACGCTGGACGAGCTGAAAAAATCGGAGGGTTATTTTATCACGATTTCGAGCCTGGCCGGTACCAACTTCTTCGAAAACGGCACGGCCTACAACGCCAGCAAATTCGGACTCGTCGGTTTTTCCCAGGCGCTGATGCTCGACCTGCGCAGCGAAGGCATCAAGGTGACGACGATCATGCCCGGTTCGGTGGCTTCGTATTTCAACAACCACAAGCCGAGTGAAAAAGACGCCTGGAAAATCCAGCCCGAAGACATTGGCCAGATCGTAGCCGACCTGATCCGGATGCCCGCCCGGACGCTCCCCAGCAAAATCGAGGTGCGTCCTTCCCGGCCCGGTGGCAAATAAAAGAAGGACTTTTATAAACGAAAGAAGCCGACTTTTCAGCCGGCTTCTTTCGTTTTACTACCCGAAGATTTCGGGTTTTAGTTCATAGCGATGTGGCGTTCGGTAGTTACCGCTGGCGCTGAAGTTTGCAACTTCACTTCTTTCACCTGTTTGGTATTGCCGTCCGAAATTTCTACCTGATAAATACCGTCCTGCAGTTGATTCAGGTCAAAGCGAATGGCCGATGACTCGTGTCCTTTGCCCAATTTTTCCGACGCCAGGATCTCGCCGGATTCATTTTTCAACGTGACGTTGATTTTGGCATTTTTGTCCTTGTTGACATTCACCCGAATTTTCGAGGTGTTGATTACCGGGTAAACGACCGATTGGTAGGTGGTTTGGGTTCCGGCGGTTTCTTTGTGATCAGCCGCAAAGCTGGATGACGACGTGGCAACGGTTAAAGCGAGGAAAGCGGAAGCGATGATGGATTTCATGGTATTTGTTGTTTTTGTGTTGTGTTTCGTATTTGTTGTTGTCTGCGGCAGCTTGTGATTTGCCGTTTCGATGGATCAAAACAACGGCGAAATGCGCTACCTTGCTATGCATAGTACTCCGGCGGTAAAACGGATCGATGAATGGTTTGCTGGATGGATGAATAATTAATCGGCGCGAACTGCGTATCTTTAAAAACCCATCAAAATCTCCCTTATGAGAGCATCCATACGCTTTATCGGCCTTCTATTGGTCAGTTTCCTGATTATAAAACCGGCTTCTGCACAGGTCATCACGTCGCCCCAAATCGATCAACTGGTCGAGAAAACCCTGAAAACCTTCGAGGTGCCGGGAATTGCCGTCGCCATTGTGAAAGATGGGAACGTGATTCATTCGAAAGGCTATGGCGTCCGGTCCATGCATTCGACGCAGAAAGTGGACGCGAACACCCTATTCGGCATTGCTTCCAATAGCAAGGCGTTTACGGCGGCCACGCTCGGCATGCTGGTCGATGAGGGCAAACTGACCTGGGACGACAAGGTGATCGACTACATCCCGGAGTTTCGGCTATACAATGCGTACGTCACCGAGGATTTTACGATTCGCGATTTGCTGACCCACCGCAGTGGCTTGGGCCTTGGCGCCGGAGATTTGATGTTCTTTCCCGATTCGAGTGATTTTCAGTTGAAAGACGTGATTCATAACCTGCGGTATCTGAAACAGACGTCCGGTTTTCGGACCAAATACGATTACGACAATCTGTTGTATATGGTCGCAGGTGAGGTGGTGAAGCGGGCGTCGGGCCAGAGTTGGGAGGAATTTGTGGAAACCCGGATCATGAAACCGCTCCAGATGGAAAACAGCGCAGCGTCGTTTTCCCGGCTCAAAAATAAATCGAACGTCATTGAGGCCCACGCCGTGATCGAGGGCAAATTACGGACGGTCAGGCGGGGTCGGCTGGACGTCGGGAATTCGGCGGGCGGCATCAACAGCAGCATCAACGACCTGAGCAAATGGGTGATCATGCAATTGAATGGTGGAAAATATGGCGACGGTTTGAGCAAAACGTTGTTCAGTGCAAAAGTGCAGGACGACATGTGGTCGCCCCAGACGATCATTCCGGTGCGCGCGCCCGGCCCCTATAACACCCATTTCAGTTCCTACGGGTTGGGCTGGCGACTGAACGATGCAAAGGGTTACAAACAGATTTCGCACACCGGCGGCTTGCCCGGTATGGTGACGCAGGTGATGCTTATACCGGAACTAAAACTGGGCATTATTGTGCTGACCAACCAGCAATCCGGGGCGGCTTTCACGGCCATTACCAATCAGATTCTCGACAGTTATTTCGGGATCACCGGCACCGATCGCGTGAAGGAGTACAGCGACCGGCTGCGCGAAAATACCGCTAATGCCGACAAAGTAACCGACGAAGTCTGGAAAACCGTCAAGGCTGAAAAGGAGAGTACTGCGGCCAAACCGCCGATTCATTTTTACACCGGAACCTACCACGATAAGTGGCTGGGCGACGTTTCGATTGTGCCGGATAACCTGAGACTCCTGTTCGTATCGAAGCGCTCACCGCGCTTATCGGGCGAACTGTTTCCTTATAAGGGCAACACGTTCGTGGTGAAGTGGAACGACCGGAGCCTGGAAGCCGATGCGTTTGTGATGTTTGGGCTGGATTATGAAGGAAAACCGGTGTCGATGAAAATGAAAGCCATTTCGCCCTTAACCGACTTCAGTTACGACTTCCACGACCTGGAGTTTACGAAAAAATTGACGATGGATCATTGACGATTGACCACCGACCATGGTCAATCGTCAATGGTCCATCGTCAATCCTCCATCCCCCTACCTCGCCACCTCAATCTTATACTTTTTACCTTTCATTTTTTCGTCCTTGATCTTCGCCAGCAGTTCCCTGACTTTGGATTTGCGGACGGCCGCGAAGGAGATGAAGTCTTTCACTTCGATCAGGCCCAGATCGCCTTTTTCCAGGCCGCCTTTCTGGGAGAAAAATCCGACAATGTCGATTTTATTAAGTTTGTTTTTTTTGCCGCCACTGATGTAAATCGTCTGGAATTGGGGTGGATTGGGCAGCGGCTGATTGGCCGGAATGACAAACTCGTCGAGCGATTCGGGCAGATAGCGGGGGCGCTCTTCGTTGCGGTGCAGCAGTATGTAGGCGGTTCCGGAAGCGTGCATCCGGGCCGTCCGGCCGTTGCGGTGCAAAAACTCGTGTTCGTGCAGCGGCAGGTGGTAGTGAATGACGTATTTCATCTCGGGAATGTCCAGTCCCCGGGCGGCCAAGTCCGTCGTGATGAGGTAGCTGACACTGCCGTTTCGGAACTGTATCAGAGCGCGTTCGCGGTCGTCCTGCTCCATGCCGCCGTGGTAGAAGGTCGAAACAATGCCCATTTCGTTCAGGATGGCGCTGGTTCGTTCGGCGGCATCACGGTGGTTGCAGAAGATCAGAGCCGCTTCCGAATCCAGCGCGCAAAGCAAGCGAAACAGCGTATCGACTTTGTCCTTTTCCTCCGAAATAACAATTTTCGTCGTCAGGCTTTTGTCGCGGTCATCGTCGGGAATAAAATCGAGTTTGACCGGCGAACGCACACCCGTAAACTCCGGAATGGAAATGCCGGACGTAGCCGAAACCAGCACGCGTTTTTGAAGATTCCGCAAACCGCCGATGATGTATGACATCTGGTCGTGAAAACCAAGTTCCAGCGATTTGTCGAACTCATCCAGCACCAGCGTATGAATACTGTCAAGGTCGACCGTTTTGCGGTCGATGTGGTCGGCGATGCGCCCCGGTGTTCCGATTAAAACCGCCGGTGGTGTAGTCAGATTCTGAATTTCGGTCGCCATTGGGTGTCCGCCGTAGCAGACGTTGATTTTGAAACCCGTCCCCATTTTTTTCCAGACCTGCTCAATCTGCAACGCCAGTTCGCGCGAAGGTGCCAGAATCAGACATTGGACTGTTTTTTGCTCCGGTTTAAGTAGTTGCAGAATGGGCAACAAAAAAGCGAGGGTTTTGCCGGAACCGGTGGGAGCCAGCAACAAAACCGCTTTCTCGGCCACGATGGCTTCCCGGGCTTCCCGCTGCATGGGGTTGAAGGCTTCAATTCCCAGGTTCGAAAGCAGGGGAGCAAGGTCTAGGTTGGTTTCCATGCTGCAAAAGTAACGGATTTTAACCGCCCCCGACGATTTGCCCGGAATAAGCCGGTGTTTGGGGCGGTTTTCGGTCGGCGAAAGTATTTTTCAGAACCAGACAGCAAATCGGAGAATCTTGTTCATTTTTGTCTTTTAACCCCTAAATCCCGAAGCGTCGGCCCGGCCTAAAGGGGACAAAACACAACGAAACTTCAATATCGGAGCAAACTTTTATGAAAGAACAATCACGCAGAGCCTTTGTCAAAAGCAGTGTTGGTGCCGGACTCGGTCTGGGGTTATCAGGCAGCGCACCGAAAGAGCTGTTTGTCCACCACGTTTATTTTTACCTGAAAAATCCGGGCAGCGAGGCCGATAAAGCCAAACTAATAGAAGGCCTGAATAAACTGGCGAAGGTGCCGACGATCAAACTGGTACACATTGGTACACCGGCACCGACCACCCGTTCCGTCATCGAACGCTCGTATGCCGTGTCGTGGCTGTGCTTTTTCGATAACCTGATGGATGAAGAGATTTACCAGACGCATCCCATTCACCTGAAATTCGTGGAAGACTATTCGGCCTTGTGGGAAAAAGTAATCGTCTATGATTCCGTTGGCCCGAAGCGGTAACCCACTTCGACGATGGAATTAGGTTCATTTCGATATATAAGCCATTTATCCCGGAGGGATCTAACAGCGCAGCGTCGGTAGTAGAATATTCGGTTATTTTCATATCCGCGTGCCGTCAGGTACGCAACCCCATTTTCCCTGCGAATCGTTGCGTACCTATCGGCACGCGGAACGGTTAATCGGGATTCTACCTGCAGACGCTACGCTGTTTAACCCCTCCGGGGTAAAAAATATAACCGCTGTCGGTTTTGGCAACGACTACCGACGCTTCGCTGTTCAACCCCTCCGGGGTAAAACTTAACCCTTTCTCCCTCAAATGACTACTGACTCAACGGCTGCGGCTAAAAACAACATGCTAACCATTCTGCTGGGTGGTTTTTTTTTAATGCAGGGCTGCACCCAGCAACAACCCGCCGAAACCGCCAAGACCGTCCAGACTAATGACTTCATGTACCAGTATTCCATCATCGATGCCTTGCTCGCCGGGGTCTTCGACGGCAATCTGACGCTGGGGCAACTGAAAACCAAAGGCGATTTTGGCATCGGCACCTTCAACCGGGTGGACGGCGAACTGATCGTCGATCAGGGTACGGTGTACAAAGTGAGCGCCGACGGCAGCATTCACGAGATGCCGGACACCGACAGCACGTCGATTGCTTTTGTAAAGTTTTTCAAGGCGGACTCCACCTTTACCATTAACGGGACAACTACGCTCGACCAGCTTGAAAAAGACCTGATGGCGGTTTTGCCCGCCAATGAAATGTATGCCATCCGGATGAAAGGCGACTTTCCGAAACTGACGGCCCGCGCGCCCGGTGCCGCCCAAAAACCGTATCCGTCGCTGAAAGACCACCTCGCCAAAGAACAATACCTTTTCAACCTCACCAACACGCGTGGTGTGGTGATCGGCTTTCTGTTGCCGGGCTATCTGGCGAAGGTCAATGTCCCCGGTTTTCACTTTCATTACCTGACCGACGACCACAAAGCCGGTGGGCATATCTTCGATTTTACGACGAACAACCTCACCGTCGAGATTGACAAAATTCAGGGGTACAGCGTGGAACTGAACACCAACGCTGACTTCGACAAAGTCAGTCTGGACAAGGACCGGCAGGAGGAGCTGAAGAAGATTGAGTAGCTGGTTTGGAGATTTGCGCCACACAACAGCTTTTGTTTCTGTAATTTTCCATAAAATATATGGCAATCATTATAAATGATAAAATTATATTTTGTAACTGATTTATGGAATCAGAAAAATAGCTTATTTCGTCTTACCAACGAACTAATCCGATTTCCTATGAGAAGACATTTTTTACAAGGTTTATTCTTCTTGCTGGTTTTGAATCTGACCGCCGTTCAGGCGCAGACGATTCCCTCACCCAAAGAACATTTCGGTTTCAACATCGGTGACGACTACCAACTCGCCACCTACACCCAAACCGAAGCGTATTTCAAAAAATTAGCCACCTCGGACCGCACTAAACTGGTCGATATTGGCATGACGGAAGAGGGGCGGCACCAGTACATGATCATCGTGTCGTCGCCCGAAAATCTCAAAAAACTCGACCGCTACAAGGAAATTTCTACCAAACTGGCCCGCGCCGAAGGCATCAGTGATGAGCAGGCCCGCGCGATGGCGGCCGAAGGAAAGGCCGTGGTCTGGATCGATGGTGGCTTGCATGCCACCGAAACCGTCGGCACCATGCAACTGATCGAAACCGCCTGGCAATTGGTGAGCCGCAAAGACCCCGAAACGCTGCGGATTCTGGATAACGTGGTGATTCTGCTCACCCACGCCAATCCTGATGGACAGGAACTGGTCAGTAGCTGGTATATGCGCGAACCCAAACCGGAAAAGCGTTTGCTGGAAAATGTGCCACGTCTGTATCAGAAATACGCGGGTCACGACAACAACCGCGATTTTTTCATCATGAACATGAAAGAGTCGCAAAATATTGGTCGTCAGTTGTTTATCGAGTGGTTGCCGCAAATTATGTACAACCACCACCAGCGTGGCCCGGCGGGTTCGGTGCTGGCAGGACCGCCGTATCGTGACCCGTTCAATTACGTCTTCGAACCGCTGATGATCACCGGAATCGACGCCCTCGGTGCGGCCATGATCAACCGGCTGAATTCCGAAAACAAACCCGGTTTTACGCGACTGGGCGGTTCGGTTTTCTCAACCTGGTACAACGGTGGATTGCGCACAACGACGCACTTCCACAACATGATCGGTTTGCTGACGGAAATCATCGGGAATCCGACGCCCGAAGATGTGCCGCTCGTCCCCAATCGCCTGATTCCCAACGGTAATACGCCGTTTCCGGTAACGCCCCAGAAGTGGCATTTCAAGCAGTCGATCGATTATTCGATCTCGCTCAATTACGCGACGCTGGATTATGCGGCCCGTCACGGCGATCAGTTGCTGTACAACATTTATAAGATGGGCAAAAATGCCATTGAACACGGCAGCACCGATTACTGGACGCTTTCGCCGAAACGTGTCGATGCGATCAATCAATTGCACCAGGCGGATTTGAAAAAAGCCGCTCCCGGAGCCGCCGGGGCTACGACGCCCGATCAATACGGTTTGCTGCCGCGTGGTGGTGGAATTCCGGTGAAATATTTCGATGCGGTTTTGAAAGATCCGGCGCTACGGGACCCACGCGGGTTTATCATTTCGGCCGACCAACCGGATTTTGCCACGGCGGTCAAATTTGTCAACGCCCTCATCAAAACCGGGATTCAGATTCAGGAAGCCACGGCTGATTTTACGGTCGCGGGCAAAAAATATCCGGCGGGTTCGTACGTCGTCAAAACCGATCAGGCGTTCCGGCCCCACGTGCTGGACATGTTCGAACCGCAGGATCACCCGAACGATTTCCAGTATCCCGGTGGACCGCCGGTTCGTCCCTACGATGCTGCTGGCTGGACATTGGCGTTCCAGATGGGTGTCAAAGTCGACCGGATTCTGGAAGGGTTTGATGGGCCGTTCAAAAAACTGCCGTATGGCGAATTGCAGTCGCCGAAAGGAAAAATCGACGCGACGGCTGCGGCTGGATACGCGCTGAGCGCGCAGGCCAATAACACCTTCATTGCGGTCAATGATTTGCTGAAATCGGGTGTTGAGGTGTTCCGGTTACCGACCGGTGTTAGCGGTAAATCGTCGCTCGGCGCGGGCGCGTTCTTTGTTCCGGCTTCGGCCAAAGCGAAGTCGATTCTGGACAAATCGGCCAAAGAACTGGGGCTGGAAGTAGTTGGTGTGGCCAAACGACCGACGGGTTCGCTGGTCAAAGTGGCTCCAATGCGGATTGCCTTGTGGGATGCCTACGGCGGATCGATGCCGTCGGGCTGGGTGCGCTGGATCATGGAACAATACCATTTTCCGATGCAGGTGGTGTATTCGCAGGACATTGACGCCGGTGACTTGAAGAAGAAATACGACGTCATTGTATTCGTGACCCGGGCCATTCCGGCAGCGGGTGCTACCCGTAGCGGTGGGCCGGGCGAAGGTGGCGGTTATGCCAGCCGGGAACCCAAAGCCGAAGAGTTGCCCGCCGAATTCCGGCCGTGGCTGGGCAAGATTACCGCCGAAAAGTCGATTCCGGAACTCCGGAAATTTCTGGAAGCAGGCGGCAATGTTGTCACCATCGGCAGCAGCACCAACCTCGCCTATCACCTGGGTTTGCCGGTGAAAAATGCGCTGGTGGAAATGACCAATGCGGGTCAGGAACGGCCACTGTCGAACGAAAAATACTACATTCCCGGCAGCATACTGCGGATCGATCTGGATTCGACCCAGCAGGCGACCTGGGGTATGGCGAAGCAAACGGATGTGTATTTCGACGCCAGCCCGGTTTTCAAAATCTCTCCGGATGCTGTGGCGAAAGGGACCGTAAAACCTCTGGCGTGGTTCTCGACCGACAAACCGCTGCGGAGTGGCTGGGCCTGGGGACAGGCCTATTTGCAGGATGGTGTTGCGGCTTTCATGGCCCCCGTCGGTTCCGGCAAACTCTACGCCTTTGGTCCGGAAATCACCTTCCGCGCGCAGGCGCAGGGCACGTTCAAACTGCTGTTTAACCAATTGTATTCGACGTCGATGCCGTAACCGGGTCGAATACTGAATCATTCCGCTGGCCGGGATTGGTGCTGCAAAACGCAGTTCTGATCCCGGCCAGTTTTGTTTCACAGACCGGTTGCTAAGGATTTGGCAAGATGATTTTTGGTTTGTTATAATTTGCATTTATTTTGCATTATAAAATTGATGTAAAATGATTCAGGTAATTAACCGCGCTCTCGACCTGCTGGAGCAAATTGCGAATGAACCGGAGAAACCCAAATCCCTCACGGAACTGGCCGACGGCTTAAGTCTAAACCACGGTACTTGCGCCAACATTCTCAAGACGTTGGTCACCCGGGGGTATGTCGAGCAGGTCGGTACCAAAAAAGGGTATATTCTGGGTGCCAAATCGTATTACTTAACGGGAAATAAATCGTATCAGAAAGACTTACTGGAAGCGGCCCGTGAAGAAATGGACGCCCTGACACTGCACATTAATGAAAACTGTTTGCTGGCTGTTCTTAAAGATAATCAGCGGATTGCGTTGTATCGAACGTTCGCTGAACAGGATTTACAGGTGCGGACGACCGACATCAAGCCGGTGTACGATTCGGCTTCCGGGCGGCTTTTGATAGCGATGCTCCCCGACGAAAAGAAGCAGCGGTTTATCGCAAAATTTGGTCTGCCAACCGGCGATTCCTGGCCCGAAATTCAATCCGAATCGAACCTGCTGGAAACCCTGGCGCTTATTCGCCGGGAAGAACTGGCCCTGCAAACGATTGCCAACCGCCATGTCATGGGGCTGGCAGTACCCATTTACAAGAATGGCCTGGTGGTGGCCAGTCTCAGCATCTACCTGCCCGAATACCGTTACATGGCGCTCGACAAAAGACAACTGATTGCTTCTCTTCGGAACTCAGCCGAGAAGATCAATAAAAGACTGATTTAAAGTAGTTTATGATGAATTTAAAAAGGGCTTCGGCCCTTTTTTTGTGCCCGGAGAAATCCATAGATCGACTGAAAGGACTATTTTTTATAAAAAAATTGAAAATAATTTGGAGTGAATCCGAATTTGTGATTAGAATTGCAATGAAATAAAATTAGATTTTATAATATAAAAATTAAATGCTGAACTCTATGAAAAAAAACCTTTATAGATGGCTTCGTGTCTGTCTGGCGGTTCTGCTGATCCCGTCGATCGGATGGACGCAATCGGTGGTGATAACGGGCCGTGTAACCGGGGCGGCCGACAATGCGCCCTTGCCGGGTACGTCGGTTTCGCTCAAAGGAACCACAACGGGGACCACAACGGATGCGGAAGGAAATTACCGGCTCACGTTGGCCAATCAGGCCAATGCAACGCTGGTCATTTCGTCGGTGGGCTATGTGGCGCAGGAAATCGCCGTCGGAAACCAGTCGGTGATCAATGCCGCTCTGGTGGTCGATTCCCGGCAACTGGATGAGGTCGTCGTCGTGGGCTACGGAACGGTCCGGAAGTCGGATTTGACCGGCTCCCTGGCGCAGGTGAAGGCCAAAGAGCTGAACGCATTTCCGGCAACCAACGTCCTCCAGGCGTTGTCGGGCCGGGCGCCGGGTGTGCAGGTGACGCAGAACACGGGAGCGCCGGGGGCCGGTATCAGCGTCCGGATCCGTGGCACCAACTCGATTCAGGGCAGCAACGAACCACTGTATGTGGTGGACGGTTTTCCGACTTCGGGCAGCAATCCGACCATCATCAACAACACGGATATTGAAAGCATCGAAATTCTGAAAGATGCCTCGGCCACGGCCATTTACGGGTCGCGGGGCGCGAACGGGGTGGTTTTGATTACGACCAAACAGGGCAAATCCGGCAAAATGCAGGTAGATTATGAAGGCAGCTACAGCACCCAGACCCTGCGCAAAAAGCTGGATTTGATGAATGCCCGGGAATATGCGACGTTCTACAATGAACAGGCCACGACGGACAAAGTGACCCCGTATTTTACGCAGGCGCAAATCGACGGTTTTGGCGAAGGATTCGACTGGCAGGATCTGATTTTCCGGAAAGCACCCATGCAGACGCACAACCTGACCATCAGCGGAGGCAACGAGAAAACGCGGTATTCGGTGGGAGGGAGTATTTTTAATCAGCAGGGCATTGTGATCGGCAGTGACTACAAGCGGTATTCGCTCCGCGCCAACATCTCGTCGGATGTCAGCCGAAAGCTCAACCTGTCGTATGGTGCCACGCTGACCAAAATCACAACGAG
Source organism: Larkinella sp. (assembly GCF_965227735.1). NCBI lineage: Bacteria > Pseudomonadati > Bacteroidota > Cytophagia > Cytophagales > Spirosomataceae > Larkinella > Larkinella sp. The sequence goes on along the minus strand of NZ_OZ245776.1, from coordinate 69,719 downwards.
CCGCCAGAATTCGGGGGGCGGCAACCGGGGCGGTTCGCTCATCTCAGCGGCCATTTCGGCCCCGCCAACCCTGACTCCATACAACGAAGACGGTTCGTATCGCGTGCTGGCAACGGCTTATCCTTTCATTTCCAACGTATTGACCAATCCACTGAATTACATCTACCAGTCTTCCGACGATGTCGATGCCAACCGGGTGCTGGCCAATGCGGCCCTGACATTCAAACCGTTCGACGGCCTGGCCATCAAGATTTCCGGCGGTATTGAAAACAGCGATGACCGTACGGATTCCTACACAACGACCAAATTTGTCAACTCCCAGGGCAGTGCCAGCGTGTCGACAAGCCGGGGAATGAGCCTGTTGAGTGAAAACACGATCAGCTACATCAAAACCATTGCCGTCAAACACAGCATTTCAGCGGTGGCCGGGTTCACCTACCAGGATTTTCTGAGCAAATCATTGAACGCGTCGGGCGTGGGCTTTCTGAGCGATATCACCGAAACCGCCAATCTGGGTTCGGCAGCAACACCGGGCATTCCGGGAACGGGCTATTCGCTCAGCACGCTGCTGTCGTATCTGGGGCGCGTGAATTACAGCTACAACAACAAGTATCTGGCTACGATCAGTTTCCGGGCCGACGGTTCTTCCAAATACAGCGAAGGCAACAAATGGGGCTATTTCCCCTCCGGCGCCCTGGCCTGGCGGGTATCGGAAGAAGAATTTATGAAAAATGTGCCGTTCATTACCGACCTGAAGGCGCGGGCAAGCTGGGGTTTGACGGGTAGCCAGGCGATTGGGGCATATGCGACGCTCAACAACCTGTCGGCGGGAAAAACCGTGTTCGACGATGCACTCTACAACACCTTCGCCCCCGGAACGCAGTTGCCCGGCAACCTGAAGTGGGAAACCACCGAGCAAACTGACTTCGGGATTGACGCGGGTTTTCTCAGCAACCGCTTCCGCCTGACCCTCGATTATTACATCAAACACACCCGTGACCTCCTCAATACGGTGCAGTTACCAAGCGGTTTCGGGTTTACGAGCACGATTCGGAACGTCGGTCAAATTCAGAACAAAGGCCTGGAAATTGGGCTGGAAGCCCGCATTCTCGACAAGGCCTTTAAGTGGGATGTAAACGGCAATATCTCGTTCAACCGCAGTAAGGTGGTCAAGCTGAACGGCGGGCAGGACATTCTGGGCGGCAGTGTGGGCGTAACGCTCATCAGCGATGCCGCCAACCTGCTGCGCGAAGGCCAGCCGATGAGCGTGTTTTATGGGTACGTGGAAAACGGCTACACCGAACAGGGCAAGGTGAAGTATGTGGATCAGAACGGCGACAACGTGATCAACCAGCTCGACAAAACCATCATCGGCAATCCCAATCCCGACTTTATCTACGGTTTTAATTCGGCCATGTCGTTCCGGGGTTTCGACCTCACGTTTTTTGTGCAGGGAACGCAAGGCAATAACCTGGTCAACGTCAGTTCGATCAACAACACGCTCGACTACGGTTTTGGGCTGAACATGCCGCGTGAAGTGTTGTATAACCACTGGACGCCGACCAACACCACGGCGAAATACCCGGTTATTTCCCGCGCCAACAGCTACAATTACTCCGATCGCTTTGTCGAAGATGGGTCGTATTTGCGCCTGCGAAACATTCAACTGGCCTACAACCTGCCGTTGCAGAAAATGGGCGTCACCTGGATGCGAACGGCGCAGGTCTACGCCAGTGGCCAGAACCTGCTGACCCTCACAAAATACTCGTGGTGGGACCCGGAAACCAACTCGCAGGGGGGCGCCAATTCCATCGGCCAGGGCATCGACCATTACAGCTATCCCACCTCGAAATCCGTCACCTTCGGCCTGCGGGTCGGGTTTTAATTTTATTGAGCGAATTAGTGAATGAGCGATTGAGTGGCTGTCGCATGGATAATTCACTCAATCACTCATTCGCTCAATCACAAATAGATATGAAAAAGATCCTATTCCTTCCCTTATTCCTCAGCCTGCTGGCTTGCGAGGATGTGCTGGTTGAGAAGCCCAAAGCCGTCGCGGTGGAGACGTTTTACAATACCGCCAGTGAAGTAGAAGCCGCCGTGAATGCGGCATACGCCCAGCTCCGGGCCACCAATGGCATCACGGGGCAGTTGGGTGCGCAGCTCGAAGCGTATACCGATTACAGTTACGGGCGGGGCAGCTACCAGGTGCTGAGCGATTTTCAGGGACTGAACAGCACGAACATTCCGCGGACCGACGACGGCTGGCGGTTGTTCTACCTCAGCATCCGCAATGCCAATCTGGTGATTCAGAATGCTCCGAAAGGCACCAGCATCAGCCCGGCCGACGTCACGAAGTATGTCGCTGAAGCCAAATACCTGCGTGCTTTCGCGTATTTCTGGTTGGTCCGCAACTGGGGTGGCGTGCCGATCCGCACCGAAGCGACACTCAGTGAACCCAATGTCAAGCGCAACACCGCCGAAGAAGTGTATACCTTGATCCTGAGTGATTTAAAAGAAGCGGAAGCCAACCTGCCCGACAAAGGTACGCAGGTGGGCCGGGCCACCAAATGGGCGGCCAAGGCGGCTTTGGCGGAAGTGTATTTTACCCGGAACCAGTATGCCGAAGCCCGCGACAAAGCCGATGAAATCATCAAATCCGGGAAGTTTTCGCTGGTGCCGGTGGCGGTTGCTGCCGATTTTGACAGCAAAGTGTTCGGCCCGACAGTCGTTACTTCGACGGAAGAAATCTGGTATCTGAAAGCAACCCGTCAGGGTGGGCAGGGGATGTATCTGGCGATGTTTGCGCACCATCCGGGTTCGAGACTCCACGGCGCGGGCGGTTTTTATGCCCACTACAGCGATACCCAGAGCAATCCGATGCAGAAAACCTGGGATGAAAAGGATTTACGGAAAACCGCCTTCTGGTATAGCTGGGATATTGGTCTGGGGAAAAACAGCATTTTGTGTAAGAAGTTCTCGGACCCGGTTGCGGCTACCAGCGACGGCGCGGGCAATGATTTTCCAATTTACCGCTACGCTGATATTCTGTTGCTGTATGCCGAAGCCGCCAGCCGGGCCGGAACCGGGCCAACGGCGGCTGCGATGGAGGCTTTGAATCAGGTGCACCGCCGGGCCTACGGAAAGGTGCCAACGGCAGTTTCGGACGTGGATTTCAAACCGGCGGACTACACCGCAACGAATTTTCACGAGTTGGTGCTGAAAGAGCGGGGCTACGAAACGCAGTATGAAGCCAAACGCTGGCTCGATCTGAAACGGCTCGGACCGGCCAAACTGAAAGAGGTGATCAAAACCGCCACCGGGAAAGACGTGGCCGATAAACACCTGTTCTGGCCCATTCCGGTTTCGGAACTGAATTATAACACGGCTCTTACCGCGACTGATCAGAATCCGGGGTATTGATTGCTGGTTTTCGATACCCGACAAGACGAACCTCTGAAACAGGCTCAACCGGGCAATTGAAAATTTCCAAAAAAACAACCAGCCCGCCCATTTCCAACCGGATAACCATTAAAGATGAAACACATTGTCACGGCTGCATTCCTAACCGTATCAGCCCTTCAGGCTTCGGCCCAGCTTTCCGACGAGTATAAAAATCAGTGGAACGACCCCGCCATCCAGCAACGGATTGCCGATGGCATCCGCGAAAACCGGATGGGGGCCTTCACCATTCAGTTTACAGATAAAGAAGGCAATCCCGTTTCAACCGGTGAGGTTTCGTTAACACAAACCCGCCACGATTTTTATTTCGGAGCCAACGGTTTTATGGTGAAGGGGTTCCGGAATCCGAAAGAAGATGCGCTGTATGAAGAGCATTTTGCCAAACTATTCAATTTCGTGACCATTCCGTTCTACTGGCCTGAACTGGAGCCTGAGCCGGGCAAACTCCGTTTTGGAAAAGACAGCCCCTATAGTTACCGCCGTCCCGCGCCCGACGTGGTGATGGAGTTTGTCCGGAAACACAATCTCACGCCCAAAGGCCATACGCTCGTGTGGGACAATCCGCGCTGGTCGCTGCCAACCTGGCTACCGAAGGATGAAAAAATCATGGAGCAGAAAATCAGCAAACGCATCCAGGAAATCGGTGAGCGATACGGTCACGACATTCAGATTTGGGACGTCGTCAATGAAGTAACCGACCGCCACGCCGACGTACTGATGCCGAAAGATTTCGCGTTGAAGGCGTTTAAAGAAAGCGAGCGGCATTTCCCGAACAGCAATGTGTTTACGCTCAACTTCACTACCGGTATCTGGGGACGCAGCAACAAGCGTGAATACAATGCCGATTATCTGCTCACCGAAAATCTGCTGTTACGGAATGCCAAAATCAATGCGATCGGAATGCAGTTTCATAACTTCAGCGAGCCTGAATATGAGCAGATTCTGAAAGGGAAAGCCATGACGCCTTCTACCTTGTTCCACACCCTCGATTTGTACGCAGACTTCAATTTGCCCATTCACATTACCGAAATTACAGTATCGGCCTTATCTGAAAAAGGCCCTGAATACCAGGCCGTCATGACGGAAAATTACTACAAACTATGGTTTAGTCACCCCAACGTAGAAGGCATCATCTGGTGGAATCTGGTCGATGGAACAGCCGCGCCCGCCCGGATCAAACCGGATGGTACGGTGGTGCCCGGCGAAGACAAATGGAAAGGCGGCCTGTTAAACCGTGACTTTACCAAAAAGCCCGCTTACGACGTGTTGGACCGGCTGATTAACAAAGAGTGGCGCACGAACGTAACGACTTCGCCCAGAAATAACGCGGTAAGTTACAAGGGCTTCTACGGTACGTATAAAGTGGTTACACAACGGAACGGGAAGAAATACGAGAAAGAAGTTCAGTTTCCAAAAAGTGGTGCCCGCACGCAGGTCGTGGTGCTCGACTGAAAAGGCTCATGGTCGATTCGCATTAAAATCGTAGAATAAGGCCCTTATACGGCAATCAAAAAAACAAGTATGAAAATCATCGACCTGCGAACCCGCTGCGTGGCCATTCCGCTCAACGCCCAGCTTCGCCACAATACCGGCGTGCATCCCGGTTATTTTCTCCGGACGATTGTCGAAGTCATCACCGACGAAGGCATTGTCGGACTGGGGGAAGTGGGCGGGGGAGACCAACGGGGCGCTTTGCAAAAGCTGAAACCGCGCATCATCGGTCTCGATCCGTTTCAACTGGAAATCATGAAGTTGAAGGTGCTGCGGAGCATTTATTATCTGTCCAATGCCCGCCTGTATGCCGCCCTCGAAATGGCCTGTCTCGACATTCAGGGTAAAGTGCTGGGTCGCCCGATGAGCGATTTGCTGGGCGGGCGCATCCGCGACGAAGTGCCGTTTATTGCGTATCTGTTCTGGCGGTATGACCGGCCGGGTGGGGGGCACGACGAAACCGCCGAGGATCTGGCCGACTATTGCCAGGAACTGCACGAAACGCTGGGCGTCAAGGCGATGAAGCTCAAAGCGGGGGTGATGGCTCCCAAAGAGGAAGTTCGGGTTTTGGAACTCTGCCGCAGGCAATTGGGCGACGATTTCGGCTTGCGGATCGACCCGAACGGCTTGTGGTCGGTGCAGACCGCCGTGCAGATGGGCCGCCGGATGGAAGATCTGAACCTCGAATATTTTGAAGATCCGTCGTGGGGGCTGGAAGGCAATGCCGCCGTCCGCAAGCAGATTCGCATTCCGGTGGCAACAAACATGTATCCCGCCAAATTCGACGACCTCGCTCCGGCCATCCGGATGGGTTCGGTGGACATTGTGCTGACGGACCTGCATTATTGGGAAGGGCCGCGTGGGGTGAAAGACCTGGCTGCGGTTTGTAACACCTTCAATCTGGGCGTTGCCATGCACTCCGGGGCAGAATTTGGCATTGAACTGGCGGCCATGATTCATACGGCTTCCACCATTCCGACCATGAATTTTGCCGGTGATGCTCACTACCATTACCTCACTGACGACATCATCGAAGGCGGTTTGATGAAATACGAAAACGGTTGCATCAAGGTGCCCACCGGGCCGGGGCTGGGCGTCACGCTCGATGAGGACAAGATGAAACACTACGAAAAATATTACGAGGAGAAAGGCGATTACTACGCCCGTTTTCACCAGGACCCGTATCGGCCGGATTGGTTTCCGACAGTGGGAGGAATGTGAAGGAATAGGGAATAATGAACACTGAATAACGAATAGTGAATATCGTGTGCTGCCCCTAAATCCCCTGAAGGGGACTTGGACGCAGAATTTACCGGGCGCAAAAAGTCCCCTTCAGGGGATTTAGGGACAGAATGTGATGATGTCAACAATAATAACGACTAGCAAACAACATTAATAGGGACGCTGAATGATGAGATTGACGGGTAAAAAAGCGCTGGTTACGGGGGCGTCGGGTGGTATTGGAAAGGCCATTGCGCTGCGGCTGGCGGAGGAAGGGTGTGCGGTGGTGATTCACTTTCACGAAAACCGGGCCGACGCCGAAATCGTTGCCGACACGATCCGGCAGCAGGGCGGTGTTGCTCATGTGCTTCAGGCCGATTTACAGCAAACCGCTCAGGCCATCCGCCTGGGCGAGCAGGCATGGGAACTGGTGGGGTCGCTGGATGTGCTGGTCAACAACGCGGGGGTTTCGTACAAAAAGCACTTTCTGGATGTAACGGAGGCTGATTTTGAGCAGTTCAACGCGGTCAATTTCAAAAGCACCACCTTCCTGACCCAGTCGGTGGCCCGAAACATGGTGAAGCAGGGTGTTGCGGGAAGCATCTGGACGATTACCTCAGTCAACGGCATCCGACCCGGTTTGGGCTTGAGTCTCTACGGCGCAACCAAAGGGGCGCTCGAAACCCTGATGAAAGGTGTCGCGATGGAACTGGCTCCGCACCAGATTCGGGTGAACACGCTCGCCATCGGGGCCATTCAGACCGACATCAACCGGGCGGTTTGGGAAAATCCGGCCTTGCTTCAGGAAGTCAGTCAGGGAATTCCGGCCGGGCGACTGGGACAGGCTGAGGAGGTGGCGGCAGTGCTGGTCGATCTGGTGGCGTCGGGCAGTTACATGACCGGTTCAACGATCACCCTCGACGGCGGTTTGCTGCTGATGCGCGGATACGGAAAACCGGGTCCTTATGAAGCCGGAAAATGAGCGTGCAACACCTCGACGGTGTCGATTAATGTAACGCCTTCGCTTGCGCAGGGAATTTGAAAATCAGAATCGTAAGAAGCCAAGTAATGGATACCCGCAGTCAGACAATGTGCCAGTATAATGGCATCATTCGGAAGCAAATTGTATGTTTTCATCTTCAAAATCAGGGCCAGGCTCCCACTTTGGCAAGGTACCTCTGTATTTGCGAAGAATTTTCAGCTTTTCTTCTTTCGTCAGTTCCGGTTTTGGAGCCGATTCTTTCTTCAAAACAATCACCTCGACCTCTTGCTCCCGATACGATGGGGGCATCGGCAACACCAGCGTATCGTCGGTAACTCTTTGTACAAATTTGAGTGCTTCCATGACCTTAGCTTTTTAACAATGAAAGATAATCCGATTTATTTGTTCTTCCTACTCACAACACTCCTGACGGTCGGTTCGGTTTCGGCCCAGCCGGGATCGGTGTCGTCGGATGACAAAAGCCCGAAACTCTGGAGCCCGTACCGCATCAGCCCCCGCACCGGAGCGCAGCACATCGAATTGTCGGGGAGCGGTTGGGAATTGTCGCACACCGATGCGCCCGTAGCGGATTTGAAGACGCCCCGGAAAGACCCATTTCCGACTACCGTTCCCAATTCGGTTCACTGGGTGTATTTCAAAGCCGGAAAATTACCGCATCCCTATTACCACAAAAACTCGACGCAATACCGCTGGCTGGAAGAAAAGGTCTGGTATTACCGGAAAACCGTAGACCTCCCGGCGTCTGCGCAGGGTTCGTTGCTCTTTCTGTGCTTCGACGGCGTCGATTATTTCTCGAAAGTCTGGGTAAACGACAGCCTGGTGGGGGTTCACGAGGGTATGTTTGGCGGCCCTTCGGTTGAAATCAGCCGATTGGTCAGATGGGGGCAGGCGAATGAAATTACGGTGGAAGTGCGCGCCGGAAACTGGGGCAACAAGGCTACGGATTACGAAACTCTGCCCCGAACTTCGACCGGCGACTATGATTTTTCCAAACGAACCGGTTTTAATCCGCGGGCCAGTGGCCGGATCATCAAACCCTGGGTGATCTCGGGCGGTTCGGGGGGCGAAGCGTTTTTCAGTGTGGGCATGTGGCAGGGGGCTCGTCTGGAAATAGTGCCGCCGGTTCACCTGGAGCGGCCTTATCTGACCACCAAAACCTTGACGAATGGAAAAGCCGAGCTGCACCTTTCGGGCGAAGTGTTTGCCAACCGCCATTCGCTCCAGCAGCAACTGCACCCGTGGAACAATACGCAGTTGAACCATCCCAACGAAAAAGGGACGGTTTTTAGCCCGATCAACGAGAAACTGAGCCTGCTGGTCGAGCTGATTTCGGCCCAAAACACGGTTTTATCCCAGGAATTCCCGCTCAGCGTGTATGAAGGGCGCAACTGGTTTGAACACGACCTGACCCTGCCCAACCCCAGGCTCTGGCAGCCGAACGGGCTGGGAGAGCCGAACCGGTATACGGTAAAAGTAACTCTGAAACGGGCCGGGAAAGCCTCCGATGTCCTGCAATTCGACTACGGGATTCGCACCATCGACCGGGTCGCCACCGCCGGACCACGCATTGCCGACCGCTGGGAAAACTGGCAGTTTGTGGTCAACGGCCGAAAGATTTTTGTCAAAGGCATGAATTTTACGCCCCAGGATATTCTGCTCGATTTGCCGAAAGAGCGCTACCGCTGGACGCTCGAAGCCGCGAAAAAAAGGGGTGTGCAACTGATCCGCATCTGGGGTGGTGGCCTGCTCGAAACCGACACCTTCTACGACATCTGCAACGAACTGGGCATCATGGTCTGGCAGGATTTCCCGATCGGCAACCAGGACACGCCCGATTTTCCGCAGGACATCTGGGAAGCCCAGGTGGTTCAGAACATCACCCGTTTGCGCAATCACCCCTCGCTGGTGATCTGGTGCGGGGGCAATGAGTTCAATCCGTATTCGTCCGGCAATGCGAAGTCCATCGGGATTCTGGAACGCAACTTGGATATATTTGACAAATCGCGATTATTCGTGCGCACCACGCCCGATGACGGCTCCATGCACGCCTATCCCGACATGGACCCAACCTGGTATAACCGCAGTTACCAGTTCGAACCCTGGGTGTCGGAAACCGGGATGCACAGCATTCCCGAAGCGGGTTTGTTCTACGAAACCGTTGACCACAAAGAGTTTACGGGACTGGGCAAAATGTGGGACAAAAGTTTTGGGGATGCTCACCCGGAATTTATCCACCATTTTACGGAATACGGCCCCAGTCGTGTCCCCCGGATGTTAAGCCGGGCGTCGCACGTTGCCGACATGGCTGACCCAACGATTGAATCGATTGCGGAAGCTTCCCAAATCGGAGCGGGGGAGTTTTACCAGATTCTGTCCGAAAAAATGCAGGGCAATTACCCCGTCACGGCGGGGCTGATGCCGTGGGTTTTCAAACGCCACTGGCCCGTGATTGCCATTCAGATGCTGGACTGGTTCGGGAATGCCGGTGCGCCGTATTACTTCCTGAAACGAACTTACGAACCCACCCACGTGGCCATCGACCTGCCGCGACTGCTCTGGAAACCGGGTGAACGCATGGCGCTTCCCGTAAAGATAACGCATTCAGTACCAACGGGAATTGCCGGTGCGAAAGTGAGCGTTCGGGTGTTCGACGATGCGTTTAAAACCCTCTGGCAACAGGAAAAATCGGTGAACGTCGGCGCAGGCACCTCGGTGAGCAAAGTGAATGCTGGGGATTTTACGATTCCTGCCAACTACCGCGACCGGTTTCTGTTGATTCTCATCGAACTGCACGATGCCGGTGGAAAGCTGCTGTCCCGTTCGTTTTATTTCCCCCGCAGCCTTTCGATGCTGGAAGAAGACGGTTTTTACCAGAAATACGTCAGCACCCCCATTCCGTGGCCGACGCTGGAAAAAGGGCCGTTTCTGAAGGCCACCGTTGCCAAAACCGTTACGTCGCTGACTTCGGCAGTAGTGTCCGGCGAACCGCTCGGGAAAGACCAGAGCCGCCTTCGGGTCCGGATCCGCAATATCGGAAACGTCCCGGCTTTCATGACCAAAGTCGATATTACCGGCACCAAAAGGGCCATCGTCGCGTCGGACAATTACAACTGGCTGGCCCCCGGCGAAACGCAGGAACTGACGCTCGATGTCCTCTGGCGGGAACCCGAAACCCGCAAAAATGCCAGCTTGTCGGTCAGTGCCTGGAATGCCCCAACGATCACCGCTAAACTTCCCTGATGATGACCGAACCCGCCCCCGTTGTAACGCAAAAACCGACCGGTTTTCGCTGGGAGTTGCTGACGCTGCTCTGGCTGGCGTTTTTTCTGAACCAGGCCGACCGGCAGATTTTCAGCGTCGTGCTGCCCCTCATCCGCCAGGACCTCGGCCTGACCGATGCCGAACTGGGCCTGATTGCTTCTGCGCTGGTCTGGACCTACGGGCTGCTGGTACCCATCGCCGGTTTTGTTGGCGACCGGTTTTCGCGCCGGAATATTCTTGGGTTTTGTCTGCTATTCTGGTCGTGCGCAACCCTGCTGACGGGTTTCTGTGCAACCGTTCTGCAATTCATTCTGCTGCGGGGCATTGCCACGGGCGGGGGCGAAGCGTTTTATGCGCCCTCGGCGAATGCCCTGCTGGGCGAAAAATACCGGGAAAGCCGGTCGTTTGCCCTGTCGATTCACCAGACGGCGGTGTATTTCGGGATTATCCTGAGCGGCATTATTGCGGGGTACATCGGGGAGCAATACGGCTGGCAAAAAGCTTTTTACCTCTTCGGCGGGCTGGGGATTTTGCTGGCGGTGGTGTTTTTTATCCGAATTCCGAAAGACACCCCCGTTCTGAAAACCGACCCGCAAAAACCGTTGCTGGCCGAAATCGGCGAAACCGCCCGCATTGTGATTCGAAAACCAACCGTCATCATGTTGACGCTGGGTTTTGGCTGCATGGTTTTTGTCAACGTCGGCTACCTGACCTGGATGCCTTCGTTCCTGGTCGACAAGTTCGGGATGAGCCTGACCGATGCCGGTTTTTCGGCTCTGTTCTACCACCACCTCGGGGCTTTTCTGGGGGTGTTGTCGGGTGCCAGAATTTCCGATCATTTCGCGAAAACCAACCCCCGCAGTCGGCTGGTCGTTCAGGCATTGGGCTTGTTGCTGGGAGCGCCGTTTATCTACTGGATCAGCATGAGCCAGACGCAGACCATGACCTACGTTGCCCTCTTTCTGTTTGGTATTTTTCGGGGCTGGTACGATTCCAACATTGTCGCTTCGCTGTATGAGGTGGTGTCGCCCAAAATCCGCTCGTCGGCCTACGGGTTGATGCTGGCCTGCGCCTTTCTGATTGGGGCTTCGGCCCCCTATCTGCTCGGTGTTCTGAAACCCACGCTGGGTCTGACGCTCGGTCTCGCCAGTCTTTCAGGAGTTTACGTACTGGGGAGCCTGTTTATCGGCAGCGGAGCCCTCTGGTTTTTTGACAGAGACCGCGAACCAATCGAATGAACCAACGAACTTTTCTAACGCAAACCACCCTGCTCAGCGGTATGATGATGATGTCTTCCAGCAAAGCCACGCCACCGGATCAATCCCTGGTGTCGGTTCCGAACTTGCTGTGTCTTTGGGATTTTTCGGAGAAACAGCCTTTGCTCTCCAAAGGGAAATATGCCTACCGCTTGCAGGAGCCAACCGGGCCGGTGCCGATGGTGAAAGGCGGTGTTTTGTCGGATTTTTCCCTGGATATCAGGGAACATGACTACCTGACAATTCCCCGCGCCGACTGTCCCGGTCTGAACATGCACGGCAAAAACGCCCAGGTGACGGTGCTGGCCTGGGTGAAACGTCAACCCAAAAGCAACCACAACGCCGAATGCGAAGCCATTGCCGGGCTGTGGAATGAAACCCGGAAAATGCGGCAGTACTGCCTGTTTCTGAACATCCGGCTGCACCAGAGCGCCGACCAGGTGTGCGGCCACATTTCGGGCGTGGGCGGGCCGACCCCCGGCGAAAAATGGTGCGTCGATGTGTCCATCGGCCAGACGCCCGTGCCATTTGATGCGTGGACGTTTTTGGCTATGACGTACGACGGGCGGGAAATCCGGTCGTACCACAACGGTCGGTTCGACGTGCGGCCCGGCCGGAATCCGTATCCGTATGCCGAAGGTATTTTCGACGGGGGCGAAACCGGCTCCGACTTCACGGTGGGGGCCGTTCACCGGCTGGGAGCCATCGGCAACGACTTTGTCGGACAACTGGGCGGTCTGGCGGTTTTCGACCGGGCGTTGTCCGCCGGAGAAATTCAGCAGATTCATCACAATAATCCGCTGCCGAACCCGGTCGGGAACGGCGGTTAACAACAATAAAATCGAGTATTAACTCACTAACTACGTAGCATAATGGAAGTAATGACGAATTCGTATCCTGTTCGGCAAGTGGACGTTAACTATGACTGGCAGGAAATCCAGAGCCGGTATCTCACGCTGTATACGGGCCTGGTTTCGGACGCCCTCGAACACCTCGGGTATCACAAGCAGTGCATGGCCAGCGGGGTGTATCCGCTGACCCACACCATGAAAGTGGCTGGTCCGGCGTTTACGGCCCACGGCGTGGCAACGCCCAGCCGGGACACGAAAGTCCACGACATCCGGCTCGGCATGTTCAAAAGCATGAAACCGGGGATTGTCCAGATTCGCGACACCCAGGGCGACACTTCCTGCGGGCATTTCGGCGAAATCTCGGCTACGGCAGCGGCTGCCCACGGCTGCGTTGGGGCGGTTATCGACGGCTCCACGCGGGATTCCAACTACCTGATCGACATGGACTTCCCGACCTTCTGCCGGTTTCGGAATCCGGTCGAAGCCTTCGGGCGGTTTATGGTGGTGGATTACCAGATTCCCATTTTTGTGAAGGGAATGGATGGGTTGCTGAAAGTGAACCCCGGCGATTACATTTTCGGCGACAACGATGGTGTGGTAGTGGTGCCGTACGACCTGACCATTCCGGTTCTGGAACTGGCCGAAGAGTGGTTTGCCAGTGAATCCCGCAGCCGGGAAGCCATGGCAACCGGGCGTGATCCCTTCGATGTCTACAAAGAATTCGGGCGGTTTTAAAAGGGGGATTGTGTCTGGCAAACCCGGTGACGTTTTAGTGATTCAACACAACAACTGCCTAATTGAATGTTTATCAGCCCACCGCTTTAGCGGTGGGGTAAATGGAAACAAACCCGAATCATGACAGAACCGTTTTAACGGTTTCATCGTCCCGCAAACCGTTAAAACGGTTTTGTTGGAAGGGGGTACTTTTCGCTATACCCACAGCTAAAGCAGTGGGCTGATAAGCCAAATAGGAATCCGGCGGTGATTTTGTGGTTGCCCCACCGCCCCCTAAAGGGGGGACAAGGCCGGGCAAAAAGCGGTTATGGAGCAACCAGCTATGGTTCTGCGGGAACAATAACGAAATAATTGTTGCGCTTTATGAACATCTATCGTATCTAGCCGGCGGTTTTAAGACCCTTTACAATGGCCCGGTTCGTTTGGCTTTTAAAGCGAAACCTCTTTTCTTCTATTTTTCGCAGCCCCCTGGTTCTGGTTTTCCTGCTGATCGGTCATTCGTTGCCGGGGCAAAACAACTTGACACCAGCGCCTTCGGACTACACCATTACCAAGCGATTGCTTTCTATTGAAAATGGCCTGGCTTCTCACGAGGTGTTTTGTGGGCTACAGGATGCCGCCGGTTTTCTTTGGTTTGGCACCCGCAACGGCTTGAACCGTTATGATGGGAAAGATTGTCTGCTTTTTACCCGACAACGGAATCATCTGCAGGATAATAAAGTGGTGCAACTGGCAAAAGATGATGCCAATCACTTGTTCATTGCCTACAGCAGTACGGGGTTCCAGCTCACCACCAATGGAAAAGTGGATGTGATGGATGCCACGACGCAGGAAGTTAAAACACTGACGGCGGCTTTTCCCAACCTGCCGTTTAAAGAGCAGGATGTCTACTGGATCGCCAATGACGGTACCGATGAAGTCAGTTTTTTGACGGCTTTTCCCTTCCGGTATTGGAAATATTCTTCCGAACGGGGGTTTCGGCTCCGCCACGAACTGAAAGGCTGGGATCGAACCCAGTCAGAGATCAACCACCGTGTTACCGGGCCTTTTTGCGTGTTCGGAAACGGAAATGCCCTGCTGAAATTAACCAACCAGGACACCCAGTATCTGATCACGAGTGATACGGTTTTTGCCTTTACGCAAAAGGATGTGTTGCGATCATTACCCCTGGGTTTTACGCGCCAAAACGAACTGCTCGTTACCTACAACACCAAAACCGAAGTGGATCACTTTGCTGTTGGCAAGCTGACCCGAAAAGGCCGGTTTGAATCCGTCGGGGATCCGCAAAAATACTACCTGAACGCGGTAAAAGACCGGTACTGGTATCAGATTGTGGTTGCAACCAATGCCCTTTCTTCCATTTTGTACATCAGTACGGATGCGCTTTACCTCTGGAAGGAAGATGCTTTTTTGAAAATCGTGGCGAAACCGGACTGGAAAGGATTTGAAAATCTGTTTATCTACGGGCTTTTTCCGGACAATCTGGGCAACCTCTGGCTGTGTACTTCCCTCGGGGTGCTGCAACTGACGATTGAAAAGAACCGGTTCGTGCCGTATTTTTCCATCAGTCAGCAAACCGTCCAGCCCAACAGCCAGGCCCGGGGAATATATGCGGAGAAAACCGGCCCGATCGTTGCCAATATCTGGGCGCACACGTTCGGACAGCAGGGCGGTAAACTACAGTCGGTTTCCGATGAGGAAATTAAATATGCGATTGTTCAACACGATTCGAATCTTTACGTTGGCGGTTATAACCTGTTTCGGTACGATGTAGCGAAGAATACGATTACAACCATTCCGGGCGGGCAGGGGTCGGAAATCTGGTCGCTGTTTTCGTTGAACGACAGCCTGTTGCTTCTGGGCCGAACCACCGGTTTTTCGTTGTTCAATTCCAATACCCGCCGGTTCGATTCGCTTTCCGTGACACCGCCCAATACGCCCGAAGCCAAATTTGTGTACCGGTTCTTTAAAGACAATACCGGTGCCGTCTGGGCCGTGGCCGAGAATGGGTTGTTTAAACTGACGATGGACGATGGACGATTGACCGTTGACCGCCGACCATCGTCAATCGTCAATGGTCCATCGTCGGCGGTCAATCGACCATCGTCATTCGTCAAAATCCAATCCCCTTTTCTCAATGGTCTGAGTTTACTGGATGCTTACCGGGATGCCGACGGGATTTTCTGGCTGGCCACCAACGGCGAAGGGTTATACCGCTGGGACCCCAAAATCAACGCAATCCGGCAGTTCAACATCACCGCCGGTTTTCCGTCCGATGTGTTGTACCGGATTGAACCCGATGAATTTGACCATCTCTGGATCAGTTCTGACTACGGCCTGATCCGCTTTCACCAAAAGTCGTTTTCTGTCAATACCTACACCACCGTCGATGGCATTACACACAACGAGTTCAACCGAACTTCTTCGTTTCGAAGCAGCGACGGTCGGCTCTTTTTTGGGGGCATCGACGGTGTCAATGCGTTTTATCCCCGGGATTTCAGAGCCGATACCACCGTGCTTCGAGTGCCGTTGCGGATCATTGCGTTTAACCAGTTTGTCAGCTCTCAAAATGAGCTGGTCAACAAAACCACCGAACTGCTGAACACGGCACACATTACGCTGAAACCCAATGACCGGTTTTTTACCCTGGAATTTCAATTGCTGGATTTTACCAAAGAAGAAGCGCACCGGTATGCGTATAAAATCGAAGGCATCGATAAGGACTGGAATTACATCACGGAGAATTCCATCCGCATCAGTGGGCTGCCCTATGGCGAATTTACCCTGCACATCAAAGGACAAAACGGGGAGGGAGCGTGGAGCAAAAGTGAATTGATACTTCCCCTGACCGTTTTAAAGCCGTTTTATTGGCAATGGTGGTTTATTTCCGGGGCCATCCTGCTGTTTTTGCTGGCGGTTTACTTCTTCATTCAGTTCAGAATAAAACAATTGGCGGATGATAAAAAAAAGCTGGAGCAAACGGTTAATGAACGAACCGTCCAGTTAAAACGCTCCCTGGCCGAACAGTCGGATTTGCTGCTGGAAAAGGATGTGCTGATGAAAGAAATTCACCACCGGGTCAAGAATAACCTGCAGGTTATTTCGGGCTTGCTGGAACTTCAGAGCAGGAGCTTGACGGATGAAACCGCTAAAGATGCCTTGCGGGATGGCCAAAACCGGGTCCGCAGCATTGCGCTGATTCACCAGAACCTGTACCAGTTCGAAAACCTCAGCACGATTGATCTGAAACGATTTATCAATGACCTTTGCCGACAGGTTCAGCGTGTTTTTCAAAAACAAAAACCGGTCGTCATCCGAATCACCGTGCCGGATTTGCATCTGGATATTGATTCCGCCGTTCCGCTGGGACTGATCCTGAACGAGTTGCTGTCCAATTCTTTTAAATATGCTTTTTCGGAAGTAGCCGCCGGTGAAATCCATCTGGAAATTCGTTCGCTCACCGAAGGGAAATACCAGTTGCTGTATGCCGATAACGGCCCCGGTCTGCCGCCCGGTTTCGATCTGGCCCGGGCGTCGACGCTGGGTCTGCAACTGGTCAATGACCTGAGCCGCCAGATTGGTGGCAGCGTGCAGTATGCCACGAAAAACGGGGCTGCTTTTACCATTTACTTTACCAACCGCAATCAGCGGAAAAACGAAGACTAAAGGTCATGGCTGTTTTAAAAATAGGCGTTGTGGAGGATGAACTGGTGATTGCCCGGACGATTCTGAATACCCTCGACGAGCTGGGGTATTCGCACTGCGGCCCGGCCATCACCTACACCGAAGCCCTCGAAATGCTCGAACACGACAAGCCGGATCTGGTATTGCTCGACATCCAGTTGGCCGGTCGGAAAGACGGGATCGATGTGGCGCAGAAGCTCAATGAATCCGATCCGGTTCCGTTTATTTTTTTAACGGCCAACAGCGATGCCGAAACGATCGACCGGGCCAAAAAGGTAAAACCGCATGCGTATATCGTAAAACCGTTTACGAAGGAAGAACTGTTTGCGGCCATTGAAATCGCCTTCAGCAACTTTACCGGGAATCAGACGGATGTCAAGCCCGCGCCGGTAGCCACACACCCGGCCCGAAATTTCATGTTTGTGAAGGACGGTTATGTGTTCAGAAAGGTGTTTTTGAAGGAACTGCTTTATCTGGAGAGCGACGCCAATTACGTGACCCTGCATCTGGCTTCCCAAAAGAAAGTGATGGTTCGCTCCACCATCCACGATTTTATGGAACAGTTGGACCCCGCCTTGTTCATCCGCATCCACCGGCGTTACGCCGTAAATATCAACCACATCGAGGATATTTTCCCAACCGAAATTTCCCTGCAAGGGGTTAAGATTCCCATCGGCAAATCCCACCGGGAAGAGCTTTTCAAAGCGTTGGGACTGAAAAGTGATGATTGACCATTGACCATTGACCATTGACGGCTGACGATGGACCGGTGACTATTGCCAATGGGCGACGTCAAAAGTTAACAATCAATGGCCAATGGCCAACCGTCCATCGTCAATGGTCAAAATCCCCCCTTCCCCAAGTTCCCTTCGTTCATCCCACACAAGCTACATTCGTCCCTTTTAGTTGGTCATTTGCCCAAACGGTAACAGTTTTGGTTCCGTTATGGGATTGCTCGATCTGGACAAAATCATCATCAAACGGACTATTCTGGGGATTCGCTGCAGCCACTGTGGCGGCAATCTGGTGCTTTCTCCCCAACGATCCATCGCCGGGCGGTTTATCAGGCTGGTATCGCTGGGCACCATAACGCCCAAAAAATACGAATGCGAACAGTGCCAAAAACGATACCTGCTGCTCTAACCATTTTTCAAACCCTCCAAAAAACAAACACCATGAGTCTCAGATTAGGTGACATCGCTCCTGATTTCCAGGCGGAAACGACCCAGGGAACCCTGAATTTTCATGATTGGGTCGGCGACGGCTGGGCCATTCTCTTTTCCCACCCGAAAGATTTTAC
Organism: Larkinella sp.; assembly: GCF_965227735.1. Lineage (NCBI taxonomy): Bacteria > Pseudomonadati > Bacteroidota > Cytophagia > Cytophagales > Spirosomataceae > Larkinella > Larkinella sp. The sequence goes on along the minus strand of NZ_OZ245776.1, from coordinate 51,455 downwards.
CCCGGTTTGCACCACCGAGTTGGGGTATATGGCCAAATTGGCTTCCGATTTTGAACAACGCAACTGCAAGGTCCTGGGTCTCAGCGTCGATCCGGTCGAGAACCACCTGAAATGGAAAGCCGACATCGAAGAAACGCAACATTATCCGGTCAACTACCCGATGATCGGCGACACCGACCTGGCCATCGCCAAGCTGTACGACATGCTGCCGGCCGATGAACCCGGAACGTCGGAGGGCCGGACGGCGGCCACCAACCACACCGTCCGGACGGTTTTTATCGTGGGGCCCGACAAGAAAATCAAACTGCACCTGACTTACCCGATGACCACCGGGCGCAACTTCCACGAAATCCTGCGCGTGCTGGATTCCATGCAACTGACGGCAGCTCATAAGGTGGCGACGCCGGTCAACTGGCAGAATGGCGACGATGTGATCATTGTGCCGGCCGTTTCGGATGCGGAAGCCAAAGAAAAATACCCGAATGGCTGGAAAACCATCAAACCGTACCTGCGCATCGTGGCTCAACCGGGCAAAAACTGAGGGTCATATCAAGGCGATTTCCAATCAAACCGTCCACTAAAAACCGTACCATGAAATTACGCGTACTGGTACTCGGAGCAGGCTTTGGTGGCCTGGAACTCAGCACCATTCTTTCGGAAACCCTCGGTAATGAGCTGGATCTGACGTTGATCGATCAACACGATTCCTTTTTCTTCGGTTTTTCCAAACTGGATGTAATGTTTGGGCGAAAACCGGCGGATGCGGTCAAGATTCCGTACCGTCACCTGGTCAAACCGGGCGTTCGGTTCCGGCAGGAAACCATCACGGCAATTGATCCGGTTGCCAAAAAGGTTACGACCCAGAAGGCCACCTACGATGCGGATGTGCTGGTGGTTGCCCTGGGTGCCAATTACGACCTGGCGGCCACGCCGGGACTGGCGGAAGGTGGCCATGAATATTACTCGTTTGCCGGGGCCGAAACGTTACGGAACGTCATTCCACAGTTTACCCGTGGTCACGCCATAGTCGGCGTATGTGGGGCACCGTTCAAGTGTCCGCCCGCTCCGAGCGAAGCGGCTTTGATGCTGCATGATTACCTGCTCAAACGCGGGCTGCGGGACGCTTGCACCATCAGCATCGTTATGCCTTTTGGCTCACCCATTCCACCGTCGCCCGATACGTCGAAAGCCTTGCTCCGGGCGTTTGAAGAACGGCACATCCAGTTCATTCCCCAGCGGAAAGTCCGTTCGCTCGACGCATCGCGAAAAGTCGCTATGCTGGACGATGGCACAGAAATGCCGTACAATTTATTCCTCGGTATTCCCAAACACGTAGCACCGGATGTCGTTCTGGAAAGCGGTCTGGCCGAAAACGGGTGGATCCCGGTCACGAAGACGGATCTGCTCACCCGGTTTCCCGGCGTATACGCCATCGGCGATGTCACCAGCGTTGGAACCCCCAAAGCCGGGGTTTTTGCGGAAGGGGCGGCCAAAATTGCGGCTGCTTCCATCATCGCATCGTTTCGTGGGAAGGATAACGCGTCCGCCTATACGGGTGCGGGCTCCTGTTACATCGAATTTGGCGAAGGCCGGGTGGGCCGGGTGGATGTCGATTTTTTCTCGGGGCCCAAGCCCCACGGTATTCACCACGAACCCTCCGAAATGCTGGTCGTTGACAAGGACCATTTCGGCTCCAGCCGAAAAGCCCGCTGGTTCGGAATCCCTTCCGTTGAAAATTGAATCTTTGTTTACCCCTAGACACCCAGAAAATGCCAACCTATCTCGTTGAAATCCCGCACTCGGAGACGGTGTCGGAATGTAAAAAAGTGATTAACGTTTTCCTGACCTCCGGCTCGCACATCATCTCCCACGCGCATTGGGGCTGTAAAGACGGCGTTCATAAAATGTGGTTTATCTACGATTTTGAGAACAAAGAAAGCGCACTTCGCGCCATTCCGCCGTTGATGAGAACCCAGGCACAGGTCATCGAACTGGTTAAATTCCGGGTAGAAGACGTCATGCTGTATACTGCTGAATGACGATTGGCGAACGACGATTGACGGATGACGATTGACCGCCGACCATTGGCAATCGTCGATGGTCATTCGTCAATCGTCGTCCACCAATGAAATAGAAAATTCTATGAGAGAATCACTACTGAACCCTACAATGAATAATGCCGGGTGTAGAACTGCCACCCGGCGGTTTTGGCTGCTACTTCCGCTGTTTGCTTGGGTAACCAGCAGCGCGTTTGCGCAGACCACCTGGACGGGTGATGTGGATAGCGCCTGGGACAAACCGGGCAACTGGTCGGCGGGGGTACCGGATGCCACCGACGACGTCATCATTCCCGACGTTACGAATGACCCCATTGTTGCCGGTGGAACGGCGGCCGTGGCCCAATCGGTGCTCATCCAGGCCGGGGGCTTGCTGACCATCAACGCGACCGGAAGCCTGACCATCAACGGGTTCGCCACCTACAGCACCCCGTCTGAATTCACGGCGGGTTTAAATAATCTCGGCACCATCGACAACAGCGGCAACCTGACCCTGGGTTCGGTCGCCAGCGTCGGAAAATACGGGATGATCAACCAGGGAAGTTTTACCAACAAAGTCGGTGGAGAAATCCACCTGGATCGCTCGACAGATACCGGAATTTTTCAGGCCAGCGGCACCTTTACGAACGAAGCAAACATTGCTATCGGCGTGCTGGCCGATATTGGGCTGCACGGCATCTGGAACAATGCCACCTTCAACAACACCGCAGGAACCATCCGCATCGATCGGGCGACGTTTCGGGGGCTGGTGAACTATGCCGAAGCTGCGAAATCGATCGATGCTACCTTTACCAATTCCGCCACCATCACCATCACCAATGCCACGACCGTTTCGGCCGGAACCTCGACGACGGCCGGCAGCGCGGGCATTGAAACCCGGGGCACCTTCAACAACAACGCGGGGGGCGCCATCACCATCGATCGCACCAGCGGAACGGGGCTTTACCACGCGGACGGCACCTTTACCAATGCCGCAGCCATCACCATCGGGGCTACAGAACCAGCGGGAAATTATGGCTTGTCGAGTTGGGGAACGTTCAACCACACGGGCGGCCAGATCCGGATCGACCGCGTCGGCGAAATCGGGCTTCTCAACGCGTCGGGGTCGTTCACCAATTCGGCGTCAATCACCATCGGCGCGAACGCCGGTGTCGGAGCTACGGGAGTGGAAAACCAGGCGACTTTTATCAACAATGCGGGGGCCGACCTCCACATCGATCGTTCCTCCTACGTCGGACTTCATCATGCCGCCAGCACCTTTACCAATTCCGGAACCGTCACCATCGGTGCCTCGGAGATTGTGGGAACGTATGGCCTGATCAGCCGGGCGGCTTTTATCAATCAGGGAAGCGGCCACATCAGCATTGATCGGTACGGCACCACTGCGCTGTTTCACACGGCCAACACCTTCACCAATGCGGCCAACATCACCATGGGGGCGCAGGCCAGCGTCGGGCTTCAGGGAATCAGGAACGATGCGACGTTCAATAACACAACCGGCGGGAGCATCCACATCGATCGCACCTCCGAATGGGCGGTGATGAACAATGGGGACGTCGCCCAGTCGATCCATGCGACCTTCACCAATTCGGCTGCCATCACCATTGGCGCAAACACCAACGTGGGGGCTTATGGCGTTTGGAACAAGGCTACTTTCAACAACAATGCGGGTGGTCATATCCGGATTGACCGCTCGACCGACACCGGCATTTATCACGCCAGCGGCACCTTCACCAATGCGGCCGACCTCACCATCGGGGCGAATGCCACGGTGGGGTATCACGGTATCTGGAACAGCGCGACCTTCAACAACACCGGTGGAACCACCCAAATCGATCGGTCCTCGCTGCGGGCGCTGGTGAACCATGCCGACGAACTTGAGTCGATCAGTGGAAGCTTTACCAATTCGGCGACCATCAACATCGGGTCTATCGCTACAGTGGGACGCTCGGGGATTGAAAACCGGGGGACTTTTAACAACAATTCGGGCGGAGCGATTGCTGTTGATCGTTCCGATAACTACGGGATTAATCTCATCGCCGGCACGATTACCAATGCAGCCGCCATCACCATCGGTGGCATTGCCGGTGTGGGATATGTGGGCATTCGCGTTCAGGAAGCCGGTATTTTCAAGAATAACGCCGGGGGAAACATCCACATCGACCGTTCCACTACTGCCGGAGTGTACATTGCCGAAGGAAGTTTTACCAATTCGGCGACTCTCACCATCGGCGGATCAGGAACTATCGGGCAGTACGGGATTTATAATTACGGCGTATTTTCGAATGCAGGCGGCCATATCCGGGTTGACCGCTCGACCAAAAATGGAGTTTACAACGCTTCGAACATCGGCCATTCGGGGTCGTTCACCAATTCGGCCATCCTTACCATCGGTGGCGTAGCGGGTGTCGGCGAGTACGGGATTTACAACGTTGGTCCCCTCAACAATTCCGGAGGATCAATCAGCATCGATCGCTTCACTGAAGCCGGTATTCTCAATACGAAAATTTCGAATGATCAGGGTAAAGGTACGGTTACCAATGAGGCCGCCATCACCATCGGAGCATCTGAATCTGAAATGACAGGAAAGTATGGTATTGTAAATGAGAATTCCTTTACAAATACCGGAACGGGCGGCCATGTCCGGATTGACCGTTCCAGCGAAATTGGCCTTTACAACCGTTTGGGAACGTTCACCAATGCAGCCGCCATCACCCTCGGCGGGGTAGCCGGTGTGGGTTCGACAGGGCTGGAGAACCAGGCCACTTTTTCCAACAACGCGGGAGGAAACCTCAAAATCGATCGCTCCTCATACGTCGGGCTTCACAACATCACCCTGACGGCCCCCGCTTCCTTTACCAATGCCGGAACCCTCACCATCGGAACCCAGAACGTTGTGATGCAGTATGGCATCATCAACCGGGCGGGTTTTGCCAACCAAGCGGGGGGACAAATCAACATCGACCATTTTTTTCTGGGCGGTTTGGATATCGAAAAAGAGGACTTCGCGAATGCAGGAACCGTTACCATTGGCGCATTAACACCAGCGGACAACAAACTACTGGCGCATTTCAATGAAGCATTTGGCAGCACCTTCACCAATAAAACCGGTGGCGTTTTCAAAGGAACCGGTTCCATCGATGGGGCGAATTTTCTCCACGCGGGCGGCACGCTGTCGCCGGGGTATTCGCCCGGCTGGATCAGTTTCAACGGAAGCCGGGATTTTGGCAACAGCACCCTGGAAATCGATGTGAAAGGAACCGGCAAGGCGGGTGTCGACTACGACCAGATTTCCGTGAACTACACCGCCACCATCAGCGGTACGTTAACCGTGTCGATTGGCTATACCCCGACCAATGGTGATGAAGTGACCCTCTTAAAGGCACCATGGGGGCTCAATGGAACGTTCAGTTCCGTCACCGTTCCGTCAGGCTGGACAGTCGTCTATACCGCCAACGATGTCAAACTGGTTTATCAGGGAGCCGCTGCCGTTCCCAGCCTGACGGATTTTACGGCCAGTTCAGCCACCGTTTGTGCAGGGAGTCCGGTCACCTTCACCGCCACCGTCGGGAATGTATCGGGCAGTTATGCCTACACGCTCACCAACGGCAGCGCGCCAGTGACGGGCACCAGCAGCAGCAATCCGTTCAGCCAGACGCTGGTAGCCAGTGGCTCGGGTACCCAAAGTTTCACCCTGACGATCATTGCGAATGAACAGTCAGCCTCGGCCATGAGTGGACTGCTCGTTGCTGCGATCCCGTCCCTTCCCAACCTCACTAGCACCACCGTCACGCAGGGGGTTCCGGCGGTCAATTTAACGGCCAGCAATTGTTCGGGGACGCTCAACTGGACCGGGCCGGGCGGTTCCTCGGGAACCGGAGCCATCACCGTGGTCACCAGCACGCCCGGAGCCTTTGTCTATCAGGCCGTTTGTACTGACAAGGCCTGTATCAGCGATCCCGCCAGCGTAACCGTGGTGGTCAACGCGCCAACCGTCACCGGTTCGTTCGATGGGTTCATCTACGGAGCCGATTGCGCCACGTTCCGGGGTTGGGCCTGGGATCGCAACAAACCCAATACCGCCGTTTCCATCGATATTCTCGACGGCACCAACGTGATTGCCACCCTGATGGCCGACCAGTTTCGGCAGGACTTGTTAAATGCCGGGAAGGGGAACGGAAAACACGCCTTTATCTGGCCAATTCCCGAAAATCTCAAGGACGGTTTGCCCCACAATCTCTCGGCGCAGGTGACGGGCAACAGCTTTGTGCTGAAAGATTCGCCGAAAGCCCTGATCTGCCAGGGCAACGCCGGGCCGGGGGGCAACCGGTCTCCGCAGCCGCCCACGCCAACGGTTTTGATTACGCCCGTGGTGGCTCAGGTCGGTGTTCCTTTCTCGGGAACGCTGGTAGCCTTCACCGATCCGGATGGTGACGCGCTGACGTATGCTCTGAGCGGACTGCCGGAAGGCTTGTCGATCGACCCCACCACGAGGGTCATCAGCGGGATGCCCTCCGAAGCGGGCACCTTTGTGCTGGCTTACTCGGCCACGGATGGCCACCTGACCAACTCGGTGAGTTTCCCGTTGACGGTTCAGCCAGCGTCGACCACGACGGTGACGGGCAGCTTCGAAGGCTATCTGGACAAGCTGGATTGCGGAGGCATCCGGGGCTGGGTCTGGGACCGCAACAAACCCAACACCCCGCTGACGGTCGAGTTTTACCTCGAACCCAGTCCGGGCACCATCACGGTGTTGGGCAGCACGTTAGCCAATATTTCCCGCCAGGATCTGAAGGACGCGGGCAAAGGCAACGGCGCACATGCCTATCAGTTTACGCCACCGGGCAGTGTTACCAACGGGATGCTGGTGCTGGCGCGGGTGTTGGGGTCGAACTTTGTACTGAAAGGTTCACCCAAAGCGTTCCAGTGTGCCCCGGCCCGCTTGTCGGCCGAACAGAAACCGGAACTTCAGGTCACGGTTCTGGGCAACCCGGTTATTGGAGATCAGGTGGCGGTAGAAATCCAGGGTGCCGGGGGCCAGGCGGTTGACCTGCAATTGACGGATGTGAATGGTCGGCTGGTGAGCCACCGCCGGATTGATCAGGCGAAAGCCGTTGAGCGCCAGTCGCTATCCGTTGGACAACAACCGGCGGGCCTGCTGTTTCTTCGGGTACAACAGGGCGGAAGCCAGGTTACGCTGAAAATACAGAAACGGTAGCATTGCTTTTTAAGGATCAATCCCCCAAGCTGGAAGGACAAATTCTGGTTTGGGGGATTTTGGGTTTCAAGGGGATTCGATTTGTGTAAAATCATCCTATTGGATCATCTGCTTGTCGATAATTCGGTATCTTCGGTTTTGACCGGTTCTCTTCCTATCCCATGCAGAAAAATATCGTTTATGGCAGCATTACGGCGGGTGGTAATGTCCATATTGGCGACAAGATTTACGTCATCGAGCGGGACTTCCCGCACAGCATTCTGTTCCTCCGTATCGAAAAAGGAGCTTCGGGCTACGAAGCCATGTTATCGGTAAAATCCGAAGATGACTTAACAATCCATCTGTTTCGGGAAACACTGAACGTAGTCATCTCCGAAAGCTTATTTGGACGAGTTGACGAATTTCAGAACTACAGACGTGGGGGAGATGGAAACCGCTACCGAAGTGCTTTTGACACGCATTCGCCCGAAAATTGGGAAACGGTGCTGGCGGATGAACTTTACAATACCTTTTTCTCGGGCGATATCGGCACCGTTTGCTGCGACTTCCTTTCGCTATTGCAATCGCACAAAATCAGCGATTTGCTGTTGGTTATTTCGACAGAAGACGAACAGATCCAGAACCTGCCATGGGAGATGGTTTTGCCAAAACTAACGCCTGGCGGTGTCAATGAACTGCCGCGAGATAACTTTGGACTGATTCGCAGCCGGGAGAAAATCTTGCAGCAATTTAACCGGCAAGGACCAACGGCTGAAGCCGCCCCGCTTAAACTGTTGTTTATTCCGGCCTTGCCCGAAAACCTGCCCGGAAAGAGCCAGTTGCTGGAAATCGAGGAAGAGCAGCGGAAAATCATCGAAGCCGTGCGCTCCCTGGAAGCTACCGGTGATCAGCAACCGAAACTGGTCATGGAAATTCTGGATTGTGCCAATCTGGAAGAAATTAAGGAAGCTTTAGCCGCACGAAGCCATGATATTGTCCACATCAGCGGACACGGTTCGTACGTGGATGCGGTGAAAGAGGGAGTTTTGTATCTGGAAGATGAGGATGGCAACGAACGCCAAACGACGGGCCGCGAATTGGGGAAGGCCTTGAACGGTTTTTCGTCGATCAAATTGCTGGTGTTGAGTGCCTGCGAAACCGCCGTGGGCGGGTCGGAAGGCAGCACTGCCGAACAAATGGCCGCCGTGGGTTTGCCCGCCATTTTGGCCATGCGGTTTTCGGTGACCGACATCGGAGCCCGGCTATTTACCGAAATCCTCTACAAAAAGCTGGCCTACGGCGACACGCTGACGAAAGCGATGCATGATGCCCGGCTGGCGTTGTGGGAGCATGTCCAGGAAAGACGGAAGAATGCGCCAACGGTTTTTACCCCGGCGGAATGGTTTACGCCCGTGCTGTATCAGAATCAGGCGATTGGAGTGCTGGTGAAAAAAGGACAATACTATACGGAAACTCTGAACCGGTTTTATCCCAAACCGGCTTTCATTCGGGGAAGCCACACGCGGTTGATTGGTGAGGGATTTATTGGGCGAAAGCGGTTATTAATCCAGTTACGGCAATCGTTTAAACAAGGTAAAGCCGTTTGTCTGCATGGTTTGGGCGGTTTGGGAAAAACCACCACCGCCGAAGCGTTTGCCGAACACTACCGCCGAAAAAACGGACACGATATATTAATTTTTCGTGGAAAGGGAGAAATTCAGGAATCTGTAATCCTAGAATGGCTTTTTGAAAAATGGAAAGAATCAAAGCAACCGGGTGATTTTTTATCAAATCAATTTAAAAAACAACTGGATGATCCAAAGAAAGATTCTGGACAGAAATTACAATCATTGATTGATAACTACCTGCAAGGACATCCAACTATTTTAATTTTTGACAACTTTGAAGATATTCAAACTGATGAAAAGGATTTACAGCAGCAAACAATTGTTTCGGAAAGCCTTCGAATATTTTTTTATTTATTATTGAAAAAAGCTCCCTCGTCCTGTCATATTCTATTTACAACTCGGTATCGAATACTCGGATTTGATACCGAGTTGATTTACATACCAATTGACAAAATGAGTTATGCCGAAGAATATCGATATCTAAACTCTTCCGAAACTCTCCGCCAACTCTCTGAAAAAGAACGAGATATTGTTCATCTAAGAATTGACGGACATCCCCGTGGTTTACAAATTCTCGAAGGCTTAGTAAATAAAGATCAGAATTTTGATTTGGCAAATTTTGATATTCAGGTCAGGAAAGTAGAAACAGACATTTTCCAAAATTTGCTTCTGGATCGGATTTTAAATCAATTGACAGAAGTTGAACAGGCGGTATTTAGCGTGATTTCAGTATTTTTTAGTAGGTCATCTGTGGTGGCTTTAGGTGCAGTAATGAAGAAAGATGTTGTTGAATTGCTGCCGGTTTTGGCTTCATTGCGCGACTGGTCTCTTTGTTTTTGGGACGAAAATGAACGGCAATTTGAAGTGCACGCATTGACACGTGTGTGGCTAAAAGGGCAAGAGCAGATGACACAAGAACATTTTTACGAATTATCTGAAGGAATAGGTGATTTCTTTCAAAAACAACCAACTTCGGAAGATAAACTATTGGCAAAGGACTATTTCGCACATGCTACAGCTTGGGATAAGTATGCGAATACGGTATTTGATCTAGTATATGATCTTCGATTGGCGGGGTTGTACCCTGTTGCTAAAGATTTATTGAATGAAATATTAAAGAAGAGAATCAATCCAAGCATTAAAGCTCATGCTTGGAACATATTAGGAATAATTGATAATAATATTGGCGATTATAATCAGAGCCTTGAATCATTGCAATTGGGATTACAACTAAATAGCCAAAATGAGGACAAAAATGGCATTGGATCTTCATTAAATAATATTGGACAGCATTATCTTGAACAAGGAGAAAATGGAAAAGCTTTAGAATACATGGAAAGAAGCTTGGTGATCAGACAAGAAACAAATAATAAGTATGGTGAAGGGGTAACATTGAATAATATCGGCCAAGCCTATTTACGAATGGAGCAATGTGTTATAGCATTGAAGTATTTTAAAAATAGCCTGTTCATCCGACGACAAATTGGGGATAGAGTTGGCGAAGGTAATACGCTAAATAACATTGGATTTTGTTTAGAAAAAGCGGGTAAATACAATCGTGCGTTAAAGTATTTGGAGGATAGTCGTCAAATCCGGAGTGATGTTGGAGATAAAATTGGAGAAGGTGACTCCTTGAAAAATATTGGGCAAGTTTATTTTTCTTTAAAACTGTATGAGTTGGCAATAGATTATTCAAATCGAAGTTTAGAAATTTATGGAAAAATTGGAGCAAAAACGAGGGAGATCTCTGCACTTGATGATATAGGGAGATCGTACTTTGCCTTGGGAAATTATGAGGTGCCAATTAAATGTTTAAACAGTATTCGGACAATTCAGCGTGAAATTAGGGACAAAGGTGGAGAAGGAAATACTTTATTTAGGTTGGGTGAGTTTTATTTTCATAACTTCCAGAATTTAAGAGTTGCGACCACTTTTTTTTATATGGCTTATCAGATTTTAAGTGAGATAAGCTCTTCCTATACTAACCAACCTGAAAATTGGCTCACTAAAATTAAAAACATGGTCGGAGAAGAAGAATACGATAAATTCATTCAGTTAATTCAAAAAAAGCTAGATGAATATGCACAAAAGTAATTTCTAGAATTGTTCAGATATTAGACTTTATCTCCCCAACCGCTGCTGAAAAATATCCTCCAACCGCACAAACAACTCCGGGTGTTTCTCCTTCAGCAACTCCGGGCGTTTGAAGAAATACTCGGAGACCACGGCGAAGAACTCGGCTTCGTTGGTCAGGGCGTAGGGGTCGATGTCGGAGCGGTTGGCCTGGATGTCGGCAATACTGGCATGAATCAGTTGCAGCCAGGGTTTGACGTGGTTGCGGTCCAGGAAAAACCGTGGGGTTCCGTCGGTGGCCCCGTCGGCTTTGTCGAGGAGGTGGACAAACTCGTGGATGCCAGTATTCTCGGTGCTGGATTCGTCCGCAAAGCCTTCGTGCAGTGCCGGTTTCGAGAGTGCCATCGTGCTTTGCAACGCGCCCCCTTCGCCGACCATGCCCAGAATGTTGCGTCCTTTTCCGTCGGTTTCAAAAGCCGCATTGAAACGGTCCTCGTACAGCAAAACCGTCGTCAGCCGGTAAAACGACCAGTCTTTGAAGCCGAAAATCGTAATAACCGCGCTGCTGGCCACCAGTACTTTATCCAACTCATCCACCGTTGTGCCGACGCCCTCGATGCGGGTTTGACTCAAAAACTGCTCGACACGCGCTTCAAATTTCTTTTTATCGTCGTCGCTCAGCGCGCGGTAATACGCGACGTGTTCCCGCAACAGCGGGCGGTAATCCGTCGCTGCGGGCGGGCTAACCGGGCGGCTCCGTCGCCGGTAGCTCCAGATTAGCCCGCCGAGCAGCAGAACGGCAAGACCAAAAATCAAGTAGGCCATGCAAAAGGAATTTACAACTTCGAAACCGGTAGCACGATGCGGCTGGCGGCTTTTTCACTGTGGTGAATTTTGATCGTTGCTTTCTGGAAATCAGCGTCTTTGGCGTGGTAGATGTCTACAAACTTCTGTGGATTCCGGTCGACCAGCGGGAACCACGAGCTTTGAATCTGCACCATCAGCCGATGCCCTTTTTTGAACGTATGGGCAATGTCCGGCAAAGTATATTTGACGGTGGTAACCTGATCCGGTACAAAAGCGACCGGTTTTTCGAAACTGTTGCGGAAACGCCCCCGCATCACCTCGCCCCGCACCATCATCTGGTAGCCGTTCATCAGGTATTGATCGGTTTTACTGTACTCGAAATCGTCCGGAAAAACGTCGATCAGTTTCACTACAAAATCGGCGTCGGTGCCGCTGATGCTCACCTGCAAATCGGCGGTGAGCGGCCCGGCCAGCGTCAGGTCTTCTGTCAGAACATCGGTTTCGAAAACCAGCACGTCCGGGCGGGCAGCCGCAAACCGCTGGTCGTCCGTCATGTATTCGCGCGTCCGGTTGATGATGACGCCGTCCGTGTATGGAACGGGTTTGGCCGGATCACTCACGTAAGCTGTAAACGAGGGCGTGGTGGTGGTCGGTTTGGTGAAGTTCAACGCGCCGTTGGGTTGCAGGTAAAGGGCGGTTTCGGTGGTGCTGACCGGGGGCCATTTCTCGAACTGATGCCACTGGTTTTCGCCGGTAAAAAAGATGTTGGCTTCCTTGATTTGGTCGATATTCCCTTTGCCTTTCAGGTGAAAATTGAAAAACGGAACTTCCATTTTGCTGGCATACCATTCGCTGGTGGGACTGCCAAACTGCACGTTGCCCAGCGAAGAACCATCACTGCCGCGCCCGGCCCACTGCCCGTGGAACCACGGCCCCATGATGATTTTGTTGTTGTTTTTGGCCTTTTTTTCAATGTCGGTATACGTGGCCCAGGCACCGTAACAGTCTTCCGCGTCGAACAAACCGCCGACGATCAGCGTGGCAATGCCGGGGGCAATGTCACCGACAAAGTTGCCAACGTTGCGGCTTTTCCAGAAGGCGTCGTAATTCGGATGTTGCGTGAGATCCTTCCAGAAACGGATGCTGTCACCGGCATACTTCGTGAAGTTCGGAATGGCACCGGTGCGCAGGAAAAAATCGTAGCTGTCTTTGGTCGGGGGCGAGAAGCCTTTGGGACCCACGGTGGTGGGCTTGGGTCGGGGCGCTCCAAAACCGCGCCGGATGTAGAAATTGAACGCATCCATGAGCATCAAAGCCCCGTTGTGGTGGAAATCGTCTCCCTTAAACCACTCGGTCACCGGGGCTTGCGGGCTGACGGCTTTCAGGGCCGGGTGTTTGCTCAGAGCCGCCATGGTTGAATAAAAACCGGGGTACGAAATGCCGAAAACGCCCACTTTTTCGTTGTTGTTGGGCAGATTTTTCACCAGCCAGTCGATGGTGTCGTATGTATCGCTGGCTTCATCGACATCCGTTTTGGCGGTTTTGGTCGGATTATACGGACGAATGTCCTCAAAAACGCCCTCGCTCATCCAGCGACCGCGCACGTCCTGCACCACCAGGATGTAGCCTTCTTTCAGGTATTCTTTGTAGTGATTGGAGTAGAAATTTCGGTATGCCTTGTCGCCGTACGGTGCGCAGGAATAGGGTGTTCGCGACATCAGAATCGGGTGCTTTTCGGACTGATCGGTGGGGGCATAAATGGAGGTAAAGAGCTTTGTTCCGTCCCGCATCGGAATGTAGATTTCCTGTTTGGTATAGTGGTTTCGGAACCAGGTGGAATCGGGCGTTTGGGCGTGAGCGAGCACCGGCAGCAAGGCCAGCAGAATCCAGTAAAGACGTTTCATGATTGTATTCGATTGATTGAGCGATGAACGGGAAGTAAGATAAGGAAGAAAGTCAGAAAACCGCTAAATTGCTCCCAATTTGATGGATTCCACCTTTAACTTCTCGAGTTTCATGCGTTTCCTGTGGCTAATTTGCCTGTTGTTTTCTCTGCCCGGTCTTGCTCAGGAGAGTAAAGTTTTCGACGATTTGACAATCAAAAGTACACTTCTGAAAAAAGACAAGAAGTTTGCACTTTACCTGCCACCCGGTTACGAAACTTCCCAGCGAGCCTACCCGGTTTTGTATCTGCTCCACGGCGGGGGCGACGACCAGACAGCCTGGCTCCAGTCGGGAAATATGCAAGCCATTGTTGATAAGGAGATTAAAGAAGGTCGAATCTCGCCGTTGATTGTGGTGATGCCGGATGCCGAGATGACGTTCTACATGAACAACGTTGCCGGGAAGTACCAGTATGAAGATTACTTCATGAAAGAACTGATTCCTTTTATTGAAAAAACGTACCGATGCCGGACCGAGAAACGGTTTCGGGCGGTGGCTGGTTTGTCGATGGGCGGTTTTGGTTCGCTCCTGTATGCGATTCACCACCCCGATTTGTTCGGTTCCTGTGCGGCCCTGAGTTCGGGCGTTCGGACCGATCAGCAGATTAGAGAAATGCCGCATCAGGAATATTTGCGCCGGTACCGTTCCACAATGGGCGAGTTGAAGGAAGGCGAAAACCGCATTACCGATTTCTGGAATCAGAACAGTATTCTGTATCTGGTACAGAAAATGCCGGAAGCGCAAAAGAAAGCCGTCCGGTTTTACCTCGATTGCGGAGACGATGATTTACTGCTCTACCGGGGCAATTCCGAATTGCACATCCTGATGCGGGATGTGAATATTCCGCACGAATACCGGGTCCGGAACGGCGGTCATACCTGGGAATACTGGCGCACGGGTTTGCCGGATGCATTGAACTTTATCAACCAGAGTTTTCAGTAGACTGGTTATAACTGTTTGACCCGAACTGCCACCTTCGATTGGACATGGATCAGGGCCTGAATCCCGTCGGGCCGGATCGCGATTTTCTGGGGGGTAAACCGGAAAGACTGAATGCCGAGGTCGGTTTTGTTGCCGGTTTCTCCTTTTTTAAACGACTCGCTGATGGTTTGCGGAAGTTTTTCAATCTCTCCGCCCAGCGAAACCGTCAGAAAACTTTCCAGCAGTTTGACGAGGCCGTTGTGAACGAGGGTGTTGGAGAGTTTGGACAATTCACGAACCGTCTCGGCGTCGAAATCCAGGTTTTTGATGTGGAGTGTGTTGGTTAGGGTGTCAAACGTGGGGCGACCTTTCAGGTAAAGTGTTCCATTGAGCAGCCCGCTGACCTCGGTTTTAACGATCAACGAACGTTGACCGCCATACACTGAGGCTTTTTGAATGGTCAGGGCACCCAGCAGCAACTTCTTTTTTTCTTTAGCCAGCGTGCGGGCCAGCATCCGGTTGATGTCGGCATACGGAATGACACTCAGCAGACGAAGGTCCGAGACTTGAGAAACCTGTTCCCGTTTCTGCAAAAGGGGCAATTTGACCTCCGAATGGCCCGGTTTTTCGGGTTGCAACACGGTTTTGGTGGCAAAAGCAATCCGCAAGTGCGTCGTGATGTTGACCGAATCTCCATCGAGTGGACTGGCCTCAACGCCAAGCGGAATGGGCAGTAGCCAAAGACCGAAGGAACGATCAATAAGCAGCGGTTTCTGGATGTTCTGCCAGATCGGCATCACCATCCGGTCGAGCCGGAGTTCCTTGTAAACCGCCGTGTCGATGGCCGATTCAATCGCCGACTGGTGTTTGTCGAGGAGTTTTCTGGCAAAATTGGTCAGTGAAATATCCTTGCCCAGAAACCGGATCTCGGGTTCGACAATCCATTCGTAATTTGTAAAATGCACCTTGCTGGCCAGCCGCCAGTTCGGTGTCACCGTCAGCGGACTTTGAAAGTTGACGTGAAGCGAACAGAAGGGCCGCTGTTCGGAGGTTTTACCGGCGCTAAAAGGCGAGTTGATATACAGTCCCAAAGGAGCCGAAAACTTCACCTGGTTGTTGACATACTGAATGCGAACCGGCCCGGAGCGAACGACCTTAAACGGAAAAATACCGCCCGACTTTCCACTCGACGAGCCTTTGCCCACCAGTACCGGATCAAGCTCCTGATTGATTTTTTCCTGTAATTCTTTCAGCGTAAACGTAATCGGGCCGGCCAGATAAGAGGTGTCGCCGGGGATGGCGGGGTCAAAACCTTCGGCTTTGGGGGGTTGGGGGGCGGTTTTCTGGCACCGCGTCAAAGAAAGAAGGATAGCCAGGCCGAGGGTCAGGCGAAATAAAAACCGTATAGTCATTCAAGAGGGAAGGCCGTAAGCGGAGAACCTTACAGTACAAACTATGGTTATTTGTGGTTGTTTGCGTCAACCCATAATTTTTACCGGTTGTTTTCTATCCGATTTCATATCGGATCGCCGTTATTTCCAAAATTTCTTCTCCCTGTACGGTTCGTAGGGAAACCACATCGCCTACCCGTTTCCCCTGAATGGCCCGGGCAATGGGAGCCGTGAAGGCGATAAACCCTTGCGAAGCATCGGCCTCATCGACCCCAACGATCGTAAACTGGCGTTCAGTCCCCGGTGATTTTCCGGTTTTGGTTTTCAGAACGACGGTGGCCCCAAAACGAACTTCGTCCTGGGGGTGAGAATCCACCACTTTGGCACTCGAAATCCGTTGGTTGAGGTTGGCCATTTGCCCGTTCAGCAGCGCCAGTTGTCGGCTGCGTTCGTTTTCGTCGGTTGCTGAACGGGCTTGTAAGTGAGCATGTTCCGCTTCCAGTTCAGTCAGTTCATCACGCAGCAACGTCAGACCACGGGGTGTCACGTAATTGGTTACGCCGGGTGGCAGTGGTGCGCGTGCGGGGATCACGACCGGTGCATCGGCGGTTTCGTTTTTCAAAAAAGCACTGCTCATTCCGGGTGATCGGTTGGTTATAAAAGGGTTGTGTCCAAACGATTGAAACCAACGGGACGACGAATTGTTTTGGGCTGATCGAAACCGAACGGTCCGCCGTCGCGGTTGCAATCTTGATTAGCCTATAACGTCACTTTTCCGAAGTCGACGTTGGTATTCAGTTCGACGTAATAGCCTTTGGTGCGGTCGATCTCGACGGTAACCTGAGTGGCCGTAAAATCGTAGACGTGTCCGCCCGATTGAAGGTCGTCCGCCAGATAATGAAAGTGAAAACCGGGAACGTTCACCTTCTCCATATAAGTCGGCACCAGAAAACCGACGGCTACACCGGTGGTGTTCGTCAGGTTGAAAATGACCTGTGATTTGGCCAGATGGTCGTTCAGGGTCGGATACGGTTTTTGGGCGGGCGCGGGTGCGCGGGTGGTCAGTTTCGAAAAAGTGCCTTTGATGCGGATGGCGTAGATTTCGTTGACGGGCAGGGCAGCCGCGATCTTTTTTTGAAGCTGCTCCAGGGTCATCCCGGCGGTTTGGACGGTAAAACTGGAGTCGGCTTTGAAAAACTTCACGAACGCCAGCGACGTACTGTCGCGGTCGGCC
The DNA here is from genome assembly GCF_965227735.1 of Larkinella sp. Taxonomy (NCBI): domain Bacteria; kingdom Pseudomonadati; phylum Bacteroidota; class Cytophagia; order Cytophagales; family Spirosomataceae; genus Larkinella; species Larkinella sp. The sequence continues at coordinate 34,203 of NZ_OZ245776.1, read as the reverse complement.
ACTTCGGAAACGCTGCCGTTGGATCGAATCCGGTACCGTTTCCCTTCATTGATTACCAGTTCGCCATCTACCCGGTTGAAGGTGCCGACGCCAAAATCGCCGTGTTTTTTCAACTCACCGAACGTCAGGTTGCCGTCGAAAACGCCCGCCAGCAGCGCATTGATGATGGAGTATTGGTAGAGAAAATCCGTGGTGGAACTCGTGTCGGGCGTGGCGTCTTCTTTGGTCGTGCAGGACTGTCCAGTTAGAAAAATTAAACTGACAATTGAATAGAAAAAAGCACGTTTTACCCCAAGTGTGGTTTGCATCCGGGTCGTTGAGTAAGCAATAAAGGGGAAGGAATACGGTAGTTGCACTGATGCTGATCGGGATTGATTTAAACCAAATAAACGCCGAAGTGAATGTTTATCAGCCCACAGCTTTAGCTGTGGGGAATTCAAACGAAACCGAATCATTCCGGAACCGTTTTAACGGTTTATGGCCGATAAAACCGTTGAAACGGTTCTGTAGTAGGTGGAATCACTATACCCACAGCTAAAGCTGTGGGCTGATAAACATTCACTTCGGCGTTTATTTGGTTTAAATCAATCCCGTTCAGCACACATCACTTATGAAACGCCTTTAAACACCTCGGTCTGGACAAAAGGCTGGTTGTAGAGCCGTTTGCCGGTGGCTTTGAAAATGGCGTTGGCCACGGCTGCACCCGCGGGTGGGAGCGAGGGTTCCCCCAAACCGGTTGGCTCGATCTCATTCTGAACAAAATGGACCTCGACCTCCGGTACTTCATTCATCCGAATCAGCTTGTAATCGTTGAAGTTTTTCTGATCCGGAATGCCGTCTTTGAAAGTGATGTTGCCGTACATGGCGTGACCAATCCCATCGACCACACACCCGCGAACCTGCTGTTGTGCCCCGCTCTGGTTGATCACGATGCCACAGTCGGCGGCCGAATACACTTTTTTCAAAACCGGTTTGCCTTTTTCAACCACCACTTCGCCAATCTGGGCCACGTAAGAGCGGTGGGAGAAATAAACACTAAATCCCTGCGAAACGCCGGTCTTTTTCCCCCAGCCCGATTTCTCGACCGCCAGTTGAATAACGCCCTTCATCCGGTCGATGTCGTAGGTGATTTTGCCGGTCGGTTTTTGCTTGGCTTTGTCCAGTAATTCGAGCCGGAACTGCACCGGATCTTTCCCGGCGGCCTGGGCCACCTCATCCAGGAAAGCCTGCTCGGCAAACGCCAGGAAGTTGGTGATCGGCGCGCGCCAGGGGCCGGTCGTGATGGGAGATTTGTGGTCGATGCTGTCGATCAGCAGGTTTTCAACGGCTCCCGACGGAAAGTTGTCTTCGCGGGTGGCGTTGCCGGCATTGATGCTGGCACCCCGCAACTTATAGCCAATCAGGTTGTTCTGCGCATCCAGAGCCGCTTCGAAGCGGTAGCGAACGGCCGGGCGATAAATACCGCCGGTCATGTCGTCTTCGCGCGTCCACATTACCTTCACCGGTGCATTGACGGCTTTGGAAACCTGAACGGCTTCGATGGCGTAGTCGGTATTGAGTCGACGACCAAAACCGCCCCCCATGCGGGTCAGTTGCACGCTTACTTTTTCGGGCGGTAAACCCAGCAGTTTCGCTGTCTGATTACGGGCGGCCTCCGGTGTCTGGCTTGGCCCGACCAACTCCGCGCTGTCGGCTTTGACGTGGGCGAAAAAGTTCATCGGTTCCAGTGGACTGTGCGGCAGAAACGGACACTGGTATTCGGCTTTTACGACTTTGGCGGCATTTTTAAAAGCAGTTTCAACATCACCGTCTTTCCGCCGAACGGTCGTATTCGGGCTGTCCAGCATTTCTTTGAAAATGCGGTTGTGGTCCGAGGTGCTTTCCAGATTCCCATCTTTTTCCCACTCGATCTTGAGGGTGTCTTTGGCCTTTTTGACCTGCCAAATCGATTTGCCGACGACGGCCACGCTGTTGTTGATAGTCACGACATTGACGATGCCGGGCATGGCTTTGGCCGCTGCCGAATCGACGGATTTTAGTTTATAGCCAAAAGCCGGGCGTTGCAACATGCCGATCAGCATCCCTTCGCGGTGGAAATCCAGCCCGAACAGCGGTTTTCCGGTCACAATGCCGGGGTTATCGACGTTTTTGATCGTTTGACCGATCAGCTTGAAATCTTTGATTTCTTTCAGTTTTACATCGGCCGGAACCGGCATTTTTGAAGCCTCGGTGGCTAACTCACCGTAGCTCAGTTTGCGTTTGCTGGCGGCATGGAGCACGAATCCTTTGCTGGTCGTGCAGTCCGACGCCGACACGTTCCAGCGTTTGGCGGCAGCCTCCAGCAGCATGTGCCGGGCCGTAGCACCGGCCACGCGCAGCCGTTTCCAGGAGTGTGGAATGGAGCCACTGCCCCCGGCGACCTGCCGTTCGAATTTCTGGGTATCGAGCGGGGCCTGTTCAACGACAACGTTCTTCCAGTCGGCATCCAGTTCCTCCGCCACGATGATCGGGAAGGCGGTTTTGATGCCCTGGCCCACTTCCGGATTAGGCGACAAAATGGTGATGACACCCTGCGGATTGATGGAGAGGTAACTATTGAAATCGATGGCCGGAGCGGCCACGCCTTTGAGGGGTGCGCCTGCAACGGCGGCTTCGGAATCGGTCCAGTTGAAGCCCAGCAGGAGACCTCCTCCGGTTGCTGCGGCAATTTTTAGGAAATTCCGGCGGTTATGATTGAGTTGTGAAGACATGTTGGTTTGGGGTTTGGGGTATTCGGTTTACGGTTTACGGTGGCTGACGCATTCATTTAGCGTGCGTCAGCCACCGTAAACTGAAAACCTTAAACCGTAAACTTATTTTGTTTTTGCGGCTACTTTCACGGCTTCTTTGATGCGGTGGTAGGTGCCGCAGCGGCAAATATTCCCGGACATGGTGGCTTCAATCTCCGCATCGGTGGGCTGGGGCTTGCGTTTCAGCAACGCAGCCGCCGTCATGATTTGTCCGGCCTGGCAGTAGCCGCACTGGGCTACATCCACCTCATCCCAGGCTTTCTGAACCGGGTGGTCGCCATTTTTGGACAATCCTTCGATCGTCGTAACTTTGGACGTGCCGATGGCCGAAACGGGTAAGGTGCAGGAACGGGTGGCTTCGCCATTGAGGTGGACGGTGCAGGCACCGCATTGGGCAATCCCGCAACCGTATTTGGTGCCGAACAGCCCCAGATTATCGCGCAATACCCACAACAACGGGGTGTCGGCTTCGGCTTCGGTCTGGTAGCTTTTGCCGTTGATTTGCAGTTTGAACAAGGCCATAGTGAAGGAGTGAGTTTGGAATCGGAGCTAAATTACAAATTTAGCGCACGAATCCGGAAGATTGGCCCGAATTTATGCAGTTTGAAGTCTATTGTCTGTTAATTAATTTGGATGGGAACGCGGATGAAACGGATCAAAACGGATTTACACAGATAAAATCCGTTTTGATCCGTTTCATCCGCGTTCCTATCCCCAATTCATCGAAAGAATACGGCTATGACAGCACCGGTTTATTCAAAAGTAGCGGGCGTATTCCGAAATCCGGCGGTTCGTCGCGAACTGGAACAGCTCGATCCGCAGCGGGACTACCAGCGCATGGTGCAGTTGCTGGTGGGCTACGAATTTCCGTTCGACATCACGCGGGCGCTCGAACTGGCTCTCTTTCACACCTACGCCAGTCCCCGAACCTCGGCTTTGCTGATGCGAACGGGCGAGTTTGAGAAACACGGCCAGAAGCGCTACGATGACACCAGCATCCTGATTGCCTGGTTCATGCAATACGGTTTGAATACCGAAACCGGCTTGCGCGCCGTCACGCAAATGAACCGCATCCACGGTTTTTACCAGATCCCGAACGAGGATTTTCTGATGGTGCTGGCCACCTTCATCTTTTATCCCATCAACTGGATCAACCGCTACGGCTGGCGGAAGCTGATTCCGGCGGAGGAGCAGGCTTTCTTTCTGTTTTTCCGGGAAGTCGGGCAGCGCATGAACCTGACCGATATTCCTGAAACGATTGAAGCTCTCAACATTTTCACGGAATCCTACGAAGCGGAGCATTTCCGGTATGCCGATAGCAACCGCCACGTCGCCGATTCTACCGTCCGCATTGTGCAGGGCTGGGTGCCTAAACCGCTGCGACCCGCCGTGAAGCCGGTTTTTGCGGCTTTAATCAATGACAAACTGCGGGAAGCGTTTGGCTATCCGAAACCGCCAGCCTGGTTCTGCGGATTGCTGGAAGCTTCGTTCTGGCTTCGGAAAGGACCGCTGCGCTGGATTACGTTTGAACCGTATCCGAAACTGGTCGAAAATACGTTCCATCGCACGTATACAACCGGTCTGCCCGCCGTGGAGGAGTTGGGGCCAACAAAGCTGATTCAAAAAAAACAACGGATGTCCTGACCTGAGTAGACTCGATCTCGTTTTTTCTTATGGCAGCAATCAATATAAAGCTCAAAACTGATGACATTATTTACGAAGAAATCATTACACAGAGTTAATCAGAGGATATCAGAGCTTATCAGAGTTTCCCTGATAAACTCTGATTATCCCCGATTAACCCTGTGTTACAGTCTTTTCCTGCTTTTCTTCCAACCCGTTTTCGCCCAGAAGAACGACCCGAAAAAGGAGGAGTGGATTCAACTGTTCAACGGCAAAGACCTGAGCGGCTGGGATATAAAGGTTGCCGGGGAAGACCTGAATGTCAACTACAAGAATACGTTCCGGGCCGAAAACGGCATGATGCGGATTATGTATGACCAATACAAGACTTTCGACAACAAATACGGTCACATTTACTACAAAGAGCCTTTTTCGTATTATATTCTCAAGTTTGACTACCGGTTTCTGGGCGACCAGGTGCCGGGTGGTGCCAACTGGAATGTGCGCAACAGCGGGGTAATGATCCACTCACAGTCGGCAAAGAGCCTGACCAAAGACCAGGATTTTCCGATTTCGCTGGAAATACAGACGCTGGGCGGTTTGGGCAAGGGCGTTCGGCACACGGCCAACCTCTGCACGCCGGGGACCATCGTCGAAATGGGTGGCAAAGTAATTCCCGATCACTGCATCGACTCGCAATCCAAAACTTACGACGGCGATCAGTGGGTCACGGTAACGGCGGTGGTGCTGGGCGGAGAAATCATTCACCACATCATCGAAGGCGACACGGTGTTGACCTACGAAAAACCGAAAATTGGCGGTGGCTACATCAGCAAGCAGAACGATTTTGCCTCCGGCCACGTGGGAAATCCGGACTATTGGCTCAAGAAAGATAACACGCTGTTGACGGGCGGCTACATCGCCCTGCAAAGTGAAAGCCACGCCATCGACTTCCGAAACATCGAAGTGTTGAATCTGAAAGGCTGCATGGTGAAGAAAGCGCTGAACTACAAGTCGTATTACCGGGTGGCGGATAATTCGAAGTGTACGTATAAGAAGTGATTTGGTCGTTACACAGAGTTTATCAGAGGAAATCAGACGGGGCCGCCCGGCGGTTAATCAAAGACTCTCTGGTTAACCGCCGGGCGGCCCCGTCTGATTTCCTCTGATAAACTCTGTGTAATAACATCACTCACTCTTCAATACCTTCGCCGGGTTGCTCCTGGCTGCTTTCAAGGTCTGCGAGCCAATGAGCAGGAAAGCCAGCACCATGACCACCAGCACACTGATCAGCAATTCACTCAGTCCGATCGGCTGGTGGTAAACGAATTTCGTCAGGATGAACTGGTCGAAGAAAAGGTACGTAACCGGCAGTGCGATCACGGTGGCAATGAGCAACAACACCAAAAAGCCTTTGCTCAGGTGAAAAATTAGTCCTCCTTCACTGGCCCCCAGCACTTTACGAATGCTGATTTCTTTCAAGCGGGTTTCCGTCGTGAACACCACCATGCCGAACAATCCCATCGACGCGATGCAGATGGCCAGGAAGGTGATGAAACCGATCACTTTCACCATTACCTCGAACTGTTTGTAGGCTTCTTCAATCTGCTCATCGTAGAAGACGGCTTTCAGCGGGTGCACTTTGTCGATTTTCTGCCAGGCGGTTTCGATGCTGGACAGAGCCGCCGGGTAATCTTCGGATTTGATGCCAACGTTCAGATAACCATTGGATTCGTCGGCGGAATACCGGAAAACCGTTGGCTCAATTTTCTGATCCATCGTGCCGTAATGAAAATCTTTTAACACCCCAACGATTGTCAAGGGTTTGTTATCCACAATCACCTGCTGGCCTACTGCTTCGGCCGGGTTTTGGTCGGCTATGTGAAATCGTTTCAGAACCTGCTCGTTCACGACGACTTCCGTTTCGTTGCCACTGATTGGACGGTTGATGAAATTGGTTCCGGCTAAAAATCGGTGATGGTGGAGTGGAATGTAGTTTTCATCGACAAAGTTTTGCCAGATCATTGCCGAATCCTTTTCCCCTTTGTTCTGGTATTTCAACTGGGTTCCGTACAGGCTCCCGAGACTCGTGATCATGCGTGAAGTGGCGATCTGGCTCACCGCCGGGATTTGGGCCAATTCCTTTTTCAGTAGATTATTTTTATTGCCCTGCATCCGGATGTTCAGGATGTTTTCAGTGGTAAAGCCCAGATCGAACGACAGAAACCCCCGGTACTGTTTGTAGCCGATCAGGGTGGCCGTAATAAAGATCAGCGAAAACGTATACTGGATCACAATCAATGCCTTGCGCAGGTTGACGTGCCGGAATACCTTGAGAGAGGAGGCATCTTTCAGCACCTGAACCGCCTGGATGCGGGAGAAAAACAGGGAGGGCAAAAAACCGGCGGCAAGCCCAACGACAACGGCCAGGAGCAAAAAATAAAGGATAAGTCGGGGTGATAATTCAAGCGAAACCACCTCTGCTAAGGGAGGAGCGAGCGCCAGAAACTGAATGCGCAGGAACAGAAACAGCAGAAACGAAAAGACCAGTGCCAGCACGGAAATGATGACCGACTCGGCCAGAAACTGCCCCAGCACGTGGCCTTTCAGCGCACCAACAATTTTGCGAATGCCCACTTCGCGGGAACGTCGCATCGACCGGGCAATGGAAAGATTGGTGTAATTGAAGCAGGCGGAGAGAATCACCACAAAAGCCAGCCCAATCAGCGTCCAGACCGCGGGCTTTGGAATGTTGACACCAATCTCGTTGGATAACCGTCCCCCCAGGACAATTTTGTCCATCGGTTGGAGTGAAAGCGTAATTTTCTGGCGGTCAAGTCTGGTATTTTCGGCAGCACTCAGTTTATCAAGACCAGCCTGAATGGCCTGAAGATTGGCGTTTTCAGGGACCGTCAGGTACACGTAGTTTTGGAAGATGTTACTCCAGTCCAGAATACCACCATCGGAATCGGCTTTCTGGCCGACCATCGACGCCAGCGAAACCAACGCATCCAGTTGAATGTGCGACAGTTTGGGCAGGTCTTTGAGAACGCCGGTTACCGTGTAATTTAACGTATCGAACCGGACGGTTTTACCCATGGCTTCAGCATCGCCAAATAACTTCCGGGCGGTTTTTTCGGTGACCACCAGCGAATACGGTTCTTTCAGCGCCGTGGCCGGGTTTCCTTTGAGCAGAGGGAAGGTAAACACCTTGAAAAACGAAGGATCGGCCCAGGTTGCCTCGAGCGGAATGATGGTTTCGTCGCTGACTTTCGCATCGCTGTAAAACCCTCGCCGGATCAGCGATACGTCTTCAACGCCCGCGATTGTTTCCCGGATTTTATAGCCTGCTTTCAGCGACGTTGAAGCAAAATCCATGACATTTTTGTCAGCCGTTTCATTTTTTGTCTGAATGCGGTAGATGCGGTTCTTCTTTTCGTGAAAAACATCGTAGGAAAGCAGGTCCGTCAGAAACGCGATGACGAGCAAGCCTACCGACAGGCTGACGGCCAGCCCGATGATGTTGATGAATGAGAACAGTTTGTTGCGCACCAGACTGCGCCGGGACGTTTTGAGGTAGCTGCCAATCATGATCCAATGAATGAGGAAGTGGAGGAAATCGGGTTTGCGGATGGTATACGGTCTGAAAAATTTCAGCGCATCAAGGATATAAATCCAGCGGGCGCGCCGGACGCCTTTGGTGATCAGGTTGCGTTCAAAATATTCGTTCATATCGCCTTCCAGATCTTCGAGCAGGTCGGGACGGCAGTACCAGCGGAGCAGATTGCGGGCCCAGCGCGGTGGTTCAGGCGGTTTTTCAGCGGCCGTTTTCATACGGAACCTTCCAGATTAAAGCCGGGAATGATCCGCCAGAGGGCTTCACGAACCTCCTTGGAACGCGTCAGCGCAACTTTTCCCGCGTGGGTCACTTCGTAAAACCTTTTGCGTTTGCCACCCCGGGCGCTGGTGGCTTCGCCCAGCCAGCTTTTCACCAGTCCTTTTTCTTCCAGACGGTTCAGAACGGCATGAACAACCCCCAGCTTGGTCGCCCGGCCGGTATATTTTTCCAGTTCGTCGCAAATGGCCACGCTGTAGGCTTCGCTGATGAGGGCGGCAATGGTCAGCAACACCAGTTCTTCAAATTCTCCGAGATTCGTCCCCTTCATGGGCTCGTTCTTTAAACAGGTTTGATTAATTTGTCAAATGTATGTAAAATAAAATTATTAATTCAGTATATGTATGTAAAATAATTGGACAGTGCAAAAAGCCCAACGGGTTGCCCTATGGATAACCCCGGATGCAATCCGGGTATCCAGGCGAACCTTATCCCATACCACCAGCAAAGCCCAACGGGCTGATCATCATTAGCCCCGGATAAAATCCGGGGATGGGAATGAAATCCGGGGGATGGGAATGAAATCCGGGGGATGGAGTTGAAATCCGGGGAATAGAATAGGCGTAGTTTCAGTTCAAACCCTGAAAGGGTTAAATAGGATTATGGTAGGAGGGATTCAACCCTTTCAGGGTTTATGCACGATTTGGATGACGCATTCCCATCCCCCGGATTTCATCCGGGGCTAATGATGGGCAGCCCGTTGGGCTTTGCTGGTGGTGTGGGATGACGCCTATTTTGTCCCCCGGATTTCATCCGGGGCTAATGATGATCAGCCCGTTGGGCTTTTTGGCGGTGCGGGATGGGGGCGGTTGATCGAATAACCGTCGGTTGGGAGCCGAAGGGTTAGCCCGGTTTGGAGAAAAAAGATTGCCGGACGCGCCGGGACATCATGATGGCGGTGCCGTTGGTAAGCTGAACCGTTCCATCCCGGTCGATCTGTTCGACAAACTGCAGGTTGACGAGATGGGATTTATGAACCCGCACAAAATCGTGTTCCCGCAGCATGGTTTCGAATTCTTTCAGGGTTTTGGAGGCACAAAACCGGCGGTTTTCAGTCAGGTAAAAGAACGTGTAGTTGTTGTCGGCTTCGCAGCGGATGATGTCGGCAATGGTGAGGAGGTGAATGCCTTCGGTGGTCGGAATGGGCAGTTTATGCTGAGTCGGGTTGGGTGTTTTGAGGTTATGAACCAGATTTTTGATCAGAACACCGGGCGGAATCAGTTGCGGTTGTCGGCGCAAAAACTTGTCGAAGGCAATCCGCAATTCATCGATGTCGATCGGTTTCAGCAAATAATCCAGCGCGCTCACTTTGATGGCCTGCAAGGCGAACTGGTGGTAGGCCGTGGTAAAGATAACCTCGAAATCCCAGCGACTGGCCCCCCAGTCATCGATGGCATTTAACACATCAAAACCGTTCAAAACCGGCATTTCGACGTCCAGGAAAACCAAATGGGGTTTGAAGGAACGAATGAGCGAAATCCCTTCCCGGGGACTTAAGGCGGTTTTGAAAGCCGTGATTTCGGGCAGGTATTTCCCGACCAGAATTTCGAGAACGTGGCAGGCTCGGGGTTCGTCGTCAATGACCAGGGCGCGATACATAAGCAGGAGGATAGAGGGGGCTGGCCCGGACGGCAATCTGGGTGATGATCGGCAGTTGAACCCGGACGCAGGTTCCGGCGGGGTGTCCTTCGGCATCGACGAGGTCTTCAATCTGCAAGCTTCCGCGCCCGTGCCCCGCCGGTTCGAGCAGTTGCAAACGTTCCGTCACCAGTGCCAGTCCGCGGGTGCTGCGGGTCACCAGTTTTTGGGCCGAAAGCGCAGCCGCGCGCTGGCGACCGACGCCGTTGTCTTCGATGATACAGGTCAGCGTCTGGTCGTTATTTTGCCGGATTTCCAGCCGAAGCTGGCGCGGTTCCGACTGGTGGATGAGGCCGTGCCAGATGGCATTTTCGACCAGCGGTTGCAGCAGGAGCGACGGTATTTGCCAGTTTTGCGTATCGATGGCCGGATCGACGTCGATGCTGTAGTGCATCGGCTGGTCGAAGCGCATGGATTCCAGTTCCAGATACAGCCGAATCAGCTCCAGTTCGTGTTGGATGGCGTGAAAATTCCGGGCAGATTCTTCCAGAACCATGCGCAAGAGCCGCGAAAACTTCGACAAATACCGGTAAGCCGCATCGGTATGATCGGCCAGAATGCATTCCTGAATGGAGTTGAGGCAATTAAAAATGAAGTGGGGGTTCATCTGCGCCCGAATGGCCCGCGTTTCCAGATCGGCGATGAGTTGAGCCAGGCGGTTTTTCTCCACTTCCCGACGCTTGATCCGCTGTTCCCGGTAGCGGATGAACCCCCAAATCCCAAGACTCAGTCCGATGATTGCCAGGGCGATGAACCACGCTCGTTGCCAGACGGGCGGCAGAATCTCAAACGGAAACGAAACGACGGAACTCCAGATTCCATTGGCCGAAGCCCCCACCATCCGAAAAGTGTACGAACCCGGTTTCAGACCCGCATAGGTCACGGACCGATCGCTGCCCGATGCCTGCCGCCAGCTTTCGCCACTGCCGTCGAGCCGAAACCGGTAGCGGTTGAACGACGGATTGACCAGGCTCGGCAAGGCAAAACCGAATGTCAGGGCGTTCAGAGAAGCCGGCAACTGACAACGTAGGGGCAACCCGCTGCGGACGTCCCGGCTTTCGGCATACTGAAAAATGGCGTCTTTGCCGTCGCGCAACCGAACCCGCGTAATCAGACTGGACGGCGCTTTCCGGATCTGGTCGAGTTGCCGGAGCGGGAAGCGCAGAAGTCCTTCTGAACTGCTGATCCAGAGCGTATCGTTCGGATATTCAAACAGATGCGGGTTTTGAAACGACTCACCGAAAAAACCGTCCTTGTAATCGAAATTACGGATTTGGGTGATGGCTGCGTCGGCAATCAGGCAGGTCAGGGCCGTTGAACCACCCGCCCAGATGCGCCCTTTGCTGTCCACCAACACGTCGTTGAACGTGTTGGAAGGTAAACCGTCACGGGTGGTGTATTGGCGGATGGGCCGAAAAAGACCGCCCGTAAAATGCCCCTGCAGCAGCCCCTGTCCTTCGGTCGCCAGCCAAACCCGGCCCCGTTTGTCAAAGGCAATTTTACGGATGGAGCGAACCGTCACCGGCCCGATGGTCAGGCGGTGGTGCGTAAATTTACCGTGTCGAAAAGAAACCAGACCGTAGTCGCTGGCGAGCCAGAGCGTGCCGTCCGGTGCGGCCAGTCCCGAATAAAAAATGGTGAACTTGTAGCGATTGGTGACCGGTTCATAAAACCGCAGCCGGTACCGGCGGTTTGCCGCGCTGTCAGCCAAAATTTGGGTAATGCCGACGTCGCCCACGGCCCATAGATTACCTTTTTTATCTGGGAAAATGTCGTTGAATCCTTCATCGCCCAGCCCGTCGGCGGCCGTGTACTTACGGGCGGTTTTTCCGTCGAACGAAAACAGTCCCTGATAGGTGGTGGCCAGCCAGAGCGTCCCCTGCGCATCCTCCCGAATGGCGCTGATCCCGGCAATCGTTGTCAGATCCCGGCCTATTTTTTGAAGTTGGTGGCCTTTTCGAACAAACAGCCGACCGTGGGGCGCGCCGACCAGCAGTTGACGCTGGAACCGACCCAAACCGCTGATTTCGTTGCCAGCTACCGAAGGCGGCAGCGGAAACCGCTCAAAGACCGAACGCCGGAGTTTGAGCAGCCCTTCGTTGGTGGCAATCCAGAAAATGCCCTCCTGATCGAGCAGCATTTTGGTGAAGCTGCCGCTGGTTTTGCGGTATAAATTGATTTCCTGAATGGGCTGCGCATCGTTGGCTCCCTGGTGGTAAAGCCCGTAGGAGAGATGCCAGAACTGGTTATTTTGCCAGATGACATCGCTGGAAATCCGGTCGGTTAACAGCCGTTCTTCCTGACCGTTCCGGAGCCGGATCACACACGACAGGCCGAGGGTGGTGAACATCAGGTCGTTGGAAGACCGTACGGCCAGCGACTGAATCTCCACTTTAGGCCCCGGACTTTGCCAGATTTGTTCCAGCGGTTTGCCCGGTTGATAGCGGAATAAATCGAACTTCCCGCCGATGTAGAGCCGGTTTTGCTCGTCGAAAGCCAGCGAAAACACCCGCCGATCCGCCGGTTTCGGAACCCATTTCTCGTAATCCGGCAAGGCTTTGGGCTGAATGGTTGCGGCCGGATTGGCGGTGAGGGTTTGCAGATCCGACTGATCGATCCGGTAAGCCCCGCTGCTGGTGGCGCACCAGAGGTTTTGCCGCTGATCGAAGAGCAAGTGGTTCATGCGCACGAAACGACCGGTTTGCAGACTCCGAACCGCGTGAGCGATGCCATGTTGAACCACAAATAAACCGTCTTCCGTTCCGACCCACAACTGCCCGTTTTGGTCTTCGGTGATGGCATTGACCAGGCCCAGCCAGCGTCCTTCCTGCGACACGCTGATGGTTTCAAAACCGTAGCCATCGTAGCGAACCAGCCCGATGTCGGTGCCCAGCCAGAGGTAGCCGTTGGCATCCCGGAACAAGGCGTGAATATCGGAGGTCGGCAAACCCTGCCGCAGCCCGATGGTTTCGATCACAAACGACTCCGTCTGTCCCCGCGATAGGAAGGGCAACAGGCTCATCATCAACCCCATCATCAGCCGGGCAATGCGCTTCATATCCGGAAAGGCTTTCGCCCACAAGGTACGCCCGGATTTCTACGTTGTCAACGCCCGGCCGGGCCGTTTCCTCAATCGCTGCGTCCGTTCCCTCAACGCATTGGATTTTAAGCAAGGCTGCATTCACCTTGGGGCCATATTGACCAAACTGGCCGCGTAGTGAAAAAGAATCTGACAGCCCGATCAGGCCAGCAGGTTCCGGGATTACTAAATGATCTTTATATGGAACGTCGTGATTTTCTTGCGGCAACGGTCGCATCCGGTTTTTTAGCAGGCATCCCTTCGGCTGCTTTGGCCGATCAGCCCGGATCCGGTGAGCAGTTGCTCCCTTTTTACCTGCCGCCCGCGACCGAACCGCTGTTGCCGGGTCCACAGGGCATCGGGATTCGAACCCGGGTGCGTCAGAGCCAGACCAACGGGCAGTATTCCTGTGTTGAGTTTGTGGTCGGTCCGAAAATAATGGGTCCGGCTCCGCATCTTCACGAAGCCCTCGATGAGTTGATGTATGTGCTGGAAGGAACCGTCAGTGTGCTGGTCGGTGAGGAGGTTTTTCAGGTTCAGGCGGGGGGCTGGCACCTGCGTCCGCGGGGGATCATTCATACGTTCTGGAATGCGACCGACCAGACCGTCCGCGCCATCGATATGTATTTCCAACAGCCGTTTGAAGACTATCTGGAAGCTTCCTTTCACACTTTTCCCAAAGAGGCTCAGGCGCAAGGGCTGGCGATGGATTCCCCTGAAATCAGGACCAAATACCGGGAACTGGCTAAAAAGTTCGGAATGAAAGGATTTCCTGAAAAACGACAGCCCCTGATCGAAAAATACGGGCTCAGAGGATGAGGCAACGCACTGCTCAACCGGAAACTAACCGCTCCGACGGTAAATAGTCAGAAAGCAATGACAAAAGGCAAAACGATTCTTCTGATGATCATCGGGCTGGCAGGCATTAGTTGGGGCGTTTATGAGTGCAACTACTACGTCAGCTACCGGAATGATCTATCGCAACGCCCGTGGGCCTACAGCGAGGATAAAAAGGCAGATCTACTCGTGGGCACCTGGCAGGGTAACTTTCTGGACCCGGACGGCGTACGGAAAACCATTCGGCTTGAAATTCTGGTGCCGATGACGGAGGATGAACGGGCCAAAAAGGCAAGCCACCGAACCCGGCACCGGAAAGGGTTGGGTTCGCGATCCGACAAAAAGCGGTTCGACGGGTTTGCGACCGTCACCAGTCAGCGGGGTATTGAGGAATACGAATTTTACGGGGCCGTTAGCGACAAAACCGGAAGTCGGCTCAACACGATTCATTTTCGGGCTTTGGATGAAAAACAGCAACTGCGCAAAAATTTCAATGTCCTGTCGGCGGTCGACGGCGGACAGTGGCAGGGTGACCAGCTCATCCTGACGCTCGCTTTTACGTATAACACTGCCACCGGTTCGGGCTATTCGAGCAGTGCCGACCCCCGGTTTGATAAAAAAGTGACGGTCCATTTTTCACGGGTACAATCATGAAAAAACTCTTCAAGTACAGTCTATTCCTGGCGGTTTTGCTGATCAACTCGGGAGCGGGTTGCGGGGGCAATAAAACCGACGATCCGGAGCCAGGGGCTCAGGCTTTCCTGCGCATGAAAATCAACGGCAAAGCCTGGACGGCGACCAGCAAAATCACGGGTGTTGCGGGTAAAGTGCCCGGTATTGCCGATCAGGGGATTATTTCGTTCAGTGGAGACGCGGGGAAAGACAACCTGACCGTCAATATTTATGGCAGCACAGCCCCCGGTTCGTATACCATCATTCCTCAGAGTGCCGGCGGCAGCATAGCGGCCCTGTCGTTGAGTGATGGCTCGGTAAATGGCAGCTATCTCAGCACCAAAGCACCCGGCAGCAGCCTGACCGTGAAGGTCACCCAGGCCAGCAGTGAGCGGGTAGCCGGAACCTTCAGCGGGACACTGAATCTGGAATATGCCCTGGGCAGCGGAACCGCCGGACCCACGACGGTTACCATTACCGACGGTGAGTTTTTAACGATTGATTGAGTGTCTGTCTGAAAGTCATCCAACCGTAGAAACAGCAAACGACGATGAATCGTACGTTCCAAAAAAATACCGGGCGAATGGGGTTTCGACCCAGGTTCGGCGCGGCTGTGGTGTTCCTGTTGCTGCTCTCGCTGTCGTGTAAACAGAAAGAAACCGATCCGGCAGCTTCGTCCGAGGGGCCAAAAGAAATTCGGTATCACCAGCTCATTATCGAGTGTACGGAAGCAACGACCCAAAACAAGGGCGTGGCCATTCTGGATTTTCGGTTTGATGTGTATGCGAATCAGGAAGTGGCCGGTTTTATGTCGGCGCAATACCTGGCCTATAAAACCACCCGATTTACCGCCATCGATGCCGCCATTCAAACCGCGCAGGCCGACATTGCCGCTAAAGCTCCCGAAGTCAAAAGCTTCGGTACCCTGACTGATTTCATCGTTAGTCGGCTCACGAAAGTCGCTGATTACAGCGCCACCAAATCCAACTTGAGCGAAAACACCATTTGGGGTATTCTGGCAAACGAAGGACCGGTACTGGCCGATCTGCACCGGAAGTCCGGCTTGTTCGATCTGGACGAATTTCTGGTTGCGCTGCTGGCGACGCCCGCCCGGGCACAGACATTGGGACGAAATCAGGGTGTCAACTATCACAGTGGATACTTCTATTCGCCACCCCCCCAGCCCGGTTCGCCCTTGCCCGAATACCGGTTTGTCAATCCGGTTCCGCAGGCACAAATGCCTTCCAATGCCGCGCCAGTGCAACGAAACTCGCGGGGAGAAACGCCCGCCGAGCAAGCGGCCCGCGAAGAAGCTGCCCGGGCAGCCGCCCAGGCCGGGCGAACCAACCGCGGTCCGAGGAGTGTCAGCGATGCCTTTAACGGTATTTTTGATCGACTGGGAGATGCTTTTGGCAATGCTGCGGCTGCGGCCGGCCGGGCGATGGGTGACCCACACGTCGTTACACACGATGGCCTGGATTACGGTTTTCAGGCCGTAGGAGAGTTTGTGGCCACCAAAGGCGAGATGATTGAAATTCAGGCCCGGCAGGAAGATGCCTACAAGACCAACCGGGCAACCGTTACGACGGGCGTTGCGGCCCGCATCGGCACCGATGAAATCTGCTTTCTGGTAAACCCCGCTGCGCTCGAAGCGCCCCGGCTTTTTGTCAACAAGAAAGAAATCGCTCTGTTCTCCTTCACCCAACTGCCCCTCGCCAACGGTAACCAACTGCGGGTAGCCGCAAAAGAGAAGCTGGTGTTTACGAATGCCCAGGGTGAGGGCGTCACGATTCGCTGGAATACGCCTTACCTCGACTATGCCGTCATGCTCGGCGATGCCCGCAAGGGAAACGTAACCGGGTTGATGGGCAATTTTGACGGAGACGACAAAAATGATTTTAAATTGGCCAATGGAACCGCCATCGAACGAAGCTTTCCGACGATCCACACCACGTTTGCCGATAGCTGGCGAATTACCAGCCCCAACTCGCTTTTTGTGTACGAAAACGGGAAAACCACCGATTCGTATACCGACCGGTCCTTTCCCAAAACGTTTCCGGTGATTGATCCCGAAAAATACAAATGGGCGGAAGGCGTGTGTCAGGCTGCGGGCGTCAACCGCCAGCCCGAACTTGGCCACTGCATTTTCGACGTCGCCATCACGGGTGATGAACGGCTGGCGCGGTCGGCGGTTTTGGGTCAGCAGGAATTTCCGGCCAGCGCCGACGTCCGCGTGTTCGCCAACCTGAAACTGGATCTGAAAGAAGGGCAGTCGAATGACCCGCAAACCCGCAATTTACTGGATCTCGACAACGGCACGTTCTACCGGTTTGCCGATGGCGCAAAAGTCGCCTACGAAATCGATGTGGTGTTTGATTACTATTCCGGTCCCTGGTTTGCGGGGCCGCGGGCAGTTCAAAACTGCGGGGTTTCCTGCGGAGCCTACACCATCTGGCCGCTGATCGACCAGCAGAAATGGCCGTTTTTTGCGAATACGTTCCTGCGTTACACCACCATTCCGGCCAACCAATGGGAGACATTCGCCGATGCCGCGGCCCTGCGCAAAGCCTGGACGTTCGATGCGGGAGCCGACGAGAAAACGGAACTCGTCAAAGGACTGACGGATCTCAATACGTCGGCTCCACTCACGCAATACCTGTGGTCGTTTCGCACCCAGCAGGGCAAAAAAGGCCTGATCCGGTTTACCCAGGGACAGGTGAATAAAGCCGCCGGAACGGCTTCGTTTGCATTCGATGTGAAAATTGAAAGATAGGCCGGCGTTCTATTCCGGCTCGGAAACTTCGATGTCCATTTTATACCGGCCGGTAGCACCGGCATAGGCTGGTACGAACAGCGTCGTGAGGGAATTCTGAAAACTTCCGACGTTGCGGACACGGACTTTCATGGGTTTGTTTTCGGGCACATACCGGGCCGTTATTTTGTACTTTCCGAGGGGAACGTCGTCGATGTAGAGGTAATCCGGTTTCTGAACGATCTTCTTTCCGGTGGTGCCGTCGATGAGCGGGGCGACGGGTTCCAGCGTAAGTTCCACATTCTCGGTGTCGTAGAAACCGATGGGCGTGAACACCTCGATTTTGCCACCATAAACGCCGTCGTCGCCGAAATTTCCGGTTCGCTCGCCGGTCAGTTTCAAGGTCATGTTTTTAACGGCACCGTCGGAACCGGCAAAAGCACCGTCGTCTTCCACGAACAGATCCAGCACGTAATTCTGGCCCTCGTACTTCATTTTGACGGTTCCGCGGACATAAAACGAACCATTGCCGACCTCCAGTTTGTAGTTGCCTTTCGCGTCGGTTTGCCCCAGCACGTTGCTGTTATAATACCGGGTGTCATCGGCTACAATGTCGGCTTTGGCAATGGGTTTGCCCTGCGAATCGACCACTTTGCCGGACACAAAACCGGCCTGAGCATCTCCCGGTTCAACGGGGTCTTTGGTTTTGGAACACGAAGAAAGGCTGAGCGCTGCAACGGTCAGCAGCGCGAGAAGGGATGGTTTCATGAGAAAGTCGGTTGTTTACTTTCTCAAATGTGCAGGTAAACCGACCCAAATTCATCTAAAACTGGTAGTAATTGACAAAAACCGGAGGTGAAATGGAAGTTCGAACCGATGAAACGACCGCCACACTCAATTTGCTTCCGTAATTTCCAGCACGACGCTGGCCCGGCGCGCATCGACCGTGGGATTGAAACCGACCGTCATCAAATAATCGCCCGAAAAAACCGTCTGACTGCTATTGATCGGTGAATTGGTGCCCGGATATACGTTCACTTCCTGAATCCGGTACTTCTTCGCCGGATGCAAACCGCTCAACCGAATCGCTCCCTGGCTGCCTTCCCGATAGCGGTTTCCGACCAGGTAATTGAACCACACGGCTTTGTCCTGCTTTTCGCTCACATACAGCAATGAAGCCATGTCGGAAGTCTGGGGGGATACCAGCCGGAACAGGTCGCCTTTCCAGATCACCTCCTTCACGCGGCTGTAGGTTTTCAGTGCGTCCTGGCTGAAGGCCAGCTCTTTTTCGTCGAGTTTGCTGACCACAATATCGTACCCCATTTTGCCCATCATCGCGACGTCGGTGCGGAATTTGATGGGTTGTTTGCCCCAGTCGGTGGTGTGGTTACACATCGCGATGGCGGGGAAGAAATACGAATAATTCCACTGGATGAAAATACGCTCCAGACCGTCGGTGTTGTCACTCGGCCAGAACTCGGTGAAGTATTTCAAGGCGCCGTAGTCGACCCGCCCGCCCCCGCCCGAGCACAACATCAGCGGCAGCTTCGGGTATTTGACCCGCAGCTTTTCCAGCACTTTGTAAAGACCCTGCACGTACTCCACATACAGGTGCGACGGGTTGGGATTGGTGGCGGAATAGGCGTTGTAAATCACCGCATTACAATCCCATTTGATGTAGCTCAGGGTAGGATTTTTGGTCAGAATTCCGTCGACGACGCCGTATACAAAATCCTGTACCTTCGGATTGGACAAATCCAGTACCAACTGATTCCGAAAATAGTATTCCGGGCGGTTTGGCAGTTTGATCACCCAGTCGGGATGTTTTTCGTAGAGTTCGCTTTTCGGGCTGACCATTTCCGGCTCCAGCCAGATCCCGAATTTGATACCCGCGCTTTCGGCTTCTTTCACCAGATAACCCAGTCCGTGCGGGAGTTTCTGCTTGTTTTCCTGCCAGTCACCCAGGCCGGTATGGTCGTCGTTGCGGGGGTATTTGTTGGCAAACCAGCCATCATCTAACAGAAATAAGTCAACGCCCAGCTTTTTGCCGTCTTTGAATAAAGTCGTCAGTTTTTCTTCATTGAAGTCGAAATAGGTCGCTTCCCAGTTGTTTAACAGTGTTAACCGGTTGCCTTCGCCCTGAGGAATGCGGTGTTTTCGCGCCCAGCGGTGCAAATTCCGGCTGGCCTGTCCTTTGCCCGAATCCGAATACGTATACAGAAAAGCCGGGGTAACAAACTCCTTGTCCGGGGCCAGCAGATATTCCGAAGCATACGGATTGATGCCCGCAATCAGCCGCAGATTTTGCAGCGGATCGACCTCGAACTGAATCTGATAATTCCCCGACCAGGCCAGCGTTCCGGCGATGACTTCACCGGTTTCTTCCTCCGCTGGTTTGTTCAGCGAGAGCAGAAAGGAAGGCGGCTGGAACAGATGGGCGCGGGTTCCGAGCTTCGAATCAAGCACTTTCAGCCCCGCCGTCAATGGGATTTCTTCGGGATTCATCTCCTTTGCCCAGTCGCCGTGGAAGTGCGTCAGGTAATAGTTCTTCGCGGGAATGTAGAGATTGGCTGACGCATATTTCTGCAAACGAACGGTTTTTTTCTCCGTATGCCGAATACTGGACCACTGTTCGATCACGTCTTCCTGCTGATAGGCTTTGTAGAACAGCTTTACTTCAAACGGATACTGCGGATCTTTCAGGAAAATCGTGGTCAGAACAACGCCGTCGGAAACCGTCTGCGTTTCGTGACGGATGTATTTGAGATCCGAAGAAGGATTGCCGTCAGCATGGGCAACCTGAAGCGCCGGTTCGAGCAGATTGCGCGCGCCCGCTGGGGTGTAAGCCGAATTGTAAAGCTGGGTATAATCTTCTCCGCGCTTTCCGTTGTCTGATAAAAGGCCGTATTCGGCGGTGTTTTGCAGCCGCTTTCCGAGGTGGATCACCGTGGGGTCGCCTGCATTATCGACCCGGATGACCAGCGCCGTTCGCTGGGTTTCGATGGCAATCTGGGTGTCGCCGGGGGCTTTCGGGTTGGCAAACGCGTTGAGACAAATAAAGGCTAGGAAAATGCAAAAGTTTCTCATGGTAGCACGAATTATAGGCCGCAAAGCTAACAAAAGAAACTGTACGGGAAGTTACTTTACTCCACTTCAACGATCATCTCCACTTCAACCGCGTAGTCCGAGGGCAGCGCGGCCACCCCAACGGCCGAGCGGGCGTGTTTGCCTTTGTCACCGAACACCTTGACGAATAAATCAGAACAGCCATTGACCACTTTGGGGTGATCGGTGAAATCGGGAGCGGAGTTGACCATTCCCAACACTTTGACGATGCGTTTCACCTTGTTGAGGTCGCCAATTTCGGCTTTCAGGGATGATAGCAGCCCGATGGCTGATAATTTGGCCGCTTCGTAGCCCTGCTCAACCGTCAGGTCTTTGCCCAGTTTGCCTTTGATACCGGTTCCATCGGCCCGGTTGGAGACATGGCCCGAGAGGAAAACCAGGTTGCCGGTGCGGACGGCTTTGACGTAATTGGCCAGTGAAGCGGTCGGTTTAGCCAGTTCGATGCCCTGCTCCTTTAATTTGGCTTCGACTGATTGCCCGAATGCAACACCCGACACGATGGATAAACCAAGAACAAAAACCGTAAAGATTTTTTTCACAAAGGGTAAAGTTTATGGTGAATTGAAAGTAGGTAATCAGTTAACAGTAAGGCGTTTATTAGCTTCTCATTTCCTTCATTACCTGCTGAATGGTATCGACAAATTTTTCGGTTACTTCCCGTTTGGGTGTCGTATCCCAGTTGCCAACCAACCCGTTGCCCCCCAGGTAAATCCCGTCTTTCCGAGAAATGATGCTGGCACCCCGGGCATTGAGCTTGTAAGTCACTTCATTCTGCGGAATCAGGCAGGCGAGTTGCCCGGAAATCGGCGTCAGTTCTTCGTCATTAAAGATTTCCTTGGCACCCAGCCCCATGCAGTTGACGACGCACATTTCGGGCAGGGCATCGATATCTTCCAGTTTTTTGATCTCCTGCACCTTGAGTTTTCCCCCCAGCATGATAAACGTACTCAGTTGGTGGTGGAGGTAACTCGGAATATTGAACATCATGCTCGACCGCCAGGAAACATATTTGGCACCAAACGAATGCTCTTTCGGTGTCAGCTCTTTCCGCTCGGGAATCAGACCCGCCAGGTGGTAGACCTCACCGCCGATGGCCGGGTCCGTTTGTTGCCGGAACGGTTCGTTGCTGACTCCATATTCGTCGACCCACGACACAATATCGTCTAATCCGAGCATAAATTGAAACCGCCGGAACGAAAACCGCGTGGCGTTTTCCCACAAAGCGTGAAATTCGGGGGTGGCTACTTTCGGATCACACACGCGGGAAGCGGGCGACCAGGTGCCGGTTGCCAGGTTGCTCGTCACATTGGGCGGCAGGTCTTTGGTGTAAATGGTTACTTCACAGCCCTTTTCCTGCAGCAAGCGGGCGGTTGCCAGACCAACCGTTCCCGATCCCAAAACCGCCACTTTTTTCTCGCCGGTCGACAGGACGAGCTCGCGGGCCAGATTGCCGGTTCCCCACGAGAGCGACCAGCCGCTGCCGCCGTGGCCATAGTTGTGAACCAGGGTTTTGCTGCCCAGTGTCTCTTTGGCAATGCGTGGTCCGGATGCCCGGAAGGGTCGAAGTCCCACGGTTTCTTTCACAATGCGGTCCAGCGAGAGTTTCAGTTTCGGAACGCGGTGCAGGGGCTGGTTTGACATGGCGCTCAGGCGGGGAGCGCAGGAACTTACTCCGGAGGCCACGGCCAGAGAACTCATACCGGCTGTGTGCAGAAAATGTCGACGGTTCATAGTCGCAGACCGGACAGCTTGCCCGGTTTTTAGATGGATTAGTGATGATGAAACGGAAAAATAGCCTGATCAGGCTATTGGAAAAGAGAATGAAGCGGTCGGAATAAATCTACTATAAATTTCGAAATTTCAAAATATACTTTTGGTATTGTAGGGGATATATCCTATTTATTTTTTAAAATGGACTATTTTGGGAAGATTGTGGTCTTAGGCGTTGGGCAAATTTTCCAGGTCACGCAAATCCTGTGGTCTGCCGACTGCTTTTTTGTTCTTTATTAAGTCTGGTAGGCTGATAAAATTGACAGGAGTTCCTTGTATGGTCAGGACGACGGGGTTTTGGTGACATTCTTCAAATTACATACCTAACGCCTTCTTCGTTCAATAGGCGTATTAGATTTATGTATTCGGTTTCCATTGGCAAGGGGAGGATTAGCCGGATTGGCGCGGTAGATTTCCTTAGCATGCTGGATCAATTTCAGCGCAGCTTGCAATCGTTCCTCTGGTGTTTTTGACCACCAATACATTTTGTCGTAGCTTGGTATGTCCTCTGACGCGCGCGCTTTGAAAATCTTGCTCATAGATCATTCAGTTGGTTAGATTTTCTACTTCAGCAACGCCATCACGGCCTCATCACCCACCACGGCGTTGGAAGGGCGCGGATAGACGTCCGTAAAAACCTGCAAATCAGTCGGTTTTAACAGCACGTTCGGGCTCTCGTCGATGTGGCCGTCTTTCATCACTTTAGTCAGGTCGAGCTTGAGATGCAGGGCCAGAAAGCGGTAGGCTGCCGTTCGTTTGGAAGGGCCGAAGTCGTGCTTTTCGTTCGGCAGGTGAACATTCTCGACCCGGTTTTTGGCGTTGTAAAAACCGTAGATCCGCTGGACATGCGGGAATTCGACATTCGGCGTATTTTTGGTCCAGTCACCACCGTCCGAAATCATGATCATGGGGCGGGGAGCGGCCAGGGCGGCAATCTCAACGTTGTTGGTTTCGTGGGTCGGGCGTTTGTGAATCGGCATACCGCTCTCGCAAACGCAACCACCGAAGAAGTGCGCCGAAACCATCACAACCGGCACCGAAACCTTCACGCGCGAATCCAGCGCCGTGAGCAGAAAGGTCTGCGTTCCCCCGCCGGACTCGCCCGAAACCGCCACGCGTTCGGGATCGACTTCGGGCAAACCGGTCAGAAAATCCAGCGCCCGGATGCTGTTCAGCGTCTGTAATTTGGCGGCTTCCGGGAGTTTGTGACTGCACTGTTTCGAATCGCCGTAGCCCAGCATATCGTATACGAACACCACGGCACCCATTTTGGCCATCGTGATGCAGCGTTGCTGGGTCTGCTCCACAAACCGGGCGTCGGCGTTGGCCGTGTGCCCATGCGGGCAAAGAACGGCGGCTGTTTTCCCGGAAATGCCGACTGGTTTATACAGATTTCCGGTGATGTAAAAACCGGGTAAACTTTCAAATGCAACGTTCTCGACCGTATAGCCGTCCATTTTTCGCAGGCTATGCCGGATGGGGTTGAGCGGGGCGAAGGCCGGTTTTTCCGGCAGTTTCAAACCGTCGCGAATCCCTTGCCGAATCTGGACGGCCCGTTTTTCCCAGGAAGCCCGGTCGTTGTACGCAATGGCGCAATTCTGGAGGGCTTTGGCACCGTCGGGTTCGCTATAGTAGGCCCCCTGCCGCAACTCGGGCCGGTCGGGATTCGGTTGGGCAACCACATGCAAAGAAAGGAGAGAGAGCAACGAAAGAGCGGCAAACGAAGATCGCATTTCAGGTTGAATTTAGGGTTATGCTAAAGTAAATGTTTTTGGCATGGAGACAAAATAAGATGCGGTTTCCCGTGGACTAATCACGTTTAAAACCGTTTATTTGCGGTTCGAATCAAAACTTAACCCTCCATGATGTCTTTTTTCAAAACCGCAGGCTTATTTTCTCTACTGGCACTATGGACTTTGTATGATGGAAGGGCGCAGTCGGCCAAACAGCCTAACTTTATCATCATTCTGGCGGATGATTTAGGCTACGGCGATCTAAGTTGCTACGGTCATCCCACCATTCGAACGCCCCACCTTGATCAGATGGCCGTCGAAGGAACCCGCTTTACCCAGTTTTACGTGGCCGCCAACGTTTGTACGCCCAGCCGGGCGGCTCTGCTGACGGGGCGGTTGCCGATTCGGAACGGCATTTTCGGAAAACGGGTGGTGTTTTTTACGAACTCAGCCAATGGCCTTCCGCATTCAGAAGTTACCATCGCGAAAGCGCTGAAAACCAATGGGTATCAGACGGGTTTAGTCGGGAAATGGCATTTGGGTTCCCGGCCGGAATACCTGCCATTGAACTACGGTTTTGATTCGTATTTTGGCTTGCCCTATTCGAATGATATGGGGAAAGTGGGATCAATTTCGGGGGCGAAAGCCGCCGGGATTCCACCCAACACGAACCCGCCTTTGCCATTATACCGGAATACCCAGGTCATCGAAACGGAACCGGATCAGCGTTTACTGACCAAACGATATACCGATGAGGTGCTGAAATTTATTACGGCGAACAAAGGAAAACCGTTCTTTATGTACTATGCCAGCCCGTTTCCGCACGTTCCGTTATACGCATCCGACGATTTCAACGGCAAAAGCAAGCGCGGTCTGTATGGCGATGTGGTGGAGGAACTGGACTGGAGCGTGGGGCAGATTCTGAGAAAACTGAAGGATCTGAAACTGGATAAAAACACCTATGTGGTTTTTTTGAGCGATAACGGTCCGTGGCTGATCAAAAACCGCCTGGAAGAAGAAGGCGGTTCGGCGGGGCCGTTGTTCGAAGCGAAAGGGTCGACCTACGAGGGCGGAATGCGCGTTCCGACCATCGTCTGGGGTCCCGGCCGGGTAAAAGCCAACACCGTGTCGTCCGCCGTGGCAACGTCGATGGATTTGTTCCCAACCATTCTGACGCTGGCGAAGGTGCCACTGCCGAAAGATCGGGTGCTGGACGGCCAGAACATCCATGATTTGTGGACCGGCCAAAAAGACAAGGTGACCGATCTGGTGTATTATTACGATTCCGACCGGTTGTATGCCATTCGGAAAGGCCCCTGGAAGGCGCATTTCACGACCCATCCGTCGTATTCGCCGGAAGCGCCGGTTCCGCACGACCCGGCTTTGCTGTATAACCTGGAAGTTGATCCCGGCGAACGCTATGAGGTGGGCAGCAAACACCCCGAGATTCTGGAGGATCTGAAAAAGGAGTTTGAAAAACACCGGGCGGGGGTGGTGCCGGTAGCGCCCTTGCTGGATGCCATTGTGGAGAAATAGACGGTTTTATGACGAATACCGTTTACTTTGCGGTCCTGGAACGAACTCCCTGATCCGTCTTCGATAAACTGCATGAAAAAGATACTCGCGCTGGTATTGCTGGCTACGACCTCCTGGGCCAATGTCACCTTGCCGTCTGTTTTAAATTCCAACATGGTGTTGCAGCAGCAGACCGAAATCATGATCTGGGGCTGGGCAGATCCGACGGAAAAAGTGACGGTTTCGGCTAGTTGGGAAAGCCAGCCGGTGAGCACGACCTGCGCCGACAATGCCATCTGGAAAGTAAGTCTCCGAACTCCGAAAGCCGGTGGACCCTACACGATCACGATCAAAGGATATAACAAAGTCGAATTGACCAACATCCTGATTGGCGAGGTCTGGCTGTGTTCCGGGCAGTCGAACATGGAAATGACGGCGAGCGGGGGCGCCAAAGATGCCCGCGCCGAGTTGCCAACGGCGTTCAATGCCAACATCCGGTTCTTCAAAATTCCGAAACGGGCCGCGGATTCGCCCCAGATCGACGTTCGGGGCAACTGGGCGGTTTGCGATTCCCTGACGATGAAGTATTTCAGCGCGGTCGGTTATTTTTTCGGAAAGAAACTGCAAAACACCCTCAACGTTCCCATCGGTTTGATCGACATGTCGTGGGGCGGTTCTTACATGGACTCCTGGGTGCCGGAACCCATCGCGATGCTTTACCCGGAAACCCGCCGGTCGGCGCAGGCGATGTCGAAAGTGCCCTGGGCACCCAACAAACCGGGTGTGCTTTACAACGGCATGGCCGCACCGATCACCTCGTTCCCGATTGCCGGCGTAATCTGGTACCAGGGCGAAGCCAACCGGCACGATGCCCCGGCTTATTACAAACTGACGCACGCGCTGGTCGACGCCTGGCGGGGCGTCTGGCAGACGGATTTTCCGTTTTATTACGTCCAGATAGCTCCCTATACCTACGGTGATAAGTACCAGACCGCAGCCACGCGGGAAAGCCAGACAAAAGCGATGGACATTCCGAAATCCGGGATGATCGTGACGACGGATCTGGTGGACAACCTGAAGGATATTCACCCGGCCTACAAAAAAGAAGTGGGTAATCGTCTGGCTAACTGGGCGTTGGCGGAAACCTACGGCCAGACTGTGGGAGTATACAAAAGCCCCCAATACCGTTCGATGCAGGTGGACGGCAACAAAATCCGGATTACGTTCGACAACGCGCCCAACGGCTTGATTGCCAGAGGAACCGACATTACCGAGCTGGAAATTGCGGAAGCCGACAAAGTATTTTCCAAAGCGCAGGCCCGCATCAAAGGAAACACGCTGGAGGTTTGGGCCGAGAACATCAAAAATCCGGTGGCGGTGCGGTTTGCGTTCCGCGATGCCCCGGTGCCGAATCTCTTTAGCAAGGAAGGCCTGCCGGTGATTCCGTTTCGCACGGATGCGTGGGATTTGGGGCTGGGAGTTAAAAAATAAGTAGTATTTCCTGGTTAACAATGAAAAGAGTGGGGCGATTAATAACCGATTTTTGTAAATTTGATAAAAAGTAGATCGAAAGTATGAAAACATTTAGCCATCCCTTACGCGGTACTGCTTTGTTTCGTTGGATTCTGGAGCAACGGAAGGGTGAGCAAAAACCGCTGGATGAAAACCAAAAAGAGGCTCTTGCCAAACTTCGCGAACAAAACGCACATCGTGGAACACCCGTTGTTTAAATCTATCTACCTATGCACTACGGAGATACGGTAAAACACGCGGATGCGAGCGTCAACAACGGCCATACCCTGACGGTTTCGAGCCTGAATGAAGACGAAACGCAGGTCCTCTGCCGACTGGATGACGATTCGGAAGAATGGTTCGACATGAATGACCTGACCGTTGTTGACGAGTTCGATGATAGCTTTATCTGAAAGGGAATGTAAAATGATAAATGACGAATGCTAAATGTAAAAGTCTTTCCAGAGCGCCTGGCTACTTTTACATTTAGCATTCGTCATTTATCATTTTACATTCCTTCTTCCTTTTACAAATACATAAACGGATTTTTGGAATCGATATACGTGATCTTCATTCCGGGCAGTTTCGGTTGCAGCCAGGGCACCAGCC
This sequence comes from Larkinella sp., assembly GCF_965227735.1. Taxonomy (NCBI): domain Bacteria; kingdom Pseudomonadati; phylum Bacteroidota; class Cytophagia; order Cytophagales; family Spirosomataceae; genus Larkinella; species Larkinella sp. The sequence goes on along the minus strand of NZ_OZ245776.1, from coordinate 6,653 downwards.
ACTGCATTCCCGGCGCTTCACTCATGATGTGTCCCAGAATACCCAAAGATAGTTTCTGGCCCTGCTGGCGCGCATCCCGAACGTATTCGGCGGTTTCCCACTCGCTGATTTCCCCGCACAGAATCACATCCGGTTTGTCCTGCTGAATCGCCAGGATATGGCTTCGTCCCCCCGAAGCACCCGGCATGAGCAAAATCCGCCGACAGGCCTGCGCCGGATCGCCCACCACCCGCATCATCGCGATGCCCAGTTTCTCTTTGGCGTGAGCTATAACCTGTTTCAACGGCAGGGGCGCGGGGAGCGTGATCATCCGCGGGTTGCCGGCATCCATGTACTTTTCCCAGCCCAGGGCCGTTACCACACCCATGCGGATGCCGTCGGGGCGGTGCGAATGCCAGTAGTCGTGAAACCGCCAGACGGCAATGCCGTGTTTCTCCAGCAGATCATGTTTCCGCTTAAAAACCTCGTCTTTCGCCAGCCAGTCGGTTTCGTCGGCGTGGTTGTAAAAGGTGGGCTCGTGAACGATGATGAAGTTGGCTCCCAGTCGGGCGGCTTGCTCGATGACGTCCATGGTGGCAAACATCGTGGAAACGATACCCGTCACCTTTTGATCCACCGTGCCGGATTTGAGCGTATCGACGGTTTTCGGAAACGGCGCATTTGGAATGGTTTTCAGAATCAGTTCCATCACCTGACCCACCGTGACGGATTCGGCAGATTGCCAAAAACCGTTTGTGGGCGTACGACCTGGGAGGGTCAGGAGTAGCGATGCTTTGGTGAGGGTGCCGACAAATTCTCTTCGTCCTGGTTTTTCCGGGGTTATCATGGCTTCGGTTATTTTTTGAACGCTTGTGCCACGGCAAGCTTAACCAAAATTGCGGACATTTCGGGCGAATGCGCCATAAAAAATGCCCCACTTTGCAGCGGGGCATTTCGGATGTTTAGGTTAAGAAAGACGGTTTATTCCACAGAAGGAACCCCGTTTATTTCCCGATCATTTCTGTCGGGGCACTTTTTTCAACGGCTTTCATGACCCGAAAGAAATTGCCGCTCCAGATTTTCTCGATGTCTTTTTTGGAATACCCGCGACGCACGAACTCGACCGTGAAGTTTTCGTACTGGCTGACGTCGAAACAGTCGGCCAGGGCACCACCGCCGTCGAAGTCGGCTCCCATGCCCACGTGGTCAATGCCGATCAGCTTCACGATGTGGTCGATGTGATCGACAGCATCCTTCACCGTGGCGAGTTGCACCGGGTATTTTTGGTTGAGTTCCATGAAATCAGCGCGGATTTTCTTCTGATCCTCTTCCGACAGTTTGCTCATGGCACCCATCATCGACCGGCGGTCTTTGACACCCCATTTTTCCATCATGGCTTTCTGGGCCGCTTCCCGCTCGGGGCTGGGCGGTATGGTTTTTACGTAGTCGCTCAACAGGTTCAACTGCACCACGCCCCCGTTTTTCGCCAGCGCTTTCAGCATGTCGTCGGTCAGGTTGCGGGGATGATCGCAAACGGCTTTGGCACCCGAGTGAGACGCAATGATGGGGACTTTCGACAGCCGGACGACATCATAAAACGTGGAGTCGGAAACGTGCGAAACGTCGATCATCATACCCAGCCGGTTCATCTCCGCAACAACCTGCTCACCCAACGGACTCAGGCCCTGGTATTCAGCCCCTTTCGGATCGGTCGAGGAGTCGCAGATGTCATTGTTGCTCGAATGGCAAAGCGTCATGTAGCGGGCACCGAGGTCATAAAACTTCTTCAGCATCGACACGTCATGCCCCATCGGATAGCCGTTTTCCACCCCGATAAAAATGACCCGCTTCCCGGTTTTTCCGATTCGGAGGGCATCCTGGGGCGTCGTCGCCAGTTCCGCTTCCGAAGCCGTACTTTTGAGCGTGGCATGAACCGCATCGAAAATGCCGAGGGCTTTCTGTTTGGCGGCTTCGTGACCCTCCGGCGTGCGCGGTCCCTGTCCGAGATAAACCGCCCAGAAAATGGCATCCAGTCCGCCTTTTTTCATGCGCGGATAATCCACTTTGCTGTTGGTTGTGCGGGCATCGTTTTCCTTCGTGACGTCGAATCCCCCGCGTGACAGCAGCATGGGCGTGTCGGCATGCGTGTCCACGGTAAACGCTTTTTCGTGGATTTTCTTCGCTTTTTTCAGCAGGGCTTTGTCATCGTCGGTGGCCGATGCCGGCAGCGCGCCGGTTGCCAGACAGGCCAGGAGGGTGGGGAATAGCCAGTTTTTCATTTCGCAAACCAGAGTTTAAGTTTCTTGTCGTTTTGACCTCCCTGACTTTTCAGCGCGGCATCGAAATTGGTGAAGTTCAGCGATTCTTCCGAGCCGGGATACGGTAAGCGGGTGGGAACCACGCCGTTGTTGGTGTTCAGGGCGGGAGCGGTCAACGTCGGGATGCCCGTCCGGCGGTATTCCGACCAGGCTTCCAGACCCTGGCCGTAGAGCGCAATCCACTTCTGTTCCATCAACTGCGTGTAGCCCGCAGCGCCGTCTTTCATCGCATTCGCCGTCAGGTAAGCCGGTGAAACCGTGAGTTTATACTGATCGTGCGACGCCGTGATGGCGCTGTTGTAGAGCGTGGCGGCCGTACCGGCTGCGGTGATGCCTTTGTAGGCAAACTCCGCTTTGGTAAACAGCAGTTCGGCGTAGCTCAGGATGACACCCGGTGCCGTTGCGCTGGTAAAATACGCCCCGACTTTCGAGGTTTTCGACAACCCCAGGGCATTGGCATCCGAAGCCGACAGGCCGTTCGGAACTCCTTTATACTCACCCCCGTCGGCGGGTCGGTCGGCATACACCGCCAGCCGCGCATCGCTCAACGCCAGCATCTTGTTGACGATGGTTGCGCTAATGCGGTGGTCATCGCGGGTTTTGCGGTTTTCGTTGATCGGATTGTTGTTGGGAACAGCCGCCAGGTAGTTCAACTGAATGTTATCGGCGTTGGAAGCCAGCACCGGGTATTTGGCGGGATCGCTCAGAATCCGGGTGATTTCGGCTTTCACGTCGATGGGCGCGTCGGTTTTGCTCAACATCCGGTTGAGCAGTCGCAGGCTGAGCGAATTGGCAAACTTCTTCCACTTGGTCAGGTCACCGGCGAGCAGAATGTCACCCGCAATGGCCTTGCTTTTGTCGGTCACATCGATCAGGTCACTGGCTCCTTTCAGTTCGGCCACCAAACCGGCATAGACGTCTTTCTGGGTATCGTATTTCGGTTGCAGCGAGCCTTCCAGCCCCATGATCGCTTCTTTGTAGGGAATGTCGCCGTAAATGTCCGTCAGCAATGAAAACACCCAGGAGCGCAGAATGACAGCCACTGCCTGGTAGTTCGTGTTGCCGGTTTCGGCCCCGATTTTGTAAATGCGCTGGTAATCAGCGAGCGATTCGATGTAAAAGTCGCGCCAGCTGTTGCTGATGATGTCGTTCGAAATCGTGTATTGATCGACGTCAGTATACTGAATCCGGGCCCAGTGCTGCGAGATGCCGGAGCCAATGTCCTGCCCCAGTGAGCCGCCCCAATAGACATCGACCGCGCTCTGAATACCGTGGGGCATAAAGAGGTCGGCAGAGGCTACCGTCGGGTTGTTGGGGTTGGTGTTGAGGTCATCAAAATTTTCCGTGCAGGACGACATACTCAAAAAGAGCGCGGCCACAGCGGCTTTATAGCGGAAAGAAAAAGAGTTGCGTTTCATGGTATGTTGGTTTGGGGTTTTCGGTTTTCGGTATACGGTTGGCTGACGCACGAATAAGGACGCGTCAGCCAACCGTATACCGTATACCGAAAACAGATTACAGATTGAAGCCGATGTTGAAGCCAACGGAGCGGGTGGTGGGAATCTGGCCGTTTTCGATGCCCTGCAGGTTTCCGTCGTTGTAGAAGCTGGTTTCAGGATCGATGTGCGGCACATTGCTGTGCAGCAACGCCAGGTTCCGGCCCACGATCGAGAACGAGATGTCCCGGAATGGTAAGCGCTTGAACACCTGACCGGAGAGGACGTAGCTCAACCGAACTTCCCGCAGTTTGACAAAGCTGCCATCGAAAATGGTGCCTTCGTTGTTGGTCAGCGAGTAGTATTTGTGGTGCCACTCTTCCGACGAAACCCGCACATCGTTCGGCACATAGTTGGGTTCGGCTGCGGTTCCGATGTTTTTAACCCCCTCGCCGATGATGCCGTCTTCCCGACCGAAGGTCGTTTCTTTCAACACCCCGGTGTAGCGACCAATGTTGATCGATTGCGAGAAAATGTCGCCCCCTTGTTTGATGTCGATCAAGGTGCTCAGCGAGAGTGCTTTATAGGTAAAGGTGTTCTGAATACCACCAATCCATTTCGGGGTAAAGTTACCCAGAATCCGGCGAACCGGGTCGATCTGGGGCACTCCGCCACTGTAAACGATGTTGCCGTTCGGGTCGCGCAGGAAGCCTTGTCCGAAGAACGTGCCATACGGCTGACCGATGCGGGCTTCAACGCCCATGCCGCGGATGTTGGTGGTCGGGTTCAGCGTATACGTCGTCAGACCTTCGGCCAGTTCCAGTACCTTGTTGCGGTTACGGGCCCAGTTCAGGACAACATCCCATTGAAACGCACCGGTTTTGACGGGCGTGGCCGATAGTTGCAGTTCGATCCCTTTGTTTTCCAGCCGACCGGCATTCAACAGCTTGGAGGAGAAACCGGTTGCGTTCGAGATGTTGACGTTCAGAATCTGGTTGAACGACTGTTTGTTGTAATACGTCACATCGACGCCCACACGGTTGTTCCAGAGTTTCACTTCCGCCCCAATTTCGTACGAATTCGTGATTTCCGGTTTCAGATTGGCGTTCAGCATGGCGTTGCTTTCGGCCAGCGACGGCGTGCTGCCCCAGGCGTTGGCGTAGGCGTAGGTTTGCAGCAGGTTAAACGGCTCGGTGTCGTTCCCGACGCGGGCAATACCGCCCCGGATTTTGGCAAACGACAGCACCGGCGAGTTCACATTGAACATGTCGGTCAACACCGCACTGACAGCGGCCGAGGGGTAGAAATACGAGCGGTTGTTGGATGGCAACGTGCTCGACCAGTCGTTCCGGGCGGTCAAATCTACGAACAGGTAATTCCGGAAACCAACGTTGGCCGATGCGTAGGCACTGTTGATAACGCGCTGGTTGTAGGAGTTTTCCGTTACCGGCCGCTGGCGGGAGTTCCCCATGTTCCAGACGCGGGGAATGGCTAACTCCGTGGCCCCCATGTAGTTCCGCTGGTAGAAGTTTTTGCGGTGGTTTCCGCCAATGTTAGCGGTTACGTCGAATTCGCCGAATTTATGCGTGGCGTTCAGCAGGAAATCGGAGTTCGATTCCTGGACATAAATCTGCTCTTCGTTGTAGCTGTCGAACAGGTTGGAGGTCCGGGCGGCATTCTTCGTTTTCCGGCGGTCTTCGTAGAAATCCGTTCCCGTGCGGGCCGTCAGGGTAAGCCAGGGCGTGAATTTGTAGGTAGCGGCCAGGTTGCCAAACAGGCGGTCGCGTTCGTTTTCGCGGGCGCTGACGTTGAGCTGGTAATAGGGGTTGGTCCAGTAATTGTAGTTCCAGTTGTTCTGGTAAATGCTACCCGGAGCCTGATACTGTTTCAGTTTTTCCATGTCAACCTGCCGGCCGAACCAGATGAAATAGAGGCCCCAGTTGGTGCGGTTGTCGCTGCCGTCTTTCACGTAGTTTCCGGTGGCGCGGATGCTCAGTTTTTTGGTCAGATTCCAGCCCGCATTCAGCGAAACCGTCCGCCGTTTGTAGTCGGTGTTGGGCAGAATGCCGGTTTGGTTCAGGTCGGTGAACGAAAGCCGGAAATCACCTTTGTCGCTGGCTCCCGTAACGGAAACGTTGTTGGTCAGCGTCCGGCCGGTTTCAAAAAACTGGTTGACGTTGTCGGGATGGGCTACCCAGGGCGTCGGCGTCCGTTTGCCATCGGCGCCGATGGGTGAGTCGAACTGCGGCAACAACCGGCCATCCAGTTTAGGCCCCCAGCTTTCATCGACGCCATCGTTGACGCCACCGCCCCGTCCGTCGACGTAGGAGAACAGGCCTTTACCGCCCTGTCCGTATTCATTTTGCCATTCCGGCAGTCGGAACGGGCTGTCGAAAGCCGTATTGGAGTTGACCGAAACGCCGATGCCCCGGCCTCCTTTTCCACTTTTCAGCGTGATCAGGACCACGCCGTTGGCTCCGCGGGAACCGTACAAGGCGGCTGCACTGGGACCTTTCAGGACGCTAACCGACTCAATATCATCCGGGTTTAGCGACCCGGCACCGTTGCCATAATCCACTGCCGTCGAAGAACCGTAGTTGCCGTTGTCGATCGGAACACCGTCTACCACGAACAAAGGCTGGTTGTTGCTGCCGATGGAACTGGCTCCCCGGATCACCATCCGGGAGGAGGCACCGGGTGCGCCGTTGGAGTTGGTCACCTGAACCCCGGCCACTTTACCGGACAGGGCGTTGACGAGGTTCGTCTCCCGCGCCTGGGTAAGTTGTTTGCCGCTTACCTCCTGAACCGAATAGCCCAGGGCTTTCTTTTCGCGGGTGATGCCGAGGGCCGTTACGACAATTTCGCCGAGCAGTGCCGCATCTTCTTCCAGTGCCACATCGATGGAAGTTTTGCTGCCGAT